>NZ_CP151529.1:502500-3009717 GCF_045586035.1 Sulfitobacter sp. PM12
CGTTTGAGGGTCTAAATTGTCCTCAAGTAGCCGAATAGGCGGTAGGACATTAAATCAGTCTTTCTTTTTCTGGATCAAATCAAGCGCGAAAAGGGCGTTTGGTGAATGCCTTGGCAGTAAGAGGCGATGAAAGACGTGATACTCTGCGATAAGCCATGGGGAGCTGAGAATAAGCTTTGATCCATGGATTTCTGAATGGGGCAACCCACCTGATTGTTTATTGTTGTCCTACCGCTTTGCTACTTGAGGACGTAAGTTCGCAAGGTGCAGACGGTGGGTTCATCAGTAAGCAGAACCAGGTATTTATAGACTGAATACATAGGTTTATAAAAGCAAACCCGGGGAACTGAAACATCTAAGTACCCGGAGGAAAGGAAATCAATTGATACTCCCCTAGTAGCGGCGAGCGAACGGGGACCAGCCGAGCCATGAGTGTGGTTAGAATGCGTTGGAATGCGCAACCAAAGTGGGTGATAGTCCCGTATAAGAAGCATGATTGGACGTATTAAGTAGGGCGGAACACGTGAAATTCTGTCTGAAGATCGGAGGACCACCTTCGAAGGCTAAGTACTCCTTACTGACCGATAGTGAACCAGTACCGTGAGGGAAAGGTGAAAAGCACCCCGACGAGGGGAGTGAAACAGTACCTGAAACCGAACGCCTACAATCAGTTGGAGGGTCTTTACGGCCTGACAGCGTACCTTTTGTATAATGGGTCATCGACTTGGTCTCACAAGCAAGCTTAAGCCGTTAGGTGTAGGCGTAGCGAAAGCGAGTCTTAATAGGGCGTTGAGTTTGTGGGATCAGACCCGAAACCGAGTGATCTAGGCATGGCCAGGTTGAAGATAAGGTAACACTTATTGGAGGACCGAACCCACATCCGTTGAAAAGGATCGGGATGAGCTGTGCCTAGGGGTGAAAGGCCAATCAAACTCGGAGATAGCTGGTTCTCTGCGAAATCTATTTAGGTAGAGCGTCATCCGAATACCCTCGGGGGTAGAGCACTGGATGGGTAATGGGGCCCCACAGGCTTACTGATCCTAACCAAACTCCGAATACCGAGGAGTACTAGATGGCAGACACACAGCGGATGCTAACGTCCGTTGTGAAGAGGGAAACAACCCTGACCTACAGCTAAGGCCCCTAATTCATGGCTAAGTGGGAAAGCAGGTGAGACGACCAAAACAACCAGGAGGTTGGCTTAGAAGCAGCCATCCTTTAAAGATAGCGTAACAGCTCACTGGTCTAAATAAGTTGTCTTGCGGCGAAGATGTAACGGGGCTCAAGCCATGAGCCGAAGCTTAGGATGCATTAATTGCATGGTAGCAGAGCGTAGTGTGACATAGTTCCATGTCTCCTTAGCCCTTCGGGGTATTGGAGACGCGGAGCTTTCTGTGAAGCCGGCGCGTGAGCGATCCGGTGGAGAGATCACTAGTGAGAATGATGACATGAGTAGCGACAAAGAGTGTGAGAGACACTCTCGCCGAAAATCCAAGGGTTCCTGCTTAAAGCTAATCTGAGCAGGGTAAGCCGACCCCTAAGGCGAGGCCGAAAGGCGTAGTCGATGGGAACCAGGTTAATATTCCTGGGCCAGATGGAAGTGACGGATCTCGAGGGTAGTTCATCCTTATCGGATTGAATGGGCTGCTTAGAGGTCCCTGGAAATAGCTCCATCGCTAGATCGTACCCTAAACCGACACAGGTGGATAGGTAGAGAATACCAAGGCGCTTGAGAGAACTATGTTGAAGGAACTCGGCAAAATACCTCCGTAAGTTCGCGAGAAGGAGGCCCGGTTCCTAGGCAACTAGGGGCTGGGGGCACAAACCAGGGGGTGGCGACTGTTTATTAAAAACACAGGGCTCTGCGAAGTCGTAAGACGACGTATAGGGTCTGACGCCTGCCCGGTGCCTGAAGGTTAAAAGGAGGAGTGAGAGCTCTGAATTGAAGCCCAGGTAAACGGCGGCCGTAACTATAACGGTCCTAAGGTAGCGAAATTCCTTGTCGGGTAAGTTCCGACCTGCACGAATGGCGTAACGACTTCCCCGCTGTCTCCAACATAGACTCAGCGAAATTGAATTACCGGTCAAGATGCCGGTTACCCGCGGTTAGACGGAAAGACCCCGTGCACCTTTACTACAACTTCACACTGGCATTAGGCCGAACATGTGCAGGATAGGTGGTGGGCTTTGAAGCGTGGACGCCAGTCTGCGTGGAGCCTCCCTTGAGATACCACCCTTGTTCTGCTTGATGTCTAACCGCGGTCCGTTATCCGGATCCGGGACCCTGTGTGGTGGGTAGTTTGACTGGGGCGGTCGCCTCCTAAATCGTAACGGAGGCGCGCGAAGGTTGGCTCAGAGCGGTCGGAAATCGCTCGTTGAGTGCAATGGCAGAAGCCAGCCTGACTGCGAGACTGACAAGTCGAGCAGAGTCGAAAGACGGCCATAGTGATCCGGTGGTCCCAAGTGGGAGGGCCATCGCTCAACGGATAAAAGGTACGCCGGGGATAACAGGCTGATACTGCCCAAGAGTCCATATCGACGGCAGTGTTTGGCACCTCGATGTCGGCTCATCTCATCCTGGGGCTGGAGCAGGTCCCAAGGGTACGGCTGTTCGCCGTTTAAAGAGGTACGTGAGCTGGGTTTAGAACGTCGTGAGACAGTTCGGTCCCTATCTTCCGTGGGTGTAGGATACTTGAGAGGAGTTGCCCCTAGTACGAGAGGACCGGGGTGAACGATCCACTGGTGGACCAGTTGTTATGCCAATAGCAGTGCTGGGTAGCTATGATCGGACAGGATAACCGCTGAAGGCATCTAAGCGGGAAGCCCCCCTCAAAACAAGGTATCCCTGAGAGCCGAGATAGACCATCTCGTCGATAGGCCAGAGATGTAAGCGTAGTAATACGTTCAGTTGACTGGTACTAATTGCTCGATAGGCTTGATTTGATCCAGTAGAAGAAAGACTTCTTACTAGGACAAAAGCATACACATACAATCAGTCGTACTGACTTGGACAAATCCTTACCCAGAATGGTGAGGGGGCGGGAACGCGCATCCTTCGGATACGCTCTCTCCCGCTTGTTGCTCTTTTGCCAATGGCAAAAGCAGCAACATAGAGGTTTTACTCGGTTTGGTGGTCATAGCGTAAGCAAAACACCCGATCCCATCCCGAACTCGGCAGTTAAGTGCTACTGCGCCAATGGTACTGCGTCTTAAGACGTGGGAGAGTAGGTCACCGCCAAACCTAGCAAAACCTCTACGTATCTCTCAACGATGACAATTAATAAGCCAATACAATAACATTGGCCACAGCCGCGGGATGGAGCAGCCCGGTAGCTCGTCAGGCTCATAACCTGAAGGTCGTAGGTTCAAATCCTACTCCCGCAACCAGATTTAGCGAACTTTAACTAGCACCAAACGCCCGCATCGCCTGCGGGCGTTGTGCCGATTTGAGCCAACGTGATGGTGCGACGGGTGACCTGATAGGAACGCAGGCCCCACGACCTGTACCTGAATTTGCGGAAGTGGGATGCTTCGGAAACACGAAGATTCGCACAGAGACACCTCAGCGAGAGCGCAAACTGAAACCGCTCCGCTCCATAAACCTGAACGCGCCCTAGAGCCGCAGCAGGCGTGCCTCATGGCGTTTCAGCGTGTTACGCGCGGCGTTGTATTGCTTTATCCCGATCTGCCCTGAAAGCGCGGGGAACAGGGCCAGGATCTCGTCGCGTTGCGCTTGGCCGATGCTTTGAAGTGTCTCTACTCCCGGCTGAAAGCTTTCTGTCCATGCCCCGTCCGACAGCACAAGCTGATGGCTTTCGAACATCAGGTGCACGTATTGTACAGAAGATGGCGTGAACGTCCGGATCGTGTCACAATTCACCAAGTGCTTCGCGGCGACGAGGACTTCATCCTGACCAAAATGTAGCATCGATCGCGCATCGGAAAGCAATATTCGGTGGTTGGGTGAAACGATAAGGTCGCGTTCCGGCGTTCCAGCGCCGAGAGCACCCGCCGTGATTAAAACGGGGCGCAGGTGTGGATAGACGACAAGCTCCGCCGCTGTCAGCTGACGTGCACCGACCCAAGAGACCATCTGCATTCCGTGGTCGCGTGTGATGACAGCGTCACCGGCTTTCAAGTGCTCTACAGGGGTGTCGCCTTTTGCAGTAGCGATCAGGCTGCCCGCGGTGAAACATGGCACGGTGTTCCCGACATAGAACTTGCCGTTGCCATCCTCCAACGTACCGGATGCGATGGAGCCGTCGCCGTCAAAATCCTGATCCGTATTGCGGTCAATCTTGAGTGTGCCGATATTGTCGCCCGCATTGGTACCTGGTGCCACCAGTAGATTCCCAAATGTCGGTGCGCTTGGGTCGTTGGCACCGCTTTCAGTGCGGGGCACCAGAACGTTGGCGTTGAACCGTACGTAGGTGTCGCCAAGTCCGCTGACATCGCTTTGGATATTCGCCGATTGGCCGGGGTTCATCGGAACGTAATTATATTGGACGATGCCGGCGTTATAGTCGGCAGCACTGGCATAGACCTTGATCCCGATGAAGGACGAGCCCCCGTCAAGTTCACCGTCTGCCGTTTCATTCTGTGTGATGAATTCGATGATGGCATCGTCAGCGAAGGGCTGGCTGCCACCGGAAAGTGTCACCTGACCAGCGCCGTCTTGGCCTGCGCTGGGGTTTGTGGACACAGCGGGATTGTTGATAACATCAATACCAAACGCAAAAACGCTCGCCATGTCTTTACCCTCTGGTGGCCTGTGGGTCGGTCAAATGATCCGGACCGGCCTAGTTTATAGTAATTTCTGCAATTTCATTAGCGATAAGTGGCGACAAATCGACTTAACTTTTGACATATCACATGGATGTGAAGCGGGCCTGACGCCAGTGGGGCGTCTTTGATGGCGCTGTCGATGGTGGCTGGTATGCCGCAGATGCGATGCTAATTTGAAAGGGCAGTTCGATGGGCAGGGACAACGATCGCTAAGGAGCACTAAGTAACAGTGAAACAAAACAGCGACTTATCGGGGATAAGTGGTGCCCAGGAGAGGACTCGAACCTCCACACCGTTGCCAGTACTAGCACCTGAAGCTAGCGCGTCTACCATTCCGCCACCTGGGCACAGGGGGGTTGTGAGGGAGCGTTTATTGTTGTGGGGCGGGGGTGTCAATTGGATTCTCGCAACAAAATGAAACGGCGTGAAAATAAATCCGAAAAACTGAGAATTGGTGCGGTGGGTCGGGCTTTCGAGGCGATCTCTGCCGGAATTGCTGCTTGTTCCCGAGGGGGGCTGGATGTATCTGTAACGCTAGATTTTCTGGTCAGGGGTATCATCATGGCAAAGCTGGTCACGGTTTACGGCGGCTCCGGGTTTGTGGGGCGGTATATCGTTCGTCGCATGGCGTTGGCGGGATGGCGTGTGCGCGTCGCGGTGCGTCGCCCGAACGAGGCGCTGTTTGTGCGCACCTACGGCACTGTCGGCCAGGTCGAACCGGTCTTTTGCAACATCCGTGATGACGCGTCGGTACGCGATGCGTTGCAGGGCGCTGATGCGGTGGTGAACTGCGTCGGTATTCTGGCCGAGGCGGGGAAGAACACCTTTGACGCCATTCAGGCCGACGGCGCAGAACGCATTGCGCGCTTGGCCGCCGCCGAAGGGATCACGCGTTTGGTGCAAATCTCTGCCATCGGGGCGGATGCCGAGGCGGATAGCGAATATGCCCAGACCAAGGCGATGGGGGAGGCCGGTGTGCTCAAGCATATGCCGCAGGCTGTTATCCTGCGCCCCTCGATCGTGTTCGGCCCCGAGGATGACTTCTTTAACCGTTTCGCTGGTATGACGCGGATCAGCCCCGCGATCCCTGCTGTAGGGGCGGATACGCTGTTCCAGCCCGTCTATGTAGATGATGTGGCCCACGCGGCGGAACTTGCGGTGACAGGCAAGGCCGCTGCCGGAATTTACGAACTGGGTGGCCCCGAGGTCGAAAGCTTTCGCGGCCTGATGCAGCGTATGCTTGATGTGGTGAACCGGCGCCGCATGGTTGTCGCCTTGCCGACTTTCGTGGCGCGGGTGATCGCCTTTGGTCTTGATGTGTTGCAATCGGTGACGCTCGGCCTGGTCAAGAACAACACGCTGACCCGTGATCAGGTCAAGAACCTGGCGCATGATAATGTTGTGGGCGAGGGGGCGCAGGGCTTTGATGCTTTGGGGATCAGCCCCGTGTCCATGGGCTCCGTCCTGCCCGAGTACCTGTGGCGGTTCCGCCCCTCGGGCCAGTATGACGAGATCAAGCAATCCGCGAAGAACCTGCGGACCTAACGATTTCGATGTCGAATTTGGAAAGGCCCTGCCGGCGACGGCGGGGCCTTTTGCGTTAGCTGTAGGCGTATACCAAAAGCGCTGCCCCCAGCAGGATGCGGTAGATCACATAAGGGGTGAAATTCACGCTGCGCAGCAGGCGCATCATCAGGACCAGTGCCGCCAGTGCGGCAACAAAGGCGAAGCCCGCAGCGATCGACGCGTCGCGCGCGAGCTGCGCGTCGGCTTGCCCGATCACATCCAGTGACAAAAGCGCGCCAGAGGCGAGGATCGTGGGAATCGACATCAACATGGACAGTGTGGCAGCGCTGGCGCGGTCGTAGCCCAGTTTGCGGGCGGCGGTGATGGTGATGCCCGACCGCGACGTGCCGGGGATCAGCGCCATCGCCTGCGCCAGTCCCATCCAGACGGCACCTTTGACATCCCAGTCGCCAGTATCCCGATCGCTGCGCCCCGTGTGATCCGCCCAATAGAGCACAATACCGAAAAGCAGCATGGTCCAGCCGATCACCGCGACAGAGCGGAGCATTTCGTCAATCCCCAGCAATTTGATCACCAGCCCGGCGACCAGCACCGGTAGTGTTGCGAGGATCAGCAGGGCGGCCAGCCTAGCGCCGGGGGTGTCCATCTTGCCGCGCAGCAGGCGACCAAGCCCGATGGTGGCTTCTGCGACCTCGGACCGGAAATAGAGCACGACCGCGAGAAGCGTGCCCACATGCACCGCGACATCAATCGCAAGCCCCTGATCCGGCCCGCCGGTCAGCGTGGGCAGCAGGATCAAATGACCCGAGGAAGAGACGGGCAGAAACTCTGTCAGACCCTGAATGATTGCGACAAGCAGCAGTTGGAACAGGGTCATAAGGGGGCCGGCCTTTGGGTCATTGGCGATGCCATAGGCGTATAACTTTGGGGGGCTGGAAGGAAAGCCTGTAATTGGGTCCGTAACGGACATAAATATGTGATAAATTTGCGGGAGTTTTGGGGTCGATATAAAATAAACCGCATATAGGTCAGCAATGCTGCCTTTATAATCGTTTGGCCCCTGTGTATGAGGGGGCAGCAACGTGTTTCAGGCGGAGAGATCCAAGATGGCAAAGCAGCCAATGCTCAAGTTTACAACGGTTTCCCGGGATATGCCCGAAAAGCGGATGCCGAATCTGCGTCGTGAAGACTTTAAAGAGATTTATGCGGAATACGCGGATGAGAAAGCGCAGGAGCAGTCCAGCCGCTGTAGCCAATGTGGCGTTCCCTATTGCCAGACCCATTGCCCGCTGCACAATAACATCCCCGACTGGCTGCGCCTGACCGCCGAAGGGCGTCTGCAAGAGGCCTATGAGGTCAGCCAGGCGACAAACACCTTCCCCGAAATCTGCGGCCGCATCTGCCCGCAGGACCGTCTGTGCGAAGGCAACTGTGTGATCGAACAATCGGGCCACGGCACTGTGACCATCGGCTCGGTCGAGAAATACATCACCGATACCGCGTGGGAAAATGGCTGGGTGCAGCCGATCAAGCCCAAGACCGAACGCGCCGAATCCGTTGGTATCATCGGCGCGGGCCCCGGTGGTCTGGCCGCAGCCGACGTGCTGCGCCGCGCGGGTGTGCAGGTCACCATCTATGACCGCTATGACCGCGCGGGTGGTTTGCTGACCTACGGCATCCCCGGTTTCAAGCTGGAAAAAGATGTCGTCATGCGCCGCAACGACCAGCTGGCCGAAGGTGGCGTTAACTTTGAATTGAACTGCGATGTGGGCGTCGACATCAGCTTTGCCGATATCCGCGCCAAGCATGACGCCGTGATCATCGCGACGGGCGTCTATAAAACACGCGACATCCAAGCCCCCGGCGTCGGCGGCGTTGGCCTTGAGCGCGCGATTGATTTCCTGACCGTGAGCAACCGCAAAAGCTTTGGCGACAAGGTAGAGGAATTCGATTCCGGCCGTTTCAATGCTCAAGGGAAGCGCGTCGTCGTGATCGGCGGCGGTGATACCGCGATGGACTGTGTACGGACCTCGATCCGTCAGGGGGCGACCTCGGTCAAATGTCTGTACCGCCGTGACCGCGCCAACATGCCCGGCTCGCAACGCGAAGTGCAAAACGCCGAGGAAGAAGGCGTGGTCTTCGAATGGTTGTCCGCGCCCAAAGGGTTCGTCGGTGATCCGGTGACCGGCGTCGTCGTGCAAAAGATGCGCCTTGGCGCGCCGGATGTCTCGGGCCGTCAGGCCCCCGAGGTGATCGAGGGTGCCGATTATGTCGAAGAGGCGGATCTTGTGATCATGGCGCTTGGCTTTGAACCCGAAGACCTGCCCACGCTGTGGAACACGCCCGAGCTGCCGGTCAACCGTTGGGGCACGGTCAAGGCCGACTATATCACCGGCGCGACCGAACTGGATGGCGTCTATGCTGTGGGCGATATCGTGCGCGGTGCGTCGCTTGTGGTCTGGGCCATCAAGGACGGGCGCGACTGTGCGCAGGCGATCCTTGAAAAGATGGGGGCCAGCGTGGCCATCGCGGCCGAATAAGCGCCCCTTTCAACTGATATTTCGCGCCTCGGGCGCGCCCGATTTAGGAGATTCCAAATGACCAAATATGATGACGCCTGGGTAGCACGCGAAGAAGCAAAACGCGCCTTCATGGCAGAAAACGGTCTGTATTCCGAAGAAGAAGAGCATTCATCCTGCGGGGTGGGTCTTGTTGTGAACATCGACGGCTCCAGCAGCCGCGCGGTTGTCGAAAACGGGATCAAGGCGCTCAAGGCGATCTGGCACCGTGGTGCGGTGGATGCCGATGGCAAGACCGGCGACGGTGCCGGCATCCACGTGCAGATCCCCGTCAATTTTTTCTACGATCAGGTGCGTCGCACCGGTCACAGCCCGCGCGAAGGCGAATTGATCGCCATCGGTCAGGTCTTTCTGCCGCGCACCAACTTTGCCGCGCAGGAAACCTGCCGGACCATCGTTGAAACCGAAGTGCTGCGGATGGGCTACTATATCTACGGCTGGCGCCACGTGCCCGTCGATACGTCGGTTCTGGGGGAAAAGGCCAACGCGACCCGTCCCGAGATCGAACAGATCCTGATTTCCAACGCCAAGGGCGTGGACGAGGAAACATTCGAGCGCGAGCTTTACGTCATCCGTCGCCGCATCGAGAAAGCCGCGCTGGCCGCTCAGGTGCCAACGCTGTACATCGCGTCGATGTCCTGCCGGTCGATCATCTACAAGGGCATGATGCTGGCGCAGGATGTTGCCAACTTCTACCCCGACCTGATGGACGAACGCTTTGAATCCGCGTTTGCGATCTATCACCAGCGTTATTCCACCAACACCTTCCCGCAGTGGTGGCTGGCGCAGCCCTTCCGCATGCTGGCCCATAACGGCGAGATCAACACGCTCAAGGGTAACGTCAACTGGATGAAAAGCCACGAGATCCGCATGGCGTCGGGCACCTTTGGCGACATGGCCGAAGATATCAAACCGATCGTCGCCGCGGGGTCGTCCGACTCTGCCGCGCTGGATTCGGTGTTCGAAGTCCTGGTGCGCGCGGGTCGTTCGGCCCCGATGGCGAAGACCATGCTGGTGCCTGAAAGCTGGTCAAAGCAGGCGGTCGAGCTGCCTCAGGCATGGCGCGACATGTATTCTTATTGCAACTCGGTGATGGAGCCTTGGGATGGTCCCGCAGCGCTGGCCATGACCGATGGCCGCTGGGTCTGCGCCGGTCTTGACCGGAACGGCCTGCGCCCCATGCGCTTTGTCGTCACCGGTGACGGCATGCTGATCGCGGGTTCCGAGGCGGGGATGGTCCCGCAGGACGAGGCGAATGTCGTGCGCAAAGGCGCGCTTGGCCCCGGTCAGCTGCTGGCGGTCGACATCGAAGAAGGCAAGATGTTCGGCGACACCGAGATCAAGGACAAGCTTGCCGCGTCGCGTCCCTTTGGTGAATGGGTCGGAAAGATCAACGAGCTGGACAAAGCGCTTGGCGATGTCGAGGAAAAGGCGTTGTTCTCGGGCGATGAGCTGCGCCGCCGTCAGGTGGCAGCGGGCTATACCATCGAAGACCTCGAGCAGATCCTCGCACCGATGGCCGAAGATGCGAAAGAGCCCTTGGCATCCATGGGCGATGACACCCCGTCGGCGGTTCTGTCGAACCAGTACCGCCCGCTCAGCCACTTCTTCCGCCAGAACTTCAGCCAGGTCACCAACCCGCCCATCGATAGCCTGCGCGAATTCCGCGTCATGAGCCTGAAAACGCGGTTCGGGAACCTCAAGAACGTGCTGGATGAATCCAGCGCCCAGACCGAGATCCTCGTGCTCGACAGCCCGTTCCTCGCGAACGCGCAGTTCGATCAGCTGATGACCGAATTCAACGCGAACTCCGTCACCATCGACTGTACGTTCGAGCCGGGCGGCAACAACCTGAGCGAAAACCTGCGCCGCATCCGGGACGAGGCAGAAGACGCCGTGCGCTCCGGTGCTGGTCACATCGTGCTGACCGACCAGTTCAGCGATGCGACCCGTGTGGCGATGCCGATGATCCTTGCGACCTCTGCCGTGCACAGCCAGCTGACCCGCAAGGGCCTGCGGACCTTTACCTCGCTCAATGTGCGCTCGGCCGAATGTGTGGACCCGCATTATTTTGCCGTGCTGATCGGCTGTGGTGCCACCGTGGTGAACGCCTACCTTGCCGAAGATTCGCTGGCGGATCGTATCGGGCGTGGTCTGCTGGACATGACCCTGACCACCGCAATGGCCCGCTACCGCGAGGCGATTGATCAGGGCCTGTTGAAAATCATGGCGAAGATGGGCATCAGCGTCATGTCCTCCTACCGTGGCGGCCTGAACTTCGAAGCCGTAGGGCTGAGCCGTGCGATGTGCGCGGAATACTTCCCCGGCATGACCAGCCGTATCAGCGGGATCGGTGTGACCGGTATCCAACGCAAGGCCGAAGCGGTCCACGACCGTGGTTGGCAGGGCGATGGCGTCGTCATGCCCATCGGCGGCTTCTACAAGGCGCGCAAATCCGGCGAAACCCACGCATGGGAAGCATCGTCGATGCACATGCTGCAAATGGCCTGCAACAAAGCGTCCTACCAGATGTGGAAGCAATATAGCGCCAAGATGCAAAGCAACCCGCCGATCCATCTGCGCGACCTGCTAGATATCAAGCCGCTGGGGGCCCCAGTGCCCATCGAAGAGGTCGAATCCATCACCTCTATCCGCAAGCGTTTCGTGACGCCGGGCATGTCCCTTGGCGCGCTGTCGCCCGAGGCACATAAGACCCTGAATGTCGCGATGAACCGCATCGGGGCCAAGTCCGACTCTGGCGAGGGTGGCGAAGATCCGGCGCACTTCGTGCCCGAGGCCAACGGTGATAACCCGTCGGCCAAGATCAAGCAGGTGGCGTCGGGCCGTTTCGGTGTGACTGCCGAATACCTGAACCAGTGTGAAGAGCTTGAAATCAAGGTCGCCCAAGGGGCCAAGCCCGGCGAGGGTGGTCAGCTTCCGGGCATGAAGGTCACCGACCTGATCGCCCGTCTGCGCCATTCGACCAAGGGCGTGACCCTGATCTCGCCCCCGCCGCACCACGATATCTATTCCATCGAAGACCTTGCGCAGCTGATCTATGACCTCAAGCAGATCAACCCGCGCTGTAAGGTGACCGTGAAGCTGGTGGCGTCCTCGGGCGTTGGCACGATTGCGGCCGGTGTGGCAAAGGCCAAGGCGGATATCATTCTGATCTCGGGCCATAATGGCGGCACGGGCGCCTCGCCTGCGACCTCGATCAAATATGCGGGTCTGCCGTGGGAGATGGGCCTGACCGAGGCGCATCAGGTTCTGGCGATGAACAACCTGCGTGACCGCGTGACCCTGCGGACCGATGGTGGTTTACGCACAGGGCGTGACATCGTGATGGCCGCGATGATGGGAGCCGAGGAATACGGCATCGGCACTGCCGCGCTGATCGCGATGGGCTGTATCATGGTGCGTCAGTGCCAGTCGAACACCTGCCCCGTCGGCGTCTGCACCCAAGACGAAGCGCTGCGTGGCAAGTTCACGGGCAACGCCGATAAGGTCGTGAACCTGATCACCTTCTACGCCACCGAAGTGCGCGAATTGCTCGCCTCTATCGGGGCGCGTAGCCTGGATGACGTGATTGGCCGTGCCGATCTGCTGGCACAGGTCAGCCGTGGCTCTGCGCATCTTGACGATCTGGATCTCAACCCGCTGCTGATCACCGTCGATGGCGCGGCAGAGATCGTGTATGACCGCAACAAGCCACGCAACGCTGTGCTGGACACGCTGGACTCTGAAATCGTGCGCGACGCCGCGCGCTTCCTTGAAGATGGCGAGAAGATGCAGCTGAGCTATGCGGTGCAGAACACGCACCGTACCGTGGGCACCCGCGTCTCAAGCCACATCATCCGCAACTTCGGCATGAACAACCAGCTGCAGCCCGATCACCTGACGGTCAAGCTGACCGGTTCGGCAGGGCAGTCGCTGGGGGCCTTCGCGGCACCGGGGCTCAAGCTTGAAGTGTCCGGCGATGCGAATGACTATGTCGGCAAGGGTCTGTCGGGCGGCACCATCGTCGTGCGCCCGTCTATGGCCAGCACCATCGTCGCCTCTGACAACACCATCATCGGTAACACGGTGCTTTATGGTGCGACCAAGGGCTTTTTGTTCGCAGCAGGCCGTGCCGGTGAACGTTTCGGCGTTCGGAACTCGGGCGCGCATGTGGTGATCGAAGGCTGCGGCAGCAACGGGTGTGAATACATGACCGGCGGTGTGGCCGTGATCCTGGGCGAGATCGGTGCGAACTTTGGCGCGGGTATGACGGGCGGTATGGCCTATCTCTACAACCCCGATGGCAAGGCCGACAAAATGCTGAACCGCGAAACGCTGGTGACCTGCCCTGTCACGGTCGAGCATTGGGAAAATCAGCTGAAGGGCCTGATTGAACGGCACCTGCAGGAAACCAACAGCCGCAAGGCCGAAGACATCCTGCAGCACTGGGACATTGAAAAGGATAACTTCCTGCAGATCTGCCCCAAAGAGATGCTGGTCCATCTGCCCGCCCCGCTGAGCGTCGAAGAACACGCGATCCCGGCGGAGTAAGCAAAACGGATAGATCGGGCGCGGGGGAAACCTCGCGCCCGATTTCTTTTGTGCGTCGCCCACGCTTTACCGGGGCCGCAACCGGCCTATAGTTACGGGATGATCAAAACACTTACCTCTCGCGTCCGGCTGATGGCGCTTTTGCTGGTGGGGCTCGCGCTTGCGGCCTGTACCGATGCTGCGCCCAAGGGCGGCGGCGATATTCTGGTAATTGGCGATTCCGTCATGGCGTGGAACGGATCAAGCGATCAGGCGATCCCCGATGCGATGGCAGCCAGCCTTGGCCGCAATGTGGTCAGCAAGGCCGTCCCCGGTGCGCAGTTCAGCAATGACAGCACGCTCTTGTCCGCTGTCGGTTTCGACATTCAGGATCAGTACCCCGGCGGGCGGTGGAACTGGATCGTGGTGAACGGCGGGGCCAATGATCTGGGGTTCAACGACTGCAAATGCGCGGCCTGCACGCCTGTGGTCGACACGCTAATCGCTGCGGATGCCGCTACTGGGGAAATCCCCGCCTTCCTGACGCGTTTGCGCAGCACGGGCGCGCAGGTGATGTGGATGGGGTATTACGCCGGCAATGGCAAAGGGTCATTCGAGGGCTGTCGCGATGATCTGGTGCTGCTGGAACGCCGCATCGCGCGGTTTGCGGCACAAACCCCGGGGGTGACATTCCTTGATTCAGAAACCGTCATCGACCGTCAGGATCCCAGCCTGTTTGCCAGCGATAACACCCACCCGTCGCCCAAGGCCTCTGCGCTGATCGGGGCTTATCTCGCAAAAGGGATTTCCGCCCGCAGTGCCCGTTCACAATAAGCCATTGCCACGATATAGCTGATGGCTATGGCAAAACGCGCATCCTCCAAATCCAAGGGCAAAGCCAAGTCCAAGACCCCGTCCCCTGCGGCGCAGCTGCGGTCGCTCAAGCGGCGTGTGGTTCGGGGCGCGTTCAAGCTGGTGCTCGCCGTGCTTGGCCTGTTGATCGCCCTGGTGTTGCTGTTCGCGGTGATCAACCCGCCGACGACCCCCTATATGTTCAGCGAAGGCCGTAGGCTGGGGGGCGTGGACCAGCAATGGGTCGCGCTGGAAGACGTGGCCCCTGTCATGGCGCGGTCTGTCGTGGCGGCGGAAGATGCGAATTTCTGCGAACACTGGGGCTTTGATCTGGCCGCGATCAAACGCGCCATCGCCGAAGGATCGAACCGCGGGGCATCCACCCTGTCGCAGCAGACGGTCAAGAACGTCTATCTCTGGCATGGCCGCACATGGTTGCGCAAAGCGCTTGAGGCCGGGATCACGCCGCTGGTTGAAACCGTCTGGACCAAGCGGCGCATCATCGAAGTCTATCTGAATGTGGCCGAGTTCGACGAGGGCATCTTTGGTGTCGACGCTGCGGCGCAACATTACTTTGGGGTGATTCCCGCCAAGCTGACCGCAACCCAAGCGGCGCGGCTGGCCGCGATCCTGCCGTCGCCGAAAACCCGTTCGGCCGCGCGCCCCTCTGCCGCGGTGCGCAAGCGCAGTGCCCAGATCCGCGATGGTGCGGCGACAATCAGCAAGGACGGACGGGCAGCCTGTTTCGAGAGTTGAAAAACCCAACCAAGACGGGCATGAGGATGAAACCCCTGTTTGTTAGTACCGGAACCCCTTATGGCTCGCCTGTTTCACGTCCCGCTTTCGCCGTTCTGCCGCAAAGTCCGGCTGAGCCTCGCTGAAAAGAAGATCGAGGTTGAACGCGTCGAAGAGCGGTATTGGGAGCAAGACCCAGATTTCATGCGCCGCAATCCGGCGGGCAAGGTGCCCGTATTGCAGCTTGATGGCATCATCATGTCCGAAAGTGCCGCGATCTGCGAATATATAGAAGAGACTCGCCCCGAACCGTCGCTGATGCCCTCTGATCCGGTCCAGCGGCTTGAAGTGCGTCGTCTGGTCAGCTGGTTCGATGACAAGTTCCACGACGAGGTCACCTCGAAGCTGCTCTACGAACGGGTCAATAAAAAGGTGATGAAGCAGGGGTTTCCCGACAGCCGCAATGTCAAGGACGGGGCCAAGGCGATCAAGTATCACATCGACTATATGGCATGGCTGCTGGACCACCGGCGCTGGCTGGCAGGCGACGTGATGACGCTGGCCGATTTCGCGGCGGCGGCGCATCTATCCTCGCTTGATTATATCTCGGATGTGGACTGGAACCGGTCCGACGTGGTCAAGGACTGGTACGCCAAGATCAAGTCCCGCCCCGCGTTCCGGTCGTTGCTGGCCGATCAGGTGCCGGGTTTCCCGCCGCCGAAGCATTATAATGACCTTGATTTCTGATCCACGCCGCGCCCGATGTCTGTGACATCGGCTGCCGATACGGACGCCCTGCGGGGCCGGTTGGTGGCGCAGGCGCTGGACGAAGGCTTTGTCTCTTGCCGGATCTGCCGCCCCGACGCGGTGCCTGATGTGCCCGAACGGCTGCAGGCTTTCGTCGATGCAGGCTATCACGGGCAGATGGCGTGGATGGCCGACCGCATGGCGTGGCGCGGCAACCCTGCCGCCCTTTGGCCCGAGGCGCGGTCAGTGATCATGCTGGCCGAAAGCTATACCCCTGAATACGACCCGACCGAGGTGCTGAACCACCCTGACAAGGCGGGCGTATCTGTCTATGCGCAGGGGCGAGATTACCACGACATCGTCAAGAAACGGCTCAAGCGGGTGGCGCGATGGCTGGTGGCGCAGGAACCCTGCGAGGTGAAGGTCTTTGTCGACACGGCCCCCGTGCCGGAAAAGGCGCTTGGGCAGGCGGCGGGGCTGGGCTGGCAGGGCAAGCACACCAATCTGCTAAGCCGCGACTGGGGGAACTGGGCCTTTCTGGGCGCGATTTTCACCACATTGGATTTCACCCCCGACACGGCAGAGGTGGATCACTGCGGGTCGTGCCGGTCCTGCCTCACGGCGTGCCCGACCAATGCTTTCCCCGCGCCCTATCAGCTGGATGCGCGGCGCTGCATTTCCTATCTGACGATTGAACACAACGGGCCGGTCGACCTAGAGCTGCGCAGCAAGATGGGCAACCGCATCTACGGCTGTGATGATTGCCTTGCCGCCTGCCCGTGGAACAAATTCGCCGTCGCGGCGAGCGATTTGCGCTATCACGGCGGTGTCGGAGCCCCCGATCTGGCAGAGCTGGCTTCGCTGGATGATGCGGCCTTTCGACTGCGGTTCAGCGGCTCGCCGATCAAGCGGATCGGGCGCAACCGGTTCATTCGCAATGTGCTTTATGCCATTGGTAACTCCGGTCAGGCGCGTCTGACCCCCGTGGCACAGGGCCTGTTGGACGATCCGGACGCGACTGTCGCCGACGCGGCGCAATGGGCCGTGGCCCGTCTGCGTGGAAACCACGGCTGACAGGGCTGGACCGCTGCGCCGGAACAGGTAAACCCTAGGAAAACGGTGCAAGGATAGTTGAATGGCGCTTTTGCTTGGGGTCGATACGGGCGGCACTTATACGGATGCGGTGCTGATCCGCGATGAAACCACGGTGGTCGCATCGGCCAAGGCGCTGACCACCCGCGCCGATCTGGCCATTGGTGTGGGGCAGGCCGTGCGCCGCGTGCTGGCGGCGGCCGATGTTTCAGCGGGTCAGGTGGCGATGGCGTCGCTGTCGACCACGCTGGCAACCAATGCGCTGGTCGAAGGGCAGGGCGGGCGCGTCGCGTTGATCTATGTCGGCTTCAAGAAGCGGGATCTTGAGACGCACGGGCTGGCAGGGGCGCTGAACGGTGACCCCTATCTGATCCTTGGCGGTGGTCATGACCACGCAGGCGCAGAGCGTGCCCCGCTGGACGAAGCCGCGCTGATCTCCTTTTTGACCGAGCAGCGTGAACAGGTCAGCGGTTTTGCCGTCGCCAGCCAGTTCGCCACGCGCAACCCCGCGCATGAACAACGTGTCGCCGACTTGGTGACGCAGGTGACGGGGCGGCCCGTGTCGGCCTCGCATCAGCTGTCGGCCAAGCTCAACGGGCCGAAACGGGCGCTGACAGCGGTGCTGAACGCGCGGCTGATCGGGATGATCGACCGGTTGATCGGGCGGGCCGAGGATGTGTTGACCGACATTGGCGTCGCGGCCCCGTTGATGGTGGTGCGGGGGGACGGGGCGCTGATCTCTGCCGCGCAGGCACGGGAACGGCCGATTGAAACGATCCTCAGCGGGCCTGCGGCCTCTATCGTGGGGGCGCGGTGGATGACCGGTGCGACGCGTGCGTTGGTCAGCGATATTGGCGGCACCACCACCGATGTGGCCCTGTTGCGCGATGGCCGGCCCGCGATCGACCCCGCAGGGGCCCGCGTCGGCAGCTACCGCACGATGGTAGAGGCCGTTGCCATGCGCACCACTGGTCTGGGGGGCGACAGCGAGGTGCATTTCCTGACCGAAGGCTTGCAGGGCGGCGTGACGCTGGGGCCCAAGCGGGTCTTGCCCATTGCGCTCATCGCGACGGAGGCACCCGAGGTGGTCCATGCCGCGCTTGATGCGCAGCTGCGCAGCACCACCCCCGGCGAATATGACGGGCGCTTTGTGCGTGCCGTGGCAGGTCAACCGCGCGAGGGGATCTCGGCGCGTGAACAAATGCTGCTGGACCGTATTGGTGACGGGCTGCACCCGATGGCCGACATCCTGCGCGCCCGCATAGAGACAGGCGCGCTGAAACGTCTGGTAGAGCGTGGCTTGGTCCAGCTGGCCGGCGTTACGCCATCGGACGCAAGCCATGTGCTAGGACGGGTGGCGGCGTGGGACGCAGAGGCCGCAGGCAAGGCGCTGCGGTTGTTTGGACGGCGACGCACAGGCGCGGGGCAGATGCTGGCCCCTGACCCTGCCGCTATGGCGCAGATCATTGTGGATCAACTGACCGAACAGACCGCGCTGGCCATGCTGGAAGCGGCGCTGGCGGAAGAAGCGCCCGCCTTTGATACAGAACCCGAAACGCTGGCCCGCCACGAGCTGTTGCAGCGCGGGTTGCGCGGGCACGCGGGGCTTGTGCGGATCGAGGCGGCGTTGAACGTGCCGGTGATCGGGCTGGGGGCCTCTGCCGCGGCCTATTATCCGGCGGTGGGGGAACGGTTGGGCACGCAGATGATCCTGCCCGAACACGCCGCAGTGGCCAATGCCATTGGCGCTGTCGTCGGGCGGGTGACCATGCGGGAAAGCGGCACGGTGACCTCGCCTGCAGAGGGGCGGTTCAGGGTGTATCTGGCCGGCGGGCCGCAGGATTTCACGGATCAGACACAGGCGCTGAGCACGCTTGAGACAACCCTGCGCGACAAGGCAGAGGCGGCGGCGCGGGCGGCGGGGGTGGTCGATGTGCAGATCGATGTGCAACGCGACATCCGCCACGCAGAGGTCGAAAGCCGCAAGGTCTTTATCGAAGCGCTGCTGACGGTCGAGGCGACAGGCAGGCCAAGGGTCGCATCGGCCTGACGCTGCACAAAAGAAAACGGCGCAAACCCGAGGGGCTGCGCCGTTTTGCGTTTATTCTGCTGCCGCGCGTTTGGGCAGGACCCAATCGGGGCGCGGGAAATGGCAGGTATAGCCGTTTGGAATACGCTCCAGATAATCCTGATGCTCGGGCTCTGCTTCCCAGAAATCGCTGACGGGTTCTACCTCTGTCACGACTTTGCCCGGCCAGATGCCCGATGCCTCTACATCGGCAATCGTGTCCAGCGCGGTGGCTTTCTGGTCTTCGTCGACATAGTAGATCGCCGAACGATAGCTCAGCCCGCGGTCATTGCCCTGACGGTTCAGCGTTGTCGGGTCGTGGATCTGGAAAAACAGTTCCAGCAGATCACGATAGCTGATCACGTCGTCGTCAAACATCACCTCGATCGCCTCGGCATGGGTGCCGTGATCGCGGTAGGTGGCATTGGGCACATCGCCGCCCGAATAGCCCACGCGGGTCGATAGAACCCCCTCGCGTTTGCGGATCAGGTCCTGCATGCCCCAAAAGCATCCTCCGGCCAGTACTGCGCGTTGTTCGCTCATGCTACATCCTCCACTTGGTTGATATAATCGCCATAGCCTGCGTCTTGCATGTCGTCACGATGAATAAAGCGCAACGAGGCGGAATTGATGCAATAGCGCAGCCCGCCACGATCCGCGGGACCGTCGGGGAAGACGTGGCCCAGATGGCTGTCCCCATGGGCGCTGCGCACCTCGGTGCGGATCATCCCCAGCGACGCGTCACGCAGTTCGGCGACATGGGCCGGTTCGATGGGTTTGGTAAAGCTCGGCCAGCCGCAGCCGGATTCGTATTTGTCCGAGGACGCGAACAGCGGCTCGCCAGAGACGATGTCTACGTAGATGCCCGGCTCTTTGTTATCAAGCAGCTTGCCCGTGCCCGGCCGTTCGGTGCCGTTCTGCTGGGTGACACGGAATTCTTCGGGGGACAGAGCGTTAATGGCGGCGTCGGTCTTTTCATAGGTCGGCATGCGAGGCTCCTTTGCGGTTTGATACATTAAATGGGGCCTGCGCGGGTTTTTCAAAGGGGTAATGCACCGACGCACCGATCTGTGACCGCCCGCCTGTCGTCCAACCCCTTGGCTTGCAGGTCAGGCCCTGCGCTGCCGCGAGACCTGAACCGCGAGAATACCCAAGGCAATCACGGCGACGCCGATGATATCCTGAACCCCCAGCGGTTCGCCCAGCAACAGCCAGGCAATCGCCACCCCGAAAAACGGGTTGAGGAAATGGAAGGTCGCGGCGCGGGTGGCTCCGATACGGTTGACCAGCCAGAACCAGACCACCGTCGCCAGCAGCCCCGGCACCAGACAGGTATAAAGGAACGCCAGCGCCAGTGGCCAGCTTGGGCTGATGTGCGGCGTCTCGAACAGCAAGGTCGCAATCGATAGCGCGACGCAGCCGACAAGCATCTGCAAGCCCACCACCATCAGGAAGTTCCCGCCAGAGGTCGCACCGCGCACCAGCAGGGTCGCCGCTGATAGCGCGACCACACCGACGCCGCATAGCACCAACCCCGTCAGATCGACGCCTCCGTTGATCCGTGCCCCCATAATGATGGCCACGCCGATCACACCCGCGATCAGCCCTGCAATGCCCAACGGCTTGAGCTTTTCCCCCAGAAACAGCCATGTCGCCAGACCGACCAGCAACGGCATGGTCGAGGCGATGATCGCCGCCAGTGACGCCTGTACGGTCTGCATCGCGACAAAGTTCATCCCCAGATAGACCGCGTTTTGCAGCACGCCGAAAATGATCGTCGCCCGCCATTGCGCGCGCGTCAGCCGCCACGTCTGTCCAAGCGCCAGCGCGACCCCCACGCCGATCAGGCCAGAGATCAGATACCGCGCCGACAAAGCCATCAAGGGGGACGCATCCGCGACGATGATCCGCGCCGATGTAAAGGCAGAGGACCACATGACGGCGAAGGCCAGCCCCATGAGAATTGCACGTATATCCATGAGGGAGCCTTTCAGGTTTTCCAGTGGGCGGAGACTTCCGCAGTTGTCCGACAGGGGCAAGCGCATTCAGCGCAACGCAGACCTGCGCCAAACGCAAAGGGCCGCCCGTGGGCGACCCTTTGTCAGAACAGACTGTGATCAGTCTTATTCGTTAACGCTATCTTTCAGCGCTTTCGCGATGGTCATCTTAACAACCTTGTCCGCGTCTTTCTTGAACTGTTCGCCGGTGGCAGGGTTGCGCACCATACGCTCGGGGCGTTCGCGGCAGTAGATTTTGCCAATGCCGGGAAGTGTCACAGCGCCACCGCCGGAGACTTCTTTGGTGATCAACGCGCAAACCGCGTCCAGTGCCGCGCTTGCTGTTTTCTTGTCTTCGCCCATTTCCTCAGCCAAAGCCGCGACGAGCTGGGTTTTTGTCATTGGTTTAGTTGCCATCTTGTTTTTCTCCTTCGTCCGCCCGGATTAGGGCCTCACGCGCAGAATGTAACGGTATGTTGTGGCTGAACACAACGAATAGGTCGCAAGAAACCGCGAAAACATGCTATTTTCAGCCGATTTCGGCCTTTAGAGAAAGGCAGTTTCGTCAAACGAGCGCAATTTTCGGCTATGCAACCGCTCTAGCGGCATATCGCGCAGCTGTTCCATCGCGCGAATACCGATCATCAAGTGTCGTGCGACCTGCGTTTTGTAGAAATCGGACGCCATACCGGGCAGCTTCAACTCGCCATGCAGGGGTTTGTCCGAGACGCATAGAAGCGTGCCGTAAGGCACCCGGAACCGATAGCCGTTGGCCGCAATCGTGGCGCTTTCCATATCGAGCGCCACGGCGCGCGACTGGCTGAGCCGTTGCACCGGACCGGATTGATCGCGCAATTCCCAGTTGCGGTTGTCGATGGTGGCAACGGTGCCCGTGCGCATGATCCGCTTCAACTCGTAGCCTTCAAGCTGGGTGACCTGTTCAACGGCGTCCTCCAGCGCGATCTGGATCTCGGCCAGCGCGGGGATCGGAACCCAGACCGGCAGGTCGTCGTCCAGCACGTGATCCTCGCGCAGATAGCCATGCGCCAGCACGAAATCCCCAAGCGCCTGTGTGTTGCGCAAACCGGCACAGTGGCCGACCATCAGCCACGCATGGGGCCGCAGCACGGCGATGTGGTCGGTCGCGGTTTTCGCGTTGGATGGGCCGACGCCGATGTTGACCAGCGTGATCCCGGACCCGTTCGCGCGCTTGAGGTGGTAGGTCGGCATCTGCGGAGTCTTGACCGACGCAGGCAGCGGCGCGTCGCCGTCCGAAATCTCGACATTGCCGGTAGAGACGAAGGACGTGTAGCCGCTATCGGGGTCACGCAACATGGCGCGGGCGTATTCCTCGAACTCGGTGACGTAGAACTGGTAGTTGGTGAACAGCACGTGACTTTGGAAATGTTCGGGATCGGTCGCGGTGTAATGCGTCAGCCGTGCCAGCGAATAATCGACGCGCTGCGCGGTGAAGGGGGCCAGCGGGCGCACGTTGTCCAGCGGCAGATAGGTGCCGTTAACGATGTCGTCATTGGTTGTGCTCAGGTCCGGCACGTCAAACACATCGCGCAGGGTGAAATCCGCGGCACCTTCCTGCGGGATCGTCACGCTGTCGTCATTGCTGACCGCGAAATGCACGGGGATTGGCGTGTCGGATACCGCGATGGTCACGGGCTGGCCGTGGTTTTCGATCAGCAGACGGATTTGTTGTGTCAGGTAATGTTTGAACAATTCCGGCCGCGTGATCGTGGCCGAGAAGGTGCCGGGGGACGACACATGGCCGAACGACAGCCGTGAATCCACCTGCGCATAGCTGGAGGTGGTAAACCGGATCTCGGGATAGAAGGCCCTGATCCGCGTTTCCGGGGCGGCGCTGTCCATCGCCTTCTGGAAATGCGCGCTCAGGAAGCCTGTCGCTTGGCTGTATAGCTCGATCAGCCGTGCAACGGCGGCAGCAGCATCGGTGAACTGTTCGGCGGGACGGGCGTCTGGGGTCAGGATTCTGGTCATGAAACAGGCTCTAACAAAGGAATAAATTCAAAACTGCGCACATCGACCAAGCCGAGGTCAGAGATGCGCAATTCGGGAATGACAACAAGCGCCAAAAGCGAATGCTGCATATAGGCGTTGTTCAGCGTGCAGCCACAGTCGCGCATCGCCTGCATCATCGCCTCGGTCTTGGCGGCGACCTCGGAGGCGGGGTTGTCGGACATCAGGCCGGCGATCGGCAGTTCGACCATGGCCAGCTCTGCCCCGTCCTTGAAGATGGTGATCCCGCCGCCGACCTCGCGAAGACGGTTCGCGGCCATCGCCATATGCTTGGTATCGGTGCCCACCACGATCATGTGGTGACTGTCATGCGCCACGGTGGACGCCATCGCCATCGGCCCCTGATAGCCAAAGCCCGACACAAGTGCATTCACGACAGTGCCGGTGCCGCGGTGCCGTTCGACCAGCGCGATCTGGCACACTTCGCCCGTGGACTGCACGCGCCCTTCGGTCACCGGCAGCTCGAATTTCAGCGCGCGGGTGGGGGCCTGGTTCTCGACCACGCCGATCACATTGGCGGTGACGGCATTGGCCCCCGCAGGTGCGGTGATCTGGAAATCATCCGCGCCAAGGGCTTTGCCCATGTTGACGGTCTGCCGCGCATGGGGCGGCCAGTCGTAATGCGGGCAGTCTACCAGACACGCGCCATCCTCTGCCACGATCTGCCCCCTTGCGATCACCGTCTCGATGGGGAACGTTTCGAGGTCAGAGGTCAGGATCACATCGGCCCGCCGCCCGGGCGTCAGCGATCCGATCTCGCGTTCCAGCCCAAAGTGGGTCGCGGTGTTGATCGTCGCCATTTGCAGCGCGACCAAAGGATCGCAGCCGCAGTCGATGGCATGGCGCACCACGCGGTTCATATGACCGTCATTCACCAAGGTGCCGGAATGGCAGTCATCGGTGCACAGGATCATGTTGCGCGAATCCAGGCCTTTTTCGGTGATCGCGGTGATCTGTGTTTCAACGTCATACCACGCGGACCCCAGCCGGATCATCGACCGCATCCCCTGACGCATCCGCGCAATGGCATCCGCCTCGCAGGTGCCCTCGTGATCATCCGCAGGGCCGCCCGCGACATAAGCCGCAAAGGCGGGCCCCAGATCGGGGGAGGCATAGTGCCCGCCCACGGTCTTGCCCGCGCGTTGCGTTGCGGCAATCTCGGCCAGCATCTTGGGGTCGCCCGCGGTCACACCGGGGAAGTTCATCATCTCGCCCAGACCGATGATACCGGGCCAGTGCATGGCCTCGGTGACATCCTCTGCCGTGATTTCAAAGCCGGTGGTTTCCAGACCGGGGGCGGACGGCGCACAGGACGGCATCTGGGTGAAGATGTTCACCGGCTGCATCAGGGCTTCGTCATGCATCATGCGCACGCCTTCCAGCCCCAGCACATTGGCGATCTCATGCGGGTCGGTGAACATCGATGTGGTGCCATGGGGGATCACAGCGCGGGCGAATTCCGCCGGCGTCAGCATGCCGCTTTCGATGTGCATATGCCCGTCACACAGGCCGGGGATCATATAGCGGCCCTTGGCCTCGATCACCTTGGTCGTGTCGCCTTTGCAGTGGCTGGCGTCCGGCCCGACAAAGGCAATGCGCCCCGCCTTGATCGCGATATCATGGTCCGGCAGGGTTTCGCGTGTGTGGACGTTGACCCAGATACCGCCGGTGATAATCGTATCCGCAGCGCTGCGTCCTGCCGCAACAGCGACCAGTTGATCGGCCACATCGGGCCACGA
This sequence comes from Sulfitobacter sp. PM12, assembly GCF_045586035.1. NCBI lineage: Bacteria > Pseudomonadati > Pseudomonadota > Alphaproteobacteria > Rhodobacterales > Roseobacteraceae > Sulfitobacter > Sulfitobacter sp. PM12. The sequence goes on from NZ_CP151529.1 coordinate 527,201, forward strand.
GGGGAATGTGTGTTCTTTCATACCTGACGTTGACACGAAGATCGCCCGAGGTTCAAGCCAGAGCCGTCCAGCGCCGTGGCGTTTGCACTGTCCGTGCTGACTGGGCTAACTGTCTGCAACCGACAGGACATAAGGCGACCCCATGAAGATCATGTTTGTGCACCAGAATATGCCCGGCCAATACCGCGAGCTGGTGCAATGGCTGGCCGATCAACGCACACACCAGATCTATTTCCTGACCCAACGCAAAAATCCGCCCCGTTTTGATGGCGTCGAGACACGGGTCTACAAGGCGCATCACAGACCGGCAGAGACTGCCTATGGGCTGTCGAAGAACTGGGAGGAATCTACCGGCAACGGCTTGGGGGCCGCCCGCGCGGCCAAACAGATCGAGACCCGCGAAGGGTTCAAGCCCGATATCGTGGTGGGGCATGTGGGCTGGGGGGAGCTGACGTTTTTCAAGCAGATCTGGCCCGATGTCCCGATCATCGGCTTCTTCGAGTATTACTACAGCGATACCGGCGGCCCTGTGGGGTTCGATCCCGAAGACCCCGTGACCGAGAATACCCCCTTTCTGTTGCACGCGCGTAATGCCGTGCCGCTGGCCAATATCGAAACCGTCGATATCGGGCTCAGCCCGACCTACTGGCAGCGTGACCGTTTTCCGCAAAGCTTTCACCGCAAGCTCTATGTCTGCCACGACGGGATACGCACAGACCAGCTGCGCCCCGATCCGGCGGTGACGCTCAAGCTGGGGCGGATGGATCGCGCCCTGACCAAGGATGACGAGGTGCTGACCTTTGTGTCGCGCAACCTTGAACGCACGCGGGGCTTTCATGTGTTTATGCGCGCATTGCCACGCATTCTGAAACAACGCCCCGATGCGCGGGTGTTGGTGGTGGGGGGCAACGACACCTCTTATGGCGGCAAAAGCAAACACCCCGGGGGACTGCGTGCCGAGATGGAGGCAGAGGTGGGCAAGCACGTTGATTGGTCGCGGGTGCATTTTCTGGGCAAGCTGTCCTACGAGGATTACCAGAGGGTTATTCAGATCAGCCGCTGCCACCTTTATCTGACCATGCCATTTGTGCTGTCGTGGTCCCTGCTCGAGGCGATGGCGATGGGCGCGACGATCGTCGGCTCTGACGTGGCCCCCGTGCGCGAGGCGATTACCCACGGCGAAACCGGTCTGCTATGCGATTTCTTCGATCCCGATGCGCTGGGCGATCAGGTGGCGGAAGTGTTGGGCAATCCGGCGGCCTATGCGCATCTGGGGCCGGCGGCGCGGGCACATGTGGTCGAGACCTATGACTTCCTGAGCAAATGCCTGCCGGAACATATCGCGCAGATGAATGCATTGGTCCCCGAGGGGCAGCGGATCGCCTTGCCCCGGACCCCCACCACATAGAAAGGACGCCTCATGGAGAAAACGCTGCTGTCGATCGGGCATGGCTTTAGCGCGCGCGCCCTTGCCGCACGGCTGGTGCCGCAGGGCTGGCGCATCGTCGGCACCACGCGCAGTCCCGATAAGGCAGATGCCATTGCGGACACAGGCGTTGAACCCGTCGTCTGGCCGGGGGCCGATCTGGGGGCGTTGATCGCGCAGTTTCCCAATGTGCTCGTCTCGGCCGGACCGGACAGCGCAGGCGATCCGGTTTTGAATGCGGTCGAGGATGCAGTCACCCGCGCCGCGCCCGATCTGCGGTGGGTCGGCTACCTGTCGACAACAGGGGTTTACGGTGACCACGACGGCGATTGGGTGGACGAGGACACGCCGCTGACACCATCGACCAAGCGCGGGCGCGCCCGTGTCACGGCAGAGGCACGGTGGCAGGCGATCCCCGATCTGCCGCTGCATATCTTTCGCCTCGCAGGGATCTATGGCCCCGGACGCGGCCCCTTTGCCAAGGTGCGGGCCGGAACGGCGCGGCGGATCATCAAGCCGGGGCAGGTCTTCTCTCGTATCCATGTCGAGGATATTGCCCAAGCGCTTGAACTGTCCTTGCAGCGGCCCGACCCGGGCGCGGTCTATAATCTGTGCGACGATGACCCCGCGCCACCGCAAGACGTGATCGCCCACGCGGCAGCGCTGCTTGGCCTGCCCGTGCCCCCCGCGATCCCCTTTGATCAGGCCGATATGACCCCCATGGCCCGCAGCTTTTACGCGGAAAGCAAGAAGGTTCGGAACGACCGTATCAAGCAGGCGTTAGGCTGGGCACCGCAGTTCCCCACCTATCGGGCCGGGCTGGCGGCATTGCTTGCACAAGACAGCTGACCTTTGGGGGGTATATGCACAATATCGAGGAGCGTAGCCTCACCCATCTGCTGGACGGGATGGAGCAAGCGGCCAGCCGCGACACGGTCACGATCAACGATGTGCTGAACGAATTCGGAGAGCGGTCCCTGCTCCCGTTCATTCTGCTGGCCGCGCTGCTGTTGGTGTCGCCGCTGTCCGGTGTCTTTGGCGTGTCCAGTTTCATGGCGATGGTGATCATCGTGCTGTCGGCGCAGGCGGTCTATGGGCGCAAACGTCTGTGGTTGCCGCAGTTCCTGCTGCGCCGCGAGGTCAAGTCATCGCGGTTGCTGTTCTGCGTACGGTGGCTGCGCAAGCCCGCGGCGTTTTTTGATCGCCACTCGGGCAAAAGGCTCCAGTTTCTGACGACAGGCCCGATGCGTCTGCTGACGTTGGTGACCTGCGTGATCCTGCCTGTGGGTTGGCCCTTGCTTGAATTCGTGCCCTTCGCGTCGTCCTTCGGGGGCGGAACGGTGGCGCTGTTCGCCTTTGGTCTGTTCACCCGCGACGGGCTTTATGTGCTGCTGGGGTATCTGACGATCCTGCTGACATCGCTGACCTTCTACGCCGTCATTTTCTGATTACCCCAGATAGGCGCGCAGCGCGTCGGGCGGGTTGTCCATCAGCGCTGCGGCAGGCTGCGGCGGATGTGCGGTGCCACCTTCGACAAAGATCACCTGATCCGCGATACGGCGTACGTCCTCGGGGGCGTGGGTGACCATGATCAACGCGGCTTTGGTCTCTGCGGCGAGGGCGGCCACCAGATCCAGCATGTCGTTGCGCAGGGCGGGGCCAAGTGCGGCAAAGGGTTCGTCGAGCAGCACAAGCGGACGGGCTTGTACCAGCACCCGTGCGAGGGCCACACGGCTTTGCTGCCCGCCGGAAAGCTCGGCAGGCTTGCGGGCAGCCATCCCCTGCAGCCCGACGCGATCAAGCGCCTCGTGTACACGGGTTTGTTCCGCAGAGCCGAGCCGCAGGTCGGGGCGCAGCCCCAGCCCCACATTCTGCATCACGCTGAGATGGGGAAAGAGGTTGTTGTCCTGAAAAAGCATCGTCATCGGCCGCGCACCGGGGGCGGCTTGGGTGATGTCTTTGCCCTGCCACAGCAGCCTGCCGGACCTGAGCGGAATGAACCCGCAAAGCGCCCCCAGCAGGGTGGATTTTCCCGCACCCGAGGGGCCGATCACCGCATAGGTCTGCGCGGGCGCAAGGGTCAGGTCGGCGTGCAGGGTAAAGCTGCCCTGGGTGATCTGTGCGGTCTCAAGCGTCAGCATGCCAGCGCCCTCCCTTGTCGAATATCCAGAAAATCCCAAGTGACAGCGCCAGCAGGATCAGGGCCGCACCGGCCGCGGCCTCCATCCGGTAGGCCCCCATCAACCGGTACATTTGCAGCGGCAGGGTGGCACTGTCGGGGTCGGCGAACAAGGCGATGACCCCCAGATCTCCCATCGACAGGGCACCGGTCAGCCCCGCGGCAAAGCCGATCTGCGGGCGCAAGCGTGGCAGGATCAGCCAGCGCCAAAGCGGCCAGCCGGTCAGTCCCAGCATCTGCGCCTGCCGGCCATAGATCTGCACCGTGTCGCGCAGGCGGGGCACCAGAATACGCAGGGCAAAGGGCAGGGCCATCAGCGCATTGACCAGCGCCGTGACGGGCAGGGCCAGCGCAAAGGGGCTGGCGACAGGGTTGATCAGAATGAACCAGCCGGTGCCGATCATCAGCGGAGAGGCCGCAAGCCCCAAGAGGCCCACGGCCTCTACCCCGCCGCGGGCGCGGGTCGCGATCCATCCGGCAAGGGGCAGGGCCAAGGCCAGCAAGACCACCACGCTGATCAGCGCCACGGTGAGTGAGGTGCCCGCTGCCTGCCACACGCTGGCGGGCATTTGCGGCAGGCCGATCACCCCGCGCAGCACGACCGAGGTCAGGGGCAGCAGCAGAAACCCCGCCGCCAACGTGATGAACAGCGCGTCGAGCCACCGTTGCAGCCCACCACGTGCGTCCCAGCGGTGCAGGGGGCGGTCCTGCCCGCCGCCCAGACTGATCGCGGGGATGATCCACAGCGCCAGCGCGGCGGTGCTGCCCGCAAGGCCAAGCTGCACCAGCGACAGCAGGGCTGCACGGTTCAGGTCAAAGTCGAAACGGAACGCCTGATAGATCGCAAGCTCGATCGTCGTGGCGCGGGGGCCGCCGCCGAGGGTCAGCGCCACGGCAAAGCTGGTCAGGCAGATCACAAAGATCAACGCTGCGGTGCCGGGCAGGATTTGCCGCAGGAGGGGAAGCTCGATGCTGCAGAATACCGCGCGCGGGGTCAGGCCAAGCTGTGCGGCCAGCCGGAACCGTTCCGCGGGCACGGTCTGCCACGCCTGCAACAACAGCCGCGTGGCCAGCGGGAGATTAAAGAAGACATGCGCCAGCACCACGCCGTGCAGCCCGTAGATCGTGATGCCGGGCAATCCGACCGCCGCCAGCGCCGCATTGAGCCAGCCCGCGCGGCCAAAGACCGCAAGCACCCCCAGCACGGCGACAATCACCGGCAGGATGAACGGTGCCCCCAGCAGCGTGACCAGCAGCCCGCGCCCGACAAAGCGCCGTCGCGCCAAGGCGCGGGCGACAGGGATCGCCAGCGCGGTAGACAGTAGGGCGGAAAGCGCGGCCTGTAACACGGTAAACCGGATCGCGGACCAATCGGCCGGGCCAAGCCCGCTGCCGAACTCGGCCCGCCACAGCACCGCCCCCACCGCAGCAAGGATCAGCGCCGCCACCAGAACGGCGGCGCTGATACCGGTTTTCGTGCTTATTGCGACAGCGCGGAGAGCCATTCGGCCAATGCTTCCTCGCGCAGGGCGGGCACGTCATCGCTTGGGATCAGCAGCGCCTTGCCCGGTTCGATCAACTGTTCAAAGCCTTCGGGCAGCCCGCCTTGGGGCGTGACGGCAGGGTACATCCAGTTGGTCGTGGGCAGCACCGATTGCGCCGCGTCCGATACCATGAACTGCATGAACTGACCGGCCAGCTCGGGCTGGTCGCTGCCCGCCAGTTTGCCGACCACTTCGATCTGCATGTAGTGGCCTTCGTCAAAGGCCGCGGCGGCTTTGGTCGCGTCCTCTTCGGCGATCAGGTGGTAAGCGGGGGATGTGGTATAGCTCAGCACCATGTCGGCCTCGCCCTCAAGAAACAGGCCGTAGGCTTCGGACCAGCCCTTGGTCACGGTCACGACATTATCTGTCAGACCTTCCCAGATCGCAGGGGCCTCGTCACCATAAGCCTCCTTGACCCACATCAGCAGGCCCAGACCAGGGGTAGAGGACCGCGGGTCCTGGATCACGATCTTGAGGTCACTGTCGGCCAGAGCGCGGAAATTCGCGGGCGGGGTCAGATCAGCGTTATGGACAAAGGCGAAATAGCCCCAGTCATAGGGGGCAAAGCTGTCATCCTCCCATGTGACCGGCAGGTCATAATCCGCATCAACTGTGGCGGGCGCGAACAACCCTGTTTCCTTGGCCGCCGCGATCAGGCTGGTATCAAGCCCCAGCACCAGATCGGCGTCAGACCGCGCGCCTTCCAGCTTGAGCCGCGCCAACAGCGCCGCGCCATCGCCCATGCCGACGAATTTCAGATCGCAGGCACATTCGGCCTCGAAGGCCGCTTCGATCACAGGGCCGGGGCCCCATTCGGCGACAAAGCTGTCGTAGGTATAGACCACCAGTTCGGGCGTCTCGGCCCATGCTTGCGTGGCGAAAAGCGTGGTGGCAGCAAGTGTAAGATACTTCATGGCATCCTCCAAAATGCGGCGTCAGAAAGCGTTGGAGGTGTATCCAGACCTTCCCTCCGCCGGTGTTAACCGGTTCAGGTTCAACGGGTCCGTGCGCGCACATCTCAGCCTGTCAGGCCCCCCGAGGTGTCTTATCGGTAGAACGCCTGTCGCCCGCGCGCAAGGTGAAACCCCTTGAGGCATGGTGCAGCCCCCGTTAAGGATCACCGCCAAAGGAGCACCGCCCATGTCGATCAACAGCTTTGGCCATCTTTTCCGCGTGACCACCTGGGGCGAAAGCCACGGGCCTGCTTTGGGGGCCACGGTGGACGGCTGTCCCCCCGGTGTGACGATCACCGAAGAGATGATCCAGCACTGGATGGACAAGCGCAAACCCGGCCAGAACAAATATACCACGCAGCGCCGCGAGGCGGATGAGGTGCGGATCCTGTCGGGCGTGTTCGAAGGTGTCACCACCGGCACGCCGATCCAGCTGATGATCGAGAACACCGACCAGCGGTCGAAAGACTACGGTGACATCAAGGACAAGTTCCGCCCCGGTCACGCCGACATCACCTATTTCCAGAAATACGGCATCCGCGATTATCGCGGGGGCGGGCGGTCCTCGGCACGTGAAACCGCGTCGCGTGTGGCGGCGGGTGGCCTTGCGCGCGAAGCGATCAAGGCGATTGCGCCGAATGTGCAGATCACCGGCTACATGGTGCAGATGGGCCCGCACAAGATCGACCGCGATGCGTTCGATTGGGACCAGATCGAACAGAACCCGTTCTGGGTGCCCGACGCCAAAGCGGCCGATGACTGGGCGGCGTATCTGGACGGTCTGCGCAAATCCGGATCCTCCGTCGGTGCGATCATCGAGGTGACAGCGCGCGGCGTGCCCGCGGGCCTTGGCGCGCCGGTCTATGGCAAGCTCGACACCGATCTTGCCGCCGCGATGATGAGCATCAACGCCGTCAAAGGCGTGGAGATTGGCGAAGGCATGTCCGCCGCCATGCTGACCGGAGAGCTGAACGCGGACGAGATCAGCATGGGCCCCGACGGCCCTGTCTATTCGTCGAACCACGCGGGCGGTATTCTGGGCGGCATCAGCACCGGTCAGGACATCGTGCTACGTTTCGCGGTCAAGCCAACGTCAAGCATCCTGACCACGCGCAAGACAATCACCAAGACCGGCGAAGATACGCAGATCATCACCAAAGGCCGCCATGACCCCTGCGTCGGCATCCGCGCCGTGCCGGTGGGCGAAGCGATGATGGCCTGCGTCCTGCTTGACCATATGCTGTTGCACCGCGGTCAGGTCGGCGAAAACCGCGGCATCATCGGCTAAGTCGCGCGGAACGCTTGGATTTTTTGCATATTGGCGGGAATACGACGTGCAAGTTGACGCTGGGTCTTGCAACTTGAAACCTGCAGGCGCAAGCATGCGCCATGCAAAGCACCACGACAGAGCACCGCCCCGGCCGGGCCATCGCCCTTAAACTGGGGGCGGTCTTTCTGTTCTCGGTCATGGCGGCCCTTATCAAGATCGCGACGGCCACCGTGCCCGCCGCCCAAGCCGTGTTTTACCGTTCGTTCTTTGCCTTCCCGATGATCATCCTGTGGCTATGGCAAAGCGGCGACCTGCGCGACGGGCTGAAGCCCAGCAATCTGATGGGCCACGTCTGGCGCGGCGTTTTCGGGACCACGGCGATGGCGCTGACCTTTGCCGGGCTTAGCCTGCTGCCTCTGCCAGAGGTCACCGCGATCGGCTATGCCACGCCGCTTTTCACGGTAATCTTCGCCGCGATATTTCTGGGCGAACAGGTGCGTGTGTTCCGACTGTCTGCGGTGGCCGTGGGGTTGATCGGCGTGCTGATCGTTCTGTACCCCCGCTTTACCGTAGGCGGGGATAGCGTGTCGCAGCTTGCCATGCTGGGGGCGATGATGGTGGTTGCCGCGTCGATCATGCGCGCGCTTGTCCAGATCCACGTGCGCCGATTGGTGCAAACCGACAGCACGGCGGCCATCGTGTTCTATTTCTCGCTTACCGCGACCTGCCTGTCGTTCCTCACGCTGCCCGCAGGCATGGTGATCAACTGGGAGCCGCTTTGGTGGGTGAACCCCGGTTGGCAAGTCTCGGCGCTGTTGATCCTGTCGGGCATGATCGGCGGGGTGTCGCAGATCATGATCACGGCCTCTTACCGCTTTGGCCCGGTGTCGATGCTCGCCCCATTCGACTATGCCTCTATGCTGTTCGCGGTGTTGATCGGCTGGGTGCTTTTCAGCGAAATCCCGACGCCTGCTATCCTGATCGGTGCCGGTCTGGTCATCGCCGGCGGTGCCGCGATCATCTGGCGGGAACGGCAGTTGGGGCTTGATCGATCCAAATCCAAGGCCAGCAGCACACCACAGGGGACGCCCAGCTGATCGGTTGAAATTACGTGCCCTGATTGAATTTCATGTTAGCCTAACCCTCTGGGGTGTGGAGCAGCGGGTATCCTGTCGGTGCTGCACCCTGTTTTCTGGGAGGGAAGAGAGATGAAATTTACCAAGATTATCGCAACTGCCTTGTCCATCGGTGTCGGGGCATCTGCCGCATGGGCGCAAGACTGTGACCATTCGCATTGGGGCCCTGACGACCAGCTGGGATCGGCGAACCTGATCTCGACCGAGCGCACGTTGCAGGCCGCCAAGCTGATCAAGCAGGGCAAATCGATGCCGCTCGGGATCGTGATCGGGCCGGATACACCTGCCTTCCCGCCCCGTTCGCTCAGCCTTCAGGTGGTCCAGCCGAACCAGCACGGCGGCCAAAAGCTGTCGTCCTTTGGCTATGAGGGCAATTATAACGACGATCTGCTGCAAACCTGGATCGGTATCGGGTCGCAGTTGGACGGGCTTGGACATCTGGGCGAAGACGGGATGTATTATAACTGTTTGGACGAAAAGGAAATCTCGGCAATCAGCGGCCTGACCAAGTTGGGAACGCATGCCGTGCCGCCCTTGGTCGGGCGCGCCGTGATCATCGATATGGCCAAGCACATGGGCAAGGATGTATTGGCCGCCGGTGAGCATTTTGGCGAGGCAGAGATTACCGCCGCGATGGAGGCGCAGCAGATCACGGTAAACGAAGGTGATATCGTGCTGTTTCACACGGGCTGGACCGACGGCATGATGGAAAGCGACCCGACGGCCTGGGGGTCCACCGAACCGGGGCTGAACAACGAAGGGGCGGTGTTTATGGCGTCGATGAACCCGATGGCCGTGGGCGCGGACACATGGGGCCTAGAAGCCATTCCACCGAAGGAGGGGGACAAGGTGTTCTATGGCCATGTCACACTGCTCAAGGACAACGGCATCTATATTCTGGAGACGATGAACACAGGACCGCTGGTCGCGGAAGGCGTGCAAGAGTTCATGTTTGTGCTCGGGCAGCCGCTGATCAAAGGCACGGTACAGGCCATGATCAATCCGGTCGCGCTATACTAACACGACTTGCTGCACCGCAGGTGCGGATATGAAAACGGCGCGGGGGGAGATCCCCTCGCGCCGTTTGTTTTGATGGGGCAGTTCAGGACCGGACGAGCTTTTCGTAGTCTTCCGAAATCTCGCGGGTGAGCGCGCCAACCTCGAAGGTGTAGTCGCCGATCTGTCCGACGGGTGTGACCTCGGCCGCGGTGCCGGTCAGCCAGCATTGCTCGAAGCCTTCCAGCTCTTCCGGCATGATGTGGCGTTCGTGCACGGTCAGGCCCTTTTCCTTGAGCATCCCGATAACGGTCTGACGGGTCAGCCCGTTGAGGAAGCAATCGGCCAGTGGCGTGTGCACTTCGCCGTCCTTGACGAAAAAGATGTTCGCGCCGGTCGCTTCGGCCACATAGCCACGGTAGTCCATGAACAGCGCGTCGGAACAGCCCTTGGCCTCTGCCGCGTGTTTGGAGGTGGTGCAGATCATATACAGGCCCGCTGCTTTGGCGTGCACGGGGATCGTTTCGGGCGACGGGCGCTTCCACTTCGAGATGTCGAGCTTGGCGCCCTTCATCTTGGCGTCGCCGTAATAGTTGCCCCATTCCCAGCCCGCGATGGCCAGACGTACAGGGTTGCGCGCCGCCGAGACCCCCATGTCGGGGCCGGCACCACGCCACGCGACCGCGCGGACATAGGCATCGGTCCAGCCGTTCGCCTTGAGCATTTCGTATTTCGCGGCTTCGATCTCGTCCACGGAATAGGGGATTTCGAAATCGAGGTATTGCGCCGATTTGCGCAGCCGTTCCGAATGCTCGCGGCCTTTGAAAATCTTGCCATTGTAGCAGCGTTCGCCCTCGAACACCGATGACGCATAGTGCATGGCGTGGGTCAGGATGTGGACATTGGCGTCGCGCCAATCGACCATTTTACCGTCCAACCAGATTTTGCCGTCGCGATCGTCGTATGCGCCGTCCATGATGTATCCTTCCTCAAAGCACCTCGGGATTTATGAAAATTGCGTGAAACCCGCTGCGTGTAGACATATAATTACGCAAAACATGGGATTCGATAGCCTTTGACTCTTGGAAAGTCAATAACGCTGACGTAAGCTCTTGGCGCAGCAAGGGGAGAGTATAATGGCAGACGGACGCGGCCCATCATCACACACGGGCGAGAACCTGCTGTTCCTGACGGATGAACAGCTGCGGCAGGGGATCGAGGCGATGTTCTTTGCCTACCGCGGTTTTACAGCCGACCCTGACAAGATCCTTGTGGATATGGCCTATGGCCGTGCGCACCACCGTGCGATCCACTTTATCAACCGGGCACCGGGCACGACGGTAAACAACCTTCTGGGGATTTTGGGTGTTACAAAACAATCCCTTAATCGTGTATTGCGCACGCTGATCGCCGATGGTCTTGTCAAAAGCCAAGTGGGAAAAGCAGACAAGCGGGAGCGGCACTTGTATCTGACTGACGCCGGGCGCGCGCTCGAACAGACATTGTCTGATGCACAACGGATGCGGATGCGCAGTGCGTTCCGCGACGCGGGCCCCGAGGCGGTCGCCGGTTTTCGCACCGTGCTAGAGGCGATGATGGACCCCGAAATGCACCATTGTTACACCCGTCTGAAGGAAAACGGCGCGTGAACGAGGCCGACGCACACCTGCTGATCGTCGATGACGACGAACGTATTCGTACGCTGTTGCAGAAGTTCCTGATGCGGCACGGGTTCCTTGTGACCTCGGCCCGCGACGCGGCCCATGCGCGGCGTATTCTGGCGGGGCTGGATTTTGATCTGATCGTGCTGGATGTGATGATGCCGGGCGAGGATGGTCTCAGCCTGACCCGCAGCCTGCGCGAAGACATGCAAACGCCGATCCTGCTGCTGACCGCCAAGGGCGAGACGGGCAACCGGATCGAAGGGCTGGAAGCGGGGGCGGATGATTACCTTGCCAAACCGTTTGAACCCAAAGAGCTGCTGTTGCGGATCAACGCGATCCTGCGGCGTATGCCCGACACCCGCGTGGCTGATACCGCGCCCAAGGTGCTGTCGATGGGGCCGATCCGCTATGACATCGAACGCGGAGAGCTGTGGCAGGGCGACGATCTGGTGCGGCTCACCGCCACCGAAATCCAGCTCATGCGCATTTTCGCGGCCCAACCGGGTGCCGCGCTGAGCCGGTCAAAACTGGTGGAGGAACTGGGCCGTGACCGCGGGCAGGCGCAGGAACGTGCTGTCGATGTGCAGATCACCCGTTTGCGCCGCAAGATCGAAGACAATCCCAAACAGCCCCGCTATCTGCAAACCGTGCGCGGCGCGGGCTATATGCTGGCCCCCGACTGATCACCCGCTGCCTTGGCGGTAAATGTGGTGTCGTGGCGTAAGAGAATTTGCGCCCAAGAAATCGGCACGGTCACTGGAAGCCATGGCGCGGGCGGGCTATGGTCAGGCCAAGTTTGATTGATGGGATTCACGGCAATGACGGATACTCCGGTAGAAGAGATGAGCTTTGAGGCAGCGATGGCCGAACTGGAAAAGGTTCTGGGCCAGCTGGAACGGGGCGATGTGGCGCTGGATGAAAGCATTTCGCTTTACGAACGCGGGGCCAAGCTCAAGAAACGCTGCGAGACCAAGCTGAAGGAAGCCGAAGAGAAAGTCGCGCAGATCACGCTGGATGGCGACGGCAACCCTGTCGGAGTGGCTCCCGTTGGCGGGGTTTGACATCTCGCTTGAGACAGAGCTGACGCGCAAACCGTTTCATGCGGCCATGCCTCATGCTGCGGATCTGGCGATTGGCCAGATCCTGCACGGGCTTGGCGGGTTGGACGGCACCGTGGCCGAGGCGATGCGCTATGCCGTGACAGGCGGCAAGGGCCTGCGGGCTTTTCTAGTGATCGAAAGCGCGCGGTTGCACGGGGTGATGGACGCGCAGGCCGCCCCCGCCGCCGGCGCGATCGAGGCGCTGCACGCCTATTCGCTGGTGCATGATGACATGCCTTGCATGGATGATGACGCCCTGCGTCGGGGTCAACCCACGGTACATGTGAAGTGGGACGAGGCGACGGCGGTTCTGGCGGGCGATGCGCTGCAGACATTGGCGTTTGAACTGGTCGCGGCAACGGGCTGCGGCGACGCTGAACGGGTTGCGCTGGTCACGGGGCTGGCGCGGGCTGCCGGAGTGCGCGGCATGGTGGGCGGGCAGGCGATGGACATCGCCGCCGAAACCGCGCGCCAGCCGCTGACGCTGGACCAGATCACAACGCTTCAGGCCGGCAAGACCGGTGCGCTGATCGAATGGGCCGCGACGGCGGGGCCGGTGATGGCGGGCGATGATGCCGCCGCGCTGCGCAGCTATGCGCGCAACCTCGGGCTGGCGTTCCAGATCGCGGATGACATTCTTGACGTCGAAGGCGATGCCGCCACGGTGGGCAAGGCCGTGGGCAAGGATGCCGATGCGGGCAAGGCGACCTTTGTGTCGCTGCTGGGGCTGGACCCCGCCCGCGCCCGCGCCCGTGATCTTGTCGATGCTGCCTGCGAGGCCCTGTCCCCCTACGGCAGTGACGCCGAAACCTTGCGAGACGCGGCCCGCTTCGTTATTGCCCGCAAAAGCTGATCCGGTGGAGAGCCAGATGACCGATAGACCAGATACGCCCCTTTTGGACCGGGTGAACCGCCCTGCCGATCTGAAGAATTTCTCGGATGCAGAGCTGGTGAAACTGTCCCATGAACTGCGGGCAGAGACGATTTCTGCCGTATCAGAGACGGGCGGCCATCTGGGCGCGGGTCTGGGCGTGGTTGAACTGACGGTCGCGATCCATTCGGTGTTCGATACGCCGAAGGACAAACTGATCTGGGATGTGAGCCACCAGTGCTACCCGCATAAGATCCTGACCGAACGCCGCGACCGTATCCGCACCTTGCGTATGAAAGACGGGTTGAGCGGATTTACCAAACGCAGTGAATCCCCCTACGATCCCTTTGGTGCTGCGCATTCTTCGACCTCTATCAGCGCGGCTTTGGGCTTTTCGGTGGCGCGTGATCTGGGCGGCAATGTCCCCGAAGGTCTGGGCGATGCGATTGCGGTGATCGGCGATGGGTCGATGTCGGCGGGCATGGCCTATGAGGCGATGAACAACGCGGGCCATTTGAAAAAACGGATGTTCGTCATCCTGAACGACAACGAGATGTCGATCGCGCCGCCGGTGGGGGCGATGTCGACCTACCTCAGCCGTCTTTATGCCGAAGAGCCGTTTCAGGATTTCAAAGCCGCGGCCAAGGGCGCTGTCAGCATGTTGCCCGGCCCGTTCCGCGAAGGGGCCAAGCGCGCCAAGGATATGCTCAAGGGCATGGCCGTGGGCGGTACGTTGTTCGAACAGCTTGGGTTTTCCTATCTCGGGCCGATTGACGGGCATGATCTGAACCAGCTGCTGCCGGTGTTGCGCACGGTCAAGGCGCGGGCGACGGGGCCGGTGCTGATCCATGTGATCACCAAAAAGGGCAAGGGGTATGGCCCCGCCGAAGCCGCCCGTGACAAGGGCCACGCGACCGCCAAGTTCAATGTGCTGACGGGCGAGCAGAAGAAAGCGCCGTCAAACGCGCCCAGCTATACCCGCGTCTTTGCGGACAGCCTGATCGCCGAGGCCGCAAAAGACGACAAGATCTGCGCCGTGACAGCCGCGATGCCGGATGGGACAGGGCTGAACCTTTTCGCCGAACGCTACCCCAGCCGGTGCTTTGACGTGGGGATCGCGGAACAGCACGGTGTGACATTCTCTGCCGGATTGGCAGCGGGCGGGATGAAGCCGTTCTGCACGATGTATTCGACCTTCCTGCAGCGCGGTTATGATCAGGTGGTGCATGACGTGGCGATCCAGCGCTTGCCGGTGCGCTTCGCGATTGATCGCGCGGGGCTGGTCGGGGCGGATGGGGCCACTCATGCCGGCGCCTTTGACGTGGCGTTTTTGGCGAACCTGCCCGATTTCGTCGTGATGGCCGCCGCAGACGAGGCAGAGCTGGTGCATATGGTGGCCACGGCGGCGGCCTATGACGACGGGCCGATTGCCTTCCGCTTCCCGCGGGGCGAAGGCGCGGGCGTGACCATGCCCGAACGCGGCGAACCGCTGGAGATCGGCAAGGGGCGCATCATCGCCGAGGGCAAGCGTGTGGCGCTGCTGTCCTTTGGCACGCGCCTGTCAGAGGTGGAAAAAGCCGCCGAGGCGCTGCGGGCCAAGGGCATCACGCCGACCATTGCCGACGCCCGCTTTGCCAAGCCGCTTGACCGCGAGATGATCCTGTCGCTGGCCGCCGATCACGAGGCGCTGATCACCATCGAAGAGGGTGCAGTCGGCGGTTTTGGCAGCCATGTGGCACAGCTTCTGGCGGATGAGGGCGTGTTCGACGCAGGGCTGAAATACCGGTCTATGGTGCTGCCCGATATCTTTATCGATCAGGCGAGCCCCGCGGATATGTATGCGGTCGCGGGGATGAACGCCGAACATATCGAGGCCAAAGTGCTGGATGTGCTGGGCATCGCCAGCATCGGGGCGCAGCGGGCCTGACGCACAGGCCCGCGCGGTAAACCCGTCTTACGCGTCAAGCAGTTGACGCGCCGCGACGATGCCAAGCGCTGCCGAAGCGGCCTCGCGGCCCTTTTCGACGAAATGCGCGCGGTAGATCGCATTGTGGTGGTCGGTTTCCTGATAATGGTGCGGCGTTAGCGACACCGAGAGGACGGGCACGCCCGTATCAAGGCCTACGCGCATCAACCCGTCAACCACGGCTGTCGCCACGAAATCATGCCGATAGATGCCGCCATCGACCACGAAGGCCGCGCAGATCACCGCATCGTATTTGCCGGATTTGGCCAAGGTCTGCGCCATCAGCGGCATTTCGAACGCGCCGGGGACATCGACAACATCGATCTGGCTTGCGGGGATGGTTTCGGAAAACCCGTCATAGGCACGATCTACAATATCGGCGTGCCAGCGTGCTTTTACAAAGGCGTAGCGGGTGTGTGTCATAGTGATCTCCTTTTTTACGTCAGCGACACAAGTCACCCAAGGCGATCACGATTGCGGACGGCCCCAAGGGGCCGCAACAAACGCATTCTCTTTCATCCGGACTATGACCGTCGGCTCTGGCATCTCACCAGATCTGCTGACCCGGCGCATCCCGAAGGGATGTCGCCAGCGCTCGCGGGCTCGTGGCACTCGGGCCACATACCGCCGGTGGGGAATTGCGCCCCGCCCTGAGAATAGGGATACGTTGCCAAGGCAGGGGCGCGTCTGCAATACCAAAAGCGCGTTTGCAGTTTGGACCCTACGTTATGCACCCGAATCCCGTTTACCACGGCGCCGACACCGCCAAGAACATCGCCTTTGCCCGCGACCGCAGCTTTGGCGTGCTTGCAGCCAATGGCAGCGACGGCCCGTTGATCAGCCATGTCCCGTTTTTGCTGAACGAAGCAGGGGATCAGGCGGATCTGCATCTGGTCAGGTCAAACCCGATTGCGCGGGCGCTCAAGCCCGCGCTGCCGGTCAAACTCGCCATCAGCGGGGGCGATAGCTATGTCTCGCCCGACTGGTACGACATCGACGATCAGGTGCCGACGTGGAACTATGTGGCGGTGCATCTGACCGGCACGCTGGAACTGCGCCCGCAGGAAGAGCTGCTGGACCTGCTGGATCGCCAGTCTGCCTGGTTCGAGGACCGCCTGCTGCCCAAGCCGCCGTGGACTACCGCCAAGATGAACCCCCTGACCCTGCAGAAAATGATGCGCATGATCGTGCCCTGCCGGATGCGGATCACCGGCGTCGACGGGACGTGGAAGCTGAGCCAGAATAAACCCGATGCGGTGCGACTGGCCGCTGCCGACGGGGTAGAGGCGCACGGCTTTGGCGCGGGAACAGGCAGTTTGGCCGACCAGATGCGCGCGGCAAAAGGCACCTGATCAACAAGCGATTGCACCGCGCGCGGATGACGTTGATAGTTCGCCTGAACCCCGAGGAGGAGACACCCGTGAAACTATCCTATTCCCCGACATCACCCTATGTCCGCAAGGTCATGGTATTGCTGCACGAAACCGGCCAGATCGAAGATGTGACGCTTGAAAATATCTCGACGACGCCGCTGGCGCCTGATGCCGCGCTGCTGCCGAACAACCCGCTGGCCAAGGTCCCGGCACTGGTGCGCGACGAGGGGCCTGCACTGTATGATAGCCGTGTGATCTGCGCCTATCTGGATGATCGCGCGGGCGGCAAGCTTTATCCCACGGGCAGCCGCCGCTGGGACACGCTGACGCTTGAGGCAACGGCGGATGGTATGCTCGATGCGGCGCTATCGATGGTCTACGAGGGCCGGATGCGCCCCGAAGGCAAGCAGATGCCAGAATGGGTCGAGGGGCAGTGGTCCAAGATCGAACGGGCGTGCGCGGCGCTGAATACACGCTGGATCAGTCAGCTTTCCGGTCCTCTGGATATGGGGCAGATCGCCGTCGGCTGTGCTTTGGGATACCTTGATTTCCGGCATGACGCGCGCAATTGGCGCAAGGGAAACGACGCCTTGGCCGATTGGGCGCGCCGCTTTGATTCGCGTGCATCCATGCAGGCCACTGCCCCTCCGGCAGGATAAAAGCGCAAAAAATCCGGTCTGCACCCTTGAAGGAATGCAACACTGCGACGGTTTGCGCGACAAAGGTATCTGGACGTGCGCGACGCAGCCCGCTAGTAACCAAAAGAATTGTGGGAGGTGCGTCAGCGCCGCCCCTTGATTTAATGGCCGTCAGGCCCTCGATTTGGAGTTAACCCGTGTCCCAAGCAGAAGATCACGCAGGCACCCGGAGGGATTTCCTCTATTACGCCACAGCTGGTACAGGTGCGGTCGCCGTCGGCGCGGCAGTCTGGCCATTGGTCAATCAGTTGAACCCATCCGCAGATGTGAAGGCGCTGTCGTCCATCCGCGTCGATGTATCCGCTGTTGAGCCAGGTACACAGCTCACGGTCAAATGGTTGGGTAAGCCGGTGTTCATCCGCCGCCGTACCGAAGAAGAAATCGCCAAGGCACGTGACGTTGAAATGTCCGAGCTGCCCGATCCGGGCGCCGAGAACGCCAACATCGCAGCCGGTGCCCCCGCGACGGATGAAAACCGCGCCATGGCCGGTAAAGAAGACTGGCTGGTGATGATGGGCGTCTGTACCCACCTGGGCTGCGTGCCTTTGGGCGACGCAGGCGACTTTGGCGGCTGGTTCTGCCCCTGCCACGGGTCGCACTATGACACTGCGGGCCGTATCCGCAAAGGGCCAGCACCGCGCAACCTGCCGGTGCCAATCGCAGAATTCGTGGATGAAACCACGATCAAACTAGGTTAAGGGAGAACGGGAATGGCTGGAATTCCTCACGACCATTACGAGCCGAAATCTAACGGAGAGAAGTGGCTGCACACCCGTCTTCCCGTTGTCGGGCTGCTGTACGACACATTGATGATCCCGACACCGAAGAACCTGAACTGGATGTGGATCTGGGGCATTGTTCTGACGTTCTGTCTGGCACTGCAAATCGTGACCGGCATCGTGCTGGCGATGCACTACACACCCCATGTCGATGTCGCGTTCTCGAGCGTTGAACACATCATGCGGAACGTGAACGGCGGCTACATGCTGCGCTATCTGCACATGAATGGCGCGTCGCTGTTCTTTGTTGCGGTCTACGCGCACATCTTCCGCGGCCTGTACTACGGGTCGTATAAAGCGCCACGTGAAATCACGTGGATCGTCGGCATGCTGATCTATCTTCTGATGATGGCAACCGGCTTTATGGGCTATGTTCTGCCTTGGGGTCAGATGTCGTTCTGGGGCGCTACGGTTATCACCGGTCTGTTCGGTGCGATCCCGTTCATCGGGGAAAGCCTGCAAACGCTTCTGTTGGGCGGGCCTGCGGTCGATAACGCCACGCTGAACCGTTTCTTCAGCTTGCACTACCTGCTGCCCTTCGTGATTGCCGGTCTGGTGATCGTGCACATCTGGGCGTTCCACACCACCGGGAACAACAACCCCACAGGGGTCGAGGTCCGTCGCACAAGCAAGGAAGACGCAGAGAAAGACACGCTGCCCTTCTGGCCCTACTTCGTGATGAAAGACCTGTTCGCGCTGGCCGTGATCCTGGTTGTTTTCTTTGCGATCGTGGGTTTCATGCCGAACTATCTGGGCCACCCCGATAACTATATCGAGGCGAACCCGCTTTCGACGCCTGCACACATCGTGCCTGAATGGTACTTCCTGCCGTTCTACGCGATCCTGCGTGCATTTACTGCCGAAGTCTGGGTTGTTCAGATTGCGTCCTTCGTGACCGGTGGCATCATCGACGCCAAGTTCTTTGGTGTTCTGGCGATGTTCGGTGCGATCGCGGTGATGGCACTGGTGCCTTGGCTGGACACATCCTCGGTGCGTTCGGGTCGCTATCGTCCCATGTTCAAATGGTGGTTCGCGCTGCTGGTGATCGACTTCTTCGCGCTGATGTGGCTGGGTGCCATGCCTGCGGAAGAGCCCTATGCCAGCTTCTCGCTGATCGCGTCGGCCTATTGGTTCGCATACTTCCTGGTGATCCTGCCGCTTCTGGGTGTGATCGAGAAACCAGCGCCGCAGCCTGAAACCATCGAAGCCGACTTTGACGCGCATTACGCGCCAAAAACCGGCGGCACCAAGACGCTGGTCAAGCCAGCAGAGTAAGGACCATGACAATGATCAAGAAAACCTTCCTTTCGGCTGTTGTCGCCTTGGGCTTTGCAGGTTCCGCTGCTTTCGCCGCCGGTGGTGAAGCGCATGTCGAAGACTTTGACTTCTCTTTCGAAGGGCCTTTCGGGTCCTTCGATGCCAACCAGCTGCAACGCGGTCTGCAAATCTATACCGAGGTATGCTCTGCCTGCCACGGGATGAAGTTTGTGCCGATCCGTACACTTGCGGATGAAGGTGGCCCCCACCTTCCCGAAGATCAGGTGCGTGCCTATGCCGCGAACTTTGATATCTTCGACCCCGAGCTGGACGACACACGCCCCGGCACGCCGGTTGACCATTTCCCTGAGTCCGCGTTGGATACTGCGCCCGATCTCAGCTTGATGGCCAAGAAGCGCGCGGGTTTCCACGGGCCTTATGGTCTGGGGATCAACCAGTTCTTCAAAGGCATCGGCGGACCCGAATACATCGCGTCCCTGATGGTCGGCTACGAAGAAGCGCCTGCCTGTGCCCCCGAGGATTTCCCCGGTCACTACAACACGGCGTTCCCAAGCGGCGGTATCCCCGAGTCCTGTAAGGACGAGAATGGCCACGCCACAATCGAAGGCAGCTGGATCGCCATGGCACCCCCGCTGTACGGTGATGACGTGACCTATAACGACGGTCACGATTCTGACCTGCACCACGAAGCCGAAGACGTTGCGGCCTTCCTGATGTGGACAGCCGAGCCCAAGATGATGGCACGCAAGCAAGCCGGTTTTGCTGGCGTTCTGTTCCTGACGCTGTTGTCGGTACTGCTGTACCTGACCAACAAACGTCTGTGGGCTCCTGTGAAACACAAGGAAGACTGATCTTCCTTCACACGGCCAATGCCTGAATATAGCCCCCCGATCCATTGTGGTTCGGGGGGTTTTCTTTTTTTGCGGTAGTCGGCTGGTCGCCAAACGCGCGAGTCAAATACCGAGACAGACGGTGCCCGTGGCTTAGCGGTGGAAGCCTGCCACGCGGTCCAGCCGCACACCGCCATAACCCGCAAGCACGGACATCACCGCGGCGGTGGCAGGGCCGTAGACGGTTAAACGCACCGGCATAAACAGCTCTGTAAACCGGTCAGCAAAGCGGCCACCGAACTGCGCAAAATGCGCCATCACGGCTGCATTGTCCGCATAACGTTCCAGCACAGTGCAGGTGCGTCGGTCGTCGGACATGTAGAATTCGCAATGCAGTGTACGCGGTTCGTCTGCCTCTGCAGCCTGTACCATTTCATCAAGCAACGGTTGGACATTGTCGCCCTGACCATCCCGCACGTCCATCTCGAGGACCCATTCGATAATTTCGCTCATGTTAACCCTTTCTCGCTAGGGAATCACCCTAGAGGAGAAAGGTTTACAATCTGCAACGTCTCACACAGCCAGCAGATGCCCTGCGTTCTGGCCGGTGATCGTGGCCGAAATGATCGCGCCCTCGGTCTGGGGGGTGGCAAAATGGGTTTCGGTGAATTGTTCGGTCCGGCCCATGGTGGGGCTTTCCATCAACACCTGATGGGCGCGACCTTGTTGGGCCGCCAAATGGCGCGCGACCTGCGCGTCACCCGCAGCACGCAGCTGCGCCGCGCGTTCCTTGATGAGCGTGCCGTTCACCGCAGGCATCCGTGCCGCGGGCGTGCCTTCGCGCGCCGAATAGGGGAAGACATGCAGCCATGTCAGATCGCAGTCCGTCACCAGTTTGAGCGAGTTTTCGAACATCGCGTCGGTTTCGGTGGGGAAACCGGCGATGATATCGGCCCCAAAGGTCATGTCGGGACGCAGTTTGCGGGCCTCTTGGGCAAAACGGATCGCATCGTCGCGCAGGTGGCGGCGTTTCATCCGTTTCAGGATCATGTCGTCGCCGTGCTGCAAGGACAGATGCAGGTGCGGCATCAAGCGGGGCTCGGTGGCGATGGCCTGCATCAGGTTCTCGTCCACCTCGATCGAATCGATGGAGCTGATGCGCAAGCGGGGTAGGTCCGGCACCAGCCGCAGGATGCGCATCACCAGATCACCCAGCTTGGGCGTCGCGGGAAGGTCCGCACCCCAACTGGTTAGATCGACGCCGGTCAGAACGACTTCGTTAAAGCCCTTGTCGACCAGCCGCTTGATCTGATCCACCACAACCCCCGCAGGGACCGAGCGGGAATTGCCGCGGCCATAGGGGATGATGCAGAAGGTACAGCGATGATCGCAGCCGTTCTGGACCTGCACATAGGCCCGGCTGCGCGTGCCGAAACCGTCAATCAGATGCCCCGCCGTTTCGGTCACCGACATGATGTCATCGACCTGCAGCGCCTCTGTCTCGCCGATGAAATCAGCCGCCAATCCCTGCCACGTCGCGCCCACCATTTTTTCGGTGTTGCCGATGACGGCGTCGACCTCTGCCATCTTGGTGAAGGTCTCCGGTTCGGTCTGGGCGGCGCAGCCGGTGACGATCAAACGCGCGTCGGGGTTGGCCTTGCGCAGTTTGCGGATGTCCTGGCGGGCCTTACGCACGGCCTCGGCGGTGACGGCGCAGGTGTTGACGATTACCGCGTCTTTCAGGCCGGCCTGTTCGGCCAGTTCTTTCATCGCTTCGGTCTCATAGGCGTTCAGGCGGCAGCCGTGATTCGAGAAGATCGGGGCGCTCATGTCAGGCTTTCCAGAAACGAAGGGGTCAGCACGCCGCTGAAGACATGGGCCGAGGGGCCGGTCATCCAGACGCCATCCTCGCGCCAGTCGATGTGCAGCGTGCCACCGTCCAGATCAATACGCACGGCGCGGCCTGTCAGCCCTCTGCGGGCCGCTGCCACGGCCGTCGCACAGCTAGAGGAGCCGGAGGCCAGCGTGATGCCCACACCCCGTTCCCACACGCGCATACGGATGTGATCGGGGCCGATGATCTGGGCGATCTGCACATTGGTGCGTTCGGGGTAAAGCGCGTGATGCTCGATACCGGGGCCAAAACCGGCCAGATCAATCGCGTCGACATCATCAACAAAGAAGGTGCAATGGGGGTTGCCCATGCCGGTGGCTGTCGGCGCACCGTCGATTGGCAGCTCAAGCGTATCCATCTGGCGAGCAAGCGGAATTTCGTCCCAGTCAAGCTGTGGATGACCCATGTTGACCGATGTCAGCCCATTGCCTGCATCCCGCGCCGCCAGATCGCCGCGGTCGGTGGTCAGGTGCAGTTGGGTCTTGCCTGTTTCCTCCATCAGGAACCGCGCGATGCAGCGCGTGGCATTGCCACAAGCGGCAGAGGTGGAGCCGTCGGCGTTGAAGAACGTCAGATGCGCATCAGCGGCGCCATTGGTGATCACAGCCAGCTGGTCGAAGCCCACGCCGAACTGGCGATGTCCGATGGCCTGCGCAAGCGCAGGGGTCACCTTCGGGAGCGCCGGGGGCGCGTCGGCACGCACAGCACCGTCGCGCGCATCCAGCATTTCTTTTTGGCGCGCATCCAGCACGACCTTTTCGCGCGCGTCTAGCACGACAAAATCATTGCCCAGCCCATGCATCTTCATGAAGGGCAAACCGTTGGTCAGATCACTATACATTCGGCGCATATAACGCGGCATTTGAAACTAATCCAGCGAGAGTGAAATTTTTCGTAAGTTTCCGCTTGACCCCAAGGCCGCACCTTTCTAGATACCCGCCTAGTGGGCCGTTAGCTCAGTTGGTAGAGCAACTGACTTTTAATCAGTAGGTCGATGGTTCGAACCCATCACGGCTCACCACTACTTTCCAGTCTGACTGGAACGGATAAAAACAGCGCCCCTCGGGGCGCTGTTTTTCGTTTCAGGTCTTGGGTTTAGGGCTTAGCCCGTATGGCCTTCAAAACATTTCAGCGCGATCCCTGCTTCTTGCAGGGATGATTTGACAGCGCGGGCAATGTCGACGGCTTCGGGGGTGTCGCCGTGCAGGCAGATCGTATCGATCGCGGCAGGAATTGTTTGGCCGCCCTCGGTCAAAATCGCACCGGCTTTGACCATTTTGACCATCCGTTCGCCCGCCAGTGCCGCATCGTGAATCACCGCACCGGGTTTAGAGCGGTCGACCAGCGTCGCGTCGTCGTTATAAGCGCGGTCGGCAAAGATCTCTCCGGCCCACTTACAGCCAAGCGATTGCACCGCATCCTGCTGCGCCGTGGCGGCCAGCACCATGACGATCAGATCAGGCGCGACGCTGAGCGCGGCCTCATAAAGATCACGGGCCAGTATCTCGTCCTCTGACGCCATATTGGCGAGCGCGCCGTGCAGTTTCAGGTGGCGGACCGATGTGCCAAGGCTGCGCGCCATGCCGACACTGGCGGCGACCTGATAGCGGACCTGATTTTGCAGCGTGCCCCGTGGCACCGACATGCGGTTGCGGCCAAAACCGGCCAGATCCATGAAACCGGGGTGCGCACCAATGCCGACGCCATTGTCACGCGCCAGCGTCATTGTGGCAGACATCACATCAGCGTCACCCGCATGGCCACCACAGGCGATGTTGGCAGAGCTGATGATTTGCAACAAAGCGGCATCATCGCCCATTTTCCACGGGCCAAAGCTTTCGCCCATATCGGCATTCAGATCGACGGTCGGCATTTAATGCTCCTCTTCAAAGGGGTTGTCGGTGGCAGAGATCGCGCCCCCCACCAGCTGATAGGCCAGCAGGTTGCGGATTTTGGCAGGGTCGCGGACCAGCGCCGTGACCTGCCCGCCAAGCGCTTTGATGTCTTGGCGGTGCTGCGTCTCAAGCGTGATGGCCTGTTCCAGCGTGATGAATTCGAACCGGATCGCGGTGCCCGATGCGGCCTGCGCCACGCGGGACAGGTCGCGGGGAATCACGGTCCCGATGCGGGGATAGCCGCCGGTGGTCTGGCACTCGCCCATCAGCACGAAAGGTGCGCCGTCACCGGTAATCTGGATGTCGCCGGGCACGATGACCTCGGACAGGATGGACAGACCGCCCTCGGCGCTGAAACCGTCGCCGTCGTGGTCCATGCGCACGCCCATGCGGTTGGCACGCGGGTCGCGGGTAAAGGCGGTGGTCTCGAAGCGTTCGCGTTCATCAGCGGTAAAGTGGTCGGTCTGCATGCTGGCCACGACGCGCACGGTGCCGCCGTCAAAACGACTGTCGCGGGGCAGTTGCAGCCCCGTTTCGCGCGACTTGTCCGCCCCAAGGGGCAGCGCGTCGCCCGCAGCGAGCGGCTGGCCCAGACCTGCGCTTAGGTGGCTGGCCCGTGCCCCCAACAGTCTGTCAGAGGCGATGCCCCCGCCCACATGCAGATAGCCATAGGTGCCGCCCGTGGTGCCGCCAATGGTCAGCTTTGCCCCAGCGGGCAGCATGTGGCTGGCGTTCCAGACGATGGCATCCCCGTCGATGCTGGCGGCCATGGTGGCCCCTGTCAGGGCGATACGGATGTCGGCGTC
This sequence comes from Sulfitobacter sp. PM12, assembly GCF_045586035.1. NCBI lineage: Bacteria > Pseudomonadati > Pseudomonadota > Alphaproteobacteria > Rhodobacterales > Roseobacteraceae > Sulfitobacter > Sulfitobacter sp. PM12. The sequence goes on from NZ_CP151529.1 coordinate 551,859, forward strand.
GGCCGTGAAGGTCCCGCCGGTGCCTGTCATCTCTATCACCGCAAGCTCGGGCGATTGGCCCAGCAGGGCGGCCCCTTCGTAAAGCGCCACGGGATCGGCGGCACCGCCCTTTGTAAGCCCTTGGGCACGCCAACCGGGACGGCCCATATCCTGTATCGTCAGGGCGGGACCGGCTTGGGAAATGGTGAGGGTCGCGCTCATGCCAGCACCTCTGTCTCTGCGCCGCCCTGGCCGGTTTCATCTGTCGCGGCGATCTTGTCATATTCGGCGCGTGATATGGAGGGGAAGCACAGCTCGTCCCCCGGTGACAGGGCAAAGGGCGTGTCGCTGCGCGGGCGGAATGTCTTGAACGCGGTCTGCCCGATATGGCGCCAGCCGGTGGGGGAGGCATTGGTGAAGATAATCAGCTGCCGGATCGCCACGATCAACGCGCCGGCGGGGACGGATTTTGTCAGCCCTTGCTGGCGCGGAATATCCCAGTTCTGCGGCAGTTCGCCCATATAGGGCTGGCCGGGGGCAAAGCCGATGGTCAGCACCCGTACGCGCGCCTGCGACAGCTGTGCAATCGCCGCATCGGGGTCCAGCCCCGCAAGATCTGCCGCTTCTTCAAGCTGAGGCGCAAGGTCGGTGCCATAGACCGTCGGCACATGCCACAGCGTCCGCCCCGTCGGCAGGTCAGAGGTGTACCAGTCGCGCGTTGACAGCAGATCGTGCAGCCGGTCCAGCAGGCTGTCCACCGAAGCCGCCACCAGATCGATCTGCAGGAAGGTGGACACCAGGGAGGTGCTCGTCTCTGTCACCTCGGGCCAGTCGGCGGCATCCACGGCGGCGCGAAACGACAGGGCGGCGCGGTTCGCGGGCTCTGACATCGTGTCGGCAAAACGCACCAGCACGCCGGACAGGCCAACGGTCTGGATCAGGGGGAAGTCGGTCATTGGGGCACCTGCCTTAGATTTTCGGGCAGCCAGGTCGCGATGTCGGGGAAGAAGATCAGGACAAAGACCATCACCACCATGATCAGGAACATCGGCAAGGCGGCTTTGGTGATATATCCCATCTCGTGATCCGTCATGCCTTGCAGCACGAACAGATTGAACCCGATCGGCGGCGTGATCTGCGCCATCTCGACCACGACCACAACAAAGATTCCGAACCAGATCAAGTCGATCCCCGCACCGCGCACCATCGGTTCAACCACAGCCATCGTCAGCACGACCGACGAAATACCATCAAGGAACATGCCCAGCACGATATAGAACACCAGCAGCGCCATCAGCAGTTGAAAGCGCGTCAGTTCAAGCGCTGCGATCCCGTCCGCCAGCGCACGGGGCAGGCCGGTAAAGCCCATCGACAGTTTAAGAAAGGCAGCACCCGCAAGGATCAATGCGATCATGGCAGAGGTGCGCATTGCGCCCATCAGGCTTTCCTGAAAACTGGTCCAGTTCAGCGACCCCTGCATCAACGCCAGCGCCAGCGACCCTAGCACACCGATGGCAGCCGCCTCTGTCGCGGTGGCGTAGCCCAGATACATCGACCCGATCACCACCGTGATCAGCCCGAAGACCGGCAGCAGAAAGCGCGAGTTGCGCAGCTTGGCGGCAAAGCTCATCCCTGTCTCGACGCTGGGGTTCCAGTCCTTCGAGGTCAGCGCGATAAAGGCGACATAGGCCATGAACATCAGCGCCAGAATAAGCCCCGGCAGGACGCCGGCAAAGAACAGTTCGGTGATGCTTTCGTTCACGGTGACGCCGTAAACGATCAGCGCGAGCGAGGGCGGGATCATCAGCCCCAGCGTGGCGGCACCGGCCAGCGTGCCGATGATCATCTTTTCGGGATAGTTGCGCGCCCGCAGTTCGGGGATCGACATTTTACCCACGGTCGACAGCGTCGCGGCAGACGACCCTGACACGGCGGCAAAGACGGTGCAGCCGACGATATTGGTATGCACCAGCCCGCCGGGCAATTTCGCCAGCCACGGCGACAGCCCTTTGAACATATCCTCAGATAGCCGCGTCCTGAACAGGATCTCCCCCATCCAGATGAACAGCGGCAGCGCGGTCAGCGTCCACGAGCTGGACGAGGCCCAGATCGTCGTGACCATAGCATCGCCAACGGGGCGGGTGGTAAACAGTTCCATCCCGAACCAGGCGACGCCCATCAGCGCCAGACCAACCCAGACGCCGGTGCCCAGCAGGAACAGCAGCACAGTGATAAACAGAATGATCGCGTAAAGTTCCGTCACAGCGTCACTCCCCAAAACTTTGATCGACAAGATCGCGGGTGAGACGGTGTTCGCCTTTTACGATCAGATAGAGCAGGTTATCGGTCAGCGCGATGGCAAGGATGCCGCCGCCCACAACCATCACCGACTGCGGAATCCACAAGGATGTGGCGTCTTGCGACTGGCTGACTTCGTTGAATTTCCACGACCAGTAGACGAACCAATAGGCGTAGTAGGTGAAATACCACGCAATCGCCGCGGCAAGGCCGAAGCACCATATTTCAAGCAGCCGTTTCGGGCCTGCGGGCAGGGCGTTCAGCAGCACCGATACGCGGATATGCGCGCCACGGTTCAGCGCGTTGGCGAAAGCGAGGAAGCTGGCGGCGGCCATCGCATAGCCGGCATAGCTTGCCGCACCGGGGAAAACCTCGCCGGTCCAGCGGGCAACCATCTGCACCACGATCAGCAGCAGGATCGCGACAAGACTGACGGCAGCCAAGGCGCCAGATGCGAAATAGATGAAATCAAGCAGGCGTCGCAGGATGTTCATGGGAAAGGTCTCCGGATTGGCGGATCGAACGTCAAACGGCGGCACCTGTGGGGGTGCCGCCGTTCGTTGATTTACTGCATGGATTTGTAGCTATCGACGATCGCCTGACCGTCCTCGCCCGCATTCTCCAGCCATTCGGAGGTCATGGTGCCGCCAATGTCGCGCAGGCCGGACATCAGCTCTTCGCTCGCGGGTTCCACGGTCATGCCGCCTTCGCGCAGCCCGTCATAGGTGAACTGCGTATAGTCCTTGGAGGCTTGCAGCCCGCGCGTTTCCGCATCGCTGGCACAGGTAGTGATGATCGCCTTGTTCTCTTCCGAGACATCGTTCCATACGTCGTTGTTGATCATGATGTAGTTGCGCGGCAGCCAGGCGTCGACCTCGTAGAAATGGGTCAGGCTTTCCCAGACTTTCTGGTCATAGCCGGTCGCACCGGACGAGATCATCGATTCCGCAACGCCGGTGGCAAAAGCCTGGCTCAGCTCGGCGGCTTCGATGGTGACGGGCAGCATGCCTGTCAGCTCTGCCAGACGGCTGGTGGCGTTGTTGTAGGACCGGAACTTGACGCCCTTCATGTCCTCGATCGTGTTGACCTCTTTCTTGAAGTACAGACCCTGTGGCGGCCACGGCACGTTATAAAGCAGCGTCAGGTTCTGCTCTGCCAACAGCTCTTCGATCTTGGGTTTCGCGGCTTTCCACAGCTTGTCGGACGCCTCGAAGGACGGCGCGAGGAAGGGGATGGAATCAAAGCCGAAGATCGCGTTTTCATTCTGGTGCCCCGACAGGATGCGTTCGCCCAGCTGGACCTGACCGGTCTGGATCGCGCGTTTGATATCGGCACCCGCGATCAGCGACCCGCCGGGGTGCACGGTGATCTCGATCTCGCCCGCGGTGCCTTCGGTCACGCAGTTGGCAAATTCAACGCCGTTCTCGGAATGGAAGTTCGACGCCGAATAGGCCATCGGCATGTCCCATTTCTCAGCCGCGAAAGCGGGTAGGGCGGCGGTAACCGTCAGGGCGGCGGTTGCGACGCCTGTCATCAATGTGGTGGTCCGTTTCATGTGGTTCTCTCCTTGTTGGTATGTCTTTGGTTTGCGGGGTTAGCCCCTGCTAAACCGTTGTGGTGCATAGGGCTGCAGGTCGGTGTTGACGGGTTGCCCCATAACCAATCCTGCGACGAGGCGGCCTGTTTTGGGCCCGCCTGTCAACCCGATGTGGTGATGCCCGAAGGCGGTAAAGACCCGGCTTGTGCCAACCTGTCCGATCAGGGGCAGGCTGTCGCTGGGGGCAGGTCGGTGCCCCAGCCATTCGATTTCGTGCGTGGCTCTAAGCTGTGGAAAGGCCGCCTTGGCCTGTCGCCGCAGCAGCGCCAGCGGTGCCTTGGACGGGGCTGCGTCAAGCCCGCCGAATTCCAGAATACCCGCGCAGCGTAGGCCCTGCGCCATGGGGGTGGCAACGAATTTCCCGCTGGCGATCATCACGGGGCGCGCAGGCCCGCCCGTCGCCCCCTCGAATATCACATGATAGCCGCGTTCGCTTTCCAGCGGGACGTTCAGCCCCAGCTTGGCCATCAGCGGTTTCGACCAGACGCCGGTGGCCAGCACGATATCGTCACAGGCCACGCGGCCTTGGGTCGTCTCTACCCCGGAAATCGCGCCGCCGGACAGGTCGAAATCCTTGACCTCGGCCTGCAGGATCGTGCCGCCGCCCTGTTCGAACGCCCGCGCCAGGGCGCCGACATAGCCGCCGGGGTCGCGGATAAAGCCGTGGTCCCTCATGGTGGCAAGCAGGTGGATGTCCGGCCCGAGCGTCGGTTCATACTCGTGTATCTGCGGCCCCTCGATCAGCTCTGGCGCGAACCCCGCCTCCGCCCGCAGCGCCCAGGTGTAGGCTTCGGCGTCAAACGCGGCGCGGTTTCGATAAGCGAAAACATAATCGCTGTCCCTCACCCAGTCGGACAGGCCCAAATCAGCGGTCAGGCTTTTGTGTTGGTCCACACTGTCGCTGACAATAGGCGCGAGCCCCTGCGCAATCCGGCGGGTGTCGCGGTCGTTCGCGACCCGCAGATACTTTGCCAGCCAAGGCAGCAGACGCGGCAGATAGGGCAGGCGCAGGTAAAGCGGCACATCCGGGTTCAGCAGCATCGCGGGGGCTTTGGCGATCAGGCCGGGGGCGGTGACGGGTGCCACGGCGCAGGCCGCCAGCACGCCCGCGTTTCCATGCGACGTGCCTGTCCCCGGTGCCGCGCGGTCAATGATCGTGACCTGCGCGCCTGCGCGTTGCAGCCAGATTGCCGATGACACACCGACAATACCCGCCCCCACGACGACCACTTGGCGCGTCATGGGCGACCCTTGGGATGAAAACAAAGACGGTTCGACATGGTTCTTGATTCCTTTCCGCTCACTTTGGCAGGGAAAAGCAATACGTCAACAAAATGTTTACAAATTGTCATCGTTGTCGCTTGCGCAAGCATGTACCGCCAATTCGTTCATCGAAACGGAGTGGGTTAACGAAGCCAGCCGTCTTCGAAGGCGATCTGACTGACGCCTGCCAGACGGATGATGCGGGCCAGCTCTGCCTCGAAGGCGGCTTGTTTGCCTTTGCCCCACCGGCTGCCCGGCTCTGGCCAAAGGGCGCGTACCACCAGCGTATCGCGGTCACGGTGCGCTTTCATATCCACCCGCGCGATGATGCTGTCGCCCTGCAGGATCGGAAAAACATAATAGCCATAGACCCGTTTGGGCGCGGGCACGAACATCTCTATCCGGTAGCGGAAGCCGAACAGACGTTCGGCGCGTTTGCGATCGCGCAAGGCCGGGTCAAAGGGGCTAAGCACGCGCAGCCGTGCGGTCGGAGCCATGTCTATCGCGGGGTCGCTTGCCAGACCGGGACGGGCAAAGCTGCGATGGATTGTGCCGTCGGCGCCCGCGATCTGCACCTGCTCGACACGTCCAGCGGCCTGTTCACGCTGAACCCATGCCTTCGCCTCTGCCGGAGAGATATGCGCCCAGAATGCCGCCAGCTCCCCCGGTGTGGCAAAGCCCAGACGATCCAGCGCGCCGTTGCAGCACCAATCAATGGTCTGCGCCTCATCCGGTGCCTGCGACGGGTCGCATAGCGCCGCGTCAATCACCCGCTCTGTCAGGTCATAGCGTTTCTGGAAACCGTCCCGCCCCACGACGCAAAGCGCGCCGGCGCGCCACAGATATTCCAGCGCGGTTTTGGAGGGATGCCAATCCCACCACCCGCCATTCGAGCGCGGTTCATCCTGCCCCACATCAGACGACGACACCGGCCCCTGTGCGCGGATCTGGTCGAGCACGGTCTGGAACCGCCCCTCGAAATCATGTTGGTGCCAGTTCTTGTACCGCTGGCGCAGCATCTGCGCGTCCCGCTGGCGGCGCAATTCCCAATGGGGGTAGTATCCCATCGGGATCACCGCGGCGTCATGGGTCCAGTGCTCAAACAGCGCCCCATCGCGTTCATACAGGGTCTTCAATGCTTGCGGGCGATAGCGTTGGCGGCGCGAGAACAGGATCAGGTCATGCGCCCGCGCCACGGTATTGATGCTGTCCAACTGCACAAAGCCCAGGCCCTGGATCAGCTGCAACAGGTCGTTCCCGCTGGCGGGCCCCTGGGGCGCATCGCTTAGAAGATGGCGATGCAGAAAGATGCGACGGGCGTCGCGGTTGCCGATCAGCGGCAGCGTCATACCTTGCGGTTGCGGCGCAGTGTGTCCCCCAGCGACAGGGTCGGTGTCAGGGTAATCTGCGTTTGCAGGTCGGGGTCCGGTTCATCCAGTGTATCGTTCAGAATGATACGCGCCGCGGCCTGTCCGATCTCGAGCCGACAGGCGTCCATCGTGGCAAGCTGACGGGGCAAGCCCTGTAGCAGCTCGACGTTGTTGAAGCCGGCAAGGCCGATCTGGCCCGGAATATCGATGCCCTGATCGATCAGATATAGCAATCCGCCCGCGCCGATCATGTCGTTTGAATAATACAGGAAATCCAGCTCGGGCGACCGCTCAAGCATGTCTTGCGTCATCTCGCGCCCCTTGGCCAGCGCAGAGCCGCCAGAGTAGAACGCGCGGTCCTCGATCTCTATCCCGGCTTTAGCGAGCCCTTCGGTAAACCCTTCGAACCGTTTGCGGGCGCGGTGGTCAAGCGGCATCTTGGTGCCCATGAAACCAATGTGCTCATAGCCCTCCTTTAGGATCGCCTTGGCCATTTCCTGCCCCGCACGGCGGTGCGAGATGCCGACCATCGCATCAATCGGACGTCCGTCAACATCCATGATCTCGACCACGGGGATACCCGCGTTCTTGAGCATGGCACGTGTCGCATCGCTATGTTCCAGCCCCGCGATGATCACGCCCGAGGGCCGCCACGACAGCATTTCATAGAGAACTCGTTCTTCTTTTTCGGGCATATAGTCTGTGACGCCCACGACCGGCTGTAGCGGGGTGTCTTCAAGCACCTGATTGACGCCGTTCAGCACCTCGGGAAAGACCATGTTCGACAGCGACGGGATAATCACCGCGACAAGGTTCACCCGTTGGGACGCCAGCGATCCGGCAATCTGGTTGGGCACATACCCCAACTCTTTCGCCGCAGCCAGCACCCGCCGGCGCGTCGCTTCGGACACGTCGCCGCGTTTTCGCAGAACCCGGCTGACCGTCATCTCCGACACCCCGCAGGCATCGGATACATCACGAAGGGTCAACGGGCGTTTCGGAGGCTGTGTCAAAGGCGCTTGTCCTGCTTGAAAGTGGTATTCTATCAACAGCGTAGTGCGTCGGTCGGGCGCAGGCAATCACCATATCAAGCCCCCCACCACAGCGCTGCCATACCACCGTGCAGTGTGGCTGGATCACCACCCCGTTTTGCGCTAAGCCAATCCCGTGGCCCCGTGGCTCAACTGGATAGAGCAGCCCCCTCCTAAGGGGCAGGTTGCAGGTTCGAATCCTGCCGGGGTCGCCAAAACCACCTAGAAAATATGGCTTATTTACAGGGCGTTGTGCGGAAGCGTGCAAAAAGTCGCGTGCGCTTTCGCGGCGAAATCGGCTGAAACGGCCGATTTCTCGTACAAAACCTGTACAAAATTCGCACGTTTGTGCGCATTTTGGGGGCCAAACATGAGCCGCCATAGCTTTGATCCCGAAATCGCCGGACAGGTTGGCCTGAACGCGGCGGTGATTTTCCAGAACATCACCTTCTGGATCGAGAAGAACCAAGCCAATCGCCGCAACCTTCGAGACGGGCGGTATTGGACCTACAATTCTATCTCGGCCTTCGGTGAGCTGTTCCCTTATCTGAGCGAAAAGCAGATCCGAACAGCCCTCGAAAAGCTGGTTAGCGCAGAGCTGATCATCAAGGGTAATTTCAGCGATGATCGTTATGATCGGACCTGCTGGTATGCCCTGGGCAACTCCATTTGCCCAAATGGGCAAATCGATCCGACCGAAAGGGAAAATGATGCATTTGCCCCTGAGGGCAAGCCATCTGCCCCAGAGGGCAAATCCTATAAGAACAGATATAAACCATATCAAAAACCAAATCCTTCGCACGCGAAGGCGGCGGTGGAGGATGAGGTTTCTGAAAGGATTTTGTCGGCCTATCCGGAGGACCGCATTCGCGGCAAAGCGGTTTGCCTCTCGCAAATCCGCCAAGCGCTAGCCGACGGAGTGGATGCCAAAGACCTTGAGGACGCCGTGCGAGCCTATGCCAGCGAGAGCGAAGGCTTCACCCGCTCCAAGGTGTGCTTCTCCGACAACTGGTTCAGCACTGGCCGTTGGTTGAGATACCTTCACGACGTTGAGGAGGCGCGGGAAGCTGGCAAGGCAAAAGAGGTGGAATTGCTGAAAGGTTTGGCCGACTGGGTCACAGACAAACACCCACTGTGCCGCCACATCACACCCGGCCAAGTGACCGCGTTGCTTGCCGCAAACCTAGTCAGCCCAGCGGAAATCGAGGCGGCGGGGCTCAGAGCATGAGTGCGACCGATCTCCACGAAGAGCAGAGAGCAAGGTTACCCACCGATTACATCGGCGGGACTTGTGAGGGGCGGCAGGCCTCCCCTTCAAACCCCAACCAGACGCACGCGGCGTCAAAGAATGCCTTTCCGAGAGCGTGATCTTTCGATGCACCCCGTCGGAAAAGGCTGCGCTTATGGCCAAGGCGCACGCCGCTGGCCTGCCCAACGCCACGCTGATGCGCGAGGCCTTGGGGCTGACCGAAGCACGTCGGCGCAAGCCCGTCCCGCGTGTTGATCCGAAGCTGACCTTTGCGATTGCCCGTGTCGGCGGCAACCTCAATCAGCTCGCCCGCTGGATCAACGGCGCAGTCAAATCCGGCCGCGCGAGCCAGATCGACACGCTTAAGGTCGCGACGCAGTTGGTGGCCATCGAACGGCAGATGGCGCAAATCTTGGCGGCGCACAAAGGCGAGAACTGCGAATGATCATCTCGTTCTTCTCCACTGGCACAGGTGGCGGTGCGGCCCCCGTAGACTACCTGACAGCGCGTGAAGTTCTGGCCTATGAAGACAACCGCAACCTTATCCGCGATGACGCCGGTGAACCGCAAACCAAGATCCGCAACCCGCTGCCCGAGGTGCTGCACGGCAGTCCCGACCAAACCCGCGACCTGATCGATGCGAGCCCCAACAAGTGGAGCTACACGGCAGGCGTGATCAGCTTTGCCGACAGCGACGATCCCAGTCCCGCCGCCCAGCAAGAGGCCATTGAGCTATTTGAGGCTCTGGCCTTTGCCGGGCTGGACAGGGATCAATACGATTGTCTCTGGGTGCGCCACTCGCATGAGGGCAACGTCGAGCTGCACTTCTGCGCCCCACGCCTTGAACTCAGCACCGGGAAGGCACTGAACATCGCGCCGCCAGGGCATGAGAACGCCTTTGCCAGCCTGCGCGATCTTTTGAACAAGACGCACGGTTGGGCAGACCCTTTGGAGCCAGAACGCGCCCGCGAAGTGAGGGCGACGATTGAAGCGCCGACGCGCGCGCAAGGTCGCGAAGAGCTGCACGATTGGATCCTCGATCAGATCAGCGTCGGCACCATTACTGACCGTGCCAGCATGATCGACACACTCACTGACGCGGGGTTCGAGATCCCCCGTGCTAGCAAGAATTACATCACCGCCCAAGACCCCGACATCGGCGAGCGCTGGCGTTTAAAAGGAGAGATTTTCAATGACGACTGGCAAGCCGACCCGCCTCGCCGAGAAATTGAACGCGGACCTGGAGACGATCCGGTGCGACCACGCCGCCTTGATGGCATCTCAGTTGGAGAGCTTCAGGAGCGATTTCAGCAGCATTGCGACCAGCGCGCTGCATACAATCGAAACCGATACCAGGTTCTTTCTGAGCGACAGCAAGAGCGAGTTGGAGAGGCGGAGCGAGACGATCCGGCGCTGGCTGACAATTTCGCCATGGGTGATCGTGGCGATGGTCTCAACCTGGATCGCGACGGTGCTGATCGCGAGCTGGTTTTGGACGGGTTTGATCACGCGCTCGGAGTTGAAGGAGCTGGGTCTGACAAGGATCGAACAGGCTGGGCAGACATGGACCTGTCGCGCTTTCGTGCCGCCCCAGGTGCTCGTTTAGGCCACCTTGCGTTCGAAAGCGACAGGGCTTTTCCAACCCAATGCTGAGTGTCGGCGTCGCGGATTGTAGAAGCCGTTGATGTACTCAAAGATCGCTATCTCAGCTTGCCTGCGCGTTTCCCATGACTGCCGCCATATCAGCTCGGCTTTTATGGTTTTGAAGAAGGTCTCGACGGCGGCATTATCATAGCAATTTCCCTTGCCAGACATCGACACCTTGAACCCGTGCTGGCGCAGGATCTTCTGGTAGTCGTGCGAACAATATTGCGACCCACGATCCGTGTGATGGATGCAGTCCTTGGGCGGCTGACGGAACGCGATGGCCATCTTCAAAGCCCTGATCGCAAGGTCGCGTTTCATCCGGTTCGAGACCGCCCAGCCAACTACACGCCGTGAATGCAAGTCCAATATCACAGCCAAGTACAGCCACCCCTCGCGCGTCCAAATATAACTGATATCGCCTGCCCACTTTTGGTTGGGCGCATCAGCGTTAAAGTCACGACCCAGCAGGTTTGGCGCGATATTGAACTTATGATTACTGTCCGTTGTCGCCTTGTATTTACGAGTTCTTACGACCGATATGCCGTTCTGACGCATCAGCCTGCCTACGCGGCGGTGCCCTACATTCAGACCAATTTCCTTCAGCTCTTCGGTCATACGCGGCCTGCCACTCTCGGGACATTGCTGCGCAATACCCTGCCGTGCAGTGCATAACTGCCCAAACTGAGACGGGATTGTTCTTTGATATGGGCCAGCGTGACCAAATCAGACCGCTGCCTGCGGCTGGCTGGACGGCTACGATGCGCCCGCAAACCACGCGGGCTGACTGCCATAACCCGGCACATCAGATTGATGGAAAATGTTGTTCGGTGTTCTTCAATGAACTTAAACCTCACGGCTTTTGGCTCGCAAAGAACACCGTGGCCATTTTTAACACTTCCCGCTCCTCCTTGAGAATGCGGTTCTCACGACGCAAACGGTCATTCTCTTCGGCAAGGCTAAGATCCTCTTTTGACACCACATCCGTGTCTCGATGTGCAGTGATCCATTTGTTCAGCGTCGACATGCCGACGCCCAGATCGTCAGCCACCTGTTTGCGCGTCAGTCCACTGGTTAGCGCGATACGCACCGCATCAGCGCGGAATTCATCTGTGCGTTTCAGTCCCATAGTTAGTCTCCTTTGTTGCAGTAGATGCTATCAAAGGAGCGGCATCAAACCGCGACAGGTCCATAACGCTTTTTTCCAAGCGCTTCCTTCAGCAGGTCGTTTTGCATGCTCATCTCGGCATACATGCGCTTCAGACGACGGTTCTCTTCCGCCATATCCTTCATCTCGGAAATCAAGGACGCATCCACTCTCGGGATCATGCTGCGCATAACCCTGCCGCGCAGTGCATGCCGCCAAACTTGGCCCGCCATTTGTAAAAACTCGCGCTGCTCATTCCGTGCTCGCGGCACAGCTCAGAGACCGGCACGCCGCCCTCCGCCTTCTTCAACACTGCCATGATTTGCGCGTCGCTAAATCGTCCGTTCTTCATCGTAAATCTCCTCAGATATCCTGCCGAGAAAATTCTACTTTTGAACACCTCTAATTTTACGGGGGACTACCGCCCGATGGCGTCCAGTTCATGCACGAAGTTCAGCACATCGCGTGTCGAGCGGCCGAGACGGTCGAGGTGATGGACGACAATGATCACGAAGGATGCTATACCTCCTTGTTATTGACTTGTCCATATGCAGACTATATGTCTGTAAGTAGACAAAGGAGGCTGAGATATGCAGATTGCACATTTTTCAAACACTTCGGTTTCCCCCGAGGCCGTGCAATTTCATACCATCTCCCGAGGAGATCGCGAGCGTTTAAGCGCGCCGGGCTTGCGCGCCTTTCGGGAAATCGCTGATCGGTTCGACCTGAACGAAGCGGATCGTATTGCCGTCCTGGGTGATCCGGGCCGCTCCACCTATCATCAATGGATGAAGAAGGCGCGTGAACAGCAGCCGCTGACCCTGCCTCTTGATACGCTGTTACGGATTTCGGCTATACTTGGTATCTACAAAGCGCTGACCATTCTGTTTGAAGATGAAAATCAGGCACTGGTCTGGCTGAAGGGGCCTCATCAGGGCACCCTCTTCGCCGGCGCTTCTCCTATGGCCTATATGCTGGAAGGCGGGCACGACGGCCTCATGTCGGTGCGCCGGTATCTTGACGCCTGGCGCGGCGGCAATATGGGACTTGGCGCGCCGGAAGGCAGCTTCGAGGCGGTCACCGAAGACGACCTTGTCTTTGTATGAAGATTTCAGATTACGCGACATCTTCGGCGCCTAAGGGCACAACACGCCTTATTCCCTCACGGTTTCCGCCGATCCCCGCCTTTGACGCGGTCACCACCTCCGACGACCTTGCGGCCGTCATGGAGCTGGAAGGCTGGACAAACGACCGCCTCGTAAGCCCGCGGCTCGCGCGCCTGCCTCGCGCGGAATGGGTGTATGGCGTCCCGAATGCCAGCGTCGTCATGGCGGCGTTTCTGCACGGATCGCCCGGCGGCCTGCGGTTTTCTGATGCGAGCCTCGGAGCGTGGTATGGCTCGACCCTTTCCAACACCGCGCTTCTGGAGGTTGCCGATGGGCTGCGCAAGGAGATCGCGCTGAGCGCGTTGACGCAGAAATCCGAGACGTATCGCCAATATAAGGCGCACCTTGATGGAGCCTATGTCGACATTTTCGGAGCGCATACGGAATATCATGATCCCGACGATGCGAGTTACCCTATAGCACAGGCTTTCGGGCGACGCGTCCGGGATGAAGGCACGCGTGCCGGCATCCGATATGAAAGCGTGCGTCACGCCGGACATGAAAACTGGGTTTGCTTTCGCCCACCCCTTATCCGGAATGTGACGCAGGCGAAACACTTCAGGATCGACGTGCCCCGAACCGGTCGGGTGGTTGTGCGCCAGCTCTCCTGATCAAGGGGTCTGCTCCGGCTCAGTGCTAAATCCTACGTTAAGCCAAACCGGCCCTTACCAGCCGTTCGCATAGCACTGCGCCGCTGCAGTGCAGCGTCTAAGAAGCGGACATCTAAAAACATGCCGATATAAGACTGACTAAGAATAACTCTTTGCGGCCAGGCATTGCTCGTCATCGTTATGCATACTGAAAGCACTTGGGAATAATTCAGCCCGCACCAATGGTTCCCAACCAATCCAGAAAAACACCCAACCGGCGCAACCCGGAGACGCGGGTAAGGTAGAGGGCTGAGATATCCAGCGGGGTGGCGTCAAGCTGGCCCGGAAACAGCTCAACCAATCGGCCCGCATCGATGTCATCTGCGATCATGAAATCGGAAAAACGCGCGATGCCCAGACCGCCTAATACCATCTGGCGCACGGCCTCTCCATTGCCTGCGGTCACCGAGGGTGGCACCGTCACAGGAGTGGATAGGCCGGCAACGCGCAGCGTGTTGATATGATCTGGTGCCGCGAAGCGCACTTGCTCCAGCTTTGCAAGGTCGGTTGGTGTTTTCGGCCAGCCGTTCCGATCAAGGTATTCCGGCGCAGCCACTAATTTCCAAGCCGTGCGCCCCAAGGGGCGGTGCAACATGTCGCTATCAGGCAACTGGCCCAGTCGAATGGCAACGTCCGCGTGACTGCCGATAAGGTCCACCAGCGCATCTGTCATGTCGATCGAAAGCTGGATGCCGGGGTATTCCGCACGAAACTCGGCCAACCGCGGGGCAAGAACATGCAGGACGTAAGGCACAGGCGCATTCACACGCAGTGGTCCGGCGGGGGCCTGTCCACTTGTTGCGATCTCTTGCAGGGTTTCGCTGCGATCTAAAATCTCACGCGCCTCGGCCAGAACGGCAGCGCCTTCGGGGGTGATCTCGATGGACCGCGTAGTCCGGCGCAGGAGTGTGACCTTCAGTTGCTCTTCCAGCCGCGACACTGACCGGCTGAGTGTTGAGGCCGATACCCCTCTGCGCCGCGCGGATTCAGCAAAGCCCCCATCATCGACGATCCCGACAAAGGCAGCCAAATCCCCCATGCGCAGCAATTCGTGCAGTTTCTGCAATGATCCATTCCAAACTTGCCTGTTCTCGCAACAGATAGCGACTGGCATATGTGGCGTCGACATCAAACTTATTGGAGAAAACCGATGCCCCTTGCCCTTTGGGCGCTGACCATCAGCGCTTTCGCCGTCGGAACGACTGAGTTCGTTATCGTTGGCTTGCTTCCAACCATCGCCGCCGATCTTGCCGTTTCTATCCCCTCCGCTGGCCTGTTGGTTAGCCTCTATGCGCTTGGCGTGACCATCGGCGCGCCAGTGCTGACCGCCATGGCAGACCGAGTGCCGCGCAAGACGTTGTTGCTGCTCTTGCTGGCATTGTTCACCCTGGGCAATGCTTATGCCGCCTTTGCGCCGGATTACGGCAGTCTTGTCGCTGCGCGCTTCATTACCGGTCTGGCGCATGGCGTGTTCTTTGCCATCGCCTCGACCATCGCCACCGATCTGGTGGAGCCTGAAAAGGAAAGCTCGGCCATCGCACTGGTGTTCCTTGGCCTGACCGTCGCCCTTGTGACAGGTGTGCCTTTGGGGACGTTTATCGGCCAGAACTTCGGCTGGCAGTCGACTTTCCTTGGCGTCGTCGCGCTTGGCGTGATCGGGTTCATCGCTTCTGCCATCTTGGTGCCGGCCAATCTGACCAAGACGGCCTGGGCAGGGATCAAGGCGCAATTGCAGGTGCTGACTTCGCCGCGCCTTCTGCTGGTCTATCTGATCACAGCTGTGGGGTATGGCGGCAACTTCATCGCCTTCACCTTCCTTGCGCCGATGCTGAACGAAGTCACGGGCCTGTCTGCCGGCGCGGTTAGCCTTGTGCTGCTGCTCTATGGTGCATCTGTCGCCGTAGGGAACATCGCCGGCGGTAAACTGGCTGATCGTATTGGTGCAGTGCCGTCCCTGACGGTGATCTTTGCTGGCCTTGCGATATCACTGATCGCACTTGGTGCCTTCCTTACGCACCCAAATGCAGCCATCGCGGTTGCGGCCTTCTGGGGCGGCTTTGCCTTCGCCAACGTGCCGCCTCTGCAATCCTATGTCGTGCAAATTGCGCGCGAAGTATCCCCCGGTGCGGTGGATGTGGCGTCCGGTTTGAACATCGGTGCGTTCAACCTTGGCATTGCCGGCGGCGCGTGGGCTGGTGGACTTGTGGTGGAAGGCATCGGCCTTGCCGCTGCGCCTTACATCGCCGCTGGTGTGGTGGTGGTCGGGATCGTTTTGGTGCGCCTGTCCGGCCGCCTAAACACAACATCGTCCCAAGCAGTTGCTGCTGAATAACCTAACTTGCCTCGCCGCATCCTTAGTACGGCGGGGCAAATCGTTGAACTGGAGGTTCATAGCATGTCTGCCCTCAATCTGATTTACAAAGACCGCATGACTTTTGGCATTGAATTGCCGCTGGACCGCGACTGGTCTGAAGCCGGGCAACGCCGTGCCCGTATCGGGGGACGCCCCTTTGGTGTGCCAGACACATCAAACCCCGCCAAGGGAGTAGAGCTGGCTGAGAACCTTGGCTTCGATGCGGTCTGGCTGCGGGACGTGCCGGTTCATGATCCCAGCTTCGGGGATGCGGGACAGGTCTTCGATCCGTTCTCCTATCTCGGCTTTCTTGCAGGCCACACGCGGCGCATTGCACTTGGCACTGCGGGTATCGTCCTGCCGCTGCGGGATCCGATCCTCCTGGCCAAGATGACGGCCAGCCTGCACCATCTATCGGGCGGGCGGTTTATCCTTGGCATAGCGTCCGGGGACCGTCCGGTGGAATACCCTCTGATGCGGCTGGACCATGAGGCCCGCGGAGCCACCCTGCGCGATCGCGTCGACCAGATGCGAACCCTCTGGTCAGGTGATGCGCTGCAAGGACCACAAGGCCCCGTCACCGTGCGCCCCTTTGTGCCAGAAGGTATCCCGATGGTCATGGCCGGGATGGGCCAGCAAAGCCTGCAATGGATCGCCCGCACATTGGACGGCTGGTTCACCTATCCGGGCCCTCCCGATCAGGCCGAGCGCCGCCTGTCGATGTGGCGTCAGGCGCGCACTGATACTGGCCTACACCCCGCGCCAGTCCTGACCGCGATGCACCTGGATCCTGACCCTGATCCCGATGCGTCCTTCCGGCCGATCCAGTTCGGGGGCCGTATCGGTCGCAATGCTCTAACCACTCACGTTCGTTCCCTGCACGCTGCAGGGGTCGCCCACATCGCCTTTAACCTGCGCCAGTCACAGCGCGAAATCGAAGACGTTCTGGCCGAGTTGGCCGAGCACGTCATCCCTGAGTTCACCGAGCAAAATAAAAAGGAAACAACACTATGAGCATCACCCTTATCGGCCCCGCCCAAATTCCGTCCTTGGGGTTCGGCACCTTTCAACTTGAGCAAGATACCGTGGCCGAAATGGTGGCCGCGGCGCTTTCAGAAGGGTTCCGCCATATTGATACGGCGCAGGCCTATGAAAACGAAGAGCAAGTCGGCAAAGGTTTGCGCCGCGCCGATGTCCGCCGCGATGATGTATTCCTGACCACCAAAATCCTGCCTGAGCACTTCTCGCCAGAAGCCTTTATCGCTGCTGCGGACGCGTCATTGAAGCGGCTGGGGACCGACTATGTCGACCTGCTACTTCTGCACTGGCCCTCAAAGGAAGTCCCGATTGCCGAGACAATTGGCGCATTGAATGATCTGATCTCTGCGGGGAAAGTCCGCCATGGAGGCGTGTCGAATTTTACCATGGACATGGTCGATCAAGCACAGGCTGCGTTGAACACGCCATTGGCCGCCAACCAGATCGAACTGCATCCGCTGATTGACCAAACACGGATGATCGCTCACCTCGCCAGCAAGGGCATTCCGGTTGAGGCTTACTCGCCACTGGCGCAAGGGAAGGTCATGGAGAACGCCATGCTGCGCGAGATTGCCGCCGTGCATAATGCAAGCCCGGCCCAGATTGCGCTGGCCTGGGTCCTGACGCGCCCGATGAGCATCGCGTTGCCCAGGACCGCTAACAAGCACCGGCTTGCCGACAATCTTGGTGCAGCGGAAATCCTGTTGAGCGCAGAAGAGATCGCCAGCATTGATGATCTTGGTTCAGCCGAAGGTCGCTTGGTCAGCCCGGAAACGCTCGCTCCAGCTTGGGATTGATTATTCACTGGTCCTGCAGAAACCCTGCAGGACCTATACCCGTCGACTTCAGCCTTCGGACCAGAGCCGACATTGGTAAAGCCTCTGTCCAATGGCTGTTTCCGCCCAGACTTACTGAGCTGCAAACTTCAAGCGTTCCATTTCCTTGGCGATCCGAAACGCGCATACGTCAACCGAGTCGAGGGCGGTATCCACGATCAAACGGTCGCACTGCCACGGCTCAAAGGTTCGTTTGGAAACCTCGTGCCAGTTGGGAACGACAAGCCCGTTGATGTCGCTGACACGCGTCTCGACTCGTTTTCGATGAAGCGCATTATCGGAACAGATGACTTCGACGTTCAACAAGTGAGCCGCGCCGTTAGAAGCAGTCTGGGCCCATAGTTCTCGTGAAACTCCGACAGGATTGACTGTGTCGGCAATAACGTCGAAGCCAAGAAAAAGGTTGTCTTCCGCGATAGCTGCGAGCGCCAAGTAGCCTGCGTCCTCTGCGGGATGAATACATAGGATGCTTCGTTTCAAAGCAGTTTCAACGGAATCCACACGAAGATGGATAGCCGGAGTAAGCGTTACCAGTTTCCTTGCTAAGGTCGTTTTGCCGACACCTGGAAGTCCAGAAAGAGAAACTAAAATATTCATTCCGCGAACCTATCACGGAGGTGGCGCGGGCCGCCAGTCGAACGGCAGCAAAGTTCGCTGTGCGAACCTTTATGTGTCGCGCGGCAAACGTCGGCAGTGAGCCCTCTTCGACCGATGCTGCGTATGGCATGAATGTCCGCATCCGGCTTTGAAACCTATACTGCAACCATCAGTCGTAACGCGTCGTAGATTGCCGCGTGGGTGTTCCGGGCAGAAATTGCGTCTCCGATACGGAAAAGCTGGAACGTGCCCTGCGCGTTGCGGACCACCGCCTGCGGCCGAACATTCAGAAAGTCCGACTGATCGATCGCACCGCCATTCGACGAGGAAGGCCGCAAGTCGTGGTAGAGCTCATCGAGCGGCGTTGTGCCGTAGTTCACGACGACATGGTCGTAGTGTGCATGCCCTAATTTTTCGGAATAGTCGGTCCCGATGATAGCGCGCAGTCGGTTACCGGCTTTCTTCACGCCACGCAGACGTTTGGCGACAGTGAATGTCACTTCGTCACGTTGCAGGTTGCGCATATAGGGGACAAGGTTCATGGCCATGACTTCAGGCGCGAAGGTGCGGTCGGGGGTCATGATCTCGACGGAGCATCCGGCGTTTACGGCCATCTCGGCGGCCTGCAGCCCGGTGTGGTCGCCGGCTTCGTCGTAAATCAGAACCGATCCTGACGGTTTTACGTCACCCGACAGAATGTCCCAGGCCGACACAACGTGATCCGGCGGGTCTGCTTCGTAAAGGGTTGTGTTCGCCATGCCTCCGGTGGCGATAACGACGACATCTGGCGTTTCGTTCAGCACGTCCGCGGCCTCGGCATAGAGATTGTAGCGGAGCTTGACACCCGCGGCCTCACACTGGGCGACACGCCAGTCGATGATCTGCATCATCTCGGCCCGCCGCTGCGAACGGGCCGTCAGGAGGACTTGCCCACCGGCGCGGCTGCCTGCCTCGAACACGACGACGTCGTGACCGCGCGCGCTTGCGACACGCGCCGCTTCCAGCCCTGCGGGGCCGGCACCAACGACGACGACTTTGCGGCGGTCGGTGCCGTGTTCAATGATGTGGGGCATCGAAAGCTCCCGCCCCGTCGCGGCATTGTGGATGCACAGCGCTTCGCCGCCTTGATAGATGCGGTCCAGACAGTAGTTCGCCCCGACGCAGGGGCGGATATCATGTTCGCGGCCTTCAACAATCTTGCGCACCACGTGGGGGTCGGCCATGTGCGCGCGGGTCATGCCGACCATGTCCAGAAGGCCCGAAGCGATGGCGTGCCGTGCGGTGGCGACGTCCTGGATTTTGGCGGCGTGGAATGTCGGCATGCCGGTCGCGCACCGGACCTCACCGGCGAAATCCAGATGCGGGGCCGACGGCATCCCTTGGATCGGGATCACGTCCGTCATGGCCGGGTCGGTATGGATCCGACCCCGGATTACGTTGAGGAAATCGACCTGGCCCGTATCGCGCAGCAGTTTGGAAATCTCGATACCCTCTTCGGGCGTGATGCCACCCGCCTGCACCTCGTCCGCCGTATAGCGAATGCCGACGATGAATTCGGGTCCGACCCGTTTGCGCACGGCGGCAAGCACATCGGTCGTGAAGCGCAGCCGGTTTTCCAGCGTATCCGCGCCGTAGGGACCGTTCAGCTTGTTGGACAGCGGCGACCAGAACTGGTCCATTAGGTGCCCGTAGGCTTGGATTTCGATCCCGTCCATACCGCCAGCCTGCATGCGTTCGGCGGCGGTCGCGTAATCTTCGATCACGCGTTCGATATCCCAATCCTCCATCATCTTGGGAAAGGCGCGGTGCGCGGGTTCGCGGTCGGGACCCGCCGAAATCGACGGCAGCCAGTCCCCCTTGTTCCAGTTCGTGCGGCGGCCCAGATGGGTCAGCTGGATCATGGCCGCACAGCCATGTTCGTGCAGGGCATCCGTCAATTCGCGGATCCACGGCACGACCTCGTCGCGATAGGCCAGGATGTTGTTGAAGACGGGCGGACTGTCGCGGCTGACGGCGGCGGACCCCGCGGTCATTGCCAACGCCACGCCGCCTTTCGCACGCTCTTCATGATAGGCGCGATACCGGGCCTTGGGCATCCCGTCTTCGGGATAGGCCGGTTCGTGACTTGTGGTCATCACCCGGTTCTTCAGGGTCAGATGCTTGAGCTGGTAGGGCTGAAGCAAGGGATCGGCGGTGACGTGGTTTTTCATCGGGGGACCTTCTTCTTCAGCAATCAAGGATGATGTCGGTCAGCGGGCGGCTGACGCAGGGCAGGATGAAGCCGCGATCGATCTCGCGCTGGCGGATGCCGCCTTCGTGGGCCATCACTACTTCGCCCGAATGTTTGAACGTTTTACAGGTGCCGCACATTCCCCGTGCGCAAGAGGACGGGAGCGGCAGTCCGGCCTCTTTCATCGCGGCCAGGATCGTGCTGGTTTCTGCACATTCGAACGATCGACCCGTCCGGGAGAGCATTACCGTCCGGTTCGGCGTATCGACCCCCGCCGTGATGCCGGGAAGCGGCGAGGAGAAATCGAAGCTTTCCTCGCCATAGCGGTCTGCGGATACGCCTGCCGTATGCGCGGCGGTGCGCACCATCTCCATGAAGGTATGAGGTCCACAGCACAGGACGGTGCGATCCGATAGATCAGGGATGACCCTGTTCAGCAGCTCGGCGTCGGGCCGGACACCGCCGGGGCCGCGCGTGACGATGGGCACATGGGCCAGGCCGCGAAGACGGCGTGACAGGCCGTCGATTTCGTTAGCGGCAACAAGATCCGTCGATGTGGGTGCGACCTGAATCAAGGCAATATCAAGGTCCATGCCCCAGTCGGCCGCGGTCCGCACGATCGATAGCATAGGGGTGATCCCGCTGCCCGCCGCCACCAGCGCATAGGCCGTCCCCGGCCACGTGGCAGGGCCGAAGCGACCCGACGGGCCCAACGCCTCGACGATGGCACCCGGAACAAGCGTGTCGTAAAGCGCGCGCGCGCCGGGGCCGTTATGCCGCTTCACCGAAATCTCGATCCCCCCGTCTCGCGCGGCGGAGGACGCGATGGTATAGCATCGTTCGATCGGGCCGTCCGGCGTGTCGATACGGAACGTCATGAACTGACCGGGATTGTGTTCGATCCGGCTGCCATCCTGCGGCGTCAGGAAAAAGCTCCGCATATCCGCCGTTTCGTCCCAGACGGCACGACAGACAAGCTGGCCCCACCGGTCCGATGGAAACCGCCGCCGCCGCCGTGCCCCCCAATCGGCAAGGTCTACCCGCGTCACGCGCCGTATCCGTTGGCCTGCATGCGGGTGACATACCACGCCGCAAATTCGTCCAGCGCCCTTTCGGTGTAGGGCGAATAGGGGCCGGGCCGATAACCGGGCGACGAGACGCCGCGATGGGCCAGTCCGACGAGATGCGCGTCCTCCGCGTTCGTGGTCTTCCACACGGATGTGAGTGTTTCAAGATCGTAATCCTCGCCCTCGACCGCATCCGAATGGACCAGCCACTTCGTGCGGACCAGCGTTCTGTCCGGGCCCAACGGAAAAGCGGTGAAGACCACGGCATGATCGGACATGACGTGGTTCCAGGAATTGATCCCCCACAGATGCACATCGCCCATCCAGGGTCTATCCGCATTGCCCAACGGGATCTGCACGGCGGCGCGGGTGTCCGGTGTCTGGCTTTCGCCCAACCCCGCGATGATCAATCGCTGGGTGCGAAAATTCGTGGGCCAGCCAACCGTATGTTCGATGGCCTCGAAGGGCATGCTTTCCTTGCGCCAATATTGTTCATAGCTGGCATAGGCGTCGAGCAGGGCGTTCGCTTCCGCTTTTTCAGTGTCGGTCAATCCTTCCGGGTCGTAGCCGAAATCCGCCGCGTGGAACGACAGGCTAAGTTGCGGATGGTTGGACGCGCAGTGATAGCACTCGCGGTTGTTCTCCATCGTCAGCTTCCAGTTGCCGTCTTCGATCAGGTCCTGCTCGAAAGCGACCTTGGCATTGCGCAGATCGTAGTCTGCCAATCGCGGCTCCAGAACCGCAGCCAGTTCCGCGATATCCGCCGGGGGATCATTCGACAGGCAGGCATACAAGATCCCTCCGATGTCGCGCAGGGCGACGGGCTTGAGGTGATGCAGAGACAGATCGAAATCGACCCCCATATGCGGCGCGCGCGCAAGCGCTCCGTCCAGATCGTAGGTCCATTGGTGATAGGGGCAGACGAGTTTCCCCACGACCGACCGGCCCGGCGGCAAAAGCCGCGCCCCCCGGTGAGAGCAGACATTGTGAAAGGCCCGGAGCGCGTCGTCGTCGTCGCGCAGGATGACGATGGAGGCGGGACCGATATCGATCGCAATGACATCCCCGGCCTCGGGAATGTCGCAGGTCACGCCCACGGCGATCCAGTGCTGCCCGAAGATCACTGTGCAATCCGCCTGCCAAGCTGCATCTGACGTATAAAGCGGCGCCGGAAGACTGTAGCCCCGTTGCCGCGCCGCCAGTAGCGTCGCGATATCATCGGGACGGGAATTACCATGATCCAGCATTGTGTCTCCTCGGCGCAGGATATGCCGCCACTACGATCTGTCGTATTTGGCATCATGCGCTTGACTGGAGCCTCGGAAAACCGCACTAATTTACGAAAATCCATACGCTCAGGTTATGGATTAAGTGACTTGTGCAGGAGGCCGCGTTGTCCCACCAGATCCGCCGCAGCGTTCCTTCCCTGACGGCGCTCGTGGCGTTCGAGGCGGCGGGCCGACACGAGAATTTCACGCGGGCCGCTGCGGAGCTTGGGGTAAGCCAGGCCGCCGTCAGTCGACAGATCGCCGCGCTGGAGGCCGATTTGGGTGTCGCCCTGTTCATACGGGCCAATCGCCGCGCCCAGCTGACCGCGGGCGGCAAGTCGCTTTACGATGCGGTGAAGGACGGGTTTGATGGGATAGCGGACGCCGTTGCCCAGCTGCGCACAACTCATGTGGACCTGACCGTCAGTGTATCGGTCGCCTTCGCGCACTTTTGCCTTCTGCCGATCCTGTCGTCGTTCCGCGCGACCGAACCGCAGATCGGCGTGCGGGTCATTTCCGAGGATGACTGGCGGGCACCCCACGATCGCACGATCGACCTGGCGATCCGGTATGGGCGACCGTTGTTCAACGGCATGTCCATCCTTGGATCGCTCGCCGAAACGATCGTGCCGGTCTGCGCACCCGATATCGCGTCAAGGCTCGACGGCATCTCGGTTGAAGACCTGATCCGCCAGACAGACGTGGCCCTAATCGCATGTGATGCCCCGGAACCGAGCTGGCTCGATTGGTCTCAGTGGTTGTCGCAGATTGGGTTAAACAGGACTTCTGTGCAGACAGGTTTGAATTTTACCAGCTATTCGGACGCGGCCTATGCAGCTATGGCAGGTCAGGGGGTTCTTCTCGGCTGGACCGGTCTTCTCGATCGGCCCCTTGCCGATGGGCGGTTAATCGAATTGGACTTGCCCCGGGTTCAGCCAGAGGAACGTCACTACGTGCTCATTCCAGAACGGCGCCAACCATCACGCGCGGTCAAAGCCTTCGCGCGATGGTTTCAAGAAGGTGCTTTTCAACAGATTTAGTTGCCGACACTAAACTTGAGTTAAGGTCGGTCATATCAGCAGATAAAGCAGAAAAGCAGACCATGCCTGCGACGTGGCGAACGGCAGCTTTGTCTCTGAAAGAGACTTTCCTTGCCCGCCGGCCCAAGGTCCGGTTTGGGCCGTTCGCTGCGTCCGACACGATGGGTGGCTTATGTACTTTGACGGTAGGTGCGAAGATTCCCTATAAAGGTAGGGAGATCGGCTATTAAGCTTTAGATCGCCGAACGAACGGAGAATTTGCCCCGCAACCCTTCGCTTACGTCAACGCGCGCTGGCGGCGGCGCTGTTGGGTTGACCACAGACGGTACACCTCAAGAGCGACCAGAGGCGCAAAATGCACGAGAGCCGCGCCGACGCCGCCCCAATCGTGCAGGGCAGCCCAGTGGATGAGGGTTAGTATAGCCGCAGCATAGACAAACTGCTGTAGCTTTTTCCACGACCGCCCAAGGCGGCGCACCCATGCGTCTGTCGACGTAACAGCCAATGGCACAAAGATAAGAAAGGCGATCCAGCCGGTCCAGATGTACAGCTTTGATACCTCGCCCCCAGTGAAGGCTATGGCACCTTCATCAATGAGATAAAGCACCGTGTGGGCCAGCGCGTAGAAGAATGCGGCCACGCCAAGATAGCGCCGACGCTTCATCAGCCAGCGCGGCCAGCTCGCATCGCGAAAAAGCATCATCAGCGGGGTGATCATCATTGCGATGATCATGAACCGCGCGGCGAATTCACCGGTGGGATGCAAAAGACTGCTGACCGCGTCCGGCGCGCCGGAGGTCAGGCCAAGGGTCATTGGAATGGCGGGGAGGCTCAACAGCGCCCAGAAGGTGAGGGGGTGATCCCATGTGGATTTCAGCACGCAGATATCTCCGAAAGGTTGGTCGTTCTACGCGGGTCGCCCCGCGTATCTGTGGCGATCAGCGTAACAGCGAGGCGAAATAATCTTCCCAGCTTTGATGCGGGCGTCCGGTCGCGGCTTCATAATCGCCGGAGGCGTCAAAGGCGCTGCGGCGGATACCGTCGTAGATGCCGCCGATAATCGGGCCGATAAAATCGCCAAGCTCGGCGGTGCGGTCAGCCACATAGTCTTCGGCCGACATGCTGCGATAGGTAAGCGCGGTGCCATATGCGGCGTTCATGTACTGCGTTAGTTCCGCCTGAGTGATCGGCGTACCGTTCAAATCAAAGGTTTGACCGTTCAGCCCGTCCCGCGTCAGCAAAGCGGCATAGGCATGGGCCAATTCGGAACGGGTCGTGTAGCCGCATTTGCCGTCCCCCGCGCTGTTGGCGATCTCGCCCTTGGCGCGGTAGCTGTCGATATACTCAACGTCAGGCTCGATGTAGATGCCGTTGCGACCGATGGCCCAGTCCAGACCGCTGGCGCGGATGTCGGCCTCGGTCTGACGGTTGCTCTGCACGACGGGTGAGAAGGCGGTCCCAACTTCGGGACCTTGAATGCTGGTGTAAACGATCTTGGCCACGCCGGCGGCCTTGGCCGCCTCGATCACGTTGCGGTGCTGGCCGATGCGGTCTTCGGGCGGGGCCATGCCTGAGACGAGCACAAGGGCATCAACGCCCGCAAGAGATGTTCGAAGCGCGTCCGGCTGGTCATAGTCGCCGGGGCGCACCTCGATCCCTAACGCGGTGGCATTGCCCGGCGTCCGGGCGAGGCCGATGACCGAGGCGTGATCTGTTCGTTCTATGAGTTTGCGGGCGATTTCTTGACCGAGTTGTCCTGAAACGGCGGTGACAGCATAGCGCATCGGGCTCTCCTTTGACTGGGGTCTCGCTGGCAGGGCCTGACGGGCCCTGCCATGTTGCGGATATTAGCCGTGGTAGGCTTGGCTGACGGCAAAGCTGTCTTCGAACCAGTGCCACAGCACCACCTGACCATCGCGGACCTTGGCACGCAGGGCAAAGGTGAAGGGGCCAGTCTCTTTGCCGGATTTCGTGGTGATGCCGCTCATCTTACCAAAGACGGCAACGGTGTCGCCTGCGGCAAAGGCATCTGTGTTGTCCCAAGCGGTTGTCTGAAAATTCTGGCCAAAGACGCCAAGAAAGTCGAAGATTGCCTCCTTGCCGCGTGCCTCACCGATCCACGGCAAGCTTCCGTCGCCCTCGTTGTGCCAGACCATATCGTCGGCCATCAGGGCCCGCATTTTCTCCATATCGCCCGCCCCCATAGCGCCCATGAAGGCCATTACGGTGTCAAAGCTCTCTTGTGTAACTGTGTCCATGTCTTTTGCTCCTGCGTGTTGTCCGAGAATGATGGCCAGAGATGCGCCGAGTGACGTTTTCAGAAGGGTTCTGCGTTTCATGTGTCGCTCCATATCGGGTGCCCCGAAGGAATGGGGCCTTGGTTAAGTTCAAGATTTCGGGTGCCACTCCGCGCGGCACGCGAAAAGCTCGGGCCAGCTCAGCTCTCAGGCGGCGTAGGTCCAAGTGAGCTTGGGGTCTTCGCGGAAGGCAAAACGTTCGAGGTGGCTGGTAATGACCTGCACGACCCTATGGAGTGCGGCCGGGTCATCGGCTGTCGCGCTCAGTGACAACTGGCCCTTTGTTGCGACCAGTTCACATGCCCCGAAAGGCAGTTCGATATGGCCGTTTTGGCGCGTGTGGGTGACGGGCACCTTGTGGCCGAAATGTTTGCAGAGCGTGCCCAGATAACGCTCTGCGCTTTCGGTGTTGAGATGAGTGGTCGCTTTCATGGCGGTGTTCCTCGTGTTGCAAGGAACATCTATTCCCGGCGGATTGATCGGGGTATTCATGGAATCCAGAAGTGATAGTTCCGGCAGGCCGAACAATGATCGATCATCTAAAGCATATGGCCATCTTCGCCCGGGTGGTGGACGAAGGCTCGTTCCGGGCCGCGGCGAAAGCCCTTGGCGTCGCACCGTCGCGGGTGAGTGAAACCGTCTCCGAACTCGAAGATTTCCTTGGCGTGACACTGCTTTACCGCACAACCCGCAAGATCGCGCTGAGCAACGAAGGGCGGATGTTCTACGCCCGGGTGACCGACATGCTGCGAAGCGCCGAAAGCGGATTGAATGACCTCAACGCCCTGTCGTTGGAGCCTGTGGGCGCGCTTAGGGTGTCGATCCCTGCCTTTATGTCGTCATCGACCCTGTCGACGGCGATCGCTGAATTTTCCCGTCTTCATCCGCAAGTCGCCCTGTCGTTGGCTTTTTCGGATCAGAGGATGGACCTTATCAACGATGGCTTTGATGTGAATATCCGCGCGGGCTGGCTCGACGACAGTGCGATGATGTCGCGCAAGCTGGGTGAAAGCGCGCGCGCCTTGGTGGTCGGCAGCGACTATGCCGCAACGCGCCCGGCCCCCGCACATCCTTGCGATCTGGAAGACTGGGACTGGGTGCGCTACCGACATCGCTCAGACTATACTCGTCTCAGCGGCCCCGGCGGGGAAGAGGCGAAAGTTCTGGGCCAAGCCCGGCTGGAAGTGGACAGCGTGGATGCCCTCTACCATTTCGCCTGCAAGAACCTTGGCGCCACGGTTCTGCCCGAGCATCTCGCCGCCCGGGGGGAGGCGGAGGGCAAGCTGAGCCGCCTGTTCCCCGATTGGCGGCTGAAACCGTTGGGAATTTTTGCCGTCTGGCCAGACACCTCGCGCCGCGAGAACCTCACGCTTCTGTTCGTTCGGTTTTTGGCAAAAGAGCTCCATCCATAGGACGGTGCCTATCGGGCCATTTGGTCCCGCATGAAGGGGCACCTGCCACGTCGCCATAGATTACCTCATGGTGCGGCCAAATGAGCCTTTCGCTGAACGAAGCCCCGGTACAGATGGCTGAACGCCAGGCCAAAAGATACGATCTTTGCCGGGTCCTCGCTCCTTCGGGCAAAGATGCTCAGATGACGGCCCAAGTTCCGAAGGTCAGCGCACTTGGCGGGTCGCTCACGATCATCGGGCCTTCCTTTCAAATTCTGAGGCGATGATTTTGTAGATCATCGCAACCCTTTCGCAAGGTGATCAAGCAGCAGCCGGACCTTTGGCGAAAGATGCCGGTTCTGCGGATAGATCGCCCAGATGCCATCGTCCGGCGCGCGATACGTATCCAAAACAGAGACCAACCGACCGGCCCGCAGCTCCGCCTCGACGTAATAATCCGGCAATTGGATGATCCCGAGGTTCTTCAGCGCCGCATCGACCAGCGATGCGCCGCTGTTGCAGCGGAGATTGCCTTTCACCCTAATGTGGCGGGTGGTTCCTTTTTCCTGAAACCGCCAATAGCCCAAAGTGCCTTGCAGACAGTTGTAGCCGTCAAGTTCGGACAGGGTGTGCGGGGTTCCGTGAGCGGAAAGGTATTCGGGTGCCGCGCAGGTGTAATGCCTGCGAGAGGCCAGCCGCTTTGCCATCATGGAGCTGTCTTCCAACTCTCCCAGCCGGATCGCGAGATCGTAGCTTTCCGCTACAAGATCGAGCAGCTGATTGGTCAGCCTGAGGTTGACCTCAAGATCAGGATAGCGCCGGACGAAGTCATTCACCAAAGGCGCGATGCGGTTCTCGCCATATGTCACCGGGGCTGTAAGGTTCAGCCGTCCCTTGGGGCTTTGATGCAGATCGGTGATCGCGCGCTCGGCTTCGGCCAGCCCATCAAGCACCTGCCGGCAATGGTTGTAATACACCTGACCCGTCTCGGTGATCGTGACCTTGCGCGTGGTGCGGTAGAACAGCTTGGTGTCCAATCGCGCCTCAAGTGCGCCGACTTGGCGGCTGACCTGAGCCGTAGAAATACCCAAGCTGTTGGCAGCAGCTGTAAAGCTTTGTGCTTCAGCGACGGCCACAAACTCTGATACCCCCTCCCAACTCAGCATGATGTTCCTTTCAATCTTAATGGCGGAAGAACTATTGCTAATAGGTAACGGTGTTTTGCAGATATCTCTGATTATCGCCAGTGGGAAACAGTGTAAATGACAGTCCCTACACCGTCACCCGCCAAAATAATCCTAACCGCGAAGTGAGACCCATGACCGATATCATCAAATGCAAAGCGGCCGTCGCCTGGGCCGTTAACGAACCTCTCTCGATCGAGGAAATCGACGTAATGCCGCCTAAGGCTGGCGAAGTGCGCATCAAAATCGTGGCCTCGGGCGTTTGCCATACCGATGCTTTCACTTTGTCGGGCGAAGACCCCGAAGGCCTGTTCCCGGTCATTCTGGGCCATGAAGGGGGCGGGATTGTCGAATCCATCGGCGAGGGCGTCACCAGCGTGGCGGTGGGTGACCATGTGATCCCGCTCTACACGCCAGAATGTGGCGAGTGCAAATTCTGCAAATCCGGCAAGACCAACCTCTGCCAGAAGATCCGGGAAACCCAGGGGCGCGGTCTGATGCCCGACGGCACCAGCCGGTTCTACAAGGATGGTCAGCCCATCCTGCACTACATGGGATGCTCGACCTTCTCGGAATACACAGTGCTGCCCGAGATATCGCTTGCCAAGGTGAACCCCGACGCGCCGCTGGAGGAGGTCTGCCTGCTGGGCTGCGGCGTCACTACCGGCATGGGGGCTGTGATGAACACCGCCAAGGTCGAAGAGGGGTCGACCGTTGCGATCTTCGGTATGGGCGGCATTGGCCTGTCCGCCGTGATCGGCGCGACCATGGCCAAGGCCAGCCGGATCATCGTGATCGATATCAACGAAAGCAAATTCGATCTTGCCCGCAAGCTGGGCGCCACCGATTTCATCAACCCCAAAGATCACGACAAACCCATTCAGGACGTGATTGTCGAGATGACCGACGGCGGCGTGGATTATTCGTTCGAGTGTATCGGCAACGTCAATATAATGCGCTCGGCGCTGGAATGCTGCCACAAGGGCTGGGGCGAATCCGTAGTCATCGGTGTCGCAGGGGCAGGGCAAGAAATCTCGACCCGTCCGTTCCAGTTGGTCACGGGCCGCGTCTGGCGGGGGTCGGCCTTTGGCGGGGTCAAGGGACGCTCCGAGCTGCCTGACTATGTCGAGCGCTACATGAACGGCGAGTTCAAGCTGAATGATTTCATCACCCACACCATGGGGCTGAAACAGATCAACGAGGCCTTCGACCTGATGCATGAAGGCAAGAGCATCCGTTCAGTCATCCACTTCGGCGAATGATCGTCTCCCGGTCGCGCCGTCTGTAGGCGCGGCCGGGGTAATTTGGAAGCGTTGCTGGAAAGCCTAAAGTCAGACCCTTTCGCGCCGCTGTGCATCCCTGACCAGCGCTGCCATTCGGTAGAACCCATGGGCCATCTTGGTGAAAGGCGTGAGCAGGAAAAACGCCAGCACCGCGCCGAGGTGGATGACCAAAAGCCCCGGCATCCAGCCGGTGCCCCCTGCCGCATAGAGCAGCAGACCAGATAGTCCGACAAACCCCAGCAATCCGGTAAAAGCGATCTCACCGCCAAAGGCATTAGTCGCGCCGAGTGATTTGTCAGACCGCAGCTTAAGCCAGACCATCTTGCCACATCCCAACACCAGCAGAACACCGCCGGAAAGGCCGAGGATCTTGGGGGCGGAAAACAGCCCGTAGGGGGCGGGCATGTCGAGCAGGTAATGCATCAGCGTCGCCACGCTGGTCGAGGCAAAGCACAACAGGAACCCATACATGATCGCCTGATGCGCATAGCGGCGGGCGTGCGTGAAGCGGTCTTCGTCTTCAAAGTTGCAGCCGTCGCCGTGGCCGCCCTTGAGGTTGCGCATGTTCGCGACAGAGGCGATGGCCCCGCGCAGATGAGACAGGCGGACCGGGGTGCCACCCACGGTTTGCCAGTAGCGCCGCAGCCCGATGGCGATACTGAACAGCGGGAATAGAAAAGCGGGCAGGAAGATCGCGACCATCGCATTGTGAGACAGCACAGCATAGAATCCTTCGCCTCCTGCGGCGGCCAGCGCACGGGCAGCCCAAAACAGCAATGCAAAGCCCAAGACAGTGGCGAGCACGATGGCGAGGCCGTTTTTCTGGAAGGCTTTCCCGGCGGCACGTGGAAAGGCAAACTCTTCCCAACTGTCTTGGCGCACATCGGCCAAGGCTTGCGGCAAGTTCAGTTCAAACTCATGCGGGGCGGTGTATTGGCACGCATAGTAGCAGCCCCGGCAATTGTGACAGAGGTTCGCCAGTTGCGTTAGATCCCCGTCCGAAAAAGCGCGTTCGGCTTGAAGGGCAGGGAACACTGAGCAGTACCCCTCGCAATAGCGGCAAGCGTTGCAGATTTCGGCCTGACGGCGGGCCTCTTGGAGTAGATCAATTTGCATGGGCTGCGGCCTCCTTGCCTGCGATACGTCCGAATACGGTGCCGATGGTCATGCCAAACCCGGCGAGGTAGCCTTGGCCCAGAATCGACCCGGCCATGGTTTCGCCCGCCGCCCAAAGGTTGCTGACAAGGCGGTCGTTGATGGAGCATTGCGCGTTTTCATCCACCTTCAGCCCGAGATAGGTAAAGGTGACGCCAGTGCGCAGCGAATAGCCGTAGAACGGCGGCTGGGTGATGGGGCGGGCCCAATTGGTCTTGGGCGGGGTGAGGCCGGAAGTGGCAACGCCATCAAGCTCGGTGGGGTGAAAGCCGCTTTGATCGCCGCAGGCTTCGTTGAATTCGGCCACGGTCTGCTCTAGCGCGTCGGCGGGCAGGCCCATTTTGCCCGCCAGTTCCGCCAGCGTGTCGGCTTTGATCGGGGGGAAGACCGAAGGCATGAACAGGTTCAGCGATTTGGCATCGATGATGACATAGCCGACCTGATCGGGCTGCGCGGCCACCAGCCGGCCCCAGATGGCATAGCGTTTCGGCCAAACATCCTCGCCCTCATCATAGAACCGCTGTGCGTCCTTGTTGACGACGATGGAGAAGGGCACGCAATCCAGTCGTGTGACGATCCCGCCATCGAATTTCGGTGCCCGCCCGTCAATGGCGACGGCGTGACATTGGGTCGGATCGCCAACCTGTGCGATGCCTTGATCCAGCAGATCCGCCAGAACCACGCCGCGGTTATAGGGCGTGCCCCGGATCAGGAAATTCTTCGCCGCTGGCCCCCATGCGCGTGCCAGCCAGTCGGTGTCGGCCTGAAATCCGCCAGAGGCCACGACGACGGATTTGGGCGAGAGGCTCTTGGCTGCCCCCTCATGGGTATAGTCCACCCGCGTCACCCGGTCGCCTTCCAGTTCGAGATGGGTCACGGCGGCTTCATAGAGCACATCCACCCCCAATCCTTCGGCGGTGCGGTAATAGGCATTCACGAGGCTCTTGCCACCGCCGCGAAAGAAGGCGTTGGTACGCGCAAGGGATAGGGTGCCCGACAGCGAGGGCTGAAACCGCACGCCATGGGCTTCCATCCACGGCAGGCATTCCTCGGAAGAGCGGATGGC
The DNA here is from genome assembly GCF_045586035.1 of Sulfitobacter sp. PM12. Taxonomy (NCBI): domain Bacteria; kingdom Pseudomonadati; phylum Pseudomonadota; class Alphaproteobacteria; order Rhodobacterales; family Roseobacteraceae; genus Sulfitobacter; species Sulfitobacter sp. PM12. The sequence continues at coordinate 584,058 of NZ_CP151529.1, forward strand.
GAGGCGTGCGAGATGTTCATCCGTCTTGCCACCCGTCACCTTCATCAGATCGGCGAGGTATTCCTCTTCGGTGTAGCTTTCGACCAATGGGCCCAAGGGGCCATGGTGCATGCAGCGGAAGTTGCGGGTGTGGCGCGAATTGCCGCCCCGGTAGGGTTTTGGCGCGGTCTCAAGGATCAGCACGCGGGCACCGTCTTCGGCGGCGGTGATCGCGGCGCAAAGGGCCGCATTGCCGCCGCCGATCACGACGATATCGTAGGTTTCAGTCACAGCAGGTCTCCGTCATAGGTCTCATCGCGCGTGGGCTGGGCGCGCAGGGCGCGCACCCGAACCCGTTGGGCCGCTTCGATATGCGCGCGCATCGCCGCTTCGGCGAGGGCGGCATCACGGGCCTTGATCGCATCCAGAACGCCAAAATGTTCCTCCACCGCTTTCTCGGCACGGTCAGGATCGGTGAGCGTCGTCGGGCCGAGGATCATCAGCGTCTTTTGCAGCGTGTGGATCGAGCGGGTCAGAAAACGGTTCTTTGCGGCGTCCAGAAGGGCTGCGTGGAACTGGCGGTTGAGGGTGAAGGCTTCGGGCACATTGCCCAGGGTGGCAAGCTGCTGGTTCATGTCCTGCAACTCTTCGATCTCGATGTCCGAGGCAGCGCGGGCGGCGAGCCGTGCGGCGGTGCCCTCCAGCACGGCGCGCATCTCGTAGAGTTCCATCACCTCGGCGTAGTCCAGCGTGCGGATGCTCGCCCCTTGACGCGGGATATGTGCCACGACGCCGTCTGCCTCTAACTGTCGGATCGCTTCGCGCACGGGGGTGCGGGAGACGCCCAGACGGTCGGCCAGTTCGGTCTCCCGCAGGCGGTCGCCGGGGTTCAGCCGTCCGGCGCGTAACTCATCCATTAGTTGAGCATAGGCAGAGTTGCCCTGCGGTGTGCGGTCTTCTTCGCTCATAAAACGCCCCCAAAGGTGATTATTGCATACATGTGGATACAATAGTATGCAATAATGATCAAGTCCGATAAACTGCAGGAGTGGACCCCATGCGCATTGCCCAACCAACCCGAAGCCGGTCGCTTACCCTCATCCTCGCCGGGGCTGGCACTTTGGCCTTCTGGGCGCTTGATCTGCCGCTACCATTCCTTTTCGGCCCTATGGCCGCCTGTCTTATCGCGGCATTGTCGAACGTGCCGATCAAGGGCTTCGGTCAGGTCTCGGTGGCGGCGCGCACGATCCTTGGGGTGGCTGTTGGGGCTTCGATCACGCCTGATCTGTTTCACCAACTGCCACAAATGGCGATGTCGGTGGCGCTGGTCCCGGTCTTTATCGCGTTGATCGGGATTATCGGCGTGCCGTTCTTTCAGCATGTTTGGGGCTTCGACGCGCCGACAGCCTATTACGCCGCGATGCCGGGTGGCCTGCAGGACATGGTTATCTTTGGCACCGAAGCGGGGGGCGATCCGCGCGCGCTGTCCCTGATCCATGCCACGCGGGTGCTGATCATCGTTACCCTCGCGCCTGCTTTCCTGACGCTGGCTTACGGGGCGGGGCTGACCAATCCCATCGGCGCGCCGGTGACGGAACTGCCGGTGGGCGAGATGGCCCTGATGGCCGCGGCAGCCCTGATCGGCTGGAAGGGAGGAGAGCGGATCGGCCTTTTTGGCGCGTCGATCCTCGGCCCCATGATCGTCACCGCTGTCTTGTCACTTTCCGGCCTGATCCACAGCCGCCCGCCCGCCGAAGCCATCCTGGCCGCGCAGTTCTTTATCGGCTGCGGGATCGGCGTGCATTTTCTGGGCGTGACATGGGGCGAGCTGACGCGGGTGGTGCTGGCGGGCATCGCCTATGTGCTGGTGCTCGCCGTCTTGGCCGCAGGTTTCACCGGCCTCGTCACCTGGGCCGGATTGGGCAACCCGGTCGAGGCATTCCTTGCTTTCGCGCCGGGCGGGCAGGCCGAGATGACGGTGCTGGCCATCGTGACCGGTGCGGATTTGGGCTTTGTCATCACGCACCACCTGACCCGCATCGTGCTGGTGATCGTCGGCGCGCCGCTGGTTGCGGGGTTTATGGCGCGTAGACGGAAGGATTGATCATATGGATCGGTGCGCCTGCCGCATAGGCGTTCACCTGCGCAAAGATATCCGCGAATTGCTTGTCGAATTCGTCTTCGGTGACAAAGCCGATATGCGGTGTGGCGATCAGCTTGGGGTGTGAGAGCAGCGGGTCGTTGGGATCCGTTAACGGCTCAGTATCAAAGACATCCACCGCCGCCGCGCCCAGATGCCCGGCGTTGAGCGCTTGCAGCAGCGCGCCTTCGGCAATCAGCCCGGCGCGCGAGGTGTTCACTAATACCGAACGCGGCGGCATCGCACCGAGGTCGTCGGCGGTGACACTGCCGCGCGTCTCAGATGTAAGCCGCAGATGCAGCGAAACCACGTCACATGTGCCGAAAAAGGCCGCGCGGCTCTCGGGCACGGTCTCGCTATCGGCTTCCGCCCGCGCGCGCCCGGCCTCGGAACTCCACCAGATGACCTCCATCCCGAAGGCGCGGGCATAGTCCGCCACCACTCGCCCGATACGCCCATAGCCATAAAGCCCCAGCCGCCGCCCGCGCAGACTGCGCCCTACGCCCATCTGCCAGTTGCCTGCCTTCACGCTCGTCATCTGCTGCGGCAACTGCCGCATGGCTGCAAGGATCAGCGCAAAGGTCAGTTCCGCCGCCGCATGGTTGGCCCCATCCGCACCTTTGTTGGAACACAGCAGTACTCCCTGGTCGGTGCAGGCCGCGACGTCCACATGCGGATAAGCGCCACGCTGCGAGATCAGGCGCAGGTTCGGCAGGCGCTCAAGCAGCCCGCGCGTCACCTTGGTCCGCTCGCGAAAGAGCACGACGCAGTCGGCATCCTGCAAACGGTCGGCCAAGATGGCCTCGTCAGGCTGATGGTCCGTCCAGACGGTGACATCATGCCCCGCCAGCAGGTTAAAGCAGGGCAGTCCGCGCAGAGTGTCGAACCAGTCGTCGAGGATATGAACCTTCATCCCTGCACCCTATGCGGAAAGCGCGTTGATCGCTTTGCTCACCCGTTCATGCAGGATCAGCAGATCAGAGTCGCGATCTTTTTGCGTGTTGAGGCTGGCGATCAGCTCGGCACGCAGTTTTTCCAGATCACGGCGGGCGGTGTGGATTTTCTCGTAATTGGTCATCATTTGCTTCTCAATGGGACAACAGAACTGGGATTTTGATCTTTTCCAGCACCTCGGCGGTCACGCCACCAAGGAAATCTTCGCGAAACTTGGAGTGCTCATAGGCACCCAGCACCAGCAGCGAGGGGTCATGCCGCTCGCAATAGGACAACAGAGTCTGTGAAACCGGATGGGTTGTCGGAAAGTCCTCATGCACCGCTTCGACGCCGTGGCGGTCGAGGTGGGTCATCAGATCGGTGATCGGCCAGGATGTGCGTTTGCCCACCGTCAGAACGCTGACACGGCCATCGACCTCAAGCAAGCGCAGGCTGTCCGACAGCGCCCGCGCGGCGGCGCGCCCGCCGTCCCATGCCAGCGCCGCGTGGCTGTGCTGCGCGCCTGCGTCATAGCCCGCGGGCACCACGATCACCGGACGCCCGGACTGCAAGGCGATGCGATCAGGATGGTGGGTCACATGGGCGTCGTCACTCTCGGTCCGGGCACCGACGATCAGCATGTCATAGTACCGCGCGCCTTCGGAAAGCAGCATGTCGACGCGGCCGGTCTCCTCGCGGAAATCCAGCGCGTCGCCCAGACCGAGGGCGGGGCGGAGTTCTTCGAACCGGCGGATGACCTCGGCCAGGATTTCGCTGTTGGCAGCCTCCAACAGGGCGCGGGCCTCTTCGGGGATCCAGCGCGAGCGGCGGTCGATCACCTCATGCGCAGTATGCGCAAGGATCGCCGTGACATGCGCGCCGCGCTGTTTGGCCAGTGAGGCGGCATAGCGCAGCGCGGCGACGGAGGCGTCGGAGCCGTTGAAGGCGACAAGAAGATTCATCACGGGCATATCAGCGGCCCTCCCAGATGTGCGAGGGGACAAAGACGCAGCCATCCGCCAGCTTGCGGGCCGTCCGCAGCAGCCCGGCGGAGTTCAGCGCGAAGCCGTCCGACGTGTCGTAATCCACCAGCACGTCAATCGTGCCAGAGGCATGTTCAAGCACCACATCGGCGGGGCTTTGGCCGGGACGCTCAAGCAGACCGTCTGCCACACTGCCGGGGGTGAGCGCGCAGGAGGCAAGGCATTGCGCCCCGGTCACCGCCATGGAGGGGTGCGTGTTCCACGGCATGAAATAGCGCGTCGCGATGGTGCCACCGTTCTGGGCTGGGGCGAGCAGACCGAACTTGGGCGTGACGGATTTTGCCACGTCTCCCATGCCCATGGCGGCCCCGGCCTGAAGGCGGATGGCTTCCATACGGGCAAAGAAATCCTTGTTCGCGTCAAGCTCGGCGACGCTCTCATACCCCGTCAGGCCAAAGTCCGCCGCGCGGGCGATGACCATCGGCATGGCAACATCCATGCAGGTGACTTCGATCCCGTCAAAGGTATCGCGGATATTGCCCGTGGGCAAAAACGCCCCGGTCGAAGAGCCGACAACCCCCATGAAGTTCAGCGCCACGGCTGCACCGGCCCCGGGCACGCCCGCGATCTCGGTGTCGCCGTCATAGGTGAGCACACCGCCGGGGGTCAGCACTTTGGAGAGCACCTTGGCCCCAGTGTTGACGGCATGGATCTTCACATCCGTCACATCGCCGGTGGGCTGGACGAGGCCCAATTCCACCGCCGCAGGGCCAACACCTGACAGGATGTTTCCGCAGGTCGGTTTGAAATCGACCAGCCGATCCTCGACCGAGACTTGGGCGAAGAAATAGTCCACATCGGCCCAAACGTCCTCCGAAGGCGATAGCATTGCGACCTTGGTGGTGACCGCCGCGCCGCCGCCGATTCCGTCGATGTTGAGCGGATGGCCGGAGCCCACCACAGCGAGCAGCACCTCGGCGAGGGTTTCGCGGTCTTGGGGCAGATCCGCGCGGTTGAAGTATGGCCCCCGCGAGGTGCCGCCGCGCATGAAGAGATAGGGGATAGCAGTCTGTGTCATCTCTAAGCTCCTCAGTTCAGCGGCCAGGGCAGATCGACTGCGCCTTGCAGCAGACCCGGCGGGAAATCACGGTTGAGTGCCCCGGCCATGACGCACATCAGCGCGATGCCGCAGGCCGTCAGGATCAGGGTTTTCGGCCAATGCGCCTGTGCGCGGACCCGCAGGAAGCTGATCAAAAAGCCCAAAAGCGCGAGGATGAAGCCGACGAAGTATGTGGCGACGATCAACCCCACGAACCACGCCAGCGTGCTCCAGAGGCCATAGGGCGCATCAGCGTCCTCGCCCGAGACTTCCTTGTCGGCAAAGATCGCATCGCTTTCGGGGCGCAGGATCATCTGCACCAGCAAGATCAACAGTGCAGCCAAGGCGATGCCCCCCACGACCAGCGGCACGATCTTGTCGGTCATGTTGTAATCAGGGATCAGCGAGGCATTGATCAGCGCGGCCACGACGTAGCCCATGATGATCAGCAAAAAGACCAACGGCGCGCGTTTTGAGCCGGACTGAACATCGCCTTCAGCCATGATCGACTTGGCCTGACGCAGGCCCAGCACGACAGAGACCACGGTGACGATCAGCAGCACGATGACGATAGGGGAGAAGACATAGTCCATCCCATCCTCAAAGGATTTGCGGAACCGGAACGACGCGATCTGAAACGCTTGGTTCGAGAATTTCTCGACCGGGTTCGACAGCACGAAGCCGATCAGGAAGGCCGGGCGCGACCAGTCGAAGCGGCGCAGGAAGATACCGATCAGGCCGATCACGAAAAGCGCGAGAATGTCTTCGAAGTTCTGCCCCGACTGGAACGCCGCGAAGGAGATCAACATAAAGAGGAACGGCGCGAGGTAGGTGAAGCGGATCGTGGTCAGCTTGGCGATTCCGCCCGAGGCCGCGATGCACAGCAGCGTGCCGACGACGTTGGCCAGCGCCAGCAGCCAGACAATCGAATAGGTGATGTCGAGGTTGTCGCGCAGCATCGAGGGGCCGACTTCGATCTCGCCGGACCCCAGCAGGGCGATGGCGCCGATGAAAATCGCCATGGAGCCAGAGCCGGGAATGCCGAACAGCAGGGTAGGGACCAAGCCGCCGCCCTCTTTCGCGTTGTTCGAGCTTTCCGGCCCGATCACGCCACGCACTTCGCCTTTGCCGAAGTTCGATTTGTCCTTCGTCGTCTGAACGGCGTGCCCATAGGCGATCCAGTCAACGACTGACCCACCAAGGCCGGGGATGACGCCGACCACCACGCCGATTAGTGAGCAGCGGACCGACAGCCATTTGTTGGCCACCCAGTCCCGCACGCCTTCGCCCCAGCCCGCGCCGAGTTTGGCTTCTTTTGAAATCGCCCGATCTTGGCGCAGGAGCGATACGATCTCGGGCACGGCAAAGATGCCAAGGCCCACGATCACCAGTTTCAAGCCGTCTGTTAGATAGGGGATGTCATAGGTCGCCATCCGCAGGGAGCCGCCCGCATCAGCCTCGCCGATGGTGCCGATGAGCAGGCCAAGCCCCGCGGCCGCCAGACCTTTAAGCGCTACGCGCCCCGCCAGCACCGCCACCATCGACAGGCCGAGGATCGAGATCATCAGCATCTCGGGCAGGCCGAACGACAGGACGATGGGCCGCGCAACAACGATGAACAACGTCAGGAACGCCGCGCCGACCAGACCGCCGAAGAGCGATGAGGTGAAAGCCGCCGAAAGCGCCCGCGCGGCTTGGCCTTTCTTGGCCATGGGAAAGCCATCGAGCACCGTAGCTTGGCTGGCCGAAGAACCGGGGATGCCCATGAGGACGGAAGCGAAAGTGTCTGAGGTCGGCACGACCGCGACCATGCCGATCATCAGCGCCAGACCCAGCACCGGGTCCATGCCGAACATGAAGGGCAAAAGCAGAGACAATCCCGCGATCCCACCGAGGCCGGGAAAGACGCCGACAGCCAGGCCCATGACGACGCCCAACACCAGATATCCCAGTACTACAGGTTGCAAAATTAGAGCCCATGCCTGGCCAAGCGCAGGCAGAGCGGTTGCGAACAGATCCATCGCACCGACCTCGAAATGTTAGATTAAAGGGAGGGGGTGGCCCCGGGGCGCGCCCGGGGCCAAGAGGGTTTCGCTTACTTCAGCGAAACGCCATAGGCTTCTTGCAGCCAGTTGGTGACGAAGGCCTTCGCCTCCGCGGAGACGGTCGTGCCGCGCTGCGTCGCCTTTGCCGCGCCTTCACCTACGAAGACGGGGTATTTCCCGACGCGCTTCTCGGCGATTTGGGCAAAATCTTCGCGGTTGCGCACCGCGTCGAAGGCTGCCGTGTAGGTTTCGATCACGTCATCGGGCGTCCCTGCGGGCAGGAAGGCGATCTTTTGCACCGGAAAACCTGCGATGAAGAAGGCTTTCCACGCGTCCCAAGCCTCACCTTCGGTCTCACAGCCTTCGGTCGCTTCGCAGACTTCCTTAAAGGTCAGGATGTCGGGGAAGGTGGGGTCACGAACGATGTTGCCGTCTTCGTCCAGCGCGCCCCATGTCATCATCGGCACGGCTTGACCCTTTTCGACCAGATCGGCAGAGGCACCGAGGTAGCTCGACGAGGTCTGGTAGTCGATCGTGGCCTCGCCGCGCTCAAACATCAGACGGCCATCGCCACGGCCCTTGATGCCAAAAACCGGCTCTACATTCATGCCCAGCATTTCCCATGCCAGCAGCGGCACGAGGTCAAGGCGCGTGGCCCCTTGCGAGCCGTAGATGAAGTTGATGTCTTTAAGGTTATTGGCGGTGCCATCCAATTTCTCACCGTCCGCGGGGTTCAGATAGGCGACCCCGCCGGTGCCCGATGCCATGACAGGCTTCCAGTCGCTGTACTCATACCGCACGCGCGGATCGTCCAGCAGATAGGGGAACTGGGTCGAGCCGGAGGTGCCGAAAAGGACCGTGCCCTCGTCATGCTCTTGCTCTTGGAACCAGTTGGCGCCTTTGGTTGAACCCGCGCCCGGCATGAATTTGACCACGACGGTGGGGTTGCCCGGAAGTTCCTCGGACAGGAGCGGCGCAAAGAAGTTGGCCCATTTGGCCGAGCCGCCGGTTTCCGAGAAGGGGATGACCCACTCGATGGTTTTCCCTGCAAAGTCGACTTCGGCCAGCGCCGGGGCGGCAAGGCAAGCAGCAGATACAGCGGTTGCGGCGAAATACTTGATAGTCATTGGTGTCCTCCCGTAGACATTCTGTACCGGTCAGACTTTCACGTCTGCCGTAATTCGTATTTGTTTCAGGGAACGAATCCCTCCTCCAACACGGGCACACTGCCTTTCCAACCTTGCGCGAAACTTGCGCATCAGGATTAAGTTTTAATCATGCGCATTGCAGTCATCGAAGACAATGAGGCTCTGGCACAGGGAATTGCCCATCGCTTGCGCGATCGGGGCCATGCGGTAGACCTGCTGCATGACGGGGAAGATGCTGACATTTTCTTGCGACATGAGGGGGCTGACCTGATCGTGCTGGACTGTAACTTGCCCGGTTGTGACGGGCTGGAAGTTCTGAGCCGTCTGCGCCGCCGTGGCGATGGCACGCCAGTGATCCTGCTGACCGCGCGGGCGGAGACTTCAGAGCGAGTAGCAGGGCTGGATGCCGGAGCCGATGATTACCTGACCAAACCCTTCGAGATGGATGAGCTCGAGGCCCGGCTGCGTGCCATGGCGCGGCGCAAAAACCTTGAGTTCGCCGCCCGCGACGCGATTGGCCCCTTGGTCTTTGACCGCACGAACCGGCAGCTGCTGGAGGGGGAGCAGCCACTGGCTTTTCCTCGTAAAGAACTGGCGACGCTTGAATGCCTTCTCGAAAGGCGCGGGCGGATTGTCTCGAAATCCCAACTGATCACCCACGTCTATGGCACCGGGGCCGCGCAGGAAGACAGCGCCATCGAGCCGCATGTGTCCCGTCTTCGCAAACGGTTAGAGCCCTTCGGCATCCGCATCAAAGCCGCCCGTGGGCTGGGCTATATGTTGGAGGTCGACAGCGCATGACCTCGATGTCGCTGCGCTCTCGGCTGTTCATGCTGATCCTGCCGCCGCTGCTGCTGCTTTCGATCGTTCTGGGGTTTTGGCGCTTTGAAGTGGCGCAGCGCACCTCTGAAACCCTGTTCGACCGGAGCCTGCTGGCCGCGGCCTTGGCAATCTCTCGCGATGTGGCAATCTCAGGCGGGGATGCGCTTTCTCCCAGCACGCGGGATTTCGTCTCGGATGCCGGGGGCGGTGAGCTTTTTTACCATGTCACGGGCCCAGGTGGCATCTACATCACCGGCTATGCCTATCCGCCGGTTTCCGGAGGCCGGGCGGGCGAGGATCGGCTGAACTACACGATGGCGGAATATCGGGGCGAGCCTGTGCGGGTTTTGCGGATGGCGGAGAGCACGACCATCGGCAACCTCACGGGCGATACGATTGTCACGGTCTGGCAAAGGGACAGTGATCGCAATGCTTTCGCCGCCGCCTTGGCGCGCCGCGCGGCGGCGTTGATCGCCAGCCTGATGGCGGCCCTTGCTTTGGTGGTCTGGTTCGGGGTGAAGATCGGCCTGCGCCCCTTGAACGATTTACAAGACGCGATCCAACACCGATCCCCCGATGACCTGCGCGATATCCGCCGCCCGGTCCCGGCTGAAGTCTTTGGTATTGTCGCCACATTGAACCGGCTTTTCGGGCAGGTGCGCCAGAGCATTGAGGACCATCAGGTCTTTATCTCCAACGCCGCGCATCAGCTGCGCAACCCCGCCTCCGCACTGTTGTCATTGGCCGAGGTTTTGCCGGATGTCAGCGACCCGCAAGAGCGTCGACTGCGCGAACGCGAATTGATTGCCGCCGCACGTAAATCGGCGCGGCTCGCCAATCAGTTGTTGTCTCTCGAACGGTTGCGCTACGACGAGACGTCAACATTCGATAGACTGGAACTTAACGCTGTCGCTGCCGAAGTATGCAGTGACTTTGCCCCGACGGTCCTGTCGCGGGACATAGGCTTTGGCTTCGAGCCATGTTCGGAGCCGCTACCGATCAATGGTGACAATGTGCTGCTGGGTGAGGCGATCACCAATCTACTTGAAAACGCGCTGTCCCATGGGGGCCCAGGCCTCTCAGCGATCCGCGTGAGCACCGTGGCCGAGGCGGGGTATGCGGTGCTGACCGTACAAGATGACGGCATCGGCATCCCCAAAGACAGCACGCAGGCCGCGTTTCAACGGTTCGGTCAATTGAGCGAAGGGGAGGGCAGCGGGCTTGGGCTTGCCATCGTTCAGGATGTCCTGCGCCGTCACGGTGGTGACGTCGAGCTGTTGCCGCAGGAGCGGGGGTTGGTCGTGCGATTGAAAGTTCCGTTGGTGTCGCCGGTCGCAAAGCCCTGACACAAACCGCGCGCTGCTCGTTACTCTAATTCGTGTACCCAGTTACATAGGTAAATGCATCGGTCCTGTCGAGCGCGTCACTTCTGAGTGAAAATCAACACTCAGGTGGCAAATATGGTAATCTCGAAGTCACGGGCATCCGCAAGAAACTTTGGCTTACCGATGCACGGCAGAAAGGCCGCATGCATGTCTGGGAAAAGTTTGACGCGCAAAAGAATAGACAAGGCAAGGGGGAATGAAGGAACGGCCCAAACCGGACTCTCAACACGCAATACGTATGCTGCAGTGCGGCCATTCAAAGGAGACATTCGCTGCGATCGTGAGTAACAAGGGCTTTAAGTGTATCGCGATGGCAAAGCCTGCATCAGAAACAGACAATTTGTCGCAGAAACCTTTGAGCACCCTCCGTGGGATCGACCAGCGCATTGGCGCTACCCCAGAACGCAACCGTTATCTGAGAACTAAGTTGAAGCTTTAAGGTCACGCTACATCGTCACATGAAATTTCCCCTATTCCGAGTAAATGCGCGATATTTGTTGCATTGACGAATAGGACGTTTTGCCCCCGAAATGTGCTCTGAATACCCAACACACCGGAACTGCAAGTTCACCGAAACACCTGCGAGTTTGAAGATTGGAGCCATGCCTCGAAGATACTTGGTATCACATCGACCAGCCAGATCGGTTTCCCAACCGTTTGATCAGAAAATCAATGAATATCCTTGTTTTGGGGGTCAAAACATTGGAGCGGGGATAGACCAGCCAAAGGACCGTCGCTTCGTTCAGGGACCATTCCGGAAGCACTCGGACCAGGCGTCCAGCCGCGATTTCGTGTTCGATGTTCCACAGCGAACTGATTGCAATTCCGACACCTGATACCGTCGCCTCGCGCTGCGCGTCGCCGTCATCGACGATTGTGCGGCATGTCATGGCTTGCGGATCAAGCTTTGCAATTTCACCCTCGGTGCTAAGCAATTCCCGTGGTTCAAGGTTGGACCATGCAATGAAACGGTGGTTCAACAGGTCGGACGGGTGCGTGGGCGTACCGTGGGCGTCCAGATAGCCTGGCGATGCACACAGAACGCGAGTGTCATCCGACAACTTTCGCCCTTTCAAACTGCTGTCCGCCAGCGGGGCATTTCTAAGGGCCAAATCAAAACTGCCTTCGATGGCATCAAAGCTGGTATCCGACAGGCGCAAGTCCAGGGTCAAATCGGGGAAAAGGTGTTTGGAATTCGGGTAAGAGCGGCATGATATGCAGTTGTGCGAAACTGCTGGGCGCGGCAAAGCACAAGGTGCTATGGGCACCGACACCCTTGCCGCCCAACGCCGCCTATGCGGCCTCTGACTGCGCAAGAATTTCGCGGGCATAGGGTAGAAAATCCGCCCCTTCCAGTGACAATGAAACCTTGCGGGTGGTGCGGCGTAGCAGCTCCGCCCCAAGCTCGGTTTCCAACTTGGCGAGGCGGGCGCTTGCCACGGCAGGTGCAAGGCCAAGTTCACGACCCGCAGCGCTGATATTGAGCCGCTCTGCTGCCATTACAAATAATCGCAGGTGATCGGTGTCCATCGATTATACCCAAAATCAAGAAAGTGAACTCCACTATCGGCAGTTTATTGCGCGAAAAACAAGGTATAAATTCGCATCCTAAGGATGACATCAACTCAAGGCTTTTGCGGTAATCCGCCGAGCAGACTGGCCCGATCATGATGGAAAGGAGTCTCTGGTGACACAGACCGGAACCGTAAATTATCACGTCCACAAGCCGTTTCGGCAGGCGTTCGAAATTGATGTGGATGGCATTGCTGGCAACCTCATCGAGCCGGAGTTTTTCGCTGCCAAGATCGCAGTGAAGGATCAACGGAACTGCGAGGCCGCCACGGAATTTGCAGAGGATGGCTTTGCTTTTGCCAACTCCCCAACGGCTATATTGGATTTCAAAGGTGGCAATTGGCAAAGCCAATATGATGCCGAACTGGCCGATCTATTGGAACAGGAAGTTGGCGCAAAAGAGGTGATCACCTTTGATCATACAGTCCGCATCGATGATCCGCAGGCCAAGCGCCGCCCGGCCCGCCACGTCCACAGCGATTATAGCCGCGAGGGTGCGGAAAGGCGTCTTGTGGATATTCTTGGCCCCGGACAGGCCGATGAATGGGCGCAGGGTCATTATGCCTTTATCAACGTCTGGCGCCCGATCGCGAACCCGATCAATTCGGCTCCGCTTGGCTTCGTTCGTCCCTCGACTGTTAAAGAGGCGGATTGGATCGTGATTGACTTGATCTACCCCGATCGCAAAGGCCAGGTAATGGGGTTGGCAAAAGACGACGCGCACGAATGGGTTTACCGCTCACGGATGACGCCGGACGAGGTCGCGTTTTTCAACATCTACGACAATTCCGGCCGCCCCTGCGTTGGCCACAGTGCGATTGATCTGGTCGAGGACTCGACAGTCACGGCGCCCCGCCAAAGCATCGAGAGCCGTACGTTGGTTCGCTATTAAAGAGCGCCCCCCCGCGCCTTGCACACCTGAGGAGACATTCACATGACCAAGACAATTCTTATCACCGGCGCGACGGACGGGATCGGCCTTTTGACAGCCAAGACGCTGACTGCTGAGGGCCACAACGTCCTGTTGCACGGCCGCAGCGCGGATAAGTTGGAAGCCGCGGCACGCGAGGTCGGGGGCACTCCGGAAACCTATCGCGCTGACCTTTCGTTGCTGGAGGATGTTAACGCCTTGGTGGCAGATGTCCGTGCCAAACATGACACCCTGGATGTGTTGATCAACAATGCCGGTGTTCTGAAGGTTCCCAACACACAGACGGACAGCGGGCTGGATGTGCGTTTCATGGTCAACACAATCGCGCCCTGGGCTTTGACCATTGGACTGCTGCCGATCATCCCAAAAGACGGTCGCATGGTGGGCCTTTCCTCAGCAGCACAAGCGCCCGTCAACATCAAGGCCATGCGCGGTGAGCAACAGCTTGGCCACAATGAAGCCTACGCGCAAAGCAAGCTGGCGTTGACAATCTGGTCGCAGGAATTGGCGCGCGAACACCCCGACGGGCCGGTGTTTGTCTCGGTTAATCCGGGGTCTCTTCTTGCCACAAAAATGGTCAAGGAATCCTATGGAATGGCGGGCAATGACCTGCGGATCGGGGCGGACATCCTGCGCCGTGCGGCAGTGTCCGAGGAATTCGCCAATGCCTCGGGGCAGTATTACGACAACGACGCAGGACGCATCGCACGGCCCCATCCCGCCGCCGCCGACCGCGCACATGTCGCGCAACTGATGGCGGCTATTCGCGAGTTGGCTGGCACCTGAGGCGTCCCAAAACGTTTGCCGATCAAGGGGATTGCGCATTAAGCTAAGAGTCGGGAGGAGACGTGATGAGAGGTTTCATTACCTCAAATCAAACGGATGCGATTGCCGCGTCCTGGGACCGGTGTGCGCGGCAGTATAACCTGCGGCACGATACCGGGCGGCCTATCATGCGCCTCCAATCCTCCGAAGTTGCCCCCCGACTTGAACAGATTGTCGAGAGCACCGGCGGCAGGCAGGGCTTCTTTCAACATCTCGCTTCGGTCGCGGGCGAAATCGGTCATTGTCTGGTTGTCACCGACGCCGATGGCGTCTCTGTTCGGATTGAGCATAGCGGGGCGACGAGTGGCTCTGACGGATGGAACGGCATCGCCCTTGGGTCATGTTGGGACGAACGCGTGGCCGGTACAAACGGCGTATCCATGGCCTTGCGGACGGGGCACGCAATCACTGTGCGCGGTGCGGATCATTACTTTTCGACGCTCAGACAGTTCGCCTGTACCGGCGTTCCGGTTCTGGATGCCAACGGGGGGATGATTGGTGCAATCAATCTTGTCTCTGTCGATCGGGGCAATCGCGCGGATTATCTGTTTGGGCAGCAGCTGTTGGCAAATACTGCGCATCGCATTCAGCGCAACCTGTTTGAAAAGGAATTCAACGACGCGATGCTTGTGACGGTCTCGCGTGTGGGGCGTGATCACGTCCTCTCCGAAGATGCACTGGTCGCCGTGAACGAGGCAGGGATGATTATCGGTGCCACTTCGACCGTTTCCGCCTGCCTTGACGGTGCAAACGCTGCATCGCTGAGAGGTCAGGCGTTCGAGGCGATCTTTCACGTCGACAGCAATCGGCTGGTGAATGTGCCCGAGAGGGTACTTTCGATTCCAGCCAATCATGGGGCCGCCGTGAACCTGACGGTTGCTATGCCAAAGACCGCCGCACCCCAACGGGTGTCCAAGCCGCTGCCGCCCGGCCCTGCGCGCAAACAGCGCTTGCCGCCATCGCTACAGCAGTTGGCGACCGGAAGTCATAGCATGGCTGCCGCCTGTCGCCGTGCGCGAACCATGTTGGAAGACACAGCCATGCTGCATCTGGAAGGCGAAACCGGAACCGGGAAATCCGCGCTTGTGGCCGCATTGCTGCAAACCGATGCCCCTGACGCACCGGTTTTCGATCTGGATTGTGCGACGCTTGGCGAGAGTGACGCCGACACAGACCATTTGCGCAGGGTCATTGAGCAAGCCCGCGTCGTTTCAAGAATGTCCTATGGCAAGGGTGCCCGCGCGACATTGGTGTTTGACAATGTGGACGAGTTGCCGGGCGCTTCGCAGGCAGAGCTGCGACGTTTCCTGAATGAACAGGAAGAACACCGCCACCAAACGGATGACCATGGGCATGACCGCCGCCTGCGTGTGGTTTCCACCAGCCGCAAACCTTTGATAGACGCCGTCAACGCGGGGCATTTCAGAGACGACCTATTTTATCTACTAACAGGCTCAAAGGTCTTCCTGCCCCCCGTCCGCAGGCGTGAACATCCCGAGGTTCTGGCACAGGCCCTGTGCGCGCAGCTGACTGGTTGTAACGTCACCTTCAGTGCCGAGGCCAAAGATGCGCTTTGTCGCCTACCGTTCCATGGCAATGTCCGCGAAATGCGCGGCGCGCTTCAAAACGCACTGGCAACGGCGCAGGACAACCGGATCAACCTGCTTGATTTGCAACAAGCCTGTGTTGGCGCTCCTCTGGCCTCTGCGATACCGGAACCGGTTTGCGCCATTGTACCCGCCAATCCGGTAACCGCATATGACGAACGCAGCATGATCCTTGATGCGCTCGCAAACAGCCGGTGGAATGTCAGCGAAGCTGCTCGCGTACTTGGCATGGGGCGCGCAACGATTAACCGGAAACTGAAGTTATACGAGATCCGGCGGCCGACCTGAAGCAGGCCGGCCCACCGTCGCGTAAATGAGGACCGCCTGTCAAAGGCGACCGGAGCGCGTTGCTCCGTCATTTCGCCGAGCCTCACGTGCGAGGTGTGATAGAGTACAGATCACAATCACATTGTGGGTTTATTTGACTTTTCTTGGCGTCCTCACAGGCCGTCGGCAGGAGCGGAATTCGCAAGGACACCGCTGGGTATCTTATGGTTCTCAGGCAAGTTCGTCCTTGCCGTCGATGATGAAATGAACGCTGGTCGATCCCTTGTGGCGGGCCTCGAGATAGGGCGCGTAGTCCGGATCATTCACGAAATCGCGGGCGGCTTGCGCATCCGGCCATTCAAGGATCACGCGCAGGGCTGCGGGCTGGTCTTCGCCCTCGACCTGTTCGTGGCTGGTTGTGCGCGCAATATACTTGCCGCCATGTTTGGCGATGATCTTGCCGACCGGCTCGATATAGCCGGGGATCCAGCTGTCGTCGGTGGGTGTCACGGCCAGAACTGAATAGGCTGTCATGGGTTGGTTCCTCCTCTTTGGTATCGATTACCCTTGTTGTTAACGCGGGTTTGGATTCAGGCCGCTCGGCGACCTAAATGCTGTGTTGCGCGCAGAATGTCGCGCTGTGCTATTTCATTGAGTGATGCGGCCAATGCGTTCATCGGATCACGCTGCGACGGGATGGCCCTGTCCAACGTCGTGTGAACACCCGCGTCGATTGGGCCAAGGGAAAGGTCACGGTGAAACGCATCGACGGCTGCTGCCCCGGCGGCCAGATCGCCCTCCACCAAAATCAGCGCATGCGCCAGAATGCGGCGCTGCCGGTTGCCAACAGGGCGTATGCGCTGCGCGGTGCCAACGGCTTTGCGGCCCTTCAAGGACAGGTTCCATGCGCCGTCACAAAAACTGTTCGGGGTCGCACCCGTCGCCCAACCGGCGGGGATTGCATTCTGAATGAGCCGTGTGATCAGGCGGTATCCATCCTCGATGGAGAACGTCCGATCAGCGGTAAACGCCAGCGCGAGGTTTAACACCCCCGGACCTTGGGGGACCGCGCCGCCGCCCGTGGGGCGCAGATGCAACGGCCAGCCGCGCGTGGCTGAATTACGCTTCGCCGTTTCAAATCCGGGCTTGAGCCTCAGGCTTGCCGGACAGACAAGCGCGCGGCGGCCTGGGCTCCAGAGACAGGTTACAGCGCCTTGCGCCGCGAAGGCCGCTGCCTCAAGGGCAAGCCCCTCGGCCACGCGCTCCACATATGTGAGAGGTGCGTTCACACCGCCATCCTTTCGATCTCTTCGCAGATGGAAGTCAGCAGATCACCCGCTGGTGCGCCATCAAGCGCGCGATGATCAAAGGTCAGCGACAGGCCCACATGGGGGCGCAATTCGATCCCGCCATCCTCGCCCCGCACCGCGCGATCCGTAAAACGCCCGATACCAAGGATGCAGATTTGCCCTGCGTTGATGATCGGGGTGAAATGTTCCACCCGCGTGAGGCCGAGGTTGGAGACGGTGAATGTGCCGCCGGTCATTTCTGTCACGGTCAGCTTGTTGATCTTGGCCCGCGTGGCCAGATCCTGCCGCGCCGCACGCAATTCGGTTACATCCATCGCATCGGCACCGAACATGGCAGGGGCGACCAACAGATTGCCGGGCAAGGCGATAGCCACCGACAGGTCAACCGCATCAGACAAATGCACCTCGCGCCCCTCGACACGTCCGTTTGCCTCGGGGTTCTTTTTCAGGGCGCGCACCACAGCCAGCATCAAGAGATCCTCAACAGATATCTTGGTACCTGCCGCGCCCAGACGGGTTTTTTCGGCCATCAGCGCCGTCGCATCGGCGCTGCCGTGGTGGGTCAGCTGCGCGGCTGTCGCGAGGCTTTTGGTCATGGCATCCGCGATCATGCCGCGCACGCCTTTGAGAGGGACAACTTTGGTCATTCGACCGACCCGATGACGGCACCCTTGGGCACAACGGCATCGGCCTCTTCCTTGATCCGCAGGGTGCCAGAGGCTGGTGCGTTGATCTCGTATTGCACTTTGGCGGTCATAATCTCGACCACCAACGCGCCTTCTTCGACGGTCGCGCCATCATCAGCAAGCCAGCCGGTGATCACTGTTTCTTCGTCCTCTTCCCAGAGGTCGGATGGGATGACGATATCTGTTGCCATTTGAAGTGTCCTTTCCTGTTCGGGGTCGCGCTGCATGCGACCCCGTTGATTAGTGATTTGTTGGTTTTGGTTCGGCTCAGGCCGCTTGCATCTCGTCCCAGGCAGCGACGATCTTGTCAGGGTTGGGCAGGCAAAACTGCTCCATCACCCGCGCGAATGGGATCGGCACATCGGGGAAGGCAACGCGTTTCGGCGCGGCCTTGAGAACCGAGATATCATGCTCGGTCACGGAGGCGATGATTTCGCCCGAGAGGCCGTAGCTCATATAGTCCTCGTCCACGACAATCAGCCTGCCGGTCTTGGCGACGCTGGCGCGGATGGTGTCACGGTCCAGCGGCACAAGGCTGACAAGATCGACGACTTCGGCGCTGACACCTTGTTCTTCAAGCTTCTTGGCGGCCTTCAGCGCGTTGTGAACGCCCATGCCACAACTGACGATGGATACGTCCTTGCCTTCGCGCACGACCTTGGCCTTGCCGATTTCCAGCGTGTAGGGCTCTTCCGGCACATGCACAGTCGCGCCCGCCTCGGTACCAAGCCACCCCATGCCCTGTAGCCCCTTGTGGTACATGTAAACCACCGGACTGTCGTCGCGCATGGCGGCCGTCATCAACCCTTTGGCGTCATAGGCATTGGATGGGGCCACAACCTTCATTCCGGGCAGGTGGGCAAAGGTGCCGTACAGACACTGCGAATGCTGGCCGCCATCGGAATAGCCACCACCGGTTGAGGTCATCAGAACCATTGGCACTTTCACGTTGCCGCCGGAGAAATAGATGTTCTTGGCCATCAGATTGTAGATCGCATCAAAGCAGACGCCAAAGAAGTCGACGAACATCAGTTCGACCACCGGACGCATGCCATCCTGCGCCGCACCAACAGCAGCACCAATAAAGGCAGTTTCCGAAATCGGTGTGTCGCGGATGCGTTCCGCCCCGAACTCTTCGATTAACCCACGGGTGTTGCCATAGACGCCACCCAGAGGGCCGATGTCCTCGCCCATCACGAAGACGGAGGGATCGATGCGCATTTCCTGTGCGGTGGCTTCGGCCATAGCGCGGGCGATGGTCAGTTTTCTCTCGTTCGATTTGGTCATGTCTCTCCCTCCCGTTTATGCTGCGAACACGCGCGTCAGCGCGTCTTCGGGGGCTGCATCATCGCTTTCGCGGGCGAACTTGATCGCGGCATCAACGCGCGCAGCAGATTCTTCCTCGATCGTGTCCAAGTCCGCCTCACTGGCAGAACCTTCGGCGAGCAATCTTTCCCTCATTTTGGGGATCGGATCTTTTTCAAACAGCGCGTCCTTTTCCCCTTCGGGGCGATAGGCCTCGGCGTCACCCATAAAGTGGCCCGCTAAACGGTAGGTTTCACATTCCAGCAGCGAGGGGCCTTCACCCGCTCGTGCTCGGGCAATCGCCTCGCCTGCTGCTTCAAAGATGGCATAGGGGTCGTTGCCCTCAATCCGTTTGCCGGGGATGCCATAAGCCGCCGCGCGATCTGCGTGGCTGCCGATGCTGCTGGCGGTTTCTTTGGCAACAGAAATGCCCCAGCCGTTATCCTCGACCACGCAGATAAAAGGCAGGTTCCAAACGGCAGCGAGGTTCATCGCCTCGTGCCAGCCGCCTTGGTTCACCGCGCCTTCACCGACGAAGGCCACGGCGACGCCCGGCTTGCCTTGCATCTTGCGGCTGAGCGCCGCCCCCACGGCGGGGCCCATACCCTGCGCGATAATGCCAGAACAGGCAAAGTTCACATTGTCATCAAACAGATGCATGTGTCCGCCACGACCACCGGATAAGCCGGTTTTCTTACCGAAGATCTCGGCGGCCATTTTGTCCAGATCGACGCCTTTGGCGATGGCCTGATGATGTGGACGGTGGGTGGCTGTGACCACATCCTCGGGAGTCAGGTGCGCACAAACCCCCACCGCCACTGGCTCCTGCCCGTCGGACAGGTGCATTTCACCCGGGATCGGCCCGTTGGCCATGTTGAAAGCCGGTGATTTTCCCTCGAAATATATCTTCGCAATGGCCTCTTCGAACCTCCGGCTCGTGACCATATTGCGATACATCCAATGCTGTTCTTCGCGTGTTGGTGACATGAATTCCTCCTCCCATGTGCGCGGCCTCTCCCTGCCGTATGAACGCTGGAAGTAGGATTGAACCTGTTGGGCTGCGGAACAACGGTGCTGAAGCCCACGCGGGGCTTGATCGCGCAAACTGTCTCACCGTGAGACAGTTTGAGACACATTGAGCCAGAGTGTGGCGCACCTTGAGCAGGAATTGGTCTGCGCGTCGAAGAAAGACGGACATCGACTCAGCATTAAAACCGTTATGCAGTTTATATTCAAAATCCGAATTCTGTAGCTAACTTCACCCCCGTTTATCCAAAATTTTGATCATCTCATCATAGGGGCACGAAAAAGAGCTTCGGCTCACAACTCAAGCCCTGCGCAAAACAGGGCACCACAACGGAGAGATGCTATGAAGTACGAGAATTTCACAACGTTTAGCGTCGATGTCAAAGATGCCATCGCTACCGTGACGTTCGATTATGGAACGGTCAACATTCAGGGACAAGAGATGCTCGCCGACCTGAACAGCCTTGCCATGCGGCTTGAGCGGGACCGCGATACAAAGGTTGTAATCTTCCAGTCGGCGCACCCCGAAATCTGGGTGGCGCATTACGATACGGAGCTTCTTAAAGATATGGCGATCGAAGCCGTTTCGCGCGAAAACGCGGTATTGCTTGACCTACAAATGGTGTGCGAACGGATTAGCAGGGTGCCGCAAGCGACCATTGCGAAGCTGGAAGGGTTTGCACGTGGCGGAGGCCATGAACTGGCACTGGCGCTCGACATGCGGTTCGCCGCGCGTGGCAAGTACAAGTTTATGCAAATGGAAGTCGGCATGGGCATTCTGCCCTGTGGAGGCGGCGCGTCGCGCATGGCCCGTCAAACCGGTTTGGGCAAAGCGTTGGAAATTATCCTTAGCGCAAATGATTACGACGCAGATGATGCGGAACGGTTCGGCACAATCAACAAGGCGCTCGAGCCCGATGAGATCGGCCCCTACGTTGACGCGCTGGCGCAGCGCATTTCCAAATTTCCCGCGGCTTCGATTAACGCCTGTAAGCAGATGGTTTACGAATCTATCGACAAACCAATTGAAGAAGCCCTGAAGGCAGAGGCCTATTGGCTTTATCAAGCGACCAGCAAAACCCCGGCCATCAAGCGTTTCACAGTGGCTGACGAACAAGGGCTTGAGCACGACATCGAGAACCAACGCAATTGGGGCGATCTGGTCATGAAGGTTCAAGACATCAACTAAACTCCCCTTTTTAAGGGCACTACTCAAGAACCGCGCCCGTATTCACGGTGCGGTTCTTTCTGTTTGGTCGCCGTCCACGCGCAGATGACAGCATTACCTTCAGAATCCGAAAACTGAACTCCGGATTGCACCGATTACCCAAATATTCAGACGTGTTAGTTCTGTGTCAACAAACACTCAGAAAGGAAAATCCGATGAAAACCATGGCCCTCTCCGAATACGGACCCAACTCCGCCTTTGCATTGACCGAGCTGCACAAACCAACCGCAGACACCGGTCATGTGATTGTTCGCGTTCAAGCAACCAGTATCAACACAATCGACATGATGATCCGCAATATGGGCACGGACCTTGGTTTTGCCCCCGCCACACCTGCTGTTTTGGGGATGGATTTTGCTGGCACGATTGAAGAAGTCGGCGAGGGTGTGACCGGTTTCGCCGTGGGCGACGAAGTATATGGCTGCGCCGGTGGTCTGGCCAACCTTCAGGGCGCTCTGGCGGAATACATGCCGGCTGATGCACGGCTGATCGCGAAAAAGCCGAAATCCCTATCCATGCGTGAAGCAGCCGCGATCCCTTTGGTCGGGATCACCGCTTATGAGGGGCTTAAGCGCGCTGGCGTCGGCAAAGGCCAGAAGGTGCTTGTCCATGGCGGTTCCGGCGGTGTCGGGCACATCGGCGTGCAATTGGCGCGTGAGTTCGGCGCGGATGTCTATGCCACCGACAGCGGCGATGAACGCCTATCTGTTGTGCGCGACGTTGGTGCCGAAGCGATCGATTTCAAAGCGGAGTCCGTCGAGGACTACGTCGCCAAGCATACTGACGGCAAAGGTTTCGACGCGGTGCTGGATACGGTGGGCGCTGGCAACCTGACGAACTCATTCAACGCGGTCGCTCTGAATGGTCACGTGGCCACCACCCTCGCGCTGGCAGAGCTTGACCTGTCCCCCGCCCACCTGAAGGGTGCCTCGCTTCACATCGTATTCATGCTGATCCCGATGTTGCATGACAAAGACCGTGCAGACCACGGTGCAATCCTGGCCGAACTGGCAAAGCTGGTTGATAGCGGCGCATTGAAACCGGTCGTGGATGAGCCCCAGTTTACCCTTGAAGAGGTCGGTGCAGCCTATGACCGGCTTGCCAGCGGCAAGGCAATCGGCAAGGTGGTCGTGGACGTATAACGCACCACAAGGCGCGTTCGGCATGGCGCGGCGGGCTTCGGCTCGCCGCGCCATTCGTTTTTCCGAAATAGGATTTTGAAGAAACACTGCGTCCCAACCCGAACGGATGATTATATCCATTAACCGAATTTTGATTACAAAATACGCCCGTTTATCAAGCTGAGAGAGATCAATACGTGTTGCTTATCAAACCTGCTCCAACATAAGAAGGATGCCCCTAAATGACCCTTTCATCTCTTCAACAAGCCCGTGCCATTGCGCGCCCAAGCCGGGAACAAATGCTTAACCGCGAGTTCTCTGTCCAACAATTCTGGAACCAGAACCGCGATCTGTTTGAACGCGCTTGGTCAGAATGGCAGACGGAGAACGAGGCGAAGCTGCCTCAGCTCGACAGCTCTATTTTCGATCCGAAACTGCGCGCGGCTGTGGAGCAAGCTTGGGTAGATCCGACAGCCGAAGATGCGGTCAAGGACCTGTGGGAAGAAGTCTTCCCCGGAGTCTATCGCGCGCAATTCTTTGATGTCGAACGCCTTGCGGCCCTGCGTGAATACCTTGACGGCGTTGCAGATGTGGACATCCCACTGCGCCCCCCTTACGGGATCGTGCTGAACCGTGGTGGTGCCATGCTTGACCCGCGCTCCGAAGGGTATCTTGCCGCGCCCGGGTTTCAGGGCTTCTACCGCGAGATGATGGACGCCTACATGCGGCCCGTGTCTCGTCTGCTGTTCCCTGACGTCGTGGGTTACGACACACAAACATTCGGGTTCTCTATCCGGTGGCAGGCCAACAAAGATACGTCCCTGCGCCCTCATTCGGATGCTTCTGCGGTGACACTAAATATCAACCTGAACCTGCCCGGCGAAGGGTACTCCGGTTCGGCCGTCAGCTTCATCGATCCGGTTTCACGCCGCGTTGAGAAAACTTACGTTTGAACCCGGCACCGCCCTGATCCACCACGGCAGCGTCCCCCACGCGTCCGAGCCGATCACTGAAGGCGAGCGCTATAACTTTGTTCTGTGGCTGTATGGTCAACACGGACAAATTCCGCATGGCAGCACCCCGACGCCGCAAATCTCGGCCAAGGACAGGTGGTCCGTACCAACGGAAGAATTTGACAATTTCGCGCCGTTCTAAGGCCGGGTTGTCCCTTAACATAGCGATATATTCGGGCGGTTCAGGCCGCCCGAATATGCAACGGAAATAACGTGCGGCATGCCTGTAACATAAGGTTCATTGAGCGCCTGTGCATCATGCGTTTATTCTCATCAACGGGGGTTCGACGCGCCGAGAGCAACCAACAAATAGCTAAAAGGGATGCTAAGCATGGAAAGCTTTGCGAACGATCTTAGTCAGATGCAGCGGACGCCCTTGCATGCGGACCATGTCGAAGCGCTACGAGAGGTTGGAACGATACGGACGTATGGCGCAGGCGACACGATCATTCGACCCGGTGATCCGCTGGAGGAATTGCTTTATATTGAAAGCGGCGAGATAGAGGTTGTGCATCCGATTACGCAGGAGCGGACAATCGCTGCCACGATGGGGCCATCCCAATTTACCGGTGAAATCGGGACGCTGTCCGGTGCGGTGTCAATGATCCAGATGAGGGCGTGTGAAACCTCGACGGTGATCGCGGTCCGAAACGCAGACCTGATCAAACTGATGTCCCGCATCCCCGAGATGAGCGACATAATTTTGACTGTTTTTGCCGCCAGACGCCGCGGAAACATCGAGCATGGACAAACCGAGCTCAAGTTGATCGGCGCGGATGTTGATAAAGATATTCAGAAGATCGCCGTCTTTGCACAGCGCAACCGGATCGCGGCGCAACTGATTGATCTTGAAAGCGCCGAGGCCGACGCGGAACGCACAAGCTGTGATCTACAAGGTTGTGGCCCTGCGGTGATTTTTGGCGGTGAGGTGATTTACGATCCGACGCCGGAAAAGCTCGCTCGGACGTTGGGGCTTGAGCTGGTGATCCCGAACGGCGAAGTGGTCGATGTCCTGATTGTCGGGGGCGGGCCTGCGGGCGTAGCCGCAGGGGTTTATGCCGGTGCCGAGGGGCTATCTGCCGTCGTCGCAGAAGATATCGCCATCGGTGGACAGGCAGGCACCTCCAGCCGGATCGAAAACTACATGGGGTTTCCAACGGGAATTTCAGGTGGAGACCTTGTATGGCGCGGCGAAGTCCAAGCGATGAAATTCGGCACCCGATTTGCTATGCCATTGCGGATCGAGGCAGTAGCCTATCGCGACGACCGCTTTTACGCCACCTGTTCAAACGGACGCGAACTCTGCGCACGGTCGATTGTGGTGGCAACGGGTGTTCAGTATCGCAAGCTGCCGATCCCGCGACTGGAAGAATTCGAGGGCGTTGGCGTTTATTATGCCGCCACAGAAATGGAAGCTCGGTTTTGCCGAAACTCGGATGCCATCGTTGTAGGCGGCGGCAATTCCGCGGGCCAAGCGGCCATGTTCCTCAGCCGCACAGCTGCGCATGTGCATCTTCTGGTGCGCTCCGGCAGCCTTGCCGCCTCTATGTCGGACTATCTGTCGTCGCGTCTTGAGGCCGATCCGCGGATCACGATCCATTACCAAGCAGAAATTTCTGATCTGCATGGTGATGACAAGCTATCCGCAGTGACGGTGAAAAACAAAGCCGACAGCACGCATCATCGCTATGACAGCCGCACAGTTTTTATCATGGCGGGGGCGGCACCCAATACAGAGTGGTTGGCTGGGCACGCCGCGTTGGACGATAAGGGCTTCGTTCTGACAGGCACCGAAAACGGTGGCCGATCGCCGTTTGAAACATCGACCCACGGCATTTTTGCAGTTGGTGACGTGCGGTCCGGCTCGGTCAAGCGAGTGGCGTCATCGGTGGGCGAAGGCTCGGTCGTCATGAGCGAGGTCTGGAACCATTTGAATAGCTGAACCCCAGTTGAAAATTTGACGGAGCCCCTCATGCAGGTAGATTTTGAAGACGGAGAAACAGGGGGACGCTATGTCCTCCGAACCGAGGGTGGCGAGGCCGTCTCGACCTTCTCCAAAGCTGGAGATAGGATCGTCATCATCGACCACACCGAAGTCGACGACGCCTTGCGGGGTCGCGGGTACGGGCAGATGCTTATCAAAAAAATTGTCGCTGACATGCGAGAGCAAAGCAAAAAAATCGTGCCGCTGTGCCCTTTCGCCGCCTCAGAGTTTCGGAAACACCCCGAATGGGCTGACGTGCTGAACTAGGCTTATATAGCGTAGAGAAACCTGAAATTTTTGGCGAACGAACGCCTAACTTGACATGAAGAAACTGACGTAAAAAAATAACCAAGGCGCCTTGACTGCGACTGTTCCTTCGAATTTTTAACGCGTTTCTGGCGGTTGATCACTCTGTTTTCGAAACCCTATTCGCACCGTCTACTTTCAGGCCAATTCCAATTGAAGCGGTCAAAATTCAACAGACGGCTTTGGCACATCGGGAAACAGGACCGCCGGACTGAACGTCTCCTTTTTCAAGCTGCGCAATTTAGCATTCCTACGCAGCGAACGGCAGCTTCGCCCATCGAGTCGAACGACGCGAACAGCCCAAACCGGACTTTCATGCAGCAGAATCACGCTGCGCCGAACATCTGTTGCAACTCAAGTCATCCAACGTGGGCTGTGACGTCGTAGCCCAAAGACTTGAGAGATTTCGATGTCCTTCCGTTCCGGGGTGGAACGCGAACAGGCAGAGCCCAACCGACGAGTTCGCCCAATGCGCTGATCCCAAGGCCCTCAATTTTCCATTCAGAACCATGAACAGCGATCCATAGACGCTTTGGCAATTGGGCCTTCGATCCGCTGTAGAGGATGAACTTTAATAGCTGCTTCGCCCAATATTGCCCCGCGTTTTATAGTTGGCGCAAGACACAGCAGGTCCAGCAACGTTTTGGCAGCACTCTTCCAAAGGGGCTATTGAACCGCGTGTGATCGTGCGCTTTTGAATAGTGAATAGTCCCTAGATTTGTAGACGCTTTCTTCCCTAACTTTGAGGCAAGGAGGCCGTTATGGGGAAGCCAAATTTCAGTGAAGATTTCAAGCGCGATGCCGTCCATCAGATAACAGTGCGGGGGTATGCCGTTTGCGAGGTTTCGGAACGGTTGGGCGTCAGTACATATTCGCTCTACAAATGGATGAAGCTCTACGCAAAAGCTGCGTCACAGACATCATCTGTTGACCATGAAGCTGAGAACCGCAGGCTCAAGCGTGAGTTGGCGCGGATGACGGAGGAGCGTGACATCCTAAAAAAAGCGGCCGCGTACTTCGCGAAGGATGCAAAGTGAAGTGCGCGTTCATTGCCGAGCACCGCCCTCAGTATTCGGTAAGCAGGATGTGTCGCTGCCTCAATATCCATCCCAGCGGGTTCTATGCATGGATTAAAAATCCATTAAGCCACCGTGCGCGTGAGGATGCGCGTCAGATCAAGCTGCTCGAAGAAGCTTGGAACGACAGTGGCAAGGTCTACGGATACCGTAAGCTGCATGACGATCTGGTGGAGTTGGGTGAGACCAGTTGCCCAAACCGTGTTGCTAGGTTGGCTCGTTTGGCTGGGATCCACGCTGAGATCGGTTACAAACGTAAGCCGGGCAAGTATGGTGGAAGGCCGTCAGTCGTCGTCGACAACACGTTAGACCGGCAGTTTGATGTGACAGCGCCAGACACCGCCTGGGTGTCCGATATCACTTACATCAAAACCTATGAGGGGTTTCTCTATCTGGCGGTTATTATCGACCTCTACTCACGACGTGTGATCGGCTGGGCGACACAATCGCGGCAACCAACAGACCTCATGCTGCAAGCCCTTCTGATGGCTGTCTGGCGACGCAAACCTAAGCGACGCGTCCTGATCCACACGGATCAAGGCTCACAATACACCGGCAGGGACTGGGCGGCGTTTCTGCGGGCCCACAATATCGAACACTCGATGAGCAGGCGCGGAAATTGCCATGACAATGCGCGCGTCCATTGTCCTCGGACCAATGGCGGACAAAGACTTGCCTGAGAGCTTCTTCAACCTGCTCAAACGGGAACGTGTCCGGCGTCGAACATATAAAACCCGCGAGCAGGCCAGACAGGACATCTTCGACTACATCGAAATGTTCTATAACCCGAAACGCAAACATGTCAGAAACGGTATGCTGTCGCCTGTCGACTACGAAAACAGACAGTTCAATGTGAACCAAGAAGGTGTCTAGGGAACCAGGGGCTATTCAATGAGAGCGTCCCTTACAGCCTCCTGCATGGGATCTTTAGTGGCACCGTCAAAAGTGAGATGAACTGCCCCGGGTTTACCGGAGAGTAAAACACTCAAAGGATGAGCCTTATGACCAAGCAGAGATTCACCCCCGCCTATCCTGCCGAGCTTCGCGAACGCGGTGTTCGGCTTTTCCGAGAGAACCGTGCTGATTATGCCAGCGACACGGCAGCCTATAAGGCAATTGCGCCGAAGCTTGGCTGTTCACCGGACAGCTTGCGCGTCTGGTGTCAGCAGGCCGAACGCGATGTCGGGCAACGGGCCGGGCTGACAAGTGCCGAGAAAGATCGGATCAAGGAACTTGAGCGTGAGGTCCGTGAACTGCGCCAAGCCAACGAGATCCTGAAGAAGGCCAGCGCATATTTCGCGGCGGCGGAGCTCGACCGCCCGTTCCGCAAATGATCGCGTTCATCGACGATCATCGTGGCGTCTTTGGTGTCGGGCCGATCTGCCGGGTCTTGGGGATCGCACCATCGACATATTACGCCTTCAAGGCCGTGGAGCGTGATCCGGACCTGGCATCGGACCGGGCTAGGCAGGATCAACTGGACATGGCCGCCATCAAGCAGGCATTCGATAGCAGCCGGGGCCGGTATGGCGCGCGCAAGGTCTGGCATCAACTGCGCCGCAGCGGACACGACATCGCCCGCTGCACGGTGGAGCGGCTGATGAAGATCTTGACATTACAAGGTGTTGTCCGTGGCAAGAAGGTGATCACGACCAACCCCGATACAGCCCGACCCTGCCCGGCTGACGAGGTGAACCGGGCCTTCGTCGCCGATATGCCGAACCGGCTCTGGGGTCGTTCATTGTGGTGCCATTGGTCCGAGCCCAATGGACGACGATTTCACCTATGTCTCGAGCTGGCAGGGTATGGTCTATGTCGCCTTCGTGATCGACGTCTTCGCCCGCAAGATCGTCGGGTGGCGTGTCTCCACCTCGATGACGACCAGTTTCGTGTTGGATGCCCTGAACTAGGCCATCTGCCAGAGGGCACCATCTGAGGCGGACAAGCTGATCCATCACAGCGACCGAGGCAGCCAATACCTGTCGATCCGATACACCGAGCGGCTGGCTGAGGCGGGGATCGACACCTCGGTCGGCAGTGTCGGGGATTCCTATGACAATGCTCTGGCCGAAAGCATCATCGGCCTGTTCAAGACCGAGGTGATCAAGTTCCTCGGCGCTGGGAAATCGGTCGGCCAGGTCGAGTGGGAAACACTGAAGTGGCTCGACTGGTATAACAACACCCGACTGCACAGCGCCATCGGCTACGTCACGCCGCAAGAAGCAGAGGAGGCATTCTACGAAACCTTGAACGCTGCCGAAAAAGCAGCTTAATCATTGAACCAGAAACTCTCCGGTAAACCCGGGGCGGTTCATACCCCGTCTCCTTGCTCGCACCCTTTTCTGTTCGCGTGAGGTTCCTTATGCGCATTTCAGCCCAAAGGCCTTGGTAGACCTTCAGCTTGGCATCTCTGACCCTACGGGCAGTGGTCACGTCACTGGTCCTCAGTGACTCCTCGATGAACTTGGAAGTACGTTCGCCGTAATAATCGTGGAGGTCTGCGGGGATGCGGGCTTTGAAGTGCCACCGACCACCGCGCTTAATCATATGATGGTTCTTAGTCTTCATTCTTAGCGCTAGATTGTGTGGAGAAAAGTGTGACGTGAATGCCCTAAAATAGTAGATGGATCAATATACTATGGGGTTCGATCTCCTGTAGTTCCCTTCCTGCCGGGGTCACCATTCCTGCCTGAGAACGTGACCTATTTGCGGGGAAAGCCGAACGCGTGGAGGTAAGGGGGCGGCCTAACGTCATCGGCCAGCAGGACGTATTCGACACGGCGTGCAGCGATTGCGCATTTCATGATGGCAGAATGCGAGACGTTCTCACGGTCTGCGCGAAACCGGACCTCGACGCCATCAGCGGCGAAGGTCCGGAGCGATACTTGTGAGCAGACCGTGCCTTATGCAGGCTGTAACCTGTGCCTCGTGTCTGTCAGTCTGCGATTGTCACGTCGATTTTGCCCATATGCGACTTTTCCAGAAATGCCTTCTGCGCCGCGTGCAAGTCAGCCAAGGGATAGGTTTCGGCGACCACGGGCTTGATCTCGCCTGCTTCGATGTAGCTGACCAAATCAGTGAATACGCTTGGGGCTTGCCGGGTGCTCCCGATGAGGGTCAGATCCTTGAGGTAGAGGGTCCGCAGATCAAGTTCGACGATCGGACCGGCAATCGCGCCCGACGTGACGTAGCGCCCCCGTGGCACCAAAGCATCAAGCAGTTCGGGCCAGCGCGGCCCCCCTACAAGGTCGAGCACGACGTCGAAGGCGTCGTTTGGATAAGGCTCATTCCGGTCGATCACCGCATCCGCGCCGAGGGCTTTCAGCGACTCCATTTTCGCCGGGCTGGTAGAGGCCGTGACATGGGCACCGCGCCGCTTGGCCAGTTGCACCGCCGCCGATCCGACGCCGCCGGATGCGCCGGTGATCAAGACGCGCTCGTCCCCCAGTCCGGCGCGTTGGATCATGCCTTCGGCAGTGGAGAATGCGCAAGGAAAGGACGCGAGCTCGACATCCGAAAGCGGGCTTTCGATCCGTAATGCGTTTTCCTCGCCCACGGTGGTGTATTCCGCGAAGCCGCCATTGCGCTCCGAGCCGAAGGTCACAAGCGCATCTGATCCGGCACCGGCCGGACGGTACATCGGCCGCACCAGCACGCGCTGACCGATCCGCGCCGCGTCCACTCCGTCCCCGACCGCAACGATCTCTCCGCAGCAGTCCGCGCCTTGGATGCGTGGAAAGCTGAGCGCACCGGACCAGCCGCCGTCGGCATCAGACGCCCCCGCGTAACCCTCGGTTGCGGCCGACCCTGTGTCGCCCCGCACTGCTTTCGAATACCAGCCGGTTCGGGTGTTGACGTCGGTATTGTTCACCGCCGATGCGCCCACACGGATCAATACCTCGCCAGCTTCCGGTTGCGGAACCAAAACGTCGTCACGCCATTCAAGCTTATCCAACCCGCCATGGCCTGTGAGGATTACAGCTTTCATCGTTTCAGGAAGCGTCATAGGGGGAATCTCCGATGTAGAGTGATTGCTCTACTTGCTTAGGTAGAGGGATCGCTCTACATCGTCAAGTATGAGTGATATGATGAACAAGATATCCGCAGGGCTTGAACGCGCCTTTGCCAATCGGGGCTTTGCCGAGCCCAGCGTCGAGGATCTGCGGGATGCTGCGGGCGTGAGCCTTCGCACGCTTTACAAATACACGCCGTCGCGGGCGGAAATGGTGCTTGCTGCATTGGAGAACCGGCATCAGCGCTATCTCGCCCGCGTTTTTGATGACCTGCCAGAGGCGCCTAGCGAGGCGCTTAATAAGATACTGACTCGCGTTGGAAACTGGATGGTGACCGAGAGCGCGCATGGCTGCCTCTTTCATGCTGCAGTGGCCGCTGAACCGGGCAGTCAGCCGCTGCGCGAATTACTGGAACGTCACAAGGCAGAGGTCGCGGAAAGGGCCGCAGCGGCGACCGCGTTGAAGGGGGCCGATACCGCGCTGTTGTTGATCATCGAAGGGCTGACGCAAGCATGGCCCCTGCATCATGAGGCCGCGCTGGATGCGGCCAAGCGATTAGGGCTGTCGCTGCTGTCACCGGATCGTTAACGGCCCCACAGCCGGATGTGGCGGCGGTACCCCGTTCCGGCCCGCGGGTGTTTTTGCGGGGGCTGCCCATAGCTCAGGTGTAAACCTGAATGGCTGGCACCGCTGTGGTCGAGCGGCTGTTTTATTCTGCACAACAGATTGGCACATGCGTTTTTTCTGCTCACTGTTTGGGCTAAGCATGTCGTAAGCCGCTGGCGCACGAGGGATGCCAGATTGAAGTTGCACCGATGATCGTTGATCAAAATGCATGAATGCAGATCTGCGTATCCTGGTTGTAGAGCCAAACCCCGAGCGCGTGCGTGACATCGTGGATGCACTGCGCGAAGCGGGTTGGTCTGACGTCAAGGCTTTGCTGCAGATGTCGGAACTGAACCAGACGGTGAGGGAATTTTCACCGGACATCGTTCTTATCGACCTGACAAATCCGGACCGCGATACGCTTGAACATATCTCTCACGCGACCGAGACGACCAAGCGGGCGGTCGCGCTGTTTGTGGACCAAACGGATGAGAACCTGACGCAGGCGGCGCTGAATGCCGGGGTCAGCGCCTATGTGGTGGATGGTCTTCAGATGGACCGGATAAAACCCGTGCTGCAAACGGCCATCGCGCGCTTCAAAATGATGCGTCAATTCCACTTCGAACTGAATGCTGCCAAGCAAGCGCTGGAGGATCGCAAGACGATCGACCGCGCAAAGGGGATCTTGATGCGCCAACGCGGCATGTCCGAGGATGAAGCCTATAAGCTGCTGCGCACCACCGCGATGCGCCAGAATCGCAAGGTCATCGATGTGGCGCAAGCATTGGTGACGGCAGCGGATCTGTTGTCATGAGCGAGGTTGTTCTGAACTGTGGCTATGTCCCGTTGGTTGATTGCGCCCCGCTGGTCATCGCGAAAGAGCTGGGATTTGCTGCCGAGCAGGGTCTCGCGCTTAATCTTTTGCGTCAGCCTTCGTGGTCTGCGCTGCGCGATATGCTGGCACTGGGTCATCTGGATGCGGCGCATATGCTGTCGCCAATGCCCGTGGCCATGTCCATCGGGATGGGCGGACTGCCCGCGCGGGTAGATGCGCTGATGGTCTTATCCGTGAACGGCACGGTGTTCGGCGTCTCTAACGCTGTTGCTTCCGCATTGGAGAACGTGCGCTTTGGGGACACGACTGCATTGCTGTCGGGGCTCAGCGCGCGCGGTGCCAAACCGCTGCGTGTGGGTATCCCCTTCCACTATTCCATGCACCGGCTGCTGCTGTCCTATTGGGCCGCGCAAGCGCCCGACCTGCAGATCGAGGAGGTCACCGTGCCGCCGATGCGTATGGCGGATGCAGTCTCGGACGGGTTTGTCGACGCCTTTTGGGTGGGCGAGCCCTGGGGCGGTGTGGCCGTGCAGAATAATGTGGCCAAGCTGATGATGGCGGGCCGCGATGTCTGGCAGTTCGCGCCGGAGAAGGTGCTTGCCGCGCGACATGAGTGGGCCACGCAGAACGAGGACAGCGTGCGTCGCCTGATGCGGGCGGTATACCAAGCGTCGGCCTGGCTTGATGCGCCTGGAAACAAGCCGCTGGCGGTCGAGATTTTGGGCCGCAGTGAACACCTGAGCATGTCGCCCGATTTGATCGATCCGGCGCTGACCGGGCATATCGTCCCCCGAACGGGGGCCTCTCCGGTCACGGTGGACCGGTTCTTGCAGTTCCACAGCCATGCCGCCTCTTTCCCGTGGCGCAGTCAGGCGGCGTGGATCGCGCATCACCTTGGTGCCGACGCCGCGGGAATCGAGAAAGCCAAAACCTGTTTTCGCGCCGATCTTTTCCGCCAGAATCTGTCTGATATCGGCGCTGATATGCCCCAATCCTCCGAGAAAACCGAAGGGGCGATGATGTTTCCAACATCTGTAGCATCTGCACGGGGAGAGATGATTCTTTCGCCCGACGCCTTTTTTGACGGCAGAACGTTTGATTTCACCGCAGCTGTGCGATGAATTCTTAAGCGGCTTCTGCATGGGCCTCTGAAAAGCTGCCGCAATGCAGAAAATTCGTTGCGTGAAGCCGCGTCTATGAGCCACCCTTGATGCCAAGGGACAACGTTGTCCGACCTATACCGCTGACCAATGCTGGTCGCACATCACTCAGAGCAATGCCGCTCGTACGGAGCACGGATTTCTTCCCCGTGAACCATACGTGCGGCTTTTTTCGTTTCTGCCCTTCGGGGCCATGAAAGGACATGACCCATGAAAAATACATTCGCACTCCTGCTCGCCTCGACAAGTCTGCTGGCGACCGCGGCGTCGGCCGAAATGCTGGCGCTCGAGAAAGAGGAGCTGACCTTTGGCTTTATCAAGCTGACCGATATGGCACCTTTGGCTGTGGCCTACGAGCTGGGATATTTTGAGGACGAGGGCCTTTTTGTCAGGCTTGAGGCGCAGGCCAACTGGAAAGTGCTGCTGGACGGCGTGATCGACGGCCAACTGGACGGCGCGCATATGCTGGCGGGCCAACCGCTGGCGGCAACGATCGGCTATGGCACCAAAGCGCATATCATCACGCCCTTCTCGATGGACCTGAACGGCAATGCGATCACCGTTTCCAATGACATCTGGGACGAGATGAAGCCGAACGTGCCCACGATGGACGATGGTCGGCCGCAGCATCCCATCAGCGCCAGTGCTTTGGCTCCGGTGGTTGAAGGCTACAAGGACCGCGGCGAGCCGTTCAATATGGGCATGGTCTTTCCCGTTTCGACCCACAACTACGAGATCCGGTACTGGCTTGCGGCGGGCGGACTGAAGCCCGGCTACTATAGCGCGCAAGATATTTCCGGTCAGATTGATGCGGATGTGCTGCTGTCCGTGACGCCGCCACCGCAGATGCCTGCGACAATGGAAGCAGGGACGATATCGGGCTACGCCGTGGGGGAGCCTTGGAACCAGCAGGCGGTTTTCAAAGGGATCGGCGTGCCGGTGATCACCGACTACGACATGTGGAAAAACAACCCCGAGAAGGTCTTTGGCATTACCGCCGAATTTGCCGAGGAAAACCCCAACACCACGCTTGCATTGACCAAGGCACTGATCCGCGCGGCAATGTGGCTTGATGCTAACGACAACGCCAACCGCGAGGAAGCGGTAGAGATGTTGTCGCGCTCTGAATATGTGGGCGCGGATGCGGATGTGATCGCCAACTCCATGACCGGCTTTTTCGAGTTCGAAAAAGGGGATGTGCGCCCCGCCCCCGACTTCAACGTCTTCTTCCGCTACAATGCGACCTATCCGTTCTATTCAGACGCGATCTGGTATCTGACCCAGATGCGTCGCTGGGGCCAGATCGACGAGACAAAGCCGGATGAATGGTATTTCGAGACGGCTGCAGACGTGTATCGCCCGGACATCTACCTACAGGCCGCAAGGCTGCTGGTGGACGAGGGTATGGCCGACGAAGCGGCGTTCCCTTGGGATAGCGATGGCTTCAAAGCACCGACACCGGCTGCCGATATCATCGACGGGATCAGCTACGACGGACGCGCGCCGAACGCCTATATCGACAGCCTGCCCATCGGTCTGAAGTCCGGTCAAACGGTCGTCGACAGCAAGGTCGAAGGCTAAACCCCGCCCCTCCGCTTTGCCACACTGCAAAGCGGAGGGGGGAGGGAGCCACTTTCATCAAAAGCAGCAATTGGACAGCCGATATGACCGCGATTGACACAAACACACTCGATATCGAAGCCCGCCGCGCGCGGCGCTTTGCCCGGATCAACAAGGCCGACGCATGGTTCAGCGTCTTTGGCCTGTCTTGGATGACACCGATCCTGAAGGCCGCCGCGGGGGATAATCCGCGCGCGCAGGCGGGCGAGATCTGGCGGCTTCTGGGCGTGCCGCTCTTGGCGATTGCGATCTTCCTGACCCTCTGGGCAAGCTTGGCCCCCAAGGTTCAAACCTCGCTCGGGGCTGTGCCCGGCCCTGCCCAAGTCTGGGAGCAGGTGGGCGAGTTGCATCAGGACGCCATCCGCGAGGGCGAACGCGAAGCCGCCTTCTACGAGCGGCAAGAGGCGCGCAACGCCAAGCATATCGCAAGTGGCAACGCAGACCGTGTGCGTGATCGCGCCTATACAGGCAAGCCAACCTACTACGACCAGATCTGGACCTCGATCAAAACGGTGCTTTTCGGTTTTCTCATTGCGTCGATCGTTGCCATCCCGTTGGGCATCGCTGCGGGCCTGTCTGTAACGGCGAATGCGGCGCTGAATCCGCTGATACAGATCTTCAAACCGGTCTCGCCACTGGCATGGCTGCCCATCGTGACCATGATCGTATCAGCCGTCTATAGCACCAATGACGGTATGTTCTCCAAGTCATTCCTCATTTCGGCGATCACTGTTACGCTCTGCTCGCTCTGGCCCACGCTGATCAATACATCCCTTGGCGTCGCCAGCATCGACAAGGATCTTGTCAGCGTCAGTCGTGTGCTGAAAATGAATACCTATACCAAGATCACCAAACTGGTGCTGCCCTCGGCGCTGCCATTGATCTTTACCGGGCTGCGGCTGTCGCTTGGTGTGGGCTGGATGGTTTTGATCGCGGCGGAAATGCTGGCGCAGAACCCCGGGCTTGGAAAATTCGTCTGGGATGAATTCCAGAACGGCAGCTCGCAAAGTCTGGCGCGGATCATGGTCGCGGTGCTGACCATCGGCATCATCGGCTTCCTTCTGGACCGTGTGATGTATGCGCTCCAGTCCATGTTCACCTTCTCGAATAACCGGTGATCGATATGGGTATCTTGAACTTCAAAAATGTCACCAAAACCTATGACACCCAACCCGTTCTCAAGGACATCTCCCTTGACGTTGCCGAAGGTGAATTCGTCGTCATCCTCGGGTTCTCGGGCACCGGCAAGACCACGTTGATCAATCTGATGGCAGGGCTTGAGCAGCCGACCTCGGGCAGCGTGACCTACAAGGGAAAGCCCATCACCGAACCGGGCCGCGAACGCGGTGTGATCTTTCAGAACTATTCGCTGATGCCGTGGCTGACCGTGCAGGGCAACGTCAGGCTTGCTGTCGATACGATGTTCCCTGATCTCTCCAAAATCGAACGGGCGGCCAAGGTCGATCACTATGTCAACATGGTGGGTCTGTCCCATGCGGCCACGCGCCGCCCTGCTGAATTGTCCGGTGGGATGCGCCAGCGGGTCAATGTGGCACGCGCCCTGGCGATGGACCCCGAAATGCTGCTGCTGGATGAGCCGCTCTCGGCGCTCGACGCCCTGACCCGCGCCAATCTGGCGGATGAGATCGAGGCGATCTGGGACGAAGACAAGAAAACCTGTGTCCTGATCACCAATGATGTGGATGAAGCGATCATCCTGGCGGATCGGATCATCGCCCTTAATCCGGACGGCACGCTTGGGGAGGCATTCAAAGTCGACATTCCCCGCCCCCGCGACCGGATTGCGATGAACAATGACGCGGCATTCAAGGCGCTGCGTGGGCAGGTCACGACCTATCTGATGGACATCGGCATCGCCGCGAAAGTCGAAGAAACGCGTATGCTGCCCAATGTCACGCCGATCCATTCAGTGCCCGCGGCAGTCTCCAAGGCGCAGGAAGGTGCCATCCAGGAAAAATTCCTGAATTTCTCGCAGCTCGACAAGGTGTATCCGACGCCGAAAGGGCCGCTGACCGTGGTCGAGAACTTTGATCTCAAGATCAACAGGGGCGAATTTATCTCGCTGATCGGGCATTCGGGCTGCGGTAAATCCACTGTGCTGACGATGGCTGCGGGGCTGAACCCGATCTCGAAAGGGGCGATCCGTCTGGACGGGTGGAACGTCCAAGGTGCAGACCCCGAACGCGCCGTCGTGTTCCAGTCGCCCAATCTGTTCCCGTGGCTCTCGGCCAAGGAGAACGTCGCCATTGGTGTCGACAAGGTCTATCCCCGCGCGTCGCAGGCGGAACGTCAGGATGTGGTGGAATACTACCTTGAACGCGTCGGGCTGGCAGACAGTATGGACAAGAATGCCGCCAGCTTGTCGAACGGGATGAAACAGCGGGTCGGCATTGCCCGTGCCTTTGCCCTATCGCCCAAACTGCTGCTTCTGGATGAACCTTTCGGCATGCTCGACAGTCTGACCCGCTGGGAATTGCAGGAAGTGCTGATGGAAGTCTGGTCGCGCACCAAAGTGACGGCAATCTGCGTGACCCATGATGTGGACGAGGCGATCCTGCTGGCCGACCGCGTGGTGATGATGACCAACGGACCCCAAGCCACCATCGGCAAGATCACCGACGTAAACCTGCCGCGTCCACGCACCCGCAAGGCGCTGCTCGAACACCCCGACTATTACAGCTACCGGCAAGAAGTGCTCGATTTCCTCGAGGAATACGAACACGGCAATGCGCCGAAATCACCTGCCTCCGGCGGGACACCGAAACCCAAAGCAATCGCGGCGGAGTGAGACCATGAAACAGAAACTTGTCGTAATCGGTGCCGGTATGGCCTCCGGTCGGGTGCTGGAGCATCTTCTGGAACAGGACCGCGATGCCTATGACATCACCCTTTTCAACGCAGAGGCACGGGGCAACTACAACCGTATCATGCTGTCCCCGGTCCTGTCGGGGGAGAAGACCTATGCCGACATCGTGACCCATGATGATGGATGGTACGCCGAAAATGACATCACCTGCCGTTTTGGCGAAAAGGTGCTGGAAATAGACCGCGCAGCAAAGACGATCACGGGCGAGAACGGCACGGTGTCCTATGACAAGCTGGTTCTGGGCACCGGATCGAACCCCTTTATGATCCCTTTGCCGGGTCACGATCTGGACGGCGTCATCGCCTACCGCGATCTGGAAGACACCGAACGGATGATGGGGTTGGGCGAAGGCAGTAAATGCGTCGTGATCGGCGGCGGGCTGCTGGGGTTGGAGGCGGCGGCAGGCATGGCGGCCCGCGGCGTCGACGTGACCGTTGTGCACATCATGGGGCATTTGATGGAACGGCAATTGGACGAGGCCGCAGGATATCTGCTGCGCCGCGCCCTGACGGATAAGGGCATCACCGTCAAATGCGCCGCAAACTCCAAGGAGATCCTGGGCGAGAACGGAAAGGTCCGTGCCCTGCTGCTGGATGACGGGACGGAACTGCCCTGCGATTTGCTGGTCATGGCCGTGGGCATCCGCCCCAACGTGGCACTCGGGCAGGGCGCAGGCTTGGCCGTTGGAAAGGGCATCCATGTGGATGACCAGATGGTGACCTCCGACGTCGATGTGCTGGCTGTCGGGGAATGCGTGGAACATAATGGCGCGCTGTTCGGTCTGGTGGCACCGCTGTACGATCAGGCAAAGGTAGCGGCGCAGACCCTGCTGGGGCAGTCATCGACCTTTGTCCCGAAAGAGCTGTCGACCAAGCTCAAGGTGACGGGCTGCGATCTGTTCAGTGCGGGCGATTTTGCCGATGGCGAGGGGCGCGAGGATATCGTCTTTCGCGATCCGGCGCGGGGTGTCTATCGCCGTCTGGTGATCAAGAACAACGTGGTGATCGGGGCGGTGATGTATGGCGACACCGCCGACAGCAACTGGTTCTTTGGCCTGATACGCGACAAGACCGACATCGCGGACATGCGCGATACGCTGATTTTCGGCCCGGCCTACCAAGGGGGGACCCCCCTGGACCCTTTAGCAGCTGTTGCAGCCTTACCGCGTGACGCGGAGATCTGTGGCTGCAACGGTATCTGCAAAGGACAAATTGAAGACGCCATCGCGGCGGGCGCCTCTGATCTGGGCGCGATCAAAGCGACGACCAAGGCCAGCGCATCCTGCGGGACGTGCACCGGGCTGGTCGAACAGGTATTGGCGGTCACGCTGGGGGATGATTTCGTCGTGCCTGCCGCGGCGTCGATCTGCGGCTGCACCGACATGACCCACGAAGACGTGCGGCGGATGATCAAGTCGCAGCGACTGACCTCGATGCCGGCGGTCTGGCAGGAATGCGGGTGGAAGACGCCCGACGGCTGCCATGTCTGCCGCCCCGCGTTGAACTTCTATCTGCTTGCCGACTGGCCGCTGGAATATCGCGACGATCCGCAATCGCGTTTCATCAACGAACGCAAACACGCCAACATCCAGAAGGACGGCACCTACAGCGTCGTGCCGCGCATGTGGGGTGGGATCACCACGCCCGACGAACTGCGTGCCATTGCCGATGCGGCGGATAAATACATGGTGCCGACGGTCAAGGTCACCGGCGGGCAGCGGATCGACCTATTGGGTGTAAAAAGCGAGGATCTGCCCGACATCTGGGCCGATCTGAACGCGGCCGGCATGGTGTCGGGACATGCCTATTCCAAAGGGCTGCGCACGGTCAAAACCTGTGTCGGTACGGATCATTGCCGCTTTGGCACCCAGGACAGCACGGGTCTGGGCATCCAGCTTGAGAAAGAGCTTTGGGGGGCCTGGACGCCGCATAAGCTGAAACTCGGGGTGTCGGGCTGCCCGCGCAACTGCGCCGAAGCGACCTGCAAGGACATCGGCGTCATCTGTGTCGACAGCGGATACCAGATCAGCATCGGCGGGGCGGCCGGTATGGACGTCAGGGAAACCGAATTGCTGATCCAGGTGCCGACCGAGCAAGAGGCGATCAATGTGATCAAGGCGGTGACCCAGCTGTATCGCGAGAATGCCAAATACCTTGATCGCATCTACAAATGGATGGCCAAGGTCGGTCTGGACTGGATCAAGGAACGGGTTGCTGCCGAAGGCGACGCTTTGGTTGATCGCTTCGAGCTGAGCCAAACGATTTACCGCAAAGACCCGTGGGCCGAACATGTGACCCAGCAGGCCGAGCGCTACAAACCCCTTGCAACCCTGTCACTGGAGGCTGCGGAATGACCAGCTGGATCGATATCGCAGCCCTTGAGGAGGTGCCACAGCGCGGTGCGCGTATGATCAAGACCACGCTTGGCTGTGTCGCGGTGTTCCGCACCGCCGAGGATGAGGTCTTTGCGCTTGATAATGCCTGTCCGCACAAGGCGGGGCCATTGGCCGAAGGCATCGTGCATGGCAAATCCGTGACCTGCCCGCTGCACAACTGGGTATTCTCTCTCGAGACCGGAGAGGCGCAGGGCGCGGACGCGGGCCGCGTCGCGACCTATCCGGCGCGGGTGGAAAGCGGGCGCATCCTGCTGGACCGGACGTTCCTGCAAGCGCGGAGCGCCGCATGACCCTCACGCGCACCACTTGCCCTTATTGCGGTGTAGGTTGCGGTGTGCTGGCGGCCGCCGATGGTACAATCAAGGGGGATCCGGATCATCCGGCCAACTTCGGGCGGCTCTGCTCCAAAGGCGCTGCCTTGGGGGAAACCATTGATCTGGACGGGCGGCTTTTGCATCCGCAGATCAACGGGGTGCGGGCAAACTGGGATACGGCGCTGGATATGGTGGCGCAGAAATTCAGCGATGCCATCGCGCAGCATGGTCCGGAAAGCGTCGCCTTTTACGCTTCGGGCCAGATGCTGATCGAAGACTATTATGTCGCCAACAAGCTGATGAAGGGGTTCATCGGGGCGGCCAATATCGACACGAATTCACGTCTGTGCATGGCGTCCTCTGTCGCGGGGCACAAGCGTGCCTTCGGCACCGATACCGTTCCCGGCACCTATGAAGATCTGGAGCAAGCCGATCTGGTTGTGCTTGTCGGGTCCAATCTGGCGTGGTGCCATCCGGTCCTGCACCAGCGTATTGCCGCCGCAAAACAGGCGCGCCCCCATATGCGGATCGTCAATGTCGATCCGCGCCGTACGGCGACCACCGATCTAGCAGATGTGCATCTGAGGATCGCCCCCGACGGGGATGTTGCCTTGTTCAATGGGTTGCTGGCGTATCTGGCAGAGACCGGAAAACTCGACACGGCCTATACGGAAAACCATGTGAACGGGCTGGACGCGGCACTGGCGGCGGCACAGGCCAGTGATCCGGCGGACAGCGGGTTGAACGCTCGGGAATTGGCTGATTTCTATGCGCTTTGGGCAAACACGCCCAAAGTCGTCACCGCGTACTCCCAAGGCGTCAACCAATCGGTCTGCGGCACGGATAAGGTGAACGCGATCCTGAATTGCCATCTTGCCACAGGGCGCATTGGCAAGGCGGGGATGGGCCCTTTCTCATTGACCGGCCAGCCCAATGCCATGGGGGGACGCGAAGTTGGCGGTCTGGCCAATATGCTGGCAAACCACCTAGAGATCGGGGATGAAGCGCATCGCAGCGCGGTGCAGAGTTTCTGGCAAAGCCCGACGATCTGCACCAAACCGGGACTGAAGGCTGTCGATCTGTTCGAGGCCTGTGCCGACGGGCGGATCAAGGCACTGTGGGTTATCTCGACCAACCCCGCGGTGTCGTTGCCCGATGCCGATGGCGTGGCGGCCGCAATTGCAAATGTGCCCTTTGTTGTTACGTCTGACATCATGGAGAAGACGGATACCAACGCGTTGGCTGACGTCCTGCTGCCCGCCACCGGTTGGGGTGAAAAAGACGGGACCGTGACCAATTCCGAACGGCGCATTTCGCGCCAGCGCGCCTTTCTGCCCGCCCCCGGTGATGCGCGGCCCGACTGGCAGATCATCAGCGACGTGGCCAAGCGTATGGGGTTTTCGGGTGCCTTTTCCTATGGCTCATCCGCGGATGTCTTTGCCGAATATGTCGCGCTTGATCAGGCCGCTTCGGCCTTCCCGCGCGATCTTGATCTGAGCATTTTTGCCGATGCGGATTACGCGAAAATGGTGCCGACCCAATGGCCGCGCAATGGGGCGCGTTTCTTTGCGGACGGGCAATATTATCACCCTGACGGCAAGGCGCAGATGGTTGCCGTGACATCCCCTGTGTCGCTGAATTCACGCTTTACGCTCAATACCGGACGGAACCGCGACCAGTGGCACACGATGACGCGCACGGGCAAATCGGCGCGGCTTGGGGCACATCTGGCCGAACCGTATGTAGAGATGAACCCAGTTGATGCCGCCGCATTGGGGGCACTCCCCGGGGCGTTGATCGCGTTGCAAAACAGCCGTGGTCGCGTTTTGATGCGGGCGTTGATCACCCCGCGCGTCGCCCAAGGCGCGTTGTTCGCGCCAATGCACTGGACACGTCAGCGCAGCACCGCGGGCACGGTCAATAGCGTCATGACGCCGCTGACCGACCCGATTTCAGGTCAACCCGCCTTGAAGGCCAGCGCTGTCACTGCCGAGGTTTTCAAGGCGAAATGGTACGGCTTTCTGGCAAGCATCGCGGAACCCGCCCCGCGCACCACCTATGCCGCCGTGGCCCGCACCAATACGGGCTGGCAGGCAGAGCTGGCGGGCAGTAAAAACCCCGAGGATTGGGAGGCAGAGGCCCGTCTTCTGACGGGGCAGGCGGAGGGTGATCTCTCGCTCCAGTCCGACGCGGCGACCGGTGGCGTCCGGATTGCGATAACCCAAGGTGGGCGGATCACCGGGCTGCTTTTCGTATCCCCCAATCCGGTGGTCGTCTCGCGCAGTGCGATTATCTCGCTGATCGGGACGGACACATCGGCGTTGGCGGCGCTCGCCGGGCGCAATGCCGCTGACCGGCCGGACCCGGGTGCTACGGTCTGTGCCTGTTTTGATGTGGGGCGCAACACCTTGCTGGCGGCTATCGCCGGCGGGGCCTCTACCGTCGCGGCCTTGGGCGACGCCACCTGCGCGGGGACAAACTGCGGGTCGTGCAAACCCGAACTCGCCGCCTTGCTGGATCAGACCTTGCAACGGATGGCCGCAGAATGAGCCTGGCCCCCTATGTCCGGATCGTCGCGCGCGGCAAGGGGCGTGCCCGCGCTATGACCTTGGCCGAAGCTCAGGACGCCATGGCGCTGATCTTACGCGGTGATGCTGCCCCCGAAGCGGTCGGCGCGCTGTTGATGGTCATGCGTCTGCGCGGCGAAACCCCCGAAGAGATTGCCGGTTTCACCGCAGCATTGCGCGCACATGTGGTGGGCAAACTGCCCAGAGCGGATCTGGACTGGCCGTCCTATGCCGCAGGTCGCAGCCGGGGGGTGCCGCTGTTCCTGCTTGCTGCGCGGCTGGTGGGGCAGGCCGGTTACAGCATTTCGATGCACGGGTGGAATTCGCATCAATCGGCCAATGCATCGGTGCGCGAAGTGATCGATCTTGCCGGACCGCAGGTGACCTATACCCCGCTTGAAACCCTAAGCCCTGCGGCTTTCAGCATCTTGAACCTGCGCGATACGCTCGGCCTCAGATCGTGCTTCAATACGGTATTGCGGATGTGGAACCCGTCCGAGGCCCCGGCGACGGTGCAAGGTGTGTTCCACCCGTCCTACCGCAGCCTGCAGGCCCAAGCCGCGCAACTGTTGGGCCAGCAGGATCTGAGCATCATCAAAGGGGGCGGCGGCGAATTCGAGCGCCATCCCTCCAAGGACATCACCCTGTTCGGCCTGCGCGACGGGGCGCATATCCAGCAGACCGCCGCGCCAATCCTGGATGACACCCGGCGTTTGCATGAAACAGGCGATATCATCGACCTGCACGGCCTGTGGCAGGGGCGCGTGGACGATCCTTTCGCAATCGCCACGGTGACCGGAACTGCGGCACTTGCGCTGTGGACGCTGAAGGCGTCTCCGACGCTCTCTCAAGCCGACCAAATGGCGCGCAGCCTTTGGGACCAGCGACACCAGTCAAAGGAGCAATCCGCATGAAGACATTTCCAATGTTCCTGCAAATGGCGGGTCGCCGCGTCGTGATCATGGGCGGGGGCGAACAGGCCGCCCAGAAGGCGCGCCTGATCCTGAAAACCGAGGCGACGGTCGAGGTCTGGGCGACTACATTCGATGCCGAACTGTCGGACCTTGCTGCATCGGGCCGTGTCACACTTCACGACGG
The DNA here is from genome assembly GCF_045586035.1 of Sulfitobacter sp. PM12. Lineage (NCBI taxonomy): Bacteria > Pseudomonadati > Pseudomonadota > Alphaproteobacteria > Rhodobacterales > Roseobacteraceae > Sulfitobacter > Sulfitobacter sp. PM12. The sequence continues at coordinate 628,344 of NZ_CP151529.1, forward strand.
TCCAATCACCCCGCACAGCTTTTCAGACACCGCGCTGGCCTTTATCGCCACTGGCTGCCCTGGTGCGGACATGGCGCTGCATGTTTTGGCCAAAGAGACCGGGGCGATTGTGAACGTCGTCGACCAGCCACAGCTTTGCGACGCGATCACGCCTTCGATCGTGGACCGTGATCCGGTGGTCGTGGCCATCGGCACCGAGGGGACAGCCCCGGTGCTGGCCCGCCAGATCAAGACGAAAGTAGAGGAAATGCTGGAGCCGCGGCTGGGGGATCTTGCTGCTCTTGCGGGCCGGTTGCGGGGGAAAGCGTCTGCGCGCCTTGATCCGCGCGCGCGTCGCGATCTGTGGCGTTGGGTCTTCAACGACAGCCCGCGCTGGATGTTTGCCGCCGGTGCCAAACGCGCGGCGGCCAAGCGTATCAAGTCGGCCATCGAAACGGGCGACTTCGGCACCGCTGCGGGCGGCAGTGTCAGCCTTGTTGGCGCAGGACCGGGGGCGAAGGATCTGATCACCCTGCGCGGCGTGCAGCGCCTGCAAGAAGCCGATGTGATCTATTATGACCGGTTGCTTGACCCTGAAATCCTTGAATTGGCCCGTCGTGACGCCGAGCGCATTTACGTTGGGAAGGCTCCGGGCTGTCACAGTTGGCCGCAAGAGAAAATCACACAGACCCTGGTGATGGCTGCCAAACGCGGCCAGCGCGTCGTACGGCTGAAATGCGGTGATCCGGGGGTGTTCGGGCGCAGCACAGAAGAAGTCGATGCGCTGAAAGCCAGCGGTATCGCATTCGAGATCATTCCCGGCGTCACCGCGGCCTGCGCCGCGGCCGCGAGCATCGGTGAAAGCCTGACGGATCGGGGCAAGATCGACACCGTGGTGCTGACGACCGGCCATCGCCAAGATGGATATGCGGTGCCCGAACCGATCAAGGATATCAGACCCGGCACATGCGTGGCGCTTTACATGGCCGTGGGTGCTGCGCCACAGATTGTGGATCATCTAAAGACAGCGCATCCGGGGGTTCAGTTCGACCTGCAAATCGCCGTGAAAGCGCAGCGCAAGGATCAGAAGATTTTGCGGTGCTCCCTTCAAGATCTGGAAGCGACGCTGAGCGCTAATAGGATCGCAGGCGAGGCCATGCTGTTCATCCGGTGGCCTCGGGAGGCACAACAGGCCTATATGCCCTTGGTGCAAAGCGCAGTGGGGCGCGTCGTATCGATGGTGCAAGACTGACCCTTGGTGACGATCCCCGCGGGGATGTTGCGGAATTGACTTATCCGAGTAAATTTGTCAGAAAATGGTTTCAGAATTCTGGAGCTGTCTCAGCGCGTCGTCATGTCATCCGCCCCTCTATCAAAATCCTATGTGCCACAGGTTTTTGTCCCTCGTATGGAGGCGCAGACCCGGAACCTGCGCACGATCAAGCCCTTGCGGTTTCGGCCCTTGTCGGGGGCTATCGCAGATGTTTGGCATGTCGACGGGGACCAAGGGGGCGGCGGGTATTACACCGCACCGGATCCGCGCCTTGTGGTCTTTCTGGATGACACCCCGCCGCTGATCGCGCTTCGAACGGGCGAGGGGGCGACGGCCCAATTCGGAACGCGCGCTTTCTTTGTTCCGGCAGGCACCCCGTTGTGGAGCAAGCTGGGCAAGGCCCAAAGGCTCAGCCATATCGATTTCCATTTTGACGCGGCGGCATTGCAGACACGGCTTGGTGCGATCGGCGTATCAGAGCTGCCTCGCCGCGTGATGTTTGCGCCGGAGGATAGCGTGCTGCTGACCCTTGGCCGTCTGGCGGCCAGCGAAGTGGAGACCCCTCAACGTGGGACGATGGTCTTGGAAGGCCTGCTGCAATCGCTTTTGGGCGCAGTGATGGACCCGGCGTCGCAAAACGCCCTGCCTGCGTCCGGCGGGCTGTCGCCTCAGCATATGACGGCCGTGCGGCAGTACATGGCGCAGAATATATTTCGCCCCGTCGGTGTGGGCGAACTGGCAGATTTGGCGGGGCTCTCCGAAAGCTGGTTCAGCCGCGCGTTCAAGCAAACCTCGGGTCTGTCGCCCCAACGCTGGATAGCTGAATGCCGCGTCGTCGCCGCCAAGGAGATGATGGCCGACCCCGGACGCCCCCTTGCCGACATCGCCGCGGCAACCGGTTTTTCCGATCAGGCCCATCTGTCACGGGTCTTTCGCCGGTCTGTCGGGGTGCCGCCATCGCAGTGGCGACGCGATATTCAGTGATACGTTTACAGCGGATTGGGACAAATGACGGCGGATGCGTTCAAGACGTCGCCTTATAGCTGAGTTAAATACTCGGAAAAATAAACAGCGGGACGTACATCCATGAAGTTCACCTTTTTCTTGATGCTGGGGACCAGCGCGCTGGCCCTGTCTGCCGGTGTGGCGACGGCGCAGGACGCCGTTGATCTGGGCGAGATCATCATCCAGTCCGAAGAAGACCCGACCGGCCCGGTGGTGGGCTATGCCGCGGGCACCACGGCGTCGACCAAAAGCGGGCGGTCCTTGCTGGAAACGCCGTCCTCCGTCACGGTGGTCACCACCGACCAGATCGAGGATACGGCCGCCAACAATCTTTCAGAGGCGCTTGGCTATGCGGCGGGTGTCGTGACCGAAGCCTATGGGGCCGATCCGCGGTTTGATTCAATTTCGGTCCGCGGGGCTGACCTGCAAAACCAGATCTACCTCAACGGGTTGCAGTTCAGCCGCTCTACGCGCCCGAACTATGGCGCGCCCTCGCTTGATCTTTACGGCATGGAACGGGTGGAGCTTCTGCGCGGCCCAAATTCGGTGCTATACGGGGCAGGGTCGCCCGCCGGGCTGGTGAACCTGATCCAGAAACGCGCGCAATCTGATGGCGACACGACCGAGCTGGGCCTGCATGCGGATGGCAACGGGTCTTATTATGTCTTTGGTGATGCCAACCGCGTGGTCGATAACCGCTTTGCTTACCGCATCGTCGGCAAGGCGGGCAATCGCGTTCTGGGGATCGATGAATACGACAACCCCGGGGCCTATCTGGGCTTTGCCGCGAAATACCAGGCGACCGATGCTACGACGGTGGAATTCCTGCTGTCCTATCAGGATGACGACCCGGATTCCCCCTCGGGCGTGCCCAACGGGCTGGTCGGCACCCGTTCCGACGAAGACCTGCGCGACTTCTACTTTGGCAATGAGGCATTGGAATACGGCGACCGCAAAGTGCTTAATCTGGGCGCGCAGGTCACCCACACGTTCGATAATGGCTGGCGGCTGGTCAGCAACACGGGCGTGACGAAATTCGACTGGTCCTATTCCAACCTTTCTGTCGGCGGCGTGACCGGCACCGATGTGGCGCGCACACAGCTGTTGCAAGACGAAGATGTGACGTCTTATGCCACGGACCTGCGGCTTGAAGGCTCGGCGCTGACCGGCGATGTGCTGCATAATCTCGCCTTTGGTATCGATGCCAGCCGGTTCGAAGAAACTGCGCTCAGCGTGTTTTACTATGGTCAGGACAGCATTGATTTTGCCGCGCCAGACTACAGCCCGATCACGCCGGTGCGCGACGGGGCAAGCTGGTATGCGAACAAGAATGTGACCGTGGAACAGGTCGGCATCTACGCCAGCGACGAAATCGAATATGGCCATTGGCGCGCGGGTCTGGCCTTGCGCCATGATCGAAACAAATCCGAAGGGCAGTCCAACACCCTTTACACCGTTCCGGGCTCTGGCGGCACGCCCGGCACCGTTGATCTGACACGCGACGACAGCGCCACCACCGGTCAGGCAAGCGTTGGCTATGTCTGGGACAATGGCGTGTCGGCCTATCTGTCCTATGGCACCTCGTTCCAAAGCTTTGCAGAACCGGGCGATACGGGCACAGCGCTTGACCCGACCACGGGCGAGCAATGGGAAGTTGGCGCGAAATACCTGCCCGCCACCCTTGATGCCTATTTGTCGGCCTCGATCTATCAGCTCGAAGAGAAGAACCGCCCCGTCTATGTACAGAATGGGGCCGGGGTGCGGGCCTATGATCAGGTCGGCAAATCCCGCATCCGCGGGATTGAGCTGGAAGGCCGTGCCAATCTGGCCGACGGCTGGAGCGTGACGGGCGGCTATTCCTATACCGATAGCGAGATCATCGGCGGTGACAACAATGGCAACGAACTGGGGCTGACCCCGAAACATACCTTCAAGCTGTGGGCATCGAAAGAGATCCAGGGCGGACCGCTTGCCGGGCTGACCGTGGGCGCAGGCGCGCGGTTCATCGGGGAACGCTATGCGTTTAACGCCAATGCCAATCAGCTCGACTCTGTGACGCTGCTGGATGCGGCTGTGTCCTATGACTTTGACGACGGCACGGAACTGCAGGTCAATGTGACCAACCTGACGGACGAGGCTTATGTCTCGTCGGTGGGCTATTTCTCCACCTACTATGGCGACGGGCGCACGATCTCTGCGACGCTGTCCAAGAAGTGGTAAAACCCCTCGCCCTCACGCGCCGCGCGATCATTGCCACAGGAGCCTGCGCTCTTGTGGCATCTCGCGCGCGCGGCGCACGCGGTTGGGGGGGATCGCGCCTCGCCGCGATTGACTGGGCGATGGCGGAAACCGCGGCCGCCCTCGACCTGCCGCTGGTTGCCGTGGCAGAGAAACGTCAGTTCCTGCGCGGTACGGCGGTGACGCTGCCCCCGAACTGTGCGGATGTCGGGCTGCGCGGCAGCCCCAACCTCGAAGCGCTGAGCCTTGTCGCCCCTGACCTGATCCTGTCGTCGAATTTCTACAGTTTCGTTGAACCGCAGCTGGGACGTATCGCACCGGTGTTCACACAAAATATGTTCATCCCGACCGAACCGGCGCTGCCCAAAGCGCTTTCGGCGCTGGAGACGTTGGCAATACAGCTGGACCGCGGAGAGGTGGGCCATCGGGTGCGTCAGGACTTTGAGACCGCTTTCGATGCGCTGAGCGCACGGGCGACAGGCTTTGCCGCGCGCCCCTTTGTGTTGATGACGGTGGGGGATGCGCGTCATGTGCAGATCTATGGCAGCGACAGCCTGTATGGCGGGGCGCTTCACCGGATCGGTCTGACGAATGCCTGGGGCGGCGATACTGAACTCGGATTCAATGCCCCGGTCCCTCTGTCCAGATTGATCGATTTTCCGCAGGCGCATCTGGTCATCGCGGGCGCTTTGCCAGTGACTGCACGGCGCGCGATTGGCCAAAGCGCGCTTTGGTCCGCGCTGCCGCCCGTGCGGGCGGGTCGCGTGTCGTATCTGCCCGATCAGATGCCCTTTGGCGGCGCGCCTTCCGGGTTGCGTTTTGCGTCCCATCTTGTGACCGCGCTGGAAACCGCATGATCCGTCCGCCCTTTTTGACGCTGCCCCTTGTGGCCGCCATCGGCGCGGCGTGCCTATGGACCATCGCAGCGCTTGCCGCCCTGCCCGCTGCGCAATGGGTGCTGCCCGTCGCAGGTCCGCAAGACCTGTCGCCCGAACAGATCCTCTTTGCCTTCGGGTTGATGCCGAGGGCCGTGATTGCCCTGCTGATCGGGGCGCTTCTGGGGCTGTCGGGTGCCTTGATGCAGGCGGTGCTGCGCAATCCGCTGGCTGATCCAACGACCCTTGGCGTGGCCTCGGGTGCACAGCTGGCGCTGGTCTGCGCCACGCTCCTCTGGCCGAATATGCTCGCCCTTGGTCCCGGCCCTGTCGCATTGGTCGGAGGCGGGCTTGCAGCGCTCATTGTCATGGCGCTTGGCGCGCGGCGTGGCTTTGCGCCTGTTACGGTCACCATCGCGGGGATGCTGGTGGGCATGCTTGCTTCCGCCATCTCTACCGCGCTCACACTGGGGCAGGGGCATTACCTGCTGTCGCTGGTGATCTGGAACGGCGGGGCGCTTTCACAAGACAGTTGGCACGGGGTGACCCGACTGACTGTGGTGCTGGTGCTGGGGGCGGCGGGGGCCGCCTTGCTGGTGCGGCCGCTGGTGGCCCTAAGTCTTGGCGGGGCCACGGCCAAGGCGCTTGGGGCACAGGTCGGGGCGATACGGGTCGCGGCGCTGGCGTTGGCGGTGTTCGTCTCGGCCATGGTCTCTGCCGAGGTGGGGCTGGTCGGGTTTGTCGGGCTGGCGGCACCGGCCTTGGCACGGCGTTTGGGCGCGCGCAGCGTGGCGCAAGTCCTGCTGGCCGCGCCACTGGCGGGCGCGCTGCTGCTGTGGCTGGTGGACAGCGCGCTGCTGGCGCTTGCCGCCTTTGGGCTGCCAGAACTGCCGACGGGCGCGTTGACCGGGCTGATTGGCGGGCCGCTTTTGATCGCTTTGCTCCCGCGATTGCGCAACATTGTCCCGCCCGAGGCTGAACGTAACGACACTTTGCCACCGCGCGCGCCGCACCCGTGGCGGCGGGTTGCTCTGCTGGCCTGCGCGGCGGTCGCCTTTGCCGTGCTGAGCCTGTTTGGCACCCGCGGACCCGAGGGCTGGGGCGTGATATCGGGCGCGATTGCGGCGAGTTTCGTGCCATTGCGGGCCACGGCCATTCTGGCGGCTGCCGCTGCCGGAGCGCTGCTGGCGCTTTCGGGGGCGGCATTGCAGCGGGTGACGGCAAACCCGATGGCCGCGCCCGAGGTTCTGGGTGTGACCGGTGGTGCCGCGCTTGGCTATGCGGCGACGCTGTTCCTGCTGCCCGCCCCGTCGCCCGTGGCGCTGGCGCTCGGATCTTCGGGCGGGGCGGCGGCGACGCTGATCATCCTGTCCGCCTATGCGGCGCGCAGTGATATGGCACCGGCGCGGCTGTTGTTGGCGGGGCTGGCGATCGGAGCCTTCGCCTCGGCCCTTCTGGCAGCGATTATGGCGTCAGGTGATCCCAGAGCATGGTCCTTGCTGGGGTGGCTTGCGGGAAGCGCTACACGGGTCTCGGTCGCAGGGGCGATGGCGCTTGCCGCGATGGCGGTGGCGGCGCTTGGCGCGGCGCTTTTGTTGTCGCGCTGGTTCGACATCCTGCCGCTGGGATCGGGTGTCGCGCAGGGTCTGGGGGTGCCGCTTGGCACCGTGCGGCTTGCCGTTGTGCTGGCGGCAGGGCTGGCCACTGGCGCGGCAAGCGTGCTGGTCGGCCCGGTCAGTTTCGTCGGCCTGATGGCCCCCCATATCGCCCGCAGCCTTGGCCTGCTGCGCCCCGCGCCGTTTCTGGCGGCCAGCTGGTGTCTGGGTGCGTTGCTCATGAGCCTCGCGGCCTTTGGGGCGCGCACCGCCAGCTACCCCTACGACCTGCCGCTGGGGCTTTTCGCGACGCTGATCGGCACGCCCTGGCTTTTCATTGCCCTGCTCGGACGGAGACACGCATGACCCTCTTTACGCTCGAAAATGTCTGCTTTGACGTGCCCAAGCGGCGGCTGGTCGATCACCTTTCCTTGGCGATCAAGCCGGGGATCACGGCGCTTGTCGGGCGCAACGGGTCGGGCAAATCAACGCTGCTGAAAATGCTCGCCGCGCAAACCCGGCCGAGCGCTGGAACCATCCAATATGGCGGCCAAGACCTGAGGGACTGGACGCCGCGGGATTTTGCCCGCGATCTGGCATTTCTGCCGCAGGTGACCCCCTCGACCGAAGGGCTGTGGCTGGAGGAGCTGGTCGCGCTTGGCCGATACCCCTGGCGCGGCGCCTTGGGTCGATTGGGCCCCGAGGATCGCTTTATGATTGATACGGCGATTGCTCAATGTGGTCTGGAGCACAAGCGCGGCCAGATGGTCGACACCATGTCGGGCGGGGAAAAACAGCGGTCGTGGATAGCGATGATGCTGGCGCAGGGGGCGCGTAGCTTGCTGCTGGATGAACCGATTTCGGCGCTGGATGTGGCCCATCAGATCGACGTGCTGGGGCTGCTGCGTGAAACGGTCAACGCCGGTGCGCTTTCTGCCGTGGTGGTGCTGCATGACGTGAATATGGCGGTGCGCTTTTGCGATCATGTTATCGCGCTGGATGCCGGGCGCGTGGCGCTTGAGGGCGCGGCGCACTCCTTGCTCGACCCGGACGCGCTAGGGCGGATCTACGGCCTGCCCATGCAGGTCATCGACACAAAGCCCAGCCCCGTCGTTCATCCGATTTGACCCCGACCACATTTATCCGAAAGCCAGCCTTATGCTCCGCCAATTTTTCGAATACTATCGTCCCCACACGCGCCTGTTCTGGGTGGACTTCGGCTCTGCCGTGCTGTCCGGCTTGCTGGAGCTTGCCTTCCCGCTCGCCATCACCGCCTTCATAGATCACCTGCTGCCGCTTGGCGACCTGAGGCTGACCATACTGGCCGCGATTGGGCTGCTCTTGGTGTATCTGGTCAATACCGCCCTGATGGGGGTGGTGATCTATTGGGGGCACCGTCTGGGGATCGAGATCGAGACCGAGATGCGCCGCCGCGCTTTTTCGCATCTGACCCGGCTGTCTTGGCGCTGGTATGACCGGGCGCGCACCGGCAAGCTTGTCGCCCGCGTGACCCGCGATCTGGAAGAGATAGGCGAGGTCGCGCACCACGGACCCGAAGACCTGTTTATCGCGGTGGTCACTTTTGTCGGGGCCTTTGCGTTGATGATCAATCTGCATGTCACGCTTGCCCTGATTACGGTCGTGATCGTGCCGCTGATGGTCTGGGTGGTGGCCGTCTACGGCGCGCGCATGACCCGTTCTTGGCGCGATATCTATGCGCGTGTGGGGGCCTTTAACGTGCGCCTGGAGGAAGCCATCAGCGGCATCCGGGTCGTGCAGGCCTTTGCCAATGAAGGTCACGAAGAAACGTTGTTCGCGCGTGACAACGCAGCCTATCGCAGGACCAAACTGTCGGCCTATGCGATCATGGCGAAGGCCAGTGCGATCCACTACATGGGCCTGCGTTTCGTGCAGGTTGTGGTGATGGTGGCGGGTGCGGGTTTTGTGCTGGAAGGGTCGCTGACCACGGGCGGCTTTGTCGGCTTCCTGCTGCTGGTCAGCGTCTTTTTCCGCCCGCTGGAGAAAATTGCCGCTGTGATCGAAACCTATCCCCGCGGTATCGCCGGTTTCCAACGCTACACCGAATTGTTGCAGACCGACCGCGATGTCAGCGATCGGCCGGATGCCGTCGCAGTGACCGTCACGCAAGGCGAGGTCGCTTTTGAAGATGTGTCATTTGCCTATGACAGCCCGTTGCCCGTTCTGCACAACGTCACCTTGACCGCCAAAGCCGGTGAGACAGTGGCTTTCGTCGGGCCGTCGGGTGCGGGCAAGACAACGCTTCTGGCATTGCTCCCGCGGTTTTACGACCCTTCCGGCGGGCGGATTACGATTGATGGGATCGACATTGCGGATATGACCCTGAACAGTCTGCGCTCTCAGATCGGGTTGGTCTCTCAGGATGTGTTCCTATTCGGGTCCACCCTGCGCGAGAATATCCTGTACGGCAAACTCGATGCCACGGCGGCGGAACTGGATGCTGCGGTCGAGAATGCCCAGTTGGGCGCGCTGGTCTCCGCACTGCCCGAAGGGCTGGAAACCATCGTGGGCGAGCGGGGTGTCATGCTGTCGGGCGGGCAAAAACAGCGCGTCGCCATTGCTCGCGCTTTCCTGAAAAACCCGCCGATCCTGATCCTGGACGAGGCAACATCGGCGCTGGATCGGGAGACGGAGCGCGACATCCAGCAGGCGTTGGAGCGGCTTTCAAAGGGCCGCACCACGCTCATTATCGCGCATCGGCTCGAGACGGTGAAACATGCCGACCAGATCATCGTCATGGAGGCAGGGCGCAAGGTAGAAGCCGGAACACACGACAGCTTGCGCGCGCGCAATGGCCTTTACGCGCGGCTGACCTGACACGCATTTTATAACGCTTGGTGCTGCTTGGGCTCGCTTCCGGATCAGTTGGGGAAAGTCACCTTAGGCCGTTCGTCGTCTCGGGCAGGCGCAAGACGGCAGCAAAACCGCGCGGGCTCAGTTCCCGGGGTACGTAAATTTCAAGTTGGCATCCGGACTGGGCGCATAGATCTTGTATGATCGACAGTCCCAGCCCGTATCCGTCTGACAGCGCGCCACGCCGGTTGAACCGCTGCTTTATGCGGTCGAGGTCCGCAGGTGAGAGAGGGGCGCAATCGTTCACGACGGCAACTCTCCCCGATTGGCTGGCGTCTACAATCGTGGGCAAAGGGCCGCTAGCGTGCTTCAGGGCGTTGTCGAACATATTGTTCAGGATGATCCCAAGGGCATCCGGATCAACGCGCGTTAAAAAATGTGTTTCGGGAAACTTCAATTCGATCTTTCCCGGGGTGCGGCTTCGGCTGCGCATCTCGGACATCAAAAGCGTGATCACCGGGGAAACATCCGTCGCGACCGCATTGAGGCCCAGTCCTGATTGCGCCCTTGATAATTGCAATAGGCGCTCGATCAAGCGCTCAAGCCGCTTCAGACCTGTTTCGATTTCGACGATATTGTCGATCTTTGCGGGGTCGCTCAGCTTTGCCCGCAGCCGCTGCGCCTGCGCCAGACAAATGGCAACGGGCGTTCGCAATTCATGCGCGGCATTCGTGGCAAAGGCACGTTCTGCGGTGATGGCGCGGTCAAGTCGCCCCATGAGCCCATCAAGCGTATCAATCGCCGGGGTTATTTCGGAAAAGACATTCTCGCGTTCAATCGGAGAAAGGTTGTGTTCGTTCTTTTCTGCGATGTTCCGGCTGAGCTCGGCAATCATCGCGACTGATCGTCGAACCGCCCAGAAGGAGGATAACGCAAAAAGCGCCCCCAACAGGCCAAAACCGATCGCCACAGCGATCACCACATCGGTTATCGCCTCATTGCGTTCCACCATCGGCTCGGCCACAACGACGCTGCCCGTCTCGGGCTGATCTGAACGGAGCATGATAAAGCGATGCCCGGCGGCGGTGCTTAGCCCGGTGGCCAATGGCGTGGGAAGCGCGAAAGCACCAACGCTTTTTGACTGCGCGTAGACCTGACCATCCGGATCCAGATACCACATCAACGCGCGTTCATCCGGCTTACGCAGTTTGCTTTCAAAATCCAGCAAGCCGCCCACGTCAAAGCCCGCGTCGCCTTGGGTCGTTTCGATGAACTCCACCAAGAGATGCGCCTTGCCAATCAGGCTGGCATCAAGCAGCTCGTCATACTCGTCCTTGAAGATATGCTGGACGATCAAAACGCCAATCACCATCACCGCCAGCCCGGGCACAAGCAGCGATCCAAGCAGCGACTGAACCAGACTTTTGTGGCGGCGTGTCATGACGTCAAGGCGTAGCCTAAACCACGGTGCGTGGCGATAAGGTCTTTGCCTAATTTCGTGCGCAAACGGCTGATATGTGCCTCGATCGCGTTGCTTTCGACTTCTTCGCCGTAGTCATAGATGGCAGCTTCAAGGCTCTCCTTCGGCACGATCTGGGGTTTGCGGCGCAGTAGCGTTTCGAAGACACCCCATTCCTTAGCGGTCAGACGTACGGGCTGTTCAGCGCGCATGACGGTGTGATCGGACAGATTGACCACCACATCGTGCAGCTGAACCGTTTGGGCAAACTGGTTGGCGCTGCGTCGACAGACGGTATGGATGCGCGCTTTGACCTCATCTAGGTCAAAAGGCTTGATCACATAGTCATCAGCCCCCCTGTTCAACCCCTCTATCCGGTCCGACACCTTGTCGCGGGCGGTGAGAATGAGGATCGGCGTGCGTATGGCCTTTGCCCGCAGCTTGCTTAAAAAATCCAACCCGTCGCCATCAGGCAACTGCAGGTCCAGAAGTACCACATCATAGGATAGCGTACGCAGCGCGGCGTCTGCCTCGTCCAGGGTGCAGAACCATTCGACAATGTGACGATCCGCCTCCAGATGCTCTTTCAGCGGCCGCGCCAAAGCTTTTTCATCCTCGATCAAGAGTATGCGCATAATGTTACTGTCCAGTTCCCAGACGCGGCTTAGCCAATTCGGCTGCCGCTGACATGATCATAGTTTCAGGCTTAGGGCATTCTATTTTCTGCGACCGGTTCATCGGCATATCTCAGGCCATCCCGAAATAGCGCAAAGCGACCACAGCCATGAAAAAACCGTTCGCGAAAAGCAAACACATGGTCGCGAGCGAACCAAGGTCTTTGGCATCACGGGCGAAAACTTCCCACTGTGGAGCGAGGTGGTCGACGATGCATTCGATCGCCGTATTCAGAGCCTCGACCGCGACAAGAGCGGAAAAGAGGACCAGAAAGACCAGAAAATCAGCGACACCCGCATCCAGGATGTAGAGCAGAACACTACCGACTGGCAGCGCCACAATGATATGCCTGAACGCGGTTTCCATCCAAAGACGTCGCAGCCCGCCAATCGAATAGCCCGCAGCGGCAAACAGATGGGCGACCCCCGTAACGCGTTCGGGTTTCTCAAGCGGTTTGATAATTTCCGGCTTCATATCTTGGCCACCTCAGTATTTGTTTTGCAGGAAGCGAAGATATCCAGATCGGGGTTACGCTCTGCGGTGTTGATGTCGAGCATCCCAAGTAGGGAATGGAACAGGTTGTCGTGTGACAGCGGCTTGTCCTTCTGTTCCGCCACACAGCTTTCATCGATGCCAAAGCGGGTTCGGAATGCGTCTGACATCCATAGGAGCATCGGGACATGGGTCTGCGTGTCCGGGGCCATGAAATAGGGTGCCCCGTGCAAATACAGCCCGCGTTCGCCAAGCGATTCACCGTGGTCGGACACATAAAGCAGTGACGTGGCCAAAGCTTCATTCGCGGCAAGCATTTTTATCGTCTGGGCAAGGATCTGATCCGTATAGGCGATGGTGTTATCATAGGCATTGGTGATCTCCTGCGGGGTGCATTTCTTGAACTCCGCCGTACGGCATGCGGGTGTGAAGCGTTCAAATGCCGCCGGATAGCGCTGATAATAGGTCGGCCCGTGACTGCCGATCTGGTGCAGAACCAAGACCGTGTCCTGCTTGATCGATGCGATGTAGTCTTTCAACGGCTCAAGGAATATGCCGTCGATACATTCACCCGTTGCACAGAACTCCGGGTCGGTCAGATCGTTGAACCTGCGCGTCTTGAAACGTGCGGCAATCGCTTTGTCGCCGGTGTTATTGTCCCACCATTCGACCTGCAGCCCGGCATGCCCGAAGACATCTAGCACATTCTCGGTCGAGGTGCCTTTTTCAAAGCTGTAGTCATCTCGGCTGTATTTTGAGAACATACAAGGCAGTGACACCGCCGTGGCAGTGCCACAGGACTGGATATTGCTGAAGTTGATAATTGGCAGCTTGGACAGCTCTGGGTTCGTGTCGACGCCGTATCCGTTCAAGCTGAAATTCTGCGCCCGCGCGGTTTCCCCCGCAACGACAACGGTCAGCATAGGCTTTTGCGGCGCGTCATAGGCAGAACCGCCCCTTGCATCCGTTCCGGTGCTGGTGAGGACCAGATTGGCCGAACGCGACATCATCTTGGCGTATCGGATCGCGCCTACCAACGGGGCGCCGGGCTGGTAGCTGCTCATGAAATCCTTCCGCTCGCGCAGGATCGACGCATAGGATTTCAGGTCTGACATCAGCAACCCTGCGGCCAATGCAAGGCTGACAACAAAGGTCACTATCGGCGTTACAGCCGCCCTGATCCGCGTCTGGGGTCGAATGGGCACCCACATCACAATGAGCGCGGGCAACACACCGAAGACAATAATATGGGTGATGTAGCCAGGTGTTATCAGATGCCGGGATTCCGCGACGGTGGTCACCATGACATTCTGGATCATATCGCGGTCAACGATAATGCCAAGTGTATCGACGTAATAAGACGTCATGGCGGCCAGTATGAGCATCGAGACCAGAAACGGTTTAACCGTCCATGGGTATGCGAAAAGGCTGAAGGCGGCCAACGTCAAAAAGAACACAGCCCCCATAAAGCCCACGAGCGACAATAGGTGCCCCGAGAAGACATCCCTTGAGATGTTCCAGAATGTGCTATTATCGACACTGAACACGAATGCGATGGAAAGAACGGTCAGCAGCACGGGGGAGATGCTTATCCGTTCACGCAGAACGGCTAGCCGGGATAAAAGGGTCTTCACAGAGGCCATAATAGAGCTTTCGCAGATTTAGATGCGTGCTCATGACCAGCGTAAGCTTACGAAAAGCTTACGATCGGAATTTTTCATTTTTAAAAGGTAAATTGTACATGGAGAACGAAACCGGCGACGCAGCAGTTCGAGAAAGGCCCGGGCTCGTGCGCCTCCTTGCGTGGTACGCGATATTTGGCTGCATCCTGTTTTCGGTGATGATCCTGATCGCGGATTTTGTTGTTCCGGGCCACGACTGGATCGCCGACACCATCAGCGATCTTGGCGCGGGTGAATATGAATATATTGTCGATATCGGCATCTATGCGTTTTCGGCTTCACTGATATCGGTCGCTTTACTTGCCGCGCATATTCATCTGGGCAATTGGCGCTGGAGCGTCGGGATCGTGGGCTTCACCGTCTTGGGGCTGATCGTCTTCCTTGTTGGCGCGCGGAATGAATACGGCGACAACGACAACGATGGCGTCGTGATCCATAGCTACCTGGTCTATGCTCTTGGCCTTCTTATGGCGATCTTGCCGTGGTCCATGTCAGAAGGGGCGCGCTGCTGCGGTGCAATATACGCCAGAATTCTTGTCGGTCTCTCCGCGCTCTGGACCGTCTCGGCACCGGTTTTTTTCATGCTACCCACCGATGTCGATGGACTGTACGAACGGTATCTCGGTGTGATTGCCATGGCGACGGTGATCACTCTGGCGACGTTGTTTCTGCGCCGGCAGGGGCGCGGATAGGGTCACGGCTGCTGCATTCGCTTAGGCCCGCTTCGACGGGCGTGGCTGCGGCATGCGGCAGCTTCTGATGCGTCCGGCGAAAGCAAAGCAGCCCCGCCGGTCATCCGGCAGGGCTGCGCTTTATGTCTTACACGCTCGCGTCCAGGGCGGCGAGGATCGCGTCGCCCATCTCGGAGGTCGAGATGGGTGAGCCGCCTTCGGGGCCCATCAGATCCGCGGTGCGTGCCCCATCGGCGAGCACTTTTTCAACGGCTTTTTCCAGACGCGCGGCTTCATCGCCCTGGTCGAAGGAATAGCGCAGCGCCATGGCAAAGCTGAGGATACAGGCAATGGGGTTCGCCTTGCCTTGACCCGCGATATCGGGGGCAGAGCCGTGGACGGGCTCGTACAGCGCTTTGGGGCGGCCATCGGCATTGGGCGCACCCAGCGAGGCAGAGGGCAGCATCCCCAGCGAGCCTGTCAGCATCGCGGCACAATCGGACAGGATATCGCCGAACAGGTTGTCGGTGACGATCACGTCGAACTGCTTGGGCGCGCGCACCAGTTGCATCGCGCCGTTGTCGGCGTACATGTGGGACAGCTCGACATCGGGGTAGTCTTCGTCATGCACTTTCTGCACGACTTCGCGCCACAGGATGCCGCTTTCCATGACGTTGGCTTTCTCCATCGAGCAGACTTTGTTGCCCCGACGACGTGCCAGTTCAAAGGCTGACCGCGCGACACGGTCGATCTCGGATTCGGTGTAGCGCTGAGTGTTGATGCCGACGCGTTCGTTGCCTTCCTCGAAAATTCCGCGGGGTTCGCCAAAGTAGACACCCGATGTCAGTTCGCGCACGATCATGATGTCGAGCCCGGCAACGAGGTCTTTCTTCAGCGAGGAGAAATCCGCCAGCGCGTCGAAACACTGTGCCGGACGCAGGTTCGAAAACAGGTCCATTTCCTTGCGCAGGCGCAGCAGGCCGCGTTCGGGTTTGACGCTGAAATCAAGTTCGTCGTATTTCGGCCCGCCAACGGCACCCAGCAGAACAGCATCCGCCGCCAGTGCTTTGGCCATCGTGTCGTCATGCAGGGGGGTGCCGTGTTTGTCATAGGCGGCACCGCCGACCAGATCGTGATCCACGTCAAAGGCCAGATCGCGCTTGTCGCCAAACCAGTCGATGATGCGAACAACCTGGCCCATGACCTCGGGGCCGATGCCGTCACCGGCGAGGATTAGCAATGTGGGGTTGGCCATGCGATGTCTCCTGAAAAATACGTTGATAGCGGGGTAGCGCGGGGAGCCAGAGGGGTCAAGAACGGCTAGCGGTCAAGATCGACCCAGACCACGCCATGGCGGCTGGCAGCAGGGTCGCGGGTCACGCCAGCGGCGACGATGCGCCAGTCGGTTGAGGGCAGTAGATAGTCGACACGCATATCGCCCAAACCGTCGAAGGTGACGGTGGGCTGACCCGCTAGCGGGTCTTGCAGCGCGGGGTGATTCAACAGCGTCTGGATCGCGGCGCGCAGCCCTTCGCCTTTCGCCGGATCAAGATTTGCATCCCCGAGCAGGATAAAACGGTCTGTTGGCGGCGGGCCGAAGCTGCCCGCCAGATAGTGATCCCAGAACAGGATTTCATCATGGTTGCGTTTGCCGTTGCGGTCCTCTGGTCCGTCGAACACAGGGGGCGTGGCATAGAAGGTCAGCAGGGTCAGGGGCGCTTGATCTGGGATGTCGAGGGGCACGACCCATGCCCCGTGCGAAGCAAGCCGCTGCACCTCTTGCGCCGCGGCAGAGGGGAAGGGGCGATTGGCCGTCTGCGGCAGCAGCGCATCGGGCAGGTCACGCCACAGGAAATCGCTGTAATCCTGAACGTCGGTGCGCAGCACGGGATAGCGCGACAGGATCGCCATCGCGCCCGCGCCGAAGAAGCGGCCATAGCCCTGACCATCGCGCGCTCCGCCCGTTTTACCGTCGCCGTCCATATCCAGACCCGTGGGCCGTCCCGCATTCGGGGGCAGCGCGAAACGGTAGGGGTAGCTGGGGCCAGCCTCGCCAAGCCTGTCCGCCAAAGCGCCAAGCGTTGTGCCGCCAAGATCGTAATCCACCCCCTGCAGCACGATGATATCGGCAGCAACATTTTCCAGCAAGCGCGTCACAGCGGTAACCTGCGGGTCCGACCCTTTGGCAATGTCGCGCAGCAGCAGACCCGGTCCGGCCCGCGATAATTCGGTGTTGAAGGTGGCGATGCGCAGGGGCTCTGCGACCGCGGGGGATGCGGCCAGCAGAACGCCTGCGATCAGGCTGGCTGCAAGCCGTGATCTTTCTCCGCCTCGTCGGCATAGGCGCGACGGCGTTTCTCTTCGATCATCTCGGCGATCTTGCCCATGGCAATGCCGCGCATGATGATGCTGGCAGGAAGGAAGGCCCATGCGGCGACTGTCCAGATCTGGGTGTGCGGGTTCTGCAATGTAATCGGGTCTAGCAGATCGGCCGCCGCTTTGACTACTGCGGGGATCAGGAAGGGCAGAAGGAAGCCAAGCGCGATATTGATCCGTGCGTCCCGTTGCAGACGATAGATGACATCGCCGCCCGCGGTCGGGTCGAAGAGCGGCAGGTTCACCCAGACGTTAAAGGCCCCCTGACGCACTGGCCAATTCATGATGCGCACCAGCACCAGAAACGCCCCCATCGAGATCAGCGAGATCAGATAGGCCATGCCCGCGGACGTACGGACCGATGTCACCAGCGCGTCGCTGGCGCTTTCGGGCAGCATCAGGACAATCATGCGCACCGGCGAAAAGGGGAAATCCATCGCATTGCCAAGGATCGTCCCGATAGAGGTCATGGCACCGCCCAGAACCGAGGGGCTGACCTTTTGCTTCAGGATCAACGTCAGCAGGATGATCGTGACCAGCAAGCAGACATAGCGCAGCCGGTTGAAGGGGGCCGCGTCGCGGAATTCGATAATGCTGGGGAAGTTCGAGTTGTATTCGATGAACGTGAGGAAACAGGCGATCAGCGCCACCAGCATTGTGATCTGGCTGGAATCGTTCAACGCATCGGGTAACATGAGGGCGGGCGTTGCAATCAACAATGCTACCAGAATGCCACGCGCTGCCGCGCCGGATATACGTGCAATCACAAAACTACCCTTCCAAACTGGCCAGCCACGATTCTTTGCCGCGTACTTGTTCCAACTTGATGCCCTCGGGTGTCGAAGGCCTGCCTCAGAATTGCCTCAATTGTGTCTTCTTTCGCCACATTCCTCAAGCCCGTTCCTGACGATGCGCGCGGATCTGAGACATTTTGAGCGCAGGTGTGGTGCGATATTGCATCATAGCTGCGGCGAAAATGACGCAACCCGCGGTCTGTTGTGGGCAACAAAGCGGTGCCCACAACCATGTATAGAACTCAACCCGTGGTTAGGTCAAGCGCGCCAGCCCGTCGGGCCGGGCCCGTGAGGGTCAGACCCAGGGGCGTGCCTGCGCCGCGGCAGTTTCGAAGCTGTCGATAGAGGCCGCTTTTTCCAGCGTCAGACCAATATCGTCGAGCCCGTTCATCAGGCAGTGCTTCTTGAACGCGTCAACCTGGAAGCTGATGACCTCGCCGTCAGAGCTGGTAATCGTCTGCGCCTCAAGATCCACTTCGATCCGCGCGTTAGAGCCTTTTTCGGCGTCTTTCATCAACAGGTCTACCTGCTCTTGCGGCAGGGCGATCGGCAGGATGCCGTTCTTGAAACAGTTGTTGTAGAAGATGTCCGCGAAGCTGGGCGCGATGACACAGGTGATGCCGAAATCGGCGATGGCCCAAGGCGCGTGTTCCCGCGAAGAGCCACAACCGAAGTTATCGCCCGCCACAAGAATCTGCGCGTCACGGTATTGCGGTTTGTTGAGCACGAAATCCGGTACTTCGTTGCCGTCGCGGTCATAGCGCATCTCGTCAAACAGGTTAACGCCAAGGCCCGACCGTTTGATCGTTTTCAGGAACTGCTTGGGGATGATCATATCGGTGTCGATATTCACCATCGGCATGGGGGCCGCGATCCCGGAAAGCTTGTCGAATTTGTTCATGGTTTTGTTGTCCTTTGATCTGCTGGCCGCTTACGCGTCGAGCTTGCGGATATCGGTCAAACGTCCGGTAAGAGCGGCAGCGGCAGCCATCGCGGGGGACATCAAATGGGTGCGCCCCTTAAAGCCCTGACGGCCTTCGAAGTTGCGGTTCGATGTCGATGCGCAGCGTTCACCCGGTGCCAGTTGGTCGGGGTTCATCGCCAAACACATGGAGCACCCCGCAAGGCGCCATTCGAAACCGGCATCCTTGAAGATATCGGCAAGCCCTTCTTCCTCGGCCTGCGCCCGCACAAGGCCGGAGCCCGGGACGATCATGGCGCGCATGCCGTCCTTGATCTTCTTGCCTTTCAGAACCGCCGCCGCAGCGCGCAGGTCTTCGATGCGGCCGTTGGTGCAAGACCCGATGAACACGGTGTCGATCTCGATATCGGTCAGCGCCATGCCTTCGGTCAGGCCCATGTATTCGATCGCGCGTTTCGCTGCGTCGACCTTGCCGCCGGTAAAGTCCGATGCCGCGGGCACTTTGGCGGTGATGGGCAGAACATCCTCGGGCGAGGTGCCCCAGGTGACGGCTGGCGCGATGTCTTCGCCCTTGATCGTGATGACCTTGTCCCAATGGGCGTCGTCATCGGAATACAGAGTTTTCCACCAATCCATCGCGGCTTCCCACTGGGCACCCTTGGGCGCGTGGGGGCGGCCTTTGCAATATTCAAACGTCTTGTCGTCCGGCGCGATCAGGCCAGCGCGCGCGCCGCCCTCGATGGCCATGTTGCAGACGGTCATGCGGCCTTCCATCGACAGGTCACGGATCGCCTCGCCGCAATATTCGATGACATAGCCGGTGCCGCCCGCCGTGCCGGTTTCACCGATCACGGTCATGGTGATGTCCTTGGCCGTCACACCGGGGGCAAGTTTGCCGGTGATCTCGACCTTCATGTTCTTGGATTTCTTCTGGATCAGCGTTTGCGTCGCCAGCACGTGTTCCACCTCTGAGGTGCCGATCCCGTGGGCCAGCGACCCGAAGGCACCATGTGTCGCCGTGTGGCTGTCGCCGCAGACAACGGTCATGCCGGGCAGGGTCCAGCCCTGCTCGGGGCCGACGATATGCACGATGCCCTGACGCACGTCGGACACGGGGTAGTAGTGCAGGCCGAATTCCTTGGCGTTTGTATCAAGGGCGGCCACCTGAACGCGGCTGTCTTCGGTCATTGTCGCGGCGTTGGCGCGGTCCAGCGTGGTCGGCACGTTGTGATCGGGCACAGCGATGGTCTGGTCAGGGCGGCGCACGGTGCGGCCCGTCATCCGCAGCCCTTCAAAGGCTTGCGGGCTGGTCACTTCGTGGACGAGGTGACGGTCGATGTACAGAAGGCAGGTGCCATCGTCGGCCTCGTGCGCGACATGGGCATCCCAGATTTTATCATAGAGCGTTTTGGGGGACATGTGGTCCTCTCCCGTATGTTATGTAAGCGAAGTATAGGGGTGTACGAAAGACGAGCGCCAAGGCGCGGGCGGGCGTTTATAGTCGCGCCAGCACGGTGTGGGTTGCCCCGAAAAAGCGTTCGCGCAAGCGGGCGCGGTCGCAAATGTCGAACAGATCGTCTGAAACATGTGTCATAGCGGCTTAGCTAGACGCTTTCGGTCATGTGATCAAGGATTCTGACGGTGTGCGGTGGTGGCGCGGTGGTGGCGCGGCTGCATCGGATCACGTGCTTGTGCACGGACGGGGGTATCCCTTCTTGCGCGGTGCGCGGGATTGTCCCACCATTGAAGCCCTGTACAAGTTTGTTGCCTTGAAAGTTCATGATGACCCCAGACCCCTTTGCCCATTTCCTTGAGAGTATCCAGGCGTTGATCGCAGGGGGGATCGGATTGGCGGAAAGCCTGATGCAGCCCGGCTGGCGTCAGTACCAGATGTTCATCCTGCTCGGGCTTGCGCTGATATCATGGGGGCTGCATCACGCCACGGGCAACTGGCTGCAAAACTGGGTCCGCTCGCGCGAGGGGTGGTCCAAGTGGCAGCTGCGCATGGTGGTGCAGGTCAAGCGGCGTCTGGGGCTGATGTGGTTCGCCCTGCTGGCAGGGACGGTCTATCTGGTGATGCAGAACATCACCTGGCCGTCGCGGTCCTATCTGATCGGCATATTCGCAACGCTGGTGGCGGTCTGGGTCTGTATCGCCTTTGCGGCGCGGCTGGTGCGCAACCGCCCCATGCGGCGTCTGGTGACATGGGGGCTGTGGATCTACGCCACGCTCTATGCGCTGAACGTGGTTGATGATGTCTCGGCGTTTCTGGATTCGGTGGCGCTGTCGATCGGGGATTTCCGGCTGTCGCTGCTGACGGTGATCACCGCGCTGGTGGTGATCGGTCTGTTCTTCTCTGTGGCGCGGATCATCAGCCAGACCAGCGCTGCCACGATCCGCAAGAACGAAGACATCAGCCCCTCTATGCAGGTGCTGGCGGTGAAGGGCGTACAGCTGACGCTTTATGGCATCGCGTTCTTTATGGGGGTCAAGGCCGTCGGGATTGACCTTACCGGGCTTGCGGTGCTGTCGGGGGCGATTGGTGTGGGCCTTGGTTTCGGCCTGCAAAAGGTCGTGTCGAACCTTGTGTCGGGGATCATCATCCTCATCGACAAGTCGATCAAGCCGGGGGATGTGATCAGCCTTGGCGATACCTTTGGCTGGATCCAGACCTTGGGTGCGCGCTATGCCTCTGTCGTGACGCGGGACGGGAAGGAATATCTGATCCCGAACGAGGACCTGATCACCGGTCAGGTGGTGAACTGGTCCCACTCCAACGATTTTGTGCGGCTCGATATCTATTTCGGCACGGCTTACGGGGATGATCCCCATGTGGTGCGCAAGCTTGCGGTAGAGGCCGCAAGCGGGGTCGAGAGGGTGCTGAGCTTCAAGGCGCCAGTCTGTCATATCGTGGGCTTTGGGGACAGCAGCGTCGATTATATCCTGCGCTTCTGGATCAAGGACCCGACAGGCGGTCTGACCAATATCAGGGGCAATGTTTATCTGGCGCTTTGGGATGCGTTCAAGGAGCATGGCATTTCGATCCCCTTCCCGCAGCGCGAGGTCAAGGTTCTGGACGACAGCAAGCTCGCCCTGTCCCGCGCGGGTGCAGGTGCCGGATCAACACAGGAATGAGCGGCGGGAATCAGCGGGGCCGTGAACCGGTCGTGACTGCGCCCGAACCGCCATATCCCCCTGTCGCGGGCGCATGGCAGCTTTGCGACGCTGTGGCACGACTGCCAGCCCGAGCCGGACAGATGGCATATGCGCCTATCGGCCAGACCTTCATGGCGCTGCGAGGAGGGTGGTTGTCGTACCCCCTGACAACGCCAGTGCCGTCAGTAAAAATTCACAGCGGACAAGAGTTTGCCCGTCAGGGCGTGCCATTCTCTGGCCGCGTCACGGGCGGCCCGTCAAAGCGGTGGTGTCGCGGCTCTCGGAACGGTCCCGACTGGCGCGCGCCGGTAAATGCCGGTCATGGCCGCTTGTCATTGAAATTTCACTTCGGCGTGCCTATTCTAGGACATCCCCAGCGCCGGGGGACTGTCGGCGCGTCTAAAGGAGGACAATGTCCTGTCAACGCTTTCAAATGCAGTTCCGACTGCTACCCCGCAGGCAGCCCTGATGACTGCTGAACAAAACACAGCCACAAGCGACGCTCTGCTGGCTTCAATCCTTTCCCAACTTGACGACGACAAAGCCGAAGAAGTTGTGCAGATCGATCTGCGCGGCAAAACGGCGATTGGCGACTATATGGTTGTGTGCTCCGGCCGGTCTTCGCGTCAGGTTTCGGCAATCGCCGAAAAGCTGGCCCAGATGGTCAAGGACGACTATGGCCGTTCGCCCAAGGTCGAAGGCAAGGAAACAGGCGACTGGGTGCTGATCGACACAGGCGATGTGATCGTTCACGTGTTCCGTCCGGAAGTCCGCGAATTCTACCAGCTGGAGAAGATGTGGATGACCACAGAAGCCCCAGCCGTGATGCCGCATTAAGCTGCCTTTCAGGCAGGGTTCATGCGTGTTCACATCTGTGCGGTCGGGCGTTTGCGCGCCGGACCGGAAAAAGACCTCATTGATGATTATCTGAATCGGTTCGATCGAACCGGTCGCGCGCTGGGCCTAGGGCCCGCGCGCGTGATCGAGGTTGAGGATAAGAAAAATGGCGGTATGCCCGCCGAAGCCGCGTTGCTGCGCCGTGCCATTCCTGCGGGGTCGTTGATCTGCGTGATGGACGAACGAGGAAAGGTCGAAACCTCACCGGATTTCGCCAACCGTCTAGGGGGCTGGCGCGATCAGGGGCGGGGGGATCTGTGCTTTGTCATCGGCGGCGCAGATGGCATCGACAAAGAGCTACGCCGCGAGGCGGATCATGCGCTGTCATTCGGCAAGATGGTCTGGCCGCACATGCTGGTGCGCGTCATGCTGGCAGAACAGCTGTATCGCGCCGCCTCGATCCTGTCGGGCGGCCCATACCACCGCGTATAAATCCGCCAGCTCTGGGGTCCGGCAGGGCCCAAACCTTACTTGATCTGGACCTTCTTGATCTCCTTCCCCCAACCGGACTGCGTATCGCGGGCCTGAATGCCGACCTCTGTCGTGCCTGCGGGCAGCTCAACGCCGGACAGGGAACGGGTTAGCGGTTGTTCGTCCACGTGGGGGTGGATCAATTCGCGGATTGCCAGCTGGTTGCCATCGGCATCCAGAATGCGCCACGCGTCCGAAAAGTGGTCCCAGCCGGTATCATTATGGCTGATCGTCACGTCGAATTTATAAAGGCCGCCCTCTTTCGACACGCGCACCGAGTTGATGGAGGTCGGGTCAGCCGCAGCGACCTGTGCTGCAACCAGCAGCGGAATGGAAAGGATCAATTTGTACATGAATACACCAATGTCTGAAAACAGACATATAGACTAGCCTTGCTCATTTTCCAATAGAATGCGCCGTGACAGTGACGTGAACTCGCGCCGCCAGATGATGATGACGGTGACCATAGCGGCGATGGTGAGGGGGATCGGGCCGACGATCCAGCCCAGACTGGCCAGCGCAAAATAAAGCGATCGCAACCCCCGATTGAAACTGCGCGCGGCGGTGATGTTGATCTCTGCCGCCTTGGACGCCAGCGGGGGGGCGCGGCGGTCCTCGGGGTCATTTGGGACGGCGGCCATGAGCACCGAACAATAGCCAAACAGCCGGTTTGACCAGACGAATTTCAGAAAGCCGTTGGTCAGAAAGAACAGTGGCAGCAGCATTTTGAATTCCCACACCACGGTGGGCAGCTCGGTCAGGGCAAGGTCTTCGACCACCGTGGACAGACGCTCGCTGTTGCCCAAAAGCGCCAATGTCCCGCCCAAAGCGATCATGCTGGTAGAGGCGAAGAAAGCCGTGCTTTGCCGCAGGGTGCTGATCATCTGCGAATCGAAGATACGCGGCTGACGGGTGATCATCTGGGTCATCCATTCGCGCCGGTATTGCGCCATGATCAGCGACACAGAGGGTTTCGCGGGGTTCGGATGTTCGATGCGCCAGCCAATGGCCAGCCAGGCGCAAAAGATTATCGCCAACGCGGCATAATCCAGCGGTTGAAACAGGGCGATGCGGTCCATCCAAGTCATGCTAAGCTGCATACGCCGACGGGTTCTATGTTGCCAATGTCTTTAATTGGTCATATTATTTTACCAAACTGGAGGTTCGCCATGGAAATGCCCATTCCCAGCCAAGCCGTGATCGCGCGCAAGACGCGCGTGGTTGATCGGCTGCGTCAGGTTTTGCCGGCTGATGCTGTCATCTCGGATGAACGCGAGACGCGGGCCTATGAATGTGACGCGCTGACCGCCTATAAATGTGCGCCGATGGTGGCGGTGTTGCCCTATACCACACAGCAGGTGTCGGACGTGTTGCGCATCTGCCACGAAGAGGGCGTGCCCGTCGTGCCGCGCGGGTCCGGTACGTCGCTGGCGGGGGGCGCGCTGCCCACGGCGGACTGCGCGATCCTTGGCGTGGCGCGTATGAACGAGGTGATCGAAACCGATTACCCCAACCGCATCATCAAGGTGCAAACCGGGCGTACCAACCTGAGCGTCACAGGCGCGGTCGAGGAAGACGGCTTCTTTTACGCGCCCGACCCTTCAAGCCAGCTGGCCTGTGCCATCGCGGGCAATATCGCGATGAATTCGGGCGGGGCGCATTGTCTGAAATACGGGGTGACGACCAACAACCTCATGGGCGTTACGATGGTCTTGATGGATGGCGAGGTGATCGAGGTCGGCGGCGCGCATCTGGATGCGGGCGGGCTGGACCTGCTGGGGCTGATCTGCGGCTCTGAAGGGCAGCTGGGGGTCGTCACCGAAGCCACGCTGCGCATCCTGCACAAACCCGAAGGTGCGCGGCCCG
Source organism: Sulfitobacter sp. PM12 (assembly GCF_045586035.1). Lineage (NCBI taxonomy): Bacteria > Pseudomonadati > Pseudomonadota > Alphaproteobacteria > Rhodobacterales > Roseobacteraceae > Sulfitobacter > Sulfitobacter sp. PM12. The sequence goes on from NZ_CP151529.1 coordinate 653,602, forward strand.
TGTTGATCGGGTTCGACGACAACGAGGTCGCGGGGGAATGTGTCTCTGACATCATCAAGGCGGGTGTTTTGCCCGTCGCCATCGAATTCATGGACCGCCCCTGTATCGAAGCGACGGAAGCCTTCGCCAAGGCTGGTTATCCCATGTGCGAGGCATTGCTGATCATCGAGGTCGAAGGCTCCGACGCGGAGATTGACCACCAGTTGGGTCTGATTTCCGACATCGCGCAGCGGCACAGTCCGGTGGAGCTGCGGCAATCCAAATCCGCAGAGGAAAGCGCCAAGATCTGGCTGGGTCGGAAATCGGCCTTTGGCGCGATGGGGCAGATCAACGACTACATGTGTCTGGATGGCACCATCCCTGTGTCCTCGCTGCCCTTCGTGCTCAAACGCATCAAGGAACTCAGCGATCAGTTCGGGCTGAAGGTCGGCAATGTGTTCCATGCAGGCGACGGTAATATGCACCCGTTGATCCTGTTTGATGCCAACAAACCGGGCGATCTGGAACTGTGCGAGGAATTCGGGGCCGAGATCCTCAAGCTCTGCGTCGAAGTGGGTGGCTGTCTGACCGGCGAACATGGCGTCGGGATCGAGAAACGCGATCTGATGCATGTGCAATACGCCCCCGACGATCTGGAGGCGCAGATGGCGGTGAAGGATGTGTTCGACCCCGCATGGCTGCTGAACCCCGCCAAGGTCTTTCCGCTGGACGCGTCAGAGACACGCCGCGCCGTGGCGCTGGCGGCGGAATAACCCGCGCCAGATTAACTGCTGATCTTCAACAGATCACACGCACGACGAAGGAGCCGAGATATGGCCATCACATCCGAAGAGGCACTGGTCGAAGCGGTCAAAGGTGCCGCTGGCCCGATCTCGGTTCAGGGGGGCGGCACGCGCGGCCTGCCCGCGACAGGTCAGATCATGCGCGTCGCGGGGCTGCAGGGGATCACGCTGTATGAACCCGGTGCGCTGACGCTGGTCGCGAAACCCGGCACCCCCGTGGCCGAGATCGAAGAGGCGCTGGCCGCCGAAAACCAGCGTCTCGCGTTCGAACCGATGGACCATCGCGGACTATTGGGCACCAGCGGCACGCCGACGATCGGTGGGGTGATGGCAGGCAATATCAGCGGGCCGCGGCGGATCTCGGTCGGGGCGGCGCGGGACTTTCTGCTGGGGGTGCGCTTTGTCGACGGGCGCGGTGCCGTGGTCAAGAACGGCGGGCGCGTGATGAAGAATGTCACCGGCTATGATCTGGTCAAGCTGATGGCGGGGTCTTACGGCACTTTGGGTGTGCTGAGCGAGGTATCGATGAAGGTGCTGCCACGCCCTGAAACGCAGGCGACCTTGGTGTTGCACGGGCTGGACGATGGGGCCGCTGTGGCTGCGATGGCCCGCGCCCTTGGCAGCCCGTTCGAGGTGACAGGTGCCGCCCATGACCCTGCCACCCGCGAAACCGCACTGCGCATCGAAGGGTTCGAGGCATCGGTCAGCTACCGTCTGAGCCAGCTTCAATCGTTGCTCGCCGGCGCGGGGGCAGAGGTCGAGCAACGCGATGCAGCGGCGACGCAGGCGCTTTGGTCCGGCATCCGTGATGTGGCGGCGTTTCACGAGGGGCAGGGTGATGTGTGGCGCGTGTCGTGCAAACCCTCTGACGCGCCGGGGATCGCGGCGCGGTCGGGGGCAGAGCGCTGGACCTATGACTGGGCGGGCGGGCTGATCTGGCTGCGTAGCGCCGCGGGCCATGATCTGCGCGCGGCCATCGGGCCGATGGATGGGCATGCAACGCTGGTGCGGGCTGATGCGCAGAGCAAGGCGCGCTTGGGCGTGTTCCACCCCGAACCCGCCGGTGTGGCGCGGCTGACAGCGGCCCTGCGGGCGCAGTTCGATCCCAAGGGCATCTTCAACGCGGGCCAGCTGGACCGCGCGGCATGAGTTTGCTTGCGGTCTTCCTTGTCGTCTTTATCGGCGGGCCGTTGGTGTTCCGCCTCTTGACCCGTGGCAAGCCTGATCGGCGCAGCCTACGTGCGCTGGTGCTCTTGGCTTTTCTCTGTGCCGTGGCGGGGATGGCGATACGCTATGGCGTTGCGCAGTATTGGGGCGAAAACCTGCTCGCGTCGATGGGGGCGATTGCCTGTATCTGGCTGGGCTGGATCGCCGTTCTGGCCTTTGTCGCGCAGGTGTTGCGCCGCGCCTATCCCGGCCCCGTCACGCAGCGCTGGACCAATGTGCTGGGGATCTTGGCCACCACGCTGCCCTGGTTCGGCCTGATCTGGGCCAGCACCGTCGCCGCTTAACTCTTTACCTCGTCAGGGTCTCGTGCCCGCAATGCCGGAGCTTTCATGCAAACCACATTCACCGCAGAACAGTTGAAAAACCCCGCGACGGCGCGCAGCAACGAGATTCTGCGCGCCTGTGTGCATTGCGGCTTTTGCACCGCCACATGCCCCACGTATCAGGTGTTGGGTGATGAATTGGATAGCCCGCGCGGGCGTATCTATCTGATCAAGGACATGCTCGAAAACGACCGCGATCCGGATGAAAAGACGGTCAAACACATCGACCGCTGCCTGTCCTGTCTGGCGTGTATGACGACCTGCCCCTCGGGCGTGCACTATATGCATCTGGTGGATCACGCCCGCGATTACATCGAAAAACGCTACAAACGGCCCTTCAGCGACCGTGCCCTGCGGTGGATTCTGGCGCGTATCCTGCCCTATCCGACGCGGTTCCGGTTGGCACTTCTGGGGGCGAAGATCGGGCGGCCCTTCGCGCGGTTGATGCCCGACGCGCGGTTGCGTGCGATGATCGAGATGGCCCCCAAGACGATCCCTCCGGTCAGCCGCAACGACGACCCGCAGAGCTTCCCGGCGCAGGGGGCACCGCGCAAACGGGTGGCGCTGATGACGGGCTGTGCGCAAAAGGCGCTGAACACCGACATCAACGACGCCACCATCCGCCTGCTGACACGGCAGGGCTGCGAAGTGGTCGTCGCCGAAGGCGCGGGCTGCTGCGGGGCGCTGACCCATCACATGGGCAAAACCAGCGAAAGCCACGCCACCGCGGCGCGCAACATCAAGGCATGGTGCGCCGAGATGGACGGGCAGGGGTTGGACGCCATCGTCATCAACACCTCGGGCTGTGGCACCACGGTGAAAGACTACGGCCATATGTTCCGCAATGACCCGCTGGCGGCGGATGCGGCGCGGGTGTCGGCGATCGCCAAGGATGTATCCGAGGTGCTGCACGATCTTGCGGGGGACGCAGACCCTGTCGCCATGCCCAACCCCGCCAAGGGGGATATCGCGGGCATCGATGCGCCTAAGGCCCCCACGCCTGCCCATCACGGCCTGACCGTGGCCTATCATGCCGCTTGTTCCCTGCAACACGGCCAGCAGATCAAAAGCTACCCCAAGGATTTGCTGAAACGCGCAGGCTTTACCGTGGTCGAGCCTGCGGATTCACACCTGTGCTGCGGGTCGGCGGGGACGTATAACCTGATGCAGCCCGAAATCTCTAAGCAGTTGAAAGACCGGAAGGTCAGAACCCTGCAGGCCAAGAACCCCGATGTGATCGCGGCGGGCAACATCGGCTGCATGATGCAGATCGGATCGGCGGCGGGCGTGCCCGTGGTGCACACGGTAGAGTTGCTGGATTGGGCGTCGGGTGGGCCGAAGCCTCCGGCGTTGTCGCAAGAAAAAGGCACAAACTTGCAGATTCCTCGCCTCCGCTAGGGGTTTCGCCGCATTTTCGCCTTATCTCGCGGCTAGGAGAGGCTAAAGACCAGACCTCACCGAAGTAGGAGCGATATCCGTGCGCCGTTGGGTAGCCATCTCTATCATGTGCCTGACCGTCGCGACGGCTGGGCTTGCTCAGGATGCGCGGCTGCGCAGGCTGGACACGGGAGTGGATGCCGGCGCGTGGGAAGCCGTGGGCCGTCTGGATATCGGCGGTAAGGGGTTTTGCACCGGCGCGTTGATCGCGCCCCGTCTGGTGCTGACGGCGGCGCATTGTCTGTACGACAGGGAAAGCAAGCAGCGCATTGATCATGGCGAGGTAGAATTCCTTGCCGGTTGGCGCAACGGGCGGGCGGGGGCCTATCGCAATGTGCGCCGTGCGGTGGTGCATCCCGATTATGTCTACGACGGCGTCGTATCCTCGGACCGTGTGCGCAACGATCTGGCCCTGCTCGAACTTGACCGGCCGATCCGCAATACCACGATCAAACCCTTCGATACCGCCCGCCGTCCGCGCCGTGGCGACCAGTTAGGGGTGGTGAGCTATGCCAAAGACCGGTCAGAGGCACCGTCCCTGCAAGAGGTCTGCAGCGTGCTGGCCCGCCAAGAAGGCGTGCTGGTGACCACATGCTCCGTTGATTTCGGGGCCAGTGGTGCGCCGATCTTTACCTTTGAAAACGGGGTGCCGCAGATTGTGTCTGTCGTATCCGCCAAGGCCCATGTCGAGGACAAGGAAGTGTCTCTTGGTACCGCGCTTGGCGCGCCGCTGGCCCGGCTTCAGGCGGATCTGGTGGCAGGCAAGGGGGTGTTCCAAGGCGGAGGTGTTGTCAGCAAGCGCATCACGTCAGAGGATCGCCGCCGCACCACCGGCGCGAAATTCGTCAAACCCTGACCTTGTCATCGGGGTGATTTTGTCCCCTTGAAACGCGATTTACCCATCCCCACATGCATGTCACCGGAACGCCTGTTGAGGGTTCCGGCAGACAACCCAGGGTCTGTCCATGGTGGAAGGCCTGAATGATTATCGCTCAAACGAGGATGAATACCTATGCGTAGTTTTGATTTTGCACCGCTGCACCGTTCGACTGTCGGCTTTGACCAGATTGCCAATCTGATGGATCGCGTGATGGCCAACGACGCACCGCAGCCAAGCTATCCCCCTTACAACATCGAAAAACTGAACGATGATTCCTATCGTATCAGCATCGCCGTCGCCGGCTTTACCGAAGGCGACCTGAGCGTTGAAGTCCGTGAAAAATCGCTGATCGTCTCGGCGCGCAAAGCTGATGAGGATACGGACAAAACCTATCTGCATCGTGGCATCGCGACCCGCGCGTTCGAACGCCGCTTCCATCTGGCGGATCACGTGCAAGTGACCGGCGCGGCCCATGCCGATGGTATGCTGCACATCGATCTGGAACGTCAGGTGCCCGAAGCGCTGAAGCCGCGCCAGATCCAGATCGCGCGTGCGCCAAAGGCGATTGAAAAGGATGTGGTTGACGCGAACACCGTTAACTAAGCGACACCTCAGTGACAGACGAAGCCCGGTGCATTTGCGCCGGGCTTTTTTGTGCGCGCATGGGGGCTAGGTCACAGTTGTTGACTTAAAATAGCGCAGTGGGCACAGTGCCCCGATCCAGTCGGGGGAGGAACGCCGGATGTCACTGCAGGAAATATTTGCCACACGCGCCAATCGCATGAAGGCGTCGGAAATTCGCGAGCTGCTCAAGCTGTTGGACCAGCCGGATATCATCTCTTTCGCGGGTGGTATTCCTGACCCTGATCTGTTTCCAAAAACGGCGTTTCAGGACGCTTTTGCCGAGGCGCTGAACGGGCCGATGGCGGCGCAGGGGTTGCAGTATTCCACCAGCGAGGGGCACAAACCTTTGCGCGTCTGGATTGCCGCGCAGATGCAGGCGATCGGTATTCCCGCGACGCCGGACAACATCCTGATCACCTCGGGCTCGCAGCAGGCGCTGGATTATCTGGGCAAGCTGTTCTTGTCGCCGGGGGATACCGCGCTGGTGGGATGGCCGACCTATCTGGGGGCTTTGGGCGCCTTTAACGCCTACGAGCCGCGCTACGACAAGCTGGACCCGCTGAGCAACCGCAGTGGCGCGGATTATACCGCCGCCGCGAAAGAGGCAGGCGGCGCGGCCAAGTTCGCCTATCTTTCCGTTGATTTTGCCAATCCGACAGGGGCCACCGTCAGCCGCGCCGCGCGCGAGCGGGTGATTGATCTGGCCGAGGAAATGGACATCGCCGTGATCGAAGACGCGGCCTATCAGTCGCTGCGCTTTGACGGCGACGCGATCCCGCCGATCCTCGCGCTTGAGGCCGAACGCCGGAACGGTGATCTGGAAGCCTGTCGGACGATCTATTGCGGCAGCTTTTCGAAAACACTGTCGCCCGGGCTGCGTGTGGGCTGGGTCTGCGCCGCGATGCCGGTGATCTCGCAACTTGTGTTGATGAAACAGGCGGCGGATCTGCACAGTGCCACATTGAACCAGATTGCCGTGGCCTCGGTCGCGGAGCAGCATTTCGACAGCCACATCGACACGATCCGAAGCGCCTACCGTGCCCGTCGCGATGCTATGCTGGAAGCGCTGCAGGCGCATATGCCCGATGGGGTGAGCTGGACCAAACCCGAAGGCGGCATGTTCATCTGGGTGACACTGCCCGACACGCTGGACGGGGCCGATCTGCTGAAACAATCGCTGGAAAGCGAACGGGTCGCCTTTGTACCGGGGCACGCGTTTTTCGCGGACGGGTCGGGGCGCAATACATTGCGGCTCAGCTACTCCACGTCGACCGAAGGCAAGATCGCGGAAGGGATCGCGCGCTTGGGCCAGTTGATCACCCGCGCGCTGAACGGCTGATACGAAAAGGGGCGGCAGGATGATCCCGCCGCCCGTTTCTAATCCCAGATGATCCGCAGGTCAGACCGACATGCAGATGTATTTCATCTCAAGGTAATCCTCGATCCCGTGGTGGCTGCCTTCGCGGCCAAGACCGGACTGCTTGACGCCGCCAAACGGCGCGACCTCGGTCGAGATGATGCCCGTGTTCACACCCACGATGCCATATTCCAGCGCCTCTGCGACCTTGTACACGCGGCTCAGGTCTTTGGCGTAGAAGTAGGACGCAAGACCAAAGATCGTGTCATTCGCCATCTCGATCACGTCGTCTTCGTTGTCGAACTTGAACAGCGGGGCGAGCGGGCCGAAGGTTTCCTCTTTCGAGACTTTCATATCCTGCGTCACACCGGTGATGATGGTCGGCGCGAGGAAGTTGCCGTCCATCTTCTCTTCTTTGCTGCCCAGCAGGATTTCGGCACCTTTCGACACCGCGTCCTCGACATGTTCTTTCACCTTCTCGGAGGCATCGCCGTTGATCAGCGGCCCCAGCTCTACGCCGTCTTCAAAGCCGTCGCCGACCTTCATCTTTTCGACGCGGGCTTTCAGCTTTTCAGCGAAGGCGTCATAAACACCGGCCTGCACGTAGATGCGGTTCGCGCAAACACAGGTCTGGCCGTTGTTGCGGAACTTGCACAGGATCGCGCCTTCGACAGCGGCGTCCAGATCGGCGTCGTCAAAGACGATGAACGGCGCGTTGCCCCCCAGCTCCATCGAGCATTTCATGACCTGATCGGCAGCCTGTTTCAGCAGGATGCGGCCCACTTCGGTTGATCCGGTAAAGGTCAGTTTACGCACTGCGGGGTTTTCGCAGAACTCCTTGCCCACGGCAGAAGAAGAGGACGACGGCAGCACGTTGAACACGCCTGCGGGGATGCCCGCGCGTTCGGCCAGCACACCCATCACGATTGCCGACAGCGGTGTTTCCGCAGCGGGGCGCGCCACGAAGGCGCAGCCAGCGGCCAGCGCGGGCGCGGCCTTGCGGGTGATCATCGCGTTGGGGAAGTTCCAGGGCGTGATCGACGCGGCCACGCCGATGGGCTGCTTGATCACGGTGATCCGCTTGTCGCGCTGGTGGCCGGGGATGGTCTCGCCGTAGACGCGTTTGGCCTCTTCGCCGAAGAATTCGATGAAGGACGCGCCATAGGCGATTTCGCCTTTGGCCTCGCCCAGAGGCTTGCCCTGTTCAGCGGTCAGGATGGCCCCTAGATCGTCTTGGTTTTCCATCATCAGGTCGAACCATTTGCGCATGACGCCGGCCCGTTCCTTGCCAGTCCAGCTGGCCCATTCCTTCTGTGCCTTTTCCGCCTGGGCGATGGCACCGGCCACCTGCGCACGGCTGAGGTTGGCGACCTTGGCAATCACATCGCCGCGGGCGGGGTTCACCACATCAAAGGTGCCATCGTCGCCATCCACCCATTCGCCACCGATATAGGCGCGGGTCTCTAGCAGGCTTGGATCCTTGAGCATTGATTTCAGGTCAGTCTTTGCGTCAGTCATTTTGATCTCTCCGCTTTTGTCTGTGGTTACCCAAAGCAACAAACGCTATGATTGTCTAGTTCCAGTTCGTATCGGGACGCTGACGGAGGACCACATGCAGCTAGACGACGCCTATGCCAACGCCGCTTATATCGATAACGCAGAGGCATATCCGCCCCGCTGGAAAGACGCCGCAGCGGCATTCCGCAAGAAGCTGGGGTTTCGTGCGCAAAAGAATATCTCTTACGGGCCGACCGACCGCGAAGTCTATGATCTGTTTGAACCCGAAGGCGTGTCGCGGGGCACGGTGATCTTTGTTCACGGTGGCTATTGGAAAGCGTTTGCTCCTGCCGATTGGTCCCATCTGGCGGCTGGCCCTCTGGCGCGCGGCTATGCGGTTGCGATGGTCGGCTATGACCTGTGCCCCGATGTGCGGATCAGCCAGATCACCGGACAAGTCGCTCGCGCCATTTCCGAGATCGCCAAACGCACCCAAGGTGCGCTGGCGCTTGTCGGCCATTCCGCAGGGGGGCAGCAGGTTGCCCGCATGACCGACCCGCTGATCCTGTCCGGCGATGTCCGCGACCGGATCGAGAATATCGTGTCCATCTCGCCCGTGGCAGACCTGATGCCGCTGTTGCAGACCTCTATGAACGACATTCTTCAGTTGGACGAAGCCGAAGCGACGGCGGAAAGCCCCGTGAACATGACGCCGCCCCATGGGGTGAACGTCACGATCTGGGTCGGGGCCGATGAGCGCCCCGCCTTTCTGGAGCAGGCCGAGCAATTCTCGCGCGTGTGGGGAGCCAAGCAGTTCGTCGTCGAGGGGCGGCACCACTTTGACATTATCGATCTGCTGGAAGACCCCGACAGCGATATGGTGAAAGCGCTGCTTGGCATAAAGTGAGCCTTGATCGGGCCGCGCAAATCGGCGAGACAGGGGGTGGGTTGGGACGATGGCGTCGTCCTGCATTTCACGGCCCTTGCGTCCTGCACGCCGGGACCTTTCTGAGAAGGAGGGTCTGATATGACCAATACATCCAAAACCGCCCGTCCCGATATGTACCGTTTCCATAACGGCACGAAGTCTCCGCTGCCGTTTGACACCGCTGAATACGAAGCGCGTCTGGAAGAGCTGCGCGAACGGATGGATTCGGCCGGTGCGACGGCGGCGGTCTTCACCTCAATGCACAATATCGCCTATTATTCGGGCTTTCTGTATTGCGCCTTTGGCCGCCCCTATGGGCTGGTGGTGACCGAGACAGACTGTGTGACGATCTCCGCAGGCATCGACGCCGGTCAGCCGTGGCGCCGAAGCTTTTGCGACAACATCACCTACACCGACTGGCAGCGCGACAATTACTGGCGCGCCGTCGCCTCGGTTACGGGCAAGGGCGCGGTGATCGGCTATGAAGGGGACCACCTGACGCTAATGCAGCGCGACAAGCTGGAAGATTTCCTTGAGCCGGTGGTGATGATCGACCTGTTCGAGACGACCATGCGCCAGCGGATGCACAAGTCTCCGGCAGAGATTGCGTTGATCCGTCAGGCCGCTCAGGTTGCTGATGTAGGCGGCTATGCGATCCGCGATGCGGTCAAGATCGGCGCGCGCGAGATCGACATCGCAATGGCAGGCCGCGATGCGATGGAGCTTGAAATCGCCAAGCGGTTCCCCGACGCCGAATACCGCGACACCTGGGTGTGGTTCCAATCCGGCATCAACACCGATGGTGCGCATAATCCGGTCACTGCACGGCAGCTGGAGCGCGGCGATATCCTGTCGCTGAACACCTTTCCGATGATCTCGGCCTATTACGTGGCGCTGGAACGCACCATGTTCGCCGGAGAGGTGGACCCCGCTAGCCTGAAAATCTGGGAGGCCAATGTCGCCGCCCATGAATACGGGATGAGCCTGCTGAAGCCCGGTGTCAGCTGCGCCGATGTGACCCACAAGATCAACGCCTTCCTTGAAGAGCGTGATCTGCTGCAATACCGCACCTTTGGCTATGGTCATTCGTTCGGCGTGCTGTCGCATTTCTATGGCCGCGAAGCAGGGCTGGAGCTGCGCGAGGACATCGACACGGTGCTTGAACCCGGCATGGTCATCTCGATGGAGCCGATGCTGACCCTTCCCGAAGGTCAACCCGGCGCGGGCGGCTACCGCGAACATGATATTCTGGTGATCACAGAAGACGGTAACGACAATATCACCGGCTATCCTTATGGCCCTGATTTCAACGTCGTAGGCTGATTGCGCTGCCCCCTTTACGGGGGGCAAACGCCCTTTTGGCGGTTGGGGGTGACCGCGAGTACAAACAGGGAATATGGCTTGACGTACCCTGTCACGTCGATATCTTGACGCATCGCTGTCGCGGGATGGGGGTGTCAGGCCATATCCGTGCCTATCGTCTGCATCCTTAGTCTTGGTTAAAAGTGCTTTCCGCACGCTGTTTCGTGAGTGTTCCCGATGAAAGCATCTTTGATAGAACAAGAAGAAATGCGCCTCGCGTTGCTGCGGGGATATAATATTCTGGATACCGCCCCCGAAGAAGGATTCGATGACATCACGCGCCTCGCGGCAGAGATTTGCGAGGTGCCGATCGCGCTGATCTCTTTGGTGGATGAAGACCGCCAGTGGTTCAAATCCAAGGTCGGGCTTGAAATTGACGGTAGCGACATCACCGACAGTATTTGCGCCCATGCCATCGCGGGCGATGACTACCTAGAGGTGAACGACACCACCGCCGATCCGCGCACCGCTGACAATAATTTCGTCACCGGCGAGGATTCGATCCGGTTCTATGCCGGTGCCTTGCTGGAGGATGACAAGAATCTGCCGCTCGGGACGCTCTGCGTGCTGGATAAGAAACCGCATCAGCTGAATGATTTTCAGCGTCGCGCGCTCAAGGTGCTGGCGGGGCAGGCGATGCGCCAGATCGAGCTGCGCAAGGCACTGGCCGATGCCGAGGTGCTGCGCAAAGAGGTCGACCACCGCGTGAAAAACTCGCTCCAGTCCCTGGAGGCATTGATCCGCATCCAGATCCGCAGCGAAAAATCCCCCGAAGCCCGCGCCGCGCTGGACACCATTCAGGGCCGCCTGTCGACCATCAGTAGCCTGCATGAAGCGTTGTACCTGACTGAAACCGGTGCCGCGGTGGATATCGCAGCCTTCCTGAAGAAGGTCGCCCATTCCACCAGTGAACAATTGCCCGACGGGGTGCAGGTGAACATAGAGGTTGATCAGGCGCATCTGTCGTCCCGCTCTGCGTCATCGGTGGGGATGATCGTGAACGAGGCGATGACCAACGCTGCGAAATACGCCTACGAGGGCCGCAAGCGCGGGACACTCGACCTGCGCGGCGAACGCAAGGGCGGCTTCTACCACCTCAGCTGCATTGACGACGGCCCCGGTATTCCCAAAGATCGGACCACGGGCACGGGGCTCGGCATGCGCATCCTGCTTGCCGCCGCCCAACAATTGGGCGGAGAGCTGGAAACGCCAGAGCGTGAAAGCGGCGGCGAGATCAAGATCGTCTGGCCCGTCACCGACTGACACCCGGCCCGGGGCACAAGAGAGGCGCAGGGATTATGCTGGCTTTGTTAAGGTTGATCGTCATCGGGTTCGTCGTTCTAACGATCATCTATATCGCCCTGTCGATCTATTCGCGTCGGGTACGGCGCGGCAAGCTTTACCAGAAGTGGGCGGACGGGCCGCGTCTTGTGGATCGCGACATTTTCGTGCAACGAGGGCTCAAACGATATGACGGGTCGATCCGTCGCAAGCTGATCCTTGGGGTCTATATTGTCCCGGTGGGGCTGGTCATCCTGACCGTCTACCTCACTAACTTTAACTAAGGGGTAACGCCGATGGCGATCATCAAATGGACCTTCTGGGGTGTGATCTGGCTGATCATTGCCGCGTTCTTTCACTATACGCTGCCTCAGGTCGATATCGTACGGATCACCGACACCTATGAAAAGCGCATCGACTTTGGCGAGAACTCGATCTTCTGGTCACATGCGGATGTGGGCAACAGCACCGCCTTGGGCAACCGCGATGTTTTCTTCATCCAGACGCGTCGGGCCAAAGGCGACGTCATGGTTTACCGCAACGAGGATACCGGCTGGGGCTGGCCGCCGTATTTCAAGTTCGACACGACCAACCTGCAGGCCGAGGCATCTGATCTGAAATCCGCCGCCGGTACGCCGCAGTATGTCGCGGTCAAGCATTACGGCTGGCGCAACGAGTTCCTGTCGATCTTCCCCAACGCGGTGTCCGTGCGCGTGGTGGACGGGCCGGATGCGAGCAAGGGAATCCCGTTCCTGAATATCATCATCCTGATCCTGTTTGCCGCGGTGGTCTATGCGATCTGGGTCCGCTGGCGTCGGTTCAAACGCGCGCGCATCGATCCGACGTTAGAGCGGCTGGAAGATGACATCGCCGAAAAGCAGGGCCGTTTCGCGCGCTGGCGGGCGGGTCGTAAGAACAAATAAGCGCGGCGCAAGATCACGCCGCGCCTTTTGCGCACTGATTGATGTCGTGACGGGTTAGCTGGGGCGCGCCACCATGCGCCCCATGGGCCGACCGCCCAGAATATGCACATGCAGGTGCGGGACTTCCTGAACCCCGTGCGCGCCAGCATTGGCGATCATACGAAACCCTTCGCCCGCGTCCAATGTGACACCTTCGGCTTTGCAGACTTCCGAGATGGCGCGCACATAGCCGACGATTTCGGCATCGCTTGCCTCTGCCGCGAAGTGGTCAAAGCTGATGTAGGGGCCCTTGGGGATCACCAGCACATGCGTCGGCGCTTGGGGTTCGATATCGCGAAAGGCAAGCGCGTGGTCGGATTCATAAACGGTGTTGTTCGGGATTTCGCCGCGCAGGATTTTGGCAAAGATGTTCTGGTCGTCGTAGCTGTAAGCCATGGGATGTCCTTAATCGGTGAAAAGATAATGTGTGTCGGCAATGGGCTGCGCCTGTTCCGGAGAGATGCGCAGGAAAGCGGCCAGCGCCTCGGCATTGTCCTGCGCCGAGGCTGTTTCGCGCATCCGGGCGTAGTTTTCAAACTGCGCGTCGCGGATGCGGTCGGATTCAAGGGTCAGGTCGTTCCGGATGGTGGGCAGCAGCCGTTCCAGCGTGTCAGCCGAGGTGCGTTCGCCCGCCAGCCCCACGCGCATGGCGTGGCCGATCAGGTAGTCATCCGAGAACTGGCATTCGATCTCGAGGACCCGTGTCATCGACCGGTCAGAGGCAAAGTCGTTCAGCAGGTCGATATCGCCGGGGTCCATGCAGACGATCAGCCGGTCGGCCTCGTAATAGTCGAACAGCATCCGCATCAGGGACCGCCGGTGGCGGGTGCGCTTGCCCAGACTGTTCTGGATGCCGCCAAGATCGGGCAGGGGGGTGTCCTGTTCGCTGAAAAGATATTCGATCGCGGGCAGGTTGGTGACCTGACGCATCTGCTCTAGCACGCGTTTGGCGACATGCCACTTTTTGCACACGACAATCAGCAGCTCGCGCTCGCGCCCCAGCGTGCTCTCCGTCTCCCAGAAACGGGTAGAGAACCGCCGCCCGATCCGGCCCCGACCGGTCAGGAGCTTGAACAGGTTACGCCCTTCGTTGCTGATCTGCAGTTCGACATCTTTGGCCGAATAGAGCAACCCCAACCGGCGCTTGAGGTCCGTTGCCTCGCTGCTGATCTTGCGTGCGAACAGATAGTCTTGGGCCAGCAGCAGATCGTAGTGGTCGTTATAGAAGGTCACCGGCATGCCGTAGTCGGTAAACATCAGGAACGTCAGCGTGCGCGCACGAATTTCATTGTCGGGCACGATATGGCGCACGATGGTCTGAAAAAACGTCTCGTCCGGAATCCAGGTGGTCCTGAAAAACCGCATCACGTCTTTGCGCTTGCGGGTGAAGGCCATCACCGCCTCTATGGTCTGGCGGCGCAGGCACCACCACTGGCTGCCGATCTGGATTTGCAGGTCCGCAGGAATGTCGCGCGTCAGGCCAAGGCGTTTCTGCAGCTCGAACATGCCGTAGAACCGCTTTTTCTGGGTGCGCTCGTTGAACCAGTGACGGTAGATTAGCCGCTCTTCCTTCCAGCCGGTCTTGATCCAGTCGCTTTCGAAGTAGTCAAAACTTTCGATAAAATCGACGTCGTTATCATCAAGGTAGTCGTGGATGTATTCGGCGGATTTGATTGCCATGCAATCGCCCGACAGCATGTAGAAGTGTGTGGCACGCGGAAAGGCATCAATCGCGCTTTCGACGGCGTTCAGCGTCGCCTGTACCAGCGACCATTCTCCCCAACCGCAGCGGATGCGTTTGCTTGCGAAGGTCACATTGGGGTTCTTGCCAAGCGCTTGGGTGATCTGTGCGAAATCGGTCGGGCTGGCCGAGGCGTCAAAGTGGATCGACATGTAGTCGCCAGACGCCGTCAATCTCTCCGCCTGCTTGATGATTGCAACGGGGTCTTTGTGACACAAAAGGATATAGGCAATTCTGGCCATCGCGAAACACGCATCCCCTCTGCTCTGGACGAGTTTGTTAGATAAAGGCGAACAGCGATTGAATAAACCGCGAATATTTGCTTTTTCTATATTTCAGGCCATTCTGTCGCCATAAATGGCAGCATAAGTGCGAAAAAATTTAGGAGGCAGAGCCGATTATGGGTTTCCCAGGGACATGGATGACAGAAAGCGAAAGCGTGGTCTACCGCGTGGTGCCCAAATGCGCCTGTTCGACCATCGGGCAGATCATGTTCTATTCGGACCATGGCGAATTCTTTGACGGCGACATCCATGACGCGAAATCGGGCATGCACAAATGGGCGCATGACGACTCTCAGCCGCTGATCACGCGCAATGTGGAAAACCACAAATCCTACGCTTTCACCTGCGTGCGCAATCCATATACCCGCATCCTCAGCTCTTTCTTCGACAAGATCTGCGGCATCCAGCGCAATGGCCGGCGGTATCGCGGCAATCTGGTGCCGCTGCTTGTGCAAAAATATGGGATCGAGGTCGGCGGCGATGACGGCAAGCAAGAGTTTGACCAGATCGCCAGCTTCCGCCGCTTCCTGCTGTTTGCCCGTGACACCATTCGCTGGCGTCGCCCGATGGACCCGGACATCCACTGGTCCGCGCAATCGGGGCATGTCAGCACGTTCATCGTGAACGGCGGCACCTATGACAAGATCATCTGGACAGAGAAGTTCAACGACGGCATGCAAAGCGTGCTGGATGCCATCGACACGCCCCATGCGGTGAACCTGTCCGACATTCCGCGGTTTAACGAATCCGAAGGCCACGGACCCAAGCGCGCCCACCCGGTAGAGGATTACTTCGACGATCTGTCGATGCATCTGATGCGCGAGATCTTCAAAAAGGATTTCGAGCTGTTCAAATACGATTTCGACAATCCGGCAAACAAGATGCCCACGGGCGAGATCGACCTTGCCGAGGTGCACGCCAAGCTGGGCGACTAAGCGGGCAGGGCCGGCGCGCCCCGCCTGATGGTCCATGCGGTTATGCCCGCTGCGGCATCTTGCGCGCAGGGCCGCAACGCCCTACATCCTTGGCATGTCACAGGTTAAATCATCTTCCAAATCCGACCCGAACTACAAGGTCATCGCCGAAAACCGCCGCGCGCGGTTCGATTACGCGATCGACGATGATGTCGAATGCGGCATCATCCTTGAAGGGTCCGAGGTCAAATCCCTGCGCAACGGCGGTGCCAATATCGCCGAAAGCTACGCCGCCGTGGAAGATGGCGAGCTGTGGTTGGTGAACTCCTACGTCGCGCCTTACACGCAGGCCAAGACCTTCACCCACGAGGAACGCCGCCGCCGCAAGCTCTTGGTGTCCAAGAAGGAACTGTCGAACCTGTGGAATGAAACCCAACGCAAAGGCATGACGCTGGTCCCGATGGTGATGTATTTCAATCACCGTGGTATGGCCAAGATCAAGATCGGCATCGCCAAGGGTAAAAAGCTGCACGATAAACGGGAAACCGCCGCCAAGCGCGACTGGTCCCGCCAAAAGCAGCGTCTGCTGAAAGACCACGGCTGACGCCCCGTCCCGCTCTTGGGGCCTGAACGGAACACAATATGCCCATTTCCGGCCTGTGCTGCATGTGCACAGTCGCGGGCTCTTGCTTGCGGGGGCCGTCGCGGGTAGGCATTGAAAAACCTGTTCTAAAAGGGGGTGGACCCATGGCTGACAACCCGAAAACGCTTGTTTCAACCGATTGGCTGGCGCAGCACCTCAAGGATCCCGACCTGCGTCTGCTGGACGCGTCATGGTATTTGCCCGATGCAGGACGCGACCCCAAAGCCGAATATAATCAGGCGCATATCCCCGGCGCCCGCTTTTTCGACATCGACGAAATCTCGGATGGGCGGTCGGATATGCCGCATATGGCCCCGCCTGCTGAAAAGTTCATGTCGCGGATGCGCGGTATGGGTGTGGGCGACGGGCATCAGGTGGTGGTCTATGACGGGGCCGGCTTGCTGTCGGCTGCGCGTGTGTGGTGGCTGTTCCGTCTGATGGGGCAGGAAAATGTCGCCGTGCTGGATGGGGGCCTGCCCAAATGGGTCGCCGAAGGTCGCCCCACCGAAGACATGCCCCCGATCCCCCGCGACCGCCACATGACCGTGCGGTTCCAGAACCAACTGGTACGTGATGTGACTCAGGTCGCTCAGGCGTCCAAGCTCAAGGCACCGCAGATCGTTGATGCCCGCGCAGCAGCCCGCTTTCGCGGCGACGCGCCCGAACCCCGCGAAGGCCTGCGCGCTGGCCACATCCCCGGGTCGCGCAACCTGCCCTACACAGAGCTGTTGAACGACGACAAAACACTGAAATCCGTAGCCGAGACCAAAGCGGCTTTTGAAGCGGCGGGCATTGACCTGTCGCACCCTGTGATCACGACCTGCGGGTCCGGCATCACCGCGGCGATACTCGCGCTGGCACTGGAACGGATGGGCCATACCGATTGGTCCCTTTACGATGGATCTTGGGCAGAATGGGGGATGTTCCCCACCGTGCCCGTTGCGACCGGAGACGCATAATGTTCGAAACCCTACAGGCGCAGCCCGCCGATAAAATCCTTGCCTTGATGCAGATGTACAAGGATGACCCCCGCGAGACCAAGATCGACCTTGGCGTGGGCGTGTACAAGGATGCAACGGGGCTGACGCCCGTCATGCGCGCGGTCAAGGCGGCTGAACACCAACTGTGGGAAGCCCAGACCAGCAAGGCCTATACCGGTCTGGCGGGCGATCCTGCCTTTGGCGATGCGATGGTGCAGATGGTGCTTGGCGATGCGGTCCCCCGCGCACAGGTCGCCGCCGCCGCGACCCCGGGCGGGACCGGGGCGATCCGTCAGGCGTTCGAGCTGATCCAGATGGCGCGCCCGCAGGCGCGGGTGTTTGTGTCGAACCCGACATGGCCGAACCATCTGTCGATCCTTAAATATCTGGGGATGGAGATGGTCCCCTACCGCTATTTCGACGATGAAACCCGTGGCGTTGATTTTGACGGCATGATCGCCGACCTCAAGACCGCGCAAAAAGGCGATGTGGTCCTGCTGCACGGCTGCTGCCACAACCCGACAGGGGCCAACCTGAACGCCGCCGAATGGGACGCGGTGATCAAAGTGTTGCAAGACACCGGTGCCACCCCGATGATCGATATCGCCTACCAGGGCTTTGGCGACGGGCTTGACGCGGATGCGGCGGCCACGCGCAAGGTCGCGGCGGCGGTGCCGGAATGTCTGATCGCGGCAAGCTGCTCCAAGAACTTCGGGATTTACCGCGAACGCACCGGTATCCTGATGGCGCTGTCGGCAGACACCTCGGCGCAAAAGCTGAACCAGGGCACGCTGGCCTTTCTCAACCGCCAGAACTTCAGCTTCCCGCCCGATCACGGGGCCCGCATCGTCACCACCATCCTGAACGATGACGTCTTGCGCAGCGACTGGATGGCCGAGCTCGAAGACATCCGCAACACCATGCTGGGCCTGCGCAGCCAGCTCGCGGGCGAACTTCAGCGTCTCTCCGGCTCTGACCGTTTTGGATTCCTTGCCGAACACCGCGGCATGTTCTCGCGCCTCGGAACCTCGTCTGACATGGTCGACAAGCTGCGCGAAGACCACGGTATTTATATGGTGGGTGACAGCCGCATGAACATCGCGGGGCTGAACGCCGAAACCGTGCCGATCCTCGCCAAGGCGATCATCGAGGTCGGCATCTAACCCGCCGCTTCACCCTTTCAAAAATACTCAAACCGCCGCGCTGGCATCTGGCGCGGCGGTTTTGTTTGGGCGCATTGCCAGCCCTGCCCAGCATAACACGCGCGCAGCAAAAAGCCCGGGCGCGAACGCCCGGGCCTCTGCCTGCCTGCAGGAGTTTAGACCTTAGCTCTTGGAGAACTCAGGGTAGGCTTCCATGCCCAGTTCGGACACGTCCAGACCAGCGATCTCGGCTTCTTCGCTGACGCGGATGCCGGTGGTGGCTTTCAGGATCATCCACACAATCAGCGACACGATGAAGACAAAGGCACCGATTGAGGCAAAGCCGATGATCTGTGTCACAAAGGATGTGCCGTCGGTGTAGACGGGAACAACCAGCGTGCCCCAGAAGCCTGCGATCAGGTGAACCGGGATCGCACCGACCACGTCATCGATCTTGAGCTTGTCGAGGAAGGGCACCGCGAAGACCACGATCGCACCGCCCACAGCACCGATCCAGAGCGCACCGAAGAGCGTCGGGTCAAGCGGGCCAGCTGTGATAGAGACCAGACCGGCCAGCGCGCCGTTCAGCACCATTGTCAGGTCGGGCTTTTTGTACAGCAACTGGGTCAGGACCAGCGCGGCGATGGCACCAGCCGCAGCAGCCATGTTGGTGTTGGCAAAGATCTGCGCAACAGCATCGGCATCGATCATCGACCCCATCGCCAATTGCGAGCCGCCGTTGAAGCCGAACCAACCCAGCCACAGGATAAACGTGCCCAAAGTGGCGAGCGGCAGGTTCGAACCCTGCATCGGGATCACACGACCGTCTTTATATTTGCCGATACGGGGGCCAAGCACCAGCGCACCTGCCAGAGCCGCAAAGCCGCCCGCGGCGTGGACCAGAGTGGAACCCGCAAAGTCGCTGAAGCCCGCCTCAGACAACCAGCCTGCGCCCCACTGCCAGCTTGCTTCGATCGGATAGATAAAGCCGGTCAGTACGATGGTGAAGATCAGGAAGGGCCACAGTTTGATACGCTCGGCCAATGTGCCCGAAACGATGGATGCGGTGGTCGCGCAGAACATCAGCTGGAAGAAGAAATCCGACGCGTTGGAATAGCCGCCCGCGTCAATCGCCGTCTTGATGTCCTTGGTTGCAAAAGTGCCGAACACGCCGGGGATGATCCACGCGTCGCCGGGGTACATGATGTTATAGCCGACCAGCCAGTAGAGAATGGCGGCCAATGCGAAAAGCGCGATGTTCTTGGTCAGCTGGGTGGTCACGTTCTTGGACCGCACCAGACCGGCTTCGAGCATGGCAAAACCCGCCGCCATCCAGAACACCAGGAAGCCGCCGATCAGGAACAGGATCGTGTTGAAAATGAAAGCAGTGTCAGCCGCGGTTGCATATTCGGCCTCCTGCGCGAAACCCAAGGACGGCAGCAGCGTCGCTGCGGCGGCAAGGGGAATAAGAAGTCGTGATGTCATGTCGTCAATTCCTCGGACGTGGGGGTCAGATGGCGTCTTCGCCGGTTTCGCCGGTGCGCACGCGCACGGCTTGTTCAACGTCGAGGACAAAGATTTTGCCATCGCCGATCTTGCCGGTATGTGCGGTGCGGGTGATCGTTTCGACCATCTGGTCGGCCAGCGCATCTGCGACCACCAGTTCAAGCTTCACCTTGGGTACGAAGTTCACGACATATTCAGCGCCGCGGTAGATTTCGGTATGGCCGGATTGGGCGCCAAAGCCCTTGATCTCGGTCACCATCAGGCCACGCACGCCCGCTTCGGTCAGTGCTTCGCGCACCTCCTCGAGCTTGAATGGCTTGATTGTTGCGATAATGAGTTTCACCTATAATCCCTCTTCCAGATGGCAGGTACTTCCTGCGTTATGCCTTGGATAAAAGAGCGGCCGGTGCCCCTTGAAGGAAGGGTGCATCGCGCTTAGTGCCTCTCTGGGCGGGCGTGTTTGCCTGATTATTGGGCGCTGTGGGAAATGTGCCTAATTATTGGGCGTTAATTAGACGGCGCAGCGGGGCGTCTGCGCTAAACAAACCGCGCTGTGCAGGATAGAGTGCGAAAAAAAAGAATGGTTCAGCGAGCAGCATATGAGTGATTCATCCAAACGGAAGCGGCCCTTGGTTGCCGATAAACGCACCGCGGGCAAAGGCGGCAAACCGCCCCGCAAGCCGGTCGCGAAAAAGGCTCCGGCCAAGCGCAAGCCGGCACGTCGTGCGCCTGCGCGCCCCAAGGGGCCTATTGGCTGGCTGGCCGCGCTGGTGCGGTGGGTCTTTCGTTTGATCTGGACGATCGTCTGGCGGGTGACTGCCGTGGCGGTGCTGATGGTTGCCTTGGCCGTCGGCTATTTCTACACCACGCTGCCGCCGCTCGAGGCGCTGCTGGACGGCCGCGCGCGAGGGTCTGTCACGCTCAAGGATCGCTATGGTGATGTCTTTGCATGGCGCGGGGATCAGTTCGGCGGCGTCGTCACCGCAGACAGCGTATCCCCCGCTCTGAAGAACGCGGTAATCGCGACAGAGGACAAACGCTTCTATCGTCACTTTGGTGTCAGCCCGCGCGGCATCGCGTCGGCGGTCAAGATCAACCTGAGCGAAGGCCGCGGGCCGTTGTCCGGTCACGGGGGGTCGACGATCACGCAGCAGGTGGCCAAGCTGCTGTGTCTGGGTGAACCCTATGATGCGTCGTCGGGGCAGACGGAAAAGGAATACGAAGCCGAATGTCGCCGGTCCTCGCTGTCGCGCAAGGGCAAGGAAGCCCTGTTCTCCATGGCGATGGAGGCGAAGTATTCCAAGGATGATATCCTGTCGATCTACCTCAACCGCGCCTATATGGGCGGCGGTGCCTTTGGGGCCGAAGCTGCGGCGCAGCGCTTCTTTGGCAAACCGGCCGCCGCGTTGAAGCCTGCCGAGGGCGCGATGCTGGCGGGTCTGTTGACCGCACCGACCACGCTGTCACCGACCAATAATCTTGATCGGTCGCAAAGCCGTGCGGCAACCGTGATCCGCCTGATGGAGGATCAGGGCTATCTGTCAAAAGCCGAAGCGGATAACGCCATTGCCAACCCCGCCGAGCTGTCAGAAGCCGCAGAGGCCGAGGCGGGTGGCTATTTTGCCGATTGGGTGATGTCGTCGGGGCCGGAGTTCTTTACCCGCAACACGACCGAGGATGTGGTGATCAAGACCACCCTTGACCAAAAGATCCAGCGCGCCGCCGAGGAAGGTCTGAGCTGGGTGTTCGAAAACAAGGTCCGCGAAGGCTCCAAAGCGCAGGCGGCTGTGGTGATCATGTCTGCTGACGGGGCCGTGCGTGGTATGGTCGGTGGGCGCAAGACCAAGGTCGCGGGGGCCTTTAACCGCGCGACACAAGCGATGCGCCAGACCGGCTCTGCCTTCAAACCGTTTATCTATGCAGCGGCGCTGGATCTGGGGTATTCGCCGAACGATCTGATTGAAGACGCGCCCTATTGTCTGAACGTGCCCGGGTCGGGCCAATGGTGCCCGAAGAACTATACCAACAGCTTCAAGGGCAACGTGACGCTCACCACCGCGCTCAAAGATTCGCTGAACATTCCGGCGGTCAAAGTCTCGGAGAGTGTCGGACGCGATGTGGTCAGCCAGGTGGCCGAGCAATTCGGCATCAAAAGCGATCTGGCCGTCGGTCCGGCGCTGGCTCTTGGGGCGTCCGAAAGCACGTTGCTTGAAATGACAGGTGCCTATGCCGGCATCCTGAACGGCGGGTCATCCGTTAAACCCTATGGGCTGATTGATCTGACGTTGCAGGGCGACACTGATCCGGTAATGGGCACGGGCGGCGGTATCGGCGAGCGGGTCATTCAGGAAGATGCCGCGCTGCAACTGGTCTATATGATGGAAAAGGTCGTATCCGAAGGCACGGGGCAGCGGGCGCAATTTGGTGGTCGTGAACTGGCCGGTAAAACGGGCACGACACAGGCCAACCGCGACGCGTGGTTCATCGGTTTTTCCGCCGACTACGTGGCCGGTGTCTGGATGGGCTATGACGACAACACGCCGTTGACCGGTGTATCGGGGGGCGGGTTGCCCACCGAGATCTGGCAGCAGGTCATGATGCGCGTTCACGAAGGGCTGCCGAATACGCCGCTGCCGATGATCGTGCCGGAACCGCCAGTGGTGCAAGCCCCGCCGCAGCCTCAGCAACCGGCGCAGCCGCAGCGGGTGCCGCGTCAGGACAACCCACTGGGCGTCATCGACAGGGTGCTGCGCGATATCTTTGGCGGGTAAACACCCTGCCTCTGCCGCAGCACAGCGCTTTGGAAACGAAAGAAGGGAGGCCGGAATATTCCGGCCTCCCTTCCTTTTGTCGCATCCCCGAAGCCGGTACGAGGAGACCCGCCCCCGGGGGTTTGACGGTCTGGCTTAGAAGCCCAGAACCAGCGACACACCCAGGGTGTTGTCAGTGGATTTCAGGCCCGCAACCGGATCGGTGTTGTAGTCGGTACGGTAGCTTACGCGTGTCGACAGGTTGTCGGACATCTTGTAGTTGATGCCAGCGTCGTTCGACACGATGGTGTTCACATCAGAGCCGACGATGTCGGTGTCCATGGTGAAGGATACGATGTCGTTGAACGCGTAGAAGTAGCGCGACGAGGCGATGAAGCCGACTTCGGTTTCGGAGGTGCCGGTTGCGTCTTTAAAGTAGCGTACACCCGGGCCCGCTTGAACGCGCCATGTGTTGTCTTCTTTATTGATCGCGCGGTAACCCGGACCAAAGCCCAAGAATGCGTCTGTTTCGGAACCGTCAACGGCTGCACCGGATGTGTCGGTCAGGTAACCGTCATATTGATAACGGGCCAGGCCGAACGCATAGAACTCAGGCGTGAAGTAGCGGCTGCCTTCATAGGTACCAAAGAACTTCTCTTCGCTCTTGGTGCCGTTTGCTTCGCCGTATTCTACCGCAAAACCAACCAGGTGGTTCCAGTCGCCGACACCGTATGTCAGGCGGCCAGCGCCCGATACTTCGCCGTTGTCTGTGTTGCCGCTGGTGCCCGATGCGGACAGGGCGAAAGACCCGCGCCAACCTTGGGCAACGCCATTGGCGCCATAACGTTCTGCGTCGGTGCCGCGGGCCAGGTCGGTGTTCACATCATCGGTGATGTCGTCGATCTGGTCGTTCAGCGTTTCAATGCCAAGCGCACGTTGCTGCGCGAAAACTGGAGCAGCAGCCAAGAGTGCGATTACGGAAACCGCGGACGCTTTAAGTACTGTATTCATTGGGGAATCCTTTCCCTTAGAAGTGACCCACCTCGTTGATTGAGGCGAGAGCATCTCTGCTGAGAATGGATTTAAGATAGGGGGTCAGATAAGTGAAATTCGAATAAATCGTGCATGAAGCAAGTATTACTCGTGTTAACTGCCCTTGAAGCGGAATTAAGGCGTGTTCTGCCCGTTGTCCAAGCTCTCGATCAGGATATTTTGTTGATTTTCAGCCGCTTGAGCGAGGTCCATCAAACTACGCCGAGCGATCGACAGCATCTCGGGGTCCAGATCTTCGCGCCAGACCACCCATGCGGGGTACGCAAAGCGTGGGGAATTTGCCACAACATGCAGTTTTCCAACGTCGAGATACCGTTGCACTGCCCGTGCGGGCAGGTAGGCAGCGGCGCGACGGTTGACGATATAGTCGGCCGCAAGCCCGCCAAGGGCCAATGATCGCCCCGAATTGGTCAGATGGGGCAGGGCGCTGGCGTGCATATGCGTAAACTCGGGCCCCCAGTCGACTGCGACATATTCTTTGCCAAGGTCTTTGACGTCCGTTTCAAAGGACGCGACGAGAATCAGTTCTTCCTCCAGCACGGGTTCAACGCGCAAACCGGGGCGCAGCTGCGGGGTGTAAAGCAAGGCGGCCTGAATAACCCCTTCGACCAGAAACCGCGTCAGCCGGTCGGACATGCCCATTTCGGCGTGAATACTAAGTTCGGGCATCATCGCTTGCATCGCGTCGATCCAGCGAAAGCCAAGCTTGTGCCACAGCGCGTGCTGTGCGCCGAAGGAAAAGCTGCGGCTGTATCCTTCGGGGATAGCGATCTGCTGGCGCGCTTCTTCCCATATCTTGAGAAGGCTCAGCGCATATGAGGTGAATTGTTCGCCTTCCGAGGTCAGCACCGCCCCCGCTTTCGATCGTTTGAACAGCGGGTGGCCCAGGCTGTCCTCAAGCCGTTGCACGCGCAGGCTGACAGCGGATTGGGTGACAAACAGCCGTTCGGAAGCAGCGACAAAAGAGCCGGTGTTGGCGACTTCGATAAAGGTTTTGATCAGGGTGATATCCATGCCCTGATCATGATCCTCCGCAGGCCCGTTGCCAAGCTGCCCTGACCTGAATCGCGCGCCCCTATCCGAAAGAGACCGGAAGGGAGGCGCGAGTTATTTAATGCTTAGTCAACCATGCGCGGGCCGGTGGTGGCGGCGATGCTGGTGGGGCGCGCCAGATCGGCACGGCGCTTTTGCAGATAGTCCTTACGTGCCTGGGCATAGCTGTCGCCCGATGCGGAGATTGGCACTTGTTTGCCATTCACGATGCGGCGGTTTTTCTCGAATGCGCTATCGGCATAGCCGGTGACGGTGCCGACGTAGCTTTCGGGGCTATCAAGCGTATAGGACAGCGGGTTGGTGAACAGGTCCACCACGCGGCCGGCGGTGTCGCGGCGGGTCGATGGGCCGATCAGCGGAAGTTCGATATACGGGCCTTCGCCCACACCCCAGACATACAGCGTTTCGCCAAAGTCGGTATCATGCTCGGGCACTTTGAATTCGCTCGCGACGTCGAACAGGCCGCCCATCCCAAGCGTGCTGTTTACCAAGAAGCGGTAGGTAGACAGGCCAAAGCCCGCGACATCGGCCTGCAAGGCGCTGTTGACGGCAGCTTGCGGCATCGACAGGTTCTCGGAGACGTTATGCACGACCGTCTGGAATTCGATCGGCACCGCCCCCAGCACGCGGTTGGGTTTGCCCGATCCGCCGATCTTCTGATTGAAGGCGTGGACCTTGCGGTTACCGACCTCGTGCGGGTCATTGACCCCTGCGGGCTGGGGGCGCGATGCACCGCTACAGGCGGCAAGACCTGCAACCAAAGTGACACCCACAAGGGCGCGCAGCGATGTGGAGAGGGTCGTGGCCTTGAACATGGTATAAATCCCGAAAACGCGTGAAAAACATGGTTTGTTATGCGCAGCGTCCCCGAAATACGCAACATGAGTTTCCTTGGGCATCTCGCGTTGGTGGCAGGTGTTGCAGTTCCTCCCTCTTGGGTCTTTTCGTTTCGGCATCGCATCGCTATCGTCCCGCCAAAGCCATTCATTCCAAGGAAGTCCCCCATGAGCATCACCAGCCGTCTGAACGATCTTGGCGTCACCCTGCCTGACGCACCTGCCCCTGCGGCGAACTATGTGCCCTTCGTGAAAACCGGCAACACGGTCTATGTGTCGGGCCAGATCTCGAACGGGCCGGACGGGTTCATCACCGGAAAACTGGGCGCGGATATGGATGTCGCCGCGGGTGCCGAAGCCGCCAAGACCTGCGCGATCAGCTTGCTGGCGCAAGTCAAAGCCGCATGTGACGGCGATATCGAACGGCTCAAGCGGGTGGTGAAGTTGACGGCCTTTGTGAACTCCACCGCCGATTTCACCGACCAGCCCAAAGTGGTTAACGGGGCCTCTGACTTCCTTGTCGAAGCTTTGGGGGATGCGGGGCGTCACGCGCGCTCGGCCGTTTCTGCCGCCTCCTTGCCGCTGGGTGTCGCGGTCGAGATCGAAGGCATTTTCGAAATCGAATGACCCTACCACTGGCGTTTTATACGACCCCTATTGCGCATCGCGGTTTTCATCACCGCGATGCCGGTCGGCCCGAAAACAGCTTTGCCGCCTTTCAGGCCGCGATTGATCGAGGCTATGGCATCGAGCTTGATGTGCAACTGTCACGCGATGGTGTGGCGCTGGTGTTTCACGACTATGCGCTGGATCGCCTGACAGGCCAGACCGGTGCCATCCGGCAACGCGATGCGGATGACCTGTGCCAGATTACGCTCACCGGCGGCAGCGACACTATTCCCACCCTGCCGCAGGTGCTGGAACTGATCGCAGGACGCGTGCCGCTGCTGGTCGAGATCAAGGATCAGGACGGTGCAATGGGCACGAACATCGGGCCGCTGGAAGATGCGGTGGCAGAAGCCCTGCGCGACTATGCGGGCGATGTGGCTATCATGTCGTTCAACCCCAACAGCGTCGCGCGGATGGCAGAGCTGCTGCCGGATGTGCCGCGTGGATTGGTGACCAGCGCCTATCGCTATGTCGAATGGCCGCTGCCCAAAGCCACCTGTGACCGCCTGCGCGAGATCCCCGATTACGACCGCACCGGCGCGTGTTTCATCAGCCACGAGGTCGACGATCTGCCCCGCCCCCGCGTGGCAGAGCTGCGCGAGGCAGGCGCGATGATCTGCTGCTGGACCGTGCGCAGTCTTTCAGTTGAAAACGGCGCACGTGAATTTGCGCATAATATCACCTTCGAAGGCTATGACGCGCCGCTGCAAGGTTGAACCGTCCGGCTTCGGCCACAGATAAGGCCTATGACAACGGGACATCCAGTATGAACGCGCGCGACGTCGAAATCAGAATTGCCTCGCGCATCGCGCAAATCGGTCAGGCGGAATGGGACGCCTGTGCCTGCCCCGAAGCCGCCGGGGGCGCGCGCCCCGCGGACCCCTTTACCACCTTTCGTTTTCTTTCGGCGCTAGAGGAAAGCGGCAGCGTCGGCCCCGGTACGGGGTGGCAGCCGCAATACCTCAGCGCTGCCATTGACGGTCAGATCATCGCGGTGGCGCCGATGTACGCCAAGTCACACAGTCAGGGTGAATACATCTTTGACCACAGCTGGGCCCATGCTTTTGAACGGGCGGGCGGGCGCTATTACCCCAAGCTGCAGATCGCCGTGCCCCATACCCCTGCCACGGGCCGCCGTTTCCTGACCCGTCCGGGGTTTGAAGAGACAGGCACCGCGGCCCTCATCCAGGGGGCGGTCCAGCTGACGGATTCAAACGGGCTGTCGTCCTTGCACATTACCTTTTGTACCCAGGACGAGGCCGCTGCGGCAGAGCAACTGGGCATGCTGACCCGCAAAAGCCAGCAGTTCCACTGGCACAACGCGGGCTTTGAGGACTTCGACGGGTTCCTTGCCACGCTCAGCTCGCGCAAGCGCAAGAACATCCGCAAGGAACGCCAGCAGGCACAGGCCTTTGGCGGAGAGATAGAGGTGTTCACCGGTGACGATCTTCAGCCCGAACATTGGGATGCGTTCTGGCAATTCTATCAGGACACAGGTGCGCGCAAATGGGGCACGCCCTATCTGACACGCGCATTCTTCGACATCGCCCAGGACCAGCTACGCGACGACATGGCACTGGTGCTGGCCAAACGGGATGGTGCATGGGTGGCGGGCGCGCTGAACTTTATCGGTGCCGATGCGCTTTATGGGCGCTATTGGGGCTGCACCGAACATCATCCGTTCTTGCACTTTGAACTGTGCTATTATCAGGCCATCGATATCGCGATCAAGCTGGGCCTCTCTACCGTCGAGGCAGGTGCGCAGGGGGAACACAAGCTCGCGCGCGGTTACCTGCCACAGGCGACGTGGTCGCTGCATTGGATGCGGGACGAGGGTTTTATGCGCGCTGTTGAAGACTATCTTGTACAGGAACGGGCAGCCGTTGACGAAGAGATAGACATTTTGACAGATTACGGCCCATTCAAAAGGGTCGAGGTTGAGGAACAGGAATGAGCGAAAGATTAAGCGAAGAGACGCGCAAAACCGTATTGGCCCCCTTGTTCAGCACAGGCTGGGCTATGGTGGAGGACCGGGATGCGATCGTCAAAACCTTCAAGTTCAATGATTTCGCGGATGCTTTCGGCTGGATGACCCGCGCGGCGATCTGGGCCGAAAAATGGAACCACCATCCAGAGTGGGAGAACGTCTATAACAAGGTGATCGTTACCCTGACGACCCATGACGTGGATGGCCTAAGCTCGCTTGATGCTAAGCTGGCGCGCAAGATGGATGGATTGATGGGCGAGGTCAAAGCGGGCTAAGGCACCATTGACCGTCGCATTATCCAAAGAAAAACGCAGCCCCGGTGTCCCCGCGGCTGCGTTTTTCATTTTCAGGGTCGTGCCGGATTACATGTTGTCCAGCAGCGCCTCGCCGCCCGACATGTCGCAGACGCCGGGTTGGACCTCGGCCTGGAACAGCGTGACCTTGCCGTCATCCACCAGCATCGCATAGCGTTTGGAGCGCGAGATCAGCCCCGCGGGCTCGGCCGAGAATTCCATGCCGATGGCTTTGGTAAAGGCGCTGTTGGCATCGGCGAGCATGGTGATGCCAGCCGCCGTCGCGCCTGTCGATTCACCCCAAGCGGCCATAACAAAGGGGTCATTGCAGGACACGCAGATGATCTCGTCCACGCCTTTGGCGTCGAACTGGTCCTTGGTGCGCACAAAGCTGGGCACATGGGCGGAATCGCAGGTGGGCGTATAGGCACCGGGCACGGCAAAGACGACGACCTTGCGGCCCTTTAGCTTGTCAGCCATCTGCACAGGCTGCGGGCCGTCCGGCCCCATTTGCACCAGCGTTGCATCGGGCAGCGTGTCGCCTTGAGAAATCGTCATATGCGTGACCTTTCGTGTCATTGCGTTTGTCTTCACGGAAGATATAGGCTTTGCACGCAGGCAGGAACACGGTTTTTTCGAAAGGGGCAAGGATGGGTCATGTGGTGGTGATCGGGGCAGGGCAGGCGGGGTCATCCTGTGTGGCCAAGCTGCGCAACTCCGGCTTTGAGGGTAAGATCACGTTGATCGGGGCCGAAACCGTGCCCCCCTACCAGCGCCCGCCCTTGTCCAAGGCCTATCTGTTGGGCGACATGGCGCTTGAGCGGCTGTATCTGCGGCCCGAGAGTTTTTACGCCGACCACGGGATTGACCTGATGCTTGGCACCACGGTCGACAGCATCGATCCGGCGGCGCAGACCGTGCGGGTGAACGGCGGCGATATGGCCTATGACGATCTGGTGCTGACCACCGGATCTTTCCCGCGTCGTCTGCCCGCGCATATCGGTGGCGATCTGGCGGGCGTGCATGTGGTGCGCGACCTCAGCGATGTCGATACGATGGGCCCGCGCTTTACCAAAGGCGCGCGGGTGCTGATCGTCGGCGGTGGCTATATCGGGCTAGAGGCCGCCTCGGTCGCGGCCAAGCTGGGGTTGCAGGTGACACTGGTAGAGATGGGCGATCGCATCCTGCAACGGGTCGCGGCCCCGCAGACCTCTGACTTTTTCCGCGCGCTGCACGAGGCGCATGGCGTCACCATCCGCGAAGGCGTCGGGCTTGAGCGTTTGACAGGCGACACGCATGTCACCGGCGCTGAACTGTCGGACGGCACGACGCTGGACGTGGACTTCGTGATCGTCGGCGTTGGCATCGGGGCGGCGACGGCGCTGGCCGATGCGGCGGGGATCGTGAATGACAACGGCATTATGACCGACAGCCACGGGCGCACCTCTGCGCCGCATGTCTGGGCTGCAGGCGATTGCGCGTCCTTCCCTTATCGCGGCGGGCGCATCCGGTTGGAATCTGTGCCAAACGCCATTGATCAGGCCGAGCTGGTCGCGGAAAACATCATGGGTGCGGATAAGGAATATGTCGCCAAGCCGTGGTTCTGGTCGGACCAGTATGACGTGAAACTGCAGATCGCGGGGCTGAACATGGGCTATGATCGCGTGATCACCCGACGCAGCGACGCCGATAACGTGGCCTTCTGGTACTATCGCGGGGACGAACTGCTGGCGGTGGATGCAATGAACGATCCGCGCGGCTTCATGATCGGGCGCCGGTTGATCGAGGCGGGCAAATCCCCCGCGCCTGCGCTGATCGAAGACCCGAACACAGACCTAAAGGCACTACTGAAGTCATGAGGATCATCGCTGGCAAACACCGTGGCACCCAACTGGCCGACGTGGGCAAGGGCGATGCGGATGCGCATTTGCGTCCTACCTCTGACCGCGTACGCGAGAGCCTGTTTTCCATGCTGACCCATCACAATGTGATCAACGGCGCGCGGGTGCTTGACCTGTTCGCGGGCACCGGTGCCCTTGGGCTAGAGGCGTTGTCGCGCGGTGCACGCGAGGTGGTGTTCATCGAGAACGGGCGCGTCGGGCAAAAGCTGATCACCGAGAACATCAAGAAGCTGCGGGCCGAGAGCGCGACCACGCTGATGCGCTCCGACGCGACGGCCCTTGGGGGGTGGATCGCGGCGCCGTTCGATCTGGTCTTTCTCGACCCGCCTTATGGCAAGGGGATGGGCCAGACCGCCTTGGTCAAGGCGCGCGCGGGCGGCTGGCTGACACCCGATGCCATGATCGTCTGCGAGGAAAACGCCCCGCTTGATCCGCCACAAGGGTTCACGCGCGAGGACAAGCGCAAGTATGGCGACACCTGGATCACCCTGCTGCGCCAAGACTAGCCCAGTGGCCATCAACAGTTGCCGCTTTGCATTCGCTGCGCTGCGGCCTATGTGCTAACAAAGACGTAAAGGAAAGTAGACCGCCATGAGCCTGAGCATGACCAGCACCTTCATCAAGCCGATGCACCCCGAGGGGCGCAAGTTCGTGGCGATCTTTGCCGCGATCACGCTGGTGCTTTTTATCATCGCTGAACCACTAGGGTGGCTGGGTGTGGGCGCAACCGTCTGGTGCTACTACTTTTTCCGTGACCCTGAGCGGGTGACACCCAAGGGCGATAACCTTGTCATCAGCCCTGCCGATGGCATCGTATCGCTGATCGAACCTGCCGTGCCCCCCGCAGAGTTGGGAATGCCCGACACGCCGCTGACACGGGTCAGCGTGTTCATGAACGTATTTAACTGCCACGTGAATCGCGCCCCCGTCGCGGGCGAGATCACCGAAATCGCTTACCGCCCCGGCAAGTTTTTCAACGCCTCGCTGGACAAGGCGAGCGAGGATAACGAACGCAACAGCCTGCGCATCAAGATGGCCGACGGCCGCGAGGTCGCCGCCGTCCAGATCGCCGGTCTGGTGGCGCGTCGTATCGTGTGTTTCACCAAGAAGGGCGCGCATACGCAGGCGGGTCAACGCTTTGGTCTGATCCGCTTTGGGTCGCGCGTCGATGTCTACCTCCCCGAGGGGGTCACCCCGCGCGTCAGCATCGGTCAGACGATGGTCGCAGGCGAAACCGTGCTGGCAGAGCTTTCCTGAGATGACCGATCAGCCCCCCGTCGCGCCGGATAAGACGAAAACCGAATTCTCGTTGCTGCAGCTGTTGCCCAACATGCTGACCATTGCCGCGATCTGTGCCGGTATTTCCGCGATCCGTTTCGCCGCCGAGGGGAATATCGCGCTGGCTGTGGCGCTGATCACTCTGGCGAGTATCCTTGACGGGATGGACGGGCGCACCGCGCGCTATCTGGGCTTCAACAGCAAGATCGGGGCCGAGCTCGACAGTCTTGCGGATTTTGTGAATTTCGGCGTTGCCCCGCCTTTGGTGGTGTATTTCTGGGGGCTGCAGGATTCCTACCGCGCGGGCTGGCTGGCGGTGCTGGTCTTTGCGATCTGTTGCGTTATGCGGCTGGCGCGGTTCAACGTCGATTCCCGCACCAAAGACCCGCTGGACGATGGCGGCTACTTCACCGGTGTGCCGTCGCCTGCAGGTGCGATGCTGGTGATGCTGCCGATCTATCTGCCCTATGCCTTCGGCCCCGGTGCGGCTCTGCCCGACGTGGTATCCAGCCTGTATATCGTGCTGGTCGGCTGGGTCATGGTCAGCCGCATCCCCACGTGGTCGTTCAAATCGGTCAGCTTTTCGCGCGCCAACGTGACCTATTTCCTGATCTTCTTTACCGGCTTTATCGCCTGCCTGGTCAGCTTCCCCTGGGCCACACTGGTGATCTGCTGCTTTGCCTATGCAGGCAGCGTGCTGTGGGCCGTGATCGAGCTGAAGCTGGCCAAGCGCCGGGGCTGAGGATCAGCCCTGGCTATAGGTCGGGTGGAACATACCGGCGGGGGATTCGGTAAAGATCTCGTATCCGGTTTCGGTCACGCCGATAGAGTGTTCAAACTGCGCTGACAGGGATTTGTCGCGGGTGACCGCTGTCCAGTCATCGGCCAAGACCTTGGTCTCTGCGCGGCCCAGATTGACCATCGGTTCAATGGTAAAGAACATGCCGGGTTCCAGCACGGCACCGGTGCCGGGGCGGCCATAGTGCAGCACGTTTGGCGGTGCGTGGAACACGCGGCCCAACCCGTGACCGCAGAAATCTGTCACAACGCTCATCCGGTGGGATTCCGCGAAGGTCTGGATCGCGTGGCCGATGTCGCCAAAGGTATTGCCGGGCTTCACGACCTCGATCCCGCGCATCAGCGCGTCATGGGTCACGTTGATCAACCGCTCTGCCTTGCGCGACAGCTTACCCGCGACATACATGCGCGAGTTATCCCCGTACCAGCCATCGACAATCACGGTGACGTCGATGTTCAGGATGTCGCCATCCTTCAGCTTTTTGTCACCGGGGATGCCGTGGCAGACGACATGGTTCAGCGAGATACAGCTGGCGTGTTGATAGCCCTTATACCCGATGGTGGCAGACTTCGCGCCGGCGTCTTCGATCATCTGCGTGATCACACCGTCAATGGCACCGGTGGTCTGTCCGACAAACACATGTTCGGCGATGTCATCAAGGATTTGCGCCGCCAGCTTGCCCGCCGCGTGCATCCCCGCGAAATCCGAGGGGTCGTAAATGCGAATGCCATCTTTGGTCTGGCGTCCTCGGTGTTCGTTCATCACCGCTGTCTCCGTCATATGAATTTGGTGCTGTCTAACCCGCTTGGCCCCCAAGAGCCAGTGCAGGCGGGTCGATTAGGGGGATTGCGCCCGCAACGCTGACCCCGAGGGGGCTGATATGGGTGCCGATGACATGGGTTTCCAGCCCCGCGGCGCGGGCGTCGGCAAAAGCGGCGGCATAGGCGGGATCGATATCGGCCGCCACGCTAAAGGCGCTGCAATCGGTCCGCTGCACCAGATAAAGCAGCACGGCGCGGTGCCCGTCCCGTGCCATCTGCGCCAGCTCTCCCAGATGCTTTGCGCCGCGTTTGGTCACGCTATCGGGGAATTCGACCAGCCCCTCGCGGCGCGACAGGGTGGCGGATTTCACCTCGACATAGGCGTCGGGCAGGCCGGGCTCGGCCAGCAGAAAGTCGATGCGCGAGTTTTCACCATATTTCACTTCGGGCCGCACGGTCGTGTAGCCCGCGAACGGGGCGATCTGCCGATCCATTAACGCGGCCTTGATCGCACGGTTCGGCAGCGCGGTATCGACGCCGGTGAAATGCCCGTTCTCGTGGTCAACCAGCCGCCAGCCGTAATTCAGCTTGCGTTTGGGGTCGTCGTTCGGCTCAAGCCAGATTTTCATGCCCGGTGTGGCCAGCCCCATCATCGACCCGGGGTTGGCGCAATGAGCCGTCACCTCGGTCCCGTCCTCAAGCTGGCAATCGGACAGAAACCGTTTGTAGCGGCGGATCAGGCGGGCGGGGACAAGTTCGGTTTGAAAGCGCATGGGGGGTGACCTATACCTCAATCAACGGCCCCTCAAGGAGACAGCCATGCCCAACCCCACTGCTGCGATGATCGTCATCGGCGATGAGATCCTGTCGGGGCGCACCCGCGATTCAAACATGCACCATCTGGCGGGGCAGTTGACCAGCGTCGGGATCGACCTGAAAGAAGTCCGTGTGGTGGGGGATGAAAACGGCACGATCATTGCCGCCGTGCAGGAACTGTCGCGCGTCTATGACAGCGTGTTCACCAGTGGCGGCATCGGGCCGACCCATGATGACATCACCGCCGATTGCATCGCCGCTGCGTTCAACAAGCATATCGACGTGCGCGAGGATGCCCGCGCCATTCTGGCCGACCACTACGCCAAAAGCGCGACAGAGCTGAACACCGCCCGTCTGCGCATGGCGCGTATCCCCGATGATGCCACGCTGATCGACAACCCCGTGTCGGCGGCACCGGGGTTCAAGCTGGAAAACGTCTATGTCATGGCCGGTGTCCCCGCCGTGTTCGAGGCGATGGTCGCCAGCGTTCTGCCAACCCTGACCGGCGGGGCCCCCCTGATCAGCGCCACCCATCGCATCGAACGCGGAGAGGGCGACATCGCCGGACCGTTGGGAGAGTTGGCGCATAGCTATCCCAACCTCTCTATCGGGTCCTACCCCTTCCAGAAAGACGGCAAATACGGCGCGCATATCGTGATCCGTGGCAATGATCAGGCCGAGGTCGACGCGGCGATGGCAAAGCTCGCGCAGGTGTTCCCGTGACCGATCTGACGCAGCTTTATCAGGTCATCGACCACACATGGCCCGCCGTGAAAATCTGGACCGAAACCGGCTGGACCCTGCGGGACGGGCAGGGCGGGGGCAAACGCGTCTCTGCCGCGACGATGGCCGAACCCAATGCGGATATCGGTCTGGCCGAGGCCGCGATGCACGCCATGAACCAGCGCCCGATCTTCATGATCCGCGACGGCGACGACACGCTGGATACAGAACTGGCCGCGCGCGGGTATGACATCGTCGATCCGGTGAATGTCTATATCGCGCCGGTCGGCAAGCTGACCGATGTGCCGATGCCGCGGGTGACCGCTTTCCAGATCTGGGAGCCGCTGGCCATCATGACAGAGATTTGGGCCAAGGGCGGCGTTGGTCCTGAACGGATCAACGTGATGCACCGCGCCGCGACCAAAACCGCGATCCTGACCCGCTGGAACGAGATGCCCGGTGGCGTCGCCTTTGCCGCGCTGCATGATGGCGTGTGCATGGTCCATGCGGTCGAGGTGCTGGAACACCAGCGCGGGCAGGGTGTCGCCAAATGGCTGATGCGCAGCGCCGGTTTCTGGGCGCAGGCGCATGGGGCGACGCAGGTGGCGGTTCTTTGCACAAAGGCGAACGCGGCCGCGAACCGCCTGTATCAAGGACTGGGCTTTGATCTGGTAGGGCACTATCATTACCGTCAATCCCCTGACTAAAGGAGCCGCCCCATGGCGCATGATGCCCCCACTGCCCTGAACCTGCCGATGGTCGATCCGCTGCCCGAGGACACGCAGAAATACTTTGATGTCTGTCAGGAAAAGCTGGGGATGGTGCCGAATGTGCTGCAAGCCTATGCCTTTGACATCGACAAGCTGAACGCCTTTACCGCGATGTACAACGACCTGATGCTGGGCGCGTCGAACCTTTCAAAGCTGGAGCGCGAGATGATTGCGGTCGTCGTGTCGTCCGTGAACAAATGCTACTATTGCCTGACGGCCCATGGCTCGGCGGTGCGGCAACTGTCGGGCAATCCGATCCTTGGGGAACAGATGGTGATGAACTGGCGTGTCGCCGATCTGGATGCGCGGCAAACGGCGATGCTGGCTTTTGCCGAACATCTGACCGTCGCCAGCGCCAAAACCACCGAGGCGGACCGTCAGGCGCTGCGCGATGTGGGCTTTTCCGACCGCGATATCTTTGACATCGCGTCGGTCACGGGGTTCTTCAACATGACCAACCGCGTCGCCAGCGCGACCGAAATGAAACCGAACGACGCTTATCACGCGCAATTCAGATGATCATCTGGCGTGCCGGGCTGATCTGGCTTTTACTGGCGGGCACGGCCCATGCGCTGGACCTGTCGCTGCCCGCTGCGGCGCGGCAGACCGTGACGCGCGATACCGACCCTGACAGCTACCTTGCCCCGACCTCTGCCTTTGAGGACGGCGGCTTTGCCAGCGTCAAGATCGAAGGCGCGGTTGCGCGCTCTGCCTGGCGGTTAGAGGCTCCGGGCCTCACGCCCCTACAGATTATGCGGCCCCTGCGCACCCAGCTAGAGGACGCAGGCTACAGGATCGTTCTGGATTGCAGCGCCGAGGTCTGCGGCGGTTTCGATTTCCGCTTTGCGATCGAAACACTGCCCGCGCCGAACATGTATGTCGATCTGCGCCAGTACCAGTTTGTCACCGCCGTCAAAGGGTCGCTGCAATCACCTGACGCCGTTGCGACCCTTCTGGTCAGCACAACCGATACCTCTGCCTATCTGCAGATCGTTGAGGCGGATGCGCAAGGCCAGGCGTCCAGCCCGTCGGTGCGAGAGGTGGCGGAAGACACCCGGACCTTGGCCCCCGATGCCCCCGCGCAAAGCCAGTCAGAGATGGCTGCGGCGTTGCAGAATACCGGCCATGTGGTGCTGGCTGCGCTTGATTTCGGCACCGGCACCGCGGCCTTGGGGCAGGGGGAGTTTGATGCGCTGGCCAATCTGGCGGCGGTGCTGAAAGACCAGCCCGATCTGCGGATTGTTTTGGTGGGCCACACCGATAGCGTCGGCGGGCTGCAAAATAATATTGCCCTGTCGCGAAGCCGCGCGGCGGCGGTGCGGCGGCGGCTGATCACGGCGCATGGCATCTCGGGCGACAGGATCGAGGCGCAGGGCATGGGCTATCTGTCGCCAATCGCGTCCAACCAGACCAAAGCGGGGCGTGACGCCAATCGACGGGTCGAGGCCGTGCTTTTACCCGCGCCCTGACCCCGAACAGAAAAATCCCCGCATCCCTGAAAAGGGAGCGGGGGCAGCCACATGTGGGCTCAGTTCACCGAGGGCAGTTGGTGATCTCGTGTTACCAGTCCGTTGGACCTTTTTCGGCAAAGGTATGGGCTAGAAAATCAATGAAGGCGCGCACCTTGGGCTGGGTGAACCGGCCCGGAGGATAGACGGCGTAGATGCCTTGGGTCTCAAGCGGGAGATCGGGGATCGCGTCTTCGACCAGCCCTTTCTCCATCGCGTCGGCATACAGAAAGCTCGGCAGGTAGGCGATGCCAAGACCAGAGATGGCGGCGTTCAGCAGCGATTGCCCGTCATTGACCGACAGCCAGCCAGCGGTGCGCACCTGACGCTTTTCGCCCGACGGCGAGGTCAGCTTCCACATATTGCCGCTGGACTGGTTGGAATAATGCAGCAGCTTGTGATCGTTCAGATCGTCGATCTTTTCGGGGCGGCCGTATTTCTCGAAATAGGCGGGCGAGGCGATCATGCGTTTGGTCGTCTCGGTCAGCTTGCGGGCCCGCAGGGTGCTGTCTTCCAGCTCTCCGATACGGACGGCCATGTCGAAACCTTCGCTGATCAGTTCGACGTAGCGGTTGTTCAGCACCATATTGACGGTGATGTCGGGGAAATCGGCCAGAAACTCGGACAGGGCGGGTGACAGATGGTTCACGCCAAAGTCCGTTGCGACCGAGATCCGCAAAAGGCCCGAGGGCGCGGATTGCATAGAGGTCACAAGCGCATCGGCTTCGCCCGCGTCATTCAGCACGCGGCGGGCGCGGTCGTAATAGGCAAGCCCGATTTCGGTCGGGCTGACGCGGCGGGTCGTGCGGTTCAGCAACCGCGCCCCAAGCCGCGCTTCAAGCGAGGATACGTGTTTGGATACGGCGGATTTGGAGATACCCATCTTCTTGGCCGCATCGGTAAAGCCACCCTGGTCCACGACCGTGGCGAATGCTTCCATCTCTGTCAGGCGGTCCATACCCGTCCCCTTTCATCATCTGCGTCTGGAAAGGGTATGGCGGCCAAATCAGGCAGGATCACGGCAGCGGTGAGACAGTGGAGAGGTATTTATAGGGATCGTTCGCGGCGGGGAAACAGGGCGCGGCGTGCTGTGGTCAAATCCAGCGGACCAGTTTCAGGACCAGAAACATAAGCAGCGCCAGCCCCGCCATGCCAAGACAGAGGATGGTAAACGCCCAAGGATGGTCCACCCCCGGCATCCCGCCCACGTTGACGCCGAACAGACCGGTCAGAAATCCCAGCGGCAGAAAGATCGCCGCGGCGACCGACAGCACATAGCCGTGGCGCGCTTGGCGCTGCGCGATATTGGCGTCGTGCTCTTCCTGAACCGACACCAGCCGGTCGCGCAGCTCGTCCAGCTCTTCTACCGCGATCAGCGCGCTGTTGGCCTGCTCGCGCAGCTCAAGCTGGCTTTCGTCGGGGATCAGCGGAATATCAAAGGCGGCCAGCTTGGCCAGCGCCTCGCGTTGGGGGTCAAGATAGCGCCGCAGCCGGATCACGCTGCGCCGGATTTCGGGCAGCTCATGGGGCATCGGGGTGTTCTTGTCCTCTAGATCATCCTCGAAGAACTCCGCCTGTTCATCCAGCGTTGCAACATGTTCCTGCACCCGCAGGGTCAGGCGACCCACGAGCGCTTCGAGGAACTCGGCAGGGCTGGGAGGGGCCTTTTGCGCTTCGGCCTCGCGGCGGATCGCGTCGATGGCAAAGACTTTCTTGCGGCGCACGGTGATAAGCAGGTCGGAATCCACATACATCCGCACCGATACCATTTCATCGGCATCCTGCCCTTCGTTCATATTGATGCCGCGCAGGTTCAGGATCAGCCCGCCTTCAAAGCGGTCACAGCGCGGGCGGGTCTGTTTCTGGATCAGCGATCCGGCGGGGATTTCATGCAAGTGTTCGCGGACCCAGGGTTCAAGCATCGGGTCGGCCAGATCAAAGTGCCACCAGCGGTAGATGCCCGGCCCCGTAAGATGCGTGTCGGTGGGCACTTGGGTCGTGCCATCGGCAAAGATATCGAAAACGCAAATTGGCATGGCCACACCCTGAAACATCTATTGATCCGGGCATTTTGACAGACCGGCGCGGAGGCGCAAGATGTGCTGCCCTTGTGGCGCGGGCGAAAGACGGGGCAGGCCCCGACAGCCTGCCCCGTTTTCGTCGACATACCTTACAGCGCAGCGGCCAGACGGGTGCCTTGGTCAATCGCGCGTTTCGCATCCAGTTCAGCCGCGACATCCGCGCCGCCGATGACATGGCACGGGATGCCCTTGACCTCTAGCGCGTCGGCCAGCGACCGGTCCGACAGCTGACCGGCACAAAGCACGATCGTATCCGCCGCGATCACCTGCGGCTTTTCACGCGCTTCGCCAAAGCTGATGTGCAGGCCCTCTGCATCGATCTTCTCGTAGTTGACGCCCGCGATCATCTGCACGTTCTTCATGGTCAGGGACGCGCGGTGGATCCAGCCGGTCGTCTTGCCCAAGCCCTTGCCGACCTTGGTGGTCTTGCGCTGCAGCATGGTCACTTCGCGCGCGGGGGCGTGCGGCTGCGGACCTTCGGGCGCGAGGCCAGAGCGGTGATCGGCGGGGTCGGTGACGCCCCATTCCTTCATCCATTCGGGCAGGTTGGTGGTGGTGCTGTCCCCGTCATGCACCAGATGTTCGGACACATCGAAACCGATGCCGCCCGCGCCGATGACAGCGACACGCTGACCAGCGGTGACGGTGCCGTTCAGGATGTCAATATAGCTGACCACATTGCCCGCGTCCTGACCGGGGATTTGCGGGTCGCGGGGAATAACGCCGGTGGCGATAATCACCTCGTCATAATCGCCCAGATCATTGGCCGAGACCTCGGTGTTCAGCTTGACGGTGACGTCGTATTTCTTGATCATCTCCCGATACCAGTCGACGAGGCCCCAGAACTCCTCTTTGCCGGCGACCTGCTTGGCAAGGTTCAACTGGCCGCCGATCTCGGCTGCGCGGTCAAACACGGTGACCGTATGGCCGCGCTCTGCCGCGGTGATGGCGGCAGAGAGCCCCGCAGGGCCCGCGCCCACCACGGCGATTGTCTTGGCCGCGTCAACAGGATTGACGCGTAGTTCAGTCTCGTAGCAGGCGCGCGGGTTGACCAGACAGCTCGAGATTTTGCCGCCAAAGGTATGGTCCAGACAGGCTTGGTTGCAGGCGATACAAGGCGCGATCTCGGCCGATTTTCCGGCGGCGGCCTTGGCGACGAAATCGGCATCGGCCAGCATGGGCCGCGCCATCGACACCATATCGGCGCAGCCGTCCAACAGCACCTCTTCGGCGACCTCGGGCGTGTTGATCCGGTTGGAGGTGATCAGCGGGATGTTCACCTGACCCATCAGCTTTTTCGTGACCCATGCAAAAGCCGCGCGCGGCACCGAGGTCTGGATCGTCGGGATGCGCGCCTCGTGCCAGCCGATGCCGGTGTTGATGATCGTGGCCCCTGCGGCCTCTACCGCCTTGGCAAGCTGCACGACCTCTTCAAAGGTTGAGCCGTTGGGGATCAGGTCGATCATCGACAAACGGTAGATGAGGATGAAATCGGGGCCCACGGCCTCGCGGACGCGGCGCACGACCTCGACTGGCAGCCTCATGCGGTTCTCGTACGACCCGCCCCATTCGTCGGTCCGTTTGTTGGTGTGGGTGACGAGGAACTGGTTCAGGAAATACCCTTCGGAGCCCATCACCTCTACCCCGTCATAGCCTGCCTGTTTGGCACGCAGGGCGCAGGCGGCGATATCGCTGATCTGCTTTTCGATGCCTTCCGCGTCCAGTTCTTTCGGGGCAAACATCGAAATGGGGGATTTGATCGCCGAGGGGGCGACGCAATCGGGGCTGAAGGCATAGCGCCCCGCGTGCAGGATCTGCATCGCGATCTTGCCGCCTGCCTCGTGCACGCGGTCGGTGACGATGCTGTGGTTGTCCACGTCCTTTTGCGACAGCATCATCGCGGCACCATGCGCGACCGACCCTTCGGGGTTCGGCCCGATGCCGCCTGTCACCATCAGCCCCACATCGCCACGCGCGCGGGTGGCGTAGAATTCGGCGACGCGGTTCCAGTCCTGTGTTTCCTCAAGCCCGGTGTGCATAGACCCCATCAACACGCGGTTCTTCAACGTCGTGAACCCCAGATCAAGCGGGGCAAGCAGGTGCGGATAGTCGGACATTTGGCAAACCTTTCGAGGGCTGAATGTAGGGTACTGGACCGTTCTGTGCGGCAGTTCACCCCAAGCCTGCGGTTCTGTCACGCACAACGCTGCGTAAGCCAATATACATGGGCGCGGGATTCGTGCTAACGCCGGTATGACTTCTCTTGCCGCGAAAGGCCCCCGATATGACGCCAGAAGAAATCGCCCGACTGCCCTATCGCCCCTGTGTCGGGGTCATGCTGGTCAACGCCGACGGGCATGTGTTTGTCGGGCAACGTCGGGACCGGGATCAGGACGCATGGCAGATGCCGCAAGGCGGCGTCGAAAAGGGCGAACACGCCGAAGTTGCCGCCCTGCGCGAGCTGGAGGAAGAGACAGGCATCCCCCCAAGCTCTGTCACCGTGGTGGCACAGACCGAGGGCTGGTTGCCCTATGACCTGCCGATCGAACTGGTGCCCAACATCTGGAAAGGCCGGTTCCGCGGGCAAGAGCAGAAATGGTTCCTGCTGCGCTTTCACGGGTCGGATGACGAGATCAACCTGGACACCGAACACCCCGAATTCTCGGACTGGCGCTGGTTGCCGGTGCGCGAACTGGTTGACAACATCGTTCCGTTCAAGCGCGAGGTCTATACCGCTGTGGTCAACGCCTTTGTCGAGCATTTCGCCGACGCCTGACAAAGGGGCGGGCCGCGTTCACCCTCTGCCCGATTG
Organism: Sulfitobacter sp. PM12; assembly: GCF_045586035.1. Lineage (NCBI taxonomy): Bacteria > Pseudomonadati > Pseudomonadota > Alphaproteobacteria > Rhodobacterales > Roseobacteraceae > Sulfitobacter > Sulfitobacter sp. PM12. The sequence goes on from NZ_CP151529.1 coordinate 695,562, forward strand.
CGTAGCGGATATGGGTCAATGTGCATGATCGGAAACCGATTGTGCTGATTTGACCGGCCGCGCAGGCGTCGCGTGTCTTTTTCGGCCGTCGCGAACTTGACGGGGCGGGGGCGGATAGGAAACAGGTGGCTATCGGCGCGCGACGTCGGACCGCTTTGCCACAGGAAAAATCCCGATGAAGACATATGCCCTGACCGTGACCTGCCCCTCTGCGCGCGGGGTTGTTGCGGCGATTGCGAATTATCTGGCCGATCAAGGCTGCAACATCTCGGACAGTGCCCAGTTCGACGATAAGGAAACCGGCGGTTTCTTCATGCGCGTCAGCTTTGAAAGCGAAGCCGAGGTTGATCTGGCGACCCTCTCAGACGGTTTTGCCGATGCGGCGCGGCCCTTTGACATGGCCTATGAGTTCCACGACGAAGCGGTGAAGATGAAGGTCGTCATCATGGTCTCGCGCTTCGGGCATTGTCTGAACGATTTGCTGTACCGCTGGCGTATTGGCGCGTTGCCGATCGATATTGTCGCGGTGGTGTCCAACCATATGGACTATCAAAAGGTCGTTGTGAACAACGACATCCCGTTCCACTGCATCAAGGTCACGCCGGAAAACAAAGCCGACGCCGAGGCGCGGATCATGGCTGTGGTCGAAGACGCGGGGGCCGAGCTGATCGTGCTGGCGCGCTACATGCAGATCCTGTCGGACGAAATGTGCCAGAAGATGTCGGGGCGGATCATCAATATCCACCATTCTTTCCTGCCCAGCTTCAAGGGGGCGAACCCGTATAAGCAAGCGTTCCAGCGCGGGGTCAAGCTGATCGGGGCGACATCGCATTATGTGACCGCTGATCTGGATGAAGGGCCGATCATCGAACAGGACATCGTGCGCGTCACCCATGCACAATCCGCCGAAGACTATGTCTCGCTCGGGCGGGATGTCGAAAGTCAGGTATTGGCGCGGGCCATTCACGCGCATATCCACCGGCGCGTGTTTGTGAATGGCAACAAGACGGTGGTCTTCCCTGCCTCGCCGGGGTCTTACGCCTCTGAACGGATGGGGTGAGCCACGGGGGCGCTAGCCGATGGTCGGCACATGCGCCCCTGCGTCCTTGTCCAACAGATCGATCAGCCGCGGATCATCCGCGACCTCGACCTGCCGCTTGAACGGGGTAAACCCGCTGCGGATGTAAAAGGACAGCGCCTGCGGACTGTCGAGCGTGCAGGTATGTAGATGGAACCGCGAGATCGGCCGCGCCCAAGCCGTGCGGATCGCGTGGTTCATCAGATAGCGCCCGGCACCCGACCCGATCAGCGCGGGGGTCAGTCCGAAATAGGCCAGCTCGCACGTGCCATCAGCCGTGAACTTGAGCTCGAGCAGCGCCTCGTCGCGACCGTCCTTGGTCAGCGTGAAAAACTGCGTGTCCGCATCCGACAACAGCGCCTGCAATTCGGCGTCGGTTTTTGTGAGCCGCCCGAACCACAGCCAATCCTGTCCGACCCGCCGAAAGATATCACGGTACCAGTCCGGTGTCGGGGTCAACGCGCGCAAGGTCACGCCCTCCGGGGCGGGGACATCCCGCAGGGGGGCGGCCTCGCGCATCTCAAGATGTGTGACAACCATCGCCAGCTTGCCAAGCGGTACGTCGTGATATCCGTCGGTCAGCATCAGACCAGCCCTTTTTCCTTGAACAGCTCCATCATCGAGGTCTGCGGGCGCGGGCCAATGTGGCTGATCACCTCGGCCGCGCAGATGTTGCCCATCTTGCCGCATGTCTCGAGGTCGCGGCCCGTGGCCATGCCATAGAGGAACCCCGCCGCGAATTGATCGCCGGCACCTGTGGCATCCACGGGGGTCACCTTGGTCACCGGCACGTCGACACGTTCGCCCTTGCGGATCAGCGTCACGCCGTCGCCGGAACGGGTGCAGACGACCGTGTCACAGATCGCCGCGGTGCGGGTCAGCGCGTCTTCCAGATCGTCGGTTTCCCACAGGGCGCGGATCTCGGCTTCGTTGCCGATGACGTAGCCCAGATCGTTTTCGATCAGCGCAAGGAAGTCATCCCGGTGGCGTTCCACGCAGAAGGGGTCGGAAATCGCGATCCCCGCCATGCCGCCGCCCGCCGTCGCTGCGCGGGCCGCTTCGCGGAAGGCGGTTTTGCCGGCGTCGTGGTCAAAAAGGTAGCCTTCGAGGAACATCAGCTTGGCCCTGGAGGCCACCGCCTGCGGAACGTCGTCCGAGGTAAGCCCAGTGGAGATCCCAAGATAGGTGTTCAAAGAGCGTTCCCCATCCGGGGTCACAAAGATCATGCAGCGCGAGGTCGGGTTCTCGCCCCCGGTCACAGGCGCGTTGACAAAATCAATGCCGATGTCTGTCATCGCTTTGGCATAGAACTGACCCAGCTCATCGTCATTCACCCGCCCGATAAAGGCCGTGGGCAAGCCAAGCGCGCCGATGCCCGCAATGGTATTGGCGACCGACCCGCCGGGGGTCTGCAGACGGTCTTGCATTGTCGCATACAGGTTTTCGGCGCGGTCACGCTCGATCAGCTGCATAATGCCTTTTTCAATGCCGTTATCTTGCAGAAAAGCGTCATCCGCATGCGAGATCACATCGACAACAGCGTTGCCGATGCCAACCACTTCGTATTGGGTCATTCGGTTTTTTCCTCATAGGGGCAAAGGTCACGGATGATGCAGGTTCTGCATAGGGGTTTGCGTGCTTTGCAATGGTATCGCCCGTGCAGGATCATCCAGTGGTGGGCATGGTGTTGGAAATCGACGGGGATATTATCCTCGATCGCGCGTTCTACGGCATCGACGGTTTTGCCGGGGGCGATGCGTGTGCGATTGCCGACGCGAAAGATATGCGTGTCCACCGCCTGCGCCGGATAGTGCCACCACATATTCAGCACGACATTCGCCGTCTTGCGGCCCACGCCGGGCAACGATTGCAGCGCCGCGCGGCTGTTGGGCACGACCCCGTCATAGTCATCCACCAGAATCTGGCTCAGCTTCATCACGTTCTTGGCCTTCTGGCGGAACAGGCCGATCGTCTTGATATGTTCGGTCAGCCCTTCCAGCCCGAGGTCCAGCATCTGCTGCGGGTGCTCGACAATCTCGAACAGGGATTTGGTGGCCTTGTTCACCCCCGCATCCGTGGCCTGCGCGCTCAGCGCGACAGCGACCAGCAACGTATAGACGTTGGTGTGATCCAGCTCGCCTTTCGGTTCCGCCTCGGCGTCCTGAAAGCGGGTGAAAATCTCGCGGATCGTGTGATAATCAAGGGTTTTGGCCATGCGCCAAGGGTATGCGTGGTTTCGCCTCTCAGGGCAAGCCGCGCGCGGCGGATTTTACGGGCGTCGCTGCGGCAGGGGGCTGCGTCATTTGGCGCATGTTTCGGGTCGCGCGGGGGCGGGGCCTGCCGTAGTCTGCCCCTATGACACATGCACAGCACACGCCCCAAACCACCGCCCCCGAAGGTGCCGCCACCGCAGACGGCAGCGCCTATCACTACGGTGTGATGCGGCGGGCGATTGATCTGATCGATGCCGCCGCCGACCCGCTGGCGCTGGATCAGATCGCGGGCGAAATGGGGATGAGCACGGCGCATTTCCAGCGGCTCTTCTCGCAGTGGGTGGGGGTGTCACCGAAACGCTATCAGCAATACCTGATGCTGGATCACGCCAAATCGCTGCTGCGCGACCGCTTTACCACGCTCGACACGGCGCACGAACTGGGGCTGTCCGGCTCTGGCCGGCTGCACGACATGTTCCTGCGGTGGGAAGCCATGAGCCCTGGCGATTTCGCCCGCAAGGGCGACGGGCTTGTGATCTCGTGGGGGTGGTTCGACAGCCCCTTTGGCCCGGCACTGGTCATGGGCACGCCACGGGGGATCTGCGGGCTGGCTTTCTCGGCCGAGATGGGCACCGAGGCCGCGATGGAGGATCTATGCCGTCGCTGGCCGGGTGCGACATTCCGCGAGGATCCGGCGGTGCTGCGCGACTGGGTGCAGATTGCCTTTGGCGTACAGGGAGACGGGACGGACAAAACCCCGATGTATCTGATCGGCGCGCCCTTCCAGATCAAGGTGTGGGAGGCTTTGCTGGCGATCCCGTCGGGTCATGTGACCACCTATTCCGAAATCGCCCAGACCATCGGTACGCCCAAAGCGGTCCGCGCTGTGGGCACGGCGGTGGGGCGTAACCCGATCAGCTGGTTGATCCCCTGCCATCGCGCCTTGCGCAAATCCGGTGGGCTAGGGGGCTATCACTGGGGGCTGCCGGTCAAACGCGCCATGCTGGCCTTTGAATCCGCCCGCGTCGACGCGTGAGGGTATCGGCGGGTTGCTGCCTATGGGTTTGAAGCTGCCGGTTCAACGGGAACAAAGGCTGGTGTAAAGCGTTATGTGACGATTGCCTCGCCCGAACGGGGCCACAACTTAAAGGCAGAATAAGATATGACACTTTCGAAAACCTCCATTGCTGTAGCTCTGACAAGCGTTCTGGCGCTGGCTGCTTGTGAACCCGGTCCGATTGGCGGCAACCCCAACGACCCGAACGCCAACACTCGTAACGGTGCGCTGATCGGTGCAGGTACCGGTGCTGTGATCGGTGCGCTGTCCAAAGGCGACGGCAACCGTGCGCAAGGTGCCTTGGCCGGTGCGGTCGCTGGCGGTGCATTGGGTGCTGGCTATGGCTATTCGCTGGACAAGCAAGAGGCCGACCTGCGCCGTCAGCTGGATTCCGACGTGATCATCACCAACACAGGTGACCGTCTGATCGTGACCCTGCCGCAGGACATCCTGTTCGCGACAGACAGCACGCAGGTTCAGGCCGGTATGCAAAACGATCTGGCCGCACTGGCGCGGAACGTGAACGTCTACAGCAACTCCACGCTGCAAATCGTCGGTCACACCGATAGCGATGGCGAAGCGTCTTATAACCAGCAGCTGTCCGAAGGCCGTGCGCGCGCCGTTGCGAATGTGCTGGTGTCGAACGGCGTTCCCGGCAGCCGCATCCAATCTGTGGGCCGGGGCGAAAGCCAGCCGGTGGCAAGCAACCTGAACGCAGCGGGCAAAGCGCAAAACCGCCGCGTTGAAATCGTGATCCTGCCAAACGCTGCCTAAGCGTTAGCGACATGAACGTGAAAGGGCCTCGGCATCTGCCGGGGCCCTTTTGCGATTAAGAGGTGCCTTAGGGGGCTGACGGGCCGCCGCGGCGCTAGAGGTTGTCTTCGACGCGGAACCCCTCGGGGATGGTATCGCGCCCGTCCAGCATCAGCTCGGCCATGACCTCGGCCACTTTGGGGGCCATGCCGAACCCGATCTTGAACCCGCCATTGGCCACGAACTGCCCCGGAGCGTCGGGCAAGGGCCCCAGCATCGGGGCACGGCTGCGGCTGCGCGGGCGCACGCCGGCCCAGCGGGTGATCACCGGCGCATCTCGCAACACGGGCACCGCGGCACGTGCGGCGGCGATCACGTCATCAAGCTGCGCGTCCGTCTCGGTGGGCGAGGTATAGGCGCGCTCTGTCGTTGATCCGATGGCGGTGGTGCCGTCGCTATGCGGGATGATATGCACACCGCCCGCAAAGAGCTGTGGTAAGCCGCGCGCGTCATAGTCCAGCAGCGCGGCCTGACCCTTGATGCCTGCGCCGACCAGACGGCTGTGATTGGCGGTCATTTGCGTCAGCCCCGCGACGCCCGTCGCCCACAGCACCTGTCCTCGATCTTCGCCTTCCGCCTGCACCGTCACGCCTTTGGCCGCCAGTGCCCGCACCAGCGCGTCGCAGGCGTGGCGGGGGTGGATCAGACCGCTTAGCGTGTCGTGGATCAGCCAGCCGGTGGGGCTGTCGGGCTGCCACGGGGTGTCACTCGCGCGGATCACGGACCATGTGGCCTGACCCTGCCACAGCGCCTTGGCGGTTTCGGCCCGCTGCTGTGCCAGTGCCAGTGCCGCGTCATCGGCCACGGGTTGCAGGCGCCCCTTGCGGGCATAGCCCGCGTTGCCGCCGCCCGCCTGTTCAACCGCTTGCCAGAACCCTTCGGCCATCAGCAGGCTGTCGCGTTGAAAAGCTTTCTTGGCGTTCCAGTTTTCAGGCACATGCGGGGCCAGCGCGCCGACGATGCCGCCGCTGCTGCCTGCGGCGGGCCCATTCGGATCGATCACCTGCACAACCGCGCCGCGTTGCACGCAGGCCCATGCCACGGATAGCCCGAATATCCCCGCGCCGCGTATCGTGATTTCGGCCATTGCCAATCCTTGCCCTTTTTGCGCAGTGTTCGGCATCGCCCATAGCACAAGGCCATCCCATGGAGAACCAGACAGCTGATATCGAATGGAAAGAAAGCGGTGTGCCCGTGTCCTCCAAGTTCGACGACCCGTACTTCAGCCTCGACAACGGGGTAGAGGAAACGCAGCATGTCTTTATTGACGGGAATGACCTGACCAACCGCTTCCGCGACGGGTTCCGCATCGGAGAGTTGGGGTTCGGCACGGGGCTGAACTTTCTCGTGGCTTGGGACGCGTGGGCGCGGCATGGCGCGAAGGGCACGCTGCATTTCACCTCTTTCGAAGCCTTCCCGATGTCCTCCGAGGATATGGCCCAAGCGCATCAGTCCTTTCCTGACTTCGATGGCAAGCGCGACGCGCTGCTGGACGCCTGGTCGCCCGAAGGTGGAGAGATGCGCTTTGGCGATGTGGTGCTGACCGTGGTGATCGGCGATGCGCGGCGCGCGGTGCCCGCGTGGGACGGGCTGGCGGATGCGTGGTTTCTTGACGGGTTTTCCCCCGCCAAAAACCCCGAGCTGTGGGAGCCGGAGCTGCTGCACGATGTAGCACGGCACACGGCACCGTTTGGCACGGCCGCGACCTATACCGCCGCTGGCGCGGTCCGTCGCGCGCTGGAAAGCGCGGGCTTCGCGGTCGAGCGCACGACCGGCTATGGACGCAAGCGACACATGACGCGGGCTGTGCGCGTATGAGCATGGCCACCAACCGCGCGGCGGCTGCGGCGCAGTCGAACAATATCCCGCTTGGCATCACCTTAATGGTGATCACGACCTTTGTGTTTGCGGTGCAGGACGGGCTGTCGCGGCATCTGGCGTCTGAATACAACGTGATGATGGTGGTGATGATCCGCTACTGGTTTTTCGCGGCCTTTGTGATCGCGCTGGCCAAACGCCATGCGGGCGGGTTGCGGGCGGCGGCGCGGACGAGCCAGCCGGTGCTCCAGATATTCCGCGGGCTACTGCTGGCGGCCGAGATCTGCGTGATGATCGTCGCCTTCACGATCCTTGGCCTTGTGGAAAGCCACGCGGTCTTTACCTGTTATCCGCTGCTGGTTGCCGCCCTGTCCGGCCCCGTTCTGGGGGAGAGTGTCGGCTGGCGCAGATGGGCGGCGATCGGGGTCGGTTTTATCGGGGTGTTGATCATTCTGCAGCCGGGGATGAGCGTCTTTGACCCCGCCGCCGTGATCCCGCTGGTGGCGGCCGCGATGTTCGCGGTCTACGGGTTGCTGACCCGCTATGTCGGGCGCAAGGACAAGACCGCCACCAGCTTTTTCTGGACCGGCGTCACCGGGTCAGTGGCGATGACAGCCACGGGGCTGTGGTATTGGGAGCCGATGATCGCCAGCGACTGGCTGATCATGGGGTGCCTGTGCATCACCGGCGTTACGGGCCACTGGCTGTTGATCCGCTGCTACGAAGTGGCCGAGGCGAGCGCGGTGCAGCCCTTTGCCTATTTGCAACTGGTCTTTGCCGCGATCATCGGCATCAGCGCCTTTGGCGAAACCGTGCGCCCCAATGTCGCCATCGGGGCGGCGCTGATCGTCGCGGCGGGGCTATTCACCTTTTGGCGCGAACGGCAAAAGGGTCGTGCCCGTTAGTTCCTCTGTAAAGGGTTGGGGCAGGGGGTCTTTGCCCATGCGCGCGCGGTAAACGGGCAGGCTTTCGGTCACCCGCATCACATAGTTCTGCGTCTCGCGGAAAGGGATCATCTCTATCCAGTCGACGATATCGATGTCGCCCTCGCGCGGGTCGCCGTAGGTGTCCATCCAGCGCGTCGGACGCGAGGGGCCGGCGTTATACGCGGCCGAGACCATGACCACATTCCCGTTAAACCGGCCCGCCATTTGCGACAGGTATTCGGACCCCAGCAAAGCATTGTATTCGGGGTCGGCGGTCAGTCGGTCGGTGGTGTGCAGCGCGCTGATCTCCAGATCGCGGGCGACATCCTTGGCCGTGGCGGGCATCAGCTGCATCAGACCACGTGCGCCCACATGGCTTTGGACCACGGGATCGAATTCGCTTTCGCGGCGGGCGATGGCCAGCACCATCTCGGGGGCCATGTTCAGGTCCAGCTTGATCGCATCATGCAGCGCGTAATAGGGGCCGGCGATGGTGATGCCCCGTTGCGCCACACGTTTGCCGATCATCACGGCCAGATGCGGTTGGCCCACGTCAATCGCGGCCTGTCCCAGAAGGGCAGCGTCTTCGGTGATCAGCTGCTCTGCCAGATGGGTCCAGAACCGTTCGGCGGTCGACAGCTCGCCCGAGGCTTGCAGCAGCAGCCCCGCCTGAAACAGCGGTGCCTGTGCCAGCGCCGATGTGCGCCAGTCCTGTTCAGGGGGCGCGCCCGCAAGGCTTGTATCGAACGGCAGATTGCCCCGCTCTGCCGCAAGCAGACCGTAGAAAGAGGATTGGAACTTCGCACCTTGGGCATAGGCTTTGGTCGCGCCCTCGGCATCGCCCATGGCTTGATACGCGCGGCCCTGCCAATAGCCGGCGCGCCCTTGGCTGATGGGGGATTCTACCGCGCCGTCATGGGCCTGAAAGTGACCAAGCGCCAGCTTGGGGTCTTTGAGGAACCGCAGGGCGATATAGCCCGACAGCCATTCAAGGTCCGCGAAATGTGACCCTTCGGACAGGAAGTGTTTCGACGCCATCTGATAGGCCCGCGCCGGATCGCCATTGCGCATTTCATCCCGCGCCAACGCGCGGCGGCGGTTGGCCCATGCGGCGGGCTGACCAAGGGCCGCAGCGCTGATCGATTGCGACAGCATCAGATCCTTGGCGCTGTCGCCGTAGCCTTTGCGGATGCGCCATTCAAAGCGGTCAGCCTGTAGCCCCGGATCACCGGCCTTGCTGGCGGGCAGCGCGTCGATCAGGGCGTTTACGTCGCCGTCCAGATTTTGCAAGGCGATGCGGGTTTCGGCCAGCGCCTTGTCGGCATCACTGACCAGATCGAACATCTGGCGGGCTTCGGCGTGTTCCCGTTGCCATAGCATCTCGTCCAGACGGGCGGCGTGGTGCGGTTTCAGCAAAGGCCCATGTGCGTCAATAAACTTTGCCTGATCGTTCCCGCTCATGGGGAGGGTACGCCATGCCAGCACCAGCCGCGCCTGTGCCTCGCCCAGACGATCCGCACGCAGCAGCGCTGCAGCATGGGCCAGCACACCCTCGGGCGTCTGCGGGCCCTGACCGGTAAAGAAATCCAGTATCGCCTTGTCACCCTCGCGGATCACGGCCTCTTCGGACTGTCTGCGCAGATAGGCCTCGCCCGGCCAATCAGGGCGGCGGCTAAGGAAATCTGTCACCTCGGCATAGGTGCCCCGTCCGGCGCGCAGGCGGTGCCATTCGATCACATCTACCGCAACGGCCCCGTCACGGCGCGCAATCAGGGCGGCATTATCCCAGCTGCCCGCGCGCATGGCGTCCATCGCCCATCCCAGCGGACGCGGCCTTTCGGCATGGGCCGGAAGGGCGAGGGCAAAAACCATCGTCAGCGTCGCCAAGGCGCGTCTCATCACTTGCATTTCCTACTGGTCAAAGGCTACAGCCTTGCAACATACGGCGCGGCGCGGGGGTTTCAACTCAACTTGCCGCTATCAGCAATTGGGCGCTTGCCCAGCAACGCAAGAATAGGAGCGTGCATATGCTACAAGGTTCACTACCTGCACTCGTCACGCCGTTCACGGACGGCGCGCTGGATTTGGCCACGCTCAAGAAGCTGGTGGAATGGCACATCGCGGAAGGATCGAACGGGCTGGTGCCTGTCGGGACCACCGGTGAATCGCCCACCCTGACCCATGCCGAGCATGAAACCGTTGTCGCAGAAGTCGTCAAAGCCGCCGCGGGTCGTATCCCCGTCGTTGCAGGTGCCGGTTCGAACAACACGACCGAAAGCATCCGTCTGGCCAAACACGCCGAAAGCGTCGGTGCCGATGCGGTTCTCGTGGTCACGCCCTATTACAACAAGCCGACCCAAGCCGGTCTGATCGCGCATTTCACCGCGATCCACGAGGCCTGCGGTCTGCCGATCATCATCTACAATATCCCTGGCCGTTCGGTCGTTGATATGCTGCCCGAAACCATGGCGGAGCTGGCCAAGCTGCCGCGCATCATCGGTGTCAAGGATGCCACCGGCGATCTGGCGCGGGTCTGTGACCAGCGGATGCTGTGCGGGCCGGATTTTGTCCAGCTCTCGGGCGAGGACGCCACAGCGCACGGGTTCAACGCCCAAGGCGGCGTTGGCTGTATCTCTGTTACCGCGAATGTCGCGCCCAAGCTGCTAAGCCAGATGCAGGCGTTCTGCCTTGCGGGGGACTATGCGTCGGCGCTGGAAATCCAGGACAAGCTGATGCCGCTGCACAACGCGATCTTCACCGAGCCGGGCCTGGTGGGTGTGAAATACGCGATGGCGCGTCTGGGGTTGTGTTCAGACGAGGTGCGCCTGCCGCTGGTGCCGCTGACCGATGCCACCAAAGCGCTGGTGGATCACGGGTTGAAGCACGCGGGTTTGCTCGACTGATGTCGCGGTAAAATCACGGTTAAGACGGGGCGGCATCTAGCCGCCCTTTTTTATGGGCGTCACTCAACCCGCCCGTCAGCGCATAAAAAAGGCCCCGGCGAAACGCCGAGGCCTAATGTGAATATCTGCCTTCGGGAGCAGAAAACGCTTATGGGCAAGCAGCCGTGTAACGCTGACCTGCGGAGTTCTGGTAGACACACTGGCCGTTTTTGCCGCGGCCCAGGTATGCACCTGCAGCAGCGCCAGCCAAGCCACCCAGAACGGCGCCTTTGGTTTTGTCATCGTCGCCCGACACGACAGCACCCAGAGCCGCACCAGCAGCAGCGCCGGTTACAGAAGATTGAGTCTGCGTTTCGCAAGCGGCGAGTGCGCCAACCATAGGCAGGACCAAAAGTAGCTTTTTCATGATATACTCCATACTAGCTTCAGTACTTAACGCTATATGACGGGTTTGGTTCCAGTAAGATTATTTTGATCGGCAACAAAGTGCCTGAGCGGCAGCTTATTTGCTGCCGAACACCCGACCCATTGCCCCGTCCACCGCCGCGATGATCTGATCAATATCGTCCTTCTTCGCGATCAATGCAGGGCTGAAGCAGAGCGTGTTGTTCTTGCCCGGCACCGACCGGTTGGTCGCCCCGATGATCACGCCCTGCGCCATACAGTCTGCGACGACCGCCTGAATCTGCGCTTCGACAACGGGAACGCGGGTGCTGCGGTCTTGGACCAGCTCTGCGCCAAGGAACAGACCCTTGCCGCGCACCTGACCGATCACGTCATATTTGTCCGACAGCTCTTCAAGCTCTTCGAGCATGTATTGCCCCATGTCGCGGGTGTTTTGCAGCAGGTTTTCGCGCTCGATAATCGCCATGTTTTCAATCGCGGCGGTGGGGCCCGCGGTGCAGCCCCCGAAGGTAGAGATATCGCGGAAGTAGTTCAGCGGGTCGCTGGCGTCGTCCTTGAACAGGTTAAAGACCTCTTCCGTCGTCACCAGACAGGCAATCGCCGCATAGCCCGAGGCCACACCCTTGGCCATCGTGACCATATCGGGCTGGACGCCGAAATGCTGGTAGCCGAACCATTCGCCGGTACGCCCGATGCCGCAGACGACTTCGTCGATGTGCAGCAGCACGTCATACTTGCGGCAAATCTCTTGCACCCGTTCCCAGTAGCCGTCCGGAGGCGTGATAACACCACCGCCCGCCGTGACGGGTTCAAGGCACAGCCCGCCCACGGTGTCGGGCCCTTCGGCGAGGATGATCTTCTCGATCTGATCCGCGGCCCAAACGCCGTAGTTATCCTCTGGCGCGCCGTCTTGCTCGAACTTGCGATACTCCAGACAGTGGGGGACGCGGACGAACCCGTCGGTGAAGGGGCCGTATTGCGCATTGCGTTCTTCCTGACCGCCCGCAGACAGACAAGCGATGGTCGTGCCGTGGTAGTCGCGGTCGCGATACAGGATTTTGTGCTTCTTGCCGCCATAGCGTTTGTGGGCGATCTGGCGGATCATCTTGAAGGCTTTCTCGTTCGCCTCGGAGCCGGAGTTGCAATAGTACAGGCGGCTCATGCCCGGCATCTTGTCGATCAGCTTTTCCGCAAAATGCGACCCCGGAATAGACCCGGCAGACCCCGCGAAATAGTTCAGCTTGATCAGCTGGTCGCGCACGGCGTTGGCAATGCTTTCACGGCCATAGCCAACGTTGACGGTCCAGACACCACCGGACACCGCGTCCAGATGCTCTTTGCCCTTCTGGTCCCAGACACGCATGCCTTTGCCTTCGACAATGATCCGTGGGTCCGTGGTTTCATAGGCTTTGTGCTGGCTGAGGTGGTGCCAGATGTGCGCGCGATCTGCCTCGACCACACGGGAGATATCGTTTTCGCTAAATGTACCATCCATGTGCGTGACCTTTCCGAGGTTGGGATTGGGGGCGGGTGGCAATGCACCCTGTTTTCAAGGCCCCATCGCAAACGCGCCTCGCGTCTGTTTCGGCCCATGTGCAGTGATTGTTAGGAGCAACTTCCCCCTCTGAAAAGGAAAAACCTGCCACATAGGGGGGCGGGACGGGGAAGATAGACGCAAAAAGGGCCGGAATTGATTAAAATTCCGGCCCCTAAGCGATTGATTGATCTGTATTTCCCCGTTTTCAGACCGGGGGTAGGTCTTGCGGCTTATTTCGGGCGAAAGCTCGACTTGCCGCGTTTGGGGGCTGCATCGCCGCCACCGGCTTTGCCCGAAGGTTTGCCACCCTTGGGTTTCGCGCCCAGTTTGCCCGGTGGGACAAAGCGTTTCGACGGGTCAGCGGCGCGGGCCTTGAACGGTTTATCCGCTGGTTTGCCGTCGCCACGGGGGCGGTCCGCCCCACGATCCGCTGGCTTTTCCTTTTTCCAGACGGCTTTGGCTTTGGGCTTGCCGCCGGGTTTGTCGAAGCTGTCAGGCTTGCCCGCAGACTTGGGTTTAGGCGTGGCACCGGGCTTCATCGGAGACCGTTCGGTCTTGTGCGACTTGGGCGGGCGTTCGCCTTTGGGGGCTTTGGGCTTGTCAAACTTCGGTTTGTCGCCGCGAGGTTTGTCGAACCCTTTGTCGGGGCGCGGGCCGCGAGGTTTGTCGTAGGTAACCGATGCTTCTTCGGTGCTGGCCGCACGTGGTTTGCGCGGTGCACGTGGTGCGTCGGGGTCATAGGGTGCGCGGTCGGGGCGTGGGCCACGATCGGGACGCGGGCCGTTGTCGGAACGGGGGCCGCCACGGTTCGGTTTGGGGCCACGGCCGCCGGGCTTGGGCCCGCGCGACAGATCGGGGGCCTTGTCCAGCTTGGTCACAACCGCGCCGTCTTCGACCTTCATGTCGGGGCCAAGCGCGTTGGTGAATTTATCTGCCGAGGTCGCGAGGATTTCGACAAAGGTATGGCTGGGCTGCACGCGGATCGCGCCCACGTCATCCTTGGTCAGATCGCCCATGCGACAGATCATCGGCAGGATGGTGCGGGGTTCGGCGTCATCATTGCGTCCGATCGAGATCGAGAACCAGACCGACGGGCCAAAGTCGCCACGGGGGCGTTCGTCGGCAGGGGTGCCGGGCTCTGCCAGCTGCTCGGGCGCGGACTGGCGTGCACGGTACAGGTTCACAAAGGCCGTCGCCAGTTGCTCGGCGCTGAACTGTTCGACCAGATTGGCAACAAAGCCCGCTGCGTCATCGGGGATCGGATCAGACCATGCGGAATCGGCCAGCAAACGCTTTTCGTCTTCGGCGTTCACTTCTTCAGCAGAGGGCGGGTTGGCCCATTCGACCTTCAGCTTGGCACCGCCCAGCAGACGGTTTGCCTTGCTGCGCATCTTGGCGGGAACGATCAGCGCGGACACACCCTTGCGACCGGCACGACCGGTACGGCCCGAGCGGTGCAGCAACGTGTCAGAGTTCGACGGCAGATCGGCATGCACCACCAGTTCGAGGTTGGGCAGGTCGATCCCGCGTGCGGCAACATCTGTCGCGATACAGACGCGCGCGCGCCCGTCGCGCAGCGCTTGCAGCGCGTTGGTGCGTTCGGATTGCGTCAGCTCGCCCGACAGCGCCACGACTGAAAAGCCGCGGTTGGTAAAGCGGGTGGTCAGGCGTGCGACGGCGGCGCGGGTGTTGCAGAAGACGATGGCGTTTTTCGCCTCGTAAAAGCGCAGTACGTTGATGATCGCGTTTTCAGTGTCGCGCGGGTGCACGTTCAGCGCACGGTATTCGATGTCGGCGTGTTGTTTCTTTTCGCCCACGGTTTCGACGCGCTGCGCATCACGCTGGTAGGATTTGGCCAGCTTGGCGATCGCCGCAGGCACGGTGGCCGAGAACAACAGTGTGCGGCGCTCTTCCGGCGCTTCGGAGAGGATGAATTCCAGCTCTTCGCGGAAACCCAGATCAAGCATCTCGTCCGCTTCATCCAGCACCACGGCACGAATGTCGGACAGGTTGATGTTGTTGCGTTTGATGTGGTCGCACAGGCGGCCCGGTGTCGCGACGACGATATGCGCGCCACGGTCCAGCGCACGACGTTCGGTGCGTGTGTCCATGCCGCCAACGCAGGTGGTCACGACCGCACCGGCCTTGCCATAAAGCCACGTCAGCTCGCGGCTGACCTGCATGGCCAATTCGCGCGTCGGTGCGATGATCAGCGCGAGGGGCGCGCCGGCGTGTCCGAATTTTTCATCATCGCCCAAAAGGGTCGGTGCGATGGCCAGACCAAAGGCCACTGTCTTGCCGGACCCCGTTTGGGCTGACACCAGAAGGTCGGCTTCGACCAGATCTGGGTTGGTAACCGCCTCTTGGACGGGGGTAAGCGAATCATAGCCTTGGGTGGCAAGCGCGTCTGCGATGGTTTGGATCAAGGGATTGTCCTGTCTGAGAAAATGTCGCGCTACAAATACGCGCGTCGCGGCAAAAGCGGATACGCCAGCCACGTGTTGCGCCCGTCCCTAGTCGGTTGTGACGCAAATGTACATCTCTTTGTCAGATGCGCAGGGCAAGGCAGCTATGCTTGCCCGTGGCTCTTTCAGGCGCTGACGGCATCCCCCCAAGCGGACATCACCTCTGTCACGCCGGTATTTTCGTCGCCTGCGCGCCCGACAGCAGAGGGGCAAGCGAAGTGGTAGGGGAAGATCGTGCGCGGCGCGGTCACCACATTGTCCAGCGTGTCTTGCAGCGTCGCGATCACCTGCGGCGGCAGCGCTTGATCCACGATGGTCACATCGGCAAGGCTCATATCCGTGCGCGGCGCATGAAAGGCGGCTTCCAGATCCATCCCGTAGTCCAGCAGCAGTGAGGTCAGTTCGACCACAGCGGGCATGATCTTGCGCCCGCCAGACGCCCCAAGCGCGAATTGCGCACCGTCGGCACGCTCCAGCAGGGTGGGGCACATATTCGCAAGGCAACGTTTACCCGGCCCAAGCGAGTTCGGCTTGCCCTGTTCAGGGTCGAACCACATGATGCCATTGTTCATCAGGATGCCCGATTGGGGCAGCATCATCCGCGAGCCAAAGATCGACAGCAGCGTTTGGGTGACGGCGACCATATTGCCCGCCGCGTCAACGACGCTGAAATGTGTGGTGCAGGACGGGTCGGGTTCATGTCTGATATCGCCCATCGTGTCATAGCGTTCCTGGTTGGCCTGCCGGATGGCACGGTCATAAGCGATGAACGCCTCGGCGTCGGGGGCGTCTGTGCCGGGCTGCCACGCGGTCATCAGATCAAGGGCGCGGCGCATGGTCGGGCCAGCGGTCAGGGTCGGTGTGGCGATGACCTCGTGCCCGCGGTAGGCATAGTGCATCGCGTCGACCAATGTCGCCTGATACTGCGCCAGATCCTCGGCCGTATGGTGCCCGCCGGCGGCTTGCAGATCGGCCACGATGGACTGCGCCAAAGGCCCCTCATAAAAAGCGCGTGGTCCGTCCTTGGCCACGGTGCGCAGCGACGCGGCAAGACGGCCAAGGTCGCATTTCGTCTCGCCCAAGGCGGTCCAGCCAGAGGATTTGGGAAAGCCGTCTTCGTCCAGAAACGTCTCGGCCGATGCGGGGAAGGGGGCGAGGTCTTTGGCCGAACCACCAAGGATCAGCTGCGTGTACCAGTCCACAGGAAGACCATCATCAGCAAGCTTGATCGCAGGGGCCAGCAGATCGGCCCAAGGTTTCGTGGCAAAGCTTTCATGCGCCAGACCCATGCCAGCGACCTGACCGGGAATGGCAATCGCCTTGGCCCCGAAGACATTGCGATCTTCCAGCACCGAAGGCCAGGGGAACAGATCGCCCGCCTTGCCGCCGACGATGGGGTAGTCCGCGATATCCAGCCCCTTGGGGGATTTCATCCCGAATTCGATGACCTTGGCCGTCTTTTCGCCCGCCATGCGCACGACCATAAAGCCGCCGCCGCCCATACCGCTCATCCAGGGTTCAGCCGCGCCAAGCGCAAAGGAGGTGGCAATTGCCGCATCCACCGCATTGCCGCCCTGCGCCATGACATCCGCCCCGACCTGCGCCGCGACACGGCTTTGCGAGGCGACGATCCCCTTGCGGCTGCGGGTCGCGGGTTTGTTGATCTGCCAAGAGGCATTCTGCTGCTGGGTCATTGGGGGCATCCTGATGTTTAGATGTGCCTACCCAACGCCAGTGTCAGCAGATTTGCAACCTTGAGGGGCGCTGCGGCCCCATTGGTCAGTTGCTTTGTGTCGGTGCCGCTGAAAATGCGAACACGGGGGGCTGCGTCATCTCGTTCGACGGCGCGGATTTCGCATCGGGATAGATGAACCCGTTGATCGGATAGACGCTGCCGTAGGACCCGGCCTGGCTTTCAAGGCGCACATCGGACCAGTCGTTCAGCGGAGATACGTCTTGCACGCTCATTCCAAGCGAGATCTTGTTGCGCTTCCAATTGGCGTGATCGACCTTGATCTCGCGCGGGGAAACGACTTCGGAGACGACGGCAACATGGCCCATAGGGTTCCGGCTGGTGCCTTTGAACGCCATGACCGACCCGACGACGGGTTCTTTGCCGCGCTCGTACAGGCCGTTGGCTTGCGCCCACCACGTATTGGCATTGCCGCGGATTTGAACGCCGCTGGCATTGCGAGCGAAGGGCACGCACCAGACGCGCTGCCCTTTGGATTGCAAAACGCGCACCTCGCGGATTGCCATGGCGTGCAGGTCGGGGTTGATACCCGCCTGACCAATGGTCTGAATTTCAGACGGGCCGCGGGCGCAGGCTGCTGTCATCAGCAGGGCCACACACAAAAAAGGAATTCCGACTTTCGATGACCACTGGCGTTTCACGCTCATTTATCTGTCCTGCTGCCCGTTTCACTCACCTTACTGTCCCAGTAAAGTCCGGCAGACATTCCGCGATTCTCGGCCAAAAACAAAGCGTCAGGATTTTTGTGGGCAAAATTCCGCCGCTATTATTGCAAATTGTTAATTTTCGGGAACCGGGCGGAGGCCGCCGATTTCGACAATCAGGTCCAGCAGCTCTGCCACACCCTTATCGTGTTTCATCTCGGCAAAGAGATAGGGCAGATCGCCGCGCATCCGTTTGGCGTCACGGTCCATCACCTCTAGCGACGCGCCCACATGCGGGGCGAGGTCGGTTTTATTGATGATCAGGATATCCGACTTGGTGATCGCCGGCCCGCCCTTGCGCGGGATCTCTTCGCCCGCAGCCACGTCGATGACATAAAGCGTCACATCCGCCAGTTCGGGGCTGAAGGTCGCCGACAGGTTATCGCCACCGGATTCGATGAGCACGCAGTCCAGATCGGGATGGCGGTCGCGCATCCGGGCGACGGCGGCAAGGTTGATCGAGGCATCCTCGCGGATGGCGGTATGGGGGCAGCCGCCGGTTTCGACCCCGATGATCCGGTCCTGCGGCAAGACCTGAAGCCGCATGAGCGCTTCGGCGTCCTCTTGGGTGTAGATATCATTGGTGATCACGCCGATCGACCAGCGGTCGCGCATGGCACGGCACAGGGCGGCGGTCGTTGTCGTCTTGCCCGCGCCAACGGGGCCACCAATGCCAATACGAAGCGGTCCATGGGGGGAGGTCATGTCTGGAACATCCTTGAGTAAAGCGTTTCATGTCGCATCGACGCGATATCGGCCAGAAAACAGGCGCTGCCGATGTCGTCGATGGTTTGGGTCAGGGCCAGCGTCACCGTGTCGTGGCACAGCGGGGCAAGGGCGGTGATCACCCGCTGCCCGTCCGTTTGCCCCAAGGGCACCGCGCGGATCGCGGCAGACACCAGTGCGCTGACGAAGGCGTGCAGGAACAGCTGCGCGCCTTGTTCTACGGGCAGCCCCTGCGCCGCGCAAGCCGCGCCAAAGGCGACGGGCAGCGTCAGGTCGGGAAGCTCATGCCCCCAGACGTCATTGACCACCCGCACAAAGGCCGCGCCCTGTTGGGCCATCTCGGTCAGCCGCTCTGACGAGGGGGCCAGCGCGCGCGCCAGCGCATCCACCTCGTCCATCCCCTTACCCGCAAAGCCAGCGTTCAGCAGGATCGCATCGGTCCGGCCTGCACCGTGGGTGATGATGTCCGACAGCCACGCCTGAAGGCTGGACGCATCGTGAATGGTGCCGTCCTGCACGGCCATTTCCAGCCCGTGGCTATAGCTGAACGCGCCGATGGGAAAGCTGGGCGACAGCCATTGCGCGAGCGTGATCAGGGCTTGGGTTTGCATCGTCCGGCGGGCCTAATGTGCGTGGCTATGGGTGCGCCCGTGGCCATAGGCACCGCCCTCGGGAATGAACGGTTCGGACACATCTCGCAGTGTCGCGCCGAGCTTTGTCAGCATGTCGCGGATCACGTGGTCGTTCTGGATCAGCAGGCGGGCGGGTTCAAGCTGGCAGGGGCAGTGCCGGTTGCCGATATGCCATGCCAGCCGCACCAGATCGTCGCCGGTGATTTCCAGCAAGGCTTCCTTGGCCGCGATGACCTCGATGATCTGCCCGCCTTCAAGCTCGAACGCATCGCCGTGGTTCAGCGATTCCGTATGGGCGAGGTCCACGAGGAACCCGCGGTTATGGCTGGTCAGCAGGCGTTTGCGGCGCAAGAAGCGGTCATCATAGGTCAGCACGCAGCTGTCATCCGCATGGTCCCACTGGCCGTGGCGCTTGATCGTATGGGCGGGAGGAAGGTCGGTCATCTAGGGGCCTCAGAACATGAAATAGCGTTGCGCCATGGGGACGGTCTCAGCGGGCGCGCAGGTCAGCAGCTCGCCGTCCGCGCGGACTTCGTAGGTTTCGGGGTTCACCTCTACCTTGGGGGTGGCCGCGTTGTGGATCAGATCGGATTTGCCGATATTGCGAGTGTTTTGCACGGCGATGGTCTGTTTACGCAGGCCAAGGCTGTCGCGCAGCCCGTTCGATTGCGCGGCTTCCGAAATAAAGGTCACCGCACAATGCTGGAGTGCACTGCCATAGGCCCCGAACATCGGGCGGGTATAGACCGGCTGCGGCGTGGGGATCGACGCATTCGGATCGCCCATCTGCGCCACGACGATCATGCCGGACATCAATACCATTTCGGGCTTCACGCCAAAAAAGGCGGGGTTCCATAGCACCAGATCGGCCTTCTTGCCCACTTCGATCGAGCCGACCTCGCGGCTGACACCATGAGCAATGGCGGGGTTGATCGTATACTTCGCGATATAGCGTTTGACGCGGAAGTTATCGTTGTCGCCGGTTTCTTCCGGCAAGCGCCCGCGCTGCTTGCGCATCTTGTCAGCGGTTTGCCATGTGCGGATCAGCACCTCGCCCACACGGCCCATGGCCTGACTGTCAGAGGCGATGATCGAGAAAGCACCGATGTCATGCAGGATATCCTCGGCGGCAATCGTCTCGCGTCTGATCCGGCTTTCGGCAAAGGCGACGTCTTCGGGGATGGATTTATCAAGGTGGTGACAGACCATGAGCATGTCCAGATGCTCTTCGAGCGTGTTCACCGTGAAGGGGCGTGTCGGGTTGGTCGAGGACGGCAGCACGTGTTCTTCGCCGCAAATCTTGATGATGTCGGGGGCGTGGCCGCCGCCTGCGCCCTCGGTGTGGAAGGCGTGGATGGTCCGACCTTTCATCGCGCCAAGCGTATGTTCGACAAAGCCGGATTCGTTCAGCGTGTCGGTGTGGATCATCACCTGCACGTCCATATCGTCGGCGACCGACAGGCAGCAGTCGATGGCGGCGGGGGTGGTGCCCCAATCCTCGTGCAGTTTCAGCGCGCAGGCCCCGCCGTTCACCATTTCAACCAGCGCGCCGGGTTGGCTGGCATTGCCCTTGCCCGAGAGGCCGATGTTCATCACCACACCGTCCATCGCCTGCAACATGCGCCCGATATGCCACGGGCCGGGGGTGCAGGTGGTGGCGAGCGTGCCATGCGCAGGGCCGGTGCCGCCGCCAAAGCAGGTGGTCACACCGGAATGCAGCGCGTCCTCCATCTGCTGGGGGGCGATAAAGTGGATGTGGCTGTCGAAACCGCCCGCGGTGAGGATGCGTCCCTCGCCTGCGATCACCTCGGTCCCCGGTCCGATGATGATGTCGACGTTGGGTTGGGTGTCGGGGTTGCCCGCCTTGCCAATCGCCGCGATGCGCCCGTCCTTCAGCGCGACATCCGCTTTGTAGATGCCCGAATGATCCACGATCAGCGCGTTGGTAATCACAGTATCCACCGCACCGTTTGCCCGCGTGACCTGCGACTGGCCCATCCCGTCACGGATCACCTTGCCGCCGCCGAACTTCACCTCTTCGCCATAGGTGGTCAGATCGCGTTCCACCTCGATGATCAGGTCGGTGTCGGCCAGTCGCAGCCGGTCGCCCGTGGTGGGGCCGTACATCGCTGCATATTCAGAGCGGGGGAGTGTGGTGGTCATAGGTCTCTCTTTCCTCGAAGCGCCTTAGAGCGCGCCCATCACTTCAGCGTTGAACCCGTACACCTTGCGGTCTCCCGCGAGCGGGATCAGTTGCACCTCGCGGCGTTGACCGGGTTCAAAGCGCACGGCGGTGCCGGCGGCGATGTCCAGCCGGTGACCACGCGCGGCGGCGCGGTCAAAGTCGAGCGCGGGGTTGGTTTCGGCAAAGTGGTAGTGGCTACCGACCTGCACGGGCCGGTCACCGGTATTGGCAACCATCAGGGTGATGGCCGTGCGATCGGCGTTCAGGGTGATGTCCCCCGCGGCGCACAGCACCTCTCCGGGGATCATTTGCGCGCCTTGCGAGGGGCCTTGACCCGCCCGCGCAGGGCGATGGCCGCGGCGGTTGCGATGACGGCGAGGCCCATGAAGACAGGCATCCATTCGGCCCCGTGAGGGGCGATATGCACACCGGGGTGGGCAAGTGCAGGGCCGGCCATCAGGGCGGCGGGCAGGATCATCAGATGTTTCATAGCAGGGGCCTTTCTTGCGAATGGGGTCTAGCGGATAGGGTTGTGCACGGTGACCAGCTTGGTCCCGTCGGGGAAGGTGGCTTCGACCTGCACGTCGTGGATCATCTCGGCGATGCCCTCCATACAGTCGTCGCGGGTGATGACCTGGGCACCGGCCTGCATCATCTCGGCCACGCTGCGGCCATCGCGCGCGCCTTCGACGACGGTGTCGGTGATCAGGGCAATCGCCTCGGGGTGGTTCAGCTTGACGCCACGGGCCAGACGCTTGCGCGCGACTTCGGCCGCCATGGCGATCAGCAGTTTGTCTTTTTCACGGGGGGTCAGCTGCATGTCAAAGCATCCATGTTTTAGGAGGGGCCGCACCGTGCAGGCGGGCGATGATCGGCACCAGAGACTGGCGCAGGATGTAACTGTCGGGCGCAATGAGCCGCGCATAAAGCACGCCGTCGCGGATCAGGCTGGCACCAGCGCTGGCAGGCAGCAGCGCGCGCAGGGGGGCAAGCAGCGCTTCGGCATCGGGGGCGGCGTAGATCACGCTGGCCATGGCGCAGTTGCCGCCCGCCGTGGCGGTGCCTGCAAGCTGTGCATGGATATCGCCGGACAGACGCACAGCATCGGCAAAGATAGGCTGCCCGTCGCGGCGGATCGTGATGTTATCGGCAAAGCGCGCGTCGCGCAGCGTTTCGCCCATGGAGACGCGGCCAAAGACCAGCGGCTCTACGCCGAAGAAACAGGCATCGCCCGTCAGGTCCACCTCAAGCTTGCGGCGCAGGGCGGAGCCGTTGAACAGGATCGTTTCCTGCGGCAGCCAATCGACCCGTGCCCCCGCTTTAGCCTCCAGCCGCGTGGTCATCTGCGCCATCGGGCCGGGTTGCGCCAGATAGACGCGCTCGGCGGCTTGGCTGGTCAGGGTCAGCCGGCTGCCCGCACCCGCCGTGGCGGTGATCGACAGTTCATCGCCGCCCGTCATCCCGCCCGAGGTATTGAGGAAAACCCCCGTCAGCCCGCCCGCCGCCGCGCGCGGAAACAGCGCTTTGAAGCAGCCTTGCTGGTAGAGATCGCCAATCACGGATGCGCTGCCATAGGTCTTGCTGCTGATGCGCAACGCCCCGCGGGCGCGGGGTTGCATCGGCACGGCAAGAGCCTGATCGGTATGGGCGGCGATGTTGATGGGGGGCCTCATCCAGCTGAAAATAACTCCCATCTGGATAGCGTGATTCCCGTCGGGTGCGATCCGAAACGGGCATTTTTGGCGCAATTTCAGGCTGTATATCGACGGCTGCCTAATATTTGAGCATATCCCGTCAGGGGCTTTGACCCGCAGCCGTGCCGCGGGTCAAGGCAGGTGTTTACAGGTCTACCCGTAGAAATACTTGGGCAGATAGGTCGCGATCTCGGGGATCAGAATGATCAGCAGAACCCCGATCAGCGTCACGATCACGTAAGGCGTCACAGAGGCATAGATATCGCCCATTGTGACATCCGGCGGGGCCACCCCTTTGAGGTAAAAGAGGTTAAAGCCGAAGGGCGGGGTCATATACCCGACCTCCATCATGATGATGAAGAGGATGCCGAACCAGATCGGATCAAAGCCATAACTCTGCACAACGGGCAGGAACACAGGCAGGGTGATCAGCATGATCCCCACCGGATCCAGCACCATCCCAAGGATGAAAAGCACCGCCAGCATGAACACCAGCGACCCCCAACGCCCACCGGGCACAAGGTTCATCATATCCTGGATCAGGCTTTGTGCCCCAAGCGCGGTATAGGCTGTGCTGAAGGCGTGGGCCGCGAAAAGGATCCACATGATCAGCGCGGTCAGTTTCAGCGTCGCGACAGAGGCGTCGCGGATCACGGCCCATGACAGCTGCCGGTTCACGCCCGTGGCGACCATTGCGCCAAAGACGCCGATGGCGGCGGCTTCCGTCGGCGTCGCGTAGCCGCCGAAGATGGCCCCCAGCACGATCACCACGATCAGGATCGGCAGGATCACCGCCTTGAGAGACCGCAGCTTCTGCCCCCAGTTCGCGCGTTCCTCTTTCGGGAGGGCGGGGCCCAGTTCCGGCTGCATCCAGCACCGCCCGCCGATATAGACGGAGACGAGGAAGAACAGCAGCAGACCTGGCCCGATACCGGCGGCGAACAGACGCCCGACCGATACTTCGGTCAGCAGCGAATACAGCACCATCAGGATCGACGGCGGGATCAGGATGCCCCAGCCCCCGCCCGCGTTGATCGCCCCGAGCGCGAGCTTCTTGTCGTAGCCGCGTTCCAGCATCTTGGGCAGCGCGATGGTCCCCATCGTGACAACCGCCGCACCCGAGATGCCCGACATGGCGGCAAAGATCACGCAGATCAACACCGTGCCGATAGCCAGACCGCCGCGCAGACCGCCCCACCATTCGTGCATCATATCGTAAAGGTCATTCGCGACCCCCGATTTTTCAAGCAGGATCGCCATGAAGACAAACAGCGGGATTGCCATCAGCGTGGGGGATTGCATCGTTTCCCACATTTTGGAGGCGAGCAGATAGAACCCCAGATCGCCCATTTCCGCATAGAGGAAGATGACCGATATCCCCCCAAGGGCAAAGGCCAGCGGCGTGCCGAGCATCACAAACAACAGCAGCGCGCCAAAGAACAGCATGGTCAGGATTTCAACGCTCATGACTGGCCTCCTGCGGCTTGGGCGGCTTGGGTGTCGCCGGTGGCCGGTTGTCCAAAGATCGCGGGATCATTGGGCAGCCCCATCAGGGTGCGCACATCGGCCCAAAGGCGTACGAAGCCCTGCAACAGCAGCAGCAAGGCGGCGACGGGGATCAGCGATTTTGTCGGCCACAGCGGGGCCTTCCAGACAGAGTTCGACCGCTCCATATCCGCGATGGCCTCGGACGCGATGTCGTAGCCTTGCCACAGCAGCACGCCGACAAAGATCAGGAACAGCGGCCATGTCACGATGTCCACCAAGGCTTTGCGTTTGGGGGAAAACTGGCCGTAGATGATATCGACGTTCACGTGGCCTCGTTCGGTCAGCAGATAACCGCCCCCGATGATCGCATAGACACCAAAGATCAGCGTCGCCAGCTCGGCAGTCCAGATCGCGGGCTGTCCGATCAGATAGCGCATGACCACATCGGCCAGCAGCAGGGCAAAGATGATCAGCACGCAAAAGCTGATCCAATAGCCGATCATGCGGTTCAATTGCGTGATGAAGCGCGCAAGTTTAAACAAAACGTTTCTCCCTCAAGACATAAAAGAAGCCGCCCGAAATGCAGGGACATGTCAGGCGGCTACATTGATTTTCACTGTGGCATCACCGGGGTTTAACCCCCGGATCAGGCCCCTAGAGGTAGCCGAGGTCGGTCATCAAGGTTTTGTAGATATCAGCCGCCTTGGCCGCGCGTTCGCCTTTCTGCGCCTCTGTGTCGAGGATCTTGGCCGAGGCATCGGCAAGGATCGCCAGAACGTCGTCGGGCAGTTCGGATACTTCGATATCGTTCTCGGCGATGCCCGAAGAAATCGCGATGGCTTCGGCGTGCTGGTATTCGGCCGACCGCTGGAAGAACCGCGTCTCCATCGTGTCGAGCAGGGCAGTGCGCAGATCGTCCTCCAGCCCGTCGACGGCCTCCATATTCAGGATAAAGGCGTCGGTGGTCTGACCAAGCGCGGGTTTGTAGTGGTATTTGCAGACCTCCCAAAGGGACATGGATTTCGCCCCGACGGCAGCGCCCCAATGCGCGCCATCCACAACGCCCGAGCTGAGCGATTGATAGAGTTCGGACCCGGGGATGTATTGCGGCGCGGCACCGGCGGATTGCAGGTAATCCAGCATCGTACCCGACGACCGCAGCTTGAGCCCTTTGAAGTCCTCGGCGGATTCGATCTTCTTCGACACGACGATTTCGACGGGCAGGACCTTTTCCGTCTTCATCATCACGCCATCGGCGTTCAGGTCTTCGTTCACCAGCGCCTCAAGGCCAAGGTTCTTGACCGCGTGTTCCATTTCCCAAGCTTGGCGGAAGGTGCCGGGGATGCCGAACAGGAAGGACGCGGCCTGCGCCTGATCTTGCACATAGGACGGGCTGACCGTCCCCATGGGCACCACGCCCTTGCGCACGATATTGTAGATGTCGGGGCCTTTGGCGAATTCGCCGGCACCCAGCAGATCCATCTTGAACGCGCCTTCGGTGCGCGTCTCAAGCACTTCGGCCAGTTTGCCAAGGCTGTCGGTGAAAGAGCTGGACGCTTTGGGCCAATGCGCTTGCACGCGCCAGTTGACCTTGCCCTGCGCGATCCCTTTGCCGACCAGCGCCGGTGTCGCCAGCGCGCCAAGAGCAGCGCCGCGCAGCATGGTGCGACGGTTCATATTGCCTTTTGTCATTCTATTTCCTCCCAGAAACTTCGGTTTCTCTTATCTGCGCGGCACGGGTTGCGCAGGCTCCCTAACGTCACCTTCACGTATCATTTGGGGTAGGTCAAACGGCTGTTAGCGATAACGGTTAATAATTCTGACATTTGTCAGTTTTGTGAGCACGGATTTGCCCAGCTTTCAACCTGTGGTCCTTTGGCCGCGATCTCAGGTTACGAATTGCTGGCGGTATTGCGATGGGGTCACCCCCTGCACGGTGCGGAAACGGCGCGAGAAATAGGACGGATCGGCAAACCCCAGACGATAGCCAACCTCGGCCACCGACAGGCGTGTAAAGGCCAGCATGCGGCAGGCTTCCTCGACATGGCGGGCTTCGATGTAGGCGGTGGCGGACAGCCCCTTTGCCGCGCGACACAGGCGCGACAGATGTCCGGTGCTGATCCCGAGGGTGCTGGCAAAGTCCTTGGCTGTCCAGCCGGCACTATCGGGATCGCCGATAAGCTGGTCGAGCCGCGACAAGCGATCATCCTGCGGTGCGTCGTTGCTGCGGTTTTGCGTGGTCCCCCATGCCGCGATGCTGGCCAGAACCGCATGCCCCAGCCCCACGGCAATCTGCGCCCGAAACGGTGCCCCCGTCTGGGCCGCCACAGTTTCCAGCTGGGTCATCAGCGCGATCAGCGGGCCCGCGGCGCGACCAACCGTCGGCTTGGTCAGCGCCTGTGCGACCTCGGCATTGACGGGCCCGATGCTGTGCAGGATCGCGATGGGAAAGGATTGCACCATGCCTTGGGTATTGGGAGCGAAGTCGAAACTATGCACCATGCGGGGCGGGATAAAGACGACCGATCCCTGCGTCAGGGCAAATCGGTCGCCATCGATGTTCGCCGTGCCACCCCCCGAAAGGATGTAGAGCACCTGCGCCAGCTGCGCGTGCCGATGCGGCGCGATGTGCCACGCGTGATCCGGCGCGCGGTCCTTAATCCGTTCGCAATGGAGAACATCGGGAAAGCCTTTGGTTTCGCCAAAAAGCGCATAGCTGGGGATCGGGGAAAGCTCTGTCATGCACGGATTGTACCAGCAATTGCGCTAACGATCCATTCATCATGCACGTTCCGTACAATAGGTTAACCCGAAAATCGGGCAGGGAGCAGCTATATGAAAACCGAAGTCGTCATTATTGGCGGCGGGCCATCGGGCTTGCTGCTGTCGCAATTGCTGAACGACGCAGGCGTCAGCACTGTCGTGCTTGAAAGGACCACCCGTGAACACGTGCTGTCCCGCATCCGCGCAGGCGTGCTTGAGGATGGCACAATGAATCTGCTGCGCCATGCCGGTGTCGGTGCGCGGATGGACCAGCAGGGCTTGCCGCACAAAGGCTGCTACCTGTCCGACAACGATCTGATGGTGCATATCGATTTCCACAAGCTGATCGGCAAGAAGGTCATGGTCTATGGCCAGACAGAGGTCACCCGCGATCTGTACGACGCACAGGACCGGATGGGCACTACGATCATTCACGAGGTCGAGGATGTGGTGATCGACGGTGCGGACAGCAATGCGCCCACGGTATCCTTCACCAAAGACGGCCAGCGGCAACAGATCAGCTGCACTTACGTCGCGGGCTGTGATGGGTTCCACGGTGTCAGCCGCGCGACGATCCCCGCCACCAAACGTCGGGAGTTTGAACGGGTCTACCCCTTTGGCTGGCTGGGGATTCTGTCGCGCACGAAACCGGTGAACGATGAATTAATCTATGCCAGTTCGGCGCACGGCTTCGCCCTTGCCTCCATGCGTAGCGCAAGCCTGAGCCGTTATTACATTCAGGTGTCGTCGACCGAAAAGGTCGAGGATTGGAGCGATGACCGCTTCTGGGAGGCGCTGAAGCAACGTTTGCCGCGACCTGTGTCAGAGGCGCTCGTGACCGGCCCGTCGATCGAGAAATCCATCGCGCCGCTGCGCTCCTTCGTGAGCGAGCCTTTGCGGTGGGGAAACCTGTTTCTGGTGGGGGATGCCGCGCATATCGTACCGCCCACCGGTGCCAAAGGGCTGAACCTCGCGGTGTCCGATGTCTTCTATCTGCATGACGCGCTGATCGCCGCGCTGAAGCGAGGGGATCACAGCGGGGTTGACGGTTATTCCGCCCACGCGCTGTCTCGGATCTGGAAGGCGATGCGGTTCAGCTGGCAGATGACAACAATGCTGCATCAGTTCGAGGGCGAAGACAGTTTCGCCCCGCAGATGCGGCGGGCGTCGCTGGCCCATCTGGCGCAAAGCGAAACAGCGCGGCGCGATCTGGCAGAGAATTATACGGGGCTGCCGTTCTAAAGATCGCGGCCACTCAAGCTAGAGTACCAAAATGAAAGCAGGGCGGCCCTTGATCCCGGATCAAGGGCCGCCCCGTTTGGTGCTGTGGTATTCGGCTGCGTTTAGCCGCGGATCATCATCTTGCCGGGGCGGCCCGGTGTCAGCGAGGCTTTCAACGCACCCGAAAGATCATCCAGCCCGAACTGCCCACCGTCTTCCAGCACCAATTCGCCTTTGGCGACCAGCGTGACCAGTTCAGTGATCAGGCGCTTGCGCTCTTCGGGGTCCATATCGCCGCTCACGCGGGAGCCCCAGAAGCCTTTGACGGTGATGTGCTTCATGATCAGCGCGCCAGAGTTCAGCGGCATCGGCGCACCGGTCGCGGTCCCGAACACGACAAGCTCTCCGTCCAGTCCCAGCAGATCGACCAGATCGGCAGAGATATCGCCCCCCACGGAATCGATCGCGGATGCGGCCCCTTTTTCGCCAATGATCTCGCGCGCTTTATCCTGCCAGCCCGCTTCCGAGGTCGACAGCACATTGTCGATGCCCAGATCCGTCAGCTCTTTCACAGCGTCTTCACGCCGCACGAGGTTCAGCAGGTTGATGCCACGGCTTTTGGCGAGCGTGGTCATGATCTTGCCGACGGCCCCGTTCGCAGCGGTCTGGACGATCCAGTCGCCTTTCTGCGCCTTGAGCGTTTCCAGCAGAGAGATGGCGCTGAAGGGCATCGCGATCAACTGTGCGCCAGCAACATCCGAGATCACGTCGGGCAGGGGCAGAACACCAGTGGCGGGGGCGACGAAGTATTCGGCCCATGTGCCATGCACACCCGCGATCGACACACGCTGGCCGATCATCGCGTCGTCCACGCCTTCACCGACAGCCTCGACGGTGCCAAGCGCTTCGCTGCCGGCAATCGCGCCGGGAAGCTCGGGCTTGTAGCCGTAGTTCCCGCGGATGGTCCAAAGGTCGTGGTTGTGGATTGGCGACAGGGTCATCTTGACCAGAACCTCGCCCGCCCCTGCAGTGGGGGTGTCGACTTCGGTCGCTTCGATAACGTCGATGGGTTCGCCAAAGCTGTTGTGCACGGCTGCTTTCATGGGGGTCTCGCTTTCGTTGGTTTATCGTATGGTTAGAAAATCGGTGGTTTCTGACAAAGCCTGCTGCAACGGGACCTGACCCTGCGACAGTTTCGACAGGATCGCGGCCCCCAGAAACTTGGCATAGAGCATCTGCGCTGCTGCCCGCGGATCATCGACCGACGGGACAGAGCCTTCTTCGGCCCCGGCAACCAGCAGCTGCGCAATGCGGCTGACCAGCTGAGCCACGCCATCATCCAAGATGCGCCGCATGTCGTCGGACAGATCGGCAACCTCGGCGCCAAGCTTCACAACGAGGCACTGGTTGGCGATGCCTTCGGAATGGGCATGGGCCAGCCACGCCGACCAGAAGGACAGCAGCTTGTCACGAACAGAACCCGGCCCGCTGCACAGCGCATCCATGCGCGCCAGATAATCGTCGACATAGTCGTGCAGCAAGGCCTGACCAAAGGCATCCTTGGACGGAAAGTAATAATAGAACGACCCCTTGGGGACATCGCTTTCCCTCAGGATGCGCGCCAGCCCGACAGCGCCAAACCCGTACTTGCTGATCAGCGCACGTCCGGCGGTCAGGATCTTTTGCCGCGTTTGATCTGATTTCTTTTGCTCTGTCATACGGGGGAGGTAAGAAGTAATAGACCGGTCGTCTAGTGGCGCGGCCAATTTAATTTTGTGCGCGGCTGTTCCTTGCCGTACAGCTTGAGATGGGGCGGCGTTTCAAGGGGCAGGGTGCGCAATGGGAAAGGTGACGGACCGAGCGGTCGTATGGGTGTTTTGCGTCTCAGGCGTGCTTTGTCTCGGGATCATCGCATTCCTTGCGGTGCAGCACTGGGTCGAAAGCATCCCCTTCGCCGACACATGGGCCTATTTCCGCAACTACCACCCGATCCGGCACAAGCTGCTCGTGGCGTTCGGATGGGTCTGCGCCGCCGTCAGCGTGACCGCGGGCTTTGTATACGTAGGTAGGCTTGCGATGCGTCGAAAACGCTGACGCATGACATCTGTGCTGGCATGTTCGGTGAAGGTTTGGTGGAGCCTAGCGGGATCGAACCGCTGACTCAGAGTGTCCGCCTCGCGGACGCGCGTCAGTCAGCCTCGCGTGGTGCGTGACGTGTATGCTGGAATGTTCGGTGAAGGTTTGGTGGAGCCTAGCGGGATCGAACCGCTGACTCAGAGTGCCCGCCTCGCGGGCGCGCGTCAGTCAGCCCCGCGTGGTGGGTGACGTGTATGCTGGGATGTTCGGTGAAGGTTTGGTGGAGCCTAGCGGGATCGAACCGCTGACCTCCTGCATGCCATGCAGGCGCTCTCCCAGCTGAGCTAAGGCCCCATCGTGGATCAGAGATCCGGGAAGTGTATCAACCATTCAAGGCCGATGCGCCGCTGAATAGGCGGTCGCGAAGGCGGGATCAAGAGGAAAATCTATCCCGCCCTCGCAAAATTCAATCAATCTTCGTCGTCGGATGCAACGTCGGCGATTTCTTCGAGTGGAACGGTATCATCATCGTCGTCGTCATCGTCCAGGATGTCGTCGTCCAGATCCACATCTACATCGTCGTCATCTACCAATGTCTCGTCATCATCCACATCGCCCTTCTTGGCTTTGGCGGTGACGGCATCTTCGGCATCTGCTGCGATCATGCGGGATTTGGAGTTATCCACCTCGACCACTTCGCCGGAGTAAGGGCTGATGATCGGATCTTTGTTCAGGTCGTAGAACCGCTTGCCCGTTGTGGGGCACAGGCGCTTGGTTCCCCATTCTTCATTGGGCATCGAAGTCC
The DNA here is from genome assembly GCF_045586035.1 of Sulfitobacter sp. PM12. Classification (NCBI taxonomy): domain Bacteria; kingdom Pseudomonadati; phylum Pseudomonadota; class Alphaproteobacteria; order Rhodobacterales; family Roseobacteraceae; genus Sulfitobacter; species Sulfitobacter sp. PM12. The sequence continues at coordinate 726,824 of NZ_CP151529.1, forward strand.
CCTTTTTGAAAGTGTTGTTGCGTATAGATGATTCAGGCCAAGTGCCATATGAGATAGGCACTGTCAAAGGCAATCGCCACCCCATCGCGACCCGGAACCCTGAAATGCCTGATCCTGTCCTGCCCGGAAACCCGCCTATCCCGCTGATCATGCGCCGCTCTGCGCGGGCGCGGCGGATATCATTGCGGATATCGCAACTGGATGGGCGGGTGACGCTTACCATGCCGAAACGCTTGAAGGAGGCAGAGGGAATCGCCTTTGCCCGCGAGAAAGAGGCGTGGATTCGGCAACATCTGGAAGCGCGTGGCGCTGATGTTCTGGTGGGCATCGGGGCAGAGTTTCCCTTGGGCGGTCGGATGCTGCGGGTTGAAGCCGGGCAGGGCAGACGGGTGGTGCTGGGGACCGATACGATTTCCGTGCCCGGCCCTGCAGCGCGTGTGCCGACCCGGCTTGCCGCGCATTTGAAAGAGCTCGCACGGGACCGGCTGACTGGCGCCTGCGACGATTATAGTGCGCTGCTGGGGCGGCCGTACAGCAAGCTAACCTTGCGGGATACGCGATCGCGATGGGGGTCTTGCACCTCGGACGGGGGGCTGATGTTTTCGTGGCGCTTGATCCTGACGCCGCCCGACGTGCTTGATTACGTCGCCGCCCACGAGGTCGCGCATCTGGCGCAGATGAACCATTCGCCCGCCTTCTGGGCCGAGGTCGAACGGATTTACGGACCCTATCAAGAGGCGCGTGGCTGGCTGCGCACCCACGGCAGCGACCTGCACCGGTTCAAGTTTACCGCGCAGACATAGGTCTCGCCCGCGTTTGCGACATTGACGCAGCGGCGATTCGTGATCACAACGGCGATATGAACCTGAACCCTCGTCCCCTTGATGCGCATCCTTTGGCCCATGACCGTGTCTATCGGCAGTTGCGGACCCGCATCATGCACGGCGATCTGGCCCCGGGACAGGCGCTGACCCTGCGGGGAATCGGGAAGGAATACGAGGTGTCTATGACCCCCGCCCGCGAGGCCGTGCGGCGGCTGGCGGCGGAAGGGGCGCTGACCATGTCGGCCTCTGGCCGGATATCGACGCCGGAGCTGAGCAACGAACGGATCGAGGAACTGGCCGCCCTGCGTGCCCTGATCGAGGTGGAGCTTGCGAGCCGCGCCCTGCCGCGGGCCCACCTTGCGCTGATCGACCGGATGCAGGCGATCAACAATGCCATCTCGGATGCGGTGATCCACCGTGACGCGGTGAGCTATATTCGCACCAATCTGGAATTTCACCGCACGCTATACCTGCGGGCGCAGGCCCCTGCGATGCTGGCGATGGCGGAAACGGTCTGGCTGCAGATGGGCCCGACGATGCGGGCGCTTTACGGGCGGCTCAGACGGACGGAGCCGCCGCATTTTCACAAGCTGATTATCGCGGCGCTGCGCGCGGGCGACGAACCCGGTCTGCGACTGGCAGTGCGCACCGATGTGACCCAAGGTCTGCGGATGCTGGCGACGTGATGCGCCAGCGGGCGGCGTAGATTACGCCGCCAGCCCCTTGGCCCCGAGGTCGAGGAATTTCTTGCGACGATCTGCCACCAGCGCCTTTGGGTCTTTGCCCGACAGGTCATCCAGCATCGCGGCAATCGCCTTGCGCACCGATGCAATTGCCTCTTTCCGATCCCGATGCGCGCCGCCACGGGGTTCGGGGATGATGCGGTCGTTGACGCCCAGCTGTTTCAGATCTTGCGCGGTCAGGCGCAGCGCTTCGGCGGCCTCGCGCATTTTCTCGGCATCTTTCCACAGGATCGATGCGCAGCCCTCGGGCGAGATCACGGAATAGACGGAATGTTCCAGCATGGCGACGCGGTTCGCCGTGGCAAAGGCAACCGCCCCGCCTGACCCACCTTCACCGATGATGACAGAAACCAGCGGCACACCGATCTGCAAGCATTTCTCGGTCGCGCGGGCGATGGCTTCGGATTGGCCACGCTCTTCCGCGCCTTTACCGGGGTAGGCACCGGGGGTGTCCACCAGCGTGATCACGGGCAGCCCGAACTTGTCGGCCAGTTCCATGAGGCGCACGGCTTTGCGGTAGCCTTCGGGGCGGGCCATGCCGAAATTGCGTTCGATACGGGATTTGGTGTCGTTGCCCTTTTCGTGGCCGATTACGACGACAGGCGTGTCGTTGAACCGTGCCAGACCGCCCATGACCGCAAGATCATCGGCAAAATTCCGGTCCCCCGCCAGCGGGGTATATTCGGTAAAAAGGGCCTCGATATAGTCTTTGCAATGGGGCCGGTCGGGGTGACGTGCCACCTGACATTTGCGCCACGGCGTCAACGACTTGTACAGATCGTCAAGCATTTGGTGGGCTTTTTCGTCCAGCGTTTTGGCTTCGGCGCTCACGTCCATCCCTTCTGAGGACCGCGCCAGAGCGCGCAGCTCTTCCGCTTTGCCTTCCACTTCGGCCAGTGGTTTTTCGAAATCCAGATACTGTGTCATCACCTGCTCCGCGCTTTGTTCAGGGCTATATGGCGTTGATTTGCGGTCTTTGCAACGGAACCTGTCAGCTGGCCGGCCAAAGGGCGGGCAGCAGCGACGCCACGAGCAGCGCGGCCATGGTCACGTTAAACACCCGCAAACGCCGGGGATTGGTTAGAAAACGGGCCATCTGCCCGCCAAGAAGGGTCCAGAGGGTGACCGACGGCAGCGCCATCACCGCCACGACAAGCGCCGTGATCACCAGCGGCAATATGCCGGCAGAGGGCACGTAGATCGTGATGATGCTGAGCCCGAAGGCCCAGGCCTTGGGGTTGACCCATTGAAACCCCGCCGCTTGCAGAAAGCTCAGCGGTTTGGCGTTCGAGTCTGCGCTTTGCACCGGGGCGGCGGTGGCGATCTTATAGGCAAGGTAGATCAGATAGATCAGGCTCAGGATCTTGAGCACCGTATAGATGACGGGAAAGGCGTCAAACACGCGGATCAGGCCAAAGCCCACCAGCAGCAACATGACCATAAACCCAAGGGTGATGCCCATCATATGCGGCACCGTGCGCGCAAAGCCGAAGTTCGCGCCCGATGCCATCAGCATCAGGTTGTTCGGCCCCGGCGTGATAGAGGTGATCAGCGCGAAAAGCGCGAGCGCAGAGAGGACATCGATGGTCATGCTGCCTTGATGCCCCAAGCCGCGGGGCATGCCAAGCCCGCTTTGCTGCGGGGGAGATGGCGCGGCGCGAGGGTCGCCTCGCGCCGCTGTTCAGTATCGCGGGGTTAGCGCGAGGCGATCATCTCGGACTGGCGCACGATGACTTCGGCCTGTTTGATGCTGGCGATATCGACCAAACGGCCCTTGTAGACGGTCGCACCTTCGCCGTTGGCCTTGGCTGTTTCCATCGCGGCCAGAATCTCGCGCGCTTCGGCGACAGCTTCGTCGGAGGGGGTGAACACCTCGTTCGCGACGGCGATCTGCTTGGGGTGGATGGCCCATTTTCCGACCATGCCCAAGGTCGCCGACCGACGCGCCTGCGCGCGGTAGCCTTCGTCGTCCGAGAAATCACCGAACGGACCGTCGACCGGCAGCACGCCATGGGTCCGGCAGGCGGCGACAATGGCGGTCTGCGCCCAATGCCACGGATCGGACCAATGCTTTGCCCCGTCGCGCAGCATGTAATAGTTTTCTTGCGTGCCACCGATGCCGGTCGTCTGCATCCCCATCGAGGCGGCAAAGTCGGCGGCACCAAGGCTCATCGCTTGCAGGCGCGGGCTGGCGGCGGCGATCTCTTCGACGTGGGCGATGCCTGCGGCCGATTCGATAATCACCTCGAACGAGATTTTCTTGGTGCGGCCCTTCGCGGTTTCGATCGCCGTGACCAGCGCGTCGACAGTATATACGTCAGCGGCACAGCCGACCTTGGGGATCATGATCTGGTCCAGACGCTCGCCCGCTTGCTCCAGCAGGTCGACGACATCGCGGTACCAGTAAGGTGTATCCAGCCCGTTGATCCGCACGGACAGTGTTTTGTCGCCCCAGTCTACATCGCTGATCGCCTTGATGATATTGGCGCGGGCGTTGTCCTTGTCCGTAGGGGCCACGCTGTCTTCCAGATCAAGGTTGATCACATCGGCGTCAGAGCTTGCCATTTTTTCGAAGATTGCCGGGCGCGAACCGGGGCCGAACAATTGGCAGCGGTTGGGACGTGCAGGTGCTGTAGGCTGGATGCGAAAGCTCATATGCGGAATCCTTGAGTAATAAAGTTACGACTTGCTTGCCTTGGGTGGTATTAAATTGCGCTGGTCCCTGCAAGGGTGATCTCGCACCTGCAGCATCAGCGGCTGAATTTCTGTGCACAGTTCTTGCTCGCATCGGCAGATACCTGCAAAATTTCTGCGCCATCTCTTGCGCCTACCACTCATTTGCAACCTTATCGCGCCGAAAGGCTGCGAAACTGAGCCAAAGCCAAATTGCAGGAGCATGTGATCATGATCAAAACACCTTATCTTCTTTTTCTGGGCGACGCGCCGGATCACCTTGCGGTTAAAGTGGCGCAGGGCATCAAGGACTGGCGTCCTGAAAATGCCGTCGGTCAGCTGCGGCTGCACGGGTGCAAGGCGGATCTGGGTCTGACCGATATGACGCTTGCGCAAGCGAAAGACGCAGGCGCGCAGACCCTGGTGATTGGCGTCGCCAACCGCGGGGGCACCATCAGCGCCACATGGCGCGCCGTGCTGGTCGACGCGCTGGAGGCCGGTTTCGATCTGGCATCCGGCTTGCATAACCTGCTGCGCAACGAGCCAGAGCTCGTGGCCGCCGCCGAGAAACACGGGCGCAGCTTGCATGATGTGCGTATCCCGTCGGTGCAGTACCCGATTGCGAATGGCGTCAAACGCAGCGGCAAGCGCGTGCTGGCGGTCGGCACCGATTGTTCGGTCGGCAAGATGTATACCGCGTTGGCGCTGGACGCGGCGATGAAAGAGAAGGGGCTGAAAAGCAGCTTCCGCGCGACGGGCCAGACCGGTATTCTGATCACCGGCGAAGGTGTGCCTTTGGATGCCGTGATCGCGGATTTCATGGCCGGCTCGATCGAGTATCTGACCCCCGACAATGACGATGATCACTGGGATATCATCGAAGGGCAGGGCAGCCTGTTCCACGTGTCCTATTCCGGCGTCACCATGGCGCTGATCCACGGCGGCCAACCCGATGCGTTGATCCTGTGCCACGAGCCGACCCGCAAGACCATGCGCGGACTGCCCGACTACACGCTGCCCACGTTGGAAGACGTGCGCGACGTGGCACTGACGCTGGCAAAGGTTGCCAACGCAGGCTGTCAGGTGGTCGGTATCTCGATCAATACCCAGCATCTGTCGGAGGCAGAGGCAGACGCCTATCTGGCCGAGGTCGAACAACGCTTGGGCTTGCCAGCCGTGGACCCGTTCCGCCAAGGTGCCGCGAGACTGGCGGAGGCTTTGGCAGCCCTCTGATCGGCCCTTCGGGGAGAGTTTAAGTTGCAAAATGAAGGAGCGGATATGCGTATTGAGGTAAGCCGGGATGTCTTTCGGCTGGCGCAGGTCTTTACCATTTCGCGTGGATCGCGGACCGAGGCGCAGGTGCTCACGGTGCGGATCACCGATGGCGGCGTGACGGGTTGGGGCGAATGTGTGCCCTATGCCCGGTATGGCGAGACGCTGGAGTCGGTCACGGCAGAGATCGAAGCGCTGCGCGGGCCGCTGACGCGTGATGCGCTGTATGACCTGCTGCCGGCTGGTGCCGCGCGCAATGCAGTGGATTGTGCCCTATGGGATCTGCAAGCCAAGCAGGCGGGTAAACCTGTGTGGGAGCTGGCGGGGCTGGCGCGACCGGGGCCCGAGATCACGGCCTTTACCCTGTCGTTGGATAGCCCCGAAAAGATGCGCGAACAGGCCGCCTTGCATGCGCATCGCCCGCTGTTGAAGATCAAGCTGGGCACGCCGGATGATATGCCCCGCCTTGAGGCCGTGCGCGCCGGTGCGCCTGATGCGCAGATCATCATCGATGCGAATGAGGGCTGGTCGGCTGCGGTATACGCCGATCTTGCCCCGCATCTGGTGCGGCTGGGTGTGTCTTTGGTTGAACAGCCTTTGCCCGCAGGGGATGACGATGCGCTCGTCGGGATGGAGCGGCCCGTGCCGGTCTGTGCCGATGAAAGCTGTCATGACCGTGCGAGCCTTGCTGCGCTGAAGGGCAAATACGATGTGGTCAACATCAAGCTGGACAAGACCGGTGGTCTGACAGAGGCGCTGGCGCTGCGCGATGCGGCTGTCGCGCAGGGCTATGACGTCATGGTGGGGTGCATGGTCGGGTCGTCGCTCGCGATGGCGCCGGCGGTGCTGGTGGCGCAGGGGGCAAAGGTCGTGGACCTTGACGGGCCGCTGCTTCTGGCCGAAGACCGCGACAACGCTTTGACATTTGACGCCGCCGGGGTGCATCCGCCTGCGGCCAAGCTTTGGGGATAAGACATGCGGACTGTATATGTGAACGGTGAATACCTGCCCGAGACCGAAGCCAAGGTTTCGATCTTTGATCGCGGGTTTCTGATGGCGGACGGGGTCTATGAGGTCACCAGCGTGCTGGACGGCAAGCTGATCGACTTTGACGGCCATGCCATCCGGCTCAGCCGGTCGTTGAACGAGCTACAGATGCGCAACCCGATCTCGAAGGAGGACCTGCTGGAGGTCCACCGCGAGCTGGTGCGCGTGAACGAGATCGACGAGGGGCTGATCTATTTGCAGATCACCCGCGGATCGGACGGGGACCGCGACTTTGCCTTCCCCGATCCCGAGACGACAGAGCCGACGATCGTCTTGTTCACCCAGTCCAAGCCGGGTCTGGCCGACAGCCCCGCCGCCAAGAAAGGTGCCAAGATCATCAGCATCGAAGACATCCGCTGGGGCCGTCGCGACATCAAGACGGTGCAGCTGCTGTATCCGTCGATGGGCAAGATGATGGCCAAGAAGGCGGGCTGCGATGATGCCTGGATGGTCGAGGACGGTTTTGTCACCGAAGGCACCAGTAACAACGCCTATATCGTGATGGGCAACAAGATCATCACCCGCGCCCTGAGCAACGAGATTTTGCACGGCATCACCCGCGCTGCGGTTCTGCGTTTTGCCAAAGAGGCGCAGATGGTGGTGGAAGAGCGTAACTTTACCATCCACGAAGCGCAGCAGGCGGATGAGGCGTTTACCACCTCCGCCAGCGCCTTTGTCATGCCCGTGGTCGAGATCGACGGCGTGGCCTTGGGCGATGGAACACCGGGCAAGGTCGCGCCGCGGCTGCGCGAGATCTATCTGGACGAGATGCGCAAGGCGGCGGTCTAACCCGCCTTGCCAAGGGGCTGGCTGCGCGCGGTCAGCCCTTTTCGCCGACGTTCTGTTCGAAGGCGACCTTGAACGCCTCTTTCTGCGCGTCCTTGGCGTCGGTCTGATAGTTGGCTTTCCATGCGTCCATGGTCATGCCGTAGAACAGCTCGCGCGCTTCTTCCTTGCCCATGTCGATCCCGCGTTCGTTTGCGGCTTCTTGATACCAGCGCGACAGGCAGTTGCGGCAAAATCCGGCCAGGTTCATCATATCGATGTTCTGCACGTCCGTGCGGTCTTGCATCAGGTGCTGTTGCAGCCGGCGAAACGCAGCGGCCTGAAGTTCGATTTCCTGTTGTGTGGGCATTATGCTCTCCTGCGTGTGGGGTGGGCCCAAGCTATGGGTTGGCCGGTGCGGGTTCAAGGCGGCGGGCCGTGAATGTGGCACGGCCTTCCGCCGCCCGCTGTCATCGTGCTGTCATATTGTGGTGGGCATAGACGGGGCAGGCGATCTTCGCTAAGTGTTAACGCTAACACATGTTAACGCTAACTTATTTACTATCCACTCTGACCGCCGCGCGTGTTAGACCCGTGGCAATGAGCGCAGGGGCTGCCAAAGCCCGCAGATGAAAAGGGACGTCACCAGTATGAAACGCACGCGGAATGTCAAAGTAGTTGCCACCTTGGGTCCGGCCTCGGACACGCACGAGACGATATCGGCACTGTTTCACGCGGGCGCGGATGTGTTCCGGTTGAACATGAGCCACGGCAGCCATGACGAAATCCGGATCAAGCACCAGATCATCCGCCAGATCGAAGAGGAAACGGGATCCACGATCGGTATTCTAGCGGATCTTCAGGGGCCAAAGCTGCGTGTGGGCGTCTTTTCGGGGGACAGCGAATTGCTGGTCGAGGGCGCGTCCTTCCGGCTGGATCTGGACGAGGCAGAGGGCAATGCCCGCCGCGTGTGCCTGCCGCACCCCGAGATTTTCCAGGCGCTTGAACCGGGCGCATCGCTGTTGGTCAATGACGGCAAGATCCGTCTGAAGGTCAAGGAATGCGGCCCCGATTTCGCGGAGTGCGAAGTGATGATCGGCGGCGTGATCTCTAACCGCAAGGGCGTGAACGTGCCGGATGTGGTGCTGCCGCTGGCCGCCCTGTCGGAAAAAGACCGCGCCGATCTGGAATTCGTGTGCGAGCTGGGGGTCGACTGGCTGGCACTGAGCTTTGTGCAGCGCCCCGAAGATGTGACCGAGGCGCGCGAACTGGCCAAGGGCCGTGCCGCATTGCTGAGCAAGATCGAAAAGCCGTCGGCGGTGGACCGGTTCGAGGACATCCTGGCGGTGAGCGACGGTATCATGGTTGCGCGCGGTGATCTGGGGGTTGAACTGCCGGTACAGAACGTGCCGCCGATCCAGAAACGACTGGTGCGCAAATGCCGTGCGGCGGCAAAGCCGGTGATCGTGGCGACGCAGATGCTGGAATCGATGATCGAAAGCCCGATCCCCACCCGGGCCGAGGTATCGGATGTCGCGACCGCCATTTATGAAGGGGCCGATGCGGTGATGTTGTCGGCGGAATCCGCGGCCGGTGCCTATCCGGTCGAGGCTGTGCGCACGATGGATAACGTGGCCACCGAGGTAGAGCAGGATCCGACCTACACCCAGATTATCGAATCGTCGCGCAAGGTGGACCGCATGACCGTGGCGGACGGTATCGTTGCCGCCGCACGCGAGATTGCGGAAACCGCGAACATCAAGGCGATCTGTTGCTTCACCCAAAGCGGGACCACGGCGCTGTTGACCGCACGTGAACGCCCGCGGGTGCCGATCATCGCGCTGTCACCTCTGGTCAAGACCGCGCGCCGTCTGGCGCTCACCTGGGGCGTAAATTGCGTTCAGACCGGCACGCTGGAACGCTTCAAGATGGCCGTGGTCAGCGCCGCGCGCGTTGCCCGTGACGAAGGCTATGCCGGGCCGGAGGATATGATCGTTGTCACCGCAGGCGTGCCTTTCAACGTCGAGGGCAGCACAAATATCCTGCGCGTCGCACCCTGCGACGAACGATTGATTTTTAATACCGATCCGGAATAACCTCTGGTCAGGTAACAAGAATATATCGAGCAAGGGCAGGAATAATGGATACTGATCTGATTTTGGTGATTGGTCTTGCCCTTGCTGTGCTTTCTATCCCCTCTGTCGTGTCGGCCTTCTCTGATGGCCGTGCGCCGCGCGCGTCGGCATTGACGGTGCTGATCGCGGGCGGGATGATCGTCTATGCCATCAACACCCATCCGGGCGGCTACGCGTTGGAAGACGTGCCAGACGCCGTTTTGCATGTGATTGCGCGCTACAAGTTCTGGTAAGCGCAGGCGTTTCGCGCTTTTGCCCTTGCTTTGGGCCCCTGTCCCTCCTATACGCCAGCTTCGTTCCGCGCGTCCGGCCTTCGTGGCATGCCGAGTCGCGCACTTACCGAACTCAAGTTAAGGAGACGGAAATGCCCAAGATGAAGACGAAATCGAGCGCCAAGAAGCGCTTTAAGATCTCGGCGACCGGCAAGGTCATCGGCGGTCAGGCTGGCAAACAGCATGGTATGATCAAACGGACGAAAAAATTCATCCGTGACGCGCGTGGGACAACAGCTTTGTCTGCACCCGACGCCAAGATCATCAAGGGCTTCATGCCCTACGACCGCTAAGATAGGAGAGCCGATATGTCCCGTACAAAAGGTGGTGTCGTTACCCACGCCCGTCACAAAAAGGTAATCAAAGCAGCCAAAGGTTACTATGGCCGCCGCAAGAACACCTTTAAGGTCGCCCGCCAGGCGGTCGACAAAGCCAACCAATACGCCACGCGCGACCGTAAGAACCGCAAGCGGAACTTCCGCGCATTGTGGATCCAGCGGATCAACGCCGCTGTGCGCAGCCACGACGAAGCACTGACATACAGCCGCTTCATCAATGGTCTGTCCCTGGCTGGTATCGAAGTGGACCGGAAGGTTCTGTCCGACCTGGCCATCAACGAGCCCGAAGCATTCGGTGCCATCGTGAAGCAAGCACAAGACGCACTGGCCGCGTAAGCGCCCTTTGCCGACCCCAAGTTTTAGAACGCCGCCCTGACATCGGGGCGGCGTTTTTCGTTTGTGCGGTGATCAGCCGTGGTCTTGTTGCGGCAGCGGTTTTTGAAACGCCACCACAGCGGCCCCTGTCAGCAGGATCGCAGCGGCAGCCAAGAGGCTGGACCCGATATTGCCCGTCAGGTCGCCCAAGGCACCGGCGGCGAAGGGGCCTGCGGTCTGCGCGATGGCAAAGACCACGGTGAACAGGCTCATCGCGGCGGCCCAGCTTTCGGCAGGCAGGTTCTGGCGGATAAAACTGGTGATCGCCCCGGGGGCCATGAAGACGCAAAGCCCGAAAACCACGGCTGAAATCACCACGGCTCCACCCGCAGGCAGGACGAGCGGCAGCGCCGATCCGATTGCGATGCCGGTCAGGATCATCGCCAAAGGCTTGCCCGAAGCGTGCCGCGCCAATACCCCGCGCCAGACGAAGGGCGAGGCGATCAGCGCCACCCCCATGATGATCCACACCGCCGAGATCAGCAGCGCCGGTGCCTGTTGATCCGTCATCCACGCAGACAGGAACGTCAGATAGACGATATAGCCCATGGCAAAACCGACGTAGCCTGCAAGCTCTCTCCAGATCAGGTGCAGCTTGATGCCGCCGGCTGCTGTATTCCGCTGTGCAGGCACCGACAAACGCGCCGCGGCCCATAGGGACAGGGGCAGGCAGGCGACGCTGATTACGCCGATGATATACCAGCCATAGCGCCATGATCCGGTGCCCCAGAACTCTATCATCAGGGGCAGGGACGCGCCTGCGAGCATGATCCCGATACCGCCGCCCGCGCCGAACAGGATCGCGATCGCCAGCGCATTGCGGCGCGCGTCGCCCGGAAACAGCCGCGCGGTCAGCACCCCTGCGGTGGAAAAGGACATCGCCCCGAACACCCCCGCCGCGATCCGCCAGAAGGTCTGCCAGCCCATCGTCGCCTCGTATCCCGTCGCCAACAGCGTCAGCGTCGTGGTCACCATGCCGAACCCGAACAACCGCGCAGGCGCGATGCGCCCGATCAGCAGCAGCGTCAGCACCGCGCCGATGATATAGCCGATGGCATTCGCCGTGTTCAGCCAGCCCGCCTGCGCATAGGTCCAGTCCAGCTCGGTCTTCATCGCGGGCAGGATCAGCCCGTAGGCAAAGCGCGCGAACCCGTTTGTGACCGTCACCCCCAGCGTCAGGCCAAGCAGCGCCAGCCAGGGCCGTGTGACAGGTCGGGGCAGGGACGGGTTGCCGTCGGGTTGTAAAATCTCTGCCACGCGCGGCACCCCCTTGATGGTTTGCGCCACTATGTGCCCGCGGTTTCAGCATCACAAGACCCGCTTCAAATAGCCCTGCCGCTTGTATTCGGGGCCAATTCTGCTAGCACCAGCCCGAGCAAAAGACATGAGGCCGATATGGACGACCTGAAAGCGAAATATCTGGGCCAGATCGCTGGTGCCGCCGACGAAGCCGCGTTGGAGGACATCCGTCTGGCCGCCGTGGGCAAAAAGGGCGAAGTCGCCCTGAAGATGCGCGAGCTGGGCCGTATGACGCCCGAAGAACGCCAGACAGTCGGCCCTGCGCTGAACGCGCTCAAGGACGAGATCAACTCCGCCATTGCCGCGAAGAAAGCAGCACTTGGGGATGCGGCCCTTGATGAACGTCTGCGCAGCGAATGGCTGGACGTGACACTGCCCACGCGGGCGACGCGTCAGGGCACGATCCACCCCGTCAGCCAGGTGACCGAGGAAGTGACCGCGATCTTCGCCGAGCTAGGGTTTTCAGTCGCCGAAGGGCCGCGCATCGACACCGATTGGTATAACTTCGACGCGCTGAACATCCCCGGCCACCACCCCGCTCGCGCCGAGATGGACACGTTCTATATGGCCCGTGCCGAGGGCGACGACCGTCCGCCCCACGTGCTGCGCACCCACACCAGCCCCGTGCAGATCCGCACGATGGAAGCCGAAGGCGCGCCCCTGCGCATCATCTGCCCCGGTGGCGTCTACCGTGCCGACTATGACCAGACCCACACGCCGATGTTCCATCAGGTCGAAGGTCTGGCGATCGACAAAGACATCTCTATGGCGAACCTGAAATGGACGCTGGAGGAATTCTTTAGCGCGTTCTTCGAGGTCGAGGGCATCAAGACCCGCTTCCGCGCATCGCATTTCCCCTTCACCGAACCATCGGCAGAGGTTGATATCCAGTGTTCCTGGGTCGACGGGCAGCTGCGCATCGGTGAAGGCGACGGCTGGATGGAGGTGCTGGGCTCCGGCATGGTCCACCCGAAGGTGCTGCAAGCAGGCGGGATCGACCCGAACGACTGGCAAGGCTTTGCTTTCGGTATGGGTATCGACCGTATCGCGATGCTGAAATACGGCATTCCTGATCTGCGGGCGTTCTTTGATTCAGACCTGCGTTGGTTGCGCCATTACGGGTTTGCAAGCTTGGACCAGCCGACGCTGCATGGTGGTTTGAGCCGGTGAGGCTGGAGTATGTGCTGGCGCTATTCCGTCCGTATAGGATCAATGCTGCGGAAAGAAAGATTGTCCAGCACAGAGCCGCTCCACTAGGTGGTCAAATGACTATGGATGGGCAGGTTCAGAACGGTGAGCGCTGGATATCCACGTTAGAAACTAAAGCTGGTGTCTTACTCGCTCACATTTCAATGATGATTGCTGTAACGGGGATTCTATTCGCGATTAACGGTGAAGCGGAGGGTTATAGGCTGGTGCTCGCTATCGAGCTGACAGCCTATTTGTTTTTGGCGCTGCTATGCATTCGATGTCAGAACCACTACGGTACAACTGACTTTTTGAAGTTCGTCCGAAAGCACGCTAACCCCAAACACAACGCTGCTCACCATGTCTATCAGAACGCGGTATTTGGGGAGTTATTTTATCGCGAATGGTTGTTTCGGTACATCCAGAGAGGGGTGTACCTTCTGACTTTCGTACTAATAGTTACCGTGTTCTGGGGGCTGTTCTTTGAAAACTTTGGTGCCTTCAATTAGCGGATATTCCTAAATCGCTTCAGAAACTGCTAGATTAGTAGCCTAATCACACCGCCGTCTATAGGGGGCATATGTGCCTAAATTAGTCAGTGGTAAGGCTTCCAAAATGTTCCATTCTATCCGTGAGCTGCGCTGGTGAAATATCTAATACTCCTATTCTGCTTCAGCCTCCTCCTCACCTCCCCCGCCACCGCCCAAGCCCTCCCGCCCTGCGGCGGTGACATCCCCTGCAAGCTCGGCAACCGCAGCTACAACATCCTGATGCCCGACGATTGGGACGGCACATCCCCCCTGCCGGTGATGATGCATTTTCACGCGTTCCTGCGGCGTGGGCGCACGGTGATCCATCATCCGCGCATCGGGTCCGAAACAAAGCCCCGTGGCGTGATGCTAGTAGCCCCGTCGGCACAGCATCGGGCGTGGCGGTTCTGGCAGGATGACCCTGCGGATATCGCCTTTGCCGACGCGGTGCTGGCGGATGTGGCGAAACGCTATCCGGTGGATCAAAGCCAGATCTATATCTCGGGGTTCAGCTTCGGCGCGGCGATGGCGTGGCGTTATGCCTGCGCGCGCGGCGACCGGATCGCGGGGCTGCTGACCATGTCGGGCACGATCAAACAGGCCAGCACCTGCGCCAACCCGCCGCGTCAGGTCCGCCATGTGCATGGGCTCAACGACCTGTGGATGAGCCTGCCGCGCGGGCCCGAACATGACACCACCAATGTCGTAGCACTCTGGCGCAAGGCGTTCCGCTGTGGCAAGGGCCGGCTGGATGGCGCGCTGACCCTCGCCCCGGGGGTAGAGTTCGCGCATTTCACCTGGGACAATTGCGCCGGCGACCGCAGCGTGACGCTGGACATCCATACCGGCGGACATTTCATCCCGACCGGATGGCTTGGCTACCAGCTGGACGGGTTGATGCCCAAAACACCGGGCTAGGCGCAAAACGCAGCCGCACCGCATTGAAACCGCGCCGATTAAACGCTACGCCCTAGCGCAAGCATTGCATGAGGATCACCGCCATGAAATTCACACTGTCCTGGCTGAAGGAACATCTCGACACCACCGCGTCGATTGATGAAATCACCTATGCGCTGACCGATCTGGGGCTCGAGGTCGAAGGCGTCGAAGACCGTGGCGCGAAGCTGGCGGATTTTACGCTGGGCTATGTGCAATCGGCAGAAAAGCACCCCGACGCGGATCGTTTGCAGATCTGTCAGGTGGATACCGACGAAGGCGTGCAGCAGATCATCTGCGGTGCCCCGAACGCGCGTCAGGGCATCACCGTGGTTGTGGCGAAACCGGGCGTTTATGTGCCGGGCATTGATACCACCATCGGCGTTGGCAAGATCCGTGGCGTCGAAAGCTTTGGCATGATGGCGTCAGAGCGCGAGCTTGAACTATCCGAAGAACATGACGGTATCATCGAGCTGCCCTCGGGCAATGTCGGCGACCGTTTTATCGACTGGCTGGCGGAAAACGACCCCGCCAAGGTCGACCCCGTGATCGAGATCGCGATTACCCCCAACCGACCCGATGCCTTGGGTGTGCGCGGGATCGCGCGTGATCTCGCGGCCCGTGGTCTGGGCACGCTGAAACAGCGCGATGTGCCTGCGGTCGAAGGGCAGTTCCCGTGCCCGATCTCTGTTTCGATCGACGAAGACACGCTGGACCAATGTCCGGTTTTCTACGGTCGTGTGATCCGCGGCGTCAAAAATGGCCCGTCGCCGGCATGGTTGCAGGACAAGCTGCGCGCTATTGGCCTGCGCCCGATCTCGTTCCTCGTCGATGTGACGAACTTCTTCACCTATGACCGCAACCGTCCTTTGCACGTGTTCGACGCGGATAAGGTCGCGGGCAACAGCCTGCGCATCCACCGCGCCAAGGGCGGCGAGACCCTGATGGGGCTGGACGACAAGGAATATACCTTCAGCGAAGGCATGACCCTGATTTCGGACGCTGAAAAGGTCGAAAGCATCGCGGGTGTGATGGGCGGCGCGGAAAGCGGCTGTTCCATGGACACGGTGAATGTCTTTGTCGAAGCGGCCTATTTCGATCCGGTGCGCACCGCCTACACGGGCCGCGCGCTCAAGATCAACTCGGACGCGCGCTATCGCTTTGAACGGGGGATCGACCCCGAATGGACGCCCTATGCCATCGAACATGCGACCCAGATGATCCTGGACATCGCAGGCGGTGAGGCGTCCGAAGTTGTCGTCGCGGGCAAGGTGCCGGACTATTCTCGCGCCTACAAGCTGGACGCGGCGCGCGTGCAGTCGTTGGTGGGGATGACCATTTCGGAAAGCGAGCAGCGCAAGACGCTGACAGCACTTGGCTTCCGTCTGGAAGGCGACATGGCGCATGTCCCAAGCTGGCGCCCCGATGTGCAGGGCGAAGCCGATCTGGTCGAGGAAGTCGCGCGGATTGCGTCACTCACCAAGCTTGAAGGGCGCCCCTTGCCGCGCCTGACGACCGGCGTGCCCAAGCCCGTCCTGTCGCCGATGCAGCGCCGCGAGGCGATTGCGCGCCGCGCCTGTGCGGCCTTGGGTTATAACGAATGTGTGTCTTACAGCTTTATCGATCAGGCGTCTGCTGCGCTGTTTGGCGGCGGCACTGATGACACCCGTCTGGAAAACCCGATCAGCAATGACATGAGCCATATGCGCCCGTCGCTGTTGCCCGCCTTGCTGCAGGCCGCGGCCCGCAATCAGGCGCGGGGCTTCCCTGACATGGCGCTGTTCGAGGTCGGCCCCGTCTTCACCGGCGGCGAGCCCGGCGATCAGCATCTGCAGATCAGCGGCCTGCTGACCGGCAGCACCGGCCCCAAAGATGTGCATGGCGCATCCCGTCCGGTCGATGTGTTCGACGTTAAAGCGGATATCGAGGCGGTCCTGTCCGCCATCGGTGCCCCCGCCAAGGTGCAGATCAACCGCAATGGCGCTGACTGGTTCCACCCCGGGCGTCACGGGCAGATCTGCCTTGGCCCGAAAAAAGTGCTTGGCGTCTTTGGCGAAATTCACCCGCGGGTGCTGGCGGCACTGGATGTGAAAGGGCCCGCGATGGGCTTCACCATCTGGCCAGCCGAGGTGCCCTTGCCGCGCAAGTCCGGTGCCACACGTCCCGCGCTGAACACCAGCGCTTTGCAAGCGGTGGAACGTGACTTTGCCTTTGTGGTGGATGCCGATATTGACGCGCTGACGCTGGTCAATGCGGCGATGGGGGCGGATAAGGCCCTGATCGACGATGTGCGCGTCTTTGATGAATTCATCGGCGGTGCCTTGGGCGAGGGGAAAAAATCGCTCGCCCTCACGGTACGGATGCAGCCAAGCGACAAGACACTGAAAGACGCGGATATCGAGGCGGTTAGTGCCAAGGTGATCGACAAGGTGACCAAAGCCAGCGGCGGCGTGCTGCGCGGCTAAAGCGAACGGAGGCGGTATGACACTGCATGTATATCTCTCGGGTGAAATCCACACCGACTGGCGCGATCAGATCATCGATGGCGCGGCAGGGTTGGATGTTGTGTTCACCGGCCCTGTCACCGACCACGCGGCCAGCGACGACTGCGGTGTGGCGATTCTGGGGGCCGAGGAAAACAAGTTCTGGCACGACCGCAAGGGCGCACAGCTGAACGCGATCCGCACCCGCAAGGGCATCGAAGAGGCGGATGTCGTGGTCGTGCGTTTTGGCGATCAGTACAAACAGTGGAACGCGGCTTTTGATGCGGGCTATGCGGCGGCTCTGGGTAAATCGCTGGTGATTCTGCATGGGGACGACCACGCGCACGCGCTGAAAGAGGTCGACGCCGCAGCTTTGGCTGTCGCCCAAGAGCCCGCTCAGGTCGTGCAAATCCTGCGCTATGTGCTGACGGGCACCCTGCCAGAGTAAGCACGCTTTGCACCGGATTGCGCGGTTTTCGCCTCTGTAAGGGGGAAAACCGTGCTTATCCGACAAAAATCCATCGTTATTTGGAAAACTTGTGCTAACGCATGCGCAGTATGTCGTGCGACGTAGCAGACACGGCTTTCAATCATACGAGGGACAGACATGATTCAAGAATTCAAGGATTTCATTGCCAAGGGCAATGTTATGGACCTGGCAGTCGGTATCATTATCGGCGCGGCGTTTACTGCTATTGTGACCTCGCTGGTCAGCGATCTGATCAACCCTGTGATCGGTCTGGTCCTTGGCGGCGTTGATTTCACCAGCATGTATGTGGTGCTGTCCGGCGATGTGCCTGCGGGTACCGGTCTGGACGCGGCGCGCGAAACCGGCGCGGCGATCTTTGCCTATGGCGCGTTCATCACGGCCTGCATCAACTTCCTGATCATCGCTTTTGTGGTGTTCATGCTGGTCAAATCCGTCAACCGGCTGAAATCGCTGGCCGAACGCCCCGATGATGTCGCCCCCGAAGTGGCGACTGGCCCCAGCCAGTTGGACGTGCTGCTGCAAATTCGCGATGAGCTTGCCAAGAAGTAAGCGTTTCAACCGCGTGAAACGAAAAGGCCCGCAGGTGCACTGCGGGCCTTTTGCGTGGTGCGTAGGGGGTGGTTAACCGGCGATGGCCTGATCGGCGGTGATCGCCTCCATCCCGAGCGCTTCGGCCACGGCGGCGTAGGTCAGCTGACCTGCGTGCACGTTCAGACCTGCCTTGAGGTGGGGATCGTCGGCGCAGGCTTGCTTCCAGCCTTTATCCGCCAGTGCCAGCATGAACGGCATCGTGGCGTTGCCAAGCGCGATGGTCGATGTCCGCGCCACGGCACCGGGCATGTTGGCAACGCAGTAGTGCATGATGCCGTCCACGTCGTATACGGGGTCTTGGTGGGTGGTCGCTTTCGAGGTTTCAAAGCAGCCACCTTGGTCAATCGCCACGTCCACCAGCGCCGCGCCGGGCTTGAGCTCGGACAGTTGCGCGCGGCTGATCAGCTTGGGGGCGGCGGCCCCGGGGATCAGGACGGCGCCGATGATCATATCGGCCTCGCGCGCCAGTTCGATCGTATTGCCCGCCGAGGCGTAAGAGGTGTTGAACACGCCGCCATAGATGTCATCCAGATAGCGCAGACGGGGCAGGGACCGGTCAAGCACGGTGACATCCGCGCCCATGCCAGCCGCAATCCGTGCGGCGTGGGTGCCGACAACACCGCCGCCGATCACGACCACACGCGCCGGACCAACGCCGGGGACGCCGCCCATCAGCACGCCGCGCCCGCCGTTGGCTTTTTGCAGCGTCCATGCGCCCACCTGCGGGGCCAGGCGACCCGCGACTTCGGACATTGGCGCAAGCAGCGGCAAGCCACCATTGCGGTCGGTGACGGTTTCATAGGCGATACAAGTCGCCCCGGAGGCAAGAAGATCCTTGGTCTGTTCGGGATCGGGGGCGAGGTGCAGATAGGTGAACAGGATCTGCCCTTCGCGCAGCATCTTGCGCTCGACCGCTTGGGGTTCCTTGACCTTGACGATCATGTCGGCGCTGTCGAAGACCTCTTGCGCGGTGGCAAGGATCGTCGCGCCTGCGTCGGTATAGGCGGCGTCATCAAAACCAGCGCCGATGCCGGCACCTGCTTCGATAACAACCTCATGTCCCTTGTTCACCGCCTCGTAAGCGGCATTCGGGGTCATGCCGACGCGGAATTCCTGTGGCTTGATTTCTTTGGGGCAACCGATTTTCATGAGTTCATCCTATTGAGGGTGCATTTGAATTACGGTACGCCCGTCGATACGCAATTGGGCACGGATTATGGGCCGTTATCCCCCTTGCTCTTCGAATACTCTGCTGCATATTGGTCATTTCACGCGAAAGTATTGCGCCACATGAATCTAGACGACATCGATCGCCGCATCCTTACTGCCCTGCAACGCAACGGGCGGATGTCGAACTCTGACCTGTCGGAAAAGGTACATCTGTCGCCGTCGGCCTGTCACCGGCGCGTGCAGCGGCTGGAAGCCGAAGGGTATATCCGCGATTACGTCGCCCTGCTGAATCCGCGCAAGATGGGCGTCCCCACGACGGTGTTTGTCGAGATCACCCTGCAAGGCCAAGCGGACGAGGTGCTGGACGCCTTTGAAAAGGCGGTTGCGCGTATTCCCGATGTGCTGGAATGCCACCTGATGGCGGGGGCCGCGGATTACCTGCTTAAGGTCGTGGCCGAAAATACCGAGGATTTCGCCCGCATCCATCGCCAGCATTTGGCGCGGTTGCCCGGTGTGGGGCAGATGCAATCCAGCTTTGCGCTGCGCACGGTATGCAACACCACAGCGCTGCCAGTCGGTTAAATCGCGGAGGGAAACAGCGCCATCCAGATGCCGGCGAACATCGCGATGCCGCCGATATTGACCCAAGCGTGCCACGTCGCATAGCGAAAGCGCATGGCGCGGCGCACATAAAAGCCGACGCCGATCACATAGGCAAATGCCCCGCCGATGATGCACCAGAGTGTTGCCAGCGGCACCCCTGTCAGGTCCGGCAGTGCGCAAAGGCCAATGGCGCCCAGCCCCAGATAGGATGCGGTGGACCACTTGCCCTGAACCTGCGGGTCGGTGATTTTTTTGTACATCGCCACCAGCGCCAGCCCCCATGACACACAAAGCAGCGTGATCGTCCATGTCGTGCCGGCCTGCACGAAGAACGGCGTAAAGGTGCCCGCGATGCTGGGATAGATCGCCGCATGATCAATCCGCCGCATGAGTTTGCGCGCGTCATGCCACGGCGCGAAGTGGTAGGCGCAGGATGCAAGGTTTGATGCCAGTGCGCAAAGCACATAGACCACCACCGCGACGGTCACCGCCGTTTGCAGCGATGTGGCCGATTTCATCACCAACGCGCCACCAGCCCCCAGAATCAGCGCAAGCCCCACAAGGTGGACGATCAGATCAGCCCGCCGGTGGATCGGGGCAACGCTGGGGTAGGTGGGCTGGGTCATGGTCTGTCCTGTCTTTGGCCGCTTTGCGATACGCTCTGCCGCCGGGTCCTGTCTACTGTACCCATGCGTCACCACGCGCGCAGCGGCAGACAAAAGAAAACCCCCGGCACCGAAAGGTAACGGGGGTTCGTATTCTTATGCGTCGCTTGGATGATTTACATCATGCCTTCGCGCTGCAATTTCTTCCGTGCCAGTTTGCGGCTACGGCGGATCGCTTCTGCTTTCTCGCGTGCTTTTTTCTCGGAAGGTTTCTCGAAATGCTGCTTAAGCTTCATTTCACGAAACACACCCTCGCGCTGAAGTTTTTTCTTCAGGGCGCGCAGCGCTTGATCGACGTTGTTATCGCGAACACTAACCTGCATGTGGTTTTCACCACCTTTCTAGTTTGAAGTTGCAAGGATTTGCAGGAACTGGCCATATAGCAACCGAAACCTATATTGTCTAGAGCAAAGCCAATCACCCCTTCAGGAGGCCGCTATGACGAACACGTCCCAGACACCGAAAGAACAGCTGCTGGATGCCGCGCTGATGCATGTCGCGTTTGACGGCTGGTCAGAGGCGACGTTCAAGGCTGCGGTCAGCGATACCGGCATGGACCCGACCGTCGCGCGTGCTGTCTGTCCGCGCGGTGCCGTTGACCTGGCCGTCGCCTATCACAAGCGTGGCGATCAGCAGATGATCGATCGGATGAAGGCCGAAAACATGACCGAGATGAAATTCTCGGCCAAGGTTGCCGCTATGGTCCGCTTCCGTCTTGAAGCCGCCACGGACAAAGAGGCCGTGCGTCGTGGGACAACCCTGTTTGCCCTGCCACAATATGCGCCGGAGGGGGCCAAACTGGTCTGGGGGACGGCGGATGCCATATGGGCGGCCTTGGGTGATACGTCCGAAGACGTGAACTGGTACACCAAACGGGCCACGCTGAGCGCGGTCTATTCCTCGACCGTGCTGTTCTGGCTGGGCGATACCAGCGAGGGCCACGCAGAGACATGGGCCTTCCTTGATCGGCGGATCGAGAACGTGATGCAGATCGAAAAGGTCAAGGCGCAGGTGAACAGCAGCCCGACGCTCAGCATGTTGATGGCCGGGCCCAACTGGTTGCTTTCCCATGTGAAAGCCCCCTCGCGGCTGAACCGCAGTGATCTTCCCGGCAGCTGGGGCAGCCCGCGACCCTAGGCTGGCTTTCCTCGCCAGACCAGACCTGCTAGGTGCTGCGGCGTCCGCATCCGGCGCGGGCGCGGCTTATTGGTACTCACGCATATGCACCCGTTTCTGATTGATCTGGACAAGGTTTCCTACACCCCCGAAGGAACCTCGGTGCTATGTGATGTGACACTGCAGGCATCCGAGCGGCGGATTGGTATTGTCGGGCGGAACGGGTCCGGTAAGACATCTCTGGCACGGGTGCTGGCGGGGCTGGTGGCCCCGTCGTCGGGCAAGCTGCGGATCAACGGGGTGGATGTGGTCAAGGATCGCAAGGCGGCCTTGCGGCAGGTCGGCATCCTGTTCCAGAACCCCGATCACCAGATTATCTTCCCCACGGTGGAAGAAGAGATCAGCTTTGGCCTGACCCAGCTGAAACACACCGCAAAAGAGGCCGCAGAGAGAACGGCGGATATCCTTGCCCGCTTTAACCGCAGCCATTGGGCGAAAGCGGCGATCCATCAGCTATCTCAGGGGCAGCGGCAGCTGGTCTGTCTGATGTCGATCCTTGCCATGCAGCCGCGCCTGATCATACTCGACGAACCTTTTGCGGGGCTTGATATCCCGACGATGATGCATCTCACGCGCGTGCTGCACGCGGTAGAGGCGCATCTGGTGCACATCACCCATGACCCCGCGCATCTCGCGACCTATGACCGGATGATCTGGATCGATCAGGGTCGGATCGTGCAGGACGGCGCGGTGCCTCAGGTGACCCAAGCCTTTGTGGCACAGATGCAAGAGATGGGGGAAAGCGATGATTTCACTCACCTCCCCGGTTGAGACCCGCGCACACGGTTGGCCTGCGGGGGCAAAGCTGGCAGCGCTTTGCGTGGCGACGATGGGGCTATTCAGCCTGACCCACCCCGCGCTGCAGGCGGCGGCCTTGGCGGTGACCCTGCTGCTTTATGCGCTGCCGGGATGGCGGTTTTTCAAGGTGGGGCTGGCGCGCTTGCGGGTGCTGCTGCCCTTCGTTGTGCTGATCATGGTCTGGCATATCGTGACCTATGACATCATGGCGGGCGCGACCGTGACGTTGCGGATGATGACAGCGGTGGCGCTGGCGAATCTGGTGACCATGACGACCAAGCTGGCGCAGATGGTGGCTGTGGTGACATGGCTGACAACGCCGCTGCGCCGTCTTGGCATCCAGACCCGAGCGATCGAACTGGGCATCGCCCTCGTCATCCGCTTTACCCCTGTTCTGGCGCAAAAGGGCCAGTTGCTGGCGCAGTCATGGCGCGCGCGATCCACCAAGCGGGTCGGCTGGCGGATGATCATCCCGTTTACCGTGCTGGCGATTGACGACGCCGAACATGTGGCCGAGGCCCTGCGTGCCCGTGGCGGGCTTTGACGTGAGACCCTCCGCGACCTGACGCCTGTCAGTTCGCATTGTGTGTGCCGAAAACCGTGCCTATGGTGCGGCAACACTGATTTACGGAGGAGACGTAGTCGATGACAGAAACCATGCGTGCGATAGAGATCACCAAGGCCGGCGGACCCGAAGTGCTGCAACCCACCGACCGCCCCATGCCTCAGCCGGCCCACGGGCAAGTAGTGATCAAAGTGGCCTATGCCGGTGTGAACCGCCCCGATGCGCTGCAACGCGCGGGCATGTATGCGCCGCCCCCCACTGCCAGCGATCTGCCCGGGCTTGAAGCCTCGGGCGTGGTGTCCGCCGTGGGTGAAGGCGTCAGCGGTTTGGCTGTCGGCGACAAGGTCTGCGCGCTGTTGCCCGGTGGCGGCTATGCGGAATATGTCGCGACGCCTGCGGCCCATTGTCTGCCGGTGCCCAAGGGCATGGACATGAAGGAAGCCGCCTGCCTGCCCGAGACATTCTTCACCGTCTGGTCCAACGTGTTCATGCGCGGTGGCCTGAAAGCGGGCGAACGGTTCTTGGTGCATGGCGGGTCGTCGGGCATCGGGACGACTGCGATCCAGCTGGCGCGCGAATTCGGCGCACGGGTTTTTGCCACGGCAGGGACCGACAGCAAATGCGACGCCTGCGCCAAACTCGGGGCCGAGGCCGCGATCAACTACCGTGACTCGGATTTCGTTGATGTGCTGAAAGCCGAGGGCGGGGCAGACCTGATCCTTGATATGGTCGGCGGCGACTACATCCCGCGCAACCTGCAAGCGCTGGCCGAAGACGGCCGTCTTGTGCAGATCGCCTTCCTCAGCGGGCCCAAGGTAGAGGTGAACTTTGCCACGCTGATGACACGCCGTCTGACGATGACCGGTAGCACCCTGCGTCCGCAAAGCGATCTGGCCAAGGCCAAGATCGCCGAAGAGCTGCGCGAGAAGGTCTGGCCACTGCTGGACGCGGGCAAGATCGCACCGGTGATGGACAGCGAATACGCGTTCGAGGACGCGAGCGAGGCGCATGCCCGCATGGAGACAAGCGGCCATATCGGCAAGATCGTGTTGAAGGTTGACGCCAACGCCTAAGCGGCTGGCAATAATATGACGCAAGGGGCGCTCTGATATCAGGGTGCCCTTTGTCGTTCAGGGGGCGTTACGCCGACAGGCGCGCCTCCCATGCATCAAGGGTTTCGGCCCATGCCGCGGGCACTTTGGCGACCTGATCACGGGCTTTTTCCACGTCGCCCTGTTTGCAGTCCTGTTCGATGGTGGCGAGCAGCGCGTGCATACGCTCTGCGCCGAACATGCCGCACAACCCGGCAAGGTCGTGGGTCTTGCGTTGCAGATCGTCGCGGTCCTCGGCAGAGGCTAGGGGCGGCAATTGCCCCTCTACACGTTGGCGCAGATTGCCAATGCGATCGGCAAGCTTTTCAGGACCAAGTAGTTCGAACAATTCGTTCACCTGATTGGCGTTCAACACCGGATGCTGCGGCTCGGCGTGCATCGCTTCAGCCGCATCAGAGGCACCGTCAGCGGCGGGCATCACAAGCTCGCTTAGCGCGGTTTTCAGACGGCGCGTGTTGATGGGTTTTTGCAGAAAGCCGGTCATCCCGCCCGCGGTAAATGCCGCGCGTTCGTTGGGCAGGGCGTGGGCGGTCACGGCCATGATCGGGGTATCGGCATTGGGCCCGCCCCCTTGAAGGATCACCTGCGTAGCCTGTAGTCCGCTCATCCCCGGCATCGAAATATCCATCAGGATCGCGTCAAACCTCTGTTCGGCCGCGCGATCGATGCCTTCAGGGCCGCTGCTGGCAAGGGTGACCTCGTGACCCAGACGGCCCAGCATTGCCTTAAGCAGGTCGCGGTTGATCTCGTTATCGTCGACAACCAGCAGGTTCATCGCGGGGGTGTCTTCGGTATCAAGCTGCGGTTGGGCGACGGGCTGCGGGGCTTCTGTCTGCACGAAGTCTGCTGGCAGTCGCACAATAAACCGCGCGCCTTTGCCAACCTCCGAGACGCAGGTGATCGTGCCGCCCAGACGGTGCACCAGCCGCCGCACGATGCCCAGCCCCAGACCGGTGCCCCCTGTGCGCCGCTCGTAGCGGCTGTCGAGCGATACGTAATCCTCGAAAATCCGCTTGAGGTCATCGGGCGGGATACCGGGACCATTGTCTGCCACTTCGATATGCAGCATCGGTGCATTGTCCGTTTCCATGTCATAGGTCGCGCTGAGCACAATATCGTCGTCGGGGCTGAACTTGATCGCGTTGCTGATAAGGTTGACCAGAATCTGCTGCACCGCGCGCGGATCTGTCAGGATGGGTGTGTCGGTCAGCCCGTCTTGATCCAGATGTAGCCGCGTGTCCGATGTCTTGGCCAGTGGCGTCATGGTGTTGACCATGCCGGCGGTCAGCGCGACCATATCACTGGCTTGCAACTCGTTGTCGTTGGTTTCGGCCTCGCTGCGTTCGATGGCCAAAACGTCGTCGATATGGCCCAGCAGGATGTCACCGGATTTCAGCGCCGCTTCGACGTATTTGCGCTGTTCGGCGTCCAGCTTGTCGTCATGCAGCAAGTGGATGGCGGAGAGGATGCCGTTCAGCGGCGTGCGCATCTCGTGGCTCATCATCGCGAAGAAACGCGATTTTTCCTGATAGGCATCCAGTGCCTCGTCGCGGGCGCGGATGATCTCTTGCTCTTTTTGCAGTTTGTCGGTGATGTCGCGGATATAGGTGACGAAAACCGGCGCGTCGTTTGACCGCGCCAGCGACACGGAAAGTTCGACAGGGAAGATGCGGCCGGTGCCGTCGATCATCTCTGTCTCGTGACGGCCGGTTTCGGCCAGCCGCGTTTTGCCGGTCTCGTTAAAATGGGCGAGGTTATCCCGTTGGCGATGGCGCAATTTAGGGGGGACCAGCAGTTCGATGTAGCTGCGCCCAAGCGCATGATCGCGCGAGATGCTAAAGACCTCTTCGGCAGAGCCGTTGAAATCGATAATCTCGCCATCCACCGACAGCACCATCACCGCATCAAGCGAGGCGCGTAGCATGGTCGCCAGTTGAGAGTGGTTGCGTTCGACCTCGCGCGAGGCTCGGTTGAGCGTGATCGTCTGGCGCGACAGCCGCAGGATCGCCCCCAGCAGCGCAATGGTCACGGTCACCACGATCACCAGCAAGATCTCGATCAGCTGCGCGATCTCTTTGCGCTCGGCCTCCGCCGCTTTGGCGGCAAAGGAGATGGAGGCAAGCCCGATGTTGCGCGGCATATCCTCGACCGTGTCCAGCGCTTCCGACAGGGCGGGCACACCGGCGGCGAGCGCCTCATCGCTGCCGTCGATCAGGGGGATCTGTGTGTCCAGAACCGCTTGTATCTTCTGGATTTCGCGGGTCAGGTCGCCGCTTTGCTGTACGCGTTCGGCGACTTCGGTGCGGCTGTAGAAGATGTCGAACCGTTTGCGCAGGTTCGCCAGATCATTTTCGGCACCCGACCGTGCCTGTTCAACGGCACCATCCAGTTTGAGAAAGTCGATTTCAAGCTGCGAGAACACCCATTCGGCATGGTCCTGCTGCGCGCTGCCAAGGGCGCGCACGCGGTCCCAGACGTTGAACGCCAGGTAGCCGGCAAGCAGGATGCCGACCATCAGCGCCAGGGCAAGAATATATCTTACCCTGTTGCGCTGTGGGCCGTCCTGCATCAAATCGGCCATGGTAAACATGCCTTGCGGTTACTTGATCGCCAGCCGGTTCAACTGCCAGATAGAACGGCTATAGATCGTTTCTGTCTGGTACTTTACGTCGCTGTCATAGGGATAGACAATCCATAGCGGACCTTTCCCGCGGCGCGACATCTCTTTGTCGTTGTTGGCATAGGCGATGATCGGCCCGTCGGACACCGCATCCTCCATCGGGATTTCGACCGCATAGTCGTTGATCGCGGTTGCTTCGATCATACCTTCGGACACGTCCAGCGTGTCCATCAGATCCTTGAGCGATACGCCCTGAAAGGTCTGCGCGCCTTCGGTCCAGATGGTTTCGGTCTCGAAGCTGGACGACGGCAGTTCTTTCAGCTGCTCCATCGTATAGGTGTGTTCCATGTCGCCTGCCGTGACGGTCAGAACGGCATCTTCTTGTGCACTCACAGCAGTGGCCAATGCGGCACCGCACAGTGCGGCGGTGATTGTCTTGGTGAAAGCTTGAAACGTCATAACTCGGTATCCTTCCCCTGTGTTTGTACATCAACCTTAGGTTAACGCCGTTTGGAGAGCGACTGAGATTAAGGGTATTCTTACTATACGAAGGTATAGCCGTCAAAAATTCGACACAGTTATCCTATCCTCATGTGTGCTATTATTCGCCCATAAGTTGGTCTACGACTACTTAAGCAGCATTGAGGTGGTGGCGAGGGAAGGAAAGAACTTATGGCATTACGGATACTGATTGCGGACGACCACGATATGGTCCGCGAAACGATTGCAATGTTTCTGGACGCCGATGGCGAGACAGAGACGGTTGCAGCAAGCGACCTGCCCGAAGCGATGGCCAAGATAGAGGCAGAGGGGCCGTTTGATCTGGTACTGCTCGACTATACGATGCCCGGCATGAAGGGGCTTGAGGCGCTGCCTAAGGTCATGAAAGCCAACGAGGAAAAGCCTGTCGGTCTGATTTCGGGCACGGCAACGCGGTTGATCGCGGAACAGGCGCTGGCCATGGGCGCGATCGGTTTCCTGCCCAAGACGCTGCCTGCGAAATCACTGGTCAACGCGGTCCGCTTTATGGCCGCGGGCGAGATTTACGCGCCCGTCAACTTTATGTCTGGCAAGGACGATCCCGAAGAAACCGACTTTGAAAAGGCCCTGTCAGAGCGGGAGCGTCAGGTTCTGCGCGGCTTGATGGAGGCGAAATCGAACAAGGAAATCGCCCGCGACCTAGAGTTGCAAGAGGTCACGATCAAGCTGCACGTCAAAACGCTGTGCCGCAAGCTGGACGCCCGCAACCGCACCGACGCCGCAATGATCGCCCGCAGTGCCGGGTTTATCTGATCGGGGTAAACAGCGCGTCGTCCAGCGTGCAATCCTTGATCACGTCGCGCCCGCAAGGCACCGGCTCCAGCGTTTTTGACAGGCATAGACGCACTTCTTGAATGTAGCCGCTTTTGCAGGTGACGGTAACGCCATCGGCCTCCAGCGTCGGGTTTGCTTTCAGAAACGCTTCCTCCACCACCGAGGCGGGCAGGCGGATGTCGCCCGTGACCTTGCGAAAGACCGCAGGGCGGGTCACGGCATCATAGGCCTGACGCGACAGATCGAAATATCCGGTGGCGGGCAGGCCGGTACAGCTGCCGTGTTTCTTCCATTGATGCCACGCCAGACCGGGCGTTCCCATAATGTCAGCCATGGCGGCGGTCATGCTAGGGGTGGGGGGCCGTTCGGCGGTGCGGCAGTAGGAGGGAAACCCCCGATGCAGCTGCGGCCAAAGCCCGTGCATGATCCAGCCGTGATCGTGGCGCGCGTCGCATTGCGCGGAATCGCGCGCATCGCCTTCCAGCGCGCACCAGTTGGGCGACCAGCTGAGCGCCAGCACGTAATAGTCGAATTCCCCTGCAATTTCGCCCTTGGCCGCCGCGGGGCGGGGCATCGCGGCCAGCAACAGACACAGGCAGAGGATCAGCAATCGCATTGGGGTCTTTCCTTATTTTGCCGGTCCGAGTATAAGGCGTTCAAGTTCCCCCACAATGGAAACCGTTCTGCCCCGCAGGACAGCCTATTTCAGGCGACGGGGAAAGTGCGTTTTAAGGAGAGACCGACATGGCAAAACCGATTATGGCCCGCGCCACTGCCGTATGGCTGGTGGACAACACAACCTTGAGCTTCAAACAGATCGCGGATTTCGTGGAAATGCACGAGCTTGAAGTGCAGGGCATCGCGGATGGTGACGTGGCGCAAGGCGTGAAGGGCTTTGACCCGATTGCCAACAACCAGCTGACTGAAGAAGAGATCGAAAAAGGGCAGGCGAACCCGCTGCACAAGCTCAAGCTCAAGTTCAACGCGTCAGCCCAAGGCGAAGAGAAACGTCGCGGCCCGCGCTATACGCCGCTGTCCAAACGTCAGGACCGCCCCGCGTCGATCTACTGGCTGGTCAAGTTCCACCCCGAACTCTCCGACGGTCAGGTCAGCAAGCTGGTCGGCACTACCAAGCCAACCATTCAGGCGATCCGCGAGCGGACGCACTGGAACATTGCGAACATCCAACCGATCGATCCCGTGGCTTTGGGGCTGTGCAAACAGTCCGAACTGGACGCTGCCGTCCAGAAAGCCGCTGCCAAGAAAGCCGCCGAAGGTGGTTTGATGACCGATGACGAACGCCGCCGTTTGGTCAGCACCGAACAATCGCTTGGCATGGATACGGAACCGAAGATGCCGACCTCTATCGAAGGTCTGGAAACGTTCACCCTGTCCGGCAACCCTGCGGATGACGAAGAAAAAGACCACGGCGACTATTCTGACGCCGACAGTTTCTTCAAGCTGCCCGAGGGCGGTTCCGACGCGGATGAAGACGACGACAAGTAATTCGGTTCCGCCCATCTGGCGGCTTCGGAACAAATCCGCTTAACCTTGTGTTGAGCTAGGGGTGCAGGGCAACCGCTCTGCGCCCCTTTTTTGACGTAGGGGGCATGCATGCTGGCGACGATACTACTCGGTCTGTTTTGGGGCGTTGTCGCACTCGTTGCTGCGATCAGCGTGCTTCCCTTTAGCAAGATACCGCACGGCGCGATCCGGGGGATGGCGTTCCCCCGTGAGCAGCTGTTCGTGTTGACCGTCGCGCTGGCTGCCGTGGCGCTGGTGTTTCTTGAGCCCGACCATCGCAACCCGGCGCTGGCGATCCTCGCTGTGATTGCGGCAATCCACACGGGCTACATCCTGAAATTCACGCCGCTCTGGCCGCGCCAATCGGTGGATGCGACCGAGGCACAGGCCGCCGATGCGGAAAACCGTGTCACCATCCTCGCGTCAAACGTGAAACAATCCAATCGCCAGTATCAGCGTCTGATCGACCTGATCCGCACCGAAGACCCCGACATCGCCGCCGCGCTTGAGGTGGACCCAGACTGGGTCGATGCGCTCTATGACGCGCTGAAAGACCAGTATCCCCATTGGGTGAAAGTGCCCAAGGATAACTCCTATGGCGTGGTCATGATGTCCAAGATGGAGCCGTCAGAGACGCAGGTGCGGGACCTGCTGGTTGATGATGTACCGTCGATCCGGACCAAGGTCGCGATGCCGTCAGGGCGGATGTGGCGTTTGTATATCGTGCACCCCGAACCACCCGTGCCCTATCACGACACCAAGGGCCGCGACGGAGAGATCGCGCTGGTCGGCATCGAAGCCAGCAAGGACGATCTGCCCGCGATCGTGACAGGTGATCTGAACGACGTTGCCTGGTCCACCACCACCCGTCGGTTTCAGCGGCTGTCGGGGCTGCTTGATCCACGGGTCGGACGTGGCTTCTATAACACGTTTCACGCGGGTATTGCCGTCATGCGCTGGCCGCTTGATCATCTGTTCCACGATGCAGAGTTCCGCCTGATCCGTATGTCGCGCTTGCCCAATATCGGGTCCGACCACTTCCCGATCCTGTTCTCGCTTGCCCTGACAGAGAAGCCACAGTCGAATTCCACGCCCGAACAAAGCGACGCCGAAGAGCGCGCCGAGGTGCGGGAAATGGCAGCCGAAGAACGCGAAAAGGACCGCGAAGCCATCGGCACGGATTGGGAGAAATAGCCCCGATCCGTCACCGCTCACCGGTACGCAGCGCTTTGCGTGCCTCCTTGAAAAACGAATTGTCGTATCAAGTATTTTGCCACTTGCGCGAATCTGAAAACAGCGTAAATGCGCGCTTACAGACGCCAACGCACGCGCCTCTGGCCGGTCCGTCTGTCCGCGGATTGACCCCGCGCCTATGCAGCGACGGTAACGTCTCTTGAAACGACATGTTAGGGTACTCCCGCCCTTCCTTGCTCTTTGGAGATGACCATGAACGCCACAGCTACCGCCACCGTGAACACATCCGCAGCATCGAACTATGACGAAGCGGCTGATTACATCTGGAACAACAGCTTCGACAAACCGACTCTCGTCGTCAGCCGCGCCCGTGTGGGTGTACAATACGACGCGCTGCAAGCCGGTCTGGGCGATGCACGAATCCACTATGCGGTAAAGGCGAACCCCGCCCCCGAGATCATTCGTATGCTGGTCGAACGCGGCTCGGGCTTTGATGCGGCGTCGCGTCAGGAGATCGAGCTGTGTCTGTCTCAAGGGGCGGATCCTGCGAAAATCTCTTTCGGCAACACCATCAAACGCGGCGTTGATATCGCCTTTGCCCATTCCATCGGGGTGACCATGTTCGCCGCCGACTGCGAGGCAGAGCTCGACAAAATCGCAGAGCACGCCCCCGGCGCGCGCGTCTATATCCGTCTGATCGTCGAGAATTCCATGGCGGACTGGCCGCTGACCCGCAAGTTCGGCTGCGCGGGCTCGCTGCTGCCAAGCCTGCTGGAGTACACCAAATCCGTGGGTCTCGTGCCTTATGGTCTGTCGTTTCACGTCGGGTCGCAAACCCGTCGCGCCGAATACTGGCACCCCGTTCTGGATCAGGTCGCCCCGCTATGGCACGCTGCGAAAGAAGCAGGGCACGACCTGCAACTGCTGAACATCGGCGGCGGTTTTCCTGCCTATCACGGTGATCCGGTGGATGCGCCGCGCGGCTATGCCGCCGCAGTCGTTGCTGCCGTCAAAGAACGCTTTGGCGAGATTCCGGTCCTGATGGCAGAGCCGGGCCGCGGCATGGTCGCAGAGGCAGGGCATATCGCGGCCGAAGTGTTGCTGGTGTCGCGCAAATCGGCAGAGGCGGCGCGCCGTTGGGTCTATCTGGATATCGGGCGTTTTTCCGGTCTGGCCGAAACCGAGGGCGAGGCGATCCGCTATCAGTTTGTGACCCCGCACGACGGCAAGCCCGTCGGCCCCTGTGTGCTTGCCGGCCCGTCCTGCGACAGTGCCGATGTGCTTTATGAAAAAAATCCGGTTGACCTTCCACTTGACCTAAGGGACGGTGACAAAATCATGATCAAGAACTGCGGCGCTTACACAAGCTCGTACAGTTCGGTCGGCTTTAACGGGTTTCCGCCGCTTGATGTACTGGTCCTGTAAGAGGATCATCAACGTCGCGCGGGAAGGGCCGTCTGCTTTGGGAGGAGCAGGCGGCCCATCTATTTTCAGCCCTATGGTTTAACGCGGGGGTTTTACCCGCGGTTTGTGCCGTTTTTACGGGAAACTCTTGACTTCCGCGGCCCCAAACGGTGTACCTGCCCCGAACAGTTCTAGCCCTCGAAAGGGACCCGTCATGCACGCATATCGCAGCCATACATGCGCCGATCTGAGCAAGGAAAACGTTGGCGACAAGGTTCGCCTGTCCGGGTGGGTGCACCGTGTGCGCGACCACGGTGGTATCCTGTTTATCGACCTGCGCGACCATTACGGCATGACCCAAGTGCTGTGCGACCCTGATTCCCCCGTCTTTGCCGAGGTGGAAAAGGTGCGGTCCGAATGGTGTATCCGCATCGATGGCGAGGTAAAGGCCCGCGACGCCGATCTGGTCAACACCAAGATCCCCACCGGCGAGATCGAAGTTTTCGTGCGCGACATCGAAGTGCTGGGGCCCGCGAAAGAACTGCCTTTGCAGGTTTTTGGCGATCAGGAATATCCCGAGGAAACTCGCCTACGCTATCGCTACCTCGATCTGCGTCGCGAAAAAATGCAGGACAACATGGTGCTGCGGTCCGATGTTGTGTCGTCGATCCGCAAGCGCATGTGGGACCAGAACTTCAAAGAATTCCAGACGCCGATCATCACCGCGTCTTCCCCCGAAGGGGCGCGCGACTTCCTCGTGCCATCGCGTCTGCACCCGGGCAAGTTCTACGCTTTGCCGCAGGCCCCGCAACAGTTCAAACAGCTGCTGATGGTGTCCGGCTTTGACAAGTATTTCCAGATCGCGCCGTGTTTCCGGGACGAAGATCCGCGCGCTGACCGGTCGCCCACCGATTTCTACCAGCTCGACCTCGAGATGTCCTTTGTCGAACAGCAAGACGTGTTCGACACCATCCAGCCCGTGCTGACCGGCATTTTCGAAGAATTCGGCGGCGGCAAGGCTGTGGATCAGGAATGGCCGCAAATCTCTTATAAAGATGCGGCGCTGTGGTATGGCTCTGACAAGCCCGACCTGCGCAACCCGATCAAGATGCAGGTCGTGTCCGACCATTTCCGCGACTCCGGCTTTGCGATCTTCGCGAAACTGCTGGAGCAGGAAGGCACCGAAATCCGCGCCATTCCCGCGCCCACAGGCGGGAGCCGCAAGTTCTGCGACCGCATGAACGCCTTTGCGCAAAAAGAAGGGCTGCCCGGCATGGGCTATATCTTCTGGCGCGAGAAAACCGCCGACAGCGTGGCACAGGAGCTGGGCATCACGGTGAAAGAAGCCCAAGCCAAGCTGAAAGCCGGTGAGGTCGAAGGCGGCATGGAAGCAGCGGGCCCGCTGGCCAAGAACATCGGGCCAGAGCGTACCGAAGCGATCCGCCAGCAATTGGGGCTGGACGTGGGCGATGCGGCGTTCTTCCTTGGCGGCAAGCCCAAGTCCTTCGAAGGTGTCGCGGGCCGTGCCCGTAACGTTATCGGTGCCGAATTGGGTCTGACGGACGAAAACCGTTTCGCCTTTGCCTGGATCGTCGATTTCCCGATCTACGAGAAAGACGAAGAAACCGGCAAGATCGACTTTGAACACAACCCGTTCTCCATGCCGCAGGGCGGGATGGACGCGCTGATGGGCGACCCGCTTGAAGTGCTTGGCTATCAGTATGACCTTGCGTGCAACGGCTACGAACTGGTGTCCGGTGCCATCCGGAACCACAAGCCCGAGATCATGTTCAAGGCGTTCGAGATCGCAGGCTACGGCAAGGACGAAGTCGAAAAACGCTTTGGCGGCATGGTGAACGCGTTCCAATACGGTGCCCCGCCCCACGGTGGTTGTGCCGCCGGTATCGACCGGATCGTCATGTTGCTGGCGGAAGAGGCGAACATCCGCGAGGTGATCCTCTTCCCGATGAACCAGCGCGCCGAAGATCTGATGATGAACGCGCCAAGCGAGCCGCAGTCGGATCAGTTGATGGAACTGGGTCTGCGGGTCATCCCGCAGGACTAAGCCCTGCAACATACCCATAGAAAAGCCCGCCTTGGATATGCCAAAGGCGGGCTTTTTCGTTTGAATCTCGTGGTGTCGGGCGGGGGCGGTCAATGTCAGGCAGGCCTGCGCCCAAAGGTCAGAAACCGGCTTGCGCAACCTCTACCACGGTCTGCGCGCCAAAGTCGCGCGCATGGGCAAAAGCCAGTGCCACGATCGCCACACCCACTACATTTGCCGCAAAGACGGTCCAGTCGAAACTGGTTTCCTTGGCGTAGATGCGGCGCAGTTTGGTGAACATGATGTGCCCCTTGGGATGGGTGACGTGGGTGGGTTGGTGGTTGCGGATGCCATCAGCCTCGCAGGGGTTTGTGGCAAAAACAGGACCTTTCTGCGCTCCAGATTGGGTGATGTCATATGACATTCGGGTCTTGGCGCTGACAGCGCTTGGCCTTAACGTAAGCGCATGAAACAAGATGACCAGCCCCCCGGCCCACTTGGTGCCCCTGTTGCAGATTTTTCCGTCCCGCCGCGCCCGCCGCGGACGGTGATGACGGGCCGCTACGCCCAGCTTGAACCGTTGAACGCCGAGGCCCACGCCGCCCTGCTGTTCCGCGCCTTTGAAGGGCAGGATCAACTGTGGCATTATATGTATGACGGGCCGTTCTCATCCTCTGCCCAGTTTCACCGTTGGGTGCGCGAGGTCGAAACCAAAGACGACCCGCTCTTCTATGCGATCAAGAACCTAGAGACAGGGCATATCGAAGGGGTGGCAAGCTATCTGCGCATCGCGCCAGAGGCCGGATCGATAGAGGTCGGGTCAATCACCTTTGGGCCCGCGTTGCAGCGCACGCGGGCGGCGACGGATTCCATGTATCTGATGATGAAATGGGCATTCGAGGCGGGATACCGTCGGTATGAATGGAAGTGTAACGCGCTGAACATGCCGTCACGCCGTGCAGCGCAACGCTTGGGCTTCAGCTACGAAGGCATCTTCCGGCAGGCGGCTGTCGTTAAAGGGCGCAACCGCGATACGGCTTGGTTTGCGGCGATTGACGCCGAATGGCCGGGCCTGCGTGAAGCCTTCGAAGCGTGGCTTTCCCCTGCAAACTTTGACGCAGAGGGTAAGCAGCGCGAACGCTTGGGCGATCTGACCAGCCTCGTGCGGGTGTCCAGTGACCCGCTGACGTGACCCGCGACTAGATCGCGATCTGCCGCATCAGCCGTTGGCGCAAGACCGATCGGATCACCCGTTGTTCTTCTATCGCGGGCAGGCCCAAGGTGCTGCGTGCTGCCAGCGCTGTCGCCGCCTGCTCCAGTGCTGCGTCCCGCGCGCTGCGCGCCACGCCTGTCAGAAACTGCGCGACATATTCCAGCGTCTGAGGCGTACAGGGGCCGGACAGAACGTCATCCATATGCGCCATGTCATCCTGCAACGCGATAGTGTCGGGCGTGATCGTTTCATCGGCAAGCACGGACAGTCCCAGCGGACGGTGATGCTGCGGCAGGGCGGCCAGCACGACCTGTTGAAACTGTGACAAAGACTGCAACGGTTTGCTCATGAAACGGTCTGCTCCTGCGGCCAGCGCATCCGCCGCCAGATGCGTCTCCCCCGAAATCGCCAGTAGCGCATCCACGCGGGGCTGCGATTGTGCCAGTTCCGCAATCAGATCAATGCCGTTTCCGTCTGGTAGCCCCAGATCGGCAATCACGATCGACGGGCGGTAGACCTGCAAATGCCGCCGCGCCGCGCGCAGGCTGTCGGCCCGTCTGATCCGCGCGCCAGAGCGGAGACAGAGCAGGCGCATCGCCTCGCAGGCAAAGCGGCTGTCTTCGATCACCAGAACGGTAAGGCCCAAAAGCGGGCGGTCGGCCGTGGGGGCGGGCAGGCTTTGGGCCTGATGTTCAAGCGTATCCATGATTCCTCCGTTATGCTTTGTGGGTGACCTATGGTTAGGCGCGCTTCGCTAATACGGTGTTAACGTGACGCATTGCTCTTGCGGCAGCGGCAGCCCATAAACCGGGTCAAATGTTGATTTGAGGGAGAAGAATGATGATCGGTCGCCTAAACCACGTAGCCATCGCCGTGCCGGACCTTGAGGCCGCTGCGGATCAATACCGCAACGCTTTGGGTGCGAATGTCGGTCCTGCGCAGGATGAACCCGACCACGGCGTCACCGTGATCTTTATCGAACTGCCCAATACCAAGATCGAACTGCTTTACCCGCTGGGGGACGATAGCCCGATCAACGGTTTTCTGGAGAAGAACCCCGCCGGTGGCATCCACCACATCTGCTATGAGGTCGAAGACATCATCGCGGCGCGGGATCGCCTGAAGGAAAGCGGCGCGCGTGTCCTGGGCAACGGTGAACCCAAGATCGGCGCCCACGGCAAGCTGGTGATTTTCCTGCACCCCAAAGACTTTAACGGCGCGCTGGTCGAGCTGGAGCAGGTGTAACCATGGCCGTCATGTCAGGTATCGTTCTGTTCACCGTGATCTGGTCGATGGTCTTTATGATCCTGCTGCCAGTACGGGTGCAGACCCAGGGGGATTTGGGCCAGATCGTCGAGGGCACCCACGCGGGGGCCCCCGAACATCACCATCTTAAAAAGAAAGCGCTGTGGACGACCGCTGTGTCGATCGTGCTTTGGGCGATCATCGCGGGGATCATCCTGTCGGGCTGGTTCACCGTGGCGGATGTGGAGCAGTGGCTCCACGGGGCGCCGACACCAATTGGTGGAACAAATGGGTAAAGGTCGCCGCCCCTAGGATCGGAATCACCAGATTCAGCAGCGGCACCGACAGGGGAATCGCCATCAACACGCCGGCGGCCCAGATTGTAAGGCCATGTTTCCCGCGCAGACGCTTTGCCTCGGTCCGGCCCACCCGCCGGATCGCGGCAAGCGTGAAATACTCGCGTCCCAGCAAAAAACCGTTCACGCTCCAGAAGATCAGCGGCGCGAAGGGGGCGAACATCAGGTACAGCACCAACGCCACGACGTTCACACCGATCAGCACCCCCATGAAGTTCACCGTGTCGCGCAGCGCATCGCCAAAGGGCACGGGGGTGGCGGGGGGCAGATGGGGGTAGTGTTCGGCCTCTACCGCGTCGGCCACATCATCCAGAAACATCGACGTGATGGCCGAGGCGACGGGCACCATCAGGAACACCGACAGCACCATCAACAGCAGCGCTGCCCCCCAGCTGAACAGATCGTCAAGCCACGAAACCTCGCCCAGAACGGGCAGCCAGTTGTCCTCTCCGGTCAGCCAGTCGATCAGCCAGACAAAGCCCGCAGACGCACCGACCAGCAGCAGCAACGCCAAGCCGACACCCAGCAGCAGCACGCGGCGAAAGCTTGGATCGCCGACTTGTCCAACGGCCAGCCCGAAGGCGCGACAAATCTGTGCTATTGCCATGTGGTGATCGCCGTGATGTCGGGGCGCCCGCGCTCTGGCGGGGCGGAGGTTTCGGTGCCGATATGGATGATGCCGGCGATGCGTTCGTGTTCCGCGAGGTCGAAAGCCTCGGTCATGAAGGCGCGGTCGTGGCTGACCCAACCGCTTAGCCAGTTCGCGCCCCAGCCAGAGGCGAGCGCGGCATTGACCAGCGACAGGCAGACCCCGCCCACGGCATAGGTCTGTTCCAACGGCGGGATCTTGGGCGAGGGTTTCTGCACCTCGACCACCACAACCGCCAGATCGCCCTGATCGAATTGCCCGCGGCCCTTCTGGATCTGCTCGGGGTCGAGCGCCAGGGCGGTGCCGCGTGCCTCGGCGATGTCGGTCAGACGCGCCATCGCGGGCTTTTCGATCACGATAAAACGCCAGGGCTCCAGCATCCCGTGATCCGGTGCGCGCGAGGCCACGGTCAACAGCTCGGTCAGCGTGTCGCGGTCGGGGACCGGTGTGGTCAGGGTCTTGGCGGGGCGCGAACGGCGGGTTTGCAGGAAATGCAGCGCGTCGGGATTGGGTGTCGGCATCGGGGTCTCTCTTATAGGTTCAGCTCTTGCGCCATGTCGTCGATGGACGCGCGCAGGAAAGCGTCGAATGCGGGGCTTGGCTGGCGAATGCGAAAGTTCTTCGCATGGGGATCTGGCGCTGTGATGTCACTGTCTGCGAGGGCTGCGATGGTGGCGTGGCCACAGAAGGGAACATAGGCCTCTGAATAGCCGCCTTCATGAACGAGCACCAGCTTGCCGCCGCAAAGTTTTTGCGCCGCGGCTTTGATCCGCTGTGTCATCTCGGCAAAGGTCTCCGCTGTGGCCTGCATGCGCGCCAGCGGGTCCACGATGGAGGCATCGAAACCGCAGGCGACGATGATCATGTCGGGTTGATACGTGTCGAGCGCGGGGAGCACGACGCGATCGAGCGCATGCAGATAGGCCGTATGCCCCGACCCCGCGTGCATCGGCAGGTTGATATTGTAACCGGCTCCCGCGCCGTCGCCCCGATCCGCCAGCGCGCCGGTATCAAGCGGGTAATTCCCTTCTTGATGGAGCGAGATCGTCAGCACGTCGTCGCGGTCATAAAAGATCGCCTCGGTGCCATTGCCGTGGTGCACATCCCAGTCCAGCACGGCAACGCGGCGCACCAGCCCCTTGGCCTTTGCTGCCTCGATCGCGATGGCGATATTGGCGAGCAGGCAGAAGCCGTTGGGGAAATCAGGCAGCGCGTGGTGCCCCGGTGGACGGCTGAGCGCATAGGCATTGTCGAGGTCACCTTTGGCAACGGCCTCTACCGCGGCGATGGAGAGGCCCGCGGACAGCGCCGCAATCTCGAACCCGCCGGCGGCGAAGGGGGTGCGCAACCCCAGCTCTCCACCGCCCGCGTCGGAAAGGCGCTTGAAGTCGTCTAGATAGGCAGCCGGATGGACGCGCAGCAGATCCTCGCGCGATGCAGGTGCTGCGCTGCGCAGGTCGAGTTCGGCCATCAGGCCGGTGACCTCCATCAGGTTGCGCAGGCGGCGTTTGGTCTCGGGGTTTTCCGGCAGGCCGCCCGCGGCCAGCGGCTGCACCAAGCCGCCCACGGGCATGGTAAAGGCATAGTTGCCACCTGCGTGCCAAAAGCAGCGTTCATCCATGAAAAAACCGGTGGTCATCGTCTATCCCCTTCGTGGTTCGGGCGAAGGCTGGCAAAACGCTAAAGGATTGTCCATGGGGGCAAGGCCCGCAGCCGTGGTGCTGCGGCGGATCTGTGGGAGGAGTATTTGGGAAAGGGTGAAGGGGCGGGCTGGTTTAGCCCACCATGCCCACAATCTCGTAGGTTTTCTTGAGGATCGGCGCGGTGATCTCGCGCGCTTGGGTGGCACCGTGGGCCAGAATGCGGTCGATCTCTGCCTCGTCGGCCATCAGCTCTGCCATGCGGGTGCTGATCGGGGCCATTTTGGCGACGGCAAGCTCAGCCAGTTTGGGTTTGAAGGTGCCGAACTGCTGGCCGCCCACATCGGCCAGAACCTGTTCAACGGTCTGGTCGTTCAGCGCGGCGAAGATATTTACCAGATTGCGCGCCTCTGGCCGGTCCTTGAGGCCGTCCACTTCGGAGGGGAGCGCATCGGCGTCGGTCTTGGCCTTGCGGATTTTCTTGGCGATGGTGTCGGCATTGTCGGTCAGGTTGATACGGCTGGCATCGGAAGGGTCGGATTTCGACATCTTCTTGGACCCGTCGCGCAGGGACATGACGCGGGTTGCAGCCCCTTCGATCACCGGTTCGGTCAACGGGAAGAAATCGACGCCGTAGTCATGGTTGAACTTGGCCGCGATGTCGCGGGTCAGTTCAAGGTGCTGTTTCTGGTCCTCGCCCACGGGCACATGGGTCGCGTGATAGATCAGGATGTCGGCGGCCATCAGCGCGGGATAGGCAAAGAGCCCCAGCGACGCGGCTTCGGCGTTCTTGCCGGCCTTGTCCTTCCACTGGGTCATGCGGCCCATCCAGCCCATGCGCGCCACGCAGTTGAAGACCCAGGCCAGTTGCGCGTGTTCGGGCACCTGGCTTTGGTTGATCAGGATGGATTTATCGGGGTCGATGCCCGACGCGATAAAACCGGCACAAAGCTCGCGCGTGCTGCGCTTGAGGTCCGCAGGGTCCTGCCAGACGGTGATGGCGTGCAGATCGACCATGCAGTAGATCGACTGTACCCCCTTGTCCTGCGCATCGGCGAAACGTTTGAGCGCGCCCAGGTAGTTTCCAAGATGCAAATCGCCCGACGGCTGGATGCCGGAAAACACACGCGGGGTGAAAGGGGTGTCGGTCATTGGATGCTCCGATAAGGCTGGAAACTACGGCCAGATGGGCTTACCCATGCGCACCATGCCCGTCAAGGAGGCCCTATGGAAGACCCAGATTTTCACCCCCCCGTGAACCCGATGCCCGCAACCGTGACGCTGCTTTTTCTGGCGCTGGCGGGGATAGAGGTCGTGCTGTCGCTGGCCGAGGCCGGGATCATCGGCGGTCCTGCTGCTGTGGGCTGGCGTCTGGCCTTGATCCGAGACTTCGGATTTTCGGGCGATGTCTTCGACTGGATGGTCGCCAACATGCAGTTCCCCCTGCGCGACCTGTCGCGGGTGGTGAGCTATAGTTTCATCCATCTGGGGTTCACCCATGCGATCTTTGCCTGCGTGCTGTTGCTGGCGCTTGGCAAGATGGTGGCCGAGGCGATGGGGCAGGTGGCGTTTCTGGCGATCTTCTTTGTGTCGGGCATTTTCGGCGCGGTGGTCTATGCGCTGGTGCTGGATGATCCGGTCTGGCTGGTCGGTGCCTACCCGTCGGTCTATGGGCTGATCGGCGGCTATTCCTTTGTCATGTGGCGCAAGCTGGCGGTGCAAGGGGAACAGCAGTACCGCGCGTTTTCCCTGATTGCCGTGCTGATGGGGTTGCAGCTGATCTGGGGCGTGTTCTTTGACGCGGGCACCCAGTGGGTGGCGGAGCTTTTGGGCTTTGCCTGTGGTTTCGCGCTGAGCTTTGTTTTTGCGCCGGGCGAATGGGGCAGGCTGCGGGAGCGTATTCGGCATCGGTGAGGCTTGCAGGCGGGACAGGCAGGGGGCCAAGCCCCCTGACCCCCGGGATTTAATGCCATTTGGAAGCGGGTCGGGTTAGCCGCGTTTTAGGGCGCGTTTGAATTCGGCCAGTTTGAACGCACCGATGAGCTGGCCGGTGCCGAAGTAGCTGACGGCCGCCAGGGCAATGAGGATCACCAGGGCGACCCCGCGCCACCAGGGTTCGGCGAGCAGGGGTTGCAGGGCCAGGTTGCCGATCCAGAGCGCGCCGCCCATGACCGCCGCCGCCGCCATGATGCGCCAGATGCGTTTGTGAAAACGCGCATCGAATTTCGCGGCAAGCCCGAAACCACGTGCGCCATAGGCCAGCAAGGCAAACATCGCCCATCCCGCCAGTGTCGTTGCGATGGCAGGGGCTATCCAGCCGATCACGGGGCTGAGGCCGACGGCCAGTACCACGTTCACCACCATTGCCACCACTGCAAAGTAGAACGGGCGGCGGGTGTCTTCACGCGCGTAGTAAAGCGGTTGCAGGATCTTTTGCAGCACGAAGGCCGGCAGGCCGAGCCCGTAGATCGCCACCGCAATGGCGATGGCCGCGGCGTCATCTGTGGTTGTGGCCCCGCGTTGGAACAGCACCGTGGCCAGCGTGAAGGGGATCACCATCAACGCAACCGCCGAAGGGATGGTCAGCGCCAGCGACACCTCGGCGGCGCGGCTGATCTGGGTGTGCGATCCCTGTTCGTCTCCGGCCTTGAGCCGTCGTGACAGGTCGGGCAGCAGCACCACGCCAATCGCGATCCCCACCACGCCCAAGGGCAGTTGGTAGAGGCGGTCTGCGTAATTGAGCCAAGCCACGGCCCCTTCGTAGAAGCTGGCGACCTGACGGCCGACCAGTAGGTTGATCTGCATAACTCCGCCTGCCAGGGCCGCAGGGGCGGCGATGATGGCGAGGCGTTTCAGCTCGGGCGTCAGGCGGGGGCGACGGCCGAAGGTCAGTGTGAAGCCCGCGCGTTTCGCGGCCCACCAGACCAGCGCCAGTTGCGCGATCCCCGCCAGCGGGACAGACAGCGCCAGCGTGTCGCCGATCTGCAGGCCAAGGGCCTTGTCGATGCCCATGCCGATCGCCTCTGATCCGTCGCGGCCCAGGGCGGCCCCGATCAGGACGGCGAGGATGAAGATGACGTTCAGCACCACAGGGGCTGCCGCCGCCGCCATGAAGCGGCCCGTGGCGTTCAGCACGCCCGATACAAGTGCGGCGAGGGAGATGAACAGGATATAGGGGAAGGCCAGCCGCCCGTATTCGACCGCTAGATCGAACCGTTCGTCCCCCGCAAAGCCCGAGGCCATCAGCAGCACCAGCCCCGGCATCGCGACGATCCCGATGATGGTGAACAGCGTCAGGATGAACGCCATCCCGACGAAAGCATCCTGCGCGAACTTCTCCGGATCATCGCCGCTTTCGAGCTTTTTCGAGAACATCGGCACAAAGGCCATGTTGAACGCCCCCTCGGCAAAGAAGCGGCGGAACATGTTGGGCAGGGAAAAGGCGACCAGAAACGCTTCGGCTGCGGGGCCGGAGCCAAGGTAGCCCGCGATCATCACATCGCGCACGAACCCCATGACCCTGCTGAGGAGGGTCCAGATCCCGACGGTGAAGAAGCCGGACATAAGGCGGATAGGTTTCATGGTGGTGCTGCCCCGTAACTGCGGTGCGAATGGCCTAGCCGTTGGCGCCGCACTGCGCAATCAGGGAAATGCGAACACAGCCGTCATGCCCGCGCGAAAGCGCCGATGTCAGTCCTGCGCCCGCGCAACACCGTCGATGATCGCCGCGCGCAACCGTTTCTCGAGCGTCTTTTGTTTGCTTTCGGTATAGTATTTCAACCCGAACATATCCTTGACGTAGAAGGTATCGACCACCTGTTCGCCATAGGTCGCGATCACCGCATTGGCGATATAGACGTTGGATTCAGACAGCGACCGCGTGAGGTCATAGAGCAGGCCGGGGCGGTCGCGGGTATCCACCTCGATAATCGTGTAGATCTCGGAGCCTTCGTTATCAAAGGTGATATGCGTGGGCACCTTGAACACTTTCTCGCGCTTTTTCACCTTGTCGCGGGATTTCAGCGCGTCGCGCGCCAGAATTTCACCCTTGAGCGTCTTGGAGATCATCTGCCGCAGCCGTGGCAGGCGCGAGACGTCGTAGGGGTTGCCCTCGGCGTCCTGGATCCAGAACGCATCGGTCACCCAGCCGTCCTTGGTGGTATAGCTGCGGGCATCGACGACATTGGCCCCGACCAGCGCCAGCGCACCGGCGAGCCGTGCAAAGATGCCCGGGTGGTCAGCCATGACAAAGCAGGCGCGGGTGGCGTCGCGGTCATCGTCAGGGTGCAGGTCAATGCGGATTTCACCGTCCTGAATATCGCGGAGCTGTTCGGCGAATACGACCTGAGAGGCCGTATGAAGCCCCTGCCAATAGGGCGGGTAGTGGCGTGCGGTTTCGGCCTGAAGATCCTTGCGCGGCCAATGGGCAAGGGCCGCACGCAGGGCCTTTTTGGCCCCCGCGCCGCGGTTCTCGCGGTTGAGGTCTTCGAGCCCGGTCTCAAGCGCGCGTTTGGTTTGCCGGTAGAGCCCGCGGATCAGCACGGCTTTCCAGTTGTTCCATGTGTTCGGGCCGACGCCGCGGATATCGCAGACGGTCAGCACACACAGCAGATCAAGCCGTTTGACGGTCTGCACAGCCTTGGCAAAGTCCCGCACGGTGCGCGGATCGGAAATATCGCGTTTTTGCGCCATATCCGACATCAGCAGGTGGTAGCGGACCAGCCATTCGACCGTGTCGACCTCGGCCTTGTTCAGGCCCAGACGGGGCGCGATCTTGCGGGCCATTTGGGCCCCGAGGATCGAATGGTCTTCGGGGCGGCCCTTGGCGATATCATGCAGCAATAGAGCCACATATAGCACCTTGCGGTTCACCCCACGTTGCAGGATCGACGAGGCGACG
The DNA here is from genome assembly GCF_045586035.1 of Sulfitobacter sp. PM12. Lineage (NCBI taxonomy): Bacteria > Pseudomonadati > Pseudomonadota > Alphaproteobacteria > Rhodobacterales > Roseobacteraceae > Sulfitobacter > Sulfitobacter sp. PM12. The sequence continues at coordinate 770,977 of NZ_CP151529.1, forward strand.
GGCAGGTCTTCTTCCAGCTCGCCCTTCTCGATCAGGGCAAGGTTTGTGATGCACTGGATCGTATGCTCGTCCACCGTATAGCTGTGGTACATGTTGAACTGCATCATCGCCACGATGGGCTCAAACTCGGGGATGAAGGCCGACAGCACGCCCAGTTCGTTCATCCGGCGCAGGCCGCGTTCGGGGTTGCCGTGTTTCAGCATCAGATCAAGGAAGATCCGCCGCGCTTCGGGCGTGTTGCGCATGTCGTCGTCGATCAGGGCGAGGTTCGCTTTGACCAGACGCATCGCATCGGGATGGATCAACATGCCGGTGCGCAATGCCTCTTCGAAGATGCGCAGTAGGTTCAGCTTGTCGCTGATAAACGCCTTGCCATCGGTGACGGCCAGCCGCCCGCCCACGACCTCATAGCCGTCGCGCAGCTTTGGGCGACGGCGAAAGATACGTTCGAGCAGGGGTTCCGCCTTGACGTGCAAGGCTTCGAGCTTGGTGAGGAAGATGCGCGTCAGCTCGCCCACTTCGGTGGCGTGGCGGAAATAGGCCTGCATGAACACCTCGACCCCGCGGCGGCCCCGCGTGTCACGGTATCCCATCGCCTCGGCCACGGCGACCTGCATGTCAAAGGTCAACTGTTCGGTCGCGCGTCCTGAAATGAGGTGCAGGTGTCCGCGTACCGCCCAAAGAAAATTCTCGGCCGCGACGAAGGTCTTGAATTCTTCCTCTAGAAACACGCCGCGGTCGACAAGATCGGCGGCATGTTCGACGCTGTAGATATGTTTGGCGATCCAGAACAACGATTGCAGATCGCGCAAGCCGCCCTTGGCCTCTTTGACATTGGGTTCCACAACATACCGTAGACCCTGCTTGCGGTGCCGCGCGTCGCGTTCCTCCAGTTTGGCTTCGATAAAGCTGCGACCGGTGCCTGCAAATAGATCAGTCTTGAGCGTTTCATCCAGATCCTGCGCCAAAGCCACATCGGCGGCGATAAAGCGGTGTTCCAGCAGGGCGGTCTGGATCGTAAAATCCTCGCGGCCAAGGGTCACGCAGTCGCGGATGGTGCGGGTGGAATGGCCGACCTTCAACTTGAGATCCCATAGCATGTAGAGCATGGATTCGATCAGGTTTTCAGTGCGCTGGCTGGGCGTTTGGGGGATGAGGAACAGTAGGTCCACATCAGAATAGGGGGCCATCTCTCCGCGGCCATACCCGCCGACGCCGATCACGGCGAGCCGGTCGTTCGGGCCAAGCGTTTCAACCGGGTGGAGCCGTTGTCCGGCGATCTGCAGGGTCGTGCGGACAAGCTGATCGGTGAGGTAGCAATAGGCCGACGTCATGGGGCGCGCGTTGAAGGGTGACGCCGCGAAGGCGCGGGCGATTTCGGCGCGCCCGTTCTTTTGCGCGTCTTGCAGGACGGCGACGGCGGCGGCCTGAATCTCTGCCGGATCGGTCAAACCGTCCAGCACGTCCTTGAGCGCGGCGGAAACAGCCGCTTCGTCAAAGATGCGTTTGGGGGTGCTGATCAGGTGACGCGCGGTGGCCTCACCTGATTCTGCTGGTGCAACAAGGGGTTTCACAAAAGGCGGTCCCTTAGAAACCGGCCCCGCCAAAGGCTTGGGGGGCAGGGCTGATGATGACGACCTGCTGATTGCGGATCGTGGCAATGGCAAGGCCGCGTTCGGCGGTGCCGTCCGCCTTGAGGCGGAACACGCCGCTCGCCCCGCGGAAGCCCGCGCCCTGGGTCAGACGTGCCGCGGACAACGCGTCGGATTTGCCGGATTTCGCCAAGGCCCCCACGGCTGCGATCCCGTCAAAGGCCAGACCAGCGATCGGGCCGGGTGTGTCGCCATAGGCTGCGGCATAGCGCTGCGAAAATGCGGTTGTCGCACCGGGATCGGGCAGGGCGAACCAGCCACCTTGCACGCCGGGCAGGGCCAGCGTTTGGGGCGGGATGTCCCAGCGGGTCAGACCGATGTATTGCGTGGTGGCACCGCTGATCCCTGCCTCTGGCAGCATCTGTGCGAAGAGCGGCAGGGCACTGGCCGAGGATGTTGTCAGGAAGATCGCATTCGCCCCGTTGCTTTCTACGGCAGCTTTCACGCGCGGCACGGCAGACATTACGGCTTCTTGGCTCAGCGCGTAATCAACCGTACCGGCAGAGGTCGCCCCGTTTGCGGCAATCGCCTTGAGGATGGCATCGCGACCCAGCTGGCCGGCCAGATCCTGACCGTGCAGTACGAGGATCTTGTCTTTTCCGTTGCTCTTGGCGTAGCGGACCAGACGGTTGGAGGTGTCGTTAAAGTTCTGACCCAGCACAAAGACATTGCCGCCCGCGATGCTGGGGTTGTTCGAGAAGGACAGGACATTCACGCCCTGCGCGGCAACCGCGTTGCCCGCCGCATTTGCGGCCTCGCCATAAAGCGGCCCCAGAATGATCTGAGCCCCGTCGGTGACAGCCTGCGCCGCCGCGGTGCCCGCAGTGCCGGCATTGCCGCCCGTACCATAGACCCGCAGGTCAATCTGCACGCCGCCCAGATCGCGGATCGCCAGACGCGCGGCGTTCTCAAGTTCTTGCGCCAGCAGGTTATCCGCCGCCGAACCGCCACGCGGGATCAGCAAGGCCACCGGAATAGGTTTGCTCGAGTCGACTTTGGGGCCCTTGGACCCGTTCATATTGGTCATCGCCACAGGTTCACAGGCGGCAAGCGCCAATGCAATCAGTGGCAGGATCAAAAGCCGCAGTGGCTTGCGAAGGATGTTGAAAACAGCGATCATAACAGTGTCACTCCATTGGTGGCAGGTCGGCGGCGATGGCCCCGGGGACATATGCACTGATCATAGAGGGTGCGAAAGGCGGGTCCAGCTTGAATTACCAAAAGATTCCCCTTGCGGCGGGGCTTTACTTTGTCGGGGTGCCGATCGGCTCTGCCCGCGACATAACCTTGCGGGCGCTCGACGTGCTGGCCTCGGCTGATGTGCTGGCGGCGGAGGACACGCGGAGCCTGCGTAAGTTGATGGATATCCATGGGGTGCCTCTCAACGGGCGACAGATTGTGGCGTTGCACGACCATTCGGGCAGTGGTGTGCAGGACAAGCTTGTCACCGCGATCCGTGATGGGCAATCCGTCGCCTATGCCTCTGAGGCTGGCATGCCGCTGATCGCGGATCCGGGGTTTGAACTGTCCCGCGGTGTGGGCGAGGCAGGGCTCATGCTGACCTGCGCCCCGGGCCCCTCGGCGGTGCTGACCGCGCTGGCTTTGGCAGGGTTGCCGACGGATGCCTTCTTTTTCGCAGGGTTCCTGCCCAATGCGAAAGGCGCACGGCTCACGGCGCTGCAAAAGTTGAAAGAGGTGCAAGGCACGCTGGCTTTCTACGAATCACCCAAGCGGGTGGGGGCGATGCTGCGCGATGCCGCACAGGCGCTGGGCGGGGAACGTTCCGCGGCTGTCTGTCGCGAGCTGACCAAGAAGTTCGAGGAAATTCAGCGCGGTACCCTGGATGAGTTGACCGAACACTACAGCGGTAAAGCCCCGAAGGGCGAGATTGTTGTGCTGATCGATCGCGGGCGTTTACCGGCTGTTAGCGAAAGTGATCTAACCTCTGACCTTGCGAACGCATTGGAAACGAATTCGATGCGCGATGCCGTCGATATGGTGGCGCAGGCATATGATGTGCCGCGCCGACAGGTGTATCAGGCGGCATTGGAACTGGGGAAAGAAACCTAAGATGACCGACACACTGACGACATTGGCGAAATCCGTTCAAGGGGCTGTTTCCTACCACGCAGGTCGTGCGGCTGAACTGCAGGTTTCGGATGACTACCGCCGCCGCGGCTTTGATCTGGCACATGAACGGTGGCGCGGTAAGGCGGGCGAAATTGATCTGATCATGCGAGACGGCGACGGGATCGTCTTTGTCGAAGTGAAGAAAAGCAAAAGCCATGACAGCGCCCTGCAGCGTTTGAACCGGAAACAGATGCGCCGTATCTATCGATCCGCCGAAGAATTCATTGGCGGCGAACCCAAGGGCGCGCTGACGGATGTGCGGTTTGACGTGGCGTTGGTCGATCAGACCGGTGACCTGCGGATCCTTGAAAACGCCTTCGGGCACGACTGACCCATTGCACCCCACGCCCTGCTGCGCCATCTAGAAAGGAACAACAGGGAGACCCCTTATGAAAATCGCCTTTCAGATGGACCCGATCGGGGACGTGAACATCAACGCGGACAGCAGCTTTCGCCTGGCCGAGGAAGCACAGGCGCGCGGGCACGCGCTGTTCTACTACACCCCCGATCACCTCGCCTATCAAGAGGGGCGCATAACCGCGCGGGGTCATAATCTGACCGTGCAGAGGGTGCAGGGCGATCACGCCACCTTGGGGCCTGAACGCGAGGTTGATCTGGCGGATTTCGACGTGGTCTGGCTGCGGCAGGATCCGCCGTTCGACATGCATTACATCACCTCGACCCATTTGCTGGACCGTCTGAAAGAGACAACGCTGGTGGTGAATGACCCGTTCTGGGTGCGGAACTACCCCGAAAAACTGCTGGTGCTCGATTTCCCGCAGCTGACCCCGCCGACCACAATCGCCCGTGATCTGGACACGATCAAAGCGTTCAAGGCGAAACATAAGGATGTCATCCTCAAGCCGGTTTACGGGAACGGGGGCGCGGGTGTCTTCCGTCTGGACACGAATGATCGCAACCTCAGCTCTTTGCACGAACTGTTCACCGGTTTCTCGCGCGAGCCGTTGATCGTACAGAAATTCCTGCCTGCTGTGTCCAAGGGCGATAAACGGGTGATTCTCGTGGATGGCGAAGCCGTCGGGGCCATCAACCGCGTCCCGGCAGAGGGGGAAACCCGGTCGAACATGCATGTGGGCGGCCGCCCCGAGAAGGTCGGCCTGACAGAGCGTGACCTTGAAATTTGCGCCGCCATCGGCCCGTTGCTACGCGAGAAAGGGCAGATTTTCGTCGGCATCGATGTCATTGGCGACTATCTGACAGAGATCAACGTGACCTCCCCCACGGGCATACAAGAACTGGAACGCTTCGACGGCACCAATATCGCGGCCAAGATATGGGAAGCGATCGAGCGTAAGCGCGCATGAGCCTGCTGCGCCCTCTGCTGAACGGCTATTTACGTTTGGTAGAGAAGCGCAAGCTGGCGCGCTCGCGCGACGTGCACAAGATACGTCGTGATTTTGCGAAAACCGCGCGGCTGCTGTTTCGGGCACCGCGCGGCACCCAGATCACCCGCAGCCGCTTGGTTGGCGCGGGCGATGTTCTGCGGGTGACCCCTGCGCAAACACGCTCTGATCTGGTGATCTTTTACATTCATGGGGGTGGTTTTGTGTTCGGCAGCCCCGATACCCACGGGGCGATGCTGGGGGCCTTGGCGCAGCGTCTGGGGGCTGCGGCGGTATTGCCCTATTACCGTCTTGCCCCCGAAGCGCCGTTTCCCGCCGCAATCGAAGATGTCGCCACGGCCTATCAGGCGTTGCTCGACAGCGGTGTGTCGGCGCAGAATGTCATTATCGGGGGCGATAGCGCAGGTGGCGCGCTGGCGTTCAATCTGCTTAGCCGGCTTTGTGCAGGCAGTCGACCCCTGCCGCGCGCGCTTTTTGCCTTTTCACCGCTGACCGATTTTCTGCACGAGGGGGCCAGCTTCCGCGAGAATGCGGCACGAGAGGCCGTATTGCCGGCCGCGCAGGCCGGTCTTATGGCAGAGATGTATCTGGCAGGTGCCGACCCCCGAGATCCCGATATAAGCCCCTTGCTTGCGAGCTATCCGGGGGCACCGCCAGTCTGGATCACCGTCGGTTCCACAGAGATTCTACGCGATGACGCGCGCCGGATGGCAGCGCATTTGCGGGATCAAGGTGTTAGCGCGTCGTTGGAAGAGGAGCATGACCTGCCCCACGTCTGGCCGATCTTCCACAATACCCTGCCCGAAGCGCGGGTCACGTTGGACGCATTGGCGGCCTGGATCACGCAAGTGCCACCGACGGCAACCGAAAGCTGAGCGCTTCGGCCAGATGCGGTTTGCGCACGTCGCCAGCCCCGTCCAGATCCGCGATGGTGCGCGCCACACGCAATACCCTGTGATACCCACGTGCCGATAGGTGAAACCGCTCTGCCGCGCGGGACAGCAGCTGTCGCGCCTCCGTATCCGGGGCGGCGATCTGTTCCAGCAGGTTCCCTTCGGCATCTGCGTTCAGGGCTGCTGTGGGATGGTCGGCAAAGCGGTCGTGCTGGCGGCGGCGCGCGGCTTGCACCCTTTGGGCGACTTCCGCCGAGCCTTCCGCACTGGGGGGCAGGTCGAGGTCGGTATAGCCCACGGGCGGCACATCTATTCGCAGGTCGAAGCGGTCGCGCAGCGGGCCCGAGACGCGATTCATATAATCCTCTCCGCAAGCGGGGGCTTTGCTGCATGCGCGGGACGGATCGCTGAGATAGCCGCACTTGCAGGGGTTGGCTGCGGCGACAAGCATGAATTTGCACGGGTATTTCACATGTGCATTGGCGCGGGCGATCATCACCTCGCCCGTTTCAACGGGTTGGCGCAGGGTTTCGAGCACGGTGCGCGGGAATTCGGGGAATTCATCCATGAACAGCACGCCGTTATGGGCAAGGCTGACCTCTCCCGGTTTGGCCAGCCGCCCGCCGCCAATGATCGCCGCCATAGACGCCGTGTGGTGCGGTTCGCGGAACGGGCGCAGACGAGAGATGCCGCCGTCATCCAGAAGCCCGGCAAGCGAGTGGATCATAGAGGTGCTGAGCGCCTCTTGTGGGGTCAGCGGGGGGAGGATGGAGGGCAAACGCGCCGCCAGCATGGATTTACCCGAGCCGGGCGTGCCGACAAACATCAGGTGATGACGTCCCGCGGCCGCGATTTCCAAGGCGCGTTTGGCGCGTTCCTGACCTTTGACATCACGCAGGTCATGCTGGCTGGGGCTTTGCGAGACTTCGCCCGGTGTGGCAGGGGGCAGCGGGGTTTGGCCGGTATAATGCCGCACCACCGCACCGAGGCTGGGGGCCGCGATCACCTGCGCATTGCCGACCCAAGCCGCTTCGGCACCAGAGGCAGCGGGGCACAGCAGGCTACGCCCGTTTTCCGCCGCAGCCATCGCCGCAGGCAGCGCGCCGATCACGGGGATCAGGCTCCCGTCCAGAGACAGTTCGCCCAAGGCGACGGTGCTTTGGATGACATCATTCGGCAGGATATCGATCGCCCCCAGCAGGGCCAGCGCGATCGGCAGGTCGAAATGGCTGCCTTCTTTGGGCAGGTCGGCAGGGCTGAGGTTGATCGTGATCCGTTTGCTAGGCAGGGCGATGGCCATCGCACCAAGCGCGGCACGAACCCTTTCGCGCGCTTCCGACACCGCTTTGTCGGGCAGGCCCACGATTGAAAAGGCGGGCATGCCAGCGGAGAGCGCGCACTGCACCTCGACGATGCGCGCGTCGATGCCCTGGAATGCGACCGTATATGCCCGTGCGACCATTCTACCCCTGATGACTTGCGATACCTCAGGGGTAGGGCGGGGGTGTTTAATAAGCGTTAACGGGCGTGGAAAGCGCGGGATTTGAGTTTAATTGGCAAAATGAAGGTAGGGGCGGGGCCGTCAGACCTGATGGTTGATCGTGCCGATGTCCCACCCCTGCGGGGTGATGTGTATATCCGTGACCGACAGGTTGTCGATCTTATGGGCCATCGCGGCATGGGCATCCACACCAAGCGCGCGTTGGACCTGTGTCAGGATCACGCCGAAATGCGCTACGGCGATGATATCTGTGTTCGGATGGGCCTGTGTGATCCGGTCAACGGCGGCGTTGATCCGGCGGGCCGCGTCGTTCCAGCTTTCGCCTTCGGGGGCGGCGATGTCACCCGGGGTGGTCCAATAGGCGCGGCTGAGCTCGGGGTGGCTTTGCGATACATCGCGGGCGTGCATGCCGTCCCACAGCCCGAAATCAAGCTCGCGTAGGTCGCGGTCATGGGGCAGGCGCAGGCGGCTGGCAGAGGCCAGCGTATCGGCGGTGGCAGACGCGCGGATGAGGTCCGAAGATACCATCACGGCCCTCTGCGGAAGATGCGCGTTGAGCCGACCGAGCTGTGCGACATCGGACAGATCGGCAGGGACATCGCGCCAGCCGACAAAGTTTTTCTCGTGGGTCGGGCCGTGGCGCACCCAATGCCAGATAGTCATGATCAGCGCGCCTTATTCGCCCAGTGGTTTGCGATTTATTTAGCGTCATTGTCACAAAGTCAAAGCAAGCTGCGCGGAAAAAAGCCGATTCTTTTTCGATTCCGCGTGAACCAACTGGCGGTTTTCCGCGTTTAGATGAAAAGGCGCAGACAGATGTGCCTCAATAGTAGGGATGGACATCATGACGCTGGCGCAATCACGTGAATTTTCTTTGACCCGCACCGCAATGAAAGCAGAGCTTTTAGATGCGGAGACAGAGCTGAAGCTTGCTTATGCCTGGCGGGACGAACGCGACGAGGAAGCGTTGCATCGGCTGATCACAGCTTACATGCGTCTAGCTATCTCGATGGCGGGTAAATTCAAGCGCTATGGCGCGTCGATGAACGATCTGATCCAGGAGGCCGGATTGGGCCTGATGAAAGCTGCCGACAAGTTCGACCCCGACCGCGGGGTGCGCTTTTCTACCTATGCCGTCTGGTGGATCAAGGCGAGCATTCAGGACCACGTCATGCGCAACTGGTCGATGGTGCGCACCGGCTCTACGTCCTCTCAGAAATCGCTGTTCTTCAACATGCGCCGTGTACAGGCACGTCTCGAGCGCGAGGCCCAGGCCGCGGGCGAGACCCTGGACAAGCATCAGCTGCGTCAGATGATCTCTACCGAGATTGGCGTGCCGATGCATGACGTCGAGATGATGGAGGGGCGCTTGTCCGGCTCTGACTTTTCGTTGAACGCGACGCAATCGGCAGAGGATGAGGGTCGCGAGTGGATCGACGCGCTGGTCGACGACAGTGCGCAGGCCGCCGAACGTGTCGAGGAAAGCCACGACACGCTGACACTGCGCAGCTGGCTGTTGTCGGCGATGCAGGCCCTGAACGAACGCGAACAATTCATTGTGCGCGAACGCAAGCTGCGCGATCAGCCGCGGACGCTTGAAAGTCTGGGTGCCGAGCTGAGCCTGTCGAAAGAACGCGTGCGCCAGCTAGAGGCCGCGGCCTTTGGCAAGATGCGCAAAACGCTTGAGACACAATCCTCCGAGGTGCGCCACTTCCTGATGTGAGCTCCCTGATATGATCCCGCGGTCTGCCCGCTCTGCCGCAGGAACGGGCTGGCGGAAAATGAACCGCCCCCCTATGGTCGGGACGAACACCGACGACGGGGGCGATCATGCTGGCTGGGAAACATATTCTGCTGATAATCGGGGGCGGCATTGCCGCTTTCAAATCCCTTGATCTGATCCGTCGCCTGCGCGAACGCGGGGCCACTGTGACGCCCGTGCTGACCCGCGCGGGCGAAGAATTTGTGACGCCTTTGTCCGTTTCGGCGTTGGCGGGGCAGAAGCTCTATCGCGACTTGTTCGATCTGGGCGACGAGGCCGAGATGGGGCATATCCAGCTCAGCCGTGTCGCGGATCTGGTTGTGGTGGCCCCTGCCACGGGGGATCTGATGGCCAAGATGGCGAGCGGCGTGGCGAATGATCTGGCCTCTACCCTATTGTTGGCGACAGATACGCCGGTGCTGATGGCGCCGGCAATGAACGTGCGCATGTGGGACCACCCCGCGACGCAACGCAACCTTGCGACCCTGCGCGGTGATGGCATCCATGTGGTCGGCCCGAATGATGGCGATATGGCCTGCGGGGAATTCGGCCCCGGGCGCATGTCCGAACCGCTTGAGATCGTCGCCGCGGTCGAGGCGCAGCTGGCCGATGGTCCGCTAAAGGGGCGACGTATTCTGGTGACCTCCGGCCCGACGCATGAGCCGATTGATCCTGTGCGCTATATCGCGAACCGGTCCTCGGGCGCGCAGGGCACAGCGATCGCGCGCGCGCTGGCAGCGTTGGGGGCTCAGGTGATCTTTGTCACTGGCCCTGCCGACGTGCCCCCGCCGGAGGGGGTAGAGGTGATCCGCGTGCAAACGGCGCAGCAGATGCAGGAGGCGGTAGAGGCCGCCTTGCCCGCCGACGCAGGCGTTTTTGCCGCGGCGGTGGCGGATTGGCGCATGGCCAGCGCCAGTGATCGAAAGCTCAAGAAATCGAAAGACGGGCCGCCGGTACTGAGCTTTGCGGAAAATCCCGATATTCTGAAAACCGTCAGCGCGGCGGGGGCGCGGCGGCCCAAGCTGGTCGTGGGCTTTGCCGCCGAGACGAATGACGTCGTTGAAAACGCCACGGCGAAACGGCTGCGCAAAGGCTGCGACTGGATCGTTGCGAATGATGTCTCACCGGCGACAGGCATTATGGGCGGGGCGGAAAATGCTGTGACCCTGATCACGGATGCGGGTGCCGAAAGCTGGCCGCGTAGGGGCAAGGATCAGGTGGCACAGCAGTTGGCCGCACGCATTGCAGAGGCGTTGCGCTAGAGTTTTCTTGCCTTCGGCGAGGATTTAAAACCATTTGGAAAGCGGGCGTGCGGTGGAGCGGATGATGAGCGAGATCAAATTCAAACGGGTCAGCGGCAATGATGATCTGCCGCTGCCGTCCTATGCCACTGCCGGGGCGGCGGGTATGGATTTGCGGGCCTTTCTGCCAGACGGGCCGATGGAATTTGTAAAAGGGCAGATCAGTCTGATCTCTATCGGGTTCTCGGTCGAGTTGCCGCGCGGGACAGAGATGCAGATTCGGCCACGGTCGGGCCTGGCGTTGAAGCACGGGTTTCTGATTCCCAATGCGCCCGGCACGGTGGATGAGGATTACCGCGGCGTGGTGATGGTCGGGCTGTACTATGTAGGGGATGCGCCTTTCGTTATCCGGCACGGGGATAGGATCGCACAGGCTGTTATTGCGCAGGTTCAACAATACGTCTGTGTCGAGGTCGATGCCTTGTCCGATACCACGCGCGGGGACGGCGGATTCGGCTCTACCGGCCTGAAATAGACGAGGATCGTGAAAGGTTCCGCTGTCGTGAAACTTTCATAAAGCTGAAACGAATGTGAATTAATGCCGCCCTAGGTTCCCCGAAAAAAGGGGAACCGAATGCTTCAGCTTCAAGCCGTCACAAAAACATTTGGCGCGAATACAGCCGTTCACGCAGCGAGCTTTTCCGTCGACCGCCCGATGATGATTGGCATCATTGGCAGTTCCGGTGCCGGTAAGTCGACGCTGCTGCGGATGATGAATTGCCTGACCCCTGCCAGTTCGGGCGAGATTCTGGTCAACGGGCGCGACATCACCAAGCTGCGCGGGGCCGAGAAGCGCGATTGGCAATCCCATTGCGCGATGATCTTTCAGCAGTTCAATCTGGTGCCGCGTTTGGATGTGGTGTCGAACGTACTGCACGGCACGTTGAACCGCCGGTCGACATTGGCGACGATGTTCAATCTCTACCCCGAAGACGACATCATCCGCGCCATCGATATTCTGGACCGTCTGGGCATTGCCGAGCACGCTCCCAAACGCGCCGAGGCCCTGTCGGGCGGGCAGCAGCAACGTGTCGCCATTGCGCGCGCACTGATGCAGGACCCCACGATTATTCTGGCCGATGAACCGATTGCCTCGCTTGATCCGATGAACGCACAGCTGGTGATGCAGGCGCTGCGGGATATCCACGAACAGGACGGGCGCATGGTGATCGCGAACCTGCACACGCTGGACACCGCACGTCGCTATTGCGACCGCGTGATCGGCATGCGGCAGGGGCGGATCGTGTTTGACGGCACACCCGCGCAGCTGACCACCGGTGTGGCGCGCGACATTTACGGGGCGGATGCCAGCTTTTCCGAAGCGACGACATCGACCCAGATCGAAACGCTGTCCGCCCGTCCCGAAACGGTGGCGGCGCAATAACCCCAATTATCTTTTCATCCCCAGCCTCCGATCCTCGGGGGCCTATCTGCAAAAAGAGAGACGACCGATGAACAAACTACTTGCTGCTGCTTTCGCGACGACCGCCCTTGCGACGGGTGCTGTGGCCCAAACCGAAGCCATTTCCGAATTCCGCATCGGTATTCTGGGCGGCGAGAACGCACAGGACCGGATGAATTCGAACGAATGTATGCGCGCCATGACCGAGGATGCCTTGGGCGTCCCGACCAAGCTGTTCGCGCCTGCCGATTATAACGGCGTTATCCAGGGTCTGCTGGGCGGCACGCTGGATATGGCATGGTTGGGTGCTTCGGCCTATGCCGCGGTATATCTGCAAGACGCTGAAGCGGTCGAGCCTGTGCTGGTGAAAATCAACGTGGACGGGTCCTATGGCTACCACTCCATCGGGTTTGCCCGCGCCGACAGCGGCATCACCAAGCTTGAAGACGTCAAGGGCAAGGTCTTTGGTTTCGGTGACCCGAACTCCACCTCCGGCTACCTGATCCCGTCGATCGAGATCCCCCAGATGGGCGAAGAGATCACCATGGACTCCGGCGCGTATTTTGGCGAGGTCAAGTTCACTGGCGGTCACGAGCAGACCATCGTTGCGGTCAACAATGGCGACATCGACGCAGGCGTGACCTGGGCTGATGGTCAGGGCAACTGGGAAGACGGCTACAACTCCGGCGCGCTGCGCAAGGCCGTGGACGCAGGCCTGGTCGATATGAACGATCTGGTGGAAATCTGGCGTTCCAAGCCGATCCCTGAAGGCCCCGTCGTGCTGCGCACCAGCCTGCCTCAGGACGTCAAAGACAAGATGACCGCGCTGGTCGACAACCTGTACGAGAACGACCCCGACTGCGCCTATGGCGTGGCGGCGGGCGACAGCCTTGGGTTCGATCCGATCACCCATGACGCCTATGTGTCGATCATCGAAGCCCGCAAGGCAAAATCGAATTGATCCAAGTGATTTAAGCACTGTCGCTGGCTCCGATCCGCATCGGGGCCAGCATTTTTACGTAAGGGCTTCCCATGACCGCGACATCGCAAACCGACCCCGACCTGGCAGGGATCCAGGAAAACTATCTGGCACTGGCCCGATCAAAGCGCTGGATGAATCTGGTGCTGCTGATCCTTTTCGTAGCGCTGCTGGTGGGTGGATTTAACACCGCAGGCAACCGCAATGCGGGCGGGTTCTGGGACGGCTTGCCGAATATTCTGGATTTCCCCGCCGATGTGATCGGCGAAGCGATTGAACGCGGGCACCTGCTGCCCGGCTATATGGCGAAGTACCTGCCGTCGCTGATCGAGACGGTGAACATCGCCGCTGCCTCGACCCTGCTGGGGGCGATGGTCGGGCTGTTCTTGTCGCTGATGGTCACGCGCGGGTTGGCCCCGGTGCCGTGGCTCGTGGGCCCTTTGCGCCGCGTATTGGATCTGCTGCGTGCCATACCCGAGATTGTCATCGCGCTGGTGCTGATCTTTCTGCTGGGGGGCGGGCCAGTGCCTGCGATGATCGCCATCGCGCTGCATACCATCGGTGCCTTGGGCAAATTGTTCTCGGAGGTGAATGAAAACGCATCGCTCAAACCGGTAGAGGGGCTTGCCTCTGTCGGGGCGGGGTGGAGCCAGCGCATGTGGCTTGGCGTGATCCCGCAGGTGGCCCCGAACTACATCAGCTATGCGCTCCTGCGGTTCGAGATCAATATCCGCGCCTCTGCGATCCTTGGCTTCGTCGGGGCAGGGGGCATCGGCTATGACCTGCGCAATACCATGAGCTGGGGGCAGGGCAAATTCGACGAAGCCGCTGCCATCTTCCTGCTGCTGTTCCTGACGATTGTGATCGTCGACCAGCTTTCTTCTGTTTTCCGTAACCGTCTGACCCACGGCCTGCCGAGCGCAAAGGTGACCCTATGACCGCGACCGCCCTTCACACCCAGACGATGGTCCATTTCTCGCGCAAGCGGATGGCTGCGCTGGCGCTGCCCGTGATCGTTCTGGCCTATTTCGTCTATATCTTCTTTGCCTTCGATATTCCGGGGCTGGGGGATCGGATCAACGTGGGCAATGCCCGCACGCTGGTGGCCGATGCCTATAGCTACAAGACCCATGTCACGCAGGACAACCGCGACGGCGCGTTTTCCGTCGCGATCGAAGGCGAGCGTAAGGGCGCATATGAAGCCGGCACGGCCCCCGATTGGGTCACGTTGGGGGATCGCCCTGTCGCGGATCTGGGGGGCGGGCATATCGTGACCTTTGGCCCGCAGGTCAGCTATGACATCCCGGGCTATGGCACGGTCGTGGCCGAGCCGGGGCAGCGCGGCGTTCAGGCGACATTCCCGCCCGGCGACATTCCCGACTATATCAGCGCGTCCAAGAACCGCGTGATGATCAACACCGAGGCAGGGCGGCTGACGATCACCCGCAACCGGACCGAGGTGTTCAAATACGACTACGGGTGGGAGCTGTTCTTCTTCACGCTCGACAGCCCCTATCACGGGCTGGGCCCGGTCGCGCTGATGAGCCGCGCGTTCAGCGGTGAAGCGGGCGCGATCTTCCATGACTTCTGGACCAACCGCATGTGGCGGCACAGTGATGTGGCCTGGGCGCTCTACGAGACTTTGCTGATGGCCTTTCTGGGCACATTCGGCGCAGCGATCATCGCCCTCCCGCTGGGGTTCCTTGCGGCCAAGAACTTTACCCCGCTGCGATCCTTGCGCTTTGCCGCACGGCGGATGTTCGATTTCCTGCGCGGTGTCGACGGGCTGATCTGGACCATCGTCCTGTCGCGCGCCTTCGGGCCGGGGCCGCTGACCGGAGCCTTGGCGATCCTGCTGACCGACACAGGGTCTTTCGGCAAGATGTTCTCGGAAGCGCTGGAGAATGTGGACGGCAAACAGATCGAAGGTATCGCCTCTACCGGGGCCAAGCCGCTGCAACGCTACCGCTTTGGGGTGCTGCCGCAGATCGTGCCCGTGCTGCTCAGCCAGGTCCTCTATTTCCTTGAATCCAACACCCGCTCTGCGACGATCATCGGGGCGATCACCGGCGGCGGCATCGGTCTGCTGCTGACGCAGGCGATTGCCACCCAGAAGGACTGGGAAGAGGTGACCTATTATATCGTGCTGATCGTGCTCATGGTCATGGCGATGGACAGTTTCTCGGGCTGGCTGCGCCGCAAGCTGATCAACGGTGACGAGGGCGGTCACTGATGCCGCGCCTGACTGCCGACAGCCCCTTCATCCACCCCGACTGCGAGATCAAAGATGCCACATTCGGAGCCTATACAGAGGTCGGGCGCGGGTCGCGGATCGCCCACAGCCAGCTTGGCGATTACAGCTATTGCGACCGCTACGCCGACATTGCCAACACCACCGTGGGTAAATTCTCGAACATCGCGGCCTATGTGCGGATCGGGGCCACAGACCACCCGATGGAAAAAGCCAGCCTGCATCACTTTCACTACCGCGCGGGCGACTACTTTGACGGCGCGGCTGACGATGACGCTTGGTTCGCACACCGTCGCAGCCGGCGCGTTACCCTTGGCCATGACACATGGCTTGGCAATGGCGCACAGGTGCGGCCAGAGGTAACGATCGGCCATGGCGCGGTTGTCGCGGGTGGGGCCATCGTGACCAAGGATGTCGCCCCCTATATGATCGTCGCGGGCATTCCCGCGGTGCCGCTGCGGGCGCGGTTCAGCGTGGGCATCGCTGACCGGATGATGGCACTGGCATGGTGGGACTGGCCCCATGACGCCTTGCACCGCGCGCTGGATGATTTCCGCACACTGTCAGCCGAGGCATTTCTGGAGCGCTACGAATAACGCCACGGGATTTCAGGTATCTGCCAGTGTCAGGGTCACCTTGTCCCCCGCAAACCACGTGCGCCCGTATTCCAGCGGTTGCCCCTGATCATCCACATTCAGGTTGATCGTGCGCAAGATCGGCGCGCCCTCGACCACGCGCAGATGCAGCGCCTGGGTTGCGCTGGCGAGCTTGGCGTTGATGCGGGTTGATGCGCGGGTATAATCCGTCACGCCCCCGAGCCGCAGCGCCGCCGTCACCGATTGCGCCTGTTCAAGATGGGCCAGCATGTCGGGGAAGCGCGCGGCAGAGAAGACGCTGCGAAACAGCGCGATCACCTGACCGTCGGCAAAGGACAGCCCCTCGCAGACCTGCACCTGTGCGTTCTGCGCCAGCGCAAGTGCGTCGCTTTCTTCGGAGCGCGCGGTGCGGGTTTCCAACGTCAGGAACTCCTTGCTTGGCATCCGCCCCTGCGCCGACAGGTTCTGGTGAAACCGCACGCGGCGGCCGATGGGGTAATCGGTGGGCGTCGAGGTCACGAACACCCCCGCACCGCGCCGCGGCAACACCAGCCCTTCGCCCGCCAGCGCCTTGATCGCGTGCCGCACCGTATGCCGGTTCACCCCGAACCGCGCGGCCAGCGCGCTTTCGGTCGGCAGCTTGTCGTCGGGGCCATAGACACCCGCTGCGATGTCGCTGCGCAGGCTATGGGCGATGGCGGTCCAGATCGGGGTGCGTTGGGGCATGTCACAAATATTTCGCAAAAGGAGGGCTTGGCGCTGATCGGCGTCACAGGTAGTATTTGTCTAGTTGTATAGACAACTCGAAAAGGTGTCTAGATGAATATGATGAACTCAGAAATCGACCCTCATGCGCGGCGTAAGGCATGGTTGGGTCTGCTTGCCAAATCCCCCGCCGCCGAGGTCGCGCGCCTTTGGGCCGCCTATGGCACCCACCCTGATCACAGCATTCTGCGCGCGCCGGAAATCGGCGGCGTAATGGTGCGCGGTCGGGCAGGGGCCGTCGGTGCCGCGTTCAACCTTGGCGAGATGTCCGTCACCCGTGCGTCAGTCAAACTGGGCTGCGGTACGGTGGGTCACGGCTATGTGCAGGGCCGCAGCAAGGATCACGCGCTGCAGACGGCGCTGATTGACGCGCTGATGCAAACCGATGCGGCGACGCAGGTAGAGGCCGCGATCCTCGCGCCCCTGCGCAAGGGGCGTGACACGGCCAAGGCCACCCGCGCGGCCACGGCGGCGGCGACCAAGGTGGATTTCTTTACAATGGTACGAGGGGAAGACTGATGCAGACCCATGCTTTGGAGGGCGGCTTTACCGACACCCCGATCGACGCCGCCCGCGCCTTTCGCGGGCTGATGACCGCGATGGCACGCCCGGGGACGATCTGTGACGTCTCAGGGGCCACACCGCCCGCCCCGCTTGGCGCGGCGGCGGGCACCGCGATCCTGACGCTGTGTGATCCCGATACGCCAATCTATCTCGGCAGCGCTTGTGACACCCAAGACGTGCGCGATTGGATCACCTTTCAGACCGGCGCGCCCTTTGTGCCACCCGCACAGGCGATGTTTGCCGTCGGGGCTTGGGATGATCTCCCGCTTTGCGAATTTGCCATCGGCACTGCTGAATATCCCGACCGCTCGGCGACGGTGGTTGTCGAGATGCCTGACCTTACGTCTCTGGGTGCGACCCTAAGCGGGCCGGGCATCAAGGATACCGCCAGCCTGTCGCTGCCGGATACTGCCGCGTTCCAACGCAACGCCGCGCTGTTCCCGCTGGGGCTGGATTTCATTTTCACCTGCGCAAACCGGCTTGCCGCGCTGCCGCGCACGACGAGGGTCCGCTGATGTATGTTGCTGTCAAAGGGGGCGAACGCGCCATCGACAACGCCCATGCCTGGCTGGCTGAGGAACGGCGCGGGGACCGTGATGTGGCGGAACTGGGGGTAGACCAGATCCGCGAGCAGATGACGCTCGCCGTTAATCGGGTGATGGCGGAAGGGTCGCTGTATGATCCCGACCTCGCCGCGCTGGCGATCAAACAATCGCGTGGTGATCTGATAGAAGCGATCTTTCTGATCCGCGCCTACCGTACCACGCTGCCGCGTTTTGGTGGTTCTAACCCGGTGGATACGGCCACCATGGCCTGCGACCGCCGCGTGTCTGCCACGTTCAAGGATGCACCCGGTGGGCAAGTGCTGGGGCCAACATTTGACTACACCCACCGTCTGCTGGACTTTAAACTCGCCGCCGATGGCGAGTTTGGCGAGATGCCGCAAACAGAGCCTAATGCAGGCGAAACGCCGCATATCATGGGGTTCCTTGACCGTGAGGATCTGATCCAGTCGGAACCCGCAGGGGCGGGCACACCGGACGATCTGACCCGCAGCCCGCTGGAGCTTCCGGCGAGCCGTGCCTTGCGTTTGCAGGCTCTAACACGGGGGGATGAGGGGTTTATCCTTGGCATGGCGTATTCCACCCAACGGGGCTATGCGCGCAACCACGCCTTTGTGGCAGAGCTGCGCATCGGTGCGGTCGCGGTCGAGATGGAGATCCCCGAGCTCGGCTTTGCCATCGACGTCGGCGAGATCACCCTGACCGAATGCGAAACCGTCAACCAGTTCAAAGGCTCGAAAACCGAACCGCCGCAATTCACGCGCGGCTACGGGCTGGTCTTCGGGATGACGGAGCGCAAGGCGATCTCTATGGCGCTGGTCGACCGCGCGTTGCGCTGGAAAGAATTGGGCGAGGATAACCTAGGTGCCCCCGCGCAGGACGAGGAATTCGTGCTGTATCACGCCGACAACATCCAGGCGACGGGGTTTCTGGAGCATATCAAACTGCCTCACTACGTCGACTTCCAATCCGAACTGGAGCTGATCCGCAAACTGCGCCGCGAGGCACAGGCATCAGAGCAAGCGGCGGGACAGGCCGAGGGGGAGGGCCCCTCCGGGGGGAGTTTAAAGGGCAAAATGAAGGAAGGGGTGGCGTCATGAGCGACTATAACTTCGCCTATCTGGACGAGCAGACCAAACGCATGATCCGCCGCGCTATACTGAAAGGATTGGCGATACCGGGGTATCAGGTGCCTTTTGCCAGCCGCGAGATGCCGATGCCCTACGGCTGGGGCACGGGCGGTGTGCAGGTTTCGGCAGCGGTACTGACGCCCGAGGACCGGTTCAAGGTGATCGATCAGGGCGCCGATGATACGACCAATGCAGTCTCTATCAGGCGGTTTTTCGAGAAAACGGCGGGTGTCGCCGTGACCGAGGCCACCACAGAGGCCAGCGTCATACAGACCCGTCACCGCATCCCCGAAACACCCCTGCGCGAAGACCAGATCCTTGTCTATCAGGTGCCGATCCCCGAACCCCTGCGGTTTCTTGAACCGTCAGAGGTCGAGACACGCAAGATGCACAGCCTTGAGGAATACGGATTGATGCACGTGAAACTTTACGAAGACATCAGCCAGCACGGCGCGATTGCCACGGCCTATGCCTATCCGGTGAAGGTCGAGGGGCGCTATGTCATGGACCCGTCCCCGATCCCCAAGTTCGATAACCCCAAGCTCGAGATGGCCGGTATCCAACTGTTCGGCGCAGGCCGTGAACAGCGCATCTATGCGGTGCCGCCCTATACGCAGGTGGTCAGTCTGGACTTTGACGATTATCCGTTCGAGCCGAGCAAGGCGGATCATGCCTGTGACCTATGCGGCGCGACGGACAGCTATCTGGACGAGCTGATCATGGATGACGCCGGCGGGCGGATGTTCATGTGTTCGGATACGGATTACTGCGGCGCGCGGCGTGCGGCGGGGCATCTGGGTGCGCAGGGTGCCGCCTTGGCGGAGGACGCGGCATGACCCCTTTGTTGCAAGTGGAAGGCATCGCCAAGATGTACGGCGCACGGATCGGCTGCACCGACGTGTCGTTTGATCTTTATCCGGGCGAGGTGATGGGCATCGTCGGGGAAAGCGGGTCGGGCAAGTCGACGCTTCTGAACTGTTTGGCAGGGCATTTGCAGCCCGACGCCGGGGCCGTCCGTTTCGACACCCGCGCCGAGGGCCTGCGCGATACGGTCATGATGAGCGAGCCTGAACGCCGCATGTTATCGCGCACCGACTGGGCCTTTGTGCACCAGCACGCCCGCGACGGGTTGCGCATGAATGTCAGCGCAGGCGGCAATGTGGGCGAGCGGCTGATGGCCGTGAACGCCCGCCACTATGGCGACATCCGCGACAAGGCGATCGACTGGCTGGGCCGCGTCGAGATCAGCGCCGACCGGATTGATGACCGGCCCACGGCGTTCTCTGGCGGTATGCAGCAGCGCTTGCAGATCGCGCGCAATCTGGTGACAGGCCCGCGGTTGGTGTTCATGGATGAACCCACGGGGGGTCTGGATGTCAGCGTGCAGGCGCGGTTGCTGGACCTGCTGAGGGGGCTCGTGCGCGAGATGGGGCTGAGCGCCATCATCGTCACCCATGATCTGGCTGTGGTGCGTTTGCTGGCCGACCGGCTGATGGTCATGAAAGACGGCCATGTGATCGAAAGCGGGCTGACCGATCAGGTGCTCGACGATCCGCAGCATGCCTATACGCAGCTTCTTGTTTCCTCTGTCCTACAGGTATGAACCCGATGATTACTGTTGAAAACGTGTCGAAATCTTTTGTGTTGCACAATCAGGGGGCTGCCGAAATCTCTGTTATGGCGGGGGCGTCGCTGTCGGTGGCACAGGGGGAGTGTATCGCTTTAGTCGGGGCGTCAGGCGCAGGTAAATCGACCCTGATGCGGATGATTTACGGCAATTACCTGACCCAGTCGGGGCGCATTATGGTGGGCGATCTGGATGTCGTGACCGCTGCTCCAAGGCAGGTGATCCAGCTGCGCCGCACCACATTGGGCTATGTCAGCCAGTTCCTGCGGGTTGTGCCACGGGTATCGACGCTGGACGTGGTGGCAGAGCCGCTGATGGCCACCGGATCGGACCGCGCCAGTGCCGAAGCGCAGGCGAAAACCCTTTTGCAGAGACTGAATATACCCGAACGTCTGTGGCAGCTGAGCCCCACGACCTTCTCGGGCGGCGAGCAGCAGCGCGTCAATATCGCACGCGGTTTTGCCTATCCCTATCCCGCGCTATTGCTGGATGAACCGACCGCCAGCCTTGATCCCGTGAACCGCGCCACCGTGCTAAAGATGATCGCCGAGGCGAAGGCGCGCGGCGCTGCCATCATCGGGATTTTTCACGATCACGCCGCGCGCGATGAAATCTGCGACCGGCAGTTTGACGTGACCCGGTTCACCCCGGGGATGGCCGCATGATGGGGCGGTTTATTGCAGTCGTCGGGCCTTCTGGTGTGGGGAAAGACAGCGTGATGGAGGGGCTGGCCGCGGCGGACCCGTCGCTTTGCCTTGCGCGGCGCGTGATCTCGCGGCCCGCAACCCTTGGCGGAGAAGCGTTCGACGGCGTGTCGGAGCGTGCCTTTAGGAAGGCAGAGGATGACGGTGCGTTTATCCTCAGCTGGCATGCGCATGGTTGGCACTACGGCATCCCGCAGTCCGTCGCGCTGGAGGTGGCGCAGGGGCGTGATGTGCTGGTGAACCTGTCACGGGCCGTCCTGCCACAGGCACAGGCCCTCTTTGCGCGGTTTTGCGTGATTTTGCTGCGAGCGGATCATGACATCCTTGCCGCCCGTCTGACGGCGCGCAACCGCGAGGACCCAGCCGAGATAGAGCGCCGCCTGGCCCGTGCGGATTTCGCCATGCCCCTCGGTATTCCCCATCAGGTGATCGACAACAGCGGCCCCTTGGCGCAGACCATTGCCACGATACGCCAGCACCTTTCCCAGACAGCCTGCGACGCTGGCCAGTCCAATCAGAAGATGATGCCATGACCCAAGAGACAATTTTCGCCAACGCCCGCCTGATCCTGCGGGATCGCGTCGAGACCGGAACGCTCCGCATCGCAGGCGGGGTGATCTCCGACATCGATTTCGGCACCGCCGTGCCCAAAGGCGCGCAGGACATGCAGGGCGACTACATCGCGCCTGGTCTGGTCGAACTGCACACCGATAATCTGGAACGGCATATGTCGCCGCGTCCCAAGGTCGACTGGCCGCACCGCGCGGCCATCCTCGCCCATGACCGTGAACTGGCGGGCACCGGCATCACCACCGTGTTCGATGCGATCCGCGTCGGGTCGATGATCTCGGCCGAGCACCAGTACCAGAGATATGCGCGCGGCATGGTCGATACCATTCTGGCGATGCGCGCCGCCGGAGCCCTGCGGATCAGCCACCACATCCACCTGCGGGCCGAGATCTGTTCGGAAACGCTGGCCGAAGAGCTGGCCGAATTCGGCCCAGAGGATCGCGTTGGCATCGTCTCGATGATGGACCACACGCCGGGTCAGCGTCAGTTCCGCGATCTGTCGAAATTCGAGGCCTATGTGCGCGGCAAACACAGCTTTGATGCCGCCGCCTTCCAGCGTCATGTGGACAATCTGTACGATGTGCAAAAGCAATATGGCAAAACCCACGAGGCCGCGACCGTTGCGGCAGCCGCCCGATATGGCGCAGCGCTTGCCAGCCACGATGACACCACCGCAGAGCAGGTCGAGACGAGCCACCGCTACGGCGTCCGGCTTGCCGAGTTTCCCACCACGCTCGAGGCGGCGCATAGCTGTCATGCCAATGGGATCGCGACCATCATGGGCGCGCCAAACGTCATTCGCGGCGGGTCGCATTCGGGCAATGTCGCCGCCCTTGATCTGGCGAAGGCGGACCGGCTGGATATCCTGTCGTCCGACTACGTGCCCGCGGGCCTGTTGATCGCGGCATTGCAACTGGGGGATCTGTGGGGGGATCTGGCGCGCGGGCTGGCGACGGTCACCCACGCGCCTGCACAAAGCGTCGGGCTGACGGACCGCGGCACGATAGAGGTCGGCGCACGCGGCGATGTGATCCGGTTTGCGCGGCTCGACGGCTTGCCGATCCTGCGCGAGACATGGGTCGAAGGGCAGCGCGTCTTTTGACCTGATGCAGCGGCGCGACGCTTGCGGCGCTCTGGCGGGCGGGGCGTAGCTTTGGGGTTGGTGTCGGCGGAAAAATGCTTAGGTTGCCGCTTTAGGGTCTGAACACCCGGAAACAAAGCGGGGGCCTTATGCGCCAATCATTCATGCAACCACATCCCCATGCCACCGGCGGAGGCGTCTGATGCTGTTGGTGCTGGGACTGGCCGCGTTGATCTGGGGCGCGGGGGCTGGGTTCGGCCAGCCGCGCGAACGGCGCGTCGTGGTGTTGGGCATGCTGTTTGGTCTGGTGATCGGGTTGAACCTCTTGCTGCCCGAAACGCACCCCTTGCGCATGGCGACGGGTGGCTCGGCAGCTCCGTGGCTACTGCTGACGGGATTTCTGCTGCTGATCTTTGGCTATAGCTGGGTGTTGAACCGCCTGCGCGCCCGCGCCGAACCGGTGGCCGCACCGACGCCCGCCGCGCAAACTGGCACATTCTCGGAAACGGAGCTGAACCGCTATGCCCGCCACATCGTGCTGCGCGAGGTCGGCGGACCGGGCCAGAAGGCGCTGAAGCAGGCGCGGGTGCTGGTCATTGGCGCGGGTGGGCTTGGCGCGCCGGTGCTGCAATACCTGACGGCGGCCGGTGTCGGCACGATTGGTGTGATCGACGACGACGTGGTCGAGAATGCCAATCTGCAACGGCAAGTGATCCACAAGGACAGCGCCATCGGCACGCCCAAGGTCTTTTCAGCGCAGGCCGAGATGGAGGCGCAGAACCCTTTTGTCACCGTGCGCCCCTATCACCGCCGCCTTACGGAAGACATCGCGGCAGAGCTTTTCGCCGACTACGATCTGGTGCTGGACGGCACGGATAATTTCGACACGCGCTATCTGGTGAACCGCACCTGTGTCGCCGCCGGTTTGCCGCTGATCTCGGGGGCGCTGTCGCAATGGGAAGGACAGCTAAGCATCTTTGACCCCTCCAAGGGCGCGCCATGCTACCAGTGCATTTTCCCGCAGGCCCCGGCGGCCCATCTTGCCCCCAGCTGTGCGCAGGCCGGGGTGATCGGCCCCTTGCCCGGCGTGATCGGCGCGATGATGGCATCCGAGGCGATCAAGCTGATCACCGGTGCCGGTGCGCCGCTGCGTGGTCAAATGCTGATGTATGATGCGCTCTACGGCGAGAACCGCGTGATCGGCGTCTCCAAACGCGACGACTGTCCGATCTGCGGAAACGCGGGCGACTAGACGACCCGTCATGGCGGCTTGGTGCGCGGGTATTGCGATTGTATTGCCCCGCCGCAGTGCATAGCTTGATCCGTAAAGGAGACCGCCATGACAAACCCTTTGCTACAGGATTGGGACACCCCGTTTCAGATCGCCCCTTTCGACAAGATTTCCGACGATGATTTCGCCCCCGCGCTGGACGAGGCCCTGCAGACCCACCGGATGGAGATCGACGCCATCGCCGACTGCGAATATGATCCGACGTTTTCCAACACGATCGAGGCGCTCGAGGAAGCAGGCAGCCAGCTGGACCGCGTGTTGGGCGTGTTCTTCACCGTCGCAGGGGCCGACAGCAACCCCACGCGCGAAGACCTGCAGCGCAAATTCTCGCCGCTGCTGTCGGCACATTTCTCTGACATCTCAAGCAACAAGGCGCTGTTTGCGCGCGTGGCCTCCGTCTGGGAAAATCGCGACAGCTTCGATCTGACGCCCGAACAGGCACGGGTGTTGATGCTGACCCACCGTGGCTTTGTGCGCGCAGGCGCGGCGCTGGAGGGAGCGGATGATGCGCGGATGAAAGAGATCAAGAACCGGCTGGCGGTGCTGGGGACACAGTTCACCCAGAACCTGCTGGCGGATGAACGCAGCTGGTTCATGCCGTTGGAGGAATCCGATCTGGAAGGGCTGCCCGACTTTGTCATCGATGCCGCCCGTGCGGCGGGCGAGGAGAAAGAGGCAGGCGGGCCGGTCATTACCCTTTCGCGGTCTTTGATCACACCGTTCCTGCAATTCTCGCCGCGCCGCGATCTGCGCGAAAAGGCGTTTCTCGCTTGGCAGTCCCGTGGGGCCAATGGCGGCGAGACCGATAACCGCGCCATCGCTGCCGAGATCCTCGCCCTGCGCGAGGAACGGGCCAAGCTTCTGGGCTATGACAATTTCGCGGCTTACAAGCTGGAAACAGAGATGGCGAAAACACCCAAAGCGGTGCGTCAGCTGCTGATGGATGTCTGGACCCCGGCAAAACGCCAAGCGCAGGCGGACGCCGAGGTACTGACCCGTATGATGCATGACGATGGCGTGAACGCCGATCTGGCCCCGTGGGACTGGCGCTACTATGCGCAGAAACGGCGCGTGGCAGAGCATGATCTGGATGAAGCCGCGTTGAAACCGTATTTCCAGCTGGATCGGATGATCGACGCGGCCTTTGACTGCGCCACGCGATTGTTCGCTCTCGAATTCAAGCCCCTCGACGTGCCGCTCTATCACCCCGATTGCCGCGCGTGGGAAGTGACCCGCAACGGCGAACATGTGGCCGTGTTCATCGGTGACTACTTTGCCCGCGGATCGAAACGATCGGGCGCGTGGTGCAGCGCCATGCGGTCTCAGGCGAAATTCCCCGACGTGCAGTCGCCCGTCGTGATCAACGTGTGCAACTTTGCCAAAGCCGCGCCCGCGCTGCTGTCCTATGACGATGCACGCACGCTGTTTCACGAATTTGGCCATGCGCTGCACCAGATGCTGTCGGATGTGACCTACGAATCCGTGAGCGGCACATCGGTCGCGCGTGATTTTGTCGAACTGCCCAGCCAGTTGTTCGAACATTGGCTCGAAGTGCCCGACGTGCTCAGCCAATTTGCAACCCACGCCAGAACAGGCGACCCCATGCCGCCCGAGATGCTGGAAAAGGTGCTGGGGGCCGCGAATTTCGACATGGGGTTCGCCACGGTCGAATATGTCGCCTCTGCGCTGGTAGACCTCGAATTCCACGACGGTGCGGCACCTGCCGATCCGATGGAGAAACAGGCGCAGGTGCTGGCCGATCTGGGCATGCCACCCGCAATCACCATGCGCCACGCCACGCCGCAGTTTGCCCATGTCTTTTCGGGCGACGGCTATTCCAGTGGCTACTATAGCTACATGTGGTCCGAAGTGATGGACGCAGACGCCTTCGCCGCCTTTGAAGAGGCCGGTAGCGCCTTTGATCCCGACCGCGCGGCCGCGCTAGAGCAGCACATCCTGTCCACCGGCGGCAGTCAGGACGCGGCGGAACTGTACAAGGCGTTCCGTGGCCGGTTGCCGGGGGTAGAGGCTTTGCTGAAGGGTCGCGGTCTGACAGCAGGCTGAGCGCCCGCGGCCGGCCTGCCTTCGGCGAGAGTTTAAGAGGCAAAATGAAGGGCGCGCGGCTGCAACTTCATTTTGCCAAATAAACTCAAATCCCGCCCTCGATACGGGGCGGGTCAGTAGCCTTTGGCGCGATCCACCAGATGCAGGAAATCCTCACCTGCTTCGCCGCGGCGGATGTTTTCGACGATGGCCTGCGCAGCGGTTGTCGCGCGGGTCTCGGCGGCGATGTGGGGTGTGACGGTCACCTTGGGATGCGCCCAATAGGGGTGGTCTGCGGGCAAGGGCTCGACACGGAACACATCCAGCGTGGCATGGGCGATCCGGCCGCTGTCGAGCGCCGCTAGCAGCGCGTCGTCATCGATCAGCGCGCCGCGGCCGGGGTTGATGATACAGGCACCAGCGGGCATTTGCGCCAGCGACTCGGCATTCAGCGTGTTTTCGGTATCGGGCGTGTTGGGCAGCAGCAGCACAGCGATCTCGGCACGGCGCAGGGCATCTGCGCGTCCGGCGTCCCCATGCAGGCAGGTGACGCCCGTGATGTCCTTGGGGCTGCGCGACCAACCGGTGACGTTGAACCCCAGATAGAGCAGAGTTTCCGCCACCGCCGCGCCCAAGGCCCCCAGCCCCAGAATGGTGACCTGTCGTTCCTGTGCCAGCGGTGGGGTGCGCGGGGTCCAATCGCTGTCCGTTTTGCG
Organism: Sulfitobacter sp. PM12; assembly: GCF_045586035.1. Taxonomy (NCBI): domain Bacteria; kingdom Pseudomonadati; phylum Pseudomonadota; class Alphaproteobacteria; order Rhodobacterales; family Roseobacteraceae; genus Sulfitobacter; species Sulfitobacter sp. PM12. Next base: position 797,862 of record NZ_CP151529.1, read on the forward strand.
AATGTCTGTGTCCAGCCCCAGATGATAGCGCATCACATGGCCCGTGACCCATTCCACCATCCCCTTGGTCAGCCCCGGGTCCACCATCCGCGCCAGAGGGATCTTCAGCGTCTCGTTATTGGTGATGTTTTCCACCCCCGCCCAGAGGTTCAGCACCGCCTTGGCCCGCGTGTAGGGCGTGAAATCCTGCAAGGGGCTGTTGGGGGCATAGACGATGTAGTCCACGTCTTGCGGGGCGATATCCGTTGATAGGTGAGCCGCGATCCCCGCGGCATCAAGCGCTTGGCGCAGCGGCGTTTCATACGTCACCCAGCGTTCGGGGCGCGCGGCGAAAAGGATATTGAGAGGCATGGGCTTCCTATCTGGGGCGGTGGACATGGGCCGATTGTACAAGGCCAAAAGCCAGCAGCAACACCAGCATCGCCGACCCGCCGTAGCTGACCAGCGGCAAGGGGACACCGACAACGGGCGCCAGCCCCATCACCATCGACATGTTCACCGCGAAGAACAAAAAGAAGTTCAGCGCGATGCCAAGGGTCAGCAGCGACGAGAAACGGTCCTTGTTGATCAGCGCTGCCGCGACGCAGAAGACGATGATCAGCGCATAGAGACCCAGCAGGGAGAACCCGCCGACAAAGCCGAACTCTTCCGCCAGGGTGGTAAAGATGAAGTCGGTGTGTTTCTCGGGCAGGAAGTTCAGGCGCGACTGGGTGCCTTGCATGAACCCGCGCCCCGTCCAGCCGCCGGAGCCGAGCGCGATCTTGGATTGCGTGATGTGATACCCTGCGCCCAACGGGTCGGTGCTGGGATCGATAAACGTGTCGATGCGCCGGAACTGGTAATCCTTGATCAGCTGCCACGGCGTGCCGCGGGACTGGAACACCGCCGTCACCAGTCCGACGGCTCCGGTGATGACCACGGCGAAATAGCCCCAGTGGACACCGGCCAGAAACATCAGCCCGCCGCCCGCTGCCATCAGCAGGATCGCGGTGCCCAGGTCGGGCTGTTTCAGCACCAGTGCCGTGGGGATGAGGATCAGCAGGACCGGCAGCAGCACCCAAAGCGGGCGCGAGGTTTTCTTGGGTGGGAGCCAGTCGTAATAGGCGGCCAGCATCATCACCAGCGTGATCTTCATCAGTTCGGAGGGTTGCAGGCGGAACGATCCGAGCTCGATCCAGCGCTGCGCGCCCATACCGACAGCGCCGAAAAGCTCTACCCCGATCAGCAGGATTACGGTCCCGAAATAGGCCACGCCTGCAAGGTTTCGCCAAAGCCAGATCGGCACCATCCCCGCGGCGATCATCAGCGCGATGCCAAGCGCAAAGCGTTTCATCTGCGGTTCGGCCCAGGGGGTAAAGCTGCCACCGGCCACGGAGTAGAGCATCAGGAACCCCACCCCCGAAACAGCGGCCAGCAGGATGGTCAGCGGCCAGTTCAGGTGCAGGATCTTGGCAAAGCCCGTGGGGACATGTTTGACCGTATATTCAAGGTAGCTCATGCTTGGTCTTTCCCGCTGAAGTCCGCTTGCGGCTGGATCGCGCGCAGGGCTTTTTGCTGCTCGGCGATGCGGCCGCGGTCGGCGGTGGGGTAGGCCTCTAGCGGTGGTTCGCCGCCATAGATCGCTTGCAGTATGACATCGCGGGCGATGGGGGCCGCTGCGGTCGATCCGCCGCCGCCGTGTTCCACCAGCACCGATACCGCATAGCGTGGCTTGTCATAGGGGGCGAAGGCGACAAACAGCGCGTGGTCGCGGCGCTCCCAAGGCAGGTCCTCGTTGCGGCTGACCCCGCGCGCGCGTTCGGCTGCGGTGATGTTGCGCACCTGACTGGTGCCGCTTTTGCCGGCCATGCGCACACCCTCGGCGATGACGCGCGACCGGTAGCCGGTGCCGCGTCGGTCGTTTACCACCGAATACATGCCCTTGCGTACCTGCCGCATGTTGTTCTCGTTCATGCCCAAAGGCTCGCCCGCGCCGCTGGGTTGTTCGACACCGTCAATCGATTTGATCAGACGCGGGACCACGGCGCGGTTGGTGGCGATCCGCGCGGTCATCACCGCCAGTTGCAGCGGTGAACTGAGGGTGAAGCCTTGCCCGATAGAGGCATTAACCGTGTCGCCGATCACCCATGAATCGCCCTTGGTCGCTTGCTTCCACTCTTTCGTGGGGGCCAGACCGGCGGCGACCGAGGACAGCGGCAGGTCGTGTTTCCAGCCCAGTCCAAAGCGGTTCGCCATGGCCGAGATTTTCTCGATCCCGACTTTCATCGCCAGATCATAGTAATAGACGTCGCAGGATTGCTTGAGCGAGTTCTCAAGGTCGATCCAGCCGTGGCCTGCGCGCTTCCAGCAGTGGAAACGGCGACCGCCGACCTCTAGGTGGCCGGGGCAATAGACGGTTTCTTCGGGACCGACGATGCCCTCTTCGAGGGCGGCCATGGCCACGACCATCTTGTAGGTCGATCCGGGCGGGTAGGTGCCCTGCACGGTCTTGTTGACCAGCGGGCGGTATTCCGATTGCAGCAGCGGGTTATAATCGGCCGAGGATATCCCCCCGATGAACAGGTTCGGGTCGTAGCTGGGCGAAGACGCATTGGCGACCAGATCGCCGTTCTCGCAATCCATGATCACGACGGCGGCGCTTTCGCTTCCCAGACGGGCCTGCACAAAGTTCTGCAGCTTGGAATCGATGGTAAGCTGTAGATCCGCCCCCGATTGCCCTTCGCGGCGGGCTAGTTCGCGCATCACACGGCCGGTGGCGTTGACCTCGACCTGTTTGGTGCCGGCAGAGCCGCGCAACAGGGATTCCTGTCGGGCCTCTACGTTGATCTTGCCGATCTGGAATCGGGGGATGCGCAGCACCGCATCGGGATTTTCCAGCGCATCCAGATCGGCTTGGCTCACGCGGCCCACACGGCCGACGATATGCGCAAAGTCCGACCCACGGGGATAGACACGGGTCAGGCCGACCTCGGGGCTGACACCGGGTAGGGCGGGGGCGTTGACCGACACGCGGCTTACCTCGTCCCATGTGACATCATCGGCGACGGTCACCGGCAGGAACGGGGCGGAGCGTTTGATTTCGGCCATCGCGCGGTCGCGCATTTCGGGATCAAGGTCGATGACCTTGCCCAGCCGGTCCATCACCGCATCCACATCATCGGCATCCTCGCGTACGATCACGATCCGGTACGACGGCACGTTTTGCGCCAACCGCACGCCGTTGCGGTCAAAGATTTCGCCTCGTGCAGGCGGGATCAACCGGATGTTGATCCGGTTCTCTTCGGCCAGCAGGCGGAACTGGTCAGCCTGATCGACCTGCAAGTAATTCATCCGCGCGGCTAGACCGCCCATGAACAGCAGCTGCGCGCTGCCCAGCAAAACAGCGCGGCGGCTGAGCTTGGAATGGCTGGCTTCGCTATCGGCCCTGCTGCGTCTCATCTTGGTCTCCTCATGAGCGGTTGCCCATACTGTCCAGATCGCCGGGGGCGGATTTGCGCACGCCCATCAGCGCATGGGTCACAAACACCACAGCCGGATAGGTCAGGATCGTGACGGCCAGTTCAAACAGGCTCAGCGACCATTGTGGCGGTGGGACCAGCAGCAACGATAGCACGATCCGGTTCAGCATCAAAATAGCGATCAGCCATACGGAGACCGCCAGCCATTCCGCGCCAAAGGTGCTGTCGCGCAGGGTGCGGCCACGGGTTTTCATATTCTCGCATGCCAGCAACGCCAGCAGCGCCCAGAGGCCGGGCGGGCGTTGCAGCAACAGGTCCGTCAGCAGGAAGGCGACGGCAAGCAGTAGGGCGGGGACATAGTCGGGCCGCCGCACAGACCACGCCAGCGCAAAGGCGATCAGCAGGTCGGGGGCAATCCAGATGCGGTCGCTGCCTTGGTCCAGCAGGGCCCGCAGGCGCGCCTCTGCCGGGTCGATGGTGGCCAGTGGGGGCGACAGCTCGGGCGCGAACAGCGCGATCGGCTGGGTATCAAGCGGCAGCAGATGGAAGAACAGCAGCACCACCGTCAGCGCGAGAAACGCCGCGCGCATCAGCCACAATCGCAGGGGCGACAGTTCGTCCATCATTCGGTCGCAGGATCAAAGGGCAGGGGCGCGATCATGCCCGTGGCGTCATCCCGCACCACGGCCGCATCCTCGTTCACTTTTTCGGAGCCGTGGTGGCGCAGCACGCGCAGGAATTCGAGCCGCTCGAAATCCGCCGCAAGACGCACGCGCAGCCGCCCGCCGGGGTCGGCGGCGACCTGACCGATCAGGATACCCGCAGGAAACACGCCGCCATCGCCAGAGCTGCTGACCCGATCACCGGGACGCACGAGGTCGGGGTTCTCGAGGAAATCAATCGGTGGCGCGGCGGAGTTGTCGCCCGCAATAATCGCCCGCTGTCCCGACGGCTGGATCACCGCAGGTATGCGGCTAGAGGTATCGGTCACCAGAATGACGCGCGCGGTGTTTTCGCCCACGCCGGAAATGCGCCCTACCAGCCCGATGCCGTCCACCGTGGCCCAGCCATCGACAATGCCGTCACGGGCTCCGACGTTCAGCAGCACAGATTGGCGGAAGGGCGAACCGGAGTCCGCCTGCACCACACCGGTAATATGGGTCAAACGCGGATCAAGCCGCACCTTGTTCAGGTCCAGCAAACGGGCGTTTTCCTGTTCAAGCTGTAGCGCGGCCTCTTTCCAGGTCTGCATCTTGCGCAGCTCGGACCGCAGTTCCTGGTTCTGCACGGTCAGACGTTGATAGCTTTGGAAATCGCGGAACAGGTTCACCGTGCCGGTAACAGGGGTCATCGCCCAATCCAGATTGGGGACGATCCGGTCGGTGATCTGCGCGCGAAACCGTTCAACACGGGGGCTGTCGATCCGCCACAGCAGAAAGATGCCCGCCAGCACCAGCACGATGACGGCCAGCAGCAAGCGGCGCAGCGGGCGCCCAAAATCGTTCGAAGAGGATCGGTCGATGGCCATGCGTTATACGTTTCCCACCGCGAGGGCAGCGCCGTCCTGCCGCATCCCGGGCTATTATAGCTGAGCTGATTAGCTGTCGTAGTCGATGGCGTGGCGCAGCTGCTTTTCATACTCCAACGCTTTGCCGGTGCCCAAGGCCACGCAGTTCAACGGTTCATCCGCCACGGAAATGGCCAGCCCGGTCTGTTCGCGCAGCGCCAGATCCAGATCGCCCAGCAAGGCACCGCCACCGGTCAGCATGACGCCACGGTCCACGATGTCAGCCGCCAGATCGGGCGGGGTGGTTTCCAGCGCGGTCATCACCGCCTCGCAGATCTGCTGCACGGGCTCGGCCAGCGCTTCGGCGATCTGCGCCTGGGTCACTTCGATCTCTTTGGGCACACCATTCAGCAGGTCGCGCCCGCGGATCTGCATCGAGGTGCCGCGCCCGTCGTCGGGCATCCGTGCGGTCCCGATAGAGGTTTTCACCCGCTCGGCCGTTGTTTCACCGATCAGCAGGTTCTGCTGGCGACGCAGGTAGCTGATGATCGCCTCGTCCATACGGTCGCCGCCCACACGGACAGAGCGTGCATAGACGATATCGCCCAAGGACAGCACCGCGACTTCGGTTGTACCACCACCTATATCGACAACCATGTTCCCGGTCGGATCGGTGATCGGCATGCCCGCCCCGATGGCCGCGGCAATCGGTTCGGCAATCAGGCCGGCGCGGCGTGCGCCCGCAGACAGCACCGACTGACGGATTGCGCGTTTTTCAACAGGCGTCGCCCCATGCGGCACGCAGACGATGATCTTGGGCTTCGAGAAGGTCGACCGTTTGTGCACTTTGCGGATGAAATGCTTGATCATCTCTTCGGCGGTGTCAAAGTCGGCAATCACGCCCTCGCGCATGGGGCGGATCGCTTCGATGCTGCCGGGGGTCCGGCCCAGCATCAACTTTGCGTCTTCGCCCACGGCCAGCACCTTTTTGACGCCATCCTTGACGTGATAGGCGACAACCGAAGGTTCGGACAGGACGATGCCCTTGCCTTTGACATAAACCAAGGTGTTCGCGGTCCCGAGGTCGATGGCCATATCGGACGAGAACAAACCACGGAATTGATCAAAAACGGACATGGGCAGCAGGACCTTGCAAAAATTCATTTTGGCCCGTCGACTCTGACAAGTCACGGGCTAAACGGCTTATAGGCCGATGAGGTCAAAGACGAAAGGGGGGTTGACCTTTGTGGTGGCATGATGCCGCCACCGCGCTATGGTTTGCGGCAAGCCGGACAATAGGGGGAGAGAGAAATGCAGAAGATTCAAGTTATTGGTGTGCATCACATTACGCTGATGGGCGCGGACCGTCAGACCAGTATCGACTTCTGGGAGGGTCTGCTGGGCATGCCGTTCATCTTCGATCAGCCAAATCTGGACGATCCCGACGAAGGGCACCTGTATTTCGATCCCGGCGACGGCCGGTTGATCACGATCTTTACCAATGAAAACCGCAAACCCGTCTACAATCGTACGCCGATGGACGCGGGCTGCGTGCACCATCTTGCGTTCGAGGTCGACCGCGCCATGTTTGATCAAGTGCTCGACCGGCTCAAGGAGCGGGGGATCGGCAATTCAGGCGTGAAGGATCGCGGATTCATGCATTCGATCTACTTCAAGGATCCGCTGGGGTTCCTGATCGAACTGGCCTGCTACACCTTTATCCCGCCGCGCGGATCGTCCCACGCGGAAGTGATGCTAGAGGCGCATAAGATGCGCGTCGCACGCGGAGATCACCATATCGAACGCCAGCATCTGGCCGATGCCACAGTGATGATCGTCGAACGCTCGCAACGGTCGCTGTCAGAGGATCGCAGCCCCAAGGACCCCTATCGCTAAGGGGCGGCGGGCACCGGTTCAGGCGGGTCAAAAATACCACAAGTAAACGGATCGTAACGGCGGTTTCGCTTGGGTGTTGCGGGCGGATTCCGCTGCGCCTAAGAGCCATGGTACGAGCAACCGTAAATTGTGCGAAGGAACCAGCATGATCCGTAATATTTTTGTCGCCTCGCTTCTGAGCGTGACCGCAACCGCAGCTGCTGCCGAACTGACCTATGGCACGGCTTTCGCGAAATTCCACGACTTCGACGTTGACGGCGCAGGCACGATCGACGTGAAATCCTTTGGCGGCGGCATCGAATACCGCTACGACAACTTCATCTTCTCGGGTGAGCTGTCGAACATTTCTATCGAGGGTGTCGATATCGATCTGGGCACAGTGGGCGTCGAATACGCTCTGGCCAACGGCTTTAACATCGGTCTCGACTATTCGCGTTTTGACATCGAAGGCTTCGACGCGGATGTCACCAGCCTGTTCGGGTCGTATCAGTCCGGCGCGCATACCTTTGGTGCAGCGATCGGGGACTCCTCCGATCTGGACGACATGACCTTCAGCATCTTCGCCGCTTGGGATGTCACCCCCACCGGCACCGTCGGTCTGGACCTCGTTCACATCGAAGACGAGACGCTTTACGCCGCCTATGCCGATTATGATGTCGCGCAATACAACGTACAGGCAGACCTGCTGAAACTGGATGATCTGAGCGTTGTCGCTGTCGCAGGCGGCTATGAATTCGCCAACGGCTTCTCTGCTATCGGTTCTGTCGGGTTCCTGGATCTGGGCCCCGAAGACGTGCGGTCGATCACCATCGGCGGTCAGTATGAATTCACCCCCGGTGCGAACGTAGAGCTGGCCTTGGGCCGTCTGGACTTTGACAGTGGCGAGGACGTGGACCAGCTGACTTTCGGCGTGAACTATGAACTGGGTCGCCGTACCTCCAAGCGTCGTTCGCTGGGTAACATCTTTTCAAGCGCGACCGGTACTTTTGCGGGTCTGACCGATTTCTAATCTGCGCTGACAGAACACCAGATACAGAAAAGGCCCCCGACTTCGGGGGCCTTTTTGCGTTCGCGGGGGAAGAACGGGTGGGTTAGCCCACCACGTCTTTATAGCTGATCTCGCGCTTGTCGGTGCCGCCCTTCTCGCGGCGCACCAACAGACGGTTGAGCGCATGGATATAGGCGCGGACCGATGCGACCACGGTGTCTGTATCCGCCGACTGACCGGTCACGATGCGGCCGTCTTCCTCGAGCCGGACAGAAACGGTGGCCTGCGCGTCGGTGCCTTCGGTCACGGCGTGCACCTGATACAATTGCAAGCGCGCGCTGTGATCGACCAGCGCCTTGATGCAGTTGAACGCGGCATCCACAGGCCCGTCACCGGTTTGCGAGGTAGAGGTTTCCGCACCATCCACCGTCAGCGACATCTCTGCCTTCTGCGGGCCTTCGGTGCCACAGACGACGGTCATGCTACCCAGCACAATGCGGTCGCTTTCAGGATCGGTGGCGGTGCGCATCAAGGCGATGAGATCGTCGTCGTAGATCTCTTTCTTGCGGTCGGCCAGTTCCTTGAAACGGACAAACACATCCTTGAGCTGGTTATCCCCCAATTCATAGCCGAGGTTTTCCAGCTTCGAGCGTAACGCCGCACGGCCCGAGTGTTTGCCCATCACGATGTTGGTCTCGGTCAGGCCCACGTCTTCGGGGCGCATGATCTCGAATGTTTCGGCGTTCTTGAGCATGCCGTCCTGATGGATGCCGCTTTCATGCGCAAAGGCGTTCTTGCCGACGATGGCCTTGTTGAACTGCACGGCGAAGCCCGAAACAGCGGCAACGCGGCGCGAGATATTCATGATCTTGGTGCTGTCGATCTTGGTCTGGAACGGCATGATGTCATTGCGCACTTTCAGCGCCATCACGACCTCTTCCAACGCGGTGTTGCCCGCGCGTTCGCCCAAGCCGTTGATCGTACATTCGATCTGGCGCGCGCCCGCTTCGACGGCGGCAAGGCTGTTGGCGGTCGCCATGCCAAGGTCGTTGTGACAATGCGTGGCAAAGACGATCTCGTCCGCGCCGGGGACATTTTCCAAGAGCTTGCGGATCAAATCAGCGCTTTCGCGCGGCGCGGTATAGCCGACGGTATCGGGGATGTTGATCGTGGTCGCTCCCGCCTTGATCGCGATTTCGACGACACGGTACAGGTAATCAAGCTCGGTCCGCGTGGCGTCCATCGGCGACCATTGCACATTGTCGCACAGGTTGCGTGCATGGGTCACCGTTTCGTGGATGCGGTCGGCCATTTCGTCCATCGTGAGGTTCGGAATGGCGCGGTGCAGCGGCGAGGTGCCGATAAATGTGTGAATGCGGGGCTGGGCCGCGTGTTTGATCGCCTCGTAGCAACGATCGATGTCGCCGAATTGGGCGCGGGCCAGCCCGCAGATGACCGAGTTCTTCGACAGTTTCGCGATTTCGCTGACGGCGGCGAAATCCCCTTCGGAGGCGATAGGGAAACCGGCCTCGATAATGTCGACGCCCATCTCGTCCAGCAGGCCCGCGATCTCGATCTTTTCGGCGTGGGTCATGGTGGCGCCGGGGGATTGTTCGCCGTCGCGCAATGTCGTGTCGAAAATCAAGACGCGGTCTTGTTGTGTGGTATCTGTCATCGTTTGGGTTCTTTCATTCTGCTGTATAAATCCGTGGCGCGCGGCACATCCCTCTGAGCGGGCGCGCCGGATGGCACGCTCAGAGGCGGATTAGCAGCAGTAGGTTGGCACGCAGGAAAGTCGCGCAGCGGCGCGGCAGGATCGCAATATGATCGGCGTGTGTCATGGCGACAAGTTATACCCGTGCATTCGCAAATGGGAAGGGTTTTTCTGCGCCCTTTTTTCCGCGCTTGAAGGGAGGCTGTTTTCCGCTACCTCCCCTTGCATGAAACAGGTTTTGATCATCGGGGCGTCGGGCGGTGTGGGTGCCGCCTTGGCCGCCGCTTACGAGGCGCACGGCGATACGGTCACGCGGCTGTCACGGTCGGTGGACGGGTTCGACATCACGGACGAATGCAGTGTGGACCAGCACTTGACCGCGCTAAACGGGCCGTTTGATGTGGTGCTGGTGGCCACAGGCGCGCTTGAGATTGACGGCGCCGCACCGGAAAAGACGATCAAATCGATCAGCCAAAAGGCGATGTTGGACCAATTCGCGTTGAACGCCGTGGGCCCTGCACTGGTGCTGCGCCACGCGGGCGACCTGCTGCGGCGGGACGCGCCTTGTGTCTTTGCCGTATTCTCTGCGCGTGTGGGGTCGATCGGGGACAATCGGATCGGCGGCTGGATCAGCTATCGCAGCGCCAAGGCGGCGGTGAACCAGATCGTACACACCGCCGCGATCGAACTGGCGCGCAGTCACAAGAGCAGTATCTGCGTCGCCCTGCACCCCGGCACGGTCAAGACCGCCTTTACCGCGAAATACCTTGCCCGCCATCCCGCTGTCGCACCGTCGGAGGCGGCGGAAAATCTGCTGGCTGTGATCGACGGACTGACGCCTGCGAACACAGGCCAGTTCTTTGACTGGGCCGGAAAGCCGGTGCCATGGTAGGGCGTTTGGTGCTGGTTCTGGGCGACCAGCTGACAGAAACGCTTAGCGCCTTGGCGCAGGCGGATAAGGCACGCGATACGGTCGTGATGGCCGAGGTCGCGGACGAGGCGGCCTATGTCCGGCATCACCCCAAGAAAATCGCCCTGATCTTTGCCGCGATGCGCAAGTTTGCCCATGCGTTGGAACAGGACGGCTGGACGGTCGCCTATACGCAACTGGACGATACGGATAACGCGGGCTCTATCGTGGGGGAATTGCTGCGCCGCGCAGCGCAGACGGGGGCAAGCGAGGTGTTGGCGACAGAGCCGGGGGAGTGGCGCTTGATCGACAAGCTGAAATACGCCCCGCTGAAGGTGCATCTGCTGCCCGACGACCGCTTTCTTGCCACTCATGCCGAATTCGAGGCATGGGCCGAAGGCCGCAAAGCGTTGCGGATGGAGTATTTCTACCGCGAGATGCGCCGCAAGACCGGCCTGCTGATGGAAGGGGATCAACCCGCCGGTGGCAAGTGGAACTTCGACCACGACAACCGCAAAGCCGCGCCCGAGGATGTCACCGTAGATGGCCCCCTGCGGTTCGACCCGGATGCCACGACGCGCGAAGTGCTGGAACTGGTTGAAGCGCGTTTCGGCGATAACTTCGGCGCGCTAGAGCCTTTTGGGTTCGCCACCACCCGCGCCGAGGCGCTGCAGGCGCTGGACCATTTCATCGCGAATGCCCTGCCGCGGTTTGGGGACTATCAAGACGCGATGCTGAACGAGAATGAATTCCTGTATCACGCGATCCTGTCGCCCTACCTCAACATCGGGTTGCTGAACGTGACCGAGATTTGCGAGGCCGCTGCCAACGCCTATGCCGCAGGACACGCGCCGATCAACGCCGCCGAAGGGTTCATCCGGCAGATCATCGGCTGGCGCGAGTATGTGCGGGGCATCTATTTCCTTGAGGGGCCGGACTATACCGCCCGCAATATTCTGGGGCATGACCGCGACCTGCCGTGGTTCTACTGGGGTGGCGAAACGCGGATGAACTGTGTGGCCAAGGCCGTGGGGCAGACCAGGACCCAAGCCTATGCGCATCATATCCAGCGGCTGATGGTGACGGGCAACTTTGCCCTGTTGGCCGGGATTGATCCGGCGCAGGTGCATGAATGGTATCTGGCGGTCTATGCCGATGCCTTTGAATGGGTAGAGGCCCCCAATACCATCGGCATGAGCCAATTCGCCGACGGCGGCGTTATCGCGTCCAAGCCCTATGTCTCGTCCGGGGCCTATATCAACCGTATGTCGGATCACTGCAAAAGCTGCCACTATTCAGTCAGCGCAAAGACGGGTGACACCGCTTGCCCGTTCAACCTGCTTTACTGGCACTTTCTGGACCGCCATCGCGACCGGTTCTCGAACAATCCGCGCATGGGCAATATGTACCGCACGTGGGACCGGATGGACGCCGACAAACGCAAGACAGTTCTGGCCGAAGGCGATGCCTTGCTCGCCCGACTGGACGCGGGCGAGGTGATCTAGCCGTCGTTGCCTTCAGCCTCGTCCGTACTGTCGGCGGGTGCCTCTGACGGAGTGTCGGCGTCTGTCGGTGCCTCATCCGTGGCGTCAGGCGTGGGCACCGCACCAGCATCTTCGGCAGGGGCTGTGCCCGCTTCTTGCAGCGCGCCGTTGACCCACTGGCCCGAGACTTCCTCGCCCGTTTTATAGCGCATGGTGCCCTGACCCTGACGTTTGCCGCCCTCGAACGCGCCTTCGTAGATGTCGCCGTTAGGGTAGGTGGCGGTGCCGGTGCCTTCGATCTCTCCGCCGGACCACTGGCCGTCATAGGTGAACCCGTCGGGCATGGTGATCTTGCCCATGCCGTCGCGTAGCCCGTCGACAAAGCCGCCGGTGTAGACGGTGCCATCGGGGTAGGTCGCGGTGCCCATGCCGTTGCGTTGGCCGTCTTTCCAGCTGCCGTCATACTTATAGCCGTCGGCATAGGTCATCACGCCCTGACCGTCGTTGCGCGCGTTCTTGAACCCGCCCTCGTAGACGATGCCATTGGGGTAGGTCGCGCGGCCTTCGCCTTCGATCACGCCCGCGACCCATGACCCTTCGTAGGTTGATCCGTCGGGATAGGTGATCTTGCCCTCCCCATCGGCCAGATCATCGCGGAAACTGCCTTCGTAGACAGAGCCGTCAGGGTAGGTCACCTTGCCTGTGCCTTCGATCTGCCCGGCAACCCATGATCCGGTGTAGACATAGCCATCTGTGCCGGTGAACGTGCCCTGACCCTCGCGGCGGTCGTCCTCGAAGCCGCCCTCGTAAGTGTCGCCATTGGCATAGGTCACCTTGCCCGTGCCCTGGCGCTGACCGGCGACCAGATCGCCTTCGTAGACATCGCCGTTGGGCTGGGTCAGCGTGCCGGTGCCGTCGATCTGCCCATCTTTCCACTGGCCGGTATAGGTCAGCCCGTCGGGCATGGTCAGCGTGCCCGTGCCATTGCGTTCGCCATCGGCGATGTCACCGTCATAGAGCGCGCCATCGGGATAGGTGATCTTGCCCACGCCCTGCTTGACGCCATCGACCCAGTCGCCCTGATACTCGTACCCGCCGGGGGATTGCATGACGCCCTTGCCGTGGTGGTTCGCATTGCGGAACGACCCTTCGTAGCGCACCCCATTGGCATAAAGCGCGATGCCCTGACCGGTGATCGCACCGGCCTCCCATTCGCCCTCATAGGTGCCGCCATCGGCAAAGGTGATCTTGCCGAAACCGTCCGGTTTGCCCTTTTCAAAGTTGCCCTCGTAGACGGACCCGTTGGGGAAACGCGCGACGCCTTTGCCCTTGATCTCTCCGTCTACCCAGGCACCTTCGTATTCATAGCCGTTGGGCAGCGTATAGGTGCCGGTCCCGTGCTGTACGCCGTCCTTGAACGTCCCCTCATAGACGCCGCCATCGTCGTATTGCTTGCTTTGAACCTCGCCGTCCTGCGCAAGCGCGGGGAAGGGCAGTAGCCCAAGGCAAAGGATCAGCGGGGTCAGGGTCAATTTCGTCATACAGCAACTTTCAAAAGAGAGTGCGGCCAAGAGCGGCGGGCGAGTTTGTTAACGCTTAGCCTATTCAATGGCCTGCAAGGGGGCAATCGTCTTTTGACCGGCGGTGCGCCTTGGCCTTTCACTTGGCGCGTGATCTGCTACATCACTTGCGTAGATTATCGAAGGACCGCCCTATGACATCGCGTTTTCGCATCACGCTTGGCCAGTTGAACCCCACCGTCGGGGATCTGGCCGGAAACGCAGACCTCGCGCGGGAGGCCTGGGCGCAGGGCAAAGAGGCAGGGGCCAATCTGGTTGCTTTGCCCGAGATGTTCCTGGCCGGGTATAACGCGCAAGATCTGGTGATGAAGCAGGCGTTCCAGCTGGATGTGATGACCCACCTCGAAGCGCTGGCGGCTGATTGTGCCGACGGGCCCGCGCTGGCCATCGGTGCGCCCTGGGTCGAAGGGGCCAAGCTCTATAACGCCTATCTGATCCTCAGAAACGGCAAGATCGCCAGCCGTGTGTTCAAGCACAACCTGCCGAACGAGACCGTGTTCGACGAGGTGCGCATTTTTGACAGCGCGCCTTTGGGTGGGCCGTACGCCGTTGGCGATACCCGCATCGGCAGCCCGATCTGCGAAGACGCATGGCACCCCGATGTGGCCGAAACGCTGGCCGAAACCGGGGCGGAGTTCCTGCTGGTGCCCAACGGGTCGCCCTATTATCGCGGCAAATTCGAGACGCGGTTGAACCATATGGTTGCCCGCGTGGTCGAAACTGAACTGCCGCTGATCTACCTCAATATGGTGGGCGGTCAGGATGATCAGGTCTTTGACGGGGCGAGCTTTGCGCTGAATCCCGGCGGCAAGCTGGCGTTCCAGATGCCCGCCTTTGACGCGCAGATCGCGCATGTCGATCTTGAACGGACCCCCGAAGGCTGGCGCGTGGTCGAGGGCGAGAAGGCGCATATGCCGTCGGACCTTGAGCAGGATTACCGCGTCATGGTGCAGGGCCTGCGCGACTACATGGGCAAGACCGGGTTCAAGAAAGTGTTGCTGGGTCTGTCGGGCGGGATCGATTCGGCGATTGTGGCGACGATCGCTGTGGATGCGCTTGGCGCCGATAATGTGCGCTGTGTGATGCTGCCGTCCGAATATACCTCCCAAGCCTCGCTGGACGATGCTGAGTCCGTCGCCAAGGCGCTAGGCTGCCGCTACGACTATGTGCCGATTGCGCAGGGCCGTGCCGCGATCACCGACACGCTGGCCCCGCTGTTCGAGGGCACCACCCCAGACCTGACCGAGGAAAACATCCAGTCGCGCCTGCGCGGTTTGCTGTTGATGGCGGTCAGCAACAAGTTCGGCGAGATGCTGTTGACCACGGGCAACAAGTCAGAGGTGGCGGTGGGCTACGCCACGATCTATGGCGACATGGCGGGGGGCTATAACCCCATCAAGGATATGTATAAAACCCGCGTCTTCGACAGCTGCCGCTGGCGCAACGAGAACCACCGCGACTGGATGAAGGGCCCAGAGGGTGAGGTGATCGCGCCGCGCATCATCGACAAGCCGCCCTCGGCCGAGCTGCGCGAGGATCAGAAAGACAGCGACAGCCTGCCCGACTATCCCGATCTGGACGCGATGCTGACGATCCTTGTGGATGATGACGGGTCCATCGCCGATTGCGTGGCAGCGGGCTTTGACCGCGAGGTTGCCAAAAAGGTCGAACACCTGCTCTATATCAGTGAATACAAACGGTTCCAGTCCGCCCCCGGTCCGCGTTTGACCAAGGGCGCGTTCTGGTTGGACCGCCGCTATCCCATCGTGAACCGCTGGCGCGACCCCAGTTGACCGCGCGGGCGACGCTGCACGTTATCTAGACAATGGCGCCGCGCTGTGACAAGCCAGCAGCCAATCAGGAGAACCCAATGACCATCACCCGCTTCGCCCCGTCCCCGACCGGCTATATCCACGTAGGCAACCTGCGCACGGCGCTGATGAACTATCTGATCGCCCGCAAGAACGGCGGAGAGTTCATCCTGCGGATCGACGACACCGATCCGGTGCGCAGCAAGGAAGAATACGTCGACGGTCTGAAAGAAGACCTGACATGGCTCGGTCTGCATTGGGACCGCGTTGAGCGTCAGTCCGAACGGTTGGACAAATACCACGCCGCCGCGGACGAGCTGCGCAAGATCGGACGTTTCTATGAAGCCTGGGAAACCCCGACCGAGCTGGACCTCAAGCGCAAGAAACAGCTCAACATGGGCAAGCCGCCGGTCTATGACCGCGCCGCGTTGAACCTGTCGGAGGCCGAAAAAGCCAAGCTGCGCGACGAACGCGGCCCCGGCGTGTGGCGTTTCAAGCTGGATCAGGAACGGATCGAGTGGAAAGACGGTATCCTGGGCGATATCTCGATCGATGCGGCATCGGTGTCCGACCCCGTGTTGATCCGTGGCGACGGGCAGATTTTGTACACGCTGGCGTCTGTGGTCGATGACACGGAAATGGGTGTGACCAATGTCGTGCGCGGGTCCGACCATGTGACCAACACGGCGACGCAAATCCAGATCATGCAAGCGCTTGGCGGCACCGTGCCGACCTTTGCGCACCATTCGCTGCTCACCGGTCCGCAGGGGGAGGCGCTGTCGAAACGTCTGGGCGTGCTGGCGCTGCGCGACCTGCGCGAACGCGGTGTGCATCCTTTTGCGCTGCTGTCGACAATGGCGCGCTTGGGCTCTTCGGACCCGATTGAGCTGCGCACCGATATGGAGAGCCTGATCGACGGTTTCGACATCGAACGCTTCGGCTCGGCACCGACCAAATTCGACGTCGAGGACCTGTTCCCCATGACCGGCCGCTATCTGCAGACCCTGCCGCTTGAGGCCGTTGCAAGCGACATCGCAGCCCTCGGTGTGCCCGAGGATAAAGCCGCGCTGTTCTGGCAGGTCACCCGCGAAAACATCACCACGCTGCACGATCTGAAAGGTTGGTGGCAGATGTTCAGCGAAGGCGCAGAGCCTGTGATCGCGGACGAGGATAAAGAGTTCGTCGCCGAAGCCTTGGCGCTTCTGCCTGAGGGCGAGTTTGACGAAAGCACCTGGGGCACATGGACGGCCGCCGTGAAAGAGCAGACCGGCCGCAAGGGCAAGGGGCTGTTCATGCCGCTGCGTCTGGCGCTGACTGGCAAACCCCACGGCCCCGACATGGCGGCAGTGCTGCCATTGCTGCAAGTCGTGAAGGCGCGCGGGTGAAACGGGCCGGGTTCACGGGCGCAAGTTCGGGAGCCTTCGGCGAGAGTTTATCTGGCAAAATGAAGCCGCTGTCGGCTGACATAGGGCGCGTCCATCATGGTTGATGGGCGCGCCAAATTTTTGTCGGGTAATCTGTTCGGGCATGTCGCCAATATGTCTTTGCTGGCCTCTGTCGGGCTGGTGGCCGTGTTTCTTGTCGATTTCGTCGACATGATTTTCATCTCTATGTTGGGCAAGGCAGAGCTGGCGGCGGCCATAGGGTATGCCGGTGCGATCTTGTTTTTCACCACCTCCTTCGGGATCGGGTTGGGCATCGCGGCGGGGGCCTTGGTCGCGCGGGCCTTGGGGCAAGACAACGCGCAGCTCGCGACAGAGAGGACGACCCATGCGCTGTGCTATGGCGCGGTCTTTGGCGTGATCTTTGCGCTTTGTGTGTTCCTGTCGCTGGATGTGCTGGTCGGCTGGGTCGGCGCAGGCGGTGAGACGGCGGCGCTGGCGGTGGATTTCCTGCAGATCGTCGTGCCGTCGGTGCCATTTCTGATGGTCGGTATGATGGGCAGCGCGATCCTGCGGGCCCATGGGGATGCACGGCGGGCGATGATGGCGACGATCGCGGGGGGCATCGTGAATGCCATCCTCGATCCGATCCTGATCTTTACCTTTGATCTGGGCCTGACCGGCGCGGCCTGGGCGTCTTTCGTGGCGCGGGTGGTGATTGCCTATACCGCCCTGATGCCAATTGTGCGCCACTATGGCGGGATCGCGATGCCGCGCCCCGCGGGGCTATGGCGCGATCTGATGCCCGTGTTGTCCATCGCGGTGCCCGCCATTCTAACGCAGGTCGCCACGCCGGTGGGGCAGGCCTATGTGACCCGTGCAATGGCGGCCTATGGCGAGGATGCTGTCGCAGGCATGGCGATTGTCAGCCGCATGATGCCCGTTGCCTTTGCCGTGATCTTTGCCCTGTCGGGGGCGGTGGGGCCGATCATCGGGCAGAACTTTGGCGCGGGCGATCTGGGGCGGGTCAAGCGGACCTATGCCGCGGGAGTCAGCTTTGCCGCTTTGGTGATCGTCGTCATCTCGGCCGCGCTGTTTACGTTCCGCGCGCCGCTGGCGGCGATGTTTGATGCGCAGGGGATCACCTTGACGTTGATCTATCTGTTCTGTGGGCCGCTATCCCTGGCGTTCTTTTTCAACGGCGTGTTGTTCGTGTCGAATGCGGCGTTCAACAATATGGGCCACCCCTATTATTCGACCGTGACCAACTGGGGTCGCAACACGCTGGGGATGATCCCGCTGGTCTGGGGTGGCAGCCTGCTGTTCGGGGCCCCCGGTGTGCTGATCGGGCAGGCGGCGGCGGGGGTGCTGTTCGGGGCGCTGGCCTGGGTGCTCGCGCGGCGGATGATCGCGCAAGGGGGGCAGCGCAAACGCGCCAAGCCCGAAGCTTTCGCCCGCGACGGGCGGTTGATGTCGCTACTGCACCTGCGCCGATAGGCGGGTCAGATGCTGGTCGACCAGCGCGGTTTCCTGCGCGGTAAGCTCTTGCGCGCGCGGGTATTTCGGCGCGGCGCGGTCGTTCAGGATCGGCGTATCCCAGCCCCGCGTCGTGTCAAAGAAACGCTGCACCCCGTCGATGCCATATTCGCGCAGGAACCCCTGCACCACCACATCAAGATAGCTGAGCAAGATGGTATGGTCGCCCGATGTCACATGGGTGTCTGTGGGCACGGAATAATGCGCCATATCGGGGGCCGGGATGATGTCATGCACCACCGCCCCGTTCGACCCGATGCGATCATAGTTGGTTTCGCGCGTATCCAGCGCCACCCAATCGGCACCGGGGACCGCCGCGATCAACCCATCGATCACGGTGCCCTCTTCGGGCAGCACGCTCAGGAACACATGCGCGGCGCCTTCGATGCGCACCCAAAGCCGGTGCCAGCCGCGAAGCTGCGCCGGACGGGCGTCTGGATAGGCGTGGGTATTGCGGTTTACGAGGCTGCCGTAGCCGAAGAAATATGGTGTCATGCGGGTGTTTTGGCGCCGCTGCGCGATGATGTCCACATCTTGCACGCGCCGCACCCGGCGTGCTGCCCAATATCGCGGCACCGGATGAAAGTTTTCGCGCCGCCCTGTCAACTTTGCTTGACGCAGCGCCGCGTTCCGGCATAGCACTTGCCCACACCGTTACGGGAGAACCGGCGCAAGCCGGTGCCGAAGGAGCAACCGCCCCGGAAACTCTCAGGCCAAAGGACCGCAACGGGACCTAACAACTCTGGAGAGTGACGCGACAGCGTCCGCCGAAGGGATAACGATCTCAGGCGAAAGGACAGAGGGGGCATTTGACAGGCTGCATTCCTGCGGTCTGCTGGGTGCCAGTATGGTCGATGGCCTTCTGGATAGGGAAAGGCCGCGTGACCATGAGCGATTTGCAACAGACACCGCTATACGATCTTCATCTGGAACTGGGGGGCAAGATGGTGCCCTTTGCGGGCTATTCCATGCCTGTGCAGTATCCGATGGGCGTGATGAAAGAGCACCTGCACACCCGCGCCGCAGCGGGCGTTTTTGATGTCAGCCACATGGGGCAGGTGATGGTGACCGGCCCGTCGTGGGACGCCGTGGCGCTGGCGTTCGAGACATTGGTGCCGATGAATGTGCTGGGGCTGGAAGACGGGCGGCAGCGCTATGGGTTCTTCACCAATGACGCCGGCGGGATCGAGGATGACCTGATGTTCGCGCGCCGTGGGGATGACCTGTTCGTCGTTGTCAACGCCGCCTGCAAGGATGCCGATATCGCACGCATGAAAGCCGCGTTAGAGCCAGAGATCACCGTGACCCCGGTCACCGACCGCGCGCTGGTGGCGGTGCAGGGCCCTGCGGCGGGGGCGGCTGTGGCGTCGCTTGATGCCGCTGCGGACAAAATGCGGTTCATGGATTTCGGCACATTGACGCTGAACGGGGTAGAGGTCTGGGCCTCGCGGTCGGGCTATACCGGCGAGGATGGCTTCGAGATTTCGGTGCCGGAGGCGCAGGCCGAAGCGCTGGTCCGCCGATTGCTGGAGATCGAGGGTGTGGAACCCATTGGTCTGGGCGCGCGGGATTCGCTGCGGCTTGAGGCGGGCTTGTGTCTTTATGGCAATGACATCGACGCGGGCACCAATCCGGTAGAGGCCAGCCTGACCTGGGCGATCCAGAAAGCGCGCCGCACCGGTGGTGAACGCGCGGGCGGCTACCCCGGTGCCGATGCCGTTCAAGCGGCGTTTGACGATGGTGTCGGCCGCAAGCGTGTCGGTCTGGCCCCCGAAGGCCGTGCGCCGATGCGCGACGGGACACCGCTGTTTGACGCCGCGACAGGGGGCACACAAGTGGGCGAGGTCACCTCGGGCAGTTTCGGGCCGACGGTAGGCGGGCCTGTCGCAATGGGCTATGTCAGTGAGGTGCAGGCGGGTATTGATACGATGCTGTGGGGCGAAGTCCGTGGCAAGCGTCTGCCGGTGACCGTTGCCAAGCTGCCCTTTGTTGCGGCGAATTTTAAAAGATAATCTAGCGAAGGATGAAAGAATGAAGTTTACCGAAGAGCACGAATGGCTGCGGGTTGAAGGCGACGAGATCGTCGTTGGCATCACCATTCACGCCGCTGAACAACTGGGCGACGTGGTGTTTGTCGAACTGCCCGACGAAGGCACGACCGTCAGCAAGGACGACGAGGTCGTCGTGATCGAATCCGTCAAGGCCGCGTCTGATATTCTGGCACCGATCGATGGAGAGATCATCGAGGTCAACAGCACGCTGTCCGACAACCCCGCGATGGTGAATGACGATCCGCAGGGCGATGCGTGGTTCTTCAAGATGAAGGCGTCCGATCCAAGCCAGATGGACGAGTTCATGGACGAAGCCGCCTATCAGAAGTTCATCGGGTAAATCCCGCTGCCCCCGTCGGAGCCTCCGGCGGGGATTTTTATACCATTTGGAAGAGGGGCCCCGCGCCATGGTTTTCAAACCGACCGAATATTTGCCGTATGATTTTGCCAATCGCAGACATATCGGGCCGTCCCCGGCAGAGATGTCGGACATGTTGAAAACCGTCGGCGCACAGAGCCTTGCCGCGTTGATCGATGACACGATGCCCGCGCAAATCCGCCAGAAAGAGCCGCTGGATTTCGGCAAGCCCATGTCAGAGCGCGAAGTGCTGGAATACATGCGCCTGGTGGCGGGCAAGAACAAGGTGCTCACCTCGCTGATCGGGCAGGGCTATCATGGCACGGTGACGCCGCCTGCGATCCAGCGCAATATTTTTGAAAACCCCGCATGGTACACGGCCTACACCCCCTACCAGCCCGAGATCAGCCAAGGGCGTCTTGAGGCGCTGTTGAACTTCCAGACCATGGTCAGCGATCTGACCGGGCTTGAGGTCGCCAATGCGTCCCTGCTGGACGAGGCGACGGCCTGTGCCGAGGCGATGACCATGGCGCTGCGCCTGTCGAAATCGAAGGCCAAGGCGTTCTTTGTCGACCGCGATTGCCACCCCCAGAACATCGCCGTTATCCAGACCCGCGCAGCCCCGCTGGATATCGAGGTGATCATCGGCGACCCTGACAAGATGGACGCGAGCGCTGTCTTCGGGGCGCTGTTCCAGTACCCTGGCACCTATGGCCATGTGCGCGACTTTACCGACCATATGGCCGCGCTGCATGAGGCAGGTGCCTTGGGCGTCGTATCCGCTGATCCGATGGCGCTGACGCTGCTGAAAGAGCCCGGTGCCATGGGGGCCGATATCGCCGTCGGGTCCACCCAGCGGTTTGGCGTGCCCGAAGGCTATGGCGGTCCGCATGCGGCCTATATGGCTTGCAAGGATGCCTATAAGCGCGCAATGCCGGGGCGGATTGTCGGTGTCTCGATTGATGCGCATGGCAACCGCGCCTACCGTCTGTCCCTGCAGACCCGCGAGCAGCACATCCGCCGCGAAAAGGCGACCTCTAACGTGTGCACGGCGCAGGCTTTGCTGGCGGTGATGGCGTCCATGTATGCGGTGTTCCACGGGCCCGAGGGGCTGAAGGCCATCGCGCAGCGCATCCATCGCAAGGCGGTGCGTTTGGCGAACGGGCTGGAGGAGGCCGGCTTTAAGGTCGATCCCAAATCCTTCTTCGACACGGTGACGGTTGATGTCGGCCCCTTGCAGGCCGCGGTCATGAAATCCGCGGTGGACGAAGGCATCAACCTGCGCCGCGTCGGTGAAACACGTGTCGGCATCACGCTGGACGAACGTACAGTGCCCGAGACGATCGAAGCCGTCTGGCGCGCCTTTGGCATCCGCCGCAGTGACGAGACATTCGAGGCGCAGTATCGTTTCCCTGACGACATGCTGCGTGAAAGCGCCTATCTCACTCATCCGATCTTCCACATGAACCGCGCCGAGACCGAGATGATGCGCTACATGCGCCGTCTGGCCGACCGTGATCTGGCGCTGGACCGCGCGATGATCCCGCTGGGGTCCTGCACAATGAAGCTGAATTCGGCCGCAGAGATGATGCCTGTCAGCTGGCGCGAGTTCTCGATGATTCACCCGTTTGTGCCGCAGGATCAGGCGCTTGGTTACAAGCATATGATCGACGACCTGTCGGCCAAGCTTTGTGACATCACCGGGTATGACGCGATTTCCATGCAGCCGAATTCCGGCGCGCAGGGGGAATATGCCGGCCTTCTGGCGATTGCGTCCTATCACCGAGCCAACGGGCAGGGGCATCGCAACATCTGCCTGATCCCCATGTCGGCCCATGGCACCAACCCCGCCAGCGCCAATATGGTGGGGTGGAAGGTGGTCGTGATCAAGACAGCGGCCAATGGTGACATCGACCTGGACGACTTCCGCGCCAAGGCGGAAAAGCACAGCGAGAACCTTGCCGGTTGCATGATCACCTATCCCTCGACCCACGGCGTTTTCGAGGAAACCGTGACCGAGGTGACCAAGATCACCCATGATCACGGTGGGCAGGTCTATATCGACGGGGCGAATATGAACGCGATGGTCGGTCTGGCGCGTCCGGGCGATGTGGGCGGGGATGTCAGCCACCTGAACCTGCACAAGACCTTCTGCATCCCGCATGGGGGCGGTGGCCCCGGCATGGGGCCGATCGGCGTGAAATCACATCTCATCCCCCATGTGCCCGGCCATCCGAACGGCGGTGAAGGCGCTGTTTCGGCGGCACCCTACGGGTCGCCATCGTTGCTGCCGATCTCGTGGTCGTATTGCTTGATGATGGGCGGTGACGGGCTGACGCAGGCGACGCGGGTGGCGATCCTGAACGCCAACTACATTGCCAAGCGCCTCGAAGGGGCGTTCGAGGTGCTGTACAAGGGGCCGACAGGGCGCGTTGCACATGAATGTATCTTTGACGTGCGCCCGTTCGAGGACAGCGCAGGCGTGACGGTGGATGACATTGCGAAACGTCTGATCGACGCCGGCTTCCATGCGCCAACGATGAGCTTCCCTGTCGCAGGCACGCTGATGGTGGAACCGACGGAGTCGGAAACCAAGGCCGAGCTGGACCGTTTCTGCGACGCGATGCTCGCGATCCGTGACGAGATCCGCGCAATCGAGAACGGCGATATGCCGCGCGAGAACAACGCGCTGAAGAACGCGCCGCACACGGTCGAGGATCTGGTTGGCGAGTGGGATCGTCCCTACACGCGCGAACAGGGCTGTTTCCCCCCCGGCGCGTTCCGCGTCGACAAATACTGGCCTCCGGTCAACCGTGTCGACAACGTGCATGGCGACCGCAACCTGATCTGCACCTGCCCCCCGATGGAGGAATACGCAGAGGCGGCTGAGTAAGCTGTTCCCTATACATGTGATCGAACGGGTGCGGGGGAAACCTCGCGCCCGTTTTGCATTGCGGGCTCAGTCTTCGGCGAGGAAGGCAAAGACCTTGCGCAGGCGGTTCCATGTCGTTTTGTCCGGTGCCACCAGAATATGCCCTGTGCGCAGCGTCGCGTCATAAGGGCCGCCCGACAGCATCTCAACATGGGCACCGGCTTGGGTGCAGATCAACGCGCCGGCAGCATGGTCCCAAGGGTGCAGCGTCCCGCTGAGCACGAAATCGGCGTGCCCCTGGGCGACAGTACGGTATTCATGCGCCGAGCAACGAAGGGAGTTTACCTTGGCAAAGCTGGGCAGGGTGGCCGCGACTTTGCCCCGCAGCTCTTTGCTGAAGTTCCCCAGCGGAACGAAACCGCTGAGGTCCTCGATCTGTTTGCCCATGCTGACCCGCAGCGGGCGCGACTGCCCAAGGGCGCGTTCAAAGCGCGGGGGGCTGGTGTCATCGCTGATCACCCAGTCGTCATTGACCGGGTCATAGATGACGCCGAAGGCCGGTTTGCCAAAGCGCGTGACCGCAAGGATCATGCCGAAGGTGGACAGCCCGTGGGCGAAATTCGATGTGCCGTCGATGGGATCAAGGATAAAGGCCAGCGGGGCGTCGGCGATCTTGTCCTGCAGGGCGGGGTCGGCCGATACGGCCTCTTCTCCGATGATCAGCGCATCCGGATAGGCCGCGGCGAGGGCGCGGGTGATCATTGCCTCGGCCGCCAGATCGGCAGCGGTGACCAGATCATGGGGGCCGGATTTGGTGTCGATGTCAGCGGGGGCGAGGTTGCGGAAACGCGGCAGCACCTCGGCCCGTGCGGCACGGCGCAGGACGTTCACCACATGCGTTTGCTGGGCTGCCGTCAGAACGGGTGGCAGGGGGGCGGGCAGTGTCTGGGTGGTCTGCGTCATTGTTATATCCCTCTTTCGGTCTATCGGTTCCATCTATTCGCGGGCGCGCAGCACCTGTGCGGGTCTGGCGTTCAAGGCTTTGATCGCAAAGCCAAGCGAGGCAAGGATCGACGCCAGCGCGCCCCCAGTGACGATCAACAGCGCCGAAGGCCATACCACGGCAAAGCTGGTGTCCATCACAAAGCGGCTCACGGCCCATCCGCCCAAAATACCTGCCAGCAGGGCAACCCCGCCGGCGAAGAGCCCCAGCAGAGCGGCACGCATCAGAAAGCTGGCGGCGATGCTGCGGCGCGAGGCCCCCAGCGTTTTCAGCAAGGCGGCTTCATAGCGACGGGCATCCGCCCCGGCGGCGGCTGCCCCGATCAATACCAGAAAGCCGGTCAGAAGAGTAGCCGCCGCGCCGTAGGATGTCGCCGCAGCCAACCCGCTAAGCACCGCCGCTACGCGGTCGATTGCATCGCGCACGCGGATCGCGGTGATGTTGGGATAGGCGGTGGCCAGATCGCGCAGGATCGGTGCTTCGGCCTCTGCATCGGCGTAGACGGTCGAGATATAGGTATGCGGCGCGCCGGTCAGGGCGGCGGGGTTCATGGTCAGGATAAACCCGATCCCCGCGGTCGAGAAGTCGACCTCCTGGAAGCTGGCGATGGTGCCGGTGATGTCGCGCCCCAGCACGTTGATGGTCAGCGTATCGCCAAGCTCTAGCCCGATCTCCTCGGCCTCTTCGGCGGCAAAGCTAATGAGCGGCGGGCCCGCGTAATCAGGCGCCCACCATTCGCCCGCGGTGATCACCGTGTCGTCATCGGGGGCCTCGGCATAGGTCAGCCCGCGGTCGCCGCGCACCACCCAGTGATCGCCCGCGACCTCTTTGGCGGGCCTGCCGTTGATCTGGGTCACGACGCCGCGCAGCATCGGCGCGCTGTCGATGCGGCGCACGGCGGGGTCGTCGGTCAGCCGTTTGGTATAGCCGTCGATCTGGTCTTTCTGGATGTCGACAAAGAAATACGACGGGGCCACATCGGGCAGATTGCCCGAGATCGCCTGCCGCAGGTTGCCGTCGATCTGCCCCACGGCGGCCAGCACCGACAGACCGAGCCCCAGCGAGAGCACCACGGCCCCGGCACCTTCGCCACTGCCGCCAATCGCAGCGAGGGCCCAACGCAGCCGCGGTCGCCCGCGTGCCAGAACCGCTGCGCGTTGTGCGAGGAACCGCACCAGCAGCGCCGCCAGCGTGAGTATCCCGAGCGCGCCTGCGATGCCGCCCAATGTCCAGAGCGTCAGCCACCAACTGCCATTGAACCACCCCGCCAGCGCGACCAGCAGCGCCACGGTCATCACGATAATCGCCACATAGCGCGGTGCCGGAAAACGCGCGGCCCCGTCCCATGCATCGCGAAACAGCGTCGCTGCGCGGATATTCTCGCTGCGGGCCAGTGGCCACAGCGTGAAGGCAAAGGCGGTCAGCAACCCGTAAATCGCCGCCTCGGCCAAGGGGGCCGGATAGATGGCAAAGGCCGCAGGGATCGGCAGCCGCGCAGAGATCAGCGGCGCAAAGATCAGCGGGGCCACGGCCCCAAGCACCACGCCGATGGTGACGCCCAAAAGTGATAGCGCACCGATCTGCATGAAGTATGTCTGGAATATCGTCGCGCGGTCTGCCCCTAGCGCGCGGAGCACGGCGATGACTTCGGTCTTGCCGGTGAGGTAAGATCGCACCGCAGCCGATACGCCCACACCGCCCACAGCCAGACCGGATAGACCCACAAGGATCAGAAACGCCGTCAACCGTTCGACAAAGCGCGACACCCCCGGTGCCCCGTTGCGCGCATCGGTCCAGCGCATCCCGCTGTTTTCGAACCGCGTACGGGCGGCGGAGCGCAGTTGATCAAGGTCGGTATCGGCAGGCAGCAACATCCGGTATTTGGAGTTGAACAGCGTCCCTTCCGCCAGCAGGCCGGCCCCATCCAGCGCCTCGGTCCGGAGCAGGGTACGCGGCCCAAGGGCAAAGCCGCTGGCGGCGCTGTCGGGTTCGCGCACGATCAGGGCGGAGAGGCGGAATTCCTTGATGCCAAGCTTGAAGGTGTCGCCGGGGGACAGGCCCAGACGGTCGGACAAGGCGCGCTCCATCACCGCGCCGGACAGGCCGTTTTCCAGCCCGAGCGCCTGTTCCAGCGGCATCGCCGGTTCAAGCACCATCTCGCCCACCAGCGGATAAAGATCATCGACCGCCTTCACCTGCGTCAGCGCACGGTCAGCGGCGGCCCCATCACCCGCGACAGCCATGGACCGAAACTCGACAACCTCGGAGACGGCGCTGGCTTGGCTCTCGATCCAGTCGCGTTCGGCATCGGTGGCGAAACGATAGGTGAAATCAATCTCGGCCGCGCCACCAAGCAGGGCCGCACCTTCGCGTTGCAAGCCGCCCTCGATCGCAGAGCGGACAGAGCCGACGGCAGCAATTGCCGCGACGCCAAGGGCGAGGCAGGCCAGAAACAGACGGAAACCCCGCAGCCCCCCGCGCATCTCGCGGCGGGCAAAGCGGCCGGCCAGACGCAGGCTCATGCGCCCGTCCCGCTGACGATCCGCCCGTCGGTCAGGGTGACGATCCGATCACAGCGCGCGGCCAATTCATCGGCGTGGGTCACCAACACCAAGGTCGCGCCATGTTTTTCGCGCAGATCAAACAACAGCTCCATGATCGCGGCACCATTGGTACTGTCGAGGTTCCCTGTCGGCTCATCCGCCAAAAGGATCGCCGGACGCGGGGCAGAGGCGCGGGCCAATGCGACCCGCTGCTGTTCGCCGCCCGACATCTGTGCGGGATAGTGGTTGAGCCGGTGCCCCAGACCCACCGCGTGCAATTCCGCCTCGGCCCGGTCAAAGGCGTCCGCGACGCCGTTAAGTTCCAGCGGGGTGGCGACGTTTTCCAGCGCGGTCATGGTGGGGATGAGGTGGAAGGACTGGAACACGATGCCCATCCGCCCGCGGCGAAATTTGGCCAGCCCGTCTTCGGACAGGGTGCTCAGGTCTTCGCCCAAGGCGCGCACCGATCCGCCGGTTGCACGCTCCAGCCCGCCCATGACCATCAGCAACGAAGACTTGCCCGACCCCGACGGGCCGGTAAAGGCGACCGTCTCTCCTTGTGCGACGTCCAGGGTGATCCCATGTAGGATGTCGACCTTTCCGGCGTTGCCATTCAGTTTCAGGGATGCATCTTGAAGCTGGAACACCGGGTCGGTCATAGGGCTGCCTTTTGAAATACGGTCCCTGTTGGATATGGAGGTTCGACCATGATGCGCAAGGTTACGACGGCACTTGTTCTGGTATTATCAGGCCCCGCACTGGCGGAACCGCTTGTTATTGCAGCATTGGGCGACAGTCTGACGCAGGGCTACGGCCTGCCCGCCGAGGACGGGTTCGTGCCACAGTTGCAAAACTGGCTGGATCAGAACGGTGCAGATGTGACGGTGATCAACGCAGGCGTGTCGGGGGATACGACCGCTGGCGGGTTGGCGCGGGTCGCCTGGACCATGACGCCCGAGGTCGATGGCATGATCGTGACTCTGGGCGGGAATGACCTGTTGCGCGGGATCGACCCCGCGGTCAGCCGCGCCAATCTGGATGGAATCATGAAGGCCGCCCAAGACGCCGAGGTAGAGGTGCTGCTGGTCGGCATGACCGCGCCGGGCAACTTTGGCCCCGACTATAAAACCGCCTTTGACAGCATCTATCCCGATCTTGCCGCGCAATATGACGCGAGCCTGATGGGCAGCTTCTTTGACGGCCTGTCCGACAATGGCGAGACGCCAGATCTGGCGCAGGCACGCGGTTTTTTCCAGGCCGACGGGGTGCATCCGAACGCGCAAGGCGTCACGAGAATCGTCGACGCTTTGGGCCCGAAAGTGCTGACGCTGATCGATCAGATCAACGAAAACGAGTAGTTTTGCACAAAAAACGGGCACCGAAGCGCCCGTCGTCAAAAATATTGATGAACCGGTTTTGGGCCGGTTAGGCCAATGCGATATTCGCGGCGCTTTCGCGGCCGTCACGGCCCGCTTCTACGTCGAATGTCACCTTCTGGTTGTCGGCAAGCCCGGTCAGGCCAGCGCGTTCAACCGCCGAGATGTGAACAAAGATATCTTTGCCGCCACCATCAGGCGCGATAAAGCCGTATCCCTTTGTGGTATTGAACCATTTTACGGTGCCAGTCGCCATGCCCCGTTTCTCCTCGTGTTTGTCCTGCCCACATTATGCGGCAGCGTGGCTCGGTCAGAACTTGATCGCACCAGCGCCGGAGGGCTGAGGGGTCGAAAGTCTTTCGCGTCGCACCTCTGACTTTGGCGCCAAATAGGACAAAATCAAGAGTTTTTGCCCCGAAACGCGTAACCGGCGGGCATTTGCGCAAGAAATTTCACAGTTATGAAATAATTTTACCAGTTGATAAAAAAATCATTCCGTGGGAGCGTTTCAGCATAAATAGTGACAGCAGGGATAAAAAAATGTCGCAGAAAATCTTTGAACCGGGGGTGGCTGCCGGACGGCTGGACGCCGACGCCTATGCCGCGCAGTTTTCCGATTTGCACCCGCCACTGGATGTGCACGAAGCGCTTGTCGCGGCGGACCGATGCTACTTCTGTCACGACGCGCCGTGCATCACGGCCTGCCCGACGGATATCGATATTCCGCTCTTCATTCGGCAGATCGCCACGGGCACACCGGATGCCGCCGCCAAAACGATCCTGAGCCAGAATATCATGGGTGGTATGTGCGCCCGCGTTTGCCCGACCGAACAGCTTTGTGAACAGGCCTGTGTGCGCGAGGTGGCCGAGGGCAAGCCGGTCAAGATCGGCGAGCTTCAACGCTATGCCACCGACCATCTGCAAGCACAGGGCGCGCATCCGTTTGAACGCGCGGCCTCGACGGGCAAGCGCGTGGCCGTGGTCGGTGCAGGTCCGGCGGGGCTGTCTTGTGCGCACCGTTTGGCGATGATGGGGCATGATGTCACCGTTTTTGACGCGCGGCCCAAGCCCGGCGGCCTGAACGAATACGGGATCGCCACCTACAAGACACCCGACGGCTTCGCGCAGGCAGAGGTGGACTGGCTGCTCAAGATCGGCGGCATCACCGTGCAGAACAATGCAGCCCTTGGGGCGGCGATGACGCTGGACAGTTTGCGGGCCGACTATGACGCCGTGTTCCTTGGTATGGGCCTTGGCGGTGTGAACGCCTTGGGGGCCGAGGGCGAGGATAAAACCGGCGTGCTCGATGCGGTCGACTTCATCTCTCACCTGCGTCAGGCGAGCGATGTGGCTGCGGTCCCGATCGGTCGTGACGTGGTGGTGATCGGCGGCGGGATGACCGCGATCGATGCCGCCATTCAGGCGAAACTGCTGGGCGCGCTCAATGTGACGCTGGTCTATCGTCGCGGGCGCGACCGGATGAATGCCAGCGTGTTCGAGCAGGATCTTGCCGCCTCCAAGGGCGTGCGGATCGTGACCCATGCCACGCCGGTCGCCGTGATCGGCAACGGCGCGGTGCGCGAGATCGAATTCGAATATGTCGACGACCAGATGAATGGCACGGGCCAAACCCTGCGCCTGCCCGCGGATCAGGTGTTCAAGGCCATCGGCCAGACCCTTCAGGGCGACGCGCTGCCGATGCTAGAGGCGCGCAAGATCAAGGTGGATGGCACCGGACGCACCAGTGTCGACGGGGTCTGGGCCGGTGGCGATTGTGCGAGCGGCGGCGATGACCTGACCGTGACCGCTGTCGCCGAAGGGCGCGACGCGGCGATGGACATTCACATGGTATTGATGGGCTAAGCCCCTACAGGAGAACGCAAATGGCTGATCTAAGAAGCGACTTCGTGGGCATCAAAAGCCCCAACCCGTTCTGGCTGGCATCCGCGCCACCCACGGACAAGGAATACAACGTCCGCCGCGCCTACGAGGCAGGCTGGGGCGGTGTCGTGTGGAAGACCCTCGGCATGGAGGGCCCGCCCGTCGTCAACGTCAATGGCCCGCGTTATGGCGCGATCTGGGGCGCGGACCGGCGGCTGTTGGGGCTCAACAACATCGAGCTGATCACCGATCGCCCGCTGGAGGTGAACCTGCGCGAGATGAAGGCGGTGAAACGTGATTACCCTGACCGCGCACTGATCGCGTCGATCATGGTCCCGTGCGAGGAGGAAGCGTGGAAAGCGATCCTGCCGCATGTGGAGGAAACCGGCGCCGACGGGATCGAGCTGAACTTCGGCTGCCCACATGGCATGGCGGAACGCGGCATGGGATCGGCTGTGGGGCAGGTGCCGGAATACATTGAAATGGTCACCCGCTGGTGCAAGCAATACACGCGCATGCCGGTGATCGTGAAGCTGACGCCGAACATCACCAATGTGCTCTACCCCGCCGAGGCCGCGAAACGCGGCGGCGCGGATGCGGTGAGCCTGATCAACACGATCAACTCCATCACCTCGGTTGATCTGGACCTGTTCGCGCCCGAACCGATGATCGATGGGAAAGGCACCCACGGCGGCTATTGCGGCCCGGCGGTAAAGCCGATTGCGTTGAACATGGTTGCGGAAATCGCGCGCAACCCCGAGACGGCGGATATGCCGATCAGCGGCATCGGCGGCGTGACCACATGGCGCGACGCGGCAGAGTTTCTGGCCCTTGGCGCGGGCAATGTGCAGGTCTGCACGGCGGCGATGACCTATGGTTTCAAGGTTGTGCAAGAGATGATCTCGGGCCTGTCGGAATATATGGACGACAAGGGGATGACTTCGGTCGATCAACTGGTGCGCCGTGCGGTGCCGAATGTGACCGACTGGAACCAGCTGAACCTGAACTATGTCGCCAAGGCCAAAATCGATCAGGATCTGTGTATCTCCTGCGGGCGCTGCTTTGCCGCCTGCGAAGACACCTCGCATCAGGCGATTGCCATGTCCGAAGATCGCACCTTCAGCGTGATCGACGACGAATGCGTCGCCTGCAACCTCTGCGTCAATGTCTGCCCGGTCGAGGATTGTATCTCGATGGTGGAGCTGGCCCCCGGCACCACGGACCCGCGCACGGGCAAGCCCGTTGATCCGAATTACGCCAACTGGACGACGCACCCCAACAACCCCTCCGCCACTGCGGCCGAGTGACCCTTGCCCCCGTCGCTACTGTTGAGGCGCGGCGGGGGTTAACAACGTCGAGAACATCAGTCGCAGATGGTCCGACGCCTGCTGGTGCTGATCGGCATCGCCGTCCAGCAGCAGCGCGACTTGCGGCGCGAAATCAGCATAGTGTTGCGTGGTCGACCAGATCGAGAAAATCAGATGGCGCGGGTCCATCCGCGCGATCTTTCCCGCCGCCATCCAATCGGAAATAACCGCGCATTTCTCGTCGAACAGCGGTTTCAGATCGCTTTGCAAGCGCGGCTCCATATGGGGCGCACCGCGTAAAATTTCACCGGCAAACAAGCGGCTTTCACGGGGCAGATCCCGTGCCATATCCAGTTTGCGCTGCACATAATCCAACAGCTCTGTGTGCGGGTCACCATCGGCGTCGAGCTCTACCAGCGGGTCGAGCCATGTCTCCATCAGCTGGCTCAGCAGGGTCGTGTGGATTTCTTCCTTCCCGCTGAAATAATACAATATATTCGGTTTGCTCAGCCCCGCCTCGCTGGCGATCTGATCCAGCGTGGCACCGCGAAACCCATAGGTCGAAAACACATCAAGCGCCGCATCCAGGATCACACGGCGGTTGCGCCTTTGGATTCGGCTGGGCTTTTTCTTGGCGGTTGTCTCGGGCATGGCGCGTCCCCTTTCGGTGTAAGTGCCTGAAAATGCGGCACCCCACTTCGGACGGGTGGCCCCGAGGGAAAGCATTTCTTGACAGACTTAACCCTAGCCGCAATCGTGGATTTACCAAATGGTAAAAATTTACGCCTTGCACAAGGTAGAAAACGCAAAGGAAACCGCTATGGCCGCGCCCGGTGAAAACCTGAAGATCAACCCGGATCGTTTGTGGGACAGTCTGATGGAGATGGCCAAGATCGGCCCCGGTGTGGCGGGGGGCAACAACCGCCAGACGCTGACCGACGAAGACGCCGAAGGTCGCGCCCTGTTCCAGAAATGGTGCGAGGAGGCGGGCTGCACCATGGGCCTTGATACGATGGGCAACATGTTCGCGCAGCGCGATGGCACCGACCCCGATGCGCTGCCGGTCTACGTCGGGTCGCATCTGGATACGCAGCCCACAGGCGGCAAGTATGACGGCGTGCTGGGTGTGCTGGGCGGGCTGGAACTGCTGCGCACGATGAACGATCTGGGGATCAAGACGAAACACCCCGTGGTCGTGACCAACTGGACCAACGAAGAGGGCACCCGCTATGCCCCCGCGATGCTGTCGTCTGGCGTTTTTGCCGGCATCCACACGCAGGAATGGGCCTATGCCAAGACCGATGCCGAGGGCTTGCGCTTTGGCGACGAGCTCAAGCGGATCGGCTGGCAGGGCGACGAAGAGGTCGGCGCGCGCAAGATGCATGCGTTTTTCGAGCTGCACATCGAACAGGGCCCGATCCTGGAGGCCGAAGGCAAGGACATCGGCGTCGTGACCCACGGGCAGGGGCTGTCGTGGACCCAAGTCACCGTGACCGGCAAGGATGCGCATACCGGATCAACGCCGATGCCGATGCGCAAGAACGCAGGCCTCGGCATGGCACGTATGCTTGAAGCGGTGGACCAGATCGCATGGTCCCACGCGCCGCATGCGGTTGGTGCCGCGGGGCATATCGAGGTTTATCCGAACTCGCGCAATGTTATCCCGGGGCAGGTGATCTTTACCGTCGATTTCCGGTCGCCCGATCTGAGCGTGATCGAGGATATGGAAAAGCGCCTGCGCGTCGAGGGTCAGAAGATCGCCGATGACATGGGGCTTGAGGTCGCTTTTGAAAAGGTCGGTGGCTTTGATCCTGTCGCCTTTGACGAAGGCTGCGTCTCGGCCATCCGTTCCGCGGCAGAGCGGTTGGGGTATAGCCATATGGACGTCATCTCGGGGGCGGGTCACGATGCCTGCTGGATCAACGGGGTGGCCCCGACCGCAATGGTCATGTGCCCCTGCGTGGATGGGCTGAGCCATAACGAGGCCGAAGAGATCACCAAGGAATGGGCCAAGGCCGGTGCCGATGTTTTGCTGCATGCGGTGCTGGAAACGGCAGAGATTGTGGGCTGAACCCGTCGGGGGCCTGAGCGGGCGCGCCCTGGGGGCCAGCCCCCAGACCCCCGGGATTTGGACCATTTGGAAGACAGATAGGGGAGAGGACAGATGAGCAAGGTTATCAAGGGCGGCATGGTCTGCACGGCGGATCGCACCTGGAAAGCAGACGTGTTGATCGAGGGCGAGATCATCAAGCAGATCGGTGAGGATCTGGTGGGCGACGAATATATCGACGCCGAAGGGGCCTATGTCATCCCCGGCGGGATCGATCCCCATACCCATCTGGAGATGCCCTTTATGGGCACCACAGCGGCCGAGACATTCGAGACAGGCACCTGGGCCGCGGCCGTGGGGGGGACCACGATGATCGTCGATTTCTGTCTGCCGGGGGCGGACGGGTCGATCAAGAACGCGATCAACGAATGGCACCGCAAATCCGCGCCGCAGATCTGTTCGGATGTCGGCTATCACATGGCGATCACCGGCTGGAACGAGAATGTCTTTGACGAGATGAAAGACGCCGTCGACATGGGGGTGAATTCGTTCAAACACTTTATGGCCTATAAAGGGGCCTTGATGGTCGAGGATGACGAGATGTTCGCGTCCTTCCAGCGCTGTGCCGAACTGGGGGCGCTGCCGATGGTCCATGCCGAGAACGGCGATCTGGTCGCGGCCTTGCAGGAGAAGTATTTCAATCAGGGGATCACGGGGCCGGAGGGGCATGCCTATTCCCGCCCGCCCGAACTGGAGGGCGAGGCCGCCAACCGCGCGATCACCATTGCCGATGCCGCCGGTGTGCCGCTTTACATCGTGCATGTCTCGTGCGAGCAGACCCACGAAGCGATCCGCCGTGCGCGGCAAAAGGGGATGCGGGTCTACGGCGAGCCGCTGATCCAGTTCCTGACCCTGGACGAGAGCGAGTATTTCAACAAAGATTGGGACCATGCCGCACGCCGTGTCATGTCGCCGCCCTTCCGGTCCAAGGACCATCAGGACAGTCTATGGGCGGGCTTGCAGTCGGGGTCGTTGCAGGTGGTTGCCACGGATCACGCTGCGTTTTCGACCGAGCAGAAACGCGCGGGCCGCGATGATTTCCGCATCATCCCCAACGGGTCCAACGGGTTGGAGGAACGTCTGGCGGTGCTCTGGACCGAAGGGGTCGAAACGGGCCGTCTGACGCCGAATGAATTCGTCGCTGCCACCTCGACCAATGTGGCGAAGATTCTGAATATCTATCCGCGCAAAGGCGCGATTGTCGAAGGGGCCGACGCGGATATCGTGGTATGGGATCCCAAGATCAGCAAGACGATTTCGACGGCGAACCACCACTCCATTCTGGATTACAACGTCTTTGAAGGCTTCGAGGTCAAGGCACAGGCGCGCTATACCCTGAGCCGTGGCGAGGTGATCTGGGCCTGGGGGCAGAACTCGCAGCCCAACCCCGGACGCGGGCGCTTTGTGCCGCGGCCTGCTTTCCCGTCGGCCAACCTTGCGCTGAGCAAGTGGAAAGAGTTGACTGCGCCGAAACTGATCAAACGCGATCCGCTGAACATCCCTGCGGGGATCTGAACGCGGGACTATCAACGCAGCGCGGCGGTTGCGCCGCGCTGCCCTGAAGAAGAAAGAGGCCAGCATAGATGCGAGCACGTTGTACGGCAGAAGAGGGACGCAGCTTATGAGCACCGCGCCCGTGATCTCGGCCCAGAACCTATCCCTGACATTTGAAACCAACGACGGCCCTGTGCATGCGCTGAAAGACGTGTCGCTTGATATCGAGAAAGGCGATTTCGTCAGCTTTATCGGGCCGTCGGGCTGCGGCAAGACGACGTTCCTGCGCTGTATGGCGGACCTGGAGCAGCCCACGGGGGGCGAGATCACGGTGAATGGCGTCAGTGCTGCCGAGGCACGGCGGGCGCGGGCCTATGGCTATGTGTTTCAGGCGGCGGGGCTTTATCCCTGGCGGACGATTGGCGGCAATATCCGGCTGCCGCTTGAAATCATGGGGTATTCCAAGGCGGATCAGGCGGCGCGGGTTCGCCAAGTGTTGGAACTGGTGGAGCTGGCAGGGTTCGAGCGCAAGTTCCCTTGGCAGCTGTCGGGGGGCATGCAGCAACGGGCCTCGATCGCGCGGGCGCTGGCGTTTGATGCGGATATCTTGCTGATGGATGAACCCTTTGGCGCGCTGGACGAGATCGTGCGCGACCATTTGAATGAACAGCTGTTGCGCCTGTGGGCGCGCACGCAAAAGACGATTGCCTTTGTCACCCACTCGATCCCGGAGGCGGTGTATCTGAGCACCAAGATCGTGGTAATGAGCCCGCGTCCCGGACGGATTGCAGATGTTATCGACAGTCCTTTGCCGAAAGAGCGCCCTCTGGACATTCGCGAAACGCCCGAGTTTCTGGAGATCGCGCATCGGGTGCGGGAAGGATTGCGGGCGGGGCATGCGGATGATTGATCGCGCGCCCGCTGCTATCCGGCCCTTCGGGGAGGATTTTCGGACCATCTGGAAGCAGGGGGGCGCGCGATGAAGTCGAGCTTCTTGCCTGTCCTGACTGTGGTCGGGGTCTTGTTTGCGCTGTGGTATGCGGCGGCGGTCTGGCTGAATGCGGACTGGACCTATGACAAGGCCACACGGTCGGGCGAGACGGTGACCGCCACGTCTTTGGTCGCGGATACCTGGGCGCAGAAAAAGCCCAAACTGCCCGCGCCGCATCAGGTCGCGTCAGAGATCTGGGACACGACCGTGATGAAGAAAGTCACGTCGAAGCGGTCCTTGGTCTATCATTCCTGGATCACGCTCAGCGCGACCCTGCTGGGCTTTGGCATGGGCACCTTGCTGGGTGTCTTGCTGGCGGTGGGGATCGTGTTCAACCGGGTGATGGATATGTCGGTGATGCCTTGGGTGATCGCCAGCCAGACCATTCCCATTCTGGCGATTGCGCCAATGATCATTGTGGTTCTGAACGCCGTGGGCGTGTCGGGGCTGCTGCCGAAAGCGATGATCAGCATGTATCTGTCGTTCTTCCCCGTCGTTGTCGGCATGGTGAAAGGGCTGCGCAGCCCTGACCAGATGCAGCTGGATCAGATGCGCACCTGGCATGCCAGTGCGGGCCAGACCTTCTGGAAGCTGCGGTTGCCTGCGTCGATGCCGTATTTCTTTACCTCGCTCAAGATCGCGATGGCTGCGTCGCTGGTGGGGGCCATCATTGGTGAGCTGCCAACGGGTGCCGTTGCGGGTCTGGGGGCGCGGTTGTTGGCTGGCAGCTACTATGGCCAGACGATCCAGATCTGGAGCGCGTTGATCATGGCGGCGGCCCTGGCGGCGTTGCTGGTGGGGATCATCGGCTTGATCCAGCGTGTGACATTGAAACGGATGGGGATGGCGCGATGATCTGGCTGGTTTTTGCCGCAGTGGCCTGGGCCTTTGGCATGTGGGTCAACATCCGGTTGGCGCGATTGCGGCCGGCCCGCTGGGTGTCTTTTGCAGCGCCCTTGGTTTTTGGCGCGACGCTGATCGCTGTCTGGGAAGGCATTGTGCGCGGGCTCGAGATTTCGCAGGTCTTGCTGCCTGCGCCGTCGCTGATTGCCCTGCGGCTGGTGTCATCGCTTGATATCCTTTGGGTGGATTTCGTGCAGACCGTGCTGAAGGGCGCGTTGTCGGGCTATGTGCTGGGCTGTGGTGCCGCCTTCCTGATCGCCGTTGCGATTGACCGTTTCCCCTTCTTGCAACGGGGGCTTTTGCCGGTAGGGAACTTTGTGGCCGCGCTGCCGGTGATCGGGATGGCCCCGATTCTGGTGATGTGGTTCGGCTTTGACTGGCAGTCCAAGGCCGCCGTGGTCGTGGTCATGGTGTTCTTTCCGATGCTGGTGAACACGGTGCAGGGCTTGCAAGCCACCGACGCCATGCAGCGCGATCTGATGCGGACCTATGCGGCCAGCTATTGGGCGACGCTGTTCAAGCTGCGCTTGCCTGCCGCGATGCCTTTCGTGTTCAATGGGCTGAAGATCGGCATGACCCTTGCCTTGATCGGGGCGATTGTTGCTGAATTTTTCGGCTCTCCTGTGCGGGGGATGGGGTTTCGGATCTCTACCTCGGTGGGCCAGCTTGCGCTTGATCTGGTCTGGGCCGAGATTGTTGTCGCGGCGATTGCCGGGTCCGCATTCTACGGCGCGATGTCATTGTTTGAACGGCGGGTGACCTTTTGGCACCCGAGCCAGCGGAACTAACGCGGAACTAACCAAGACGACCAACCAACCAAGAGGGAGATATAAAAATGAAAAAACTGTCAACATATGTCGCCGGGGCCGCTGTGGGCCTGATGGGGACCATGGCCCAAGCGGCGGATGATGTGACGCTTCAGCTGAAGTGGGTCACGCAGGCGCAGTTCGCGGGCTATTATGTGGCGCAGGACAAAGGGTTCTATGACGAAGAAGACCTGAACGTCACGATCAAGCCGGGCGGCCCGGACATTGCGCCGACACAGGTGCTGGCCGGTGGTGGTGCCGATGTCGCCGTTGAATGGATGCCCGCCGCTTTGGCCGCGCGCGAGAAGGGCCTGCCGATGGTGAACATCGCGCAGCCGTTCAAATCCTCGGGCATGATGCTGACCTGCCGCAAGGACGCCGGGATCGAGACCACGGATGACTTCAAGGGCAAGACGTTGGGCGTCTGGTTCTTTGGCAATGAATTCCCCTTTCTCAGCTGGATGAGCAAGCTTGAGCTGCCCACCGAAGGCGGTGAGGATGGTGTGACCGTGCTGAAACAAGGCTTTAACGTGGATCCGCTGCTGCAAAATCAGGCCGCCTGCGTGTCGACCATGACCTATAATGAATACTGGCAGGTGATCGACGCAGGTCTGACGCCGGATGATCTGAACGTATTCAAATACGAAGAGCAGGGCGTTGCCACATTGGAAGACGGGCTTTACGCGCTGGAAGAGAACCTTGCCGATCCGGCGTTCGAGGACAAGATGGTGCGCTTTGTGCGGGCCTCTATGAAGGGCTGGAAATACGCCGAGGAAAACCCCGATGAAGCGGCGGAAATCGTGTTGGACAACGATGCCTCCGGTGCGCAAACCGAAGAGCATCAGAAACGCATGATGGGCGAAGTGGCCAAGCTGACCGCAGGCAGCAACGGCGCGCTGGACGAGGCGGATTACGAGCGGACCGTGCAATCGCTGCTGTCCGGTGGGTCGGACCCCGTCATCACGGTAGAGCCGTCGGGCGCATGGACCCATGCGATCACCGACAAAGCCTTGAACTAAGGCGCGCTGAACTAAGGGGACACGTCCCCGACACAGTGCAGAAATGCGAAGGGGCTGGCAGCGATGCCAGCCCCTTTTGCGTGATGACTAAAGTCAGCGGCGTTAAAGCACCGTGACCTTGGTGCCGATGGGCACACGTTGGTACAGGTCTTTGACGTGTTCGTTCAGCATGCGGATACACCCGTTCGAGACAGAGCGCCCGATGCTGCTGGGTTGGGTGGTGCCGTGGATGCGGAAGTATGTATCGCGGCCGTTCTGGAACAGATAGAGCGCGCGCGCCCCCAGCGGATTGGACGGGCCACCGGGTTGTGCATCGGTATTGCCGATGAACCGCGCATAGGTCTTGGGCTCCCGTTCGATCATCTCGTCCGTGGGGCGCCAGGTGGGCCATTCCTTTTTGACGTCGATCGTCGCGGTGCCGGTAAACTCCAGCCCCGCCTTGCCGACGCCCACGCCGTATCGCATGGCCTGACCGGGGGCGGTCACCAGATACAGGTAGTGGCTGCGGGGCAGGATCAGCAGCTCGCCCACGGCATATTGTGGCTTGATCGACACCATTTGCGGCGTGGGGTCATAGGCGGCACCCGCGGCAAACAGCGCGTGGGGAAAGGCGAGGGCGGCCAAAGAACCTGCGATAAACTGACGGCGGCGCATGGGGGGCTCCTTTAGGATGTGATGCCGGTATTTTGCCCCTTGGGTTGTGTTTGGCAACCCTGAGGACATAAAAAAACCGGCTGTCCCGTGAGGGTCAGCCGGCAAATTCATCCTGCGGGCCTAAGGCCCTGCATGGCTTATGCCAGTGCGATGTTCGACGCGGATTCGCGGCCGTCACGGCCAGCTTCGATGTCGAATGTCACTTTCTGGTTGTCGGCCAGACCGGTCAGGCCTGCGCGCTCAACAGCGGAGATGTGTACGAATACATCTTTGCTGCCGCCATCGGGTGCGATAAAGCCGAAGCCTTTTGTTGTGTTGAACCATTTTACGGTGCCAGTGGCCATATCCGTAGTCTCCTCTAGTATGCCATCCGCGTCGTGCGATGGCTTGGCGTTGTCGGTCTGGATCGAAGTCTGAACGCCGTATGAGGGAGACAGTTGGTCGAAAAAGAATAACGTTAGCCATTCGGATATGGCAGGTCGTGGGGATTCGCGCAAGGGGCTGTCAATGGGCCTTGAAAAACAGGCCGATCCTTGCTGATTCCGGCACATTTGCGCCTTATTCTTCGGAGGGGCAAGACGAAACCCTAACGCGCATTGGCAGAGGCAGCGGGACAAAGGGTTAACGGATTGGCCGAAATTGCCTAACTGCTGCCAGATTCATCTGCGATTTTGCTCCGAGCCATAAGAGAATTTAACCAGTCCCCCTTCTGCCGACACGACAACGAGTGAGCCACCGTATGAAAATCCTAGCCGTAGATGACGATCCCACCATTCTTGACCTGTTGCGCGACTGTCTGACGCCGTCGCTGGGGTTCGATCTGGTCTGTGCAGACTCGGCCGAGGATGGGTTGGCCAAGATCGACGAACACGGGGCAAGCTTTGACTGCTTCTTGCTGGATATCATGCTCCCCGGCGTTGACGGGATCACCCTATGTGACGACATCCGCAATATGCAGGCCTATAAAAGTGCGCCGATCATCATGATCACCGGCAGCCGGAAACATGATCTGATGGACACCGCCTTCCGCGCCGGGGCGACGGATTTCATCTTCAAGCCCTTGAACGGGATCGAATTGGGCGCGCGTATCAACATGGCGGGCATGCTCAGCGACAGCCTGCGGCGTGAACGCGAGGCCGCGCATACGCTGGCGGAGCTGTCGGGCCTGATGAAGGTACGGGTCGAGGAAAGCTTTGATCTGAACGTTGTCGGCGTCGACGATCTGCACGGGTTCGAAAACCATATGCTGCGTCTGCCCGAAGGCTGCTATGCCATGAGCCTTTTTGCGGTCAAACTGCCGCAAATCCGCAATATCTTCGAGGCCGCAAGCCCGGCTGAGTTCTGTCGCCAGATGGGCTTGGTCGCGCAGGCCACGGTCGCGGCGCTGGCGCATGAGAAATGCTTTATGGGCTATGCGGGCGAGGGGATCATCGTGGGCACCGTGATGGGCCGCCACCGGATCAAGCCCGAAGAGATCCAGAAAGACATCGAAGACATCCTGTCCCATGATGGCACCGCCGCACGTATCGGCGGGGATTTCAGCGCCGATGTCACGGTGAAGCTGGTGTCGAACCAGCGGCTGTGGTCGGGGCTGTCTGCCTGCAACACGCTGCGCGATTTTCTGGGCCGTGAAACCGTGCCCGACAGCACCAGCACCGACCGCACCGATGGCTATACGGAACTGGCCGACGGGCTGTAACGGCAAACCCGTGCCGCGTTTCGGCGTCGCGTTGACCGACACATAGAAAGGCCCCCGCAGTTTCCTGCGGGGGCCTTTTTCTTAAAGCTTTCGCCGAGATCAGCGCGAGAATTTCTTGTGTTTCATGCGCTTGGGTTCCATGGCGTCTTCGCCCAGACGACGCTTCTTGTCCTCTTCGTAGTCAGAGAAGCCGCCCTCGAACCATTCAACATGCGCGTCGCCTTCAAAGGCGAGGATGTGCGTACAAATCCGGTCAAGGAAGAAACGGTCGTGCGAGATGACCACGGCACAGCCCGCGAAATCGACCAGCGCGTCTTCGAGTGCGCGCAGGGTTTCAACGTCCAGATCGTTGGTAGGTTCATCGAGCAGCAGCACGTTGCCGCCTTCTTTCAGCAGACGTGCCATATGCACACGGTTGCGTTCACCGCCCGACAGCAGGCCGACTTTCTTCTGCTGGTCACCGCCCTTGAAGTTGAAGGCGCCGCAATAGGCGCGGGAGTTCACTTCGGCATCGCCAAGCTTGATGATCTCGGCCCCGCCCGAAATGGCCTGCCAGACGTTGTCATCAGGGTTCAGGTCATCGCGCGACTGGTCAACATAGGACAGATCAACGGTATTCCCCAACTCGATCGTGCCGGTATCGGGTTGTTCGTGGCCGGTGATCATCTTGAACAGGGTCGATTTACCCGCGCCGTTGGGGCCGATCACGCCGACGATCCCGCCGGGCGGCAGAGAGAAGTCCAGCTTTTCGATCAACAGCTTGTCGCCCATGGCTTTGGACAGGCCCTCTACCTCAAGCACCTTGTTGCCCAGACGGGGACCGTTGGGGATAACGATCTGGGCGCGCGTCAGGCGTTCGCGCTCTGAGCTGTCGGCCATTTCGTTATACGACTTGATCCGCGCTTTGGATTTCGCCTGACGGGCCTTGGCCCCCTGACGCATCCATTCCAATTCGCGCGACAGGGTCTTTTGCTTGGACTTGTCCTCGCGGGCTTCCTGTTCAAGCCGTTTGGCTTTCTGGTCGATCCAGCTGGAATAGTTCCCCTCGTAGGGGATGCCATTGCCGCGGTCGAGCTCGAGGATCCAGCTGGTGATGTTATCCAGGAAGTACCGGTCGTGGGTGACGATCAGGATCGTGCCCTTATAGTCGATCAGGTGCTGTTGCAGCCACGCGATGGTTTCCGCGTCCAGGTGGTTGGTCGGTTCGTCAAGCAGCAGCATTTCGGGCGCTTCAAGCAGCAGCTTGCACAGCGCCACGCGGCGGGCTTCACCGCCGGACAGTTTGGTCACATCGGCATCGTCTGGCGGGCAGCGCAGGGCTTCCATCGAGACGTCGATCTGGCTGTCGAGATCCCAGAGGTTCTCCGCGTCGATCTGATCCTGCAAGGCGGCCATTTCGTCGGCTGTCTCGTCGGAATAGTTCATCGCCAGTTCGTTGTAGCGGTCCAGAATGTCCTTCTTGGCTTTCACGCCCAGCATGACATTTTCGCGCACGGTCAGGGCGGGGTCCAGATAGGGTTCCTGTTCCAGGTAGCCGACCTTGGCCCCTTCAGCGACCCATGCTTCGCCCGAGTAATCCTTGTCCTTGCCGGCCATGATCTTCATCAGCGTGGATTTACCCGCGCCGTTGACGCCGACCACACCGATTTTCACACCGGGCAGGAAGTTCAGGTTAATGTTGTCGAAACACTTTTTGCCGCCCGGGTAGGTCTTTGAGACACCGGACATGTGATAGACATATTGATAGGCGGCCATTGAGAATCCTCGGATAAGCTGAATACGGTTTGGAACGTGCAATATCGCCACAGGCGGGCAAGAGCAAACATTCAATATATAAGGCCTGTGCCGCGGTTTTGAAGCCCGTGTGTTCCCGGGCGATTCACAAGGCGCAGGGGCAAGACGCACAAAGCGCTGATCGCGCGGGCGGCAAAGGCTGTTTTTCCGATAACTATCCTTTTTTACCGTTTTCGAACGGTGAACTGGGGACGAATGACCGAATTTTACGCGAAATTCAGTCGAAAAAAATTTTGGACCTCGTTTATATTCGCCTAATCCGGGTGCGTTCAGCGCCCCGGTACAACGCGGCCGCAAAAAGACCGCGTCATACACAAAGGGACAAATACATGACAGCATCCACTATTGTTGTTGGACTGGACGGGGGGGAAGCCGGGGCGCGCGCTTTGGATTTCGCAACGAAACAGGCCAAATTGATTGGCGATTGCGAGCTCAAACTCGTTTACGTGATTGAATGGTCTCCATTCAGCTTCCAGACCTCGGAAGAGAATGACCAGCGCCACAAACGGCGCGAAGAGGAACTGGCACTGGCCCGCGAACGTATCGTCGA
The DNA here is from genome assembly GCF_045586035.1 of Sulfitobacter sp. PM12. NCBI lineage: Bacteria > Pseudomonadati > Pseudomonadota > Alphaproteobacteria > Rhodobacterales > Roseobacteraceae > Sulfitobacter > Sulfitobacter sp. PM12. The sequence continues at coordinate 841,539 of NZ_CP151529.1, forward strand.
TCCGGCGGTCAAGAAGGTCAGCGAAGACGGCGTCACCGTTCAGGGCATCGTGAAACACGGCGATGTGGCCGATATTCTGGACGATCTGGCCAAGAAGCACGGCGCACAGCAGATCGTGGTGGGCCGTGTCGGTCTGCGCGGCCTGAAAGAGCGTATGTTCGGCGGCGTTACCGGCCGCTTGGCTGTGGCGTCCCGCGTGCCTCTGACGATCATTCCTTGAAAGGTCATATCATGAAAAAATTTCTGACAACGGGTGCGGGGGCTGCTGCTGTCTCTGCCTTGCCCATGGTTGCCGCGGCACAAGAAACCGTCGGCATGGATCAACGCATCAATGATATCTTCGCGGGTTCGACGGGCTGGTTCGTCAATCTGATCTTCATGTCGCTACCCGGCACCAACTTCCCGTGGATCGTGCTGTGGCTGGTGGTCGCGGCGACGGTATTTACGCTGTATTTCGGCTTCATTCAGGTCAAAGCGTTCTGGCATGCGATCTCGCTGGTCAAAGGCGATTATTCCGATCCCGATGACGCGGGCGAGGTGAGCCACTTTCAGGCGCTTGCAACGGCGCTGTCGGGGACTGTCGGTCTGGGCAATATCGCGGGCGTCGCGGTGGCCGTGGGCATCGGCGGTCCGGGGGCGACCTTCTGGATGATCCTGGCCGGTTTGCTGGGCATGGCCTCCAAGTTCACCGAATGTACGCTGGGTGTGAAATACCGCAATGAATACGCCGATGGCACCGTTTCCGGTGGTCCGATGTACTATATGACAAAGGGCTTCAAGGAGCGCGGCCTGCCTTTGGGCGGGGTGCTGGCGGTGATCTTTTCGATCTTTACCATCGGTGGTGCCTTGGGCGGCGGGAATATGTTCCAGGCCAATCAGGCCCATGCGCAGCTGTCCGGTATCATCGGAGACTACCCTGGCTGGATCACGGGCATCGTCTTTGCCGCAGTGGTCTTTGCGGTCATCGTCGGCGGGATCAAATCCATCGCCAATGTCACCGAGAAAATCGTGCCGCTGATGGGGGTGATCTATGTTGGTGCCGCGCTGATCATCCTGATCGTTGAATACGACAAGATCGGTTGGGCCTTTGGCCAGATTTTTGAAGGTGCGTTCAGTGGTCTGGGCGTTGCAGGCGGTCTGGTTGGCGCGCTGATCCAGGGCTTTAAACGGGCGGCGTTCTCGAACGAGGCGGGTGTCGGCTCGGCGGCGATCGCACACTCTGCCGTGCGCACCAAAGAGCCGGTGACCGAAGGCGTCGTATCCCTGTTGGAGCCCTTCATCGATACCGTTGTCATCTGTACGATGACCGCGCTGGTGATCACCATCTCTGGCGTGCTGGTGATGGACCCCGAAACGGGCCGCTTCATCCTGAATGACGCAGGCACCGCGATCCAGACCATCGACGGGTCAAGCGGCGTTCAACTGACATCGGCTGCCTTTGCGACCGGGTTCAGCTGGTTCCCCTATGTGCTGGCGCTGGCGGTGATCCTGTTCGCCTTCTCCACCATGATCAGCTGGTCCTACTACGGGCTGAAGGCGTGGACCTATCTGTTCGGTGAAGGCAAAACCAAAGAGATCGTGTTCAAGGTGATCTTCTGCCTGTTCATCATCGTGGGGGCGGCGGCCAATCTGGGCGCGGTTATCGACTTCTCTGATGCGATGATCTTTGCGATGGCGGTTGTGAACATCACGGCGCTGTACTTCCTGATGCCGATCGTGAAGCGCGAGATGAAGAGCTATTTCGCGCGTTTGAAATCCGGCGAGATCAAGAAGTTCGTCGATTAACGCTCGGATAACGCGATTGACAAAGGGGCGTTGCTGCCCTTCTTTCGGCCCCTGATGTATATCGGGGGCCGTTTTCGTTGGGTTATCCATTTCCATATGCGCCCCCGGGGCAGGTGATCGGGCTGCTTGGCGGGTCGTTTGATCCGGCGCACGAGGGGCACGCCCATATCACCCGCGAGGCGATCAAGCGTTTCGGGCTGGATCGGGTGTGGTGGATGGTCAGCCCGGGCAATCCGCTCAAGGCGCATGGGCCGGCACCGATGGCGTCCCGCTTGACCCGCGCGCGCGAGGTGATGCAGCACCCGCGGGTCGAGGTCACGGATATCGAGGCCCATCTTGGCACCCGCTACACCGCGCAAACCCTTGCCGCGCTGCGGGCCCGCTATCCCGGTGTGCGCTTCGTCTGGCTGATGGGGGCGGATAATCTGGCGCAGTTCCACCTGTGGCAGGATTGGCGGCAGATCATGGAGACTGTGCCCCTAGGGGTGCTTGCACGGCCCGGCCAGCGCATATCGGCACGGATGAGCCACGCCGCGACGCTTTATGCACCCTACCGGATTTCGGGGCGGCAAAGTCAGCTCTTGGGGCAGACACCGGCCCCCGCGTGGTGTTTCGTGAACGTCCCGATGGTCGATGTCAGCTCAAGCGCGATCCGGGCCGCGGGCAAATGGTCAGCGCAATCTGGCAGAGGCGATACCCGCCCCTAGGATCATCGCCATGCCGACCCATGTCAGCGCGTCGGGCCATGCGCCAAACACCAGCCACCCCAGCCCCACGGCGGACAGCAGTTGCAGATACACCAGCGGTGCGACCTTGGTCGCAGGGGCCATGCGATAGGCGTATAACATCAGCAGGTTGCCCAGCATCGAACAAAGCGCGCTTGCGAGGCTTAGCCCCAGGACGGGGCCGGTCAGCGGCGGGAAATAGACCAGCCCCAGCGGCAAAAGCAGCAGCCCGCTGATCACCAGCTGGCTGAAGGTCAGCGCAAGGGGCGGGGCCAGATGCGACAGCCAGCGCGACATCGTGAGGAACACGCCATAAAGCGTCCCCGCGGTCAGCGCCCAAAGCAGCCCCGCACTGGGTTCAAGACCCGGTCGGACCACGACCAGCACCCCCAGAAACCCCGCTACGATCAACGCGCTGCGTTGAAGCGATATCGCCTCGCGCAGGAAGAGCGCGGCCAGCACATAGCTGAGCAGCGGACCGATAAAGAAGGCGGCAAAGACATTGGCCACGTCCTCGGTCACCAGTGCTGTCTGGATGCAGGTAATGCTGCCGCACAGGATGGCGGCACGGACCCAGATGCGCCAGTTGCCGAAAAGGGCGCGCGTTTGCGGCGGGGCGAAGGGCACCAGCAGCAGCGCCCCTATGGCAAACCGCGACCACGCCACAAAAACGGGGGCCACGCCAAGCTGTGAGGTCAGGATCTTGCCCGCGCTGTCGCCTGCGGGAATCAGTGACATGGCGACAAACATGATCAAAATAACGCGTTGCATGTCTTGTCAGTTAGCATGGGCCCCCGCCCATGAAAATGTGATTTGCAAGCGCTTGTGTCGCTCTGTCCTGTCAGGTTTAAGTCGCCCCATGAAAACTGTTTTATCCCGTCGTTTGTTTCTGAGTACCGCTGCGGCGGCTGTTGTGGCTCCGGCGGCCTTTGCGGCACCGCCAACTGAATCGCTGCGCCCCGTCTTGCGCGGGGACGATTTGTTCCGGCAGGCGATCCCCTCGGCGCAAGAGCTGATCGACAAGGCGCGGTTGAACGGGGCTGTGACCTTTAGTCTGGCGGATGCGGAAACCGGTGCGGTGCTGGAACAGAACGGCCCGCTGGACGGGATGCCCCCAGCGAGCGTGACCAAGGCGATTACCGCGCTTTACGCGCTGGATACCTTGGGGGCGGCGCATCAGTTCCAGACGCGCATCATGGCGACCGGTGGCATTGTGGACGGCGAAGTGCAGGGCGATCTGATCCTTGTGGGCGGGGGCGATCCGACGCTGGATACGGACGGGCTGGCCAAAATGGCCGATGACCTCAAGGCGGCGGGCATTATCGGCGTCAAAGGCGGGTTGAAAATTTACGAACGCAGCCTGCCGGTCTTCCCGTTGATTGATGCGGATCAGCCGGATCATGTGGGCTATAACCCCGCTGTGTCAGGGCTGGCGCTGAACTTTAACCGCGTCCACTTTGAATGGAAGCGCGAGAACGGCAGCTATTCGGTGCTGATGGACGGGCGGTCGGGGTCTTATCGCCCTGACGTGGCGATGGCCGCGATGGAGATCAGCGACCGCAGTGCGCCGGTCTTTGCCTACCGTGACGCAGGCACCCGCGATGACTGGAGCGTCGCGAAAAGCGCCTTGGGCAATGGTGGGTCGCGCTGGCTGCCGGTGCGCAAGCCGGGGCTGTATGCGGGCGATATCTTTAAGACATTGGCGGGGGCACAGGGCATCCGTCTGCGCGACATGGCGTTGATCACCAGCTTGCCCGAGGGCGAGGTGCTGGTGACCCGTTCCAGCGCGCCGCTGCGCGATATCCTGCGCGATATGTTGAAGTATTCCAATAACTTGATCGCAGAGATGGCGGGGCTATCCGCCACGGTTTACCGCACGGGCACGCCCGCGTCACTGCGCGCGTCTGCGGCAGAGATGAACGTGTGGGCCAAGGCCAATCTGGGCATGGATGCACCCGCGCTGGTGGACCATTCGGGGCTAGGCGAAGACAGCCGCGTGACCGCGCAGGATATGGTGACGGCGCTGGTACGGGTCTATGGATCGGGCACATTGAAACCGTTGCTCAAGTCGATTTCCCTGCGCGATTCAAAGGGGCGGCCCGTGCAGGATCACCCGATCAAGGTGGAGGCGAAGACCGGCACGTTGAACTTTGTCTCGGCCTTGGCGGGGTATCTGACGGCACCGGACGGGCGGGTGATGGCCTTTGCCGTGTTCACCGCCGATATGCCACGTCGCGCCACCCTGACCCGCGCGCAACGCGAACGCCCCGAGGGGGGGCGGGCGTGGAACGGGCGCTCCAAACGGTTGCAGCAAGGGCTGATCGAACGCTGGGGGGCGTTCCATGTAGCTGCGGATTCGGCCTCTCTTTGATCGCGGTGACGCGGCCTATTTGACGTGACGGGCGCGGGCACCGCGTTCGATGGCGGCGGCGTGCAGGCGGTCGAGGTCAAGCTCGTAGCGGATTTCTTCCAGCAGACGCAGTTCGGCTTCGTCCAGCGTGCCGTCGGCGGCGGCCACATCGCAGGCCAGCGCATAGGCCGTTTCGTTCAGCCGGTCGGGCAGCGCGCCTTTGATCAGGCCGAACAGGGCATCCAGCCCGTCTTCCTGTTCGAACAGGTCGAACACCATCGAGCTGACAGAGCTGATGCGGTCCACATCATAGCCCGAAAAGACGGGGAGCATGTTTACAGCCGTCTGGATCTTGAGCAATTCGGTGGTGCGGATGTCCTCGTCTGATGCGGAAACCGCGATCATCACGGCGACAAGGCAATCCTGCGCGCTGAGGGTGAGGGAGGTGTCGTCATTCATGCGCATTTCCGTTCGGTCATTCCGTTGATCTGCAGATTATTGACGGGCCTACGGGGACGCAATAGGTACGGGCTGCCTGCGCGCATTGGGTGCGGGGTGAAAATGATGGAATTGATGACATGTCGCAGATGCGTGAAGCAGCCCTAACCAGTAAAGCGTGGCCGTTCGAGGAAGCACGTCGGGTGTTGAAACGCTATGCAAACAAGGCCCCCGAGAAGGGATACGTCTTGTTCGAGACCGGCTATGGCCCGTCGGGTCTGCCGCATATCGGGACCTTCGGCGAAGTTGCGCGCACGACGATGATCCGCCGCGCGTTTGAGCAGATCAGCGACATTCCGACGCGGCTGGTGTGCTTTTCGGACGATCTGGACGGGATGCGCAAAGTGCCGGGTAACGTGCCCGACCCCGCCGCATTGGAAGAACATCTGCAGCGCCCGCTGACATCGGTGCCCGATCCTTTCGGCAAATACGACAGCTTTGGCGCGCATAACAACGCCATGCTGCGGCGTTTTCTGGATACCTTCGGGTTCGAGTACGAGTTTATCTCTGCCACGGAATTCTACGGCTCAGGCAAGTTCGACGAGGTGCTTTTGCGCGCCGCCGAGAAGTATGACGAGATCATGGAAGTGATGCTCAAGTCGCTGCGCGAGGAGCGTCGGCAGACCTATTCGATCTTCCTGCCGATCCACCCTGAAACGGGGCGGGTAATGTATGTGCCGATGAAAGCGGTCAACGCCAAGGAAGGCACGATCACCTTCGACGATGAAGATGGCACCGAAATGACCCTGCCGTTGACCGGCGGCAATGTGAAGTTGCAGTGGAAGCCCGACTTTGGCGCCCGTTGGGCCGCCCTTGATGTCGACTTTGAGATGTACGGCAAGGATCACAGCACCAACACGCCGATCTATGACAAGATCTGCCGTATTCTGGGCAACCGCCCGCCCGAGCATTTTACCTATGAGCTGTTCCTTGATCAGGACGGGCACAAGATCTCCAAGTCTTCGGGCAATGGTCTGACCATCGACGAATGGCTGACCTATGCCAGCGCGGAATCGCTGTCGTATTTCATGTATCTCAAGCCCAAGACGGCCAAGCGCATGTATTTCGACGTGATCCCCAAGGCGGTCGACGAATACCACCAGCAGCTGCGCGCCTATGAAACGCAGGACGACAAGGGCAAGCTGAACAACCCCGTTTGGCATATCCACGGGGGCGATGTGCCCAAGTCGGATATGGTTGTGCCCTTCTCGATGTTGCTGAACCTCGCGTCGGTCTCCTCGGCCGAGGACAAGTCGCAACTGTGGGGCTTTATCCAGCGGTATGCGCCGGATGCGACGCCCGAAGGCAACCCCGGTATGGATGCGGCGGCCGAGCATGCGGTGCGCTATTACAATGATTTCGTGAAGCCCGCCAAAGTGTTCCGCGCCCCTTCCGAGCTGGAGCGGGAAGCTTTGGAAGATCTGCGGGACCAGCTGAAAACATGGGACGGCAGTCTGGATGCCGAGGCGTTGCAAACGATGGTTTTCGCCGTCGGGAAAGAGCGTTTCGACCCGCTGCGCGACTGGTTCACCGCGCTGTACGAAGTGTTGCTGGGCGCCAGCCAAGGTCCGCGGTTCGGTGGGTTCATCGCGCTGTATGGCGTGGATGAAACGGTCGCCCTGATCGACGACGCGTTGGCGGGCAAGCTGACCACGGCGTGAAACTATTGCCCTATGGTGTGCGTGGCTTAGGTTAAGTTCAACACATCATAGGGAGCATTCTCATGCGTGGCGCGGTTCTTTCGGCCTTTTTCGGAATGGTTTTGACCTTTGCGACGGCGTTTGGTGCCACGGCGCAGCAGGCGGATATCGAAAGTACGATCACAGGCCAGTTCGACGCTTTCAAGGCAGATGATTTCGAGGGTGCCTTCGCATATGCGAGCCCCAATCTGCAGATGATGTTTCAATCTACCGAGAATTTTAAACGTATGGTGACCACGGGCTATCCGATGGTCTGGAAACATGCCGAGGTGCGGTTTCTGGATCTGCGCGAGATCGCCGGTGCGCAGTGGCAGAAGGTTCAGGTCACGGACCTGAAAGGATTTACCTATTTGCTGGATTATCAGATGGTTGAGACGCCCGAGGGCTGGCGTATTGCCGCCGTTCAACTGCTGGATGCGCCAAGCGTTTCTGCCTGACCGGCGCGACATCTTTGGCACGCTCATGTGACCGCCTGCGGCGTACGCTGCGGTTAGGCGTGGTTAACCCTTTGTGCATAAATCTTTCCCCCTGCCGGCCAAGCGCCGGAGTTTTGCAATTCATGGGGGGCGACATCGCAACCCGACGAAGGGGATGACGATGAACAAGGCAATCACGGACGGTTTGCTGCTGACACCTGCGGCATTTGCGCAAGGCTTGGATGTGTATTCAAGCGGGGATGGCACGGCGGGGTCTGATACCTATGCCAATGCCATAAATGCGGCGTTTATCCCTGCGGATCAGGACTTTGGCGGGGCGCTTGAACTGATAAAAACGCAATCCACGCAAAAGCTGCGATATATGGGGCAAACGCCACTTTTGCCGGGGTGTTATCTGCGGATCACGGCGCGGGTGAAGGCGATCAGTGGGAATCTACCGTCGGTGCGGATCGCGGGGTATCCGGCGCTTGGCAATGGCAGCCGCGCGGGCGGGCTGGTCGAGGCCGGTCCGGCGGTGACGCTGACCAGCTATGGCGAGGTGGTCGAGGTCAGCGCGATTGTCGGGTCGGGGCTGCGCGGCGGGGTCGATATGGTCTGGGGCAATGCGCCGGTCTATGGGCATTTCGGGCTGGACCTGACGGGGCAGAATGGCGGGGTCGTTCGCATTGACGATTTGCAAATCGAGGATGTGACGGGCGTCTTTCTGCGCGACATGCTGGCACAGGTGGATGTGCGGGACTACGGCGCGGTAGGGGATGGCAGCACCGATGATACGGCGGCCTTTGTGGCGGCGAATGCGGATGCGCAGGGGCGCAGCGTGTTGATCCCGCGCGGGACGTATCTGCTGAACGGGGACGTGACCTTTGACGCGCCGACGCGGTTTGAGGGGACGGTGACCATGCCCGCCAGCGCGATCCTGCTTTTGCGCCGCAACTTTGATTTGCCGAACTATATCGAGGCTTTCGGGAATGAAGAGATCGCCTTTCGCAAGGCGTTTCAGGCGTTGCTGAACAATGCGGATCATGAATCGCTGGATCTGGGTGGGCGCAAGGTCAACGTGACCGGCCCGATCGATATGCAGGCCGCGACACCCGAACGCAGCAGCTATGCCACGCGGCGGGTGATCCGAAACGGCCAGCTTGAAGCGGCCACGAATGGCGATTGGGATACGGTCACGGTGCCCTCGCAGGCCAGCTATTCGCCCTCGGATGCGCGCAAGCTGACAAATGTGGTGAATGTGGCGAATGTGCCTGTGGGGGCGCTGATCACGGGCAATGGGGTAGGGCGCGAGATCTATGTGCGCGCCAAGAACGTCGCCACGCAAGAGATTACCTTGAACGCGCCCTTGTATGATGCGGCGGGGACGCAGAATTTTACCTTTACGCGGTTCCAGTATCTGCTGGATTTCAGCAACTACAGCCAGCTGAGCAAATTCGTTCTGGATGACATCGAATTCCAGTGCAACAACGTGGCCAGCGCCATCAACCTTGCGCCATCGGGGACGATTTTCCATGTGCGGGACTGCTTTATCTCGCGGCCCAAGGATCGCGGGATCACGTCGATCGGGGGGGGCTGTCAGGGGATGTTCGTGGACCGTTGCCAGTTCCTGTCCGCCGAAGATGCGCTGGACGTGCCGGACCGGACCACGATCGCGATCAACTGCAACGCCAATGACGTCAAGATCCGCGACAACCGCGCCACGCGCTTTCGCCATTTTGCGCTGCTGGCGGGGCAGAATAATATCGTCACGGGGAACCACTTCTTTCAGGGGGATACGGTCAAGAACGGTGTCCGCTCTGCAGGGTTGATCCTTGCGGCGCAGCACACGGCCAGCGTGGTCAGCGGGAACTATATCGACAATTGCTTTGTCGAATGGACCAACGAACAAGACCCCGCGCCGGACTACAGCAGCGAGTATTCTTTCAGCTCCCTGTCGATCAGCGGCAATATCTTTCTGTCGGGCGAGGTGGCCCCGTGGTTCAGCTATATCGTGATCAAGCCCCATGGGGCGGGCCATGTGATCAATGGGCTGACGATCAACGACAACCGCTTCCGCAGCATCAACGGGTTCATTGATCGGGTCGAACGGATCGATACCAGCTTTGCCGATATGGATTTCTCGCGGATGCGCAATATCGAGATGACCGGCAATTCGTTCCACGGCATCCATAATCCGGTGTCGAACCCTGTGCAGGTTGAACATACCGAAGCCAGTCTGGCCAAGACCTGGGTGGTGGATATTGCCGACCGCTTTCCGTTCGGCGGGTGGGCGATTGCGGTGGATAGCATCACGATGGACGGGCCGGTGCGCAACGGATCGAATGTGGCGCAATACAGCGTGCCCTATGTGCTGACGGATCAGGGTGCGGATCGCGATCTGCTGCATCTGGTCTGGAGCACCAGCGTCAAAGGGTCGATCTTTATGCAGGCGCGCATGGATAAACGCTAGAACTCGCGCCAGAGCGAGAGTTTTAGCGCGGGGTTGGACGTGTCGTTGATCAACGTCTCTGCCCCGATCTGGAAGCGGATATCGGGGCGGCTTTTCAGCGGGCGCATGACGATAGAGGGCGCGACAGAGGTGGCGCTGGCGGCAGAGGTCGAGGCATAGTAGATTTGCAGCATTCCCGAAAACCGGTCGCCGAAGTTGATGCCTATGGTGCCGTCGACTTTGGCGAGATGCTCTTGCAGGTAGATGTCCCACGCGAGGGAGCTGTCGATGGTCACCCAGCCGTGTTTCTGCCCCAGCGTATAGCCGCGACCCCAAGACAGCCCCGCTTTGACATTGGGATAGACCGCATCCCCCACCCATGCCGCGCCGAACCCCAGCTCTGCCGACCAGACGTTCGGGCGGTCGCGGCGGCCTAAGGGGCGGCGCAAGAAGACCGACCCAAACCCCGATTGCAAGCCGATGGAACTGGCGAGAAATCCGACCTCTGCCCCAAGGGTCAGGTCGTCGCGCACGCCATATTCCATGAAGGTGCTTTCCGAAATGTCGTAGCTGCGCGTGACGTTTACCGTGGTGGAGGTGAAGCCCGTGCCCTTTTCGCGCAGCCACGCGCCGCCCTGTGCAGGGGTGGGAAGCTGCAGTAAGCCAAGCAGAAGGATCGGCCAGTAGCGCATGGGATACCCTTTCGGCGGGTAGCTTGGCGCGTCATGCTTAACAAATTACTTACAGACCTTTGGGGCGGCATGCGAAAAGGCCCGCAGCAATGCTACGGGCCTTTGTCAAATCCTGTGTGCGTCGCTTAGACGTTGACGCTGCCGCCGCGTGGGCCAGCGATCAGCCATACGATAAAGCCGACGACCGGGAAGATCAGGACGCCGAGAATCCAGAGGATTTTCGCAAGCCCCGAAGCGCCGGAGGTGAAGATTTGATAGATCGCGTAGATGTCTGCGATCAGGATAATGAGTCCGAGAAGGCCGAATTCCATTGTAAAGCTCCTGGGTTGTAATCTGCATTACTGTCTGGAGTCACAACTTCCCGTTCGGCCCAGATGTTCCCGAAAATGTTACTGGAACCATTTCCCGTTTCGCCGAGTTGCCCTTGCATCGCCTAGAACGGCAAGTGAATTTGGAAGGAAATACTATGAAGACCTCTACAGCAGTAATCGCAGGCCTTGCCGCAATTCTGGTCATCGCATTCGCGATCTTTTTCATCGATATCGATCAGACTGAAGAAGGCGCGCTGCCGGATGTTGATGTGTCCGTCGAAGGCGGCAACCTGCCCGAGTTTGATGCACAGACCGGTTCGGTTTCCGTGACTGAAGAAGAGGTCGACGTTGAAGTTCCGGACGTTGAAGTGACCACCGAAGAGAAAACGATCACCGTCCCCGGCGTTGAGGTTACTCCGCCCGCAGGTGACTGATATCTTTTGATCGTTTGAACGCAGAAAGCGCCCTCTGATTTGGTCAGGGGGCGCTTTTGTTATGGGATAGGGCTTAGTTGCGGGTCAGCTTGGTCGCGGGTTTCGCACCGTTGTCGCCGTCGGAAGCGAAGGTCAGCGTGACTTTATCGCCGGCCATCAGGTCGGACGGGACAAGGGTTTTGGCATCCAGCGTCCAGGATGATTTGTCTTGTAGGACGATGATATTCGCAAGGCGGTCATAGGCAAGGATCGTGCCGGTTGTCTCATCGGCAAAGGCGGGGGCAGAGAGGGCGGTCAGGCCCAGTGTAGCAAGGGCGATCAGGCGCATTTGGGATCCTCCGGATAAAGCGCAGACTCCGAATGTGGGGTGGGTGCGGGCGCAAAGCAATCACCTTGCAACGGGCGCATGAAAATAATTATGCGCCAAGCCGTAGCAGGGGAACTGCGGGCGGGTGGACGGGTTGTGCCGCTACATCCAACTGACAGGAGACAGCGATGAAAGCCCAATCAAAAGCCCAACAACGCGCCGCCGGTGCAGCCCTGTCTGCCAAGAGGGGCGAGACCAAGGTCAAGGATCTGCAAGGCGCGTCAAAAGATATGTACGACAGCATGTCAGAAGACGAGCTGGAGGAGATGGCCTCGACCGACCATGACGGGTTGCCGGACGAGGTGGATGACTAGACGCGCCGCCTAGCGTTTCTTGCCGCCGTAGCGGGATTTGCCACCGCGCATCCCGCCGCGACCGCCGGTTGATCGGCCCGACGCCTTTTGCGCGTCGTCGACGGCTTTTTCGACAGCGTACTGACGCGCCATCGGATCGTCGGCGATGGCCAGATCGACGGATTCGAGCCGCTTGACCTCGTCGCGCAGGCGTGCGGCTTCTTCGAATTCGAGGTTCTCGGCCGCTTTGCGCATATCGGTGCGCAACCCGTCGAGCACGGTTTGCAGGTTGCCGCCTGCGAGCGGGTTGTCGATCTTGGCAGTGACGCGGCTCATGTCCACATCGCCTTTGTAGAGACCGGCGAGGATATCATCGACGTTCTTCTTGACCGTTGTCGGCGTGATCCCGTGTTCTTCGTTATAGGCGAGCTGCTTGGCGCGACGGCGGTCGGTTTCGCCAATCGCACGCTCCATCGAGCCGGTGATGCGGTCGGCGTACATGATCACGCGGCCTTCGGCGTTCCGCGCGGCCCGCCCGATGGTCTGGATCAGCGAGGTTTCCGAGCGCAGGAACCCTTCCTTATCCGCATCGAGAATCGCCACCAGCCCACATTCGGGAATGTCCAAGCCTTCGCGCAGAAGGTTGATCCCGATCAGCACGTCAAAAGCACCAAGCCGCAGGTCGCGCAGAATTTCGATGCGTTCGATCGTGTCGATATCGCTGTGCATATAGCGCACGCGGATGCCCTGTTCGTGCATGTATTCGGTCAGGTCTTCGGCCATGCGTTTGGTCAGCACGGTGCAAAGCGTGCGATAGCCGTCGGCGGCGACCTTGCGCACCTCGTCCAGCAGATCATCGACCTGCATCTCGACAGGGCGGATTTCGATTTTGGGGTCGATCAGGCCGGTGGGGCGAATGATCTGTTCAGTAAAGACACCGCCGGATTGTTCGATTTCCCACGCGGCGGGGGTGGCCGAGACAAAGACCGACTGCGGGCGCATGGCATCCCATTCCTCGAACTTAAGGGGGCGGTTGTCCATGCAAGAGGGCAGGCGGAACCCGTGTTCGGCCAGCGTGAATTTGCGTCGGTAGTCGCCTTTGTACATCCCGCCGATCTGCGGCACGGAGACGTGGCTTTCGTCTGCAAAAACAATCGCGTTGTCGGGGATGAATTCGAACAGCGTGGGGGGCGGCTCTCCGGGGGCGCGGCCCGTCAGATAGCGCGAATAGTTCTCGATCCCGTTGCAGACGCCGGTGGCTTCAAGCATCTCGATGTCGAAGTTGCAGCGCTGTTCAAGCCGTTGCGCTTCCAGCAGTTTTCCTTCGGCGACAAGCTGGTCCAGCCGCATCCGCAGCTCTTTCTTGATGCCGATCACCGCTTGGTTCATCGTTGGTTTCGGCGTCACATAGTGGCTGTTCGCATAGACGCGGATCTGGTCGAAACTGCCGGTCTTCTCACCCGTCAGAGGGTCGAATTCGGTAATGCTTTCCAGCTCTTCGCCAAAGAAGGACAGACGCCATGCGCGGTCCTCAAGGTGGGCCGGAAAGATTTCAAGGCTGTCGCCGCGCACGCGGAAAGTGCCGCGCTGGAAGGCGGCGTCATTGCGTTTATACGCCTGCGCGATCAGGTCTGCGATCACTTGGCGTTGGTCATAGTTGTTGCCGGTCTTGAGGTCCTGCGTCATCGCGCCATAGGTCTCGACCGAGCCGATCCCGTAGATGCACGACACCGACGCGATGATGATCACGTCATCGCGTTCCAGCAGCGCCCGCGTGGCAGAGTGGCGCATCCGGTCAATCTGTTCGTTGATCTGGCTTTCCTTCTCGATGAAGGTATCGGACCGCGCGACATAAGCTTCTGGCTGGTAGTAGTCGTAGTATGAGACGAAATATTCCACGGCGTTGTCGGGGAAGAACCCTTTGAATTCGCCGTAAAGCTGCGCCGCCAGCGTCTTGTTCGGCGCGAGGATGATCGCGGGGCGCTGCGTTTCCTCGATCACCTTGGCCATCGTGAACGTCTTGCCCGTCCCCGTGGCCCCCAGCAGCACCTGATCGCGTTCGCCCGACCGCACCCCTTCGGACAGTTCCTTGATCGCCGTGGGCTGGTCGCCTGCGGGTTCGAATTCGGTCGCCAGTTTGAACTTCTTGCCGCCCTCGAGCTTGGGGCGTTCGCGCACGTTGGGCGCGGGATTGGCAAGATAGGCGTCTTTGCGCTCGGGCAGACTGTCAGAGTGGGCGTAGGCCATAACATCGTCCTTTGGGGGTGTTCCCTAAGGTGTCATGTTTTCGCGCGGGTTCAAGGGGCACAGCCTTGCGCGACGCGCATATGTCGCTTTCGTCGCAGGCTTATTTGGTCAGTCGCTTGCGGTTGGCGCTGACCTTTTTGCTGACCGGGACCATCGCGGCCGAGAAAATCTGGTCGGGCGTGCCCCCGGCAAAGGCGGCTTTGGTGGCCGCCTGATAGGCTTTGGCCATGGCGGGGCCTTTCTCATTCACCATGCGGGCGTTCTCTCCGCGGGTCTGGGGAAGGGCACCGGCCATCCCCAAAAGCCTAAGCGTCATAACGGCTTGGGTGTCGATCATCAGCTTGGCGAGGTTGGCATTGAGCGTCATCAGGGTCAGGGGGTTCATGAGAGGTGCTCCGATTGCATAAGGTCAGTCTATGCTGCGCCGCAGCATATGTAACGCGAATTCGGCACAAATCACTGTGATGCCTTGATCCTTGGCCGCATTTGGCTGATAAACCGCCTGATCACAGCGGAGATTCAGCTATGCGCGCGCGTATTTATCAGCCTTCCCGAACTGCCATGTCCTCTGGCACGGCCAAAACCCGTGTCTGGTTGCTGGAATTCGACCCAGAGCACGCGCGCGAGATTGACCCGTTGATGGGCTGGACCTCGTCGAAGGACACGCAAACGCAGGTGCGTTTGCAGTTCGCCACCAAGGAAGAAGCGGTGGAATACGCCCGCGACCACAACATCGACGCGCTGGTGCAAGACCCCAACAAACGCCGCGCAAATGTCCGCGCCGGCGGCTATGGCGAGAATTTCGCCACAGGGCGCCGCGGGGCCTGGACGCATTAACTCTTTCTACGTTTTCTTATGCTAGGCCCGTGACGGGCGGTGTGAGCGATACATATTCACAGGGCGGCCCCTCGCACGGTCGCCCGTTTTCATTTCGACCTGCTGAACAGATGCGCAAAGGTACAGAAACATGACGATCACCCAACTCGTGACCCACTCAGGCGGTTTTCATGCGGATGAACTCCTATCCTCTGTCATCCTGACGCGGCTGTTTCCAGACGCCACGGTGCTGCGCAGCCGCGACAAGGCGCTGATCACACCGGCCGAGGGGCGCATCATCTACGACGTGGGCGGTGACTTTGATGCCGAAGCAGGGATTTTCGATCACCATCAACGTCCCAATCCGCTGCGTGAAGACGGGCAGCCCTATAGCTCTTTCGGGCTGATCTGGGCGCATTACGGGCATGATTATCTGCGCGCGCTCGACGTGCCCGAGGCGGATGTGAATGCCATCCACGACAGTTTTGATCGCGGGTTTGTTCTGCCGATCGACCTGCTGGATAATGGTGCCGTCAACGCGTCAGAGGCGGGGCCGCTGTTTGCCGGTCTGACCTTGCCCGCGCTGTTGGAAAGCCTGAAACCCGTCTTCGATGACCGCGAGGAAGGCGTGGACGACCGCGCCTTTGCCGCCGCCTTGCCCATTGCGCGCGCCTTTGTCGAAGCGTCGATCCGTCGCAAAGCCGCCAAGTTCCGCGCCGAAGCGATGGTCATGACCGCCATTGATGCTGCGGGCGAGGGCCATGTGCTGGACCTGCCCATGGGCATGCCGTTTCGCGGGGCCGTGGTGAAGGCGGGGGCGGATCATCTGCTGTTCGTCATCCACCCGCGCGGCGAGGAATGGACGCTGACAACGATCCGGTCGGGGGATGATACGTTCGAGAACCGCGCTGATCTGCCGGTGGCTTGGGCGGGTCAAAAAGACGCCGCGCTTGAGGAAGCATCAGGCGTCAAAGGGGCAAAGTTCTGCCACAACGGCCGCTTTATCGCCGTCGCCGATAGCCGCGAGGCGATTTTGCAGATGGCCGACATCGCGGTGAAGGAAGCGCTGGCAGCGTAACCCGCGGGGCGGGTGCCCTTGTTAGTCGCCCGCTATTGGCCTGCGTTCCGGCTTGCCCCCGTGGCCCGCGCGATTACACTGCGCGTTCAGCCATCGGGGGGCGTGAAGCGTGAACAGCCAGCTTAGACATTTGCCACAGATCGATACGCTGTTGCAGCAACCGCATGTGGCGTCTTTGGTTGCGACTTACAGCCACGACGAGGTGCGTCGCGCCCTGCGCGAAACGCTCGACCAGCTGCGCCGTGATATTCGGGGCGGCGGGGTGGTCGATTTGCCCGATTACGCCGGTGAACCCTTTGCCCATAGCCTTGCCGACCGGATAAAGGCAGCCCGCCAGCCGAACCTGCGCCCTGTCATCAATGCCACGGGTATCATCATCCACACCAATCTGGGCCGCGCCCGTCTTGCCCCCGAGGCGCTGCAGGCGATGGACCAGATCGCTGCACGGCCTTCGAACCTTGAGCTGAACCTGAAAACCGGAAAGCGCGGGTCGCGCTATGACCATGCCGAGGCGCTGATCTGTCAGTTGACAGGCGCAGAGGCGGCGCTGATCGTGAATAACTGTGCCGCAGCGGTGGTCTTGGCGCTGATGGGCGCTGCCGCGGGGCGCAAGGTGATCGCCTCGCGCGGGGAGCTGGTCGAGATTGGCGGGTCTTTCCGTCTGCCCGATGTGATCGCGCAAAGCGGTGCAGAGCTGAAAGAGGTCGGTGCCACCAATAAAACGCGGCTTAGCGATTATGCCGATGCGGTGGACGAGGATACGGCGGTTCTGTTGAAAAGCCACACCAGCAACTTTCGCATTGTGGGCTTCACCTCTGCCCCGTCACGCACAGATTTGGCGCAACTGGCGGCGGAGCGGGATCTGATCCTGATGGAGGATCTGGGCAGCGGCGTGCTGATTGACCTTGCCCCCTTTGGGCTGCGCGATGAGCCCGTGGTGGGGGATATCCTCAAGGCGGGTGTCGATCTGGTCATGTTCTCGGGCGACAAGCTGCTTGGTGGGCCGCAGGCGGGGATCATCGCGGGACGGGCGGATATTATCGCGGGGCTACGCAAGCACCCGTTGCTGCGGGCTTTGCGCATCGACAAGCTGTCGCTGGCCGCGCTCGAGGCGACCTTGCGTCTTTACCTGCCGCCCCATGATCCGCTGGCGCGGGTGCCGGTCTTGCGCGCGCTCTCGCAGCCTTTGGCAGAGGTAGAAGCGCGGGCGCAAAGGCTCGCGGGTTCCCTCGTTGCGGTGAAGGGGGTGGATGTTGAGGTGATGGCGTCAGCCGCCTATGTCGGCGGCGGGTCGCTGCCGCAGCAGGATCTGGACAGTTGCAGCGTCGTCGTGGCCTCTGCCGCGCTGTCTACTGAAAGCTTGGCAGATCGTTTACGGGGCGGGGTGGTGCCCATTGTCGGTCGTATCCATCAGGGCAAGCTGTGGCTGGACATGCGCACGGTAATGGATGACGAACTACCCGATATCGTCGCGGCGCTGGGCGCGATCGCCGCCATATGACATCGGCCTGCGTCATTGTGATCGGCCATGTGGATCATGGCAAGACGGCGCTGGTGCGGGCGCTCACGGGGATGGAGACGGACCGGCTGGCCGAGGAAAAAGCCCGTGGCCTGTCGATCGCGCTGGGGTTTGCCCATTGCGAGATGGCGGGTGGGACGCTTGACCTGATTGACGCGCCGGGGCACGAGGATTTCATCCGCACCATGGTGTCGGGTGCGAGCGGCGCGCAGGGCGCGATGCTGGTCGTCTCGGCGGTGGAGGGCGTCGCGGCGCAAACGCGCGAGCATGTGCAGATCGCGAGACTGTTGCAGGTGCCCGTGGCGGTGGTCGCGGTCACCAAGGTGGATTTGATCCCCGAGGCGACATTGCCTGCCCGTCTGGTGGAAATTGCGGATGCCCTTACCGCGCAAGGCGTTACCGGGGCCGAACTGGTGCCCTGCTCGGCGACAACCGCTGGCGGGACGGATCATCTGCGGCAGGTCTTGGCGCGGCGGTTCAACGCTTTGCCCGCGCGGGCCGCGCCGATGGGGGCGTTCCTGCCGGTGGATCGCGCGTTCACACTGGCGGGACGCGGAACGGTGGTGACGGGCACGCTGCTTGGCGGCGCGTTGGCGGTTGGCGAAGTGTTGACCGTGCAGCCAAGCGGTGCGGCCACGGTGGTACGTGGCCTGCAAGCACGCGGCGCGGCGCGGGAGAGGGTTACGGCGGGAGAGCGGGTCGCGGTGAACCTGCGCGGTATCGCGCTGGAGGATATTGCCCGCGGCGATGTGATCTGTACGGGCGGGCAGGGGGCGACGCTTTGTATGGATGTGTGGTTGACCGTCTCTGACACGGCACCGCGACCGGTCAAACATATGCAGGATTTGCGCGTGCTGTGGGGCACGGCGCATGAGGTCGCGACCCTGCGGCTGATGGGCGGTGGCCAGATCGCGCCGGGGGGCGCGGGGCTGGGGCAGCTGCGCTTCAAACGCCCCGTGGTGGGGTTCGCGGGGCAGGCGGCGGTGTTGCGTCAGCTTTCCCCTGCGGCGACGCTGGCGGGTGCGGTGATCCTTGACCCGCAGGCCACGGCAGTCGGGGCGGGCGACAGACGGCGGTTGGCGGTGATGCAGGCGGCACAGCAGCAGGATTGTACCGCGCTTGCCGCAGCGCTTTGTGCGCAGGGGCGCGGGGTGGCGCTGTGGTCTGATCTTGTCCGGTTGGCGCGCTGCGATGCGACGGCTGCGCTGCCCACAGGCGTTGTGCGGTTATCGCCGGAACATATCGCGCTGGCCGACGACCTCGCCACGGTACGGACGGCGGTGGTGGCGGCTTTGCAGCGCTTTCACGCTGACCACCCGATCAAGCAGGGGGCGGCGCTTTCGATGCTGCAACAGGTGACACCACTGCGGGGTTTGGTGCCCTTTGCCCAAGCTGAGTTGCACAGGGGTGGAGAGGTTGTTTTGCGCGACGGTTTGGTCAGTCTCGCACGGCATGACCCCTTTCCAGCACTTGCCCCGCAACAGCTTGCCCGCCTGACCGAGATCGAAGAGAGGATGCGCGCAGGCGGCACCTCCCCCCCGGATGTACGGCAGTTCGATGCGCCTGATGACGCGGATCTGATCGCGCTGATGGTGGCGCAGGGGCGGTTGGTGTCCTTGGCGAATATCGCGTTGAAAAAGCAGGTCGTGTTTCACGCGGCGACCATCGGCCAAGCGCAGCGGAGCCTTGCGGCAAGCTTCCCCCCGCCCACGGCCTTTACCGCCAGCGCAGCGCGCACCGCCTTGGGCACCACCCGCAAGTTCATCGTGCCGCTGCTTGAGCATCTGGATGCGCTAGGCATGACCCTGCGCGATGGTGACACGCGGCAGATCGCGCCGCAGACGCATTAGGCTTTCGCTTGCCCTGCGGCAGGGCTACGGTGTGGCAACGCGGAGACGACCGGAGTCTGGTGGCTTCCCTGGTCTTCAAAACCATGGACGCGTCGATACGGCGTGTGGTGGGTTCGATTCCCATCCGTCTCCGCCAAGCTGTCTGGACATGCCTGACGATCCCCCACAGTATGCAGCGGCATACTTGGGAGGGGGCGACATGAGTGATCGGAAACCGGAATTTACCCTGAAGGATCTGCAAGGGGCGGCCCACTTTTTTGACGGCACGGGCCCTGCGCTGGTCTGTTTCGTGAAAGAGGATTGCGAGACCTGCAATATTGTGGGGCCGGTGCTGCAAGCGCTGTCGCAGGCCTATGGCGATGCGGTGCGGTTTCTGGTGCCGGGGCAATCCGGCGAGAAGAACGGCGATTTCGCGCAGCGCCACGGGCTGACCATGCCGGTGCTTGAGGATGCGGGCTGCAAGACCTCGTTCGACTGGGATTTCGAGATCGTGCCCGCGCTCTACTGGATTGATGAAAGCGGCGCTGTCGTGACCCACTTTGAAGGCTTCGTGCGCGATGACTGGCAGGCATTGTCCGACCAGATGGCCCATGCGACGGGCAAAGCTGCGGCGCAGATCGATTGGGACAGCCTGCCCGCCTGGCGTCCGGGATGCGGGTCGAAACACTTTGACCCCGAGGTCTACGACGCGCTGCGGGCAGAAGCCGAAGGCAGCCGTCTGCGCGCCCGCAAGGTCGAGGTCGCCAGCGGCGATGACATGGCGGAATTTATGTTCGATCAGGGCTTCTCGGACGGGTTGCCCTTGGTGCCGCCGACGCCCGAACGGGTGATCCGCATGTTGGAAGGGACGCATCGTGATCCGCAGGATGTCATCGCCACGGTGCCGCCGAATATGGGCATCGCCACGGTCGAAAAGATCGCGATCAATGCGGTGATGGCAGGGTGTAAGCCTGAATATCTGCCCGTGGTGATCGCAGCCGTCGAAGCCGTCTGCACGGATGAATTCAACATCCACGGGGTCACCGCGACAACCATGGGCGCGGCGACGGTCATGGTGGTGAACGGGCCGATCGTGGACAAGATCGGGCTGAACGGCGGCTTGGGCGCATTGGGTGCGGGGAACCGTGCCAATGCCACCATCGGGCGCGCGCTGCGGCTGATCATCCGCAATGTCGGCGGGGCGACCACGGGCGGGGTCGAACGGTCTGTTCTGGGCAATCCGATGAAATACACCATGTGCTTTGCGGAGAACGAGGCGGCCTCGCCATGGGAGCCGCTGCATGTAGAACGCGGGTTCAAGGCGGAGGATTCGGTCGTGACTGTCTTTGCCATGACCGGCGGGCCGGTGCATCTGGTGGACCAGACCTCGCGCAGGCCGGACCAGATCGCGGGCTCGTTGGGGCAGGGGCTTGAAGGGGTGTTCCTGCCAAAGATGCACAACCTGCCGATTGACGCGCTGCTGGTGGTCTGCCCCGAGCATATCCAGACGCTGACCGTCGATGGCCCCTATTCCAAAGACCGGCTGCGCGACCGTATCCAAGAGGTCACGGCGCGCCCCTTGTCGGAGATGGTGCAGGATGACCATTCGGGCGCGGGTATCCCCGTGGCGGACGCGGAACGCATGGGGTCGGAAAAACTTGCGCAGTTGGCCCCTAAATTTGCGAGCAAGGAATATATCCATATCGTCGTGGCCGGTGGCGATGCGGGCAAATTCTCGTCCGCGTTCCACGGGTGGGCCACGGGGGAGGTGGGGTCGATTTCCGTTTCCAGAAAGATCGATCTAGGCTAGCTTTCACAGCAGAGGAGGACGTGAATGACAATAATTCTTGACCCGACGGACGAACGTGTCCCCGTCGCGCGTCAGATCAGCGAACGGTCCGGTTCGGTGCAGGGGGTTGTCGGGCTGCTGAACATCAGCAAGCCGCGCGGCAATATCCTGCTGGATGAACTGGACAGGTTGTTGACCGAAAACGCACCCGGCGTTGAGATCCGGCATTATACCAAGCCGACTTTCGCCAAGCCGTGCCCCGACACGCTACGCCACCAGATCCGCGATGAATGCGACTTTCTGGTCGAAGGGCTGGCGGACTGAGGATCATGTACCACGTGCAGTATGCACGATACAGTCTGGTTTGAAATCCAGGGGATCCCGTCTGTTTCCATCGCTTCAAGCGTGTTTGGCCAAGCCGCTGAAACGCAGCGCAAGGCCTTAGGCATGGAGGGCGCGCGCTATGTGCTGGTGCCGCATCCTATTCAGGATGCCACGGACGACGAAATGCGCGCCAAGGCGCGTGAGGCGTTCGACCAGATCATCGGGGCGTTGCGCGACGCGTGACTGACGTGAAAAAATGTAAGGCGGCGCGGAGAGATCCGGGCCGCCTTTTTCGTGGGCTTGGGGTGGGCGGGCGTTACAGCTCGGTCAGCCAGTGCAGCTCTGACAGGTCGTCGTTGATCCAGATCATCGCATCGACGCTGTCCGCTTCGGGTGGGTGCGCCAGCAGTTGCGCAGGGATTGCTGTGGCACGGGCCAGCGCCCGCGCTAACGGCTCGCCCACGGTGTTGTGCATATAGCGCACGGCTTGCAGCAAGGTCAGGTCGGCCCCGGCCAGCGTTCCGTCTGCCAGCGTCAACCGTCCGTCGCGGCGCAGGATCTCGCGGTCGTTCAGGGTGAAGCTGGTGATATCAGAGCCGCCAGTCGCCATCGCGTCGGTCACCAGAAACACCTCTGCCGCGCCGCGGTTGGCGGCAAGTGCGGCGCGGATCATGGCCGGATGGACATGCACCCCGTCGGCAATCAGGCCGGATGCCACGCGCGGATGATCAAGTGCCGCCCCCACCAGCCCCGGGCTGCGCGCGTTGGCCTGGCTCATGGCGTTGAACAGATGCGTTGCCATGCGGGCACCGGCGTCGAAGGCGCGCATGGCGGTGTCATAGTCGCAATCGCTATGGCCCAGCGATACCAGCACGCCCGCCTGCGTCTGCGCCGCGATCTGATCGGGGGTGGCGTTTTCGGGGGCGAGGGTCATCATCAGGTTGGGGATCCGGGCCACGGCATCGGTCAGCATCGCCATATCATCGTCAGACAGGGGGCGAATCAGGCTGCCGTCATGGGCACCTTTGCGGGCAACGCTCAGATGCGGCCCTTCAAGATGGAGCCCCGCAATACCCGGCATGCCCAGGTGCAACGCCTCTGCCACGGCGGCGATGGCGGCGCGGCTATGGGCGGGGGTGTCGGTGATCAACGTGGGAAGAAATGCGCGGGTGCCAAGCCGTCGGTGCGCGGCGGCCATCGCGCGCAGCGTGTCCAGATCGGGCGCGCTATTGAGCATCACGCCGCCCCCGCCGTTCACTTGCAGATCCACAAACCCGGGGGAGAGGATGCCCCCGTTCAGCCTCCGGGTTTTGGCCCCCACCGGTAGCGCGGTCAGGGGTGTGATGCGCGGGATGCCGTCGGAGTGCACCACAAGCGCGTGACCGGTCAGCAGATCCTGCCCGTCAAAAATGCGCGCGCCGGTATAGGCGGTGAGGGGTGCGGTCATGCCCGCGCGGCGCGCAGGGCCAGTGCGACGGCCCCATCCAGTGCGCGGCCTTTGGTTTCGACCAGATGGGCAGTCTGCGTGTCGGGCAGATAGGCGGCGTAATGGGGGCCGACGCCGCCGGTCAGGCACAGCGGGCCGCCGGGTTGATGGTCGAGCGCGATCAGGGCGCGGGTCAGGTAATCGGCCCCGCTTGCCATCAGCGCCCGTCCGATGCTGTCGCCCGCCGCGGCGGCCTGTACCACATCGGGGGCAAGGGTGGCGAAATCGCCGGGCCGCGCCTTGAGGCTGAACTGCACGATGCCCGCGCCACCGCCGAATTTATCCAGCATCTGCTGCGACAGGGGGCTGGCGGGGGTGATCCCGTCGACGACGAGCAAGGTCTGCTCCAGCACGCCATGCCCCAGCCACGCGCCCGATGCCTGATCCGAGACCTGATAACACCAGCCGCCGATACAGGTCTGCACGCCGGCCTTTTGGCGGCCCACGATGGTGCCGGTGCCAAGGGCGATCAGGTGGCAGTCCTGCTCTCCGACAGCGCCGACGATGGTGGTGGTGGTGTCTTCGGTCACGACGGATTTGGCAAAGGGCAGACCCGCCTGCACGCGCGGGCCCATTTCCGGCCCCGTGTATCCCGCAAGCCCCAGATGAGCCACGGCACGGGGCATATCGGCGACATCCAGACCGGCGCTCTCTATCGCGTTGCGCGTCGCGGTGAGCACGCTGTCGATTGCGGTGGCGCAATCGGTGCTGACATTCGCCCGCCCGCCTTTGCCTTCGGCAAGGATACGGCCATCGGGGGTGGCAACAGCGGCGCGGCAACCGGTGCCGCCTCCGTCAACGCCGATCAGGAAAGGAGGGTCTATTTGTGTCATCCGAATTGTTTAGGGCACCTGTTTTGGCGGGGAAAGACAATTTTCGCCATTCGTTTTACCCATGGTCGCAACGGGTTTGCAAATGGCACATGCGCGTGATAAGTTAGCGCTAACATACTCACGTCTTTGTAGGAAGGCCCTTAGGCCCACCCACGTCACGAAGGAAAGCATGATGTTGAACGATACCGTAGCCCGTGTCACCGACCGGATCATCGAACGCAGCGCGCCAAGCCGGGGGGCCTATCTGGCGCGGATGCGCCGCGCCGCCGAGGAAGGGCCGGCACGGGCGCATCTTTCGTGCAGCGGGCAGGCGCATGCCTATGCCGGTGCGGGGCAGGACCAAGCCGCGCTGGCGACGCAATCGGCGGGCAATATCGGGATTATCACGACTTATAATGACATGCTCTCGGCGCACCAGCCGTTCGAACGCTTTCCGACCCTGATCCGCGACACCGCGCGTGCGGCGGGCGGGACGGCACAGGTCGCAGGCGGCGTGCCTGCGATGTGTGACGGCGTGACCCAAGGCACCCCGGGGATGGAGCTGAGCCTGTTTTCGCGCGACATCATCGCCAT
This sequence comes from Sulfitobacter sp. PM12, assembly GCF_045586035.1. Classification (NCBI taxonomy): domain Bacteria; kingdom Pseudomonadati; phylum Pseudomonadota; class Alphaproteobacteria; order Rhodobacterales; family Roseobacteraceae; genus Sulfitobacter; species Sulfitobacter sp. PM12. The sequence goes on from NZ_CP151529.1 coordinate 866,053, forward strand.
GGCGGCGGGGGTCGGGCTAAGCCACAACACTTTCGATTCCGCGATCTATCTGGGGGTCTGTGACAAGATCGTACCCGGTCTGGTGATCGCGGCGCAGGCTTTCGGGCATCTGCCAGCGGTGTTCCTGCCTGCGGGGCCGATGACCTCGGGCATCTCCAACGACGAGAAAGCGATCGTGCGCCAGAAATTCGCCGCAGGCGAGGCCACGCGCGAAGAGCTGATGGCGTCGGAGATGGCGGCCTACCACGGCCCCGGCACCTGCACTTTCTATGGCACCGCCAACACCAACCAGATGTTGATGGAGTTCATGGGCCTGCACCTGCCCGGCGCGTCCTTTGTGAACCCCAATACGCCCCTGCGTGATGCTCTGACCGTTGCGGGGACGCAGCGGGCGCTGGCGATCAGCCATCTGGGCAATGAATACACACCCGTTTGCGATGTGCTGGACGAAAAAGCCTATGTGAACGGCATCGTCGGCCTGCATGCGACAGGCGGGTCGACCAACCTGCTGATCCACCTTGTCGCGATGGCGCGGGCCGGTGGGATCGTGCTGGATTGGCAGGATTTCTCGGATCTTGCTGATGTCACGCCGCTGCTGGCGCGGGTCTATCCGAACGGCTTGGCCGATGTGAACCACTTCCACGCGGCGGGGGGCTTGGGCTTTATGATCGGTCAGCTCATGGCGGGCGGCTTGCTGCATGACGAGGTCAAGACCATCGCGGGCGACGGGCTGTCGCGCTATACCCAAGACCCCAAGCTCAAGGATGGCGCGATCGAATGGGTCGCAGGCCCGACTGAGACGCTGAACGAAAAGATTGTGCGCCCCATTGGCGACCCTTTCCAGCCCACGGGCGGGTTGAAACGTCTGGCGGGGAACCTTGGCAATGCGGTCACCAAAGTCTCTGCCGTGAAGCCGGAGCATCACATCGTCGAAGCCCCGATCCGCGTGTTCCACGACCAGGAAAGCGTGAAAGACGCTTATCGCAATGGTGAGTTCAACGAGGATGTCATCGTCGTCGTGCGTTTTCAGGGGCCCAAGGCCAACGGCATGCCCGAATTGCACAGCCTGACGCCGGTGCTGGCGAACCTGCAGGCGCGGGGGCTGAAGGTGGCGCTGGTCACCGACGGGCGTATGTCCGGTGCTTCGGGCAAGGTATTGAGCGCGATCCACGTGTGTCCCGAAGCGGTGGACGGCGGGCCGATTGCACGTTTGCAAGACGGTGATATCGTGCGCGTCGACGCCCGCGACGGGCAGCTGACGGTCCTGACCCCCGGCGCGATGGATCGCCCGGTTGCCACGGCTGATCTGTCGGGCAATGAATACGGGCAGGGGCGCGAGCTGTTTGCCACTTTCCGCAACACTGTTGGCGCGGCTGATACCGGCGCCAGCAGCATTTGAACCTGACCAGAGGATGATCCGATGACCCCGCAAGACGCCAGCGCCGCTGCCTATGCCATCTGTAAACGTGCCCCCATCGTGCCGGTCCTGGTGGTGCATGACGCACTGCACGCCCGCCCCCTGGCCGAAGCTTTGGTTGCAGGCGGATTGCCCGCGCTAGAGGTGACGCTGCGCACTGATGCCGCGCTTGAGGTCATTGCCGAGATGGCAAAAGTCGAAGGCGGCGTTGTCGGGGCGGGCACGTTGCTCACCCCCGATGATGTCAAACGTGCGGTGGATGCGGGCGCGACCTTTGGGGTGTCGCCGGGTGCCACGGATAAACTGCTGCAAGCGGCCGAAGATCTGGGCCTGCCGATGTTGCCCGGTGCTGCCACCGCGTCAGAGGCGATGCGTCTTTTAGAACGCGGCTATGATATGCTCAAGTTCTTCCCCGCTGAAGCTGCGGGTGGGGCACCCTTCCTGAAATCGCTGTCCTCGCCGCTGCCTCAGGTGCGGTTCTGCCCCACGGGCGGCGTGAGCCCTGCCAATGCGGAAAGCTACCTGTCGCTGCCTAATGTGGTTTGCGCGGGCGGCAGCTGGGTCGCGCCGGACAATCTGATGCGCAAGGGCGATTGGGCGGCGATCACCGAACTGGCCCGCGCCGCCAGCACCCTAGGCAGCCGCGGCTAAAGCGACGCCGCCGCGCGACTGGCCTGATCATACTGACCCGAGATCGCGCGTAGCTGCGCCGCGATCTCGCGCAGGTCGTCGCCTTTGATATCGGTGCGCCCCATGCTGTCGATCAGGCAGGTGTTGCGCACCGCGCGGTAGGTCTCTATCAGCTCGGCCCCGCTGGCGGAGGTGCGATAGAACACCTCTTTTCCGCGTTTCTCGGCCTCTAGCAGGCCGGATTTCAGCAGTTTGCGCAGCGCGTAGTTCACCGTATGCGTATCTTCGATATTCAGCAGAAAGCAGATGTCCGTCAGCCGTTTTTCACGGTCGCGGTGGTTGGTGTTGTGCAGCACCAGTATTTCCAGCGGGGTCAGGTCGGCATTGCCCGCCGCCGCCATGCAGCGCGACATCCAGCGCGAGAAGGCGTTGTAGGCGATGATCATCCCGTATTCGAGCTCGGACGCCTCCCATCCTTCGCCCTCGGCAAGGTGACGGGACGAGACGATACGGCGGGACGGGTGCGATTTTGGGTCTGACATCAGTGCCTCAAGGCTGGTTTTCACTGTCGTTATGTTAGCGAATTGTCGGTATCGCGCAATCGGTCTGTGCGCCAAGGACACGCCCGCCCGAGAAAAATGTACCAAGGATAGCGCGACGCGGCAGGGCGCGGTAGCAAAGGGGCAACGGGTGCCGACCCTTACAGCCATTGCGATAGGAGTGACGATGCTGCGATTTCTTGTGCCGGTATTGGCCGCGCTTTTGCTTTTGCCCGTGGGTGCGCAGGCGACAGAGCGGGAACGCCTTGGCTATGGCCGTCTGATTTCCAATGATTCCATCGGAGAGTTTCGCGACCGCGAGCGCACGGGCTCCTATGTGTCGTCCCGCGTCTGGGGGCCTGAGTGGACGGGGCGCTTGCCGGACCGCTTTGGGCAGTTGATCGAGCTGCGTTTGGGGGTAGAGGTACTGGCACCCGCGAACCTGCGTCGCCCGCAAGCCGGATCGCGGCCCTGGGCCGGTGCCCTGTCCGTCGGAATGCACACCCATTTCGAACGCGATGCTGTGGAATATTCGGTCGGGGCGGCGATCTATGCCACCGGTCCGCAGACCTATCTGGATGATCTGCAACGGGGGCTTCACGACATCATCGACGCGACCTCGCCCTCTGATCAGGTGCTTGATGACCAGATCGAAGACGGCTTTCACCCTACGGTTCTGGTCGAGATCGGGCGCAGCTTTCCGATGGGCGCGCGGACAAGCCTGCGCCCCTTTGTCGAAGGGCAGGCGGGGATAGAGACATTCGTTCGCGCGGGCTTCGACCTGACCTTTGGCGACATCACACGCGGGGAAATGTTGGTACGCGACAGCACCACCGGCCAGCGTTACCGCGTGGTGCAGAACCGCGACGCGACGGGCTTTGGCTTTGTCGTTGGGGCCGATATCGCGCGGGTCAGCGACAGCGTGTTCCTGCCGTCGGATCGTGGCTATGACCTGACGCCGCGCCGCGATCGTGTGCGTGCCGGGGTGCATTGGCAGGGCAAGCGGGCCTCGGCGTTCTATGGTCTGACGTGGCTGGGCAAGGAATACGAGACGCAGCCCGATCACCAGCTTGTCGGCTCTGTACGCATCAAGATCGACTTCTGACGCGCAGGCCCCGTGCATAGGGTGATTCGTTCTTTCCAGCGGGGAACGGTTTTGATAGCCTTGGGGCAATAATAATACGACGAGGCACGAACAGTGGTCAAAACGGGCTTTCGAGGCACGTTTGTCATAAGCTGGTCGCAGACAGAAATAGACGGGCTGGACGCCGCACCGGTGCAATCCCTCAAGGTGGGGGCAGCCTGGGCGTGGCGTGGCGATTCAATTCGCGTTGACGGGCCGAATGACGTGTTGCGGCTGGATCAGGCGGACGAGGCAGGGGATCTGCGCAGACGGGCTGCGCGGATGGTGCATCGTTTGGTCGGGGCCGCGCTGGACGGCACCACGCCGCCGCACCGGTCTTTCGCCAGTGACCGCGACACCCCTTTGATGGACAACAGCTTTACCGTGACCGACGGCGCGCAGACCTATCTGGTGACAGTGATCGAGGTCGGTCAGGGCAGCCAGCCGCTGCTGATGTTCCTTGACGCGCTGCCGCCGCGCAATACCGATCTGTGGGTCGTCGCGCATACGTTGAACACCGCCGCGGCGGATCGTGCGGCGCAATACAGCAGCGGCGTCATCTGCTTTACCCCCGGCACGATGATCCGCACCGCCGATGGCGCGCGCCGGATCGAACAACTGCGCGAGGGCGATCACGTCCAGACGAAAGACAACGGCCTGCAACCCGTGCGCTGGATCGGTAGCCGTCGGATGAGCGGGGCGCGATTGTTCGCGATGCCGCAGCTGCGCCCCATCCGGTTTCGCGCCGGTGCTTTGGGGGCTGCGCAGCCTGACGCGGATTTGCTGGTGTCGCCCAGCCACCGGATGCTGGTGAAGGGGCGCGTCGCGCATGACTTGTTCAACACGGACGAGGTGCTTGTCACCGCGCGGGATCTGGTGAACGGGCGCAGTGTCACCATCGATGCCCATGCGCGCGAGGTGACTTATATCCATCTCCTGCTCGATTTCCACGAGGTGCTTTGGGCCAACGGCGTAGAGACGGAAAGCTTTCACCCTGCCTCTGCCGCGCTAGAGACATTGGACGCGACCGACCGCGCGCGGCTGCTGGACCAGTTTCCGCAGATCGCCTTTGATCCGCATACCTATGGCGGCTATGCGCGGCGTAATCTGTCGATGTCCGAAGCGGCGATCCTCGCGCACGCCGCCTGACGCTGCCGGATCGCCTGCTTTCTTGGGGCGGGCCTAGCTGTCTGCCTTGCCCGCGATCAATGCCTGCACGATGGCTTTTGCGCTGTCGCTCGACCAATCCGCATCACCGCGCAGACGCGCGATTTCACGTCCCTCAGGGTCCATGATCACGGTGATCGGCAGGCCGAAAATGCCCATCTGACTGGCCAGCGCCTGTTTCGGGTCCTGGTGGCGTGGCAGGCTATCGACGCCCGCATCCGCAAAGAACCGTTTGATCCCGTCGGGGGTGTTGCGACCCGTGGCGATGGTCAGCACCTCGAAATCATCGCCGCCGAATTCCTTTTGCAGCGCGTTCAGCTGCGGCATTTCCTTGCGGCAGGGGGCGCACCATGTGGCCCAGAAGTTGATCAGCACATATTTGCCCTGCCACGCCTCAAGCGTCGTCTCGCCGCCGTCATCCTCAAGCTGGAACGCGACAGAGGAGGTGGCAACGGGGGAATCGTGCACGACCAGTTTCTTCATATCACCGTCGCGCAGGGGCTTGATGTCGGCGCTTTGCCCAAAGCTGGGGTTTGCACCAAGGGCAAGGGCCGTATAAACGAGCGCGAGCATAATCTTTTTCATTTTCCCTCCGAGGGGTTGCCTGATGACCGATACGACTTCGAACAAAATGTGGGGTGGCCGTTTTGCCGCCGGACCAGACGCGATCATGGAGGCGATCAACGCCTCGATCTCGTTTGACCAGCGTATGGCCGCCCAGGACATTGCCGGGTCGCGTGCCCATGCTGCCATGTTGGCTGCACAAGACATCATTAGTGATAGCGATGCCGACGCCATTCGGAAAGGGTTGCTCACGGTGTTGTCAGAGATTGAGGGCGGGACATTCGCCTATTCGACCGCGCTGGAAGACATCCACATGAACGTCGAGGCGCGCCTGAAAGAGGTGATCGGCGAACCCGCAGGCCGTCTGCACACGGGCCGGTCGCGCAACGATCAGGTCGCGACCGATTTCAAACTGTGGACCCGCGACCAGTTCGACGCCGCCGAAAGCGGATTGTTGGCGTTGATCAAGGCCTTGCTGGGTCAGGCAGAGGCCGGAGCCGATTGGGTCATGCCCGGTTTCACCCATTTGCAGACCGCGCAGCCGGTCACTTGGGGCCACCACATGATGGCCTATGTCGAGATGTTTGGCCGCGATCTGAGCCGGATGCGCGACGCACGGGCACGGATGAATGAATCGCCTTTGGGCGCGGCTGCGCTTGCGGGCACGTCCTTTCCGATCGACCGCGACATGACCGCACAGGCGCTTGGCTTTGACCGTCCGGCCGCCAATTCGCTGGACGCGGTCAGCGACCGTGACTTCGCGCTTGAATTCCTGAGCGCTGCGTCGATCTGCGCCATGCACCTGAGCCGTTTCGCCGAAGAGCTGGTGATCTGGTCCTCGGCGCAGTTCCGTTTCGTGACCCTGTCAGACCGTTTCTCGACCGGGTCGAGCATCATGCCGCAGAAAAAGAACCCCGACGCGGCAGAGTTGATCCGCGCCAAGATCGGCCGGATCATGGGGGCCAATGTGGCCCTGATGATGGTGATGAAGGGGCTGCCGCTGGCCTATTCCAAGGACATGCAGGAAGACAAAGAACAGGTCTTTGACGCCGCTGACAACCTGATGCTGGCGTTGGCCGCGATGGAAGGCATGGTCAAGGATATGTCCGCCAACCGCGAAAGCCTTGCTGCAGCGGCGGGATCGGGCTTTTCCACCGCGACCGATCTGGCCGATTGGCTGGTCCGCGTGCTGGGGCTGCCGTTCCGCGATGCGCATCACATCACCGGATCGTTGGTGGCGCTGGCCGAACAGAACGGCTGCGACCTGCCGGACCTGACACTGGAACAGATGCAATCGGCCCATGGCGACATCACGGCAGATGTCTTTGACGTTTTGGGCGTGGAAAATTCCGTCAATTCGCGTATGTCTTACGGGGGCACCGCGCCCGCACAGGTGCGCGCGCAGGTGGCCCGCTGGAAAGGGATCATCGGATGAAACCCGTCGCTGCTATTGCCTTGTTGCTGACTCTCGCCGCCTGTGGTGTGGACGGGGAACCCGTGCCGCCGCAGGTCAATAGCACGGTGACGCTGTCGTCGTCAGGCATGTCGGTGGGCACTGGCGTCACCCTTGGCCGTGGCCCGTTCCGGCTGGGTCTGGGGGCGGCGCTGTGATCCGCGCGGCGGTGCTGGCCGTGGTTGCAATGGCGGTGCTGGCGGGCTGCGACAGCGCGCAACGCCATGCGCCAAGCGCCCATGACAGCCGCGCCTATCCCCCCGCGACGGATACCGCCACCCGCAAGCATCGCAGCAACTATGAACCCGGTGTGCATATCTCGGGGCATGTGGATGTGGGCGTTTCCAAAACATTCTGACCGGCGGGGCGGGTGGCGCTGATTGCCATTCCCGCCGCCTTTGGTATTGGGGTAAGCTGTGGTCTGCCGCGATGCCTTTCCCTGCGGTTCGCCGCCCGTAAACGATCGCCGGCAGCTTTCGGCGGGAAAAGCTTAGGAGCCTGAAACTATGGATCATTTCCTGTACCGCGATGGCGCGCTGTTCGCCGAGGATGTCGCCATCTCCGAGATCGCAGCCGCGGTCGGCACGCCCTTTTACGTCTATTCAACCGCCACGTTGTTGCGCCACTTCAAGGCCTTTGACGATGCGCTGGACGGGATGGACCATCTGGTCTGCTACGCGATGAAGGCGAACTCGAACCAAGCGGTGCTGAAAACGCTCGCGCAGGCGGGGGCGGGCATGGATGTGGTGTCGGCGGGGGAATACCTGCGTGCCAAGGCGGCAGGCGTGCCCGGCGACAAGATCGTGTTCTCGGGCGTGGGCAAGACCGTGTCGGAAATCCGGCTCGCGCTTGAGGGCGGCATCCGCCAGTTCAACGTCGAATCCGAACCCGAGATGGAGGTGCTGGACGCCGTCGCGCGGTCGATGGGCAAGGTCGCGCCGATCACCATCCGCGTGAACCCCGATGTCGACGCCAAAACACATGCCAAGATCGCGACCGGCAAGTCCGAGAATAAATTCGGTATCCCCATCGCCCGCGCGCGCGAAGTCTACCGCATGGCCGCCGCGATGCCGGGCCTGGAGGTCGTGGGCATCGACGTGCACATCGGCAGCCAGCTGACCGATCTGACGCCGTTCGAACTGGCGTACCAGAAGGTTGCCGAACTGACAGAGCAGCTGCGCGCCGACGGGCACACCATCCGTCGTCTGGATTTGGGCGGCGGGCTGGGAATCCCCTATGAGCGTAGCAATGCCGCCCCGCCGCTGCCCACGGATTACGGCGCGATGGTGCAAAAGACGCTTGGCCACCTGGGCTGCGAGATCGAGATCGAGCCGGGCCGTCTGATCGCGGGCAACGCCGGCCTCATGGTGAGCGAGGTGATCTATGTCAAATCCGGCGAGGGCCGCGATTTCCTGATCATCGACGGTGCGATGAACGACCTGATCCGCCCCGCCATGTACGAAGCCCATCACGATATCATCCCCGTCGTCGAAGCCGAAGCAGGGGCAGAGCAGCAGCCCTATGACATTGTCGGGCCGGTCTGCGAATCCGGTGATACCTTTGCCAAGCAGCGTATGATGCCAAAGCTGGCGGCGGGCGATCTGGTGGCCTTCCGCAGTGCCGGTGCCTATGGCGCGGTGATGGCCAGCGAATACAACTCTCGTGCGCTGATCCCCGAGGTGCTGGTCCATGGCGATCAATTTGCGGTTATCCGCCGACGCCCGACCTTTGACGAAATGATAAATCGCGATACCATTCCTGAATGGCTGTGACCGCGCCTTGCGTGTCCGGCTTTTGAAAGCAGGGCCCGCATGACGCTTTTCACCGCCAAGGATGACGACCACTCGCCCGAGCAGGGTCTCAAGTCGATCCGTTGGCCCCTGCGTCTGACCTGGGCCGGTATCTGGGCCGAGGTGTTGGTGCAGGCGTTCTGGCCGCTGATTGCCTTGGTGCTGTCTGTTCTGGCCGTGCTGATGCTGGGGCTGCACGATACCGTTCCGATGTCCGTCGTGACCGGCGCTGTCGTTGCTGTGACGTTGGCCGCTGTCGGGGCGCTGGTCTATGCGCTGCGGCATTTACGCATTCCCCGCCGGATAGAGGCGCTGACCCGCCTTGACGCCAGCCTACCCGGACGCCCGATTCAGGCGCTGATGGATGTGCAGGCGATCGGCACGGGGGATGATGCCTCTGCTGCGGTGTGGCAGGCGCATCAGCGCCGCATGGCCGCCCGTGCCGCCGCTGCGCAGGCGGTGCCTGCGGACTTGCGCATGGCGCGCCGTGATCCCTTTGCCCTGCGCTATGTCGCGCTGCTGGCTTTCGTTACGGCGCTGGTCTTTGGGTCGGTGCTGCGCATCGGGTCGGTAGCGGGTCTGACGGCGGGCGGGGGGGCTTTGGCCTCCGGTCCGGTCTGGGAAGGATGGGCGGAGCCACCGCGCTATACCGGCAAGCCGACGCTCTATCTCTCCGACCTTGCCGAAGGCCCGCTGAACCTGCCTGCCGGCACGCTGATCACCCTGCGCATGTATGGCGAAGTGGGGGCGCTGTCGGTTTCCGAGACCGTCTCGGGCCAGCCCCAGCCAGAGGGGGACACCCCCGCAATCGTGCAGGATTTCAAAGTCAGCCAAAGCGGGCAGATCGCCATCGACGGGCCGAACGGGCGCGCGTGGGACGTGACGATGCTGCCTGACGCCAAGCCGCAGGTCGAGATTGCAGGCCCGCCCGAGGTGACCGCCCTTGGCGAGATGCAACTGCCCTTTGTGGCGCGGGACGACTATGGCGTTGAAGCGGGCGAGGCGCGGATCGATCTGGATCTGGCCGCTGTGGACCGCCGCTATGGGCTGGCGATTGACCCTGACCCGCGGGCCGAGATGATCGTGCCGCTGTCACTGCCCATTGCCGGGGACCGCCGCGATTTCGAAGAGAACCTGATCGACGATTTTTCCAAACATCCTTGGGCCAACCTGCCGGTCACGGTCACGCTGAGCGTGCTGGATGCGTCGGAACAACAGGCGACCACCCCGCCGACGCAGATGACCCTGCCGGGACGACGCTTTTTCGATCCGCTGGCGGCGGCCGTTATTGAACAACGGCGCGATCTGCTCTGGGCCAAGGGCAACGCCGACACCCTCGCGCAGGTCTTGCGGGCGGTGTCCTATCGTCCGGCGGATGTATTCCGCTCTGACACGGCGGCGCTGCGCTTGCGGCGGCTGATTGAACGGATCGAAATTCGCGCCCGCTATGGTTTGTCCGACGAGGTGCAGACCGAGATTGCGGATGATCTATGGGATCTGGCGATTGAACTGGAGGAAGGCGTGCTGGCCGATGCGCTGGACCGGATGCGCCGCGCACAGGAGCGTTTGCAAGAGGCGATGAAGAACGGTGCCTCGGACGCCGAGATCGCAGAGCTGATGGAAGAGCTGCGCCGCGCCACCGACGACTATATGCGTCAGTTGCAACGCCAGCAGGCGCAAGAAGGTGAGAACGGCGACCAGCAGCAAGGTCAGCAGGGCGAGACCATGCAGATGACGCAGGACGACCTGCAACGCATGATGGACCGGATTCAGGAACTGATGGAGCAGGGCCGCATGGCAGAGGCCGAACAGGCGCTGCGCGAGCTGCAAGAGATGATGGAGAACATGCGCGTTACCCAAGGCCAGCCGGGCGAAGGTGGGCAATCCGAGGGTGAACAGGCGATGGAGGGGCTGGCCGATAGCCTGCGTGAGCAGCAAGAGCTAAGCGATCAGGCGTTCCGCGATTTGCAGGACAGGTTCAACCCCAATGCCGATGATGGCCAGCAACAGGGGCAGGGCCAGGGCCAGCAACCCGGCCCGCAACAGGAGGGCAACCAGCCCGGCCAACCGGGGCAGCAGCCGGGCCAGAACAACGGCCAGGGCGAACCGGGGCAGGGACAGGGATCGATCGCTGACCGTCAGCAAGCGCTGCGCGATGAACTGCGCCGTCAGGAAGGGCGTCTGCCCGGTGGCGGCACCCCGGAAGGTGACGCCGCGCGCGATGCGCTGGACCGTGCCGGCCGCGCGATGGACGGCGCCGAAGAGGCTTTGCGCCGCGACGATCTGGCCGAAGCGATCGATAACCAGTCGCAGGCGATGGAAGCGCTGCGCGAGGGGATGCGCGCCTTGGGCGAGGCGATGGAACAGGACCAGCAAGCGTCCGAACCCGGACAAGGCACCGCGCAGGGCAACCGCCGTGCCGAGAACACGGACCCTTTAGGGCGCGAACAGGGGGCGAATGGCGCGCAGGGGTCAGAGGGTGATCTGGCGCTGGATAATGACGCCTATGGCCGCGCGCGTGAACTGCTGGACGAGATCCGCCGCCGCTCGGGCGAGGCGACGCGGCCAGAGGTCGAACGCGACTACCTGCGCCGTCTGCTGGACCGCTTCTGATAGGATTGATGACGCAAGGACGGGGCCGCCAAAAGGACGGGCCCGATCCGTTTTAGCTGCCCGACTGCGACGCCCGTGCATCCAGCCATTGCAACGTTGATTGCAACATCTCGTCCAGCCATTGGCGCGCGCTGTCCACCTGCGCGACGTAAAGCGCAAGATAGGGGCGCAGCGCGGGCACCGCTTCCGAGATTTGCGGCGAAAAGACGTATAGCAGCACCAGCACAGAGGCGAGCGCGACAATCAGCACGAACCCGCGGCTGAACCCGCTACGCTGTTTCGGGTCCGCATGGGTATCGCGCCCGGCGTCTGCGCCCGTGTTCGGGATCACGCGCCGTTCTGATCCGGTGCGCAGGGTGGAGTTGATCTCTTCGATATCGGGCAGCAATTCGCGGCGCGATGCAACGGCCGCAGCGGCGGCTGTGGTCTCGGCAGCGCTGTGCTGCTCTTCGCCGCGCAGACGCGACATGCGGGCCTTGGCCTGCTGCGCACGGTCGCTTTCGCTGGGTTGGTCTGCTTCTTCAAGCCCCAGATCGGGCTGGCTTTCAAGGGTCTGAGCCTGACGGCGACGGCGGGCTTCTTGTTCCGCCTCGGCCTCTTGCCGGAGAATATCGGCGACCGAAGGGTCAAGCTGCTTGCGCGGTGGCGGGGCGGGATGCGCGGATTCGCCCGCGTCGGGGTCTTCCGCTGCGTCTTCGTCGGGCTCGGGTGTGCTTGCCGGGGCGGGCGTATCTGCATCGCCTTCGCGCGCGACGCCGTCATCCGCATCCTCGCGCGCGGACAGAGCGGCGGAAACCGTGCTGATCCTGCCGTCGTCCTCTTCATCGAGAGGGGGGAAATCGGGGTGGTGCTGGAACCAGGTCTGGCCACAGTTCGAACATTGCACATCGCGACCGGAAGAGGGCATCACCTCGTCCGGGACCTCGTACTGCGCATCGCAATTGGGACAGATCAGTCTCATGTTGCGCCCCGAACCATTGGAAACCTCTTCGTTTTCACGTCAGATCAACCTTATGTCCTAGAAAACCGTAGGAAAAGTGCAATCTTCATGCAATGGCTGCGCCGGGGTGCATTGAAACCCAAGCGGTGCTGGGGCACAACAGTTCAAACCAAGCGGGATATGCGTGTGATCGAGTTTGAAAACGTGGCCTACAGCTATGGCGGGGGCGAGCTTTTGTCCGATATCTCGGTCAAGCTGGCGCCGGGGTCGTTCCATTTTCTGACGGGTCCGTCCGGCTCTGGCAAGACCACTTTGATGAAGCTCTGCTATGGCGCGCTTCTGCCCACGGCGGGGCATGTGTCGCTGTTTGGCAAGGACGTGCGTGCGATGGACCGCGATGATATCGCGATGATCCGGCGACGTGTGGGCGTGGTGCACCAGGATTGCCAATTCCTGAACCATTTGCCGGTTGCGGAAAACATCGGTTTGCCGCTGACCGTGTCGGGCCGCCATGCGGAAACCGGCGGCGACGACCTGCAAGAGCTGCTGTCGTGGGTCGGGCTGAGCAGCCGCGCCGATGCCCTGCCGCCAGAGCTGTCGGGCGGTGAGCGCCAGCGTGCGGCGCTGGCCCGTGCGGTGATCATGTCGCCAGATGTGGTGCTTGCGGATGAACCCACGGGCAACGTCGATTGGGAAATGTCGCAGCGCCTGCTTCGCCTGCTGGTAGAGCTGAACCGCATGGGCAAGACCGTGTTGATCGCGACCCACGATCTGGGGCTGATCCGTGCCACCAAGGCGCAGGTGCAGGCGCGTGTCTTGCGCATCGCCAACCGGCGCATCCAGCTGGCGGGGGCGGATCTATGAAGATGTTGCGCATTGCGCTGACCGCGCTGTGGAACGGCGACCGTCAGGCGGACCGTGTGGTGCCGCCGTCGGGGTTTACCGCGCAGTTGACCCTGTTTGCCGCGGGAACGATGGCGTTTCTGGCGGTCTTTGCGCTGGCGCTGTCGCTGGCGTCGGGGCGGCTGGCGAATATCTGGGGGCAAGAGTTGGCTCGCACCGCGACGATCCGTGTTGTGGCCCCTATCGACCAGCGCAGCGCCCAGACCGAGGCCGCCTTGCGCATCCTCGAGACCACCAAAGGGGTCGCCACAGCCCGCGCCCTCACGGATGAAGAGCAGCAATCCCTGCTGGCCCCCTGGTTCGGACCGGAACTGGCCATTGATGCCCTCCCGGTACCCCGCCTGATCGAGATCATCGAAGAGGACGACGGCATGGACGCCGATGGCCTGCGCCTGCGCCTCGCGGCAGAGGTGCCAGGGGCGGTTCTGGACAATCACAGCCGCTGGCGCGCGCCGCTGGTCAAGGCCGCGTCGCGGCTGAAGCTTCTGGGCTGGGTCTCCATGATCCTGATCATCGCGACGCTGGCCGCGATGGTGACACTTGCCGCCAATGCGGCGCTGTCGGCCAACGCTCAGGTCATTGCCGTTTTGCGTCTGGTGGGGGCGACCGACAGCTATATCGCGCAGGCCTTTATCCGGCGTTTCACCCTGCGCGCGCTGACCGGCGCTGCGGCGGGCACGGGGGTCGGGCTGCTGGCGATACTGCTGTTGCCAAGCACCGCTGACGCGGGGGGCTTTCTGACCGGTTTGGGCTTTCAGGGCTGGCACTGGGTTGTGCCGCTGGTGATCCCGTTTCTGTCCGGTGGTGTCGCCTTTGCGGCCACAGGGGCGGCCGCGCGCCGTACATTAAAGGAACTCGCATAATGTTGCAGTGGATACGATCCTTGACCTTCATCGTGCTGGCCACGGTCTATATGCCGCTTTTGGGGCTGTTCTATGCGCCTTGGGCGATGTTCTCGCGGCGGGGGGCCTATGCGGCGTGCAAGGCCTATGCGGCGGGGACCATGTGGATGGCGAAGGTCATCGTCGGGCTGCGGTGCGAGGTGCGGGGCGACGTGCCGGACGGGGCCGTGTTGGTCGCCGCCAAACACCAGTCTTTCCTTGATATCCTGATGATCTTTCACATTCTGCCGCGCGCGAAATTCATTATGAAACGCGAGATTTTGATGACCCCGGTGATCGGGCAATATGCCAAGCGCATGCAGATGGTCGCGGTGAACCGTGGCAAACGTGGCGCGGCGATTTCCAAGATGCTGGCCGATGTCAAAGCGGGCGAGGCCGAACCGGGCCAGCTTGTCATCTATTCACAAGGCACACGCGTCGCGCCCGGCCTGTCGGTCCCCTATAAGGCAGGTACTGCCGCACTGTACGAGCAGATGAACCAGCCTTGCGTCCCCGTCGCCACCAACGCGGGTTACTTCTGGCCACGGCGCGGGCTGTACCGGCGTCCGGGTGTGGCAGTGGTCGAGTTCCTGACCCCCATCGCACCGGGGTTGGAGCGGGCCGCCTTCATGAAACGGCTTGAAGAAACGGTCGAGACACGGTCGGACGCGCTCTTGGCCGAGGCGGGGTTCAAAGCCCCTCAACCGAGATAGGTGCTGCCCCTACCGATCGGCGCGCACGACGGTTAGGATACAACGGTTAGAACACAAAAAAGGGTGGGCCAAACGGTCCACCCTTTGTCGTTTCAATACAGGCGGCTGCCTTACATGTGGATCGGGCCGTCGCCACAGGCCAGCGCCGCTTCGCGGACCGCTTCGGAGTAGGTCGGGTGCGCGTGGCAGGTCATCGCCAGATCCTCGGCAGAGGCTCCGAATTCCATCGCAACGCAGACCTCGTGAATCAGATCGCCTGCGCCGGGGCCGATGATATGCGCGCCGAGGATGCGGTCGGTTTCCTTGTCGGCGATCAGCTTGACGAAGCCTTCGCCCGCGAAGACGGCCTTGGCACGGGCGTTGCCCATAAAGCTGAATTTGCCGACCTTATAGGCGCGGCCTGCTTCTTTCAGTTGCTCTTCGGTGGCACCGACATTGGCAACCTCGGGGTGGGTGTAGATCACGCCGGGGATCACGCCATAGTTCACGTGGCCATGTTTGCCCGCCACGACCTCTGCTGCGGCCATGCCTTCGTCTTCGGCCTTATGCGCCAGCATCGGGCCTTCAATGACGTCGCCGATGGCGTAGATGCCTTTGACCGAGGTTTCCCAGGTGTCGCTTACCGCGATCTGGCCGCGTTTGGTCAGCTCGACCCCCAGACCTTCAAGGCCCAGACCGTCGTGGAACGGCTTGCGGCCGGTGGAGACGAGAACGACATCGGCGTCCAGCGTGTGTTCACTGTCATCCTTGCGCAGCTTGTAGGTCACCTTGGCTTTGGTCTTGGAGGCCTCGGTGCCTTGTACGGCGGCACCCATGACAAAGTTGACGCCCTGCTTTTTCAGGATGCGCATAAAGTTCTTCTGCACTTCGCCGTCCATGCCGGGGGTGATCGCATCGAGATATTCGACAACCGTCACCTCGGCCCCCAGACGCGCGTAGACAGAGCCGAGTTCGAGCCCGATGACGCCCGCGCCGATCACGACCAGCTTTTTCGGGATCTTGTTCAGCGACAGCGCGCCGGTAGAGGTGACGACGACCTTTTCGTCAACCTCGACACCGGGAAGGGCAGAGGGTTCGGACCCTGTGGCGATGATGATGTTCTTGGCCTCGTGGACCTCGTCACCGACCTTGACCTTGCCAGCTTCGGGGATGGTGGCCCAGCCTTTGATCCAGTCGATCTTGTTCTTCTTGAACAGGAACTCGATCCCCTTGGTGTTGGTGTCGATCGTGTTCTGTTTGTAGGTTTGCATCTGCGCCCAATCGACCGAAGGGCTTTTACCCTTGAGGCCCATATCGGCAAAGTTGTGTTCGGCTTCGTGCAGCATATGCGTGGCATGCAGCAGCGCCTTGGACGGGATACAGCCGACGTTCAGGCAGGTGCCGCCCAACGTCTCGCGGCCCTCGACACAGGCGGTTTTGAGGCCCAGTTGGGCGCAGCGGATGGCGGATACATAGCCGCCGGGGCCGGAGCCGATGATGATGACATCGTAGCTGGACATGGAAGGTCTCCTTGGTGGTCGGGAATTGGGGTAGAGTAGAAAGTGTGGCGTTCAGGCATGCAGGGGCGGGGCGTGTTGCGGTCAAGGCTAGGGGGCGCTGCCCCCGTGCGCAAGCGCACGCCCCCGGGATCTATGCCATTTGGAAGATCAAAACAGCGCGGCCAGCAGCATCAGCACCGTCGCACCAAGGCCCACGGCCCAGATCAGCGAGCGTCCGGGACGCAGGCCAAGCGCATAGGCGGGCACATAGGCGACGCGGGCCGCGAGGAAGATCCATGCGAGAATGGCGGTGTAGGTCGTGTTCTGGCCGGACATTTGCAGCACCACGACGGCGACGGCGAAAAGCGCCAGCGCTTCGAACATATTGTTGAACGCGCGGCCCAGACGGGCGGTCCTGTCAGAGAGCGATTTCGACGGTTCTCGGTCGCGCGCGGACATGGTGTAGCCGGGGCCGACCTCGCGGTTGGCAGGGATCGCATAGGCGACAAAGGTCACGACCTGGAGCAGCGCCGCGAGGGTCAGAACAGTGAGTTCGGGTGTCATCTTGGCGGTCCGCTATAGCGCGAGGAAATAGAGAATGGCGGTGGCGGCAAAGCCCGCCAGCCATGCGAGGGTCCGGATCGCGGGCACGCCAAGCGCATAGACCGGCAGATAGATGATCCGTGCGATGAGGAAGACCTGTGCGGCCAGCAGGGACGTGGCATTGGTGCGGTCCAGCATTTCGAGGATCAGCACCGCCGGGGCAAAGAGCGCCATTGCCACGATGGAGTTGTCCAATGCGCGTTTCAGCCGGGCCGTCATGCCGGTCATCGACCGGTCCTCGTCGCGCGACGAGAGCAGATAGCCCAGGCTGAGTTGTTGCGCACCGCCCAGAACCTGAAGCAAGATTGTCAGCATAACGAGCAGGCCATAGGCGGCGAGTATCGTGGTCTCTGTCATCATTTGTCCTTTCCGGGCGGTGGGTGTGGTGGGTTACAGGTCCATCAGCAGGCGGCGTGGGTCTTCGAGCGCTTCTTTCACGCGGACGAGGAAGGTCACGGCACCTTTGCCGTCCACGATGCGGTGGTCATAGCTGAGCGCCAGATACATCATCGGACGGATCACAACCTGACCGTTGATCGCCATGGGGCGGTCCTGAATCTTGTGCATCCCGAGGATACCCGATTGTGGCGGGTTCAGGATCGGCGAGGACATCAGCGAGCCATAGACACCACCGTTAGAGATAGTGAAAGTGCCGCCCTGCATTTCCGCCATGGATAGTTTGCCGTCGCGGGCCTTGGCCCCCAGTTCACCGATTTCCTTTTCGATGTCGGCAAAGGACATCGCTTGCGCGTCCTTGACCACGGGCACGACCAGACCGGTGGGGGTGCCGGCCGCGATGCCCATGTTGACGTAGTTCTTGTAGACCACATCGGTGCCATCGATTTCGGCATTCACTTCGGGCACTTCGTTCAGGGCGTGGATACAGGCCTTGGTGAAGAAGGACATGAAGCCGAGTTTGACGCCGTGCTTTTTCAGGAACAGGTCTTTGTATTCGTTCCGCAGGGCCATGATCTCTGTCATGTCGACCTCGTTATAGGTCGTCAGCATGGCGGCGGTGTTCTGGCTGTCTTTCAGACGTTTCGCGATGGTCTGGCGCAGACGGGTCATCTTGACGCGTTCCTCGCGGGCGGCGTCCTGGGGGGCCGATGGGGCGCGTGGCGCGGCTGCGGCAGGTTTTGCCGCGTTCTTGCCAGCGGCAACAGCCTTGGCCACGTCTTCCTTCATTACACGTCCGTCACGGCCTGTGCCGGTGACCTGATCGCGGCTGATGCCGGCTTCGGCCATGGCTTTCTTGGCGGAAGGCGCGTCTTCGACATCGCCCGAGGGCGCGTTGCCGGGGGCAGGGACCTGACCGCCCGCTTTGGGTTCAGCGGTATCACCGGCGGGTTTGCTTGCGCTGCCGCCTTCGCCCTGGCTGATCACGGCGAGCTTGCCGTTGGCCTCGACCGTGCTGCCTTCTTCGGCGATGATCTGGGTCAGCGTGCCCGATGTCGGCGCGGGCACTTCGACGCTGACCTTGTCGGTTTCCAGCTCGCACAGCATTTCATCGGCTTCGACGTGGTCACCGACGGTCTTGAACCACGTGCTGACGGTCGCCTCGGACACGGATTCGCCCAAGGTGGGGACCATGACGTCGACATCGTCGGCAGCGTCGCGGGGTTTCACGTCTTCGGCACCGGCATCGACCGCCTTGGGGGCTTCGGATTTCGCCGGGGCCGCATCCCCTTCGGAGATATTGGCCAGCAGCGCGTCAACGCCGACGGTTTCGCCTTCGGCGGCAACGATGTCGGCCAGAGTACCCGCCACGGGGGAGGGCACTTCGACGGTGACCTTATCGGTTTCCAGCTCGCAGAGCATTTCGTCGACTGCGACGCTATCGCCGGGCTTTTTGAACCATGTTGCCACGGTCGCTTCGGTTACGGATTCACCCAAGGTAGGGACGCGTACTTCGCTTGTCATGGTTATTTTCCTTCGATGGTCAGCGCTTCGTCAACGAGGGCTGCTTGTTGTGCTTTGTGTTGGGAGGCAAGGCCGGTCGCAGGCGAGGCCGAGGTGGCGCGACCGACATAGGTCGGACGGGTGTGGGTGGCGTCGATACGGCCCAGAACCCATTCGATATTAGGTTCGATGAAGGACCATGCCCCTTGGTTCTTGGGCTCTTCCTGACACCATACCATTTCCGCATTCTTAAAGCGTTCCAGCTCTTTCACAGCGGATTGCGCGGGGAACGGGTAGAATTGTTCGAAACGCAGCAGGTAGATGTCGTCGATGCCACGGGCGTCGCGTTCTTCCAGCAGGTCGTAATAGACCTTGCCCGAACACATGACGACGCGCTTGATCTTGTCGTCCGCCGCCAATGTGGTGTCCGAGTTGCCCTGTTCCGCATCGTCCCAGAGGACGCGGTGGAAAGAAGAGCCGGTGGTGAATTCCTCGGCCTTGCTGACGGCCAGCTTGTGGCGCAGCAGGGACTTCGGCGTCATCAGCATCAGCGGCTTGCGGTAGCTGCGGTGCAGCTGGCGGCGCAGCAGGTGGAAGTAGTTCGCAGGCGTGGTGCAGTTCGCCACGATCCAGTTGTCACCGCCGCACATGGTCAGGAAGCGTTCCAGACGCGCGGAGGAGTGTTCGGGCCCTTGCCCTTCATAGCCATGGGGCATCAGGCAGACGAGGCCGGACATGCGCAGCCATTTGCTTTCGCCCGAGGAAATGAACTGGTCGAACATGATCTGCGCGCCGTTGGCAAAGTCGCCGAACTGCGCTTCCCACAGGGTCAGCGCGTTGGGTTCCGCCAGCGAGTAGCCGTATTCAAAGCCCAGAACCGCGTATTCCGACAGCATGGAGTCGATGACTTCGTATTCTGCCTGACCTTCGCGGATGTGGTTCAGCGGGTAGTAGCGGTCTTCGTTTTCCTGATTGATCAGGGCCGAATGACGCTGCGAGAAGGTGCCGCGGGCGGAGTCCTGACCGGACAGGCGGACCTTGTACCCTTCGGTCAAGAGCGAGCCAAAGGCCAGCGCCTCGGCTGTGGCCCAGTCGAAGCCTTCGCCGGATTTGAACATCTCGGCCTTGGCGTCGAGCAGGCGCGCCACGGTTTTATGCAGCGGAAAGCCGTCGGGTGCGGCGGTCAGCGCCTTGCCCACATCTGCCATGGTTTCGGCGGCGATGGCTGTCTTGCCACGCTGGTATTTCTTTTCCTTGGCCTTATCGAGGTGCGACCACTTGCCATCCAGCCAATCGGCCTTGTTGGGGCGGTATTCCTTGCCGGCCTCGAATTCGGTGTTCATCTTCTCCTGGAAGGCGGCTTTCATATCCTCGATCTCGCCCTCGGGGATCAGGCCGTCTTTCACCAGCCGCTCGGTATAGAGCGTCAGCGTGGTCTTTTGCTTTTTGATCTTCTTGTACATCACCGGGTTGGTGAACATCGGCTCGTCGCCTTCGTTGTGACCAAAGCGGCGGTAGCAGATCAGGTCGATGACCACGTCTTTCTTGAACTTCTGACGGAATTCCGTCGCCACGCGGGCCGCGTGCACAACCGCTTCGGGGTCGTCGCCGTTGACGTGGAAGATCGGAGCCTCGACGACCAACGCGTTATCGGTCGGATAGGGGCTGGAGCGGCTGAAGTGCGGCGCTGTGGTGAAACCGATCTGGTTGTTCACCACGATATGCATGGTCCCGCCGGTACGGTGCCCGCGCAGGCCCGAAAGGGCGAAACATTCGGCGACGACACCCTGACCGGCAAAGGCCGCATCCCCGTGCAGCAGGATCGGCATCACGGAGGTGCGTTCCTTGTCGTTCAGCTGGTCCTGCTTGGCGCGGACCTTGCCCAGAACAACGGGGTTCACCGCTTCAAGGTGGGACGGGTTGGCGGTCAGCGACAGGTGGACGGTGTTGCCGTCGAATTCACGGTCGGAGGACGCGCCGAGGTGGTATTTCACATCGCCGGAGCCGTCGACATCATCGGGTTTAAAGCTGCCGCCCTGAAACTCGTTGAAGATCGCGCGGTAGGGTTTCTGCATGACGTTTGCCAGCACCGACAGACGGCCACGGTGCGGCATGCCGATCACGATGTCCTGAATGCCCAGCTGACCGCCGCGCTTGATGATCTGCTCCATCGCGGGGATCAGGCTTTCGCCCCCATCAAGGCCGAACCGCTTGGTGCCCATGTATTTGACGTGCAGGAATTTCTCGAAGCCTTCGGCCTCTACCAGCTTGTTCAGGATGGCTTTGCGGCCATTGCGGGTGAACTGAATTTCCTTGCCGTAGCCCTCGATCCGCTCTTTCAGCCACGCGGCCTGTTCGGGATCAGAGATGTGCATATATTGCAGCGCGAAGGTGCCGCAGTAGGTGCTTTTGACGATATCGACGATCTGTTTCATCGTCGCGATCTCAAGGCCAAGCACATTGTCGATAAAGATCGGGCGATCCATGTCCTTGGGCCCGAAGCCATAGGCGGCCGGGTCCAGTTCAGGATGGGTGTCGCTGTCGCGCATGCCAAGCGGGTCAAGATCGGCGGCAAGGTGGCCACGGATACGGTAGGCGCGGATCAGCATCAACGCGCGGATACTGTCGAGCACGGCACGTTGTACCTGCGCGTCAGACAGTTCGATCCCCTTGGAGGAGGCTTTTTCGGCAATCTTCTGACCGGCGGCTTTCGCTTCGGTCGGGACGGGCCACTGGCCGGTCAATGCAGAGGTCAGATCGTCCTGCGGGACGGGGGGCCAATCGCTGCGCGCCCAGGACGGGCCTGCGGCCTCTGCCTGAACATCGGCGTGGTCGTCGTCCATCGCTTCGAAGAACGCCTGCCATGCGCCATCAACCGCATTGGGATCGCTGGCATAGCGGGCATACATTGCCTCTAGGTATTCGCCGTTCTGCCCCTCGAGAAAGGAGGTATCGTGGAACTGGTCGTTTTTGGGTTGGTCTGTCATGGCGATACCTCTGATGAGAGCGCGACGTTTAAGTAAGAGCGGCGGGGCCTGAAAAGTCAGGCCCCACCATCTGGCGTTAGCCTTTGTTGATAGCTTCTTGAACAGCTTCACCCAGCGTTGCGGGGCTATCCGCAACAACGATGCCTGCTTCTTTCATAGCTGCGATCTTGGATTCCGCGTCACCTTTGCCGCCTGCGACGATCGCACCGGCGTGGCCCATACGACGGCCGGGAGGGGCTGTGCGGCCCGCGATGAAACCGGCTGTGGGCTTCCAACGGCCTTTTTTCTTCTCGTCGGCCAGGAATTGCGCCGCTTCTTCTTCGGCAGAACCGCCGATTTCACCAATCATGATGATCGACTGTGTTTCTGGATCGGCCAGGAACATCTCGAGGATATCGATATGCTCGGACCCTTTGATGGGGTCGCCGCCGATACCAACCGCAGAGGATTGGCCGAGGCCAAGATCGGATGTCTGTTTCACAGCTTCGTACGTAAGCGTGCCCGAGCGCGAGACAACCCCGCAGGTGCCGCGCTTGTGGATGTGGCCGGGCATGATGCCGATTTTGCAGGCGTCAGGCGTGATCACGCCGGGGCAGTTTGGCCCGATCAGGCGGGATTTGGACCCTTCGAGCGCGCGCTTGACGCGCATCATGTCCAGAACAGGAATGCCTTCGGTGATGCAGATGATCAGCTCCATCTCGGCGTCGATCGCCTCGAGGATGGAATCCGCGGCGAAGGGGGGCGGCACGTAGATGACCGTGGCGTTGGCTTCGGTGACGTGACGGGCTTCGTGGACAGAGTTGAACACGGGCAGGTCAAGATGCGTCTGGCCGCCTTTGCCGGGGGTCACACCGCCGACCATTTTGGTGCCATAGGCGATGGCCTGTTCGGTGTGGAACGTGCCCTGCGAGCCGGTGAGGCCCTGGCAGATCACTTTGGTGTTTTCGTTTACGAGTACGGCCATGTTATGTGCTTTCTTCTCAAGTTCAATTCAGGTGGCGCCGGTCTCAGGGCGCGGTGGAAGGTGCCGCCGCCGCAAGGCGCGGCAGTCGGTATGTCAGATAGATTGCAACAGCGAACATCAGCGGGATGCCCAGTTCGCCGACTTCCTCGATGACGTAGGCCAGATCGATCTGATCCTGGCCTAGCGTGATGCCAAAGGGTTCCAGCTTGCGCGCCAGCCCGTCGGTCAGCTTGTAGACGACGATGAACAGCAGCCCGATCAACACAGCAAGCTGCGGTGCCGCGCCTTTGGCGACCCCACGGATGAAGCCCCATGTCTCGCGGCGCAACAGGATCAGACCGGTTGCAATGATCGCCAGCAGGATGACGCCGGCAACGCCCTTTTCCATCAGGCTGACGCCATCGCTGGAAAATTGCCGCGCTTTCAGCAGGCCTTCGGTGAACGGCTTTTTATCAAGGTCCAGTTCGCGGGCCGCGAACAGGGCCATGAACACCGCAAAGTACCACCGACGCGCCGCCGAAGCCGCGGGCCACAGCACGAACATCAGCAAGATGCATAGGCCATAGCCAATGACCGACAGCGTCTCGAACGGGCCGCCTTCGGCCAGCAGGGAATCCTGCATCGGCATGGGCAGCTGTGCGACGACAGCCATCATTGCGAAGACCAGAACGGTCATCCCAAAGACGATGGCCTTGCCACCGGTGACGGTGTTTTGCGCGGACGCGGTCATTGGCTTGCCTCGTTCAGCGGGATCAGGCGTTCGACGCGGGCAAAGGTTTCAACCCCCTGCGCCCCATCGCGTACCCCCGATTGTACCACAGCCATGCGGTTGGGGTTCAGCATGACGGCTGCGCGATAGGTGGCCCCCGTCGTGATGGGGAACCCCGCGGGGACATCTACCAGATCGGTCAGGTTTTCCTGTGCCAATCCGGTGGCGATCCCCTGTTGCGCAACCTGCGGTGCCGCCCCGTCAAAGGACACTTCGCAGCGGCGGTCTGTGCCCGCCGTTGCTGCCGCGCCCGTCACCGGAGACTGTGGTGCCGAGGTAAAGGGACGCAGATCATAGAAATCGACCCGTGCCCCTATGCTGCCAAGCTGTGCCTGCGCTGTCCGTGCGGTCAGACGCGGGCTGAAACAATGGTCTGCAAAGGCCTGTGCGATGTCCGCCGCGCGCGTTGTCTGTGCCATAGCGTTACTGGCCGCCCCGAAAGGGACAGCCAGCGCGGCAATGGAAAAACAAAAGGCGAGACGATGCATCATCCAAGCTTTCCAGCCAGTTTTAGCCTTTGACCGCTTTCACGATCTTTTGCGCGCCATCTTTCAGGTCGTCCGCAGCGATCACGTCCAGGCCGGAGTTGTTGATGATGGCTTTGCCTTCTTCAACGTTTGTGCCTTCCAGACGGACAACCAGCGGAACCTGCAGGCCGACTTCCTTCACGGCTGCGACCACACCTTCGGCGATGACGTCACAGCGCATGATGCCACCGAAGATGTTGACCAGAATACCTTTGACCTGCGGGTCGGAGGTGATGATCTTGAACGCTTCGGTCACTTTCTCTTTGGTGGCACCACCACCAACATCAAGGAAGTTCGCAGGCTCGGCGCCGTAAAGCTTGATGATGTCCATTGTAGCCATCGCCAGACCGGCACCGTTCACCATGCAGCCGATTTCACCGTCCAGAGCGATGTAGTTCAGGTCGTACTTGGACGCCTCGAGCTCTTTGGGGTCTTCTTCGGTGGTGTCGCGCAGATCGGCAATATCGCCGTGGCGGTACATCGCGTTGCCGTCAAAGCTGACTTTGGCGTCCAGCACTTTGAGGTCGCCGCTGTCGGTGACGATCAGCGGGTTGATTTCCAGCATTTCCATGTCTTTTTCGACGAAGGCTTTGAACAGCTGGCCCATCAGGGTCACACATTGTTTGACCTGCTTGCCTTCCAGCCCCAGGGCGAAAGCAACGCGGCGGCCGTGGTAGGGCTGGAAGCCCGCGGCGGGGTCAACAGAGAAGCTGATGATTTTTTCAGGGGTGGACTCGGCTACTTCTTCGATGTCCATGCCGCCCTCGGTGGAGCAGACGAACCCGATGCGCGAGGTCTGGCGATCCACCAGCAGCGCGAGGTACAATTCGGTTTCGATGCCCGAACCGTCTTCGATGTAGATCCGGTTGACCTGTTTGCCCGCGGGGCCGGTCTGATGCGTGACCAGGGTGCGGCCCAGCATTTTCTTGGCTTCCTCGGCGGCTTCTTCAACCGATTTGGTCAGGCGTACACCGCCTTTGTCGCCAGCGTCGGCTTCTTTGAAAGACCCCTTGCCGCGGCCACCTGCGTGGATCTGTGCCTTGACGACCCAAAGAGGTCCGTCCATCTCGCCTGCGGCTGTTTTCGCTTCTTCAGCTTTCAGCACGACCCGGCCGTCGGATACTGGCGCGCCGTAGCTACGCAAAAGGGCTTTTGCCTGATATTCGTGGATGTTCATAAAAAACGGTCCCGTCTTTGTTCCAGTCTAATCGCGGTATACGATTGAGTCTTGATACTCGGTAAACAGTTTTTCGGAGAAATACAGGGTTTTCCAGATAAAAGCGACATTTGTGATCACACGAATTTCGCGTGTGATCACAAAATAGCGCTAACGGTGGAAAATCTGCGGAATGTTGCCGACGCAGCGGCTGTTGCGCTAGGAAACCCCACGTTTTAAGGGCCGAACGCGACATATAGTTGTTTGTTTTGCGACCGGTCAGCCGTCGTCAAGGGGTCGTCCTACTTGGGAATCAGTGCCCAGTAATCGAGGTCGAGCAGGACATCGGGCAGGTATTTGCCGTCTTCACCCTTCAGCTTGAACGGCTCTCCGCCTTTGGTGGCGACCAAGCGCAAGCGCAATGCGCCGACACCTGGTTTGTCGGTATCGACTTTGTCCAGAACCTCGGTCCAGGCGCGGATTGTGTCGCCAGACAGGCAGGGGTTCGCATGCGCCCCGCCGTTCAGCCCCACGATCATCTGCGCATTGGCCAGCCCGTTGAACGACAGCGCCCGCGCCATAGAGATCACGTGCCCGCCATAGATCAGCCGCGACCCGTCGGGGCGGGCAGAGGTGTCAAAGTGCACTTTCGCCGTGTTCTGCCACAGGCGGGTGGCCATCATATGCTCCGCCTCTTCGACGGTGACGCCATCCACGTGGTCGATCATCTCGCCCACGGTATAATCATCCCAGCGATGCGCCTCGCCCGCGAGGGTAAAGTCGTAATTGCTGAAGTCGAGCGTTTCGGGAATCGACAGATCTTCAACCGTCAGCGCCTTGGGAAGATCGGGCACGACCGTTTCGGGGGCGGGGGCATCGACATCACGTTTGCGCACCATTACCCAGCGGACATACTCCAGCACCTTGGTGTCGTTCTGGTTAAAGCCGGTGGTGCGTACATAGACGACGCCGGTTTTCCCGTTAGAGTTCTGCTTGAGCCCGATCACCTCGGATTCAGATCGCAGCGTATCGCCAGGCCAGACCGGCGCCAGCCAGCGCCCCTGCGCATAGCCAAGATTGGCGACCGCGTTCAGCGATACATCCGGCACGGTTTTCCCGAACACGATGTGAAAGGTGATCATATCGTCCAGCGGGCTGGCAGGCAGGCCGCAGCTTTGGGCAAACTGGTCAGAGGAATAAAGCGCATGACGTGCGGGATACAGCGCGTGGTACAGCGCGCGTTCACCATCCTTGACCGTGCGAGGCACAGCATGATGCAACGTCTCGCCTACTTTATAGTCCTCGAAGAAACGGCCCTTGTTGGTCTTTGCCTGTGCCATCAATGCGCCCCCAGTTTGGTGTCGGGCGTATAGGTGCCTTCGACTTCCTTGGTCACAGCCTGACCGCAACGCATGACATTTGCCTTGGCATCCCATGTCTGCGTGGGCGTGCCGTAAAGCTCCCACCCCTTGTTCAGCGCGTCGGTGACCTTGTGGCAAAAGGCGGAAGTGTCCTCTTCGGACAGGAAACGATAGAGTTTCATGGGGGTTCTTTCAGTAACTCAGGAAAAGGGAGAGACGCCAAGCAGGGTATGGATCGCGGTCACAACGACCAGCATCACCAGCGTGATCACCGCAAGGCGGATATAGGTGGCCTTGCCCGCGGGGGCAGGGGGTGTCCAGTTGGGTTCGGCGCGGTTGATCAGGATCACGGAACCGACCGCCCATGCCAGCATAGAGCCAAACAGCAGGATAGAGGCGAGATCCCCGTTCACCAGCAAATGCGCGACCGCCCAGATTTTGACAGCCATCAGCTGCGGGTGGCGGGTTTTATAGGCGGGCCAGGCCTTGGCCCCTTTGGCCGCACTGGACCCGTAGACCCAGAATGCCAGCACCATCAGCAAGTTGTTCAGATGCGTCAGGAAGGGCGGGGGAGTCCAGACGGGGATAAACGCGGCCCCGCGGTATCCGATAATGATCATGACCAGCGCCGCCACGATGGCAACGGCGATGATGCCTTTGCCCCGTCGGCCCATAGCTGCGCGCTGGTCCGGCATGAAGCGACGGAAATAATGGGCACCGACCCATAAGATCAGACCAAGGATCAAAAGTGCCATCATCAGGTTTACTCCGTTTGCAGGGCCGCGATCGCGTCCAGCTTTGCCAATGTTTCGCGTGCGGTGGCGACATGCAGGTTTTCAACGATGCGCCCGTCCACAACGGCCACACCCTGACCTGTCGCCTGCATTTCGTCAAACGCCTCGATCTGGCGGCGGGCCAGGTCGGCTTCGGCCTCGGAGGGGGAGAATGCCTCGTTCGCGACGTCCAGCTGCGCGGGGTGGATCAAGGTTTTGCCGTCAAAGCCCATGTCGCGGCCCTGATCACATTCAACGCGGTGGCCTTCGTCATCCTTGAACGCATTGTAAACGCCATCGACAATCGCGATGCCGTTGGCCTTGGCTGCCAGTACGCAGAGGCCAAGCCCGGTCATCAGGGGCAGGCGGTCGGCGCGCACGCGGGTTTGCAGGTCTTTGTTCAGGTCGTTGGTGCCCATCACCATACATTGCAGCTTGGGATGCGCGCCAATCGCGGCGGCATTCAGCATCGCACCCGGCGTTTCCATCATCGCCCAAAGCGGGATGTCGCCGGTGATTTCGGCCAGTGCGTCCAGATCGGCGGGGTTGCCGACTTTGGGCAGCAAAATGGCGTCGCAGTCCATCTTCGCCGCGGCGCGGGCATCGTCGGCACCCCATTCGGTGTCCAGCCCGTTGATGCGGATCACCTTATACCGGCTGCCATAGCCGCCGTCTTTCAGCGCCGTGGCGAGTGTTTCACGTGCAGCGGTTTTTTCTTCCGGGATCACGGCGTCTTCGAGGTCAAAGATAATCGCATCGGCCGGCAGCCCGCGGGCTTTGTCTAACGCGCGGTCCTTGGAGCCGGGGATATACAGAACGGAACGCAGGGGGCGGGTGATTTTCGACATTTGCGACTCTCCAAGAAATAATGTTGCGTGCAGGTCTGCATTTTTAGACGAAAACTTCAAGCGCAAACGCGCCGCAGCGCAGCGTCAGATAATTTGCGGCTTTAACGCGGCCTTCAGGTTTTGCTGCCAGAAGGAAAGGCGTCTTGGTGCGTGTGTAAGTGTAAGAGGTGTAGAATGGTAAAGCTGTTTAACCTGATCGGGCTGGCAACTGCCGCGGCGGCGGTGGTGGCGCTGACGCAGGATGTCGCGGCGGGGACGCGAACCGCAGGTTGTGACGGATGCCACAAGATTTCCGCAAAAATTTCGCACCCGCCGCAGGATCAACAAACTAAGGAGGTGGGCCCCATTTGATATGTCATAGATTATAAAAGCGGCGAAAAAAGATACGGATCGCCGGAACGCAATCGCCACATCATCGTTGATATCACAACCGAGTGATTATCACCCGGAACTTCTAAAGGAGTATCAACAATGAAACGTATTCTTGGCACAACCGCAATCATCCTGAGCTTGACTGGTCCCGCATTTGCAGATGCACATGCAGCTGGTTTTGGTACCGTGACAGCGCAAGAAACTGACTTCTTCGCGTCCGACCTGATCGGCATGCGTATCTACAATTCCGAGACAGAAGTTGAAGCAAACTCCACCATCGCCGCTGACGGCGAAAAGGAATGGGACGACATCGGCGAGATCAACGACGTCCTGCTGGATTCCGAAGGCAACGTTAAGGCCGTTATCCTCGGCATTGGCGGCTTCCTCGGCATGGGTGAGCGTGACGTAAGCGTGAACATGGACGAGATTCGCATCGTGACCGAAGAAGGTGACAGCGACGACCGTTTCCTTGTGGTGAACACAAGCAAAGAGATGCTTGAAAAAGCCCCAGCGTTCGAACGTATGGACGACGAAGCTGACATGGAAACCGAAGCAAACATGGACGCCAACGCCGACATGAACGCTGACACAGACATGGCAGCGACCGACATGAACGCCGAAGCTGAGGTCGACACAGAGACCGAAATGGAAGCGGATGCCGAAGCACTGGCAAACGAAGCTGAAATGGAAGCCGAAGAAGCAGCCGCTGAAACAGAGCAGGCCGTTGATGAAGCAACCACTGAAATGGCCGAAGGGGCAAACGAACTGGAGCAAGACATGGAACGCCCCATGCTGACAGCCCCAGCGGTTGAGCGTGAAGGCTATGCAAACGCCACAGCTGATGAAGTTGCCGCGCTGACAGCAGAAGACCTTGAAGGGTCCTATGTTTACGGTGCCAACGACGAGACCGTCGGTGAAATCGGTGCCCTTGTTATGGGTGACAACGGCGAAGTTGGCCAAGTTGTGATCAACGTCGGTGGTTTCCTGGGCATTGGCGAAAAGCCAGTAGCCGTTACATGGGACGAACTGCAAATCATGAAGAACGCTGAAGGCGACGACTTCCGCATCTACATCGACAGCAGCGAAGAAGCGCTTGAAGCACAGCCCGAATACCAAGGCTAAGCTTAACGCTAAGTCAAATTCGGCAATAGCTTGCTGAAAAGCTGACCAAGACGGGATCGTTTCGAAAGGAACGGTCCCGTTTTTTATGGCTCTGCGTGATGTGACGTGATGCCGGACCAAGCGCAACTTGCACGGTGCGCTTCATTTCGGTATCCCGAAGCGAAATGTAACCCTGTCGGAGTATACCACATGGCCAGACCCAAGATCGCGCTTATCGGCGCAGGGCAAATCGGGGGCACGCTTGCCCATCTCGCAGCAATCAAGGAACTGGGCGACGTTGTCCTGTTCGACATCGCCGAAGGTATCCCGCAGGGTAAGGCCCTCGATATCGCAGAATCGGGCCCATCCGCCAAATTCGACGCGACCATGACCGGCGCGAACGACTACTCGGAAATCGCTGGCGCAGACGTATGCATCGTGACTGCCGGTGTTGCGCGTAAGCCCGGCATGAGCCGTGATGACCTGCTGGGAATCAACCTGAAGGTCATGAAATCGGTTGGCGAAGGCATTGCTGCCCACGCACCAGACGCATTCGTTATCTGCATCACCAACCCGCTGGACGCGATGGTTTGGGCGCTGCGCGAATTCTCCGGTCTGCCTCACCACAAGGTTTGCGGTATGGCTGGTGTGCTTGATTCGGCACGCTTCCGTCACTTCCTCGCGACTGAATTCAACGTCTCCATGAAAGACGTCACTGCCTTCGTACTGGGCGGCCACGGCGATACAATGGTGCCCCTGACGCGCTATTCCACCGTTGCGGGTATCCCATTGCCTGATCTGGTGAAAATGGGCTGGACCACACAGGATAAGCTGGATGCGATCGTTCAGCGGACCCGTGATGGCGGTGCCGAAATCGTTGGCCTGCTGAAAACGGGTTCGGCGTTCTACGCGCCTGCGACATCGGCAATCGAAATGGCCGAAGCCTATCTGAAGGACCAAAAACGCGTTCTGCCATGCGCCGCCTATGTTGACGGTGCCTATGGTCTGGACGGCTTCTACGTCGGCGTGCCCACCGTGATCGGTGCTGGTGGCGTCGAGCGTGTGGTCGAGATTGCGATGAACAAGGACGAACAGTCCATGTTCGACAACTCTGTGAACGCCGTTAAAGGCTTGGTCGATGCGTGCAAAGGCATCGATGAATCGCTGAAGTAATACCCCAAGGTGCAGCGGGCGGGTGTGGTCGAGATCACGGTAAACCCCGGCCGCTGCACCTGCACTTGCTATTGGACGATCCCGCGGGGTGAAGCCAAAGCCGCTTGCTCCCCCCGCTCAGATCAGTCTCCGCAGGTAGCCAAATCTGCCGCGTCGTAAGTTGAAGACATGCGCATCATGCGGCGCGCAAACGGACGCTTGGGGCTGAGTTTTCGCCCAAACGGCTGCCGAAAAACCCGATGAATTTGGTTGGCTTTAGTGCTTGTGATCACAGCTGGAAAATTAGTGATCACAAATTGCAGAAATGTCCGGCGCTAACCGAAGGGTTTGGGCAACTGCGCCAATAAACCGCTTCAAATTCACGCCTCTGGACGTGACAGTCCCAAAAATACCGTTATCTATGACCGCAACCTGACGAGAAAAGGAATCCATCATGGCAGATGTGAACCGGGGCAATCGCCCGCTGTCACCCCACCTGACGATCTATCGCCCGCAACTGACCTCCATGACGTCGATCCTGACGCGCATCACCGGCAACGCGATGCTGGTTGCCGCGCTTCTGATCGTCTGGTGGTTCCTCGCGGCAGCAACGTCGGCGGAGTATTTTGATATCGCGAACGGTTTCATCACCAGCTGGTTCGGTGATCTGGTCATGTTCCTGTCGCTGCTGGGGCTGTGGTATCACACGCTGGCCGGTATCCGGCACCTGATTTGGGACAACGGCTATGCGCTGGATATCCCGACGGCTGAAAAGCTGGGCTGGGCCGCGCTGATCGGTTCAGTCGTTTTGACCATCATCACCGCGCTGATCATCTGAGGGATAGACACATGGCTTATTTGACAGACCGCAAACGCGCTATGGGCATGGGCTCGGCCAAATCGGGCACCGCACATTTCTGGGCGATGAAAGTCAGCTCTGTTGCGCTGCTGATCCTGATCCCGCTTTTCGTCTTTACCTTCGGGTCCGCCCTTGGGGGCACCTACGAAGAGATCATCGCCTACTACAGCAGGCCTTTCCCCGCGATCGTCGCCGCCCTGACGCTGATCGTTGGCTTCAAACATTTTAACGACGGTGTCCAAGTGCTGATCGAGGATTACGTCCACGGGCTGTCGCAGAAAGTTGCGATCATCCTGATGACCTGCCTCAGCTATGGTGCGGCCGCGGTTGGCGTTTTCGCCATCGCCCGCATCGCGCTTTAACACACGCCTACGCTATACCGGAGACCGAGACATGGCTGCATATGAATATGAAACGCATGAATATGATGTCGTTGTCGTGGGGGCTGGCGGCGCTGGCCTGCGTGCGACACTTGGCATGGCAGAGCAAGGGCTGAAAACAGCCTGCGTGACCAAAGTTTTCCCGACCCGTTCGCACACGGTTGCGGCGCAGGGCGGTATCGCGGCGTCGCTGTCCAACATGGGCCCCGATAACTGGCAGTGGCATATGTATGACACGGTCAAGGGCTCTGACTGGCTGGGTGACACCGATGCGATGGAATACCTCGCACGCGAAGCCCCAAAAGCGGTGTACGAGCTTGAACACTACGGTGTGCCTTTCTCGCGGACCGAAGCGGGCAAGATCTACCAGCGTCCCTTCGGCGGCCACACCACCGAATTTGGCGAAGGCCCCCCCGTGCAGCGGACCTGTGCCGCCGCCGACCGGACCGGCCACGCGATCCTGCACACGCTTTACGGCCAGTCGCTAAAGCATAACGCGGAATTCTACATCGAGTATTTCGCCATTGATCTGATCATGTCGGATGATGGTGTGTGTCAGGGTGTGCTGTGCTGGAAGCTGGACGACGGCACCATGCACCTGTTCAGCGCCAAGATGGTTGTTCTGGCGACAGGTGGCTATGGCCGTGCCTATTTCTCGGCGACATCGGCGCATACCTGCACCGGCGACGGCGGCGGTATGGCGGCGCGCGCGGGCCTGCCTTTGCAGGATATGGAATTCGTGCAATTCCACCCCACCGGCATCTATGGCGCGGGCTGTCTGATCACCGAAGGCGCACGTGGCGAAGGCGGGTATCTGACCAACTCCGAAGGCGAACGCTTTATGGAGCGGTATGCCCCCACCTACAAAGACCTTGCCAGCCGTGACGTTGTTTCGCGCTGTATGACGATGGAAATACGTGAAGGCCGCGGTGTGGGCGAGAACAAGGACCACATCCACCTGCACCTGAACCACCTGCCCAAGGAAACGCTTGATCTGCGTCTGCCCGGTATCTCTGAATCCGCGCGCATCTTTGCCGGTGTAGACCTGACCAAGGAGCCGATCCCGGTTCTGCCGACCGTACACTACAACATGGGCGGCATCCCCACCAACTATTGGGGCGAAGTGCTGGCACCGACCGAAGACGCGCCGGACCGCGTGGCACCGGGCCTGATGGCCGTGGGCGAAGCGGGCTGTGCCTCGGTACACGGGGCGAACCGCTTGGGCTCGAACTCTCTCATTGACCTTGTGGTCTTTGGCCGTGCCGCCGCGATCCGCGCGAAAGAGGTCGTCGACGCAGAGGCACCCGTGCCGACACCGAACCAGAAATCGGTCGATGCCGCCTTTGAACGCTTCGACGGCCTGCGCTATTCCAAGGGCCAGATCCCGACCGCCGAGCTGCGCCTTGAAATGCAGAAAACTATGCAGGCCGATGCTGCGGTTTTCCGTACCGACAAGACGCTGAACGACGGCAAGGTCAAGATGGACGAGGTCGCTGGCAAGATCGCTGACCTGCACGTGACCGACACATCGCTGGTCTGGAACTCTGACCTGATGGAAACGCTTGAGCTGACCAACCTGATGCCGAACGCCGTGGCCACCATCACCGCCGCTGCCGCCCGCAAGGAAAGCCGCGGGGCGCATGCCCACGAAGATTATCCTGATCGCGATGACGAGAACTGGCGCAAGCACAGCCTCGCGTATTTCGACGGGAACGCGGCAACGCTCAGCTACCGTGGTGTGCACCTTGACCCGCTGACCGAGGAATCCGAAGGCGGGATCGACATGAAAAAGATCGCACCCAAAGCACGGGTGTATTGATCTGAAACCCTGCCTCCGCTTTTGGGGGCAGGGGACCAAACCGGGGGCCATGCCCTCGTCCTGCAGGCGGAGGGCAGGCGACATGAAACAGTTTATCGCTATGACCATGATTTTGGCCGCGTCCGCTTGTGCGCAAGCAACGCAGCAGGTCGACAGCATCGCCCGCGAAGGTACCAAGGGGGTCATCACCGAAACCCTTGCCACGCGCTTTCCGCAGGTGCCCAAGCAGCTGATCACGCCCTTCACCGATTGTATCGTCGACAATGCCGATGCGGCTCAGGTGCGCGTTTTCGCCAAATCCGCCGTGATCGGCGTGGATGACACCACCGTCGCCACCGTGCGCGCGGTACTGTCGCGCCCCGAAACCGTGCAATGCCTGTCGCGTTCCGCTGGCAGCGTCCCGGGGTTGCTGGGCTAATGGGTCACCCGAACGTCACGCCGGATACGCAGGGCAAGGATGCAGGCCATATGGCCGATCTGCGCGCGCAATTCCGTGACGGGGACACCAGCGAACGCACCCGCATCAAGTCGCAGCTTGGCCCCACAGAGGTGGAGTTCGCTGACATCCGCATGGTGGTGGACCCGCGCGATAACTATACCGAAACCTGCCTTTGGCTGAACGAATACCCGCCCGAGATCAAATCGCTGGTGGCTTTGGTCGAACTGGTGGAAGACCGCAACATGCTGGTCTTTGACATCGGTGCCAACTGCGGGGCCTATTCGATCCCGCTGGCGATGGCCGCGGGCGACGGGTCGCGCGTTGTTGCATTCGAACCCAACCCGCTGATGATTGGCCGGCTTGGCATGAACATCGCGCTGAACAATCTGACCGACCGCGTGCGTATCGAAGGCTGCGCGCTGTCCGACCGCGAGGGCGAGGCGATGCTGAACTTCCGCGGGCACAACTACGGTCAGGCATCACTGCTCCCGATCGAGGGCAAGCAACAGAACGGCGGCGTGCTGGTGCCCACACGGCCCCTGTCCGCCTTTACACACGCCGCACGGCACCATGACGGCACGATCCTCAAGATCGATGTCGAAGGGGCCGAGGAGGTCGTGCTGAACCCCATCCTCGCGCAGGGCAAATCCGGCGGCTGGCTGCCGGATGCGATCTTGATAGAGGTCCGCCATGCGGATCAGTGGGACGGCGACCTTTGTGCAGAGATACTGGCCGCCGGGTACCGTCAAACCCTGCGCGCCGAGGGAAATGCGCTTTACATCCGAAAGACGTAAGCGCCAGAATTGTAACGAACTGGGCAACTGCCCGACAGACCAGGAGAAGCGATATGGTTCAACTCACGCTCCCCAAGAACTCCCGGATGACGACCGGAAAAACATGGCCCAAACCCGAAGGTGCCAAGAACCTGCGGCAGTTTCAGGTCTATCGCTGGAATCCGGACGACGGCAAGAACCCGGCCATCGACACGTATTTCGTCGATATGGACACCTGCGGCCCGATGATTCTGGACGCGCTGATCAAGATCAAGAACGAGATCGACCCGACCCTGACCTTCCGCCGGTCCTGCCGTGAAGGCATCTGCGGATCCTGCGCGATGAACATCGACGGGATCAACACGCTGGCCTGTACCTATGGCGTGGACGAGGTGAAAGGCGCGGTGAAGATCTATCCGTTGCCACACATGCCCGTGGTCAAGGATCTGATCCCCGATCTTACGCATTTCTACGCGCAGCATGCCTCCATCCAGCCGTGGCTTGAAACCAAGACGGCAGAGCCCGCGAAAGAATGGAAACAGTCGATCGACGATCGTGCCAAGCTTGACGGGCTTTACGAGTGCATCATGTGCGCCTGCTGTTCGACATCCTGCCCCAGCTACTGGTGGAACGGCGACCGCTACCTCGGGCCAGCCGCATTGCTGCATGCCTACCGCTGGATCATCGACAGCCGCGATGAAGCCACAGGCGAACGTCTGGACGATCTGGAAGACCCGTTCAAACTGTACCGCTGCCACACCATCATGAACTGCGCCAAGACCTGCCCCAAGGGCCTGAACCCTGCCGCAGCCATCGCCAATATCAAAAAGATGATGGTCGAACGCACCGTTTGATCCCATCGCAACCTGCGCCTCCCGCTGCCCATTGGCGCGGGGGGCGTGACATGTGCCCCCTATGATCCTGATTGCCTTTGCCATCGCTTTTGCGATCGTCGCCTATGTTGCCTACCGTGATAAGGGGGTGCGTGGATGCCGCTGGCGCAAGGACAGTAACCGCGACAAAGGCAGCCTGCAGTTCTACCACTGTGTCGCCTGCGGAGCAGAGGCCTATACCGCCACCCAATCGGCCCCCCGCGACTGCAAGGCCAATGTCGGCGCACGGCCTCTCTGACGCCGTGCGCGATGGCCTCAGGATCGGACCCGACAGTCAGGAGTTTCCGCTATGACACCGCCCCATGATGCCGACGCCCGCCGCGCTGTTGCGCCCGTGATCTGCTATCCCGTCGAAACGCTGCCCGTGCCTGACATGGCGCTTTACGGACGCGCGCGCGAAACGCTGACCAAAGTGGACGAGGTCACCGTCGCCCCTCGTGACGCAAGCTGCTTTACCGTGCCTGCGGGACATTTCTTTCGGATCACCTCGGTAGAGGGGCCACAGGTCGGTGACCTGAACCTCTGGGCGCAAGACGATCTGTCCGAACGGTTCTACTCCGGCAAAACCCGCGCACTGCATGGCACGCATATCACCACCGGACAGCGCATGTGGAGCAGTTTTCCCACGCTGCGCCCTATGGCGACGCTGACCCATGATACGCTCGACTGGTACGGCATGGATGCCTTCGGCGGCTCGGTGCATGATGTGATCGGCACGCGCTGTGATCCCTATACCAACCAGCTGTTGTCGGGCGGGCAATACCACCATTGCTGCCACTCCAACCTGATCCGGGCCTTGGCCGATCATCAGGGCATCACGCACGCCGAGGCAGAGCCTTTCGTGCATGATGTGCTGAACGTCTTTATGTGCACCGGCTTTACCCGCGACACCGGCCAGTATTTCATGAAGGCCAGCCCCGTGCGTCCCGGCGACTACCTTGAATTTTTCGCCGAGATCGACCTGCTTGGCGCGCTCAGCGCCTGTCCGGGGGGGGATTGCTCCGCCAAACACTCCTCGGACGTTGCCGCCTGCTATCCGCTGCTGGTAGAGGTGTTCGCCCCCGCCAAAGGCGCGCTTGATGGGTGGCAAAGCCCGCCTCCCAACGGCTACGACCGCAGCCACGGGGGCTAAGGGATCGAGGATAGCGCCTGGCCGTGCTTCCAAATGGATATAAATCCCCCGCGGAGCGTCCGACGGGGGATCATCGCGCATCAGCTGTTGGGGAAAGCCGCCTGTAGCGCGATTTCGACCATATCGCCAAAGGATTTCTCGCGCTCTTCCGCGGGCAGCGCTTCGCCGGTTTGCAGGTGGTCGCTGACTGTCAGCACCGCCAGCGCACGGCGTTTGTGGCGCGCGGCGAGGGTATAAAGCTCTGCCGCTTCCATCTCGACGCCTAGAATACCGTGGCGGGTCATCTGCTCGTCCAGATCGGGGCGTTCGGCATAAAAGACATCCGAAGAATAGATACCGCCGACATGGGTTTTCGTGCCTTTCGCCTCTGCCGCGTCCACGGCAGCACGCAGCAGGGACCAATCGGCGCAGGGGGCGTAATTCATCTCGCGGAAGATACCGGAAGAAGGCGAGGTAATTGTCGTGGCGGTCATGGCAATAATGACATCGCGAATACCAACCTGCGGCTGCATCCCGCCACAAGATCCAATCCGAATAAGGGTTTGCGCGTTATATTCGGAAATCAATTCATTGGCATAAATCGACAGCGAGGGCATCCCCATGCCAGAGCCTTGAATAGTGACGCGGTTGCCATTCCATGTGCCGGTGAAACCCAGCATGCCGCGCACTTCATTTACAAGTTTTGCATCTTTAAGGAATGTTTCAGCAGCCCATTTCGCGCGATACGGGTCGCCGGGCATAAGGACTGTTTCGGCAATATCGCCGGGTTTCGCGCCAATATGGATTGTCATAGGATGCTCTTTATATTTCCAAAGCCAAGGGGATGCGCCAAGGGGACGCAATAACCGCGCGCGGTGCGCATGTCAGGCTGATTTACAGTTCCAACGTTTCCGGATCGGTGCCGCTGGCGATCAGGTCGCGGAACCAGTTGGGTTGGCGGCCCTTGCCGGTCCATGTCTGGCTGGGGTCTTCGGGGTTGGCGTATTTCGCGGCAGCTTTCGCGGCTTTGCCCTTTTTCGCACCGCCGGATACTTCATCCAGCGAGAACCCGTATTCGGCGGCTGCTTTTTCAGCGGCTTTGCGGGCTTCTACGCGGTCGCGTTCATATGCGTTTTTAATCGCCATCTTCACGTCTTCCAAATGCTGTTCCAGCTGTTTGTGGGACATTGTGCTTAGATCAATACTCATTCTCGCTCATTCCTTTGTCGAAAAGCCAATTAATGCTTTACGCCAAAAGAATGAACAAACAAAGAGTTTTTGAATTGGCCGCTTTTATTCGGCGGCCACAGTTTCGGGATCGGCGAGTGTGACGATGTCTGCCATAATTGTATTCAATTCAAAGTCTTTCGGCGTGTAAACGCGGGCGACACCCATAGCGCGCAATCTTTTGGCGTCTTCTTCTGGAATAATACCACCCACGATTACGGGAATGTGATCCAATCCGGCGGCGCGCATTTGTTTCATTAAATCCTCGACCAATGGAATATGCGATCCCGAAAGAATCGAAAGCCCGACAACGTGATGCTCTCCTTCGGCGGCGGCGGAAACAATTTCCGACGGCGTCAGGCGAATACCCTCATAGGCAATTTCCATGCCGCAATCGCGGGCGCGGACGGCGATCTGTTCCGCGCCGTTCGAATGGCCGTCGAGCCCCGGTTTCCCGACAAGGAAACTCAGCCGGCGGCCCAGGCGGCTGCTGACGGCGTCCACGGCGTCGCGCAGGTCGTCCAGCCCCTCGGTCTTGTTTGACCGGCCAGAAGCAACGCCTGTTGGCCCACGGTATTCACCGTGCACGCTGCGCATCTGTTCGGCCCATTCGCCGGTGGTAACCCCCGCCTTGGCGGCGGCGATAGAGGGCTCCATTACATTGCGCCCTTCGGCAGCGGCGGCGCGCAGATCGGCCAGCGCCTTGTCCACGGCGGCCTGATCACGGCTGTCGCGCCATGCGTTCAGACGGTTGATCTGGTCGGCCTCGACCGCGGGGTCCACGACCATGATTCCGCCATCGCCCGTCATCAGCGGCGAGGGTTCGCCCTGTTGCCATTTATTCACGCCCACGACGATGGTCTCGCCGGCCTCGATCCGACCCAGACGGTCCGCGTTGCTTTCGACCAGACGCGACTTCATATAGTCAATCGCCGAAATCGCGCCGCCCATATCGTCAAGGTTCGCCAGCTCGGCCCGTGCGCCCTCTTTCAGCGCTTCGACCTTGCGGTCCACGGCGGGGTTGCCATCGAACAGGTCGTCAAACTCCAGCAGGTCGGTCTCGTAGGCCATGATCTGCTGCATCCGCATCGACCATTGCTGGTCCCACGGGCGTGGCAGGCCAAGCGCTTCGTTCCACGCGGGCAGCTGCACGGCGCGGGCGCGGGCGTTCTTTGACAGGGTCACCGCAAGCATCTCGATCAGGATGCGGTAGACGTTATTTTCAGGCTGCTGTTCGGTCAGCCCGAGGGAGTTCACCTGCACCCCATAGCGGAAGCGGCGGTATTTCGGGTCTTCAACGCCATAGCGGTCGCGGCAGATTTCGTCCCAAAGGTCGCCAAAGGCGCGCATCTTGCACATTTCGGTGACAAAGCGGATGCCCGCGTTCACAAAGAAAGAGATCCGCCCCACCAGCATGGGGAAGTCCTCTTCGGGAACGCGGGGGCGCAGGGCGTCCAGCACGGCGGTGGCGGTGGCAAGGGCAAAGGCCAGCTCTTGCTCGGGCGTGGCACCGGCCTCTTGCAGGTGGTAGGAACAGACGTTCATCGGGTTCCACTTGGGCACGTTGGTATAGCAATACTCGGCCACATCCGCGATCATCTTGAGAGACGGGGCAGGCGGGCAGATATAGGTGCCACGCGACAGGTATTCCTTGATCAGGTCGTTCTGCACGGTGCCTTGCAGCTTGGACACATCCGCGCCCTGTTCCTCGGCCACAGCAATATACAGCGCCAGCAGCCACGGCGCGGTGGCGTTGATCGTCATCGAGGTGTTCATCTGTTCAAGCGGGATATCCTTGAACAGGCTGCGCATATCGCCCAAATGCGCCACGGGCACGCCCACTTTGCCGACTTCGCCGCGCGACAGGATGTGATCGCTGTCATATCCGGTCTGGGTGGGCAGGTCGAAGGCGACCGACAGGCCGGTCTGCCCTTTCAAAAGGTTCGCGCGATACAGCGCATTGGATGCCTCGGCGGTGGAGTGTCCGGCGTAGGTGCGGATCAGCCAGGGGCGGTCTTTTTGCGGTTGCGACATGGGGCGGCCTTTCGTGAATCGAATGGGTAATATTCTTGCGCTGGTCGATTGATACGTGAAATAATCAGGCTCTGTCAATTCGCTGCGTTGCGGCATGGGCGAAAGCCGCTGCGTTACGGTTGCGTGTGCCGTGCCTAGGGGCACCCTATGTGTGGTTGACTGTTTTATGTTGCCCAGACAGCGCGGGTCCTGCAAGGGTTGGGCGATGACGCAAACGATTGAACTTCCCGTCTGGCTTTTCGCGGTGATCCTGCTGTTCGCGGCTGTAACCGCGCTTAGCCATTTCCTGTTGCCCTCGGTCCGGTGGTTCTTTCGCAGACGGCTGGAGAAAGCTGTCGCGCAGCTGAACACGCGGCTGACCCGCCCGATTGAACCGTTCAAGCTGGCGCGGCGGCACGATATGATCCAGCGGTTGATCTATGACCCGCAGATCAGTCAGGCGATTGTGGATCACGCGCGCGCCGAAGGTATCCCCGAGAACGTCGCCTCTGAACAGGCGCGCCGCTATGCCCGCGAGATCGTCCCGAGTTTTAGCGCCTTTGCCTATTTCAGTTTTGGCATCCGGCTGGCGCGGTTTCTGGCGAATGCGCTGTATGATGTGCGCACCGGATCGCGCAACGACGCGGTGATCGAAGGTATCCCGTCAGAGGCCACGGTCATCTTTGTGATGAACCACCGTAGCAACATGGACTACGTGCTGGTGACCTACCTCGCGGGGGAGGCGTCGGCGCTTAGCTATGCCGTGGGGGAATGGGCGCGTGTCTGGCCGCTCAGCCGGTTGATCCGGTCGATGGGGGCGTATTTCATCCGGCGCAAGTCGCGCGGCGCGCTGTATCGCAAGGTCTTGGCCCGCTATGTGCAGATGGCGACCGAAGGCGGGGTGACCCAGGCGATCTTCCCCGAGGGCGGGCTGAGCCTGAACGGCAAGTTGATGCCGCCCAAGATGGGTCTGCTTGGCTATGTGCTTGAGGCCGAGTTGAAGGACCGCGATGTCGTCTTTGTACCGGTGGCGATCAACTATGACCGTGTACTGGAAGACCGCGTGTTGATTGCTGCGGACGCGGCAGGCACGCGCCGCTTCGATGCGCAAATCTCGGTCATTTTGAAATTCATTGTTCGCAAGATCTGGCTGCGTATGCGCGGCAAATTCCTGCGCTTCGGTGAGGCGGTGGTCGTGTTCGGCACGCCGGTACATTTGCGCGACTATGGCGACGCGCCGAATGTGGACGGGCTGGCGCAGGATCTGATGGGGCGGATCGAACACGAGATGCCACTGTTGTTCGTGCCCTTGCTGGCGCGGGTGCTGTTGCTGGCGGAAAAGCCGCTGGATGGCGTCGCGCTGGAACAGGAAATGCAAGGCATGGCCGCGCGGGCCTCTGACGAGGCTGCGGTTGTGGCGCAGGACTTCGCCGCCAATGTCGCCAGAGCACGCGATCATCTGGTGCAGCGCGGGATGATCACGGCGTCGGATCGTGGCTATGCCCCCGCCGACGGGCAACGCCCCGCCTTGCGGTTCTACGCCAACTCTATCGCCCATTTCTTTGACAGATAGGTCACACAAGCGAAACTACTGCCGAAATTGCTGCGAATGCAAAGTCATAAAATTACAATTACAGGTCAAATGGTGTTGCATTGTTGCGCGAAGGATCATATTCCACCAGTAGACGCCGCGATTCTGCACTGCGGCACAAACCTATTCTGACTGTGGAGACCGACATGGCCTTGGACACGAATATCGCGCAATACGACGCACCGGAAAAAGACCTTTACGAGATCGGGGAAATCCCGCCGATGGGCTACGTTCCAAAGCAGATGTACGCATGGACCATCCGCAAGGAACGCCACGGGAACCCCAATACCGCGATGCTCGAAGAGGTCGTGGACGTGCCGACGCTCGACAGTCACGAGGTGCTTGTCCTCGTGATGGCGGCGGGTGTGAACTATAACGGTGTCTGGGCTGCCTTGGGCAAACCCATCAGCCCCTTCGACGGCCACAAGCAGCCCTTCCACATTGCGGGCTCTGACGCGTCGGGCATCGTCTGGGCGGTCGGCGACAAGGTAAAACGCTGGAAGGTCGGCGACGAAGTCGTGATCCATTGCAACCAGGATGACGGCGACGACGAAGAGTGCAACGGCGGCGATCCGATGTATTCCCCCAGCCAGCGTATCTGGGGCTACGAGACCCCCGACGGATCCTTCGCCCAGTTTACCAATGTGCAGGCGCAGCAGCTGATGCCACGCCCCAAGCACCTGACATGGGAAGAGGCCGCTTGCTACACGCTGACGCTGGCCACCGCCTATCGGATGCTGTTCGGCCACGAGCCTCATGACCTGAAACCGGGCCAGAACGTGCTGGTCTGGGGTGCCTCGGGCGGTCTGGGGTCCTATGCGATCCAGCTGATCAACACCGCTGGCGCGAATGCGATTGGTGTGATCTCGGATGAATCCAAGCGTGACTTTGTGATGGATCTGGGCGCCAAGGGCGTTCTGAACCGCAAGGACTTCAACTGCTGGGGCCAGATGCCCACCGTGAACACGCCCGAATATGCGGCTTGGTTTAAAGAGGCGCGCAAGTTCGGTGCCGCGATCTGGGAGATTACAGGCAAGGGCGTGAACGTCGACATGGTGTTTGAACACCCCGGCGAGGCGACGTTCCCTGTTTCCACCTTCGTCTGCAAAAAGGGCGGCATGGTCGTGATCTGCGCGGGGACTTCGGGTTTCAACCTGACTTTCGACGTGCGCTATATGTGGATGCACCAGAAGCGTTTGCAGGGCAGCCACTTTGCCCACCTCAAGCAGGCGTCCGCCGCCAACAAACTGATGGTGGAGCGCCGTCTTGATCCGTGCATGTCCGAAGTGTTCACCTGGGCCGATCTGCCCGACGCACACATGAAGATGATGGCGAACGAGCATAAGCCGGGCAACATGTCGGTACTGGTGCAATCGCCCAAGACCGGCCTGCGCACGCTCGAAGACGCGCTGGACGCGAAAAAATAAGTCGGTGGCCCCCGTTCAGGGGGTGCTGACAACCGGCTGACCAGACACCCGCGCACCAATCCATCGGTGCGCGGGTGTTGTCGTATCCGGCATCACGCGGCGGTTTGGCACGGGCTGATTGCGCGAATAGCGGCGATGCCATCTGGCCCCCGGTGCCGCGCTGAATTAGGGTCGCGCCATGACAGTACCTGCCCTTACCTATTCCGCCGATCAGGCGGCTGCCTTTGACAGCGTGACCGAGATGTTGCGCCATGCGGGCATCGATCTGGATGACAATCTGCTGATGCCCCCTGCGGGCGGGGCGGACCAAGTGCTAGCGGTGACTGGCAAGGCGGGGTCGGGCAAAACCCTGCTGCTGGCAGAACTGTACAAGGCGCTGGAAAATGCCGGCGTCGACATCGTTTCGGGTGATTACGAACGCAAGAAGAAAGACAAGCGCACGCTCGCCATTCTGGCCCCCACCAACAAGGCGGCATCGGTCCTGCGGCTGCGCGGTGTGCCCGCGACGACGATCCACCGCATTCTCTATACGCCGGTCTATGACCCCGAATACGAACGCATCGCGGAATGGCTGGCGGGCAGCGGTGAACGCCCGGTGATCGAGGGGATGAACGAAGTCTCGCTGGACCGCGCCTTCGCGTTCTACGAGAACAACAAATCCATTCCCGGTGCCTTGGCCGCTGCGGGGCTGCGCGGTAGCGATTTCATCACCGGATGGAAGCGTCGCGAGGAACCGCTGGATATCGGGTTTGTCGATGAAAGTTCGATGCTGGATGACAAACAGTTCGAGGATCTGAAAGAGATCTTCCCGACGTTGCTGCTGTTTGGCGATCCGGCGCAGTTGGCCCCGGTGGGGCAGTCGGGCACGATGGTGTTTGAAAAGCTGCCCAAGGAACGGGTGCTGAACCTTAGCCGAATTCACCGGCAGCAGGCCGACAACCCGATCCTTGATCTGGCCCATGCGCTTGCCGATCCTGACCTGAGTTTTGAACAGTTCGAGCGTATGGTCGAAGACGCGTCAAAGAAAGACGACCGTGTCGTCTGGGGCCAGCGGGTAGAAGTGGACTTGATGGCGCGGTCGCCTGTGCTGGTCTGGCGCAATGCCACGCGCATCCGGCTGATCAACGCTTTCCGGTCGGTCTATGGCGCGCCCGAAGACGCGCTGCTGGAGGGGGAGCCACTGATCTGCGACGGGATCGAGCTGCCGCTGAAACACCGCAAGAAACGGCTCGACCTTGAAGCGCGCGGCCTGATCAAGGGCGCGCAGGTCGTCTATCTGGGGGCAGGGCGCAAGCCGGGCTTTAGCCGCTTGCATGTGATGGGCGCGGAAGACCCGCAAATCTCTGCCGCGTCGATCGTGAAGATCGAAAAACCGGACGAGGAAGAGCCCTTTATTCCTTTTGCCGCGCGCATGGGGGCAACATTTTTGCATGGGGCGGCGGTGACGATCCATAAGGCGCAGGGCAGCCAGTGGGACACGGTGCAGGTCTTTGCG
Organism: Sulfitobacter sp. PM12; assembly: GCF_045586035.1. Classification (NCBI taxonomy): domain Bacteria; kingdom Pseudomonadati; phylum Pseudomonadota; class Alphaproteobacteria; order Rhodobacterales; family Roseobacteraceae; genus Sulfitobacter; species Sulfitobacter sp. PM12. Next base: position 910,803 of record NZ_CP151529.1, read on the forward strand.
CCCGACCTTTATGCAGCGGCGCGGATGGGCCGGTCAGAGGCGGGGCAGCCGCTGTGGAAGCGGCTGGCCTATGTGGCGATCACCCGTGCGCAAGAGCGGCTGATCTGGGTCGTGCGCAACCGCCTGTCGAAACCGTCCGGAATGCTGCGGGTGGACGATCTGCGCGCGGCCCCTGCCGCCCCGCTGAGCCTTGAGACACAGACGGATGATCCCGCCTAGCGGCGCAGCGCCGCAAAAAGGCTAGAGGCCCCCCAGCCCGCCGCGATGGCAATCGCCAGCGACAGCAGCCCGTAGACCAGCGCATTTTCCCGCGACAGGTTGAACAGCCAGCGTTCCAGCCCGACCTTGCGCACGTCGATCAACGTCCCGTATTGCGCCACGACGGACCCGCCGCGGGTCAGGAAAATGCGGGTGTTGTAATCGCCCTCGATCAAGGACGCGGGCAGTTGCACCGTCGCGCGGAACAGGGTCTGTTCGTCCACGGTCACGCCTTCCTCGTCCAGTTGATACTGGTTCGCCTTGCTGCGGATGCGCACAAGCGCGTCCGAGAAGGCGGCGGAATCCTCGATATTCATCGGCGCACCGACCGACCGGATCGCCCGCGGGACAGAGATTTTATAGCGCAGGTCCTCGGTGCGGTTCAGCACGTCCTGCAAGGGGCCACTGGTGGCGACGGCATAGAAGCTGGGGGCACGGTCGACCTCGACGGCAGCGGTGTTCACCCAGATGCCAAAGGTCTTTTCCTTGCGCCGTACCGTGACCGGGGCCGACGGGCCGGACACGGTCACCACGACCTCAAGCTCGGGGCCTTCGGGGATCGGGGTCTCGCGTTTGACGGCCCCGAAGATGATGATCTCGGACCCGTTGAAATTGGTGGAGATAGAGACTTCGCTTTGGTTCAGGCCCAGCACAATCGCCTCGTCCGCGGTGGCGGAGAAAGACAGGCAGGCCAGCGCTGCCACCAAAAGGGCACGCAGACGGATCATGATGTGAACCCGACGGAATAAAGCTCTGCTGGTTGCAGCAACAGTTCCAGCGCCAGCTTGCCGCAGACGACCAGCACCAGAAGCGCAAGCAGGATCCGCAGCTGTTCCGCCTTGAGCTTGGTGCCAAGGCTGGTCCCGAACTGCGCGCCGATCACCCCGCCGATCAGCAGCAGCACGGCCAGTACGATGTCGACGGTATAGTTGGTGGTGGCGTGTAGCATCGTGGTAAACGCGGCGACAAAGATGATCTGGAACAACGATGTCCCCACAACCACCTTGGTCGGCATCCCCAGCAGATAGATCATCGCCGGCACCATGATAAAGCCGCCGCCCACGCCCATGATCGCGGCCAAAAGCCCGACAAAAGCCCCGACCAGTAGCGGTGGAATGACCGAGATATAAAGCCCCGTGACCCGAAAGCGCATCTTGAACGGCAGCTTCTGGATCCACGTGTGTTTCTTGCGCGGGGGGCGTTTGCCGCTGCGGGTCTTGTACATCGCATTCAGCGATTCAATCAGCATCAGCCCACCGATGATGCCAAGGAAAACGACATAGCACAGGTTGACCAGCAGATCGACCTGACCCAGCGATTTGAGGTAGTTGAAGATGGTGACGCCCGCGGCGGCCCCGACCAGCCCGCCCGCCAGCAGCACGCTGCCCATGCGCAGATCCACCGTCTTGCGTTTCAGATGCACCAGCAGCGCCGAAAAGGAGGAGGCAACGATCTGGTTCGCGCCGGTCGCCACAGCGACCGCAGGGGGGATGCCGATAAAGAACAGCAGCGGTGTGATCAGAAATCCGCCCCCGACGCCGAACATGCCGGATAGAACGCCCACGATACCGCCCAACCCCAAAAGGAGGAACGCGTTGACCGACAGCTCGGCAATGGGCAGGTAAATTTGCATAGAAGCAGTTAGACCGATCCAAAGGTTGAAATCAATCGTGGATGCTGCGCCGCCGCAATTTGCGACGGCGCGGGGAGCGTTAACGCTCTTTGACGTAGGGCTCGCCACCGGCACGGGGCGGGATCGCCTTGCCGACAAAGCCCGCGAGGATGATCACGGTCATCACATAGGGCAGGGCGGCCAGCAACTGGCCCTGAACCTTGAAGTTCACCAATGCCTCGATCACGTCGGGGCGGGTTTCCAGCGCGCCGAACAGGCCGAACAGCAGCGTGGCCCACAGCGCGTACCACGGGCGCCACTTGGCAAAGATCAGCGCCGCCAGCGCGATATAGCCACGGCCTGCGGACATATCCTTGATGAAGCCGGCCTGCAGCGCCGTGCTGAGGTAGGCACCGGCAATACCGCAAAGCACGCCACAGATCAGCACCGCGGCATAGCGCAGCCCGATGACGGAAACCCCAGCGGTATCCACCGCCGCGGGGTTTTCGCCCACAGCGCGCAGACGCAGGCCAAAGCGTGTCCGGTACAGCAGCCACCATGTCGCAGGAACCGCGAGGAAGGCGAGGTAGACAAGGATCGAATGGCCCGAGATCAACTCGGCATAGAGCGGGCCGATGATCGGGGTCTGGGCGATGTCATCGGCAAAGGGCAGGGTGATCGGATTGAACCGCGCCCCGCCGATCAGCGACGGCGTGCGACCGCCTTGCTGGAACCAGTCCTGCGCGATCAGCACCGTCAGACCGGCGGCAAGAAAGTTGATCGCGACGCCGGAAATCAGCTGGTTGCCGCGGAAGGTGATGGAGGCAAGCCCGTGCAGCAGGCTCAGCGCCATCGACGCGGCGATGCCGGCCAGCAGCCCCAGCCAGACGTTCCCCGTCAGCGACGCCACGGCCGCCGAAAAGAACGCCGCCGCCAGCATCTTGCCATCAAGGCCGATGTCGAAAATACCGGCGCGTTCGGAAAACAGACCGGCAAGGCAGGCCAGCAGCAGCGGTGTGGCAAGGCGCACGGTGCTGTCGAACAGTTGGATGAGCGTGATATAATCCATTATTCAGCAGGCTCCACCGGTTTGCGTTCGGGCTTGGGGGCCCGTGCGGCGCGCAGCGCCAGAAAGATTTTCTCGAGCGGCATACGCACCATGTTATCCAGCGCTCCGGTAAAGAGGATCACCAGCGCCTGAATGACGACGATCAGCTCGCGCGGGATCGAGGTCCAGAGCGCCAGTTCAGCACCACCCTGATAGAGGAACCCGAACAGGATCGCGGCAAGGAAAACGCCCAGAGGATGGCTGCGCCCCATCAGCGCCACGGCGATCCCGATAAAGCCCGCGCCTTCCGTGGCGTTCAGCACCAGCCGTTCGGCTTCGCCCATGACGTTGTTGATCGCCATCATGCCCGCCAAACCACCCGAGATGATCATCGCGATCATTGTGATCTTGACCGGAGAGATACCGGCGTATTTCGCGGCCGATTCCGAATGGCCATAGGCGCGGATCTCATACCCCAGCCGCGTGCGCCAGATCAGCACCCACAGGAAGATACAGGCCGCAACCGCCACCAGCAGCGAGATATTGGCGGGCGCGGCCTTGGAAAACTCGATCCCCAGCGGGGCAAGGATATCATGTAGCGTCGGCAGTTTGGTCGCGTCAGGAAAACGCGCCGTTGCGGGATCCATGCTGCCTTGGGGGCGCAGCATATTGACCAGAACATAGTTCAGCACCGCCGCCGCGATAAAGTTGAACATGATCGTGGTGATCACGATATGGCTGCCCCGTTTGGCTTGCAGGAACGCGGGAATCGCGGCCCAGGCGGCGCCGAACACGGCAGCCATCGCAGCCGCACCGATCAGGGCCAGTGACCAATGGGGCCACGGGATATACAGACAGGCCAGCGCCACGCCCAAACCGCCCAGCATTGCCTGGCCTTCACCACCGATATTGAACAGCCGCGCGTGAAAGGCGATGGCAACGCAAAGGCCGGTGAACATGAAGTTCGTGGCGTAATACAGCGTATAGCCCCAGCCATAGGTGCTGCCCAATGCGCCGGACACCATCAGTTTGACGGCCGCAACGGGGTCTTCCCCGATGCCCAGAATGACCAGCGCCGACAGGATCGCTGCCAGCAATAGCGAAATCAAAGGCACGAGGACGACCTCGGCCCATTTTGGCATTACGTCCATGTTACACTTCCTTATGCGGATCGCCGCCCGCATGGGCCAGATTGTCTTCGATCTCTTCGATGGAATGGGGCGCATCGGTATCGGTGATGCCCGCCATCAGCAAGCCCAGTTCCTTTTCATCGGTCTGGCTGGCGTCTCGGATGCCCATGACTTGACCGTCGAACATGACAGCCACCCGGTCGCTGAGTGCGAGAATCTCTTCCAGCTCGACCGAGACCAGCAGGATCGCCTTGCCCTGATCGCGCAGGGCGACGATCTGTTCGTGGATGAATTCGATCGCGCCGATATCCACACCACGGGTCGGCTGGCCGATCAGCAGCAGGTCGGGATTGCGTTCGATCTCGCGCGCTAGAACGATCTTTTGCTGGTTCCCGCCGGAAAAGTTCTTGGCCGCCAGTTTGGGGTTTGGCGGACGCACGTCGAAACGTTCCATCTTTTCAACGGTGTCGGCCTTGATCGCGGCGTTGTCCATCAATATGCCGCTACGGTAGGCAGGGTCTTTGTGATAGCCGAAGGCGGTGTTTTCCCACGCCTGATAATCCATGATCAGACCTTCGCGCTGGCGGTCTTCGGGGACGTGAGCGATGCCGTGGTTGCGGCGGGATTGGCCGTCGGATTTGTTGCCGGTCAGGTCCAGTGCCGTGCCATTGACGCGCACGCTTCCCTTGCCGGTCTGGTATCCGCCCAGAACCTCAAGCAGTTCGGACTGGCCATTGCCGGCCACGCCTGCAACGCCAAGGATTTCGCCCGCGCGGACTTGCAGATCGATGCCGCGCAGACGCTCGACGCCCTTGTCATCAACGACGCGCAGCCCTTCGACATCCAGAATGACCGGACCGGGGGCCGCGGGTTTCTTGTCAACACGCAGCAATACCTTGCGGCCGACCATCAGCTCCGCCAGTTCGGCGGGCGAGGTTTCGGCGGTCTTGACTGTGGCGGTCATCTCGCCGCGGCGCATGACCGATACGGTGTCCGTCGTCTCCATGATCTCGCGCAGCTTGTGGGTGATCAGGATGATCGTCTTCCCCTCGGAGCGCAGACGCCCGAGGATGCGGAACAGCTGGTCCGCCTCGGCTGGGGTCAGTACGCCGGTGGGCTCATCCAGAATGAGGATATCGGCCTGACGATACAGCGCCTTGAGGATTTCCACCCGTTGCTGCATGCCGACGCCGATGTCTTGCACCAGCGCGTCGGGATCGACCTTGAGCCCGTAGTCATCGGCCAGCTTCATCAGCGATTTGCGCGCCTTGGCCAGTGATGGCTTCAACAGCCGCCCGTCTTCGGCACCCAGAATGATGTTTTCCAGGACCGTGAAATTTTCAACCAGTTTGAAGTGCTGGAACACCATCCCGATGCCTGCGGCAATCGCGGCCTGGCTGTCAGGGATGTCGGTCTTTTTACCGGCGATAAAGATGTCGCCTTTATCGGCTTTGTAGAATCCGTAAAGGATCGACATCAGCGTCGATTTGCCCGCGCCGTTTTCCCCGATGATCCCATGGATCGTGCCGGGCATGACGCGGATAGAGATGTCTTTATTGGCCTGTACCGGACCAAAGGCCTTGGAGATGCCTTTCAGCTCGATCGCCGGAGCGGCAGTTTCCTGCCGCTCCGTATGTGTTGCAGTGCTCACGCTTAGAAGCTCAGGCTCGGGCAGCTGTCGTCGGACATGTAGTCATGTACCTCAAGCGACCCGTCTGCGATCTTGGCTGCTGCTTCATCCACAGCGGCCTGCATTTCAGCGGTAACCAGTGCCTTGTTGTGTTCGTCAATCGCGACGCCCACGCCTTCGTTGCCAACGCCCATGACGTTAAAGCCTTTTTCCATGCCGGGGCCATCGGACATCGCGTCAAACACAGCGTTGTCCACGCGTTTGATCATCGAGGTCAGGACTTTGCCCGGGTGCAGGTGGTTCTGGTTGCTGTCCACGCCGATCGACAGGATGTCTTCGTCCGCTGCGGTTTGCAGAACGCCAACGCCTGTGCCGCCCGCGGCTGCATAGACAACATCAGCACCCTGGCTGATCTGCGCTTTGGTCAGTTCGGACCCTTTCACGGGGTCGTTCCATGCGGCAGGGGTCGAACCGGTCATGTTCGAAATCACGGTCGCGTCGGGGTTCACGGCCAGAACGCCTTGGGCGTAGCCGCAGGCGAACTTGCGGATCAGGGGGATGTCCATGCCGCCGATGAAACCGACAGTGTTGGATTCGGAGGCCATCGCCGCCATCATGCCGACCAGATAGGACCCTTCGTGTTCGTTGAAAACAACGGAACGGACGTTGGGTGCGTCGACAACCATGTCGATGATGACAAAGTCGGTATCAGGGTAATCGCCCGCAACCTGACCAAGCGCATCACCAAAGGCAAAGCCGGTCATCACGATAGGGTTGGAGCCCGCTTCGGCGAAACGGCGCAGCGCCTGTTCACGCTGTGCTTCAGACTGCAGTTCGATCTCGCGGAAGCTTTCACCGGTCTCTTCGGCCCAGCGTTGCGCGCCAGCAAAGGCGGCTTCGTTGAAGGATTTGTCGAATTTGCCGCCAAGGTCGAAGATCAGGGCGGGTTCGGCCAGAGCCGCACCGGCACTAAGAGCCGTGGCCGCAGCAGCGCCGAGGAATTTGGTCATAAGGGTCATGGAGTGTCTCCCGGTTTATTGTGTTGGGGCGCAAGCGCGAAGCCTTTGCCCGGTCGCAGTTCCGCGCTTGCGCCCGGTTCCGTCGATCAGATGTACGATACTGCGTAGCCCATGGGTAGGGTCAACCGGATTCTCAAGCGCTTGGGGATGATATTGCCTATTAACCGTGCGTAAACTGACGCGAAAGGATCAATGCATCAACGGATGGCGCATCTTTACGCTGATAATACCCGCGACGTGTGGCCGTCTGGCGAAACCCTGCGGAAGTGTAAAGTGCGATGGCAGCGGTATTGTCGGCGGCGACCTCCAGAAAGGCGGTGTCGGCCTGCGCTTCAAGCCCGTCGATCCAGCGGTGCAGCAAGCAGCGGCCCATGCCCTGACGTTGGGCTGCGGGATCAACGGCGAGGGTCAGCAGCTCTGCCTCTCCCGCGATGAGGCGGGTCAGAGCAAAGCCCTGCGGCTCCGCCAGATACGTCACGAAAGGGGAGGCCAGCAGATCGACGATCTCTTGCGCCGTCCACGCACGGTCGTGCACAAAAGCGGCGGCGTGAATCCGCGCCATATCCTGCGGCGTCATGAAAAGATCGCGGGCGGTGTGTCGCGGGCCGGGGCGGCATCGGCGGGGCGCAGATACAGCGGGGCAGGGCGCGGGGTCTGGGTGCCAAGCTTCGTGGCGGCAATGCGTGCCGTTGCCTCTGCCACGGGCATACGAGGGGGCAAGGCGGTGCCGTTACAGAGTGCTGCGATCATATCGGCCTGATGACCCACACAGACGGGATCAGCGCGCGAGGGCACCGAAGGCAGATCATCCAGCCCACACATCACAGGGTCGCGGTCATCCATCGTGCCGAACACCTGCACGAACAGCTTGTCCTGCCGCGCATCGATGCTGCTGATGACAACGCCATCATGCCCGAAGGCCAGCGCCTGAAGATGCGAAACACCTATCGCAGGCACCCCAAGGCCAAGCGCCAGCCCGCGCGCGGCCGAGACCGCGATGCGGATCCCGGTGAAGTTCCCCGGCCCGATGCCGACGCCAATCGCTGTCAGATCGCTATAGGCCACATCTGCGCTGGCCAGCACCTCGGCACATAGGCCAAGCAGCCGTTCGCCCTGACCCTTGTTCATCGGTTCCTCGACGCTGGCGATGATCTGGTCGCCCGACAGCAAAGCGGCCGCACAATGTGCGGCCGATGTATCAAACGCCAGGAGAAGAGGCGTCTTAGGCAACCGGGCGTACCTCGGTCACTTCGGGGATGTAGTGGCGCAGCAGGTTCTCGATGCCCATTTTCAACGTCAATGTGGACGATGGGCAGCCCGCGCAGGCCCCTTGCATGTGCAAATAGACAACGCCGCGCTCGAACCCGTGGAAGGTGATGTCGCCGCCGTCCTGTGCCACGGCAGGGCGCACGCGGCTGTCCAGCAATTCCTTGATCTGGCCGACGATCGCACCGTCTTCGCCCGTATGCTCCGCATGGCCCGACGCGTGGTCATGGCCGGTTTCCATCACCGGCTGGCCGGATTGAAAATGCTCCATAATCGCGCCAAGCAGGGCGGGTTTCAGGTGGTCCCATTCGATCCCGTCAGCCTTGGTGATGGTCACGAAATCGGTGCCGAAGAACACGCCGGTCACGCCTTCGACAGCGAACAGACGCGTGGCCAAAGGCGAGGCGCTGGCGGCTTCGGGGGCGGGGAAATCGGCGGTGCCCATCTCTAGCACGGTCTGACCGGGCAGGAATTTCAACGTTGCGGGGTTGGGCGTGGATTCGGTCTGAATAAACATCACATGCTCCTGAAAGGGTTGATGCAGATATGCGACCTGAGCGCGCGCAAGTCAAGGTTTGGAACGATTCTAAGTTTGAGGCGGCCTGCGGTGCCGCCTCAGGTGATCATCTCGAGCCGTTCTTTGCTCATGTCACCGGGAACGATGGTAATCGGCACCGGCAGCGAGCCTGCGTTGCGGGAAAGCTGGGTCACCAAGGGGCCGGGGCCAGATTTCTTGTCGGTGCCCGCGCCAAGCACCAGCACGCCGACTTCGGGGTCATCGGCCAGCTGGTTGATGATCTCGTCCACGATCACACCTTCGCGAATAACCAGCGCGGGCTCCACGTTCAGCCGGTCGCGCATCCATTTGGCGAAGACCTCGAAATGCACCTCGATCCTTTCGCGGGCTTCCTCGCGCATGACCTCGGCCACACCGATCCAGTGATTGAATTCGTCAGGCGGGATGACCGACAGCACCACCACCCCGCCGCCAGAGTTGGACGCCCGCATCGCGGCAAATCGCATGGCGTTCAGGCATTCGCGGCTGTCATCCAGCACAACCATAAATTTACGCATAGCATCCTCCTGTTGAACGGCGGGGGGCGGGGTCAGCCACGGTCAGAGGCCGCCCAATCCCAATACATCTCGCGCACGCGGCGGGTCATGGGGCCGATCTGGTACTGCGTGTCGTCAAAAGCTTTGACCGGCGTGACCTTCATCATATTGCCGGACAAAAAGACCTCGTCCGCGGCGTGGAAATCGTCAAAGCTAAGCACTGTTTCGTGCACCTTGATCCCGTCGGCGCGCATGTTCGACATATGCCGCGCGCGTGTGATACCGGCCAGAAACGTGCCATTGGGGATCGGGGTGAACACCTCGCCATCCTTGACCATGAACACATTGGCAGAGGCCGATTCGGCGACATTGCCCATGGCGTCGGCGACCAGCGCGTTGCCAAAGCCCTTGGCGCGGGCTTCAACCATCATGCGGGCGTTGTTGGGATAAAGGCAGCCCGCCTTGGCATTGACGACGTTGTCTTCAAGCACGGGACGCCGGAAACGGGTCCGTGTCAGCGTCGTGGCCGCATCGGGTGCCGCCATAGGAATCTGTTCAAGGCTGATGGCAAAACCGGTCGCGTCCTTTAATGGCACGATCCCCAGCTCGTCGCCCGCCAGCGCCCAATACATCGGGCGGATATAGACGGCGGCGTCCTTGGGGTAGCTTTTCAGACCCTCGCGTACCATCTCGACCATATCGGCGGTCTCGACCGTGGGGGTGATCATCAGTGCCTTGGCCGACCGGTTGATCCGCGCGCAATGCGCCTCCAGATCGGGGCTGAGACCGTCGAACAGCCGCGCCCCGTCAAATACGGTCGTGCCCAGCCATGCACCGTGGTCCGCGGCCTTGATGACAGAGATGTCACCCTCGTGCCAACTGCCTTCGTAAAATGTCTTGATATGTGTGCCAGTGGCCATTGCGTGTCCTTTGGTTACCGCTTGGGCGCGGTGCGGTAGATGCCCTCGGGCAGGTTCAGCGCGGCTGTCAGATCGTGCAGCTGCTCGGGCGAGAGGCTGATCTTGCAGACAGAGTTGGTGCGCGGGTCCCATTGCTCGAATGTGATAACGCTGGCAAAGGCCTGCACCGTCACATCTTCACGCAAGGGTGCTTTGCCTTCGTCGATCAGAGTGATCACACTGGCATCGAATTCGTGTTCAATCGTAAACATGAAGGCACAGTATTCTTTCGGTGGTCCAATGCAAGAGCAGCACTGCGCCGTCTGTTCAAATCCGCGCCGCCGCGTTAAAACGGTGGCAGATCTATTCGTTGCCCTTTTGAGGATGCGTTACGTGATGTTGAGATACTGTTTTGCTCTGGCTGCTGCGGCATTTATGGCTGCCTGCGAACCGACGACCATGTCGGGGCCTGTTTCCACCCAACCCGAGCAAGGGCAACCCGCTAGTTTTTCCGCCAATGAATCCGCCCGCAGCTTTATCCGCGTGTTGCAAACGGTCGAACCTGTCGCTGAACGCGAATGTCGCGTGCGGACCTCGCAGGTGAATTGCGATTTCAACATCGTGGTAGACGACCGCCCCGGCCAGCCTGCCAACGCCTACCAGACCGAGGATAAGGCCGGGCGTCCGGTCATCGCCTTCACGCTCGCCCTGATCGCGGATGCGCGTAACGAGGACGAGCTTGCCTTTGTCATGGGGCACGAGGCTGCTCACCACATCGAAGGGCATATCGCACGCCAACAGCAGAACGCGGTCGCCGGTGCGGTAATCTTTGCCGGTCTCGCCACGCTGAGCGGGGGCGATGCCACTGCGGTCGAATCGGCACAGCGCCTTGGGGCGCAGGTGGGCGCGCGGACCTATTCCAAAGACTTCGAGCTTGAGGCAGACGCCTTGGGCACCATTATCACCGCACGCGCAGGGTATAACCCGCTGCGGGGGGCCGAATTCTTTACCCGTATTCCTGACCCCGGTGACCGTTTCCTGGGCACGCACCCGCCCAATGCATCGCGTCTGGATACCGTACGGCGGACCGCGGCGGGGCTGTAACTGAACCGCATGAAGCAGCTTGGCCAGATACTGTCGGACCGCGGGTCCAAATATGCCGTGTCAGGCTGCCCCGCGTCCGATCGCGCCGCCGTGGATGCTGCGCTGAAAGAGCTCAAGCGCGATAAATCCTATGCCAAGGCAACCCACAACACCTGGGCGGTGCTGCTGTCAGACGGCGGCCCGCTGAAAGGCGATGATGGGGAATCCGGTGCGGGGATGGTGATCATCCGGATGCTAGAGCGTGAGGGTCTGGAGGATCACCTGATCGTGGTCACGCGCTGGTATGGCGGGAAACATTTGGGCGGCGACCGGTTCCGCCACGTGCAATCCTGCGTGCGCGCCTATCTGGACGCGGCCTGACACGGGCTTACAAGCTGATAGAGATGGCGGCGAAAAAGCAGATAGAGGCGGCAAGCACAAAGCTGTGCCAGATCGCATTTTGAAAGCGCATGCCGGGGTGTGCAAAGACGATCGTCCCCAGCGTATAGATCAACCCGCCGATGCCGATCAGCGTCAGCGCCGTGGTGGGCAGGCTTTCCCACATCGGCCAGACCAGCAGCACAGACAGCCACCCCATGCCAAGATAGAGATACAGCGACGCTTTAGACTCCGTGCTCCAGAAAGACAGTTTGGCGACCGCGCCGATAATGGCCAGCGCCCAGACCACGGCGAGGATGCCATAGGCGAACCCCGTTCCGATGAGCACAACAAACGGTGTGTAGGTGCCCGCGATCTTGAAGTAGATCGCCGCATGGTCAATCCGCCCCAGCAGGGCACGGGTACGATCAAACGGCAAAAGGTGGTAAATTGCCGACGCCAGAAGCGACAGAACGAAGCAGGCCGCATAAACCAGCGTCGGTGTAAGCTGCTCCCCCTGGCTTGCAGCATAGGTTGTCAGCAGGATTGTTGCCGGTATCGCAAATCCCAGACCCAACACGTGGATCGTGCCATCGGCGAGAGTGTCAGCGGTTGGGTGCGGATAAGCCATAGGTCAAATCTAGCACCCGTTTACAACATTCCCATGTCAGATTTCGTCTAATGCATGGCGCTTTGGTATCTCGACCTATCCATTCGTATAGGAGGTTATGCCGACGCGTGGCGCGCGTCCGGATCAACGGGGTTTATTGCCGTCGATCCAGCGCGACATCATCGTCTTGTCGCGGAAACATTCCTGCGGGATATCGCGACGCTTCAGACGGGCGATGCGTTCGGCAAAAGCGACCTGCTTTGACGACGGATACTGCGAAAACGGCCCATCCACCGGCTTGGGCTTATGGGCGTCGATCCATTCAGACAGCGCGGCGCTGTCGGTCAACGCCCGCTTTGGAACAGGCGCGCCGGTCTTGAGGCTAAGCGAGGTAGCATAGTGCATCTGCTTCTCCGTCGGCGGCAAAGCGGCGCGCGCGTCGCGGGCTGAATCTTCTGCACGGGCAGGTACGGCCCCGTTGTCGGGATCGAACATGCCGGGAAACTGCGGTTGGTAGGACATCGTATAGGCCCCCTTGTTCTGGTTGGAACATATATAGAACATCGCGTGCGCATTTTCAAGGGTTTCACCTCTGATACGCCATCGTATGTCTATATGTAGGGTGCGGATTTACTATTTCCACTACATGGGCTGCGCCTGCAATCGGGCCTGCCTGCGCGAATAGGAACGCCAGGACGCTCGGATTGTTCCACGGTTGAGAAGGGGGGAGGGTGGTGGCCTAGACCACGCGCCCCCAAAGATCGTATTCGCCAGCTTCTTCGACTTCGACGGTCACGATCTGGCCCACGCTCAGGTTTTCGAAGCCTTCGTCGATGAACAGGTTGCCGTCGATCTCTGGCGCGTCTGCCTTTGTGCGGCAGGTGGCGGCCTCGTCGTCGATCTCGTCGATGATCACATCCATGCGGCGACCGACTTTGGCTTCCAGCTTGGCGGCCGAGATGGCTTGCGCCTTCTCCATAAAGCGGTTCCAGCGGTCTTGTTTGACCTCGTCCGGCACGTGATCCGGCAGGGCGTTCGACCGCGCCCCGTCAACGTTTTCGTACTGAAAGCAGCCCACGCGATCCAGCTGCGCCTCGTCGAGCCAATCCAGCAGGGTCTGGAACTCTGCCTCTGTCTCGCCGGGGTAGCCGACGATGAAAGTCGACCGCAGGGTGATGTCGGGGCAGGTGTCACGCCACGCGGCGATTTCATCCAGCGTCTTTGCCGCCGCCGCAGGACGGGCCATGCGTTTCAGCACGTCGGGATGCGCGTGCTGGAAAGGAATATCCAGATAGGGCAGTACCAGACCTTCAGCCATCAGCGGGATCAGGTTGCGCACATGGGGGTAGGGGTAGACGTAATGCAGCCGTACCCACGCCCCGAGCGACCCCAGATCACGGGCCAGATCGGTGATATGTGCGCGGTGGCCACGGTCTTCGGCATGTTTGATATCGACGCCGTAGGCCGACGTATCCTGAGAGATCACCAGCAGTTCGTTCACGCCGTTCTGCACCAGCTTTTCAGCCTCGCGCAGGATCGCATGGGCGGGGCGCGATTGCAGGCGGCCGCGCATGTCGGGGATGATGCAGAACTTGCACTTGTGGTTACAGCCTTCCGAGATCTTCAGATAGCTGTAGTGGCGCGGCGTCAGGCTGACGGCCTGCGCGGGCAGCAGATCGATAAACGGATCGGGCGAGGGCGGCACTGCCCCATGCACCGCGTCCAGCACCTGTTCATATTGGTGCGGGCCGGTGACGGCCAGAATACGCGGGTGATGTTCGCGGATGTAATCCGGCTCGGCCCCCAGACAGCCGGTCACGATCACTTTGCCATTTTCGTTCAGCGCCTCGCCAATCGCGTCAAGGCTTTCGGCCTTGGCGGAATCAAGGAACCCGCAGGTGTTCACAATCACCGCATCCGCCCCGGCGTAGTCCGGCGACACGCCGTAGCCTTCGGCGCGCAGGCGCGTCAAAATCCGTTCGCTGTCGACCAGCGCCTTGGGGCAGCCCAGCGATACCATGCCGATGGTCGGCTGGCCGGGGCGGGACGGATTGCTGATCTGGGCCTTTGGCGCAAGATCGGGGCGTAGATTTGGTGGGTTTGTGCTCATGAACTGCGCTATAAGCCATGCAAAGGGTCTGGGAAAGGCCCCGCATCAGGCAAGGAGACGGGCGATGAAGTGGATTATTCGGGCAATTGGCATACTGCTGCTGATTTTGGTGGTCGCGGTGGGGTCGCTGTTCTTGCTGCCCGCCGACCGTATTGCGCGAATCGCGGCGGACCAGCTGCGCAACCTGACAGGGCGCGAGGTCACGATCACGGGCGATGTGGGGCTGACCTTCTGGCCGGTGCTGGGGGTGACCGCAGGCGGGCTCGAGGTCGGGAATGCCGATTGGGCCAAGGATGGGGCGATGCTCTCGGCCGCCAATGCCGCCATCGGGGTTGATGCGATGGCGCTGATCCGGGGCGAGATCAAGATCACCAACATTGAAGCCCAAAGCCCCACCATCCGGCTGGAGCAACGCCGCGACGGGCGCGCCAGCTGGCAGTTCAGCGACGGCGGCGGCGAGGCAGCCATCGAGACCGCTCCGACCGCGCCTGCGCGCAGCCCGCGCCCGCTGACGATTCAGCGGCTCAATATCACCGACGCCACGTTGATCTATGATGCCGAGGGCAGCGATCTGGTGCGATTTGACGGTGTGGACCTGTCGCTCGACTGGCCCGAACGGGCGGGCGATGCGGTGATCAAGGCCGCCCTGCGCCCCGCGGCCGATCGCGTGTCGATCGAGGCGACGATCAACCGGTTTGACCAATTCCTGAACGGCGACATCCGCCCGCTGCGTGCCCGTGTGGACACCAAAGGCGGTGGCGTCTCGCTGACCGGGAGGGCGGGGCTGACCGGCGCTGTCGCGGGGGATCTCTGGCTCAAGACGTCGGACACAGGGCGTTTTCTGGCAGCGCTCGGGGTGGGTGACATCGCACTGCCGCAGGGCTTGGGAAAGACGGCGGATATCAACCTTGATCTGACCCTGACGCCCGACCGGCGCTTGGCCCTGCGCGAGGTGGTGGCCGATCTGGGCGGGAACGCCCTGACCGGCGCGGCGGATATCACGCTGAACGGCACGCCCGATGTGAACGCGCAGATCAACGTCGGCGCGCTGGACCTGACCGGCTTTGCAGGCAGCGCCCCCAGTGGCACCGCGCCCGCGTCCAGCAGCCCCGCGCCTGCGTCCCCGACAGGGTGGTCGAAAGCACCGATTGATGCGTCCGCGCTATCCGCCTTCAACGGCGAGGTCGCGCTGCGGGCAGATAGCATCGATCTGGGCACTCTAAGCTTGGGCGCGACGCGCGTATTGCTGCGCAACGACCGGTCGCGTCTGGTCGCCGAGCTGCGCGAGATCAGGGCCTATGCCGGTGTGATCAGTGGCGAGTTCGTGGTCAACAACCGCAACGGCCTGTCGGTGGGCGGGGCGCTGAACGCGACCTCCATCGCCATGCAGCCTTTGCTGCAACAGACCGCAGGGCTGGGCCGGTTCCACGGTACGGGCGATGCAGAGGTATCTTTCCTCGGGTCCGGCGCATCGCTGGACGCGATCATGCGGTCGCTTAGCGGATCGGGCGCGGTGAATGTCGGGCGTGGGCATATCGAGGGGATCGACCTTGATGCGCTGATGGGCAATTTCGACGTCGAGGGTGGCACGACGGTCTTCGATTCCCTTGCCGCGACATTCGACATGGATCAAGGCGTACTGCGCAACGACGACCTGCTGATGCAGCTGCCGAACTTTACCGCCACGGGCACAGGGCAGGTGGGGCTGGGGGCGCAGACGCTTGATTATACCGTCACGCCCAAGGCACTGCGGGTGAACGGCGATCGGGGGCTGGCCATTCCGGTGCGCATCTTCGGGCCGTGGGCCGCACCGCAGATCAAGCCGGATTTGCAGGCGGCGCTGGACATGAACTTTGCCAAGGAAAAGGAACAGGCCCGCCAAAAGCTGAACGAAAAGCTGGAGGAGGAACTGGGCGTATCGCGGCAGGACGGGCAATCGGTCGAGGATGCGGTGAAACAAAAGGTAGAGGACGAGCTGCGGCGCGGGCTGTTCAAGCTCTTTGACTAGCGGCGCGCCACGCGGGCGGTGTATTTCCAAAACCTCGGTTTGGAAAATTGCAATTTTCCGTGGCGTTTTACGGGCGAGGGGCGGTACGGGCCCTTCGCCGCCTCCACCCCGTCTTTACCTGTCGCGGCGGGGGCGTTAAGGCTGGTCGCCAAGCGCAAGGAGCACCTCCATGGACAATGATCTTTTCAACTCTTTCATGACCGGACCTGACGAGAATGGCCGCTTTGGCGATTTCGGGGGGCGGTTTGTGTCGGAAACCCTGATGCCGCTCATCCTCGAACTGGAAGCGGAATATGAAAAGGCCAAGACAGATGACAGCTTTTGGGCCGAGATGGACGACCTGTGGACCCATTATGTCGGTCGCCCCAGCCCGCTGTATTTCGCAGAGCGTCTGACCGAACATCTGGGCGGTGCCAAGGTTTACATGAAGCGCGACGAGCTGAACCACACCGGCGCGCATAAGATCAACAACGTGTTGGGCCAGATCATTCTGGCGCGGCGCATGGGCAAGAAACGGATCATCGCGGAAACCGGTGCGGGTCAGCACGGTGTGGCGACGGCCACAGTTTGTGCCAAGTTCGGACTGCAATGCGTTGTTTATATGGGTGCGCATGATGTTGAACGGCAGGCCCCCAACGTTTTCCGCATGCGTCTGCTGGGTGCCGAAGTGATCCCCGTCACCTCGGGCCGTGGGACGCTGAAAGACGCGATGAACGACGCGTTGCGCGATTGGGTCACCAATGTGCGCGACACATTCTATTGCATCGGCACGGTCGCAGGGCCGCACCCCTATCCGGCGATGGTTCGCGACTTTCAGGCGATCATTGGCAAGGAGGTGCGCGAACAGATGGACGCCGCCGAAGGCCGTCTGCCCGACACGCTGGTCGCCGCGATCGGTGGCGGGTCGAACGCGATGGGGCTGTTCTATCCGTTCCTTGATGACAAGGACGTCAATATCATCGGCGTCGAAGCTGGCGGCAAGGGCGTGAACGAAAAGATGGAGCATTGCGCATCATTGACCGGTGGCCGCCCCGGCGTGCTCCACGGGAACCGTACCTATCTGTTGCAGGACGACGACGGTCAGATCCTCGAAGGGTTCTCTATCTCGGCCGGTCTGGATTACCCCGGGATCGGGCCCGAACATTCCTGGCTGCACGACATTGGCCGCGCACAATATGTGTCGATCACCGATAAAGAGGCGCTTGAGGCGTTCCAGCTGAGCTGCGCGCTTGAAGGGATCATTCCCGCGCTCGAACCCAGCCACGCGCTGGCGCATGTGATGAAGATCGCGCCAGAGCTGCCCAAGGATCACATCATCTGCATGAACATGTGTGGGCGCGGCGACAAAGACATTTTCACCGTCGCCAAGGCGCTTGGTTTTGACATGAAGGTCTGAGGATCAGACGAAAATCTGGACTCACGATCACGAAGGGGGCGGCGCATCGCCCCCTTTTCTTTTGGCGTTGGCCCTATCGGGTCAGCTCTAGGATATCAAAGTCGCTTTCGACCACCGGCGCAGGAAACATCAGCCGAGCCCGCTGGTTGCTGACACGTTCGAACACCGCGACATCGGGTTGCATCGTGCCATCACCGGCAAAACCGGGTGGCAGGGCGTCGTAAGCGGGCGGCACCTCTCCCGCGACATAGCCAACGCCAGCATAGACCGCACGCCCGTCTCGCAGCGTGATGACCCCCGTGGTGCGCTGCGACCCGCTGAGCTTTTCGAACAGATACCCGTTGCCCTGAAAGGTCAGGCGGCATTTGAACGGGCTATAGACCACCAGCGCGGGCAGCCCGCCCAGTTTCATCGTGCGGCAGGACCAATCGCCGGCCAGCCCCTCGTCAAAGGCAACTTGCGGCGTGCCGGACAAGGCGCGCGACAGAGCGGACAGGTCATCCGCGCTGCCGCTTTGGAACGCTTGCAGCAGGGCATCGCCCGCCGTGGCCTCGAACCGGTCGAGGCGGAGCTGCTCTTGCGGGCGCAGGGCGTCTTGGGCGATGGCAGGGGCGGCGCAGAGCACTGCGGTCAAGACAGCAGTCAGGGCAGCGGTCAGGCGCAGCATCAGTCTGCCCCGCCGTTCGGGCGCAGGGCATGGGCCTGCAGGATGTTCAGCGGCACGATATCCAAGGCGCGCTGATGGGTTGCCTCAAGATGCACCTTTGGCGCGCAGCCCTCGTCCGCCGCTTGCAAGAAACGCCCCGCACAAAGACACCACGGATCGCCCGCCGACAGTCCGGCAAAGCCGAATTCGGGGCGCGGTGTGCTGAGGTCGTTGCCGACATATTTGGAATAGGCCAGGAATTCGGCCGTCATGATCGCGCAGACCGTGTGGCTGCCCTGATCGGCGGCACAGGTGTTGCACGACCCGTCGCGGAAAAAGCCCGTGACGGGGTCGCTGCCACAGACGGCCAGCGGGCCGCCCAGAATATTGATGCTTTCGTCAGGTGTCATGTGCCCCCCAAGGCTGCGCTGATCTGGCGGAAGATGGCGATGTTCTGATCGCTGACCCCGGCCTCGCGGAACTTGCGGTCGGCGGCATTGGTCGCGATCACCACCCCGTCAGCGCGGTTGATGTAGATATACTGACCATACACACCGCGCGCCATGAATTCACCCTCTGTCGCACCTTGGGGAATCCACCACTGATAGCCATAGCCGATCTGCCCCTCTGCCGTCGGGGCCGATGGCGCGGTAGAGGCGGCGACCCAGTCTGCCGGTACAATCTGCTGACCGTTGTAGCGACCGTTTTGCAGGAACATCTGCCCCATGCGCGCGTAATCGCGGGTCGTCAGGTTCAACCCGCCCAAGACAAAAGCGACACCCGCGCCGTCCGTCACGTAGTAGGGCGCGTGCTCCAGCCCCATGGGGGTGATGATCTTTTCCGACAAAAGATCGGTGACGGACCGGCCTGTTGCCCCCCGAACGACCATGCCGATGACATGGGTGTCGATCGACACATACTGCCACTGGCTGCCGGGCGTGGTGAAAGTGTCTTTCAGGCTTGCGGTGAAATCGTCCAACTCTCCGCCAAGGGCGAGGGCGCGGCCCATCTTGTTGATGTCGGAATCCGGGTCGAGGTAATCTTCGTCAAAGGTAACCCCGCTGGCCATGTTAAGCACGTTGCGCAGCGTCGCCCCGTCATAGGCGGTGCCTTTCAGCTTGGGCGCATAGGTCGTGACGGGGTCGTCAAGCGATGCAATCGCCCCTTCGTCCAGCAGGATACCCACAAGCGCGGAAAGGTAGCTTTTGGCGACAGACCAGCTGATCCGCAGATCATCGGGCTGGGTGCCTTTAAAGTAGTTCTCATAGACAATCTGACCGTCTTTCAGCACAACCAATGCCGTCACATCCCGCGCTTCGATCCAGTCGTTGACCTCGGCAGGGGGGGCGTATTCGGGTCCATAAGACAGCTCTGCCGTAGGGCCATCACCGCGCGACAGGGGTTTGGACAGGAAGGCCTCGTCCATGTGGCTGAAGTTATGCACGATCTTGTCTTCGGCAAAGAGCGAGTTCACCGCCAGCAGCCGCGTGATCTCTTCGCGTTTCCACAGGCCGACAACGACCACAGCCACCACTAGAGCCAGTAAAATACGGCCCAGCCATTTCCCGAATGTGCGCATGAAATCCTCCCTGATATGCGGGGATACCCAAGCACGAAGGCTGCGGTGGTGCCAGATAAACTTGGCGTCAGCCGGTGTAGGTCCAATCGATCCAGCGACCGTGGAAATCGACCCGCGCCAAGGGCAGGGTGATGTCACCGGGCCAGAGCCTGAGCGTCAGCGCGGCCCCCTTGAGGCCCGATCCGTCCTGCTCCATCGACAGCCATGCCAGCGGGCGGTTGCGCGTGGCGCGTTTGCCAGCAGCCTCGATCAACGCTTGGCCACGGGCCTGCGCCTCTTTGGGAAAATACTGCCACGCGACGGTGTGCTGGATCAGGTGCAGACACCCTTCGGGGGATTGGGGCAGGGTGCGCGCCAGCCAGTCAATCGCATCGCCGCGTTGCACCTGCGCCGTCATGACAGAGGCCGCGGTCCGCGTCAGTGTCAGGCGTTCGGGTTGGTCCGCCCAGATATAGGACATCAGCCGCAACAGGTGGTCGGGCCGCGTCGGGTCCAGCGGGTTCAGATCAACGCCGCGACGTTTTTCGACCTGCGGGTTGATCGCCGGTGGCAGTTTGCCTGTCCAGTCAGGCGACAGCAGGATCGTTGACATATTCGACCCGAAGCGATGCCCCTCGATCTCGAGCACGAAGTGGTCCCACATCAGGTTGAGCCCGCCGCTGGCCCCAAGTTCGGACAGGCGGATCGGCAGATTGAAATGCTGCGCCGCGACGCGGGCCCCCGCGATCAACGCGGCAGAGCGGCGGACCTCGTTCGTTTGCGGCGCGCTGTCGGTCCAATCAAGCAAGAAGGCTTCATGCGTGGTGATCGCGTCGCGCACGGCCTCTGACAGGGCTTGGTCGCTCGCCTTGTGTGGCGGGTAAACGGCCATCAGCGCAGGCGCTTTGCGTTTCAATACCAGCGCATGCAGCCCGCCCGCGATGCGCAGGGGAAGGGACGCGCCCGACGGGCCGATATCCCCTTTGAACGCCGCAAATTTGCGGCCAAGGGCTGTGTCGGCGGGCCAGTCCCGCGCCAGCACGCCCATCAACTGGCCCATGAAGGGAGACCCAAGTGCGATGCAATGCCCGGCTTGCTCTTCAAAGGCGGCTTGCAGTGTCATTTGAACCGGTCCAGCAGTTTTTGCATGGCGCTGCGGTCGTCGGTCTGGGGGGCAGGCTCTGCCTTGGGCTGCGTTGGGGCTGGCTGCGCGGGCTTTGGCGCAGCGGCTTGAGCTTTGGCCGCAGTGCCCGCGGGTTTCTTGGTGCCCGTGCCGGATCGTGGTGGGGCAACACGCAGGGCCACGGCGTTCATGAACTTGGCCGTATCGCCGCGCGCCAGGTCCGCAGCACCGTCGCTGATCCCGCGCAATACGTCGTCCAGCCACTCCTGCTCTGCCTTGGCAAAGTCGCGCAGGACATAGCCAGGTACGGCGTCCTTATGCCCCGGATGGCCTACGCCAAGGCGCACACGGTCATAGTCGGGACCGATATGCGCATGGATCGACCGCAAGCCATTGTGCCCCGCATGCCCGCCGCCGGTCTTGCATTTGACCTTGCCGGGGGCGAGGTCGATTTCGTCGTGCAAAACGATCACATCTGCCGATTCAAGCTTGTGAAACCGCATGGCGGATTGCACCGACTGACCAGAGTTGTTCATGAATGTCTCGGGCTTGAGCAAGACCACGCGGTCTGCGCCAAAACGCCCTTCGACCGTTAGCCCGTTGTGCTTGGTCTTCCATGCGGCAAAGCCGTGGTCCTGCGCGATGCGGTCCAGCGCCATAAAGCCGATGTTATGCCGGTTGCCCGCGTATTTGGCACCCGGATTGCCAAGCCCTACGATCAGTTTCATGCGGACCCCTTTAGATGGATAAAAACGTTTGTTTGGCCAAGGATAGCAGACCGCGGGGCCAAACGAAATAACGCCCCAACGAAAAACGGGGCCGCCCATGGCGACCCCGTCTCGACCCATCCGCGCCCGCAGGCGCGACGGATATATCGGTATCAGTCTTCTTTGACTTCTGTTGCGGGCACTTCGTCTGCTGCAACATCTTCGTCTTCATCATCGTCCTGGCTGGCCAGACCGGAAGGCGCGGAAATCTGCGCGATCACGAAGTCACGGTCGATGACCGGCTTGGTGCCGTTTGGCAGCTTCACGCTCGAGATGGTGAGGCTGTCGCCGATTTCCAGTTCGGAAACGTCGATTGTGATGTGATCAGGGATATCGCCTGCGGTCACAACCAGTTCGACTTCGGGACGTACCAGCGTCAGAACGCCACCTTTTTTCAGGCCGGGGCTGACTTCTTCGCCTTCGACTTCAACCTGGATGAAGAGGTTGATTTTGGTGGTGCGCTTCAAACGCATCAGGTCGACGTGCGTTGGCAGGTCTTTAACAACGTGACGCTGAACGTCGCGGCAGATGACGCGGACGTCTTCTTGGCCTTCAACCTTGAGGTTGAACAGGGTCGCCTTGAAGCGGCCTGCGCGCAGTTTGGTCAGCAGCTTGTTAAAGTCCAGGTTGATCGGCAGCGGATCAAGGTCACCACCGAATACGATACCAGGAACCATGCCGTCGCGGCGTGCCTGACGAGCGGCGCCCTTGCCTGTCCCCGTGCGTTCGAAAGCTTCAAGATCAGGAATCTCTCCAGCCATTGTAATCTCCAATATGTTTAGGGCGGACATCCTCCAAGGCTGTATGTCCGCGTGAAGCCGCGCATATAGACGGGTTTGGGCGTTTGGGAAAGACTAAAACGCCGCTTTTGCGCAAGTTGGCCTTGGTTTGCGACCTATGCGGGGCGGGGCAGGGGCTGCGCGCAGGGTTTTCGCCCGCCCTGACATATCAGCCAAGGCGGGCGCATTTTGCGAAGAAGGCGCAGGCTCAGGGCTGCCAGTCGCCTTCAAAACCTTTTGGAATAAGCAGGTTATGCTTGCCCAAACCCGCAACAGAGGTTTCACCGCAAAGCGCCATGGACAGGTCGAGCTCCTTGTGGATGACCTCCAGCGCCGAGGTAACCCCGGCCTGACCCATCGCACCAAGCCCGTAGATGAAGGCGCGCCCGATATAGGTGCCTTTGGCCCCCATCGCCATCGCCTTGAGCACGTCCTGACCGGACCTGATTCCACTGTCCAGATGGACTTCGATCTGGTCGCCCACGGCCTCCAGGATCGACGGCAGCGCCCGGATAGAGCTGATCGCCCCGTCCAGCTGGCGCCCGCCGTGGTTGCTGACGATGATCGCATCCGCCCCGACTTTCAGCGCCATCCGCGCATCGTCGGCGTCAAGAATACCCTTGAGGATGACCTTGCCGCCCCATTGCTCTTTCAGTTTGGCGATCTTGCCCCAGTCGAGGGTGGGGTCGAATTGCTCTGCCGTCCATGCGCCGAGGTTGGCTGTGTCGTCGACGCCGTGCACATGGCCCACGATATTGCCGAAGCTGCGCCGCTTGGCCCCCATCATGCCGATGCCCCAGCTCCATTTGGTTGCCAGATTGGCGAGCGTTTTGGCGGTCAGCTTGGGCGGGGCAGAGAGGCCGTTCTTCAGATCCTTGTGGCGCTGGCCGAGGATTTGCAGATCAAGCGTGATGACAAGGGCCGAGCATTTGGCATCCTTGGCGCGCTGGATCAGCCGCGCGACGTAGTCTTCGTCGCGCATTGTATAAAGCTGGAACCAGAAGGGTTTTGTCGTCGCCTCTGCCACATCCTCGATCGAATTGATGGACATGGTCGACAGGGTGAAGGGCACGCCAAAGGCTTCGGCGGCGCGGGCGGCTTTGATCTCTCCGTCAGCGTGCTGCATGCCGGTCAGGCCGACTGGGGCAAGCGCCACAGGCATCGCCACATCCTGCCCGATCATCTGCGTTTTGGTGCTGCGCCCGCTCATATCCACGGCGACGCGCTGGCGCAGGCGGATCTGTTCAAAATCGGTCGTGTTCTCGCGAAAGGTCTGCTCTGTCCAGCTGCCCGATTCCGCGTAGTCATAGAACATCCGCGGCACGCGGCGTTCATGCAGGCGCTTGAGGTCGTCGATGGTGGTGATCACGGGCATGGTGGCAAGTTCCTATGTATTGGTCAGATGATCTAACCAATACGGCCCGTTGAAATCAATTGCTTTACGCCACGACATCGGGCGTCGGGCGGGGCGCTCAGGCCCGATGCGCACCATCCGACAGGGTTTTGACAAAGCTCAGCACGTCTTCGACAGGCAGCCCATCTGCGATTTTTGACACGATGGCAGAGCCGACAACAACCCCATCAGCAACGCTTGCAATGGCTTCGGCCTTGGCGGGGGTGTTCACACCGAACCCGACAATGACGGGCAGGCCGCTGGCCTTCTGGATGCGCTCAACCTCGGGGGCGACATCGCCCGCATCCGCTTCGGCAGAGCCGGTGATGCCGGTGATCGACACGTAATACACAAAGCCCGAGGTGTTCTGCACAACCCGCGGCAGGCGTTTGTCATCGGTCGTAGGGGTCGCAAGGCGGATAAAGTTCATACCGGCGGCTTGCGCGGGCAGGCACAGCTCGGCGTCTTCTTCCGGTGGCAGGTCCACGACGATCAGCCCGTCCACGCCGGCCTTCTTGGCCGCCTCAAGGAATGTATCCACGCCTTTGGAATAGATCGGGTTGTAATAGCCCATCAGCACGATCGGGGTCGTGTCATCCTGTTCGCGGAACGCCGCGGCAAGCGCCAGCGTCTTGTCCAGCGTCATCCCGCCTTCAAGCGCACGCTGTCCCGCCAGCTGAATGGCAGAGCCATCGGCCATCGGATCGGTAAACGGCAGCCCCAGTTCGATAATATCGACGCCCGCGCCAGGCAGGCCGCGCACCACCTCGAGCGACGTGTCAAAGTCGGGATCGCCTGCCATCACATAGGCGACAAAGGCTTTCTTGCCTTGGGATTTGAGGTCAGCGAATTTGGCGTCGATACGTGTCATGAGGGCGGCCTTTTTACGTTACCCTGCTGCAATGCCGAATATATCACGGGAAATCAATCCAACTCCGCCGGTGGGCTTGGGCGATTTTCCGAAAAACAGGTGCCAAGGGCGTTGGATTTATGCAGGTGTGCATCACATAGTCCTTTAAATCCCGCCGCCGGTGCCTACATTTATCGCATGAATTATGTACTCGCCCTGCTGTTGCCGCCGCTTTCCATCCTGCTGACAGGACGGATCTTCACGGCGATTATCGTCTTCCTGATCTGGATTCCGGCCGTGATCTTTTCGGGCGGGTTGACCCATCCGATGTTCATCGTGCTCGCATGGATCCTGATTTACCAGACGCACGAGGACCGACGCCTGCGCTAAGACTTGCGCAAAGGCGGCCAAAACCCTAGGACAACGCCAACTTATAAAGGATGCTTGTCATGGGCTTTAAGATGGGAATCGTGGGTCTGCCGAATGTCGGCAAGTCGACCCTCTTCAACGCGCTGACCAAAACAGCGGCAGCGCAGGCGGCCAATTTTCCGTTCTGCACAATCGAACCGAACGTCGGTGAAGTCGCGGTGCCGGATTCGCGCCTTGATAAACTCGCCGCGATTGCGGGCTCCAAGCAGATTATCCCGACGCGGATGACCTTTGTGGATATCGCAGGCTTGGTCAAAGGCGCATCCAAAGGCGAAGGCCTCGGCAACCAGTTCCTGGCCAATATCCGCGAGACGGACGCGATCGCCCATGTGCTGCGCTGCTTTGAGGACGGCGATGTGACCCACGTTGAAGGGCGCGTGGACCCCGTGGCCGACGCCGAGACCATCGATACAGAACTGATGCTTGCCGATCTGGAAAGCATCGAAAAACGGCGCGCCGGTCTGGTCCGCAAGATCAAGGGCAACGATAAGGACGCAGCGCAGCAAGACCGCCTGTTGGCCGCCGCGCAAGAAGCCATCGAAAACGGCAAACCCGCGCGCACCGTCGAGGTTGACGCGGATGACGCAAAAGCCTGGCGCATGTTGCAATTGCTGACGACCAAGCCCGTGCTTTATGTCTGCAACGTCGGTGAATCCGAAGCGGCCGAGGGCAATGCCCTTTCTGCCAAAGTCGCGGAAATGGCCGCGGCGCAGGGCAATAGCCACGTCGTGATCTCTGCCCAGATCGAGGAAGAAATCAGCCAGCTAGAGCCCGAAGAGGCCAGCATGTTCCTGGACGAGATGGGGCTAGAGGAAGCCGGGCTTGATCGGTTGATCCGCGCGGGCTACGAGCTGCTGCACCTTGAGACATACTTCACCGTCGGCCCGAAAGAGGCCCGCGCCTGGACGATCAAGGCTGGCACCTCTGCGCCGAAAGCCGCAGGCGTGATCCACGGTGATTTTGAAAAAGGCTTCATCCGCGCCGAAACCATCGCCTATGACGATTTCGTGGCCTTGGGCGGTGAAGGCCCCGCCAAGGAAGCTGGCAAGATGCGCGCCGAGGGCAAAAGCTACACCGTTAAAGACGGCGACGTGCTGCACTTCCTGTTCAACACCTGATCCAATCCGGCGGGCCGCTTTCCAGGCGGCCCGCCGATCTGGCGCGTGAGCGGCACCTCCCGCTGCCATCGCGCCACTTCTCTGCCCGCCTCCCCCCTCGGCCCACGGATGCCCCCGGCCAGCGCCGCGCGCATAGCGCCGCAAGCCGTATCCCGCCCCCGATATCCTCCGCTATCCCCGCGATCCCAACATTCCCGGTATTTTCTGAGATTACCGCTTGTGCCCCATGCGTTTTCTTGGATATACGCGTCGACGGAGACGTGGCCGAGTGGTCGAAGGCGCTCCCCTGCTAAGGGAGTAGGCCCGGAAGGGTCTCGAGGGTTCGAATCCCTTCGTCTCCGCCATACACCTCGACATTTTCTACATACTTGATCAGGTGTTGCGCGGCCCGAGATGGGGCGCGACGTTGCGCTTGGCTTTCTGCTCCGACAGTTTCGCCGCCACCGGCCTTTTGCAAACCGTGCGCCCATGCTTTCGCGAGGAAACGAGGTGGGATAGAGGGGGTGTAATACTCAGGAGCGGATCATGGAATTAAAGAACAAGCGTATCATCGTCACTGGTGGCAGTGATGGTATCGGGCGGCATATTTGCCTTAAACTCGCGGCAGTAGGGACGCGTCTGGCCATTCTGGGGCGCAATGCTGACCGTCTGGCTGCGGTAGAGGCTGAATGCGTCGCCGCTGGTGCCAGCGAAGCGATCGGCATTGCATGTGATATCCAGAACCCGGATGCGATCAGCAAGGCGGTGGAGCAGGTGACCGCTGCCTTTGGCGGACTGGATATTCTGATCAACAATGCGGGCATCTGGCACAAAACCGGCCCGCTGGATGAAATCCCGCCGCAGCTTTTGCAGGCGACCGTGCAGACCAACCTGACGGGCTTGATGCAGATCACGCAAGCCGCCATTCCGGCGCTGCGGGCGAATGACGAGGGGATCATTCTGAATGTCGTCTCCAAGTCCGGCGTCGTCGCGCAGGCCGGGCAATCTGTCTATACCGCCACGAAATACGGGGTGCGTGGCTTTACCGAGGTGCTGAAAGCGGACGAGGAAAACACCGGCGTGCGCGTGGGCGGAGTTTACCAGTCGGGGACGAACACGGGGATGTTCTCGAAGGCGGGGGAGGATGTGCCCAACCATATCTTTACCGAGCCCGACGATCTGGCGGATGTGGTAGTCTTTGTGCTCTCGCGGCCGCCAAAGCTGTGGATCCACGATATCCGCATCGAATTGTGAGCCGCGGGCGCACCTGTCGCGCCTGCTGGCAAGACGGGTGCCGTCCCAAACATCGCGTCACGTGAAACATGGGGGCGGGGGTGAAGCCCCGCCCCGCCCTCAAGGCATCAGGTGGTTTTCTTGTCGTTGACGATGTTCATTGACGCCACGCCGCTTTCGCCGAGGTCGACCGCGGCAAAGGGGCCACCGTGGTGCATCTGGCCGGGGTCTTTCAGATCGACCGGTGGTGCTTCGGCAAGGATCTTCTCGGCGAACTGCTCTGCGTTGTCTTTCGGGCGATAGCCGAGGAAGGACGCTTTGGCATTGTCCACCGGCGCGCGGTCGTTATTGGACACGCCGTAGACCACGCTGAAGCCGACTGATGGCGTATCGATGGCGCGGGTGACCAGCTGGATCAGATCGTCATAGGACAACCACGATCCCAAGGCACGGGTGTTGTTGACCTGCGCGCAGCTGAGGATGCGCAGGCACACGGCCTCTAGCCCGCGTTTGTCCCAATACATGGACGCAAGGTCTTCGCTAAAGCATTTGGCGAGGCCGTAGAATGTATCGGGCTTGTGGGGCGCGTCGATGCCGATGAAATCGGATTTCTTGTGCATGCCCACAGCGTGGATGGACGAAGCATAAACGACCCGTTGAAGCCCGTGCTGATAGGCGGCTTCCCATACGTTGTAAGATCCGACGAAATTCGGGCCCAGCAGTTCCTCGAAGGGTTTTTCGTCGACGATGGCGCCGAAGTGGACAACCATATCGGCACCCTCCAGCAGCGGCGCGATCTGGTCATAGACGGCGACATCGGCCTTGGCGTAGCTTTCGCCTTCGTAGAGCTTGCCGATGTCATCGACGATGTCGGTGCTGACCAGTTCTTGGCACATCTTGGACAGGGGTTCACGCAGGTAGGACCCAAGCCGCCCTGCGGCCCCCGTCAGAACCAGTTTCTTCATCATGTCGTTTTCCTTCCACTATCGTTTCGCGAGGCCAAGCAAGGCTGCGCGCCCGCACAAAGGGGTGTTGCCTGGCATGGGTATGTCATCGGGGCAGGGGGATCAAATCACCGCCTTTTCAATCAGCGATTGGTTTTCCTCGATCCGGCGGTAGGCGTAGGGGCTTAGGTCCAACGTGCGGTATGCGCCATAGGCGATCCATTCAGCGATGCCACGGCCAAGGGCGGGTGCCTGTTGCAGCCCGTGACCGGAAAACCCGTTCAGGCACAGAAAATTCTCGACCACACTGTGCGGCCCGACAATCGCGTTCTGGTCCAGCGTGTTGTAATCGTAGTGCCCGACCCATTCGTTGATCACCTTGACCTGATCGAACTGCGGGACGCGGGTGGCGATGGCGGGCCACACCTTGTCCTCCCACAGGCTGTAATCAAAGCCAAAGTCATCATAGGCGACCGCAGGATCTTCGCGCGGGGGGCAGCCCGCCATGTAGTATTTCCCTTCGGTCCTGAAATGCACGCCGGACGGGTCGATTGTCAGCGGCAGGTCGCGGTCCAGCGGTTTGGCGGCATCGAACACAAAGGTATAGCGTTTGCGCGGCTCGACCGGGAGGGTGATGCCGGCCATGCCCGCCGTCGCGGCCGCCCGCGGGCCAGAGGCGTTGACCACCGTCCCGCACGCCACCGTCGCGCCGGATTTCAGCGTGACATGGGTGACGGATGTGCCATCGGCGGCTTTGGTCATCGCGGTCACTTCGTCGTGCAGGTATTCCACCCCGTTGCGGCGAGCCATGCGCTTGAACCAGTCAAACATGGTGCCGCCGTCGAAATAGCCTTCGTCCACACGGTTGTGGTTGGCGGCAATGATGTCATCAAGCTGATAGAACGGGTAGGCGGCAGCGACCTCGGTGGCGGTCATGTGCTGCGTGCCCGCCCCCAGTGCCATCTGTATCTGCTGGTTCTGTTGCAGCGTCTGTGCAAATTCGGGCGTGTCCGCGAGGTAGAGATAGCCAAAACTCTGCAACGCCAGATGCGGCACCTCTGGATCATCGCCCATAAACCGGCGGAAGTTCTTGATAAACTCGGCCCCGAACTGCGACACCTTCACGTTAATGGCCGAGCTGAACTGCTGGCGGATGCAACTGTTGGTATGGCTGGTGGCGGCGTATTCATAGGTGGGGTCACGTTCGACTACCAGAACCTTGCCGTCAAAACCGGCCATCTGGGTCAGCCACCATGCGACCGACGATCCAAAGATCGCGCCACCGATAATGACAACGTCATAGGTGCTGTGATTGGGCTGCGGCATCGCGATACTCCTTCCACATATGGGCCACATAGGGGCCTGACAGACGGGATGCCGTGCAGCGGTGTACAACAGGGCAGCCCTGCCACGACTAAACGCGCAACACCGGCCCCCGTCCATAGCTTGTGAACGCGGGGGGCCATTTCCGCGCCCGCTTGCCGCCCGATATATTACCCATTGGCCAACGCGATGCGCCTGGGTTACACAAAGTTGTCCAATGACAACGCTTTGCTGGACAAATGTAGTGAGTGCCGTAGGTTTCGGTGTAACGCTGGAAACCCGTTCAGGTGGAGAAATGGCCCGTGCAAATGGACCGACAAGAAATCGAAAACTTGATTGCCCGTGTCGCGTTGAAAGACCGCGCGGCGTTTGACCAGCTCTATGATCGTGTTTCTGCGAAACTTTTCGGGGTTTGTCTGCGTGTGTTGAACAAACGCGCCGCAGCAGAGGACGCCATGCAAGACAGTTTCGTCAAAATCTGGAACAATGCCGATAAGTATAATGCCAATGGCCTGAGCCCGATGACGTGGCTGATCACCATTGCACGGAATACCTCTATCGACCGTCTGCGGGCCCGCAAAAAAGGCCATCAGGACGTTAATACGCCCGGTTTTGAACTTGTCTCCCCCGGTCCCACGCCCGAACAATACGCCGTTGCCTCGTCAGAGGCGTCGCGCCTGTCGGGCTGTCTTGATACGCTGGAAGAAGACCGTGGCAAAGCCATTCGGGGTGCCTATCTGGATGGCGAGACCTATTCCGATCTGGCTGAACGCTTTGGCGTGCCGCTGAATACGATGCGAACCTGGCTGCGCCGTGGCCTGATCGCCCTGCGGGAGTGTATGAGCCAATGACCCAAACGCCCGAAACACCCCATGATGATGATCTTCTGGCCGCCGAAATGGTGCTGGGCCTGTCGTCTGACGACGATATGATCGCAGCGCGTCGCCGTGTCGCGACTGAACGTGATTTTGCTGATCGCGTTGTGTTCTGGCAGGAACGCCTGACGGCCATGACCGACGGGATCGACCCCGTCTCGCCGCCCGCGCGCGTGAAGAAAAAGCTGATGGCGCAGGTCTTCCCCAAGCAGCGGGTTTCGATCCTGCAACGTTTGTGGCTCTGGCAGGGGATGGCGATGGCATCGCTGCTGTTTGCGGGCTACCTTGGCGTGCAACTGCTTGAGATCAACACACGTCCGGGCGGCGATCAACCGACCGTTCTGGCCGCACAGCTGGTCAGCGACACCAGCCCGTTGCAAGTGTTGGCCGTGGTCGAACCGGTCAAGCACGAGATCGCGCTGCGCCGCGTTTCGGGCGCCGCGAACGAGGGGCGTGTGCTAGAACTTTGGGCGATCCTGCCCGATCAGGCTCCGGTTTCCTTGGGCGTTCTGCCCGACAGCGAGACGGCGCGGATTCTTGTTCCGGCAGAGCTGCGCAGCCAGGCGGCACAGATCACGCTGGCGATTTCGGATGAGCCCGTCGGCGGCTCGCCCACGGGGGCACCTACGGGCGATGTCCTGGCCGCAGGGGCTATGTCTGAACTGTAATCCGGGTTTTATCGGGGTCGCTGACTATTCAAACAAAGACTTCGTCCGCTTTCATGTGGGCGAAGTCTTTGTTTCTTAACGGTATTTTATAAAGTTGAATAAAAACTGCGGTTTTTTGCGTTTTCGGTGAAACTTCTCGTTTTCTACTTCCGTGTATTTCCACAACTCAGGCCGACACTGGTTGCAAGCCCATGTCGCTGAGGGACCGTGCCGTGTTTTTGGCGCGGTTTGGTAACGAGTTTGTTGGCGTGGAACCATGCATTCCGCCAACGGGTTTATCCAGTATCGGCACCTCGCGTGCCTTGTAACGAGTACCGCCGGATGTCAGCGCCACGCGCGACGTCCGGCGGCCCTTTCAACAGACATCCAATCTATCCGCAGTACCGCAACCTTAAGGGGGCATTATGAAACGCCGGAATTTCCTGAAATGCACAACGATGACGATGGCGGCCTTGCCGTTTGGCGTAGGCGCGGCGGCGCAGGCCGGGACCGTGGCACCGGGCGACTTTGAAGTCAGCCGCACCCCTGCCGAATGGCGCGCGCAGCTGGGCGATGACGCATATGCCGTCCTGCGCGAAGGGGATACCGAACGCGCATTTACCAGCCCGCTGAACGATGAGGTCCGCAAAGGCGTGTTCCATTGCAAGGGTTGTGATCAGGCGCTTTATAGCTCCGAGACCAAGTTCAAAAGCGGCACCGGCTGGCCAAGCTTCTTCGCCCCGCTGGACGATGCTGTCGAAACGATGCCGGACAAGGGATTCTTTACCACGCGGACCGAGGTGCATTGCGACCGCTGCGGCGGCCATCTGGGCCATGTGTTCGATGATGGTCCTGCACCCACGGGCAAACGCCACTGTATTAACGGTTTGGCGATGACCTTTAAGCCCGCCGCCGCCTGATGCAGCGGGTTGAGAGGATTGCGATTTACACGGGCCGCCTGCTTTTGGCGGCCCTTTTCGTCGCGGGATTCGTGCAAAAGCTCGTGGACCCTGCAGCGGCGCAGGGTTTGCTGTCGGATCGCGGATTGCCCGTGTTCCTCGTCTGGCCCGCGATGCTGTTCAACGGCGTGGCGGCGATCAGCCTGATCTTCGGTCTCTGGCTCGCCCCCATGAGCGCAGCACTCGCGCTTTATTGTATGGCAACGAGCATCTTCCACTTCATACCTGATGACCCGTGGCAGATGTCGATCTTTGTCAAGAACTGGGCGATTGCGGGCGGATTACTGGTACTCGCAGGGCACGCTGCGCAACACCGTCGGGGCTCAGGTGCCGCGGGGTTTGGCCCGTAGCGTCGGATCGGCCTGCGTCGGGTCTTCGGGCCAAGGGTGGCGCGGATAGCGGGCGCGCATGTCCTTGCGCACATCAGCATAGGATCCGGCCCAGAACCCCGGCAGATCGGTGGTCACCTGCACGGGTCGCTGCGCGGGGGACAGCAGCGTGATCTGCAAGGGCTGCCCTGCGATCATGGGGTGACGGGTGGTGCCAAAGACCTCTTGCAGACGCAGGGCGATCTGGGGCTGCGTTTCGCTATAATCAATTGCGATCTTGCGCCCCAGCGGCGTGGTGAAATGCGCAGGCGCGGCACGATCAAGCGCTTGCTGGTCGTCCCAGCTCAGCCGCGCGGTCAGGGCAGGCAGCAGGTCAAACGCCTTCCAGTCGGCGGTGCTGCGGACACCTGTCAGATGACCGGGCAACCAATCCTCCAAGGTCTCAAGCAGGTGATCCTCGCTGAAATCGGGGAAATCATCGCCCATCAGCCGCGCCCGCGCCAGAAACAGCGCCGCCGTTTTGCCGGGCATCAGTCCCAGCTGCCGCACCCCGTCGAGCATGGCCTGCGCTATGTCTTCGGCGGGGGCGTCGGACCACGCCCTGTCGTCCAGCACCAATGCACCAAAACGTTCCTGCTGCCGCGCCAGCACGCGGCCCTCGCGGCGGGACCAGACGCAGAGTTTATGCCATCCGATTTGATCCGCGAAGCTTTCACGCAGATCGCTGTCGGACAGGCGCGCGGCTTGGCGAATGCGTGCTTCTCGCGGGTCGCCGTCAAGATCGGTCGCCACCAGCAAGCGTTCCCCCGCCAGCGGATCACTCTCGGGCAGGATCGCGCCTTTGCCGCCCGACATAACGTATCGCGGCGCGTCGCCCTTGCGCCGCAGCGCCACCCTATCGGGGTAGGCAAGGGCCGCCAGCACCCCCAGCGTATTGGGGCCGTCACCGGTTTGCCCTCTGGCCAGCCGTTTGGCGTCTTGCTTGATGCGTGAAAGGGCAGCGTGGTTGACCTCGGCCGGGACGCGCTTGCCCGCGACCGCATCCAGACGCAGCGCCAGATCGACAGAGCCGCCGCGCAAGGGGTCACGCTCCGACAGGATCGCGGCCAGCGTCGGGGCGCTGTGCCCGCCTTTGGCGACCATATGCGCCAGACGGGGATGCAGCGGCATCTTCGCCAAGCTGCGGCCATGCTCTGTGATCCGACCCGTCGAATCCAGCGCCCCCAGCATGTGCAGCACGGCCTGTGCTTCGGCCAGACGGCCTGCATGGGGCGGGGTCACGAACTTCAGTTCATCGGCCTGCGCCCCCCAGACCGCGAGCTCTAACGCGAAGGCGCATAGATCGCCGGCCTCTATCTCGGCGGGGGGGTAGGCGGCCAGCGCGCCTTCCTCGCCGCGGGTCCAGAGTTTGAACGCGGCCCCTTCCGACACACGCCCGGCACGGCCCGCGCGCTGCGTCGCTTCGGCGCGGGTCACGCGGTCGGTGATCAGCCGCGACATACCAGAGGACGGATCGAACTGCGCCCGCCGCGCGCGGCCCCCGTCCACCACGATCTGCACCCCTTCGATGGTCAGCGAGGTTTCCGCGATAGAAGTCGCGAGCACGACCTTGCGGCCTGTTTTGGCCGGTGCAATCGCAGCGCGCTGCGCTTTGAAGTCCATCGCTCCGAACAGCGGGGCGAGCGTGCAATCGGCGGGCAGCCGTCCCGCCAGCGCGCTTTCAACCCGTCGGATTTCACCTTCGCCGGGCAGGAACACCAGCGCCGATCCGGGGGCGGTATCCAGCGCGTGTAACACCAGATCAGCGACTGCCTGCTCGAACCGTTGTTTGCCTACGGGCCGGTCCAGCCAATGGGGCGTCACCGGAAAGCTGCGCCCTTCGGAGGTGACCACCGGAGCCTGCATCAGCGCAGCGACGGGGGCGGCGTCCAGCGTGGCGGACATGGCGACGATCAACAGGTCATCGCGCAGCGCTTCGGCCACCTCTAGACAAAGCGCGAGGCCCAGATCCGCGTTCAGGGATCTTTCGTGGAATTCGTCAAAGATCACCGCGCCGACACCGGGCAGGTCGGGGTCGTCTTGCAGCATGCGGGTCAGAATGCCCTCGGTCACGACCTCGATACGGGTGGATTTGCTGACGGCGCTGGCACCGCGGACGCGAAAGCCCACGGTTTGCCCCGGTTCTTCGCCCAAGGTCGCAGCCATGCGTTCGGCAGCTGCACGCGCGGCAAGGCGGCGCGGTTCCAGCATCAGGATGCGGCCGTTGGTCAGCCCCGCGTCCAACATCGCCAGCGGCACGCGCGTGGTCTTGCCTGCACCGGGGGGCGCTTGCAGCACAACACGGCCCTGACCGCGCAGCGCGTCAATCACCTGCGGCATCACATCATCAATGGGAAGGGTAAAAGCCATACGCGTGGTTATGGGCGAAACCCGGCGCGGGGCCAAGACCCGGCCTGCGGTCTGGACATTTGCGCCGCCGGGATCGAAACATGGGCCAAAGGGCGTGAGGGGCAGAACCTATGAACATCGACGATCTGGCAAAGGGTATCGCAGCAGGGGAGCGCCGCGCGCTGGCGCGGGGGATCACCTTGATCGAATCCGGTCGCGAGGATCACCGTGCGCAGGCGACAGAGCTGCTTGCCGCGCTGCCCAAGGGGCGCGAAGCGCTGCGTATCGGGTTGTCGGGGACGCCGGGGGTGGGGAAATCCACCTTTATCGAAAGCTTCGGCATG
Source organism: Sulfitobacter sp. PM12 (assembly GCF_045586035.1). Classification (NCBI taxonomy): domain Bacteria; kingdom Pseudomonadati; phylum Pseudomonadota; class Alphaproteobacteria; order Rhodobacterales; family Roseobacteraceae; genus Sulfitobacter; species Sulfitobacter sp. PM12. The sequence continues at coordinate 945,987 of NZ_CP151529.1, forward strand.
ATGCTGATCGGGCGCGGGCTCAAGGTCGCGGTGCTGGCGATTGATCCGTCCTCTTCGCGTTCGGGCGGGTCGATCTTGGGGGATAAGACGCGGATGGACCTCTTGTCGCGCGAACGCGATGCCTTCATCCGCCCGTCGCCCAGCCAGACGCATCTGGGCGGCGTGGCCCGCCGCACCCGCGAGGCGGTGACCCTGTGCGAGGCCGCAGGTTTTGACGTGGTGCTGATCGAAACGGTCGGTGTCGGCCAGTCAGAGACGGTGGTGGCAGAGATGTCCGATGTTTTCATGCTGTTGCTGGCCCCTGCGGGCGGGGACGAGCTGCAAGGCGTCAAGCGCGGCATCATGGAGATGGCGGATATCATCGTGATCAACAAAGCCGATGGGGATTTGAAACCCGCCGCGTCGCGGACCTGTGCCGATTACGCCGGTGCCCTGCGGTTGCTGCGCAAACGGCCGCAAGACCCCAAGGGGTTTCCCAAGGCGATGATGGTCTCAGCGCTGGAGGAAAACGGGCTGGACGAGGCATGGGCAGAGGTAGAGGCGCTGACCGAATGGCGCCGCGCCGAAGGGTTCTGGCAACATGCTCGTGCCGCACAAGCCCGCTATTGGTTTGAACAGGCGGTAAAGCAGGCGTTGCTTGCGCAGTTGGAAAAGCCCAAGGCCAAGGCGGCGTTGACCGAGCTTAGCGATCGTGTGGCACAGGGGCTGGCGGACCCCACCAAAGCCGCGCAGGATTTCGTCACCCAGCTGGACCGTTAACTGCCGCCGCCCGCCTTGGGGTGGGCGCGGTTATAGACATCCATCAGACGCGCGGTATCGACAGCCGTATAGGCCTGCGTGGTCGAGAGCGAGGCATGGCCCAAAAGCTCTTGGATCGCACGCAGATCGCCCCCCGCATCCAGCAGATGCGTGGCAAAGCTGTGGCGCAGCGCGTGGGGTGTGGCGCTGGCAGGCAGGCCAAGCTGCATCCGTGCATCCGCCATCACCTGCGATATCGCCCGCGCCGCCAAAGGCCCGCCGCGCATTGCGCGAAACAGCGGCGCATCCCGTTCCTTCCCAAAGGGGCAGACGCGCAGATAGGCATCCACGGCATCGCGCGCCGCAGGGAGCACGGGCACCACCCGTTCCTTACCGCCCTTACCGATGATACGCAGCACCTCGGGCAGGGGCGCGTCGGCCCCCTTGAGGCCAAGCGCTTCGGATATCCGCAGCCCGCACCCCCACAGCAGGGTCAGAACCGCCACATCCCGCGCGGCGACCCAGGCGTGACGCGACTGCATTTCCACGCTGTCGATCATCGCCTGAGCGGCATCAATCGCCAAGGGGCGGGGCAGCTTTTTGGGAAACTTCGGCGATCTGGTCGACAGCACCGCGGTAGGCTCGAACCCCTCGCGCTCTGCCAGCCAGCGATAGAACGCCTTGACCGCCGACAGCTTGCGCGCCATCGACCGTGGCCCGACATCCCCACTGCGGGTCTGTGCCATCCAGGCGCGCATGTCTGAGATGGTGATCTTTGACAGCGCGCCCAAGCCTTGGCTGTCGCCCTTATGCAGCGTCATGAACGCAAGGAAATCGACCAGATCCCCCTGATAGGCGGTGATCGTGTTCTCGGCAGCCCCTTTCAGGGCGCGTTGATGGTCCAGCCAGCTTTGCAGGGCGTCCCGCGCGGCGGGGCTGATCAAAAGCGCGTTTGCCCCGCTCAAGACAGCCAGCGGCGCATCGTCCGCTCGAACACGCCAGCGAAGAAGCCCAGCAGATCGGTGCCCTGTTGCGGGCTGAACATATGCGGGTCTTCGGAGCCAAGGATCAGCAGGCCCGGCAACCGGCCCGCGCCAAAGTTCAGTTTCAGGCAGGCTTCCGACCGGATCCAATCCGCCGCGCCGCCGTAGATATGTTCGGGGCTGTGCTGCACACCGCGCAGGGTCACCTGACGCACCGTGCCGCCGCGCCCGTTCGACAGGTAGTCGTCGATAAACCCCGGTTCGGCGACGTTCAGCACATCGCCCAAGCGTTTGATCGCGGGATCATCGTCATTCTCGGCAGATTCCAGCACCAGCCGCACAGCGTCGACCCGCAGGATATCGGCAACCTCGCCCCCGAGATCCTTGAGGAAGGGTTCGAAGTCTACAGGGTCAAGCATGCGCAGTATCGCGCGGTGGATCTGGTTGGTCCCCGCAAGGTTTTCATAGGCCGCGGCGATCACGTTGCGGTGCGTGTCCTCAAGCCGGTCCAGACGGGTTTCCAGCCGGTCCATGGCGATGCCGCGCAGATCGACAATATTGCCCCCCATCGCGCGTTCATTCGCGGCGATCAGGGCCTGCATCACGTCGTTGTCGTCAAGAATGACGTCGGGCTGTGAAATAATCGCTTCCCGAAGGGAATCTTCGATCTTGTGGTTACTGCTCATGCGGGTCTCTTTTTATATTTGGCACTGACATAGCATGCGCGTCAGGCTAAATCTGCTTTTTTCTTTTGGCGTATGGCTGGTTTTTCGGCATCAAACCGCCCGCTCGCCGCGCATGGACGGGGCAGAGGTAGGGCGAGGCTGCTGCGGTTTGCTGCGAGGGCACGGGCCAACTACGGGCACATGCAGATCGTGGTGGGCACGCGCAGCCTGTGACGCGCGTGCCCCTTTGTCGTCGCCGTAAGGCGGGATCAGAGGATGTTCTGACCTGTCTTTGCCCAATCGGCCATGAAGGTCTCGAGCCCCTTGTCGGTCAGCGGGTGCGCGGCCAGCTTCTTGATCACTTCTGGCGGGGCGGTCATGACATCGGCACCGATACGCGCGGCATCCAGCACGTGGTTCACGGTACGGATCGACGCGGCGAGGATTTCAGTCTCGAACCCGTAGTTGTCATAGATCGTGCGGATGTCCTGGATCAGGTCCATACCGTCAAGGTTGATGTCATCCAGACGCCCGATGAATGGCGAGATGAACGTGGCACCGGCCTTGGCGGCGATCAATGCCTGGTTCGCCGAGAAGCAGAGCGTGACGTTGACCATCTTGCCTTCGTCCGACAGCACTTTACAGGCTTTCAGACCGTCCCATGTCAGGGGCAGCTTCACGGTGATGTTTTCCGCGATCTCGGCCAGTTTGCGGCCTTCGGCGATCATGTCGTCCGCTTTGGTCGCGACAACTTCGGCAGAGACGGGGCCGTCGACCAGATCACAGATCTCTTTCGTGACTTCCAGAATGTTGCGGCCGGATTTCAGGATCAGCGACGGGTTTGTTGTCACCCCGTCTACCATGCCCAGATCGTTCAGCTCGGCGATGGCATCGATTTCGGCGGTATCTACGAAGAATTTCATGTTACGTCCTTCAGGTTGGAATAGGCAGCAGGAATGGCTATGTCTGTCGCCTAGGGCTTTAGCGCATCATCCGCCAAGCTGGAACCCTAATTCCCGTAACCCCGTTCCGGAGCGATTGGTGAAACCGCCAGAATTTTTTCATGCAAATGAGCTGGTGGCCGTGATGACCACCCAGCCGCTGGGCCGTGCGCTGGATTACAAAGCGCCCGAAGGTGGCTGCCATATGGGGGCCTTCGTCGAGGTGCCTTTGGGCCCGCGCAAGGTGATCGGTGTCGTCTGGGGCGCTGGGCAGGGGGATTACGATCTGTCCAAGATACGGTCGGTGATCCGCGTGCTCGATGCGGCCCCCATGCGCGAAGAACTGCGCAGTTTTCTGACCCGTGCCGCCGCCTATACGCTGACGCCGATGCCCGCGATGCTGCGGCTGGCGACGCGTGCGCCGGGGTTGGGCGACCCGCCGTCGATGCGCAAGATTTACCGGCGCGGGGAGGGGGAGCCTGACCGGATGACCGACGCGCGCCGTCGCGTGCTCGAAACTCTGGCGGAGTATGGCGACCTTTCGTTCACGCTCAAGGAGCTGGCCGAGATGTCGGGGGTGACGGCGTCGGTGATCAAGGGGTTGGTGACCCAGGGCGCAGTGCTGGAACAGGACAGCCCGCGCGATCTGCCGTTCATGCGCATGGACCCGAGCTTGCCCAGCAAAGAGCTGACGGAGGATCAGGCCTCGGCCTCGGCGCTTCTGGCGGCGGGGGTGGCCTCGGGCGCATATGGCACCACCTTGCTGCGGGGCGTGACCGGATCGGGCAAGACCGAAGTCTATCTGGAGGCCGTGGCCGCCGCGCTGAAATCGGGCAGGCAGGCTTTGGTGCTGCTGCCGGAAATCGCGCTGACCGAACAGTTCTTGCACCGTGTGCAGGCGCGGTTTGGCGCAAAGCCTGCGGAATGGCATTCGGGTGCCACCATGACAGAGCGGCGTCGCATCTGGAAAATGGTCGGGCAGGCACAGGCTCAGGTGGTGATCGGTGCGCGGTCGGCGCTGTTTCTGCCGTTCCAGAACCTTGGTCTGATCGTCGTCGACGAGGAACATGACACCTCCTACAAGCAGGAAGAAGGCGTGCTGTATAACGCCCGTGACATGGCGGTGCTGCGGGCGTCGATCTGCGGGGCGCAGGTGGTTCTGGCCTCTGCCACACCATCGTTGGAAAGCTGGGCCAACGCCGAGGCGGGCAAATATACGCGGGTCGAGCTGACATCGCGCTTTGGGCCGGCGGTGATGCCGACGATGGGCGCGATCGACATGCGCAGCGAAGGCCTGCCGAGCGATAAATGGGTGTCGCCCACGTTGAAGGTCGAGGTCGACAAGCGGCTGGAACGGGGCGAGCAGGCGATGCTGTTCATCAACCGCCGCGGCTATGCGCCGGTGACCCTGTGCCGCGCCTGCGGGCATCAGATCGGCTGCGATCACTGCGATGCGCGGATGGTCGAACACCGCTACCTCAAACGGCTGGTCTGCCACCAATGCGGCGAAAGCAAGCCCATGCCCGAGGTCTGCCCCTCGTGCGAGGTCGAAGGCAAGCTGGCTGCCGTGGGGCCGGGGGTGGAACGTCTGGGCGAAGAAGCCGCCGCCCTTTGGCCCGAGGCGCGGGTCGCGACGCTAAGCTCGGACATGTACGGTTCGGCCCGCGCGCTCAAGGCCGAGATTGCAGGGATCGCCGACGGGGCGGCGGATATCATCATCGGTACGCAGCTGGTTGCGAAGGGGCACAACTTTCCCAACCTCACACTGGTGGGGGTCATCGACGCGGACCTGGGGCTGATGGGATCGGACCTGCGCGCGGCAGAACGAACCTATCAGTTGATGCGGCAGGTGGCGGGGCGCGCCGGACGGGCCGAGGCTCCGGGCACCGCGCTGTTGCAGACCTTTCAGCCGGATCACCCGGTGATCCGCGCCATTCTGGCAGGGGATGAGGAGGGGTTCTGGAAAGCCGAAGCCGGAGAGCGCCGCCACGCCGGCGTGCCGCCCTATGGCCGGATGGCGGGCATCATCCTGAGCGGCCCCGATGTGGCCACGCTGTTTGATGCGGGCAACCAGCTGGCGCGGCAGGATGCGCCCCTGCGGGCCGTCGGCGCGCAGGTCTATGGGCCCGCGCCCGCGCCAATCGCACGGGTGCGCGGGCGCCATCGGGTGCGGCTGTTGGTCAAGGCCGAAAAGGCCGCCCCCTTGCAAGAGGCATTGGCGAAATGGGTCGCACAGCTGCGGTTGAAGAATGATGTGCGCATCGCCGTCGATATTGACCCGCAGAGTTTTTATTAGCGGTGCGACGCGCTTGCCCCTGTGGGGCAAGGGCCTTCGGCGAGGATTTTGGGCCATTTGGAAGCTGCGGTTGCGCGGAGCATGGGCGTGAGGCGGGTGATTTGATCTCGTCAAGGGGCAGGAACGGGGGTAAGGAATTGCCCATGACCCAATATGTGACCCTTGAAGATGCCAAGCATCAACCGTTCTGGCGCCGCCCCGTGGCGCTGCTGTTCCTGATGGCGCTGGCGATGCCCATTGCCTTCAACACATGGTCGGCGCTGCTGAATAACTTTGTGATCGAGGTCGCCGGGTTCGACGGATCAGACATCGGGTTGCTGCATACGGTGCGCGAGATACCGGGCTTTCTGGCGGTCGGCGTGATCGCGATTATCCTGTTCGTGCGCGAACAGGTATTGGGGTTGGTATCGCTGGTGCTGCTGGGGGTGGCGACGGCGCTGACCGCGTGGTTCCCGTCGATGGGCGGTATCCTGACGATCACAATGCTCAGCTCTATCGGGTTTCACTATTACGAGACGGTGAACCAGTCGCTGCAGTTGCAGTGGCTCAAGATCGAGGACGCGCCCCGCATGATCGGCTGGCTGATGGCGGCGGGGTCGGCGGCGACGCTGGTGGCCTATCTGGCGATCATGGCGCTGTGGGATACCTTGTCGCTGTCCTATAACATCGTCTATCTGATTGGCGGCGGGGTGACGGCGGTGATCGCGCTGGTCGCGTTGCTGGCCTATCCGCAGTTCGAGGCCCCGACACCGCAGGTCAAGAAGATGGTGCTGCGCAAGCGGTACTGGCTGTATTATGCGCTGCAATTCATGTCTGGCGCGCGGCGGCAGATTTTTGTCGTTTTTGCGGGCTTCATGATGGTCGAACGCTTTGGGTTTGATGTGCATGAAATCACCCTGCTCTATCTGATCAACCTGATCGCCAATATGATCTTTGCCCCGCTGATGGGCCGTGCAGTCGGCTTCTTTGGCGAACGCCGCACGTTGAGCTTTGAATACATCGGGCTGATCATCGTGTTTCTGGCCTATGGCGGCGTCTATTATCTGGGCTGGGGCGTGGTGGTGGCCGCGACGCTTTATGTGCTGGATCACATGTTCTTTGCGCTGGCGCTCGCGCTCAAGACCTATTTCCAGAAGATCGCGGACCCTGCCGACATTGCGCCGACAGCGGCGGTGGCCTTTACCATCAATCACATCGCGGCGGTGTTCCTGCCTGTGGGGCTGGGGCTGCTGTGGCTGATCTCGCCCGCGGCGGTGTTTTTCCTTGCGGCGGGGATGGCGCTGGTGTCGCTGTTGCTGTCGCTGATGATCCCGCGCCATCCCGTGCCGGGCCACGAGACGATCTTTTCCAATCCGCTGCCGGCCCCGGCCGAGTAGCACCCCCTGACATAGCCGGATGTCGCGCGGCGATATCGGCGATCCTGACGGAGTTTCCCATGCCAACATTCACAGCTTTGACGACCCTTGAAGGACGCAAGCCCGCCTATGCTTTGGGCGAGGCGATGGAGCGGCTGGTGCCCGAACCCACCGGTGTCGGCGTTTTCGAGATGGAAGACGGCTCGGGCCTGTGGGAAGTCGGCGGCTATTTCGAGGAACGCCCGGATGAGACAGCGCTGGCGGTGCTGGCGGCCTCTATGGGGGCGAAGGAATTTGTCGTGTCAGAGCTGCCGGAAACCGATTGGGTCGCCCATGTGCGCCGCGAGCTATCGCCGGTCGAGGCAGGGCGGTTCTTTGTTTACGGCAGCCATGACGCGGACAAGGTGCCCGAAGACTGCGAACCGTTGTTGATCGAGGCGGCAATGGCCTTTGGCACCGGGCACCACGGCACCACATTAGGCTGCTTGCGCGCGTTGGACCGTTTGGCGAACGGCGGCATGGTCGGGCAGAACGTGGCAGATATTGGCTGCGGTACAGCGGTGCTGGCGATGGCGGCGGCGCGCATCTGGCCGAACCCCGTGTTGGCCAGCGACATCGACGAGGTTGCCGTCGACGTGGCCCGCGCCAATGCGGCCGCGAATAATCTGGCCGACCGTTTGATCTGCGTCGAGGCAGCGGGGTTTGACCATCCCGAACTGGCATCGCGCGCGCCCTTCGATCTGGTATTCGCCAACATCCTGAAAGGGCCGTTGGTCGCACTTGCCCCCGATATGGCCGAGGCGCTGGCCCCCGAGGGCTATGCGATTCTATCTGGTATTTTAAACGAACAGGCGGATGACGTGATCGAGGTTTATGCGCAATCCGGCATCAATCTTGTCAACCGAGAGGTGATTGGTGACTGGACCACGCTGACTGTCCAGAAAATGCCATAATCTTTGTCACTTTTCGCCACGAACAAGGTCGAAATGCAGAGAATTTGACACATTCTTGCTTTATTATGATCTTGCGAGAGGTGGGGGCCTTTAGCGACTAGAGGCTGCCATGGTTGATGCTCGTCAACAATTTGGGACACGCGTAAAGAGTTTAGAGAGTAAGAACGTCAAGCTCGCGCGGGGCTATTACACCACCATCCGTGCCGACGGGCTGGTTGTCGCGCGGCCGGCGCGGCGCGGCCTGCGGGTACCGACCAAATTACTGGTCGCGTTGGTGGCCCTGTTCGTCTGCTTCAAAGGGTTCGTTCTGGCGGCGATCGGCCCCACGGCCTATGACAGCAGGCTGGACAGTTTGGCGCAGGGCACCGTGATCGAACAGGCGGGGGCTTGGGTTTTGCAGGTCGATCCGGTGACGCAAACGCTTGCCCGTAAGCTGGGGCCGGTCTTTCGCGGATAGGGACGCTGCGGGACGGTGGCCTGCACCGTCATATTTCACTGTCGTGGAATAAATGAAGCCACGCAGATCATTCAGATGTGCGTGGCTTGTGCTTTGGGTTGGCAGCCCCTTGGGCGCTATGAAACATCGACCCTTAGCGGATGAAGTGGTTCATTGCGACGCGTTCGATGTCGCCACGGACCAGACCGATATCGTCGAGTTCACGGTCGGACAGCGCGGACAGGGCGTTGCGTGTGACCCGTGCGTCGTTCCATTTGATGATGCTGCCGACAACGTCGCCAAGATGCGCGAAAAAGCGGTTAACAGCTGCGGCGGTGCCGTAGGTGGTTGGGGTATTATAGTAAACAGCCATTGGAGCCATCCTTGAATAAAGAAAAGCCGGATAATCCGGCGGTGCGCTGTGCAATTAGGCAGAATGAAAACACTTCACAACACCCACCGGCGCATGTGTGTTCTGCGTTTGCTGCATAGCAGCATTTGGCGGTTTAACGCTTATGCATAAGGGGTTTGCCGCCATTGACGCCGGGGTCGTTTTCAGTGGCTTGAGCGTCGCAACCCGCCCCGAAATTCAGGTTCCAGATTGAATTGTGACTTTTGTGTGGCGCGGTGCAAAAACCTTGGTGGATGTTCGCGTTTCGTGCTACTGCCTTGGAAAAAGAAAATTCTTGAGGATAATGGGCATATGATACGGGTAATCGGCATTGATCCGGGCTTGCGCAATATGGGCTGGGGCGTCATCGACGTGGCCGGCAGCCGCATCACGCATGTGGCGAACGGCATTTGTCAGTCCGAGGGGGCCGATCTTGCTACGCGTCTTTTGTCGCTCCATGCGCAGTTGACGCGCATCATGGTGACCTATCGACCCGATGCCGCGGCGGTGGAACAGACTTTTGTGAACAAGGATGGTGCCGGGACGCTCAAGCTGGGGCAGGCGCGGGGGATCGCGATGCTGGTGCCTGCGCAGGCGGGGCTGGCGGTGGGTGAATATGCACCCAATACGGTCAAGAAAACGGTCGTTGGCGTCGGCCACGCGGATAAGGGGCAGGTGCTTCATATGGTACGCATGCAATTGCCGGGGGCAGAGATTGCCGGCCCCGATGCCGCGGATGCCTTGGCGATCGCGATCTGTCACGCGCATCACGGGGGGGCGTCGACCTTGGCGCAGGCCGTCGCAAGGGCAAGCGCATGATTGGCAAGATCACAGGACGTATTGATTATCGCGCGCCGGACCATCTGCTGATTGACGTGCGTGGTGTTGGTTATCTGGTCTATTGCTCTGACCGGACAATGGCTGCGCTGCCCGGCGTGGGCGAGGTGGTGGCGCTTTTCACCGATCTGGTGGTGCGCGAAGACCTGATGCAGCTTTTCGGCTTTCAGACATTGGCGGAGAAGGAATGGCACCGGCTGCTGACCTCTGTTCAGGGGGTGGGGGCCAAGGCCTCGCTGGCCATTCTGGGCGCACTTGGGCCAGATGGTGTCAGCCGCGCCATCGCGCTTGGGGACTGGAACGCGGTCAAAGTGGCCAAGGGCGTCGGTCCCAAGATCGCGCAGCGCGTGGTGCTGGACCTCAAGGATAAGGCACCGGGGGTGATGGCGATGACCGGTTCGCTGGCCGAGGCGCATGGCGAGGTCGAGGCCGCAGCAGAGGTGATCGAAACCGCTGCCCCCAAACGCCGCCCCGTGGCCCCGCCGAACCAGTCCGCGCAGGCAGAGGCGCTGTCGGCGCTTGGCAACCTCGGCTATGGTCCGGGCGATGCGGCAGGGGCCGTGGCGCAAGCCGCCGGAGAGATGCCAGAGGCCGACACCCCGCAGTTGATCCGCGCGGCGTTGAAACTGCTTGCCCCCAAAGGATAGGATGCGCATAGCCGCGTGGCCGTCCGTATGAACCTTGCTTGGATATTTGATGATCGACAGTGACCCAACTTTGCGGCCGGACCCGCAGCCCGGTGATATAGACCGCGCCCTGCGCCCGCAGATGCTGGATGAATTCGTCGGTCAGGCCGAGGCGCGGGCCAATCTCAAGGTGTTCATCCAATCCGCCAAGCAGCGGGGCGAGGCGATGGACCACACGCTGTTCCACGGCCCGCCCGGATTGGGGAAGACCACGCTGGCGCAGATCATGGCACGCGAGCTGGGGGTCGGGTTCCGCATGACCTCTGGCCCTGTGCTGGCAAAGGCGGGCGATCTGGCGGCGATCCTGACCAACCTCGAAGCCCGCGATGTGTTGTTCATCGATGAAATCCACCGTCTGAACCCAGCCGTGGAAGAGGTGCTGTATCCCGCGTTGGAAGACTTTGAACTGGACCTCGTGATCGGCGAAGGCCCCGCCGCGCGCACCGTGCGCATCGAATTGCAGCCCTTCACGCTGGTTGGCGCGACAACGCGCATGGGACTGCTGACCACGCCGCTGCGCGACCGTTTCGGCATCCCGACGCGTTTGCAGTTCTATACCGAGGATGAGTTGTTCATCATCGTCGATCGCAATGCCCGCAAGCTGGGGGCCCCCGCCGATGAGGGGGGCGCACGCGAGATCGCCAAGCGCGCCCGTGGCACCCCGCGTATCGCGGGCCGTCTGCTGCGGCGCGTTGTGGATTTCGCCGTGGTCGAAGGCGACGGCCGCGTGACCCGCGCGCTGGCGGATATGGCGCTGACCCGTCTTGGCGTCGACAAGCTGGGGCTGGACGGGGCCGACCGCCGCTATCTGCGTCTGATCGCCGAGAATTATCAGGGCGGACCGGTCGGGATCGAAACCATGTCGGCGGCGCTGTCTGAATCCCGTGATGCGCTGGAAGAGGTGATCGAGCCGTACCTGCTGCAACAAGGGCTGATCCAGCGCACGCCGCGGGGACGGATGCTGGCGCAGAAAGCCTGGTCGCATCTGGGGATGGCACCGCCCAAACCCCAAAGCGATTTGTTTGGCTGAGGGCGGGGAAGCCTTCGGCGAGGATTTAAGACCATTTGGAAGTTGAGATGACACCACAAGAGATCGAAGCGCTGTTTACCCGAAGCGACGACAGCTATGCCTTTGCCCGCTGGGGCCGCCCGTTGGCGCCTGTCGTCTTTGGCGTGGATGATGCGACGCTGACCGTGGTCAAAAGCGCGATCGAGGCGGTCTGTCAGTTGGCGGGGCACAGCATGTCAGAGACCGACCCCGAGCTTGGCAGCAATCTGATGATGTTCTTTTTCAAGGATTGGGCAGAGCTGTTGGAGGTGCCCGATCTGGACCGTCTGGTGCCTGATCTTGCCCCGCTGGTGGAAAAGCTGGATGCGGCGGGGGCCAATCAGTATCGTCTGTTCCGCTTTGACGAGTCAGGTGCCATCAAGGCATGTTTCGTCTTTCTACGCATGGACGAGCAGCTGAGCGCGATGCCCGCGCAAGCCCTGGCACTGGGGCAGATCGTGCAGTCTTTCTTGCTGTGGTCTGATACTGCGTTCCGCGAGGTGTCGCCACTTGCTCTGCACGAGGGGGCGACGATCCTGAAGCCAGAGGTGGCGGCACTGTTGCGTGCGGCCTATGACCCCGTGATGCCCGTGGCAGCGCAAGACCCGTCTCATGCACTGCGTTTGTTCGCGCGGGTGGGGGGGGCGCAATGACCCACCATCTGCCGATCCGCGTTTACTATGAAGACACCGATATGGCGGGGATCGTCTATTACGCGAATTACCTGCGCTATATCGAACGGGCGCGCAGTGACTGGGTGCGCGAGATGGGAATTGACCAGCTGGCCATGAAGGCCGAGGGCGTGGTCTTTGCCGTGCGGCGGGTAGAGGCGGATTACATTCAGCCTGCGGTCTTCGACGATATGCTTGATGTAGAGACATGGGCCACGTCGATCACTCCGGCCCGCATGGTGATGCAGCAAGAGGTCAAACGCGGCGATACGGTTCTGTTTCGGGCGGTGGTCACGATTGTTTGTATCGCGGCGTCAGGCAAACCCTGCCGATTGCCAGCGAAACTTCGCTCAATCCCCGTTTAGCAGGCGGATTGGCCCCATAATCCTAGCAATAGATATTGCACTCGGCTAAGCTTGTGCCAAATAGCGCCTTGGAAAACAGGGCCGTTGAGGCAGATGAAGCCCCTTTTGGGCGCAACAAAAAGAGCAGAACCGATGGAAGCAGAAACGCTGGCGGCGGCAAGCGAGATTGATTTCTCGCTCTTGGGTCTATTTCTCCGCGCAACGATTACCGTAAAACTCGTGATGATCATGCTGATCGTCGCGTCCTTCTGGTCGTGGTCGATCATCATTCAGAAGATGATCCAGTACCGCCACGCCAAAGCCGAGGCAGAGCGGTTTGACCAAGCATTCTGGTCGGGCGAGCCGTTGGACGGGTTGTATGACACGATCGGGCCGGATCCGGATGGGGCCGCAGAAAAGATTTTCGCCGCCGGTATTACGGAATGGCGCCGGTCGCACCGCGAGGATGGCGGGCTGATCCCCGGTGCCACCGCGCGGATCGACCGCAGCATGGATGTGGCGATTGCCAAAGAGGCAGAGCGTCTGCAAAAGGGCTTGCCTGTGCTGGCGACCACAGGGTCCACCGCGCCATTTATCGGTCTGTTCGGGACCGTGTTCGGGATCATGAACTCTTTCATCGAGATCGCGGCCCAGCAAAACACCAGCCTCGTCGTCGTCGCCCCCGGTATTGCCGAAGCGCTTCTGGCCACAGGCATCGGCCTTCTGGCGGCTATTCCCGCGGTTATCTTCTATAACAAGCTGAGCGCGGATTCAGACCGTATTCTGGGCGGCTACGAAGCCTTTGCTGATGAATTCGCCACCATCCTCAGCCGTCAGCTGGATAGCTAAGCCATGGCAGGTGGGGTGATGAAAAAGCAGGGCGGGGGTGGCCGTGGCCGCCGTCGCGGCCGTGCGCAGCCGATGGCAGAGATCAACATCACGCCGTTCGTTGACGTGATGCTGGTGCTCTTGATCATCTTTATGGTCGCGGCACCTTTGCTGACCGTTGGCGTGCCGGTCGAGCTGCCCAAAACAGCGGCCACCGCCCTGCCGTCCGAGCAGGAGGAGCCGTTGACCGTGACCGTTCTGGCGGACGGGTCCGTGCAGATCCAGAAGACAGAAACCGGGCGTGATGATCTGGTTGCCAAGCTGCGTGCCATTTCGGCGGAGCGTGCGAGCGACCGCGTGTTCCTGCGTGCGGATGGGGCTGTGCCCTATGCCTCGATTATGGAAGTCATGGGGGCGCTGAACGCAGGTGGCTTTAGCAACATTGGTCTGGTGACTGAAACCGGCGGGCCGAAGTTGGACGGCACAGGCGCGTCAGGCGGGTAACCATGCACAAGGGGCATTACATCTCTGGCGCGGGTCACTTGGGGCTCATCGGCTGGTTATTGCTGGGGAATATCTTTACCTCGCACAGCGACCCTGTGGAGATGCAGGAGGTGTCGGTCATCTCTGCCGCGCAATATGACGAGATGGTCGCCGCAGCGCAATCCGCGCAGGCGGAGGCCGCAGCGCAGCCTGAGCCTGCCCCTGAACCGGAACCTGCCCCCGAACCGGAACCGACCCCTGAGCCTGCGCCGGAGCCCGAGCCCGCCCCGGAACCCGTGCCTGTACCAGAGCCTGAACCCATCGCACCGCCCCCCTCGGAGGACGTGAGCGATCAGGCCCCCGAGCTGCCCGAGCCGCCTGCCGATGTCGCCGTTCTGACGCCAGAGGAAGCACCCGTCGCCGTGCCGCGCCCTGTAGAGCGTGTGGCCCCCGAACCCGTAGAGGCCCCGGATCCCGAGGCGCGCACCGATGATGTGCTGCGCGAGGCCGCGACACCGGATGCGCCGGCAGAGAAGGTCGTGGAAGAGGCACAGGAAGCCACCGCCCCCGAAGAGGCGACGACGCAGATTGTGACCGAAGCAACGGAAGCGCCCAAAGCGTCGCCGACCCAATCCGCACGTCCTCCGGCCCGCCGCCCCACACCTCCTGTGCCGCAGGTGGCAGAGGCCCCCGCCGAGACGCCGAAACCCGAAGCGCCAAAGCCCGCCACACCGAAGCCGGAAACACCCAAGCCCGAGGCTCCCAAGCCGACGCCCGAACCGACAACGGATAAGGACGCCGTGGCAGCCGCCCTCGCCGAGGCCATGGGAGAGACCGACGCGCCTGCAACGCCGGCGGCACCCTCTGGCCCGCCATTGTCGGCTGGCGAGAAAGAATCGCTGCGCGTGGCGGTATCGTCGTGCTGGAACGTGGGGTCCCTTTCCTCTGAGGCATTGCGCACTACTGTAGTGGTGAGTGTCGCAATGAACCAAGATGGCACGCCACAGACCAATTCGATCAAGATGACCAGCAGTTCGGGCGGATCACAGGGGGCTGCCAATCAGGCGTTCGAGGCCGCACGGCGGGCAATTATCCGCTGCGGCGCGCGCGGGTATCAGCTTCCTGTAGAAAAATTCGGTCAATGGCAGAATATTGAGATGACCTTTAATCCTGAAAGGATGCGCATCAAATGATTGTACGAATTCTGAGCCTCTGTCTCGCGCTTATCGGCGGTGTTGCCTCGGTCGCGCAGGCGCAGGATGGACCATTGCGGATCGAGATTACCGAAGGTGTGATTGAACCCTTGCCATTTGCCGTGCCCAGCTTTCAGCCCGAAAGCGGGGACGCGGGGCAGATGGCCGTTGATCTGGCGCGGGTCGTGTCCGAAGATCTTGTCGGTTCTGGTCTGTTCCGCGAAGTACCGGCAAGCGCCTATATCTCGACCGTCAGCGATTTCAACGCGCCGATCCAATATGCTGACTGGAAGGCGATCAACGCGCAGGCGCTGATCACTGGTGCCGTCAGTGTCTCGGGCAATACGTTGAATGTGAAGTTCCGTCTGTATGACGTATTTTCGGGCGCTGAACTGGGGTCGGGCTTGCAGTTTTCGGGCACGGTCGATGGCTGGCGTCGCATGGCGCATAAGGTGGCCGATGCCGTCTATTCGCGTATCACGGGCGAAGGGGGCTATTTCGACAGCCGCGTCGTCTATGTCTCCGAGACGGGGCCCAAGGACGATCGCGCGAAACGGCTGGCTGTGATGGATTACGATGGGGCCAATGTGCGCTATCTGACCGACAGCTCGTCCATCGTG
This sequence comes from Sulfitobacter sp. PM12, assembly GCF_045586035.1. NCBI lineage: Bacteria > Pseudomonadati > Pseudomonadota > Alphaproteobacteria > Rhodobacterales > Roseobacteraceae > Sulfitobacter > Sulfitobacter sp. PM12. The sequence goes on from NZ_CP151529.1 coordinate 961,455, forward strand.
CTGGCACCGCGGTTCTCGCCCTCGGGGGATCGTATTCTCTACACCAGCTACGAAAGCGGCTTCCCGCGGATCTATGTGCTCGACATCGGGTCGGTGCAGCGTCGCGTGCTGGAAAGCGCCGAAGGCACCATGAGCTTTGCGCCGCGGTTCTCTCCGTCCGGCAATACGGTTGTCTATTCGCTGACCCAAGGCGGGAACACGGATATCTACACGATGGATATCAACACCGGCCAGTCGACACGGCTGACCAACACGCCTGCAATTGAAACCGCGCCCAGCTATTCGCCGGACGGCAGCCGGATCGTTTTCGAAAGCGACCGTTCGGGGTCGCAGCAGCTCTATATCATGCCAGCAACAGGCGGCGAGGCTACGCGGATCTCGTTTGGCGAAGGGCGCTATGGCACGCCGGTCTGGTCGCCGCGCGGCGATCTGGTGGCCTTTACCAAGCAGAACAAGGGCCGGTTCCACATCGGCGTGATGCGGCTGGACGGGTCGGAAGAACGTCTGCTGACCGCGTCGTTCCTGGATGAAGGCCCCACATGGGCCCCCAACGGCCGCGTCATCATGTTCGCGCGGGAAACCCAAGGGGCAGGCGGGGCGTCGTCGCTGTATTCGGTCGATATCTCGGGCCGGAACCTCAAGCCTGTGCGCACCCAAGAGGGCGGATCGGATCCGTCTTGGTCGCCGCTTCAGAAGTAAACAACAGCCATAGTGCCTTGGTGTTTCCCAATACCAAGGCACTATGGTAAAACCGTCACAACAGACACATTAAAATGCTATCGTCAAAAAGGCACAGTCCATGAACCGCATTCTCACCGCAACTCTATTGATCGCAGCCCTGGCCGTATCGGCTTGTACCAACCCTGACCGCTTTGGCGCGGACGGCATGAATAACGGTGCCGCGAATGGCGCAGGCCTGAACGGGGGCATTATCCCCGGCAGCGCGAACGACCCGGCTTCTACGGCATATTTCCAGCAAGCCGTTGGGGATCGCGTTCTGTTCCTGGTCGACCAATCCAACCTGACCCCCGAAGGCCAAGCGACGCTGGACGGTCAGGCAGCCTGGTTGAACACCAACACCGATTACCAAGCCGTGATCGAAGGCCACGCGGACGAGCAGGGCACACGGGAATACAACCTTGCGCTTGGCGCACGCCGCGCCAATGCAGCGCGCGAATATTTGATCTCGCGCGGGATCGCCGCCAGCCGTCTTCGCGTTGTAAGCTATGGTAAGGAACGCCCGATCGAAGTCTGTTCGAGCGAGGCATGCTATGCCAAGAACCGTCGGGCCGTGACCGTACTTGCGGGCGGTCTGACCAGCTAAGTCGTCTACGTTAGGTTAGGATTTTAATATGCGGTTTGCTTTGATTGTAGCGCTTGGACTGGCCTTTGGGCCGGTCGCGGCGCAGGCGCAGGATGCGCAGACTTTGGCGGATGTGCGTCAGGAACTGACGGTGCTGAACGTCGAGGTGCAAAAGCTGCGCCGGGAACTGTCCACCACGGGCGGCGCGAGCGTTGCCGTGACCGGTGGGTCGGTGCTTGAGCGCGTCAATGCAATGGAAAGCGAACTGCAGCGCCTGACCTCTAAAACCGAAGAGCTGGAAAACCGGATCAACCGCGTGGTCACCGATGGGACCAACCGGATCGGTGATCTGGAATTCCGGCTCGTGGAGCTTGAAGGCGGCGATGTGGGCAGCCTCGGCCAGACCTCTACCCTTGGCGGGGGCGAGATGCCCGCGACCATGGCACCCGCCACGCCCGTGCCCGCACCAGCGGACCCGTTGGCCAATACTTCTACCCCCACCAATACCGCGGAACTTGCGGTGGGTGAAAAAACAGACTTCGAGCGGGCGAAGGCGGCGCTCGCTGACGGTGACTTTCGCAGCGCCGCAGACCAGTTTGCGACCTTCAATCAGACCTATCCGGGCGGACCGCTAGGCCCCGAAGCCGACCTGCGGCGCGGCGACGCGCTGGACGGTCTGGGCGATACCCGCGAAGCGGCACGCGCCTATCTGGCAAGCTTTAGCGCCGATCCCGCGGGGCCTGTCGCGGCAGAAGCACTGTACCAGCTTGGCAGCTCTTTGGGGGCCTTGGGCCAAACCCAAGAAGCCTGCGTGACCTTGGGCGAAGTCGCATCGCGCTTCCCCACAAGCCCTTTCGTCGCGCAAGCCCAATCCGAACGCAGCGTGCTTGCCTGCCAGTGATCCGATGACCGACCCGCTGGCGCAGAGCATCGCCGCCAGCTTTGACCCCGCGCCGCCGCCCGTATTGGGTGTGGCGGTGTCGGGGGGCGGCGACTCTGTCGCGCTTTTACATCTTTTGAACGACTATGCCCGCAGTCGCGGGATCGCGCTGCACGCAGCGACCGTCGATCACGGCCTGCGACCCGAGGCCGCCCGCGAAGCCGCGATGGTCGCCCGCCAGTGTCGCGCGCTTGGCGTTCCGCATGATACGTTGAGGTGGACGGGCTGGGACCACAGCGGCAATTTGCAAAACGAGGCCCGCATGGCGCGTTACCGGTTGTTGGCGGATTGGGCACGGGGGCAGGGCATCGGCGCTGTCTGCATCGGGCATACCGCCGACGATCTGGCAGAGACTTTCGTGATGCGTTTGGGGCGCCGGGCAGGGGTCGACGGGCTATCCGCCATGCCTGCGGTTTTCGACCGACACGGCATGCGTTGGCACAGGCCCTTGCTCAACGCCCGTCGCGCCGACCTGCGCGCGCATCTGACGCAACGCGGCGTGACTTGGGTCGATGACCCCAGCAACGAGGATGACAGCTTTGCGCGGGTGCGCATCCGCAAGGCGCTGGCGGTGCTGACCGATCTGGGCGTTGATTCTGCCGCACTTGCCGATGTCTCGCGCCACCTTGCCCATGCCCGTGCCGCGCTCGACGCGCAGATGTTTGCCGCCGCACGCGCCCATGCTCACGTTCAATGCGGTGCCGTGGCGATGGATTGGCAGGCGCTGTGTGACCTCCCGACAGAGACACGCCGCCGTTTGCTGACCCATACGATCGCCTGGATCAACGGGGCCACCTATGCGCCACGCAGCAGTGCCGTGGCAGAGGTGCTGACGGCGCTTGATGATGCCGGTGCCGCGACCGTGCAGGGGTGCGAGCTGCGTTTGAAGCGCGATAAACTGTGGATTTACAGAGAGTTGCGGGCAGTTCGGGCAGTTGATGCGCCCGTGGATGCACTCTGGGACGGCCGCTGGCGTCTGGAACCTTGCGGCGATACGCCCGCGCCCGACACGCAAACCACGATCCGTGCCTTGGGCGCTGAGGGGCTGCGCAGCTTTGCTGATTGGCGTGATTTGGGCGTGCCGCGCGGTGTCTTGCTGGCCTCTCCGGCGGTGTGGCAGGGCGCGGAACTGGTCGCTGCCCCCCTTGTCGGTCGGTCGCAAAACTGGCAAGCAGTGCTCGAACGCGGCGAAGATGCCTTTTTCGCCGCACATATGACGCATTGAACATGCGCCGATCGTGTCTATCTTACACGCATTGGGCGCTGTGTTTGGTGCCGTCCCCCGGATGTAGGAGACTTTCCTTTGGGTAATATGCGCAATCTCGCCTTTTGGGTTGTATTGATGCTTTTGGTTTTGGCGCTGTTCAATCTGTTCAGCGGCTCGACTGGCGGGCTGCAAAGCCGTGAAATCAGCTATTCCGAATTTGTGACCGCTGTCGAAGCAGGGGACGTGCGCAACGTCACGCTTGATGGTGAACAGGTCCGTTTCCGTCGTGCCGATGGCAGTGACTATGTCACGATCCGGCCCGAAGACGCCGAGGTCACCAGCCTGCTGATGTCCAAGGACATCCCTGTGCGCGCTGAACCCCAGCAGCAATCCGGTTTCCAGACCTTCCTGATGTCGCTGTTGCCCATCCTTCTGCTGATCGGTGTGTGGATCTATTTCATGAACCGCATGCAGGGCGGTGGCAAAGGCGGGGCGATGGGGTTCGGCAAGTCCAAGGCCAAGATGCTGACCGAAAAACACGGTCGTGTGACGTTTGACGACGTGGCGGGCATCGACGAGGCGAAGGAAGAGCTGGAAGAGATCGTCGAATTCCTGCGCAACCCGCAAAAGTTCAGCCGTTTGGGCGGCAAGATCCCCAAAGGCGCACTGCTTGAGGGCCCTCCCGGTACCGGTAAGACCCTGCTGGCGCGGGCGATTGCTGGCGAGGCGGGTGTGCCGTTCTTTACCATTTCGGGCTCCGACTTCGTCGAGATGTTCGTGGGTGTGGGTGCCAGCCGCGTGCGCGACATGTTCGAACAGGCCAAGAAAAATGCGCCCTGCATCGTGTTCATCGATGAGATCGACGCCGTGGGCCGGTCCCGTGGGGCGGGCTACGGTGGTGGCAACGACGAGCGCGAGCAGACCTTGAACCAACTGCTGGTCGAGATGGACGGCTTTGAGGCGAACGAAGGCGTGATCATCATCGCCGCGACCAACCGCAAAGACGTGCTGGACCCTGCCTTGCTGCGTCCGGGCCGCTTTGACCGTCAGGTCACCGTGGGCAATCCCGACATCAAGGGCCGCGAGAAAATCCTTGGGGTGCATGCGCGCAAGACGCCGCTTGGCCCTGACGTAGACCTGCGCATTATCGCGCGCGGTACGCCCGGTTTCTCGGGTGCGGATTTGGCGAACCTCGTGAACGAGGCCGCGCTGACCGCCGCACGCGTGGGCCGTCGCTTTGTCGCGATGATGGATTTCGAGGCCGCGAAAGACAAGATCATGATGGGTGCCGAGCGCCGGTCGATGGTATTGACGCAGGACCAGAAGGAAAAGACCGCCTACCACGAAGCCGGTCATGCCATCGTCGGGATCAAGTTGCCGAAATGCGACCCTGTCTATAAGGCCACGATCATTCCGCGCGGTGGTGCCTTGGGTATGGTGATGAGCCTGCCCGAAATGGACAAACTGCAGATGTTCAAGGACGAAGCCGAGCAAAAGATCGCCATGACGATGGCGGGCAAAGCGGCTGAGATCTTCAAATATGGCGCTGAAACCGTGTCGTCGGGCCCGATGGGCGATATCATGCAGGCCAGCCAGTTGGCGCGTGGCATGGTGATGCGCATGGGCATGTCCGACAAGGTCGGGAACATCGACTATTCGGAAGCGGCGGCTGGTTACCAAGCCAACGGCGGCGCGGGCGGGTTCAGCGTTTCTGCGGCTACGAAAGAGCTGATCGAATCCGAAGTGAAACGCATCATCGACGAAGGCTACGACCGCGCCTATAAGATGATCACCGATCACGAGGAAGAATTCGAACGTCTGGCTCAAGGTTTGCTGGAATACGAGACTCTCACCGGTGAGGAGATCAAGCGCGTCATGGAAGGCAAACCGCCCCAAGACCCAGACGGCGACGACACCAGCGGCATGGACAAACCAAGCCTGACCGCGATCCCCAAGGCCAAAGGCAAGAAGACGCCTCCGCCAAGCGGGATGGAGCCTGAGCCAAGCGTCTGACGCCTAGGCATTGATCACCAGAATAAGAAAGCAAAGGCCCTGCACCCGCGGGGCCTTTTCTTTTGTCGCGGCTTTGCGCAGGTTACGGACAACGCAGCGCGAAAGGATGCCGGTCATGCCGACGATGAAAGAAACCGAGTTTACCGCAACGATCACATGGCTTGGTGTAGTGCCCAAGCTGGCCAAGGGCATCCGCGCCGAACCCCGGAGCGAAGCTTTCGCCAGCTACGCCGGTTTCGAGGATGACGTGCACGCGGGGCTGACCCGCGCGTCCTGTGTGCGGGTCACGAACCTCTATCCCAAGGGTACCGAGATCCGGAACGTGCGCCAGCTGTCGATCCTGTCTGCGGAAGAAATGGCCCTGATCGCGGCCGACATGGGGATAGAGGCACTGGACCCCATGCACCTTGGCACGTCGATGGTGATCAAGGGCATCCCCGATTTCACCCATGTGCCGCCCAATGCGCGGCTGCAGTCTGCCTCGGGTGCGACGATCACGATTGATACCGAAAACCGCCCCTGCGTATTGCCCGGTCGCGAGATCGAACAAGATACCCCCGGCCACGGTCCCAAGTTCAAATCCGCCGCCGAGAACCGTCGCGGCGTGACCGCCTGGATCGAACGCGAGGGGCTGTTGCGCGTCGGTGATACGCTGCGCCTGTTCATCCCCGACCAGCCAGCCTGGCAGCACGGCTAGGCCCATCGGGGCGCGGGCTCACAGCGACCCGCCCGCTCAAATCAGCGACACACCCGCCGGATCGCCGCATCAAGCGCCGGATATGTCGGAATTGCCCCCTCTGCCCATGCCCTCACAGGCGTATTGAGGACATAAGAAACATAGAACGCCGACGGCGCATCAGGGAGGACATATGACCTTTAAATCCGACATCCAAATCGCACGCGAAGCCAGCAAACGCCCCATTCAGGAGATCGGGCAAAAGCTGGGCATCAGCAGCGATGATCTGCTGCCCTACGGCCATGACAAGGCGAAGGTGTCGCAAAAGTTCATCGACTCAGTGCAGGACCGTCCCGATGGCAAGCTGATCCTCGTCACCGCGATCAACCCCACACCCGCGGGCGAGGGGAAAACCACGACCACCGTCGGTCTGGGCGACGGGTTGAACCGCATCGGCAAAAACGCAGCCGTCTGTATCCGCGAGGCGTCTCTTGGTCCGAACTTCGGCATGAAGGGCGGGGCGGCGGGGGGCGGCTATGCGCAAATCGTCCCGATGGAAGAGATGAACCTGCATTTCACCGGTGACTTCCACGCCATCACCTCGGCGCATAACCTGCTCAGCGCGATGATCGACAACCACATCTATTGGGGCAACGCGCTGGAGATCGACCTGCGTCGTGTCGTCTGGCGCCGCGTCGTCGACATGAACGACCGCGCCCTACGCCAGATCACGGCGTCCTTGGGCGGTGTGTCGAACGGTTTCCCCCGCGAGGCCGGATTCGACATCACCGTCGCGTCCGAAGTCATGGCGATCCTGTGCTTGGCCAAAGACCTGAACGACCTACAAAAGCGCCTTGGCGACATGATCGTCGCCTATACCCGCGAGCGGAAACCGATCTATGCGCGCGATATCAAAGCGGATGGTGCGATGACCGTGCTGTTGAAAGACGCGATGCAGCCGAACCTTGTCCAGACGCTGGAAAACAACCCCGCTTTCGTCCACGGCGGGCCTTTCGCCAATATCGCGCATGGCTGTAACTCTGTCATCGCGACCACCACCGCGCTGAAGCTGGCCGATTACGTGGTGACCGAAGCGGGCTTTGGTGCCGATCTGGGGGCAGAGAAGTTCCTGAACATCAAATGCCGCAAGGCGGGGTTGGCACCGTCCTGCGTCGTGGTCGTGGCCACGGTGCGCGCGATGAAGATGAACGGCGGCGTGGCCAAGGCCGATCTGGGCGCTGAAAACGTCGACGCCGTGCAGGCCGGTTGCCCCAACCTTGGCCGCCACATCGAGAACCTGAAATCCTTTGGCGTGCCCGTCGTCGTCGCGATCAACCATTTCGTCACCGACACCGACGCAGAGGTGCAAGCGGTCAAAGACTATGTCGCCTCGCAAGGGGCCGAGGCCGTGCTGTCCCGCCACTGGGAATTGGGCAGCGCTGGCTCTGCCGAACTTGCCGAGAAAGTGGTCGAGACGATCGATAAGGACCAGGCGGATTTCGCCACGCTCTACCCCGACGCGATGCCGCTGGCAGATAAGATCAACACCATCGCCACAAAGATCTATCGCGCGGATGGGGCGGTGATGGATCAGAAGATCCTCAACCAGTTGAAAGACTGGGAAGAGCAGGGATATGGCGATCTGCCGGTCTGTATGGCCAAAACGCAATACAGCTTTACCACCGACCCCGAAGCCCGCGGCGCGCCAACCGGCTTTACCATCCCCGTGCGCGAGGTGCGCCTGTCTGCCGGCGCGGGCTTTGTCGTGGCCATCTGCGGTGAGATTATGACCATGCCGGGCCTGCCGCGGGTGCCTTCTGCCGAAAATATTCGTCTCAATGACATCGGCGATGTTGAAGGTCTGTTCTAAGCGCGTATGAACAGGGCGCGGAGGGTCGCCCCTTCGCGCCTTCGCCTGCTGTGGCAGGTGATAGCAGCGCCACAACAGACAAAGGACGGTCCCCATGACAGCGACGATCATTGACGGCAAGGCATTTGCAGCACAGGTGCGGGGGCAGGTCGCCCAGCATGTCACGCGGCTGAAGGACGATCACGGGATCACGCCGGGGCTGGCTGTGGTGCTTGTCGGGGCCGATCCTGCCTCCGAGGTTTATGTCAAATCCAAGGGCAAGATGACCAAGGAAGTGGGCATGAAATCGGTCGAACACCGGCTGGCAGACACCACATCAGAGGCGGAGCTTCTGACCCTGATCGACACGCTGAACAACGATGATACGATCCACGGTATCCTCGTACAGCTCCCCTTGCCCGATCATCTGAACGAAGACCTTGTGATCAGCGCGATTGATCCGGCCAAGGATGTCGACGGGTTTCATATCTCGAACGTCGGTCTGTTGGGCACGGGGCAGAAATCCATGGTGCCCTGCACGCCGCTTGGCTGTCTGATGATGCTGCGCGACCACCACGGCACCCTGTCGGGGATGGATGCCGTCGTGATCGGGCGCAGCAATATCGTGGGCAAACCTATGGCCCAGCTTCTGCTCAACGACAGCTGCACCGTGACCATCGCCCATTCGCGGACCAAAGACCTTGCCGCTGTTGTGCGCCGCGCTGATATCGTGATCGCCGCCGTGGGCCGCCCCGAGATGGTGCCGGGCGACTGGATCAAACCGGGGGCCACAATCATCGACGTGGGCATCAACCGTCTCGACGCGCCAGAGCGGGGTGAGGGCAAGACCCGTCTGGTCGGGGATGTGGATTTTGACAGCTGCGCCAAGGTGGCCGGTGCGATCACCCCGGTGCCGGGGGGCGTGGGCCCGATGACGATCGCCTGCCTGCTGGCCAATACGGTCACGGCCTGTTGCCGTGCCCATGACCTGCCCGAACCCGAAGGGCTGACCGCCTAAGCGGCGGTTGCCGGAACCGGCACCGGCACCATCGTGCCCTGAAGCAAGGCGATCAGCACCTGCTGGACGCCGGTTTGGGCAAAGACCTCGGCCGTGACCACACAAAGCCGCTTGCCCGGTTTCACCACCTTGCCAATCGCGATCAGCCGGTCTCCGCGGGCGGGGGCCAGCAGGTTGATCTTGATCTCTGCGGTGACGACCTCGGTATCCAAGGGCAGTGTCGTCAGCGCGGCATAGCCCGCAGCGCTGTCCCCGATAGAGAAAGTCAGCCCCGCGTGGCCAAACCCCTGCTGCTGGCGCGTGCCGGGCAGAATCGGTGCCTCGATCCGGATGAGCCCCTTTGATACATCACTAAGTTCAGCGCCGAGGGTCTGCATCATCGATTGTGCGGCAAAGCTGTCGCGGATGCGGGCGATTTCTTGCGGGGTCATAGGGGCTCTTTCAACATGGATAGCGGGCCCCGTGGCTGCGCTTAGCGCGGCATGGGGATCGCGGTGGGCTGCGGTCCGGTAAGTATGGCGCAGGCCTGCGGACCCATCAATGCCTGTAGCACCGGCGCGTCACTGTACAAGCCACCGGTATAGGTGCCAAAGGCAGGCATGATCAGCCGTCGGTCGTCATACAGGAAGGCCGGACGCGTCACCGACCGCCCGCGCAGCCGCAGCCGAGCCTTGGGGTGATAATGCCCCGAAACCTCGGCCTGCGCGCTTGCCTGCGCGATATGCCGGAACTGCAAGGGGCCGATCACAAGCTCGGCCAGATGCTCCCCGCCCAGTTCGACGGGGCCGGGGTCGTGGTTGCCCTCTACCCACAGCCACTGCCGGCCCGCCTGCAGCTGCGCCAACGTCAGCCGTGCCGGTTCGGGCAGGGCGCGGGCCGCGTGCAGATCGTCGAAACTGTCGCCCAGACACATCACGACACGCGCGGGCACACGGTCAAGCGCCGCCGCAAGCCGGGTCAACGTGTCCATCGTCTCGTAAGGGGGAAGCGCCGTGCCGCCGCGCCGCGCAATCCGTTCGGCTTTGCCAAGATGCAGGTCGGACACGCAGAGCAGCCCGTGATCTGCCCACCACAAGGCACCAGAGCCAAGCGCCGTCAGCCGCGCGCCGCAAAAGTCGAATTCATACCCGATGTTCATGCTGCGTTCATCACCAAGTTTGCCCGCGGGCGCAAGGGGCGCTGGCCGATGGACGCGCCTATGGCGGGGCGCAGGAGTATTTAAAAAAGGGTGAAGCGGAAGACGCCCCCGCCTGATCCCGAGGGGCGTGGGGGCGTCTTCACCCTTTGCGGTCATCGGCTCTCCAGCCTGTACCGCGGGGTGATCATGGGGCAAAATACCTAAGCGAAGGTTAATTCACCCTTTCAAAAATACTCAGCTGCGCAGCGATTGCCACGTCTAGCGCCGTTTGAGGGGGATGTTATCCGGCGCGGGCGTGATCTGTGCGAGGCCGGAGGCTTCCATCAATCGCGCGGATTCCTCGGCCAGCAGACGCTCTTCTGCCTGCCCCTTGACCGGCACGCGGCCCATTTCCAAAAACAGCGGTGCGGACAGCGGGCTGACACGGGCGAGGATACGGTGGTCAATCCGGCCCTTGATACGATGCAGCATTTCCTCGATCCGGCCAAAGTCGACCAGTCCGCGCAGGGCCTCTTCGCGGGTGATATCGAGCAAGAGGTGATCGGGTTCGTATTTCTGCAAGGTGTCATACAGGATATCAGAGCTGAAGGTCGCCTGCCGGCCAGACTTACGGGCTTGGGGAGTGTTCCGTTCGATCAGCCCTGCGATGGTGGCGGCGGCGCGGAACGTGCGTTTCATCACCGCATTGCCGGCCAGCCAATGGTCCAACCCGTCATGCAGGGCTGTGGCATCAACGAGCGGGGCGGGGTCATCGACCGGATCCAGCCCCCAGATCAGGGTGGCATAATCGGTGGCGACGAAGCCCAGGGGGTTCAGGCCCAGTTCCTCCATCCGTTTTGTCAGCAGCAGGCCGAGCGTTTGCTGCGCGTTGCGACCGGCAAAGCCGTAGAAGACCGTCTGGGCGCGGCCCTCATGGGGAAAGCTTTCGATCAGCAGTCGGCCCGGCTGCGGCAGTTGGCTGACTTCGCGTTGCAGGGTCAGCCATTGGGCCGTGTGGCGCGGCAGCTCGGGCCAGCTGTCTTGGGTGAACATGCGTTGCACGCGGGCGGAGAGCTGGGTCGAGGTGGCGAATTTGGTGCCCATGAACGTCGCGACGCGTGGTTTCTTGGCGGCGGAGCGGCTGACCTCTACGGTCATTTCCCGCAGCCCTTCGTATTTGACGATCTGGCCGCCGATTAGGAATGTGTCGCCCGCGCTGAGCGAGGCGGCGAAACCTTCCTCGATTTCGCCCAAAGGGGCACGGCCGCGGTTGCGTTTCATGCGGACCTTCAGCGTGTCCGTGTCCTGAATGGTACCGATGTTCATACGGATACGCTGGCTGCTGCGGGGGTCGCGCAGGTGCCATTTGCCGTTGGTGCACATCAGACGTTGCCACCTGTCGTAGGCGCGCAGGGCGTAGCCGCCTGTGGCACAGAAATCGAGGCAGGCGTCAAAGGCGGCGCGGCTGAGGCTGGCATAGGCCCCGGCCGAGGTCACCTCGGCATAGAGCGCATCGGCGTCCAAGGGGCCGGCGCAAGCGGTGATCAGGATATGCTGGCATAACACATCGCGAGGGCCGGGGCCGCGCGGGTCGCCGTCAAGATCGCCTGCCAATACGGCGTCGAGGGCGGCGACACATTCGACCACCTCGAACCGGTTGGCAGGCACCAGCAGCGCTTTGGAGGGCGCGTTATAGCGGTGGTTGGCCCGCCCGATGCGCTGGACCAGCCGTTTGACATTCTTCGGCGCACCGATCTGGATCACGAGATCGACATCGCCCCAGTCGATCCCCAGATCAAGGCTGCCGGTGCAGACAATCGCGCGCAGATCACCGCGCACCATCGCGGCTTCGACCCGTTCGCGTTGCTGCCGATCGAGCGACCCGTGGTGGATGCCGATGGGCAGGCTATCTTCGTTGGCGAGCCAGAGATTGTGAAAGAAAATCTCGGCCTGAGCGCGGGTATTGTGGAAGATCAGGGTGGTTTTATGCTGGCGTACCTGGTCGAGCACTGCCGGAATCGCATAGGCAGCCCCATTGCCGGACCACGGCGGAGCCGCCTCCGTGCGCAGCATCCGGATGTCGGGCGGCGGGCCGGGATCGGCCAGCAGGATCGGGCAGGGGTCGGGGTGACGTGCCATGAAATGCGCGATGGCGGCGGGATCTTCGACGGTGGCGGACAGGCCCACCCGTTTCAGCCCCGGGCACAGGCGTTGCAGCCGCGCCAGCGCCAGCATCAGCTGGTCGCCCCGCTTGCTGTCGGCCAGCGCGTGGATCTCGTCGATCACGACACGTTTGAGCCCTTTGAACATGCGCGGTGCATCCTCGTAGGAGGTCAGCAGCGCAAGGCTTTCGGGGGTGGTCAGCAGGATATGAGGCGGGTCGGCGCGTTGCCGGCGTTTGCGCGTTTGCGAGGTGTCGCCGGTGCGGTCCTCGATCCGGATGGGGAGGCTCATTTCGGTCACCGGGGTGGTGAGGTTGCGCTTGATATCCGCGGCCAGCGCCTTGAGCGGCGAGATATAGAGCGTGTGCATGCCGTCGTGATCGCCCTCGGCCAGATCGACCAGCGTGGGTAGAAAACCCGACAGCGTCTTGCCGCCCCCGGTCGGCGCGATCAACAGCAGGGCGGGCGCGTCGGCGCGGTCCAGCATGTCTTGCTGGTGGGGGTGGATGGACCAGCCTTTGGTGGCGAACCAGTCGGAGAATTTGGGGGGCAGGGTCTGCATGGGGTGCAAGATAGGCTGTTTGCACGCGGGGGCCAGCCCCCGCACCCCCGGAGTTTATCTGGCAAAATGAAGCAGATGCCCGCGCCGGTGTCGAGCGCGGTGCTACCTGACGATGGTTTCATCCTCGACGAACATATTGGCCCAGGCACGGTCAATCAGATCAGGGCGCATCTGGTGCGGGATACCTTCGAAATCGCAGATGGAAATCATCTGGTCGATCAGGAAGATCGGCTGATAGTTGGCGAACACATTATTTATCGTAGGGTATTTTGTTTTCAGCAAATGGATCAGCGTCGCCTCGTCCAGTTTGATGTTTCGCTTCTTTGCGACCATGGCAAAGATCTTGAGGAAGTTTTCCTGATTGGGCCCGTCGATCTTGATCTTGAAGAAGATCCGGCGCAGGGCGGCCTGGTCGAAGATCTCATTGGGGTGGAAGTTGGTGGAGAAGACCACCAGCGTGTCGAAGGGAACTTCGAACTTCTCACCGGATTGCAGGGCGAGGATGTCCTTGTTTTCTTCCAGCGGCACGATCCAGCGGTTGACCAGCGCCTGTGGCGATTCTGCCTGGCGCCCAAGGTCGTCGACGATGAAGATGCCGCCGGTGGATTTCAGCTGCAGCGGGGCCTGATAGGTCCGTGCGGTGGGGTTGTAGACCAGATCAAGCATATCGAGCGTCAGTTCGCCCCCGGTGATCACCGTGGGGCGTTCGCATTTGACATAGCGGGTGTCAAAGCGCGTCACGCGGCGCAGGGATTTCGGGTCTTGTTTTTCCTCGGAAATGGCGGTGTGCACGATGGGGTCATAGACCGTGATCACCTGACCGGCGTATTCAATCGCGCGGGGGACATAGATGCGGTCACCAAGCGCGTCGCGAATGCCGTTGGAGATGCTGGATTTACCATTGCCGGGGGGGCCGTACATCAGGATGGAGCGACCGGCCGTGACGGCTGGGCCAAGGTTGCCGATCAGCTCGGACGGGAGCACCAGATGGCCCATTGCCGCTTCGAGTTTTGCACGGGTGATCTGCATGTTGCGCACGGACTGGCGCTTGATCTGTTCGCGGTAGACATCAAGCGGCACGGGCATCGGGCCGAAGTATTCCGATTGCGCCAAGGCATCCAGCGCGCGGGCCTTGCCCAGATCGGTCAGCTGGTAGCCCATTTCATTGCCGTTATTCGCGTTAAGCGTGCCCGTTGCTTCGAGAAGGCGTTGTTCGCGCGACAGATCCACCAGTTCCTGCGTGACCTGAAGCGGCAGGCAGATCGCCGCTGCGAGTTCGCTGACCATGGTGACGTTCTTGCGGAACATCGTCTTGATCATGATGTCGCGCATCATCACCACGGGCAGCTTCATCTCTTGGATGGTGCGCGGCGGAGGGGGGGCCATGACGGCGCTGGTTTGCATATTCATGAAGGCTTCTTTCATGGGGACACGGGCGTGCCCCAAGGCGTAGCGGTTGAATATGGCGAAATCAGGCCCCGAAGTAGGCACCGAGCATTAAATATGCGGCAAGCACAGTTCCAAGGGCGAGGCCCATGGGGAATTTCTTGGCTTCGTGCCAGCTGACCCATTGCGGGGCAAGCTTGCGCAGGGGGGAATATTTGGCGGCGCGGTGAATGATATAGGCGGCAACCAGCGTCGCCATGAACAGCGCCATGACAAAGCGCACATCCCCGAGCGCGATAAAGGGTGTGGCGGCGGCGATGAATTTCGCATCCCCCGCGCCCATCAGCCCGCCTGCGTTCATGAAGATGCCCACAACAAGCGCCACCACCATCGCCAGCAGGTGCCAGAGGTAGCTGTCAAAGGGTAGGGCAATCGGGCCGATCAGCACAAACACGGCGGCCAATGCGATCACCGTGACATTGGTGATCCGCATAAAGGCCAGATCGGTGTAGATCGTATAGGCACAAAGGGGCAGCGCGAAGGGCAGGAACCACAGCGCTGCGGAGCTGGTGATCTCCACGCGTTAGCCTGCGTTTTCCAGCGCGCGCAGCGACCGGACGGCGGCCTCGAAGTGCTGCGGGTGGGTGCTGATGGCGTCGCGCAGCAGCCCTTTGCCGGTTTCAACGTCGCCCTTCTTGATCGCGGAGAGCGCGAGGGTGTGCAGCAGTTGCGCGCGCTCGGTCTGGTCCATCTCGATCGGGGGGAGGCTGTATTCACGTTGCGCGCCACGGGCGAGGATCAGGTTGTTCTTGGCGGTAAACAGCGTCGAATCCTGTTTCACAGCCTCGCCGAAAAGGCGTTCGGCAGCCTGATAGTCGCCGCGCGTCAATTTGGAGTAGCCCCAGTTGTTCATGACCGAACCGGGTTTGGTGGTCAGACCAATGGCGATCTCGTAAAAACTGTCGGCCTTGTCCCATTCCTGCTTGCTGTCAGCGACGATCGCCTCAAGCCTGTAGCGGTTGTAGGTTTCATGGGTGGGCGGGACGGAATCCAGCGTCTTTTCCGCCTTGGCCCAATCGCCCGCGCGGATCAGCGCATCGGCGTAATTAACCTTGTCGTCGGCGGTGGCATCCTTGGAAGCGGCGACTTTGCCCCAGACGGATGCGGCCTCTTGGTTGCGTTTGGCGCGGATCAGGGATTTGCCCAAGCTGCGCTGGATGTCGATGCGGTCGGGGTTTTCCTGCGCGGTGCGGGTGAAATAGCTGACCGCCTCGTTCGGGTCGGCCACTGTCAGCATCACATCATTGAGGTTGCTTTCATCCACGACGTTCACGTCCTGGAAGGCGCGGGTGACGGTATCCTCGCCGGATTTCTTGCCGCAGCCTGCTACTGCGACGACGCCTGCAATGCAGGCGGCCAATAGGATAGGGTGGCGCATTTTTGCGTCCTTTTACTGCTCTGCCTCGTTATGATGCTGGCCGAACCAGATAGTCGCCCGAGCCGCGCCGCACCAATTTATAACTGTCTTCTTGATCCGGGATCGTAACAGAGTTTTCCGATTTTGCGAGTGCTAAGCGCAAATTGTCACGGATTGCGTCACTTTCGCCATTATCGAGCGCATAGGCCTTGCGAAAGGTCAGCTGGGCTTCGGCGAGTTTGCCGCGCTCCATCAACACAACGCCGAGATTATTCCAGACCTCGGGGTGGGTTTCGTCCTTTTCTACAGCGTCGCGCAGCAGCTTTTCCGCCTGACCCAATCGCCCTAGCCCAAGGTTGGCGCTGCCCAGTCCCGACAGGATTTCGGCGTCCAACTGGGAGGCGAGCGCGGCGCGGTTGAAGGCGCGGATGGCCAGTTCGTATTCGCCCGCGCGCATCAGACGATGGGCGACCTCTACCCCGTCTTCGGCGTCCTTGCGGGTGTTGACACCGGGGGCAAAGGGGTTCTCAGGGCTGGCGCGCTTGCCCCCAAACGCGGAAAGACCGCCTGCAGAGCAAGCGGCCAATCCGGCGATCAGGGTCATACAAAGCGCGAGCCTGAAGGGTAACGCGCGCTTGGGAATGTGGATCATGCAGAGCCTTACTGACCTAGTTTGGTAATGTTCATCACCGATGGCGCGACCAGAATGATCAGCAGCGGAGGAACGGTCAGCATCATTGTGGCAAGTGTCATCTTGGTTGGCAACTTGTTTGCGGCCTCTTCGGCGCGCATCACGCGTTTGTCGCGCATCTCGGCGGCATAGACCCGCAGCGCGTCGGCGATGGATGTCCCGAAGGCGGCGGATTGTACCAGCACTGTCACAAAGGACGACACATCTTGCACACCGCAGCGTTCGCCCATGGCGTTCAGCACGCTGACCTTGTCTTTACCGGCCTTCATCTCATAGGCGACGATTTCGAACTCTTCCGCCAGCGCAGGGTAGGAGGCGCGCAATTCGCGGGCCACACGGACGATACATTGATCAAGCGACTGGCCGGCTTCGACGCAGACGAGCATCATGTCCAGCGCATCGGGAAAACCGCGTGTGATTTCCTCTTTCCGCTCGGCGACGCGGCGGGTCACCCAATAGCGCGGCAGGAAATATCCGATGCCGCCGGGGCCCACGGTATACAGCATCATCTTGTTGGTGGTCATGCCTTCGCCGCCACCAAGGAAGTTGATGTAGACGGTGCCGATCACCAGCCCGGCAATACCAAGCGCCATCTGTGCAAAGTGAAAGAACCGTACCGCATCGCGCGAGCTATAGCCCGCCTGACGCAGCAGCAGCGCCTTGGCGCTTAGCTCTTCCACGTCTTCGGGTTCAAGGAACTTGGCGAATTTTTGCAGCTTCTCGTTGCGGTCCGACTGGCGCAGGCGCTGTTGCTTGCCTGCATCGGCAGCCTCGGTCTGGCTACGTTTGAGCTTGGCCAAAGGGTCTTCGGGCTGGCGCAGGATCATGACAAGCGTTGCGCCCACCATGGTTAGGCCCAATGCGCCCAGAATGGCGATCCAGCCCATGGGACCAAGTGCGGTGTCGAGTGAGTTGAGGAAATTCACAGTGAGGCCCCCTTAGACTTTGATATCGGTCAGCTTGCGCATGACGATGAGGTTAAGCGACAGGAACAGGACAACCGCGATACAGCCGGGGATGAACAGCGGGTGGGTCATGACTTCGTCATAGTAATGCGGGTCACCGAGTTTGATCACGATCAGCGCGAGGATCGGGAAGGCGGACAGGAACTTGCCGGACCATTTCGCCTCGGCGGTGATAGCGCGCACGCGGCGGAACAGGCGGAAGCGGGCGCGGATGACCTTGGCCAACCCCGCAAGGATTTCGGCAAGGTTACCCCCCGATTGCTGCTGGATGGTCACAGCCACCGCGAGGAAGCGCAAATCCTGCATATCAAGCCGTTCGGCCATATCTTTGAGCGCCTCGCCAATGTCGCGGCCATAGGCGGTTTCATCGGCAATTACGCCGAATTCCGACGCCAGCGGGTCCTGGATTTCCTTGGACACGATAGAGATTGCGCTGGTGAAAGGGTGGCCCACGCGCAACGACCGCACCATCAGTTCCACCGCGTCAGGCAGCTGCTCTTCGATCATGTCCATGCGCTTTTTCGCTTTGGACGAGATCCAGAAAAACACGGCCCCGACACCGATCCCGACAGAGATCAGGATGCGCACGGGCACTTCGGTATTGGTGCCGATGGTCAGCCCCAGAAAGGCGACGACCGAAAGGCCGGCCATGATCATGATCAGCTGTTTCGGCGCAAAGGCGATCGCGGCCTTTTGTGCTTTCTCGGCGAGCAGGGAATAGACCGGAATGGATTTATTATCCATGTGCTGCTGCATTTCCTTGCGCAGCTTGTCCAGAACCTCTTCGCGGCGGGCCCCTTTTTCCAGCATTTCAAGCCGGCGGTTGACCTTGCTGTTGAGGCTGATGGATTTACCGAAAGCGACCAGATACAGCCCTTCGACCAGCACAAGGACACCGACGAAGATCAGGCCATAGATAATGGGTTCTGCACTCATGATTGATAATCCTTACTTGACCACAACGGGTTCATAGATCGACGATGGCAGGTCATAGCCCCACATCTTGAAACGTTCAGAGAAGTGGCTGCGCACGCCGGTGCCGGTGAAGTGGCCGATGATCTTGTTTTCGGGCGTCAGGCCGACGCGCTGAAAGCGGAAGATTTCCTGCATAGAGATCACGTCGCCCTCCATGCCGGTGATTTCGGTGATCGACGTCATGCGGCGCGACCCGTCCTGCAAGCGCGACGCTTGTACGATCAGGTTCACAGCCGACGAGATCTGGCTGCGGACCGCTTTCAGCGGCATTTCGATACCGGCCATGGCGATCATGTTTTCCAGACGGCTGACACCATCGCGGGCAGAGTTGGCGTGGATCGTGGTCATCGACCCGTCGTGGCCGGTGTTCATGGCCTGCAGCATGTCGATCACTTCCTCGCCGCGCGTCTCGCCGACGATGATCCGGTCAGGCCGCATCCGCAGGGCGTTTTTCAGACAGTCGCGCGGGGATACCTCGCCCTTGCCTTCAACGTTGGGCGGGCGGCTTTCCATGCGGCCCACATGGGTCTGTTGCAGTTGCAGTTCGGCGGTGTCTTCGATGGTCAGGATACGTTCATCGTTGGCAATAAACGATGACAGCGCGTTCAGCGTGGTGGTTTTACCAGAACCTGTACCGCCCGAGACGATGATATTCAGACGGGTGGCCACGGCGGCTTGCAGATAGGCTGCCATCTCTTCCGAGAAGGCCCCAAAGCTTACCAGATCATCAATGCCCAGTTTGTCTTTCTTAAACTTACGAATGGAGACAAGGCTGCCGTCCACGGCAATCGGCGGGACCATTGCGTTGAAACGCGAGCCGTCTTTCAAGCGCGCATCGACATAAGGGTTGCTTTCATCGACGCGACGGCCAACGGCGGAAACGATCTTGTCGATGATCCGCAGCAGGTGCTTTTCGTCTTTGAAGGTCACGTCGGTCAGCTGCAGTTTACCCGCGCGTTCCACAAAGATCTGTTGCGGGCCGTTGACCAGAATATCGTTGACGCTGTCGTCTTTCAGCAGCGTTTCCAGCGGGCCAAGGCCGGTCACCTCGTCATACAGTTCGGAGTTCAGTTGAACGCGGTCCTCGCGGTTCAACACGATGGATTTCTCGGCCAGAATCTCGGTCGAGATTTCGTTGATCTCGCTGCGCAGATCCTGCTCCGAGGCATGTTCAAGGGCGGCGAGGTTCAGGTTCTCAAGCAGGGCACGGTGCAGTTCGAGCTTGATGTCGCTCATGCGTTGCTTGCGCTTCACGTCGCGATCCTGCGGGGCGACGGTTGCAGCTTGAGCCACGCGGCGCATGCTGGCGGGTTTGGGCGCGACCGCTTCCTCTGGCTGTTGCTGGGGCGCGGGAGCCTTCGCCTTTGGGGCGGGTGTGGCTACGGCAACGTCACCTGGCTTTTTATACTTCGAGAACATCTGAATACTCTTTCTAAATTATCTGGCGCTTGGGCCGGATCAGGCGGCTTTGGCTTCGTCAGCCTTGAGGTCGTGGATAGAAGACGCGAGCTTTGCGATCTCGCGGCGTAGCGGGTTCTTGGCGGCGGTATTGGCGAGCGGCAGACCGTGGTCGTTGGCCTGCGTCACCTGCTTGCCGCCATCAGGCAGCTGCACGTCGATGGAAATACCAAGGCTTTCTGCCATCCGTTTGACCCGCGCTTTGGCGTTAAGGTCGGTAAATTTCGGCGCGCGGTTCATGACATAGCGCAGCTTTTCGACCGGCAGCTCTTCGGATTGCAGCGCGCGTTTGAAACGCAAGGCGTTTTGGGCGCAGCGCATATCCAGTTCGAGCATGGCAAAATAGACATGCGCATTGCTCAGCACGGTTTCGGTCCATTGCACCAGCGTCGACGGCATATCGACAACAACGTAGTCGAACTGGTTGCGCGCCATATCCAGAATTCGTGTCACATCTTCCGAGGTGATCAGATCGAGCGGCAGCATATCAGCGGGGGCGGTCAGCACCTGAAGCGTGTCTTCATAGGTCAGCAGAGCCTGACCAAAGCTTTCCTCGTCCATCTCGTCTGTCTCGATCAGCATGTCATAGACGACTTCGCGGCGCGGCAGGTCCAGATAGGTCGCCACGGCCCCGAACTGCAGATCGAAATCCAGCAGGCAGACCTTTGGCGGGTTCTTTTTGTCGGAGGTCGCCAGTTCCCACGCCAGATTAACGGCCATGCTGGTCGCACCGGTGCCACCGGCCAAACCATGTACCACGATCACAGCGCCGTCTTTATCGGCACCGGGTTTCAGCTTGGGGCCTGCCTCGATATGTTCGGCTGTGGGCTCGGGGCCTGCGCGCAGACGTTCGATGGTCGCCGCCAATTCGCCTTCGGGCAGCGGGTAGGGGACGAATTCATCCGCACCTTGACGCAACAGGGAATGGAGCGAGGCCGGGGACATGTCTTCGGCGATCAGGATCACCTTGATATGACGCGATTTGGCCTGCGAGATGATCTCGGACATCATCGGCAGGTTCTCTTCGTCCTCGGAATCAAGCGCCAGTGCAATCAGTTCGAGCGTCGCCGCTTCGGGCTGGCTGAAAAAAGCGAGGCTTTCAGAAAAGCCGAGATCACCCCAGGCTTCGCCCAAAGCTGATTCCATATCCTCGATCAGCAGGTCAAAGTTCTGTACATCACGGCTGACAGTGCAGGCGATGATCTGTGGTGCGTCAATCTGTGGCATACTGCTGCTCATACCTAAACTTCCCCTTCTTCTCTTTGGGGCGCGGCAAGGGCTAATCGGGCGTCGCCCTGTTCTTTGCCTTGCGGTCCCCTGCGTCAGACCACGGTGGCCGGGCGCAACTGTCCTATTGCAGTGAATATCCCTGCCAAGTTGGGCAAGATTGGGGCTAAATAGTTTCTATTGTTTGGTCTTTTGAAACGATCCGCAGGGATTTGCCGGATTGAAACGCAAAAGGCCCGACCGTCAGCGACGATCAGGCCTTTCACGAGGTATCTTTTATCCGGCTATTCCGTCGTGGTCCCGGTCGATGTCGCACCGCCCGATAGCTGAGTCGGCGGCACGGCGCTGGCAACGTAATCGCGATAGATGATCTGCGCGTATTTGCCGTCCAGAACGGTGGGATGACGCCCGACAAAGCCGCTGACTTCGGTCACGGTGCGACGGTTTGCCCGTTCGCGGCCCTGTGTCACGATCAACGGCTGTGTTTCGCCAAAGGAAACAACGGCCTCAAGACGGCTTCGGCTGATGCCTTGCGTTGACAGAAACGCAACAACGGATTGTGCTCGGCGCAGGCCCAACGCCTTGTTGTAGCTGTTCGAACCGACGGCATCGGTATGGCCATACACGCGGAACCGGACCTCGGGGAACTGGCGGATCCATCCCGCTTGGCGCCGCAGCACAGCCTGCGCGGCCCCGTCCAGCTGGGCCGAGTTAAAGGCAAAGGTCACCGTGGATTCGACTTCGCCGGCAAAGCGGTTGGCCAGATCGAAGGTGTACTGGCGTTCGCCTGTCATCACCAAACGGTTGTTCAGCGTGGCGTTACCGAAGGTGCCCAGATCGGTCAGGGATCCTGCTTCGCGGTGGAACTGGGTATAGACCGGATCAGGGCTGCTGACGCAGCCTGCTACGGTCATCGCCAAAGCGGCGCATAACCCGGTGATTTTACCTGTCGAAGGGATCGCTGAAGTCATCTGATCAATCCAATACATAGCCATATGACCCGCTAAAGTCCTGTTTGGCAACCTCGCCAGCGGCCCCTTTGGTGGGCGCTGTGCTGCCTTTGGACGTGCGACCTGACAGGAACAATTCGCTTTCCGTGGGCGGTTTGATCCGGTCGGTGGGCAGGGCCAAAGCCTCGCCTCGGGTGGGGGTCACAAGATGGGCCGTGATAATGATCACCAGTTCGGACTGGCTGCGCTGATAGTTCGCGCTGCGGAACAACGCGCCCAATACAGGCACATCGCCGATCCAGGGTAGCTGGCTGGAGTTATCGGTGAAATCGTCGGTCAGCAGACCCGCGATCGCAAAACTTTCGCCGTCGCGCATTTCAACCGTGGTCGAGGTTTCGCGGCGGGTGAAGGCCGAGATGTCGAAACCATTGCCCAAGGACACGCTGTTGCTGGCATCAATCGCCGACACAGCAGCTTTGAGTTCGAGGTTAATCAGGTCTTTATCCACGACACGGGGGATAAAGCTCATCTCTACGCCGAAGGGTTTGTACTGCACCGAAATCTGGTCGCCGGTCTGGGCGACAGGCACGGGGTATTCGCCACCGGCAAGGAACGTCGCCTCTTGCCCGGACAGCGCGACGAGGTTCGGTTCGGCAAGGAAGCGTACGGCGCCCTTCTGCTCCAGGGCTTCAAGCAGCAGGCCGACTTGGGTGGACCCTGCGTTAAAGCCGAACAGTACCGCGCCTGCGTTGCTGTTGGACGCAGGTGTCGTGCCGCCAAGAGAGTTCGCAATCGCGCCTGATGTATTTGTCGTATTGGTCCCGCCATTGATCGCAAGATCGTTGCCCACCAACCCGTTCAACGCGAGCGACGCGCTTAGGGATTTGGAGACAGATCGGCTCATTTCGGCGAAGCGGACTTTCATCATCACCTGCTGGATGCCGCCGACGCTCATCAGGTTGGAGACGCGTTCCGGCGCGTAGCGTTCGGCCAGATCAAGGGCGCGCTGCAGGCGTTGGGTGGAGGAAACGATGCCCGACAGGACGATACCGTCGTTGGCTGTGCGCACTTCGATCTTTTCGCCGGGCAGGATCTGCCGCAGGCGTTCCTTGAATTCAGAGACATCCGCCGCGACGCGCACATCCACGTTGGTGATCAGCTGACCGGCCGCATCCAGCAGGGTCAGCGTGGTCAGGCCAGGGGATTTGCCCAGCACATAGATGGTGCGATCGGAGAGGGATGATATATCTGCGATCCCCGGGTTGGCGATGCTAAGCTCGGCAAAGGGGATATCGCTTTCAACCACAACCGCGCGGTTCATCGGGACTTCCAACACACGGTTGGTGCCCTTCTTGACCACACGGAGAGTGTTGGCCTGCGCGTCGATCGGCGCAGTCAATGCAAATGGCATCGCGCCAATGGTCAGTCCCAATAGGGCTGCTTTAATAAACTTATCGATTTTCATGTGACCTGCCTTTGTGATCACGCCTCAAAATAGGGTCTTTGCGCCCGCCGTTTGCGACACTGTGCGGTCCTTTGCGTTTTTTTGCAAGAATCAATGACAGGGGGTGGCGGGTATATGTGGATTAACAGCAACATATCCGAAATGGCAAAACGCCGCGCAAAGTGATGCGCGGCGGTGCTGAGGTCCGTATTTGCCCCGCCTGACAAGCAGATCAGTTGGTGCAGGGGATCGGGATTTCGACCACTTCGGCACCACGACGGGTCCGGATGGTGCAGACTTTTTCTGTCGTCGTTTCGACTTTGACCGTTTCTTCTGTCAGGCCGAGCAGGCGGCGCTGGTCGACTTCGATCTCACCGGCGACGGTGTCATCCTCTGCCCCGACGAGCGAGAGGGATAGGTCACCCGTCGATTGAGCCTGTGCCAATGCGGCAACTTGATAGGGCTGAACGGCAACAGTCACAGTATTCGCGATGGCCGCCTCGCTGCGTTCGCCGCCGGCGCTTTGGTCGATCGCGATGATCTTGACGCCTGCCTCGATCAGTTTGGTCACGTCTCCGGTATCGGCGCGGTCATTGCCACCCCGGTTGATGCGGCCGGTCCAGTAGACATCGACACGGTCACCGGGGCGCAGGAAGCCCGAGACGCCGCTTGATACATCGACGCGGATCGCGAAAGCACGGCTGCCCCGTTCCAGCTGCGAGGTGAGGCCGGTATCGGCACCGGGTTCGGTCACCTTCACTGCCATAATGGCTTCGTCTTTCTCCATCGCACGCAGTACGACACGCAGGTCATCGCTGTTTTCGGGGAAGAGTTCAGCTTCTTCGATAAACGCGCCTTCGGGGATCGCATTTTCAGGCCAGTTCACCTGCCGCACATCTTCGCGGGTCAGGCGTTGACCGTATTTCAGCGGCCCGTTTGCCACATATACACCAACCGTCGGCACGATCTGCGCCAGAGCCTCTTGCGCCTGTTGGTTGGCGCGTTGATATTCACTGATGCGGCCCTTTGCTAGATACACAGCACCACCTGCCAAAGCGATACCGGCGAGCAGGACCAGTCCAAAAACCATCCGCATGTTACTTACCTCTCTTGAGTGTGTGCCGGTCCCAAGACGCGGCGCGAAACTTATACCAATGGATAGGCGGTGATTGTGTCCAGACTATGGATAATCCGCGACCAGGCTGGGTCATTATCAGGGTGGCTTGGGTTAGATGTCGCCCGGCGTCTGGGTCATCACCCGGTCTGCTAGATCCACAGTTCCGGTAGTCATGCTGACGACAATGAGAACCGCCAGAGATACCACGGCCGCACATAGAACCACCCAGTCAACTGTGACCGCACCGCTTGGACTTTTCCAGAATTTGATAAGCTTCGAGAGCATTGTTTTGCCTTGCGTGATGAAGGTCTAAAAAACTGGCCGCATTCTGTCGAGCAGAATGCGGCCAAAGGTACCGTAGATGACGATAGCTTATTGGCTTGGGTTCTGTTTTGCCATGAAGGACTGAGTATTCGCTGTCAGGTTGGAAGCGCCTGTTTCGATCGAGGAGTAAGCTGCCACGGCCAGGCCAACAACGGCGGCGGTCAGAACGACCCAGTCAACAGTTACAGCGCCGGATTCGTCGTTTTTGAAGTTCTTGATAAAGTTCATCATGGTATGTCCCTCCAAGGATCATAAAGTTTTCAATCTCAACCCTGTCGTCCGTTTCGATGCTTCTCTCTCAATTCCGCATCTGGCTGACTTGGTATGAGCCTATATAGCCTTGTGAATGGGGCACGAATTTGGCGGCAATTGTGACATTTCATTTTTCCGGGCCGGTTTTCGGCAGAATTATTGTAGCCCGCTGATACAAAACAATTTTCCATCTTCATTTTTTGTTATCCTTGATGGGAAGCGGGGCAGGATTGCATCAATTATGGCGAAATCGCCATGTTCCCTGCCATGTTTGGTTGGTTTGGCGAGGGTTTCCGTGCGAGATTGCTGAAAAAGAGCATTAAATAATCAGTGCAGGCAGCGATGTTTCGACGAATGACCGTATCTTTGATGGTGGGGATGCTGGCGGCCTCGGCTGTCTGGGCAGACGCGCCCAAGCCGTTTCCCAAGTTCGAGGCAAAACGTGTGAAGCCGCCCAAGCCGGGCAGTACCAATCGGATCAATGTCTTTATCGAACCCAAGGCCGACGACGTACCCGAGGTTGTCGCAACCGACTCCGGTGCCATCGTGCCAGCGTCGCCGGGGCAATATGATTGGTTCTGGGATCGTGTCTCTCCGGCGGTCGAGAAATCTGGCCCGGGCCGGCTGGAGGCCGCGATGATCACGCTGGCAACCGCCAGCAGCAAAATCCCCGCGCCACGCATGCAACAGATGCAAGAGATCGCCAAGGCCAACGGGATCGACATCCTCCGCTCTACGATCGGGACACAGGTGTCACCTGCGCTTGTGCTCGCGGTGATCACGGTTGAATCCGCAGGGCGGCCCGATGCCATCAGCGGGGCGGGGGCGCAGGGGTTGATGCAGCTGATGCCTGATACAGCGTCCCGCTTTGGGGTGACCGATAGTATGGTCCCGACGCAGAATATCGCGGGCGGCGTAAAATATCTTGATTGGCTGATGGGCGAATTCGACCGCGATCCGATCTTGGTGCTGGCGGGCTATAACGCGGGCGAAGGGTCCGTGCACAAGCACGCGGGCGTGCCGCCTTTTGCCGAAACCCGTGACTATGTGCCCAAGGTGCTGGCCGCTTTTCAGGTCGCCAAGGGCCTGTGCCAGACCCCGCCCGAGCTGATTTCGGACGGGTGTGTCTTTGCGGCGATGAACTGACGCCAGTTCGGGGTGGATGTAAAAAGGGGCGCGGCCATCGCTGGCTGCGCCCCTCGTCGTTCATCGCGTCAGCAGATTAGACGATTGTCGCTTCGGTCGCGGCGCGCAGTTCGTCTTCGGTGACGCCATCGGCGCATTCAACGATCTTCAGCCCGCCTTCAACGACATCCAGCACACCTAGATTGGTGATGATGCGGTCAACGACGTTCTTGCCGGTCAGCGGCAGGGTGCATTCTTTCAGTACCTTGCTGTCGCCATGCTTGCTGGCGTGGTCCATGACCACCACAACGCGGCCCACACCCGCGACCAGATCCATCGCGCCGCCCATGCCTTTGACCAGCTTGCCGGGGATCATCCAGTTGGCGAGGTCGCCGTTTTCAGCCACTTCCATCGCGCCCAGAATGGCCATGGCGATCTTGCCGCCGCGGATCATCCCGAAGGAGGTCGAGCTGTCGAAATACGAGGTGCGATCCAGCTCGGTGATGGTCTGCTTGCCTGCGTTGATCAGGTCGGCGTCTTCTTCGCCCTCGATGGGGAAAGCCCCCATGCCCAACATGCCGTTTTCCGACTGCAAGGTCACATCCATCCCATCGGGGATGTAGTTGGACACCAGCGTCGGAATCCCGATGCCAAGGTTCACATACCAACCGTCTTGCAGTTCCTGCGCGGCGCGTGCCGCCATTTGATTGCGATCCCAAGCCATTATGCCGTCCTCACTGTGCGCTGTTCGATGCGTTTCTCGTGATCACCCTGAATGATGCGGTGCACATAGATGCCGGGCAGATGGATCGCGTCGCCGCCAAGGCTGCCACGGGGAACGATCTCTTCGACCTCGGCGATGCAGATCTTGCCACACATGGCCGCTGGCGGGTTGAAGTTGCGCGCAGTCTTGCGGAACACGAGGTTCCCAGTGTCATCCGCTTTCCACGCTTTGACAATCGCCAGATCCGCAACGATGCCCCGCTCAAGGATATAGGTCTCGCCGTCGAAATCCTTGTGCTCTTTGCCTTCGGCGATCACGGTGCCAACGCCAGTTTTGGTATAGAAGCCGGGGATGCCCGCACCACCCGCACGCATACGTTCGGCCAAGGTGCCTTGCGGGTTGAATTCCAGCTCAAGCTCGCCGCCGAGATACTGGCGCATGAATTCCTTGTTCTCGCCGACGTAAGAGCTGATCATTTTCTTGACCTGCTTGGTCTGCAACAAGATACCGATGCCGAAATCATCTACGCCCGCATTGTTCGAGGCAAAGGTCAAATCCTTGGTGCCCGCGTCCCGGATCGCGTTCAGCAGCAGTTCGGGAATACCGCAAAGGCCAAAGCCTCCCGCTGCGATCAGCATGCCATCGTGCAGCACGCCTTCCAGCGCCTCGGCAGCGCTTCCATAGATTTTCTTCATTCCGGCTCCTTTCAAGAGAGGCTCACGGCCCTGTCGTATTATCGTTATACGACTTCTATGACGCGGCGTAACGAACGTGTCAAACCGCCGACGCTAATGTCAGCGGTACCAGTGGAGCTTGCCGGAAAATTCGGGGGATGTGCGCCCACCCTGCGTCGGGTGGGCAGCTGTCGTTGCGGGGCCAGTGCAGCCCGCAGCGAGGTCAGACGATGCGTACCTGCGTGCCGATGGGGGCAATCTGGTACAGCGCCTCGATCATGTGGTTGTAAAGCCCGATGCACCCGTCCGAGCTTTGCCGCCCGATCTTGCGCGTGTCATGGGTGCCGTGGATCAGATAGGCGGGCCAGCTGAGGTACATCGCATGGGTGCCAAGCGGGTTGTCCGGACCGGGCGGCATATACTTCAGATCGGGGTCGCGTTCGATCATGCTGGGTGTCGGTGTCCAGTCGGGCCCGACACGTTTGCGCACAATGCGGGTGTAGCCGCGTTTGGTCAGCTCGTCGCTGCGGGGCACGGAGGTCGGGTAAATCTTGTAGGTCTCGCCATCGCCGCCCCAATAGTGCAGCGCGCGGGAAGAGGTATCAGCCACGATCGCGGCTTTGCCCAATGTATCAAAGTGGTCCTGCCAGTTCTGGCTGGAAAATCCATTGGTGTTATGACGTACCGGTGCCGCGATCTCTGGCACCGGCGTCTGTGCGCGCAACAGGGCCGGCGTGAAAAGCGCCGCGCCCGCTGTCAGGATCAACCCGCGTCTTGAGAATGTCTGCTCTGCCATCTTTATGTCCTTCTACCGTGGCGATTGTCACAGGTAAAAGCAGCAAGGGCAGGGCGGGGCAACTCACATATATGTCATTTCATGAATATGTGAGTTGCGCTCTCACTCTTCCGGTGCAGCGGCCGATTTTGCGGGTGCCTTTTGGGCCGCTGGTTTCTTTGCGGGTGCCTTTTTGGCCGCTGGTTTCTTTGCGGGGGCCTTCTTGGCAGCCGTTTTCTTGGCCGGAGCCTTTTTCGCAGCGGTTTTCTTTGCTGCGGGCTTCTTTGCTGCGGGCTTCTTGGTTGCGGCTTTGCGCTTGGCAGGGGATTTCGCCAGCTTTTCCTCGATCAGCTCAACCGCACGTTCCATGGTCAGATCGGCAGGCTCGACCTCTTTGGGGATGGTGGCGTTGACTTTCTCCCACTTCACATAAGGGCCGTATTTGCCTTCCATGATGTTGACCTCGCCGCCCAGATCGGGGTGTTCGCCCATCTCGCGGATCGGTTTTGCCGCTTTGCCACGTCCGCCACGGCTGGCGACTTTCTCGGCCAGCAATTGCACGGCGCGGTTCATGCCAACGGTGAACACCTCGTCCAGACTTTCGAGGTTCGCATTGGTCCCGCCACGGTTCGACGTGCTGTCGGCGTGTTTGATATAGGGGCCGTAGCGCCCGATATTTGCCCAGACCATCACCCCATCTTCCGGGTGCGGGCCGATCTCTCGCGGCAACGACAGCAGCATGACAGCGCGTTCCAGCTCCAGCTCTTCGGCTGGCCAGTCCTTGGGCACCGATTGACGCGGCGGTTTTTTGTTCTCTTCGGTGACGGGGCCGCGCTGTACATAAGGGCCGAAGCGCCCTTTGAACACGCGAATCTCGTCGCCCATATCCTCACCCAGCAGTTTGCCATCGGGCGGAATAGCCGAGGCTTCGGCCTCGGGGTCGGGCGGGCCGAAGGGGCGGGTATAGCGGCATTCAGGGTAGTTCGAACAGCCGATGAACGCGCCGCCGGACCGTGCGGTGCGCATCGACAAACGCCCGATCTCGCAGTTGGGGCACAGGCGCGGGTCGCTACCATCCTCATTGGGCGGGAAGAGATGCGGCTCGAGTACCTCGTTGATCTTTTCCAACACCTCGGTGATGCGCAAATCGGCGGTTTCAGCAATCGCAGCCGAAAAATCCTGCCAGAACCGGCCCAGCACATCCTTATAGTCGGCATCCGCCGCGCTCACCTTATCAAGCTGGTTTTCCAGATCGGCGGTGAAGTCATAGCCCACATATTTGCGGAAGTAATTCTCGAGGAAGGCCGTCACCAAACGGCCCTTGTCCTCGGGGAACAGACGGTTGCCTTCCTTGCGAACGTATTCGCGGTCCTGAATGGTCGTGACAACGCTGGCGTAGGTCGATGGGCGCCCGATTCCCAGCTCTTCCATGCGCTTGACCAATGTCGCTTCGGTGTAGCGGGGGGGCGGCTGGGTAAAGTGCTGCTCTGGCGTGACGGCGCGTTTGTCCATCTTGTCGCCTTGGGTGATCTGCGGCAGGCGCTTGTCATCCTCGTCCACGACATCGTCGCGGCCTTCTTCGTAGACGCGCAGGAAGCCGTCGAATTTCACCACCTGACCGGTGGCGCGCAGCCCGACCTGTTCGTCCTTGCTGCCGATCTCTACCGTGGTGCGTTCCAGACGCGCGCTTTCCATCTGGCAGGCCAGCGTGCGCTTCCAGATCAGGTCGTAAAGCTTGCGTTGATCCGGTTCGGTCAGTTTCAGCGCGTCGGCATCTTTGGTCATGTCGGTGGGGCGCACACATTCGTGCGCCTCTTGCGCGTTCTTGGCCTTGTTCTTGTAAATGCGCGGCTCAGACGGGACATACTCCGCCCCGAACCGGTCCGAGATGGCGTCCCGTGCCATCGTGATCGCTTCGGGGGCCATGTCGATGCCGTCGGTCCGCATATAGGTGATGTGACCGGCTTCATAGAGCCGCTGCGCCGTGCTCATGGTCTGGCGTGCGCCCATGCCGAACTTGCGGCTGGCTTCCTGCTGCAACGTCGAGGTCATGAACGGGGCCGAGGGGTTGCGGCTCGCGGGTTTCGCCTCGACGCTGGTAACCGTCAGATCGCGACTGGTAATCGCCTGTACCGCCATCTCGGCCTGGGTTTCATTGCCAAGATCAAAACGGTCCAGCTTTTTACCGGCAAGCGTCACCAGACGGGCCTCGAACTCTTGCCCGCGCGGCGTGGCGACCAGCGCCTTGACGCTCCAGTATTCGCGGTTGCGGAAGGCCTCGATCTCCATCTCGCGCTCGACGATCAGACGCAAGGTGACCGACTGTACCCGCCCCGCCGATTTCGCGCCCGGCAATTTACGCCACAGGACAGGCGACAGGTTGAAGCCCACCAGATAATCCAGCGCGCGCCGTGCCAGATAGGCCTCGACCAGTGGCATATCGACCTGACGCGGGTTCGCCATCGCTTCGGTTACGGCCTTTTTGGTGATCTGGTTGAACACCACGCGGCTGACCGGTGTGTCCTTCTTGATCGACTTGCGTTTGGTCAGCGCCTCTTGCAGGTGCCAGCTGATCGCTTCGCCTTCGCGATCAGGGTCAGTCGCGAGGATCAATGCGTTGTCGTCTTTCAGCGCATCAGCGATGGCTTTGACGTGTTTCTTGCTTGCTGCGGCGACTTCCCAAGTCATGTCGAACCCGTTTTCCGGGTCGACCGATCCGTCTTTGGGCGGCAGATCGCGGACGTGGCCGTAGGACGCAAGCACGGTGTAATCACTGCCGAGATACGAGTTGATCGTTTTAGCTTTGGCAGGTGATTCGACGACGACAACTGGCATAAAATTCGGCACCTTGGATCAAATTAATTCGCGTGGCTTATGCTGTGACATGTGGCGTGAAGCGAAGTTTGTCAATCCGCAGAACAGCGCGCCCCCTTTGATACACGGGCTATAAAGCGCGTTTTCGGGGGTGTTTCACGGTGTAATCCGGCCGGGGTTCCGGCTTCCAGATGGTCTAAATCCCGGGGGCGCTTTGGAGGGTCTCCAAAGCGGGGGCTGGCCCCCGATCTGCGGCCGCGTCACGCTCAGTCCGCGCGGGATACCAGCCCGCCTGCATGGCGCAGGATATGCCCGTTCAACTCAAGCTCGACCAGAACAGGTGTGGCGATCCCCGGTGCGACCGCCAGATCGCGCAGCAGCTGGTCTTCGGCAACGGGGCTGGGGCCAAGGCGTGACAATATATCGGTGTGCAGCGCTGCAATGTCGCGCTGCGGCGCGGGGGCGGCTGCTGTGGAAATGGGCGGGCTGGCGGCGGCAGCCTTTGCCGGTCCCAGTTGATCAATCACATCTGCGGCATTGCGCACCAGCGCCGCCCCGTCACGGATCAGCATGTTGCAGCCCGCGGCACGGGCATCGAAGGGATGGCCGGGCACGGCAAGCACCTCTCGCCCCTGATCCAGCGCGTCACGGGCGGTAATCAGGCTGCCGGATTTCGCCGCCGCTTCGACCACGACCGTTGCGCGGCTTAGCCCTGCGATGATCCTGTTGCGGCTGGGGAAATGCCGCGCCATCGGTTGCAGCCCCATCGGTTGTTCCGAAATGCGCAGCCCTTGGGCCGCGATGTCTTGGGCAAGCGTCGTATTCTCTACCGGATAGATCACATCGACGCCCCCCGCTTGCACCGCGATTGTGCCGGATTGGAGCGTCGCCAGATGTGCCGCGGCATCAATCCCCCGCGCCAATCCCGAGACGACCGTAAACCCCGCCTCCCCCAAGCCGGATGCCAAGGCGCGGGCCATGCGCGTCCCGAGCGATGAGGCGTTTCGCGCGCCCACAATCGACACCAAGGGGCGGTGCAGCAGCTCGATATCTCCGATTGCCCATAGAAACGGGGGGGCGTCGTCGAGCTCTGCCAGATGAGGGGGATAGGCTGCGCAATCATGGGCAATCAATCGCGCATTCGCGGCCTTTGCCGCGCGCAGCTCTGCGTGGACGACATTCTCGGGGCAGATGCGATAATCTTTCACACCTGCGGCGCGGGCGACGTCCGGCAATGCCTCAAGCGCGGCACGCGCTGTGCCGTATTCGCGCAGCATACGGTAATAGGTGACAACGCCGACACGGCGCGAGCGCAACAGACGAAGCCGCGCAAAGCTGTCGTCTTCCAGGGTGGGTGGGACCAAGGGGGGCGTGGAAGAGGAAGGAGTGTTGTTCCTGTCAGTCATCCCGCGTCTCCGTCCGTTGCATCACCAGCTTTAGGCAAAGCTGCTTAACGAAACGTGAACGGCGAAGGTTTAATCCGAACTACTAATCTTCTTCGGTGTGCTATCCGGTATCGGATTTCCGGATCACCGGAGCACCTAGGCGCACTCCGGTAATCCGTTTGTACTTAGGCGGCAGCGGCACCGCCGACGGTCAGGCCGCCGATCATCAATGTGGGCTGTCCGACGCCAACGGGCACCCATTGGCCCGCCTTGCCGCAGTTGCCCATGCCCGGATCCAGCGCGGGATCATTGCCGATGGCGCGGATCTGTTGCAGCGCCGTGGCCCCGTCTCCGATTAGCGTTGCCCCTTTGACGGGGTCCCCGACCACGCCATTGCGCACACGGTAAGCTTCGGTGCAGGAGAAAACGAACTTGCCGTTGGTGATATCCACCTGCCCGCCGCCAAAACCGACCGCATAGATGCCGTCCTTGAGGTCCGCGACGATATCACCGGGGGCCACGTCACCGCCCAGCATATAGGTGTTGGTCATGCGGGGCATCGGGGTGTGGGCATAGGATTCGCGGCGGCCATTGCCGGTTGGGGCCACGCCCATCAGCCGGGCGTTCTGCCGGTCCTGCATATAGCCTACCAGCACACCGTCCTCGATCAGCACATTCTTGGCCGAGGGCGTGCCCTCGTCATCCACAGAGATAGACCCGCGCCGGTCGGGGAGGGTGCCATCATCCAGCACCGTCACGCCTTTGGCGGCGATGCGTTGGCCCATGAGGCCGGCAAAGGCGCTTGAGCCCTTGCGGTTGAAATCCCCTTCCAATCCGTGACCGATGGCCTCGTGCAGCAGGATGCCGGGCCAGCCGGGGCCAAGCACAACATCCATGACGCCCGCAGGCGCAGGCACGGCACGCAGGTTGACGCAGGCGATGCGCAGGGCTTCGCGGGTTTTGGCCTGCCAGTCGGCGGGGTCCAACAGCCCGTCCAGCCCGACACGCCCGCCGCCACCGGCGGTCCCGCTTTCGCGGCGGCCATCCTGTTCGACAATGACCGATACGTTCACCCGCGTCATCGGGCGCACATCGCGGACAGAGGTGCCCTCTGGGCGCAGAATCTCGACCTCTTGGATGGAGGCAGAGATAGAGGCAGAAACCTGCACGACACGCGCATCAAGGCTGCGGGCGAAATCGTCGATCTCGCGCAGGGTGTCGACCTTGACGGGAAAGGCCGCGCCCGCGATCGGATCTTCGTCGGTATAGAGCTTTTGATTGGTCGCGGCTGGCGCATCCGCCCATGTGCCGCCTCCCGCACCCACGGCCAGCCGTGCTGTCTCGCTTGCGCGGCGCAGGGCGGCTTCGGTGATCTCGGTCGAGTGGGCATAGCCAGAGACATCGCCCCGCACCGCCCGCAAGCCAAAGCCTTCGGAGGCATCGTAGCTGGCCGTTTTCAGCCGCCCGTCGTCAAACACCAACCCTTCAGACCGCCGGCGTTCGAAAAACAGTTCCCCGTCGTCGGCACCTGCCACAGCGTCGCGCAGGATGGACAGCGCGGCGTCACGGTCAAGCTGCGCCTCAAAGGGGTTGAAAGGCGGCTGGCTCATAAAAATGTTCCCTGAATCGTGTCATAAAAATCGCTTCGCGTCCGTTTGACGCAAGCAGAAGTCTTTATCTTGAAGTTAGAATATGATTGTAAGCGTACAGATTACAACGGGACAGCTGCCTCCAATTGCGGGGTGCTGCTGGGATTCGCTTATCAATGGTCACAAGATCAGGACGACATATGAAACATCTTCTCTCTTTTTCGGGTCTCATGGCCGCTTTTTCCGCCGTGCCAGCAATGGCGCAGGAAAACCTTCGCATCGACGGGCTGGAAATCATTGGTGAGCCGGTAGACGGCAAGATGGGCTTTCAGCCAGCCGTGACCCGCGTCGCGCAAGACATCCACGATCTGGACCACCTGATCCTGATCGTCATCACCTTGATCACCATCTTCGTGACCGGTCTGATCCTTTGGGTGGCGATCCGCTATAACCGCAAGCGCAACCCCGTTGCCGCATCCTTCACACACCACACGCCGGTTGAAATCCTCTGGACCGTCGCACCGATCGTGATTCTGGTGCTGATCGGGGCCTATTCGCTGCCGATCCTGTTCCGTCAGCAGGAAATCCCGCAGGCCGACCTGACCATCAAAGCGACCGGCAACCAGTGGTACTGGTCCTATGAATACGTCGACGAGGGCTTTGGCTTTGACAGCTATATGATCGGTGCACCGGCTGTTGGCGGCGAAAACCGCAAAACACCTGAAGTGATCGCGCAGCTTGAAGCGGCCGGCTATACCGAACAGCAGTTCCTGCTGGCGACCGATACCGCCGTTGTGATCCCTGTCGGTCAGACCATCGTTGTTCAGGTCACCGGTTCCGACGTGATCCACTCCTGGGCGATGCCTGCCTTCGGTGTGAAACAGGACGCCGTGCCCGGCCGTCTGGCGGAAACATGGTTCACCGCCGAGAAAGAAGGCGTGTACTTCGGTCAGTGTTCCGAGCTGTGCGGCAACGCCCACGCCTATATGCCGATCACTGTGAAAGTCGTCTCGGAAGAGGCCTATGCCCAGTGGCTTGGCAACGCGAAAGAAGAGTATGCGGGCATCCCGCAGACTCTGACCGTTGCGTCCAAGTAAGGCACAATTGCTGATGCGGGGTGCGCGAGGCGCGCCCCGGGTTCCTTTTGTATGAGAGATCGCATGACAGATACCAGCACGACACCTGCGGGCGAGTATGAGGCGCAGTTCGGCGATTATTTCGCCCTGATGAAGCCGCGCGTCATGCAGTTGGTGGTATTTACCGCACTTGTTGGCATGCTCGCCGCGCCCGAGTCTGTGCACCCCGTGATCGGCTTTGCCTCGATCCTGTTTGTCGCCATCGGGGCAGGGGCCTCGGGCGCGCTGAACATGTGGTGGGACGCCGACATCGACGCGATCATGCGCCGGACCCAAGGCCGCCCGATCCCGTCGGGGCGCGTCCAGCCGGGTGAAGCGCTGGCGATCGGTGTGGCGCTGTCGGGTATGTCTGTCGTCATGCTGGGGCTGGCGGCCAACCTGCTGGCCGCGGGTATGCTGCTGTTCACGATCCTCTTCTACGCCGTTTTCTATTCCATGTGGCTTAAGCGTGCGACGCCGCAGAACATTGTCATCGGCGGTGCTGCGGGGGCGTTCCCGCCCGTGATCGGCTGGATCATCGCCACCGGCAGCTTCTCTGTCGAGGCATGGCTGATGTTCGCGCTAATCTTCATGTGGACCCCGCCGCACTTCTGGGCCTTGGCGCTGTTCATGCGCAATGACTATGACGACGCGAAGGTGCCGATGCTGACCGTGACCCACGGCCGCCGCTCCACCCGTCGTCACATTCTGGCCTATACTGTTTTGCTGGTCATTCTGGCGGTCGGCACCGGCTTCACCTCGATCGGCGGGCCAATCTATCTGGCGACCGCGGGCGTGCTGAACCTGTTGTTCCTGATCGGGGCCTTCCGCATCTGGCAGCGTGATGAAGATGACAGCGAAGCCGATGATTTCCGCGTAGAACGCAAGTTCTTCCGCCTGTCGCTATGGTATCTCTTCTTGCACTTCGGTGCCATTCTGCTTGAGGCCACCCTGCGGGGCTACGGTTTGGGAGGCTGGTAATGGGCATTCGCGCCGAACACGAGATTCACACACGCCGCCGCGGGCGCAACCTTGGCGTCGGTCTGCTGCTGGCCGCCTTCGTCGTGCTGGTCATGGCGCTGACCTTTGTCAAAATCACCAACATCGATTTCAACGATCTGCCCGGTGGTGAGCTTCAAACACAGGAGAGCAACTGATGGCCCTGTCCGGACCCGCGAAGACTGT
Organism: Sulfitobacter sp. PM12; assembly: GCF_045586035.1. Taxonomy (NCBI): domain Bacteria; kingdom Pseudomonadati; phylum Pseudomonadota; class Alphaproteobacteria; order Rhodobacterales; family Roseobacteraceae; genus Sulfitobacter; species Sulfitobacter sp. PM12. The sequence continues at coordinate 997,894 of NZ_CP151529.1, forward strand.
GGTGCAAACCGTCTCTGTCGTCATCCTGATGGGGGGGCTGGCCTGGGCATCGGTACCGTTCTACGACTGGTTCTGCCGCGTCACCGGCTTTGGCGGAACGCCGGGGCAGGTCGCCGGAGCCGAGGGCGAGGTGCTGGATCAGACGATCAAGGTGCGTTTCGACGGCAGCTTGAACGAAGATATGCCGTGGGAATTCAAACCCGTCGTCAACGAGATGGAACTGCGCATCGGCGAGACCGGGCTGGCGTTCTACGAGGCCTATAACCCAACCGATCACCCCGTCGCGGGGCAGGCGTCCTACAACGTGACGCCCTATGCCGCCGGGGCCTTCTTTGAAAAGATCGAATGTTTCTGCTTTACTGAACAGGTGCTCGCCCCCGGTGAGCGTGTTCAAATGCCCGTCAGCTTCTTTGTTGACCCCGAAATCGTCGAAGACCGTGATGGCAAGTATGTACATACGATCACACTGTCTTATACGTTCTATGAAATTGACCTGCCCGAGGACTATGAAGCCCCCGATCAGGACAGCGAGACAAACCTGAATTAAGAAAAAGGTGAGGGACTGAACCAATGGCCCATGAAAAGAACCATGACTATCACATTCTGCCGCCGTCCACATGGCCATTGCTCAGCTCCATCGCCGGCTGTGTCATGCTGGTTGGTGGTGTCTTCTGGATGCACGATGTAACCCCCTTCGTCTTCTTGGGTGGTCTGGTTGCCGTTCTGTACTGCATGTTCGGATGGTGGTCCGAGGTTGTTGCTGAAAGCCACGTCGGCGATCACACCAACGTCGTGCGCATAGGTCTGCGCTATGGCTTCATCCTGTTCATCATGTCCGAAGTGATGTTCTTTGTGGCGTGGTTCTGGACCTTCTTCAAAGAAGCCCTGTACCCGATGGATGAATTCCCGGGTTCCACATATGTGCAGCCGGATATCATTCCCGTTGACGCCTTCCACCTGCCCCTGATCAACACGCTGATCCTGCTGCTGTCGGGCTGTGCTGTCACATGGGCACACCACGCGCTGGTGCATGAAAACAACCGCAAAGACCTGATCGCCGGCCTGTCCATCGCGATCGTTCTGGGCATGCTGTTCACCGCGTTCCAGGCCTATGAGTACTATGAACTGCTGGCCCATGACGACTGGACCTTCGGCGGCGACCTGTTCTTCTCCAGCTTCTTCATGGCGACAGGCTTCCACGGTTTCCACGTTGTGATCGGCACGATCTTCCTTGCGGTCTGCCTGTTCCGCGCGATGAAAGGCCACTTTACCCAAGAGCAGCACGTAGGCTTCGAAGCCGCTGCCTGGTACTGGCACTTTGTTGATGTGGTCTGGCTGTTCCTCTTCTTCGCCGTCTACATGTGGGGCATCTAAGCCCGCAGTCGGCTTGCAAACCGGGCCGCAATCACTAAAAGCAACAGGCGCGCGAGGGGGACCTTGCGCGCCTTTGCATTGCCGCCACCCGTCCACGGGTGCCAACCTCAAGAGAGCTTTATGCGTCGTACGCTATTCCTGCTGATTGTCGGCCTTGGCGGGGCTGCTATCCTGATCTGGCTGGGCGTTTGGCAGATCCAGCGGCTGGCGTGGAAAGAGGCGATCATCGCCGACATCAACACCCGCATCGCCGCCGCCCCCGTTGGCCTGCCCCCTACCGTCAACGCCGAGGATGACGCCTATTTGCCCGTCGCCGTGACCGGTGCCTATCACGCAGGCGAGGTCCATGTGCTTGTGTCCCAGAAAGACGTCGGCGCAGGATACCGCGTCATCGCGCCTTTCGCGCTAGAGGATGGCCGCCGCATCATGGTCGACCGCGGCTTTGTCCGGACGACGGACAAGGACGCCCCCCGCGATTTGGGCCCCGCGACGGTGACGGGCAATCTGCAATGGCCGCGCGAAACCGATAGCTTCACCCCCGAGGCCGACCTGAAGGGCAACATCTGGTTCGCCCGCGATGTGCCGGATATGGCGCAAACGCTTGGCACCGACCCCGTTCTTCTGGTTGCGCGCAGCAGCACGCCTCAGCCAGCGGGGATCAGCCCGTTGCCCGTCGATACCGCCCGTATTCCCAACGACCACTTGCAATATGCCATCACTTGGTTCTCTCTTGCCGCGATCTGGCTTGGGATGAGCCTGTTCTTCTTGCGCCGCCGCCGCGCGCCCAAAACCGAAAGCTGACCCTTATGCGTTATGTCTCCACCCGTGGTTCCGCCCCCGTTTTGTCATTCGAAGAGGCGCTGCTGACCGGCCTCGCCCGTGACGGCGGCCTGTATGTGCCCGAAACGATCCCGACGCTTGGCACCGATGAGCTGCGCGAGATGGCCACGATGTCCTACGAGGATGTCGCCTTTCGTGTTATGAAACCCTTTGTCGGCGACACATTCAGCGACGATGAATTCAAGGCACTGATCGCCAAGGCCTATGCGGGCTTCAACCACAAGGTGCGCGCGCCGCTGGTGCAGCTTGAACAGGGGCACTTCCTGCTTGAACTGTTCCACGGTCCCACGCTGGCGTTCAAAGACTTTGCCATGCAGTTGATCGGCCACATGTTCCAGGCCGTTCTGTCGCGCAAGGGTGAACGGGTGACCATCGTCGGTGCGACCTCGGGCGATACCGGATCGGCCGCGATCGAAGCCTTCCGCGGGCTGGATAACGTCGATGTCTTTATCCTCTTCCCCCACGGCCGCGTGTCCGAAGTGCAGCGCCGACAGATGACCACACCATCGGAAAGCAACGTGCACGCGCTGGCGCTGGACGGTGATTTCGACGACTGTCAGGCGCGCCTGAAAGACATGTTCAACGACCACGCTTTCCGTGACGGGGTACAACTGGCAGGGGTCAATAGCATCAACTGGGGCCGCGTGCTGGCGCAGGTGGTCTATTACTTTACCGCAGGGCTCGCTTTGGGCGCGCTGGACCGCAAGGTCAGCTTTACCGTGCCCACGGGCAACTTCGGCGACATCTTCGCGGGCTATATCGCGCGCGAAATGGGACTGCCGATTGCCGATCTGGTGGTTGCGACGAACCAGAATGACATCCTGCACCGCTGCCTGACCACAGGCGGCTACCACAAGGGCGAGGTTCATGCCTCTATCAGCCCATCGATGGATATTCAGGTCAGCTCCAACTTTGAACGCGCCTTGTATTTCGCCTACGGCCAAGACAGCGACGCGATCAATGCGCTGATGGGCGATCTGGCGAAGGGTGGGTTTGACGTCGGCGACAATGCCCTGCGCGACCTGCAAAATACCTATAAATCGGGCCGCGTGTCCGAAGAGGAAACCAGCGAGACGATCAAGACCTTCTACGCCGACACAAACGAACTGCTGTGCCCGCATTCTGCCATCGGGGTGCGCGTGGGGGCGGCCTTGCGTGATCCGGCGACGCCGATGATCACGCTGGCCACCGCGCATCCGGCCAAGTTCCCCGACGCGGTCGAAGCCGCCACAGGCCAGCGCCCGCCGCTGCCTGACCACATGGCCGATCTTTTCGACCGCGAAGAACGCGTGACCCGCGTGCCGAACGCCCTTGAGGCGCTCAAGGATATCATTAAAGGGGGCATCGCTCAGTGAGCTTGCAACAACACCGCCTGTCCAACGGCTTTCGTATCGTAACCGAGCATATGCCGGGGCTTGCATCGGCATCTATCGGGGTCTGGGTTTCGGCGGGCGCGCGGCATGAGACGGCCACGCAAAACGGTATCGCGCATTTCCTTGAGCATATGGCGTTCAAGGGCACGGCCAAGCGCACCTCGTTGCAAATCGCAGAAGCGATCGAGGATGTGGGTGGATATATCAACGCCTATACCTCGCGTGAGGTGACGGCATATTACGTGCGCGTGTTGGAAAATGACGTGTCGCTGGGGCTGGATGTGATCGCGGATATCTTGCGCAATCCCGTCCTTGATAATGGCGAGATCGAGGTAGAGCGCGGCGTGATCCTGCAAGAGATCGGTCAGGCGCTGGATACGCCGGATGATGTGATCTTTGATTGGTTGCAGGAAAAGGCATACCCCAACCAACCCATCGGGCGCACCATTCTGGGCCCGTCCGAACGCGTGTCGAATTTCAGCCGCGAAGACCTGTCGGGCTTTATCAGCCAGCATTACGGCCCCGACCAGATGATCCTCGCCGCCGCAGGGGCGGTGGACCATGACGAAATCGTGCGCCTTGCTGAACAGCTGTTCGGCGACATGCCCCCCAAGCCTCTCTTCGACGTGGATGCTGCCAAATTCAGCGGCGGTGAAGTGCGCCAGTTGAAACCGCTTGAGCAAGCGCATTTCGCGCTCGGGTTCGAAGCGCCCGGCTACCGCGCTGATGATATCTATGTCGCGCAGATCTATGCCTCTGCCCTGGGGGGCGGCATGTCGAGCCGCCTGTTCCAGGAGGTCCGCGAGAACCGCGGCCTGTGCTATACGATCTTCGCGCAGGCAGGGGCCTATGCCGATACGGGCATGATGACGATCTATGCTGGCACCAGCGGCGAACAGCTGCCCGAACTGGCGGGCATCACCATTGACGAGATGAAGCGCGCCGCCTCCGACATGTCCCCGGCCGAGGTTGCAAGGGCACGGGCGCAGATGAAGGCTGGGCTGCTGATGGGGCTGGAAAGCCCGTCGAACCGCGCCGAACGTCTGGCGCGATTGATCCAGATCTGGGACCGCGTCCCCCCGCTGGAAGAGACCATCGCGCAGATTGACGCGGTCACCACAGGCGACGTGCGCGACTTTGCCCAGAATATCGCCGCCAGCGCCCCTGCGGCATTGGCGCTTTATGGTCCCGTAGACGGCGCCCCCACATTGGAAGAACTTCAGGAGCGTCGCGCTGCCTGATGCAACTGCTGAAACGAAAGCTTGCCATTGAAACCGAAAGGCTGACGTTGCGGCCACCGGTGCATGCTGACTTCCGCCCCTGGGCCACCCTGCGGTCGGACAGCATCACCTACCTCACCCCGTGGGAGCCGTCCTGGGCACCGGACCACCTGTCGCGCAAAGCCTTTACCAATCGGGTCTACTGGGCCAACCGGTCGGTCTCTGCGGGGACGGCGCTGCCGCTGTTCCTGATCCGCCGCAAGGATAACATGCTGATCGGGGCGATCACGCTGGATAACATCCGTCGCGGCCCGGCACAGGCGGGCACCTTGGGGTATTGGACCGGCGAACAATTCGCCCGCCGTGGCTATATGCGCGAAGCGATCGAGGCGACGGTGCACCACGCCTTCACCCGTCTGGACATCAGCCGTGTCGAGGCCGCCTGCCTGCCCGAGAACATCGCCTCGCGCGGGTTGCTGGAAAAGACCGGTTTCAAATACGAAGGCGTCGCGCAAAGCTATCTGCAAATCGATGGGCGCTGGCGGACCCATGTGCTTTATGCGCAGTTGCGCGGGGACCGACGGGGCAAGACCGCAGCGGGGTAGGGGTTTCTTATGATCGCTTATGTTACTGTCGGGGCAGACGACCTTGCACGTGCCAAACGCTTCTATACGGCTTTCCTGCCAGCCTTGGGCTATGCGTTGACCGAAGGTCCCGAGGGCCTGAGCTTTGTGCTGCCGAAGACTGCGGGGCAGCCCGTGGCCTTGCCGGATTTCTACGTCAAACCGACCTTTGATGGCGCGCCGGCTTCTGCTGGCAACGGGTCCATGATCGCGTTCGAAGCAACCAGCCAGGCGGAGGTGCGCGTGTTACACGCCGCAGCGCTGGCCGCGGGCGGCAGCGATGAGGGCCAGCCGGGGTTTCGCGCCACCTATGGTCCGCGTTTCTACGTCAGCTACCTGCGCGACCCCCAAGGCAACAAGATCGCGTTGTTCTGTGATAATCCGGCAGAGCCGGGCAGGGATGATCCACCCACTGCACCGACGCGTTGATGCGAAAAAGGCCAGACATCGCTGTCTGGCCTTTCGTTACTCTGATGTCCGCAGTGGCTGACTGGCAGCTTAGCGGCGGCGGTCGCGCCGCGCGCTCATCGGTTGGAAGGCGACGCCGACATGTGCCTCGCAATAGGGCTTGCCCTGCTGTACGGGCAGACCACAGAACCAGAAATCATCCGTTGCAGGGTCACCGACGGGCCATTTGCAGGTCCGCTCTGTCAGGTCCATCAGGCCGATCTTCTTCGACTTTTTCTCGACCTCGCTCACCTTGGCAAGCGCTTCCGGGCTGATCTCGTTCGCGGAGGGCTGCGGCGGCAGCGGCTGACCGGCGGGAATGATCTTGGCGCGCGCGGGCAGGTTGGGGCGGGGCGCTGGCGCGGCCTCCGCCGGTTCCGGCTCTGCGGCTTCGGGGGCGGGTTCAGCCTTGGGCTTGGCGGCTGCGGCGGGTTTCGCGGCGGGCTTGGCCTTGGCTTCCGGTTTGGCCGCCGCAGCAGGGGCGGCGGCGGGCGCTGCGGTTGCGGTCCGGTTGGACAGCCCCAGACGATGCACCTTGCCGATCACGGCATTGCGGGTCACACCGCCCAACTCCTTTGCAATCTGGCTTGCGGATTGGCCCTCGCCCCACATTTTCTTCAGGATCTCTACGCGGTCATCGGTCCAAGACATTTGGCGTCCTTAGCTAACAAGCGGCCCTTCTCAGGACCGCCGTGGAAAAATCTCAAGCCCCTATACTAATCACTGACAGCTTGGGTGCAAGGCGCGAACGGGCGATTGGGGCGGCAGCGGGGGCAAACGCTCCCTTAAAACCACAGCAAAGCATCCCCGGCACCGTTCGTGGCACAGATTGCGGCGATCGCGCGCCAATTTTTGCTTTGCAAGCCGCGAAAAGCTGCTTATGCAAACAGCATGATCAACCGTTCGACATCCTCTTTGCGACGACGCCAAGGCTAATTGGCGACACCGGCCCCTGACACGGGGGGCATGGCATTGATCTTTTGCGACATAAATTGCGTCGCACCCCTTCAAATCTTATTGACCCTCTCCGTCACACATGGCCTTTTGTGCCTTTGATGCGGCCAACCCATAAGGATGATCCTGATGATCCCATCTGTTCTGCCGACCTATTCACGCGCCCCCCTGAGCTTTGTCAAAGGCGAAGGGTCCTGGTTGATTGAACAGGACGGCCGCCGATTTCTGGATCTGGGCGCAGGCATTGCGGTGAACGCGCTTGGCCATGCGCATCCCGCGCTGGTGGCGGCGCTGACCGAACAGGCGGGGCAGCTTTGGCATACCTCGAACCTCTACGAGATCCCCCAGCAACAGGAACTGGCCGACCGGCTGGTCGCGCTCAGCTTTGCCGATACGGTGTTCTTCACCAACTCCGGCACCGAGGCATGCGAACTGGCGGTCAAGATGGCGCGCAAGTATTTCTACGACAAGGGCCAGCCCGACCGGACCGAGATCATCACCTTCTCGGGTTCGTTCCACGGGCGGTCATCTGCCGGGATCGCGGCGGCAGGGTCCGAGAAAATGACCAAAGGCTTCGGCCCGCTGCTCCCCGGTTTCAAACATATCGAATTTGGCGATATGGAGGCGCTTGGCGCGGCGATCACCGATACCACAGCCGCCATCATGATCGAACCGGTGCAGGGCGAAGGCGGCATCCGTCCCGTGCCGGATGCGGACCTCAAACAGATGCGCGCGCTGTGCGAAACACACGGGCTGCTGCTGATCTTTGACGAGGTACAATGCGGCGTGGGCCGCACCGGCAAGATGTTCGCCCATGAATGGGCCGGCGTCACCCCCGACATCATGATGGTCGCCAAAGGCATCGGCGGCGGTTTCCCCCTGGGTGCCGTGCTGGCTACAGAAAATGCGGCCTCTGGCATGACGGCGGGCACCCACGGGTCGACCTATGGCGGCAACCCGCTGGGCTGTGCCGTGGGCAATGCTGTGGTCAGTATCATCGGCACAGACGCCTTTCTTGACGATGTGAACCGCAAGGCCGGCCTGATGCGCCAAAAGCTTGAAGGATTGGTCGCCAGCCACCCTGACGTGTTCGAAAGCGTGCGCGGCAGCGGGCTGATGCTGGGGCTGAAATGTAAAGCCACCAACAGCGATGTCGTCGCCGCAGGGTACCGTCACGAGGTCATCACAGTACCGGCGGCGGATAACGTAATCCGCCTGCTGCCCCCTCTCAATATCACCGATGAAGACATCGCCGAGGCCGTCTCCCGCCTTGATCAAGCGGCCAGCAGCCTTGCTGCCAGCTGACCTTCATTTTGCCCTATAAACTCCGGGGGGCCGGGGGGCTGGCCCCCCAACTCCCTAAAATTAAAAGAATACCCCATGAAACATTTTCTCGACATTCACCAAACCGATCCGGCTGACCTGCGCAGCATCATCGACAATGCCGCCACGATGAAATCGTCCCGTCTGGGCCGCCCCCGTGGTGCGCCGGATGATGAACAGCCGCTCAAGGATCACATGGTCGCGCTGATCTTTGAAAAGCCCTCGACACGGACGCGGGTCAGCTTTGACGTGGGCGTGCGTCAGATGGGCGGGCAGACAATGGTGCTGTCTGGCGCAGATATGCAGCTCGGCCACGGCGAGACCATCGCCGATACGGCACGGGTGCTCAGCCGCTATGTCGATCTGATCATGATCCGCACCTTTGAAGAGGCGACCCTGCTGGAGATGGCGGAATATGCCTCTGTCCCGGTGATCAACGGGCTGACCAACCGCACCCACCCCTGCCAGATCATGGCCGATATCATGACCTTTGAAGAGCATAGCGGCCCAATCAAGGGCAAAAAGGTGGTCTGGTCAGGTGACGGTAACAACGTTTTTGCGAGCTTCGCGCATGCGGCCAAAGCCTTTGATTTCGAACTTGTGTTTACCGGCCCGCAGACACTGGACCCCGAGGCCGCGCTGAATGGCCTTTACACAACCGAGCGTGACCCGAACAAAGCGGTAGAGGGCGCGGATCTGGTCGTGACAGACACATGGGTGTCGATGCATGATCCGCAATCGGCGCGCGAACGTCGGCACAACCAGCTGCGCGGCTATCAGGTGAATGACGCGCTGATGGCCAAGGCAAAGCCTGACGCGCTGTTTATGCACTGTCTGCCCGCGCACCGCGACGACGAGGTGACAAGCTCTGTTATGGACGGCCCAAGCTCGGTCATTTTTGACGAGGCTGAAAACCGGCTGCACGCGCAAAAGTCGGTCATGCGCTGGTGCTTGGGGAAATGAGCGATCGGCGGCCCATCGTTGTCGCGGGTGCGGGGGCGATCGGCTGCTTTGTGGGTGGCATGCTCGCCGCCCACGGTCGCGATGTCACGCTGTTGGTACGCCCTCGCGTGGCAGAGCAGATCCGCAAGCATGGCCTGCGGCTGACGGGTTTTGACGGGCTCGACCAACAGGTGCCTGCCGCAAGCCTGACCCTCTCCCAGGACCCTGCCTGTCTTGCCGAGGCGGGGATCGTGCTGGTCACGGTCAAGACCGACGACACCGCCGACATCGCGCGGCTGGTGGCGCAGCACACGCCGGCGCTGTCGACCATTGTCAGTCTGCAAAACGGCCTCGACGCGGCCGAGATCCTGCGCGAGGCCTTGCCGCTGCATGATGTACGCGGGGGCATGGTGCCTTTCAACGTCGTCCCCCATGGCGACGGGCGGTATCACCGCGCGACCAGCGGGGATATTTTCGTCGAAACGGGCCGGATGCCACTGGCAGGCTATCTGTCGGTGCCGGGGTTGCAGGTGACGGGGACGGGGGCGATCATCGGCGTTCAATGGGGCAAGCTGTTGCTGAACCTGAACAACGCGCTGAACGCCCTGTCAGGGCTGACCTTGCAGCAACAACTGCTTGACCGGCGCTGGCGACGCGTGATGGCCGCCCAGATGGCCGAGGCGCTTGCCGTGCTGAAGGCTCATGGCATCCACCCTGCATCCTCTACGCCATTGCCCGCACAGCTGATCCCTTGGGTGCTGCGCCTGCCGACGCCGCTGTTCTCACGTGTCGCGGCCAAGATGCTGACGATTGACCCGATGGCGCAGACCTCGATGTCCTATGACCTAGAGGCGGGTAAACCGACCGAGATCGACGCGCTGCAGGGGCGGATCATCGCGATGGGGGCGCAGGAAGGCGTCGCCACGCCGCTGTGTCAGCGGGTCTCTGATCTGGTGAAAGAGGCGCAGGCGCGCGGTCCGGGGTTGCCCGATATGGACCCCTCGGACCTTCGCTAGACGGCAAGGCCATGCGCCGCAGCGCTTAGTTGACCAGCGCGTTCAGCCCCAGAAAGATCATCGCTGACATGGTTGCTGCCGCGGGGACAGTGATGACCCAGGCCGCGACGATGGTCATGAAGTGCGACCGGCGCACGAGTTTTCGGCGGCGGCGTTCCTCTACAGCGATGCGTTTGACCTGACCGGCTTTGGCACCGGGGCGACGCAGGCGGCGCTCCATATGCCATTCGCGGTAGAAGCCTACGCCAAAAACGCCCCCCACAGCGATATGGGTAGAGCTGACGGGCAGGCCCAGCCACGAGGCGATGATCACGGTGATCGCCGCAGAGAGGGCGACGCAATAGGCGCGCATCGGGTTCAGCTTGGTGATCTGGCTGCCCACCATGCGGATCAGTTTCGGCCCGAAAAGGAACAGCCCGAAGGAAATGCCGAAGGCCCCGATCACCATCACCCACATAGGGATAGAGACTTTGGCCTCGAACCCGCCGAACTCCGAGGCGTGGACGATCGCGGCAAGGGGCCCAACCGCGTTGGCGACATCGTTGGCCCCATGGGCAAAGCTAAGCAGCGCTGCGGAAAAGACCAGCGGCAGGCCGAACAACACTTTGACGGATTTGTTGCGGTTTTCCATCCCGACCGACGCGCGGCGGATGGCGGGGTAGGAAATGGCATAGGCCAGAACGCCACAGGCCAAACCGATCAACAGGGCAGAGCCCATGTTGATCTCGACGATCTTTTTAAGTCCCTTGAGCGCCAGATAGGTGGCAAAGACACCGGACATGACGCCAATCAGGATCGGCACCCAGCGACGCGAAGCTGCGATCTTGTCGTCTTGGTAAAGGATTTGCGACTTGATCAGCGCAAGGAACATCGCCGCGACAGCGCCGCCCAAGACGGGCGAGATGATCCAGCTGAGGGCGATCATACTCATCGAAGGCCAGTTCACTGCCGCCATCCCCGCAGCCGCGATGCCGGCCCCCATGACGCCGCCCACGACCGAGTGTGTGGTCGAGACCGGCGCGCCCACCCATGTGGCCAGATTGACCCATAGTGCCGACGAGATCAGCGCGGCCATCATGGCCCAGATGAACACTTGGGAATCCGCGACCGACGCGGGGTCGATGATCCCTTTCGAGATGGTCGATACCACGTCGCCACCAGCCAGAAGGGCACCGGCACTTTCGCAAATGGCAGCGATGATGATCGCACCGCCCATGCTCAGCGCCTTGGCCCCGACGGCGGGGCCCATATTGTTGGCAACGTCATTGGCCCCGATGTTCACCGCCATATAGGCCCCGAAGGCCGCGGCGGCGATCACCACATAGTTGGACGGCTGCGCGCCAAAGAACAGACCGGCGACCAGCGCGGCCAATACGATGAAGGCAAGGGCAATGCCAAATCCGACCATAGGCCGCGCCACATAGGTCGCGGCCTGTTCCACCCGCGAGATGCGGTTCAGGTCAGAATCCAGTGTTTTCCACTGTTGGCCTTTGGGTCCGTCGGTCATTGCTGCCTCATTTTCTAAAACCATGCGCTCGTGGCACAGTGAAAACGGTTTCGCAAGGCCGCACGGGGGGCTATCGGGCGTGGCGACTAGAGGTTCAGAAGGATTTCGCGCAAATCAGGCTCTGCCACCAGTTCGGCGGCTTCCTTCGGGGGCATCCAGCGGCGGGTGCGCATGTCAACCTCGGGGTATTCATCCTCGATGTGACGGACGCGGGTCAGGTAGACCTGTGCGATGACCGGCGTGGTCATCCCTTCGGACAGACCCTTGTCATAGTCATAATACCCGATCGGCTCGCTTTCGATATCGGCCTTGGACACGCCTGCCTCTTCCCATGCTTCGCGCAGGGCGGCACCGGCCCCGTCCAGCCCGTCAATAGGCCAGCCTTTCGGGACGATCCACCGGCCGGTGTCACGGCTGGTGATCATCAGGACTTCTTTACCTTCGGGAGTTTCACGGTAGCACAATGCGGCGACCTGAATACGTTTGGGGCGGCGCCAGATGGGGAGGATCATCCCCTCCCACGCGCGTTTGAGTTCATGTATCATAATTAAAACGTTAACCTGTAACTTCGTTGTTCTTGCTTTTATCCGGTCATCGTAGCTGAAAAAGAGACGAGAATCAATTTCACCCCCGCAAACCCTTGTGCAGCGGCGGTGTGCATCCCACTGTTTGATGGACCTTATAGGAGATTTAGCGCGATGGCCGCAGATTTAAAGACCGCAGATATTGGCGTTTATGGTCTGGGGACGATGGGCAGTGCGTTGGCGCTCAATCTGGCCGAGCAGGGGTTCCGTGTGGCGGTCAGCAACCGCGAAGCCGATTGGATCGCGCCCTTTCTGGAAGAGGCCGGACCGCTGGCGGGTCAGCTCTCGGGCCACGCGACGCTTGAGGATTTTGTCGACAGTATCGCGCAGCCCCGCAGCATCTTGTTCATGATCCCGTCGGGTGCTCCGATGGATGCGATGATCGACGCGGTGATGCCGCTGCTGGATGAGGGCGACACCATCATTGATGGCGGCAACGCCGATTTCCACGACACCCGACGCCGCGCCGCCGCCTTTGAAGGTACGGGGCGGCATTTCGTCGGCATGGGCGTGTCGGGCGGCGAAGAAGGCGCGCGTCATGGCCCGTCGATGATGGTGGGTGGTACCGATCACAGCTGGACCCAGCTGCGCCCCATGCTCAGCGCGATTGCGGCCAAGTTTCAGGGCGCGCCTTGCGTCGATCATCTGGGGCCGGACGGGGCGGGGCATTTCGTCAAGACCGTGCACAACGGGATCGAATATGCCGACATGCAGATGATCGCCGAAGTCTACGGGCTGCTGCGCGACGCCGGTGGGCAAACGGCACCGCAGATCGGGGCGCTGTTTGAAAGCTGGCAGAAAGGGCCGCTCAGCTCTTACCTGATCGAGGTGTCCGCCGCCGCGCTGCAAACCGTGGATGCCGAGAGCGGGACGCCAATGGTGGATCTGATCCTTGATAAGGCGGGTCAGAAAGGCACGGGCCGCTGGACCCTGATCGAGGCGCTGAAGCTTGGCCAGTCGGCCAGCTCGATCGAGGCGGCCGTCGGCGCCCGTGGCTGGTCCAGCGAGAAAGCCTTGCGGGTCGCGGCGGCGCCGCTCTTGCCGGATGCGGTGACCGGCGGCACGCTGCCCACCGAGGATGAGATGAAATCGGCCCTGCTGGCCGCGCGCATTCTGGGTCACGCGCAGGGGTTCCGCGTGTTGTCCGCCGCCTCGGACGAATTTGGCTGGCAGCTGGATATGGCCCGCATTGCAGAGATCTGGCGTGCGGGCTGTATCATCCGGTCAGCCTTGCTGGACGATCTGGCCGATGCGTTCCACGCAGGATTGCCCGAGGGGGCCTTGATCCTCGCCCCCGCCATCCGCGATATGCTGGGCGATCACCTTGCTGGCCTGCGCAAGACCGTCGCCGCGGGGGTGAGCCTGGGCGTGCCCATGCCCGCGCTGAGCGCGTCACTGGCGTGGTATGACAGCATCCGAACCGCACGCGGGTCTGCGAATTTGATCCAGGCGCAGCGCGACTTTTTCGGCGCCCATGGGTTTGAACGCGGCGATATCGCGGGGGCGCACCACGGGACGTGGAACGCGATCCGGCGCGGCTAGGGCGCTGGCCTAGCCGCGGCGCAGGGGCGATTGCGCGAAAGGGTCTGTCTCGTAGGTGACATGCGACAGATACAGACCCTGCGGCGGGGCGACGGGGCCGCAGGCTTGACGGTCCCGCGCAGCGAGCATCTGTTTCACGTCGTCGGGCGCGAATGATCCGGCCCCGACGCGTTCAAGCGTGCCCACGATGCTGCGCACCTGATTGTGCAGGAACGACCGCGCGCGCACGTCGAACTGCACCTCGACACCGCCGCCGACGGGATGCTCTGTCATATCCACACGGTCCAGCGTTTTGACCGGCGTTTGCGCCTGACAGATGGTCGAGCGGAAGGTGGTGAAATCATGCTCGCCGATCAGGTGGGTCGCGGCCTCGCGCATGCGGTCGATGTCCAGCGGCTTCTTGACCTGCCAGACCAGACCCGCCTGATGTGTCGCCGGTGGGCGACGTACCAGCACACGAAACAGATACCGGCGTTCAAGCGCGGAAAAGCGGGCGTGAAAATCATCATCCACCGCGACGCAATCGACAATCGCAATGGGCAGTGGTTTCAGATGATAGTTGATCGCCTCGGACAGGCGGAACGGGGTCCAGTCACGTTCCATATCGCAATGGGCGACCTGCGCCAGCGCGTGGACACCGGCGTCGGTGCGCCCTGCGGCGGCGATGTTATGGGCGCGCGGTTCGATCTTGGCCAAAGCGTCCTCTATCGCGCCTTGGACAGACGCAAGGTCGATCTGGCGTTGCCAGCCGACAAAAGGTGCGCCGTGGTATTCAATTTTCAGGGCATAGCGTTGCATGGCGGGCGTTTACCCCGAGGGTGCCCATCTGGCAATCCCTGACCCGCGTGCCTATGTTAGAGCGTAACGACAGGTGAAGGCGGGCACGGGCTTTGGTACTCTCAAGAATTGCCGATGGCATTTGGCGGCAGGTGGAAAATGTGCAGGACGGGGTGTCCGAGACGTTTTTCGAGCCTGTGATCCGTCTGGGCGTGACCGGTTTGGCGCGCTCCGGCAAGACCGTCTTTATCACCTCGCTTGTGGCGAACCTGCTGGATCGCGGGCGGATGCCGGGGCTGCTTGCTGCTTCCGAAGGGCGGATCGAGGCGGCGTTCTTGCAGCCGCAGCCCGACGATACTGTGCCGCGGTTCGAATATGAAAACCACCTTGCCGCGCTGACGGGGCCCACGCCGCATTGGCCCGACAGCACCCGCGCCATATCGGAACTGCGCTTGTCCTTGCGGGTGCGGCCAAACGGCTTGCTTGCGGGGTTTCAGGGGCCGCACACGGTGCATCTTGATATCGTGGATTACCCCGGCGAATGGCTGCTGGATCTGGCGCTGATGGATGTGGATTATGCCACGTGGTCGGCGCAGGTGCTGGCGCGGATCGCCAACCGCGAAGAGGCCGCGGGCTACCGCGCGCTGGTGGAGGCGACCGACCCCGAGGCGGCGTTGGACGAACCCGTGGCCCAAGCGCTGGCCGCCAGCTTTGCCGAGTATCTGCAAACGGCACGTGCGAATGGCTATTCCGACTGCACACCGGGGCGGTTCCTGCTGCCCGGTGATCTGGCCGGATCGCCGGTGCTGACTTTTGCGCCCCTGCCGGGCGGCGAGGGGCCGCGCGGGTCACTGCTACGCGAGATGGCGCGGCGGTTCGAGGCGTATAAGCGGCAGGTGGTCAAACCGTTCTTTCGCGATCACTTTGCGCGGATCGACCGGCAGGTCGTGCTGGTGGATGCGCTTGGCGCGATCAATCAGGGCCCCCGTGCCGTCGAGGATCTGCGCGCTGCCATGAGCGATATCCTTGGCAGCTTCAAACCCGGACGCAACGGATTTCTGACGCAGCTTTTGCGCGGCAAACGGGTCGAGAAAATCCTCTTTGCCGCGACCAAGGCCGACCATTTGCACCACAGTCAGCACGCCAGCCTCACCGCGATTATGGAGGCGCTGACACGGGATGCCCGCGACCGCGCGCGCTTTGCGGGGGCTCAGACATCGGCCATGTCGCTGGCGTCTTTGCGTGCCACGACCGAAGCCACGATGACGCACAACGGCGAAACTCTGGAGGTCGTGCGCGGCAGCCTGCTGGATACCGGCAAAGAGGCCGCGTTCTATCCCGGTGAACTACCCAAAGACCCGGCCCATCTTCTAAGCCCCGCGCGGGCGGGGGCGGAAAAATGGCTGGATCAGGATTATCAGATCATGCGTTTCGCGCCTGCTCGGCTGAACCTGCGCCCCGGTGACGGGCCACCGCATATCCGTCTGGACCGCGCGGCGGAATTCCTGATCGGGGATCGTCTGTGACCAGTGATAATGTGACCATCGCACCCGCGCGGGTGCTGGATGCCGGTCGCCTGTCAGAGGTGATGGCTTGCGCCAATGCAGATCACGATTGGCTGCCTCAGGCCCACAGCCGCGCAGAAGAGATCGGCACCCTGGGTGACATGATCGACGTGGGCTGGGTACAGGTGGCGCGGACCGAGGGGCATGTCGTGGGCTTTCTGGCACGGCGTGCGGCCGAGATTCACGGGCTGTATCTGCACCCCAAGGCCCAAGGCAAAGGCATCGCGCAGCGTTTGCTGAACGGGGCCAAGGCGCAAAGCGATCGGCTCGCGCTGTGGAGTTTCGAGGCGAACCTGCGTGCGTCGCGGTTCTACCGTGCCGCGGGCTTTATCGAGGTGGCGCGCAGCGACGGGGCAGGCAATGATTTCGGGCTACCCGATGTGCGGTTTGAGTGGATGAAAGGGGCGGCGTGATGGCCAAGGGTCCGGTTCTATTTGATCTTGAAGAAGACACAACCGCGCGGCCTTCGGTATCGGATGCGCCGCCGGTGCCCGACGTAGGTGCGCCCGCGCCGCAAGGGCAGGCGATGCAGATCGCGGCACGGCTGGCCGCGCGCAAGCCGTCAAAGCTGGTACGCCTGTTCTGGTGGTTGCTGACCACGCTCATTGGCGCGCTGGTGTCGATTGCCGCGTGGAACTTTATCACGGGGCTGCTGGCGAGCTATCCGCTGCTGGGGCTGGCGATGACCGTGCTTATTGGTGCGGTGCTGTTGGTTCTGGTGTTGCTCTGTTTGCGCGAATTGGCGGCCTTTAGCCGTCTGGCGCGGCTTGACGGTTTGCATCACGATGTGGGCGAGGCGCTGGCGCAGAATGATCTGACTGCGGCGCGGGCTGTGACCGACCGGCTGGTCGGCCTGTATCAGGGCCGCGAGGATACCCGTTGGGGCCGCGACCGTCTGGCAGAGCTGCGCGGCGATCAGTTGGATGCGCAGACCCTGCTGGCCCTGACCGAGGCAGAGCTGTTGGGCCCTCTCGACATCGCCGCCAGCCGCGAGGTCGAGGCGGCGGCCCGTCAGGTCGCGACGGTGACAGCGCTGGTGCCCTTGGCGCTGGCCGATGTGGTCGCGGCGATGACCAGCAACCTGCGCATGATCCGCCGCGTGGCCGAGATCTACGGCGGGCGCTCGGGCTTCTTTGGCTCGTGGCGTCTGACGCGGGTGGTGCTGTCGCATCTGGTGGCGACGGGGGCCGTGGCTGTGGGCGACGACATGCTGGAACCGATCCTTGGTGGAACGATGCTGGCGAAACTGTCACGCCGCTTTGGCGAAGGGCTGGTGAACGGTGCGTTGACGGCCCGCGTTGGCGTCGCCGCGATGGAGGTTTGTCGCCCCATGCCGTTCTCGGAAGCGCGCCGCCCCAAGGTGCGCAGCATCATCAAACGCGCGCTGTCGGGGCTGTTTTCCAAGGGCAGCTAGATGCCGGGGCGAGGGGGCTTGTCGGTCGATCTGCTGCGGCCTATAAGGCTGCATATGACCCGGAACTCCGCGATCATTATTCGAATTATTTTCCCGGCGCTCTGATTGACGAGACGCCGGGCAGAGGTGCTTGAGTTTTTCGCACCGCATCCGAACATTCACCATTCCGAAATACCGTTGCCAAAGGACGCCCGCCATGTGCGCCGACACCCCCGAAACGCTTGACTATAAATCCACGCTGAACCTGCCAAAAACCGATTTCCCGATGCGCGCGGGCCTGCCCAAACGCGAACCCGAATGGCTGGAGCGGTGGGAAAAGATCGGCGTCTATGACCGCCTGCGCGAAAAGCAGGGGCGCAAGCCCTTTACGCTGCACGACGGCCCGCCCTATGCGAATGGCAACCTGCATATCGGCCACGCACTGAACAAGACGATCAAGGACATGATCGTGCGGTCGCACCAGATGATGGGCTTTGACGCGCGCTATATCCCCGGTTGGGATTGCCACGGTCTGCCCATCGAATGGAAGATCGAAGAGCAGTACCGCCAGAAGGGCCGCGACAAGGACGATGTGCCGATCAACGATTTCCGCGCCGAATGCCGCAAGTTCGCCGCCGGCTGGGTCGATGTGCAGCGCGAGGAATTCAAACGTCTGGGCATCACCGGCAACTGGGCAGACCCCTATCTGACGATGGATTTCCACGCGGAACGTGTGATCGCCGAAGAATTCATGAAGTTCCTGATGAACGGCACGCTCTATCAAGGCTCCAAACCCGTGATGTGGTCGCCGGTTGAAAAGACCGCGCTGGCCGAGGCCGAGGTGGAATACCACGACAAGGAAAGCTTTACGATCTGGGTGAAGTTCAAGGTTGTTGGCACGGATGACGCCACCCTTGACGGCGCGCACGTCGTGATCTGGACCACGACGCCCTGGACCATGCCGTCCAACAAGGCCGTCGTCTATGGCGAAGATATCTCTTACGGTCTGTACGAAGTCACCGGCCGCCCCGAGGAATCCTGGGTCACTATCGGTGATCGCTATCTGCTGTCGGACAGCATGGCGATGGATGTGTTCGGGCGTGCGCGTCTGGATGACACCATGGTGCGCCGTTTGCGGGATGTGACGCAGGACGAACTGGCAAAGATCAAGCTGCAGCACCCGCTGGCGGGGGCCGAAGGCAGCAATGGCGAATGGGACGATCTGCGCGACTTCCGCGCCGCTGATTTCGTGACCGACACCGAAGGCACGGGCTTTGTCCATTGTGCGCCGTCGCATGGTCTTGAGGAATATGAACTTTACCGCGGTCTGGGGATGCTGGATCAGGTGATCACCTATAACGTGGTCGAAGACGGGTCTTTCCGCGCCGATCTGCCGTTCTTTGGCGGCAAGAAGATCCTCAAACCCAACGGCAAGGAAGGCGACGCCAACACGGCCGTGATCAACAAGCTGGTCGAGGTCGGCGGGCTGCTGGCGCGCGGCAAGATCAAGCACAGCTATCCGCATTCCTGGCGCTCCAAGGCGCCGGTCATCTACCGCAACACGCCGCAGTGGTTTGCCGCGATCGACCGGCCCGTTGGTGACGGGCAGGACACATTCGGCAAGACCATCCGTGAACGCGCCCTGACCGAGATCGACAACGTCAACTGGGTGCCCAAAAAGGGCCGCAACCGTCTGCACTCGATGATGGAAGCACGCCCCGACTGGGTGCTGTCGCGTCAACGGGCCTGGGGCGTGCCGCTGACCTGCTTTACCAAGAATGGCGCGCTGCCAACGGATGAAGACTTCTTGTTGCGTAACCCCGAGGTCAACCAGCGCATCGTCGAGGCGTTCGAGGCTGACGGTGCTGATGTCTGGTACGAAGACGGCGCGAAAGAGCGGTTCCTTGGCGGCATCGTGAACCCCGACGACTATACCCAAGTGTTCGACATTCTGGACGTGTGGTTCGATTCCGGTTCGACCCATGCGTTTGTGCTGCGCGACCGCGAGGATGGCTCGGAAGACGGTATCGCGGATGTCTATATGGAAGGCACGGACCAGCACCGGGGCTGGTTCCATTCGTCGCTGCTGCAATCCGTGGGCACCACAGGCCGCGCGCCTTATCGTAACGTGGTGACGCATGGGTTCACGCTGGATGAGAAGGGCATGAAGATGTCCAAATCCATCGGCAACACCATCGTTCCCGAAAAGGTCGTGCAGCAATATGGCGCGGATATCCTGCGTCTGTGGGTGGCGCAGACCGATTACACTGCGGACCAGCGGATCGGGCCGGAAATCCTGAAAGGCACCGCCGACAGCTACCGCCGTCTGCGCAACACCATGCGCTATATGCTGGGCGCGCTGTCGGACTTTACCGATACCGACCGGACCGAACCCGCGGAGATGCCAGAGCTTGAACGCTGGGTGCTGCACCGTGTGGCAGAGCTGGATCAGATCGTGCGCGAAGGCTATGCGCGCTACGACTTCCAAGGCGTGTTCCAGGCGGTGTTCACCTTTGCCACAGTTGATCTGTCCGCGTTCTATTTCGACGTGCGTAAGGATGCGCTGTATTGCGACGGCGACACGCTGCGCCGCCGTGCTGCGCGCACGGTGCTGGATATCCTGTTCCACCGTCTGACGACATGGCTGGCCCCTGTGCTGGTGTTCACCATGGAGGAAGTCTGGCTTGAACGGTTCCCCGGCGACGAAAGCTCGGTTCACCTGACGGATATCCCTGAAACGCCCAAGGCGTGGCTGGATGCTGATCTGGCGGCGAAATGGGCCAAGGTGCGTGCCGCGCGGCGGGTTGTGACCTCGGCTTTGGAAGTGCAGCGGGTCGAGAAGGTCATCGGGGCCTCGCTTGAGGCCGCACCAATGGTGTTTGTTGCCGATGACGCTCAGCGGGCGGCGCTTGAAAGCGTTGCGTTCGAAGACGTTTGCATCACCTCGCAGATCGCCATCACCGGCGATGACGCCCCGGCAGAGGCGTTCCGTATGCCAGAGACCGACGGCGTTGCCGTGGTGTTCGAGAAAGCTTCGGGCGAAAAATGCGCACGTTGCTGGAAGGTACTGCCGGATGTCGGCACCCATGATCACGCGGGCGTTTGTGCCCGGTGTGACGAAGCCGTGTCCTAAGATGACGCCGCGCCGCTTGATCCGGAAGCTCGGGTGAAGCGGCGCAGCATCCCCACGCGCTTTGGCACCTTGGTCGTGACCGAGGATGCGGGCGCGATTACCTACCTGCATTGGGGGCAGGATACCCTACACCAAGACAAAAGCGCGCTGCTGGATGAGGCCGAGGCGCAGCTGCGTGCCTATGATGCGGGGCGGCTGACACAGTTCACTTTGCCACTGCGCATTGGCGGAAGTGCCACGTTGCAAGCGGTCTGCGCCGAGATGTCGGCGATCCCCTTTGGCGATACAGTGACCTACGGTGACATCGCGACCAAGTTGGCGATCCCAGCGCAAGTGGTGGGGCAGGCCTGCGGGCAGAATCCTGTCCCGGTCATCGTGCCCTGCCACCGTGTGATGGGGGCCAAGGGGCTGACCGGATACTCGGGTGCTGGCGGGGTAGAGACCAAGGTTGCCCTGCTACGCCACGAAGGGGCGGCAGGGCTGCTTATCTAGTTTAGAGGTTTCGTGCCGCTGCCTTGGCCCTGCGTGCCTCTATCAGGCCTCGCGGTCGTAAAGATACTGCTGCGCGACACCGGCAAACATCAGATAGACGCTGGTGATGATCAGGCCCCAATGCGCCCAGCTTTGCGGGTGGAAATCGACCCACGCGGCCCAGCCGGCAAAGAACGTCCAGCCCAATGCCATGGGCAGGGTGACCATGCGCCAACGCTCTGTCCGGACGGGGTGCACGAATTTCAGCGGGGCGAACATGGTAATGGCCAAGACCGTGACAAGCACCAGCGACACCCACCATGGCGGCGACAGGGCAAAGAGCACCAGCACCAGCATGTTCCAGCATCCGGGGAAGCCCCAGAAGGAGTTATCCTTGGTTTTCATGCGTGTGTCGCAGAAATACATGGCGCTGGCGAAGGTGACGATGATGATCATGACCCAACCGCTCCACCCGTCCATGAGGCCGGAATGGAATAGCGCAAAGGCCGGAATAAACACATAGGTGAGATAATCGATGATCAGATCAAGCAGCACGCCGTCGAATTCCGGCGCGTTGGTCTTTACGTCGTATTTACGCGCCAGCGGCCCGTCGATGCCGTCGACAAAGAAGGCGACAACCAGCCAGAGAAACATCATATCCCAGCGTTCGTCGGCGGCAGCAAGCATGGCCAGCATGGCGAAAATCGCACCCGTCGCAGTGAACAGATGGACAAGAAGGGCACGGGAATGAATATTCATATGCGACAGATGACAAATCTTTTCGACGGATGCAAAAGGAAAAGCGTGTGTTGCCGCGCAGGCTTGGGTTGACCCCGCTCGCGATTCCGCCTAAAGCCAGCAAACCAATTTCAGGGTTTGCCGTAGCGCGGCCCATATGGGTATTGCACCGGATCGCCGGAAATGCCCCGCAGCAAAAGGATAGACCCATGTCGCGCGTTTGCGAATTGACCGGAAAAGGCCCGATGACGGGCAACAACGTAAGCCACGCCAAGAACCGTACACGTCGTCGGTTCTTGCCAAACCTGAACGATGTCACCCTGCAGTCCGAAGCACTGGGCCGCGGTTTCAAGTTCCGCATCTCGGCAGCTGCTTTGCGCACTGTTGACCACCGCGGTGGCTTGGACAAGTTCATGGCGAAGGCAAAGGACACTGAACTGTCCGTCAACGCGTTGAAAGTTAAGAAAGCAATTGCAAAGTCCAGCGCCACAGCCGAAGCGCTGTCGTAAGACTTTTCAATCGTTACGATGTTGTAGCCCTGGCCCTTGGCCGGGGCTGCGTCGTTTTGGACTGGTGCTTTTTCAAGCGCTTCGTCTAGGGTGCGGCCCATGACCCTGCGTTCCCTTTCAGCTTTGGTTCTGGCGTTGATGCTGGCCCTCACGGGGCAAAGCATGGCCGTCGCGCGCGGGGCTTCTGCGGCTACGGGGCAAATGGTGCTGTGCACCGGTGCGGGCCCTGTGGCGATTTATGTGGATGCGCAGGGCAAGCCGACCTCGGCCCCGCATATCTGCCCCGATTCGGCGCTTAACGTTGCAATGGCAGGCACGGTGGTTCTGGCGGCCGCACCGATGCGGATCGTGACCTTTGTCGCGCCGGCGGTGCATGTCCTGACAGCCGATGTGCCGCGACGTAAAACGCGCCAGGACCCAAGGGCCCCGCCTGTCGCTGTCTGACCCACACCCTTCACAGACATTTTGAATATGACGACAGGATATATCAATGACACCTGCTTTGCTGACCCGCGCTGTCTGCGCATTGTTTCTCTTTTCCGCTCCTCTCGCTGCCGAAGGCATCATGGTGGATGACGCCTACATCCGCAGCTCGACCGCGAAATCCACCTCCGGTGCGGCGTTTATGGTGGTGATGAACCACTCTGGCGCGGATGACCGTTTGATCGGGGCGTCCTCTGACGTGGCCGACAAGGTCGAATTGCATTCCCACACCTCTGACGACAATGGCGTCATGCGGATGGGCGAGATCGAAGGCGGCGTGGCCATTGCGGCGGATGAAATGCATGCCTTCAAACGCGGCGGCGATCACCTGATGTTCATGGGCCTGAAAGGCCCGCTGGAGCAGGGCGCGATGGTGCCCGTCACACTTGAGTTCGAAAAGGCCGGTGCGGTCGAGATCGAGGTGATGGTCGATCAGGACCGCAAGCCGAACCATGGCAAGATGAGGCATGACCACGGTGATATGGATCACACCGGTCACGAGATGCCAAAAGACTGAGCCCTTTCGCCCCCATGAATGGTAGCGGCCCGATCTGTGTTAAAACGCGGGCCGCTGCTGGGGTGGGGTGCTCAAGAGTTCCTCCACCCAATCGGTGACCACACGTGTCGCCGGACCGGTGCGGTGTTCGGCGAACTGGTTACCCACGGCCGAACGTTCGAGGTTCAGCTCTACCGTATGGGCCCCATTGCGCCGCGCCTCTGCCACGAAACCGGCGGCGGGGTAGACGTTGCCAGAGGTGCCGATGGCTGCAAAGATATCGGCCTCGGCCAGATGGTCAAAAATCTCGTCCATGTCATAAGGCATTTCGCCGAACCACACGATGTCGGGCCGCGCGGCTGGGGCATTGCAGGCGGGGCAGGGATCACCGACGGCCATGACCATAGGTGCGGGCCAACGGTGGTCGCAGGCAGCGCAGAGCGCTGAATTCAGCGCGCCGTGCATATGGATCACCCGCGCGCCGCCCTGTTCGTGTAGATCATCGACATTCTGCGTCACAATCACCACCTGTCCGGCATAATTCGCCTGCAGTCTGGCCAGCGCTTGATGCGCGGCGTTCGGCGATACCTCTGCCGCCTGTTTGCGGCGACCGTTATAG
This sequence comes from Sulfitobacter sp. PM12, assembly GCF_045586035.1. NCBI lineage: Bacteria > Pseudomonadati > Pseudomonadota > Alphaproteobacteria > Rhodobacterales > Roseobacteraceae > Sulfitobacter > Sulfitobacter sp. PM12. The sequence goes on from NZ_CP151529.1 coordinate 1,021,823, forward strand.
AAATCGACGACCAGTTGCGGGTCGCGGGCAAAGCCTTCGGGAGTGGCGACGTCCTCGACCCGGTGCTGCGCCCAAAGCCCGTCTTCGGCACGGAAGGTATCAATGCCGCTTTCCGCAGAAATGCCCGCGCCGGTCAGAATGACGATCTTGCTCATGTCAGCCCCTTTGTTTTACGCGCCAAGTGAACCAGCCGCGCAGCTTTTGCGCAAGCGGTCAGCCCTCTAACGCCTCGAAGCTGGAAGAAAGCCACGGCAACTGCGCCACCGTTGGCGCGATCATGTGGGACCGAAGCAGTTGCCGCATCGTGTCGGCAATGTTCTGCGGCACCGGCCCCGTCCAGTCTGACCCCGCAAACAGCGAGATCTGTCGCGTTAATCCGGGCGTGGGGAGCGGGTGCACCGCAAGCTGCTGGTGAAACCGCTCTGCGCGGCAATAGCCGAAGGGCGTCGTGATGGCCCAGCCGATGCCCCGTGCCACCATCGCCATCAGGGCGAGATGGCTGCCGATCTCGAATTGCGAGGGCAGGGTGATATTGCTGCGCGTCAGATGGTTGTTGATCTGGTCGGCGATCAACTGGTCCGCCGCGTATTTAACAAAGGGCAGGGCGGATCGCCCCGTCATCAGCGCGGCGCTGTCGCCGTCGAAGCTGGCCGGGGTGACGATAACAAAGGGATCGCGGGCCAGCGGAATCTCGATCAGCCCGCTTTTGGCATCCCCGCTGGTGGCGGCAATGGCGACATGAAGCGATTTGTCCTGCACCGACTGGATCAGCCCCTTGCTGCCGTCGGTCACCATGCGAAAGCGACAGCCTGCCATACTGTCGGCCAGAAGGGTCGCCAGACGCGGGGTGACATCGTTGTCAAAGTCGTCGATCACGCCAAGGCTCAGGTCGCTGAGGTTGGCAAGATCCATGACCGTCAGCTCGGATTGCGCGAGCCGGATATGGGTCAGCGCCGCGCCGCTGTGACGCAGAAAGCTTTCGCCCGCCGCGGTCAGGCGCATGGGGCGCGTGCTGTGGTCGATCAGGGCGGCTCCCATGGCGGCTTCGAGGTTGCTGATCTGCTGGCTCACGGCGGGTTGGCTTAACCCTGTCAGCGCGGCGGCCTGTGCGACCGAACCACGGCTGGCCAAAGCCTCGAATACCTCTATACCGCGCAGGGTGATGCCCTTTTTGATCATGGTGCTCGCCCCCTTCGTTCTTTCCAATTTTGTGAAGCATGCCCGATAAATTGGCAAGCTTGTCGCGGATCATGCACCCATAGTTTCACAAAAGTGAAATGAGCCCTGGGGTGTGTGGCGGTACTTGAAGCTTGGCCGCGCGCGGCGCACCATAAGGGAAATCACGCACCGGAGGCCTCATGAAAATCGCAACCGCCGCATACCCGCTGGATGTCCTGACCAGCTGGGCGCAATATGAAGACAAGCTTGCAGGCTGGGTCGCAACGGCGGCCGCCAGCGGGGCGGAGCTGTTGGTTTTTCCCGAATACGGCGCGATGGAGCTTGCGACGCTCGCTGGCCTTGACGTGGCGGGCAATCTTGAGGCGTCGCTCTTTGCAGTCTCTGACCGGTTGGCGGATGCGGATGCGGCGCATCTAAAACTGGCGGCGGAATATGGCGTGCATATCGTTGCGGCATCGGGGCCCGCGGTGACGCCTGCCGCTGCCCGTCCGGTGAACCGCGCACGTCTGATCACCCCTTCAGGTCAAGTCGGGGTGCAGGACAAGCAGATCATGACCCGATTCGAACGCGAGGTCTGGGGCGTGGTCGGCGGGGAGCCTCTGCGTATCTTCGAGACCACATTGGGCAAGATCAGCATCCTCATCTGCTACGATAGCGAGTTTCCCCTGCTGGGCCGTGCCCTTGCCGATTGTGACATCATCGCCGTGCCGAGCGTGACCGAGGCGCTGGCAGGCTACTGGCGTGTCCGCATCGGATCCATGGCGCGGGCACTGGAAAATCAATGCGTTACGGCCATGTCATCCTGCATCGGCCCTGCGGATTGGTCAGAGGCGCTTGGCACATCCTACGGGGCGGGCGGCATCTTCTGCCCGCCGGATGTGGGCTTTCCATCCACCGGAGTCCTTGCCGCCGCCGAGATCAACGTGCCCGGCTGGACCTTCGCCGAGGTCGACATCGCCCAGATCAGCCGCGTGCGTGCAGACGGGGTGGTTTTGAACCGAAACCACTGGGAGGATCAGTTCGGGCGTGACGCAACGGCCATAAACGTGCCTTTGATGTGAATACCCCTTGAAAAAAGGGAAAATTGCGCCCATTTAAGCCTGCGTCCTGAAATTGCAGGGCAAAGTGTTCAAGGAGAGACCATGGCCAAGGAAGACACGCTCGAATTCCCCGGTATCGTGAAAGAACTTCTGCCGAACGCGACGTTCCGGGTCGAGCTTGAAAACGGCCATGAGATCATCGCACATACGGCAGGAAAGATGCGCAAGAATCGCATCCGTGTTCTGGCTGGCGATAAGGTACAGGTGGAAATGACCCCCTATGATCTGAGCAAAGGCCGGATCAATTACCGCTTTAAATAATACGCTTTTCCGAGAATCACCTAGTGGTTTTCGGGCAGCGATCTAGGATCGCATATGAGTTTTATCCTCGGATCAGGAAGTCCGCGCCGCAAGGAATTGCTGGCGCAAATCGGCGTTGTGCCTGACGATATTCGCGCGCCCGATATCGATGAAACCCCCCATACCGCCGAACTGCCGCGCCCCTATTGTGCGCGTATGGCCCGTGAAAAAGCCGCCGCGGTGCAGGCGGGGTCCGATGATATCGTGCTGTGTGCCGATACCACCGTCGCAGTGGGGCGGCGAATCCTGGGCAAGCCTGCGGATGAAGCAGAGACGATCCGTTTCCTGCGCCTCATGTCGGGGCGTCGCCACAAGGTCATCACGGCTGTCGCGGTCAAGCGCGGCGACAAGCTGTGGCAGCGCGATGTGGTCAGCACCGTCCGCATGAAACGACTGTCGGACGCCGAGATCTCGGCCTATCTGGCAACCGGTGACTGGCAGGGCAAAGCTGGCGGCTATGGTATTCAGGGGCCGGCTGGAGCCCTTATCCCGTGGATCAGCGGATCATTCACCGGCATTGTCGGCCTGCCACTGGCCGAAACCGCAAACCTGCTGCGTGCTGCAGGATATGTTTTCGCAGGAGAGACCTCATGAAGGGCCGTACGATCGTTCTGGACCATTTTGGCGACATCGAAGCCGCCGCGCTGATCGTGGACGGCAAGCTGGATGATCTTCTGATCGACAGCGACGGCCCGCGCCCCGGCACGATCTACCGCGCCATCGCGGATCGTCCGGTCAAGGGGCAGGGGGGGATGTTTTTGAAAACGCCCGACGGCTCTGCTTTTCTGCGCCAGATCAAGGGGCTCGCACCGGGGCAACCCATTCTTGTGCAGGTGTCCGGCTATGCTGAACCCGGCAAGGCCGTTCCCGTCACCCAGAAGCTGCTGTTCAAAAGCCGCTATGCCATCGTGACGCCGGGCGCACCCGGCACCAATATCTCGCGCAGTATCCGCGACGAGGAAGAACGGGACCGGCTGCTCGAAATTGCGCATGAAGCGTCCGACGGGGCCGCACATGGCCTGATTCTCCGGTCCTCTTGCGCTGGCGCGGATGCCGATGACATCGCCGATGATATCGACGCGATGCTGGCGCTGGCGGATAAGGTATTGGACGACCCATCCACCGACATGGAGGTTCTGTCCGAAGGCGATGGTCCGCATATTCTGGCTTGGCGCGACTGGGTCGAGCCCGCCGACGTCGTGACCGACCCCGGTGGTTTTGAAACCCATGGCGTGTTGGACACTGTCGACAGCCTCTCGCAGCCGCGCGTCGCGCTTGACGGCGGTGCCTTTATGTTTGTGGAACCTACCCGTGCGTTGGTGGCCGTTGATGTGAACACCGGTGCGGACGTGTCCCTTGCTGCCGGGATCAAAGCGAATATGGCCTGTGCCCGCGCCTTGCCCCGTGCCCTGCGTCTGCGCGGGTTGGGCGGGCAGATCACGCTTGACCTTGCGCCCATGCCCAAAAAAGATCGCCGCCCGTTCGAGACCGCGTTGCGCCAGGCCTTCCGCGCCGATGACGTGGAAACGACGCTGGTCGGCTGGACCCCTTTGGGCCACTACGAACTGCAACGCAAACGCGCCCGTATGCCTTTGGCTGAGGTTCTGAAGTGACCTGCCCGATCTGCGACCGTGAAACCTCTCCCAAGTATCGCCCCTTCTGTTCCGGGCGCTGCGCTGACGTGGATCTGGCCAAGTGGCTGAACGGCAGCTACGCGACCCCCAGCCGCGACCCCGAGGATATCGAGGCCGCAATCGAAGCCACCGAGGCCGCTTTGAACGCCCCCGACAAGCCGCATTAGAATTTTCCGAAAAAACCTTTGCCAAACATGGCAAAACCCTCTGGACACCCCCGCCGCAAACTCCTAGAACCCGCACACCCGACCACTACGGTGGTCTCCGGTGCCCGGGTAGCTCAGGGGTAGAGCAGTGGATTGAAAATCCTCGTGTCGGTGGTTCGATTCCGCCCCTGGGCACCAACTTTTATCATAACCTGCTGATATCCCTCGGTTTCTTTGAGAAACTGCGCGGGCGTAGGACATGGTGTATGACAATTTGGTGCCTTTCTCGTTCACAAAGAACGGCATATTCTATTTCGAGAGACGTGTCCCAACGGACCTCTTGAGGCATTACGACACACGGAAAATTTCATATTCTTTGAGAACGAGGTCTGCGCAGGTCGCTACAACTCGGGCTAGGCGGGCGGCTGATCAACTCGACGAATACTGGTACTACCTCCGTTGCAAGGATGCGGAGCTGCCCGGTAAGCACCGCTTGCGGATGACCTCGAGTTCCGCCCTTGCAGCGCCAGAGGTGGCGATAAGCGACGCTGTGCTTCTATCTGAGGCCGTGTCTATCTATCTTAAACAAAAGGGTCATGGGCGTCCTGTGACCTTTCACAGGGCTGCGGAGCGTTCCTGTGGGTACGTGATCGACGTCGCGGGAGATAAAGACCTTCGAGGCTATACGAAGAAGGACGCCAATGCCTTCCGGGATGCGCTGATCGAGCGCGGGCTGTCGGGGAGCAGTATCACCCGCATCTTCGGCACCGTCCGGTCCGTCACTAACTTCGCAGCAAGTGAGGCAGGAGTATCGTTCAATAACCCTTTCAGCGGGGTATACTTCGACCGTCAGGCTGGGGTGCAAGAGCGTGAGCCGCTAGTGGGAGAAGTAATCAACACTGTGCAGGCGGAATGCGTTTCACTGGATGACGACCTACGTTGGCTTGTGGCGTTGGTTTCCGACACAGGTATGCGCTTAGCTGAAGCGACAGGGCTAGCTTTGACTGATCTGGTGGTGGAAGGTGACTGTAAGAAAGTCATCATCCGAGAGCACCCCTGGCGACGCCTCAAAACGGCTGGTAGCTCCCGGGAAATCCCCCTTGTCGGTAAAGCGCTATGGGCCGCTCAGCGTATCCAGTTTCACGCAGCGGGCCAAGTTCACGCCTTCCCAAGGTACAACAGAGGCCAGCTAACGAATGCTAACTCAGCCAGCGCCGCATTAAATAAGTGGTTGAAGCCGATGGTGCCGACTGGGTGTACCATGCATAGTTTCCGCCACTCACTAAGAGACCGCCTCCGCGCCGTTGAGTGTCCTTCAGACATCGTAGATCAGCTCGGGGGGTGGCAAACTGATGGCGTTGGGCATGCCTACGGAAGGGGTTACCCCCTTGAGGTTCTTGCGAAATGGATGCGGAAATTGGTGTGAGGGGCAGTGTGGGTCGTTATGACTTAGCCGCCCCTCGTGTGCCTGTTTGTTGGCGCTTATGCAATTGGACCGGATGTGGTCCCTGCTAGCTGAGTGCCAGGCACGTCGTATATTAATTTGTCCAAGATAACCTCAACGCACAGGCTGGGCTGCAACACCCCTGTAGCTGTATCGTAAAGCTCGGTCTGGATCAGTTGGTCCAATGGTTGGGCGTATCGCCTGTCTTCGCTCTCGCCGTGCTCAGCAATCGTCTTGGCTCTGAGTTCCTCCAAGGCATTCTTGGCGGCTTCGAACAGAGTGTCGAGGTTTTGCACCTCGTAATCCAGCGTGATGCTGACGTTCTTAACGGTATCGGTCAACAGGTTGCTCCTTCATAAGGCGAGCAAGGTTGGTACGGACACACCATGTCCTACGCCCGCGCAGTTTCTCAAAGAAACCGAGGGATATCAGCAGGTTATGATAAAAGTTGGTGCCCAGGGGCAGCTTGGGTTTCCCCGTTGTGTTCCCGTTACAGGCATCCTGTCTGCCGACAGCCTCAGTAAAACTTGGGGTATCAGTAGATAACTCTGAGGGTCAACAGGCACGATATGCCCTACGTTTTGTCCTACGGCGGCAGCTAAGCACCATAGTCGTCCTGCAGCCCACTTCGTAATCCTGGAGCAGCAACGCTCACATTGGTTGCGGACGGAGGCCGTCAGCGCGTCCCACAGGCGATCGTAGAGGTATCTCGAAACCATCCCCCGGGTATTACTTTCGGTTCCACCTGCAGACGCCCCCCAGAGGGGGGGGGGAGGTGAAGGTATGATGTACAGAAGGACGCACAGATTTTTGGGGTGCAATTCAGAGGCGCGGGTGTGTATGTGGAGCGCCTTGTTACTGATGGACTGTTAAAACCTGCCAAGATAGTATGACCATGTCTGACCATTAAGCTCAGGCTGACAAATTGGTTTTCCTTGGGTCAGATGAAAAAAACACACGATATTTCTGACGCAAGTAAAATCATCGAGAGAACTTTAGCCTGGGTAAATAGTTTTTGGTTCGTGCGCGGTCTTCTTGGGTGCGTGTTGTTCGTCAGCCTGTTAGAAACGTTTGTCGACATCGGTAGATGGGAAATTATCCGAGCTCTCTACGCCATCACTGTTAGCTGGAACAGATTGGCAGAATTGATTGGCGGCTTGATTGGAGAGATACCGTATCTGATTGCATTACCAGGGGAGATAGTAACTCTGACTTCACTTGCGACACTATCTTTGCCCGGTTTGTTGGGAGAGGAAAAAATACTTAACGACAGAGAGTACGAAACAGGAGACCGCATTGAAACTTTCATATTCTACTGCGCGATCTTCATCTCGTACCTTATAGTATCCGCTTTTCTGGTGTTGTTGTTCGGAGGTAACAGCTACGCTTTTTTGATTGTCTGTATCGTTTGTTTTTTTATGTTTATCCGTGGTTTACAAGTCAAAAAACCGTTTCGACATGGAGCACAGACAGCGTTTGGTTTCGTCGCCGGCATCCAAGTACTGTATCTACTCGGCCACCCAGCAACTGCCGAATGGATCAAAGATCAAACCTGTTTCACCCTCGAACAATCGTACAGCGACTGTGGTAATAGATAGCACGCATCAACGAAATGGCGATATGTCCGCGCAGCAGTAGTCGTTCCTGCTTAACTCAATGTCTACTTTGGGCTGGGAGCTGCCATTAGACGCGTTTCACACGAACGCCCGCTAAGGGCCGGAAACGGAAATTAGCGTATTCGAGCGGACCACCAGCGTGAAGCGCAAAGATGGCTTCGGTGGGGGCGGGCTCACCCCCTCTGTCGAATGTATCAAAAAAGGTAGGGAAACAGAAACTTGTCGCCTTGTAACCAGTTCGGCTCATAACACTGAATGCCCCCGCCTATTGTGGCGAGGGCCTCGATACCTACGCGGCAAGCCGGTTTCGTCCTGGATGCAGAGCTTCAATTAGTTCAGATGAGCTTTCAGTATCGAGCCAGAGCTTGAACAAGTGGCGCATCCGCTCGCTTGGTATGTACAGCATGACAGGTTCATCGTTCCTTATCGCCGTTCTCCAAAGTACCTGGATCATCTCTGAGATCGCATAGATATCATCGTCCATATCGATCCCGCGACCAGCAAAGTAATTCCTTAGGATCGGTAGAGAGAACCTGTTCGCCAAGTACGCCATGGATTTCTTGTGGGCGAATGCATTGGTCGCCTTCGTGTTCAGAGGTATCCAGCACCCTTTTCCTGAATACCCTTCCCCTTTCAACTTTGGCCGAAAGTCCTTGAAGGTCGCCCAACTGTTAGAACCCGCAGGCGTCTTTGCGTGGTTCTTGAAGAAGGTAACAGTGTTTCCCCGGAGCTTTTTCAGAGTTGCGGCGTCAGCTCGTTTAAGCCACGACGATGACAGCGGTTGCTCCCTGCCTTTAGGGATACCTATGTCGTTTCCTTTACCTTCGTAGATCGTGACGAGCTCTCTGATTTTGGCTTTTATCTGTTGTTCATTGCAATCATCCCAAGCAACAAGTTGATAACCACGTTCTCGGTCGCCTGAGACTGCTTTGAGGGTCAAAGAGACGCCCTCGGCTTCGAGATAAGATCGCATATCTGAGCCCTCAAAGAGATATGTCAGAACATAGACCTCGTCGAAGCACTCCAGAAATTCTGTTGGAAACTGCCAGACCAAGACCCGCTTGCTCTTTGAGCCTTCGGCGTAGACAGCCAAGTTACCGTTGTCGCACAGATGCTTGACGTGAGAGAACTTGCCTACGTAGTTACCATGCGTCCCATGGTTCCAGCGAAGACGCCTTGTTTCCGCGTCAACGAATACTTTGCCTGTGTCGAAGAGATCATCTTGATCATACTTGGTCAAACCGTCGAATAAATCGCAGCATGTCAGCACTTCGTCGATGACCAGCGTATAGTTCGCGGCCAGTAAGGCTTCTCGTGTCTCTTGTGTGAGCAGCTTGAACAGCTCATGTGTGGTCGCGATGTTCTCTCTGCCTTCTATAAGTGCCTGCAGACCATAGTATTTGCGACCATGGATTGGTTTGGGGTCTTTGAAACTCAGATCAGGACAAGCCTCTTTCACCCTCTCAACTTCGTCTAGGAGAGGCGTGACATAGATAAATCGGCGATCAGATGAATTAAACAGGCCAGCTACGTAGGCTCGGTTCATGTATTCGATCATGTATGAGGTTTTACCGGCACCCATGATGGTGTCGATGACAGTGACGTTAGTCATATCAATATTTCCTATTGGGGCAGAGGTGCCTGCTAGGGCTTGTTCTACGATTGTTGGGAAGGGAATGTCGTATTTTAGCTGTTCAAAAAGACGACAGCTGGGGTGGAGTTGTCGAAAAATACATTATAATACAATGACTTATATACCCGCCGGGGGAGCCGCCCTTAAAGGGCTAAGGTAGTATGGTAAGGGTGGCATATGAGATCGTTTTCCGAGATATCGATTAGTTGAGATTTGAAGAACAACCACCCATCGGCAACCAATGCGCATTTCTCGATCTGGTTTTGAAGCCGGGGATAGAACGGTTCATCAAACATGGTCCTCTGGTAGGCTATAACTTGACCCACCACATAATAGGCGTTCTCTGTTATATCAGGAGAGGGGTAAAACTAATTTAGGGTGTGTCGAAGCACCGGATGGTTTTAGCATATTCTAAAAACTTAAAGCCGTTTTGCTTTTATTCACTGGGCGAGGGGTAATTACTTGTGTCGAGGACGTCGGCTCGCAGGAGACACCGTTTGTCGCGACAAAAAGCTCGTTAGTTTGTTCGTAATCTCCTGTCAGAGAGTTTGGAAAATCACCTTTTTATATCACAGGGGAGCAGTAATCCCGCAGAGAAGCCCCGGCCTGCCACCCCCCCGCGCCTCTGAATTGCACCCCAAAAATCTGTGCGTCCTTCTGTACATCATACCTTCACCTCTCCCCCCCCCCCTCTGGGGGGCGTCTGCAGGTGGAACCGAAAGTAATACCCGGGGGATGGTTTCGAGATACCTCTACGATCGCCTGTGGGACGCGCTGACGGCCTCCGTCCGCAACCAATGTGAGCGTTGCTGCTCCAGGATTACGAAGTGGGCTGCAGGACGACTATGGTGCTTAGCTGCCGCCGTAGGACAAAACGTAGGGCATATCGTGCCTGTTGACCCTCAGAGTTATCTACTGATACCCCAAGTTTTACTGAGGCTGTCGGCAGACAGGATGCCTGTAACGGGAACACAACGGGGAAACCCAAGCTGCCCTGGGCACCATTTAAACTCTCCGTTGAAAACTTTCCCGCCGTAGACGCCCGCACTGGCTCCTTCCGCTTCCGATGACCCTCCGGCTTGCAGTTTCCGCTTCTTGGCGCGAGGTTGCGATCGTGGGCGTTCGTTTTGGGAGAGGCGGCGTGGACAGCATATTTGGGGGAGGACAGACCGATGGCGGTTGATGCGGGGCGGTTGACGGATTTTGCGACGGCTATTTTGGCGCAGGCAGGGAAGGATGCAGGGCGGGCGGCGAAGGTTGCGGCGCGGTTGGTGGGGGCTAATCTGGCGGGGCATGACAGCCACGGGGTGGGGATGATACCCGCCTATGTGGACGGTATTCTTGCAGGGCAGTTGGACGCTGCGGCCGATATCGAGCTGGTGCAGGACAAGGGGCCGTTCCTCTTGGTCGATGGCCACCGTGGCTTTGGCCATATCGTGGCAGAGCAGGCGATGACGCTGGCGATTGATCGTGCGCAGACCCACCATTTCGCGATGCTGTCCTTGCGCAACAGCTTTCACCTTGGGCGGTTGGGCGACTGGGGCATCATGGCGGCGGAGGCGGGGTTTATCTGCATCCTTTACGCGAATGTTCAGTCCGCGCGCCCCCTGGTGGCACCCTTCGGCGGCAGTGATGCGCGGTTTGTCACCAACCCTTACTGCACGGCGATACCGGCGACCGAAAAGCATCCGATGTTTGTGCTGGATATGGCGACCAGTACCATCGCCATGGGCAAGGCGCGTGTCGCTCAGCTTAGCGGCAAGCCTGCGCCCGAAGGGGCGTTGATTGATGCGCAGGGCAATGCCACGCGTGATCCGTCGGTGGTATTTGACGGTGCAGGCGGGGCGTTGACGGCCTTCGGGCAGCATAAAGGGTTCGGGCTCGCCTTGCTGGGGGATATCTTAGGTGGATCGTTCAGCGGGGGCGGGGCCTATGCGCCCGAGCGCGAGGTGCCCGACCGGATCGTGAATAACATGATGGCGATCTTGATCGATCCGAATGTCTTTGGTCTTGCGCAAAGCTTTGGCGTGGATGTGGACAGCTATATAGATTGGGTCAAGGCATCCCCCGCAGCGCCCGGAACGGCGGGGGTGCAATTCCCCGGCGACCCCGAAAGACGCAGTACGGCAGAGCGATCGGCCAAGGGTATTCCGCTGGATGCAGGCACATTGGCGCAACTGTCGGAGGCGGCGCGCAAGGCGGGTGTTCCCGCGTCAGAACATCTTTGCTCTACCTCTGATTGACGTCACCCTGCGCAATCGCGCCTCTCGCGGTCTTTTGTTGACTCACGGAAAGGCGCGCTCTTATCCTTTTCCACAGGGCGGAACCACGTTTCACAAGAAAACGGGCCGCTAACCTTGCCGCAAACGCGAATGTTTTGCGCCGCAGGAATTTCTGGGAGGAAAGATATGAACGTATTGAAGACGACGGTCGTGGCATTTGGGTTCACGGCTTCCATGGGAGTCGCGCAGGATCTGGACCTGCCGCGCCAATTGAGCTGGACGGCCTATGACACCGGGTCGGCGGGCTATAATCAGGCCGTGGCAATCGGTGCTGCGTTGCAAGATGCCGCGGGGGTGAACCTGCGCGTGCTGCCGGGCAAGAACGACGTGTCGCGCACAGAGCCGCTGCGCCAGGGACGGGTTGAATTCTCGGCCACGGGTGTGGGCGGTAGTTTTATGGCGCAGGAAGGTGTGTTTGATTTCGGGGCCGAAAACTGGGGCCCGCAGCCGATCCGCGTGCTGCTGGCGAACAACGGCGGCGCGATCAACCTTGCGGTCGGTGTCGCGGGCGATCTGGGGATCGAGACCTATGCCGACCTCAAGGGGAAGCGCGTGTCCTATATCGTGGGTGCCCCTGCGTTGAACGTGAACACCGAAGCCTATCTGGCCTATGGCGGCTTGACCTGGGACGATGTGGAGCGGGTTGATTTCGGCGGGTTCGGGGCCAGCTGGACCGGCCTGATCGAAGGGCAGGTCGATGCGGCTTTTGCGTCGACCAACTCGGGCAAGGCATATGAGGCCGAAGCGGGGCCGCGCGGGCTGTTCTGGCCGCCGATTGATCCCGACGACACCGAGGGTTTCGCCCGCATGCAGGAAATTGCCCCCTTCTTCACGCTGAACAAAGCCAAGGTCGGGGCCACCATCGACGGGACCGACGGCTATCAGGGCGCGGGCTATGCCTATCCGGTGCTGACCTCGATTGCGGCCACGGACGAAGCGCTGGTCTATAATATGACCAAGGCGATGGTAGAGCTGTTCCCGAAATATGACGGCAATTCCCCCGGCATCGGTGGCTGGGCGCTGGACAAGCAGAACATGGAATGGGTGGTGCCCTACCACGAAGGGGCGATCCGCTATTTCGAAGAAGTGGGCGCTTGGTCCGACACCGCGCAGGCGCATAACGACAACCTCGTGAAACGCCAAGAAGCGCTGGCCGCGGCATGGGAAGCGACGAAAGCGTCTAACCCTTCAGACTGGGAAGCCGCCTGGTCCGAGGCGCGCCGCAAGGCCTTGGCAGACGGCGGGTTCTCTGTCGTTTTCTGAACCTTTCGAAAGTTCGGGGCGGGCTGGTCATGGTGCCGGCCCGTTCCTGCTGTGCCTCTTACCGGCCCGTACCCCTAATATGAAAGCGTTTTTATGACCGATCCCGATACATCGCGCGCCCCGCAGCCGAAGTTCGAGGAGGTGGCGATTGACGGTGCCACCCCGGCGGAGCGGATCTCGGGGGTGGCACGTTGGGTCGTGGTGATCACCACGCTGCTGTCGCTGGTGCTGGTGGTGAACCAGCTTTTCAACCTTCAGCTTTTCGGGATTGTGCTGATCGACGGGCGCTATCTGTATATCCTCGGGGGGATGTTCCTGGCGTTGACGTTCCTTATCTTTCAGGCCCGCGGCGGCAAGGGGGGGGAGCCGACACTGCTGGACTGGGTGCTGTTTGCCGCTTCGGTCGGGACCACGGGCTATCTGGCGCAGACCGCGCAGCAGAACCTGTCGCAGGGGTGGGAATATGCAGCCCCTGAAACGGCGCAATATGTCTCGGTCATATTCTTCTTTCTGATCCTAGAGGCAACGCGGCGGGCAGGGGGGCTGGTGCTGTTTCTAATCGTCACGCTTTTTGCGTTCTATCCAACCTTCGCGGGCCACGTGCCGGACCCGTTTTCGGGCTTTCAAAGCACGTTTCTGCAAACGGTGCCCTACCATATCTATTCCGCCGAAAGCTCTTTCGGCATTCCGATGAAGGCGTTCGGCGGTGTTGTCATCGGCTTCATCCTGTTCGGCGCGGTGCTGCAACGGACAGGCGGCGGGCAGTTTTTCAATGATCTGGCGCTTGGGCTCGTGGGCGGCTACCGCGGGGGCGCGGCGAAAGTGTCTATCTTTGCCAGCGGCTTTATGGGGTCGATGTCTGGCTCTGTCATTTCGAATGTCTTGACCACGGGGGCGGTGTCGATCCCCGCGATGCGCAAGACCGGATTCTCGGCCAAGACCGCCGCCGCGACCGAGGCCTGCGCCTCGACTGGCGGGGTATTGATGCCGCCGATCATGGGGGCGACGGCCTTTGTCATGGCGTCCTTCCTGTCACGCCCCTATGTCGAAATCGCACTGGCCGCGGCCATCCCTAGCGTATTGTTCTACTGGGGGCTGTTTGCCCAGATCGACGCCTATTCCGCGAAACGCGGGCTGCGTGGTTTGCCCAAGCCTGACCTTCCGCGTCTGCGTCAGGTGATGATCGAAGGCTGGCCCTATATCTTCGTTTTCGCGCTGCTGCTCTATATGATGATCGGGCTGCGGCAGGAATCCTCTGCGCCCTTCTATGCAACGGCACTGCTGTTGGTTGTGAACCAGTTCCGCGCCAGCCATCGTCTGAACCTGAGCCGCCTTGGCAATATGATCGTCGGTGTCGGCATGGGGCTGTCAGAACTGACCGCGATCCTGCTGGGCGTCGGGCTGATCGTCGGGTCGTTCTCTGCTACAGGGCTGGCGGGCACATTGGTGAACGAGCTGGTGTTTCTGGCCGGCGACAGCACGTTGATCCTGTTGCTGATGGGGGCGATCACCGCCTTTATCTTCGGCATGGGGATGACGGTGACCGCCTGCTATATCTTCCTTGCGGTGGTGCTGGCCCCCGCGCTTGAGGCCGGCGGGCTGAACCAACTGGCAGTGCATCTGTTCATTCTCTACTGGGGCATGGTCAGCTATATCACACCTCCGGTAGCGCTTGGCGCTTTTGCGGCCTCTACCATGGCAGGGTCCAACCCGATTGCTACGGGGTTCGAGGCGATGCGCCTTGGCGGTGTGATCTATATCGCGCCCTTCTTCTTTGTGCTGAATCCTGCGTTGATTGGTCAGGCCCCCGCGTGGGAGGTCGTCGTCGCGCTGAGCTGTGCGATGATCGGGGTGACCCTGATCTCGGCGGCGCTGCAGGGTTACATCAGCCTTGTCGGCCCGATTGAAGGCCGTGGGGCGCTACCGATGCGGGTGGCGCTGTTCTTTGGCGGCGTGCTGATCGCCATGCCGCAGAACGATCTGGCCGGTTTGGGCTACAGCCTGTCCTTTCTCATCGGGGTCGCCCTTTGTGCGCTGCCGATGTTGCGGGCGTGGCAGGCGACCTCCGCCGCGCGCGTCACCCCCTAAGGCGAAGGTGCTGGCGCGCGCTTGTCGCGCGCCTTTCCCCGCAGCCGTGTGCCTGCCGGTTACATTTTAAGCGATTCCGATCTTTGGTGCCAAAAAATGAGGCGCGGCTAGGGGCGTGTCCTGTGACATGCCATTTTTTCTAGCGACTCCGCCACTGCCCTAGGCATCTTGGCCTTGTGCCGACACAGGCAACACCGTCGCACGGCAAGCGATCCTGGCAGATGTAACAAGCCATGCGACGATCACAACAATATGCTGCGCCTCCTGTCTAACGTGCTTGGGGGCCCCGGAAAAGTGCGTTCTGACGCGCGGGGTAGCAGCGCCAACAGGGGATAGAAGATGACAACATTCACCAAACTCGCCGCCTGCGCGACCGCTGCATTGATGGGCTCCACCTCGCTGGTGATGGCGCAGGACTGTGCCGATCCGGTCAAGGTCGGCGTGCTGCACTCGCTGTCGGGGACCATGGCGATTTCCGAGACGACGTTGAAAGACACCATGCTGATGTTGATCGACGCGCAGAACGAAAAGGGTGGCGTATTGGGCTGCGAGATCGAGGCGGTCGTGGTTGACCCTGCCTCCGACTGGCCCTTGTTCGCAGAGAAGGCGCGCGAGTTGCTGACCGTGAACGAGGTCGACGTGATCTTTGGCAACTGGACCTCTGTGTCGCGCAAATCCGTGCTGCCCGTGATTGAAGAGCTGAACGGCCTGCTGTTTTACCCCGTGCAATACGAGGGCGAGGAATCATCCAAGAACGTGTTCTACACGGGTGCCGCGCCCAACCAGCAGGCGATCCCTGCGGTTGATTACTTCCTCGAAGAGCTGGGGGTCGAGAAATTCGCCCTGCTCGGGACCGACTATGTCTATCCGCGTACCACCAATAACATTCTGAAATCCTATCTGATGTCCAAGGGCATTGCCGAAGAAGACATCTTTGTGAACTACACCCCGTTTGGCCATTCCGATTGGGCCACGATCGTGGGCGATGTCGTGGCACTGGGCCAGGACGGCAAGCAGGTGGGCGTTGTGTCGACCATCAACGGTGACGCGAACATCGGTTTCTACAAAGAGCTCGCCGCGGCGGATGTGTCGGCGGATGATATCCCCGTCGTTGCCTTCTCGGTGGGCGAGGAAGAGCTGTCGGGGCTCGATACATCGAACCTTGTCGGACATCTGGCGGCGTGGAACTACTTTATGTCCGCAGACACCCCTGCAAACGCTGAATTCATCGAACAGTGGAAAACATCCATCGGCGACGACAAACGCGTGACCAATGACCCGATGGAGGCGCATTACATCGGCTTCAACATGTGGGTGAATGCGGTTGAACAGGCGGGCACCACCGATGTCGATGCCGTGCGCAGCGCGATGTACGGGCAGACCTTCCCGAACCTGACCGGCGGCACCGCCGAGATGCTGGTGAACCACCACCTGTCCAAACCCGTGCTGATCGGCGAGATCACGGCAGACGGTCAGTTCGACATCATCAGCCAGACCGATCCGGTGCCCGGCGATGCCTGGACAGACTTCCTGCCCGAAAGCGTTGTGCTGACCTCCGATTGGAAAGATCTGGAATGCGGCATGTACAACACCGAAACGGAAACCTGCGTTCAGCTGACCTCTAACTACTGATCCTGAACGCCGGGGCGGGCAGGCTGACTGGCCGCCCCATCACCTTATTTCCCAGACTTACCACAAGGGTTCCCTATGTTCCGCCACCTGTTAATGCTCCTCTGTTGGGTGGGCATCGTGGGAACGGCACAGGCGCAAGATTTGCAGCCCGTGCTTCAAGCTCATGCCGATGAAATTGCCAAACCCTCGCGCAGCTCTGTCTCTGTCGCGCTGGATGATCTGGTTGCCTCCGGTGCGCCGCAGGTCAGCGCGTTTCTTGAACGCTGGCAGGACAAAGGGGTCTGGCAACGCGACGCGGATGGTGTGTTCTTTTTCGGCACCGAGACAGGCGACACGCTGATCTTGCGCGATATCGACAGCGATGCGGAAAGCACGGCACCGGCAAGCGGGTTTTCGCAGCTGAAACCCAATGGTGGTGTGCGCCGCCTGATCGGCACCGCGCTTGTGCAGTTCCAACTGACCGACCCTGATCTTGCACGCCGTCAAAGTGCCGTCGATTCAATCGCCCGCCGCCCGGAGGCGGACCAACTGGCCCCCCTGCGCGCCTCGATCGAGGCAGAGACAGACGCGGCGCTGAAGGCCCGCAAGATCCAGCTGACCAACTTCCTCTCTGCCAGTTTTGGCGACACAGCCGCCGATCGTATCGCCGCGATCACGTCAATGGCCAGCGATACCTCGATCGAGGCGCGGGCGGTGATGAACCAGATTCTATCGACCAAAACAGCGACGCCGTCTGAAACACCCAGCGGCAACGTCGCGCGGGTGCTGTCACCGGGGGAGGATATTTCACCCGATGCGGCCTATGCGCAGCTTGTGGCGGCTGATCTGGCCCCCGCGCCTGTGCCCCCTGCCGCGATCCGCGACGCTTTGGCGGCGAACGTTGTCAACGGGCGTGTGGGTGGCATCCCAACAGCGCGGCTGAATACCGATGCGGCGCGTGCGACGGCCTATGCCGCACTCGCCGCTGCGGGCACCGTGCCGCCGCTGGTGACTGCGCGGGACCAGCAAGATGCCATCGCGGGCATGACGTTCTACGAGGTGTATGATGAGCCCGACAGCGCCGTCACAGACGCCGCGCGGGCCGCGCTCGACAGCATCGAGACCCGCGTCGCCGCTGCGCAAACCGTTGACCTGACGCTGGACGCGTTGTCGCTCGCGTCGATCTATTTCCTTGCCGCTATCGGCCTTGCCATCACCTTTGGCGTCATGGGGGTCATCAACATGGCCCATGGCGAGTTTATCATGATGGGGGCCTATACCGGCTATGTCGTGCAGCTGTTCGTGCCCGATTACACGCTGTCGATCATCATCGCCCTGCCGCTGGCCTTTGCGGTCACATTCGCCGCCGGTGTGGTGATGGAGCGGTTGGTGATCCGGCACCTCTACCACCGTCCGCTGGAGACGCTGCTGGCGACTTTCGGCATCTCTATCGCGTTGCAGCAACTGGCCAAGAACATCTTTGGCACGCAGGCACGCCCGCTGACCTCTCCGGCTTGGCTGGACGGGGCGTGGGTGATCTCGGATGTGATCCAGATCAGCTATATCCGCATCGCGATCTTCGTGTTGGCGCTGCTGTTCCTGGGGCTGATCCTGTTTGTGCTGAAACGCACCCGACTGGGGCTAGAGGTGCGCGCGGTGACGCAGAACCCCGGTATGGCGGCCAGTATGGGCATCAACCCCGACCGTATCAACATGATGACCTTTGGCCTTGGCTCGGGCATCGCGGGGATCGCGGGGGTAGCCATCGGGCTTTATGCCAAGGTCACGTCCGAGATGGGGGCCGATTACATCGTGCAATCCTTCATGACCGTGGTCGTGGGCGGCGTGGGCAACGTCTGGGGCACGCTAGCCGGGGCCTCGCTCATCGGGTTCCTGCAAAAGGGGATCGAATGGTTCAACCCGTCCAATACCCTCGCGGCACAGACCTATATGGTGCTGTTCATCATCCTGTTCATTCAATTCCGTCCCAAGGGCATCGTTGCCCAAAAGGGTCGGGCAGCGGCGGATTGATCCATGCGTAAAACATTCATTTCTGAAAACCCTTCCGTCCTGTGGTTCATTGCGCTGTTGGGGCTGTTTACCCTCGCGGTCGCCATCGGGTCAGAGGCGACAGGCACCGGCCTTATCTCTACCTCTATGGTCAAGACATTGGGCAAAACGCTGTGCCTGTGTCTGATCGCCATCGCGATGGATGTGGTCTGGGGCTACTGCGGTATCCTGAGCCTCGGTCATTTCGCTTTCTTCGGCATCGGCGGTTATGCCATCGGCATGTGGCTGATGTATGCACGGACGGAAGGCATCGTATTGTCCAGCCTTGAAGGTCAGGTGATCCCGCCCACACCGCAAGAGGTGCAGGACGCCATCGGCAACCAGATCTTCGGCGTCGTTGGCAGCTCTGACTTTCCGTGGCTCTGGGCCTTTTCCGACAGTCTGTTCCTGCAATTGCTGATGGTGGTGATTGTGCCGGGGCTGCTGGCGCTGGTCTTTGGCTGGCTGGCGTTCCGCAGCCGTGTCACGGGCGTTTACCTGTCGATCCTGACGCAGGCGATGACGCTGGCGCTGTCGCTGTGGCTGTTCCAGAACGACAGTGGCCTGCGCGGCAACAACGGGCTTTCCGGTTTGCAGAATATTCCGGGGTACGAAGACACCTCGCAGGCGACCATCAGCCTGGTGTTCTTTATGGGGTCGGCGCTGGCGCTGGCGCTTGGGTATATCCTGTTTGCATGGGTGGTATCGGGCAAGATGGGCAGCGTGGTGCAAGGCATCCGCGATAACGAGGCCCGCGTCCGCTTCCTTGGCTACCGTGTGGAACGCTACAAGCTGTTCATCTTTACCCTGACCGCCGTGATCGCCGGTATCGCCGGGGCGCTTTATTACCCGCAGGCGGGTATCATCAACCCGGCAGAGATCGCGCCGATTGCATCGATCTATCTGGCGGTCTGGGTCGCGATTGGCGGGCGCGGGCGGCTTTACGGCGCGGTGATCGGGGCGGCATTCGTATCCTTGCTGTCGAGCTGGTTCACAGGGGGCGGTGCCCCTGCCATTAACCTCGGGTTCTATACGATCCTATGGACCGACTGGTGGCTGGTACTGCTTGGCGTATCCTTTGTTTGCGTCACCTTGTTCTTCCCCAAGGGGATCGGCGGCCTGTTTGATTATCTGGTGAGGAAACCGTCATGAACGATACCCTGTTAGAAGTCTCCGGCGTGTCGAAATCCTTTGACGGGTTCAAGGCGATCAACAACCTGTCGATCCAGATCGCAGAGCCCGAGCTGCGCGCTGTGATCGGGCCGAACGGGGCGGGAAAGACCACCTTTATGGACATCATCACCGGCAAGACGCGCCCCGACAGCGGCCATGTCGTCTGGGGGGAGCGGAACATATCGCTGCTTGGTATGTCAGAGGCGGATATCGCGAACGAAGGGGTGGGGCGCAAGTTTCAGAAACCCACCGTGTTCGAGGCGCAGACCGTGCGGCAAAACCTTGCGATGGCGCTGAAGAACCCGAGGGGGCCGCTGGCCGTCCTGCTGCACCGCAAGACCCCGTCCAACGCTGCGCGGATCGAAGGCATCGCGGCAGAGATCGGCCTGACCGACAGCCTGACCCGCATCGCCGGCGAGTTGAGCCACGGCCAGAAGCAATGGCTTGAGATCGGTATGCTACTGGCGCAGGAGCCGCGTCTGCTGCTGGTCGACGAACCCGCCGCCGGCATGACGGTTGAGGAACGCGAAAAGACCACCGATATTCTGAAACGTGCCGCCAAGACCCGCGCCGTGGTAGTGGTCGAACATGACATGGAATTCGTGCGCAGGCTCGACTGCAAGGTCACGGTGCTGCACGAAGGATCGGTGCTGGCCGAAGGCAGTCTTGACCACGTGACATCCAACCCGAAAGTGATCGAAGTTTATCTGGGGCGCGGCCATGCTTGAAGTCGAAAATCTGGACCTGCACTATGGTCAAAGCCGCATTCTTTACGAGGTGTCCTTTCAGGCCCCCAAGGGGCAAATCACGACCTTGATCGGCAACAACGGGGTCGGCAAGACCTCCACCCTCAAGGCGATTGCCGGGCGGCATCCGGCGTCGGCGGGCACGATCACGGTTGACGGGACTCTCGTGCGTTTGACCACGGCCTTTCAGGCGGCGAATGCGGGCATTGCCTATGTGCCGCAGGGGCGCGAGGTGTTCCCGATGATGACGGTGGAGGAGAACTTGGAGACGGGGTTTGCCTGCCTGCCCAAGGCCGACCACCATATTCCCGATCACATTTACGATCTGTTCCCTGTCTTGCGGGATATGAAGGCGCGGCGCGGGGGGGATCTGTCGGGCGGGCAGCAGCAGCAACTTGCTATTGCACGGGCGCTGATCACGCGACCGCGGGTCTTGTTGCTGGACGAACCGACTGAAGGCATCCAGCCCAATGTGATCCAGCAGATCGGGGATGCGCTGCGGTTGCTGCGCACCCAAGGCGAGATGGCAATTGTATTGGTCGAACAGAATGCCGATTTCGCCTATGCGCTGGGCGACAGCTTTATCGTGGTCGAAGGCGGGCGCAACGGGCCGCGTAAGCTGAAGGCCGATTACACCAAGGACATGCTGATCGCCGATCTGGCGCTTTAGGCCACCATCGCCACGTCGGGGTCTTCGGTCGAGGGGCAGGTGAACCAGAACACGGTTTCCTCCCCCGGCACACTGTCGAACCCGATTTCCCCGCCCATGGCCTCTACCAGATGGCGTGAGATATTGAGCCCAAGCCCGGTGCCACCGCGCTGTCGCGTGTTCGATGCCTCGGCCTGCGAGAACGGCTGGAAGATGCGTTCGCGGAACTCCTCCGAAATGCCGTTGCCCAGATTGGTGACAGAGATTTTGGTCATGTCGCCCACCGGCGCTGTGGTCACGGTCACGGCGGTTTCGGGGTAGGCGAACTTGCAGGCATTGGACAAGAGGTTGGTCAGCACCTGCATGATCCGGTTCTTGTCGGTCAGCACGTGGTGATCGGGATCGGGCGTGTCTACGTCGATCTCGACCTTCCACTCGCTGGCATAAGGCTCTACCTGCTCGGCGGCGAGGGTGACGATATCGCCCAGCTTCTCCGGTTTCGGCACAACGGTCATGCTGCCTGCGTTGATCTTTTCCATGTCCAGAATGTCATTTACCAGCGCGACAAGCCGGTCGCAGTTGGCCGTGGCGATCTGCACCAGACGCACCGCGCCGGCATCCGGATCGTCCTGTGTCTGGGCCTCAAGCAGCCCCAACGCCCCCTTGATAGAGGTCAGCGGCGTGCGCAGTTCGTGGCTGACGGTGGCGACAAAGTCGTGCTTCATCTGTTCAAGCTTGTTGCTTTCGGTGATGTCGATCTGAATACCCAGCATCCGCAGGGCGCGCCCGTTCTTCGCCCGCTCTACCACGACCGCATCCGATTTGATCCAGCGCCAGTTGTCCTGACCGACGCGGATGCGAAAGCGGGCCTCGGCGCGGTCGGTCATCCCGTTCAGACAGGCGAGCTCTATCTTCTTGACCACCGCCGCATCGTCGGGATGCACATGCTGCATCTTATCGTAATAGGGGTTCTGACAGGCGGGATCAGCGGGGTGGTGCATGATGTCGCGCCATGTGTCCGACACCACAGATGTGCCATTTTCCAGATCAATGTCAAAGACCCCGATATGCGCACTGCTGAGCGCGAGGCTCCACCTTTGTTCGGTTTCCGCGATCTTGAGCGTGCGGCGTTCGCTGTCGGTGATATCGCGCAGCATCAAGGTGATACGCGTCTCTGCGTCGGCGGTAAGCCAGGTGTTCTTCTCGACCTCAAGCGTGCGGGGTTCTGTCGTACCTTTGTGGGGCGGCACCACGATTTTCACACCGCCGTCGGCACGGTGGATGTCGACCTCGGGCAGCAGGTCTTGCACGAAGTCGCCCGTCGCATCCTTGCGGTGACCGGCCGCGATCAGATGCTGTCGTGCGGCATCGTTCAAATGCAGAATCTCACCCGATTGCCGGACCGAGATAATCGGCAGCATCGCATTTTCGAGGATCGAGCGTTTCTCTTGGTGCTGCGTCTCAAGCTCGCGGGTTTTGTCGGCCACCGTCTGGTTGATTGTCAGATTACGTTTCAGGATCACCGACTGGATAATCAGGATCAGCGCCGTGATGGTAAGCGACAGCGCCAGCACGATCCATTTGGCGTTGTTCGGTTGCGCGGCCTCGAACGCCGGGGTGCTGGCCCAGTGCAGGGTCATGCGTTGGCCATAGCCCGTATGGTCACGCGAAAACTCAAAGGCCGGGGCGGGGGCATCGCTGGCGACGGTTGGATCGTGCTGGAACGGGGAGCCATTCTCATCATAGAAGGACACATCCAGCGTGATGAGGTCATTTTGCGCGGCGAAGAGATCGCTAAAGATTTCGTCCACATCGACCATCGCAAAGGCGACGCCCAGAAACGCCGCATCAGGATCGCGGGTGCCGTCAGAAGCGGCGCCGGGGCGGAAAATCGGTTTGATCAGCAGGGCATGGCAGTTTTCACCGTGGAGCGCAGGGGGTGTCGAAAGCGTCTTGCCACTTGCATAGGTGGCGAGGGCCGTGGCCAGAAGATCTGAGTTGCTTGAAAACTCTGTCCCGACCATGCCGGCGAAGTTTTCCGTCGGTGTGGCGCGCTGGATCACGAAATCCTTCAGCGTGCCGTCGGTTTCGTCATACACAGGGACGGCAAAGCCGATGGCGTCCAGCACGTAAGAACCGTCTGCAATATGGACCGACGTGGCGTAGGTCTCCATATCCTGCGCCGTCACCTCGTCAGAGGCAGCGACAAAGCCCGCGACACCGTCGAGCGTCCTGCCGTATTCGTCGGCGCGTTGCCCCATTGACGACAACCCTTGGCTGACCAACGCGTGAAACCTGTCCTGCGCTTGGACCTGCACAGTATTGCCCGCCACAAAGAAGAACAAAAAGGAAAGCCCGATGCAGACGCAAAGGGTAAACAGTTGAAAGTAGGCTAGCTTGCGCGGAATTGTCATCGTTGCCCTGTCACTCAGTCCTGCACAGAGGGTCGTACGCTCTGCATCACTTGAATTTCTCTGCCATCGTTAATGGTTTCTGAAACTGGCGGAATTATGGCGCTGTTGCTCATTTCACACAAAGCGCTTGCGGCCTTGGACGTGTTTGCAGCGCATATACCAAGGGTGTTTCGGGAACCCGCCGCTGTTTCGGGTCGTTTGTCTTGGGGATGTGATCAAATAGCCACGGGAGAGCGGGCCTTTTGCGCTCCCGCTGATTCAGTAACGAGTAAGGAAGAACCCATGGAAGAAGTCGACGCCAACCCCGGCCTGATTTTCGATAAACTTGACGGCTGGTTGGACGGCTTTTTCAGATTGCTCCCGAATATCGGCGTCGCGCTGGTTGTGGCCGTGGTGTTCTGGTTTCTGGGAATGGGCATCGGCGCGCTGATCCGCAAATCCGCCGGACGCCGCGGACGCGAGAATTTGGGCGACGTGGGCGGGGCACTGATGCGGTGGGCCGTGACCATCATCGGCTTCATGCTGGCGGTGACCATCGTCGCCCCGACGGTCACACCGGGGGATCTAATTGCCGGCTTGGGCGTCAGCTCTGTCGCGATCGGCTTCGCGTTCAAGGATATTTTGCAGAACATGCTGGCAGGTATCCTGATCCTGCTGCGTCAGCCCTTTGAAGTCGGCGACCAGATCGTGTCGGGCGGGCATGAAGGCACGGTCGAAAAGATCGAGACCCGCGCCACGATGATCAAAACCTATGACGGTCGCCGCGTGGTGATCCCGAATTCGGACATTTATACAGACAGCGTGGTGGTCAATACCGCCTTTGACACGCGCCGGTCGGAATATGACATCGGCATCGGCTGCAGCGACGACTGGGATACCGCGCGCAAGGTCATGCAGGATGCCTGCGCCAGCGTTGAGGGTGTAGAGACCGACCCAGCCCCCGAAACGATACCGGTCGAACTGGGCGATTCCGCCAACATCGTCCGCTTGCGCTGGTGGACGAAGTCGGACCGTGCGTCGCAGATCCATACCTTCGGGGCGGTGCTGCAGGCGGTCTATAAAGCGCTGGATGAAAAAGGGATCGATATGCCCTATCCAACGCAGGTGCATCTGTTCCACGACCAGACCGAAGCGACCGACGGCGACCGCCGCGCGCAGCGCGAGGGGTGGCCCGCAGGCGAGGGCGACGTGCCGAAATCGCGCGCTCAGCAACGCGACGAGAAAGAAGAGAAAGCGCGTCGATCCGACGCCTGATCAATTCAGAAAAGAAGGAATGATATGTTTTTCGACAATACGGTACTGGATGTTCTGGCCCGCGGCTTCGTGCTCAGCGGTGTGGCGCTGATCTGGATCATCCTCATGGTGCGGATCGTCGGGCTCAATTCCTTCTCCAAAATGACGAACTTCGACTTTGTGACCACCATCGCCTTCGGCTCTTTGCTGGCGGGGGCGGCGCAAGCGTCGGATTGGAAGGCGTTCTTCCAGACCTTGGTTGCGACGGCCTGCCTGTTTCTTTTCCAGTTCGGCCTATCCTATCTGCGCCGTCGGTCAGAAACCGCTTTGCATACCATCCAGAACGCGCCGGTCTATCTGATGGAGAATGGCAAGATCTGTGAAGAAGCGATGCGGGTCAATCGTGTGTCGCGCAGTGACCTGATGGAGAAGCTGCGCGAATCCAACGTCATGCGGCTGAGCGATGTGCGTGCCGCCGTCTTCGAGACGACGGGCGAAGTCTCTGTTCTATGCGGGGACGAGGTTGATGACGCGATGCTGGAATACGTCCAACGCGTCTAACCGATATACCTGAGTAATTAAGTCGCTTGTGGCGGCGGGCGTTTTGCGCGATCTGTGGGCTATGCCTGTGACCTTATCAGATTTCGAAGCCTCCGCCCACGCGACCCTTGCCGCTGATGTGTTTGCCTACCTTGAAGGCGGCGCAGAAGGCGAGCTGTCGCTGCGCCAGAACCGCGTCAGCTTTGGCCGGATAGGAGTGTTGCCGCGCCTGTTGGCGGACTGTGCTGGCGGCCATACGCGCACGACGATATCGGGGCAGCCCGCGGCGCATCCGATCATAGTCGCGCCGATGGCGTTTCAACGGCTGTTCCACTCGGAAGGGGAAACTGCGACTGCAATGGCCGCTGCCGCTCAAGACGCGGTGATGGTGGTCAGCTGCCAGACCAGCACGGCGCCCGAAGACATCGCCACCATTCCGGGGCGACGCTGGTTCCAGCTTTATATGCAGGCGGATCACGATAGCACGATGACTTTGGTCAACCGCGCGGTGGACTGCGGGGCAGAGGCGCTGGTGGTGACGCTTGACGCGCCGATCAACGGGCTGCGCGACCGCGAGGTTGCCGCGGGCTTCGTGCTGCCAGATGGCGTGCGCCCCGTGATGCTGGACCCGCTGCCACAACCACCGCGACCGCAGTTGCAAGACGGGCAGAGCGTGGTGTTCGACGGGATGATGGTCTTCGCCCCCACATGGGTAGACCTGACGCGGCTGATTGCGGACAGCCCCGTTCCGGTGATCATCAAAGGCTGTCTGCGTGCCGCGGATGCGCGGCGGTTTGTCGATGCCGGTGTTGCGGGGATCATCGTGTCAAACCACGGGGGCAGGGTGCTGGATACTGTTCCGGCCCCCGTCACGCAGTTGCCCGCCGTGGTGCAGGCGGTGGGGCAGGATGTGCCGGTCTATCTGGATGGCGGCATCCGGCGCGGGAGCGATGTGTTCAAGGCGCTGGCGTTGGGGGCCGAGGCTGTGCTGGTCGGTCGCCCCGTGATGCACGGGTTGATCGTCGACGGGGCACGCGGGGCCAGTCAGGTGTTGCGTCGCTTGCGGGACGAGCTGGAAGTGACGATGGCCCTATGCGGCTGCGCAACAGTTGCGGACATCACCCCGGATATGATCACAGCCTTCGGCGGCGACCCGATCAGCGAAAGCGATAGCTGATCGGGATTGCCAGATTGAACGGGCCGGCACCCATGGCAGAGGGCGGGCGCGGCAGTGTTTGCAGGCGGTCAAAGATATCCAGCGCCGCCTGATCGAGCACGGGCCAGCCGGAGGATTTGGACACCTCGCGCGCTTTGATCTGACCGTATTGATCCAGCGTGAAGGCCACGGTTGTGGTCCCCTCGGCGCGGGCTTCGCGGGCGCGGCGGGGATAATCCTTGGCGGCGTTTAACGCCAGAACCAGCGATTTTTGCCAATCCGTGATCTCTGCCCGTTCGGCATCTGTCAGCCCCTGTTCCTTGGCCGCGCTTTGGTCCTGTTCGTCCTGACCCGCGCTTGCCTTGGGGGCGGCAGCCGTGCTTTGCGCGGCGTTCTCGTTTTCGGTCTCTTCCTGCAACTCGGTCGGCGTTTCGGTCGCCTCCTTGTCGGTGTCGACTTCCTGATCGGGGTTGGCGATCTTGAACTGCAGTTCGGGGTCGTCCGGCGTGTGCGGTATCTGTGCCAGCAGCGGATCGTTTGACGCTTTGGCTTCCTCGCGTTCGGCCGGGCTTTCGAGCGTGGCTTGGCTATCCTCGGCGGGTGGCCCGTCGGGGAGGTCGGTTTCAGGCGCGGCCATGATCATCTCGACCTCGGCCAGATCGATCAGCTCGCGGCCCTGAATGCCCGCTTCTTCCGGTGGCTCGTAGGCCGCGGCCTTTGTCAGCCAAAGTGCGACCAGCGCGCCATGCACGCCGATGCTCAGCCCGGCCCCCAGCATCAACCCGGCACCATATCGCGGGGCGTAGGTAAAGCTCATTCTGAGGTGTCCTGCGCAGCGGGGGCAGGCGAAGCGGTTGCCACGTCACCTGCTGCCGCAGGGGCGGCCCCGCCCTCGTCCTCAATCCCGACGAGGCCGATCTTCAGATAGCCTTCGCTGCGCATGCGGTTCATCACGGCCATCACCTCGCCATAGGGAACCGAACGATCGGCATTGATATAGATGCGCGTGCCCAGATCCAGACGGGTCAGGATGCCAAGCCGCATGTTCAGATCCCCCAAGGATACCTCTTCTTCGCCCACGCTCAGGCTGAGGTCCTGATGGATGGTGACAAAGACCGGATCATCGGGGCGCGGCGCGGGTTTGCCGGTGGCGACCGGCAGCTCTACGTTGACGTCCACGGTAGACAGCGGGGCCGCCACCATAAAGATGATCAGCAGGACCAGCATCACGTCGATAAACGGTGTGATGTTGATATCCGCATTGGGGGCAAGATCGTCGCCGCCGTCAGAAAGTCGCACGCCCATCGGGGTTACTCCGCTGCCAGTTTGGTGGCGATATCAGGGGTGGTATGGGGCACGTCGGCGGTACGCTCTGCACGGTCCAGATCACGCGACAGGCAGCGCTCCACCAGCGCCGCGGCATCCCCCACACGCGCGCGGTAGCCGGTGACGACGCGGGTGATGTGGTTATAAAGCAGCACGGCGGGGATCGCGGCGACCAGACCGATGGCGGTAGCCAGCAGCGCTTCGGCGATACCGGGGGCGACGACTGTCAAGCTAGTGCTGCCGCTTTCAGCGATGCCGATAAAGCTGTTCATGATGCCCCAGACCGTGCCGAAAAGCCCGATGAACGGTGCTGTCGACCCGATGGAGCCCAAGATCATCGCACCGGACTGCATCGCGCGCGCGGCCCCTGCCTCGATCCGCGAAAGTTCGGAGGCGACGCGTTCCTTGATGCCCGCCTTGTTCAACCCGTCAGAGATGTCGATCTCGGCCAAAGCGGCGCGGATCATGGCGCGCATGGGGCCGGAAAAGGACTTCGCCTGCGCGCCTTTGACGGCACCTGCCTTGGCAAGCTTGCGGTAGGACCGGCGCAGCCGTGCGTTGGCCCAGCTCACCTGCAGGATCTTGCCCGCCCATACGGCCCAACCCAGAACCGAGGCGATGGCCAGCCCGAACATCACCGCCTTCACGACGATATCGGCCCCCATGAACATCGCCAGCGGCGAATGGCCACCCTGTTGCGCGGCCACGCGCATCGGCTCGGACAGGGCAGGGCCGATCCATTCGTCAGCCCATGTGATCAGCGCGATATTGACCGACGCAGTGTCGGCTGCGGCCAGTTGCGGCGTCGCGACAAGGACGGCCGCCAGAAGGATGCTTGGAAATTTCATATCAGGTCTCTGCCCATTGTCGGATGAGGTTGTGGTAGATGCCGGTCAGGCGCACAGCGGTCGGGTCGTTCAGACCCGCGCTGGCCGACAGCTCTTGGATGGATTGATCCAGATCGAAGAGAATCTCGCGCTGGCCGCCGTCGCGGATCATCGACTGCACCCAGAAGAAGGACGCAACGCGCGCACCACGGGTGACAGGCGTGACCTGATGCAGCGAGGTTGACGGATAAAGCACGCAGTGCCCCGCCGGCAGTTTGACCGACTGGGTGCCGTAGTTGTCTTCGATGACCAGCTCGCCACCGTCATAGTCTTCGGGATCATTCAGGAACAGCGTGCACGACAGGTCGGTCCGCAGGCGCTGGCCGGTTTGCGGGTTCACGCGGATGGCGTTGTCGACATGCACGCCGAAGGTCTCTGCCTCTTCGTAGCGGTTGAACATCGGAGGCAGGACATGCAGCGGGAGGGCAGCGGAAACCCACGTGGGGTTGCCCATCAACCGCTGGAGCACCAGCGTCTGCAAATCAGGCAGAACGGGGCTGTCGAGGGGAATTTGCTGATTGCGCTTGGTTTGCGCCGATTGCGCGCCGGCGGTGTTGCGGCCGTCGTCCCATTGGGCCGTGTCGATCACAGATCGGATATGGGCAACTTCCTGCGGTGACAGGATATTTTCGACGCAAAGCAACATGGTGTATCCTTTCGAGGGGATCGGCTGGCGGCGCGGGTCTGCGCCGCCAGCCTTGGTGTGTGGTTTAGAACTTCATGCTGACAGAGATGGACGCAGAGCGACCCGGTGCCACATAGACGAACGGCGAGCCGGAGCGGTACAGCGCGTCATAGTAGGTTTCGTCCAGCACGTTATCGATGCGGAAGTTGACCGAGGCATCATCCGTGATGTGGTAATCCGCCATCAGGTCAAAGCGCCAGTAGCTGGGCAGCTCGTTGCCGTTGGTCGCCGCGAATGTGCCGCCCTGAACGCTGCCGCGCCATGTGGCTTGGCCGCCAAAGCTCCACTGGTCGTTATAGTCGTAACGGGCCAGTACGTTGAACTGTTCGTGCGCGATATTCGCGAACTCTTCGCCAACGTTGTCGGGGTTGCTGCTTTTCAGCACTTCGCTGTCCATCAGGGTCGCACCGCCGAACAGGCTCAGCTTTTCGGTGATGTTACCGCCAAAGCCCAGTTCGATCCCGCGCACGCGGTATTCGCCGGTCGCGGTGGTCACAACAGGTGCGCCGCGGCCGCCTGTGCTTTCACGGGCATTGTCCTTGGTGGTTTGGAACAGCGCAGCGGTGGCGGTCAGATTGCCGAACTGCCATTTGGTGCCCAGTTCAATCGCGGTGTTTTCTTCGGGCTCCAGCAGCAGGTTCGAGGAATCGATCCCGTTGTAGCTGCCGCCGCCTGCGTCCAGTTCATCCCCGACAGGATTGGTTGAGGTGGCATAGGACAGGTAGATCGACCCGTTGTCGCGGGGTTTCCACACAACACCGGCATTCCAGTTGAACATGGTGTCATCGCGCGACAGCGTATCGGCACCGGCTTCCGTGGTGGTCCGGCTGACGCTGTAGTCATCCAGACGGGCACCAAGGTTCAACTGCCACTGCGGATTAAAGGTGATCGTGTCGTTCAGATACAGCGACCGTGTGGTAACATCGGTCAGCGTCGCATCGGCGCTGCGGACAGGTGTCGCTGTGGAACAGCCGCTGACATCGGGGTTGTAGATCGCGACAGAGCACCCTTCGAGACGGTCCTCAGCAGTGCCGCCCCCCACTTCGGAGGATAGGCCGACATAGCCGCGCTGGCTGATCTCTTCACGCGACAGCGCAAAGCCCGCAATCATGTCATGGCGCGCCGACCCGGTGTTGAAACCAAAGGAAAGCTCGCTGGTGTTCGACGCCACTTCGTTGACCTGATACCGGCTTTTGGGGGAGGCCGTCAGCGTCCAGTTCTGCGGATCGGCGTCCGAGGTGTCAGGGCGTTCAGGCGCCGACACGATATAGTCGTTCTCGGTCCGGCTGAGACGGGAGCGGTTGGTGAAGGTCATGCCCGGGGTGATTTCAAAGGTCGCGCCGAAGGTGGCAACGCTTTGTGTCGCATCGTGGAAATCGCGGTCTGGGTTGCCGTAGAATGTGTCACGGTCCAGCGTCGGACGGCCTGCGGCGGATTCGGTGAAGGGCACGCCGTTTGTGCCATCCCATGGCACGCCCCAATCCGGCATCTGTTTCATCTGCAGCTGGTAGGCTTCGAAATCCAGTGTCAGACGGTCGGTCGCTTCGTATTCGGCAGCGATGGACAGACCCAGACGGTCGTCTTTGCTCCCGTCGCGGCCGGCAACATCACTGACTTGGGCGACGGCACCGATGCGGGTCTTGAAGCGGTCGTTCCAGACCTTGTTCCAGTCGACTTCCTGACGCGCCAGATCGGCGGTGCCAAAGGTCGTGGTGGTTTTGACGAAGTCCGTATCCTGCGCCTTTTTGGTCACCAGATTGACCGCGCCGCCGGTGGTCGAGCGCCCACCGATGGAGCCAGACGGGCCTTTGGTGATCTCGACCTGTTCGGCCATAAATGTTTCGCGCACGGCAACACCGGAATCACGCACGCCGTCGATGAAGACGTCGTTGGAGGACCGGAAGCCGCGGATGAACAGAACGTCGCCGAATGCGTTGCCACCTTCGCCGGTGCCCAATGTGATGCCGGGGGTGGTGCGGGCGAGCTCGCGCACCGATGTCGCGTTCTTGTCGCGCAGCACTTCCTGGGTGACGGCGGTAACCGTGCGCGGTGTATCGACCAGCGGTTGCGTCAGCAGCGAGTTGCCCGATTGAACGGCCTGATATCCGGCTTCGGGGTTGGCGTAGGGCGACAGACCGTTCTCGCCAGCGACGGGCGCGGCGGGGGCGGCAGCAATGGGGGCTTCGGCCACGACGGGTGCAGGGGCGGGTGCCGGTGTCGCGCGGGGGGCAGGGGCCGCCGCGGCGCGTTTCTTGGCGGGTTGTGGCTTGGGCTTGGCGGCCTGCGGCTCGGAGGTTTCGACCTCGATACCGGGAAGTAGCAGCGGCTCGTCGCTGGATTGCGCATAAAGTGCTGCAGGAGACGTCGCGCCGATGGCGGCGGCCGTCATCATGCCGATGCTGCGGCTGGCCGTGTGGCCACGCAAGCTGTGTGGTGTTTTCGTCTGAGTCATATCGCCCTCGTCATTGCCCATTCGGGCTGTTTTTAGGGGGCTGGTCTGGACGATTGGCTACCTATTCACGGGCGGGTTACTAAGGCTGATAAAAACAATCAAGTATTAAACTTCGGCAACCTTACAAAAATTTCAATGGGTTGTAGCGTTGCACATAAGGCGTCGATCGGGCGCGGGAAACGCCCGTTAATGCAGCGTCGGTGCTGCTTCCATTTGCGCGACCTCGCTTGGTGCGCTCAGGCGCATCCGTTTGAGCGCCAGCCCGAAATCCGCAGCAAGCGATGCCACCAGCGGGGCCATATCGGCGCGTACCAGCAGGGTCGCGATCAGCATCGCGTCTTCGCGCTGTCCGTCCGTGGCTGTCGCGATGAAGTTCGCAAAGCAGGATTCGTCCGATCCCAGACATTTGCACGTGACCGAATGGCGCATCAAAGGCCGCCGCCCGAACCGTGCACAAAGCGAGCATAGCTGTTCAAACGTAGCGAGCGCCTTGCTCCCGTTGGTGTGGCCGAGGACGCTGGCAAAATCGCTGCTGACTTTTTCCTGTGCGTCAGGCCCGTCACACCACATCCGCAAATAGATGACCGACGCGGCCTGAAGGCTGTCCAGCTCTGTGATGAACCCTACCGGGGCACCGCCGGGGTGCTGATGTGCGTCATTCATTTGGTCAGGATCAATTTGCCAGCGCGTGTGATTCGCAAGGTGTAGGTCTGGGTATCCAGCACGATTTGCGCCAGATCTCCGCCTTCGGTCAGGTCGCGGGCAGAGTAGGTCGGCAGCGCGTTCATCGGGGCTTGGGTCTTTGGGGGGGCATGGAATGTCATAGGGCTGCTCTATCGATGGTCATGGAAAAGGAACGTTGCACGCGGCACCGATCATCAGGCAGCCCTGCGGCTTGGTCCTGACGGTGAACGGCAGTCTGCGTTCTGGGGAATGGTCTCATCGTGGGACTCCTCACATCATATGTGTCGGGCGTCCCCGTGATCGCATGCGGGGTGGCTAGACGTTTCCATAAACCTGATTGAAATTATAGGGTATGTCAATCCGACAGTTTTAGTCGGAATACTTAGGGCGCATTTTTGTTTGTCTGTGTCGTGCAAAAGAATACCCCCCGCAGCACGGGGCGGCGGGGGGGTATAAGGCGCTTTGACCGGCAAAGCACAAACGTCGGTTAGGGGTGCGTTATTGCGTCTTCATCTCGGCGCGCAGGCCGCGGAAGATTGCGTAGCACAGGAACAGCAGCACCACAGTAAAGGGCAATCCGGTAGAGATAACCATCGACTGAAGCGACTTGAGCCCGCCTGCAGACAGCAGCAGCACAATCGCTACGGCACCTTCGAAGATGCACCAGAACACGCGCTGTGGCGCAGGTGCGTCGACCTTGCCGCCTGCCGTGATCGTATCGATCACCAGCGAGCCGGAGTCAGACGAGGTCACGAAGAACACGATGACCAAGACGATACCGATCAGCGATGTGATCCCGGCAAGTGGCAGCGCATCCAGCATGGCGAACAGCTGGCGTGGCAGCTCGGCTTCTTGCGCGGCTGTGTAGCCGTCGCTGATCACCTGATCGATTGCCATGCCACCAAAGACGCTCATCCACAGGACGCAAACAAGGCTCGGGATCAGCAGGACGCAGGTCAGGAACTCGCGGACCGAACGGCCACGGCTTACGCGGGCGATGAACATGCCGACGAAAGGGGACCAGCTGATCCACCATGCCCAGTAGAACGATGTCCAGCCCTGCATAAAGTTCACGTCTTCACGGCCGATCGGATTGGACAGACCTGGCAGATATTCCACATAGGCCAGCAGCGATGACCCGAAGGTCGACAGGATCGCCAGCGTCGGTCCGACCAACAGCACGAAGGCCAACAGCAAAAACGCCAGACCCATGTTGATCTCTGACAGGACTTTGACACCGCCATCAAGGCCGCGCAGCACGGATACGGTCGCAATCGCGGTGATGCCGGTGATCAGCAGAACCTGAGTTGTGGGGCCAACCGCCACACCAAAGAGCTCGTTCAAGCCCGCGTTGGCTTGCGTGGCACCCAGACCAAGCGATGTCGCCAGACCAAAGAGCGTTGCAAATACGGCGAGAATGTCGATCACGTGACCGGGCCAGCCCCAGACGCGTTCCCCCAGGATCGGGTAAAAGGCAGAGCGGATGGTCAGGGGAAGACCCTTGTTATAGCTGAACAGCGCCAGCGCCAGACCAACAACGGCATAGATCGCCCAAGGGTGCAGGCCCCAGTGGTAGATCGTGGCCGCCATACCCAAACGCACCGCTTCGGCCTGATCGCCCGCTGCCGCGCCCAAAGGTGCCCAATCGGTGCGCAGGCCGTCTTCGCCAACAGCTGTGCCACCCATGGAGCTCGAGAAATGCGATAGCGGTTCAGAGACGCCATAGAACATCAGACCGATGCCCATGCCCGCCGCGAACAGCATCGAGAACCATCCAAGGTAGGTATAGTCGGGGCTTGCTTCGGCCCCGCCAAGACGCACACGGCCCAAAGGCGTGACGATCAGGAACAGGCAGAACAGCACAAAAATGTTGCCGGCAGAGATAAAGAACCAGTCAAAGCCCTTTGTCACCGACGAAAACAGCCATGTGAACAGCGCGCCAGACTGTTCGGGCAGCGCGAGTGTATAGAATACAAAGGCAACAATACACACACCCGAGATCGCGAAGACCGGGTTGTGAATGTCGAAGCCGAAGGGCCCCACGCTGCCTTCTTTGTTGTCTTGGCCGATCTCGTAATCCGTGTCGATTACGGCAGCGGCCCCGTCGGGTGTCGGGATACCCGGCGACGTTTCATCTGTCATTAGATGCTCTCCATTTTATGTATTTGCGACTAATCATAGCGCAACTCCGACAAAACGACCACCGCTGCGCGGGAATTAAGTAAATGAATATCATGGCTTAGCCCCCGGATGCGGGCTTGACGCCCCGTTTGCGGGTCGCGGGCTATGCGTTTTTTCCGTGGTTTACCGCGAATCCCCTCTTTGGATTCGGGTGAAACACCGGGGCGGATCCGCGTGCCTCAACGCCCAAGCCCGTCTGAACGGAGGGGGCAACCGCACCGCGGGATAGCGCCCTATCCCAAAAGATATGCCGTCCTATCCGTCCATGGCCCCGACCCACCTGCTTGCGCAAATGAAAGCGCGGGCGTCTGCGGTCACCATGGTCCCATGACAAATTTTTTCATCATGGGGGATGATATGAAAGTTACTTGCACACTACCAATTATCGCAACCGCGGCACTTCTGGCCGCTACCACTGTCAGCGCCGAAGGGTTCAGCCTGTCCGGTGCGCGCTCTGCCATGCAAAGCGACATCTCGTTCAACGTCATGCAATCCGCAGGGCAGGGTCAGATCAAGCTGCGCCATAAGGTCCAGCCCAAAGCGCAGGTCCGGTCCAAAACCGTGAGCAGCCGCAGCCGGTCTTTCCAAGAGCTCAGCGGGGTCAGCACGGCCGCGGACCTCAAAAGCCTCATCGCTTGGGCCGAGGCGGGTCCGAAGGGCTATGACGCCGTGCAATACGGGGCCAAACGGCTGCCGCCACAGCGTCCGACGCAAATGACCATCGGCGAGATCTACCGCTGGATCGACCGCACGCCGGGCCAACCGCATGCCATCGGTCGATACCAATTCATTCCATCCACGCTGCGCAGTCTGGTGCGACAGGCGGGGCTAAGCAAGAATGACCGCTTTACCTCGGCCGTGCAGGATGGGCTGGCGGATATCCTTTTGGTCGATGCGGGATTTAACGCGTTCAAGAAAGGCAAGATCAGCCGCCACCGCTTTATGGAAAACCTCGCACGTATCTGGGCCGGTTTCCCGACCTCTAACGGGCGGTCCTATTATCACGGCTATGCGGGCAACAAGGCCGTCATCTCGTGGAACGAGTTCGACGCCGTAATGAAGAAGATTTTCGCAACCAAACGCGGCTGATCCCCGCGTTAGGGCTTGTTCCGGGCGGACAGCCGTGGCCCAATGGCCGGGTCTGGTGTCCGCCTCGCGGAAGAATCGGGAAGCTGGTGAAACTCCGGCACGTGCCCAACGCTGTAATGGGGATGGTTTGCGCATAGGCCACTGGAATATTCCGGGAAGGCGCGCGGACCAAACGACCCTAAGTCAGAAGACCGGCCAGACAGTACAGCTTGCCCCGCATGGACAGCGGGATTGGCGCATAAACGTATTGTTGGGGACTGAACAATGCCGATACCCTCTGCGCTGGCACCCGCCGCGCCTTTTTCAGATACTGAACGCGACGCCGTCTACAAGGCGATCTTCACCCGCCGCGATGTACGTGATCAGTTTTTACCCGATCCAGTGGCCGAGGATATGTTGCACCGCATACTGACCGCCGCGCATCACGCACCGTCCGTCGGGTTGTCACAGCCGTGGAATTTCATCGTCATCCGCGATCAGGCCGCACGCGATCAGGTCTGGCAAGCCTTCAACCGCGCCAACGAGGAAGCCGCCCAGATGTTCGAGGGCGACCGCCAGACAACCTACAGGTCGCTGAAGCTCGAAGGTATCCGCAAGGCGCCGGTCAATATCTGCGTGACATGTGACCGCAGCCGTGGCGGCAGGGTCGTGCTGGGGCGCACCCATAATCAAAGCATGGATTTGTATAGCACCGTCTGCGCGATCCAGAACCTCTGGCTTGCCGCCCGCGCCGAGGGCATCGGGATGGGCTGGGTCAGCGTGTTCCGCGATGCCGATCTGCGTGACCTGCTGAATATCCCCGACCGGATAGAGATCGTCGGCTACCTCTGTCTAGGGCACGTGGACGAGCTTTACCAGACGCCCGAACTCGAGGTGAAAGGCTGGAGCAAACGGCTCCCCGTGGACGAGATGATCTTTGACGGTACGTGGCAGGGCGACCCGTAGTCCCCGCCCGTCCCGCTCACGTTGCCACCTCCCGCAATGCGGGTAATTTGCGCGGTCAGCGGAACTATGCCGGTTCCCTGACGTTGCCTTTGTGAAGCCAGTGCATCCCGCGTCTGGCACGCAAAGAGGAAGTATTCAAAATGGGCGGTATCATTTATCTCGTTGGTCTTGTGGTCGTGGTTATGGCGGTGCTGTCGCTGGTCGGCTTGGCGTAATCAAACGCCGGGGAGGCATTTACATGAACACGACACTTACTGAAAAAACTGCCGATGGATCCTATGTCGACTGGCCCGCAATTTTCGCGGGCACTGTTGTCGCTGTGGCGATCGGCCTTTTGCTGACCACCTTCGGCGCGGCACTTGGCCTGTCGTCGATCACGCTGGACGGAACTGACAATTCATCGACGCTTGAACTGGTGCTGACCGCGCTGTGGATGGTGATCACGCTCGTCGCCTCCTATCTGGCCGGTGGTTATATCGCGGGCCGCATGCGCCGCCGCGTCGAAAGCGCTACGGATGATGAAGTCACTGCACGTGACGGGATCAACGGTCTGGTTGTTTGGGGCCTCGGCTCTGTGATCACCGCCGTGATGCTATCCAGCGCGCTGAGCTTTGCAGCCAATACCGCGGGCAATGTCGCAGCGGGTGCGGGCAAAGCGGCTGGTACGGTCGTCGAAGCTGCGGGCTCTGCCGTGGGAGGTGCTGCCTCCGGACTGGCCGATGCGGCGGGTGCTGCAATCCCGGATGAGGCCAAGAATGATCCGACAGATTACCTGTCGAACCAGCTTTTGCGCCCCAATCAGGTCGACCCGCTGACAGCCGATCCCGAGCAATTGGCAGAGCAGACCGCCAGCATCGTCGCGAATATCTACCGCACGGGTGAGGTCAGCGAGGAAGACCGGACCTATCTTGCCGGCGCTGTTGCTGCACGCACCGATCTGACCCAGGCCCAGGCGAAAGAGCGTGTGGATCAGATCGTGACCCAAGCGCAAGAAGCACGTCAGGAAGTCGAAGACGCTGTAGCCGCTGCCAAGGCCGAGGCTGAACAGGCCGCAGCAGAGGCGAAAGAAGCAGCGGTTGAAGCTGCGCAAACCGCACGTAACGCCGGTATCCTGACCGCCTTTGTACTGGCCGCCGCGTCGCTGATTGCCGGTGTGGCATCCGTTGCAGGGTCGGTCCATGGGGGCCGCCACCGCGATCAGGGCCGTCTGTTTGCCGGTCTGACATATCGCGGCTAAATTGCTTCACGTGAAAATCAAAACCCCGGCGGCGCAAGCGGTCGGGGTTTTCTTCTGCCATCGTGATTCGGGATGTTTCGGGGCAGGGGACGCTGCGACGACTTCAGGCGCATCCATGGCACATGCCAAAACCGCAACGCCAGATAAATAAGGCATCAGGGCAAAGCGATATGTTTAAAGGGGGGATCTGGTGCTGAAGGGGAGGATTGAACTCCCGACCTCGTCATTACCAATGACGCGCTCTACCACTGAGCTACTCCAGCACTGTGGGCGGGTGATTAGACCCATTCGCAATATGGTGCAAGCGTAATCTGGACCATATCGGTCCGCTGCGCTAGACAATCGACATGTCAAAGGATACCGCCCCACAAAAGCCGCCAAAACCCAATGTATTGCGGGAAGACAGGCTGAAAGCCGCGCTGAAAGCCAATATGGGCCGACGCAAGGCGCAAGCGCGTGCGCGCAGCGACAAAAGCCAAAGCGACGACACGCAAAATAATAACGCGCAGACAGATAACGGGCCGACCGGCCAAACCAAGGAAGGCTGAAGGATGGATTCGATTGTGGTCAAAGGCGGCGGTGCGCTGTCGGGACAAATTCCGATTGCGGGGGCCAAGAACGCCTGTCTGACGCTTATGCCCGCGACCCTGCTGTCCGAAGAGCCGCTGACGCTGACCAACGCGCCACGCCTGTCCGACATCCGCACCATGACCGAATTGCTGCGGTCCCTTGGGGCAGAGGTGACATCGATGCAGGACGGTCAGGTTCTGGCGATGTCCTGCCATGGCGAGATCAACACGCGCGCCGAATATGACATCGTGCGCAAGATGCGCGCGTCGAACCTTGTGCTAGGGCCGCTGCTGGCCCGCGAAGGGCACGCGCAGGTATCACTGCCGGGCGGCTGCGCGATTGGTGCGCGTCCGATGGATATTCACACCGATGGTCTGGCCCTGATGGGCGCAGAGATCGACTTGCGTGACGGTTATCTGCACGCCAAGGCGCAAGGCGGGGCCTTGAAAGGTGCGGTCATCGACTTCCCCTTTGCCTCTGTCGGCGCGACCGAGAACATCATGATGGCCGCGACCTTGGCCAAGGGCACGACGGTGATCAACAACGCCGCGCGCGAGCCCGAGATCGTGGATCTCGCGGATTGTTTGCGTGCTATGGGCGCGCAGATCGAAGGCGACGGCACCAGCCGGATCGAGATTCAGGGCGTTGACCGCCTGCATGGGGCGAC
Source organism: Sulfitobacter sp. PM12 (assembly GCF_045586035.1). Classification (NCBI taxonomy): domain Bacteria; kingdom Pseudomonadati; phylum Pseudomonadota; class Alphaproteobacteria; order Rhodobacterales; family Roseobacteraceae; genus Sulfitobacter; species Sulfitobacter sp. PM12. The sequence continues at coordinate 1,060,802 of NZ_CP151529.1, forward strand.
CCACCGTGTTGTGACCGACCGGATCGAACTGGGCACCTATATGCTCGCCCCTGCGATGTGCGGTGGCGAGGTTGAATTGCTGGGCGGGCGCATCGACCTGCTGTCGGCTTTCTGCGAAAAGCTTGACGCGGCAGGGATCGACGTGACCGAGACGGACAAAGGTCTGAAAGTCGCGCGGCGCAATGGCGTGATCAACGCGGTGAATGTCACGACTGAACCTTTCCCCGGTTTCCCCACCGACCTGCAAGCCCAGATGATGGCGCTGCTGTGTACGGCGGACGGTACCTCGGTGCTGGAAGAGAAAATCTTCGAGAACCGCTTTATGCACGCGCCCGAGCTGATCCGCATGGGGGCCGATATCGAGGTCCACGGCGGCACCGCGACGGTGCACGGCGTCAAAAAGCTGAAAGGTGCGCCGGTGATGGCGACCGATCTGCGCGCATCGATTTCCCTGATCCTTGCCGGTATGGCCGCCGAAGGCGAAACGCGCGTCAGCCGTGTCTACCATCTGGATCGCGGGTACGAACATGTGGTGGCGAAACTGCGCGGCGTGGGCGCAAATATTGAACGGATCAAAGACCAATGACCGAAGATGCACGTTTCGAAGACGGGCGCGAAGCCCCGCTGAACCTCGGCGCGCTGGATGCCGATGACCTCAAGGTGATCTCCTCGCTTGCGCAGGATGCTGTGTTTCCGGGATCGGAAATGCGCTGGCTGCAAAAAGAAGGGCGCTTTGCCCTGCTGCTGAACCGCGTGCGGTGGGAAGACGCGGGCAAATCGCGCCACGCCCCGGAACGCGTGCAAACAATCTTGATGTTCAGCAACGTGCAGCGCGTGTCCAGCCAAGGCGTGAACAAGGGGGATGCGGATACCATCCTGTCGCTGTTGCAGATCGAGTTCACCGAAACCGATGCGCCCTCGGGCGACGTGCTGCTGACCCTCGCGGGGGACGGCGTGATCCGGCTGACGGTCGAAGCGCTGGATGTGACCTTGAAGGACGTGACGCGCCCCTATGTGGCCCCGTCGCGCAAGCTGCCGGAACATCCGGCATAAGCGTTCTTCCACATTCTGTGCCGTGCGGGTCGCCCGCGTGGCATCCCTTCAAAGCCCATTGCACGTTGCAAAGGACATCCGATGCCCCAATTCCTAGACTTCGATCAGCCCGATTTCGAACAGGCGTTCACCGCGCTGCTCTCTGCCAAACGTGAAGACAGCCCCGACGTGGACGACACGGTGGCCAAGATCATCGCGCAGGTGCGGTCCAAGGGCGATGCCGCTGTGATCGAGCTGACCCAGAAGTTCGACCGCATCGCGCTGACCCCCGACACCCTGCGCATCACCGCTGCTGAAGTTGACGCCGCGGTTGCCGAAGTCTCGGACGCGGATCGCACAGCGCTTGAACTCGCCGCGGCGCGTATCCGTGCCTATCACGAACGGCAGCTGCCCGAGGATGCGCAGTGGCAGGACGACGCCGGTGCCACGCTTGGCTGGCGGTGGAGCGCGGTATCCGCCGCAGGGCTTTATGTGCCCGGTGGTCTGGCAAGCTATCCTTCCTCTGTCTTGATGAACGCGATCCCGGCCAAGGTCGCGGGGGTTGAGCGGCTTGCGATGGTCGTGCCCACGCCGGACGGGGTGCTGAACCCGCTGGTGTTGCTGGCCGCGCGGCTGGCGGGCGTCGATGAGATTTACCGCATCGGTGGGGCGCAGGCGGTGGCCGCACTGGCCTATGGCACCGACACGATCCCCCCCGTCGACAAGATCACCGGCCCCGGCAATGCCTATGTCGCTGCCGCGAAACGGCGGGTGTTTGGCAAGGTGGGCATCGACATGATCGCGGGCCCATCCGAAATTCTGGTAATCGCGGATGGGGACAACGATGCTGACTGGATCGCCCTTGATCTGCTAAGCCAGGCCGAACACGACGAAAGCGCCCAATCGATCCTGATCACCACGGACAAGGCGTTTGGCCGCGCGGTGTCGGATGCTGTGGATGCGCGGCTGGAAACGCTGGAACGGCGCGCGATTGCGGGCACCAGCTGGCGCGAGAACGGGGCGATCATTACCGTGCCGGATCTGGCGACAGCCGCCAAGCTGAGCAACCGTATCGCACCTGAACACCTTGAACTTTGCGTCGCGGATGTGGATGCGCTGAGCGCGCAGATCACCCACGCGGGGGCGATCTTCCTTGGTCAATGGACGCCCGAGGCGATTGGCGATTACGTCGGTGGGCCGAACCACGTGCTGCCCACGGCGCGCTCTGCGCGGTTTTCCAGCGGGCTGTCGGTGCTGGACTTTATGAAGCGCACGACACTGGCACGGATGACGCCGGACGCGCTGCGCGCGATCGGCCCGTCGGCGGAACGTCTGGCGCGATCCGAAAGCCTTGAGGCGCACGGTCTGTCGGTCACCGCAAGGCTGCGCAAACTGAACGACTGACGCAACGGCCCTTTGCCCGGCCCGCCGATGTCAATTGTAGAACCCCGCCGCCCGGTCTAAGGTCGGCGGGATAGACACTAAATGAGACGTCCCCATGTCCCGGATCACGCATATCGCGCTTGACGACGCGAACCTGCCCCCGCCCACGCCCGAGATAGAGCAAGAGCGCAAGGTCGCCATGTTTGATCTGCTGGAGGACAATGTTTTTACCCTGCCGTCGCGCGATGATCGCCCGGTGCCACAAGGGCCGTACCATCTGGGCCTGTCGATCCGTGACAAACGGCTGGTGTTTGATGTGAACACCGAAAGCGCTGAAAAGGCGGCGGAATTCCATCTGTCGCTGGGGCCGTTCCGGCAGGTTGTCAAAGACTATTTCCAGATTTGCGAATCCTATTTCGAGGCGGTCAAGAAATCCGCCCCCTCGCAGATAGAGACCATCGATATGGCACGGCGCGGGATTCACAACGAAGGGTCTCGGGTGTTGCAAGAGCGGCTTGAAGGCAAGGCCGAGATCGATACAGATACGGCCCGCCGCCTGTTCACCCTCATCTGCGTTCTGCACTACGGCGGCTAGATGACCCAGAAACTGCCCCAATCGGTGCTGTTTTGCTGCGATCACAACGCGGTGCGGTCGCCTATGGCCGAAGGGTTGATGAAAAAGTTCTACGGCACGGGCACCTATGTGCAATCCGTCGGCGTGATGAACGATCTGGAAATCGACGGTTTCTCTATCGCGGTGTGCCAAGAGCTGGACGTGGAATTATCCCGCCACCGGTCCCGCAGTTTCGACGAGATGGAGAACTGGGGCGATGATCTAAGCTCTTTCGATCTGATCATCGCGCTGAGCCCCGCCAGCCAACGCCGCGCGCTGGAACTGACGCGGTTCTATCATCTGACCGTGGAATATTGGCCGATCCTGGACCCGACAGGGCTGGGGGAAACGCGCGATGCCAAGATCGCGCAATACCGCGCCGCCCGTGATCAGATCAAAGACCGTCTGATTGACCGTTTCGGCCCGCCTTCGCGGACACAGAACTAGGGCAGGGGCGTGCCCCTGCCGCCGGTGTCACGGTCTTAGGTGGCGCTGCATAGGGTCGATGCTGTCTGGCCATAGGCTTTCCATACAGCCCAGAAATCATTGTCGCTTTTGCGGTCGGACTGGCGTGCCTCTTGCAGGCTGTGAGGGTCCGAGAAAACGCGTACGCCACGGCGCTGTTCTGACGAAGAAAGCTCTTTGTCGGCAACGGCTTGGATACAGCCGCAGCGCGCCGCGCTCGCCTGTTTGCGCCCCGATTTCATGCAGGCGTTGTGGATCGGCCCGGTGGCGAACAAGACAGCGCCCCGGCCAAAGCCGCCGCTGGGGTTATAGCCGCGTGGTCCGCCGCAAGCGGCCAGCGTGCCAACAACACAGATCATCGTGAAAAGTCGTACCATCGTTTTGCCTCATCTCTCGGACGCCGGGTTGATCCCGAGGCTGCCCTAACTGCTGCTGGCATTTATGCCGGAAAACTGCAGATTGAGCAATTCACGATTGAGGGCGCAAAACGGAAATGCCTTTGCCCGAACAGGTCGGGCAAAGGCCTGTGTTGCTTAGAACTTCCAGCGCGCACCAACGAAGGTCACGTCCAGATCCTGATAGGATGCCGACGGATCGTCGAAGTCATAGGTGCGGTGTGTTGCGTAAAGCTCGGTGTTGTACGCGTCGAGGCGCTGAACAACGGCGACACCCACGGAAGAGGTGCTGGACCCTGCGACAACGAAGTCGTTCCCGTCGTAGTAATCAACGGAGAAGGATGTCGAACCCGCCGCGATGTAATCACGGGTGATGCCCGCTTTGATGTAGGCGTAGTCTGCGTCACCCGCAACGCGGCGACCTGCGGAAACCGCGAGGTTCAGACCGGTTGGTTGGTGCAGAACAGCGGCGGAGCCCATGACCAGATCGTTGCTGGTGTCGCGGAACGAATAGCCCAAGCGCGCGTCGACCGAATAGTCGCCGTAGTCTTGAACGTAGCGTGTGCCGACATCGGTGTAGTCGTTGTCATCGCCCGAGCTCAGGACTTCCTGACCGTAGGAAACCGATGCGGAGAAGCCGTTGAACACAGGTGTGTCATAGCGCACGCGGAAACGGCGGCTGCCGTCGAAAGAGCTGTTGGTGCCCCCGATTGTAACGGTCGACAGGGTGCCATCCGCGAAACGCAGTTGTTGGCTGCCCGCGATGTCGCTGATGCCCACATAGGCGGCAACACCGGTGCCCGAGAAGTCAGCTTCGGCGGAGCCATCTGTCGACGTGCTGCCTTGACCAAACGAGAAGATACCCGCGTTTGGCGTGCGGTATGTCAGGTCCAGTTTGCGCAGTTCGGTGCGGTGGTAGTCGAAATCCAGGCTGTCGTCGTCGCCATTGATGGCAGAGGACCCGGTCAGGCCAAGGCCTGCTTCGAAGGTCAGACGCAGTTCGGACCCGTTTTGCAGCGCTTGGGTCATGGTCAGACCAACGCGGCTGTTGGAGTTGTCGTTGTCGATAAACGTGGTGTTTGTGTCTTCACCATCGTCAACGCTCAGAACGCCAAAGTTCAGTTGGCCGTAAACGTCCCAGACGGGGCCTTCTTGGGCCTGTGCCAGCGCGGGAAGCGACGCCAGACCAAGGGCTGCAACGGTCACTGTGCCAAGCGAGTGTTTCATCTTCATCTCAAAATTCCTTATTCGCCCGATCTGCAAGGGTGCAGACCATTTGAGAAGGCCGATCTAACGCCGCCGCCCGCGGGATAAAACCATAAGGCAGCCATACGAAATGCCGGTGTTGCAACATTGCTAAAGGGGGCGGTACCGCGCAGTACCGCCAAGCGCCTTGATATATTGGTGCTGGCGGCGGTATGCGGTTTCTGCATGGCAGGTGACCGCGAAAAAATCGCATCCCCCCTTTGACGTTTGCGATCAGAATGCAGGTAAATCCGCCGACGCGCGTTAAATGCCCTAAGGATCAAGGGGAACCGGCGATCCAGCCCATTGACCAGCGCTTGAATCCGCACCATATCCTTGCCTCATGACACCACTTTCACATATCCGCAATTTCTCCATCGTCGCGCACATCGATCATGGTAAATCCACGCTCGCCGATCGCCTGATCCAAGAGACGAACACCGTTTCCCTGCGCGATATGAAAGCGCAGATGCTCGACTCGATGGATATCGAGCGCGAGCGCGGGATCACGATCAAGGCCCAGACGGTGCGGATCAACTACACCGCCCAGAACGGCGAGGAATATATCCTCAATCTGATCGACACCCCCGGTCACGTCGACTTTGCCTACGAGGTCTCTCGCTCCATGCGCGCGGTCGAAGGATCGCTGCTGGTCGTGGACAGCACCCAAGGCGTAGAGGCGCAGACGCTCGCCAACGTGTATCACGCGATTGATGCGGATCACGAGATCGTGCCGGTTCTCAACAAGATCGACCTGCCTGCGTCCGACTGCGACCGCGTGGCGGAACAGATCGAGGATGTGATCGGGATCGATGCTTCCGAAGCGATCCGTGTTTCGGCCAAGACAGGTCAGGGCATTGTCGAAACGCTTGAAGCCATCGTGCATAAGCTGCCCGCACCAAAGGGCACGCAGGACGCGCCCTTGAAAGCGATGCTGGTCGATTCATGGTACGACAGCTATCTGGGCGTCATCGTTCTGGTGCGGATCATGGATGGTCAGCTGAAAAAAGGCGACCGTATCCGCATGATGCAGAACGGGTCGGTGCACCACGTCGACCGTATCGGCGTCTTCCGTCCCGCCATGACCGAGATCGACAGCCTCAACCCCGGCGAGATCGGGTTTCTGACCGCATCGATCAAACAGGTCCGCGACACACGGGTCGGGGATACAATCACGCACGAGAAAAAGGGCACCGAAACCCCGCTGCCGGGCTTTAAGCCAGCGCAGCCCGTGGTGTTCTGTGGTCTGTTCCCAGTGGACGCCGCCGAGTTCGAAGACCTGCGCGACAGTATTGAAAAGCTGGCGCTGAACGACGCGTCTTTCAGCTTCGAGATGGAAACATCCGCCGCACTGGGTTTCGGTTTCCGCTGCGGCTTCCTTGGCCTGCTGCACCTTGAAGTCATTCGTGACCGGATCGAGCGCGAGTATGACATCGACCTGATCACCACCGCGCCGTCGGTTATCTATGACATCCACATGAAAGACGGCACGGTCGAGCAGTTGCACAACCCCGCTGACATGCCCGACCTGACCTTCGTGGACCACATCGAAGAACCACGCATCAAGGCGACGATCCTTGTGCCGGATGACTATCTTGGTGACGTGCTTAAGCTGTGCCAGGACCGCCGCGGCATCCAGATGGACCTGACCTATGCGGGCAGCCGCGCGATGGTTGTCTATGATCTGCCGTTGAACGAGGTGGTTTTCGACTTCTATGACCGGTTGAAGTCGGTGACCAAGGGCTATGCCTCGTTCGACTATCAGATGATCGGCTACCGTCAGGATGCGCTGGTCAAGATGTCTATTCTGGTCAACGACGAACCTGTCGATGCGCTCAGCACTATGGTGCACCGCGACCGCGCCGAAATGCGCGGCCGTGCCATGGTTGAAAAGCTTAAAGATCTGATCCCGCGTCACATGTTCAAGATCCCTATTCAGGCGGCCATCGGCGGCAAGGTGATCGCGCGCGAAACCCTATCGGCGATGCGCAAGGATGTGACCGCGAAATGCTACGGCGGCGACGCCTCGCGGAAACGCAAACTGTTGGATAAACAGAAGGCGGGTAAGAAGAAAATGCGCCAGTTCGGCAAGGTCGACATCCCGCAAGAGGCATTTATCTCTGCCTTGAAGATGGACAGCTAAGACGATTGTTGAAAGGGGCGCTTCATGCGCCCCTTTTCGTTGGAACGACACCAAAGGTCAGGGCAGCCTTGTCATCTGTGCAGGCACCGCCCCACCGTCCAGCAGCCGCGCCAGACAAGCGTGGGTGAACCCCCAGATATCTTCGTCGTGCACCAGGTGGTGGGTCAGAAATCCCAAGGGTTCCTGCGGGTCAGTCAGCCCTTTGCGGCGGTCCTGCAGCAGTTTGGTGATATCCGCAATCAGCGTGTCCGGCGGGACAAGGCTGCGGGTGCCGCGCCAGAAAATCGGGTCGATATGGGTGTTAATCTGCACCAACCCGGGGGCGGCAATCCGGTTATTCCGCGGCAGATAGGTCGACACCCCGACATAGCCTGCGTCTGCCAGCATCGGCAGCAACCCATCGTCCAACCGGTTCCACGGCGGCACAAAGATCGGCAGCAGGTCGTCGCCGAAAAGCTGTTGCATCCGGTTCAGCGCTTGGGCGAGCTCGTGGGCCGCGTCCGGGCGCGGGTGCCCGAACTCTGCCTTTTTCGCCCCGTCGGGCGCGTGGCTGATATGCTGCCAGCCATGCACCAGCGGGCGGATCAGCGGTCGGTCCTTGCTATAGGCGGCAAGCGCGGGTTCTGCATGTCTAGGGATGACGGCGATATGCACGGGCAGGGACAGATCCTCGGCCAGTGCGGCAAGGCGATCCAGCGCGGGGGTTGGGGCGATGGCATCATCATCGCGCCACCAGATCGGCAGGTGCAATCCCTCTGCGCGCCATATTGCAAGCTCGGCGTCAAGATTGGTCCAATCCACGGTCATCGCGTGCCCTTTCGCATCGCCTCGGTCAGGGTGACCGTCCTCGCGGCCCCGTCAAACCCGTCTGTCTGCGCAGGCCGGGTCGGGGCGGCGTGCAGAGTTGCCAAGGCGGATAGCAACCTGTCCGGTGTCAGATCAGCGCTGCGCAGCACCTCGATCCCCGGTAGCGCGGACAGCGCATCGGCGCGCAGCCCTTGTTCCACCTCGTTGCCGGCGTCAAAGGGGACAAACAGCGCGCGCACCCCGCTTTGCAGCACATCCAGCGCGGTATTGTAGCCGCACAAAGAGACAGAGGCGGCGGCGTGATACAGCATCTGGCGGAATTCGGGGCGCGCCGGTTCGATCACCACATTCGCGGGGGCATTCTGCATCAGCGCGGCGCTGCGTGCGACCGCATCCTGCCCCCCTAGCAGCAAGCGCCAGACCCGCCCCGCATCACGCGCGGCCGCGGCGCGGCAGGTGTCGAACACATGCGCGCCCACATCGCCGCCCCCTGCGCTGACGATAATCTCGCCCGCGCCAAGCCGGTCGGGATGGGGGCTGGCGGGGGGCGGTGCAACGAAACCGGTATAGCGCAGCTTGTCCTGCATCGCGTCCGACACCGGCCAGCTGAGCGAGAGCGGCGTCACGGCCTCGTCCGCATGGACCAGCACCGCATCGTAATACTGCGCAACCAGATCATCGGCCAGCTGCGCCTTGGCGGGTTTGGATGGCGGCGCGAGGATATCGCGTACCGATGCGCAGATCAGTGGGCGCGTGGGCAGGGCATCTGCGGCGTCAAGCAGGGCCAGGAACTCTGCCTTGAGGGTGCGGCGCCCAAAGGGGAACAGTTCGGTGATCAGCAGATCGGGGGCGCGGGTCTGGATGTGGGCGATCAGCATCTCGCGCCGCGCGGCCTTCAACGCTTCAGAGGCAAGCGTGCCGTGTTCATCCAGCAGCCGCGCGAAATCCACACCGTCAGAGCGCAGCGGCGGCAGTTGCACCATGTCAACGCCGTCGCTGTTCAACTGCGGTGCGGGCATCCCGCCCGAGACGACCTGCACATCATGCCCCGCCGCCCCATAGGCGCGGCCAAGGGTCAAGGCGCGGGCCAGATGGCCGGTGCCCAGCAGATGTGTGACGACGATGCTGACCTTCATAAGCGCGGCTCCAGTCGGATGGGATCAGGGTGGGCGGTCCAGCCCTTGGGTGAAATATCCAGTAGATATAAGCGGTTGCGCTTGATCTGAAAGGGGGCGGGGCCAGCGAAACCCCAGCCGGTCGCATGGGCCAGCAAAACACGCATCACGCCGATATGGCAGACGGCGACAGTATCGCGCGTCAAGCTGTTGGCCCAAGGGATCAGCCGTTCGCGCAGGCTGTCGGGGCTTTCGCCGCCGGGTGGGGTGTAGCCCCAGCCCCAATCCTCGATATCGCGGAACCCGCTGGCGGGGTCTGCCTTAAGGTCTACGCCGTGCAGCCCTTCCCACTTGCCCCAGTCCATCTCCATCAGCGCGGGCGCGGTTTTCGGCGCGCGGTCTGCGACCAGTCGGGCGGTTTCAGCGGCGCGGGACAGGGGGCTCGACACAAGATCGGCACGGTCCCAAGGCGCGGGCAATGCCAGCGCCGCCAGACCGGCGCGGGCGTCATCATCCAGCGGGATATCCGTGCGCCCTTGAATGCGGCCCGCACGGTTCCAGCTTGTGTGCCCGTGGCGGAGCAGGGCAAGCCGGATCACGGGCGCACCCCGCAGCTTTCCAACCCTGCCAGCAAGGTCGCGGTGGCAGTGGGAAGCAGATGATGTTGCGCAACAAAATCGCGGGCGGCTTGGGCGCGTGTGTGGCGTAGGGTGGTATCCGCCAGCAGCGCTTTGATCTGTGCGGCAAGCGGGGCGGTGCCGCTTTCCGGTGCGGGATAGGAGGCAGGGGCCAGCACATCGCGCACGCCGGGGCGGTCTTGGGCCACGACGGGCAGGCCCGCGGCCTGCGCCTCCAGATAGGCGAGGCCAAAGGCTTCGTTCACCCCGGGCCAGAACAGCAGCGATGCATGGCGATAGGCGGCGGCCATGGCGGTCGCATCAAGCTCCCCAAGAAAACGAACCGCGTCGCCAAAGGGGGTCATCATCGTCTCTATCTCGGTGCGGGCGGGGCCGTCACCCGCGATATCCAACCGCCAGCTGTTTGCTGGCAGCAGCGCCAGCGTCTCCGCGATGATCTGATACGAGGCGCGTTTGTCCCCGTCGCGCAGCATACCCACAGCCAGCATCGGGCCATCCAGCGCGGACGGCAGAGGCAAAGCGTCCTGTGCGAGAAACGGCGGCAGATGCACCAGCCGCTGCCCCGCGGTCTGATCGCGGCGCAGCGTTTCGGCATCGCGGTGCGTGAGGTAAAAGATCACATCCGCCGCGTCGCTTGCGGCTTCGGCAGCTTGGGCGAAACCGGCCCACGGGCCTGTCAGCCGTTTGCGCGCACGGCTGGATTCGACCAGCAGATAGGGGATACCAAGGGCGCGGGCGACCGCGGGGCCGATCAGGTCGGGGGCCTTGTAATAGTTATGATAGGTGATCCACGCCTGCCAGCCTTCGGTGCGTCCGCGGGCGGTGGCTTGGGTCACTTCGGCCTCGGCAGCGTTGAACAGCATGGCCTGCGCCGCGCTGTCGCCCGCCCCGTCGCGGCTGCGCAGGGTGCTGGCGACTGTGACGGTCGCGCCCCCCCGCTGCAGGGCAGTCATCAACCCACGCGCCATCGCCCGATCACCCGAGGGTACCGGATGGTCAGGCGACTTTAACGGAGCGTAGAACGCAAGCCGCATCAGCCGCCCTGTGCCAGCATGGCCGTCAGCCGTTTGTGTAGCTGGCGAATGCCGGGGGCCATGGTGAACTCTGCATGCAGCCGCTCGTGGGCGGCTTCGGCCAGCCGAGGGCCAAGCGATGGATCCTCCGCAAAACGCCGCATCGCCTCGGCAAGGGCGGCGGGGGCATCGTCGCTTAGCACTCCGGTGGTGCCGCTGGTGATGAACTCGGGGATGGCGGATACGGGCGTGCTGAGCAGCGGAAGCTTCTGGCTTGCCGCTTCCATCAGCACATTGGGCAGCCCGTCACGGTCACCGTCCTTGGCAATGCGCGAAGGCAGCACGAACAGATCGGCGGCGCGCATGGCCGCGATCACCTCTGGTTGGTCGCAAGCCCCGCGCCAAGTGATCCGGTCGTTGATCCCGTGCGTTTCTGCGCGTGCTTTCATCGGTTCCGACAGGTCCCCGCCGCCGATATGGGTCCAGTGCCAGTCAAACTCATTCGGCAGCAGCGCCAGCGCGTCGATCAGGTTGTCAAAGCCCTTCTTCTCGACCATGCGCCCGACAGACATCATCTGGAACGGATCGCTTTTGGCGCGTTGGACCCGGGTTGGCGGTTCGGGGAAACGCGCCAGATCTAACCCGTGGTAGACCAGATCAATCCGGCCCGGGGCGGTGGTTAGCTTACGCAGATGTTGCGCGTTAAAGTCCGTGCAGGTGGCGCCAAAGGCGGCACCGTGGCTGGCGGGGTCCAGCTTTTCGCGCAACTCCCATTCGGGCGAGGTCCAGATGTCCTTGGCGTGGGCAGAAAAGCTCCACGGTAGGCCCCGCAGGATCGCGGCATAGCGCGCGACCGAGGACGGGGTGTGCAGGAAATGCGCATAGATGCCGCGGGTCTCGGCGGGGAGCTCATGTGCCATGACGCAGGCCTGCCCAAAGCGGCGACGGCGGTTAGGGGTGTCATCGCGGGCAAGGTCTTGTTGGAAAACCTCCCATGCCGCGTCGTAACCGGGCATGGCTTTCGCGGCCTCTTGTGCTGCGGCCACACGTTCGGGATCGTCGCGCAGGTATTCCGGCAAATAGCGCACGCGCGCTTGCAGCCGGTCGTGCAACGGGTGGGTTTTCGTATCGGTCGGGTGGCGCAGCGACCAGATGTCGAACCGCAGACCGGCTTCTTCAAGGGCGACAAGTTCTTGTGCGATGAAGGTCTCGGACAGGCGCGGCCAGCCTTTGACCACAATGGCGAGGGGGGCGGGGGCGAGGGGGGCAGGGGTGTCGGTCATGCGCCACCGCCCATCAGGGCGCGGCCCCGTTCAACCACCACGTCAAGCCCGTCCAGCAGCCCGTCTGCACCGGCTTGCGAGGGTTTGTTCTGATGCGGCAGGTTGCGGATTGCGGCGATCATCGCCTGCGGTGTCATGCCATCACGGGTTTCTTCCAGCATGCGGACGAGCCCAAGCTCTTCGGCGCGGCTGGCACGGATCCATTGTTCCAACCGGGGCACGGTGCGCGGCACGATGACGGCGCGTTTGTCAAAAGAAAGCACCTCGCAGAAGGTGTTGTAGCCGCCCATGCAAACCACGCCTTCAGCCCCGACATAAAGCTGTTCGATCCGGCTATCAAAGCCAAGCGCGGTCACCCGCCCGCCCAGCTTGGCCACCCGCGCGTCAAAGGCGTCGCGGACGTCGCCGGACAGGAAGGGGCCGTAGATCAGCTTGGCATTTGGCGTCAGGTCGGGGTCTTGCTCGTAGGCGTCCAGCACAAGCGACACCATCGCGGCACCGTCCCCGCCGCCGCCGGGGGTAATCAGCACATAGGGCTCTTCGGCGGGGGGCACCTCGTCCGGGGCCTCGCGGCGCAGGTAGCCGGTCCAATGCATCCGGTCGTGGGTCGCCTGCGACAGGGGCAGCCCCTTGGTCGGATCATAGACATCGCGCATGCCGTAGACCCAAATCTCGTCATAGTATGTCTCGGTCGCTTCAACCGCGCCCTTGCGTTCCCATTCGGCGGCCAGCACCTCGGGTTCGTCCAGCACGTCGCGCAGGCCCAGCACGACTTTGGTGGTGCCATTCTCGCGCAGCCAGTCAAGGCTGGGCAGCAGTTCCCCGCGAAAGCCCGTCGGCTCTTTATCCACGATCAGCAGATCGGGGGTGTATTCCTCGATCGCGGTGCGGATCAGACCGGCCCGCAGGGAGGTAACCTCGTCGATATCAAGGCCAAGCGTTTGCGCCACATAGCTGCCGTCGGCCAGCTTCGTCACGCCTGGAAGGCGGATGTGGTCGACGCCTTTAGGAAAGGTGAAACGCCCCGCGACGGGCGATCCGGTCAGGATGATGGCCGAGGCATCTTCGTCGCCGTCCATCAAGGCGGCAGCCAGTGCGCGCGACCGCCGTAAGTGGCCCAATCCAAAGGTGTCGTGGCTATAGAAAAGCACCCGCCGCGCTGGTTTGCCATTGCGGGCGTTGTTCGAGACCGTTTGGCGCATGGGCCGATCCTAACTTAGTCAAATATCCTTGGCCGCACCTATCAGTCTGGCGGCTAGAAAGCGTTTATTGTCGAAGGCAGGTGAACCCGTCCCGCCCGATGCACCCAGAAACCGAATACACTCACATCACCTTGGTCTGCCGGTCGAACAGCCCAATAAGAATACCTTAGGCATCTATGGTGAACATGTCATGCATTTCAGCACCTTCCGCCGTCGGCGCCCTTGAATAGGCTGCGAAAACCGGCGTTTGAGGGGGCCAAGCCCGTGGGAAGATGCGGCGCGTGTCATATTCGGCGTCCTTCGCGGTTCATCGTCTGGGGGAGTAGGTGGGGCCGGGGGGTAAAGATTGCAATGGCACGGGGGGTGGCTTAGCGTCTCTAGACTGCTCCCCAAGGCCATGAGCGAGGACATATGCGGCATTTCATCTTCACCCTTCTTTTGTCGCTGTGGGTCTTGCCCTTTGCCAACGCCGCGACGGCGCAAGGGGTTCTGTCCCTTTTGCCAACAGCGCAGGAAACTGCCGTCAGCGATGCAGAAGGCGATGCCGCGCGACTGCAAGAGGTCATCAGACGAGCCGCTGAAAGCGGGGTGAGCGTGGTGGTGGTCGATAGCGCGGGCCAGTTGTTGAACCAGCCCGCATCTGCCCAACCGGCCGAGGGCGACCGGCAAGAGGCGGCGCTGGCCAAGGAAACCTCTGCGTTGATGCACCTGCAAGAACGGGGCAACCAGTTCCGCACTGCCTTGATCGAACGCATCGTGCAGTTGCCCGACGCGATCAACGAGGTGATCTATATTCTGCGGGCCGCCAGCCCGGACGGCACGCTTTGGGCCTTTGGTGAGACGCTGCTGGTGGCGCTCGCGCTGTTTGCTGTCGGGGCCGTGGTCGAGGTAGAGCTGTTCGGCAAGCGAATGGCACGCGGCTTCGTCACCGCCAAAGTGCAGGCGAACCCCGTTGGCTATACCGAAAAGATGCCGTTTCTGGTGTTTCGGTTTTTCATGGGGGTCATCGGCGTTCTGGTGTCGATGGTGGTGGCCTATATTCTGGGCGCGCTGCTGTTTGGACCGCTTGAAGACACGGCGATCCAGTTCACTGTCACGCTGATCAACATCGGCTATTTTGTCTGTCGCGTGGCCGCGGGCCTGTGGCGGATGATCCTGTCACCCTTCCTGTCGCAATACCGCATCCCTGTGTTCAGCGACCGCGACGCCAAACGGCTGCACCGCTGGCTGTGGATGATGGCAAGCCTTGATACCGTCGCGATCCTGTTCGGTATCTGGATCGCTGAACTCGGGCTGAACTATGATGTCTATGCCTTCATCGCCTCCCTGATGTCGGCGGCGATCGTCGTGGCGAATATTCTGATGATCTGGGTCAACCGCCGCCCCATTTCAAACGCGCTGCGGCAGGGCAAGCCCGCGTCGGAATGCAGCGCCGTGGGGCGATTTATGTCGCGAGCCTGGGCACCGCTGGTGGTGGCCTATGCGATTTTTGCCTGGTTCGAACTGACCTATGATCTGGTGCTCGAGAACCCAAGCTCCGTGCCTCTGATCGCGGGGGCCTATGGTATTCTGGTGTCGATCATCGTGGTCTACGGTGTGATCAACTATGCTATTGAACGCGGCTTTGCCCGCGCGCGCATGATGCGCCGCCTGAACGAGCTGCGCCGCGAGAAGCGCGCTGATGCCGCCCTGGACGAGGACGCGCCCGAGGCCGCCGGCACTGCGCAAGCGGATGATACCATGTCGCTGGACGAGGCTGACCGACAGGCGGCAATGGTGCCACGCCAAAGTCTCACCAGCTTTGAAGGTCTGGCGCGGCGCGTGGCCGGTATCCTCGCCTTTGTTACGGGGGCCTATGCGTTCTTCTATATCTGGGACACAGAGGCAACGTTGATGGTCGAAAGCCACGCGGACAAGCTGCTGGACGTGATGGTGATCCTGTTTATCGGCTACGTCGTCTATCACGCCTTCCGCATCTGGATCGACAGCAAGATCGAGGCCGAAACCGCCGACCAGCCCGAGGCGGAACTGGGCGACGAAGGCAGCGGCGCGTCCTCTGCCAGCCGATTGGCAACGCTGCTGCCGCTGTTTCGCAACTTTGTCCTGATCGTTCTGATCGTGACCATCGCCCTCATCGTGTTGATGGAATTCGGGATCAATGTCGGCCCGCTGTTCGCCGGTGCGGGGATCGTCGGTGTTGCCGTCGGCTTTGGCAGTCAAGCACTGGTGCGCGATATCTTTGCTGGCGCGTTCTTTCTGTTCGACGATGCCTTCCGCAAGGGGGAATACCTTGATGTGGGCGGCGTGAAGGGCACTGTCGAGAAAATCTCGGTCCGGTCGTTCCAGCTGCGCCACCATCTGGGCGCGCTGCACACCATCCCCTTTGGCGAGCTGCAGGTGATGACCAACTACAGCCGCGACTGGGTGATCATGAAGCTGCCGTTGCGGGTGACCTATGACACCGATGTCGAACGCGTTCGCAAGCTGATCAAAAAGCTTGGCATCACGCTGCTGGATGATCCGGTGATCGGCGACAACTTTATCCAGCCGCTGAAATCGCAGGGCGTGATTGAAATGCAGGATTCCGCCATGATCATCCGGGTCAAGTTCATGACCAAACCGGGGGATCAATGGCTGGTGCGCAAGAAGGTCTATGAGGAAATCCGAGCCTTGTTTGAGCGCGAAGGAATCCGTTTTGCCCATCGGGAGGTCACTGTGCGTCTGGCCGACGGCAAGGTCAAAGACCTGAGCGACGAGGAACGCGATGCGGTGACCGCAGCGGCGCAGGCATCGCTGGAAGAAGAGGCACAAACCGGCCCGGAGCCGGGCGGCGACGACCGATAGCCTTGTCTCGCGCAGTTGTGACATTGAAACGACGGCGGCGGGCGCTAGCATCATCTTCACCTGCAACAGGAGAATTCCCATGAAACAGTCCAGACGCCAATTCCTGACGACCACCGCCGCCACCGCCGGGGTTGTGACGCTACTGCCTTATGCCGCGCAAGCCGCGGCTCACGGCGGTAATATGTTCCCCATGACCGGCGGCGAGGTCAAAGTGCACCCCATCGACCACGCGTCCTTTGTGATGGAGACGCCAGCCGGCGTGATCTACTGCGATCCCGTGGGCGAGGTTGCCAATTACAGCGATTTTGCCACCCCCGATCTGATCCTGATCACCCACGAGCACGGCGATCACTATAACGCCGAAACACTGGCCGGTGTGGTGGGCGAAAACACGCAGATCCTTACCAATCCTGCGGTCTACGACATGCTGCCCGAGGCGCTGAAGGCCAAGGCGAATGCGCTGGCCAATGGCGAGCAGGCGATGTTCAACGAGGTCTCGATCGAGGCGATCCCCGCCTATAACACCACTGAAGAACGCAAGCAGTTCCACCCGCAGGGGCGTGACAACGGCTATATCGTGAACCTCAGCGATTTCCGCGTGTATATCTCGGGCGATACCGAAGCGACGCCGGAGATGCTGGCGCTAGAGAATATCGATCTGGCGTTTGTCTGTATGAACCTGCCGTTTACCATGGACGCGACCTCGGCCGCGGCTGCGGTGTCGACGTTCAAACCCTCTTTCGTCTACCCCTACCATTACCGTGGGCGCGACGACGGCACGCAAGACCCCGCCGCCTTTGCCGCCATGGTCGGCGAGGGGATCGAAGTCAAAATGGGCGACTGGTACTGATCCGGCGCAGCGGGGGGCCAGCCCCCCGCACCCCCCGGGATTTAGACCATTTGGAACTGAAGGCCCCAGCGGGTCAGGATTTATACGGATCAAGACTTGCGCGCAGACCATCGCCCAGGAAGTTGAACGCCAGCACCACGACGATGATCGGCAGCATGGGAATGGCGGTCCACCAGTAGATCTCGATGCTCGCCAGATTTTGCGCGTCATTCAGCATGACGCCCCAGCTGACGGCGGGCGCGCGTAGGCCCAACCCGAGGAAGCTCAGCGCGGTTTCCCCAAGGATCATCGCCGGGATCGATAGGGTCGCGCTGGCGATCAGATGCGACATGAAATTCGGCAGCAAGTGTTTGCGGATCACCCGTGCGGGCGACGCGCCCATCATCTCGGCCGCTTTGACGTATTCCTCTTCACGCAGGCTCAGGAATTTTGACCGTACCGCCCGCGCCAGCCCGGGCCAGTCCAGAATCCCGAGGATGATCGAGATGATAAAGAACACCGACACGGGCCCCCAGTTCGACGGCACCGCCGCCGAAAGCGCCAGCCAGAGCGGGAGCTCTGGCAAGGACCGCAAAATCTCGATCGCGCGGTTGACCAGCCAGTCGGTCTTGCCGCCGAAGTAACCGGCCAAAGATCCAAAGAAGATCCCCAGCACAAAGCTGACCGTGATGCCGATCAACCCCACCGTCAAGGACAGCTGCGCGCCATAGAGGATGCGGCTGAACACATCGCGCCCCAACCGATCCGATCCCCAGAGAAACACCGTCGCCCCGTCAGGCGCGCAGAACAGGTGGGTGTCGCTGGGGATGACAGCAAAGAGGTGGTAGGTTTCACCCTTACAAAAATACTCAATCTTGCGCGGGTCGCTGGTATCGGTGTCGTATTCCCAGCGGAAATTCACCAGATCCGCAGTGCCCGTCGTCTCGTAGACAAAGGGGCCGATGAAACTGCCCTCGTGCCAAAGGTTGATGCTTTGGGGTGGCGCGTAGATGTGTTCGGCATTGCGCTCGTTTGGTGTGTAGGGCGCGATGAACCCCGCCACTGGCAAGATCAGATAGCAGAAGGCCAGAAACAGCCCGGATACCAGCGCCAGCTTGTGCCGCCGGAACTTGCGCCACATAAGCCGCGCGACAGAGGCGTCCATCTCGGCCCGCTCAAGCGCGGAAAGATCGGCGTCGTCGGTCCAGGGGGTGGTGTCGACAAAGCGGTTGTCCGGCTGGATGCTCATGAGCTGCGTGCCCCGTAACGGATGCGCGGATCAAGCAGGACCAGCAGCATGTCAGAGATCATCGTGCCGATCAGCGTCAGCAGGGCCACGAACATCAAGATGAACGCCGCGAGGAACTGGTCTTGGGACTTCAGCGCCACCAGCAGATAGGGCCCGATGGTTTGCAGACCCAGCACCACCGATACCAGCACAGAGCCCGACACCATCGCAGGCAGCAGGTTCCCGATATCCGCGACAAAGGGGTTGAAAGCCACGCGCAGCGGGTATTTCGACAGCAGACGCGCGGGGCCCATACCCTTGGCCTTGGCGGTTTCCACATAGGGTTTATCAAGCTCGTCGAGCATATTCGCTCGTAACCGCTGCATCATCGCGGCGGCACCGGCGGTGCCGATCACAAAAGTCGGGACGATCAGGTGCAGCAGGACCGAGCGTACTTTCTCCCATGACATGGGCTGGCCCTCAAGCTCGGGGGCCATAAGCCCGCCAATCGGCAGGTCAAAGTATTTATGCCCATAGTAAAACAGGATCAGTGCCAGCAGGAAGTTCGGTGTCGCGAGCCCGAGGTAGCCCAGAAAGCCGGCGGTATAATCGACCCAAGTCTCGGATTTGGCGGCGGCAAGCACCCCTAGCGGCAGGGCGATAAGATAAACGAATAATACCGCGGCGAGATTGACCAGCACCGTCATCCATAGCGCATCGCCGACGATTTCGCCCACGGGGCGGTCAAATTCGAACGACCAGCCGAAATTGCCTTGGATCAAGCCGGCAAACCCCTGCGGCCCCGGCACCATGCCGACCCAGATCAGGTATTGCTTCCAGATCGGTTCATCCAGCGCGTATTCGTGGCGCAGAAACTCGGCCTTGGCCACGCCTTCGGCCTGACCCGTCGCGCGCAACTCGGCGATCTGGTTCGACAGATAGTCGCCGGGTGGCAGGTTGATGATGACGAAGACCAGAAGCGAAACCACCCAGAGGGTCAGTAGCATGGTGATGAAACGCCACACGGCGTATCGGAGGAAGATCATCGGCTTACCTGCACATGGGGGTCTTGGAAGTAGAATTCGTCGATGCGGTGAATGCCGAAATGCGCGCCGGGATCAAAGGCCCAGATTCCATGCTCCGGTACATTCATTAGGTCGTTTGAGACGACGACGGGTTGCGGGGCCTCGGCCAGCACGCCGATGGCGAATTGCTGTTCGGCGTGAATGGCGAGCATCCGCTTCCAGATGTCTTCGCGCACCTGTGGGTCGTCGGTGTGGTTCCAGTCATTCGCCAGCAGCATCAGCCGTTTCGCGGGCTGCATATCGGGGGGCGACCCGGCCTGTCCGACTGTTTGGTAGTATTGTCCCCACATCGGCCAGGCAAAGAATTCCTGATTGGTGGGCGCCAGATAGGAAGGAGAGGTCGACGGCCCCGGTAGCCCGTTGTCCCAGCCGAACCAGACCGAGGCCATGGTCCGCCCTGCATAGATCCGGTTGCGCAGGATATCGCGGTCCAGCGGGCGCATGATCAGGCGGATGCCCAGATCACGCCATGTGTCCGCGATGATCGCCAGCGCGTTTTCTTCCTCGCTGCGTTCGCCAGCGGTTTCGATCACGAATTCCATCGGGCGGCCATCGGGAAGCTTGCGGAGCCCTGCGGGGGTGCGGTCGGTCAGACCCATATCATCCAGCAGCGCGTTGGCGTGGGCGAGGTTCATCATGGACCACGCATGTGTGTTGTCGTCGTTGTAAAGCGCGCTTTGCGACAGGGCGGACATGCCGCCTTCGCTGGCGAGGCCGAAATAGAGCGCGCGGTTGATCATGCGTCGATCGATGCCGAGGCTCAGGGCGCGGCGAAAACGCACGTCGCGCATGACCTCGCGCCACACGGGGTCGGCGAAGTTCAGGTTGGGATAGATGGCGATCTGGCTGGCGGCGCCGTTGGCCCAAAGCAGGGTGCGGTATTTGCCGCCGTCCGCCTCGCCTTTCTTGAGGATCGCGACATCGGGGAAATCGAGCCCGCGCGCCTGCAGGTCGACCTCGCCCGCGTTGGCCTTGGCCGCGATCAGCCCGCCGCCGACCACGGTCATCTGCACCACATCGATATAGGGCAGCTGCACGCCCCGGCTGTCGATACGGTGGAAATAGGGGTTACGCACAAAGAGCTTGCGCGAGCTGTCCTTGTCCGAGGAGTTGATCCACGGCTGCAGAGTCGGCAGCGCGGGGTTGTCGAACTTATACATATTGTCGCGCTTGTTGTGCAGCGCGGCCCAGCTTTTGACCCGCGCGGCTTTGACCTTTTCGACCAGCGCATCGGGATCGGCGAACTTCTTATGGAACTGCGACAGGTAGTGGGCGGGGCGATAGATGAACGGTGGGCTTGCTTGCGCCAGCAGCGGCAGGAAATTCGGATTGGGGATCTGCCATTCGAACACGACCGTATGTTCATCGGGGAAGGTGACCTTTCCCAGGCGGTTGTCCACGATCATGAAATCCGGCGGCCCGCTGGGGGTGATGTCCGGGTCGTTGGCAACATTTTCCCACCAGTAACGGAAATCATCCGAGGTAAAGGGCATGCCGTCCGACCAGCGGTGACCGGGGCGCAGGTGTAGCGTGAATTTGCGCCCTTCTTCCACGTCCACCGCGGCGAGGATATCGGGGGCAAGCGTGTAGTCAGGCTGATACCCTACCAGCCGCGCATAGCCGTAGACGACCATCTGCCGCACGTCCTTGGTGCGCGAGATCAACGTGCGTAGCGTACCGCCCTGACGCCCGAAGCTGCGGCCCTTGGCTTCGAGGTCGACGACCAGAGGCTCTGACGGGATGCGGTCCTGCACGTGGGGCAGGCTGCCGGCGTTGACCTCTTGCGCCCAAAAGCTGCTTTCTTGCAGCACGGGGCCATCGCTATGCGCGGCAAGGGGCGCAAAGCCGAGGGTCGCGGCGAGGGCAAGGAAGAACTTACGCATGACAACGTACCTTATGGCCGGGCTCAAGCTCGCGCAGGGCGGGGGCGTGACGGCCTTCAAAACGGAACTGTTCGGGCCAGAGCGTGGGAGAGCCCGCGCCCTTGGCGACCAGATCAAGATCGATGGGCCGGCTGATATCGGGTTCGGGCTGTGCCGCGATCAAGGCGCGGGTGTAGGGGTGTTGCGGATTGTAGAACAACGTGTCGGGCGGGGCCTGTTCGACGATCACGCCAGCGCGCATAACCGCGACCTCGTCCGCGATGCGGGCAACGACCGCCAGATCGTGGCTGATGAACAGGTAGCTCAGGTTGGCGCGGTCGCGGATGTCTTCGAGCAGCGTTAGAATTTGCTCTTGGACCGAGACATCCAGCGCCGAGGTGGGTTCGTCGCAGATCAGCAGCTTCGGATCGAGCGTCAGCGCGCGGGCAATGGACAGCCGTTGGCGCTGGCCGCCTGAAAACGCATGCGGGAAACGGCCAAGCATATCAGGGTTCAATCCGACCCACCGCAGCATTTCGGCCGCCTTTTCACGGCGGTCGCGGGCTGTGCCGATGTTGTGCACCTCCATCGGTTCGGTCAGGGCTTGCTGCACGCGCATCCGCGGGCTGAGCGAGGAATACGGGTCTTGAAACACCATCTGCGCTTGCCGTTGAAATGCGGTGCGTTCAGTGGGCGACAGATCATGCACGGCCAGCGGTGCGGCGGCGGGGTCGGGGCGAAACAGCACTTCGCCGCCGACATCGGGACGTTCGGCCCCCATGGCGATGCGGGCGCAGGTGGTCTTGCCCGATCCGCTTTCGCCGACAATCGCCAGCGTCTTGCCACGGGGCAGGTGCAGGTCAACGTGCTGGCAGGCGGATACGGACACCGGCTTGCGCCAGCCGCCCGCCCGCATGGTATAGGTCTTGGACACGTCGCGGAGATCAAGGATCACATCGTCTGCGGGCTTCGTGGAAGCGGGCGCAGGGGCGGCCACGGCGGGGATCATCGGGGCGGCAGCGAAAAGCTTGGCGGTGTAGGGGTGGGCAGGGCTGCCCAACACCTCTTGCGCATCGCCCCGTTCCATCACGCGGCCCTTGTTCATCACCACGACACGCTGCGCCATATTCGCCACGACGCCCAGATCATGGGTCACAAGGATCACACCCATGCCGGTTTCTGCCTGCAGCGACCGGATCAGCCCGAGCACCTGCGCTTGGGTCGTCACGTCCAAGGCGGTCGTCGGTTCGTCCGCGATCAACAGCTCGGGCTTGGCGACCATGGCCATAGCGATCATCGCGCGTTGGCGCATCCCGCCGGACATCTCGAACGGATAGCTTTTCCAGGCGCGCAGTGGATCGACAAAACCGACCTTCTCAAACTGTTCGAGCACGGCACGTTTAGCCGCCGTTCGTCCCATCTTGCGGTGCAAGCGCAGTACTTCGGCGACCTGATCCCCAAGCCGGTGCAGCGGCGATAGCGACCGCATGGGTTCTTGAAAGATCATCGAGATTCGATCCCCCCGAATGGCGCGCATCTTCTTTTCGGGGAGGGACAGCAGGTTGACGGCACCCTCGGCCCCGTTGAACCGGATCGACCCGCCGCGCATCTGTGCCGCATCGGGCAGCAGGCGTAAAACCGACCGGCAGGACAGCGTTTTGCCGGACCCGCTTTCGCCCACCAGCGCGAGGGTCTCGCCCGCGTTCAACGCAAAGCTGACGCCGTCCACGACCGACGGGCCGTTGCCGAAACCGATCGACAGATCATTTACTTCAAGAAGGGGGGCCATTGTTATCCCAAGCGGGTCAGAGCGATCATTACCTATCGAGTGAAGCCGATAAACACCCAAGCGTCTAGGGGGCAGCGCAAAAACCAAGCGTCAGCGGTACACAAAGGGGGGTGGCGTCCCCATGTTGCATCAGTACGACCCAACCCGAAGGAGAACCGCGATGAGCCGCCTGGACATTTTTATCGACCGTATGGTGTCACAGCGTGCGTGTCTCGACCATGCCGCCGCCCTGACGCAGAAAATGACGGGGCCGGTGTTCGAGCTGGGATTGGGCAATGGCCGTACCTTTCACCACATCCGTGAAACGATGCCCGACCGCGATATCTTTGTGTTTGAGCGCGCGGTTGCATCGAATCCCGATAGCACGCCCGAGGACCATCAGCTGATCCTAGGCGATGTGCACGAAACCCTGCCTGCGGCACTGACGCGCTTTGGCGCGAATGCGGCTCTGATTCACGCTGATCTTGGCGGGCATAACCTTGCAAAAAACGATGCTTTCGCGCGTGAAATCTCGCCTTTGATCGAGCCGTTATTGGCCGTCGGGGGCATCATGGTGTCCAGTGACCGGATGTATTTCGACAATTTGATCGAAATCCCCTTACCACCTGAAGCTGTGGAGGGACGCTGCTTCATGTACCGCCGCGAGAAGTCATGATCTGAATTAAGTACTTGATACGTAATGGTTAAATAGTAAGCGGCGTCGGTATTCCGGCGCCGCTTTAAGTTTCGCTTGCACGTTCCAAATCCCCTCCCTAGTGTGCGCCCGAGACATAGTGAAACGATGTTTCGCATGGTAAAACAATTCTTGGGAGGGAATTACATGTCCTTTTTGAAAAACCTATCTTTCGCTGCTGCAATGACTGTGGCGGCTTCCGTTGCCGGTGCTGAAACCGTGCTTATCCACGGCGAAGCAGGCCCGAATCGCGGTGCCCGTGCAGATGCGTTGCAGTGGTTCGCCGATCAGGTTGCCGAGCGGTCGGAAAACGATCTGCGCCTCGACATCCAGTGGGGCGGCGCGCTGTTCAAGGCGAATGCGGCTGTACAGTCCATCGGTGACGGTGTGGCGGATATGGGGTCGGTGATCGCGGTGTATTACCCGCAGGAAATGGCCGCCTATGGCATCGCTGACCTGCCCGTAAACAACCCGGACGCCTGGGTCGGTATGCGCGCCACGGACGAGCTGATGCGGTCGAACCCCGCGATTGCGGAAAACCTGGCTGAAAAGAACCTCGTGTACATCGGGACATGGACCACCAGCCAGGTGAACATCGGCTGTAAGGGCGACGCGATCCGTTCGGTTGCCGATATCGCGGGCAAGAAAGTACGCGGCACAGGGGCCTATGGTAAGGTCTTTGGTGACGAAGGCGCGAACATGGTCAACATGTCGATCTATGACGCGTACCAAGGGCTCGACACCGGTCTGATCGACTGTAGCCAAGGGTATTCCTACGCTGTTGCCGCGCTGAAGCAGGCCGAAGTCATGGACAACTACACCCTGTTGAACTGGGGCCAGGTTGGCGGCGTCGGCATCTTCATGAACAAAGACATGTTCGATGCGCTGTCCGAAGATCAGCAAGCTGTGCTGCTGGAAACCGGTGCGGATCTGTCCGATGAATTCGGCCGCATGATCACAACCGCGAACGACAACGCCATTGCCGCGATGAAAGAGCAAGGTGTCGAAGTGTTCGAACTGCCCGCGGAAGAGCGCGCCAAGCTGGTCGAAGGCGGCGAGAAGTATCTGGCTGAGTGGGTCGAGACAGCCAACCGCACCGGTCTGCCGGGCGAGCAACTGCTGGAAGACTACAAAGCGCTGATCGCCAAATACACGCAAGAGCGCGACGAGAACGGTTACCCTTGGGCAGCTGACAACAACTAAACACAAGCTTTGGGAGGAGCAGGGACCATGTTGGTACCACTTGAGAAAATCCTGTTGGGGTTGGGCGCGGCTGCGGTCATCCTTTTGGGGATCTTGATCACGTCCAACGTGGTCGCACGCGCCGTCTTCGCATCTAGCGTACCCGATAGCGTCACTTTGGTGCGGGAGCTGATGGTTGCGGCCATCCTCCTGCCCCTTGCGGCAGCGACCGCAAACCGCGCTCACGTTAGTGTGGCTTTTGTGTCCGACCGGTTCGGGCCCAAACTCCGGTCCTGGCTTATTGTGCTGGGGTCGGTCATGGGGATGATCGCCTTGGGCGGTCTGATCTATTCCGGCGGCCGCGAATTCCTGAGCGTTTGGGAAAAGGGCAGCTTTTTCTACGGTGACCTGAACCTGCCCAAATGGCCCGGACGTCTGTTGTTTGTGGTCGGTATCGCCGCCTGCTGGCTGCGTCTGGCGGAACTGGCGATCCGCGATGTGCGGACCATCCTGTCCGGGGGCATCGTTTCGGACGAAGAAAACCACACAATCGAGCTCGTTGCCGAAAAAGAGGTGCTGTAATGGATGCGTCGACCATCGGGCTGATTGCCTTTGCTGCCGTTCTGATCCTGTTGGCGCTGCGTGTGCCGATTGCCTTTGCGCTGGCCAGCGTCGCGACGATTGCGACCTTCTTTATCTTTGCCTTCCGCACTGGCACTTTCATGCCCGAACGTGCCATCCGTGCCACAACGTCGATGGTGTTCTCGAACTCCTTTGACCTGATACACTCCTACGATCTATCGATGATACCGCTGTTTGTCGCCCTTGGGCACATTGCCTATCGCGCGGATATCACGACCAAGATCTACCACGCGGCCAAGGTTTGGCTGACGCGTCTGCCCGGCGGTGTTGCCATGGCAAGCGTCATGGGCTGTGGCGGATTTTCGGCCATTACCGGCAGCTCTATTGCCTGTGCCTCGACCATGGGGAAAATCTGTACGCCCGAGATGCTGCGCATGGGATATGACCCGCGTCTGGCAACAGCGTCGGTCGCGGCAGGGGGCACTCTGGGCTCGCTGATCCCGCCGTCGGTTCTGTTCATCATCTACGGTATCTTCACCGAGACATCGATTTCGTCGCTGTTCCTCGCGGGTGTTTTGCCGGGGCTGCTGACGCTGGCGGGCTTTATCCTCGTGATTGCCGTCTGGGTCTGGCGTTCGCCCGAAATCGCCCCTTCGACAGCGACACGCTACTCCGCCAAGGAACGCTTTGCGGCGGCGGCTGAAAGCTGGCCTGCGGTCATGCTGTTCGTGTTGATCATCGGCGGTATCTACGGCGGTATCTTTACGGCGACCGAAGCGGCGGCTGTCTGCGTGGTCGCGGCGACGCTGATCGGTTTTGCGCAGCGCAAGCTGACCTTGCAGGGCCTGTGGGATGCGGTGAAAGAGACGTGCATCCAGACCGCGGCGATCTTCTTTATCGCGGCAGGGGCCAAGATCTTTGTGGCCTTTATCGCCCTGACCAACGTTGCCCCGATGATTGTGAACGTCGTGGCCGAGGCAGAGCTGTCCGTCGTGGTCCTGCTGCTGGCGATTGCCGCGATCTATCTGCTGCTTGGCATGTTCCTTGATCCCATTGGCATCATGGTTCTGACCCTGCCGCTGATGATCCCGCTGGTGGAAAGCTATGACATGAACCTGATCTGGTTCGGTGTTGTGGTGATTAAGCTGCTGGAAATCGGGCTGATCACGCCGCCTGTCGGGTTGAACGTCTTTGTCATCGCCAATGTGGTGGGCAAAGAGGCTCCGATCGACAAGATCTTTGCCGGTATCACGCGCTTCCTCAGCGTTGACGTGATCGTGCTGGTGCTGATCATGTCCTTCCCGATGATCTCGCTGCTTATTCCTATGGCGGCGCGATGAGTGGGGACCCCACAGACAGGAAGTTTGCCAACACTCTGGCGCGGGGGCTTGCTGTATTGCGGGCCTTTCGCGCCAGTGACAGCGGGCTGACCCACGCGCAGATTGCCGACCGGACGGGGCTGCCCAAGCCTACGGTGTCGCGGCTGACCTATACGCTGTGCGAACTGGGCTATCTCAGCCACGGCGGGCGCAATGACCGCTTTCGGCTGGGGCCGTCGGCTATCGCGCTTGGCTCTGTCGCATCGGTGGCGGTGAACTTTCTGGATTTGGTGTCCGACGCCATGCAAGAGCTGGCCGATAAAACGGGCACGCTATTGCTGGTCGCCGTGCGCGACGACGAGAAAATGATGCTGGTGCGCACATGGCGGCCACAGAATGCTTCGACCATCTGGCTGGAGCCGGGGCACCGGATTCCCGTGTTCGGATCGTCGTCAGGCATGGCCGTCGTGGCGTCACTTGGCGAAGAGCGCTTTGAGCAGTTGACGCCCGAAGCGGATATGCGAAGGTTCCGGGCGGAGGGATATTCGCAATTGATAGAACAAGGGTTCGCTTACGCGTCGGAGGGCACACGATATGCCAGTACGATCAACGCCGTAAGTGTCCCCTATTTTGCCGAAGAGTTCGGCGAACCGGTATCGTTCACCGCCGGGGCCATGCCACATGATTTGCCCGATTCCCGTATCGTGCAAGAGGTCGGCCCCGCGTTGCGTGAACTGGTGCGCGCGCTTGAACAGCGCACCGGGCGCACCCCCGCGCTCAGCCGCCGGGACTGAAACAAGACTAGACCAAGGAATATGCTAAATGACTGACAAGATTGGATATACCCGCAAAGGCGACGTGGCCGTACTGCGGATCAAGAACCCCCCGGTCAATGCGTTGTCCCATGCTGTTCGTGAAGGTCTGGTTGCCGGTATGGCGCAGGCCGAGGCCGATGACGGCGTCAAAGCCGTGGTTATCGTCGGCGAGGGCCGCGCTTTTATCGCCGGTGCGGATATCACCGAATTCGGCAAAACGCCGCTGGAACCTTTCCTGCCGGATGTGTGCAAACGGATCGAGGAGTCCCCGCTGATCGTTGTCGCCTCCATGCATGGTGTGTCTTTGGGCGGCGGGCTCGAGATCGCGCTGTCGGCGCATTACCGCGTGGCGCAGCCGTCGGCCAAAGTGGGCCTGCCCGAAGTGCATCTGGGCCTGATCCCCGGTGCCGGTGCGACCCAGCGTTTGCCGCGTCTGATCGGTGTGGACCCCTCGCTTGATCTGATCACCTCTGGCCGTCAGGTCAAAGCGGCCGAAGCCGAAAGCCTTGGCATCGTCGATCAGGTCACCGAGGGTGACCCCGAGGATGTGGGCGTCGCCTATGCCGAGAACCTGATCGCCACCAACGCACCGCGCCGCCCCGTCAGCGAGCTGGCCGCACCCGCGCCGATCGACTGGGATGCCGCCTATGACGGGACGCTGAAAAAGGGGCGGGGGCAAATCTCTCCGGCGCAGGCGGTCCGCGCGGTTCAGGCCGCGGCAGAGCTGCCCTTTGACGAAGGCATGCTGGCCGAGCGCAAGATTTTCATGGAGTTGATGGAGACAGACCAACGTCAGGGCATGATCCACGCGTTCTTCTCTGAGCGTGCGGTAGGCAACCTGCCGGAACTGAAAGGCGTCGAACCCCGCGCGTTGCAATCCATCGGCATCATCGGCGGCGGCACCATGGGCGCAGGCATCGCCACGGCGGCGCTGTTGGCGGGCTTCAACGTCGTGCTGATCGAGATGAAGGAAGACGCCGCAGAGGCCGCGCGCGGACGCATCGCGGGCAATCTTTCCGGCGCGCTTAAGCGTGGCAAGATCACGCAGATGAAATACGACGCGATGACCAACACCGCGCTTGAGGTGTCGATCAACTATGACAGCCTCGCCTCGGTCGATCTGGTGATCGAAGCCGTGTTCGAGGATATGGGTGTCAAGAAAGAGGTGTTCGGCAAGCTTGATGCCGTGTGCAAACCCGGTGCTATTCTGGCGTCCAACACATCCTATCTGGATGTGGACGAGATCGCGGCCAGCACCTCGCGCCCTGCGGATGTGATCGGGCTGCACTTCTTCTCGCCCGCGCATATCATGAAGCTGCTCGAAGTGGTCGTCGCCGAAAAGACCGCCCCCGATGTGGTCGCCACGGGCTTTGCTCTTGGCAAGGCGCTGAACAAGATTTCTGTGCGCGCCGGTGTCTGCGACGGGTTTATCGGCAACCGTATTCTGGCAACTTACCGCACCGCTGCCGATCACATGGTGCTTGATGGTGCATCGCCGTTCCAGATCGATAAGGCGCTGGTGGATTTCGGTTTTGCCATGGGCCCCTTTGCCGTGGGCGATCTGGCCGGACTCGATATCGGCTGGGCCACACGTAAGCGCAAGGCGGCGACGCGCCACCCTGCCGAACGCGTGCCGACATACCCCGACAAGATCTGCGAAGCCGGCAACTTCGGCCAGAAGACCGGCAAAGGCTACTACATCTATGAGGCCGGATCGCGCGGCGGCGTGCCGAATCCCGAAGTGTCCGAGCTGATCGCCGCCGAACGCGCCGAGCGTGGCATCACCCCGCGTGACTTTACCGACGCAGAGATCGTCCGCCGCTATATGGCCGCGATGGTCAACGAGGCGGCAAAGGTCGTGGGCGAGGGCATCGCGAAGCGGCCCTTGGACGTGGATATGGTCCTGCTCTTTGGCTACGGCTTCCCGCGCTACTGGGGTGGCCCGATGAAATGGGCCGACCTGCAAGGGCTGCCTGCTCTGCTGGCCGACATCGAAAGCTACGCCAAGGAAGACGCCTGGTTCTGGGAACCCGCACCGCTGCTGAAACAGCTGGTGGCCGAAGGGCGCAACTTTGACGACCTGAACAAACAAGCCGCTAAGTAAATGAACAAGGGCGCAATGCCCGACAGTATAAACCGGAGGAAGACAAATGGATCTGAGCTATAGCGACGAAGAAAAGGCTTTCCGCGCCGAAGTGCGGGCCTTTCTTGAGGAAAAGCTCCCCAAGGAAATGAGCGACAAAATCCGCAAGGGTGAAGAGCTGGGTAAAGACGGTCAGGAACAGTGGCATGCTATCCTGAACGCCCAAGGCTGGCTGGCCCCGAACTGGCCCAAGAAATTTGGCGGTGCGGAATGGAACGCGGTGCAGCGTCACATTTTCGAAGAAGAAGCTGCTGCCGCCTATGCGCCACGCATTGTGCCTTTTGGCCTGTCGATGCTCGCGCCCGTGCTGCAAAAGTTCGGCTCGCAAGAGCAGAACGACTACTGGCTGCCCCGCATCCTGTCGGGCGAAGACTGGTGGTGTCAGGGCTATTCCGAGCCGGGTGCGGGGTCCGACCTTGCCTCGCTCAAGACCGAAGCGGTCCTGAACGACGAAGGCACGCATTACATCGTCAACGGCCAGAAGACGTGGACCACGCTGGGTCAGCACGCGAACATGATCTTCTGCCTTGTACGCACCGACAAGACGGTCAAGCAGCAAGAGGGTATTTCCTTCCTGCTGATCGACATGGACACCCCCGGCGTCGAAGTGCGCCCGATCATCCTGCTCGACGGCACCCACGAGGTGAACGAAGTCTGGTTCTCGGATGTGAAAGTGCCGGTCGAAAACCTTGTCGGCAAAGAGAACGAAGGCTGGACCTACGCCAAGTACCTGCTGACCCACGAACGCACCAACATCGCGGGCGTCGGGTTCTCGCAAGCGGGTCTGACCGCGGTCAAACGTATCGCCAAGGCAGAGATGTCCGGCGGCAAGCCGTTGATGCAGAACCCGCATTTCGCGGCACGTGTGGCACAGGTTGAAATCGACCTGATGGCGATGAGCACCACAAACCTGCGCATCGTCTCCAAGGCGGCAGCGGGCGCGGCACCGGGCGTTGAATCGTCGATGCTGAAGGTCAAAGGCACGATCATCCGTCAGGAGATCAACGACCTCGCACGTCGTGCGGCGGGTGCCTATGCGATGCCATTCGCATCCGAAGCGATCGAAGGGTCGAACCTGGCCCTGCCTGATCCGTTGAATGCCGGCCCCGTCGCCGCGCAATATTTCAACAACCGTAAACTGTCGATCTTTGGCGGCTCGAACGAAATCCAGCGCCAGATCATTGCCAAAACAACGATGGGAGGTGGAGCATGAACTTCGACCTGACAGAAGAACGCCAAATGCTGCAAGACAGTCTGCGCCGTTTCCTGCGCGACAAATACGATACAGCAGCCCGCAACAAGATCCTTGAAAGCGACACCGGCTTTTCCGCCGACATCTGGAACGGTCTGGCCGAACTGGGCGTCATTGGCGCGCTGTTCACCGAAGATCAGGGCGGCTTTGGCGGCGCTGGTTTCGACATCGCCGTCGTGTTCGAGGAACTGGGCCGCGCAGGCGTGGTCGAACCCTTCCTTGATACCGCCATTCTGGGCGGCGGTCTGATTGCCGACTTGGGCAATGAAGACCAGCAGGCCCATGTCGAAGAGCTGATCGGTGGCGCGTTGCAGGTGGCTTTTGCCCACGGCGAACCCACCAGCCGCTATGACCTGAACCAGGTGACCTCTACCGCCAAGGTCGATGGCGACAACGTGGTGCTGAACGGTCGCAAGGCGGTTGTGGTCAACGCTGAAAACGCCGACATGCTGATCGTTTCTGCCCGCGAAAGCGGCGAGGCAGGTGACGAAAACGGGATCTCGCTGTTCCTCGTGCCGGCAGATACCAAGGGCATCACGCTGCAAGGTTATGCGCTGCTGGCCGGTGGTCGTGCCGCCGAAGTCACGCTGGATGATGTGACCGTCCCTGCCTCTGCCCGTCTGGGTGAAGCGGGCAAGGCGTTCAAGGCGATCGAGGCGCGCGTCGCTGCGGCCAATGTCGCGATCTGTGCGGAAACACTGGGGGCGATGGAAACGGCAACCCGCCTGACCCGCGAATACCTGATGACCCGCAAGCAGTTCGGCAAGCCCATCGGCACGTTCCAGGCGCTCGCGCACCGCATGTCCGACCTGCTG
The DNA here is from genome assembly GCF_045586035.1 of Sulfitobacter sp. PM12. Classification (NCBI taxonomy): domain Bacteria; kingdom Pseudomonadati; phylum Pseudomonadota; class Alphaproteobacteria; order Rhodobacterales; family Roseobacteraceae; genus Sulfitobacter; species Sulfitobacter sp. PM12. Next base: position 1,092,554 of record NZ_CP151529.1, read on the forward strand.
ATCGAGATGGAGCAGGCGCGCTCTGCCGTGATCGTTGCCGCGGGCAACCTCGAAGCGGAGTACAAAGCGCGCGAGACGCATATCTCTGCCGCCAAGAACCTGCTGGGTCGCGCGGGCCGTCTGGTTGCCGAAGACAGCATCCAGATGCACGGCGGTATCGCCATGACGCAAGAATACGAACTGGCCCACATCGCCAAGCGTATCATCATGGCAGACCACCGCTTTGGTGACACAGACCACCATCTGGAGCGTTTCATTGCCCTTGCAGCAGCCTGACGAAAGCCAGCTGATCCGGGACGAGACCGGTACCCAAACCCTGGTCGGATATGTCGTCGACATATCCGATCCGGCCCACGGGCGCTGCTTTCTTGATCTGGGTCCGCAACACTTTAACCGCCATGGGGTCCTTCATGGCGGTATTGCCGCCACATTGCTGGATAACGCCTGTGGCATGACCGGATCGCTGAGCGTGGATCCCACCGGCCAGCACCCGTTCCTCACGATCTCGCTGACGACCCAGTTTCTGGCCGCGGGGCAGCCCGGGCGCGTGACCGCGACCGGCACGATCAAGGGCGGTGGCCGCAGCCTGCTGTATATCGACGCTGAACTCGTCCACGAAGACGGCACGGTCATTGCGACATCCACCGGCGTGTTCAAGCGCGTCCCACAGGAGAAACTGAAATGAGCGCTCGGATCGAAGACAAGGGTGACCGGATCGTCATCTGGAACGGAAACGCGCACAAGCGGGGGGCCCTGTCGCCCGAGCTTTACGCCTGCATCGGCCAAGCGATTGAAATGGCCGCCGAGCCGCGTATCCGTGCCGTGATCCTCACCTCCGAAGGGGATTTCTTTTGCGCGGGCGGCGATCTGAATGTCCTGATTGCCCGCCGCGACATGCCCAAAGATGAACGTCGGGGCAAGATCAACGAATTGCACAGCCTGATCCGCGGGATCCGGTCCTGTCCGGTGCCGGTGATCGCCGCCGTCGAAGGCGGTGCCGCGGGCGCGGGGCTGTCTTTCGCGCTGGCCTGCGATCTGATCGTTGCCGCCGCCGGTGCCAAGTTCACCGCTGCTTACGTCAAGGCGGGGCTGGTGCCCGACGGGGGGCTGACCGCCTCGCTCGCGCGTGCGCTGCCGCGGCAGCTCGCGATGGAGATGTGCTTGCTGGCGCAGCCCGTCACCGTTGAACGCATGCATGATCTGGGCGTGGTAAATGCCGTCACCGACAAGGGCGGCGCGTTCGAGGCCGCAATGGCGCTTGCCGACCGCTTGGCCGCAGGCCCCCGCGAAGCCCAAGGGGTGATCCGCGGGCTGGTCGCGCAGGGCTATGACGTGTCCGAGGCCGACCAGCTTGAAGCGGAATGTGACGCCATGGCCCATGCCACCGGCGCAGATGAAGCCGCCGAAGGCATCGCCGCTTTCCTCGAGAAGCGCACACCGAATTACGGCGGCTGACCCTCGGCCACCGATCTATTGACCCAACCCGCAGCCAGACGCGCTGACCGGGTTCTGAAAGACTGCGGGGAGGCAGAGAATATAATGGTACGTGTAGAGCAATTTCTGGCGGATCAAGTGGCCGCACGCGGGGACGCGCCCGCGCTGAGCGACAGCACAGGGGTACGCTGGACGTACAAGATGTTCGACAAGGCAAGCGATGACATCGCGCAGGCGCTCAAGGATGCCGGTGTGCAGCCCAACGACCGCGTGCTGATGCTGTCGGAAAACTGTGCCGCCGCCGTGGCCACTGTGTTTGGCACGTGGAAAGCCGGCGCAGTCATCATCCCCGTCAATGCACGCCAAAGCGCGGGCGAGATCCAGCGGATCATTGACCACGCGGCGCCTGCTGCTGTGCTGATGACCTGCCACGCCTCACCGGATGCGACAGCCCATGCGGAACGGCTGGATGCCGCAGAGATCACCGGTGCCTTCGGCGCGATGCATCTGGCCACGCCGATCGCCAGCAACCCTGATGGGGATCTGAGCGATGTGGCGGTGCTGCTGTATACCACCGGCACAACGGGCGACCCAAAGGGCGTCATGCTGACCCATGCCAACGTGCGCTTTGGCGGCAATGCCTCGGCGACGCTGCGGGGGATCAATGCAGGCGATGTGGTCTATGGCGTGTTGCCCCTGACCCATGTTTTCGGGCTGTGTTCAGTCATGACCGCCTCCTGCTGCGCCGGTGCCGAAATCCGGCTGGAGGCGCGTTTCTCGGCCGAAAAGCTTTATACCGCGCTGACCACGGGGGTGAACTTCCTGTCGGCCGTGCCGCAGATGCACGCGCTGCTGATGCAATACACGAAAGAGCAGGGGCTCACGCAGCTCAACTCCGAAACGCTGCGCTATGTATCTTCGGGGGCGGCACCGCTGGACCCCACGTGGAAGCGCAAGGCCGAAGCCTTTTACGGCGTCGCGATCCAGAACGGCTATGGCATGACGGAATCCACCGCCGGTATCTCGGCCACCAGTAACCCACTGGGATCGCCCGATATCTCGGTCGGCCCGTCCTTGCCCGGTGTCGAGACCAAGATTGATGATACCGTCGAAGGCGGCAGCAATGGCAAGGGCGAGGTCCTGACCCGTGGGGCCCACGTCATGAAGGGCTACTACAAGAACCCCGAGGAAACCGCCAAAGTCCTCGGCCAGGATGGCTGGCTGCGCACCGGCGATCTGGGGACGTTCGACGAACACGGTCATCTGCATATTCTGGGCCGCTCGAAAGAGCTGATCATCCACGGCGGGTTCAACGTCTACCCGCCCGAGGTAGAGGCCGCGATCAACGATCACCCGCAGGTCATTCAGGCCGCCGTGGTGGGCCGGTCCACAGGCAATGACGAAGAGGTGCTGGCCTTCGTCCAGATCGCCGAGGGCGATACGCTGGACCCGCAAGACCTGAAGGCCTTCGTCAAGGAACGGCTGACTGGCTATAAACGCCCCAGCCAGTTTATCATCGGAACGGCCCTGCCTGCGGCCCCCACGGGCAAGATCCTCAAGCACAAGCTGATCGAGACATTCAAGGATCAGCTGGCCTGATTGGCTTCTGATTGTTCCCTGTGCGGTGTTAAGGAAAAGGCCGGTCCCCCGTGGTGGGGGCCGGCCTTTTCCTTTGTCGCTGGTGTGCGGCTGGCGCTTAGACGTAGACGCCTTCCGCAGCGGCGCGGATAGCGCGGATGTTTTCGCCGTAGGGGGCAGGGTTGCTGACAGACCCGCCACGGAATACCGCGGAGCCTGCGACCAGCACATCCGCCCCCGCCTGCGCCACGCTGGAAGCGGTGTTCACATCAACGCCTCCGTCGATTTCGATATGCACCGGACGGTCACCGATCATCGCGCGCAGGGTGCGGATCTTGTCGCTCATATCGATGAACTTCTGCCCGCCGAAACCGGGGTTCACGGTCATCACACAGACCAGATCGGCAACGTCCAGCAGATGCTCGACCGCTGCGGCAGGCGTGCCGGGGTTCAGCGCGACACCGGCCTTGGCACCGGCACCGCGGATCGCTTGCAGCGTGCGGTGGATATGGGGGCCGGCTTCGACATGGGCCGTGATCACATCGGCACCGGCTTTGGCAAAGGCATCGATGTAGGGATCCACGGGTGCGATCATCAGATGCACGTCCATCACGCCCTTGATATGGGGGCGGATCGCGGCGCAGGTGGTCGGGCCAAAGCTGATGTTCGGGACGAAATGCCCGTCCATTACATCGACATGTACCCAGTCCGCACCCTGCGCTTCGATGGCGTCGCACTCTGCCCCGAAATTGGCAAAGTCGGCAGCAAGGATGGAAGGGGCGATTTTGATCGAACGGTCGAAGGTCATGGAATCGGGCCTTTTGTGAAAGGGAGGGGGCTGATGCAGCGGTGACGCCCATATAGGCAATGTCGTACGCGCTGGCAATCTGGGGAGCCTTCGGCGAGGATTTAAGGCCATTTGGAAGCGGGCGAGGCTTGGTGCCACAGGCCGTGACGCTTCGTTCGTGAGGGTGGTTTTCGGGGGGCGTGCGCTTGACACTACGTCATGCCACGACCCATTGTGCGCGCAAATTCAAGGGGAGGATATCATGACCACATTCAACCGCCGCCAGACATTGGCGACCATGGGGGCCGCTGCCGCGGTCGGGCTTGCTGCACCGGCTGTTGCGCAGGGCAAAAAGATCACTCTGGGCGCGCTGCGTTTCACCAGCCACTCCGGTACATTCGTGGCCTATCAGCGCGAGTATTTCAAGCAGGCCGGTCTGGATGTCGAGCTCAAGTTCTTTCAGGCCGCCCAACCGATGGCCGTGGCGATTGCCAGCGGGGATGTCGACTATGCCGTGACCGCGATCTCGGGCGGGCTGGTGTCGCTGGCGGATAAGGGTGCGATCAAGGTGATCGGCGGTGCCTTGTCTGAAGAGAAGGGCATTGACGGGCAGAAGTTTCTGGCCTCGGACGCGGCCTATCAGGCGGGTGTGACCGCGCCTGCGATGCTGGACGGAAAGAGCTTTGGCATGACCACGGCGGGATCGTCGTTCCATTATATGGGGTCAAAGATGGCGCAGGCCGAGGGGATCGAGCTGTCGTTCAAGCCGTTGCAGAAGGTGGGTGCCATCATCGGCGCGCTGAAGACCGGCCAGATTGATGGCTGGTCCATCGTGCCCCATATTGCCAAGCCACTGGCGGGCTCGGGTGCCGTGCATATCATCGGGAACGTGTCCGATTATCTGCCCGACTATCAGGTCACCACGGTCTTTACCTCGACCAAGAACGCGAGTGAGGAAAAGCAGCAGACGCAGGATTACCTTGCGGCCTATGCCAAGGGGGTGGCTGACTACAACGCAGCGATGATCGAACAGACCGCCGGTGCGGAAGGCGTGGCCGAGATGGTCAAGCTGATCCACAACTACGTCTACACCGACAAAACGCTCGAGGCCGCGACGCCGGGGATTGTCAACGGCACCATGCGTCTGAACGAGGGGGCCGCGTTGAACGTCGCCTCTGTGCGTGACCAGCTGAGCTGGTTCCAGTCCGAGGGGCTGGTGGATGCGGATATCACGCTTGAGACGTTGATCGACACGTCTTTCGTCGACACCATCGGCGCCTGATCGCGCCATCTATACCAACGACAGGTCGGGCAGGCTTTGCCCGGCCTTTGATATTTCAGGACGTTTCTCATGGATCTTAGGTTAGCGGGGGTCAGCCATACTTATGGCGAGACCGAAGTGCTGCGCGATATCAACCTTGATATCCCCTCAGGGCAGATTGTCTGCATCGTCGGGCCTTCGGGCTGTGGCAAGTCGACCCTGCTGCGGATGCTGGGCGGGCTGGAGCAGCCGACTTCGGGTCAGGTGCTGCAACTGGGCACGCCCCCAGCCGGCTGTCTGAACCCGCTCACCTACGTGTTTCAGGATTTCGCCTTGCTGCCCTGGCGCAGCGTGCGCGGCAATGTGGCGCTGGTGCTGGAGGATCATGGTCTGGACGCCGCCGCGCGGGCGCAAATCATCGACGATGTGCTGGCCCGTACCAAACTGACCGAATTTGCCGATGCCCTGCCCAAACAGCTGTCGGGCGGGATGAAACAGCGGGTGGCCATCGCACGCGCCCTGGCGGTGAACCCTGCGGTGATGTTGATGGACGAACCGCTGAGCGCCTTGGACAGCCAGACGCGCGAGCTGTTGATGGACGATCTGATCAGCCTGTGGACCCGCCAGCCTTTCACCGCCGTCTATGTCACCCACAATCTGGCAGAGGCCGTGCGGCTGGGGCACAGAATCGTGGTGCTATCTCGCCGCCCCGGGCAGATCCGCGAAGTGGTCGAGCTGACCACCCCGCTGGCAGAGCGTGCCTATGGCGATGCCGCCCTCGAGGCGCAACAACAACATTTGTGGGGGCTGATGCGCGAAGAAGCCGCCGCCGCCGATGCGGAGTTGATCCATGTCTGATGTAGCACATACAAATAGCCGCCCCGTCGCCTTTCGCGGCGGCGGTTTTGCCCCCAAGCAACGACGGGGTATGGGGGTTTTGGTCTTTGTCCTGCTGATCCTGTTGGCCGAATGGGGCACGCGCAGCGGCTTTATCTCCAACCTGACGTTGCCGCGCCCCTCGGATGTGGCGATGACCTTTGTCGAACTGTGGCAATCGGGGATGCTGTTCAAACATCTGGCCCCCTCGCTCAGCCGCTTGGCTGTTGGGGCGACGCTCGGGGCTTTGGTTGGTGTCGGCGTCGGGGTGATGATCGGGCTGTTCAGCTATGTGCGTGCCGGGCTGGTGCCCCTGGTTGCGGCGCTGTTCCCGATCCCCAAGATTGCGCTTTTGCCGTTGTTCGTGATCTGGTTCGGCATTGACGAGGGCAGTAAATACGCGCTGATCGCCTTTGGGACATTCACGCCGACGGTCGTGGCGACCTATGCTGCGGTGGACAATGTGGACCGCGGATTGATCCGTATGGGGCAGAGCTTTGGTCTGTCGTGGTGGTCGATCGTGCGCAAGATCGTACTGCCGGGGGCGATGCCGGGCATCCTGTCGGGGCTGCGCATCTCGTTGGCGATTGCAATCATCCTGTTGGTGGCCGCTGAAATGCTGGGCGCGGAATATGGCATCGGGGCTTATATCCTTGAGGCCGGCAGTCTTTATGATCTTGAACGTCTGTTTGCGGGGGTGGTGATCCTGTCGGTGCTTGGGGTTTGCGTGAGCGCCGTGATTGCCGCCATCGAAACCCGCGTGCTGCGCTGGCGGGTCTGATCGGAGGGAACCCGTTTCGGGCATAGGTCGTTATCCTTTCACACCAAACAGTGCGGAAGGGGACGACGATGTCAGGGATATCCAAGGGCACCAAGGTCAAATGGGACTGGGGGCAGGGCACTGCCAGTGGCAAGGTGACAGAACGCTTTACCAAAAGTGTGACCCGTACGTTGAAGGGGTCCGAAGTCACGCGAAACGGGTCCGATGATGATCCGGCGCTGCTGATCGAGCAAGACGACGGGGATGAGGTGCTCAAGCTGTCGTCGGAAGTCGAGGCTGTCTGACATATGAGCGGCGCGGGGCTGACCTATTATGGCGATGACCGCCCCGGAATTTCGCGTCAGCGGCGCGGGCGCGGGTTTACCTATAAGGCACCGGACGGCACAACTATTGCTCGCGGAGAAGAGCGCGCGCGGCTGGAAGCGATGGCGGTGCCGCCCGCCTATGAAGACGTGTGGATGACGCCTTTGGCGAACGGGCATTTGCTGGCCACGGGGCGCGACACCCGCAATCGCAAACAATATCGCTATCACGAAAAATGGTCAGAGGCGCAGGCAGAGACGAAATTCGCGAGCCTGGTGGATTTTGCGCATGCTTTGCCGCGTCTGCGCCGCTTTGTCGCTCGCGATCTGGATCAGCAGGCGGGGGAGCGCAGCTTTGCCTTGGCCAGCGCCGTCACGCTGATCGACCGCGCGTCGCTGCGGGTGGGAAATCCGGACTACACGCGCGAGAATGGCAGCTATGGCACGCTGACCCTGCGGTCGCGCCATGTCAAACTCGACGGGAATGTGATCCGGCTGCGTTATACGGCCAAGGGCGGCAAGAAGGTGCGGCGGCAGATCAACGACCGGACGCTGGCCAAAACGCTGGAGAAAATTAACGACCTGCCGGGGGCGGAGCTGCTGACATGGGCCGATGCGCAGGGCGAGGTGCATCAGTTGAACTCAGCCGGATTGAACGCCTATATCGCCGAAGCATCGGGGTGCGACGACTTTACCGCCAAGACCTTCCGTACATGGGCGGGCACCGTTGCCGCCTTCGAGGCCGCCGAGAAGGGGCAGGCCACCATCAAGCAATTGGCCGAAGCCGCCGCCGCACAGCTGAGCAATACGCCGACCGTGGCGCGCAACAGCTATATCCATCCGGCGGTGATCGATCTGGCGGGCGAAGCCCCGCCCGAGATCAAGGTCGGGCGCAAGACCGGGCTATTCGCCTCGGAAGCGCGGCTGCTGACGTATCTGGAGCAGCTCTGAGCCGCGTTTACCCGTCGTTGTCCGGTTTGCAGAACATATCATAGACGACTTCCATGATCTTTTGCGGACGGTCATCGGCCAGCCGGTAATAGATCGTCTTTCCGTCGCGGCGAGGCGTTACCAGCCCTTCAAGCCGCAAGCGTGACAGCTGTTGGGATACCGCCGCCTGACGGGCTGACAGTAGCTCTTCCAGCTCGGTGACGGATTTTTCGCCTGCAGAGAGGTGACACAGGATCATCAACCGCCCCTCGTGGCTGATCGCCTTGAGGAAGTTAGAGGCACGTGCGGCGTTTTCGGCCATACGGTCCCGATCGGCTTGGCTCATTTCTGTGTCGGAACCGGGGTTACCCACTGGTTAACATCCTTAGCTGAATAAAAGGGGATTGGCGTGCGCATATCGCAAGGGGCGCTAGCTTTTGGCGGGGTCTGGCATCAATTTGGCGTCGGATAGCATTTTTTCCAGCACGCCCCAAAAGAAATCTTCGCCCGGGTAGCCTTCGATGCGCGACACCTCATGGCCGTCGACCATCAACACGAACGTCGGCGTGTAATGCAGGCTGCGGGCAAAGTGCAGATCGGCGGGTTTGTCATCGTTGATATCAACGCGGCGCAGCGGGGCTGCCTTGCCCGCTTGGGTCTTGGGATAGATCGGGGCGATCTGGTCATCCCAACGGGCACACCATACGCAGCCCTGTTCCTCGACCATGATCAGCGCGGTCTGGGCCGCGGCGATCACAGGGGAAACCGCAAGACCTGCGGCCACCGAGAGAGACAAGAAAGCAGTGCGCAACCGCATAGGGAATTCACCTGTTGATTTCAAAATACTTAATGTGAATATGTGAATGGCACAAGATAAAGGCAACCTGCATGCTTGAAATCACCTTTCTGGGCGCGGCATTTGCCGGGCTTTTGTCCTTTTTGTCGCCCTGCATCCTGCCGATCGTGCCCTTTTATCTGAGCTATCTGGCGGGCGTCGGCATGAACCAGATCACGGCAGACGGGCCGGTGGATGCCGCCGTGCGCCGGCGTGCGGTGATCGCGGCGCTGTTCTTTGCGGCGGGGGTGATCACGATCTTTGTCGGGCTGGGGGCGGTGGCCACGACCTTTGGCCAGATCGTGCGAGACTATTTCGATATTTTGCGATGGGTCGCTGCGGCTGTTATCATTGCGATGGGGCTGCATTTTCTGGGCGTGATCCGTATCGGTTTTCTATATCGCCAGTTTCGTGCGGATGCGGGGAACACGACCGCGACCAGTTTTCTGGGGGCGTATGTGATCGGGCTGGCCTTTGCCTTTGGCTGGACCCCTTGCGTCGGGCCGGTGCTTGCGGCCATCCTGTTCACCGCTGCGGGGGCCGAGACGGCGGGCTCGGGTGCGCTGTTGCTGCTGACCTACGGCGTGGGCATGACCGCGCCTTTCGTGCTGGCGGCGCTGTTCATCGGGCCGTTCATGCGCTGGATGGCGGGGTTCCGGCAACATCTGGGCACGGTAGAAAAGGCGATGGGGGTTCTGCTGATTGTCTTTGGCCTGCTGATCGCCACCAACTCGATCAATTATATTGCGCAGTGGATGCTTGAAACCTTCCCTGTTTTCAGCGCCATTGGCTAACAACCGGAGGGACTTTTGATGAAGATGATCCGAAACGCTTTGGCCGCGCTGGCGGCTGTCGCTTGTATGGTGACTGCGGGCAGTGCCGCGACCTTGGGGGATGACGGTTTGCACAAAACCGCCTGGATGCGCGAGACCTTTAAAGACCTGCGCGACGATCTGGCCGAGGCGACGGACGAGGGCAAGCGCCTGATGGTCATCATCGAACAGCGCGGCTGCATCTACTGCAACAAGATGCACGAAGAGGTTTTCCCGCTGCCCAAGATCGATGCCTACCTGCGCGAGAACTTCTTTGTCGTGCAGATCAACATGTTCGGCGATGTCGAGGTCACCGACTTTGACGGAGAGTCATTGCCCGAGAAGGACATGGTGCGCAAATGGCGTCATATGTTCACGCCGACGCTGATGTATTTCCCCCAGACCGTAGAGGAAGGGCAGACGGCCGTTGAAGCGGCGGTCGCGACGGTCCCCGGTGCCTTTGGTCCGGCGACGACCTTTCACATGATGAACTGGGTCGTCGACAAGGGATATGAGGGGGACGAGACGTTCCAGAAGTATCACGCGCGTATGCTCATTGAAGAGCAGGAATAACGGCGGTAGGATCCGCTAAATGCCGTGCTGCTATAAGAAATTCAATAAATTGAATTTATAGTTGCGTCATTTTGGCGCGGGCAGTAGGGTTTTCAAAATAGATGTCTGTGGGAGGACGCATGAAAGTTTCCGTATTTGCCCTGGTGGCCTCTGTCGGCTTTGGCGCGGCGGCGCATGCGGCCGACGTGGCCCCCGGTGACGTGGTCTATGATGAGTATGGCGCAGTTGAACAATCGCTGACCGGCACTCCCGGTAACCCCGAAGAGGGGGCCAAGATCGTGGGCAGCAAAAAGCTTGGCAACTGCATCGCCTGCCATCAGGTCAGCGCTTTGCCCGATATCCCGTTCCAGGGCGAAATCGGCCCGATGCTGGATGGGGCGGGGGACCGCTGGACCGAGGCTGAATTGCGCGGCATCGTGGCCAATGCGAAGATGCTGTTCGAGGGGACGATGATGCCCGCGTTCTACAAGGACAGCGGCTATATCCGTCCGGGAAAGGGCTATACCGGCAAGGCGGCTGATGACACGCTGGGGCCTATTCTGGCCGCCCAGCAGATCGAGGATGTCGTGGCCTATCTTGCCACGTTGAAAGACTAAGAACCCCACCCAGCGGGATCTGATCAGGAGTGATGATAATGGAATTTACACGACGTAGCGCGATTGCGATGGGGGCAGGTGCCTTTGCCGCACTGTCCCTGCCCAAGCTGGCCGTGGCCGCTGCCGGGGATGACGCGATTGCTGCCTTCACCGGCGGTGCGCAGATGGCTGATACCGGCGTGACCCTGACCGCCCCCGAGATTGCGGAAAACGGCAATACCGTCCCGATCGAGGTCGACGCCCCCGGTGCCACTGAAATCATGGTGCTGGCGCTTGGCAACCCCACGCCGCCTGTGGCGAACTTCAAGTTCGGCCCGCTGGCAGCAACGCAGCACGCCTCCACCCGCATCCGCTTGGCGGGCACGCAGGATGTGGTGGCCATCGCCAAGCTGGCCGACGGCTCTTTCGCCAAGGCGACCAGCACAATCAAAGTAACAATCGGCGGCTGCGGCGGCTAAGGCGAGAGGAAGAAAAACATGGCATCTGGTGTAAAACCCCGCGTCAAAGTCCCCAAGTCAGCAGCGGCTGGCGAGACCATCACGATCAAGACCCTGATCAGCCACAAGATGGAATCCGGCCAGCGCAAGGACAGCGACGGCAACACGATCCCGCGGTCGATCATCAACCGTTTCACCTGCGATTTTAACGGCGAGAATGTGATCGATGTCGCGATGGAGCCCGCGATCTCGACCAACCCGTATTTCGAATTCGACGCCACCGTGCCCGAAGCGGGGACATTCACCTTCACGTGGTATGACGATGACGGCGATGTCTACGAGGAAACCAAAGACATCGCGATCAGCTAAGCGTCCGCATCCTTGGGAGGAACAGGAATGAGCAATTTCACAAAAGGTCTGGGCGCGTGCCTTGCTGCGGCGCTGATGTCGACGGGGGCCTTCGCCGATCCCGTGGATGATACGCTGGTGATCAACGAAGAGATCGACATCGTGACCCGCACTGCCGCCCCCGCGCATATGGCGGACGCGGTAGACGAGGTCATGTCGGGCTGGCTTTTCCGCGGCACCGAGACCCGCGCGATGCAGGCCGATGATTTCGACAACGCCGGCATGATCTTTGTGGAACAGGCCGAGGACGTCTGGAACACCGCTGACGGGTCAGAGGGTAAATCCTGCGCGGATTGTCACGGGGCCTCGGCCGAGATGGCAGGCGTGCGTCCGGTTTATCCGAAGTATGTCGACTCCGCGGGCGAGGTGCGCACGCTGGAAATGCAGATCAACGATTGCCGCGAGAACCGCATGGGGGCGGAAAAGTGGAAATACACCGGCGGCGACATGGTGAACATGACGGCGCTGATCTCCTCTGTTTCGCGGGGGATGCCGGTGAACATCGCCATCGACGGTCCGGCCCAATCCACATGGGAGCAGGGCAAAGAGATCTACTATACCCGTTTTGGCCAGCTTGAACTGTCCTGCGCCAATTGCCACGAAGACAATTATGGCAACATGATCCGTGCCGACCACCTGAGCCAGGGCCAGATCAACGGTTTCCCGACCTACCGTCTGAAAAACACCAAGCTGAACGCGGTGCAGGCCCGTTTCAAAGGCTGTGTACGCGACACCCGTGCCGAGACCTTTGACCCCGGAAGCCCCGAGTTTGTCGCACTAGAGCTGTACGTCGGCTCGCGCGGGAACGGGTTGTCGGTCGAAGGGCCCTCTGTCCGGAACTAACCTAAAAAGACCCGTTTCGCCGATGCGAGGCGGGTCTTTTTATCATATTTTTATTCAAATATGCGCATATGAATTGCGCGTCGAAAAGGCCAACCTATGATCTCTCGTCGTGATTTTCTTCAGGCCAGCATGGCTGCAACGGCTTTGTATGGTGCGTCGTCCTTTGGCAACTGGGGCAAGCTCGCCGCGCAGCAGGCGTTGACGCAGGATAAATTACTTGAATTCGACACTTTCGGCAACGTCAGCCTGATCCACGTGACCGACATCCACGCGCAGTTGAAACCGATCTATTTCCGCGAGCCTTCGGTCAACATCGGTGTGGGCGAGAACCGCGGGAAGGTGCCGCATCTGACCGGCGCGGATTTCCGCAAGCTTTACGGGATCGCGGACGGCAGCCCCTCGGCCTATGCGCTGACCTATAACGATTTTTCGGCTCTGGCGCAGGGCTATGGCAAGATGGGCGGTCTGGACCGTGTGGCGAGTGTGATCAACCAGATCCGCGCGGACCGGCCCGATGCGCTGCTGCTGGATGGCGGCGACACATGGCACGGCAGCTACACCTGCTATCACACGCAAGGTCAGGACATGGTCAACGTGATGAATGCGCTCAAGCCTGACGCCATGACCTTTCACTGGGAATTCACACTCGGCTCTGACCGCGTGGCAGAGATCGTCGAGGGGCTGCCCTTTGCCGCACTGGGGCAGAACATCTTTGACGCCGAATGGGACGAACCGACAGAGCTTTTCCCACCCTACAAGTTCTACGAGACAGGCGGCGTTAAAGTCGCGGTGATCGGGCAGGCTTTCCCCTATATGCCGATTGCCAACCCCGGCTGGATGTTCCCCGAATACTCGTTCGGTATCCGCGATGAACGGATGCAGGAAATGGTGGACGAGGTCCGCGCCAAAGGGGCTGAACTGGTCGTCTGCCTAAGCCACAACGGCTTTGATGTGGACAAGCAGATGGCAGGCGTGGTGACGGGGATCGACGTGATCCTGTCGGGTCACACCCATGACGCGCTGCCCGAACCTGTGCTGGTGGGCGAGACGATCATCGTGGCCTCGGGGTCGAACGGCAAATTCGTCAGCCGCGTCGATCTGGACGTGCGCAACGGCCGCATGATGGGCTTCCGACACAAGCTGATCCCGATCTTCTCTGACGTGATTGCGCCTGATCCGGCGATGACCGCGCTGATCGACGCACAACGCGCCCCCTATCTTGACCAACTGACCGAAGTCATCGGCACCACCGCCGAAGACACGCTGCTGTACCGGCGCGGTAATTTCAACGGCACCTGGGATGATCTGATCTGCGACGCGCTGCTTTCCGAGCGCGAGGCCGATATCGCGCTGAGCCCGGGTGTGCGTTGGGGGCCGTCGATCCTGCCGGGGCAGGACATCACGCGCGAGGATATCTGGAACGTCACCTCCATGACCTACCCCGAAGCCTACCGGACCGAGATGACGGGTGAATTCCTGCATGTCGTGCTGGAAGATGTGGCCGACAACCTGTTCAACCCTAACCCCTATTACCAGCAGGGCGGTGACATGGTGCGCACAGGCGGGCTTGGCTACCGCATTGACGTGACCCAGCCGCAAGGCAGCCGCATCACTGAACTGACCTTGCTGAAAACCGGGGAACGTATCGATCCGGCCAAGACGTATCAGGTTGCAGGCTGGGCTAGCGTGAACGAAGGCACCGAGGGCCCCGCGATCTGGGACGTGGTCGAAAGCCACATCCGCAAGCAGGGCAGCGTGTCGCTGGACCCCAACACCAGCGTCATCGTCAAGGGCGCGTAACAGGGCAGCATGAAAGGCAAGGCCATGGCACCACGGAAGACAGCGAACAGACGGGCCTTCTTGCGTGGCGCGGCGACTGCTGGACTAGGGGCGATGGCGGCCCGTAGCGCTGCCGCGCAATCGCCCGATCCCTTGATCGTTGAACCGCAACCCTGGGCGCAGGGCTTGGGCGATGGGGTGGATGTGACGCCCTACGGTCTGCCAATCCGGTTCGAGCAAGACGTGGTACGGCGCAATGTGCCTTGGCTGACGGCGGATACCATCAGTTCGATCAACTTCACCCCGATCCACGCGCTGGACGGTACGATCACCCCGCAGGGCTGCGCCTTTGAGCGGCATCACTCGGGCGCGATCGAACTGTCGAAACAGGATTACCGCCTGATGGTGAACGGGCTGGTGGACCGCCCGCTGGTGTTCACCTACGCCGATCTGGAACGTTTCCCGCGCGAAAATCACGTATATTTCTGCGAATGTGCCGCCAATTCGGGCATGGAATGGGCCGGCGCGCAGTTGAACGGGGCGCAGTTCACCCATGGCATGATCCATAATATGGAATACACCGGCGTGCCCCTGCGGTTGCTGCTGGAGGAAGCGGGCTATGACCCCGCGGGCAAATGGGTGTATGTCGAGGGGGCGGATGCGTCGTCGAACGGGCGGTCGATCCCGATGGATAAGGCGCTCGACGATGTGCTTGTCGCGTTCAAAGCGAATGGCGAGGCGCTGCGCAAGGAACACGGCTACCCCGTGCGGCTGGTCGTGCCGGGGTGGGAGGGCAACCTCTGGGTCAAATGGCTCCGCCGGATAGAGGTCACGGACGCGCCCGTCGAAAGCCGCGAGGAAACGTCGAAATACACCGATACGCTGGCCGATGGCTCCAGCCGCAAATGGACGTGGGCGATGGACGCGAAATCAGTCATCACCGCACCAAGCCCGCAAGCGCCGGTGCCCCATGGGGCGGGGCCTTTGGTGATCACCGGGCTGGCATGGTCAGGGCGCGGTGCGATCACCCGCGTGGATGTGTCGACCGATGGTGGCGCAAGCTGGCAAACCGCGCGATTGGCCCAAAAGGGCACGCCGATGGCGCTCAGCCGCTTTTACCTCGATGTGCAGTGGGACGGCACAGAGATGCTGCTGCAATCCCGCGCGATGGATGACACGGGCTATGTCCAGCCGACGAAAACGCAACTGCGCGCGGTGCGGGGGCTGAACTCTGTCTACCATAACAACGGCATCCAGACATGGTGGCTGCACGCGGACGGGAGCGTTGAAAATGTCGAACTTTCTTAACACCATTGCTGCATGCGTCATCGCCACGGCCACGGCTTTGCCCTTGGCGGGGGCCCCCTTCGGTCTGGGCCGCGCCGCACTGCCGGAAGAGATCGCGGCCTGGGATGTGGACGTGATGCCCGATGGGCGCGGTCTGCCCGAGGGGCAGGGCGATGTGCTGACGGGCGAAGCGATTTTTACCGACAAATGCGCCGCCTGCCACGGGGACTTTGCCGAAGGCCGCGGGAACTGGCCTGCGCTCGCGGGCGGTCAGGACACGCTGGCGGATGCCGATCCGGTCAAGACGGTCGGGTCCTATTGGCCGCATCTGTCCACAAGCTTCGACTATATCCGCCGATCCATGCCCTATGGCGATGCGGGAACGCTGACGGCGGATGAGGTCTATGCCATCGTGGCGTATATCCTGTATTCTAACGATCTGGTGGCAGAGGAATTTACCCTGTCCAAAAATAACTTCGCCGCGGTCCAGATGCCCAATGCCGACGGTTTCCTCCGCGATGATCGCGACACTACGGAATTGCCGCGCTGGCAGATCGACCCGTGTATGGAGGACTGCAAGGAAAGCGTGAACGTTACCATGCGCGCGCTGTCGCTGGATGTGACACCCAAGGACGCCGCCCCCGCGACTGTGCCGCAACAAACGCCCGTCGCTAATGTCGAGCCGGTGTCAGAGCCTGCTGCCGACCCTGCCTTGCTCGCGGATGGAGAGTTGGTGTTCCGCAAATGCAAAGCCTGCCATCAGCTGGGCAAACGCGCCAAAAACCGCGCGGGCCCGGTCCTGAACGGGATCGTTGGTGCGCCTGCCGGTGGGGTCGAGGGGTTCAAATACTCGCGCGCCCTGATGGCGCAGGCAGAGGATGGTCTGATCTGGACACCCCAGACGCTGGACGCCTTTCTGGCAGCACCGCGCAGCTTTATGAAGGGCACCAAGATGGGGTTTTCCGGCTTGAAAAGCGATGCCGAGATCAAGGCGGTGATCGCGTATCTCAACAGCTTTCCGGCCCCGTGACGGTGCGCATGATTGGCGACGTGCGGCGAGGGTGATAGGATAGGCCCGCGCCCGTTTGTGAAAGGACAAGGATGAGACCGTTACAGATTGCCGCAGCACTTTGCCTTTGTGCCGCGCCGCTCGCCGCTCAGGATCAGGCCGTGACCTATGCCTATGACGGTAGCTTTGACGATGCGACCTTCGCGGTCGAGAACGCGATTGTCGGCAAGGGGCTGGTGATCGACCACGTCAGCCACACGGGCGAGATGCTGGCCCGTACCGCCAGCGACGTCGGCAGCGATGTCGAGATCTTTCGCGCGGCAGACGTGTTTCTGTTCTGCTCTGCCGTGGTGTCGCGCAAGGTGATGGAGGCGGACCCGATGAACATCGCCCATTGTCCCTACAGCATCTTTGTCACCGACATCGACGGCGCGGTCTCTGTCGGGTATCCGACCTACCCGGACGGCCCCATGCAAGAGGTGCAGGCCCTGCTGGACGAGATCACGCAAAGCGCGCTGGACGGGTTCTGAATGCTGCCGCTGTTGCGTAGAGCAGGCGGCAGGCACAGGACGCTTTGTCGCGGCGGCTGTGGCGGTCGGGCAGCACAATCCGCTTCCTTGATAAAAAATTCCATAGTATGAATATGTTCGACTCGACGACGGGGCGCAGCCTTCAGATGTCGGGCGAAAAAGCGCAAACGGAGCAGGTGACCATGACTGAATACCCCGTGAATATGGATGTCATCCCCGATGTCTCGGGCCACTTTGATCCGGTGACCAATACGATCAGCTATATCGTGCGGGATCCGAACTCCAACGCCTGTGCGATCATCGATTCCGTGATGGATATCGACTATGCCGCCGGACGGATCACCTATGACCACGCGGACAAGCTCATCGCCGAGGTCGAAGCGCAGGGGCTCGCGCTGGAGTGGATCATCGAGACCCACGTCCATGCCGACCACCTGTCTGCCGCGCCCTATATCCAGCAAAAGCTGGGCGGCAAGATCGGCGTCGGAGAGCAGATCATGACCGTGCAGGACACTTTTGGGAAAGTGTTCAACGAGGGGACGGAATTCCAGCGCGACGGGTCGCAGTTCGACGCCTTGTTCAAGGATGGCGATCGCTACCGCGTCGGCGGCATGGAATGTTTTGCTATCTACACCCCCGGTCACACGCCCGCATGCATGGTGCATGTCATGGGCAATGCCGCCTTCACGGGCGATACGCTGTTCATGCCCGACGGCGGCTCTGCCCGCGCGGATTTCCCTGGGGGCGACGCCGGAGAGCTGTATGACAGCATCCAGAAGGTCTTGTCCCTGCCGGACGACATGCGTCTGTTTATGTGTCATGACTACGGTCCCAATGGGCGCGATATCCAGTGGGAAACCACCGTGGGCGAAGAGAAGGCGCATAACATCCATGTGGGCGGCGGCAAAACGCGCGAGGAATTCATCGCCTTTCGCACCGAACGCGACGCGCAGCTGTCGATGCCGAAGCTGATCATCCCGTCGCTTCAGGTCAACATGCGCGCAGGGCATATGCCGCGCGACAAGGACGGGAACCTGATGCTCAAGGTGCCGGTGAACGGGTTGTAATCAGGTGCGTATTCCCGCCGCTGCCCGCCGCTATCTGCCCGTCCTCGACTGGGGGCGCGACTACGACAAGGCGGCCTTGTCCAATGATCTGATCGCGGCGGTGATCGTCACGATCATGTTAATCCCGCAATCGCTGGCCTATGCGCTGTTGGCGGGGCTGCCGCCCGAAGCGGGGCTCTATGCATCGATCGCGCCGATCCTGCTTTATGCCGTCTTTGGCACCAGCCGCGCGTTGGCGGTGGGGCCGGTGGCGGTGGTGTCGCTGATGACAGCCGCCGCCTTGGGCAATATCGCCGATCAGGGCACGATGGGCTATGCCGTCGCCGCGTTGACGCTGGCCTTGCTGTCTGGGGTAATGCTGCTGGTGATGGGCGTGTTCAAACTGGGGTTTCTGGCGAATTTCCTGTCCCACCCCGTGATCTCGGGCTTTATCACCGCCTCTGGTGTGATCATCGCCGCCAGCCAGATCAAGCATATTCTGGGCATTGATGCCTCTGGCGGCAATCTGGCAGAGCTGCTGATGTCGATCTGGGCCAATCTGGGAACGGTGAACGGGACGACGGTGGTGATTGGCGTATCCGCGACGCTGTTTCTGTTCTGGGTGCGCAAGGGGCTGAAACCTTTCCTGCGCGCGCGTGGCGTGGGCCCACGGGCGGCGGATGTGGCGACCAAGGCGGGGCCCGTGGCGGCGGTGGTTGTCACCACATTGGCGGTCTGGGCCTTTGATCTCGCGGGGCAGGGCGTCAAGATTGTGGGTGCCGTGCCGCAAAGCCTGCCGCCGCTGACCCTGCCGGACCTGTCATTCGATCTGATGGGCAGCCTGCTGCTGCCGGCTTTTCTGATCTCTGTCATCGGGTTTGTTGAATCCATCTCTGTCGCGCAAACGCTTGCCGCGAAACGGCGTCAGCGGATCAATCCGGATCAAGAGCTGATCGGTCTGGGGGCGGCCAATATCGGCGCGGCCTTTACGGGTGGCTATCCGGTCACGGGCGGGTTTGCGCGGTCTGTGGTGAACTTTGACGCAGGGGCGCAGACACCGGCGGCGGGGGCCTATACCGCCGTGGGGCTGGCCGTGGCCGCACTGGCGCTGACGCCGCTGGTCTTCTTTCTCCCGCAAGCGACCTTGGCTGCGACGATCATCGTGGCCGTGCTGACGCTGGTGGATTTCTCGATCCTGAAAAAGGCATGGGGCTATTCCAAATCCGATTTCGCTGCCGTGCTGTCGACCATGTTGATAACTTTGGGCAGCGGGGTCGAATTGGGGGTGACCTGCGGGGTGGTGCTGTCGATCTTTCTGCATCTCTATAAAACCACCAAACCGCATATTGCCGAAGTCGGGCTGGTCCGGGGCACCGAACACTTCCGCAATATCAACCGCCACGAGGTCGAGACCTGCCCCACGGTGCTGACCCTGCGCATCGACGAGAGCCTGTATTTCGCCAACGCGCGGTTCCTGGAGGATTGCATCTACGACCGGCTGGCGGGCAATACCTGTCTGCGCCACGTCGTGCTGATGTGCTCTGCCATCAACGAGATCGACTTTAGCGCGCTGGAATCGCTTGAAGCGATCAACGCAAGGCTGCGCGACATGGGGATCAAACTGCACCTATCCGAGGTCAAAGGCCCTGTCATGGACCGTTTGAAAAAGCAGCATTTCATCTCGGATTTGACAGGCAGCGTGTTCCTGTCCCAGCATGCAGCCTATGTCGCCTTGGGAAAAGCTGCCGCATAGTCACCCATCGTTTGCAAGTTTCTGTTTGATCGTTACAACTGCTGTCAGGGGCTGCGGAACGGCGTTCCGCAGCGGGGAGAGAACTATTTCAGGACAGTGATATGATACCGATCAATCCGCCGGCACCGGCGACGACACCCACGAAAACCATCGTCGAGGTCGTGCGCGACAACGCCAAAGCACATCCGGAAAAACTTGCGCTGGTCTGTGACGGGCAAACCGTCAGCTGGGGGGCATTCGACCAGCGCATCAACAAGATCGCCAATCTGCTGCTGTCGATGGGGGTGAGCAAGGGCGACAATATCGCGATCATCTCGCCCAATTCCATTCCCTATGCAGAGCTGTTTATGGGCATCTTGCGGGCAGGGGCCTGCGTGACGCCGCTGTCGACGATGGCCTCGCCCGATGCGCTGCAAAAGATGCTGACCGACTGCGGCGCACGCGCGATCTTTGTCGCGGCGCAATACCTTGAACTGGTCGATGGCTTTATCGCCGATCTGGATCTGGCGCGCTTTGCCATTGATTTCGACCACCCCGCGTTTCAGCCTTATGGCGCTGCGGTTGACGGGGCTTCGGACTCCGACCCCGAAATCCAGATCGAGATGTCGGATGCGTTCAACCTGATCTATTCCTCGGGCACGACCGGCACGCCCAAGGGCATCTTGCACAATCACTGGATGCGGTCGGCGCAGATGGACCGCGTGTCGCCCAACGGATATGACGATAACGCCCGCACGCTGCTGTCGACGCCGCTGTATTCCAACACAACGATCGTGTCCTTCCTGCCGACGCTTTATGGCGGCTCGACCGTCTATCTGATGCCGAAGTTCGACGCCCGCGGGTACCTCGAGATCGTGCAGCGCGAAAAGATCACCCACACGATGCTGGTGCCTGTGCAATACAAACGCATCATGGACGTGCCTGACTTTGACGCCTTCGACCTGTCATCGATGCAGGTGAAATTCTCCACCTCCGCGCCGCTGCGGGCCGAGGTCAAGGCGGATGTGCTGGCGCGCTTTCCCGGCAAGCTGCTGGAATACTACGGTCTGACCGAAGGCGGCGGGGTCACGGTGCTGAATTCTGCCGAACATCCCGACAAGCTGCATACGGTGGGCCAGCCTGCGCCGGGCAATGAAATCCGCCTGATTGACGAAACGGGCAAAGAGGTTCCCAAGGGCACCGTGGGCGAAATTTGCGGTCGCGGGCCGACGATGATGGCGGGGTATTTCGGGCGCGATGACCTGACGGCTGACTACATCTGGCGCGACGCAGCGGGCAACGTCTTCTTCCGCTCGGGTGATATGGGCCGTTTTGACGAGGACGGCTTTTTGATCCTGTCGGACCGCAAGAAAGATATGATCATCTCGGGCGGGTTGAACATCTATGCCGACGATCTTGAACTGGTGTTGTTGGCCGACCCCGATGTGACGGATGCCGCCGTGATCGGCGTGCCCTCTGACGCTTGGGGCGAAACGCCTTACGGGTTGGTGGTGCTGCGCGAGGGGGCGACGCGTTCGGGCGATGATATCTGCGCTGACGCCAACGCCAAACTGGGTAAAAGCCAGCGTCTGTCGGCGGTGGAACTGCGCGAAGAACTGCCGCGCAGCTCTATCGGGAAGATCCTCAAGAAAGAATTGCGCGCGCCCTTCTGGGCGGCGGTTTCTGCGTGAACAAGGAAGATGACATGAGCGACCAAGACGATACAGACCAGATGAACGGGGCCGATAGCCTTGTGCAGACGCTGCTCGATAGTGGGCTTGATACCTGTTTCACTAATCCCGGCACGTCGGAAATGCACTTTGTTGCCGCGCTGGATCACGTGCCCGGCATGCGGTCGATCCTTGTCCTGCAAGAGGGCGTGGCGACGGGGGCGGCGGATGGGTACTACCGTATGGCCGGCAAGCCCGCCTGCACCCTGCTGCACCTTGGGCCAGGGCTCGCCAACGGGTTGTCGAACCTGCACAACGCGAAAAAGGCAGGCTCGGGCGTGGTGAATATTGTCGGCGAACATGCGGTCACGCATATCGAGCTGGACGCGCCGCTGACCTCTGACATCGAAGGGATCGCGCGGCCCGTGTCCCATTGGGTGCATACATCCATGTCGGCGGCGGATGTGGGCGCGGATGCCGCCCGTGCGGTGCAGGCGGCAAATGTGGCACCGGGGCAGGTGGCGACGCTGATGCTGCCCAGTGACACCGCCTGGAACGAAGGCGGCGCTGTCGCGCCCGCGCTAGAGCCTGCACAGCGCCCTGCCTTCGACGCGGCGGCGTTGGAGGAAGCCGTCGCCGCGCTGTCCGGCCCCGACAGCCTGCTGCTGTTGGGCGGTGCCGCGCTCAGCGCCGAGATGCTTGAGATTGCGGGGCGGATCGCGGCCAAGACGGGCTGCAAACTGCTAAGCGAATGGGCCAATGCGCGGCAGGAACGCGGGGCAGGGCGTGTGGTGGTCAACCGCGTGCCCTATCCCATCGATCAGGCGCTAGAGACGCTGGCCCCGTTCAAGCGCATCGTTCTGCTGGGCGCACGCGCACCCATCGGTTTTTTCGCCTATCCGAACAAGCCCGCGATCCTGACCGCCGAGGGCACGCAGATCACCAACCTCTGCACCACCGCGCAGGATATCGCGGGGGCGCTGGAAGCGCTGTGCGGCAATGTGGGTGCGGCGGACACTCCGCCCGCCCATGTGGCCGAAGCCGCCACCCCCGACAAACCCAGCGGCCCGTTGGAGCCGGGCGGCATCGCGCAAGCCCTAGCGCGCACCATCCCCGAGGATGCGATTGTCATCGACGAGGCGATCACCACAGGCCGCGCGTTCTTCCCCGCAACAGCAGGGGCCCCCAAGCACACTTGGGTGAACAACTGCGGCGGGTCCATCGGCTATGGCATGCCCGTGGCGATCGGGGCGGCCGTGGCCTGCCCTGACCGCAAGGTGATGGCGCTGATCGGGGATGGCAGCGCGATGTACACGGTGCAAGCGCTTTGGACGATGGCGCGAGAGGGGCTGGACATCACCATCGTGATCTTCGCCAACCGCGTCTACAAGATCCTGCGCGGCGAGCTGACCAATGTCGGCGTCAGCAATGCGGGCCCCAAGGCGATGGATATGCTGTCGCTTGACCAGCCGACGCTGGAATTTGCACAGATGGCAAAGTCGATGGGGGTAGAGGCGACGCAAGTCACAGATTGCGAAGCGCTTGAGCTCGCGATCGAGACAGGGTTGGCGCATAAAGGTCCGTATCTGATCGAAGCGGTGATGTAGCGCCTGCGCCAACTACCCGACACGAAAAGGCCCCCGATCAGCGTTGATCGGGGGCCTTTTTCTATTTCAGTCATCCGCGTCTGTTAGCGGTCTGCACCACCGTCGCCGTCGGCATCATCGCTGTCCGGCACATCGTCTGCCTCGATCGGCTTGGACACGGTTTTGGTCGGCGGCAGGCCTGTGTCCTGCGCGGCGGGGCCTTCGATCTTGAACGGCTGGGTGGTGCCGTCCTTGTTCTCGCCCAGCCAGATGGTCTGCTGCGGGAAGGGGATCTCGATCCCGCGCTCGTCAAAGACCGTCTTGAGGTAGCCGTTGTACATACGCCCGATGCCCCATTGCTTGCCGGGATCGGTCTTGATCCGCACGCGTAGCACCACGGCGCTGTCACCAAGGGATTGCACGCCGAACCATTCCAGCTCTCCCATGATGCTATTGGCGATCTCTGGCTCGTTCTCCATCATGCGGTCGAAGGCGTCGAACATGGCCTGCTTGGCCTCTTCGACATTCTCGCGGTAGGCGATGCCCATGTCACAGACCGTGTAGGAGAAGCCGCGCATATAGTTGCTGACCACATCAACGGTAGAGAAGGGGATCATGTGGAATGCGCCTTGCACATCGCGCAGCGAGACAGAGCGCACCGACAGCTTTTCGACGGTACCAGTGGTGCCGCCTACGGTGATCACATCGCCCACGTTGATGACGTTCTCGAACTGGATGAACACACCGGTGATGATGTCTTGCACCATCTTCTGCGCGCCGAAACCAATCGCCAGACCCAAGACGCCGGCAGAGGCGAGCAGTGGCCCGATATCCAGCCCGATCTCGCTCAGCACGAACATCAGCGTGAGGATGATCAGCGTAATGGTCGCCGCATTGCGCAGCAAGGTCAGCAGGGTGGTTTCCCGCGAGGTTGGCACAGCGCCGTATTCAGGGTTCAGCTTGTAGTCGACAAAGGATGTCAGCGCGAGCCAGATGCCGAAGGCCACCGTCAGGATCAACCCGACAGAGATCAGCGCCTTGGTCACCGCCAGCCCGACCTGCCCCTCAAGCCAGCTGCGCATGTCGATCGTGCCGATCACGTCCAACGTAAAGAACAGCACGCAGACCAGCAGGAACAGCCGCAAGGCGCTGAAGGCGCGGGGGACAAAGGTGTTGATGCGACGTTCCAGCAACGGCAGCTTGGCGTTCACGTCCTCGGGCAGTGAAATGCCGCGGTGCACGGCCTGTGCCAACCAGCCGGACAGCAGGGCGGCGATGATGATCGCGGCAAGGATTTTGCCCGACCCGACAATCGCGTTCAGCGTAACCTCGGCGGGCTGGGTCATGACCACGATGAACATCACCGCGATATAGGCCAGCGCGAACCAGTGCCAGATGCCTGCCAACCCGTGCAGCGTGCGCGCGATAAAGCCGCGGCGCGCCTCTGCGATGGTGGCGGGGTCGACGCCCTCGGCGGCTTGCGCCTCGCTGGGGTCGGCCTCGCTTTGCAGCCAGCGGGTGACAGCCTTGCGACGGCGCAGCACGATGTAGACAAAATACAGCAGTACGAGAACCGACAGAAGGGCCGACACGCCAGCGCCCGCGGCCGTGTTGACGCTTTGGTTGACGATTGGCACGACCAGCAGTTGTCCGTAGCCCAGAACACTGACCACGATGCTCAGATAGCGCGTCAGCGCCGCGGCGGCCTTGTCACCGACGGGCACCAGACGCAGACCCGACGCAACCGGCGAGAGAAACGACCGGATGACGACTTTGGTCATTTCGACCAGCAGGAAGGCGTTCAGATACATCGACTGGCGGATGCCGATCTGCCCGACTTCGCCAACGGCGAGGATGGTGATCAGATAACCAGCGGCCCAAGCCACGACCACGATAAAGGCGTCCAGCAGGTTCGACCCCAGAAACAGCCCGATAGAGCGGAAGAGGCCCACATGCTCGGCCGTGCGCCCCATGCGCGCATACAGCCCTCGCGCAAGGTAGCGCAGCACCACAAAGAGCGCGACGGTGATCGCAATGACCGCAAGCAGACCGGGGATCGCTTCCAGCAATACGGTCAGTTCCGCACCGCTGAGGCCAGAGAACACCCTGCCGCCGCGTTCGAACCCGTTCCAGAAAGAGGTGAGCGTGCTGACTGTGTCTTGTCCGATCTGCTGGGTGATCAGGGCGATTTGCCGCCCGACCGATACGTCTTCGGCATCCGCGGCTTCGGTGATCGTTTCAATCGCGGGGTTTTCATCACCCGAGGGGTCGCCCGAGGCATCCAGCGACTTTTCAAGGTCCGCGATCAGCGCGGCGCGCGCGTCGTCGTCTTTGAGCACCTCAAGCAGGGTATCCAGCGGTGCCTTCGCCTCTGCCTCGGGTGTCGTTTCGGTTGTTTCCGTGTCGGAAGACCCGCCACCGGTGAACAGCGATTGCGCCTGCGCCGCGAAAGGGGCGAGCGTCAGGAAGAGTGCCACCACAAGCCCCGTCAGTACGTAGAGCCACCCTTGGGTTGGCATCGCGATCTTTCCGGTTTTTGACATGGGGGCCTCTTTCAACACACTAATTTACACTACGAGATAGGGGAACATTCCCTATTTCCACTGTTTTTCGCTTATGGGCGGTCTTGGACGTAAAGAAAACCCGATGGCAGGGCAAGTCTGCGCATCGGGCGGTCTTTCGGTCATGGCGAGAACGGGCTTGTTTACGCTGTGGAACTGCCGGTGATCACCTCGGCGCGCGGGGCCTCGGCTTTGGTCGGGGCGGGTTGCTTTGGCTGCGGCTGTTTGCGTGCGGCTTCGGCCAGCAGGGCGGCGGCATAGCACACAGCGATGGCGGCCAGCGGCAGGGTCCACGGCAGGGCGGTGACCGTAGGTTCGATATCCATCATGATCTGTCCGGCCAGTGCAAGGATCGTCCCTAGCCCAAAGACCAGCAGGCCGTGGCTGCCCATCAGACGCAAGGGGGCCGCATAGCGGTGCGCGCAGATGCGGGTCACCACGGGGAGGCACGAAAGCACATAGACCAGCGCGAGGATATGCACCAAGCGCGGCAGCGCGAGCATCGACTTGTTGTGCGTCGTGATGTTGCTGGGAAGGCCAAGCCCGCCAAGCTGCGCCATCTTGTGATTCATGAACGATCCCAGACCGGGCACGTAGCGCCAGGCAAAGATGAACAGCAGCAGACCGAGCGCCAACTTGAACAGGATCGGAGAGTTTCGGACCAGCCGTTCGTCCTTGCGATGACGCACGCCAATGGCAAGGCCGATGACAAAGATGAACTGCCAGGTGAGCGGGTTGAAGAACCAGCCGCCGCCACCGGGGTGGTTCGGGATGGTCAGTCGGGTGGCTCCTGCATAAAGCCAGAACCCCCCCGCAACGGCCAAGGTCGTGCGTGGCGCGTAAAGCACAGCGGCGATCAGCGCAGGGCCTGCCAGCAGCAAGACGGTATAGGACGGCAGAATGTTCACATAGCCGATCTGATATCCCAGCGTGACCAGCCCCGCCATCGCGGCACCGGTCTGGTCATACAAGAGGGCAAGGTTGTGCATCACACGAAACTCCGAGCGCACAAACGTATCTGCCGCCCAGGCATAAAGACCGATGGCCGCGACCGTCAGCACGATATGCACGATATAAAGCTGCCACGCCCGCCGCCACAGCGGGGCCATCGCATCCCAAAGACGCAGCTCGCCCGACATCCAGCGGCCAATGGCGGGGGAATAGGCTATGCCCGCCGCGATGCCCGACATGATAAAGAACGCCTCTGCCGCGTCGGAGAACCCGATATTGCGGATGGTCAGATGCTCCCACGGGTTGCCGGGCATGTGGTCGATGATGATCATGATCAGCGCCAGCCCGCGAAACGCATCGATCCGCGGATCACGCGCGCGGCGCGGCAGGTCGACCCCGCGCCGGATGGGAATAAGTTGGGCGTCAGGCCGGTTGGACGATTGTGTCATGCGACGATCCTTCTGGGGCGGCACCCGATCTCAGGTTGTCGCGATATGCTGCAATGACGGCGGGCGTGGCCCGTTCTTGCGGCGTGGTAAAGACTTGGCCGGTGCTCTCGTGCGAGGTCACGGCGATCAACAGCGGCGCGATGGACATTGGCAGCGTCACCGGCAAGAGCCAGAAGATCAGGTTCGGCACCCAAAGATAGACGGCAACAGTCACCGCGACCCCGAACAGCGATACCCAACGGCTGGCACGCCAGCTTTCGGCGAGGGTAAGCCGCCCTTCGCCGCGTGCAGTCGCGGGCCAGCCGCCATCCTTGCCCGCAAAGACCTCGGCGACGGCGCGGCTTTGATACATCAGCATGACGGGCGCAGTCAGCGCGGTCAGCAGGATTTCAGAGAGGACAGAGCCAAGCGCGCGCAGCGCCCCGCCAAACCCCTTGGCGCGGCCCGTTGCAGCCGCTTCGCCAAAGATCGCGAGCTTGGGCAGCAACAGCAGCCCACCGATCCCAAAGGCAAGCGCCACGATCTGGAAGGTCTTGTCGTCGGGGAAGACGGGGAAAAGCTGATAGGCGTTGGGGAAATAATCAGGGCTGGCATTGGTCGCAGCGGCCAGCAGCGACACGATCAGGAAGGCCCCCCAGGCGACCGATACCAGATAGGCCATGATCCCCTGGACAAAGACGAACCGGCTCCACCCGTGCAGGCCGGGGGCACCGACCAGACGCATGTGTTGCAGATTGCCTTGACACCAGCGGCGATCACGGCGCGCAAAGGCGAGCAGATTGTCGGGGCCTTCCTCGAAGGAACCGGCGATGCGGGGGTCCATCTCTACGCGCCAGCCGCCGCGTACCAGCAGAGCGGCTTCGACATAGTCATGGCTCAGGATGGTGCCGCCGAAAGGGGCGGGGCCGCTAAGTTCTGGCAGGCCGCAGCATTGCGACAGGGCGCGCACGCGGGCGATGGCATTATGCCCCCAGAAGGGGCCCGCGCGCCCCTGCATACGGGCCAGACCGCGTGCAAAAACGGGCGAATGAAAGCTGGCCGAGAATTGCATCGCACGGCCAAACAGCGACCCCGCGCCAAAGATCTTGGGCAGGGTTTGCAGTAGGCCAAGGCTCGGGGCTGCCTCCATCCGTGCGACAAGATGGCGGATCGTGTCGCCCTCCATCAGGCTGTCGGCGTCAAGGATCACGACGTATTCATAGGCCCCGCCGGATTTGCGGATGAAATCCTCGACGTTGCCCGCCTTGCGGCCATATCGGTCAGTACGGTTGCGGTAGTAGACCGGGTTCGCAGGGCTTTCATCGCCCAAGAGCGGGGCCAGCGCCGCGCGCTCTGCGATCAGGGCGTCGGGGTCAAAGGTGTCGGACAGAATGGCGAATTCAACGGGCACGTTCGCGGCCTGCATGGATTGGCGCATTGCCATAATGCGCGCGCAAACCTCGGTTGGATTTTCGTTGCAGATCGGCACAAGGATCGCCGTCGGGGGGAAATCCGCGTTGCTCAGGTCCAAATCCGGAAGGGGATCGAAAGAAGGCACGCCCAAAAACGCTTGCCCCGCCCCCCAGGCCAACCAAGCCGTCGTAAGCGCGATAAGCGCCACGGCGAAGCCGTCCCAGATATCAAATCCGGTATTAAGCCCCGCTTGCGCCAGCGTCGCGGCTGCCGCTGTTGCGCATAGCAGGGCAAAGCAAATGGCACCAACGCGGCTGACCCGCGTGGCACCATCGCGTAAATAAGAGGGCATGTCAGGCATTACGCATGAAGATGCGGCTCACCACCTCGAACAGGGAGGGGCGGGCATCATGCTCTAGCACCTGCCGCGGCATATCCAGCGGGGCAGGGCGAGGCGCATAACGGTCAAAGTCGGTCATTTGTTCGTTGGTCACAGTTGATGTCACAGACGTATTCATTCTTTCAGCCATTGGTATACCCAAGTCTCGGTCAAGCTACGGTCGCCCGCGACCAGATTGGCGCGCAGTTCAACCGTTGCATCAGTTTCGGCGACGACCTCTAGAACCAGTCGCCACATGTGATCGTGGCCGTCGATCTGCTGCAGTACTTGTCCTGCAACTGTGCCGCCAGCGATGTTTACATTGGCTTCAACAACGTTCTCGGCGTTTGGTTCCCCTAAAGTTGCACCTTCGAAGTCGATGACAAACTTTCGGCGATCATTGCGCGGTTTTACGCCCGCGATGCCCCCATTTCCGGCAAGAGTGCGCGATACTTGGGCAAGTGTCGAAGACGCGCCGGGCGGGTTCATCCCCCAGTTCAGACGGTAGGAAATGCTTTTGCTATCCCCCGCCGCGAACCCGTTCTTGTAGGTCCAGAAGGCGACGATATTGTCGTTCCCCTCCAGATCCGACGGGATCTCGATCAAGCGGACCATGCCTTCGCCCCAGTCCCCTTTTGGTTCGACCATCAGCGTCGGGCGCAGCTCGTAGTGGGCTTCGGCGTCCAGATAGTCGTCAAAGGCACGGTGGCGCTGCACGAGGCCAAAGGATTTCGGCGATTGCGCGCCAAAGTATGAATTGGCGAGCTTGGGCGGGTTGTTCAGCACGCGGAACAGCGTGTCTTGGCCGGTGTTGACCACCAGCGCCTCGCTGTCGTGGACGCGGGCACGGTAATCGTCAAAGCCACCCTGATCGTTCAGGCCGAACAGATACATCGATGTTAGCGGCGCGACGCCCAGTTGCTGCACGTCCTGGCGGAAGAACAGTTCGGTGGTCACATCCATCGTGGTGGTGGCACCGGGGGTCACAGTGAACTTGTAGGCCCCCACGACCGACTGGCTTTCCAGCAGGGCGTAAAAGGTCATCTTCGTCTCGCCGGGTGCGGGACGCTGCAGCCAGAAGGCGCTGAAGCGGGGGAATTCCTCGGGTTCGGAGGTGGCAGTGTTCACCGCCAGCCCGCGCGCGCTCAGGCCATAGCGGTTGCCCGCCCCCAAGGCACGGAAGTAGCTCGCCCCGAGGAAAGACACGATCTCGTCGAACTGCTGCGGATCGTTCAGCGGCGCATTCATGCGGAAGCCCGCGACGCCGGGCAGTTCGGTACCGGTCGGGATCTTTTCAAGCGCTTTGGACTGGTAGATGAAGTCATCCGAGGTAAAGCCAAGCGGCTGCGCCTTGTTATTGACGATCTCGTAAAGCGACACGGTGCCGTCAAACAGCCAGCCGGGGTGATAGGCATGTACCACCGCCTGCGCCGCGGGGCCTTTCCAGATCGCGCTGTCCTCGCGGAAGCGGATGTTGCGGTAATCGTCATAGTCCAGCGTGGTAAAAGGCTCGCCCAGTTGCGTCGGCGCGGTGTACTCTTCACCCGCAAGGCTGCGTGCCCGTTCGATCAGAATATCAAAGGAAAAAGGCTCCGCCGTATCACTGGCCTGCGCCCAGGCAGCAGTGTCTTGCAAACCGGTTGCAGCGGCGAAAGCCAAAGCGGCCCCCCCTGCGCGCAATACTGACCGGCGAGACATCGGGCGGGAGCGAGACAAATGATGCATCAAAAATGATTCCTGTTCGTTGCTGCATTGCAGAATTCATATAATTACGCGGGAAGTTCAATAACATGAAGCATGATGCGCAAAATTTTGCTGCACAGTGCGGGGTTTACGCGAAAATCGCGAAATCAGCGCGGCATCATCCGGCAATATTTGCAAAGACATAGCGCCCCGGAGTGCAGGTTTTGTCTAGCCTCTTTGAATTACAGCGGAAAATTGCCGGAAATTACTTTCAATCGCCCTAGAATAAGATTGGTTGGCATCACAGGCCCGCAATGCCACCCTAAAGGGAATCTGTGTGTGTATCAGTAAACAAGAATACAAAAACGAGGACAAAATGGACAATAAAGACCTTCCATCGCTCCCGCTGGCGCTGCTGCCCGTCGTTCTGACGCTTGGCCTTCTGGCGCTGCAACTTTTCTACTATGGCGACTTCACGCCGCATATTCCCCTCATCCTCGGATTGGCCATCACGTCCCTGCTGGGTGTGTTTCGTGGTCAGACGTGGATGGACATCCGCGAAGGCGTATTCCACGTGATCCACGTGTCGATGCCGTCATTGGCGGTGTTGATCGTGGTCGGCATGATCGTCGGCGTCTGGATCGCGTCGGGCACGGTGCCTACGCTGATCTATTACGGGCTGACCTTGCTGACCCCGTCGATCTTTCTGGCAGCCGCGATGATCCTCTGTGCTGTGGTTTCCCTGTCGTTGGGGACCAGCTGGGGCACAGTCGGCACCATTGGTCTGGCGCTGATGGGGATCGGTGCGGGTTTCGGTATCCCGGCCTATTGGACCGCCGGTGCGGTCGTGTCGGGCGCGTTCTTTGGTGATAAAGTATCGCCGCTGTCGGACACCACGAACCTCGCGCCCGCGGTTACGGGCACGAATGTATTCGACCACATCAAGAACATGCTGCCCACGACCGTGCCTGCGATGATCATCGCGCTGGTGATCTATGTGGTCGTCGGCTTCATGCTGATCGAAGAGGGTGCAGGCGACGTCAGCAGCATCAATCAGATCACAACCGGTCTGGAGGAACGCTTTAGCCTCGGGATCATCCCGTTGACGCCTGCCTTGATCGTGATTGTGCTGGCGCTGATGAAAAAGCCGCCGCTGCCGTCGCTGTTTGCCGGTGTGCTGGCCGGTGGACTGGTGGCGATCTTCTGGCAGGGCGCGGGGCTGCATGACGTGTTCGCCTTTGCGCAGTCGGGCTATTCCATCGACACGGGCATCGCCGACATCGACAGCCTGCTGAACGCGGGCGGCATCCAGTCGATGATGTGGACCATTTCGCTGATGTTGATTGCCTTGGGCTTTGGCGGCGCGCTAGAGCGCACCGGCTGTCTGGAGGCGATCATTCTGGCGATCGTCAGCCGCGTGAAAAGCTTTGGCGCGGTACAAAGCTCGGCCATCGGGACGGCCTTTGCGACCAATATGGTTGCGGGTGATCCTTATATCTCTATCGCGCTGCCGGGCCGTATGTACGCGCCCTTGTACCGCGGGATGGGCTATTCGACCCTGAACCTCAGCCGCGCGGTGGAAGAGGGCGGCACGCTGATGAGCCCGCTGATCCCGTGGAACGCCGGTGGTGCCTTTGTGATCTCGGCCTTGGGGCTGGGGGTCATGGACGGTAATCTGACCAACCTGCTGTATATCCCGCTGGCATTTGCCTGCTGGACGGCACCGCTGATCGGTGTGTTCTATGCGGTGACCGGTCTGTTCTCGCCCAAAGCGACGGACGAAGATCGCGCCGAATGGGACAAATCCGGCGAAGACATCATGGACCTTGGCGACCATGAACTGGCCTACGCGCAACCGGCCGCGACCTGATCGCGCCTGAACCGACACAGATGAAAGCCGCAGCGCCAATGTGCGCTGCGGCTTTTTCATGCCCTCAGGCCTGCGCCTTCAGCCTGTCGCGAAGCGTGTTCTTGACGATCTTCCCATTGGCGTTGCGCGGCAGGGGATCGGGTTCGAACGTCGCGAAATCGGGGGCTTTGTAGTCCGCCATCTTTGTCCGTGCGAAAGCCTTGATCGCATCAAGATCCAGCGCGGTATCCGTGGTGTGGATGAACACGTGCATTTTCTCCCCCAGCACCGGATCAGGGCAGCCGATGGCGGCACATTCGATCACGGAGGGGTGGGCGGTCAGGGCGTTTTCGACCTCGGCGCTGTAGATGTTATAGCCGCCGCGAATGATCATATCCTTGCGGCGGTCGTGCAGACAGATGAACCCTTCGGCATCGCGTGACCCCATGTCGCCGCTTTTCCAGTAGCCATCGTGAAACTCGGAGGCAGTGCGGTCTGGGTTGTCCCAATAGCCGGGCACGGTCATCGCGCCCTTGATCCAAAGCTCCCCATGGGTGCCGTCGGGCACGTCGTTGCCCTGAGGATCGACAATGCGGATGTCGGCGCAAGGCACGGCGATGCCGATGCTATCCGCGCGTTTGGTGCCGAACCCCATCGGCAGGATCGTCACGGCAGAGGTAAGCTCCGTCGCGCCATAGGCGTTCATCAGGCAGAGGTTCGGCAGCTTTTCCGACAGTTCGGTGATGGTGGATTGCGGCATCGGCGCGCCGCCGTAGCCCCCGATCCGCCAGTGTTGCAGGTCGTAATCATCAACGTTGCAGCGCAGCAGGAACAGGTTGTACATTGCTGGCACCATCAGCGTCTGCGTGACCTTTTCGTCGGCGGTCAGCGACAGGAATTCATGGGCACCGAAGACCTCCATCATCACGGTGCAGCCTGCGGTTTGCAGCATAGTAAAGACGGTGGCGACCAGCCCGGTCACATGGCTTGCGGGTACGCACAGCAGCGACCGTTCACCGGCCCCCAGCTCCATACAAAGCTCGAAATGCATCGCGGAATGGACGATGTTCAGATGGGTCAGCGTCGCCCCTTTGGGCTGGCCTGTGGTGCCGGAGGTATAGAGGATCACCGCGATGTCATCCTCGTGCAGCGGCACGGCGTCGGTCAGCGGGGTCTGCGCGGGCAGCGTATCAAAAGCGTCGGCCCCCGCCACTGTGCCGCCAACGCAAAAGCGGTGGGTCAGCCCGGGCAGATCGGCGGGTGCGGGCAGGCGGTCGGCGACATCCATGCCATGCACGGCGATCTTGGCACCGCATTGACGCAGGATATACGCCAGCTCTGGCGTGCCTTCGCGGATGTTGATCGGCACGGCAATCGCGCCGAGCCGCAGACAGCCCATCATGGTCGCGATGAATTCCCAGCGGTTCGACAGCAGCAGCGCAACGCGGTCGCCCCTTTCGACCCCGCGGGCGCGCAGCCCTGCGGCGATGCGGCCCACGTGCTGGTCAAGCTCGGTATAGGTCAGTCTGGTCTCGCCGCTGACCACGGCCTCTTGATCGGGGGCGCGGGCAAGGGCCGCGGCGAGCATGGCGTTCAGGTCGGCGGGGCGATCCTTGAAGCATTTGATCTCGCGACCGTCAAAATGGGTTTCTGTTTGTATGCGATCCGTGATCGCCTGTGACCAATGTGGCATCTGCGCTCCTCCCGTAGCTTGGGGTAGTCATTGCGCAAACAATCAGGGGCTGCAACGGCCAAGCGCCGTGTTAGCGCCCGCATTATGCTCCACCTGTGGGGGGGCCGGTTCGCCCTGCGAAACAAGGCGAACCGGGGCGTTTATCCCAGCACGGTTTTTACCGCATCCGCGGTCGCGGCGACGACGGTATCGACCTCTGCGCGGGTGATGCAGAAGGGCGGGGCAAAGCCGGTGATGTCGCCTTGGGGCATGGCACGGGCGATCACGCCGCGTTCCAGCATCGCGGCAGAGATCGCGGCCCCCACCTTGGCATCAGGATCAAGCGGCGTGGCGTCTGCCTTGTCGGCCACATACTCAACCGCGCACAGCAGCCCTTCGCCACGGATGTCCCCCACATTCGGATGATCGCCAAGCGCCTCTTTCATCGAGGCATTCAGATATCCGCCCACCTCGGCCGCGTTGCTGACAAGGTTCAGGTCGTCGATGAGCTTGAGGTTCGCGACACCCGCCGCGGCACAGATCGGATGCGCCGAATAGGTCCAGCCGTGACCGATGGGGCCGTTCTCGTCCGTGCCCTGTTCCAGCACCTTCCACATCCGGTCCGATACGATCGACCCCGACAGCGGCGCATAGGCCGAGGTCAGACCCTTGGCGATGGTGATCAGATCGGGTTTCAGCCCATAGTGATCCGACCCGAACATCGTCCCCAGACGGCCAAAGCCGGTCACGACCTCATCCGCGATCAGCAGGATGTCGTGGCGGTTTAACACCTCTTGGATCGCGTCCCAATATCCGGCGGGCGGGGGCACGATGCCGCCGGTCCCCAATACGGGTTCCCCGATAAAGGCTGCGATGGTGTCCGGCCCTTCGGCTTGGATCAGCGCCTCAAGCGCGTTGGCGCATTGCGCGGTGAATTCGGCTTCGGACTGGGTGCGGTCCTTGCGACGGTAGTAATAGGGCGCGTCCGTGTGGATCACGGGGTTCATCGGCAGGTCGAATTTGTCGTGGAACAGCGACAGGCCGGTCAGCGATCCGGTCATCAGCCCCGACCCGTGGTAGCCGCGCCAGCGCGAGATGATTTTCTTTTTCTGCGGGCGACCAAGGATGTTGTTGTAGTACCAGACGAGCTTGATGTTCGTTTCGTTCGCGTCCGAGCCGGACAGACCGAAATAGACCTTGGACATATGCGCCGGTGCGCGGTCCATGATCATCTTTGCCAGCGTGATAGACGTCTCGGTGCCGTGGCCCACATAGGAATGGTAATAGGCCAGCTGATGCGCCTGTTCGGCAATGGCGTCGGCGACTTCGGTCCGGCCATAGCCTGCGTTCACGCAATAGAGCCCGGCAAAGGCGTCCAGCATCCGGTTGCCATCGCGGTCCTCGATATGGACGCCCGACGCCCCTGTGATCACCCGCGTCGCGGATTCACCCCGCGCATGCTGTGCTAAATGCGTAGAGGGATGGAAAAAGTTATCGCGGTCCCATGTGGCGAGTTGATCATCATTGCGAAGCATAGGTCAGGCTTTCTGTTTAGGAGAGTTTCAGTTGAGTTCGGTGGCCAGCACGGCAAGGCAATCGCCCGGCTGTGCCAGTCCGGGGTGATGGCGGGCGATCACGATGCCCCCCATCTGGGCGCGGATCTCACGCGGGGGCAGGCCCGTATGCTGGCTGTCCCAGAGACGCGCGATCAGCTCGCCTTCGGCCACTGTGTCGCCGAGGGTGACGTTGAAATCGACCAGCCCACCGTGGTTGGTGACGTGGAAACAACGGTCGTCGTCTTGCGACAGCATACGCGATGGCGCGGTGACGGGCTGGCCTTGCAGGATACCGGCGTGGATCAGCAGATTGCGCACGCCTTTGCGGGCGATCTGCGCGGTTTCAGGCGTGGCAGTGCCGCCGCCGCCCAATTCGGTGGTGATGAATGTCTTGCCCATCGTCTCTGCTGCGTCGTCATACATGCCAAGCGCGTCGATCTCGCGCATCTCGACACTGAAAGGCGCGTTGAACGCATCGCGCGCGGCGCGGCAGCGGGCCTGCTGGTCCGCATCCTCCAGCGTGTGACAGGCGGCGAAGGGCAGAAAATCCAGCGTCTTGCCGCCCGAATGGAAATCAAGCACGACATCCGCCATCGGCAGCAGCACCCGTTGAAAGTAATCCGCGATCTTCTGGGTAGGGGTGCCATCGGGGCGGCCGGGGAAGCTGCGGTTCATGTTCACCCCGTCCAACGGAGACACCCGCGTCCCCGCCATAAAGGCGGGGTGGTTCATGAAGGGGAGGATGATCGCGCGCCCCGTGACATCCTTGGCCTCCAAGGTCTGGGCAAGCTCGACCAAGGCCAGCGGCCCTTCGTATTCGTCGCCGTGGTTGCCCCCGGTCAGCAAGGCAGAGGGGCCGTCGCCGTTTTTCACTTGGGTCACCGGAATCTGGATCGCCCCCCAAGCGCTGTCATTGCGGCTATAGGGCAGGCGCAGATAGCCGTGCTGCACGCCGTCGCACTCGAAATCGATGGTGGCCGAGATAGGATTGTCCCGCATGGCGCTATTCCTTGATCACAAGCGCACGCGGGGTGGTGCACAGGCATTCGACACCGGTTTGCGTGATGACAATCGGCTCTGTGATCTCGATCCCGCCGTCGTCAAGCCAAAGGGCGGGCATAAAGTGGAAGGTCATGCCGGGTTCCAGCACGGTGGTATCCCCTGCGCGGAACGACATGGTGCGTTCGCCCCAGTCCGGAGGGTAGGACAGGCCGATCGCATAGCCGCAGCGGCTGTCTTTCTCGAACCCGCGATTGCGCAGGGTGGTGTTGAAGGCGCGGGCGATGTCTTCGCAGCGGTTGCCGGGTTTGGCCTGCTCCAGCCCGGCATCAATCGCTTCGAGCACGGCATTCTCTGCATGCAGATACTTCTGCGGA
This sequence comes from Sulfitobacter sp. PM12, assembly GCF_045586035.1. Taxonomy (NCBI): domain Bacteria; kingdom Pseudomonadati; phylum Pseudomonadota; class Alphaproteobacteria; order Rhodobacterales; family Roseobacteraceae; genus Sulfitobacter; species Sulfitobacter sp. PM12. The sequence goes on from NZ_CP151529.1 coordinate 1,129,514, forward strand.
GGCTTGCCCAAGAACAAGGTACGCGACTGTGGACATTGATAGCGTCGGTGTGCGCCCGCGATTTCAAAGAATGTGCCTTCGTTGTTGCGCAGGGGAGCATCGTCCCATGTGATATGCGGCGCGGTTGCATCCAGACCCGAGGGCGTCATGGGCACGCAGGCGGGGTAGTCGCCCCAATGCCCTTCAGCCCCGCTGACGGAGGCGTGATAGATATCCGCGATCAGATCGTTCTTGCGCATCCCGACCTCGGCCTTTTCGCGGATCACCTCGTGCATCCGTTCCACGATCCGCGCGGCGCGGCGCATATATTCAAGCTCGGTCGGGGATTTCACCGCACGTTGCCAGTTCACCAGCGCCGTGGCGTTCTGGATATTGACGCCCGGCAGCCGCGTTTGCAGCGTCAGAAACGCCGAAGCGGTAAAGTAATAGTTGTCCAGCTCGAACCCGATGCGTGCATTCTCTAGACCGCGGTCCGCGATGAGACGGGCGAGATCCTCCATCGGGTGTTTGTCGGGGTTCTGGACGTAGGTGTCATCGTAGCCGACGATATTGTCATCATCCAGATAGGTGGTGCGCTGGGCACCGGCGCTGTCCATGGCGCGGCCCCACCAGACGGGCTGGCCTTCGTGGGTCAACAGCACGCCTTGATGCACGTAAAACGACCACCCGTCATAGCCCGCCAACCACGCCATATTGGACGGATCGGTGACAAACAGCGCGTCCAGCCCGCGGTTGGCCATTTCGGCGCGTGTTTTCGCCAGACGTGCTGCATATTCGTGCTGTGTAAAAGAATGGTCGATCATGTGGGGATTCCTGCCAGGGTATTGTGCGAGTTTAGCTTTTTCGCGCTGTGCATTTATGCGAATAATGCGGCTACGCGGGTAAAAGCTGCAAACTTTTGTAAGATATGGGGAATTTAGGATGATTGACGCGATAGACCGGAAAATCCTGCATCACGTGCAGCGCGACAATCTGCTTACCAGCGCGCGCCTTTCCGAACTGGTCGGGCTGTCGCAAACCTCGGTCCAGCGGCGCCTTGCGCGGTTGCGTGCGACCAAGGCGATCGAGGCCGATATCGCCGTCGTCTCGCCCGAGGCCGTGGGCCGTCCCCTGACCATGTTGATCGCGGTGGAACTGGCGCGGGAACGGTCCGATATCATCGACCGTTTCAAGCGAGCGGTGCGGGAGCGGGCAGAAGTGATGAGCGCCTACTACGTGACCGGAGAGACCGACTTTATGCTGATCGTCAGCGCCAAGGACATGCAGGATTACGAGGCGTTCACCCGCGATTTTTTCTACAACAACCCCGATATCAAAGGGTTCAAAACCACCGTGGTGATGGACCGGATCAAGGCGTCATTCACCTTGCCGGTCTGATCACCACAATGGGTTGATGAGCTAGGCGCTTTCCGCCTGCTTTTGCGACCATTCGGGTAGCGGAAAAAGCGTGTCGTAGATCAGGTTAAACACATAGGAATAAACGAGGTAGAATGCCGCCAGTGCGATATCCAGCACGAAGGCATCCCACAGGCTGATCGCCAGATACCACGCGATGAAGGGCAGCAGAACCATCAGCAGCCCCGCCTCGAACACCAGCGCGTGCAGCACCCGGACGATGCGCGATTTCAGGGTGGTTCCAGTCAGCCGTTGTAGGGCTAAGTCGAAAAGCACGTTATAGCCAAGGTTCCAAAGCGTCGCGAGCGTGGCGCTGACAATGCCCACGACACCAAAGTCATGTAGGGGCACGTCAAACAGGATCGCGCCAGCGGGGATCACAAGGATCAGCGCGATAACTTCAAAACTGATGGCGTGGCGAAGACGGTCAAATGCAGAGCGCATGTTATACCTCATTGAAGGGCCGGGTCGTCCCGACAGTTTTCCATTCAGGGGAGGTCGTCCTCACACTGCCATAGGTGGCAAAACCGCACGCGTTTTTCAAGAGCAATCGGGCCGCCGCCCCTTTACCGAACAGTCCCGCGGGGCATCCGGCACTCTGGCGTTCCATCGATACAAATCGATTTGCTTGAATATTCATCATTGAGTAAAATACGGCGGATACATGGGCCCACTGCTGGAGTAAGGGCACCGTAAGAGTATGATACGAGTGGGGTGCAAGTAATGGGCGATCGTACCACTGGGGCGGCGCAGAGGCGGCTGTCGACAGGGACGTCTGGTTTGGATGATGTGCTGTGTGGCGGGTTGACCCCGCATCGGCTGTATCTTGTCGAAGGGACGCCGGGGTCCGGCAAAACAACGCTCGCGTTGAAGTTCCTCATGAATGGTCGCGAAAATGGTGAGCACGGTCTTTATATCACGCTTTCCGAAACGGTTGATGAGCTCACGGCTGTCGCACAGTCCCACTCCTGGACGCTAGACGATATTGATCTGTACGAGCTGGTCGCGGAAGATGAGTACAGCTCTGATCGGGAGCAATCCTTGCTGCACCCAAGCGAAGTCGAACTTGGGGAGACCGTACGGGGTATCATTAATCTGGTGGAAGAGAATAATCCGACCCGTGTCGTTCTCGACAGCCTGTCAGAGCTGCGCTTGCTGGCGCAGAACCCGCTACGCTACCGTCGGCAAATCCTGGCGCTAAAGCATTTCTTTGCGCGGCGTAATTGCACGGTCTTGATGCTGGACGACCGCACGGCTGAACCGGGGGATCTACAGCTTCACTCTATCGCGCATGGCGTCGTCTCGCTTGAACAATTGGCCAATGATTTCGGGTCGGAACGGCGCCGGTTGCGTGTGATCAAGATGCGCGGCTTGAAGTATCACGGCGGCTACCACGATTTTACCATCGAAAAGGGCGGGTTGTGCGTCTACCCGCGCCTGATCGCGGCGGATCACGCGCGCGATTTTTCGGCTGATGCGGTGACAACGGGGCTGGACGCGCTCGACGCTTTGCTGGGCGGGGGGCTTGTGCCCGGCACCAATGCGCTGCTGGCCGGTCCTGCTGGCGTGGGCAAGACAACGACGGCGGTGCGCTGCATGCTGGCCGCGTTGAACCGAGGCGAGAAAGCCGCGTATTTCCTGTTCGACGAGCGACTGTCAACGTTGCTTACCCGCTCGCGGGCGCTTGGCATGGACGTGCAGCCGTTCATCGACAACGGGCAGTTGGAAATCCGGCAGATCGATCCGGCGGAACTGTCGCCCGGTGAATTCGCCAGCGCGGTGCGCACCTCGGTTGAAAAAGACGGGGTAAATGTTGTCGCGATCGACAGCCTCAACGCGTATTTGCACGCGATGCCAAGTGATAATTTCCTTGTGCTACAGATGCATGAGCTGCTCAGCTATCTCGCGCAGCAGGGCGTGGTGTCGCTGATGATCCTTGGGCAACATGGTGTCACAGGGGAACTGCGGACCGACATCGATATCAGCTATCTTGCCGATACCGTCATGATGCTGCGGTTTTTCGAGGCCGAAGGCGAAGTGCGCAAATCCATCGCGGTGATCAAGACCCGTACGTCTGACCATGAGCGCAGCATCCGTGAATTCAAGATCGACGCGACTGGTATCGTGATCGGCGAACCTATCCGCAGTTTCTCGGGCGTGTTGTCAGGGACGCCGGTGTTCACGCAGCGCACAGACGCGCTTTTGCAGCTCGACCCTCAAACCAGCGACGGTGCCAAGTGACACCACAAATGGCATCGTCATCCGAACCAGAGACCCCGGATGATGCGCTTTTGGTCTCTGTCGGTATTCTCGCGCCACGCGGACGGGATGCGGCTGTCGCCGGGCAGTTGCTCGACCAGCATGATATTGCATCGACATCCGTCGCCTCCCTTGGGGAACTTGCGGGCCTCGTCGGGCGGCAAATCGGCGCGATTCTGGTGACCGAAGAGGCGCTGGCAGGCGTCGGGGTCGATACCTTGCAAGAGGCGCTTGCCGCGCAGCCCCCGTGGTCGGATGTCCCGTTTATCGTGCTGGCCAATGGCACGTCCTCCAGCCGCAGCAACGACGCAGCTGCAAGGATTGACCAGCTGAGCAACGCGGTGCTCTTGTCGCGCCCTTTGCACGCAGAGGAACTGGTACGCTCGGTGCGCTCCGCGCTCAAGGCGCGGCGGCGGCAGCATGAGGCGCGCAAACATCTGGAGCAACTTGAACTGCGGGAACGTCAGCTGTTCGAGAGTGAGGCCAAGTTCCACGCGATTGCGAATTCGGTCGATCAGATGATCTGGTCCACTTTGCCGGACGGCTTTCACGATTATTACAACGACCGCTGGTATGAATTCACCGGTGTGCCCGAAGGATCGACCGACGGCGAGGGCTGGAACGGCATGTTCCACCCCGACGATCAGGAAAAAGCCTGGGCGCGTTGGGGTCACAGTCTTGAGACCGGCGAGCACTATGAAATCGAATATCGCCTGCGGCACCGCACGGGGCAGTATCGGTGGGTGCTGGGGCGTGCCCAGCCTGTGCGCGACGAGGCCGGACGGATCACGCGCTGGTACGGCACCTGCACGGATATACACGAGATCAAGGTCGCCGAAGAACAGCGGCAGCTGATGCTGGGCGAGATGAACCATCGGGTGAAAAATACCCTTGCGATGGTCAATGTCATGGTGTCGCAGACGCTGCGTCAGTCCGAAAACCTGAAGGATGCACAGGTCGCTATCCAGTCGCGTATCGGCATGATGGCGCAGGCGCATGACCGTTTGATCAAGGCCGCATGGGCACAGACCCGTATCCTCGAGGTGATCGAGGCCGCGTTGGCCCCTCATCGGACGGGTGAGGGACGGTTCGCGATAGAGGGGCCGGATGTGCCGATCGGGTCCAAACAGGCGCTGGCCTTGACGATGGCGCTGCACGAACTGTCGACCAACGCCACGAAATACGGCGCTTTGTCCGGTGACGGGGACGACGGCAAGATTGCGGTGCGGTGGAAGGTCGCTCGGGCAAGCGATAGCGCAGAGGTGTTTCACCTCAGCTGGACCGAAAGCGGCGGCCCATTGGTCACACCGCCAAGCCGCAAGGGCTTTGGCAGCCGGATGATAGAACAAGCGCTCGCCGGATATTTTAACGGATCGGCGGAACTAAATTACGCGCCAGAGGGTTTGAGCTTTATGCTACAAGCTCCACTGGCAGGTTTGACGATCTAAGAATGGTGCTCTGCAAGCCCATTGATCATTAATGAAAGCTGTCCAAACGTGGATTATCAGAACCTACCCGCCGTGCTGATCGTAGAAGATGAACCGCTGATCCGTATGGGGGCCGTCGATATGATCGAAGAGGCCGGCTTTAAGACCTATGAAGCCGGATCGGCCGACGAAGCCATCGAAGTGATGCAGACGCATTCTGATATTGGCATCCTATTTACCGATATTGATATGCCCGGCACCATGAACGGGCTCAAACTGGCGGCCTATGTGCGCACAACCTGGCCTCCGGTGGTGATCATGATCGCATCGGGCGTGATCGAGCTTGACGAAGCGGACGTGCCAAGCGGGGCTGCCTTTGTGCCCAAGCCCTATGCCACGAACCATGTGACCAAGATGTTGCACGAAGCCACAGGGCAGGTGGGGGCCTGATCTTGCGGTCAGGCGCGTCTGGCGGCACGAATTCCCCGGATCAAAACTGGTAGAATGCGATAGCTGCGCTAGCTCAGTCACAACACCGACATGTCACGTGATTTCGTGACGCCGGAATGGAGAGTGATTTGAGCAAACTACGATACCTCGCGGGTCTGATGGCCACCCTTTTGATCTTTGCGGCACCGCTTTGGGCGCAGGAGGAAGAGGAAGCCTGCGATACCGCCCGCTGGTATTGCGTCGAGGCATTGAACAGCGGTCTGCCCGCGGTCACGCCAGAAATCGACCGCGAAACACCCCGTGCGACGATGGAAAGCCTTGTGCGGGCCGTGCGCCGCGATGATTGGGTCGGTGCCGCGCATCTGCTTGACCTGTCCGATATCCAGCAGGATCGCCAGCAGGACGTGGGGACATCGCTGATCCGACAGCTTGAAACCGTGATCAGCCGGAAAACTGTGATCAACTGGGACAACCTGCTGGACCGGCCCGACGCGCTGGATGCGGCATCCACCTCTGACAAGGCGATGGCGGGCACGCCGCGCAAATCGCTGTTGCTGTGGACGCTTGATATGGACGACTACCCCGCGTCCATCCGCCTAAACCGGATCAAGCCCGAAGGGGGCGACCCTGTCTGGGTGTTCTCGCGCCACACGGTGCAGAATATTCCGCGGCTCTACACCCGCTACGGGCCCGGTCGGCTTGAAACCATGCTGCCCGATGTGCTGACAGAAAACACGGTCGTTGATCTTGCGCTGTGGGAACTCATCGGCCTGCCGGTGCTGATCGCGCTGGCGATCTACGTGGCGCGACTGGTCTGGTTGCTGACGGGGTGGATCGCGGAGCGTGTGCCGTCGCAGCTGGCACGGCAGATATTCCGATCGGTGCGCGGGCCCGCCTGCGTGGGCGTGTCGACCCTGTTCGTCATGGTGGTCGAGGCCAAGATTTTCTCTTTCTCGGCAGAGCTTACGACAGTGCTGGTCCCGACCGCATGGCTGGGGCTGATCGGGGCGGGGCTGTGGTTTGTGGTCAATTGCGTCGAGGTTATCCTGGATCACCTGACGCAGGTCGAGGAAACCGATCTGACCCTCAAAGAAGAGGTGCACAAACGTACCACCGCAACGCGCATCTCGGCGGCGCGTCGGGTCTTTGTTGTGGCTGTCGTGCTGGTTGGCGGCGGTATATTCCTGTCGCAGACCAATGTGTTTCAGAACCTCGGGCTGACATTGCTGGGGACGGCTGGGGCGGTCACCCTTGTCTTGGGCTTCGCCGCGCGCAGCATTTTAAGCAATATCATGTCGTCGTTGCAGATCGCCTTGAACGGATCAGCCAAGATCGGCGACCGTATCGTGTTCAACGACGCGCTATGCCACGTGGAGCGGATCCATTTCACCTATGTGCAACTACGCGACTGGGATGGCACGCGGCTGGTCGTGCCGGTGACCGAATTCGTCTCTACCCCGTTCAAGAACTGGACCATGCAGGAGCCGGAAATGTTGCGCATCGTTAAGATCAAACTGTCTCACACCGCAGATGTGGATGCGTTGCGCGACGCTTTCGACAAGGTGATCGACGCGCTGGACGAGAAATACGTGGGCAATCGAGATGACGTATGCGTGCGGGTCGCGGGGCAGGACGTACTGGGCAAGGACGTCTGGTTCCTCGTGCCCTGTGCCGATCCCAACACCTCGTGGGAGGCCGCCTGCGATGCGCGTGAAGGCATCATGGCAGAGATCCACAAGCTCGCCGAGAAAGAGGGGGTCGATTACTTCCCCCAAGCGACCGCGGCAGAGGCGAGTTAAGCCGCGTAACGTTTGCCGAGGTAGGCAGACATGAGAAAAGCCCCGCTGATCCAGCGGGGCTTTTGTACATTGGTTGGGGGCTACGCCCCAACTGTCGCAGACTCAGGCGGCGGCTTTGTTCACGCCACCTGTCGCGATATCAGTCATGCGGCGGTCACCGTCATAGGTCTGATCCAGACATTCCTGCAGGATGGCACCGTCTTCGTCTTTGCCCAGACGGTTGGCAAAGGCGACAAGGCAGCCGTATCCGGCCAGCGCGTAATGGACCATACGCTGGTACTGCGTGATGATCATGGCGTCGCGTACGTCGTCGTCTCCGAAGTCCTCTTCCAGCGCGTGGGCCTTCGCCTCGGCCACAAGCCCTTCCATCCCTTTGCAGTGTTCACCCGTGGGCGAAATACCGTGGGCGTTGCAAATCTCGGCAATCTTTTCCATGCCGTCGCTGATGCCGTTCGATCCGGCGATCAGGGCTTCGGAAAGCTCTTTATCCTTGGCGGCACGGCCTAGGGCGACGACCACATCCAGCGATTGTTTGTTCGCGCTGTACAGGTCTTGGAGTTGGTCATGGTACACGTCTTTAAGGCTGTTCATCGGCATATCGATCTCCTTTGCGATGTGATTTGTATTCCCTGTCCAACGCGGCGATGCGCCAATGCGTTCCACGCTGTCTGCGTGCGCGGCGGCTTCGCGCGTGCCTTTATATGCACCCCAAAATCACACCTGTTCCGACGCGAGTTTTATCGCCCCCAACGTCGGAAGCGGGGAACGAAATTCAACTCTGACGGTTGGGTCTTCAATAACAGGAACGTGACAAAAAAGGAGAAATTGAATGCATGGAATTTTCTACCTCATCGGCCTGATCGTGGTCGTTCTCGCCGTTCTCAACCTCATCGCCTAACAAAAGGAGCGCATCATGACTGATACAAAAAATAGCAATCCTGCCGGCGCGCAGGACCTGAATGAAAAAGTAAAAGCCACCGCCGCCTCCGCTACGGATGAAGCCAAAGCGCGGGCGAAAGACGTGGCCGACACCGTTGCCTCCGATGCTGCACGCTATGCAGACGAAGCCAAAGGTGCCGCCGCGAGTGAAGTCAGAGGCGTGGCCAGCGCATTGCGCACCGCCGCCGACGAACTGCGCAGCGGGTCGCCACAAGAACGCACCTTTAGCCAGCTTGCAGACGGGCTTGCGGATGCTTCTGACTCCATGCGCGACAAGGATCTGGGCGAGATGGTCGGCGCGGTATCTGACTTTGCCAAACGCAACCCCTTCGTCTTTCTGGGCGGGGCTGCCTTGGTCGGCTTTGCCGCGACACGGTTTGCCAAAGCGTCGAACACTGGCGCACGCGGCGAACGCTACGCCTACGAGGGGCGCGAGATGGAACGCCCCGTACCGGCAGAGCGCGCGCATAACCTTGATTCAGGTGATGTCGCCAGCCCCGCCGTAAACACCACACCGAAAGGGAGCACAGTATGACCACCGATCCCAATAAATCCACCGGCAGCCTGCTGAGCGATGCGCTGACCCACGTCAGTTCGCTGGTCCGCAGCGAGGTCGATCTGGCCCGTGCCGAAGTAAACGAAAATCTGAAATCTGCGGGTGCGGCCATCGGTCTGATCGTCGGCGCTGTCCTCGTTGCCCTGACCGCATTGAACGTGTTGTCCGCGGCATTGGTTGCAGCGCTCACCGAAGCAGGCATTCCTGCGGGGTGGTCGGCCCTGATCGTCGGCGTTGCCTTTGCACTGATCGCCTATGTGATGGTCAACAAAGGGACCAATGCGCTCAAGCTCAGCAGCTTGGCACCGACCCGCACCACCAAGAACGTAAAACGTGACGCGCAAGCCGTGAAGGAGGTTTACGATGACAAGTAATAACCGCAGCCCCGAAGAAATCGAACGCGAGATCGAGCGCGAGCGCGCCGGACTGACCAGCACGCTGGACGATCTGCAAGACAAGTTCTCGGTCGAAACCATTGCCCGCCAATTCTCGGATCAGTTCCGCGAGCACGGGGGCGACATTGGCCGCTCTGTCACCGATGCGGTAAAGCGCAATCCGATTGCGCTGGCGCTGACCGGTGTTGGCCTCGCGTGGTTGATGGCCGGCGACAAGATGCCAGGCCGCGACCGCTATGTTTCGCGCGATGATCGCGATTATCGCGACACCCGCGGGCATGCAAACTATTACGGTGTCCGTCACGACGACCACGACCTTCCGGTCAGTGCGCAGCAGCATGGCGTTGTTCCAGTGGGCCAGCGTCGTGATCTGGGGCCACAGCCCGGCGATCCGTCCAAGCCATATTACTCGGGCGATGTTGCGCGGACGGGTGATGTGCCAACTTGGGCGCTTACCGAAGATGATGATCAAGCCGGTATCGCACAGCGTGCAGGCGACGCGGCATCGCGCGCCGGTGACCGTGTCTCGGGCGCGGCGTCCAGCGTAGCGGGGTCCGCACAAAACGCGGGCTCTGCCGTGGCAGACAAAGCCAAGGGCGCAGCAGGTGCGGTATCGGATGCTGGTCATTCCGTCGCATCGGGGGCGCGCGACTTTGCATCCTCCGCTTCCGAGCGCGCAGCGCAGTTGCGCCGCCGTCTGGCCGAGGGCACCGAAGACCTGTCAGAGCAAGCCCGCGAGCGCGTCATCGCCGCCCGTGAAAGCGCCGTTCGTGCCCGTGCGACAGCCGCCTCCTATGGCCGCGAAGGTCGGGATCGTGCCGTCGATATGTACGAAGAACAGCCCCTGATCGCCGGTGCGCTTGCGCTCGCCGTTGGGGCCGCCATCGGCGCCGCACTGCCCCGCAGCCGGACAGAGGACCGCTACATGGGTCAGCATAGCGACCAGTTGATGGCCGACGCTGAACGTATCTTCGCCGAAGAAAAGGCAAAGCTCGGCAAGGTTGCTCAGGCGGCCTCTGACGAGGCGAAGAAGGTGTTGCGCGAAACCAAAGAGGACGCGGACGCTGCGGCCCCGGGTGATACAGCAGCAGATGCGATTGTCGAGAAGGCCAAAGCCTCCGGCCAACGTGTTGTCGACGCTGCCGAAGCCGAGGCGGATAAACAGGGTGTCGGAGACGTCAAGAAGTCCTGATAACGCCGATATAGCTGATAAAAGCCCGCGCTTCATCGTGCGGGCTTTTTTGTGTCGTGTCGCCAGCGGTAAGGGCGAAGGGTACCACAACCGCCCCACGGGTCGGGATTGGTCGATGCGCCACCCCCGTGCCGGATCTCCTGCCGGGAAATGGCCAAACATAGACAAAAGCCCACAAAAAAACCGGCGCAAGCTTACGCCGCGCCGGTTGCTTTGTTTGCGGATGCCGCCGGTTACATCTCTGGCAAACCTGACAGGATCTTGTCCATCGTCGCGGGCAGGTCACGTACCCGCACACCGCAAGCGTCGTAGATCGCGTTGATGATGGATGCGCCTGCGCCGCAGATACCCAGCTCTCCGATGCCTTTGGCCTGCATTGGGTTCGCCCAAGGGTCACGTTCCTGCACGAAGTTCACGGTCAGCTGTGGCACATCAAGGTTTACCGGCACGTGGTATTCAGCCAGATCGTTGTTCACCAGATGGCCGTCGCGTTTGTCGAACATCAGCTCTTCGGTCAGCGCCATGCCGATGCCAAAGGTCATGCCGCCCAGACATTGCGAGCGCGCTGTCTTGGCGTTCAGGATGCGACCGGCGGCGAAGCTGCCGTGCATCCGGCGCACGCGTGTCTCGCCGGTCACGCTGTTCACGCCAACCTCGGCAAAGAAAGCACCGAAAGTGGCTTGGCGGCGGTCGGTCTGGGTGTCACCCTTTTTGATCGTGCCCTTGACCGTGAGCGGGCCATCCTTGGTGAATTCCGGCAAATCGGCGCGACGGTTGTTGGCGGTGGCGACGCCATCTTGCAGGGTCAGGTCGCGTTCCTCTACGCCCATAGCTTCGGCGATCTTTTTGCGCAGGGCTTCGCAGGCGACAAAAACCGACCCGCCCGAGGATGCGGCCCCCCAGCTGCCACCGGATCCGGCGGCTTTGGGCAGGCTGCTGTCGCCCAAACGCACGGTCACACGGTCCGAAGGAATGCCCAGCATCTCGCCCGCAATCTGGGTGAGGATCGCATAGGTGCCCGTGCCGATGTCGGTCATATCGGTTTCAACCAGCAGGCTACCGTCCTGATTCAGCGTCACGCGGGCGTGGCTTTCGCCAAGCATATTGACGCGAGTGGCAGAGGCCATGCCGTAGCCGACCAGCCATTCACCGTCCGTCTTGCCGACCTCGCGGCTGTCCCAGCCAAAGGTCTTCGCACCATCATCCAACGCCTCGGCAAGTTTGTGGGACGAGAATGCGCGCCCGTCTGACGGGTCAACATCCGGAATGTTGCGTTTGCGCAATTCGACAGGGTCGATGCCACTTGCGACCGCGAGTTCGTCCATCGCGATTTCAAGCGCGGTGATCCCGACCGCTTCCCCCGGCGCGCGGACAGAGCCTGCACACATGCGGTTGATCCGCTTGATGTGCATCCCGATCTCGCGGTTCTCACCACGGTAAAGAAATGGCGTGGCCTGGGCTACCGGCTCTGCAAAGCTTTCGTCCATCAGTTGCGACACGGTGGAATCGTGCCCGATGCCGGTCATGCGCCCGTCTGCATCCGCGGCGAGCTTGATGTGCTGCACGGTCTCGGATCGACGCATTGTCGCCTCTAGCACCTGCTGGCGCGTCAATACGACAGCCACCGGTGCCCCCAGCTCGCGCGCGGCGAGCGCCGCGGCCACAGCCTCGTGGCTGATCCCCAGTTTGGAGCCGAAGCCACCCCCCACGAACGGTGCCAGAAGATGCACATTCTCTGGGTCGATCCCAAGGGCGTCGGCCAGTTCATTCACATTGTATTTGAGCATCTGGTACGACCCGCGCAGGGTCAGCTTTTCGCCGTCCCATTGCGCGATTGCGGCGTGGGGTTCCATCGCCGACGAACTATGCCCGCCGGTGCGATAGGTTTCGTCCACGGTATAGGCGGCTTGCGACAGGGCGGCGTCCAGATCACCTTGGGACGATTGCTTTTCCTTCGGTGTCTCGATCTCTGCCGTTTCCAGGTCGGTGACCGCATCGTCGGGCGTGATCTGAAGCTCGACCATATGGGCCGCATGGCGGGCCTGCTCGAACGTATCGGCAACCACCAAACCCACGGGCTGACCGACATAGGAGATCTTGCCGTCCGGCTGCACCGGTGCTTCGTTCGCGGTGCCTTGGGCGGGATTACGCAGGAAAGTCTTGCCGTGGAACACACCGCGCACCCCATCCAGCTTGCGGATCGCCTCGGCGTTCAGGCCGGTGACCTGACCGCCCGCGACAGGGGCGCGCACCAAAACGCCGGTCATCATGCCCGTGGGCTGATCCTCATGCGCATAGGTGGCGCGGCCTGATACTTTCAGCGGGCCGTCAGGGCGGTCCATGCCAGTGTGGATCAACCCCTGAACCGTGGCATCCAGCCGGTTGCGGTCATCGGGTTCATCCATCGTCAGTTCGGCGGTCGAAATATTGCTACCGTCGGTCATTGCTGTACCCCCGTGAGTTCCTTGAGTGTGGCGATAAGCGTGCGTCGGGCCAGCGGCACCTTGAACGCATTGCCTTCTTTCGGTGCGGCCTCCGCGACCAGAATATCAGCGGCTTTGCCAAACACCTCGCGCGCGGGTTCGTGCCCGATCAACGCGTCCTCGACCGCCGGATCGCGCCAAGGCATTGAGCCGATACCGCCGCAGGCAATCGCGGCTTGGGTGATCTTGCCATCCGTCACCTTGATCCGCGCCGCGACCGATACCATCGCAAAGGCGTAGGACGCGCGGTCGCGTACCTTGCGGTAGGTCTGGCGACCCTCGGCGGGGGCGGGGAGGATCACGGCGGTGATCAACTCTCCCGGTTGCAAGACGGTTTCGACGGCGGGGTCGGTGGGGATCAGATAGAAGTCGGACAGCGGCACGGTGCGGGTCACACCATCGGTGGTCTCGATCTCGACCTCGGCCCCTAACATCTGCATGGCCACCGCCATATCGCTGGGGTGGCTGGCGATACATCTGTCGGTCACACCAAGGATCGCGTGCAGACGGTTCGCCCCCTCCATCGCACCACAGCCTGAGCCGGGGTCGCGTTTGTTACAGGGCTGATCGGTGTCGTAGAAATAGTAGCAACGGGTGCGTTGCAGAAGGTTGCCACCCGTGGTCGCCTTGTTGCGCAACTGACCGGACGCGCCCGCCAGCAGGGCGGAGGAGAGTGCGGCATAATCCGACCGTACGGTCATATCCGCCGCCAGATCAGAGTTGGTGACCAAAGCACCGATGCGTAGCCCGCCATCGCGGGTTGGGGTGATCTGTTTGAGGTCCAATCGCGAGATGTCGACCAGCCGGTCGGGGGTCATCACCTCTAGTTTCATAAGGTCCAGTAGATTGGTGCCCCCGGCGATAATCGTGGCATCTGGGGTGCCGGTGACATCGCTATTGGCGCCGGCGCGGATGTAATCGAACTGTTTCATGACTGCCCCTTCGCCGTTTCGCGGATCGCATCGACAATGTTGGGGTAGGCGGCACAGCGACAGATATTGCCGGACATCCGCTCTGATATCTCGTCGTCGGTCAGCTCGGGCGAGGCGGTCAGGCTGCCGGATACGTTAGAAGGCCAGCCGGCTTTGAACTCTTCGAGCATGGCGGTGGCTGAGCAGATCTGACCCGGTGTGCAATAGCCGCACTGGAAACCGTCGTGTTTGACAAAGTTCTGCTGCATGTCGGACAGGTTGCGTTCGTCGCCCAGACCCTCGATCGTGGTGATCTCGTCGCTGTCGTGCATACAGGCGAGCGTCAGGCAGGAATTGATGCGGCGGCCGTTGACCATGACGGTGCAGGCACCGCATTGGCCGTGGTCGCAGCCCTTTTTGGTGCCGGTGAGGTTCAGGTGATTGCGCAGCGCATCCAGCAGCGACGTGCGGGTGTCGGCGTCTAGACTATAGTCTTCGCCGTTAACGGTCAGTGTCGTCTTCATGAGAAGGGGGCCCTTTGTCTTGTGACATCTATGAAGAAGAACCCCCGCCAGCGGGTCAGGGTTCCGCTATGGGAAGGTTGCTTTCGTCGTTTGGGGTTAGGGCGGCCTCTGCCACGTCGTCGCGGGCGCGGCCCAGTAGCCAGTCGCGGACATGGGCGGCACCGCTTGGGGAGCCTTGCCGTGGGGACAAAAGGTAAAACCCGCTACCACCGCTCAATGCGCCTTCGATCGGTTGCACCAGCCGTTTCGCACGCAGATCACGCTGGACAAGAAACCGGTTGGCAAGGGCGATCCCCTGACCGGCAAGCGCCGCATCAAGGCTAAGCGTCGTTTGGTTGAACCGCAGACCGCGCGCCGTCGGGAGATCGCGCCCAAACACCGTTTTGATGAACTGCGGCCAAAGATCGTGCGTGTCATGCAGCAGTGTCGCCTCCGCGATACCTGCCGCGTCCATCGGCGTGTTCAGCGCTTCTGCCAAATGGGGGGCGCAGACGGCGACGATCTGCTGCTCGAACAACAGATCAGCGCGCAGGCTCGCCCCGAACGGCGGATTGCCCTGCCGCACGGCAAGGTCGATCCCATCCGCGTGGAAGCTGGACACTCTTTCGGTCGCGGTGATGCGCAGATCGATGCCGGGGTGGGCTTGGGTAAAGGCTGCCAGTCGGGGGATCAGCCATTTCGACGCAAAGGTGGGGGTGACACTGATCGTGACGTGGGACGGGGCCGTGCGCAGCGCATCTGTTGCCTCGGCCATTTGATCGAAGGCGCGGGAAATCGCGATGTGATAGGCGCGCCCTTCTTCGGTAAAGGCCAACCCGCGCGGCTCTCTGAGGAAGAGACGCAGGTTCAGGTGGTCTTCTAGCCCGCGCACCTGTTGGGCCACGGCACCTTGGGTCACGCCCAATTCATCAGCTGCGGCGCGAAAGGTAAGATGGCGGCCCGCCGCTGCAAAGGCGCGCAGCCCGTTCAGAGGGGGGATGTCGTTCGAGGTCGGCACAGTAGAAATCCTATGGTCATGCAGCAGTATGTCTGGCTGGTCGAAGCGTTGCAAAGCGCTTACCTGCGTTGAAGCAGACGCGATAGCGCTGTTTAACACATAAAGGAGGCAAACGTCATGAGTGTAGAAAAAGTAGCGTTAATCACAGCGGGCGGTAGCGGCATGGGGGCAGGGGCTGCCAAAAAGCTTGCCGCCGATGGGTTCAAGGTCGCGATCCTGTCGTCCTCTGGCAAAGGCGAAGCACTGGCCAAAGAGCTTGGCGGCTTCGGTGTCACCGGCACCAACCAGTCGGTTGATGATCTGGCGCGATTGGTCGATGGCGCTATGGAGCGATGGGGGCGCGTGGATGTGCTGGTGAACTCGGCCGGTCACGGACCCAAGGGCGACATTTTGGAGATGACGGATGACGACTGGCATCAGGGCATGGACGTTTACCTGATGAACGTGATCCGCCCCACGCGACTGGTGACCCCGATCATGGCAGCACAGGGCGGCGGCGCGATCATCAACATCTCTACCTTCGCGGCGTTCGAGCCCGACCCTCTGTTCCCCACATCAGGGATTTTCCGCGCGGGGCTTGCAGGGTTCGCCAAGCTTTACGCCGATCAATACGCAGACAAGAACATCCGCATGAACAACGTCCTGCCGGGGTTCATCGACAGCCTGCCCGAAACAGACGACCGCCGCGCGCGCATCCCCATGGGCCGGTATGGCACCGAGGCAGAGGTCTCCTCCCTCATCGGGTGGTTGGCGTCCGACCAAGGCGGCTATGTCACCGGTCAGAACTGGCGCATCGACGGAGGGCTGACCCGTGCCGTCTGATCTGATTGCCTTGCGCAGCAGCACCCGACTTGCGTTCTGGATCAAATGGGCCGCATCGATCGTGCAGATCCTCGGCTACGCCGCAACGGGATTCGGCTGGACGCCGTGGAACCTCTATTTGTTTATCGTCGGCGTCATCGGTTGGTTCATCGTAGGCACCCTGTGGAATGACAGGGCGATCATGCTGATCCACCTTGTGGCACTGGGGTCGATGATGGTTGGCATGGCCAGCCAATAGCGCGTTTGGCATCGCCCCTGCTGCCGCATCGCCACCTGAGTATGTGAAGCCGTTTGGGCCATCCCAGCTACACAGACTTCAGACCCCTCCCCCAGGGTTCTTTATGCTGCCGCTCGGCCACCTTGGGTGGCTGGGTACGGCAGGGTCCTCGAGGGGGGCAGGTGCCCCTGATCTCTCTCGGATGCCTTATCGCGACCAATGCCTATCCCCGGCAGCTCTCATCACCTCTGTCTCCGGTCGAGAACCAAGATTAGCCTGCTTGAGTATCGATCACGCTGGGGCGGAAACGGGGGCAATAATACCGCCACCGGATGGGGCGGGTGCTTACGCTATTCATCTAAAGTGAAGGGGCTGGGATGGCAGGATGTTCTAACATAATATCAGTGCCTTGATAAAATTTGAAAGTTTGTCCGGTTTGTTTTCTTGAGAATAGGTTTGAGTCGAATGTGTGTCACAGTCAAGCATGTTGGCCGTCATCCGCTATCACTCTCGTTGTTAACGGGGTGTTAGATATGCGGTGACGGCGGAACGCTCGAAGTCTGCGTCAGCGAAACCGAGCCTCTCAGGGGGAAAAAGTTTAACAATCTCGGGTAGCGGTTCTCATGAGAAGTGCAATTCTGCCAAACACGATACGCTAAAGTGGGCTTGCCGTATCGCTCAAGGAACCAAGTCAGATATCGCATCATAACAGTAGTCTGAAATAGTACCGCTTGTCGTCAGCCATATCTGGTCTTGGTGCGAAGCGATATGAGACAGTGCCCGGCGTAAGTGTCTAAGCCTATAGGGCTGTCCGACCAAATAGGGATGCAAAGCGATGCCCATGACAAGTGGTTGCCGCGAAGACTGTTCAAGCATTTCGTCGACGTTATCGATGATCATATTCGCGAATTCGGCCGCACCATCCTTGCGTGCGACGATAGAGGGAATGTCGTTGACCTCTTGCGGATAGGGGATCGACAAGAGACGTCCGTGGCGTGTTTTCATCCAAACAGGTTGATCGTCCATGCACCAGTTTAGCGTGTATTTGTACCCGTTCTCTGAAAGTAGATCTGGCGTATTCAAGCTTTCCGAGATCCATGGAGATAGCCAGCCCTTTGGCTGTTTACCTTCGGCATCGTGGAGGACTTTCGTAGCTTCGGAGATCAGCTCGGCTTCTCTCTCCGTCGTCAGGTCGCTTTGACGTTCGGAATTCGTTCGCCCGTGCCCGACGATCTCGTCACCGCGCGCGCTGAAAGAGGCCATGAGGTCTGGTGCGTATTCATACATTTCACTGTTGGCGAGCACACTGGCAGGCAGCCCTAATGCATCAAACAACTCTAACAGCCGCCATGCACCAACGCGGTTGCCATAGTCGCGCCAAGCGTAGTTTAGGACATCTGGTTGCGGGCCCCCAGGTGCCAGTTCGGCACCAAGTCCAGAGCCAAAGGCAAAATGTTCGAGATTGAGTCCTATGTAGACTGCAAGCCGTTTGCCTTCAGGCCAGCTGTAGTCGGCGCGTTTAGAGATTGGAGAGTAGTCGTATCTACCATGATGAGGGAGCATAATTCAGAGTTCCGCTTCCGCTAAGCCAGCCTTGTGCAATATTATCTCGGCACTGTCGTTCCAGACGTCGGTGCTGACAATCTTGCCGTGGCGAACAACGAACTTATCCAAATACCGGTTCGTTTCGAATGTGGTCCCATCCTTCCACGCCCCGTAAAGATAGCCGGTGTTGTAGACATGGACGTCCCCTGTCGCCTCGTCGAGTGCGGCATCGGTGCGTAAGAACTTCTTCTTGACCCAGTCATATCGTTTTGCGTTGAAGGCGGCGCTCTCTGCGGGGCCGGCGAAGATGCGTCCCCCGGTAAACACCAATTTGAAATCGTCACTGACATAGGCTGCGGCCCCTTCAGGATCTGGCACCATCGACCGTTCAAGATAGCTTTCCACAATTGCTTTTGCTGTGGCTACAGGGTCTGTTTGCTGGGTCATGGCGGTAACTTTCATCTTAATTGGGGTAGGGGAGCGCGCAGGTCGCGCGGCAGAAGCTTTGCACGACAGCGGATGCTGCTGCGTTCACTAAACGTGTTTGAGCGTTTGTCTCATCCAGCCGTGTAGCGGCATCCGCGGCGCGTTTAGTAAGGCTTGGTTCGTTGAGGGTCAGCACGCGGTCATTGGCGAATACATACTCACCCGCAATCATCACTTCACGCAAGCCAGCACCGTTTTCTGCAAACACAATCTGGTCGAGCGGGGTACGCAGTGGCGTATAGTGGCAATAGCCCGCATCCAAGAACAGCATGTCCGCGGCCCATCCTTCGGCGATCATACCAACATTCTTGAGCCCCATAATCCGCGCGCTGCCTGTCGTTGCCATGGCAAAAGCATCACGGGTGGATATCCATTCTTCGCTGTTGCTTGTCTGTGACCGACTTAGCGTCGCCGCAAGGCGCATGGATTCGAAATTGGATTGGCCATCACACGTATTCGACGCATCCGTTCCGACCCCCAGGGTCACACCGCTGTCCATAAGCAATCTTACGGGTGCAATGCCAGAACCGAGCCTAAGGTTACTAAGGGGGTTGTGGCAGATACAGGCGTCGTGGGCCGCAAGGAGGTCGGCCTCTGATTGCGATAGCCACACGCCATGCGCGCCGCTGAATTGCGGGCTTAGCATCTGTAGATGATCCAGATGTGCGGTGAGGCTGGTACCATATTTCTGATGTGCGATGACCTGTTGCAGTCGCGTTTCAGCCAAATGGGTTTGCAGCGGTATTTCATGCTGTGCGGCAACGTCTGCGCACGAGGTAAGAAAAGCATCTGAACAGTGCAGCGGGATCGTTGGTCCTATCCCGGGTCGGACACGTCCATCTGGTATGGGCCAAGTCGCGAAAGCCTCATTGCATACTGCGATAATGTCTTGCCAGTCCGGCATCGACAAGGCGACAACGATGTCACGCAGGGGCTGGTCAAATTGCTCCAGCAGCCCGGGCAAGGCCTGATAGATGGTCTTGTCTGCGATCATAGGGGCAACGACTGCGCGTAAGCCTGCACCTTGATACGCCTCGGCAACCGCATGGATACCTTCAACTGTCGGGCCTGATAGTTCTATGAACAGGTCAAAGCAACTTGTGCAGCCTTTGCGGATCAACTCAGCTGCCGAAAGTTCTGCTGCGAGGCGCAGATCATCGGTACTTCGTGACGCATTCAGCCAAGCTGATCCCGCAAGGAACGGTTCAAGCGTCATGTTACCAGCGACGCCACCACGCCCAAGCGCACCGTGTGAGTGGGTGTGGCCGTTCACGAGACCGGGAATAATAAGGCGGTCGCTGACATCAATGCGCTTCGCATCTTCCGGGGCGTCGCCGTCTGCGAGTAGGGCCGTAATTATGCCATCCGTCACAAGGATCGAAACGCGCTCGAAGGTTTCATTCTTAACAAGAACGAGCCCACCACTGAGCAATAACCGATGCTTGGACATATAGAGTTCCGCGAACAAGTTGGTGGGAGAAATTTTCAGGTTACCTCACTGCGGCAGGCGATCACCTGCCGCAGTGAGGCTAAGCGTTAGTTAATGGTTGTCTCGAAGCGGCGCTCATCAACCGGAGGAAGGAAGGACCGGTCAAAAATCTCTGAAGCTTCTGGCAGACGCTCCAGATCGTAGCCCTTCGCGACGATCTCGATCGAGCGGGTCAGACGCTCGTCTACAAGATCACCCATGCCGATGTCCGTGACTTCAGGGGCGTTCATCAGATTAGTCAGCGCAAATTCCAACCGCGCGCGTTCCAGGTCGGCATCCACCAGATTGTCATATGCCATGATCGCCTCGACCGAACTGTCTTGATTGGCGGACACCTCCATCGTAGCTTTGTTCACCGCGCGCACCAGCCCTGCAACGGCTTCGGGGTTTTCGGCCAGAAGTTCACGCGACACCATCATGCCGTTGGAATACAGGTCCATGCCGTAGTCTTCGAAGTTGAACCAGTTGTAGTCATTTGCCGGGTCTTGGCGGTTTGCAATCAGGTTGAACCAGCTTGTCGAAGTGAACACGAACGCGCCATCGATATCCCCGCGGATCATCATCGGTTCCTGCAGGTTAGGTGCCATGTTTTCTTGGGCGACTTTATCAAGGTCAATGCCGTTGATTTCGGCGAAAACAGGGAAGAGCCGTGTCGTCGGCGTGCCCTGAGCGCCCCCAAGTGTCTTGCCTTCGAAATCTTCAGGATTTTCGATGCCTGCCGTCTTAGGTGTCACAATCGCGAAAGGGGGACGATTCCACAGTTGATAGACCATGACAGGTGCCTCACCCGGGCGTGCCGCAGCATTCTGAATGATTGCGTTGATGTCGCCAAAACCTGCGTCATAGGCACCACCCATGATCCGCGTCACGGTCGCAGCCGAGCCTTCGCCCTGGTCAATGGACACATTCAGCCCTTCGTCTTCAAAGTAACCCTTGTCCAGCGCCAGAAGGAAAGGCGCATCAGAGCCCTGCGTTTTCCAGCCCAGGGTGAACCGGATGTCGGTCATTTCGGCAAACACTGGGGCTGCGCCAGCCATTAGCGCGAAGGTGGCACCCACGAGAACATTCTTCATTTTCAGCTTTCCTTATTTCGATGAGGGGAGGGTTGATTAGGGCATTGCGATGTCATTGCCGCGGGTTGCCCATCCTGTGACGCGCCTTTCGAGAAGCGAAAACAGCGAGTAGAGGGCCACACCAAGCAGAGCGAGAATGATCAGCCCTGCGAAAACAAGCGACACTTGGAAGTTCGATGAGGCGGTCATCATCACGTTCCCGATCCCGCGGTTGGAGGCCACGGTTTCGGACAGTACAGCACCAACAAAGGACAGCGTGATCGCAACCTTCAGCGCCGCAAAGAAGTAGGGCATGGTGCGCGGCAGCCCGACATTCCACAGAATTTCTCGCTTTGACGCGCCAAGCGTTTTCAGCACGTCTTCAAGGTCGGGTTCTGTTGTCGCAAGCCCAGTGGCGATATTGACCACAATCGGGAAGACGCAAATGACCATTGCGGTTAGTACCGCTGGTGTCGTGCCCGATCCGAACCAGAGCACAAAAATCGGGACTACTGCGACCTTAGGAATGGATGAAAATCCAACCAGCAGTGGCGAAGCGACGGCGTAGGCGACTTTGGATGTACCCACCATGACACCCAAGGCTGTTCCAATCGCGACACCAAGAACAAAACCGGTAAGCGTTGAATACAATGTCTGGAGGATGTGGGGCACCAAAATCGGGAACTTGATCCACAGCGTCACGAGGATCTCGGACGGACGCGGCAGAACAAGGTCAGAGACATCCAGCAATACGCAAAGAACCTCCCATATCAGAAAGAAGCCGAAGATCAGGGAAAAGGACAGCATTCTGATGCGATTTTTCTCGGTCATAGCACTTATCCTATTTACGGACCTGTGCGATCAGCTCGCGCAGGCCTTGGGTCATTTCGACAAATTCGGGGCTGTAGATCATGCCAATGTCCCGGGGCTGCGGGATGTTGACGGGTTCGTCTGATATGACGCGGCCAGGTCGTGCACTCATCACGCAGATACGTTTTGCCAGAAAGCCGGCTTCGCGAAGATCATGTGTGACCAGTAACACCGTCGGTTTGCGGTCCAGATACAGGTCCTGAAGGATTTGCCAAAGTTCTTCGCGCGTGAACTGGTCCAGCGCTCCGAAGGGTTCATCAAGCAGCAACAGATCGGGTTCGTGGATGAGGGCGCGACAGAGGTTTGATCGTTGCAACATTCCGCCGGACAACTGCCATGGATAGTGATTAGCAAAATCCTGAAGGCCGACCTGTTTTAGCAAACGATGTACGCGGTCTCGGTAAGCCCCTTTACGATCCTTGTGGAATGTCGCCTTGAATGGAGCCACGATCTTGAGCGGCAGCATCACGTTCTGCTCGATCGTTAGCCACGGCAGCATCGTGGGGTTCTGGAACGCCATACCGATGCGCAGTTGTTTGGCTGACGCTTCTCGCCCGCCAACAAGGACTACACCAGACGACGGCTGTATCAGATCGCTGACCAAGCGTAGGATAGTAGACTTGCCGCAACCAGACGGGCCGACAAGCGCCACGAAATCACCTGCGTCCATTTTCAGAGAGGTCGGTGACAGTGCTGTAACAGCAGCATCTCCCTTGCCGAAAACAACAGACGCCGTCTGTAGTTCCACTGCGTAGCGATATGGCATTGACCCTGCTTGAAGGGGGGTGCCGGTGCTTTGTTCATGATGATTTAATATGTTCATGCAGTCATCAAACTGCAGAGCCGTGAGCCTATAAATGAAATTAAGTAAAAAATTTTAGAATTAAATTACTCCGCTCAAGAAAGAGGCGCGGTTTTGGTCGCTGGCGCGAAAAGACAGCACTCAATGTTCCCTTAATGGGGGAATTTAGGCTTCACTCTCGTTTGATTAACGCCACGCGCCGTTTTTACAGGACAACAGCGCTAATGATTCTGGATGCCGAGGTAGCTCAGAATGACGTCCTTGGCGTGTTGCCGACGTTCTTCTTGCCACGCGTCGTCATGTAGGTTCTGGCCGACAACAATGCCAAGAGTGGCAGCGTTGTTCAGGTGGTGGGCTGAAAGGGCGACAATACTAAGATAAAGCTGGGCGGGATCAGGCTTTCGACTGAACACTCCGCTTGAATATCCACGCTCTACGAGATTCCGAATTGCTACGATGAGAGGCTCCGACATGTCACGCATCACCGCTGAACGCGCGATGTACATCCCGTTCAAGGCGTTTTCATTGCGCGTCATTTTGCGGAAATCGGCGTTATTTTTAAAGTAATCGAAGGTGAATTCCACCAATTCCTTCAACTTCGTGACTGGATCCCCTACGCTAAAATTTAGCTGCGCTTCTTGGTCACGGATCTGTTGAAAAATGTCTTCAAGAGCCGCGATATAAAGCTGCTCTTTCCCACCAAAATAATGGTAGATCATACGCGAGTTGCACTTGGCAGCCTTTGTGATGCGATCAATCCGTGCGCCGTGGAAACCGTGTTCGGCAAATTCGTCTATAGCGACAGCCAATATTTCGGCTTGTGTCCGCGTCGCATCGCGACTTCTGAATTTAGGGGATTTTGTTGGGGCGTTAGGACTACCACCACATTTTGCCGCCATAATTTCCCCGTATCGACCGTTGTTCTTATCTACCACATCTTCTCAGGCCATCTAATCGGTTCGAAACCGGATGGTAAAGCTGGCGTGAAAGTCCCTTAAGCTGACGGTGAGCCCGATGAGAGGCGGTAAATTGAAGAGATAATTTGGGGTTCAGATACTGTAAGCCGCCGATATTTTTGCATGCTGAACCCAGTAGATCGCAAAAAATTATTAAAATCCCAAAGCCATTCCGTCTTTTCTTGAATCACTCCCACCTGTCAGCAAACCTGTATCTGGGTCGATATAGATTGCCTGGCTCCCACCTATCGGGGATTCTTGTAAGGCCAGCACGTGCCCGCGCGCCGTCAAATCTTCGCGCACCTCCAAGGCAACACTTGGTTCAATATCCAGCACCCCATCATGCGCAAAGCTGCGCGGTGCATCCATTGCTTCTTGTATGTCCATTCCCAAGTCCAGCACGCCAGACAGAAAGGCAGCGTGGCCAGCCGCTTGATAGTGCCCGCCCATGACGCCGAAGGGCATCACGGCGACACCATCTTTGCAAAGCATGCCAGGGATGATCGTGTGCATGGGGCGTTTGCGTGGCGCAATGGCATTGGGATGGCCTTCATTAAGCCGGAACGACGCACCCCGAGAGTGAAAAAGAACACCTGTGGTTGGATCTAAGCGCGTCGAGCCAAAACCGTGGAAGATTGAATTGATGAAAGACAGCGCATTTCCCTGTGCGTCAACGACGCTGAGATAGATCGTATCTTTATGCTCTGGCTCATTCCAAAGCGTAGGGGGCATAGCGCGGCGCATGTCGATCCGCGCGGCCAGTGCGTCTACGACCTCGTCAGACAAGAGTGTTTCGACAACATCTGGGCAGTCTGCAGGATCTGCGATCAAAGCATCGCGGTGATGGTATCCAAGCTTAGTTGCCTCAGCGTGCAGATGGATGCGGTCAGCGTCGGAGAGGCCCTTACCCATGTCAAAGCGCGACAGGATGCGTAAAATGAGAAGGGCCGCCAAACCTTGGCCGTTCGGTGGACATTCAAAGACGTCATGATCTCCGTAGCGCGATGAAATCGGTTCAACCCAGTGCGCTTGATCCCGACCTTCGTGGAAATCCGCTTCGGTGTGCAGCCCACCAAGAGATTGCAGATGTGCGGCCATTTTCGCTGCCACGTCACCCTCATAGAATCCTGCAGCGCCTTCTTTTGCTATGATGCGCAGACTTTCGGCGAGCAAGGGGTGGGCGTGCATGTCGCCCGCTTTCGGCGCTTTACCGTTGGGCAGAAACAGCTTTGCTGCATGTTCGTCGCCTGCAACTAAATCTGCGTTCGCAGCCCAATCCATCGCGACGCGCGGTGTTACAGGGTAGCCGTTTTCGGCGTATTTTATCGCGCGTGCGAATAACTGGTCCATTGGCAAAGAGCCATGATCCTTGTGCAACAGGCACCACCCCGAAATGGCACCTGGGATCGTGACCGAATGTGGACTTGTTTGGGGGATCTCATCCGTGAGACCTGCATTTCTTAGAGCTTCGACCGTTGCAGCAGCTGGCGCGCGTCCCGACCCATTCAGGGCCTTCACCTTACCGCCTATTGGCGCATAAAGCGCAAAGCAGTCTCCACCTATACCCGTCATCAAAGGGTCGACGACACACTGCACAGCCACTGCAGCAATCGCCGCATCTACTGCATTGCCCCCTTTGGTCAGGATCTCATGGCCGGCTGAGGTTGATAATGGGTGAGAGGTTGCGATCATCGCTGAAGACGCAAGCGTACTGGGGCGGCGAGCAGAGAAGAAGTCAAACATTTCGGGTTTCCTGTAGTTAGCACCACTTGCCATGGGCTCGCGATGATCTTGTGTTAGCTGAAGAGGAACGACTATTTTGATACCAGTGGATGCAGACACGCGACTGCGCGTTGAGTGCTGAGCTTTCCCAACTGCGGATCCTTCAGTCGGCAATCGTTCTGCGCGCTTGGGCAACGTGTCGAAAAACGGCACCCTTCTGGCAAGTTGAGAGGGCTTGGGATCTCCCCGGGCAATGGTTCTGAAAGCGGCTCAAAAAATTTGGGTGCAGCGGCACGAAGAGCCGCAGAGTAGGGATGAGATGGCGCATTAAGAACAGCGTCGGTCGGGCCAGTTTCGACGATACGGCCAAGATACATGATCGCGATTTCTTCGCAAAGGAAGCTCGCGACTCCAAGGTCGTGCGTAATGAAGATGAGCGTCAGGCCCATGTCTCGCTGTAACGACTGCAGTAGAATTAATAGCTGTGCTTGCGTCGACACGTCGAGCCCTGAAACAGCTTCGTCTGCAACCAGCACTGTAGGCTCCGATGCCAATGCGCGTGCGATAGCCACGCGTCGCACCTGTCCTCCTGACAACCCCGATGGATAGCGCTCAGCAGCGTCTGCAGGCAATCCGACCCTATCAAGCAGTTGCGCAACACGTGAGGCTTCGTCTTCGCGCGATACGATATTGAAGTGCCGAAGCGGTTCTGCAATCAGCGCGCCAATCGTTATACGAGGGTCGAGTGACCCACGCGCATCTTGATAGACCATCGCAACATCGCGTGCAAAGTCGATACCAGTCGCGCGTCCTTCCAGAATGGGTTTGCTGTTATAAAGCGCACGCCCCCCGCTTGGTCGGTCCAGCCCCAGCAGGACCCGAAGCAGGGTAGACTTACCCGAACCGCTTTCTCCGACGACTGCAAGGGACGTGCCTTTGCGAATATTAAGCCTAACCCCATCCAAAGCACGAAGACCTACCGTTTCGCGGCTAAAGATGGAGCGCCCTGGTTTGGGGACTTCGAACACCTGCTCAACCTCGATCAGCTCGAAGATGGGTTGCTCGGGGACAGTCGTATTGGTTTCGGCTAAGGTTTGCACAATCATTCGGGGTTCCAACACGCAATATGGTGATCAAGCGAGCCTGTCGCGGTCTGCTGGGCTGGCACAAGAGGGGGTGCTTCGTCCGCGCATCGCGTCACTGCGCGTGGACAGCGCGTGCAAAACCGGCAGCCGTTAGGCATTTGCCCGTGAGACGGCACAGTTCCTTCGGGAACAGGTAAGTCTTTGGTACCGATTTCGAGCACACAGGATTTTAGTTGCTTAGTGTAGGGATGGCGATGTCGTTCAAGTACATCGCGTGCTGGGCCGCTT
The DNA here is from genome assembly GCF_045586035.1 of Sulfitobacter sp. PM12. Taxonomy (NCBI): domain Bacteria; kingdom Pseudomonadati; phylum Pseudomonadota; class Alphaproteobacteria; order Rhodobacterales; family Roseobacteraceae; genus Sulfitobacter; species Sulfitobacter sp. PM12. The sequence continues at coordinate 1,156,175 of NZ_CP151529.1, forward strand.
TCGACGACTTGTCCCGCATAGAGCACCGCGATCCTATCACAAGCCTGACTGGCAAGGGCCAGATCGTGCAGCACAAACACACAACTTGCGCCACGTTCACGGGTCAGTTGCAGGATCAGTCGGACAATTTGTGCTTGAATCGTGACATCCAGAGCCGAAGTCGGCTCGTCAGCCAAAAGCAAATCCGGACTACCTGCCAATGCGATAGCAACCATGACCCGTTGCTGCATGCCTCCTGATAATTGGTGCGGGAAGGCAGACATTCTGCCTTCGGGGTCATTGATGCCAACAGAGGCAAATAGCGCAACCGCTTGTTCTCGGGCGTCAGCCTTTGACAGCCCGTGGATGCGTTGCAAGGTCGTGCTCAGCTGACGTCCGACTGTGTATGACGGGTTCAACGCAGTACCTGCATCTTGGAAGATCATAGACAAACGTCGGCCGCGTAGCTTCACCATCTTTCGCTCAGATAGCGTGAGAAGGTCACCTTCGCCAACCAAGGTAGCGCTTCCGCTGACCCTCGCGTTTTCAAGCAAGCGCATGATCGCAGTGGCGATAGTCGATTTCCCAGCACCGCTTTCGCCGACCAAAGCCATTGTCTCTCCCTGTCCAAGGGCAAGCGTGACACGATCCAAGATTTTAGCGGCACCGCGAAAGACGGTGAGGTCCTTGATCGACAAGACATGATTCACGGTCATATCGCTCATGACTCTCTCCGTAGTTTTGGATCGAATTCTTCGCGCACTCCGTCGCCGACTATCGACAGGGCGATCAGCAAAAGAGCCAGAGCAAAACCTGGCATCGCAGACATCCAAGGTGCAAAGCTGACAAAATCGCGTCCTTCAGCGATCATGAGGCCCCAATCAGGTGTCGGGGGCGTGACGCCGATGCCCAGAAACGAAAGGGACGAGGAAACCAGAATGGCCTCTGAGACGCGTATTGTGACCTGAACGGCGAGCGGGAAAATTACATTTGGTAAAACATGACGTAAAATCACACGGAGGTATGAAATGGACATCAGTTGCGCAGCTTCGATGAAAAGCTGAACGCGTACCTGCATCACATCACTGCGCACCGTTCGCGCAAAGGGCCCTATCATGGAAAGGCCAACTGCGATGACGACCTTGTCTACACCTTGCCCCAGGATCGCGATGAATGCGACGGCGAGGATCAGCGACGGCAATGCAAGGATGGCGTCGATCAACCGCATTAGGACCCATTCTGCCCATCCACCCGAAAGACCTGCGGCAAGCCCAATGATCAGCCCGCCAACGGCACCAATCATGACAGAGAAAATGCCGATAATAAGCGCATATCGTGCGCCGTATATGACCCGCGAAAAAATATCTTGGCCGTAGCTATCTGTGCCCATCCAATGCACCACAGTGGGTGCTTTCATCATGACGTTAAAGTCCTGGTTAACGGGATCGAACGGGGCGACATAGGGCGCGAAAATCGCGGCCAGCACATAAGTCGCTGCAACAAGCAAAGCTGCGGTGAAGAAAGGCCGCCGTATGAAAACAGATCGACGGGATTTCGCAGCGGGTGAAGGGGTGTCCACAATCGGAACCGCGGCGACGCCCTTGGTCATTTGAACGCTCATTTGCTGGTCCTCAGTCGTGGATCAAGGAAGGGGTAGGACAGATCGACCAGCAGGTTGACGCCGATGAACAAAACTGCCGTCATCATAACGCCGGCCTGAACCACGAGGTACTCACGACCCAGAACGGCAGAGGTCAGCATCTGGCCAACGCCAGGTAGGTTGAAAACTGTTTCTGTAAGGACAGTCCCTTGCAGCAACACACCCAGTTGCAAACCAAGAATTGTAACGAGCGGCATGGCGATGTTGCGTACACCGTGCACCCAGACGACGCGCCAATTGGGTTCACCGCGTGCGCGAGCAGCTGCAATATAAGGTTGCACCAGCACTTCAATCAGTGTCGCGCGGGTAAGGCGGGTAATCATCGCAATGAAATAGGTCGAAAGCGTAAGACCAGGCAGGATCATGTGGTAAATGCCCTGCCAGAAGTTCTCCCACGGGGAGACGTAGCCCATGACGGGAAAAAGTTGGAGCTTCACCGCAAAGAACCAGATCAGCAAGATGCCCAGAAGAAACGAAGGAAACGCCGTGCCTGTCAGGGCCAGTACAGCCGACCCGGCGTCAAATATCGTGTCCTTCTTTATGGCTGACAATACGCCTAGAGGAACACCAACAAGAATTGCGAAAAGAAGAGAGAAGGAGGCGAGGGTCAGCGTGACAGGCAACGCCTCCTTAAAGGCATAGGTGAAAATCTCTGCGCGCGCGACATAGGATGTTCCCCAATCGCCCTGCACAAACTGGATCGCCCAATTCGCGTATTGGACAAGGAATGGTTGATCCAACCCCAGTTCGGCTCTTAGTGAATCGTAGCTCGCTTGAGAGAACTCTGACCCGAGCATGATCTGAATTGGATCGCCCGGTGCCAGCTTCAAAAGTCCGAAGCTGGCGACCGACACGACGAATAGGACAACGAATGTCTGCGCGATTTTCCCCAGTGCCTTAACGAGCATTAGCCAATACTCACAGTGTGTAGGTTCACAAGGTCAGCTGGGATATATTGGAACCCCTTAACTTTGGTAGAGAAGACTTTGTAAATCGGCATGTGGGCCATGACAGCGATGCCGGCTTCGTCCATTAGCAAGTCTTCTGCCTTGTTGTACAAAGCGCGTCGTGCTGCTGGATCCAACTCGACCTGAGCTTGTGCGCAAAGGTCGTCAAAGTCGGTGTTCACCCAACCGCCAAAGTTCCATGCCCCGTCCGATTTAAATTCGGGATAAAGCGTTTCATCGGGGTCAAGATCAGCAACCCATTCAAAGTCATAGAGGTCAAAATCGGAGGCGTTGCGGCGCTTCACCCAAGTTGCAGGCTCCACAAGTTCCAGCTTTGCTTTAATGCCGATTTCGGCCAGCATCGGGGCGACAGTTTGAGCCACTCGTGTCCCAACAGGACCGCGTTCTGCCATCATATAGACGGCTTCCACCTCACCTTGGTTAGCCGCCTTGGCGCGGAAGGACTTGGCCTTTTCCAGATCATACCACTGACCGCGGCCGCTGGACGCAATGTCAGGATCAAAGAAGTCGGTCATCGGAGGCGAAATAGGGGTATACGCTTTCTGCGCACGACCAAAGTACGCCTGTTTCACGAGGGTATCTCGATCCAGAGCCCAAGCAACAGCGCGACGCAGGTTAACGTCGTCAAATGGACCGCGTTTGCAGTTCATCCCGACAAAAGTGTAGTTACCCTCGATCTCTCCGTACAGGTTCGCATTCGGAAAAGCTTCGACCTGATCGACGAGCTGCATCGGGCAATCGGTCATGCCGTCGATTTGGCCGGACATTAACGCCGCAAGCGCAGTCGAGGCCTCGTTCATCAGAACAAATGTCGCACGCTCAAGCTTTGGCAATCCTGGTTCGAAATAATCGGGGTTTGCTTCCAGTTCGATTGCGTCGTTTTCTTTCCAGGAAACAAACTTGAACGGGCCTGTTCCAACAGGATTCCGCCCATAGTCGGCACCATACTTCTGCACTGCGGCGGGGCTAACGATCGTGCCCGCACGTCCGGTCGAACCGTTCAGCGCTACGGGCAAGAAAGCGTATGGTTGCGAGAATGTTAGCTTCACGGTCAGCGGGTCGACGACCTCAATATTGTCCAGCAGAGCTAATTTCCACGCGTGTGGAGACTTGGGTTCCCCTTCTTTGACACGCAGTAGCGAGAATTTGACGGCTTCGGCATCACAGGGTGTCCCATCGTGGAACTTGACGCCGTCACGCAGCTTGAAGACGTGAACTTTGTCATCCTCGATGTCCCAGCTCTCTGCCAAGTCGGGTTCGAACGTGACGTTCTTGCCATCATAGGCGATTTTGAGAAGACCGTTGTGGATATTATTGATGATCTGAATGGACGACAGAAACCCAGTGAAGTGGGGATCCAAGGTATCAATGACCTTGATGGACGCGATTTTGATGTGACCGCTTTGTTGTGCACGTACAAGAGACGGTGCGCCGGCGGTTGCAGCTGTTAGCATGCCTGCGCCAAGGCCCTTAAGTACTGTTCTACGTCCGAAACGTGCGGACAGACGTTCGGCAAGAACTTTTTTGTGATCGATCGGTTTCATATTGTGTTTTCCCTGTTGGCATTGTCTCCTCCCTTGATCGTTTTGACCGACAAGTATTTGCGCCGGGTTTGTCCCAGTTCGCCGGCCTCGCGTCGGTTTTGAGGCATTCTGCTACCGAACTCTCCGAGTTGTTCGGCATCATGTGATTAAAGCTTGCAAGCACATGTATACAAATGGAAGCTAAAAGAGCGCAAAGCGACGGGATTGGATGGCTGATGATTATTCGTGCAGCAGATTGCATCTTTGAAAGCCTGATAGAGACTATCATGGTCGGCGAATTGGCCGCGGGCGAACCACTTGTCGAAAAGTCACTGGCCGAAAAATTCGGTGTATCGCGTACTCCGGTAAGGGAAGCCTTGCATCGGCTGGCCCAAGCAGGCCTCGCCGAGCGTGGATCCCGGCGCGCCTACTTTGTACGCGAGATGGCACCCGAAGACCTTTCTGAACTATTCGAAGCCACTGGAGAGATAGAGAGCGCTCTTGCCGCTCTCGCAGCCAAACGTATGAGTGAAATCGAGCGCCGTCATCTTATGTTGATTGTTGACAGTGGCGATGCCTGCGACGACCCGACTGCATACAGCGATATCAACAGGCAATTTCACGAGGCTATAAAGTCGGGTGCTCGGAACTCAACACTCGCTTCTACCTTGGACGAGCTCAGCATGCGAACCTTTGCATGGCGAGCTGCCAATTTCCGAGAGGACAGTACGCGACTGGCGTCTTCTCGAAGCGAGCATCGTCAGATCGCTGACGCGATACTTAACTTAGATGTAGAAATGACGCGCAGACTGGTTTGCAGTCACGTCGCGTCTTCGTATCTTGTGTCGTCCGACATCCTTGCGCGCCGCAAGATGGAGTTACCGGTTAAACCGAACGCGTAGAGCCAAGTTTGTCCGGCGCGCAATTCTTTATAGTCGAGTAGCTCTGTGAGCTACTCCCTGAAAATCGGACACTGACATAAGCTACGATTTGCAGTCTGCTGATCTTCGACGAGAAGGAGATCAGAAATGTCGAAACGCAAGCAGCACGCGCCCGAGTTCAAGGCGAAGGTCGCGCTGGAAGCCCTGAAGGGGGAGGAGACGGCGGCCGAACTGGCAAGCCGCTTCGGAGTGCATCCGACGATGATCCATCAATGGAAGCGCGCCCTGCTCGAAGGCGCGTCCGGCGTGTTCGAACGCGGAGGCCGCAAGAGACTTGAGGTCGACGAGGAGCAGGTGAAGGAGCTGCACGCCAAGATTGGGGAGCTGGCCGTAGCCAACTCTTTTTTGGAACGAAAGCTGAAGCCCTGGGGCGGGAAGTGAGGCGTGGTATGATCGAGCCTAACCATCCCCAGCTGTCCATCGGTCAGCAGTGGACCTGTCGCGCTTTCGTGCCCCCCAGGTGCTCGTTAGGCCACCTTGCGTTCTAAAGCGACAGGGCTTTTCCAACCCAATGCTGAGTGTCGGCGTCGCGGATTGTAGAAGCCGTTGATGTACTCAAAGATCGCTATCTCAGCTTGCCTGCGCGTTTCCCATGACTGCCGCCATATCAGCTCGGCTTTTATGGTTTTGAAGAAGGTCTCGACGGCGGCATTATCATAGCAATTTCCCTTGCCAGACATCGACACCTTGAACCCGTGCTGGCGCAGGATCTTCTGGTAGTCGTGCGAACAATATTGCGACCCACGATCCGTGTGATGGATGCAGTCCTTGGGCGGCTGACGGAACGCGATGGCCATCTTCAAAGCCCTGATCGCAAGGTCGCGTTTCATCCGGTTCGAGACCGCCCAGCCAACTACACGCCGTGAATGCAAGTCCAATATCACAGCCAAGTACAGCCACCCCTCGCGCGTCCAAATATAACTGATATCGCCTGCCCACTTTTGGTTGGGCGCATCAGCGTTAAAGTCACGACCCAGCAGGTTTGGCGCGATATTGAACTTATGATTACTGTCCGTTGTCGCCTTGTATTTACGAGTTCTTACGACCGATATGCCGTTCTGACGCATCAGCCTGCCTACGCGGCGGTGCCCTACATTCAGACCAATTTCCTTCAGCTCTTCGGTCATACGCGGCCTGCCACTCTCGGGACATTGCTGCGCAATACCCTGCCGTGCAGTGCATAACTGCCCAAACTGAGACGGGATTGTTCTTTGATATGGGCCAGCGTGACCAAATCAGACCGCTGCCTGCGGCTGGCTGGACGGCTACGATGCGCCCGCAAACCACGCGGGCTGACTGCCATAACCCGGCACATCAGATTGATGGAAAATGTTGTTCGGTGTTCTTCAATGAACTTAAACCTCACGGCTTTTGGCTCGCAAAGAACACCGTGGCCATTTTTAACACTTCCCGCTCCTCCTTGAGAATGCGGTTCTCACGACGCAAACGGTCATTCTCTTCGGCAAGGCTAAGATCCTCTTTTGACACCACATCCGTGTCTCGATGTGCAGTGATCCATTTGTTCAGCGTCGACATGCCGACGCCCAGATCGTCAGCCACCTGTTTGCGCGTCAGTCCACTGGTTAGCGCGATACGCACCGCATCAGCGCGGAATTCATCTGTGCGTTTCAGTCCCATAGTTAGTCTCCTTTGTTGCAGTAGATGCTATCAAAGGAGCGGCATCAAACCGCGACAGGTCCACAGTGCAGGCTGCTGTCGATTGCGCGCTTGTCCTATTACTACGAGCCGAAGGGCGAGACCGAACAGAACCACGGCCTGATGCGGCAGATCGATGAGCAGTTCCTGGAGACGCCGTTCTTCGGTGTCCGGCAGCCTCTCGGGACATTACCTACGGCAATACCCTGACGGCCAGTGGATGACCTGGCACTTGCGGAATGACGGGCATCTCGTGAACGAGAAGCGGATACGCTGGCTAATGCGCCTCATGGGGCTGATGCCGATTTACCAGAAGCCCAACACGAGCAGGCCGGCGAAGGGTCACAAGACCTATCCCTACCTGCTGCGAGGTCTGCGGGTGGATCGCCCGAACCAGGTCTGGTGTTCGGACATCACCTATCTGCCTATGCGCCGAGGGTTCCTCTATCTGGTGGCGATCATGGACTGGCACACTCGAAAGGTTCTGTCCTGGCGGATCTCGAACACCCTGGAGGCCGACTTCTGCGTCGAAGCGCTGAACGAGGCCATTCATAAGTTCGGCCCGCCCGAGATCATGAACACAGATCAGGGATCCCAGTTCACGTCCTTCGCGTGGACGGATCGGCTTCGGCGTTCCGGGGTGCGGATCTCGATGGATGGGAAAGGCAGGTTCCTCGACAATATCTTCATTGAGAGGTTGTGGCGCACCCTGAAATACGAGTGCGTCTACCTGCATGCCTGGGAGACCGGATCAGAGACAAAAGCAGCCATTCGGAAATGGATGACCTTCTACAACCACCAGCATCCTCACTCAGCCCTCGGCCGCAAGCCACCGGCGCTGGTCTATTGGCAGAGAAATGATATCAATCAACCCGATCGGCAGGGGCAGAGAGTAGCTTAAATTACGCCAGATCCTGTCCAACAGATAGGGAGTAGCTCACATCGCTTCGTTTGAGCAATAGGATCTTTTCAATTCGAGATCCTATTGTCAAAACTATCAGCGGCACCCAATAATCTGCGTCGCGAATGATGAGCTTTCCGCGCTGCCAGCGACGGTGTTCTGATGCGCAACCACTGTAGATTGGGCACGATAGAAGTTTCGAAATCCTTTCCTCCGTCCAAGGCATGCGGATCTTTGGTTTCGTGACACGGATATAAAGCTCGTCCTCCGGCGCGAGAGATCTGATGTGATGTTCCAATTTCGAATATGAAATAGCTTCTGGCGCATCGGCACCCAGTTCCAATGCCGATTTGAACATGCGATTCATGGCGTGAAGAGTAAGCATCCGGCGTAGGCCACAGGTGGGTTATCGGTCGCGATCACGGTCCATTTCGATGAGCTCTTGCAGGTTTTCGATCCCGAATGGAGTGAATGCGATGACACCGTCGTCGCCGGGGCCGTAGACCCAGATCACACCATCTTCGGTTTCCATACCGATGGCGAGATCAAAGATCCGATCAACGGTTTCGCCCAGTTCGACAGCGACGCGGTCGATTGTCTTGACCGAATACACCTTGTTCAGCTGCATGGTTACGCTGCTTGTGGAAGGGATAGAGCTTTCCAGTTCCAAGGCAGAAGCTCATGCACGCGCGAGACGGGCAAGTCGGGCAGCCGGGCGAGAACATCGGCGAGCCAGGCCTGCGGATCGATGTCGTTCATTTTGGCGGTGACGATAAGGGTATACATGGCGGCAGCCCGTTCACCGCCGCGCTCGGACCCTGCAAAGAGCCATGACTTTCTGCCCAAAGCTATGCCACGTAAGGCGCGTTCGGCCGCATTATTTGTCAGACAGATACGCCCGTCATCGAGGAATGCCGTGAAGGCCTGCCAACGGCCATGCTTCTCAAACATGTAGTTGATCGCCTTGGCCACCTTGTTGTGTCTGGACAGTTTCGCGCGCTCTTCCTGCAGCCAGTCGTGGAGGCCGTTTACCAGGGGACGGGACAGGTTCTGGCGGGCGACGAGCCGGGCATCAGCATCCAGCCCATTGATCTCGCGCTCGATGTCGAAGATGGCGTCGATCCGTTTTACCGCTTCCAGGGCGACCGGCGAGATCTGATGGGCGGGTTTGCCCTTGCGGACGTTGCCCGCGATGTCAGCCAGCTCGAAGAACTTCCGGCGCGCATGCGACCAACACAGCGCGCTGGTCACGGGCCCCGCGTCTCGGTCCTCTCGATAGAGGTCGTTGTATCCACCATAGGCGTCCGCTTGCAGCACCCCTTGCCATTCTGCCAAATGCTGATTGGGATTGGTTGCGCCACGATCTCGGGAGAAGCGGAAGAACGCGGCCGGCGGTGCTCCGCCATTCCAGGGGCGGTCATCACGGACATAGGTCCAGAGCCGGGCCTTTTTTGCACCGCCCCGCGCCAGAAGCGGCACGGTGGTATCATCGCCATGTAGGCGGTGACCGGCACGCACGTGGGCCTCGATCGGCGCATGGATCGGCTGCAGGGCGAAAGTCGCGTGCCCGACCAGGTCTGCCAGGGTGGAGAGGCTCAGATCAACGCCTTCACGGGCAAAGCGCTCTGCCTGCCGGTTCAGGGGTTGGTGCTGTCCGTATTTTTCGAAGACGAGCATGGCGATCAGGCTGGGTCCGGCCCATCCGCGCGGGATCGCATGGAACGGGGCCGGCGGCTGGCTGATCTTCTCGCAGGCCCGGCAAGTGAACTTCTCACGCACAGTCTGGATCACCTTCCACTGACGCGGGATCACCTCCAGCGTCTCGGTGACATCTTCACCCATCTTTACGATCCGGTCCGAGCCACAGCAGGTGCAAACGGCAGGTGCTTCGACGACAACCCGCTCGCGCGGCAAGTGATCGGGGAACGGCTTTCGCCCGAAATGGCGGCGTGTGCAGGCGCGCACAGTGCTGGCTTTCTCGCTTGCTTGATCTGCGACTAAGGCATCCTCGGTAGCCGCCGCTTCCATCTCTTCAAGCTGCAGCTCCAGTTGATCGATCAGCCGGGCGCGTCGTTCTGACGAGATACCGTATTTGTCACGGCGCAGTTTGGCGATCTCAAGCTTGAGCTCTTGGATCATCGCCTCGGAGCAGGAGACAACCGCGCGGGCCTGCGCCAGCTCGCTTTCCGCCACATCTGCACGGGCCTCTGCGGCGGCCAGGGCAGCGCGTAATTTAGCGAGTTCAGAGGCGGCGTCAGACATGACCAATATTTACCAGCCGAAGCCGCGAAGCACCAATAAAAACAGGCTTTATGGCGCGAATTAACCAGCCTTTGCAGGACGTTGTGTCCAGCGTGGGTTACGCCAGTCGATGCCCTCCAGAAGATAACCCAACTGCGCCGCCGAGATCTGCACCGCTTCGCCCGACCGGCTCACCGGCCAGATGAACTTACCTGCCTCCAAACGCTTCAAATAGAGCGACATACCCACCCCATCATGCCATAGGATCTTGACCAGATCGCCTTTACGGCCCCGGAAGCAAAATATCTCACCCGTATGGGGATCACGGTCGAGCCCTTCTTGCACCTGTAGTGCCAGCGTGTTCATGCCCCGCCTCATATCGGTGACGCCGCCTGCGATCCACACCTTCACACCCGCCGGGAACGCAATCATTGCCCGTCCACCACTGCCAAAATCCGGGCAAGGGCTTCGGTCTCGACGTCCACCGGCACGATGAGCCGACGCCCATTCGGAAGGGCAATCTCAACCTGACAGTCCGAAGGTGAACAGGAGTTGACTGGATTAGCTCGTGACACGGGCGTTTCCTTCGACACAGTCACCGGCGCGAAAGATACCGGACGAGAAGACCCAAGCTCTCCGTTACGAAACTGCCGCCGCCAAGTGGTCAGCAGCGACCGGCAAATGCCATGCCGCCGCGCCGTGGCTGTCGCTTGGCGGTGGCCAATGAAGCTTTCTTCCACAATGCGCAGTTTGTCATCATCCGACCAATGCCGGCGGCGTTCACCATCGGCTGCGGAAAGTACTTCGATTTGAGGACAATTGATAAAGTCGGACATAAGGTCGGACTTACCATCGGATTGAGCCTGAGATCAGACGGCCGCCGCCGGAGGTTTACCGTGAAGATATTTTCTAAGCGTATTGATGGTCACGCGCGGAACAAGACGATCCGCCAATAGCGCTCGCTTTTCGGCATCTGAAATGCCTTCAATCGATCGAATTTCTTCTAAGCAAAGCAGATCTTCTGCATCGGCTTTCGAGATTTCTTCTGCCTTGGTTACAGTTTTTCCGGCCTGCCCATAGCGGTTCCTGCCATGGCTCCTGCCTTGAGTTCTTGGCAACCGCGAAGCCCATCCCAGAAATTCCTTCTGTTTTTCCTTCGTCAATATTGAGATGGGACTGTTCCCAAAGAATTCTTCCAGAAGTCGGTGAACCCCTGCCGTAATCCGCTTCATGTCTTTTGACGGGTAAAGCTCATCGGTTTTGGCCTTTGCTTCGGACAAGAGGATAGGAGCCTTAATGAAAGCATCGAAATCCGCGACGCCATGGCCTGCCAAAAGGTCTCGACTGGCTGTTCGCACGTCATCGCCTTCATCCATAGCGATTCTTACATCGTTGAGACTTCGCTTTAGCGTAATTGCACGTTGACCCAGATCGTTAGGGATGGGCTCCTGGAGACTTACGGAAACCAGAGCACTGGCCTCTTTCAGAAGAACCAGTACGTCTCCCCATTCCTTTTTGCGGGCTGCTCGCCGCAAGCGCTGCAAGCCTTTGATCAATATCTGCATCAGATACCTGATCGGCCTGTCTTTCTTCAGCGACCATCTTGATCAGTTCGCCACGCATTGCCTCCAACAGTATCGCTTTAAAGGTATCGGGGCAGAATTTTTGTTCGGTCATTGCGTCCACGAAGTCTATCTCCTTTTTCTCGTAGACCGTGAGCAGCCTGGCGGCACGCTTCACGGCGTCGAGCGGGAGGTGGGTTCGCAACGAAAGACAGATAAATTGGTTTGAACCAAATTTTGATATGCCTGCAGGCAGACGTTTACGGAAATAAAACATCCGGCCTCTACGCATCAGGTAGGTGCCGGCTCGATATTTAGGTTTTTGTCGGTGGTTTCGACGGGCTGAAACGCGATGCTGTTGGGCATAGCGCGCAAGGCCCTGTGTCACACTCTGTGTTACAGTCTCAGAATGCCGTGACACACACGTCGTACCAGACTTGGTTAAGTCTTTGTTATTTCGAGTGTGAGAAAGAAAGTTGGCTGGGATGGTAGGAAACCTCGCGTATCATTGTTTTGAATCGCCTTTTTTGCCCGAACAACAAAACCGGGGCAAAAGGTGGGGCGGTTTAAGCTCTAGCTCCCCCTGACAACTACACTAGAGCCCCCCGCTCTCAGGTTGGTAGCGGTGTGCTCATGATCTCCGTCACGTCTTTTGAGTTAACACCTCTGTTCAACAGGAAGTAGGCATATCCCCCGACGATTACGATCGAGATCAGACCTACGGCAATTGCCACCTCTCGGGCTACGGGGACACCTGCGATTACGATCAACGCCCCCTTCGATACCCCTGCGTTGACTGCGAGAGCCTCGATCACCGGTAGCCCTGCGATCTTAGCTACTAGAGCGCTGTTCATCGCACCAGCTCCTGACCCTACCGCTGAAAACGCAGATACCAACCCCGGGCTAACAGCAGCGGCTGTCTCAGAAACAACAATCAGCGCCCCGCTAGCCGTCTTCATTGCGAGGAAGGTAGACGTGGTGGCCGTGCCCAGCAGAGTTCCGGTGAAAGCTCCAACAGTTGCACCAGCAGCCCCTACTATGCCTGTAGCGATTGACGAAGCTGTACCCGAAATGATTAACGCTCCACCGTAAGCCCCCGCAGCCAGTGTAGTTCCTGCACCAACAACGGCAGCACCTGCTATCTTGGCCCCAACCACCGCATCCATATAGTCGATCTTCCCGTCACCATTGGCATCGAAGGTAGCTTTAGACGGGATCGCCTTGCTTCCCACCATCCTCGCTCCGTCGATGAAGTCTCGGTAATTGACCTTACCGTCGCCGTTCAAGTCGAACGCGCCTTTCGAAAAGGTCAGAGCGCCCCGAACTTTCTTAAAAACCATAATTTAATACCTACGCTATGAATATTAAGAGAACGATAGCGGGCGATCAGTCGAAAAACCTAAATAAAAAAGAAAAGTACGACAACCTCGGCCAGCACGAAGTCAGCCGACGGGTGAACTAACACCCGCGCCAAACTCGATCTGCATCAGTCAGCCACGGCTGCTGACGTCACTCGGGATACAGGCTCCGAGGGGAGGCTAGCTGAGGTTGCTAAACCCCGGAAGTTTGCTGTTTTCTGAATTAAGAACTGCTCTACTGGACTAAGGGGCCGTTCGCGGTTTTGATTGCATTTACTTATAGGTCTAATCTGCAATCTCGGGTTGACTCCAATTGGTGGGTTGGGCTTTGTTTCATTATGGCGCGAAGCCTAGGTGGGGCGCGACCTACCCGGCTCTTATGGAGTCGACGGCGTCCTTTTTGGGAAACTGAATTGGTGACGGTGGTTCGAAAGACCTACCGGATGGTGCGGCTTACTTCGGTGGTCGTATCCCCTTACTCTATGCGCCCCACCGATAAATTAGAGTAGGTGGTTATGCGTAACGAACTGAGGCTAGAAATCAAAAGGCTAAGCAAGAAGACTTTTGATGAAGAGCGATCAAAAGCTGATCAGAAAGCGAAGTACCGAGAAAAGTTTACACGCCGTACCAATGTCGACGCATCACTTCCGTCAGTTAGAGGCCAAACACCTCTGCACCGTCATTTTGACCCAAGGCACTGCAAGCGTAACGCAAACGTAATCGCTACAGCCATCTGGCATAAGGTTCTTCGAGAAGAATATGAACCCGAACCTGCATTACACTTCCTGATACCAAAGGCAGATGGAACGAGCAGAGAGATTACTGCTTTCGGTATTCCTGACGCGGCTTTGGCCAACGTACTTCTTCGGCGGACTTTGAATAGAAATAGAAAGCGGCTCTCACCTCATTCGTATGCATATCACCCTGATAAAAACGTATTTGATGCGATCTTGGCTTTAAGAGACTTTGATAAGGATGGGAAGTTATTTGCCGTTCAGATCGACTTTGAAAAATACTTCGATAACATCCCCGCCAACTACCTTAAAAAGAAAATCGCGGATCGATCTGCCGTGAGTTTGACGCCCCATGAACGCCATATTTTCAAGTCGTTTCTTCACCACCGCTTCGGTAATGTAGAGGCGCATCGAATTCAACAGTTTCGTCGCAAGGTCAAGGGAACACCCCAAGGCTCATCTTCCTCACTCTTTCTTGCCAATCTCGCCAACCACGACCTTGATCGAAAATTATCGGCGGAGTCAGGAAAGTTCGTTCGATTTGCCGATGATGTCGTCGCCATCTGCGGGAGCTATGAAGAAGCCCAGCGCCTTGAGCGCTGCTTTGATCGGCATTGCTCGGAAAGTGGATTAATTATCAATAGGCAGAAGTCGCCTGGAATCGCCGTGATATCCGATCACCAGCATGAAATCCGTACGATTAATGATTTCACATATTTGGGTTACGGTTTCAGCGACAAGGGGCTGATACTCCCTCAAAAAACAAAGAAAAAGCTAGAGCAGAAGGTGTCCCGATTGATCAATATTTACTTGATCAACGCGCTAAAACACGGGTTCAATCCTAAAAGAGCTCATAGAGCAGAGGGCTATGATTGGGACTTGCTGGGTTTGATCTACGAACTTAGGCGTGGATTTTACGGAGGGCTTAAGGAAAGCGAAATCCAAGACTTCATTTACGGTGGCAAGCGACTCTCAAAAATGCGAGGACTCATGGGGTTCTACTGCCTGATCGAAGACCCCTCCGTTCTGAGGGCGCTCGATGGCTGGACTGTCAATATGGTTCGTCGAGCTTGTGTTGAACGTCACCGCATCCTGAAAGCCAAATATCGAAGCGACTGTCCAACGCCATCCAATCAAGGGCTGATCTCGGGGAATTGGATTGCACCAACCGCTTGGCGGGATCACTTTGATTCAAATAATGATGTTGAAACTGGGTTCCCGAGTTTGGTTCGCGGTTGGCGGGCAGCAAGAAAGCACTTTTTTACCTTCGGACTCGAGGAGGTTCAGGCTCCAGGATACAACTCTTCATTTGATGTCTCATCTCTTTTTGATGTTCTTGAATATTGACGTCCAAGAGAAGCATTCCCAGCGCGTTTCCCTCCCAAAAAAACTATCGCAGCTAGTTCGTTCCCGATTACCGCCAACCAGATAAAAAAAGAAAAGTAAGAGTGTCCCCGTCCAGCAAGAGCCAGATGGGGACAATTATTCGGGTTCGGCGCTTTGATCGAAAGCGTCTTTCAGCATCTGCATATTATAGTCCCAGCCGAGTTTCATAGTTTCAGCCGTGTCCTTAGTCACTCCCCATACGGACCCTCCGCTATTCTTAGCCGTTTCCCACGCGCCTGCGAATGACGCCTGAGGAAATTGCCAGTCTTCAAGATCTGGCGCATAGCTCTTAGCCGTTTCCCATGCGACCGCTGGCGATGTTGAGGCACTGGTCCAAATCTCGTCCTTCGTCGGCACCTGCATGCCGCAAACTTCTTTCACGTCAGCAGCGTAGGCCAGAGACGGGTTGATCGACACCTCCAGTTCACGGAGGTCTTTCAAGTTATCGCAGCTGTCTTTCAACTCGTAACCCGTGACAGCGACAGCCACCCCCACGCCTAGTAGCGGGATACTTTCGCCAAAAATCGCGGCTACGTTCCTCTTCGCTCCAAGGGCTGTTCGCTTTGATATTCGCCCTACCGTATCTTCAACCGCGTGACCGAGCGGCTTTATCTCTTTTCGGTAGGTCACGTTGGGATTCTTAATCGTGGCCGAAAGACTGGCAATGCGTCGATCACGACCTGCGAGGTCATCAGTGAGCGAGGCGATGCGTTTCCTGTCTTTCGTCAATTCACCGCTTAGCTTTGCTGCCCTTTTGTCTTTAAGGTCTAGGTCAGCGTTCAGATCTTTGATTTGCTTCTCATTGACCGCGTTTTTTCTTCGAAGCTCAGATGCTACTGCTGACGCTCCGGTAACAGCTTCAAATACTGCCGACAGAGCCATCGCTATGGTGCTAAATGCAACCGTCGCGACATTCAGCGCCAGTGACGATACCAAAGCTAAGGTAAGAGCCAGATATTTTAACTTTTTCAAATCATAGGACCTTTTCTTTGAAGTTCCCCGGCCAGTGTTGACCAGCCGGGGTTTTGCTTACGAATAGCTTCGTTTTACGACGTAGTCAGCGAGCCATTGCCAGTAGTAGTTCGCGCTGATGAACCCTTGATCTTGCGCGGCCACATCTTCTGCCTCTCGACGGGACAACCCACCATCAAACTCAGCTATAGCAGCCCTTTCCTCAAACTCCTCAATGTTTGGTGGCACCATCATTGCGGCAACCTTATCTGGTCAACGATGGACCGCTTTTGCTCGTCTGAGATACCTGCGGAGTAGATGCCATAGGTGATCCCGTTCTCGGATCTAGCTGACTTGTGCCCAACCAGTGATGCCGTCCAATGCTCCGGAACTCCCGTCCTTTCGCACTGAGTGATGAACCACTTACGCGTTGAGTGGAAGACTAGCCTGTCTAGGGTTAACCACTCCCGTACCCTCGCAAACCGCTTGGTGACGAGATTAACGGTCAAGTCTGGGAACAGCGGCCCCTCAGCGGGCAGATGTTGGAACACTGCGTCCAGAGCGGAATGCAGCGGTATCATACGCTCCGCAGCATCGGTTTTCAGAAGCCGTACCTCGTTGGGTCTAATGTGGATGAACGACCCTAGGTTAGCCTTATTCACCAGATCTTGCCTTAGCAGGCCGACAGCTTCTCCCGCACGCATACCCGTAAGAAGACACGTCAGCAGAACAGGTTGGAGCACTGGATCGTTGTGACCCAGTAGACGGCGCACCTCTTCATCAGTTGGAACGGCGTAAGGTTGCTGGCGTACCTTAGGTTCGAAGCGGACCGAAAGAAACGGGTTAACCTCAAGATGACCTTCGTAGACCAGCCAGTCGATGAAGTGGTTGACCTGAGACCAGATACGCCGCTGGGTTCTCGGCGTGATCGTTACGTTGGCTTGGTTGGAGAAGAGAACCAGCTGGGTAAGCGTCAGCCCCCGGGTCGTTTCGGACTTCCCGATGATTGGCGATAGCTGAGCAACCAGCCCAAGGAACTCCCGCCCAACATCGCGGTTCAGGTCGGTCACTGGCAGTCGACCATACTTGCTGAGGAATAACCCGACTGAATAGCGAACACTCTTGAACCCACTAGGCCTGAGTTGATTGCTTCTCAGGTCCAGATAGGTACGACCCACTTCTCTTACGGAAGGCACGGGTCGCCGCATCTTGGCCTCAAACTTAACGCTACCAGAGGCCTCCAGAGCAGCCCGTAGGTGACCTATAGCGTTGGCGGACGACTGTGCCCATGGCAGCATCTCCGCGGCGCTCTCTGGGGCAACTCCGATACACTCGGTCACCGATCGGGCTTGAGATACTGTCTTTTCGAACTGGGCATTCAGTTCAGCGGCCCGCGCCCTCGCAGCAGTCGGATCGCCAGTTTTTAGGGATTGTTTCAAGACGGGGTGTCCAAGAACCAGAGCAACGTCCTTTGGGTAGTGGCGACGGTAGAGCCACGTGTGACCCTTCAAGTACGCATACTTAATCTGAGCAGACATGCGTCTCCTCCTTTTCAGTTTTGATTTGGGGGAAAGGGCCTAGCCCTCGTGAACCTTCAGGATTAGGTCGAATGACGGTTCGCCGTATTCGCCCGCTAGTGGTCCGGTGATTGAGTAGCCGCCAACGCAGTCTTCATGGACTTCCGAGATGCGAAACAGGTGCTCTGGGATGTCGTCAAAGGCGTAGATAACTACTACGGTGCCTTCTTGCAGTTCCATGGCTCAATCGAACCAACAAGCGAAGATGAGCAAGAAGAGCAGGGCCAGTAAATCGCGACCCCACGATATGTTTTCTTTGGGGAACTTCGGTAGACTAAAGGGTTGGGAAAGCATCAGAAACCTCCATCGATTGCTATCGATTTAGATACGTCGCTTCCCTCAGTTTGATGGAGTATTCCAATCGCTTAGGGCAGTGTGTGGACTAAAGTTGTCCTCCCTGTACACTGCGGCGAAGGTCTGGTTGGATACCACTAAGATCGTTGTCGTCACATCAGAAGTTGCTAAGCTGCATTATGCCCAAATATTCGATCCGACACGACAAGACTGAAGCTAAGAGCCATTTACTGGGTGACGGCAAACTCGCTCTAGGGTTCACTTTGGGAAGTTTAGCGATCGTCCTCGCTTATATCGCATATGAGGTTTTTGGTCCTACGCAGGACTTCTCAGAGTATTTGACAATCGCCCCTCTCATTATTTCATTGCTCGTTGCGATGGGATCGACCTACTTTGCAGCCAATGCTTTACTTGAACAACGCACAATGCGTGAGGCGGGTACCGATCCAGTATTAGTTGCGCATCTAGGACAAAGAGAGGACGCACGTGAGCTGATTACATTCAAAGTCTCCAATGTTGGGGCGGGGGCGGCTTTGAATGTTCAACTCGACGTGGAGCGTCCAGATGATGAAGCGGATGATTGGAAAAAAAGAAGTTTTTTGCAGAACATTTTTTTGCCCCGCCAACCTTTTGCGGTAATTCTTCAGGGACATTCGATAGAGTTTAGCCTTTCATTAGGTTGGCATTTACTGGGTCAAGATTCCACCCAGCAAGTCGATCAGAACTTGCCGCTCAACGCATTGCCACCCTTCAAAGCTAAGCTAACGTATGAAGATTTGGCTGGAGGGAAATACGATGCGGAATTTACTATCGATGTGAATGAACTGCAGGGCCTAGGAGCAAACAAATCGCCTCAGATGAGAATGGTTGCAGCATTGGAAGCAATTGCAAAAAAGAACTGAGTGATCGATGCAATCAAAACCGCGAACGGCCCCTTAGTCCAGTAGAGCAGTTCTTAATTCAGAAAACAGCAAACTTCCGGGGTTTAGCAACCTCAGCTAGCCTCCCCTCGGAGCCTGTATCCCGAGTGACGTCAGCAGCCGTGGCTGACTGATGCAGATCGAGTTTGGCGCGGGTGTTAGTTCACCCGTCGGCTGACTTCGTGCTGGCCGAGGTTGTCGTACTTTTCTTTTTTATTTAGGTTTTTCGACTGATCGCCCGCTATCGTTCTCTTAATATTCATAGCGTAGGTATTAAATTATGGTTTTTAAGAAAGTTCGGGGCGCTCTGACCTTTTCGAAAGGCGCGTTCGACTTGAACGGCGACGGTAAGGTCAATTACCGAGACTTCATCGACGGAGCGAGGATGGTGGGAAGCAAGGCGATCCCGTCTAAAGCTACCTTCGATGCCAATGGTGACGGGAAGATCGACTATATGGATGCGGTGGTTGGGGCCAAGATAGCAGGTGCTGCCGTTGTTGGTGCAGGAACTACACTGGCTGCGGGGGCTTACGGTGGAGCGTTAATCATTTCGGGTACAGCTTCGTCAATCGCTACAGGCATAGTAGGGGCTGCTGGTGCAACTGTTGGAGCTTTCACCGGAACTCTGCTGGGCACGGCCACCACGTCTACCTTCCTCGCAATGAAGACGGCTAGCGGGGCGCTGATTGTTGTTTCTGAGACAGCCGCTGCTGTTAGCCCGGGGTTGGTATCTGCGTTTTCAGCGGTAGGGTCAGGAGCTGGTGCGATGAACAGCGCTCTAGTAGCTAAGATCGCAGGGCTACCGGTGATCGAGGCTCTCGCAGTCAACGCAGGGGTATCGAAGGGGGCGTTGATCGTAATCGCAGGTGTCCCCGTAGCCCGAGAGGTGGCAATTGCCGTAGGTCTGATCTCGATCGTAATCGTCGGGGGATATGCCTACTTCCTGTTGAACAGAGGTGTTAACTCAAAAGACGTGACGGAGATCATGAGCACACCGCTACCAACCTGAGAGCGGGGGGCTCTAGTGTAGTTGTCAGGGGGAGCTAGAGCTTAAACCGCCCCACCTTTTGCCCCGGTTTTGTTGTTCGGGCAAAAAAGGCGATTCAAAACAATGATACGCGAGGTTTCCTACCATCCCAGCCAACTTTCTTTAGATGAATAGCGTAAGCACCCGGCCCATCCGGTCGCGGTATTGTTGCCCCCGTTTCCGCCCCAGCGTGATCGATACTCAAGCAGGCTAATCCTCTCCTTCGATCTGGGGGGAGACGGGGATATCTAGGGCTAAGGGGAATAGGTATAAGTAATGAATAGGAACCTAGGGAAGAGAAGGGTAACCTTACCCCTCATAACCCCTTCCCTTACACCCCTTAGACCACCTGAGGTAACCAATGGCAGACATCGAGAACCCGTGGCACAGCCGCCCCATAGACGTACACCGCTGGTCCGACCATCCAGAGGTCGTGGGACTGGCTGACGCGGTCTGGGAAGAGTATGTCGCTATCGCGTCGCTCAATAAACGTCTTTCATGCGGAAGCTGATGTCATAGGGAACGACCTCGACGCCTGTCCGTTTTTCATGCTCAGCTAGCCTTTCGAGATAGCCCGGTGACCGAGCTGTTTGACGATAAATGATATAGTCTCGAAAATGATCGGAAGTTCGTTCGCCTTGCTCATCTAGACCGAAAAACTTGTTCGAGGTAGGTAACGGCACGCCGACAACTTGTTCGGATGCTGCTGCCATAACCTCTTTCAGCTCAGCGATCCTAGTGTAGTCGATTATATAGCTATCATGTACCGACAAAACAGGAACTCCCTGCTCCGTGAAATGCTCGTGGATGATAGCTGTGATCTGACTGTCTAGATTCATTAACCTGATACCTTGATCTGCAAACAGGCTTGCTTCGAGATGCGGTGAGTTGGTGATGAAGGCCCTGAGTATGCCTTCAAGTTCGGCGTTGGTCAGACCCTTTGCAAAATGATTTGCAGGATAACCATCTCTGAACGCTCGGTAGGCAGCATCCTTTGACCCTGCGTTAATCGCAGTCAAGACCAACCTCTTCACCATCGACCTTTCGAGTACAGCAGGAACTCCGCTAATCAAGTCACCGCCAAGATCATAGGGATCCCCGCCCAAGGGAAGGCCGCCCTCCACTGTGAGAATCGAGACATGTAAACCTTGGAAGTCTACTTCGACGACTGGGGTATCGTTGATGAATATCTTGGAACGCCAACCGCTGCTGATTTGTTGCCACCAGCCACCGTGAAAGCGGCCATTGAAGCTCCAGTCTGATCGACTAAAGATGCGGCGAGTACTGCAATGATGATGATCCGTCGGTATGTCGTCGACCTCGGGGTCTTCAAGAAGCGGGATATCGATGAAGGCTCCTGAGATAACCTCATTGTAGCGCTTCAATTGGTTTCGCATCTGGTTCGTTTGGTCGGTGTCATCATATTCGACTGGTTGCCCACCGTTAGATCCTCGAAGAATAATCAGTTCTTCGTTTTCAACGCGGCCTACGTCATCGCGCTGAATCTTTGCTTCATCGAACATTTTCTGAAGTCGTTCAGACGCTCTGATCCGTGTTGTTCTGTTTCCTGGGATATTTGGAGCAGTATAACTGCCCTTGGCTAGGTCCAGCAGACCGTTGTCATGTAGCGCTTGGATGATAGGGATGATCTTTTTTGAAATGTGAATAGCGTTATACCGCGATGACGTGTCCCAATAGTTAGACGACATCGAAACCCCGATGCTGAGTGTCGGGTCTGTTAGCCATGCGACGTAGAGGTCTAGTAGAAGAACCCTTAGCTGGTGGCGAAAGGCTGTCTTTGGTTTAGGCCCCGACTTCTGAGCAATAGCGACATACTCTTCCCAGACCGCGTCAGCCAGTCCCACGACCTCTGGATGGTCGGACCAGCGGTGTACGTCTATGGGGCGGCTGTGCCACGGGTTCTCGATGTCTGCCATTGGTTACCTCAGGTGGTCTAAGGGGTGTAAGGGAAGGGGTTATGAGGGGTAAGGTTACCCTTCTCTTCCCTAGGTTCCTATTCATTACTTATACCTATTCCCCTTAGCCCTAGATATCCCCGTCTCCCCCCAGATCGAAGGAGAGGATTAGCCTGCTTGAGTATCGATCACGCTGGGGCGGAAACGGGGGCAACAATACCGCGACCGGATGGGCCGGGTGCTTACGTTATTCATCTAAAGTGAAGTGGCTGGGATGGTAGGATTCGAACCTACGGTACACTGTACCAAAAACAGTTGCCTTACCACTTGGCTACATCCCAACGTGTGGGCGTAATTAGTCCGGAGTGCGGGGGGGTGCAATACCTTTCTGGAGAAAAAGTGGGGAGAATCTCGGAATTTATTCTTGAGCCGTGTTTGGGGCAGAGCAGGCTGTGTTCTATTGGGGAGGATCAGCGGGGTCGCTCGGCCGCAGGGGGCCTATTGCCGCCGTATGTCTTGCTGCTGATATCCTGCGGCCGAGCGAACACGTGATCGCGCGTAAGGGGGGCGTGGGGGCGCACCGCCGCCGTCCCCCTCGCTTCAAGGGTGCAGTATATGTCGCGTGCGAGGGCTGTCAGCCTTCGCAGTTGATCAAGATCGCACCGGCGCGGGCACCGGCTTCGACGGCTTCATGGGCTTTGACCGTGTCTGAGAGCGCGAATGTCTGCTCGACCGGGCAGTGCAGCGCCCCTTCGGCCAAGGCTTGATGGGTTTTCTTGATCGCGAGGGCACGTTCGGCCTCGGTCAGCAGGTAGACGAGGATGATGTCGATGGTGACCGCCTTAAAGAGCAGGGGCAGGAAGGGGAGCGTCGGTTCCATCACCTTGGCAGAGCCATAGGCCGCGATGCGCCTGTTGGGTTTGATCACTTCGGCATCCAGCGCGATATTGGCCCCGAATTCGACCTCGATGATCTGGTCGACGGGGGCACCACCGTTGGCGTCCAGCACCTGTTGCGCCAGATCGGAGGCGCTATAGTCCAGCACGACCTGTGCGCCTGCGGATTTTGCGCGCTCGGCCCCACTGGCTCCGGTAGTGGCGATAACGCGCGCCCCTGCCCAGGCGGCGAATTGCACGGCGAGATAGCCGACGGTGCCCGCGCCCCCCTGGATCAGCAGCGTTTGCCCCGCGACATCACCGCCGTTGAACACGGCGTGGGCCGCGGTCAGCCCGGGGATGCCAAGACTGGCGGCAGTGTCAAAGCTCACGTCATCGGGCAGCGGGACGGCCTGCGCTTGCGGCAGGGCGATATGGGTAGCGGCAGTGCCGAAGGGGCGCTGCCATTGCCCGTTCCAGATCCAGACGCGCTGGCCCACGCGGGCGTGGTCCACACCGTCGCCCACGGCCTCGATCACGCCGGCACCATCGCTATGTGGGATCACTGTCTCGAAGGGGGGATGGGTCATGCCGGGGCGCCCGCGTCGGGATTTCACATCGGACGGGTTGACGCCCGATACCGCCAGCCGCACCAGCACCTCGCCCGCAGCGGGGGCAGGGGTTGGCATCTCGGTCAGGGTCAGCACGTCGCGTGCTTCGCCAAGGGTGGAATAGGTGACTGCGCGCATGAGAGCTCCTGATCATGGGGACGGTGTTGTGTCACCTAAACCCAAGACCGCGGCATGTGCAATTGCGCGGTCAGTCGCGTAGCTCTTTCGGGCCCACGCCCCAGAGCCGCGCTTTGGGGGCCCAGCCTTTATAGCCGCCGACCCGCAGGAAACACCATTCAAGGTCGCAGGCTCCGAGCCGCGCGATCACGCCCAGTTCAAGCTCTGCCTCGACGGGGGCTTTGGGGTCGGGGCGGACAAGCAGCTGCAAACGGTCTTGTTCCACCAGAACAGTGCGCGTGCCCGACAAAAGCGAATAATGCACCCAGCCGCCCATACCGTCGCGGTCTTCGACGCGGCGCCAATGGCCATGCTCTGCCGTGATGCGCAGGGGGAGGTCGCGATGTTTGAACACCCAATCGATCCGGTGTGTCAGCGACGGCCCGCGCCGCACGTTCCCCTCGCTCGCTTTCATGGACACGAAACGGGGCACCGGCAGGTTGGTCACCTGGCCGACCTCTTGCGCGAAAACCGGGGTGGTGCACAGGTGAACGGCTGCAAGGGCGCCCAAAAGGACGGAACGTAACATCGGTTTCATGACTGCCTGTCTGGTCTGTTGCCGTTGATTTAATGCAGTTTTGCCCTGCGAGGTTCTTGTGCCTCGTCTCTGCTTGGGACACCATGCCACCAAGCACAGTGCAAAGCCATATTTGGGAGGCCCACAATGTCAAAGCAACCGCTAAGTGTTGTAGTCACGCGACGGTTGCCGGAAGTCGTCGAAAAGCGATTGACGGAACTGTTTCATGTGACGTTGCGCGCGGATGACACGCCGATGACCCGCTCTGAACTGGGCGAGGCGATGAAAACTGCGGATATCCTGGTGCCCACCGTGACCGATGAAATCGACGCGGCGCTGATCGGGCAGGCGGGGGACCGGCTGAAACTGATCGCGAACTACGGGGCGGGGGTCGATCATATTGACGTGATGACAGCGCGGCAGCGCGGGATTCTGGTGTCCAATACCCCCGGCGTGCTGACGGAAGACACCGCCGATATGACGATGGCGCTGATTCTCGCGGTCACACGGCGCATGTCCGAAGGCATGGCACAGATGCAAAAAGGCGATTGGCAGGGCTGGGCCCCGACCGCGCTGCTTGGCGGGCGCGTCAGCGGTCGCCGTTTGGGTATTCTGGGGATGGGCCGCATTGGTCAGGCCGTCGCACGGCGCGCGGCTGCCTTTGGCATGCAGGTCCACTACCACAACCGCCGCCGTCTGCGCCCCGAGATCGAAGAGAGCCTTGGCGCGACCTATTGGGAAAGCCTTGACCAGATGGTGGCCCGCATGGACGTGATGAGCATCAACTGCCCGCACACCCCCAGCACCTTCCATCTGATGAACGCCCGCCGCCTGAAGCTGATGAAGCCCGACGCGGTGATCGTAAACACCTCCCGGGGGGAGGTGATCGACGAAAACGCCCTGACGCGGATGCTGCGCGCGGGCGAGCTGCAAGGCGCAGGGCTGGACGTTTACGAACACGGCACCGACATCAACCCGCGCTTGCGCGAGCTGACCAATGTCGTGCTCTTGCCGCATATGGGGTCTGCGACGCTCGAAGGGCGGGTAGAGATGGGCGAGAAGGTCATCATCAACATCAAGACCTTCGAAGACGGGCACCGTCCGCCGGATCAGGTCGTACCCTCGATGCTTTAGGTGCAGCGCCGGTGCGGTTCAATTTGCGCTGGCGCTAAAAACAAGTAGGTTGACCCCGAGCACCGGAACGGGGAGGGGACCATGCTTGCACATCACATCGTAAAGTACATCGGGCGGACCTGCACAGCCATCGCCATAGGTGGTTTTGTAAGCGGGGCCGCTTTCGCGCAACAGGCCGCCGATAGTGTCGCGCCCGAAGGTGCCAGCCAAGGCAGCTTTACCGGCATGTCGCCGCGGATCACCGCCGCCTTCGAGGCTAAGGATGCGGGTAAACCCGTCATCGCCCGGAACTGGATGGTCGCCGCCGCCAACCCTCATGCGGTTCAGGCAGGGGCGGATGTGCTGGCACGGGGGGGCACCGCTGCCGACGCGCTGGTCGCCGTCCAAGCGATGCTGGGGCTTGTGGAGCCGCAAAGCTCTGGCCTGGGTGGCGGGGCGTTTCTGGTCTGGTATGACGCCGCATCGGGCAGGCTGACCACGCTGGACGGGCGCGAGACTGCGCCGCTGGCGGTCACGCCGCAATTGTTTCAGGACGACCAAGGTGTCCCGCTGGGGTTCTTTGACGCCGTCGTTGGCGGGCGGTCGGTCGGTACGCCGGGCACACCTGCGTTGATGGCCGCAGCGCATGAGAAATGGGGCAACCAGCCCTGGGCCGAGTTGCTGGCCCCCTCTGTCGCATTGGCCGAGAAGGGCTTTGCCGTTTCCCCACGCCTAGCAGGGCTGGTGGCTGATGACGCCGAACGGCTGGCAACGTCGGAAACGACAGCATCCTATTTCATGCCGAACGGCACGCCGGTTCAGGCAGGCGATACGCTCAAGAATCCCGATTATGCCCGCACGGTCGCGGCGATGGCTGAACGCGGGGTGGAGGCTTTCTATACCGGCGACATTGCCCGCGACATCGTGGGGGCTGTCCAAGGGGCCACCAACCCCGGTGTGCTGTCAGAGGTCGATCTTTCGATCTATCGGGTCAAGGAACGCGACGCCCTTTGCGCGCCCTATCACGGGCATGAGGTCTGTGGCATGGGGCCGCCGTCCTCTGGTGCGCTGGCCGTTGGGCAAATACTGGGGCTGCTGGAAAATGCGGACCTGAGTGCCGGACCGGCGGACGCAGATGTGCTGCGGCTGATCGGCGATGCCTCGCGGCTCGCCTTTGCGGATCGGGGGCGCTATGTGGCCGATACCGATTATGTGCCGGTGCCGGTGACCGGTATGCTCGACCCATCCTATCTGGCGGAACGCGCCAAGCTGTTGCAGGGCGACGATGCGCTGCCGGAAGTCACCGCGGGCGCGCCCGCTTTTGACCATGCCCTGAACTTTGCCGATGATATCTCTATCGAGCTGCCGTCGACCTCGCATGTGTCGATCGTGGACAGCATGGGCAATGTCGCGAGCATGACCACCACCATCGAAAACGGCTTTGGGAGCCGACTGATGGTGCGCGGGTTTTTGTTGAACAACGAGCTGACGGATTTCTCTTTCCGGTCGCATACCGATGGCGTGCCGATTGCCAATCGGGTCGAGCCGGGAAAACGCCCGCGCTCGTCGATGGCACCGACGATTGTGATGAAAGATGGCGCGCCGGTTCTGGCCGTGGGCAGCCCCGGTGGCAGCCGCATCATCGGCTATGTCGCGGGCGCAATCATCGCGCATCTGGATTGGGGAATGGATGTGCAACAGGCCACCGCACTGCCCCATGCGATCAACCGTTTCGGCCCCTACGACCTTGAGGAAGGCACCGACGCCGCCGCGATGGCCGATGCGCTGACCGGCCTTGGCTATGAGGTGAACACCCGCGCGCTGACCTCGGGGTTGCATATGATTTCGATTGGCGATGACCTGCGCGGCGGGGCTGACCCGCGCCGCGAAGGCATTGCCCTTGGCGAGTGATCGCCCATTCTGAACCAAAGGAAAGACCATATGGCACAGGCCACCGACATGCCCCGCAACGAGACCGGGATCGACACCGCTTTGGGTATCCTCAAGCAGCAATTCGGCGAACGCTTCCAGACGGGCGACGCGATCCGCGAACAGCACGGGCATACGACGACCTGGATCAGAAATCAGGCTCCCGATGCTGTGGTTTTTGCCCGCTCGACCGACGATGTCGCGGCTGTGGTGAAGGTCTGCGCCGCGCATAAGGTGCCGGTCATCGCCTTCGGCACCGGCACCTCGCTTGAAGGGCATGTGAATGCGCCCGCGGGGGGCGTGTCGATTGACGTCACGCAGATGGACGCTGTGGTCGAGGTCAACGCCGGCGATCTGGATTGCCGCGTGCAACCCGGCGTCACCCGCGAGGCATTGAACACCCATTTGCGCGATCAGGGCCTGTTCTTTCCCATTGATCCCGGGGCCAATGCCTCGCTTGGCGGGATGACGGCGACGCGGGCCTCGGGCACCAATGCGGTGCGCTATGGCACGATGAAGGACAACGTGCTGGCGGTCGAGGCGGTGATGGCCGATGGCACGGTGATCCGCACCGGCGCACGGGCGCGCAAATCATCCGCCGGATACGATCTGACGCGTCTGATGGTGGGCTCTGAAGGGACATTGGGCGTGATCACCGAAATCACGTTGAAGCTGCAAGGCATCCCCGAGGCGATCAGCTCTGCCCGCTGTTCCTTCCCCTCGGTCGAGGCGGCCTGTGAAACCGTGCAAAGCGTGATCCAATACGGGCTGCCCGTCGCACGGATAGAGCTGCTGGACGCGATGGTTGTGCGCGCGGTGAATGGCTATGCCAAACTGTCGCTGCCCGAAACGCCGATGTTGCTGCTGGAGTTTCATGGCTCTGACGCCGGTGTGGTCGAACAAACCGAGACATTCGCCGCACTCGCCGATGAAAACGGCGGCACCGACTATCAGGCGACCACCACGATGGAGGAACGCAACAAGCTGTGGCAAGCGCGCCATGATGCCTATTGGGCGATGCTGGCCCTTCGCCCGGGCTGCAAGGCGGTGGCGACCGACGTTTGTGTGCCGATCTCAAAACTCGCCGAAGCGGTCGGGCGCGCGAACGCCAAAGCAGCAGAGCTGGACCTGATCGCGCCCATCGTCGGCCACGCAGGCGATGGCAATTTCCACGCCTCGCTGCTGCTGGATATGGACGACGCGGATGAAGTCGCCCGCGCCGAAGACTTCATCAGCTGGCTCAACGATCTCGCGATCTCGATGGAGGGGACATGCACGGGGGAGCATGGCATCGGACAGGGCAAACGCCCCTATCTGGTCAAGGAACTGGGAGCGGCAGTGGGCGTCATGGGCGCGATCAAACAGGCGCTCGACCCCGATAACATTATGAACCCGGGCAAGATTCTTCCCGAATCCCTGGCGTAGTCGGGACGGCGCGGGCTGTATATCGATCCCTGCCACCGGCAGGGATGCGATGCCTCCGGCGGGGATTTTAACCATTTGGAAGCGGCCTGCGCGCGAGTTTTTCGACGTTGGTCGCATTTGTGCTGTCTTTGGTCGGCTGGGTTCTGCGTTTTGCGCGGGGACTGCTAAATGTCGCTAAGACCTATTCTGGCGGAGCATTGGATTCATGAAAACTCAAGTCAAAGCACTGGTTGTGGGCGGCGGCGCCGTTGGCACGTCGATTGCCTATCATCTGGCCCGCGCCGGATGGGACGATGTGATGCTGCTTGAGCGGGACGAGCTGACCTCGGGGTCTACATGGCACGCGGCAGGGCTGTTGCCCTATTTCAACATGTCCTATGCGACGACCCACATCCACGACTATTCGATCAAGTTCTACAAGACGCTTGAGGAAGAGACCGGCCTGAACGCGGGCTTTGCCGTGGTGGGGAACCTGCGCATGGCGCAGACGGACGAGCGCATGGACGAATACATGCTCTATGCCTCGACCGCCGAGACCTGCGGCGTGCCCTATACCTTCATGACGCCGGACGAGATCAAGGCGAAATGGCCGCTCATCAAGACCGACGATCTGAAAGGCGCGCTGTACCACCAGACGGATGGCTACATTAACCCCGCCGATGTCACCATGGCGATGGCCAAGGGCGCGCGGCAGCGGGGCGTGGCGATCGAGCGCAAGTGGCAGGCGGATGCCTTTCACTGGAATGGCGCGGCGTGGGAGGTTACCATCACCAAGATGGTCGAGAAGGGCGGGAACCTCGTCCCCTCGGACGAGCAGGTCGTGATCACCGCCGAGCATGTCGTCACCGCCAGCGGCAACCACGCGCAGCGCACCGCCAAGATGCTGGGCATCAAGATGCCTGCCATCCCGGTCGAACATACGTTTATCGTGATGGATCAGGACCCCGAGCTGGTCAAATGGCGCGCCGACGGCAATCCGGAGCATCCGGTGGTGCGCGACGCCGACAATGAATCCTACGCCCGCGAAGAGCGGGGCGGCTGGATTTTGGGCATCTACGAGCGCGGCGCGCCTGCGCGGTTCGAATATGGGGTGCCGGACAGCTTCCGGGCCGATCTGTTTCCGCTGGATCTGGACCGGATTGCGGATCAGTATATGGCGATGGCCGACCGCGTCCCGTCTTGTGCGGACTCCGGCCTCAAGGACGATTTCAACGGGCCGATCTGCTATACGCCCGACGGCAACCCGCTGGTCGGTCCGGCACCCGGCCTGCGCAATATGTGGCTGGCCGAAGGGTTCTCTTTCGGGATCACAGCTGCGGGGGGCACGGGCTACTACCTTGCGCAGATGATGGTCGAGGGCGAGGCCGAGATCGACATGGCGTCGCTGGACCCCAAACGCTATGGCGACTGGATGACCACCGAATATGCCGCGCGCAAGAACGAAGAGGCCTATGAGCACGTCTATATCCTGCACCACCCGGATGAGGAGCGCCCCGCCTGTCGGCCCTTGCGTACCTCGCCTGCCTATGACCGTCAGGCGGCCCGTGGCGCACAGTTCGGCCATGTGAACGGGTGGGAACGCCCGAACTACTTTGCGCCGCTGGGGTTCAATGACCATGACAGCCGGTCCTTCCGGCGCGGCGGCTGGTGGCAGCATGCGGTCGATGAGGCCAAGGCGATCCGCGAGGGCGTGGGCCTGATCGATGCGACCGCCTTTACCAAACATCTGGTCAAGGGGCCGGGGGCCACTGCCTTTCTGGATTGGTTCACCTGCAACAAGCTGCCCTCGGTCGGGCGCATCAACCTGACCTATGCGCTGACGATCAACGGCACCACGCGCACCGAATATACCATCGTGCGGCTCGCTCAGGATGAATACTACCTTGTGTCCGCTGGGGCCTGGACGGCCTATGACAGTGATTTCCTGCGCAAGGCCATCGCCGATAAAGCGCCCGAATTCGGGTATATCGAATGTCATGACGTGACTACGCAATGGGGTGTCTTTGCCATCGCGGGCCCCAAATCGCGCGATGTCCTGAAAGAGGTCATCAAGGATGCGGACCCCGACACGGTGCTGAGCAACAAGCGGTTCCCCTGGCTGACCATGCGCAATATCGAGCTGGGGATGGTCCCTGTCCGTGCCATCCGCGTCGCCTATACCGGAGAGCTCGGCTGGGAGCTGCACCACCCGATAGAGATGCAGAACCACCTGTTCGATCTGCTGGAGAAGGCGGGTGAGAAACACGGGATGAAACTGGTCGGCGCGCGGGCACAGAACTGGCTGCGGCAAGAGAAATCCTACCGCGCTTTCGGCAATGAACTGGGCCGCGATGCCACCCCGCTAGAGGCCGATCTGCCGCGTTTTGTCGACCTGTCCAAGGATTTCCACGGCAAGGACGCAATGCAGGCCCATGGTATCCGCAGCAAATGTGTGACCTTGCTGATCGACGGGCCCGACGACGCCGACCCTTGGGGCCGCGAAGTGCTGTATCACGGCGACACCCGCGTTGGCCGCCTGACCTCGGGCGGGTATTCGGTGGCCTTCGGTAAATCCATCGGCATGGGCTACGTCAAACCCGACATCGCGGTGGTTGGCACAAAGCTGAAGGTCAAGATGTTCGACCAGCTATGGGACGCCGAAGTGGTGGAGGACAGCCCCTATGACCCGAAAAACGCAACGATCCGTGTGGATGGGTGACGCTTGAACCTAATCGAGCGGCGGCCTGTTCTGCCGCTCGGCCATGCGCTGCCGGTGATGCTCCAGATACGCAGGGTCGGGCAGGAACCGTTCTGGTAACTGTAACCTTTCGGAGGTCCCGGTAGCTAGTTTGCGTTTAGATTCGGCGGGCAAATCATCGGCCATGATCATGCGGTAATCATCGTCAAAACTGATCAGATGTCGGTCAAAGGCGCGATCATGAAGGGCGTTCAGGCAAATGCCATTTTCGGGGTAGAATCGTTGAGCATCGTCCTCTTGCCACCCGACGATATGGCTTGCGGTCAGCAGGCGCGTATCGTCGATACTCGTTAGGGCACAGCGAGAGCGATAGTTGTTCAGGATCATCTCGCGGAAGAAGCTTTGTCCGCGCCGCTGCACAACAGTACGTTCAGTGACTTCGCATTGCTTTGCGATCCAGTTTGCCTGCCGCTGCTCGGAAAAACCGGGTGTCTGCTGGGGTGACGGCAAGATCTGCGCTTCATAGGCATTAAATACGATAGAGGGGTCTTGCCGGAACCGCGCCCAGACTTGCCGGTCCATCGCAGAAAGGTTGCCAAGCCCCCTTTGCGGCATCGTGTCATCCAGCGCGGCAAGATTGGACAGTTTCATTGCCACGGCCGATGGCGTGCGTCCGATCCGTTCTGCCATGCGGATGATCTGCGGTGTGCCGGAATGGAACTTGCCAAAAGGAAGCCGCAGATACAGTGACAAAGCCTCAGTGACCTCGTCTTCGGTCCAATTTCGACGTGTCGTCATATACCTGCCGTTTTCGTTCGGAAAACCCTGCCAGGTTCAATTTATAGTTGCAATGTCAAAGGTCTTGCCTTGCTAGATTGTAGCGGCGATCTACCGCACCTGACGCCGCACGAGCCAGTTGTCCCAACTGCTGGGGCTACCGGCATAGACGTTGATGTCGATGTCGCCGGCGGCTCCGGGGACGCGGCCGGTGCTGGTGTATTGCCAGAAGGTCCAGCGCTCGTCGGGGTATTTCTCGGACGGGTGGGCGGCGGTGGAGCGGAGCCAGAATTCAATACCGCGCAGACGTCCCATGTCATTCTGGGCATAGAACTCCGGCGTGGTGTAGACGACGGGCTGCTGCCCGTAATGCGCGCGCAGGATGCTTAGAAAGGTCTGGGCGTTGCGGCGGACGGTATCGGCGGGCGGGCGCAGGGTGCAGGTGGGGGAAAAGGGGTTCCACTCCAGATCCAGCACGGGGGGCAGCATGCCCGGCGCTTTGGGCACGTTTTCGATGAACCAGCGGGCCTGTTTCTCGGGCGTCGTGCAGAAATAATAGAAGTGGTAGGCCCCGCGGGCGACACCGGCGCGGCCGGCACCGTCCCAGTGGTTCTGGAACATCGGGTCCAGCAGATCGCCGCCTTCGGTGGCTTTGATGAAGGCGAAGTTCACGCCGGAGACGCGGGCCTCGCCCCAGTTCAGGGGCTGCTGGAAGCGCGCCACATCAATGCCGTGCACCGCATAGCGGTCGGGGCTTTGGCCGGGCCAGTCGAACGGCTTGCGGTCGCCGAAATTGGCCGCCGTCACATCCCCCACAGGGACAGAGAGTTGCGGCGCACCACAGGCCGAAAGGGTAAGGGCAGAGAGGAGGGCAAGAACGCGAAGTCGGGGCATAGGGTCACGGCTTTCGTGCGATAAAGGCCAGATTATTGGCGGGCATGTCGATCCTGTCGATCGGGCTTAGTGCAGCATCGCTGAGCCAACGCGTGATGTCGACCGTATCCTTGTACCCGATCGCAGGATCGGCGGTGCGCAGCTCGGCGTCGAATTTCGCATCTCCGTCGGAGGTGAGCACACCCTCGCGGCGGAACGGGCCATAAAGGACCAACGTGCCACCGGCGGCGAGCGCAAGCGCGGCTTCGGTGATGAGGATCTGTGCGGCCTCTGTCGGGATCAGATGCAGCAGGTTGGCGAGGAAGATCAGGTCTTGCGGTGGCAATAGCTTGTGCCAACCCGCAGCTGTTGCATCCAGCGGGGCGGCGGGGGCGACGTTGGTCAGCCCGGCCTCGGCGATATAGGCGTCGATGCTAGCGCGGCGGTCGGGGGCGGGCTCGGTCGGCTGCCAGTACAGATCGGGTAGGGCGCGGGCGAAGGCGGCGATATGCTGCCCCGTCCCGCTGGCAATCTCGAGCGCGCGACCTGTCTGAGGTGCATGGTCACGCAGCAGGTCACACAGGGCGTCTTTGTTCCGGTCGGCGGCGGGGGCGTGCAGCATGGCACCGCGGGTGGGCAGAGCGACGCTGGCGCTTGGGGGAAGCTTGGCTGTCATGCGCGCAGCCTATCGGGGCGCAGTGCCTCGACCACCGGATCGGGCAGCGACGGGGCGTTGCCGAGGGTCAGATCGGCCACCAGTTGCGAGGCGGCGGCGCTGGTCTGGAAACCGTAGCCGCCTTGTCCTGCGCTCCAGATGAAGTCGGGCTGGGCGGGATCGGGGCCCAGCACCAACGTGCGGTCCACGGCAAAGCTGCGCAGCCCCGCCCATGTTGCGATGGGTTTCGTCAGCGGCACGGCGACCATATTCTGGTACCGCTCCAGCCCTTCGGCCAGCACCATGTCGTCGGCCCATGCGTCCTGCGGTTCGGTCGCGTCCTCATCAGCGGGCGAGATCAGCAGCGCGCCCGCGTCGGGCTTGGCGTACCATGTTTCGCCCACGCCAAAGAACATCGGCCAGCGCGAGAGGTCATGCCCGCCCGGTGCCGCAATGCGGGCCATGGACCGGCGGTAAGGGGTGATGCCGATGGGGGGCACACCGGCCAGAATGGCAATCTGGTCGGCCCAAGCCCCGGCGGCGTTGACCAGTTTTGCGGCGTGATAGATGTGCGGGCCTGCGGTGACCTTCCACGTAGGGCCCGTACGGGTGATGGATGTGACGGGATGCCCGGTTTCAATCCGCCCGCCATTGCCGCGTAGCTCTTTGGCGAAATCCTGCAGCAGACGGTCGGTATCAATATCATGGGCGTCAGCGTGGTAGCCGGCAAAGGCGATGCGCTCGGCGGCCAGGATCGGCACAAGGCGCAGCGCATCGTCGGGGGTGATCTGTTCGACCCCCATATGGGCGAGATCGCTGTGAAACGCCTCTTCCTCGTGGCGGTCGGCGATGATCATCAGGCCGCGCGGGGACAGGTAGCCGCCGTCGCGCAGGTAGCCGACGGTGGCCTTGTTCAGCGCCTGCACAGAGGGCGCACCGTAATTCTCTTCGATCAGCGCGGCCGACCGGCCAGAGGCGTGATAGCCAAGCGCTTTTTCCCCTTCGATCACCGTGACTTTTGCATCACCAGACAGGCGCGCCGCGGCCGAGATGCCCGCGATGCCGCCGCCGATCACAAGGATATCGGATGTGTTTTCTGTCATAGGTCCCCCCTGTCCCTTGCACTGGTTTCGCGCAGGCCTGTCCCGCCGGCCCCAAGCTCTTTGCTTATGGGTGACATGGGCCGGTGGGACGTGCAACCGCGCGGTTAGGCATCGGTCTTGCCGCGCGCGGTGGCGCGACCATAGGCGGGGCGCGCGTGGATCATCTCGACAAAGCCAGCGAGTGCGGGATAATCCTTGGCGCGGCCCTGCTGCATCGCGATCTCTGCCGGAAAGCTGAGCATGATATCCGCCGCCGACAGCGTATCCTGCACAAAATGCCCCGAGGCCCGCACGCGGCTGTTCATGTAGCTGTAGTGGTTGTCCAGTTCAGACGCGATGCGCGGATGCAGCGGCGCACCGGCGTCGCCCAAACGGCTGACATAGAGGTTCAGCAGGATCGGCGTCATCGCGGACCCTTCGGCGAAATGCATCAGTTCAAGGTGTTGCAGATAGGCGGCGCTGTCACGATCGGGGATCATCTGCGGCGCGAAACGGGTGCAAAGCACCTCGGTGATGGCCGCGCTCTCGGCGATCAGCGTGCCGTCGATCTCGACCATGGGGGATTTGCCCAAGGGGTGCACGAGCTTTAGCTCGGGCGGGGCGAGGTTGGTCTTGGCATCGCGGGTATAGGGAATGACATCATAAGGCGCGCCGATTTCTTCGAGCAGCCACAAAATGCGATGAGAGCGGGACCGGTTAAGGTGGTGGATTTTGATCATGACGCTGATGATAGCGTGTTGCAGGCGGATGGGTAGTGGGCATGCATCCCCCGCGCCGTATTTGACAAGCGACGCGGGGGCTTGAGGTCATGTCAGACGGTGGCGCAGCGCGGGTAGGCGCGACAGGATCAACACATCGACCGCCAGCACGCTCAGCAGCACGGCCCCGGCCATGGGATAGGCCATCGACACGAACAGCCCGACCAGCACGGCACCCTGCCACAACGGCAGCTCTGACGGCATGGGCGGGGCGGAGAGGCGGCCAGCGGCGGTAGGGCGACGCTTCCACCAAAGCACCAGCGCACTGACGCAGAGGAACAGCACCGACAGGCAGACCAGCGTATTGGCCAGCACGCTCAGCAGCCCCAAGGTGCCCATGTGCAGCGCAATCCCCACCGCCATGGCTTTGCCCGCAAGCGAATAATCGGCATAGCGCACATCGGCGAGGATATTGCCGCTGTGCTGGTCGATATGCACGGTGCGGTCCGACATCGGGTCGGTGCTGTCGGTGTTCATGGAATCGCGGCTCAGCGTCCAGACGCCGGTATCGTCCTGCGGCAGGTTCATCTGATAGCGCGCGTCAAAGCCGATCTCGCGCGCCAATGCATCGATGCTGTCAATCGTGACGGCCCCTTCAATGCCCGCCTCCCCAGCCGCGCTCCCAGAGGCAGGCATCGGCGTTTGTTCCAGCGCCCAAGGCACCTCGCGGCGGTGGTGGTTCATGCTGGCATGGATGTCGTCCGAGAGGGGCACGGCATCCCATTTCTCGGCGGGGAACTGGCTCCAGGCTTGCACCATCTTGCCGCCCCAGATGCCCGCCCAGGACAGGCCCGAGATCAGGAACAGCACCAGAAAGGCCGATACCCAGATGCCCACAACGCCATGCAGTGATTTCCACATCGCACGGCCGTTGGTGAAACGTGGCACCAGCGTCCCGCGCCAGCCTGCACCACGCGGCCACCACATATAAAGCCCCGTGGCAATCAGCACCAAGGCGATCGAGGCCGCGGCTTCAATCATGCGATCACCGGTCACCCCCAGCATCAGATCACTGTGGATGCCATCCGCGAAATCATACCAGCCGGACCGACGCGGAAAGCTCTCGATCACCTTGGCCGTATAGGGATCAACCGCAACCATCACCGCATCCCCATCGTGGTCCACGCGGAACAGGGCCGCCAGATCAGGCGCGCGTGGGGCCACATATTGCACCAGCGTGCCGCCGGGCACGGCCTCGACCGCGGCTTGCGACTGTGCCGAGACTGACAGGGCGGTTTCCTGCACGGTCACCGGGGTAAATTCACCGTCGCGCCCGTCAATCCAGGCGATCCACAGCATCGCCATGCCGGTTATGGCGAGAACCGACAGAAAGGGCAGCACGAACAGCCCCGCATAGAAATGCCACCGCCATGCAGCAAAGTAGAGTTTGTTCACGCCGCCGTCGGGTTGCGTGGTTTGGGTAGGGGTCGTCATATGAGGGCTCCAAGCCTAAGGGCCTGCATCATTGGCAGGCGGAAAGAATGAACAGATGGGATAGATGTTCAGACTTGGGGCGGGGCGCGGGTTAGCCGGCTGGGGTCAGGCTTGCGTGTGTGCAGCAGCCGTTTCGCCACAAAGCGCAGGGTTTGCGTTTTCTCAAGCACGGGAACGGGCAGGCCGGTGACCGCTTCGGGCAGCGCCATGGCACCGATCAGGCGGCAGGTCTTGCAATCGGCCATATTGCCTGAGTGCGGGCTATCACCGGTGCCGCATAGGTCCGCCAGCGCGCCGCCATTGGCAACATAGGCTTGCAGCTCGGGCGACAGGTCTACGGGCGCGAAACGATGCGCAAACCCCGATGTCGCAAGCGACAGCAGCACCAGAACGGTGGCAAGCAGTTGGCAGGGGAAGGCGGGCAGAAAGCGCATGTACCTTCTGTAGGCAGCTTGGTCGCCCCGCACCAGATGCGTTTTGTCGCAAGACGGGGCACCGCGGTGATTTCGCAACAAAAAAGGCCCCGCGGATGCGAGGCCTTTGATCGTGTCAGGTCAGTGTCCGGCTTAGTTCGGAATGTCGCCCTTGATGCCTTCGACATAGAAGTTCATGCCCGCCAGCGTGCCGTCATCGGCTGTTTCGTCTTCCGCCAGGAAATCGGAACCGTCCTGCTTTTTCAGCGGGCCGGTGAACGGGTGGTAGGACCCATCCGCGATCGATGCTTTCAGCGCCAGCGCTTCTTCTTTCACGTCGGCAGGCACGGCGTCCGTAATCTCGCCGATACCAACCATGCCGGCACCGATGCCGTCCCATGTGTCTTTGCTTTCCCAGGTGCCATCCATGACCGCTTTGGTGCGGGCGATGTAATAGGGGGCCCAATCGTCAATGATCGACGAGACGCGCGGCTTGGGCGCGTATTGCGCCATGTCGGACGCCTGACCAAAGGTGATAACGTCGCCCGCTTCTTGCGCCGCCGCCTGAGGTGCTGTGGAATCGGTGTGCTGCAGGACAACATCCGCACCCTGTTCGATCAGAACCTTGGCCGCATCTGCTTCTTTGGCGGGGTCAAACCATGTGTAGGCCCAGACGATCTTGAACTCGACATCGGGGTTCACCTTCTTGGCGTGAATATAGGCCGAGTTGATGCCACGGATCACTTCGGGGATCGGGAAGGACCCGATATAGCCGATGATGTTCGATTTGGTCATCTTGCCGGCGATGTGACCCTGAATGGCGCGACCTTCGTAGAAACGCGCGGAATAGGTCGACACGTTATCGGCACGCTTGTAGCCGGTGGCGTGTTCGAATTTCACATCCGGGAATTTGCCCGCGACATTGATGGTCGGGTCCATATAGCCAAAAGACGTGGTAAAGATCAGGTCCGCGCCGTCCAGCGCCATCTGCGTCATCACACGCTCGGAATCGGGGCCCTCGGCCACGTTTTCAACAAAGACGGTTTCGACAGCGTCGCCGAATTCTTTCTCGACAGCCAGACGGCCCTGGTTGTGTTCATAGGTCCAGCCGCCATCGCCGACGGGGCCGACAAAGACAAAGCCGACTTTGGTCTTGTCTTGGGCATATGCGCCGCCCGCAAGCCCAAGCGCCAGTGCCGCGCTGGCCATAAGTGTGGTGAATTTCATAACGTAGTCCCCTGAGTAACGCGCCTTTTATCCGGCGCTTGAAGATAGGCCCCTAGTGAGAGGCGTGGAAAGTGCGGCCCAGCGATGCCGGAGCAGCGCTTTTATCCGCGGAAAGGATCACCAGCACAAGGATGGTGATGATGTAGGGCGACATTGCCAGATACTCGACCGGAATGGCAACGCCCGCGCCTTGCAGATTCAGCTGAAGCTGCGTGATACCGCCAAAAAGATAGGCACCCAGCAACAGCCGCCAGGGCTTCCAGCTGGCAAAAACCACCAGCGCAAGGGCGATCCAGCCCACACCTGCGGTCATGCCTTCTGTCCATTGGGGCACACGGATCAGGCTGATGTAGGCCCCGCCCAGACCGGCACAGGCCCCGCCGAACATGATCGCCAGCGTGCGGATGCGCACCACCTTGTAGCCAAGGGCGTGGGCCGCCTCGTGGCTTTCGCCGACAGCGCGCAGGATCAGCCCCATGCGGGTGAATTTCAGCACTGCCCAAACGGCGACGACCAGCGCAAAGCCCAAGTACAGAATAATGTCATGGGAAAAGAAGATCGGCCCGATGACGGGGATGTCATGCAGCGGGCCAAAGTTCACATCCGGCAGGCGCGGTGGTTTGATCCCGACATAGCTTTGCCCCAGCAACGCCGAAAACCCCAGCCCGAACAGCGTCAGGGCCAAGCCCGATGCGACCTGGTTGGCCAATGTGATCTGCGTCAGGAAGGCGAACAGCAGGCTCAGCAACGCGCCCCCCACGGCCGCGGCGGCAAAGCCCAACAGGGGCGATCCGGTTTCAACGGCAGTGGCAAAGCCGCAGATCGCGCCGATGATCATCATCCCTTCGACCCCAAGGTTCAGCACGCCGGATTTCTCGACCACCAACTCGCCCAAAGCGGCAAAGATCAGTGGCGTCGCCGCCACCAGAAAGCCCGCGACAAAGAGCACCGGATTGATTGCAGACAGATCCATTACGCGACCTCCGTCCGGCCAAGGCGCAGCCGGTAATGGGTGAAAAGATCAAAGGCGAGCAGGAAGAACAGCAACATCCCCTGAAACACCTGAATGGCGGCGGCAGGCAGTCCCAACTGGCTTTGCGCGATGTCGCCCCCGATATAGGTCAGCGCCATCAGCCCACCGGCCAGCAGGATACCCACCGGGTGCAACCGCCCCAGAAAGGCGACGATGATCGCGGTGAACCCGTAGCCCACGTTGAAATCGATGGTGATCTGCCCCGCAGGACCCGCGACCTCGAACATCCCTGCCAGACCGGCCAGCAAACCCGACATGCCCATGCAGAACAACACCAGCCGTGTCGGGTTCACGCCGGAAAACCGCGCCGCCCGCGGTGCCTCCCCGGTCACGCGGATGGCAAAGCCCAACCGGTGCCGCGCCAATAAGACATATGCAAAGATCACCGCGATCAGCGCGGCAACCACCCCCCAATGCATCCCCGATCCCGCGATCAACTCGCCATTATGGGCCGAGGCATATTGCTGCAGGTTGCGGCTGCCCGGAAAGCCGAAGCCTTCGGGGTTTTTCAGCAAACCAAGGCTGACAGAGGCGAGGAATTGTTCCGCAACATAGACCAGCATCAACGACACGAGAATCTCGTTCGTCCCGAATTTGACCTTGAGCACGGCAGGGATCATGGCCCAGACCCATCCGCCAAGCGCGCCTGCAAGCACCATCACCGGAAAGATAAAAACACTCTCTGCGGGGTAGAAGGCCAGACCTGCTCCGGCACCGCAAATGGCCCCCATGATGTACTGGCCCTCGGCCCCGATGTTCCAGATCCCCGCCTTGAACCCCAGCGACAGGCCAATGGCGATCAAGACCAGGGGTGCGCCTTTCACCAGCAGTTGCGGGCGATAGTAAAAGGCGAAATCGCCGAACAGCGGCTCCCAGAAAATCGTCATGATCGACGCCACAGGGTCTTTGCCAAGCACTGCGAACAGCGCGCCGCCAAAAACCATCGTGGCAATCACTGCCAGAACCGGCGTTGCATAGGAAAACGCCCGGCTGGCCTGCGGCCGTTTCTCAAGCCGCATCATGCCGCGCCCCAGTTCTTGTCATCTGCTTCATTTTGCAAGGAAAACTCCACGGGGGTGTGGGGGTGTGAAACCCCCGCAAGCGACGCGTCAAACATGCGCCACCTCCATCCCGTGGGCCCCGCCCATCATCAAGCCGATCTCGTCCACCGTCAGCCCTGCCGCGGCGCGCGGCTCCGACAGGCGGCCCTCGTTCAGCGCGGCGAAGCGGTCCGAGATTTCCATCAGCTCGTCCAGATCCTGACTGATCACGATCACCGCTGTGCCATTTTCGGCCAGATCCAGCAGCGCCTGCCGGATCGCCGCGGCGGCAGAGGCATCGACCCCCCAAGTAGGCTGATTGACCACCAACACCTGCGGATTTTGCAACACCTCGCGGCCGATGACGAATTTTTGCAGGTTCCCGCCCGACAGCGAGCGCGCGGCATTGCCGGGGCCGGGGGTGCGCACGTCGAAATCCGCGATGATACGTTCGGCAAACCGTTTGGCGGCGGGCCAGTTCAACATGCCGCGCCGCTCCAGTTTTTCGCGCACGGCACCGGTCAGCATCGCATTCTCGGTCAGGGACATATCAGGGGCGGCGGCATGGCCAAGCCGTTCCTCGGGCGCGGTCAGGATACCCAGACGGCGGCGCGCGGTGGGGCCAAGCTGGCCCACGTCCTGACCCTCGAACCCGATCATGCCAGCGGCGGTCGGCAGCTCGCCCGACAGGGCCGACAGCAATTCATCCTGCCCGTTGCCCGCCACGCCACCGATGCCCAGAATTTCGCCCGCGCGGACTTGTACCGTGATGTCACGCAGCGGCATCCCGAAGGAACTGGGCGAGGGCGCGGACAGCCCCCTCAGGTCCAGCTTGACCGCGCCGGGGGTCTTGCCTGCGCGGGTCGGCGTCTTGAGCGTGCTGCCCACCATCATTTCCGCCATATCCCGTGCCGTCGTCTCTGACGGGGTGCAATGGCCTACCACTTTACCCAAACGCAGGATCGTGGCGCTGTCACACAGGCTGCGGATCTCTTCGAGCTTGTGCGAGATATAGAGGATCGCGGTGCCCTCGGCGCTGAGCTTGCGCAGGGTTTTGAACAGGATTTCAACCTCTTGCGGGGTCAGAACGCTGGTGGGTTCATCCATGATCAACAGTTTGGGGTCTTGCAGCAGGCAGCGGATGATCTCGACCCGCTGGCGTTCACCGGCAGAAAGGTCGCCGACGATGCGGTCGGGGGCAAGCGGCAGGCCGTAGGCCTCGGACACATCGCGGATCTGCTTGCTGAGGGTGCGCAGCTTGGGCGCGTTCTCCATCCCCAGTGCGATGTTTTCGGCCACGCTCAGCGCGTCAAACAGCGAGAAATGCTGGAACACCATGCCCACACCGGCGGCGCGTGCGGCGCGGGGCTCGTGCGGGGCGAAACTGGCTCCGTGCATCTGCATCGTGCCGCTATCGGGTTTGACCAGCCCATAGATCATCTTGACCAGCGTCGACTTGCCCGCGCCGTTTTCCCCCAGCAACGCGTGGACCTCGCCCGGCGCGATCCGCAATGACACGTCATCATTGGCGACAACACCGGGGTAGGCTTTGGTCAGCCCGGAAAGCGCCAGAAGGGGCGTGTCGGTCATGCGCAGCGTTCCTTTTGTGTCAAACGAACCTGTTTATTCGTGCGGGCGGGTTCAAATTGCAAGAGTTGCGTGGCCACCCCAAGCGCAATCGCTTGAGGATGCTTGCCAAATTGCCGCGCGCCGATGGGGCAGGTGATGCGGGCGATCTGTTCGGGGGCATGGCCAAGGGCCGCCAGACGGCTGCGAAACCGCGCCCATTTCGTGTCTGACCCGATCAACCCGCCAAAGGCGAAATCGCGTTGCAGCAAGCGGTGGCAGAGCTCCAGATCGTCGTCATGGGCCGGTGTCATGATGAAATGCGCAGCGTCATATTCAGCGCTGTGCAGCGCGGCACCCCAAGGGCCATCGACGCCGCTGACTCCCTTCGGCCGATCGTCCAGATACCCGGGGCGCGGGTCGGCGAGTATGACGCGAAACTGCGGCAGCGGGGCAAGAATACGCGCCAGCGCGCTGCCGACATGGCCCGCGCCGTGAATGACCACTTGCCGCGAGGGCTGCCACAGCGGCTCTGCCAACCAGCCACCGTGCAGGGTAATGGCGAGCGGTGTCGCGCTGCCACTGGCACGGTCGATCTTGGCGCGAAAACTGTCTGCAAGGGGCGGGGCCGCCGGATCAACAGCGCGCAGGTAGATGTCGGGGTAGGTGTCGGGCAGGGCTTCGACTGTGGCGGCGTCGAAACGCTCTGTCACCACTGTCACCGCCCCGCCGCAGCATTGGTTCATCGCGGGGCCAAGGGCGGCGCGGGTCAGCTTGCTGCGCGGGCCACCTGCGAGCATAGCGGCGGCGTCGCGCATCGATTGCAGCTCAAGCTGGCCGCCGCCGATTGTACCGGATGTACCGCCCGCCCAGACCAGCATCGACGTTCCCGCCGGACGCGGGGCAGAGCCTTTGACCTGCACCAGAACGATGCGCGCCACCGTGCCATGCGCGGCAACGGCCTGCGCCAGGGCTGCGCGGTCAAAGGGCATTGCGGGCCTTCCCGATGGCGGTCAGCACTGCTTCGGCCGTGGCGGGTGTTTGCAGGTCGCCAAACCCGTCGCCACAGGCGCTCACCGCATCCGACAGCGCCATGAAGGCCGAGATGCCCAGCATCAGCGGCGGCTCCCCCACCGCTTTTGACCGGTAGATCGTCTGCGCGGGGTTGGGTTCGTCCCAAAGCGCCAGGTTGAACACATCGGGCCGATCCGAGATGGCAGGGATCTTGTAGGTCGACGGCGCATGGGTTTTCAGCGTGCCTTTGGCATCCCAGACGAGTTCCTCGGTCGTGAGCCAGCCCGCGCCCTGCACATAGCCGCCTTCGATCTGGCCGATGTCCAGCGCGGGGTTCAGCGATGCGCCCGCATCGTGCAAGATGTCCGCGCGCAAAATGCGGTTTTCGCCCGTCAGCGTGTCGATCACCACTTCGGTGACGGCTGCGCCATAGGCAAAGTAGAAGAACGGGCGGCCGCGGCCCTTGATGCGGTCCCATTCGATTTCGGGTGTCTTGTAGTAACCGGTGGACGACAGCGACACACGGTTTTCATAGGCGGAGGCGGCGGCTTGGGCAAAGCTGATCACCTCTTCCCCGATATGAACCTGACCATCGGCAAAGCGTATCTGGTCTGCGGTGGTCTGATAACGCTCGGCCAGATGGTCGGCGATGCGGTCGCGGATCGTGTCGCAGGCCGCTTGGACCGCCATGCCGTTCAGGTCCGTCCCCGAAGACGCCGCCGTGGCCGAGGTATTGGGCACCTTGCCGGTATCCGTCGCGGTGATCTTGACGACCGAGAGGTCAACGCCAAAGCGACTGGCGGCAACCTGCGCGACCTTCTGGAACAGGCCCTGACCCATTTCAGTGCCGCCGTGGTTCAGGTGGATCGACCCGTCCTGATAGACATGCACCAACGCCCCCGCCTGATTAAGGTGGGTGAGGGTGAAAGAGATGCCGAACTTGACCGGCGTCAGCGCGATGCCGCGTTTCAGAACCGGCTGTGTCGCGTTCCAGTCGGCAATGGCGGCGCGGCGGGCGGCGTAGTCTGATGTCTTGGCCAGCCGGTCGGTCAGCGCGTTGATGATACAGTCCTGCACCGGTTGGTGGTAGGGGGTGGTTTGCAGACCCGTGGGCTGGGGTGGCGTGCTTTCCTGTGGTGCGGGCGGTGCCCCGCGAGAGGCAAGATCAGCCTCGGCATCATGGGGCAGGGCGCGGTGGTCATGGGCCTGTCCGGTAGCGTCAGGCTGCATCACATCGGCGTAGAAATTGGCGCGCCGCACCGCCAGCGGATCAAACCCGAGTGACTGCGCGATATGGTCCATAACCCGTTCGATGCCCACGATCCCCTGTGGCCCGCCAAACCCGCGAAACGCGGTGGCGCTTTGCGTGTTGGTGCGCAAGCGGTGCGAGGTGATGCGGATGTTATCGAGGTGATAGGCATTATCCGCATGCAGCATCGCACGGTCGGCCACGGGCAGGGACAGGTCCATCGCCCAGCCACAGCGGGTATAATGGGTGAAATCCAGCGCCGAGATGCGGCCAGTGGCGTCAAACCCTACGGTATAGTCGATGCGGAAATCATGGCGTTTGCCTGTGACGATCATATCGTCATCACGGTCATATCGCATTTTGCAGGGGCGTCCCGTGCGGGCGGCGGCGACGGCACAGGCCACGGCGAGCGCATTGCCCTGACTTTCCTTACCACCAAAGCCACCGCCCATGCGCCGCGTCTCTACCCGCACGGCGTGCATCGGCGTGCCAAGCGCCTCTGCCACCTTATGCTGGATCTCGGTCGGGTGCTGGGTCGAGGAATGGACGACCATGTCGCCATTATCTTGCGGCAGGGCGAGGGCGGCCTGACCTTCGAGGTAGAAATGCTCTTGCCCGCCGATATTGATCGTCCCGCTCAGAGTTTGGGGGGCGGTGGTCAGCGCGGCTGTGGCATCGCCTTTTTGGTAGATGCGGGGGCCGTCTTCGAACCGAGTATCGGCGGCCAGCGCCTCTTCGATGGTCAGGATCGGGGTGGTCGGGGTGATATCCACCGCCCCAAGCCGCGCGGCGTGGCGAGCGGCAAGGTGGGTTG
The DNA here is from genome assembly GCF_045586035.1 of Sulfitobacter sp. PM12. NCBI lineage: Bacteria > Pseudomonadati > Pseudomonadota > Alphaproteobacteria > Rhodobacterales > Roseobacteraceae > Sulfitobacter > Sulfitobacter sp. PM12. The sequence continues at coordinate 1,201,049 of NZ_CP151529.1, forward strand.
TAGCGATGACCATGAACACGGGCTGGCCCGCATAATGTACCGCGTCGGTGGCCAGCAGGGGTTCGTCATGGTTTGACGGCGATACGTCATTGTCAAACGGCAGATCTGCCGCCGTCAGCACCGCCACCACCCCGGGGGCAGCAGCGACATCGCGCAGGTCCATGCCGTTGAGCGTGCCCGCGGCCACCGTGCTCAGTCCAAAGGCGATGTGCAGCGTTGTGGCCGGTGTCGGGATGTCGTCAACGTAACGCGCAGCCCCCGTGACATGGAGCTTGGCTGCATCATGGGGGAGGGGTTTGGCAACGCTCATGCTGTCACCTCGTGCAGGTTCGTGGGCAGGCCGTTCACGTCATGCAGATAGCGCAGCAGCAGATTCTGGGCGGTCAGCAGGCGATACTGCGCCGAGGCGCGCATGTCGGTCATTGGCTGATAATCCAGCGCCAAGGCATCCATCGCGCGGCGGATCGTGGCCTCGTCAAAGGGTTGATTGATCAACAGTGCTTCGGTCTGGCTTGCCCGTTTCGGCGTGCCTGCCATGCCGCCAAAGGCGATGCGTGCGTCTGTGATCACATCGCCGGCGCGGGTGATATTGATACAGCCGCACAGCGCCGAGATGTCCTGATCGAAACGTTTGCTGATCTTGTAGCAGCGCAGGCTGTCATCCTTGCCGGAGGGGAGTTTCGGGACGGTGATCGCTTCGACAAATTCTCCGGGGGCGCGGTCCTGTTTGCCGTAGTCGATAAAGAAGTCTTCAAGCGGCAGGCTCCGGCGGGTGTCGCCGTGACGCAGGTGCAATGTTGCCCCCATCGCGATCAGCGCCGGAGGGCCGTCCCCAATGGGCGAGCCATTGGCGATGTTACCCCCGATGGTGGCCGCATTGCGCACCTGCGCAGAGCCATACCGCCGCAGCATCGCGCCCAAGCTGGGGTAGAGCGGGGCAAAATGCGCGGTGAACGTGGCAAGGGTGGTGGCTGCGCCGATGCGCCAGTGATCCCCGCCATCGGTGATGCCGCGCAGGTCGGGGATCTGGTTGAGAAACACGACCGGCCCCAGGTCGCGGAATTGTTTGGTGACCCAGAGGCCGACATCCGTTGCCCCCGCAATCAGGGTCGCGTCGGGGTGATCGGCGTACCAGCGGGCCAGTTCATCCGTGGTCGTGGGGCGCGAGGTCGCAGGGGGCTGTCCGCCCCCGTCCGGCTGCGCCGGCCCCCCCGAGGATTTAGGGCCATCTGGAAGTTTGAGGTTGCGCAGGTGGGCGGGCACGGGGGCGGCCTCGGCGGCTTTGGCGGCGCGGATGATGGGCGCGTAGCCGGTGCAGCGGCACAGGTTGCCGGCGAGCTGCGTGTCGTGATCCGCGGCCCCGTTGAGATGGTCGGTGGCCATGGTGACGGCAAAGCCCGGCGTGCAAAAGCCGCATTGGCTGCCGTGGTGGTCGATCATGGTCTGCTGCACGGGGTGCAGGCTGCCGTCAGACGCCGATAGCCCTTCGACGGTGGTGACGGATTTGCCGTTGATCTGGGGCAGGAACAGGATGCAGCCGTTCAGGGCGCGGTGGCCCTGGTCGTCGCTGATCATGACGGAACAGGCGCCACAATCGCCTTCATTGCAGCCTTCCTTGGTGCCGGTCAGGTGTCGGGTTTCGCGTAGCCAGTCCAGTAGCGTCATGGTGGGGGAGACGCCGGTCAGTGACACGACTTCCCCGTTGAGGAGAAAAGTGATGTCCATAGGGTTCGTTCCGCCGCGGTACCTCAGCCCGTGATCTGCGCGGCGTTCGATGCGACGTAGAACGCGGCGCGGGCAAATGTTGAACGAGGCTAGGCGGGGGCAAGGGGGCTTGGCAAGAGATTTCGTGGCGTCCTGCGCTCTAGGGCGTGTCGTGTTGCTGGAAAAACAGGCGCGGGGTGCCGGTGGGACTGGTGACTGCGGGTGGGCTTGGGTAAGTTGACCCCATGGCACAAGCACCCCGATTCATTCACCTGCGCACGCACTCCGAGTATTCGTTGTTGGAAGGGGCGTTGCGGCTGAAAAAGCTGCCTGATCTGTGCAAGGGGGCCGATATGCCGGCGCTGGCCCTGACGGATACCAACAACATGTTCGCCGCGTTGGAATTCTCGGTCGCCATGGCGGGGGCCGGTGTGCAACCGATCATCGGCTGTCAGGTGGATCTGGCCTATGTGAAGGTGCAACCGGGGGAAAAGCCGCGCGATCCGGCCCCTGTGGTTTTGCTGGCCCAATCCGAGGCCGGGTATGAAAACCTGATGAAGCTGAACTCCTGCCTTTATATCGACAAGGGCGGGGCGTTGCCGCAGGTCACCTTGGAGGAGCTGGAGGCGCTGAACGGTGGGCTGATCTGTCTGACAGGCGGGGCAGGCGGCCCCGTGGGGCAGCTGTTGCAGGGCGGTCAACGCCCCGCGGCAGAGGCATTGATGGCACGGCTGCACGGGGCCTTTGCCGACCGGCTTTACGTCGAGTTGCAGCGCCACCCCGGCGAGGATGGCCAGCCCGTAGCCGAACAGCTGACCGAACGGGGCTTTGTCGAGATGGCCTATGACATGGGCATCCCTTTGGTCGCGACGAATGACGTCTATTTCCCCAAGGCCGATATGTACGAGGCCCATGACGCGCTGATCTGTATCGCGGATGGGGCCTATGTCGATCAGCAGCACGAACGCCGCCGGCTGACCGCGCAGCATTACTTCAAATCGCAGGCTGAGATGGTGACGCTGTTTGCCGATCTGCCCGAAGCCATCGAGAACACGGTCGAGATCGCCAAGCGCTGTGCGTTTATGGCCTATCGCCGTGATCCGATCCTGCCGAAGTTTGCGGATGACGAGATCGAAGAGCTCAAGCGGCAGGCGCATGAGGGGCTCAAAAACCGGCTCAAGGTGATCCCCCATGCCACCACCGTCGAAGAATATGAAAAGCGGCTGGATTTCGAGCTGGGCATCATCGAGGGCATGGGGTTCCCCGGCTATTTTCTGATCGTTGCCGATTTTATCAAATGGGCGAAAGACAATAATATTCCCGTCGGGCCGGGACGGGGCTCGGGCGCGGGTAGTCTGGTGGCCTATGCGCTGACGATTACCGATCTGGACCCGCTACGCTATCAACTGCTGTTTGAACGGTTCCTGAACCCCGAACGGGTATCGATGCCCGACTTTGACATCGACTTTTGCATGGATCGCCGGGAAGAGGTGATCCAGTATGTGCAGCGCAAATATGGGCGCGACAAGGTGGGGCAGATCATCACCTTCGGGGCGCTTTTGTCCAAGGCGGCGGTGCGTGACATCGGGCGGGTGTTGCAGATGCCCTACGGACAGGTGGATCGTCTATCCAAGATGATCCCTGTCGAGGGCGTGAAACCTGTCAGCATCGAAAAGGCACTGGCGGATGAACCACGCCTGCGCGAGGAGGCCAAGAACGAGGAAGTTGTCGCGCGGCTGTTGAACTATGGCCAGCAGGTCGAGGGGCTGTTGCGCAACGCATCGACCCACGCGGCGGGGGTTGTGATCGGGGACCGGCCGCTGGACGCGCTGGTGCCGCTTTATCAAGACCCTCGGTCCGATATGCCCGCGACGCAGTTCAACATGAAATGGGTCGAACAGGCTGGTCTGGTCAAGTTCGACTTTCTGGGCCTCAAGACCCTGACCGTCATCCAGAACGCGGTAGATCAGATCAAATCCTCGGGCCGTCACCTGCATGTGGACGCCGACGGGACAGAGCTGTTCGAGCCGCCCGAGGGGCTGATCGACGATATCGCCACCATCCCGCTGGACGACGAGGCCTCTTACAAGCTTTATGCCAGTGCCAAGACGGTGGCGGTGTTCCAGGTGGAATCCAGCGGCATGATGGATGCGCTCAAACGGATGAAGCCGACCTGTATCGAAGACATCGTCGCCTTGGTCGCGCTGTACCGGCCCGGCCCGATGGAGAATATTCCGGTCTATTGCGAGGTCAAGAACGGCCAGCGCGAACGGGAATCCGTGCATCCCTCGATTGACCACATCCTGGAGGAAACACAGGGGATTATTGTTTACCAGGAACAGGTTATGCAGATCGCGCAGGTCATGGCGGGCTACAGCCTTGGCGGCGCTGACCTGCTGCGCCGTGCGATGGGTAAGAAGATCGCCGAGGAAATGGCCAAGGAACGCCCCAAGTTCGAAAAGGGTGCGATGGCCAACGGGGTCGATAAGAAAAAGGCGTCTGAGGTTTTCGACCTTCTGGAAAAATTCGCCAACTACGGTTTCAACAAATCCCACGCCGCCGCCTATGCGGTGGTCAGCTATCAGACCGCATGGCTCAAGGCGAACCATCCGGTCGAGTTCATGGCCGGCGTGATGAACTGTGATATCCATCTGACCGACAAGCTGGCGGTCTATTTCGAAGAGGTCCGCAAACGGCTGGAACTGCCGTGGGTGCCACCTTGCGTGAACCGCAGTGATGCGACGTTCAAGGTGGTCGAGGGCGCGTTGGTCTATGCTTTGGGCGCGCTGAAAAACGTCGGGGTGGAGGCAATGAAGCTGATCACCGAAGGCCGCAAAGTTGACGGTGTGGACAAGCCCTTTGCCACGCTCTTTGATCTGGCGCGGCGGGTTGATCTGAAACGGGTGGGGAAACGTCCGCTGGAAATGCTGGCCCGCTCCGGTGCGTTCGACCAGCTGGACAACAACCGCCGCCGCGTCTGGCAGTCGCTGGACGGGTTGGTCAGCTATTCCGCCGCAATCCACGAGCAGAAAGCCTCTAATCAGGTGTCGCTGTTTGGCGAGGCGGGGGATGACTTGCCAGAGCCGCGCATCGTGCCTTGCGACGATTGGGAGGCCGCCGAGCGCCTGACCGAAGAGTTCAAGGCCGTAGGCTTCTATCTGTCGGGCCACCCGCTGGACGATTACATGGGGCCGATGAAACGCAAATCCGCTACGGGCGGTGTGCCGTTCCTGACGCTGGACGAGCTGACCGAGAAAGTCTCGGTCAAAGGGGCGATGAACGCCCGTCTGGCAGGGATCGTCGCCGGACGGCAGGAACGTAAATCAGCGCGCGGCAACCGCTTTGCTTTTGCACAACTGTCGGACCCGACGGGCGCTTACGAGGTGACGCTGTTCTCGGATACGCTGGAACTGGCGCGCGACCACCTTGAAACAGGATCTAAGGTCGTGGTCATGGTCGAGGCGACGATGGAAAGCGACCAGTTGAAACTGCTGGGCCGGTCGGTGGTGCCGATCGACACGGTGGTCGAGGATGCGGGCAATATGGGGCTGCGGATCTTTGTGGATGACGCGGGCGCTATTCAGGCGGTCGCCGATGTGTTGGCCGGTGCCCGATCCGCGGCGCGCAGCGCGGGCAAGGGGCCGGTGCAACTGTGCCTGATGGACCCGACCCTGCCCGGCGAGGTGGAGGTCGATCTTTGCGCCGAATACCCTGTCACCCCCAAGATCAAGGGCGCGATCCGGTCCCTGACCGGCGTGATGGAGGTAGAGGAAATCTGACGCGGCCCAATGGGGCGGCGGCAGCTTCCTGGATGAGGCATCCGATCAATAGTGCGGCGGGCGTTCGTTGCCGATGACAACCCCGTCGGAGCCCGCTGCCTCGCGTTCGCCCTCGCGCTGCATCAGCATATGAACCCGCCGTGTCAGGGTCGCGATCTCTGTCTCCTGACGGGCGACGACATCGGACAGGTCATCCACCGTACGGATCAGATGGGCCATTTGTTCTTCGAGCTTATCCATATGGGCACCTTGCAGCTTGCGCGTTTGCCGTCCTCCTAACAGGTTGTATGGCGTTCGATAAGGGGGGATGCGTGCCGCAGCGGGGCCGCGTCGCTTGCCCTTGGCGGGGGGTTGGGCTAGACGCGAAGCGCGATATTCAGCCCACAGGATGTGATCCAATGGCCAAGCCAAAAAAGACCCCCCGCCCCAAGGCCGAAACGCCAAAGGGGTTTCGTGACTATTTCGGTGCAGAAGTAACACAGCGTGCCGAGATGCTGCATAAGATTGCGCAGGTCTATCATCGCTATGGCTTTGACGCGCTGGAAAGCTCCGGGGTCGAGACGGTGCAGGCTTTGGGCAAGTTCCTTCCCGATGTTGATCGCCCCAATGAGGGCGTCTTCGCGTGGCAAGAGGATGCAGAGGCGGACAAGCCCGGCGACTGGCTGGCCCTGCGCTATGACCTGACAGCACCGCTGGCTCGCGTCTATGCTCAACACCGCAACGATCTGCCCACGCCCTATCGGCGCTATGCGATGGGGCCGGTCTGGCGCAACGAAAAGCCGGGGCCAGGGCGTTTCCGCCAGTTCTATCAATGCGATGCCGATACGGTCGGCGCACCGTCGGTCGCGGCGGATGCAGAGATCTGCGCGATGCTGGCCGATTGTCTGGAAGAAGTCGGGATTGACCGCGGGGACTACATCGTGCGGGTAAACAACCGCAAGGTGCTTAACGGTGTGATGGAGGTCGCAGGCGTACTCGACCCTGCCAACCCCGACAATTTCGCCCACGAGCGCGGCATCGTGCTGCGTGCGATTGACAAGCTCGACCGGCTGGGACTGGACGGCGTACGCGCATTGCTGGGCGCGGGCCGCAAGGATGACAGCGGCGACTTTACCGATGGGGCAGGGCTGAGCGATGCTCAGGCCGATGTGGTCATGGGCTTTATGCAAGCCAAACGCGACAGCGGTGCGGAAACCGTCGCGCGGCTGCGTGAACTGGTCGCGGGTTCCGAGACCGGCGCGCAGGGCGTGGACGAGCTGGAAACCATCGCCGATCTGATGGCGGCCGGTGGCTACGGCGCTGACCGCGTGGAGATCGACCCCTCTGTCGTGCGCGGTCTTGGCTATTACACCGGTCCGGTGTTCGAGGCGGAACTGACCTTCGAAATCCAGGACGAAAAAGGCCGGCCCCGCAACTTTGGCTCTGTCGCAGGGGGTGGGCGCTACGACGATCTGGTCAAGCGCTTCACCGGTCAGGAAGTCCCTGCAACGGGCGTCTCTATCGGCGTCGACCGGCTGCTTGCCGCACTGCAGGCCAAGGGCCGGATGTCGGCGCAGGCCGAAGGGCCCGTGGTGGTGACCGTGATGGATAAGGCGCGCATGTCCGACTATCAGGCGATGGTCGCTGAACTGCGTCAGGCAGGCATCCGGGCCGAGGTTTATCTCGGCAACCCAAAGAACTTTGGCAACCAGCTGAAATATGCAGACCGCCGCGCCAGCCCGGTGGCGGTGATCGCGGGCGGGGATGAATTCGACAAGGGTATGATCCAGATCAAGGACCTGATCTTGGGCGCGAAAATCGCTGAAAGCGCCACGCTGGAGGAATGGAAAGACCGCCCCAGCCAATATGAAGTGGCGCGTGGGGATCTTGTCTCTAAAGTGCGCGAGATACTGGAGCTGAACCGCTGATGGCTACACGATCCGACATCCTCGCCAAAGCCGCAAGCCTGCGCGCCTTGTTCGAGGCACAGGGGGCCGCGGTGGTGGAACCCCCGATCCTGCAACCCGCCGAGACCCTGCTGGACCTTTATGGCGAAGACATCCGCGCGCGCGCCTATGTCACCTCGGATGCGATGCGGGGCGAACAGATGCTGCGCCCCGATTATACCTTGCCCGTGGTGCAGATGCATATGGCCCATGGGGCGGACCCGGCACGCTACACCTACGCGGGCGAAGTGTTCCGCCGTCAGGAACGTGATCCCAACCGCGCCAATGAATATATTCAGGCGGGCTACGAAGTCTTTGACCGTGGCGATCCCGCGGCAGCCGATGCCGAAGTCTTTGCCCTGATCCAGGGCGCGTTGGAGGGGCTTCCGGTCACTGCCGTGACGGGGGATATCGGTATCTTGATGGCTGCGGTTGCGGGGCTGGATACATCGGCATCGCGCAAGGCGGCATTGATGCGGCACATCTGGCGGCCCCGCCGGTTCCGTGCGCTGCTTGACCGCTATGCTGGCAAAACGCCGATGCCCGCGACGCGCGCGGCGCTCTTGGCCAGTGACGGTGCGATCACCGCACCACTGATCGGCCTGCGCAGTCTGGACGAGATTGAAACACGCATCGCCGCCTTGCGCGCCGACGCCACCGAACCGGCCCTGTCGCGGACGCAGGTGTCCTTGCTGCTGGCGCTGCTGGATGTGCGTGAAACCATGCCCAATGCGATCAGCCAGTTGCATGACCTTGCCGTCGATATGCCCGCGATCTCTGATGCGGTGGACCGTGTCGCGGCGCGGGAAAAGGCGCTTGCCGCCCGCGGTGTCGATACCGGTAACCTGATGTTCGAAGCCAGCTTTGGCCGCGTGTCGATGGAATATTATGACGGGTTCGTCTTCGGCTTCCGCGCGGCGACACGGCCCGACCTGCCCACCATCGCCACAGGCGGACGCTATGACGCGCTGACACGGCGGCTAGGGCAGGGCGGGGAAATTCCCGCGGTGGGGGGCGTCATGCGCCCCGGGCTGATGCTGGAACTGGAGGCAGGCCAATGACGATCAAACTCGGTGTGCCCTCCAAAGGGCGTCTGATGGAGAAAACCTTTGAATGGTTTGCCGCGCGCGGGATCACCTTGCAGCGCACGGGCTCTGAACGTGAATACGCGGGGGCCGTCGAAGGCATCGACGGCGTGTCGTTGATCCTGCTCTCTGCGGGCGAAATCCCCCGCGAGTTGGCCGCTGGCCGTATCCATCTGGGCGTCACCGGCACCGATCTGGTGCAAGAGAAACTGGCGCTGTGGGATCAGCTTGTCGCCCCGGTAGAAGAGCTCGCCTTCGGGCATGCCGATCTGATCATTGCTGTGCCTCAGGCCTGGATCGATGTTGATACGCTCGATGATCTGGATGCCGCCGCCTCGGCCTTCCGCGACAAGCACGGGTTCCGCCTGCGCATCGCGACGAAATACCACCGGCTGGTGCGGGAATTCCTGCGCAGCACCGGTGTCGCGGATTATGCGCTGGTCGACAGCCAGGGGGCGACCGAAGGCACGATCAAGAATGAAACCGCAGAGGCCATCGCCGACATCACCTCGAGCGGGGAGACATTGCGCGCCAACCACCTCAAGATCCTGTCCGACGGGCTGATCCTGCGGTCACAGGCGACGCTTTGGCGCAGCCGGATGGCAGAGATGGATGATGCGGATCGCGCGACGATGACGGCCCTGCTGGCGCGGCTGTCCTGACGCGCATGCGCGCGGCATCCTGCGGATGCGCCTCCGGCGGGAGTTTAAGGGCAAAATGAAGAGGCACGCGCGGTCCTGCTTCATTTTGCCAAGTAAACTCAAATCCCGCGGGGGATGCGCGCGCAGGGGCTGCTGCTAGAGCACGCCGATCTCGGCCAGCGCGCGGTTCAACTCTATGGGCAGGGGCTCTTCGTGGTCGCGGCCTTCGGGCAGATCGGCAGGAGCATCCTGCGGCGCAAGGTAGCGCCACCCCTGAAACGGGCGTTTGAGGCTGCCTTGCACGCGGATGATCTTGGGGTCCAGCACGATCGCGCAGCGGCGCACACCGTCCGCGCCCGATGTCTCGTCCAGACGCAGGATTTTCTGACGACACTGGATCACACCTTTGATAACCCAGAAGATCGACCCGCCGTTCAGAATCTCGGGTTCGCGTTTGGGCCACATGCGCGTCACGTGACGGGGAAAACCGTCCTCGGTTTGCACGCGTTTTTTTTCCTGCCATGCGGCCAGGTCATCGACGGTTTCCGTGCCGACGGACAACTTGATGAGATGTATATGATTTTTCACAGAATCCTCCGTCGCTGCTACAGCATCATGTATTCTAATACACACTTTCTTCAACCTGTTGTGCTTGCGCTTTGATTTGGGGTATGGTGAACACCTTCCCAAACAGCCCTCAAGGAATCGAATATGTCACGATTTGCCGCCCCCATTGCCGAACAGATTTGGGACATGAAATACCGTTTTAAAGATGCCGACGGCACGCCGCGCGATGTGACGGTAGAAGACAGCTGGCGGCGAATCGCCCGTGATCTGGCACAGGTCGAAAAAGCACCGGAAAAATGGGAAGAGGCATTTTACGAAGCGCTGGAGGATTTCAAATTCCTCCCCGCGGGCCGCATCACTGCCGGGGCAGGTACTGCGCGCCGTGTGACATTGTTCAACTGTTTCGTCATGGGCACCGTGCCTGACAGCATGGCCGGCATCTTCGACATGCTCAAAGAAGCCGCTGTGACCATGCAGCAGGGGGGCGGGATCGGCTATGACTTTTCCACCATCCGGCCCCGTGGCGCGGATGTGCTGGGGGTCTCTGCTGACGCCTCCGGCCCGTTGAGCTTTATGGATGTCTGGGATGCGATGTGTCGGACGATCATGTCCGCCGGGTCGCGCCGTGGCGCGATGATGGCCACAATGCGCTGTGACCACCCTGATGTCGAAGACTTCATCGCCGCGAAATCCGACCCCGCGCGGCTGCGGATGTTCAACATGTCCGTGTTGATCACAGACCCTTTCATGGATGCGGTCAAGGCCGATGCCAGCTGGGATCTACAGTTCAACGGCAAGGTCTACCGCACCGTTCAGGCCCGTGATCTGTGGAACCGGATCATGAAAGCCACGTACGAGTTCGCCGAGCCCGGTGTGATCTTTATCGATCGCATCAACGAGGCCAACAACCTGAGCTATTGCGAAACCATCGCCGCCACAAACCCCTGTGGGGAACAGCCGCTGCCGCCCTATGGTGCCTGTTTGCTGGGGTCGATCAATATGGCGCGGATGGTATCCGACCCGTTTGGCGACAACCCTCAGCTGGATGTCGAGGCGCTGAACAAGCTGGTCGCGACCGCTGTACGCATGATGGACAACGTCGTTGACGTGTCGAAATTCCCGCTTGACGAACAGCAGGCAGAGGCGAAAGCCAAGCGCCGCATCGGTCTGGGTGTCACCGGTCTGGCGGATGCCTTGTTGATGGTCGGGCTGCGCTATGGCTCGGACGCGGCGGCAGAGCAGACCGAGGCATGGCTCCAGGCGATTGCGCGGGCGGCCTATCTGGCCTCCGTCGATCTGGCGAAGGAAAAGGGGGCCTTCCCGCTGTTCGAGGCAGACGCCTATCTGGCTTCCGGCACCATGCAGCAGATGGATGATGACGTGCGCGACGCCATTGCCGAAAACGGCATCCGCAACGCGCTTTTGACCTCGATCGCGCCCACAGGCACCATCAGCCTTTATGCAGGCAACGTCAGCTCGGGGATCGAGCCGGTCTTTGCCTATGCCTACACCCGCAAGGTTCTGCAAAAGGATGGCAGCCGTACCGAGGAAGAAGTCGTCGATTACGCCGTACAGATGTGGCGCGATCTGAAGGGCGACGCGCCTTTGCCCGACTATTTCGTTAATGCACAGACGCTGGCCCCTCTGGATCACGTCAAGATGCAGGCCGCGGCACAGAAATGGGTCGATAGCAGCATCTCGAAAACCATCAACTGCCCCGAAGACATCAGCTTTGACGCGTTCAAGGATGTTTATATGGCCGCTTGGGATCAAGGCTGCAAAGGCTGCACGACCTATCGTCCGAATGACGTGACCGGATCGGTTCTGTCGGTATCGGAAAGTGCCGATACAGCCCCGGGCGAGGTTGCAGCCCAAGCCACCGCAGAGGAAGGCGGCGAGGTCGTTTATATGTCCGATCCGCTGGACCGCCCGGAAGAGCTTGAGGGCTCCACCTACAAGATCAAATGGCCCGACAGCGAGCATGCGCTGTATATCACCATTAACGATGTGGTGATCGGCGGGCATCGGCGTCCGTTCGAGGTCTTTATTAACTCCAAGAACATGGAGCATTTTGCCTGGACGGTCGCGCTTACCCGCATGATCTCTGCCGTGTTCCGTCGCGGGGGCGATGTGTCCTTTGTCGTCGAAGAGCTGAAGGCCGTCTTTGACCCGCGCGGCGGCGCCTGGATGCGCGGCAAATACATCCCGTCGATGCTGGCCGCCATCGGGGGCGTGATCGAACAACACCTGATCGCCACCGGTTTTATCGCGGGCGAAGGGCAGGGGCTGAAATCCGACCCGCAAGCCAAGGTCGTCGGCCTGGACGCCCCCCGCGGCAAAGCCTGCAGCAGCTGCGGCCAATACGATCTGCGCATGGTCGAAGGCTGCATGACCTGCGGCAGCTGCGGCCATAGTAAGTGTGGCTGATTGGAGTTGTGGGGTGAGGTTTCAAAACCTCACCCGTATTCCTCAAACCACTGCGTCCAATTTTCGGATCCCCAAGATCTGCAGATGAATGCACACTTAAGGCTGCACGACTGTGTGTGATGTTGCTTCGAGTCAGCGATCAACACCCTCACCGAACCCGCTTCACTTGCGTTTCACGATAACGGTCACGCAAATCCAGCGCGCTTTGCCTGTGTCACCAGTTCCGTGACCCTCTCGGCATTGTTTGCCGCGACCTGTCCGTCTGTGTTCAAGCGGTTGTTCTCGAACCCGATCCGGGTCTTGCCGCCGTGGCGCATGGTCTCGATCAGGCAGGCGGTTTCTTGGGGGCCGAAGGCGCAGGCGGCCCAGTCTGCGTCCGGCAAGGCCGATTTTAGCCTTTGTGCCAGTGCTGCGACTTCCGTGGGTGTGCTGGTCTGGCCGTTGGTATAACGCCCCAGAACGATCAGGGTCTTCAGCCTGTCGCGGGGGACATCGCCTTGTGCGACAAGCCGGGCAAGATGGGCGATATCCGCGGTGTCATAGAGGATGTGTTGAACGTCGATCATCGCTTCGGCGCACATGGCAAAGAACCGTCGGGTGGCGGCATTCTCTTGATCGGCCGTGATCTCGCGCAGCGCGACCGACACGGCGCGCGGTTTCAGGGTTTCGACCAGATGGCGTTGTTCTGCGGGGGTAAAGCGGCCCGCGGCCTCGCTGGTGATCTGAACATAGAGGTCAGGGGCGCGCTGGCCGAGCTCGCTCAGAAGCTCGGCATAAAGCCCGACGTCCAGAACATGCCGTTGCTCGGTATCGCGCACATGCGCATGAAGGCCATCGGCACCCGCAGCATGGCAGGCCAGCGCGCAGGCGACCGTCTCTTCTATGGTGACGGGGAGGGCAGGGTGATCCGCCTTGGTCAGCCGCGCCCCATTCGGCGCGACCATAAATCTGGGCAATGCGGTCATGCGGCAAGCGCCTTGTCGATGGCCGTTGATAGCTTGCCCACCAGCTCATCAATCTGTGCGTCCTCGATGACAAACGGCGGCGCGAGCAGCACGTGGTCGCCATATTGGCCATCGATTGTGCCAGACATCGGATAGCAGATCAGGCCGGCGGCAAAGGCCTCCTTCTTGATCCGCGCGGCGAGGCCACGGGACGGATCGAATGGTGCTTTGGTGCTGCGGTCGGCAACCAGTTCGATCCCGCGGAACAACCCGCGCCCGCGAATATCGCCAATGTTGTCATGATCGCCGAACTGCGCCTTTAGTGCTGCGTCCAGCTTGTCGCCCTGGGTGGTGACATGGGACAGCAGGTCGCGGTCAAGGATTTCGCTAAGCACGGCATTGGCCGCCGTGGCCGCCATGGCGTGGCCCATATAGGTGTGGCCATGCTGGAAGAAACCGGTGCCCGCTGCAATCGCATCATAAATGGCAGCTGAGGTCAGCAGCGCGCCGATCGGTTGATAGCCCGCCCCAAGTCCTTTGGCGATGGTGATCATGTCCGGGGCGACGCCGTCCTCGGTGCAGGCGAACAGGTTGCCGGTACGGCCCATGCCACACATCACCTCGTCCAGGATCAGCAGCACGCCATATTGGTCGCAAATCTCGCGGATGCGCTTGAGATATCCCGGCACGGCAGGAACCGCGCCAGAGGTCGCACCCACCACAGGCTCCGCGAGGAAGGCCATCACCGTATCAGGGCCAAGCCGCAGGATTTCGGTTTCCAGCTCATTCGCCACGCGCAGGCCGTAGGCCTCTTGCGTTTCGCCGTCCTGCCGGTCGCGGTACTCATAGCAGGGGCTGATATGGGTGGTGTCGGCAAGCAGGGGCGCGAACTGGGTACGACGCCACGCATTCCCCCCAGCTGCCAAAGCGCCCAATGTATTCCCGTGATAGCTTTGGCGCCGGGCAATGACGCGGTGGCGCTTGGGCTGCCCGATTTCCAGAAAATACTGCCGCGCGAGCTTGATCGATGCCTCGACCGCTTCGGAGCCCCCAGAGACGAGATACACCCGATCAATGCCCGCAGGCGCGTTCTCGACCAAGCGATCGGCCAAACGCTCTGCCGGATCAGAGGTGAAGAAGCCGGTGTGCGCGAAGGCAAGCTGGTCAATCTGGGCATGCAGGGCGGCGCGGACAGCCTGATTTGAGTGCCCCAGGCAGGAAACAGCAGCGCCGCCCGAACCATCAAGATATCTACGTCCGTCCGCATCGATCAGATAGCAGCCGTCCCCCTTGGTGGCGACCGGCAGCGCGCCTTTGGTGGATCTGCCGAAGATATGACTTTTCATGACTGTAGTCCTTGCTTGAAGACGCGCTTTGGGTGACGTGACATCAGCACTTGTCTGCGCGGTGATGCGTTTGTATTATTTTATTGCTATATATTAAGCAAATGTATTTTTGCTGTGCATTGGATGTGACAGCGGCGTGAACGCCGGCACGCATAAACAGAAGGTAAGGGTTTGATGAGCAACGATGAAACGCTGAAAGACCGCTTGTCACAGGTAAGTGCGCAAGGAACGCCCGCGCTTCGGTCCTTTGCGCGGTGGCTTCTGGATAACCTTTCGGTCGTGGCCTTTAGCTCGATTCGCGGGCTGGCCAAGCAGGCAGGGGTCAATCCAAATACCGTGACCCGTATGGCGAAGGAGCTTGGCTATACCAGCTTTGACGCCTTCCGCACGGATGTGCAGGCAACGATCCAGACACCTGCGCCAAACTACGGCGCGCGTGCCCAGACATTAAGGCATGAACATCGCGACAGCGCGTTTGCCGCGCTCATGGAGGCGCATGGTGAAAACACGGCGATGCTTTTCTCGGCAGATATTCTGGACACGTTGAATGCGTGCATCGACCCGTTGCTCGGGGCGCGCAAAGTCTATGTGGTCGGCGTGCGCAGTTGCTATGCGATCGCGCATTATTTCTCGTATGTGGGCGGCATGGCGTTTCCGAATTTCGTAGACGTGCCGACCCTGCCGGGGGGCATTGTCGATGTACTGTCTCAGGCCACGTCCGAGGATATTATCGTCGGGATCACCTATGAACATTACGCGGCAGAGGTGGTTCAGGCCTGCCAGATCGCCCAGTCCCGCGGCGCGCGGGTTCTGGCGCTGACGGACAGTCATGCCTCCCCGATCGCGGTTGGCGCTTGGAAAGTGGTACCGCTGCCCATGGCCGGACCTCATTTCCTGCCGTCGCTCAATTCGGCGTTTCTAGCGGTAGAGATGCTGCTGGTCGGAATGGCCGCGCGTTCAGATGACACGGCAGAGCGGGTATCGAATTTTGAGGGCCGTATCCGGCAGTATGGCGGCTACGACGTGTGAGGTGTCTTGCGCGGATGAAAATCATCCGGCAGGCCCAATGCCACGGCAGAGCCACCGGTGATCAACCCCGTGGACCGCAGGTCGCTTTCGTCCAGCGCGACGATGAACGCATAGGATAGGCGTTGTGCCAGTCCGCGACATGAGTGACGGTTATACCGATAACGGGCGTGTAGTGGGCGCGGGTCTGGCTGCTACGCGCCCCATTCTGCATGTGACCCAAGATGCGCGATGAGAAAGTCGATCAGGATGCGCGTCTTGGGGGTAAGCACGTTTGAGCGCGGGTACATCAACCACAAGACCGAACTGTCGTTCAGCTTCCATTCCGGCACGACACGGATCAACCGGCCCGAGCGCAGCTCGTCCGAGACGCTCCAGAGCGAATTGATCGACAGACCGGCCCCCGCAAGGGTGGCCTCACGCTGTGCGTCACCATCGTCAACGATAGTCCGGCAGATCATCTGGGCTGGGTCAAGCGGCGCGGTTTCGCCCTCTGGGCCGATCAATTCGCGCGGCTCAAGGTCGATCCATGCCAGAAACCGATGCCCCCGAAGCTCTGCCGGTGACTGCGGTACGCCGTGTTCCTCAAGATATGCAGGAGAGGCACAAAGAACGCGGGTATCATCCGCCAGCTTGCGCCCTTTGAGGCTGCTGTCGGTTAGGGGGGCCGCGCGCAATGCAAGGTCAAAACTGCCCTCGATCGCGTCAAACCGTGCGTCAGACAGGCGAAGTTCGAGCGTAAGGTCGGGGAACGCCGCGTGAAACTGCGGCAGAAGCGGCATGATGTGGCGCTGCGCGAAACTGCTTGGCGCGGCAAATCGGATGGTGCCCTTGGGGCTGGTTTCATGGCTGCCAAGAACGGCCTTCGCGGCCTCTGCCTGCGCCAGAATCTCCCGCGCGTAGGGAAGGAAGTCGGACCCTTCGAGCGACAGCGACACTTTGCGGGTGGTCCGTCGCAGCAGCTCTACGCCAAGCTCTTGTTCCAGTTTGGCAAGGCGGGCGCTGGCGACCGCAGGGGCAAGACCCAGATTCCGTCCGGCAGCAGAGATATTCAGCCGGTCGGCGGCCATCACAAAAAGGCGCAGGTTGTCAGTATCCACCGCTATTATCTCCGCTATCCGAATAATCAAATCGGAAAAATGCCGGTTTTCTACCGTTTCACAAGACCTATTTTTCAGCGACACAATGAAGGAACAAAGAAATGAAAGCCATTGGCTATAGCGCGGCGGGCCCTGCGGACACGCTCGATATGATTGAAATCGACCGGCCCGCGGTGGGGCCGCGTGATCTGCTGGTCGCGGTGAAAGGTATCTCGGTCAATCCGGTCGACGTGAAGCTGCGCGCAGCCGCTCAACCCGAGGGCGCGGCGCGCGTTCTGGGCTTTGACGCGGCAGGCGTCGTGGCCGAGGTGGGCGCGTCGGTCACCGGTTATAAGACCGGCGATGAGGTCTTTTATGCGGGCGACGTCACGCGCGCGGGCACCAATGCGGAATTCCATGCCGTCGATGAACGGATCGTCGGGCGCAAGCCGGCCAGCCTCGACTTTACCGAAGCGGCGGGGCTGCCGCTGACCTCGATCACCGCGTGGGAGATGCTGTTCGACGCATTCCGCCTGACCGAAGGGGGCGGCGCGGGGCAAAGCTTGCTGGTGATCGGTGGCGCTGGCGGTGTCGGCTCTATCCTCATCCAGTTGGCCAAAGCGCTGACCGGGCTTACCGTCATTGCGACGGCCTCTCGGCCCGAGACGCAGGATTGGGTGCGCAAGATGGGGGCGGATCACGTGGTTGACCATCGCGGTGACCTAGCCGCGCAGCTGGCAGAGTTGGGCCAGACCCCAAGCTATGTCGCCGCGTTGACGGCCACGGATCAGCATTGGCCCGCAATCATCGACTTGATCGCGCCCCGCGGCCAGATCGCGCTGATTGACGACCCCGAGGCGCTGGATATCAAGGCGGCTAAACCCAAGGCGTTGAGCATCCATTGGGAATTCATGTTCACCCGTTCGATGTTCGCGACCGACGATATGGATGCCCAGCAAGACCTGCTGAACCGCGTCGCAGCGATGATCGACGCAGGCACATTGCAGTCGACAGTTACCGAGCGCGGCGAGGCGCTGACCGTCGAGGCGCTGCGCGCGGCGCATCTGCGGCAAGAAAGCGGTCGCGTGATTGGCAAGCAGGTGCTTGGCGGACTTTAAGTAATAGAAATCACGCGGGGGCGTCGTGCCATGTTCACGCCACGCCCCCGCGTCCCTTGCGCCTTTGAAGGGGCGCGTAGATTGCCCATAGGTTCGCGCAAGCGCAACGGGTTGCTCATCAGGGCTTGACCTGCGTCTAATAAATCAATAATTCCCGATATATGGATAAGAATCACGCTCTCGACGCTTTTGCGGCGCTCAGTCAGGTCACCCGCCTTGATGTCTTCCGTCTTCTCATCACAGCCGGAGAAGGGGGGATGTCGGCAGGCGATATCGGCGACACTTTGGGGGTGCGACAGAATACGATGTCGACCAACCTCGCGATTTTGGCACGTTCGGGCCTTATTCGCAGCAAGCGCGAAGGGCGAAGCATTCGTTACTTTGCCGATATGGAGGGGCTGCGCGGTTTGCTCGCCTTTCTGATGGAGGATTGCTGCGGCGGGCGCCCGGAACTCTGCCAGCCCATCATAAACGAGCTCGCCTGCCCCTGTTAGGCGCGCATGGGGGAGGTGCCGCATTGGTCCTGTAACATTCCTGTGCTGACATCGGGCAACCACATATTCACGGCCAAGGGGCTGCAATTTTTGAAGGTTCGACATGACTGATACGACACTTCCCGCGGCGGCGGGTCTGGGCACGTTTGAAAAATGGCTGTCCGTCTGGGTGGCGCTGGCGATTGGCGCGGGGCTGCTGCTTGGCAATCTGTTTCCGACTGCGTTTGGTATGCTTGCCGGGCTTGAGGTGGCGTCGGTGAACCTGCCCGTTGCGGTGCTGATCTGGGCGATGGTGTTCCCGATGATGGTCGGTGTGGATTTCGGAGCCTTGCGTCAGGTGGGGGACAAGCCGAAAGGGTTGGTTGTCACGGTGGTGGTGAACTGGCTGATCAAGCCCTTCACCATGGCCGCCCTTGGCGTGTTGTTCTTTTACTACTTTTTCGCAGGTCTGATCCCGCCGGATGACGCGCAGGCCTATCTTGCGGGCGTTATCCTGTTGGGGGCCGCACCCTGTACCGCGATGGTGTTTGTCTGGTCGAACCTGACGCGGGGGGATGCGACCTATACGCTGGTGCAGGTGAGCGTGAACGACGTCATCATGGTGTTCGCCTTCGCGCCCATCGTTGCCTTCTTGCTGGGGGCCACGGATATCGTCGTGCCCTGGGATACGTTGCTGTTATCCGTGGGGCTTTACGTGATGCTGCCGCTTTTGGTGGGCTATCTGACGCGCCAGCGGCTGATTGCGCAAGGCGGCGAAGCGGCGGTGGATCGGTTCAAGACGGGTGTGCAGCCGTTTTCGATCATCGGTCTGCTTGTGACGGTGGTCTTGCTTTTCGCGTTTCAGGGCGAGGTGATCCTGGACCGACCGCTGGTGATTGCCCTGATCGCTGTGCCGCTTCTGATCCAGTCCTACGGGATATTCTTTCTGGCCTATGGGGTCGCGCGGGCCTGGGGTATCCCCTTCAACGTAGCGGCCCCCTGCGCCTTGATCGGCACCTCCAACTTTTTCGAGCTGGCGGTCGCGGTTGCGATCAGCCTTTTCGGGCTCGGGTCCGGTGCGGCATTGGCGACGGTGGTCGGTGTCTTGGTCGAAGTGCCTGTCATGCTGTCGCTTGTCGCTTTTGCAAACAGAACCCGCCATTGGTTCCCTGCCTCGGAGGGGTCATCATGAGTGTTGTCATTCACCACAACCCCGATTGCGGCACGTCCCGCAATGTGCTGGCCATCATAAAAGCATCGGGCGTGGAGCCCGTTGTGATCCCCTATCTTGATACCGGCTGGACGCGCGGACAGCTTCTGGGGCTTTTCGCGGCGGCGGGTCTGACACCGCGCAGCGCTTTGCGGGTAAAGCGATCTCCGGCAGAGGCATTGGGGCTGCTGGATCCCGACGTGGACGACGAAGCCCTTTTGGCCGCCATGCTGGAACACCCCATTCTGGTCAATCGCCCCATTGTCTGCACACCCAAAGGCGTCCGGCTGTGCCGCCCAAGCGAGGCCGTGTTGGACTTGCTTGACCACCTCCCACAGGGGCCGCTGACCAAGGAAGACGGCACTTTACTGATTGACGCGGAAGGAAACAGAGTTGCCTGATACCCCGAACCTTGATGACACCCATTTCAAAGCCATTGATGCGGCGCGTCTGCTTGAGCCCACAGCAGACGCGGACCGCCCGCGTATCCTGTTGCTTTACGGATCATTGCGGGACCGGTCGTTCAGCCGGCTCATGACAGAGGAAGCCGCGCGCATTCTGACACGGCTGGGGGCCGAGACGCGTACCTATTCGCCGTCTGGCCTGCCGCTGCCGGATGATGCCGACGCCAGTCACCCCAAAGTGCAGGAGCTGCGCGATCTGGTCACATGGTCGGACGGGATGGTCTGGTGTTCACCCGAACGCCACGGGGCCATGACCGGCATCATGAAAACCCAGATCGACTGGATTCCGCTGTCCTTGGGCGGTGTGCGCCCGACGCAGGGCAAAACGCTGGCCGTCATGCAGGTCAGCGGGGGGTCGCAAAGCTTTAACGCCGTGAACCAGCTGCGCATTCTTGGGCGTTGGATGCGGTTGCTCACGATCCCGAACCAGTCCTCCACCCCCAAAGCCTTTCTGGAGTTTGACGACGCGGATCGGATGAAGCCATCGCCGTTCTATGATCGGGTCGTTGATGTCATGGAAGAGCTGGTGAAGTTCACGGTGCTGACCAAAGACAGGAAAGACTACCTGCTGGATCGCTATAGCGAGCGGAAGGAAAGCGCCGCCGAGCTGTCGAAGCGCGTGAACCAGAAGTCGATCTGACCGATTTGTCGACCGCAGGGGCAGAAATATCCGTATGTTGAACGGGACGCGGCTTGAATGATTTGCGCGACAGCTGCGCTGGATGGTCTGTTAAAGCTTCATCCAGCGCAGTTGTCTGCCTAAGGCGACCGCGCAGACGCTGTAATTAACGATCGTGATATCGCCAGAGACAGGGGCATTTTGTGACACAACTATCTGATACACCAACCCGTTACGGCACCGTAAGCCGGCTGCTTCACTGGGGCATGGCCGCATTGTTTGCGGCGCAGTTTATCTCCGCCGCGGCGCATTGGGCGCTTCCGCGAGAGAACACCCTGCGCGAGCTTCTTTGGGGCTACCATACGACGCTGGGGGTGACGCTGTTTGGGCTAATCTTGGTGCGTGGTCTGTGGGGGCTGGCGAACATCCAACGGCGGCCTACGAATGCCGGTTTGATGGGGCAGGCGGCTGTCGCGGGTCATGTGGTTCTATATGCCTTGATGGTGATCGTCCCGGGCGTACGGCTCTTGGCCGCAGCGGGCGGCACCCGTGGGCTAAGCTATTTCGGGGTGCAGATATTTTCTCCCCAAACCGCCGAGGTCGCCTGGATGCAAGCGCCCGCGGAATGGCACGGAGAGCTGGGCTGGATCCTTGCCCTTGTTGTGCTTGGCCATATCTTCATGGCAGTCGTTTGGCATCGCCTGATCCAGCGTGATGATGTCCTGTCCACGATGGCGGGGCGGTAAGACGCTGAAAATAGGTAGCTTGGGTTTTTCCCGAGACCAACGGCCGCGTCTTCGGTTTTACTATGGGGCCTTCAGGGGGTAAGACAGGCCAACGGCCTGGCTGCTTTTCACCACTTTCAACAAAGGCTTTCCCATGGCCACCAAAACCAACCTGCACCCCCGCAACCTCCACAACGAGGGGTATGACTTCGCGCGCCTGATTGCGGCCCTCCCCGAGCTAGGACCGTTTACGACCCCCAATCCAGCGGGGCAAACCACCATCGATTTTCGGGACGTGGCGGCTGTGCGTATGCTCAATCGGGCGCTGCTCAAGGCGGACTACGGCATTGATTTCTGGGACATCCCGCCGAACTACCTTTGCCCGCCCATTCCGGGGCGCGTCGATTATATCCACCATCTGGCCGATCTGCTTGCGCGCAGCAACAACAACGAGATTCCGCGCGGGCCGCAGATCAAGGCGTTGGACATCGGCACCGGCGCAAGCCTAGTGTACCCGCTGACGGGGCAAAGCGCCTATGGCTGGCAGTTTACCGGTGTCGATATCGACCCTGTTGCCATCAAGTCTGCGCAACAGATTGCAAAGGCCAACGCGCTGGACGTGGACCTGCGGCTGCAAGAGAACCGCGAGGATATTTTCGACGGGGTGATCCATCCTGACGACCGTTTCCACGTCACCCTGTGCAACCCGCCCTTTCATGCCTCGATGGAAAGGGCGACGAAGGGCACGCAACGGAAATGGGCGAACCTTGGCAAAGGGCGTTCAGGCAAGCTCAATTTCGGCGGGCAAAACGCCGAGCTCTGGTGCCCCGGCGGCGAGATCAGGTTCATCGCCAGCATGGTCGACCAAAGCCGCGCGATTGCGGGGCAATGTCTGTGGTTTACGTCGCTTGTGTCAAAAAAGGACAACGTGCAGACGCTGTATAAAATCCTGAAAAAGGCCAAGGTCGCCAACTGCGATGTGGTCGAGATGGCGCAGGGGCAAAAAACCAGCCGGTTCATCGCCTGGACATTCATCAAGAAAGATCAGCGTGCGTCCTTTATGAAGGGATCCGCGCGCTAGAACAGCCACGCGCGTGTCTGATACCCCGCGGCATTAACCGCCCGTATCGCCCTTCGTCTCGATCTTGAGCGTGGTGCCGCAGTGTTTACAGTGAACGGCGTCTGTCTCGTGACGGTTCAGGCCACATTCGGGGCAGGTGTGCTTGATCTTGGAGGGTTGGAAAATCGTCCGCGCCAATTGCACGAACAGCGCGACCCCGACCACCATGATGAACACCGACAGCAGTTTGCCACCCGTTGTCGTCATCGTGATGTCGCCAAAACCCGTTGTCGTCAGCGTCGCCACTGTAAAGTACAGTGCATCGACATAGCCCGCGACGCCCGCGTCCTCTTCAAAGGTCAGCACAAACACCAGCGATGTAATGACAAAGATGAACACCAGCAGGTTGACCGCCGCAAGGATCGCGTCCTCGTGTTTGCGGAAAAACGCGCTTTCTCGCCGCAGGTCGTGCAGCAGGTGATAGGCATGGATCAGCCGCAAACCGCGCAAGACCCGCAGGAACGCAAAGCTTTCGGCCATAAGCGGTGCCAGCACCAGCGATATCACCACGACCAGATCGGCAAGGGTGTAGATGCGCGTCAGCTCTTTGCGCAGGTTCGTAGAGATCCAAAGACGCGCGGCAAGGTCGAACAGGATGAACAGGCCAAAGAACGCATTGACCGCCGTAATCACCGGCGTGGACGGCAACGCGGCGGTCGCGATGAAATAGATGATCGTCAGTGAATCAAACAGGATCAACCCATAACGAAACCGCCGCGAGCGCGTGGTTTGTCCATCGTATAAAGCTTTAATCGTACTGCGTAGACTGTTCATTGATTGGACATACCGCTTCCCTCAGGGTCGTCATCGTCAACAACCGCTGAGGGTCAAGATGGCGCAAGGCGCGCCAATATCAATGGTTTGCGTAGGCCGGCAGGATTATTCCGGCGTGGTCTCGTCCGTCCGGGCCAAGCGGCGCACAAAGCTGACGCCCGTTTGACGGCGCAGCATGCGTCGGGATTTATGCTTTAGGCCGACTTCTTCCAGCACCTTGGGGTTGCGGTAATGCACCGTGAAGATATCGCGATCTTCGGGCAGGGGCTCCCCCCGTATCTTGCCGCCCAGGATATAATGTTGCTCTTCCGCCAGCGGGTTCCATGTCAGGCCCGCACGGCGGATGGCGACAGGAAGGCTCATCTGATCAAGATAAGGGCGTCGCTTTTCCAGCGTGTCGATCTCGTCAATCCGTCGGGCCGTCTCGTACCAGACATCGGCAAACCGGCCCTGTGGTCCTTCGGCTTCGGGGAAAAGGACGAAACCGGACGAGAAATAGGGCACTTTGGGGCGGCGCGACTGGCGCATCAGATACACACGCTCTTCCGGGATCTCCATATCGAAGGCCCCGTAGATCAGGTCCCAGATGTCTTTCTGCGCCCAATACATACTGGCCGCGACAGAGCAGGAAACATGGCCGGATTTGACGATATTGTCGATTGTATTGGGGCGGATAAACAAGACGTCGGAATCCACAAAGGCGGAAAACTCGCTCTCGCGGGGCTGCATCGCGGCGATGATCTTGTTGCCGTGGGGATAGGGCTCGCGCCACATGCCTTCCGTTTTCATCGGGCGCAGCTCCGCCCCCATTTTCTCGTGTGCGATGAACACCGAAGGGTGGACGTCGTTCATGCGATGTTCGGGCACATAGCCGATGCAGGCCACGTCTTCGGAAAACTGCTCGCGGATAGAGGCAAGCAGGCTACAGGCCATGATGTCGTAAGAGGGCGGTTCCACGATATAGGTGAGCGTAAGTCTTGGTTTCGCCATTAATCTGCTTCCCTATCTACGGTGCCCGTCCCGCCCGGGCGGTCGGCTCCGGCGGGACTGTCGCGCAAGGCTCGCTTGCACGCCCCAACTGTTTTTCAGGAATGTCTGGTTCTGTCTAGGTTTACGTGACCGATGACCCGCCTGCGCCTTAGCGCAGACGTTGTTCCGTGTTGGCGTCAAACAGCATCGCCCGCTCGGGCGGGATTTTCACGCCAACCTGCGCCCCTTCACGAGACCGGTCGTCGCCGCGTTCCTCGACGATGATCTTGGCACCGGTGTCGGACAGCAGATGAACATAGGACACGCCGCCAAGAGCCTCGGTCATTTCGACGGTAAAGCCTTTGCCTTGGGGGTCAATTTCGATGTGTTCCGGCCGGATGCCGAGGGTGATGTCGCGGCCGTCTTCGGGTGGGGTCACGGGCAGGGCATAGCTGCCGTCCAACCCGTCCAGCACGACCTTGCCGCCGCTGGTGGTGCCATCCAGAAAGTTCATCGCGGGCGAACCGATGAAGCCGGCCACAAAGCGGTTGTCAGGATCGCGGTACAGGTCAAGCGGAGCGCCGACCTGTTCGATCCGGCCCTTGCGCAGCACCACGATCTTATCGGCGAGGGTCATCGCCTCTACCTGATCGTGGGTGACATAGACCATCGTCGCCCCGATTTCCTTATGCAGGCGGGCGATCTCGACGCGCATTTCGACGCGCAACTCGGCGTCGAGGTTGGATAGCGGTTCGTCGAACAGAAAGACTTCGGGGCCGCGTACGATGGCGCGCCCGATAGATACGCGTTGCCGCTGGCCCCCCGACAGGGCGGCGGGCTTGCGGTCAAGATACTCTTCCAGCTTCAGGATCCGCGTCGCCTCGGCCACCTTCTGGGCGATCTCGGCTTTGGGGTGGCCGTTCATTTTCAGGCCGAACCCCATGTTGTCGCGCACGGTCATATGCGGATACAGCGCGTAGGTCTGGAACACCATCGCGACCCCGCGCTCTGCCGGGTCCATGCGGGTCACATCCCGGTCGCCGATGCTCATGCTGCCTTCGGTGGTTTCTTCCAGCCCGGCAATCATGCGCAGCAAGGTCGACTTGCCGCAGCCTGACGGGCCGACAAAAACGCAAAACTCGCCATTTTCGATTTCAAGGTCGATCCCGTGTATCACCTGAACACCGCCATAGCGTTTCACGACATCTTTCATGACGACACCGGCCATATACGACTTCCTTTTATGAGGGGACAGAGGGGGACTGCCAGGATTGCGCCTCGGCCCCGATGCGGGTGGCACACTCAAGCAGGGCAGGGCGAAACGCATTCAGACCGTCCAGCGTATGACGGTGTGTTGCGGTTGCAATGGATACGGCACCCACGACGCGGCCCGCGTCGGTTAGAATGGGGGCGGCGATGCTGATGATGCCGGCCTCGTGTTCCTCGCGGTCAAAGGCGATGCCCTCAGCGCGGATCTGTTCCAGCTCGCGCACAAGGGTTTCGGTGCTGGTATGGGTCGCGTCGGTATATTTCAAAAACGCCTGCTGCTGTAGCGCCTGCGCCTGTGCCTCGGGTTCAAGATGCGCGAGAATCGCCTTGCCGACTCCTGTGCAATAGGCCGGGGCGACCTGACCGGTGCGCGCCAACGTGGCAAAGCGGCTGCTGGCCTGACGCTTGTCGACGAACACGACCTGACCGTTGTCGATCTGCGCAAGGTGGATCGCCTCGCGCAGGCGTTCGCCGAGGGCGCTGATATAGGGGGCGGCAATCGGTGCAAGCGAGGCTTGCGACCATGCGGAATGGGCAAGGCTGACCAGACGGATGCCCGGCGCATAGGTCTGCTGATCCTTGTCATAGCTTAGCATACGTTGACTGGTGAGCGTCTGAAGCAGCCGGTACAGCGTCGGTTTTGGAAACTCCGATGTCTCCAGCAATTCGCGCATGCGGACGGGGCGGCCCATTGCTGTCACCTGATCCAGCACGCTCAGCGCCTTTGCAACAGTCCCGTCGCTGTTCACCACATTCATATCGTTCTCCGTCCCTCAGGGCGCTGCATCCTGTGGGGTCTTTTGACTGACCCATCCCCCATGCGGCGCACCAAACTGTTGACAAGGCTAGCGAGCCTGATCTTATATATCAATATACAAAACTAAGTTTCAAATAATGAGACAGTTTTGGATTGCGGAAGCATCAGGGAGGATACCATGCATTCCATTCTCAAGAGGTCACTCGCGGCTGTTGTCGCTGCGGGGTTTTCAACATCGTTTGCTGTCGCGGACGAAAGTCAGCTTTCAGGGGAGCTCAAGATCACCTCTGACATGTCGAACCCCGCGCCGCGCGCGGTGATGGAGAGCTTGGCAGCTGGTTTCGGAGAGCTGCATCCGGACGTCGATATCGAACTGACGATCGTCGACCGCGAAGCGTGGAAGACGCAGATCCGGAACGCCTTGGGGGCGAACCCGCCCGATGTGGTCAACTGGTATGCCGCGAACCGCATGGGCCCTTATGTCTCTGCCGGGTTGTTCGAAGACATCTCTGATATGTACGCCAACGGTGATCTGCCCGGGCTTGATGCTGTCAAAGGTGCGCTGACCATCGACGGCAAGCAATATGGCGTGCCCTATACCTACTATCAGTGGGGCATGTACTACCGCGAAGATATCTTCAAGGAACTGGGACTGACCGAGCCTGAAACCTTTGAACAAGAGCTTGCGAACTGCGAAAAGATCGTTGCCTCGGGCCGTGCGTGCTATGCCATCGGGACCAAGTTCCTGTGGACCGCTGGCGGCTGGTTCGACTATCTGAACATGCGCACCAACGGCTTCGACTTCCACATGGAACTCGCCCGTGGCGAGGTGCCCTGGACCGATCCGCGCGTCCGCGAAACCTTTGCCAACTGGCGCAAGATCATCGACATGGGTGGCTATGTCGCCGATCACCAATCCTATTCCTGGCAGGAAGCGTTGAACTTCATGATCGAAGGCGATGCGGTGGCCTATCTGATGGGGAACTTCGCCGTTGCCGCGATGCGCGAAGGCGGCCTGGACGACAGCCAGATCGACTTCTACCAGTTCCCGAAGATCGCGGATGTGCCACAGGGCGAGGATGCCCCGACCGACACGTTCCACATCCCGTCAGGCGCCAAGAACAAGGAAAACGCCCGCGCGTTCCTTCAGTATGTGACATCGGCTGATGTGCAGACCAAGATCAATGCAGGCGACGCCTTGGGGCAGCTGCCCATCAACTCTGAATCCTCGGTCGATAAGGACGAGTTCCTCGAGCAGGGGTTCGAGATGCTGAACACCAGCGCCAAAGGCGGTGTGGCCCAGTTCTTTGACCGCGACTTCAGCGCCGAGATGGCCAGCGTCGGCATGGAGGGGTTGCAGGAATTCATGGTGGTTCCGGACAACCTTGACGACATCCTCGAGCGTCTCGAAGAAACGCGTCAGCGCATCTACGAATAACGCTAAAGCGTCGCGTCCTCCCGCATCGGGGGGGCGCAACCCACCGCCTCAATCCATTCGCAAGCCCGCCGACGGCCGGTTTTCGCATGTGTTGATTTACCGGAGACCACGGCATGGCTGCAACAACACCGCCCCCCGCGCGCAGTTGGTACAAACGCAACGAGATCGCGCTGACGCCGTGGCTTTTCCTGCTACCGGCGATGCTGTTCTTTGCGGTCTATGTGATCATTCCCATCGGCCAAAGCGTCGCGATCAGTTTCTACCAGTGGGACGGACTGGGGGAGAAGACCTTTGTCGGCACCGCGAACTATGAAAGGTTGCTGGGGATCGGCGACCAGAAGATGGACCGCAAGTTCGAGATCTCGTTCTGGAACAACCTCAAATGGCTGGTGCTGTATTTGCTGGCGGTGCCTGCGGGGCTGTTCATCGCCTTGTTCCTGAACCAGACCGTGCGCGGCATCCGTATCTACAAGTCTTTGTTCTTCTTTCCTTTTGTCATCTCCCAGGTGGTCGTCGGGCTGGTGTTTTCGTGGTTCTACCTGCCACGCGAAGGGCTGCTGAACGCGATGCTGGCGATTTTCGGGGCAGGGCCGGTGAATATCCTGGGCGATCCGTCTACGGCAACCTACGGGATCATCGCGGCGGGGCTGTGGCCGCAGACGGCCTATTGCATGATCCTTTATCTAACGGGTCTGAATGCGGTGGACCCGGAACAGATCGAGGCCGCGCGACTGGACGGGGCCAAGGGGCGCAAGATGCTGTGGTACATTATCCTGCCGCAGCTCAAGCCCGCGACGTTCATCGCCTTTGTCGTCACCATCATCGGCGCGCTGCGGTCGTTTGACCTGATCAGCGTCATGACCAACGGCGGCCCCTTCGGATCGACCCGCGTGCTGTCGTTCTACATGTTCGAAGAAGCGCTGTCCGAGTTCGGCTTCCGCATGGGCTACGGCTCTGCCATCGCGGTGATCCTGTTCCTCATCATGCTCGGGTTCATCGCCTATTTCCTCTATGCCATGTGGCGCGAAGAGCGGGAGGCTCGCTGATGTTCCCTACACCGATCGCCAAACAATCGCGCAGCCGCCAGCTGACCTATCAGACGTTGCTGCCCGTCGCGCTGATCCTGTGGCTCTTGCCGCTGATCGCGGTGGCGCTGTTCTCTATCAAGCCGGGGTCGGATTTCGCCGCCGGGAACTACTGGGGATGGCCGTCCAGCTTCGAGGGGCTGACGAACTACGGCAAGGTCTTCTTTGAAAGCAATATGCCGCGCTATCTGATGAACTCGATCTTTATCACGCTGCCCACTGTGCTGGGGGCGATTGCGCTGTCCAGCATGGCGGGGTTCGCCTTGGGGATCTACAAGTTCAAGGGCAACCTGCTGATCTTCTTCATGTTCATCGCGGGTAACTTTGTCCCGTTCCAGATCCTGATGGTGCCCGTGCGCGACCTGACCATATCGCTGGGGATGTATGACAGCATTCAGGGGTTGGTCCTGTTTCACGTGGCGTTCCAGACAGGCTTTTGCACGCTCTTCATGCGCAACTTCATCCGCGCATTGCCGTTCCCCTTGATCGAGGCCGCCCGCGTCGAAGGCGTGGCCGAGTGGCGCATCTTCTTCTTTGTCGTGCTGCCACTGATGAAGCCCGCGCTGGCTGCGCTGGCGGTATTGGTCTTTACCTTCATCTGGAACGATTATTTCTGGGCGGTCGTGCTGACCCAAGGGCCAAGCGCGCAACCTGTCACCGCGGGCATCACCGAATTCAACTCGCAGTTCCGCGCAGCCTATCACCTGATGAGCGCGGGATCGATCGTCGCCGCCTTTCCGCCGGTCGCGATGTTCTTTCTGATGCAAAAACACTTCATCGCCGGTCTCACGCTTGGCGCAGTAAAGTAGAGAGTTATGACACAGACCTACCGCCTTGATGACGGGCACCAGACGCTTGTTCTGGCCTCTGCGCACGACCGCTTGCCGCAGGTGGTCTATTGGGGCAGCCCGCTGCCGGACGGCGAAAATCTGGAAGAGATCTGCGCCGCCCATGCCATCGACGTGACCGGCGGCATGCTGGACGAGACCCCTGATCTGTCGCTGTGCCCCGAAGCCGGGCGTAGCTTTCCGGGGCAGGCGGGGATCGCGGTTGCGCGCGCCGATGGCACGCCGCTGCGCCCCGTGTTTCACCTGCGCAACGTGGTGCAGGATGCAGGGCTGCGGTTCGTCTGCGCGGCACCGGACGAGGGGCTGACGCTGACCTTGGACTTTGCGGTTGATGCGGGAACCGGCGTGATCACCTGCCAGACGACACTGGAGGCCGCGCAGCCCGTGCGCCTGCACTGGCTTGCCGCGCCGGTCATGCCCGCGCCGCAGCCGAGTACAGAGATGATCGACGTCTCGGGCCGATGGTGCGGTGAATTCCAGTTGAACCGCACCCCGTGGCGGGCAGGCATCCACGCGCGCGACAACCGCACGGGTCGCACGGGCCACGAACACTTCCCCGGATTGCTGATCCCGACCACGGGGGCCACGAACACCCAAGGGACGTGCTACGGGTTCCACTATGGCTGGTCGGGCGGTCATACGATGATCGCCGAAGAGCTTCAGGACGGGCGGCGGCAGGTGCAATGGGGCCATGCGGCTGGCACCCAGGACGCCCCCGCGACACGGTTTCAGACGGCACCGCTTTACCTGACCTACTCAGACACCGGCCTGAACGGCTGTGCCGTCAGCTTTCAGCGTCATCTGCGCGACCGCATCGTGACATGGCCCAAGCCCGACGCCCCGCGCCCCGTCCACTATAACTGTTGGGAAGCGGTGTATTTCGACCACGACTGGTCTGTCCTGACCGATATCGCCAACCGTGCTGCCGCTTTGGGAGCAGAGCGTTTCGTGCTGGATGACGGCTGGTTCGGACAGCGCGACGACGACACCAGCAGTCTGGGCGACTGGATCATCGATCCGCGCAAATACCCCAAGGGGCTGACCCCGCTGATCGACCATGTTCAGGGCTTGGGGATGCATTTCGGCCTCTGGTTCGAGCCCGAGATGATCTCGCGCGATAGTGACCTCTACCGCGCCCACCCCGATTGGATTCTGGGCCCGCAGGACCAGATAGAGGGGCGTCAGCAGCTCGTGCTGAACATGGCGCTGCCGCAGGTCCAAGATCTGCTCTACGACCGTATCGCCACGGTGCTGCGCGACAATGCCATCGACTATATCAAATGGGACCATAACCGCGTGTTGCCCGCACCCGACGCGGCGCAGACACGGGGCGTCTATGCGCTGCTGGACCGGTTACGCGCCGATTTCCCGCTGGTCGAGATTGAAAGCTGCGCGTCAGGCGGAGGGCGGATCGATTTCGGGATCATGGCGCGGACCCAGAGGGTCTGGCTGTCGGATAGCAACGACGCGCTGGAACGGCTTCGCATCCAGCATGACGCTGCCTTGTTCCTGCCCGCTGCCGTGACCGGCAGCCATGTCGGGCCCCGCCACTGCCACACCTCTGGCCGCACGCTGGACATCAGCTTTCGCGCTTGGGTCGCCGCGCAGCGCCACATGGGGTTCGAGATGGACCCGCGCGAGCTGGACGCCCGCGAAACCGATGTGCTGAAACAGGTCACGCAGTGGTGGAAGGACAATCGCGGATGGATGCGCACCGCGGATATCCTGCGGCTCGACAGCGCTGATCCGGCGGTGATCGCAGAGCAGCAACAGGCCACCGATGGGATGCGTTTCGTGGTGTTCGCAGGCAAGGCCGCGACCTCGGCCCAGATCTCACCGCGCCCGCTGCGGCTGACCGCACTTGCCCCGCAAGCGCGCTACCGGATCACGCTGGCAAACCGCGACGAGGCGGTCGCGCTGTCACGGGGCGATGCCGCGCTCAAGACCCGCGATCTGGTGCTGTCGGGCCAGTACCTCATGAACCATGGCGTGACCCTGCCATGGTCGTTCCCTGAACGCATGTGGGTCATTGAAGGAACACGGCTATGACAAAAGAGAAACGCAACCGCGCTTGGTACGGCAAGAATGATCGGGACGGGTTCATTCACCGCAGCTGGATGAAAAATCAGGGCTTTCCCGACCACGCGTTTGATGGCCGCCCCATTATCGGTATCTGCAATACATGGTCCGAACTGACCCCGTGCAATTCCGGTCTGCGCGATCTGGCCGAAGGGGTGAAGCGCGGCGTGTGGGAGGCAGGGGGCTTTCCGGTCGAATTTCCGGTGATGAGCCTTGGCGAGACCCAGATGAAGCCGACCGCCATGCTGTTTCGCAACCTGCTGGCGATGGACGTCGAAGAAAGCATTCGCGCCTATGGTATCGATGGGGTGGTTCTGCTGGGCGGCTGTGACAAGACCACGCCGGGTCAGCTGATGGGCGCGGCAAGCGTCGATCTGCCGACGATCGTTGTCAGCTCCGGCCCGATGCTGAACGGCAAGTGGAAGGGCAAGGACATCGGCTCTGGCACGGATGTGTGGAAGTTCTCGGAAGATGTGCGCGCGGGCGAGATGACCTTGCAGGATTTCATGGCCGCTGAATCCGGCATGA
Source organism: Sulfitobacter sp. PM12 (assembly GCF_045586035.1). Lineage (NCBI taxonomy): Bacteria > Pseudomonadati > Pseudomonadota > Alphaproteobacteria > Rhodobacterales > Roseobacteraceae > Sulfitobacter > Sulfitobacter sp. PM12. The sequence goes on from NZ_CP151529.1 coordinate 1,233,048, forward strand.
GCCGGTCCAAGGGCGTATGTATGACGATGGGCACGGCCTCTACGATGGCAAGCGTGGTAGAGGCGATGGGGATGTCACTGCCCACCAACGCCGCGCTGCCTGCCGTTGATGCGCGCCGCATGGCGCTGGCGCATCTGACCGGCAAGCGCATCGTCGAGATGGTCGAGGAAGATATCAAGCTGTCGCAAGTCGTTACCCGCGCCTCTATCGAGAACGCTATTCTGGCCAATGCCGCTGTCGGCGGGTCGACCAATGCCGTGATCCATCTGCTGGCCATCGCGGGCCGCGTCGGCATCGACCTGACGCTCGATGATTTCGAGCTTGGGTCGGATATCCCGCTGCTGGTCAACTGCATGCCCTCGGGTAGATATCTGATGGAGGACTTCTGCTATGCGGGCGGGATGCCCGTGGTGCTGTCTCATCTGCGCGACAAGCTGCGGCCCGCGCAGACCGTCATGGGCGGGGATATCCTTGCCTATGCCGAAGGGGCTGAATGCTACAACGAGGATGTGATCCGCCCGCTGGATAATCCGCTACGCCCTGCGGCCGGGTTGAAGGTCCTACGCGGCAATATCGCGCCCAACGGGGCGATCGTGAAACCCTCGGCGGCGACGGACGCCTTGCTGGAACACGAGGGCGAGGCATATGTCTTCGAGAATATCGAGGATATGAAAGCCAATATCGACCGCGAGGATCTGCCGGTGACCGCGGATACGGTTCTTGTGCTCAAGGGCTGCGGCCCAAAGGGGTACCCCGGTATGCCCGAAGTCGGCAATATGCCGATCCCCGCGCGTCTGGTCAAAGAAGGCGTGCGCGACATGGTCCGGGTGTCCGACGCGCGTATGTCCGGCACCGCCTATGGCACCGTGATCCTGCACGTCAGCCCTGAATCCAACGCAGGCGGCAATCTGGGGCTGGTACAGACCGGCGACCGTATCCGGCTGTCGGTGGGGCAGGGCACATTGGACGTGCTTGTCTCTGACGAGGTGCTGGCAGAGCGCCGCGCTGCCTGGGTACCCGAACCGCCCCGATACGACCGCGGCTATGCCAAGCTCTATACCGAGACGGTATTGCAGGCAGACAAAGGCGCGGACCTTGATTTTCTGGTGGGTAAAGACACCCGCCCCGTCACACGGGAGAGCCACTGATGACCCTGAACGCAACATTTCCCGATCTGCGCGGCCGGTCGGTATTCATCACCGGCGGCGGCGCGGGGATCGGTGCCTTTCTGACCGACGGGTTTCTGGCGCAGGGGGCCAAGGTCAGCTTTGTCCAACGCAGCGACGCCACTGCGTTTTGCAATGAGATGGAAGAAAAACACGGCCAGCGCCCCTTTGCGCAGACCTGCGATATCTCGGATATTGCGGCACTTCGGTCCAGTCTGGCCGCAGCCGCCGATGAACATGGCCCTGTCACGGTTCTGGTGAACAACGCCGCCAATGATGCCCGCCACACCGCCGAAGAGGTCACCGAAGACTTCTGGGACCAGTCGCAGGCGATCAACCTCAAGTCCTATTTCTTCGCCTGTCAGGCCGTGGTCGCAGGGATGCGCGCCGCGGGCGGCGGGGCCGTGGTGAACATGAGCTCGATCTCGTATATGATGGGAAATGCTGGCTATCCTGCCTATACGACCGCCAACGCCGGCATCAACGGGATGACCCGTTCGCTGGCGCGGGAATTCGGGCCGGACAAGATCCGCTTTAACGCGCTGGCACCGGGGTGGGTGTTGACGGAAAAACAGATCGAACAATGGGTCACGCCCGAAGCACTGGCGGCGCATATTGACCGGCAATGCCTTAAGGATACGTTGAAGCCGCAAGACATCGTGGATGCGGTGCTGTTTTTATCCTCTGCCTCCAGCCGCATGATGACGGGGCAGTTGATGGCCGTCGATGGCGGCGTCGTGGTCACCGGATAGGAAGGGATACCGTGCAACACTACGCTGAATGGATCGCTGTCGATTGGGGCACGTCAAACCTGCGGGTCTGGATGATGGGGGCTGATGGCAAGCCTTTTGCCTCTGACAGGTCTGACAAGGGGATGGGGGGGCTGACGCAGGACGGGTTCGAACCTGCCTTGCTTTCATTGATAGACCCCTACCTAAATCCGGACCATGTGACCCCTGTGATCTGCGCGGGTATGGTGGGCGCCCGCGAAGGCTGGCGCGAGGCCCCCTACGTCGCCACGCCCTGCGCGCCTCCGGATGCGCGGGCGGCGGTTGCGGTAAAGGCCCATGACCCGCGGATCGCGGTCCACATCCTGCCCGGCGTGAAACAGATGGCTGCCCCTGACGTGATGCGCGGCGAGGAAACCCAGATCGCAGGGGTGCTGCACAGTCAGCCGGCGTTTGACGGCATCCTCTGTCTGCCCGGCACCCACACCAAATGGGTCCACATCAGCGCGGGCGAGATCGTGAGCTTCCAGACCTGCATGACCGGCGAGATCTTCGCGCTGCTGGCCAGCCAGTCGGTCCTGCGCCATTCGGTCACCACGGCAGAGTGGGACGAGGACAGCTTTATCGACGGCGTCACGCAGGCGATGGACAGCCCGCAAAGCTTCGCCTCCAGACTGTTTGGCCTGCGTGCAGGGGGGCTGTTGCAGGGCACACCTGCAGGGTCGGCGCGGGCGCGGCTGTCAGGGCTGCTTGTGGGGCTAGAGCTGGCCGGCACGCGCCCCTATTGGCTGGGCCGCCATGTCGCCATTCTGGGCGCAGACAGCGTCGCCGCGCATTACCGGTGCGCATTGGCCGCACAGAGTGTGCAGGCCGAAACACTGGATAACGCGGGTCTGACGCTGGCGGGCCTGACCTCTGCCTATCGTTCATTGAAAGGGGCCCTTGTATGAGCCGCAATATCATCGCCATTCTGCGTGGCATCCAGCCGCATGAGGCCGCCGACATCTGCGCCGCCTTGATCGACGCAGGCATCACCCGCATCGAGGTGCCGCTGAATTCGCCAGAACCGCTGAAATCCATCGAAACGATGGCCCAAACCTATGGGGCCGACGCGTTGATCGGCGCGGGCACGGTGTTGGACGTTGAAAACGTCGCGGCGGTGGCGGCTGTGGGGGGGCGGATGATTGTCTCTCCGAATGCGGACCCTTCTGTTATCACGGCAAGCAAGGCGGCGGGCATGATGTCCTATCCCGGTGTGATGACGCCCACGGAATGTTTTGCCGCGCTTAAGGCCGGGGCCGATGGGCTCAAGCTGTTTCCGTCGTTCCTGCTGGGGGTCGAAGGGCTCAAGGCGATCAGGGCGGTGCTTCCGGCGCAGACCGAAACCTATGCGGTTGGCGGCGTCGGTCCGTCGAATTTTGCGGAATGGCTTGCGGCTGGGGTGACGGGCTTCGGCCTTGGGTCCAGCCTGTATAAACCGGGGCAAAGCGCGGCGGATGTGGCACAAAGCGCGCGCGCGGCGGTAAGCGCCTATGACAAGGCGACCCTCTCTTGAACGCGACACTCTTTGATGCGCGGACGTGCGCGTTGGGCGAGGGGCCGCTGTGGCACCCCGAACGCGGCCAGCTGTTCTGGTTCGACATCCTCGGCAAAACCCTGATGTCGCGGCAGGGCGACAAAACGCTGTCGTGGCGGTTTGACGAATGCGTCTCTGCCGCGGGGTGGATCGATAGGGATACCCTGCTTGTCGCGTCCGAAACCGCGCTGTGGCGGTTCGACCTAAACGGAGGGGAGCGTTCCCTCGTCGTGCCACTCGAGGCGGATCAGCCGCTGACCCGGTCAAACGACGGGCGCGCCGACCCGTGGGGTGGTTTCTGGATCGGGACAATGGGCTTCAACGCAGAGCGGGGGGCGGGGGCGATCTACCGCTACTATAAAGGCGCGCTCCGACAGCTTTTCGCGGAGATTACCATTTCGAACGCGATCTGCTTTTCGCCCGATCGACGATTTGCCTATTACACCGACACGCCCACGCGCCAGATCATGCGCGTGCCCCTTGATGCGACAGAAGGCTGGCCCTCGGGACCGCCAGAGGTGTTTGTCGATCTTAAAAAAGACAAGCGTAACCCCGACGGCGCGGTTGTCGATAGCGACGGCTGCCTGTGGAACGCGCAATGGGGGGCCGCGCAGGTCGCCCGCTACAGCCCCGATGGCACCTTGTTGCAGACCGTTGATGTTCCAGCAGCGCAGGCCACCTGTCCGGCCTTTGGCGGTTCGGATCTGCGGACGCTCTTTGTCACCTCAGCCGCGCAGGGCCGCGACGGGGCGGAGGATGGCCAGACCTTCCAGCTTGCCTCGGACGTGCGAGGCCAGCGGGAACACCGGATAATTTTGTGAGGCGTGATGAAACGAACCCTAGGGACTTGCTATTACCCTGAACAATGGCCCGAAGAGATGTGGGAAACCGACGCCCGCCGCATGGTCGAAGCGGGCCTGACATGGGTGCGCATCGGCGAGTTTTCATGGAGCAAACTAGAACCGCAACCCGGCCAGTATGACTGGGCGTGGCTGGACCGCGCGATCGAGGTTTTGGGGGCTGCCGGTCTGCGGGTTGTGCTGGGCACCCCCACCGCAACCCCGCCCCGCTGGATGCTGAAACGCCACCCCGACATGCTTGCCGTGGATATTGAAGGGCGTCCGCGCAAGTTCGGTTCGCGCAGGCACTACTGTTTCAGCCACGAAGGCTATCAGCAGGAATGCGTCACGATTGCCACGTTGATGGCCAAACGCTATGGCGCGAACCCCCATGTGGCGGCGTGGCAGATCGACAATGAATACGGCTGCCACGACACGGTGATCTCGTATAGTGATGCGGCAGCCCATGCTTTTCGGGGCTGGCTGGAACAACGCTACGGTACCCCCGCCGCGCTGAATGCCGCGTGGGGGAATACGTTCTGGTCGATGGACTACGACAGTTTCGACGACATCGACCCGCCCAATCTGACCGTGACCGAAGCCAACCCTGCGCATCGTCTGGCGTTCCGGCGGTTCAGCTCGGATCAGGTAGTGGCATTCAACCGGCTTCAGCTTGACGTGATCCGCCAGCACAGCGCCGCCCCCGTGAGCCATAACTACATGGGCCGGATCACCGATTTTGACCATTTCGCAGTGGGTGAAAATCTTGATATCGCCACATGGGACAGCTACCCGCTGGGCTTTCTCGAGGATCGGGTGGGCGCGGATGCGGCGCAGCAGCACCGCTATGCGCGGCAGGGCGACCCTGACTTTCAGGCGTTCCACCACGATCTTTACCGCGCCGTGGGCAAGGGACGCTGGTGGGTGATGGAACAGCAGCCCGGCCCGGTCAACTGGGCCCCGCACAACCCTGTGCCACTGGCCGGTATGGTGCGTCTGTGGACATGGGAGGCCTTCGCTCACGGGGCCGAAGCGGTGTGCTATTTCCGCTGGCGACAGGCCCCTTTCGCCCAAGAGCAACTGCACGCCGGCTTGCTGCGCCCCGACAGTGCCGACGCCTTCGCGATGGCGGAGGTCCGGCAGGTCGGCGCAGAGATGGCCAAGGCTCCGGATGTGCAGCCCGCGCAGGCACCGGTCGCGCTGCTGTTCGACTATGACGCGGATTTCGCATGGGCGACCCAGCCCCATGGTGCGGATCTAAGCTATTTCGGGTTGGTCTTTCACACCTACAAGGCGCTGCGGCGTCAGGGGCTGTCGGTCGATATCCTGCCCGCCACCTGCCGCGATTTTGACGGCTACGGGCTGGTGATGGCACCGGGGGTGATGCACATGCCGGACGCTCTGAAACAGGCGCTGGCGCGCAGCGCGGCGACGGTCATCTATGGCCCCCGCAGCGGCGCGCGCACGTCCGAGATGGCGATCCCCGTGCCGCTGCCCCCCGCAATCGACGGGTTGGACGTAACGGTCACGCAGGTCGAAAGCCTGCGGCATGACATCTTCGTGCCGCTGGAGGGCGGTGGGAAAGTGATCCGCTACCGTGATGTGCTGGACGGCACGGCAAAGGTCATCTTGCAGACCGCTGACGCAGAGCCGGTTGCCATGCGCGACGGGCAGCAGATCTATCTGGGGGGCTGGCTGGATGAGCGCACGCTCGACCAATTCATCGGCGGGCTGTGCGGCGAGGCAGGTATCGACGTGCTGCCGATGCCCGAAGGGGTGCGTACCCGCACGACGGGGGGCGAACGGTTCTGGTTCAATTATTCAGATGCAGAGGTTGCCTGCCACGGTGTCGAACTGCCCGCCGCGGGCGTTCTGCGTGTGCCGCTCTGACCACAAGGGCGCGGCTCAAGAGACCGGATACCGCCGCGTCATTGGCGGTATCCGGTGCGTCACTTTACCAAGATGTGATGACGGTCCCGTGGTAGCTTTCGTCGATGAAGGCTTTGATCTCGTCCGAGTGATACGCCTCTAGCAGGGTCTTCACCCACGGCGCGTCTTCCTTGCCTTCTTGCACAACGATCACGTTCACATAGGGGTTGTCGGCGCTTTCCATCGCGATGGAATCCTCTTTGGGGCTAAGGCCCGAGGCGATGGCGTAGTTGGTGTTGATCAGCGCCGCATCCAGATCGGCCAGCGAACGGGGCAGCTGCGCCGCGTCAAGTTCTTTGAACGACAGGTCTTTGGGGTTCTCGGTGATGTCCAGAACGGTGGGCACCAGACCCGCAGCGGGGTCGACCTTGATCATGCCAAGCTGTTGCAGCACCAGCAACGCGCGCCCGCCGTTGGTGGGGTCGTTCGGGATGCCAAAGGTTGCGCCTTCTTCAAGCTCGGCGATATCGGTGATCTTGTCCGAATAGATGCCCATCGGCGTGGTGATCGTGTTGCCCACAACCGCCAGCGCAAAGCCGCGGTCTTTCATCTGTGCCTCAAGGTAAGGCACGTGCTGGAAGGAGTTCGCCTCGATGTCGCCATCGGCCAGCGCCTGGTTCGGCACCACATAGTCAGAGAATTCGACAACGTCGATCTCAAGGCCCATCGGTTCGGCCACACGGGCGACCTCTTCCATGATCTCGGCGTGCTCGCCGGGGGAAACGCCGACTTTGATCTGCTCGGCCATCAGCGATGTCGCCATAAGCGCGAGGGTAGAGGTCAGGGTCGCAATGCGTAGCATGTATATGCTCCTTTAACTGGGAAACGAAATTGGGAGGAGGAGACGGGCGCTATTGCCCGCCGCTTTTGGTGGCGCGTTTGTCGACAGCGGCTGCGATGCGTTCGCCGATCGATTGCACAAGCTGCACCAAGACGATGAGGATGATCACGACAACCGCCATAACGTCGGGCATAAACCGCTGATACCCATAGCGAATGCCCAGATCGCCCAGACCTTCGCCGCCCACGGCACCGACCATGGCGGAATAGCCGATCAGGCTCACGATGGCGAGGGTGAGGCCAAGCGTGATGCCGGGCAGCGCTTCGGGCAGCAGCACCTTGCGGATGATCTGCAACGGGGTCGCCCCCATGGCGCGCGCCGCCTCGATCAGGCCGGAATCAACCTCGCGGATCGCGTTTTCCACCAGACGCGCGATGAAGGGCACGGTGGCGATCGTCAATGGCACAATCGCGGCTGTCGTGCCGATCGACGTGCCCGCAACCATCCGCGTGAAGGGGATGATCGCGACCACCAGAATGATGAACGGCACCGACCGCGTGGCATTGACCACCAGCCCGAGCACCTTGTTGACCCACGGGGCCGACAGCAGTTCGCCGCGTTGCGAGGTCGCCAGAAACAACCCCAAGGGCAGGCCAAGCAGCGTCCCTAGCAGCGCCGAGATGGCGACCATATAAAGCGTCTGGCCCGTGGCCTCGATCAGTAGGTTGATAAGGTTAGCCGACATAGCCAAGCACCTCCGTCATAAGCCCGTGGCTTTCCAAAAATGAACGCGCCTCTGCGGCCTTGGCCACAGGCAGCGATACCAGCAGGTTGCCGAAGGGGCGGGTGCCGATTTCCTCGACCGCGCCGGCAAGGATATTGACCGGAATGCCCATGTCCTGCGTCAGCCGCGCCAGCATCGGGTCGGTGGCGTGTTGGCCCGCAAAAGTCACGCGGATCACCTCTTCGCCGCCCTGCGCGGGGGCGTTTGGGACCAGACGATCCTTGACGAAAGCGGGCAGGGTGACGCCGGTCACCCCCGACAGGAAAGACCGCGTGGTCGCATGCTGAGGCGCGGTGAAGATATCGTAGGTCTCGCCATGTTCGACGATGCGGCCCCCGTCGATCACGGCGACGTGGCTCGCGATGTCACGGACCACGGCCATCTCGTGGGTGATCAGCAGAATGGTCAGCCCCAGCTCGCGGTTGATGTCCTTGAGCAGCGACAGCACCGTTTGCGTCGTTTCAGGGTCCAGCGCGGATGTCGCCTCGTCCGACAGCAGCACTTTGGGGCCGGTGGCCAGTGCCCGCGCGATGCCGACGCGTTGTTTTTGCCCGCCCGACAGCTCTGCCGGATAGCGAGTGGCGTGCGCGCTTAGTCCGACCCGTTCGATCAGGTCGGCCACGCGGGGTTTGATTTGCGAGGACGGCACACTGGCGATTTCCAGCGGTAGGGCGATGTTGCCCGCCACGCTGCGCGAGGCCAGCAGGTTAAAGTGCTGAAAGATCATCCCCACATCGCGGCGGATCGCACGCAGCTTGGACCCTTTTGCAGCCCCCACATTCTGCCCGCCCACCAGAACCGAGCCCGTCGTAGGCCGCTCGATCCCGTTGACCATGCGCAGCAGCGTCGATTTGCCAGCCCCCGACCGTCCGATGATGCCGGTGATCGACCCTGGCGCCATCGCCAAAGAGACGCCTTCAAGCGCCGTGACAGTCGTGCCGCCGGATTTGGAATAGGCTTTGCCCACGTTCTCAAACGTGATCGAAGCGCCGTTGGGTTCTGTCATGATCGGTCCAGCCTGCGGTCGGTTGCGGTGGCGCCCGTAGACAGAAAGGCAGGGGGTATTGCAAGCGCAGTTTTCGCATACCCGCCCTGACTTTACCGATGTGCTGAACGCTAGGTTTTCACAGGTCCAGCACCAGATGCCCCCCCGCTGCCGCCGCGCGCGACTGGCAGGTGATCAACGTGGTTTCACGCTGCGCCTGTGACAGCACATAATCGCGGTGATCGGCGTCGCCCTCGACCAGCCCGCAAGCGCAAACCCCGCAGATCCCGTCGGCGCATTTCACATCCACGGGCACGCCTGCCTCTGTCAGCATATCCGACAGGCTGCGGTCGGCGGGGACGTGGATGTCTTTGCCGGTCTTGGCCAGATGGACCGTAAAGCTGTGGTTCTCGCGCGGGGGGGCTTCGGGGACGGCGAAATATTCGATGTGACACTGATCCTCGGCAAAGCCCGCGCGCGCGGCGGCGGTCATCGCGGCCTCCATATAGGCGGGGGTGCCGCAGGCGTAGGCATGGCTGCCCACAGGATGGCCCGACAGGATCGTGTCAAACTCTGCCCGACTGCCCTGATCGCTGACGTGCAGCACGGCATGGGCGGCCCAAGGGGCGGCAGCGATCTCTGCCGCAAAGGCCAGATCAGCGGCGGTGCGGGCAGAATAATGCAGCGCGAAGTCGCGGCCCAAATGGTGCAGGCGGTGCGCCATAGCAATCATCGGGGTGATACCGATGCCACCGCCCATCAACACGCTGAAGGGGGCGTCTTCGGTCAGGGGGAAATGGTTGATCGGACGCGCCGCGAAAATCTTGCGCCCCTGCGTGAAGATACGGTGCATCAGAGCGCTGCCGCCGCGGCCCTGATCCTCGCGCTGGACGGCAATGACATAGCGCGACCGGTCCGAGGGATCGCCGCACATGGAATATTGGCGCAGGTACTCGGGCGCGATCACCACATCCAGATGCGCCCCTGCCTGCCACAGGGGCAGATCGGCCCCGTCGGGATCGCGCAGTTCATATCGCGTGATGCCGTCGCTTAACACATCCGCGCGGGTGACGGTCAGCGGCAATACCGGACTATCCGCCAATGGCTTGAGCGCAGGGACCAGCCCTTGCGTGTCTCCGCTTGCGACCCGCGCGCGGTGTGTGGCGGCGGGGATCATCGCGCCATAGGCGCGGATGCCGGCCTCGCGGTCCATCGGGTCGGGGTAGGGGTAGGGATGCGGGGCAAGCGGCGCAGGGTAGACGGCCAGCGTCTGGTCCGTCGCGCGCAGCTTCAGGTCTTTTTGCAGACCGCGGGTGTTCACCGGCTTGTCCGTGGGGCGGTAGCCGCCGTCATCCTGCACCTCCAGATCCCACCACCATTTCTTGACGGGGTTGATGTCGCCACGGTCCAGCAGATCGTCGAGCTTGGCCAGCGCTGGCGCGGTGGCGGGCAGCTTCATCGCGGTCCAGCGCCACACGCTGTCGGCCAAGATCCCCTCAAGGTTCCACGGGCAGGTCTTCATGCAGCGCCCGCACATGGCGCCGCCCTCGGTCGTGATCCGGTATGTGGCGCATTTCTGGCTGTCGGATTTCCAGATCTCGTAGCCGTTGAACATCAGCTTCGGCCCCGCCGTGATCGCCCCCGAGGGACATTCCCGCGCGCATTTCTGGCAGCTTTCGCAGAATTTCTGCAGGCCGAAGTCGATCGGCTTGTCATGGGTCATCGGTAGGGTGGTCGTCACCGCGCCCGATTTCAGACGCGGGCCGAGATAGGGGTTCAGGATGACTTCGCCGATGCGGCTGACCTCGCCCAAGCCCGACAGCAGCAGCAGCGGGGGTTGCAGCACATCGCCATCCATCACCGTATGCGCCTTGGCCGGATATCCCAGATCGCGGATCAACCGCGCCAGCACGCCGCCCACAAGGCTGAACCGCAGATAGGCGCGCATGGATTGCGCCACGCTGATCCAGTCATCGCCCGAAGCCCCCTCCATCGTGTCGAAACCCTGATCAATAACGAGGCTGATCGCCTGATCATGGGGCGGGTCGATCGCGGTGCCGGTGGCGTCGTGGCTGTACCACGCCCAATCGGGGCAACGGCTGACGCCCACGGCATCGGCCCCCAGGAAATAGGCAACCGCCTTGACCATCTCTGCCGCCTGTTGCGAGGCTAGGGCGGTTTGCGTTTCGGCAGCTTGCCCGTCTTGCAGCAGGCCAAAGGCCCCAAGCGCGCGCCGCTGCGCCATAGAGGTCGGCGTCTTGCGGATGTAGCGCCCGCCGGTGGCCCCGTCTTGCAGCTTTTTGCCCATGTCCCCGAACAGCGCACGGCTGAACATATCGGTGCGTTTGGGTAGGCGCGGGATGCGCGGTTCGTCCATATAGGTCGTGGGGCTGTCCACGCGCTTAAGCTTTTCGAAAGGCTGCGCGCCATCGACAAAGCGCCGCTGTGCATAGGCGGGCGGCGTGCGGGGCAGGGCGGCGGCGGCCAGAGGGCGATCACAGGCCAGATCCATCGCCATGGTGACGGCGGCCAGCGAAAAGCGCGTGCCGAAAAAAGGAGCGGTCAGGTGACCGTCTTGGGGCAGCGCCAGCCCCGCCGCGACCGCCAGCTGGTTCAGATCCACATCGCTTGCCGTCATCGTGTGCCCGCGCGCCGGACGCCCCAGCAGGCGGATGTAATTCGACAATACCGCCGCCGATTCCGCGGCCAGTAGAGACGACCGGTGATCCTCCATCCCCGCGATCCATGTCGCACCGGGTTCATCCTGTTCGACTGCGCGAGGATGCGCGAAAAGCAGTACCAGCGCATGGGTATGGCCTACGATATCCGTCTCGGGTGCGGTGACGGAGTCGCGCAGGTCAGCCATGATCGCATCCACACCAGAGGCGAGCGTTTTGACCTGACGCGTCTGCAAATCCTGCGCCAGCCGCGCCACATCCGCATTGCGCAGGGGCTGTGCCAGATTGTGGTCGGGGGCTAGCTTGCAAATCCCCACCATCGTCGCATCGTTGAAATGGGCAAACGCCTTGAGATGCTGCGCCCGCTCGGTCAGATCGGCGGGGATCTCGGCCAAGGCCTTGTTCACCAGGCCCTCGCGGATCGCATCCAGCATGGCGCGGTGATCCCGCGTCGCTTGGGCCAGCGGACGCGCGTTCTCCGTCACTCCCAAGGGGGTGAAGGCCGGCACCGGCCCCGAAGCACCCTCCGCCCGCCGCAGCTTTTCAGTCGGGTAGGCACCCATATGGATGGGGCGGTTTTTGCGGGAACGCAGCCGTGGAGTCATGGGTATTGCCTCTTAATTCGGCGTTATAGTTGTCCTAGATCAACTATTTTGCAAGCAAACAGTAGCGGTGCGGCAAAAATGAAGTATTCATGCTTTATGACCGGACCCGAGAACACCTCTGCCGCTGCCTCCTATCGTCTGCACGACAGGCTGGGCTTTCGCGTGTCGCGGCTGGCCGCGGTTATGCGTGCCAGTCTGGATGCAGAGCTTTCGCAGCTTGGGCTGACACGGTTGGAATGGTGCGTCTTGGCCAGTATCGCGCTGGAAGGCATCACCGCGCCCTCCGGTATCGCCGAGAATATCGGCATCACCCGCCCCACGGCGTCGCGGACGTTCAAGCAGATGCGCGACAAAGGCTGGCTGGTGCAGAACCTGACAGAAGGCGACGGGCGCGCCCGTGCGATCACGCTGACCGAGGCGGGGCAAGACCTACTCGCGCGTGCGCGGGTGCTGGTCGACGCGCATCAGGCGCGGTTTCTGGACAAGCTCGCCCCCCAAGCGGCGGCGCATTTCCTATCCGCGCTGGATAGGCTGCTTGAAGGGGTTCACGACCGGTTCGACGATCCGTAAGGTGTTTCAGGTCACCACGGGAAAGACGTTCGACTGCTTCAGCACGCCATAGGCAAAGCTGGAATCAATCGACGCGATGCCGGGGATGTTGTGCAGCTTGTGGCGCACGAATTCTTCGTAGCTTTTCAGATCCTCGACCAGCACGCGCAACAGATAATCCTCGCTGCCGGTGATGACATAGCAATCGAGGATCTGTTCGGTCTCGTGCACCTTCTTCTCGAACAGTTTTACCACGTCGCCCGTGTGGCTGCTTAGCCGGATGCGCACCAGCGCGGTCACGGGCAGCCCGTACGCGCGCTCATCCACAATCGCGGTATAGCCCTTGATCACGCCCTTTTCCTCAAGCGCGCGGGTGCGCCGCAAACAGGGTGAGGGCGACAGATTCACCTGAGCTGCCAGATCCTGATTGGTCAGACGCCCGTTACGCTGCAGCGCTTTGATGATCTCGCGATCTTTACTGTCCATCTTGGCCCTCTAAGGGCAGGATATGCCCCAAATTCATAATATCGCGCAATCATTAGCAAGCATCTGCCCGTGGATACAGCGTAAAACAGCGCAAATACAACGCGCAGGACGAATATGCTCAGTTCCCCCTCACTGCCCGCCGCACATGGACTTGGTCCGCGGCAGATCCCCCTTCGGCCCCTGGTTGGCTATCTCGCGATTGCGGTGACCGTGCTGGTCTGGGCGGGGTTCGCGCTGTCCACCCGTGCCGCCAGCGGGGCGCAGCTGACGTTTGGCGATGTTGCGCTGATCCGGTCGGGTATTCCGGCGCTGTTCTTTTTACCCTTCCTGCCAAAACGTATCGCTGTGTTAAGGCAGTTGCCCGCGCATCGCTGGCTGATGATCGCGGCGGGGGCGGGGCTGCCGTTCTTCTGGCTCGCGGCTATGGGCGGGGCGCAGACCTCGGCCACGCATGTGGGGGCGTTGATTGCCGGGACGACACCGGTGTCGGTGGCTGTTCTGACGTGGGTGATCTACCGCCAGCGCCCCGCGGTGATGCTGCCGCTGGGGATCATCCTTGTGGGGGTGGCGGCGCTGATCGGGGCCTCGGGCAATTTGGCGGCAGGCAGTTTGACCGGCGTGGCGCTGCTGCTGTCGGCCAGTCTGCTCTGGGGGTGCTATACTTTGGGGCTGCGGGGCAGCGGCTTGGACCCGATTGGCTGCGCGCTGGTGCTGGCACTGCCGTCCACGCTGGTGCTGCTGCCGCTGCTCGCCACGGGGGGGCTGCCCAGCAATCTGACGCAGGTGCGACTGGCCGAGGCGATGCCGTTCATCCTTGCCCAAGGGGTCGGTGTCGGCCTTGTGTCGAGCCTGACCTATGCCATCGCCATCGCCCGCCTTGGCGTCGCGAAATGTGCCGCGATCGGGTCGCTCGCCCCTGCGATTGCGGCGGTGCTTGCCGTGCCGCTGCTGCACGAGGCCCTGACGCTTGGCACGATTTTGGCCGTTCTCATCATTTGCGCCGGCGTCATGCTGGCCAACCGCCCCAAGGAGTAACCCCGATGCTCGACGCGCTTGCCGCCCTTCCCGAAGACCCGATCTGGGGACTGACCTCTGCCTTTCGCGCCGACCCGCGCGCCCACAAGATCGACATGGTCATCGGCGTCTACCGCGATGACAAAGGGGCCACGCCGAATATGAAGGCGGTGCGCATGGCCGAACTCGCCTTGGCGCAGGACAGTGCGCCGAAAACCTACCGCGCTTTGGCGGGCAATGCGGTGTTCAACGCGGGCATGGCGCGGCTGGTCTTGGGCGATGCGCCCGCGCGGATCGCGCGCAGCCATGTGATCCAGACGGTCGGCGGGACAGGTGCCCTGCGCGTGCTGGGGGATATGCTGGCCAGCCTGCGCCCCGACACCACGGTCTGGAGTACGAACCCCGGCTATGTGAACCACCGTCCGATATTCGAGGGGGCCGGGCTGACGCTGCAGCTGTATCGCTGGCAGGCCAAGGGCGACGCGCTGGATCTTGACCGCGTGCTCGCGGATCTGGCGGCGGCAAAGCCGGGGGATGTGGTGCTGCTGCACGGCTGCTGCCACAACCCCACGGGCATCGATCCCGATGCGGATATGTGGCATGCGCTGGCCGGATTTTGCGCGGCGCGAGGGCTGATCCCGTTGATCGACATTGCCTATCAGGGCTTTGGCCGCGGGCTTGACGCAGATGCGGCGGGGCTTCGGGTGATGGTCGATGCGGTGCCCGTGGCGATGGTTGCGGCAAGCGGGTCCAAGAACATGGGGCTATATTGCGAACGTATCGGGGCGGCGATGGTGCTGGGGCCGGATGCGGCGTCCATCGCCCATGTGGGTCGCCACCTAGAGACATTGACCCGCGCGAATTATTCGATGCCGCCCGAACATGGTGCCGCTGTCGCCTGCCACGTCTTTGACACCCGCACCATCTGGGAGGAAGAGCTCAACAGTATGCGCGCTCGTGTCCAATCGCTGCGGCAGCAATTGGCAGATGCGCTGGCCGCGATAGATGCGGCCCCCGCATTTCAAGCGCTGCGGCACCATCAGGGGATGTTTTCCCTGCTGCCCCTCGCGCCCGACCAGATGGAGAGCCTGCGCCATGACCACGCGATCTATGGCACGGCCAACGGTCGGATCAATATCGCCGGTCTGCGCAGCACGCAGATCGAACAGGTCGCGGCGGCGCTTCGGGAGGTGTCACAGGCGTGACGCTGGCCCGCCCCTTGGGCCAGCGTCTGTAGGCCTTAGCGCGGAGCGGCGTCGAGCATCCCCAGACGCGGCTCTGTCAGCGAGGTCACGGCAATGCGCCCGTCGGGCAGGGTCACGGCACCCGTGGTCAACGCATAGTCCCCTGCCGGATCCTGAAGCGTTTCCAGCACCTTGCCCGAGGCATCCATTCGCAGGACAAAGCCATAGCGCAGCGGCGCGGGTTTCATTGCGTCGGGCAGGCGCATGATCACGCGGCGCAGGAAGGGGCTGTTTGCCAGTTGATCCATGACGGGGTTGCGCGGGCTGACCAGACCGACCCAGAATGTGCCATCGGGGGCGTTGTTGATATTGTCTGGAAACCCCGGCAGGTTCTCCAGCACCACCGTGCCTGCGCTGCCGTCCATGGGGAAGCGCCAGACGCGGTAGTTGCCGGTTTCGACCACAAATACCGCGCTGTTCGCGTCATCCACCGCCACCCCGTTGGCAAAGTTCAGACCGTCGGCAAAGACAGTCGTTTCGCCCGATGCGGGGTCGTATTTCAGGATGCGGCCGTTCGACGAATGCTCCACCAGATCCAACACCGACGCCGCCAGCGTGCCGCCGTTATCCTGCGCACCAAAGCGGGTCGAGGCATCCGAGAAATAGACGCTCCCATCGGCGGCGATATCCACATCATCGGCGTAAAGGATCGGGCTGCCGTCCTTGGTCGTCTCGGCCAGCAGGGTCACCTTGCCGCCGCGGTCCACCGACAGCAGGCCACGATAGGCGTCGGCGACGTAAAGCGTGCCGCTGTCGTCAAATTCGATCCCAAGGGGGCGGCCCTCGGTCTGCGCAAAGACGGTGATGGCCCCGTTCTCTTCGATCCGCAGGATTTCACCATCATGGGTGGCGACATGTACCAGCCCGTCCGGGCCGATATCGGCATCCTCCGGCCCGCTGCGGCCCTCAAGCTCGACGATCTTCAATGCGGTCAAACGGTCGTTGACCGCGAAATCACCGGTGTAGCCCTGATCCGGCGGGGCCTCCCACGCGACGGGGGCGACGGATACGGGCCAGAACGCGAGGTAGGCAAGCAAGGCCAGCAGGGCGATGCCCAGTAGTGTAAATAGTTTTTTCATCGGTGATCTCCTCCCCAGGGCTCGCGCCGAAGTAGTGGCGCACAGCGTAGGGTTGCTGATCCCTCGGGCAGGTGCAAGAGGCTACGCCGCGCGATTTATGTCAGCCGCTTTGGCCCGCGCCGAGGTCGCATCCCCCGCAGTGGTGAACACCGCGAGGGGGTGATGCTTAGCTCTCTACCTTGAACGTCAGCCCCGCATTGGCTGTGAGCCGGTCGATGATCGCACCACCAAAGGCAGGGGCCGCCGTCAGCACGCCGCCGGGGGTGTCGGCGGCTTCCTCGATCAGACACAGCGCCGCTTCGGTCAGCATTTTGGAGGTGGAGCCATAGCCCGGATCGCGGTCGCCTTTGACGCCAACGGTCAGCCGCTCTTTGTCAGCGGAGGTGCCGGTGAACATCAGGTCATAGCTGCCGTTGTCGCGTTCTTCTTTCGATGGGCCTTCGCCGGGTTTGATATCATCATCGCCCATCGGGTTGGATTTGGCGATGCTCTTGGCGATCGCCTCGCCTTTTTCGCCCTTGCCGGTGAACATCATCTCTTCATAGGTGAAATCCGTGCCGTAGGGGTGGCCCATCAGCATATTCGACCGGTGCACGTTCTTGGTATTGATCGACGCCATCACGAAGGGGGCGACCCAGATGCCGAAATCGGGGTCTTCGTAGGGTTTGTTGCCGTAAGGCTGTGTCGGCCCCTCAAACCCCGGTGTCAGCGCGAAGGACGAGACCAGACGTTTCATCACATCGGGATCCCCCATGGCCAGCTTCATCGTCTCTTTGCCCGACGCCGCCGTCCCGCCCGAGAACGTGCCCTTCATCCCGCGCACGCGTCCCTTGACGTCTTTCAGCGGCGCGCCAAAGCGTTTTTGTGCCTCTTGCTGCAGGAAATAGACGCCCATATCGAAGGGGATGCTGTCAAAACCGCAGGAGTGTACGATCCGGGCCCCGCTGGCCTTGGCGGCGTCGTTGTACTTTTCGATCATGTCCCACATGAAGGGCGGCTCGCCCGACAGGTCGACGTAATCGGTGCCCGCCTTGACACAGGCCGCGACCAGCGGCTCGCCATACAGCAGATAGGGGCCGACCGTGGTGATGATAACCCGCGCCCGGGCGACCATCGCGTCAAGCGAGGCAGGGTCAGAGGCATCGGCCTCGATCAGGGGGGTGTCGGCGGGCAGGCCCATCTCGTCGCGCACCTGCGCCAGCTTGGACGCGCTGCGCCCTGCCATCGCCCAGGATCGGTCCGGATAGGTCGCGTGGATGTATTCCGCGACCAGCCGCCCCGTGAACCCTGTCGCGCCGTAGATGATGATATCGAATTCAGCCATGTGCCGTTCCTCCCCGATTGGTTGCATGTCTTTGCGCCGACTATGGGACAGCGCAGACGGTATTGACCATTACCGAGTTTCAGAACGCTGCGTCGGGGGGCAAAAGAAACGGGCCGCAGCAGATGCTACGGCCCGTCTCGAATTCAGGTAGGATGCGTCCGGATCACTCTGCCGGGAGCTTCCATGCGTCGCGGTCGATATCCAGATCGGCATAATCGTCCGGGTTCAGCACGGGGCGTTCGACGCCTGCCTTTAGCTGACGACGGAAGTCGCGCAGCAGGCGCATGGCCACGGGGAAGAGCATCATGATCGCCAGCAAGTTGACCAGCGCCAGAATACCCATCATCGGATCCGAGAAGAAGAACACCGCAGTCGCCGCGGGTGCTGTCGCACCCAGGAAGACAATCGCGATGATCGCGATCCGCAGACCCAGAATACCCAAGGGGCTCTTGGTCAGTACCGTCATCGCGTTTTCACCCAGATAGTAGTTGTAGATGATCGACGAGAACGAGAACAGCAGGATCGCGCCGCTCAGGAAATACTGCACCCATGTGCCCAGATGCGACACCATGCTTTGCTGAGTCAGCGCCACGCCGTCGATGCCTTCGGCACCGGGGACATAGACATCGCCCAGCAGGATCACGAAAGCCGTGCACGAGCAGATGATGATCGTGTCGATAAAGACCGAAAACGACTGCGTGATGCCCTGGCTGATGGGGTGACGCACCTCGGCGGTGGCCGCGACGTTCGGGGCAGAACCCAGACCCGCCTCGTTCGAGAACAGACCGCGCCGCAGGCCTTGCGCAACCGCAGCACCCATACCGCCACCAACGGCTTCTTGCAGGCCGAAGGCATTGGTCACGATGTCATAGATCACGCCGGGCAGGCTGGTGATGTTGAGCAGGATCACGATCAGCGCCATTGCCAGATAGCCGATGGCCATGATCGGCACGACAACGTCCGACACTTTGGCAATACGGTGGATGCCGCCAAAGATGATAAAGCCCGAGATGGCCGCCAGCGCGATACCGGTCCACAGACGGTCAATGCCAAAGCTGTCCTGCATCGAACCTGCAACCGTGTTGCCCTGGAACGCGTTGAAGCCCAGACCGAAGGCCGCAATCAGGCAGATCGCATAGATCACTGCCAGCCAGCGGTATTCCTTGCCCAACCCGTGGATGATGGCCGCTGCCGGACCGCCGCGGTAGCTGTGCTCTCCGACTTTGCGCTTGAACAGCTGTGCCAGCGAACATTCGACAAGGCTGGTGGCCATACCGACCAACGCGATGGCCCACATCCAGAAGACCGCACCCGGGCCGCCAAGGGTGATTGCAACCGCGACGCCCGCGATGTTGCCGCCGCCGACACGTCCACCGACCGACACCAGCAAGGCTTCGCGCGCTGAAATCTGGTTGGAATCATCCGCGTTGTTCTTGTTCGACAGCACGCGGAACATGCGGCCAAAGTATTCGATCTGCACAAAACCGGTGGCGATTGTGATGAAGATACCGAAAATGACGAGGATCGGGATCAGCGACCATCCCCAGGTGAAGTCTCCGATCCAGCCGAAGAGCGTTTGTAGAAATTCCATATAAATGTCCCTTTGTTTTGCCGCGTTTTACGGTGTTCTTGGCCAAAGCGTAAAGCCGAATGACGCAGCGCGAAGCTCGTAGCCCCGGTGCGACGTCTAGTGCGTTGATCCTTATACAGGTTATTTCGCAATTCAACTTTCGCGGGTTGGCTCTTCGCGCGTTAATCGGCCATTTCTCCGCATTGATCCGCAGCCAGATAGGCGTGTTGCGCGTCAAACTGCGCAAAGCAGCTCAGCGCGAGGTGGATTTTGACGAAGGCCGCCTCGGCTGTCATCTGGCCGCCGTCGACCACCCCGCTATCGCGCAGCGCCTTACCCGCGGCATAGGTGCCGATCTGCATGCCGCCCTCGGCGCATTGGCTGACGGCCACCACGGGAACGCCCTTGCCTTGCGCTTTGCGCAAGGCGGCACGTAGGGCGGGGCTGTCGGGGACCGTGCCCGCGCCAAAGCAGCGCAGAACGATCCCGCCGCAGGTGGTCGCCGCATGATCCAGCAGGGCGGCGCTGAAACCGGGGGTGACGGTCAGAAGGGCAATCTCGTGGGGGCGCAGGGGGCTGAGCTGCGGGTCGGGTGCGGTGACACGCGGTGCCCTGTCGGTTGGCGCGGCGGTAAAGGCGTCCAGCGCCTGCGAATGGGCCTTGCGCACCCGCCCGCCATGCAGCCGTTTGCCGCCGAATTGCACCCAGATCCCCGCCGGTGCCGTACGCGCTGCGGCAAGCGCATCGATCAGATTGGCCGTGCCGTCCGTGTCAGCCACAGTCAGCGGTCGCATCGCGCCGGTCACGATCACAGGCTGCGCCAGACCGGGCAGCGCGAGGCACAGGGCGGCGGCGGTATAGGCCAGCGTATCCGTCCCGTGGGTCACGACGAAGCCGTCAAAGCGGCCCCGATGCTGATGGATGGTCTGCGCGATGCGCGCCCAATCCTGCGCCGTGGCAAGGGCGGAATCGATCAGCGGATCAAGGCGCAGCACCTCGACCTCTCCGGCGATCTTGCCGCTGGCCACCAGCGCTGCGACCGCATCTTCGACCACCCCGTCGCGAGGGGCGAAACCGTCGGGGGTCTGGGCCATGCCAATCGTGCCGCCCGTGTGGATCAAGAGTGTCGCCATGCTGCGCCCTTTGTGTTGATTGCCGCCCAATATGCCCCGTCCGGAGCCCTGCGAAAACTGCCGCAGGCGGACCAGAAGCGCCTGTCGCTGTCAAGCCTGCTGATCGTCGGCGCATTGGGCCAAAGCCGCCATGACGTGACATCCGGCTTGACGGGCAGGGTGCGGCGGCGCGTATATACGCCCGACACGACCGGAAGGCCCCCTGATGCGCACACCGACCCGCCGCCATTTTATCGCCCTTGCCAGTGCGGGTGCCGTCGCCGGATGCGGCGGGCAGGGCGGGTTCTCTGTCGTTGATCCGGACCACGCCGGCGCAGGTGCAGGGGCGGATGTGGGCGCGGGCGTGCAACAGCTGCTCGTCGCGACCACACGCACCGCCGATCCTGCGCCGATCGCCTATGGGGCGGGGCGGGCAAAAACGCTGGATTTCGCCCGGCTTGCCATCTCGATCCCGCCGAACCACGCGGTCGGGCAGATCGAACGCAGCCGCGGATCGCGGGCCGACCCCGCACGCCATTTCGCCCTCACCGGGGCAGAGACCTTGCCGGATCTAGAGGCGCTGGTCACTGCCGCCCGCGCCGCGTCGACACCGGGGCAAGAGGCGGTGGTCTTTGTGCATGGCTATAACAACGGCTTTGCCAAAGCCGCGTACCGTCATGCGCAGGTGGCGTGGGACTATGAACTCAAGGGGCCGCAGATCCACTTTTCGTGGTCGTCAGCGGCGAACCCCTTCGAATATACCTATGACCGCGACAGCGTGCTGATCGCCCGCGATGCGCTGGCGACTTTGCTGCGGCGCCTGCTGCGCGAGGACGGGCTGCGCGTGTCGCTGGTGGGGCATTCGATGGGCGGGCTACTGATCATGGAGACGTTGCGCCAGATCGCGCTGAGCGGAGACCGCGCCCTGCTGGATCGTTTGTCTGCGACGACGCTGATCTCGCCCGATATCGATATGGATCTGTTCCGCGCGCAGGCCCATGCGCTTGGCCATTTGCCGCAGCCCTTTACCGTGGCGATTGCGCAGAACGACCGGCTGCTGCGCCTGTCGTCGGGCTTGTCAGGGGGGGCTGCGCGTCTGGGATCGGTAGAGGATCTGGACCAGCTTGAAGGGCTTGGCGTCTTCGTGGTGGATATGACGGGCATCGCCGACACGGGCAGCAATCACTTCCTGCCGGGCACCTCGGCCTCTGCCATTGCGCTGATAAAGGGGTTGCGAGACGCCGATGCGCTGGCCCCGCAATCCCTGTCGGTCGGACCGGTGAGCATCAAGCTGGGCGGGTAGCCGCGTCGCCGTCCAGGCCCGCCGCTGAAATGGCCGCCCGAAGCGCTGTGCTAAAGCGCGCCATCATCGCGCCATCCTCTGCCAAGTTGCGGCGCAGGGATCGGGGCAGCTCCAACTGCACGCCCGCGCCGCTGCGGGTGCGGTTGCAGATGTTGCTGGGGTGTACGCCGGGCAGGGCCGTATTCAGCGCGGACGCGAACCCCGCCGCGCGCAATGCGTCGCCCACAGCGTGCCGCAGGATTTCGTCACGCCCGCCCAGCCAAACCGTGTCGGAGCCATCATCCTTGCGCCCGTGAATGGCAATCGACGTGTCCGCCCCAGCCACCAGTGCCAGCGCCCGAGGCTCATCAAACCGATGCGAGGTGATGTGGTAATCGCCATGCGCCCCGGCGCGCAGCGCCTCGAACAAGTAGAACGACAGATCATTCCCGGCGACAGCCCGTGCGATGCTTGCCGTTTCCGGTTCGATCGTCCCGCCATGGGGCGCAAGGATCGCGACGCATGTGCCGCGATCCTGCACGGTGATACGGTAGTCCCGGTCCTGCTCATGCGCCGCGGCGAGCGTGGCGAAATCGGGGTAGCGGTCGGCCATCGTCTATACGTTCAGCTTGGTGATCGTCTTGCTGATCTTGCCGCCGACGCGACGCAGGCTCACCATCTCTCCGAAGCGGATGTGCAGCCAGTCTGACCCATCCTCGGTCAGCGGTTCCGACGCGAAAATAGCCGAGGTCGCTTCACCTTCGGGGCTGGCATCGACCTTGTAGCTGTCGGCGTAGTCCTCGAAATTCTCGCCCATCAACAGGTACATCGGTTCAAGCAGCATCGACAGGGCGTAGTCATCGGTGCCGGGGCCGGCTTTGCGCAGCTCTTTCCAGTCGCCTTCGGGTGCGGTTTCGCCTTTGTGGCCGGCCCCATAGTTCACGCCGATGATCCGGTCGGTGGACACCAGAGCGATCTTCAACTTGGTCAGGGCGACCAGATCCAGCTTGCGCATCGCCTGCAATACGGCATCAAGCAGCTTCTCGAACGCCGTCTGCACGGCGTCATCGCTATCGCCCTCTAGTAGGGACAGCAGCAGCACGTAAAAGAATTCCGTGTCTGTCGTGCCTTTCATCTGCCGCAGGAAATCGTCTTTGCACAGGGGCAGCAATTCGCGTTGCAGCAGCCGCCAATGGGGCAGGGCTCCGTTTTGCGCGATGATCCACGGGGTGCCCTTGAACGAGAACGGGTGGCAGTTCTCGTCCGCCAGCACGTTGCGGGCATCATAGGCCGCAGCGCGGACATGGGCGAGCATGGTGCTGGTCTGCAAGCTGGGGATGATGCCGGGGGCGTTGTCATCGTGGAACGCGGCCATGGGGCGGTGATACAGCAGCGGTTCCTCGGGCTTCAGCAGATGCGCGCTCCATAATCCGAAGCCCCATCCGGCCAGTTGCAGGTTCGGGTGCAGCTCGGGGTCAAGGCTTTGGTTGATCAGACTGTTTTCCGGCTTGATCAGCAGGCTTTCAAGCGGGATTTCAGGCCCGATGTAGGCGAGAACGCGGCACATAGCTTTCCTATCACATCAAGGGTCGATCACGGGCACCACCAAGCGGCGGCATCTCGTATCATTCTGTCAGCTCAGGTAGGGCGGCGCGGGTCAAAGGCCAGATCAGGGGATCAGAGGGGGCGGACACCTGCGCATGTGGCAGGGCCGTCCGACATATGCAGACGGTCGCGGGTCAGCGTGTTGCGCTCACAGCGCGATAGGTGCTGTTTTGCGGCATCCGTATCGCCACTGAACCGCTGCAAGGCGCGCTGCCACGCCCGCAGGGCAGAGCGTGCGGACCAAGGCAATGCCGCTTGGGCCAGCCAGCCGCGCAGTTCCGGCGGCAAGCGGTCATAGGCGGCCATCGGGTCTTGTGTGCGACGGCGTGCGGCAAGGCTGCTGCGGCAGTTAGGCTGGCGAAGGGTGGTTTTCGGCATGGTACTTTTGTCGCTGGAAGCAAGGGGTGCGCCGCCACCGTCAAGGCAGGCAGCGGCGCAGGATGTCAGTGCGCCTGCATCTCGGCAGAGATGTCAGCGGGGCTGAGGGCCGCGGGGTAATATGTCGGCCAGTTGGTGACTTCCTTCAGCAGGGCCGCGCGATCATCCCCCCAATAAAGGTGATAGTGATCTGCCTTGGCGGGCGCGATCTTGTGGTCGCTGAACTGGAAGAACATCGGGGCCTCGACGTCGCCGCTGATCTTTTCAAAGATATAGCGCACACCGCGATTACCCTTTTCATAGGTCAACACCTCGAAGCCGTCGCTTTCATACCGCCCCTGCACCGATGTCTCGCCCGTGTAGAAGGTTGCGGTATCGCCCGAGAATACGATCCGGTCGACATCGGTGGCATAGCCGGTGGTGTAATAGGCTTTGTATTCCTCGGCGGTTTTGTCACCCTTGGCCGCCTTATGCGCCATCACCGCGTCCAGATCACCGCTTTGCAACAGCGGGTAGACGGACTGCCAGTCGCCCTCCCAATCGGCCAGCGGGCGCGGTTTGATCTGCGCATCGTCGAAATAGCCTTTGTAGATGGCGTCATCGCCGTGGTCGTGTTTGTGGTCATGATCATGGTCGTGGGCTTCGTGGTCATGCGCCTTGTCCTTGGCGTGATCCGCAAGGGCGGGCAGGGCTGTGGCGGCAAGAGAGGTCGCGGCCAGAGCGGAAAGAAATGCGGTGTGGATGCGGGTCATCATGGGCTCCATTCAGGATCGGTAGAGAAGTGATTCGTTATGTTATAACGTAACTATTTTCCTACAGGCAAGCCACGCGGAGAGCAATGATCAGAATTCTTGATTAAATCAGTCAAGGCAGTAAGGTCGGGACACGATTGCCGGTAGGGAACTTGAAAAAGGGCCGCGCAGTCGCTCTGGGAGGAGAACAAAATGAAGACTAATAATACTATTAATCGACGTTCGTTTTTGACCAAATCGGCGGTCGCTGGCGGGGCTGCGGCTGGCAGCATGCTGGCGGCTCCGGCGGTTCTGGCGCAAGCGCCATTGGTTATCAAAATGCAAACGTCATGGAATGACGCCAATATCTGGCAGGACTTCGCACGCGACTATGCCACCCGCGTCGAAGAAATGTCGGGCGGACGCGTCAAGGTCGATGTGCTGCCTGCGGGCGCGGTTGTTGCGGCGTTCCAGGTGCTGGACGCTGTGAATGACGGCTTGATCGATGCTGCGCATTCGGTGCCTGTCTATTGGTACGGCAAGAACAAGGCCGCGTCGCTGTTCGGCACAGGTCCGGTTTTCGGCGGCTCCGCAACGACCATGCTGTCGTGGTTCTACGAAGGCGGCGGCCAAGAGCTGTATAACGAGCTGACACAGGACATCATGGGCCTCGACGTGGTTGGCTACATGGGTTTCCCGATGTTTGCGCAGCCCTTTGGCTGGTTCAAGGAAGAGGTAAATTCGGTCGAGGATCTGCAAGGGTTCAAATATCGCACCGTGGGTCTGGCGGCCGATCTGATGGCCAAACTCGGCATGTCCGTCGCTCAGCTGCCGGGCGGCGAAATCGTGCCCGCGATGGAGCGTGGCGTGATCGACGCTTTCGAGTTCAACAACCCCTCGTCGGACAAGGACTTTGGCGCGCAGGACGTGGCCAAGAACTACTATCTGTCGTCCTATCACCAGGCGTCGGAAAGCTTCGAATTCCTGTTCTCGCGGACCTTCCTTGAGGATCTGGACCCGGACCTGCAGGCGATCCTGAAATATGCTGTCGAAGCGGCCTCTACCGCGAACACAGCCAAGGCGATGAACCGCTATTCCGCGGATCTTCAGTTCTTGCAGGATGAAGCAGGGGTCACCGTGCGCCGCACCTCGAAAGAGATTCTGGACGCACAGCTGAAGGCATGGGACGAACTGATCCCCGAGCTGGAAGCCGATCCGTTCATGAAAAAGACCCTCGACAGCCAGCGCGAGTGGGTCAGCCGTGTGTCGTATTACGAGCTGATGAACTCGCCCGACTACGGTCTGGCCTACGAGCATTACTTCCCTGGCAAGATCAAGCTCTGATCCCGCTGACAGGTAAAGTACAGAACCCCGGCACCTTTGTGTGCCGGGGTTTCAGACGAGGCATGGGGACATCATGATTTCATTTATACGGTTCGCCGACAGCCTGTCGGCATGGTTTGGCAAGTCATTCGCGTGGCTTATCCTGCTGATGTCCATCGGCACGGGCTACGAGGTGTTCGTACGCTATGTGCTTAACAGCCCGACGGCCTGGGCGCTGGACGTTTCCTTTATCATGTACGGCACGCTGTTCATGATGGGCGGGGCCTATACGCTGTCGCGTGGCGGGCATGTGCGGGGCGATTTCCTGTACCGGCTGCTGCAACCCAAGACCCAGGGCAAAATCGATATCGTGCTGTATATCGTCTTCTTTTTCCCCGGTGTGCTGGCCCTGATCCTGTCCGGCTGGAAATACGCCGCGCGGTCCTGGCAATACGGAGAGGTCTCCGTCAACAGCCCCGCGGGTGTGCCGATCTACCAGTTCAAAGCGGTGATCGTGGCGGCGGGCATATTGCTGTTTATCCAGGGGATCGCGCAGGTATGCCGCTGCATTATCGCGATCCGGGACAATTACTGGCTTGAAGCGGACGAAGACGTTTTCGAGACCGAAGACCTTTTGATCCAGAAGGCCAACATGGCCGAGAAAGACCATATCACATGACCGATCCGCAAATTGCCCTGATGATGCTTGGGCTGTTCATCATCTTTGTTTTTCTGGGCTTCCCGATCGCCTTTACCCTGATGGCCATGGGCATCGGCTTTGGCTACTACGCCTATTTCGATGCGCGCCGCATGTGGCGCGGTTTTGACCGGCTGGATGAAACCGCCGGACAATGGGAACAATGGTCAAGTTGGATAGAGGGGTTCTATAACAACCGAATATTTGACCTCTTCGTGAACCAGACCTTTACCGTGATGTCGAACGAGGTGCTGACGGCTGTGCCCTTGTTCCTGTTCATGGGCTATATCGTCGAACGCTCCAACATCGTTGACCGTTTGTTCACCACGCTGAACATCGCGTCCAAGAATGTCCCCGGATCGATGGGGGTGGCGGCGCTGATCACCTGCGCGCTGTTTGCCACGGCGACAGGGATCGTGGGCGCGGTTGTGACCTTGATGGGCCTGCTGGCGCTGCCGGCGATGTTGAAAGCGCGCTATGACCCGTCCTTTGCGGCGGGCATCATCTGTGCGGGCGGCACCCTGGGCATCCTGATCCCGCCGTCGATCATGCTGATCGTCTATGCGGCGGCGACCAATGTGTCGATCGTGCGCCTTTATGCGGCGGCACTGCTGCCGGGGCTGACGCTGGTGGGGCTGTATCTGGTCTATATCATCGGGCGGTCTTTGCTGCAGCCATCGTCGGCACCAAAGCCCACGGCGGATGAGGTGCCGGACATGCCGATGGGCAAGCTGGTGATGATGATCATCACCTCTTTCGTGCCACTGGCTTTCCTGATCTTTGCGGTGCTCGGGTCGATCCTTTTCGGTCTCGCCACCCCGACAGAGGCGGCGTCCATCGGTGCATTGGGCGGTATCTTCCTCGCCTTCATCTACCGCGCGATGACATGGCAGCGTTTGCGTGAAAGCGTCTATCTCACTGTGCGCACAACGGCGATGGTCTGCTGGCTGTTCGTCGGCTCCTACACCTTCTCTGCCGTGTTCTCCTACCTCGGGGGGGAGCATGTGATCTCGGAGTTCGTGCAATCCATGAACCTGTCGCCGATCCAGTTCCTGATCATGGCGCAGCTCATTATCTTCCTGCTGGGCTGGCCGCTGGAATGGTCCGAGATCATCATCATCTTCGTGCCGATCTTCCTGCCGCTGCTCGCGGTGTTCGAGATTGATCCGCTGTTCTTTGGCATCCTCGTGGCGCTGAACCTGCAGACCAGTTTCTTGACCCCGCCGATGGCGATGTCGGCCTATTACCTCAAAGGCATCGCGCCGCCGTCGCTCCTGCTGACGCAGATCTTCAAGGGGGTCATGCCGTTCCTCTTCTGCGTGATC
Organism: Sulfitobacter sp. PM12; assembly: GCF_045586035.1. Lineage (NCBI taxonomy): Bacteria > Pseudomonadati > Pseudomonadota > Alphaproteobacteria > Rhodobacterales > Roseobacteraceae > Sulfitobacter > Sulfitobacter sp. PM12. The sequence continues at coordinate 1,260,838 of NZ_CP151529.1, forward strand.
CTGTCGATGGTGCTGATGTATGTCTTCCCGCAGATCGTCTTCTATTTGCCGGATCTGTTTTATGGACGGTAATCGGATGACGGGTCACGGGGTGGACGGCACCCCCAGCGTGACACTACTGCGTGACAGGCTGGCGTCCGGTGCGCTGGATGCGCTGGCGCTGGTCGACAGCTATATCAAGCGGATCGAGGCGCGCGAGCCGCAGGTCGGTGCATGGGCGTGGTTCGATCCCGAATTCGCGCGCGCACAGGCCCGCACGCTGGATGCGCATCGCCGGGCAGGGCGTCCCTTGGGGCGGCTTCACGGGTTGCCGGTCGCGCTGAAGGACGTGATCGACACCCAACGCATTCCCACGGAAAACGGCTGCGCGCAGGATGCGGGGCGCGTGCCCCTGCGCGACGCTTTTGTGGTAGAGAGGCTGCGCAAGGAAGGGGCGATCCTGATGGGTAAGACGGTCACGACCGAGCTTGCCTTCATGCAGCCCGGCAAGACCGCGAACCCGCATAATCTGGCGCATACGCCCGGCGGATCGTCGCAAGGCTCTGCCGCGGCGGTGGCGGACGGGATGGTCCCGCTTGCCATCGGCACCCAGACCGGCGGGTCGGTGATCCGCCCGGCGTCCTTCTGCGGGGTGACCGGATATAAACCCACCTTCGGCGCGATCCCGCGGCGGGGGGTGCTGACGCAATCGCCCTCGCTTGATACGATCGGGGTCTTTGCCAGCGACCCCGCAGGGGCCGCGCTGCTGGCCGAGGTGCTTTTCGGGCAGGATGACGAAGACAGCGCGACCACGCTTTGCGCCGCACCCGCCTTACATGCGGCGGCGACTTCGGCCCCGCCGCTGCCGCCCGTGTTCGGCTTCATCCGCCCGCCGGGATGGGAGCATGCGGAGCCGCAACTGCATGACGCCTTTGCCGAGCTGCTGGACGCGCTTGGCGATCAGGCGTTCGAGCTTCCGTTGCCAGCGGTGTTCGACACGGCAGCAGACCAGCGCAAGCTGATCAATCTGGCCGAGATGTCCTATCACTACTACCCCTATTGGCACCGGGGCGCGGACACGCTGGGGCCGATCACCCGCGACGCGATAGAGCAAGGCAACGCCGTGCCTGCCCGCGATTACCTGTCGGCCCGCGACATGCCCAAGGTGCTGAACGCCGCGCTGGACGAGATGTTCACCCGCTGCGATGTGATCCTGTGCCCCTCGGCCCCCGGTCCGGCCCCCAAAGGGTTGGAAACCACGGGCGATCCGGTGTTCAACGGGCTGTGGACCTTCTGCGGCACGCCCTGCATCAACCTGCCGCTTTTCACCTCGACCGAAGGGCTGCCCATGGGCGTCCAGCTGGTCGGCGCACGCCACAATGACGCGCGGTTGCTGCGCACGGCACAATGGCTGACCGACTGGGCCGCCGGTGCCTCTGCATAAAGGATATCTGATATGAACCGACTTCTCGCACTTGTGGCCTTTGCGACCATCACCGCCTTTCTGCTGATCCTGGCCGTAAAGGTGCCCAGCCCCGATCTGGTGATCATCGTGGCGATCACGCTGGCGTTCATCGCCTTTGATCTGTTCACCTCCAGTCGCAACAAGAAAGACTAGCCGATGTCCAAGCCCGTGATCTGGATCACCCGCACCCTGTCGAATGCCACGCTGGAACGCGCCCGCCGCGACTACGAGGTGATCTGGGATGCCGCCGACACCCCCGGCAGCGCCGAGGATATCATCAAGATGAGCGCATCCGTCGACGGGATCATCCCGTGCCACTCCGAACATTTCAGCGCCGATGTCGTGGCGCAGCTCGACCCGCGGCTGAAAATCGTCGCGAACCATTCGGTCGGGGTGGATCATTGCGATCTGGACGCGCTGCGGGGCAAGGGGATCGTCGTCACCAACACGCCCGATGTGCTGTCGGATGCCACGGCAGAGCTGGCGATGATGCTGATGCTGGGGGCTGCGCGCAATGCGGTCGCGGGGGACCGGACTGTGCGGTCCGGCACATGGGATTTCTGGTCGCCGGCCTTTCTGGTGGGCAAACAGCTGACCGGTGCGCGGCTGGGGATCGTGGGGATGGGCGGTGTGGGCCGTGCCTTTGCCCGCAAGGCGCGCGGCTTTGATATGGAGATCCACTATCACAACCGCAGCCGTCTTTCGCCCGAGGATGAAGCGGGCGCGATCTATCACGAGACACTGGAAAGCCTGCTGGCCGTGTCCGACTTCCTGTCGCTTCATTGCCCCGCGACGCCCGATACGGTCGGGCTGATGAACGCCGACCGTTTGGCGCAACTGCCCAAAGGGGCCGTGCTGGTCAACACGGCCCGCGGCAATCTGATCGACGAGGCTGCTTTGGTCGACGCTCTGGATGCGGGGCATATCGGGGCGGCGGGGCTGGATTGCTTTGTCACCGAACCGGGGGGCAATTCGGCCTTCGCGTCCTATGACAACGTGATGATGATGCCCCATGTGGGCAGCGCCACGGTGCAGACCCGCGATGCGATGGGGTTCAAGGCACTGGATAACCTTGACGCGTTCTTCCGTGGAGAGTCCCCGCCGAACGCGCTCTAGTCTAGGAACGGTCCGAAGAAATCAATGCGGACCTACGCTGAAAGAAATCGTATACGATTTACATGATCGTATTTATTTGTCATGGTGTGTTTCGAAAGGGGCGCATCATGACACTTCGGCAATCGAAATCGGACATTCTATTCGACCGGCTTCGCCATGATATCCTGTCGCTGGATCTGCCACCGGGCATGGCGCTGCGCCTACCGGCCCTGTCGGAACGCTATGCCATCGGTCTGACGCCGCTGCGCGAATGTCTGAACCGGCTGGCGGCTGAAAAGCTTGTCGTGCCCGAGCATAACAAGGGCTTTTGCGTCATCCCGCTGACCCGTGCCGATCTTCTGGATCTGGAACGCAGCCGCGATGCCATCGAAGGCGCGATGCTGGCCCATTCCGTCAGCCACGCCGATGACACGTGGGAGGCAGGGGTGATCGGCGCCTATCACCACCTGTCGCAAACGCCCGTGCCTTCGGTGATCCATAATGACGAGGCGCTGGCCCAATGGACGCGGCGGCATCTGGCCTTTCATCAGGCATTGGTGGCGGGGGCGCGCTCTGATTGGATGGCGCGGTTTGCGGGGCAGTTGCAGGACCAGTTGGGGCGCTACCACCGTTTTATTCAGGCAGGCCTGCGCGATCTGACCCAAAGCGCGCCCCCGCTGGCGGCCAAAGCGGCAGAGGTATTCTCTGCCGGTATGGCGCTAGAGCCGCATCGCGCGCTCTATCAGGCAGCGCTTGATCATGATCCGGCGGCGGCGCTTGCGGCCTTTCGCCATCACACCGGCCTGAGCATCGCCGCCTTCGAGGAGCTTTCGACGCTGATGCCGGCCCATTCGCCCTTTGCAAGAACCCTCGGCCCCCAATCGGAGACCCCCGTATGACCGGCTACAACCCCGCTGACGAAGGGGCGCAAATGTCCTTTGCCAAGGATATGTCCTATACCGATTACCTATCGCTCGACCCGATCCTCGGGGCGCAGAATTGCAAATCCGACGCCCATGACGAGATGCTGTTCATCATCCAGCATCAGACCTCAGAGCTATGGATGCGCCTGTGCCTGCACGAGCTGTCGTCGGCGCGCACCCATCTCGCGGCGGGCGATTTTGCGCCGGCGATGAAGATGCTGACCCGTGTGGCGCGCATTTTTGAACAGCTCAACAGCGCGTGGGATGTGCTGCGCACCATGACCCCCAGTGAATACAGCGATTTCCGCGACGACCTTGGCGCGTCCTCGGGGTTTCAGTCGCATCAATACCGGCTGATCGAATTCATCCTCGGCAACCGCAACCGCGCGATGATGAAAGTGCATGAACATCGCCCCGAACTGCACCAGATGCTGACGCAGGAACTGGGTACAAAATCGTTGTACCACGTGGCGCTTGATCTGCTGGCAGAGGCAACGGGGCAAAGCTTTGCCCCGCAGGCCTATGCGATGGACACGCCTCATGCGGCGGATGATGCGGTGATGCAGGCATGGGTGCGCGTCTACCAAGACCCGCGCGCCCATTGGCAGCTGTATGAGCTGGCCGAAAAGCTCGTCGATCTCGAAGATTATTTCCGCCGCTGGCGTTTCAACCATGTGACCACGGTAGAACGCATCATCGGCTTCAAACGCGGCACGGGCGGCACGTCGGGGGTGAAATACCTGCGCCGGATGCTCGAGGTCGAACTTTTCCCCGAACTCTGGAACGTACGAGGTGCCCTGTGACCCGATTGCCGATGAAAGACCGCTTTTCCCTGCCCGAGGGCATGATCTACCTTGATGGAAACTCGCTTGGGCCGCTGCCTGTGGGGACGGCCGAAAAGGTGCAGGATGTGGTGCAGGCGCAATGGGGCGCGCATCTGATCAAGGGCTGGAACCTTGACGGCTGGATGGCGCAGCCCGCACGGGTCGGCAACCGCATTGCCCGCCTGATCGGCGCGGCCGAGGGGGCGGTCACCATGGGCGACACGCTGTCGGTCAAAGTGTTTCAGGCCCTGTCTGCCGCTCTCAAGATGCGCCCCGACCGGCGGGTGATCCTGTCGGACAGCGGCAACTTCCCGTCGGACCTGTATATGGCCGAGGGGCTGATCCAGCAGTTGGGGCAAGGCTACGAGCTGCGCATCGTCGCCCCCGAGGAAGTCGCCAGCGCCATGACAGATGACGTGGCTGTCGCGATGATCACCCAAGTCGACTACCGCACGGGCCGCATGCATGACATGGCGCAGGTGACTGCGGCGGCCCATGGGGCAGGGGCAGTGATGCTGTGGGATCTGGCCCATAGCGCAGGCGCGGTGGCCGTCGATGTGGCCGCCTGCGACGCGGAATTCGCCGTCGGCTGCACCTATAAATACCTCAACGGCGGGCCGGGGGCCCCTGCGTTCATCTATGCGCGCCCCGATATCGTCGCGGACATCCAGCCCGCTTTGGCCGGGTGGCTGGGGCATGATGCGCCCTTCGCCTTCGAGACCGGATACCGCCCCGCTGCGGGTATCGAGCGCATGCGCGTCGGCACGCCCCCCGTGATCCAGATGACCGCGCTGGAGCATGCGCTTGGGCTTTGGGACGAGGTGGATATGGCCGAGCTGCGCGAGAGGTCTGTCGCGCTCGGTGAGCTGTTCATCGCGCTGGTTGAAGAAAAATGCCCCGAGCTTGTGCTGGCCAGCCCACGGGATGCAGACCAACGGGGCAGTCAGGTGTCTTTCGCGTCAAAGAACGGGTATGCGGTGATGCAGGCGTTGATCGCACGGGACGTGATCGGTGATTTCCGCGCGCCTGACATCATGCGCTTTGGCTTCACGCCTTTGTACATCGACGAAGGTGACGTGCGCGGCGCGGTCGACATCCTTGCCGACATCCTTGCGACCCGCAGTTGGGACCGGCCCGAGTATCACCAGAAGCGCGACGTGACCTGAAGGGCCAAGCGACATCGGGACGCAGCGCGGTGGCGGTGCGTCTTGGTGATGGTGGTCCGCGCGAATGAACGCTATGATCGCGCCATGCTTGATCTTCAGTCGCGCCCGAAATGCAGTGAATGCCCGATCCGCCACCGCGCCGTTTGTGCGCGGTGCGATGATGATGAACTGCTGATGCTGGAGCAGATCAAGACCTATCGGTCGTTCAAGGCGGGTGATCCGATGCTTTGGCGGGGCGACGGGCTGACCTATGTCGCGTCGGTCGTGTCGGGCGTCGCGAGCCTTGGCAAAACGATGGAAGACGGGCGCACCCAGATGGTCGGGCTGCTTTTCCCGTCGGATTTCATCGGCCGTCCGGGCCGCGCGGCGATCGACTTCGACGTGGTCGCCGTTACCGATGTGACGCTGTGCTGCTTCCAGCGCAAACCCTTCGAGGCGCTGATCGAAACCACGCCGCATATCGCCCAACGGTTGATGGAGATGGCCCTCGATGAACTGGACGCGGCGCGTGACTGGATGCTGTTGCTGGGCCGCAAAACCGCGCGCGAAAAGATCGCGACCTTCATTGAAATGCTGGCGCGGCGGCAGCAATTGGCCAATGCGGATACCCCTGGGCAAGAGCTGGTCTTGCCTCTCACACGGTACGAGATCGCCAACTATCTGGGGCTCACGCTTGAAACGGTCAGCCGCCAGCTTGGCGCGATGAAGAAAGAGGGTATCCTGAGCTTTGTCGACCGTCGCCGTTTCCGCGTGGCCGATGTGGACGCGCTGCATGCGGCCTCGGGCGATGATTGCGACTAGGGAAATATTCCCTTTGATTTGATCTGTATCAACGACGCAGGGCACCCCAAGGCGTTCCCTGTCTGCACCTTCATAGGAGAGTGCAGCATGTATAAGAATATCCTGATCCCCGTTGTTTTCGAGACCCCCGAGATCACCCAGACCGCTTTTGATGCGGCGCAGGCGCTGGCGGCACCGGACGCCAGATTGACCCTGCTGCATGTGATAGAGGCGGTGCCGGTCTATGTCGCCGAATACATTCCCACCGACATCGTGACCTCCACGCGCGAGGCGGTACAGGCGCGGCTGGATGCGCTGGCGCTAAGCGTGCCGGGGGCCGCGACAGCGATTGCGGACGGTCGCGCCGGGCCACGGGCGACACGTTGGGCCGAGGAAAACGGGACCGACTGTATCGTGATCGCGTCGCATCAGCCCGCGTTGTCTGACATCCTGCTGGGGTCGGTCGCGCAATATGTGGTGCGTCACGCCAAATGCGCGGTGCATGTGGTCAGATAGGTCGGGGCACCGCCAACGCGCTATTGCAGTCCAAGTATGCCGTCAGCGGTGGCAGCGACACGGGCGAATGCGGCGCGGTCTTTACGTGCGATCAGCCATAGGTCGTGAAACCGTCGTTGGGGCAGGGTATGCACCGCCAGCGCGTCGCGGTGCGCAAACCCCTCCACCCCTGATCGCGGCAGGATGGTATAGCCCAGTCCTTGGGCCACGGGCAGGGGGATTTGCCCGATCTGGTTGATAAAACTGCGCAGCCGCAAATGCTCTGCCCCGCGGTAGTCATCAAAGTTGCGCCCGAGAAGATCATCGGCATAGGCGTTGCCATCGGGATGCGCGATGAACCCCAAGTCATCAAGCCTCTGCAGGGTCAGATCCGCCGCGTTAAAGGTGGCGGGCAGCACGAGGCAAAGTTCCTCTTGCGACAGGGGCGTGGCCTGAACGCGGGGCATATCGGGCACCGCGGTCACCACGCCCAGATCAAGCGTCCCCGCCAGTATATCCGCCAGAATACGCGCCTGCGGCGCGGCGCTGAGGTGCATTTCCAGCTTCGGGGCCTCCTGCATCCGCGCGATCAGATACGGATACAGCCGTAATGCAAAGCTGCCAGAACACCCTATCCTGACCGTGCCTGACAAAGGATCATCGCGCTGCATCCTTTCGCGCAAGGCGCGCTCCTCTGTTCGGCGGGCACGTCCGATCGACAGCAGCTCTTCTCCGGCGGGGGTGAGGGTAAAGGACTTTCCCTCGCGCAGGATCAACGGCTGGCCGACCTGTTGTTCCAGCTTGCGGATATGCTGCGACACCCCGGGCTGGGTCATGGCCAGCCGGTCTGCGGTGCGGGTGAAATGCCCGATGTCACATAGGGTGGTGAAGGTTTCGAGCCATGAGGCGTTTAGCACGCGGATCATTCCATAAAGTTATCAATTTAATTCCATATGATAATTTTATGTTTGCACGCGGTCCACCTAAATCACGGGGTATCACAGAACAAAGGATTGACCATGACACCGACACCACGCAGTTTCTCTCATATCGGGCTTTCCGTGCCGGATCTGGACCAAGCGGTAAAATTCTACGCCGACGTGCTGGGGTTTTACGTCATCATGCAACCGACAGAGGTTGTCGAAGACGGCAGCGATATCGGGCAGATGTGTACCGATGTCTTTGGCGAAGGCTGGGGCCGCCTGCGTATCGCGCATCTTGCCACGGCAGACCGTATCGGGATCGAACTGTTTGAATTTGACGGCAACCACGCGCCCGCAGACCCGCTGAATTTCCGCCAGCACGGCACGTTCCATTTCGCCATTCAGGATCCCAACCTCGAAGACCTGCTGGCCAAGATTGTCGCGGCAGGGGGCAAGCAGCGGATGCCGGTGCGCGAATACTTCCCCGACGATAAACCCTATCGCATGGTCTATGTCGAAGACCCCTTTGGCATCGTGTTCGAGCTGTACAGCCACAGCTACGAGCTGACCTATTCCGCCGGTGCCTATAGCTAAACTCAAGTCTGTTCTGCGGGCGAATGCAGGGCTTTCGCCCGCAGTCATCAGCGCAAGATATGTCAAATAATGCAGGTCGGCGGGAACCCTCCTGCGCCGGAAGGCGGTTTTGTTGTCATAGCAACATCACGAAAGGTTTTCTCATGTCATACTGGCGCTTCTTTGCAATGATCATCACCTCTACCGTGGTGATGTTCGGCTTAATGTATCTGAACACCTACGCAATCGATCACGTGTTCTTTAGCGAAACCCGCAGCTATATGGCGCTGTATATGGGCGCGGTGATGGCGGTCATCATGCTGGCGTTCATGCTGGGGATGTACAGCAACCGTGGCGTGAATATCGCGATTTTTGCGGGCAGCGCGCTGGTTTTTGCGGTGTCGCTGTTTCTGGTGCGCAGCCAGTCCACGGTCGATGATACGGCGTGGATGCGTGCGATGATCCCGCACCACTCCATTGCGATCCTGACGAGCGAGCGTGCCAATATCTCGGACCCGCGGGTGCGCAAGCTGGCGGATGATATCATCGAAGCGCAACGGCTTGAGATCGACGAGATGAAGGCCTTGATCGCGGATCTTGAAGGCGGGCCAGCCGCAACACCGGAAATCGACGGGAAGTGAGGACACAATGACGCAACAGCAGACACAACCGGCAAAACTCTACCGTATGGTGATGCCCGACCACACCTGTCCCTACGGTCTGAAATCCAAAGACCTGCTGGAGCGTCAGGGCTTCGAGGTCGAGGATCACCACCTGACAACGCGCGAAGAGACAGACGCGTTCAAGGCGGAGCATGATGTCGAAACGACGCCGCAGAGCTTTATCGGCGGGGAACGGATCGGCGGCTATGACGATCTGCGGGTCTATTTTGGCTTGGACAAACCCAAGGATCAGCAATCTGACACGTCGTACCAGCCGGTGATCGCCATCTTTTCGGTCGCCTTTCTAATGGCGCTTGGCCTGTCGTGGTTTGCCTTCGAAAGCATCTTTACCGTGCAGGCGTTCCAGTGGTTTATCTCGATCTCCATGTGTTTCCTCGCCGTGCAGAAATTGCAGGACATCGAGAGTTTCTCGACCATGTTCCTGAATTATGACCTGCTGGCAAAACGCTGGGTGCCCTACGGCAAGATCTACCCGTTCGGAGAGGCCTTTGCAGGCATCGCCATGACCGCAGGGGCGCTCCTGTGGCTGGCAGCACCGATCGCGATCGTGATCGGCGGTATCGGGGCGATCTCGGTGATCAAGGCGGTCTATATCGACAAACGCGAGCTGAAATGCGCCTGCGTGGGCGGCAGTAGCAATGTGCCGCTTGGCTTTGTGTCCCTGACCGAGAACGTGATGATGCTGGGCATGGGGCTTTGGATGCTTGTACGGCTCTTCGGGTGATATTCTGGCACCTGCTCAGCGGAATTGAAGCCTATTCCTATTGCAAGTCCCCCCGCGCCGCATCCGCGGTACGGGGGGATTTTTGTTCGTTTGGGGCGCGGGAAACACCCCCTTCCGTGCCTGACCATAAGCGCCGCCTTAGGGGGCGATCCGCACCTCAAAGGACACAGACCCCGTTGCACCCGGTTCATGTGATCCGGTGCAGTCCCATTGCAGCGCCCCCGCATAGCCCGCCGTATCCGCCCCGGGCGTGGTCATCGTGCAGACCACATCGCCGCCGATGGAGACGGGGCTTGGAATGGCGGATGCCAGTTCTGTGTAGGGCGGCGTGCGGTCGTGGATCACGATGTTGGTCGCGGGCAGTTCGCCAGGGTTGTCGAGGAAGATGCGATATTCAAGCACATCCCCCGCAGCGGCACCGTTGCTGACGCCTTCGGGCGTGCCTTGGGTCACATTGCGGACCGTCTTGCGCAGTTTCAGTACCCCTTCGGAGGATTCTACCCGCACCAGATCGGTGTTTCGGTCCTGCTCGGTCGCGCCGGTCGCGCCATAGGTCGTGTCGGCGACCACATCAAAGGTGATGGTCGATCCCGGTGCCGCCGCACCCGAGGCGGCGACACGAGCCACCAGACAGATACGCGTGTCAGGGGTCACGGGCAGGGCGGTGGTGATGGGGCTGGTGGCCGTCCCGTCGCAGGCGGCATCCTCGAAAAGTGCGACGGAAAAGAGCCCCGGCGCGGTGATCGACTGGATATCAGTGTCAAACACCACAGAGCCTTCTGCATCGGCAAGATATTCATGCCGCAGGGTCACCACCTGTGCCGGACGGATCGCGCTTTGCTGGCTTTCGCTCAGCCGGGCGTCCTCGATCAGGCCGACATCCAGATCTGGATAGGATGTCCCTGCCGCAGGCGTGAAGGTAAAGGTGCCATCGCCGCTGGCCGGGTTGACCAGGCCGGGCAGGGCACCGGGGTTTTCGGACACGGTGAGCAAGCCGTTGTCCGGGACCACGGTGATGGTGACGTCATCGGCAAAGCCTTCGGGCAGGGTCAGGCTCCAGCTGCCGTCGCTGGCAACCTGCGGCGACCCGATCAACGTGCCGCTGCTATCGGTGATCCGGACTTCGGCAGCACCGGTGTCGGCTTCCGAGGCCCCTTGCAGCGCGTCATAGGCCGTGTCGGAACCTGCACCATTGTCGACAAAGACCTTACCAGACAAGCTTGGGCCGGACCCGGCAAAACTCACGCTCACGGCGGCTTCGTCGTCATCGGCAACCCCGTCGCCCAGATCGTCCGTCAGCGGGCCCACCAGCGGATCGCTATCGGGATCCGGCAGGTCAGAGGCGATGATCTCGGCCACGTTGGTATGCTCGCCTGTGGCGTTCATCGTGACCCGCACGGTCAGGGTTTCGCTCGCGCCATTGGCCACCTCGCCGACGTCCCATGTACCGGTGTTGGCGTCATAGGTATCGGTGCCATCCGCCGGTGTGGCAGAGACAAAGGTGAACCCGTCGGGGATCAGGTCACGGACCCGCACACCGGTGGTGCCGTCAGGGCCGTCGTTTGTCACGGTGAGCACGAAATCAAGCTCTGTGCCCGGGCCCGCTTGGGTCACCGTCTGGCCGCTGGTGTCGAACACCCCCTTGGTCAGGGACAGGTCCGCCGTCGCCCCGCCGTTCACAAACCCGAAATCAAGGGTGCGCACGCTGCCGGCGGTGATTGATACGCCCGTCTGCGGGTTCACGGTACCGGCCACAAGCCCGGGGGGCATGTCGGGATCGGCTGCGTCGACCTCTACGCGGTAGGTCGCTGTGGCAGACAGGTCAGAGAAGAGATAAGTGCCGTTGCTGGCTGTCTCTACGCTGGTCAGGAACGTGTCATCCGCGGTGTCGGCTGTGCCATTGTCGTCGTACAGGGACACGGTCACGGCGCTGAGCACGGTTTCACCGGGCTGGTAGCTGTCCGAATAGTTGGTGTCGCGGTAGACGACGCCGGACAGGTCACCTTCGGGCGGCAGCGGGCCAAAGCGCGACGGGCAGGCGGCACCGTCGTTCAGGCCACCCTCGCCGACAGGCACCGTATTGATCAACTGCCCCCCGCCCGAGCCGGAGCCCTGAAGCCCCACATCGGCCTCATAGACCTCGTTTGTGACGTTCTGGTTGATGTACATGCGGCCGTAGAAATCGAACCACACCGCGCCATAGGAACCTGTCCAGGCGGTCGGGCCGAATTCAACCGGCGCGCGGGTGCCCGACGTACCATCCGCAGGGTCGATATAGAACAGACGGTCAGAGGCCTCGTTGACACCGTACAACATGCCGTCGTTCGGATTATAGGCGATGTCCGACGGTTCAACCGCAGCCGACAGCGTGATCAAGCCCAGATCAACGGGCGCGGACGGATCGGAAAGATCCAGCAGTTGCAACGCGTTGGCCCCGTTCACACGATAGACCATCACCCCGTTGGGCAGGATGTCGCCCGCGGTGGAGCCCACCGCCGCCGACGCGGGGAGGGTCGAGACGACCTCGTAGTTGCCGGTGGAGTCCAGGCGGATCAGCTCGCGCGTTGCACTGCGCACCCCGTAGAACAACCCGTCGAGCGCATTGTAGCCCCAGCCGCCGTCATACTGCACGCCCGCAGGGGCACCGATGTCGGTCGCGGTGATGCTGTACACGCCAGCGCTTTCCGCGAAGCTAAGTCGCTGCAGCTGCGTATCCGCCTGCGTCACACGGTAGAGCGAGCCATCGCAGGTAAAGGGCACCGCCCCGGCCGAGAGGATCACTTTGTAGTCCTCGACCTCGCCATCGAAATTCAGACCAACAAAAGGGTCCGCCGCGACGGCGCTGGAGGTCGACCAGCGGATACGTGCATGGGTAAAGCCGCTGCTGATATTCGCAGGGACAGGGATGTTCAGGGTGATCTGGTTGTTGAACACCCCATCTGTATCGCCCGCGCCCCCATCACGGTAGTCGACCGCGATGTGTTCTGAGGGATCGAAGGTGCCGCTTTGGTCAAAATCGACCCAAAGCTGCAGGTTCGTGATCCCCGCGGTTACCGGAATGCCCAAGGCGAGTTGAGCGCTCAGGGTTTCATGGGTCACGATGGTCAGGGGCACGGTTGTGCCGGCCTCCAGGATGGGAAAGACGGCGATGGAATCCTCGTCGTCAAAGCCCGACAGGTCATCTGCATCGGAATCGGGGCTATGCTGAGGGGTCTGTTCGGTGTCGGGTTCGCCGGCACCCAGATAGATGTCCTGGACCACGATGTGACGCGGATCGCCATAGGTCGCGGGCGCATCGCCGCGGTCGGACAGATCGGCAGCCGCAATGACCAGCGAATAATCCTCTACCTCGCCATCCACGGCAAAATCCGATGTGCTTAACCCTGTCTCGGAGCCGTAGCGGAAGCGCGCGTAGGTGGTCGATGTGGTCGCATCCGACGGCACGGTAACGTCGATCTGGATCACGCCATCGCCCGCGACATTGTCGAATTGCGTGCCGTCATCCTTGAGGTCAAGCGCGATACGCTCGCCGAGTGTCTCTTCGAACAGACCGTCGCCGTTGAAATCGATCCAGGCCTGCAGGTTACCATTGCCTGTTACGGTCACGTCGAGCGTGCTGATCGTGCCTTGGGTCAGGACGGGGAAGGTGATCCCGTCTTCGTCGTCGGTGCCGATCAGGTCATCCGCCGTTGCCGTGGCATCCGATTGTGCAACCAGCTCGATATCCGGCTCGATAAGGCCCAGATACACACCCGGAGAGGCATCAACGCCGTGGGTCGGTGTGAGGTAGCTAAGCGGTGCATCGCCAAAATCCACACCCAGCCCGGCAAAGACCGCCACCGTAACCAACGCGCGGTCACAATCAGCGGGGTCCAGCGCATCGCAGAGCTGGTATTCGATGGTGTAGACGCCAGCGGGAACGCCCGCGGGCACAATAACGCGACCGGCTTCGGCACCGGCTGTTTCCAGAACCGGCACAGGATCGCCCGTGTTCTGCGGCACGGCTTCGGTCAGTACAGTCAGCGTCGCGGTCGGGAAGGCGGCGGGCAGGCCGTTGATTGTGTCATTCGACATGACTTCGCCTGCGGTGCCGCCCAGCAAGGTGTTCACGGGCGACGCGGTGTAGTCGTCGTCTTGCGCCACAATATCGGGCGAGGTGTTCGAGATTGCGCAAAGCTGGATGCCGGACCCCCGCGTCGCGCGACGGTCGGATGACCCTGTGTAGCCGTGGATAAATTCAGCTTCTACGAAGGTGTTGAATTCATAGGTGGCGTAGTTGTCAAAGCTCGATTCATTCGGCTCGTCTTCCCAATCAAACGGGTCGCCCACCTTTGCAGGATCCATCGCGATCGCGTTCGGTCCGGCGGGAAAGGAGGATAAGGGCGCGGTGTTGAAGAAAGAGGTCACCGTCGGGTTGGTGAGCGAGCCCACCACATCCGAAGAGTCATCGCCCTCGCCGCGACTGTCGACATCCGTTTGCTGTACAATGACCCCGTTGATGCGGCTTTGGTCAATGGCCAGACCTTGCGGGTTGGCCGCCGTGGCCGTGCCATCCTGGACCAGTCGCAGACGGTAGGTGATGTATGCGTCGTCCTCTGGCGTCATGCGCGCCTCAAGCGAGGTGTCCAGCTCAAGCGCGGTCGCATTATTGATGCTGGTGACCTGCATGACGACATCGATCGGGTTGCCGTTTATATCGGTTGTCACGTCGTCGAACAGGAAGATGTCTGACGGGGTTACATTCGTCCGGCTGCCGGACCCTGCCAACTGGGTCGATGGCTGGCGGAAGACGGACTGAGGCGTGCAGCTTTGCGAACCGGTCTCGCCTGACAGCACGCTGCTGACGATGGACAGGGATTCAGAATTCGACTGCAACCGTGAAACAAAAGGCTGGCCGATACGGCCAATGCCCGCAACCGCGTTGCTGTCCACGGACCCTGTCAGCACATCGGCCGCCTGAATGGTGTAGTCCTCCTGACAGACGACCGTTCCACCCGGGGCGACAGGCGTGGTGATCGCGGGGCAGAGCACAGGCCCCAGCAGATCGTCGTCGATCACAATGTCCTGCCCGGTGTTGAATGGCAGCGCGCCGGTGTTTGTGACCGTGTAAGTATAGGTCACAGTCTCACCCTGCGTCCCTGTGCTGGGGCTGGCGGTACGTGTCAGTGAAATGCTTTGATCCACGTTGAACGTTGCCGCACCGAACATCCCGATACCCCGCGGGGCGGGGTCATAATTGGTGAACTGGTTATAATTGCGCACGTCGGCAATAGATTCATCATACCAGAAGGTGACCGTCGAGGTGCTGTCGGGGAAGGTCGCGCGCACGGTGCCGGTGTCATCGTTGTTCGATGTGGGCGAGGCCCCGAACCCTTCGACATAGATACATTGGGCCTGGTTCGCGCCGATGGTGCCGGTGAAGCCAGACCCGGGACCGGGGCCGACCAGAAGTGCGGGTGCCGCGCTAACCGGTGCCAGCGTCGGATTGCCGTTATCGCCAAAGGCGGTCACAAGATCGCATCGGTCAGACCCGGCGTTGCTATCGCTGGCGTCAATATCCAAAATGTCGACCTGTAGATTGTCGATCGGAAAGGCGACCCCGCCCGAACTGGAGGAGATGGAGGACGTTGTCCGCGCATCCCCGATACGCCCGCGGTTTCGCGGCGCGTTGGAAATGACCACGAGCGATTCCACATTGCCCCCAAAGATAGCAGAATCGTTGGGTGTCCCTTCCCCACTGAAGGCGGTGTAGTTGCCTGTATGTTCAAAGGTCAGGTCAACCTCGAACCCGTATTGGTCCCGCAAGGTGCGTGTCAGCGGGCCAAGATTGCCGCCGGGCCAGTCGTATGTGCCCCAATCAAGTTCGAACTCGCCGGCATCAGCTTTGCCGGAGCCTGTAACGACCAAAGCCGCCAAAGCGGCAGCACAATTCAGTGTTGTAAAGGTTAACTTTGAAATCGACATCAGACGGACCTCTTGTTGCGGTGTCCCAAACACCTTGTACATTGGCCGGAGACGACCTCGCCGTCTTTCCTGCCCCCCGGGATATGTCTAAAGTTCTCATACAAGGTTAACGCGAGCGACAATGCGCAGGTACAATCCCCCTGCCTTCCAGAATAGCGCCCTATACTTTCGAGAGCGTCCCACCCAGAATCGGTAGGCGGCGCGATGCGGAAAAGCCTTTAATCCATAGGCTCTTGCTCTGTTGCCGTTTGCCCGCGGATGGTGAATATGTCGGCACCAATTCTCTCGCGCCGCACGAAAGCCAGTATTTTGCAGACAATTTTCGACATATCAGGGGTGTCTGCAGAAACTCCACCTGTTTTCGGTCACTTCGGTGAATGGGTGCAGGGGCGGTTGGGGCCGGAGGGCCCTGTGGTTCTGGTCACGATGCTGTGCCGTGCACATGGGGTGCGGGCGCGGTTTACCCGCGGGGGGGCATTGGACCTGACGCAGGGTGAACCCGCAGCGGTGAGCCTCGCACAGCTGCGACACCTGCTAGAGGCCGCAGGGCAAGATGCGGGCAGTTTTACCTTGTCTGGTAACCTTCCTGTCGGGGTCGGGGCAGGTGCATCCACGGCGGCGCTGGTGGCTTTGGCGCGGGCTGCGGGTATTGCCGAGGACCGTTTGCCGTCGCTGTGCCTGGCGGTGGAAGGGGCCACCGATCCGTTAATGTTACCGCATCCGGACCGCGTGATCTGGGCCTCGCGGTTGGCACAAAGTAAAGGCGCGCTGGGCGCGCCGCCACGGGCTGACATCATCGGCGGCTACTTTGGCGAGCCGATCCGGACCGATGCGGCGGATAGCGGTTTTGCGGATATTGCCGACCTGTTGCCAGCCTGGGAAAGCGCCGTGGCGCAGGGTGATTTGCCTCAGGTGGCGCGGTTGGCGCGCATCAGCGCAGACCGCACCACCGCGTTGCGCGGCCCTCTGGACGACCCGAGCACGATACTGGCGCAGCGGCTCGGTGCTTTGGGCTATGCGCGCGCACACACAGGGT
The DNA here is from genome assembly GCF_045586035.1 of Sulfitobacter sp. PM12. Classification (NCBI taxonomy): domain Bacteria; kingdom Pseudomonadati; phylum Pseudomonadota; class Alphaproteobacteria; order Rhodobacterales; family Roseobacteraceae; genus Sulfitobacter; species Sulfitobacter sp. PM12. The sequence continues at coordinate 1,277,468 of NZ_CP151529.1, forward strand.
CCGCGCGCGCGTTCATCTTTGCGCCGGGCACCGCCCCCGATGATGCTGAACAGCTGTTGGCTGACCACGGGCTGACCGGTGCGATGCGGTTCACAACCGGAGGGGACGCATGATCGGCGCGGCGGGCATCCTGCTGGGGTTTGTGATCGAGGCGGCTTTGTCCTGGCCTGCACCGCTTTATGCGAAAATCGGCCATCCGGTGTCTTGGATCGGCCACGCCATTCGCACGATCGAGACGCGGTTGAATGGCGCCAATACATCGCCCGCACGGTTGCGCCTGTTGGGCGGTGTCGGGGTCTGCCTCGTGCTTGCGCTTGCCGTCTTGCCTGCGATTGTGGTTGCCGCGTTGCTGCCGTCTGGCTGGGCGGGCTACGTTGTCGGCGGGCTGCTGGCGTGGCCCTTTCTGGCACCGCGGTCGCTGTTCGACCACGTCCAGGCCGTGGCGACGCCTTTGATACAGGGCGACATTGCAGAGGCACGTTTTGCCGTATCGATGATCATCGGGCGCGATCCTGATCAGCTGGACGCTGCCGCGATTGCCCGTGCTTCTATCGAAAGCCTGGCCGAGAATGCCTCGGACGGGGTGGTGGCTCCGGTGTTTTGGGGCGTGCTGCTGGGGCTGCCGGGGCTGGTGGCCTATAAGGCGATCAACACGATGGATTCGATGATCGGGCACCGGTCCGCGCGCTACCGGCACTACGGGATGGTGGCTGCGCGGCTCGACGATCTGGTCAATCTGATCCCGGCGCGGGCAACGGGGCTGCTGTTCGTGATCGTGTCGGGCCAGCCACGCCGCGCCGCCGCCGTGATGCTGCGCGATGCGCGCCACCACCGGTCCCCCAACGCCGGTTGGCCCGAAGGGGCGATGGCCGGTGCGCTGAACGTGCGCCTGTCCGGCCCGCGTGTGTACGGCGAAGAGATCGCGGATGAACCCTGGCTCAATGCCGAAGGGACCGAGGCCGATGCAACCACCCTGCGACGGGCGCTGACGCTTTACCTTCGCGCCATGTTCGTATTAGCAGTCGTGTTGGCGCTGGTGGCGCTGATCTGACAGGGGCAAGCGATGCGGGATCACGGCGGCAATCTGGATGGGGCGATCAAGGCGTTCGGCGGCGACCGCGCCGATTGGATCGATCTGTCCACGGGGATCAACACGGTGCCCTATCCGGTGGGGCCGATCTCGCCAGAGGCATGGACCCGTCTGCCTGAACCCAGTGCCCTTGGCGCGCTGGAAGACGCCGCGCGGCGGGCCTATGGTGCAAGCTGTGCTGTTGTGCCAGTGTCAGGGGCGCAGGCGGCGATCCAGCTGGTGCCGCGTCTGATCGCGCCCGGGCAAGCCGCGATCCTGTCGCCCACCTATAACGAACATGCCGCCGCACTACGGGCCGAAGGCTGGCAGGTCACCGAAGCCACGGATCTTGCCGCGCTTGAAGGGTATGCCCTTGCCGTAGTGGTCAACCCGAACAACCCCGACGGGCAGCGCCACGCCCCTGACGCCTTGCGCGCGCTTGCCGAAACGGTCGAGCTTTTGATCGTGGATGAAAGCTTTGCCGACCCCGATCCAGAGGTGTCGCTGGTCCGCGGCGGGGCCGAACTGCCGAAAAATATCCTTGTGATGCGGTCCTTTGGCAAGTTCTACGGGCTGGCGGGGCTGCGCTTGGGTTTTGTGCTGGCGGCAGAGCCTTTGGCCGAAAGGCTGCGCGCGATGACGGGGCCATGGCCGGTTTCCGGCATGGCGATAGAGGTCGCCTTGTGCGCGCTGAACGATGCTGACTGGGCGGCGCAGACCACCGCGCGCCTGCAAGGCGAGGCGGCGCAATTGGATGCGATGGCGGCGCGGGCAGGGTGGGGGCTGGTAGGCGGCACCCCGCTGTTTCGCTCCTACGCGACGCCGGATGCCACGGCTGCGCAAAATGCCTTGGCCGGACATCACATCTGGTCGCGGATCTTCCCCTATTCCGACAGCTGGATCCGTCTGGGCCTGCCCGGTCCGGCCGGTGATTGGGCCCGGTTAGAGACCGCGCTGAAAGACGGCGCGTGATCCGGCGGATCACTCTGACAGGGCGGCGGGTGCTGCTGGGGCTGGTGGCCGCCCTGATAGCCGCGACGTCAACCCGCGCCGCAGACCTGCCCCGTGTGGTGTCGATGAACCTGTGCACGGACCAGATGGTACTGCTGCTGGCGGATCCTGATCAAATCACCTCTCTCAGCCGATTGGCGCGCGATCCGCGATCGTCGTCGTTGGCGCAGGAAGCCTCGGCACATCCGCAGAACGCGGGCGGTGCAGAAGAAATATACCTTTCCGCGCCGGATCTGGTGTTGGCAGGGCAATACTCCGACAAAGCGACCCTCGCGATGCTGCGCCACCTTGGCCTGCGGGTAGAGCAGATGCCGATCACCAAGGCGCTTGACGATATTCCCGCGCAGATCCGGTGGATGGGCGACCTCTTGCAACAGCCCGCGCGGGCAGAAGCGATGGCCCGCGACGTCGAACAGACATTGGCCGCGCAGCCCGCCCTGACCCCCGATGCCCCTGTTGCGGCGTTCTATTACCCGAACGGCTATTCGCTGGGGGTGGATACTTTGGGCCACGACATCGTGACCACCGGCGGACTGCGCAACCTCTCGGAGAAACTCGGACGCCGGAACAGCGGGCGTCTGGCGCTGGAAGACCTGGTGATGAATGCCCCCGATGTTCTGGTCACCACGACCCCCTATCCCGGAGGTTCCCGATCCGAAGAGATCATGCTACATCCTGCGCTCGCACAATACGCCAAGACCGGCCGGATGGTGTATAGCTCGCCAGATTGGGTCTGCGGCACGCCGTTGGCGCTGCGGGCGGTGCAAGACGTACGCAGGGCAGGCAACCAGATACGCCACGAGGAGAGATAACAGATGACCGACAGCACCCCAGACCAGAACAAGCGCCACGCCGAAAAGATGGCGAAGGTCCAGACGGCCCGCGCCAAGATGATGGCGGAAAAGACCGTGACCAAGGGGTTGATCATCGTCCACACCGGGACCGGCAAGGGTAAAAGCAGCTCTGCCTTCGGGATGATCATGCGCTGCATCGGGCACGGGTTCCCCTGCGCGCTGGTGCAGTTCATCAAGGGCGCACGGGTGTCCGCGGACCGTCAACTGCTTGAGGACCGCTTTAGCGATATCTGTCAGGTCTATGTGATGGGCGAGGGCTTTACCTGGGACACGCAAGACCGCGAACGCGACATCGCCGCCGCCGGACGCGCATGGGAAAAAGCCAAAGAGCTGATCCGCGACCCCAACAACCGCATGGTGCTGCTCGACGAGCTCAACATCGCGCTGCGCTATGGCTATATCGACGTGCAGGATGTGGTCGATTTCCTGCAGGCCGAGAAGCCGCATATGACCCATGTGGTGATCACCGGCCGCAACGCGCCCGACGCCTTGATCGAGATTGCGGATCTGGTGACCGAGATGAAGGAAATCAAACATCCTTTCCGCAAACAGGGTATCGCCGCACAGGCCGGTGTGGAATTCTGATCGCCACCGGGGCAGGGCATTCGCCCGCGCCCCGCTTGGCAAAGGGCGGATATCATGGACAAGATCACGCTGGTCACCGGCGGAGCAAAATCGGGCAAGAGCCTTTTTGCCGAAAACCACCTACGCGCCTACGGGCTGCCGCTGGTCTATATTGCCACCAGCCAGGCCTTCGACCCCGAGATGGAGGACCGCATCGCCGCACATAAGGTGCAACGCGGTGACGGTTGGGACACGGTGGAGGAGCCCCTTGATCTATGCGGCGCGCTGATGCGCACCGATGGGGCGGGCGCGCGTCTGGTCGATTGTATGACGCTGTGGCTGTCCAACGTGATGCACGCCGAACGCGACTGGCAGGCGGAGCTTGAAAAAATGCTGGACAGCTTGCGCACACAGTCCTCTCCGGTGGTGCTGGTCACGAATGAGGTGGGCGGGGGCATCGTGCCGATGTCCGCGCTGGCACGGCGCTACCGCGATGCCTCGGGCCTGATGAACCAGCGCATTGCAGCGGTGGCGGGGCATGTCGTGTTGGTCAGCTGTGGTCTGCCCCTGACGCTGAAGGGCAGTGCGCAGGCTCCGGCCTCGCTTGCCTGACCCATGATCCCGACATACGATAGATTTCCAAACGAAAGAGACCCCTTTGCATGGCGCATGTGACTTTTCCCCTGACTTCCCTGTCCGACCTTGACGCGCTGACCCGCGATTTGCCTCAGGTTGATGCCGTCGCTCAAGACGCCGCGCGCGACCGGCAGAATGCGCTGACCAAACCGCCCGGATCGCTGGGCCGGCTGGAGGAACTGGCGGTGTTCATGGCGGGTTGGCAGCAACAGGCGGTGCCGCAGATCGACATGGCGCAGGCCCTCGTCTTTGCCGGTAACCACGGGATCTGCGCGCAGGGGGTGAACCCTTTCCCGCAAGAGGTGACGGCCCAGATGGTGCAGAACTTCAAGGCGGGGGGCGCTGCGATCAACCAGCTGTGCCGCACCAATGACGCGCAGCTGTCGGTGATTGATCTGGACCTTGACCGCCCCACGGCCGATTTCACGCAAGGCCCCGCGATGACCGAGGCGGACTGTGTCGCGGCTCTTAACGCAGGGGCGGCGGCGCTGCATCCGGCGGCCAGTGTCTTGATCCTGGGCGAAATGGGGATCGGGAATTCCACCGTCGCGGCAGCGCTGACGGCGGCGGTCTTTGGTGGGGCTGTGCAAGATTGGGTCGGGCGTGGCACCGGTTCGGACGACGAAGGTCTGCGCCGCAAGGTCGACGCCATCACCCGCGGACTTGCCCGCCACGCCGCCACCCCGCAGGATGGGGCGTCTATCCTGATGACCTTGGGCGGGCGCGAGCAGGCGGCGATCTGCGGCGCGGTGCTGGCCGCACGGCAACGGCGTATTCCGGTGATCCTTGACGGGTTCATCTGCACCGCCTCTGTCGCACCGCTCTTCGCGCTTGCCCCTGCGGCGCTGGACCATTGTCTGATCGGGCACCTGAGCGTCGAGCCCGGGCATAAACGTCTTCTGGATGCGATCGGCAAGACGGCCGTGCTCGATTTCGACATGCGGTTGGGCGAAGGATCGGGCGCCGCGCTGGCGCTTGGTATCCTGCGCTCGGCGCTGGCGTGCCATAGCGGCATGGCGACCTTTGCCGAAGCCGGCGTGGCGGACGGCTGATGCTGCGCGCCCGGGTGGCCGAGGCGCGGCTGGCGATGCTGCTGCTGACCCGTATCCCCGTGGGATATCTGCGCGATCCGATCCCCGCGACAGGAGCCTCGGCCTGGGGCTGGCCTTTGGCGGGGGCGGTCGCGATGCTGCCAGCCAGTCTGATCTACTGGGCGCTGCACGCGGCGGGCTTTGGCCCGACAGTTGCGGCCCTTGGTCTGATCTTTGCCACGACACTGCTGACCGGCGCGATGCACGAAGACGGGCTGGCCGATATGGCCGACGGGTTCGGCGGCGGGCAGACCCGCGCGCGCAAGCTCGAGATTATGCGCGACAGCCGCATTGGCAGCTACGGGGTGATGGCCCTGATCCTGACGGTGGCGCTGCAGGTGGCGCTGATCGCACGGCTGGATCATCCTGCACTGGTCGTGCCTGCCGCGCTTGGTCTGTCGATGGCCAGCCGCGCGATGCTGCCGTTCTGGCTGGCGCGGATGCCCGCCGCGCGGGCCGACGGGCTGGGGCACGGCGCGGCGCAGGTGCCGGCGACTTGCGTCTATATCGCGGTCGCCTTTGGCTTGATTGGGCTGCTGCCCTTGGGCTTTGGCGCGGCGGCGGTGATCTTTGCGGGGGTCGTCGTGGCCACCGCGCTGGTGGCCGCGCTGGCGCTGCGGCAAATCGGCGGGCAGACCGGCGACGTGATCGGCGCGATGCAGAAACTGGCCGAACTGGCGGGCTGGGGCGTCACCGTCTATCTCTTTGCCTGACGCGTCCGAGCCGCGCGCCCCCTTTGACCGGCCGCAAATCCGATGTAGCAAGGGCCCATGTCGAAAAAGACCCTGAACACCGCAAATCTTGCCGCCCTCGGGGCGGAGCGGCTGGCCGAACTGTTGATCGAGGTCAGCACCGGCAGCGCCGATATGAAACGCCGTCTGCGGCTTGAGTTGAGCCACAACCTCGGCCCCGCTGAACTGGCGCGCGATGTGCGCAAGCGGCTGGTCACGATCCGGCGGGCCAAAAGCTATGTCGGGTGGCGCAAGCGGACTGCGCTGATCAAAGACCTGCGCACCCAATCCGCGATGATCATCGACAAGATCGCCCCAGACGCCCCCGCCGACGCCTTCGACCTGCTGTGGGAGTTTCTAGCGCTTGCCCCTTCGGTCATGGATCGGGTGGACGACAGCAAGGGGGACGTGGGAGCCGTCTTTACTGACGCGCTTGCTGAGATCGGCCAGATTGCCGCCCGCGCCCCGCTAGACCCGATCGCGCTGGCGGAACGCACGTGGGAGGCGGTGCAGGGGAATACCGACGGCGCTTTTGACGGGATTATCACGCGCATTGCCCCATCCTTGGGCGACAAGGGGCTCGCACATCTGAAGGGGCTGATCCAAAGCTTTGACGCGGCGCCACTGGACGCGACAGAGGATCACCCCGCCTTGCAATTCCTGCGCGAGCTGCGCGGGCGCAATGCAAACTACGCCGCGCAACGCAAGAAACGCTTTGTCCAGATGCACCTGCGCGAGGTGGCCTTGGCGCAGGGCGATACGGAGACCTACATCTCGCTGTTTTCACCCACCGATCTGGCGCGGCCCACCGTTGCGGTCGAGGTGGCGGCGCTCTGGTCGGCCGCTGGCAATCACGATGCCGCGCTTGATGTTCTTGAGGGTGCGCGCCCCAAGGGGAAAGAGGCGGGGCGGCAGGCGTGGGACGCGGCCTATATCCACGCGCTGATCGCATCGGGGCGCGAGGACGAGGCGCAAGCCCACCGCTGGCGCTGTTTTACCGAAACGCTCGACCCAGAGATGCTGCGGGCGCACCTCAAACAGCTACCGGATTTCGATGATCTTGAGGTAGAGGAGGCCGCCAAGGCCCATGCGGCCACGTTCAAGGATCTCAACGCGGCGATCGCCTTTTTCCTCGCGTGGCCCGACCTGCGCGGGCTTGCAGCGATGATCGAAGCGCGCGCCGAGACGTTGAATGGCACCCATGTCGCCCCTCTCTCTGATGCCGCCGATGCGCTGCGGGCGCGCCATCCTCTGGCGGCAGCGCTGTGTTGGCGCGCCATGATCGAAGCCGCGCTGTGGGAAAGCGCCAAGTCGCGCTACGCGCTGGCGGCAGATCACCTGATGGACTGCGCCGCCGCGGATATCGAGATAGAGGATTACGGAGCTTTCGAAAGCCACGACGCCTTTGTCCGGCGTTTGCGCAAACGCTATGCCCATAAGGCGGGGTTCTGGACGCGGGTCACCTGATCTGCGCGTGCTGGGTCTTTTCTTGCGGCGACGCGGGAACCAACAGGCACGCCGCGCGTATGGATGCATGAGTATTTTCAAACGCGCCGCCTTCGCCGCCATTGCCGCCCTTGGCTTTGCCCTTCCTCTTGCAGCTACCGCTGATGTGGTGGGCAATGTCGATGTGGACTGGCTGGGCAATGACATCGTGGTAGAGGCGGTCCAAGACCCCGAGGTCAAGGGCGTTACCTGCCATCTGGCCTATTTTGAACGCGGCCTGATCGACCGGCTGCAAAAGGGTAATTGGTTCGAGGACCCGTCGAATTCCTCCATCTCTTGCCGCCAGACCGGCCCGATCGAGATTGGGGACATCTCGCGCGATGACGAGGGCGAGACGGTGTTTAGCGAACGCCGGTCCGTGATCTTCAAGACGCTGAAGGTCAAACGGATTTTCGACGAGAAAAACAACACCTTGGTCTATATCAGCCACGCGCGCGATGTGCAGAACGGGTCTGCCAAAATGTCGATGTCGACCGTGCCGCTCTATGTGCCGACCAAATAGGCAAAGCTTTGCCAAGGCGTATCATCCGCTTTGCCCGCCCCCATGCTTCGGCTATTCTATGCCGAAGTCATAACAAACAAGGGCGCGGGCAGTATGAGCATTTCTCGAAGAAGTTTCACCGTCGGATTGGCAGCATTGGGTCTTGCGGCCTGTAGCACCGGCAACAGGGCAGGCAGCTTTGCGCCGCGCAGCGATGCGGGGCTGGCACCGGACCTGCAACCCCAACCGAACGCGGGCTATGACGCGTGGGTTTCGGCGTTCAAGTCACGCGCTGCGGCGCAGGGCATTTCCGACAGCACGCTGCGTCGTGGCTTTGCGGGGGCGGGCTATCTACCTGGGGTGGTCAAACGGGACCGCAACCAGACGGAATTCAGCCGCTCGCTTGAAGATTACCTTGCCATTGCGGCATCGGACGAGCGTGTCACCAAGGGGCGCGCGGCATTCGCGCGCCACCAAGGCGTGCTGCGCCAGATAGAGGCGCGCTACGGCGTGCCTGCCGAAGTCGTCACCGCCGTGTGGGGGCTGGAAAGCTTTTACGGGGAACGGCGCGGGAATGTGCCGGTCGTGTCGGCGACATCGACGCTGGCCTATGACGGGCGTCGCGGGGCCTTTTTCGAGAAACAACTGATCGCGGCGCTGCGTATCCTTGAGCGCGGCGATGTCTCGGCTGCCGGTCTGACCGGAAGCTGGGCCGGTGCCATGGGCCACACGCAGTTCATCCCCACCTCCTATCAATCCTTCGCGGTAGATTTCACCGGCGACGGCAAACGCGACATCTGGTCTGACGACCCGTCGGATTCGCTGGCCTCCACCGCCGCCTATCTGGCGAAGTCGGGCTGGAAGTCCGGCCAGAAATGGGGCGCAGAGATGGGCACCGCGGCGGCAAGCTCTGCTACGCCGGTGCAGATCCTCCAGCCGGATGCGGGCGGGCCGCGCTTTGCGATCTTTAACAACTTCAAGGCGATCAAGCGCTATAACAATTCGGACAATTACGCGATTGGCGTCGGGCATCTGTCGGATCGTATCGCAGGGGGCGGGCCTATTCAGGCCAGCTTTGGCCCCGATAAATACGGGCTGACCATTGACGACCGCAAGGCGTTGCAAGAACGGCTGACCGCCCGCGGCTTTGACACAGACGGCACCGATGGTGTGATCGGCCCGAACAGCCGCAAGGCGATCACCGCCTATCAGCAAAGCCAGGGGCTGCCCGCAACCGGTGACCCGTCGCGCGCGCTGCTGGCGCGGTTGGGCTGATACCGCGATGAAACGATGATCCGCCCGCTTAGCTCGGGCGGATCAGATCGGCGATTTCGGACAGTTTGCTGGCCAGCGGGCTGGTCTTGCGCCAGATCATCCCCACACGGCGCGTCGGTTCGGGCGCGGGAAAGGCGTTGACCGCCACCTGCGCCGACCGCGTTTCCACGGCGACGGCCATCTCGGGGATCAGCGTCACGCCGATGCCCGCGTCGACCATCTGCACCAGCGTGGACAGGGAGCTCGCATCCAGCCCCTCGCGCGCGGTTTCCGACTGCATATCGCAAAACGACAGCGCCTGATCGCGAAAGCAATGCCCTTCCTCAAGCAGCAGTAACTTCATCTCGTTCAAATGTGCGCTGCTGGGGATCGGCTTGCCGCGATCAGCCTCGGGGCGCACCAGCATGAATTTCTCGTCAAACAGGGTGACTTCGGTCAGGGAGGGTTCTGACACGGGCAGGGCGACGATGGCAGTGTCGATGCGCCCCTCGGTCAGCTCGGTGATCAGCCGCGGGGTCATGGTTTCGCGCACGTGGATATCCAGCGCGGGGTTCATCCGGGTCAGCTTGGTGATGATCGAGGGCAGCAGATAGGGGCCGATGGTGGGGATGATGCCGATTCTCAGCCGGCCCATCAGCCCGTCCTTGGAGGCGCGCGCCATATCCTGAAGCTCGTCCACCCCCTGCAGGATCGCCCGCGCGCGCGGCGCGAAATCGACGCCAAAGCTGGTCAATGTGATATTCCGCCCGCCGCGATCAAAGAGAGGCGTTTGCAAGTTCTGCTCCAACTCCTTGATTTGCACGGATAAGGCGGGCTGCGAGATCGCGCAGGCCTCGGCGGCGTGGCCAAAGTGACGGTGATGGGCAACGGCCTCAAAGTAGCGAAGCTGTTTAAGGGTGATGTTGGTCATAGTTAATTATTATCAAACTGATAGGAAATGCCAACTTAAACTAATCAATAACTGCTGTTAGAACAATTCCAGAAAGACGGGGCAGACTGTATCGCGCCCCCGACATCCATCCCCCGTGACGCGGTGCAAAACCGCGCACCAGACAGATAATATCGGAGACCACCATGGACGGAAATGACGTCGAAAACATCAGCAAATGCCCGGTCGTCGGCAGCCACGGCCGCAACTCAAAGCGCGGTGCGCGGTCGTTGAACGAATGGTGGCCGAACCAGCTGAACCTCAAGCTGCTGCACCAGAACACCATCGATTCGAACCCGCTTGGGCCAGACTTTGACTATGCCGAAGAGTTCAAGAAGCTCGACGTTGACGCGGTCAAGGCTGACTTGCATGCGCTGATGACGGATTCGCAAGACTGGTGGCCCGCGGACTATGGTCACTATGGCCCGTTCTTCATCCGTATGGCATGGCACGCGGCAGGCACCTACCGGACAGCGGATGGCCGTGGCGGGTCCAGCACAGGCACGCAGCGTTTCGCGCCGCTCAACAGCTGGCCGGATAACGCCAACCTCGACAAGGCGCGCCGCCTGCTGTGGCCGATCAAGCAAAAATACGGCAACCAGATTTCCTGGGGTGACCTGATCATCCTGTGCGGGAATATCGCGCTGGAATCGATGGGGCTGAAAACATTCGGCTTCGCCGGTGGCCGCGTGGACCGTTGGGAACCCGAAGAGGATGTCTATTGGGGCCCCGAAGACGAATGGCTGGGCAACAAACGCTACAGCCAGGAACGCGCGTTGGAAGACCCGCTGGCCGCTGTGCAGATGGGCCTGATCTATGTGAACCCCGAAGGGCCGGACGGCAAACCCGACCTGCAAGGGTCGGCCAATGACATCCGCGACACCTTTGGTCGGATGGCAATGAACGACTATGAAACCGTCGCGCTGATCGCGGGTGGTCACACCTTTGGTAAGGCGCATGGTGCCGTGGGCGGCGAAAATGCCGGCCCCGATCCCGAAGCCTCGCCATTGGAAGCACAGGGCTTTGGCTGGACCAACAAGCACGAGACAGGCCACGGCATCCACGCCCTGACCAGCGGGCTTGAAGGCGCATGGTCGCAGAACCCGATCAGCTGGGACATGACCTATTTCGACAACCTGCTCGGGCTCGACTGGGAAATGACCAAAAGCCCTGCCGGTGCCGTACAGTGGACCCCAAAGAACGGCGACGCCGCAGGCACCGTGCCGGATGCGCATGATCCGTCCAAACGTCACGCGCCTATCATGTTCACCTCTGACCTCGCGCTGCGCGAAGACCCCGAGTATTTCAAAATCTCGACGCGCTTTCATGAGAATCCTGAGGAATTTGCCGACGCATTTGCCCGTGCATGGTTCAAGCTGACCCACCGCGACATGGGACCGATTGCCCGCTATCTGGGCAAGGACGTTCCCAGCGAAGAGCTGATCTGGCAGGATCCGATCCCCGCCGTGACGCATACGCTGGTCGATGACGCAGATGTGGCATCGCTGAAAGCCAAAGTGCTGGAGTCGGGGCTGAGCGTTCAGGAACTGGTGGCCACCGCTTGGGGCTCTGCCGCGACCTTCCGCGGGTCCGACAAGCGCGGCGGTGCAAATGGCGCGCGCATCCGTCTGGCACCGCAGAAAGACTGGCCGGTGAACGAACCCGATCAGTTGGCCAAAGTGCTTGGCGTGCTGGAAACGATCCGCGCAGACTTCAACAACGCGCAGTCGGGGGACAAAGAAATCTCTGTCGCTGACCTGATCGTGCTGGCCGGTGCCGCCGGGATCGAGAAAGCCGCCAAGGACGCGGGCCATGACGTGACCGTGCCCTTCGCACCGGGCCGCGGCGATGCCTCGCTTGAACAGACCGAGGTTGACTCCGTCGCCTATCTTGAACCCGTCACCGACGGCTTCCGCAACTTTGCCAAGAACCGCTATTCGGTCACCACGGCAGAGCTGCTGGTCGACCGCGCCCAGCTTCTGACGCTGACCGCGCCAGAGATGACGGTTCTGGTCGGGGGGATGCGTGCACTGGACGTGAACGTGGGTCGCGCCAAACACGGCGTGTTCACCGATGCGCCCGGCACGCTGAACAACGACTTCTTCACCACATTGCTGGATATGGGCACCGTGTGGTCGAAGGCGGAAGAGACCGCGACGGACGACATCTATGAAGGCCGCGACCGCGCCACGGGTGAGCTGAAGCACACCGGGACCGCTGTTGATCTGCTTTTCGGGTCGAACTCGCAGCTGCGCGCGATTGCAGAGGTCTATGCAGGTGATGTCGCGAAAGACAAATTCGTGACCGATTTCATCGCCGCCTGGACGAAGGTGATGAACCTCGACCGTTTTGACCTCGCCTAAGGGTAGGTAACGAGTGCCAAGGGCGCGGCCGGTATCCGGTCGCGCCCTTTTTTGGGTCGTGGTGTCAGATGAAACAGGGCTTAGCTGCCCGCGTGGCGTAGCAGATGGGCCTGTGCCTGCTTTGCCGTGGGTGGGGTGCTGCCGCCCAGCAACAGCAGATGCCAGTAGAATTGTACTTCCGCCGGATCGGTCATCAATGCGGCAAAGCTGTCATGGTGCCACTGCGCCGCCCGCGCGTGCGCGTCGGCCACACCGGGCAGGGCGCGCAGGCGGGCAAACTCTGCCAGTGTGGCGTCCAGCATCGGGTCGATCATCGTGTCAGCGACGGTGTTGAAATTACGCTCCGCCCAGTAATGCAGATCCAGCCGCTTTGTCGTCCGGTTGGGCAGGCCGCGCCCGCGCTTGACCATAAACTCGCCCGCCGAGCGCAGGGAATAGTGGTTCAGCCGCGCGCGCGCTTGGCTCTGCATCACGCCGAACAGGTTGATCCGGTTGTCATTTTCGGCAAAGCCCCCGGGGGCGGCCTGAACACCCCCGAGATTCCACAGCGGGCTGACACCGCGCTTTTTCTTGGGCCGATGCACGCCGAGCTTCTGAAAGGCAGCGGGCCGGTGCAGGGTCTTGAAGAAGCTTCCCGCAGGCAGAAAGAACGGATCAGGGGCCGCATGGCGAAACCGCAGCGGGGTGAGCATATCTTGCAACGCCTCTTGCCCGTCCGCGCCGAAAAACCGCCACGGCAGGGCAATCGCGTCGGTATCCGCGGGGACAGAGGCGATCAGATCGGGCAGCCCGCGCATCGGTGCTGCGAGGGTTAGAAACTCATCCGCGTCGAAAAACAGCGCCCAATCGGCCTGTTTCATCAGATCATGGCGATCGGCCAGACGCATGGCCTGCCATTGCACCGATGTGTCGCCCTCGGGGGTAAAGGGCACATGGGTCACATCATCCAGCAGGTCCAGCAGGGCCGGCGTGCCATCGGTGCAATCATGGGTAAAGATCAGAAAATCCGTCACCCCCGCCGCGCGGTGATGCGCGATCCATTCTAGGCAATAGGGCCCTTCGTTACGCATGCAGGTTACGGCAAGGATACGTGTCACGGGCGGGCAGTCCCTTGGGTCAGGATATCAAAGGTTGGGTAAATGACTCTCATGCGGGTCAGGGCAAGTCAATCGTTGCCACAGGCGATGCCGCGTCGGCTTAGGATTGTTTACAAGCCGGGGTCGGCTAAGCTATCGTTCTGCCAATGTATTTGAAACCACCACGGTGCATTTCAGCCCCGCGTTTCGCGCCACCAGAGAGGCCCCATATATCATGAACACCCGTCGCCCTGTCGCCTCCCTTTGGATTGGCGAAAAGCTTCATTATCTGAACCAGCTTTGCCTCAAGTCCCATGTCGTTGCAGGTCATAAAACGATCCTGTATTGCGCCGATAAAGTCGACAACGCCCCCGAAGGGGTCGAGGTGCGCCCCGCGTCCGAGATCATGGACATTGACCGCGAGCTGGTCGCCGCGACCAGCGCCTCGTTTCTGTCGAATGTGTTCCGCTACAAGATGATCCAGAAGACCGGCGCGATCTGGATCGACTGCGACGCTTTCTGCCACCAGCCTTTCCCCGAGGATCAGGAATATATCTTTGGCCGCCACGGCATGTCTGGCGCTCTCAACTGTGGTGTCGTGGGGTTGCCGCAGGAATGCGAGTTGATGGATCAACTGCTGGATTACTACGATAACCTGCCGGACTATCCCGCATGGTGGAACAAGAACCAGCGCAAAAAATACGACCGCCAAGACCCCAAACTGACCCACGCGCACCGCATCTATAATGCCGAGCGTACGGCCTTTGGCCCACAGGCGTTTACCTATTTCGCCAAGCAGACCGGCCAGTATGAAAAAGCCAGCGAACGCGAGGTGCTGTATCCGGTGCCGTTCCAGTTGAACGACATCTTCTATGACCCGCATGGCCGCGTCGAAGGGCATTTCACCGGCAAAACCCTGTCTGTGCACCTTTATACCAATGGCACGAAACCGTGGTGGGAAAAGAACGAACCTCTGCCCGGTTCCTATGCCGCGCGGATGTGCGAAAAGATCGGGATCGACCCGTCCAAAGCGCTGCGCTAAGCCGCGTTACGAAGGGCCTTTGCCATCAATCTGAAACCGCACACCAGCCGGCACGGCAAGCTGCTGGCCATCTCTATGATGAAGGACGAGGCACCATTCCTGCTGGAGTGGTACGCCCATCACCTTGCCGTGGGGTTCACCAAGATACTCGTTTACACAAACGATTGTTCCGATGGCACCGATGACATGCTGATCCGGCTTGAAGAGCTGGGTCTGGGCTACCACCGGCGCAACGATATCCCCGAAGGGGTGAAGCCGCAGCCATCTGCGATGAAATACGCGCAGGCCGAACCCAAAGTCGCCGAGGCCGACTGGATCTTGATGTTCGATGCCGATGAATTCCTCTGCATCAACTATGGCGACGGCACGCTGGACCCGATGCTGGACGCGGCGGGGGATGCCAACGGCATCGTGATCACCTGGCGCATCTTCGGCTCTGGCAATGTGGTCGATTGGTCGCGCGATCCGGTGACCGAACAATACCTCTATGCGGCCCCGCCGACGTGGAACAAGGGCTGGGGCGTCAAGACGCTGTTCAAGTTTGACCCTGACAAATGGAAAATCGGCATCCATCGCCCGTCGATCAAGAACAAGCATCTGGAGACCGGCTTTCCCGACACTGTGAAATGGCTCAACGGATCCGGCCAGCCGATGGAGGATTACTTCAAGTTCCGCGGCTGGCGGTCGATCCGGCGCACCGTGGGCTATCAATGGGCGCAGATGAACCACTATGCGGTCAAATCGGTCGACAGCTATGCGATCCGCAAGTTTCGCGGCAATGTGAACAACAAGAAAGACAAGTATAACGCCGACTACTGGTCGCTGCAGGACCGCAACGAGGTCTACGACGACAAGATCCTGCGCTATACTGAACGGCGCAAGCAGATCATGGAGGAGCTGCTGACTGATCCGGTTCTGTCGCGTCTCCATTATGCCGCTATCGAAAAGGTCGAGGCACGGCTTGAAGAATACCGCGCGACCGACGCCTATGCAGAGCTGAAGCAATCGCTGCTTGAGGCATCCGAGGTGCCGATCACGCAGATCGTGGCCAAGCCGCCCAAGGCCCGCGACCCCGAAGAGATCGCCAAGCTGATGTCTCAGGTCGAGAAAAACGTCGCCGACCGCCCCGCCGAGGAACGCCGTAGCGTGCCGGAAGCCGCATTCGCGGATGTCGCAGAGGGCGGCGACGGGTTCGTTCCGGGCGACATTGACGTATCAGTTCAAACGGCGGTGGACTGGGTGCCCAACCACGATATCGCCCTGCCTGCGGATGTACGTATCTTTGCGCAAAGCACGCTCGAGCTTGTGATGCGCGGCAAATACCAAAGACGCATGGCGCGCATGACCGGGCGTATGGTCGAGGATGGCCAAAAGGTGCTCGACCTTGGTGCGGGGATCGGTTTTCTGTCGATTCATGCCGCGCAAACGGTGTCAGAGGCGACGGTCCTCGCGCAGGAGGATAACAGCTCGCGGTTGGCGATCATGCGCGACGTGCTGGACCATAACGCGCTTGAAATGGGCGACCGTTTGTCCATGATCAACGCGCCGGTGATCTGCGACAACGATGCCGAAACCCTTGCGCGGGTGAACCAGATGATCGCGGACCATCAGCCGGATGTTCTGCGCATCAGCTACGAGGAACTGGGCGGCGGATTGCTTAGCCGGGTGACGCTTGGCCCGGTGACGCGTGTCGTGTTGTTCGGGCCTGCCGTGGCCGCGTTCCATGCACAACGGAGCAAGGTCAAAGACCCGAGCCTTTCGCCCGACCAGGACCAAAGCATGCCCGAGTTTGTTATCATCGAGCCAAAGCAGGCTGCCCATGCGACCTGAGACGGCTTTCCCGAAGGGGGTGGCGACTGCGGTGCTTTTGCCGCCTCGGGGATGGTGACATAAACGATGCTGAAGGGGGCGCGAAACGGCGCCCGACCCGCCAATAGGAACGTATCAAATGCCAGACCACGCCCCCAGTAAACGCGGTGTCCTTCTTCGGGCAAAGAACGGCGACGTGATCGGCTTTGACGAAACGGGCCTGCGCCTGAACCTCTCGGACAGCGTGATCGCGGATATCCATCGTCGCCTGCCTGCCGGAGCGCAGACGCTGCCCGTCGATGCGGCTGTGTTGGGCGATGTCGATGCGTGGAACCTTCGAGAGCAGGGGGAATGGTACGTGTTTGACGCGAACCTGCCCGGTGCCCAAGGCACGCGGCAATTCCGGCGCAAGATCACCGCTGCCCCGGACGCCAGCGCGCCTGACATTATCGCCGACACGTCGGGTGCGGTCTTTGGTGTTCTGGCCATCGGGGGCACGCGGCGGGCGGTGACTGTGGATGAAACACTGTCCTTCCCCTACCATGTCGTGACCACCGGTGATGACCTGGGGCCCGCTGGGGCTGCGGGGACAGAAACGCTGGCACCCACTGACCTGATGCAGCGCCTGACCGAACAGACCCGCGACAGCCTGATCGCCGACGAAATTCTGCGTCGCAGGCACGCGGAGCACCGGGCCCTGCCACTGCTTTATGCGCGCACCGAAACCGACAGCAGCGCCAGCATCAGCGCGTTGATCGACGGGGCCGCCCTTACCAGCTTTCATCAGACTGTCGCCAACCTTTGTGCCGCCGCGCGCGCATTGGGTAAACCGGCCAAGGTCCTGTCTGTGGGGCTTGATTTCACGCTCGAAGATGTTCTGAGCACGGGGCCCGAATGGTGCGCCGCGATGCACGCGCTGATGCGCCGTATCACGGATATCTTCGCCGACCACGGACTGCGCAAGCCGCTGTTTACGGCTGTCTTTGATGCAGGGACGCGGGATGTATCGGACTCGGACGTGCTGCGCGCGCAGTGGGATTTGGCATGGAACAAGGGCGGGCACGATCACGTCTACGCGGCACCGGGCTATATGTTCGCGCTGGATGAATTTGGCCGGCCCACAGATATCGCGCGGCTGCAAATGGCCGAGATGGAGGCCTGCGCGATCGAGGCGCGCAACAGCGACCAACCGTGGAACTGTCCCGTTCTTCTGCTGGCAGAGCGTGAGCCCGACAACCCCAGCGTGATCCGTTGCCGCGGGGAGGGGATGGGCCCCTTTGTGCTGGATGCCGCCGACCCGCTGAATGCCGGTGGTGCCTGTGGTTTCCGCCTGGAAGGGGATCGCGCCGGTGCCAAGATTACCAGCGTGCAGGTTGATGCCAAAGACCGTAACGATCTGCTGATCACCTGTGACAAGCCTCCGACGGGGGAGGGGCTGACGCTGTGTTACGCTATCGGGGCCGCACCCAGCGACGACGGGATGCCCGCCAATCGCGGGGCGCTGCGCGACGGGTTCTGCTATGCCAGCCGGACCGGAGAGATGTTACACCGTTGGGCGCTGCCAGCCGCGCTGCCGGTGCACTGATGCAAGATTTTACGCCCCTTTATGTCGATATCGACCTGCCCGAAGGTGCCTTGTTGCGCGATGACGCAGCGCAGGCCAGCGTCGTGGACGCCTGTCACCCCAATGATGCGCAGGCGGTCTGGTACCATGCCCATGCCCCAGCCATGACCTTCAATGCGCAAAAGGCGATTACCCAATGGGCCGCCGAGAACGGACTTGGCTCGCCCGCGCGCCCTGTCGATCCGAATGACGACAATGGCACGCTGCTGGAAGGGGACGGGGTGGCATTCACGCGCGGGGTGAATTGCGGCTTTGTCGTTGATGCGGCACTGGTCGAGCAGGACTGCTTCTGCCTTGCCATCCGCGTCACTTCGCCCGACGCAGAGGCGCGTAGCCTCCTGACGGTGAACCCCGACGCCAGCGACAACTACCTGTTTCTCAGCGAAAGCGAGGGCCGGCTGATCTGGCGGGATGATGCGGGTATGGTTGAGGTTTCCATCCCCGCACCGGGTAAGGACTATTGGGTGCTGGCAGGTTTTGACCAAGGGCAGTTGCACCTGACCGCCGCACCGGTCGGGGATGTGTTTCCAATCCCGCAGAAGAGCACCCGACCAAGCGCTGAACTGGCGGCAGAGTTGAACAGTGTGGCTGATCTGTTCATCGGCTGCCGGTCCCACCGCAAGGGGATCCTCAAGACCTTGGGCACATCGGTGGTGCATGACGTGCTGATCTGGCTTGATCACGGTGCCAGCACGCCCGCCGCCCTTGAACAGGTCGCGCGCGCTTGCCGCTATGCCGAAGCGCCCCGAAACACAGGGGAGCGCGCATGAGCTTTACCAGATCCGACACCGCTGGCGGCAATATCTGTGTCATCTGGATCGATGACATGATCGATATTTTCACGTGGCGAACGGCCTTCGGGCTGCAGATCAGCACGCCCAATATCGACCGCTTCATGTCCGAGGGGACGCGGTTTTCCAATGCCTATGCCACCGTGCCGCTTTGTGCGCCGTGCCGGGCGGAACTGGCGACGGGGTTGTCACCGTTTCGCACGGGGCTGGTCGATCTCAACCGGTTTTGGCGCGATATCTTGCCGCCAACGGCGGGCTGGCAATACGATCTGCGCCGCAACGGGTTCCGTACGTTCACGACGGGCAAGGTCGACAGCAACTACAAACCCATGCCCCATGAATATGCGCGTATCCTCTTTCATGAACAGCCTGAGGCAAAGGATGCGGGGCGGCGATCCAAGGTCAAGAAATACCTCGACAAGGGGCCGGGGATCGCGGGCGTGAACCATCCCGATGACGATGGCAGCCAGGATGACCGCTTCTACGACAATAGGGTGGCGCAGAACGCAATCGACTATCTGGATCGGGCCGACCCTGCGCGGCGGCACCTGATCCAGCTGGGCTTCAAGCACCCGCATTACAACCTGCAATGCCCCGACCGATTCTATCAGCAGTATGATCCCGACCGGATTGTCTGGCCCAATTCTGCCGCGCCGGAAGATTACTTTGGCCCGCAGGAGGGCATGGCCGTCTACGAGGCGGCCTATATCGCCAACGGTCCCTGGACCCCGGAGAAGGCGGGCGATCATGCGTGGCGACAGGTTGTACGCGCCTATTTCGCGGCCATCAGCCATGTGGATGCGGAAATCGGGCGCTTCATGGACGCCTTGCGCGGCTCGGAGCTGGCGGAAAATACCACCGTCCTGTTGCTGTCAGACAATGGGTTCAACCTTGGCACCCACGACAGTTTCCACAAGATGAGCCAGTGGGACAGCGCCGCCCATGTGCCGCTGGGGGTCTGGCACGCAGGCATGACGCAGGGCCGCGTGGTCGAGATGCCCGTGTCGCTGCATAATGTGCCCAAGACGATCATGGACTTGTCGGGGCTGCCATACCGTCCCGACTGGACGTCGGGCCAAAGCCTGCTCCCGCTGATCGATGACAGTTTCGGATCGTATGACGACAGCAAGTCTCCGGTGACGAGCGTTTTCGGCACGCTATCGGTGCGCGCCGCCGATCCCGATCTGAGCCAATACCGCTACTTCCGCTACCCCAACGGCGAAGAGCATATCTATGATCTGGTCGCCGACCCCGGCGAGACGACGAATATCGTGGAAACGGCCCCGCTCGACGTGTTGCGCCGGACGATGGTGGATAATGCGCTGGACCTCGGGCTTGACCTGCGCGGGTTCGAGAACCCGCAGCGCGGGGTCAATGCGATGATGGCGCTGGACGGCTCTGTGGTGCTGGCGGGGGGCACGGCGGATAATGATTATTGGGCCTATGGGGCCAATGCCGAAAAGATTTCGGAAGATGAAGACGGCGGCAATGATACGTTGTGGTATATGGCGGGGCCAGATGACTATGTGCTGCACATGCCCGCCTATATCGAGAATATCCGCATCGCCACTGTCGTCGCCCGGGAAGAGCAAGACCCATCGAAGGGCAAGCCCATTGCGGTTGTGGCGCATCCCGATACCCCGATGAACTTCGAAACCTCCGAAAGAGTCGCGGTGAATGTCCAGGGGAGCCGCGGGGCCGATGTGATGATCGGTGCAAAATACGCGGGCGCGACCTTCTATGGCGGTGCCGGCGACGATATGTTGATCGCCAAATCAGGGCGCGGCAAGGATGTGCACCTGTTCTACGGCGGCGCGGGCAATGACACGCTGATCGGCGGCAATGGGCGCGACATCCTCGACGGGGGCGCGGGCAACGACGTGATCCGTGGCGGGGCAGGGCGCAGCAAGATCTACGGCGGGCCGGGCAATGACGATATTTCCGATGGCGAAGGCGGGTCCGAAATCCACACTGGCCCCGGCCGTAACCGCGTGAAATCCGCAGGCGGGGATGATACGTTCTATATCGGCAGCGGGCACAACACGATTGAACCCGGCAAAGGGCGTGCGACCTTCCACGTGGCTTATGGCGGCGTGACGACACTTACCGGATGGGAGGACGACTATACGCTCGACCTATCCGACTGGCCGGCCGCACCGACCATCACAATCGACGAAGGCCGTGGTGCGGAACTGAGGCTCGGCGTCGCCGTCGTGCGGATCAACGCCGCCGTCAGCGCCAGTCAATTACAGTCGCAAATCCAGCAAAGCCGATGAAAGTGCTGTCGCCCGCCGAAAGCCCGGGGCGACAGCGGATGCCTTAGGCGCTGCGCAGCCCCAGAATGTCGCGCGCCTGCTGCCAGGTCGCCACGGGGCGTTCGTATTTCTCGCATAGATCCGCGGCGCGTTTGATCAGCGCCGCGTTGGATGGGGCGAGCGTGTTACGGTCCAGACGCACGTTGTCTTCCAGGCCGGCCCGCGTGTGACCGCCCGCTGCAATCGCCCATTCGTTCACGACGATCTGGTTCGGCCCGATCCCTGCGGCACACCACGCGGCCTCGGGCGCGCGGGCTTTCAACTGCGCGACGTAGAAGTCAAAAACCTCTTTATCCGCTTTATCCGCTGGCATGGCGTTTTTCACCCCCATGACGAATTGCACATAAAGCCGGCCGAACAGCTTGCCGTCCTTGTGATGCTGGATCGCCTGCAGGATGTGGCTCAGGTCGAAGGCCTCGATCTCGGGCACAACCTCATGGGCGCGCATTTCGGACGCCAGCCAATCCACCAGATCCGGCGGGTTCTCGTAGACGCGGGTGGGAAAGTTGTTCGACCCCACCGACAGCGAGGCCATATCGGGCCGCAGTGACAGCATGCCGCCGCGCGCCTTGCCCGCACCTGACCGCCCGCCGGTCGAGAACTGGATGATCATCCCGGGGCAGTGTTTCTCCAGCCCCTCTTTCAACCGCGCGAATTTCTCTGGGTCAGAGGAGGGCGTCTCGTCTTCATTGCGCACATGGGCGTGGCAGATGCTCGCCCCGGCTTCAAAGGCTTCGTGGGTGCTTTCAATCTGCTCGGTGATCGTGACGGGTACGGCGGGGTTGGCGGCTTTGGTCGGTACGCTGCCGGTGATGGCAACGCAAAGAATGCATGGATCAGACATCTAGGAACACTGTTTCTTTCTCGCCCTGAAGGTAAATATCAAACCGATAGACGCCATCGGTTTCTCTCTCCGCGATCAGGGTCGCAACGCGGTTTTGATGTTCAATACGGGTCAGCAGCGGGTCGGCGCTGTTATCGGCATCGGGAAAATACATGCGTGTATTCAAGCCGATATTGATCCCGCGCGCGACGATCCACAAGCTGATATGCGGGGCCATCATACGCCCGTCGGGAAAGGGCACGGCACCGGGGCGGATGGTGTCGAACTGCCATTCGCCGGTGTCATAATCGCCCGCCTTGCGGCCCCATCCGGTAAAGTTCGGATCGGCGGCCCCGCGGGGGTCATTGCCCGGATAAAGCCCCGCCGCATCGGCCTGCCAGATCTCGACCAGCGCGTCTTTCAGCGGCGTGCCGGTGCCATCATAGATCGTGCCCTTCACCGTGATCCGTTCGCCTTTGGTCTCGGCATTGACCATATGCGCGCCCAGATCCTCGGGGTAGACGCCGGTGATGTCGCAGAAATTCGGCACGCAGCCGATATGCACATAGGGCCCTGCGGTCTGCGACGGGCTTTCTTTCAACTGGGCCAGCTCTTGCATCAGTTCCCCTCCATCCGGTTTTCAAACATGGTGGACCGGCGGCCCCTGAGTACGATGTCGAATTTATAGGCCCGCGCATCCATAGGCACGGTATTGTCCATATCCAACGGCGCGATCAACTGCTCTACCGCGGCGCGCGACGGGATCGTCTGCACGATGGGGCATTTCCAGATCAGCGGGTCACCTTCAAAATACATCTGCGTGATCAAGCGCTGCGCAAAACCCTGTCCGAAAACGGAAAAATGGATATGCGCAGGGCGCCAGTCATTCACCCCATTGGGCCAGGGGTAGGCACCGGGTTTGACCGTGCGCAGGCTATAGCCGCCGTTCTCATCGGTCACAGTGCGGCCACATCCGCCAAAATTGGGGTCGAGCGGGGCAAGATATCCCTCTTTCTTGTGGCGATAGCGCCCCCCCGCATTGGCTTGCCAGAATTCGAGCAACACGCCAGGCACACCGCGCCCGTTCTGGTCGAGCACACGACCATGCACGATGATCCGCTGGCCAATCGCCATCTCGCCCTCGGCGGCGTAGTTGAGGATCAGGTCATTATCCAACGCCCCCAGCATGTTGTGGCCAAAGACCGGGCCGGTCTGCTCGCTCAGCGTGGTATTCATCGAGATCAGCGCCTTTTGCGGCGACCGCACCACCGATGTCTTATAGGCCGGTGCCAGCGCGGGCGGGTGCCAGCTGCGGTCACGGTGAAAGAACGCTCCGTTCTGATCGGTCATTCGACGGCTTCCATTTCCTGATAGGTCTGTTTGGCGAGTTTAAGCGCATGGTTCGCCTTTGGCACCCCCGCGTAAATGGCAACATGCTGGAACGCTTCGATCACATCGGATTTGCTGGCACCGGTATTGGCGGTGGCGCGGATGTGCATGGGGATTTCCTCGAAATTGCCGGTCGCCGCCAGCAGTGCCAGCGTCAGCATCGACCGTTCGCGGCGGCTGATCTTGTCGCTGGCCCAGACGGTGCCCCAGGCCGCTTCGGTGATCAGACTTTGGAACGGCGCGTCCAGCTCGGTCTTGGCGGCTTCAGCGCGGTCCACATGGGCATCGCCCAAAACGGCGCGGCGGGTGGTCATACCGATCTCGGTTCGGTCGGCCATGTTCTTCTCCTCGGTCACGGTGGGTGTTCATTGTCGCGCTGCCGATTGGACAGGAAAAACACGCGGCGCGCAAACGCATATCCGCCCTTCCAAATGGATGAAAATCCCGGGGGAGGGGCCGCAAAGCGGTGCCGGGGGCAGCGCCCCCTTATGCCTGTCCGGCATCCCCCTGACCTTGACATCGCAGCGCTTTTTCGTCCTTTTGGCCGAAACAGCAAAAGGACCCTTCCTATGATGAAAACACGCGCCGCCGTCGCCGTTGCCGCAGGTCAACCGCTTGAAGTGATGGACGTAAATCTCGAAGGCCCCAAGCGGGGTGAAGTCCTGATCGAAATCAAGGCCACCGGCCTGTGCCACACCGATGAATTCACCCGTTCGGGCGACGACCCCGAAGGGATTTTCCCGGCCATTCTGGGCCACGAGGGCGCAGGCGTCGTGCTTGAGGTCGGCGAGGGCGTCACCACGCTCGAGGTCGGCGATCACGTGATCCCGCTTTACACGCCCGAATGCCGCGAGTGTGAATATTGCCTATCGGGTAAAACCAACCTCTGTCAGGCGATCCGCGTGACCCAAGGTCAGGGGCTGCTGCCCGATGGCACCACGCGGTTCTCGATGATGGATGGCACGCCGATCCACCACTACATGGGCTGTTCGACCTTCGCCAATCACACGGTCATCCCTGAAATTGCCCTTGCCAAGGTCCGCAAGGACGCGCCCTTTGATAAAATCTGCTATATCGGCTGCGGTGTGACCACGGGTATCGGCGCGGTGATCAACACCGCCAAGGTAGAGATCGGCGCGCGCTGCGTGGTCTTTGGCTTGGGCGGCATCGGGCTGAACGTCATTCAGGGCCTGCGCATGGCGGGGGCCGACCAGATCGTCGGCGTCGATCTGAACGACGACAAGGAAGAGACAGGCCGCTACTTCGGCATGACCGACTTTGTGAACCCCACCAAGGTCGAGGGCGATATGGTCGCGCATCTGGTCGAGCTGACCAAAGGCGGCGCGGATTACACCTTTGATGCCACAGGCAATACCAAGGTCATGCGGCAGGCGCTTGAAGCCGCGCATAAGGGCTGGGGGGAGTCGATCATTATCGGCGTCGCACCGGCGGGGGCCGAAATCTCGACCCGTCCGTTCCAGCTGGTCACGGGGCGCGTCTGGAAAGGCACGGCATTCGGCGGGGCCAAGGGCCGCACCGATGTGCCCAAGATCGTGGATTGGTACATGAACGGCAAGATCGAGATCGACCCGATGATCACCCACAAGCTGACGCTGGACCAGATCAACGAAGGGTTCGAATTGATGCACAAAGGTGAATCCATTCGCGCCGTCGTTGAATTCTAAGCGCGCATTCGTAAAACTTGCGACAAACGCCGTCCTCACGGGGGCGGCGTTTTATGTTTTCTGAAACCCCTCGTGACACGATGTTTTGACGTGAGGGCACGAAGGGATGCGGGACAGATTGGGTTTACCACCCCGATCCCGCTGGTATTTATAGAGTGAACGTCGGGAGACAAGGCATGAAACTTACAGTAAATGGCGTGACCCATGATGTGGACGTCGAGGAAGACATGCCCATGCTCTGGGTCTTGCGCGACGTTCTGGGGATCACCGGCCCGAAATACGGCTGCGGGATCGCGCAATGCGGGGCCTGCACCGTGCATATGGACGGGATCGCGGTCCGGTCGTGCCAGTTGGCTGCGGGCGATGTCGAGGGCGAGATTACCACCATCGAAGGATTGGGCTCTCCGGCGGTGCGCCATGCGGTGCAGGAGGCCTGGATCGACCTGCAGGTCGCGCAATGCGGCTACTGCCAATCGGGGCAGATCATGCAGGCGGCCTCTGTTCTTGAGCTGAACCCGACCCCTACGGATGACCAGATTGACGCCGCGATGAGCGGGAACCTGTGTCGTTGCGGCACCTATCCCCGTATTCGCGAGGCGGTGAAATCCGCCGCGATCAAGCTGAAGGCGGTGTGATATGGGACGTGTGAAAACAATTGCCCGCCGCAGCTTCCTGATCGGCTCTGCCGCTGTCGCAGGCGGCGTCGTCTTTGGCACCTATCTTTACAAACGCGAGGGCGAGAACCCGCTGCTCGACGGGTTGAAACCCGGCGAAACCGCGATCACCCCCTACGTCAAGATCGACGCTCAAGGGATCACGCTGATCACGCCGCGCGCGGATGTGGGGCAGGGCGCGTGGTCGATGCAGGCGCATATGATCGCCGAAGAGCTCGACATTGACCCACGCAGCGCCAAGCTGTCGCCCGGTCCGGCGGATGCGATTTACTACAACGGCGTTGTCGGGGCAGAGGCGCTGCCGATTGCCGCGACCTCTGACACGATGCTGGCACGCGGCGGGCGCGGTGCGGTCGATGTCATGGGCAAGCTGATGGGGCTGCATATCACCGGCGGCTCGTCCACCGTGCCTGATATGTATGATCGCCTGCGCATGGCCGGTGCCGTCGCACGCGAGACGCTGATCAAGGCCGCGATGAAGCAGACCGGCCTGCCGCGCGACCAACTGGGGACAGAGAACGGCTGCATCGTGCTGCCCGATGGGTTGAAGATCGAATACATCGACCTTGCCAGCATCGCCGCCGAGATCGAGCCGGTACAGGATGTCACCCTGCGTGATCCGTCGGAATGGCGCTATCTGACCAAGCCGCAGAAGCGGACCGACATCGTGGCGAAATCCACCGGTCGGCAGATCTACGGCATCGACATGCAGATGGACGGTATGGTGATCGCCACGACCCGCACCAATCCGGCGATTGGCGGCGGGCTGAACGGGTTTGACGCCGAGGCCGCACGCCAGATGCGCGGGGTCAGCGCGGTCTTGCCTATCACCGGCGGCATCGCTGTGGTGGCGGATAACACATGGCGCGCGTTTCAGGCGGCTCAGGCAGTTGAATGTGACTGGGGCCCGTCGCCCTATATCGGTGACAGCGCCGACCAGTTTGCCGCTGTGGCGGCCTCTTTCACCGACGGTCACCGCGACAGCCGGTTCAAGGATGAAGGCGATGTAGAAGAGGCGTTGCAAGATGCCTCGGTCGTCGAGGCGGAATACCGCATCCCCTATCTGGCCCATGCGCCGATGGAACCGATGAGCGTCGTGGTCAAGCTGACCGAGGGGCGGCTGGACATCTGGACCGGCACGCAAATCCCCCGTTTCGTCAAGGCGAATATGGCGCGGCTGACGGGGTTGGACGGGGATGACATCCACGTGCATGTGCTGATGTCCGGTGGCAGCTTTGGCCGGCGCCTTGAGGATGATTATATCGCCCAAGCGGTCGAGATCGCGATGCAGATGCCTGACTCGCCGATCAAGATGATCTGGCAACGCGAGGAAGACTTCACCCATGATTTCCCCCGCCCGCTGGCCATTGCGCGCGGGCGCGGTGCTGTGGCGGATGCCGGTATCGCAGCGTTTGATCTGGCGATCGCGGCCCCCTCGGTCGCTGAATCCTCGCTCGCAAGGTTGAACCAGCCCGCCTTCGGCCCTGATGTGGCGATTGTCGCGGGGGCGTGGGACCAGCCGTTCCAGATCCCCAACTACCGCGTCACCGGCTACCGCACGCCTGCGATGGTGCCCATCAGCTCTTGGCGGTCGGTCGGGGCGTCGGGCAACGGGTTCATGCACGAAAGCTTCATGGATGAGATGTGCCACGCCGCGGGGGTCGACCCGTTGCAAGAGCGGCTGCGCCTGTGCTGGCACGACGCATCGCGCAAGGTGCTGGAGGCCGTGGGCGAGATGTCGGAATGGGGCAGCGATCTGGGGCCGAACCGGGGGCGGGGGCTGGCGTTTACGCTGGCCTTTGGCGTGCCCGTGGCCGAGGTGGTCGAGGTCACCAACACCCCCGACGGCATCCGTATCGACAAGGTGTTTGTCGCCGCCGATGTGGGCCGCGTGCTGGACCCCGTGAACTTTGAGGCGCAGTTGCAAGGCGGTGTGATCTTTGGCCTGGGCCACGCGATGAACTGCGAGCTGACCTATCGCGACGGCGTGGCAGAGCAGGATAACTACCACGCCTACGAAGGGATGCGCCTGCACCAGACGCCTTTGATCATGGTGCGCGGGCTTGAGAATGGCGACAAGATCAGGGGCATCGGTGAACCCGCCGTCCCCCCCGCCGCACCTGCTTTGGCCAATGCGATCTTTGCCGCAACGGGGCAGCGTATCCGCGAACTGCCGCTGTCCAAGTCGATCGACTTTGTATGATCTCCCTTCGCGGGGTGATCATCGGCGGGATCATAGCGCTGGTCTGCGCGGGCGGTGCTTTTGCGCAAGAAGCACCCGATCGCGCAGCGGCGCTGGCGGCGTGGGATGATATCCACACGGTCGTGTCGCATCCGCGCTGTACCAATTGCCACGTGGGCCCCGCTGGCGTGCCGCTCTGGGAAGGGTTGGGCCACGAGGAGGCTGCCGACCAAGCGCCCGTGCACGGCATGAACATCCTTGCCGATGAAAGCCGCATCGGGGCCGAGACGATGCCCTGCCGCACTTGTCACATCAGCGCCGCTTCAGAAAATACCGTCCCCCACGCGCCACCGATGATTGCGGACGCATGGCGGCTTCCCCCGATTGAAATGGCCTGGAAAGGCAAGACCAGCGCCGAGATATGCGCACAACTGCGTGACCCCGACAGCAACGGTGCCTTTGCGCCCGAAGACCTCTCCGATCACCTGCGAACGTCGGCCTTTGTGGCATGGGGCTTTGACCCCGGCGCAGGGCGCGCGGCGGCCCCCGGTAGCATCCCCGAGATGCAGGAGGCGCTGGCGATCTGGGTGGCAGGCGGCACGCCCTGTGTGGGCGACCCGCACCCGTAGTCAGCCCTTGAACAGATCAGCATAGGTTTCGCGCAGCAGGTTCTTTTGCACCTTGCCCATCGTATTGCGGGGCAGGGCATCAACCACCACCAGCTTGCGCGGACATTTGAACCGCGCCAGCGATTGCGCGACGGTCTGCGACAGCGCCTCCAGGTCCAGATCACGGCTGCCATCGGCGACCAGCACACCAACCGGTGCCTCGCCCAGATCCCCATGAGCCACGCCGATCACGGCGCTTTCCAGCACGCCGGGTTGATCGTCCAGCACCTGTTCGACCTCTTTGGGATAGATGTTATAGCCGCCGGATATGATCAGATCCTTGCCGCGCCCGACGATCTGCACATAGCCGTCTTCGTCAATCAGCCCCAGATCGCCGGTGATAAAGAACCCGTCCGCACGCAGTTCAGCGGCGGTTTTTTCGGGCATCTGCCAATAGCCTTGGAAAACATTCGGCCCGCGGACCTCGACGACGCCGATCTCTCCCTGTGGTAGGGTTTCGCCGGTATCGGGGTCGCAAATCTTGAGCTCGACCCCCGGCAGGGGTGTGCCGACAGTGCCGCCGCGCCGCGGCCCGTCATAGGGGTTCGAGGTGTTCATATTGGTTTCCGTCATCCCGTAGCGTTCCAGAATACGGTGGCCTGTGCGTTCCTCGAACTGCTTGTGCGTTTCGGCCAGCAAGGGGGCAGAGCCCGAGATGAACAGACGCATATGCGCCGTCAACCCGGCGGTGAAGTCATCAGAGCTCAGCAAACGGGTGTAGAAGGTCGGCACGCCCATCAACGCGGTGGCCTGCGGCATGAAACGGATCAGCTGATCGATATCGAGCTTGGGCAGGAACACCATCGCGCCACCGCTAAGCAGCATGATATTGGTCGCCACGAACAGCCCGTGTGTGTGGAAAATCGGCAGCGCATGGAGCAGCACATCGGCCTTGGTGAATTGCCAGACATCAACCAGCGTTTCGGCGTTGCTCAGCAGGTTGCGCTGGCTCAGCATCGCGCCTTTTGATCGGCCCGTGGTGCCCGAGGTATAGAGGAAGGCGGCCAGATCCTCGGCCCCGCGGTCGACGGTATCGAAGGTGTCGGGCAGGGTGGCTGCCAGATCGCGCAGCGTGCCACGGCCGGTGTTGTCCATCGTCTCTACCGCAGCACCGGCGGCGGCAGCGACCGGCGTGAGTTCGGGAACATCTGCAGGATCGCAAACCAGCAGCCGCGCGCCCGAGTTGCCGACGAAATAATCCACCTCGGATGCTGTGTAGCCGGGGTTGAGCGGTAAGAACACCAGCCCTGCCTGCACGCAAGCGGCATAAAGCGCCAGCGCATCCGGCGATTTGCCGACCTGCACCGCGACACGGTCGCCCGCTGTCAGCCCCTTGTCCGAAAACGCATTGGCATAGCGCGCGGCAGAGCGGATGAATTGGTCATGGGTGATGGTGCGCCCGTCCGGCAGGATCAGAAACGGCGTGTTTTGCCCGATGTGGCGACCGAATAAAGCGTCGTAAAGCGGGTTGGGCATCGTCGTCTCCTTCTGACCTTTGGTAGCGCGGAATTTGCGCCATCGGCAGGGCCAGGTAAAGGGCGGCAAATGGCGCATTTTGATCTTTGCTGCATTTCGCGCGTGCAGACGGCCTTGACGACCCGCAGCGTATGACTTACCCCTCCTCCCGTAGCGCGGGCGTTGTGTAATGGTAAGACCTCTGCCTTCCACGCAGAAGACGCGGGTTCGATTCCCGCCGCCCGCTCCACTCCTTACCGACATCCTTTTGATTTTGGCTATTTGCGCTGGATCAATGCGCTTTTGTCGCAAGCGCCCTAGGGGTGCAGCCCTTGACCCCGCGCGATGTGCGGGCGATGACACGGCAGCACTCCAAAGGATATCTCATGGCACGTACCCCGACGCCCGGCCCCGGCACCGAAGAACGCGAAAAATCGCGTGAGTTGGGGGCCCTGCGCGCGCTGCTGCCGTTTCTTGCGCCCTATCGCGGGCTGATGATCGCGGCCATTCTGGCGCTGGTGCTCACGGCGATGATCTCTTTGACGCTGCCGCTGGCCGTGCGCCGCGTGATCGATAACTTCGGCACCGGAGAGGCCGAACTGCTGGACCAGTACTTCGTTGCCGCCCTGATCATCGCGGCCCTTCTGGCTGTGGGCACGGGGCTGCGCTATGCGCTGGTGACGCGCTTTGGCGAACGGGTCGTTGCCGATATCCGCAAGGCGGTGTTCGATCGCGTGATCTCGATGAGCCCGGCGTTCTACGAGAACCTGATGACCGGCGAGGTGCTGAGCCGGATCACCACGGACACCACGTTGATCCTGTCGGTGATCGGGTCGTCCGTGTCTATCGCGCTGCGCAATATGCTGATCGTGACCGGTGGGTTGGTGCTGATGTTGTTCACCTCGGCCAAGCTGACGGCGATGGTGTTGTTGATCGTACCAGCGGTAATTGTGCCGATCCTTGTTCTGGGGCGGCGCTTGCGGGTGCTGAGCCGTGAAAATCAGGACTGGATCGCGGCAAGCTCGGGCAATGCGTCCGAGAGTTTGGGCGCGGTGCAGACCGTGCAGGCCTTTACCAACGAGGCCGCCAGCCAGTCGCAATTCGCACAGATGACCGAAGCGTCCTATGACGCGGCGCAGCGTCGGATCAAGACCCGCGCGCTGATGACGATTATTGTGATTTTTCTGGTATTTGCCGGCGTCGTGGGCGTTTTGTGGATGGGCGCGCGGGATGTGCGTGCCGACCAGATGACCCCCGGTGCCTTGGTGCAATTCGTGATCTATGCCGTGATGGTGGCAGGCGGGGTCGCGGCGCTGTCCGAGATCTGGGGTGAACTTCAACGCGCCGCCGGTGCCACCGAACGTCTGGTAGAGCTGTTGCGGACCGAAGACACCGTGCAAGACCCCGCTGCGGCCATCGCCTTGCCCAGCCCTGTCGCCGGTCGGATTGCCTTTGAAGACGTGCATTTCAGATACCCCGCACGACCCGATGTGCAGGCACTGGACGGGGTCAACCTGTCGATCAACCCCGGTGAAACGGTCGCGTTCGTCGGGCCCTCGGGTGCAGGCAAAACCACGATCATCCAGTTGATTCTGCGGTTCTATGATCCTGCTTCGGGGCGGATCACCCTTGACGGGGTCGATCTGCGGGATGTCTCGCGTGCGGCCTTCCGCCGGTCGGTCGCCTTGGTGCCGCAAGACCCGGTGATTTTCGCCGCCTCTGCCCGCGAGAACATCCGCTTTGGCCGCCCCGACGCCACAGACGCCGAGATTGACGCCGCGGCCGACGCCGCCGCCGCCCACGGGTTCATCAGCGCATTGCCCGACGGCTACGACAGCTATTTGGGTGAACGCGGGGTGATGCTGTCGGGCGGGCAAAAGCAGCGTATCGCCATCGCCCGCGCCATCCTGCGCGACGCGCCGGTGCTGCTGCTCGACGAAGCCACAAGCGCCTTGGATGCAGAAAGCGAACGCGCCGTGCAGGCCGCCGTGGATCGGTTGAGCGCGGACCGCACCACCCTGATCGTCGCGCACCGTCTGGCGACGGTGAAAAAGGCCGACCGCATTGTCGTGCTGGAAGCAGGGCGGATCGTCGATATGGGCACCCATGACGAGCTGGTCACCAAAGGGGGGCTCTATGCGCGCCTGGCGCGGCTGCAATTCACCGATGGTCTAGCGGACGTATAAAAAACCTTGTGAATTTTACGGTTAAATGGAAACAATCACACCCGAATGGATCCAGAAGGAGAACAACATGGGTTTGTGGAGTTTCGTAAAAGACGCCGGCAAGAAAGTGTTTGGCGGCGGTGATGATACCGAAGTCACCGGAGCCGCGCTTCAGGATGAATTGAAAGACCTCGGGCTTGACGCCGAAGGGCTCGATATTTCTGTCGAAGGCGACAAGGTCAAGGTTTCGGGCAAGGCGGCGAGCCAAGAGATGAAAGAAAAGGTCATTCTGGCCGTGGGGAACGTCGAAGGCGTTGCCGCGGTTGAAGAAGACATGGACGGCGGCGAGGGGGACGGCACCTTCCACACCGTTGAAAAGGGCGACACGCTTTGGGCTATCGCGGCCAAGACCCTTGGCAATGGCGCGCGCTATGAAGAAATCTTTGAAGCGAATAAACCCATGCTGACCCACCCCGATAAAATCTATCCCGGTCAGATGCTGCGTATTCCTGCCAAGTAAACGCACCACACATAAGGGGTGCGCCACGTGCTTTTACCCCATAAAAGAGAGCGGCAGGCAGCGTCTGCCGCTCTTTTTCGAGCCTTCCGTTGGGTCAGTGGGCTTGAACGCAGCGTTTGAGCGCCTGCAAATGCTTGCGAAAGCTGAAATTAGCAATCATCTTTGACAACAGGGAATAACGGGATGCGGGCAAACCGCACCACTAAGGGAGGAACATAATGTCATTTGCCGGTGTAGAAGACCGTAACGCAATCGAAGCAGAAATGCCGTGGGCTGACCGCGACGTGCCCAAAACACTTTGGAGCATGTTGAGCGAAACCGCCGGAAAGTTTCCAAGCCACGACGCGATCAGCTACCAGATTTTCTCTGGGCCGAAAGATCACGCGGAAACCCTAAGCTGGTCGCAGCTGCGGGGGCAGGTGGGCCGTGCGGCCAATCTGTTCCGGTCGCTGGGTGTGGGGCCGACCGATGTGGTCGCCTATGTCCTTCCAAACTGTAACGAGACGGTCATCACGCTTCTGGGCGGTGCCGTCGCAGGGATCGCAAACCCCATCAATCCGCTGCTCGAGGCAGAGCAGATCGGATCGATCCTGCGTGAAACCAATGCCAAGGTCGTTGTGACCCTGCGGCCTTTCCCCAAGACGGATGTGGCCGAGAAAACCGCCGAGGCGGTCAAGCTGGCACCGAATGTCACGACCGTGCTCGAAGTCGACCTGTGCCGCTATCTGACCGCGCCAAAGTCGTGGATCGTGCCGCTGATCCGTCCGAAGCTGAAGGTCACCAATCAAGCGACCTACAAGAACTTCAATTCCGAAATCGCAAAGCAACCGGCCGAGCTGACATTCGACGATCCGCAAGAGGATCGCGTCGCCTTCTACTTCCACACCGGCGGGACAACGGGCATGCCGAAAGTGGCGCAGCACAAGTATTCGGGCATGGTCTACAACGGCTGGCTTGGGCACACGCTGCTGTATACGGAAAACGACAACATCATGTGTCCGCTGCCGTTGTTCCACGTTTTCGCCTGCCACGTGATCCTTATGGCGGCGGTGAAATCCGGTGCGCATGTGGTCTTCCCGACGCCTCAGGGCTATCGCGGGGACGGGGTGTTCGACAACTTCTGGAAACTGGTCGAGCGCTGGAAAATCACTTTCATCATCACTGTCCCTACGGCGATTTCCGCCAAGATGCAGCGCCCGATCAACGCTGATATCTCGACCGTGAAAACCGCCTTCTCCGGCTCGGCACCCTTGCCGCTGGAACTGTTCCGGCGCTTTGAAAAGGCTACCGGCATCACGCTGATCGAAGGCTACGGCCTGACAGAGGCGACCTGCCTTGTGTCGTCGAACCCGACGGACGGGGTGCGCAAGGTAGGCAGTATCGGGATCACCTTCCCCTATACGGATGTGAAGATCGTCAAAAGCACCAGCGACGGGCTGGTCGAGGCAGAGGTCGACGAGATCGGCGAGATCTGTATCTCGAACCCCGGCGTCTATGCGGGCAACACCTATACCGAAGCCGACAAGAACAAGGATCTCTACTATCAGGGCACGCACCTGCGCACAGGGGATCTGGGCCGTATTGACAGCGACAAATACCTCTGGATCACAGGCCGCGCCAAAGACCTGATCATCCGTGGCGGTCACAACATCGACCCCGCCGAGATCGAAGAGGCGCTTCTGGGTCACGAGGCGGTCGCCTTTGCCGGTGCCATCGGCCAGCCCGATGCCCACGCGGGCGAGGTACCTTGCGCCTTTGTCGAACTGGTCGCAGGTGCGTCGATCACCGAAGCCGAACTGCTTGAGTTCTGCAAAGAGCACGTGCAGGAACGCGCGGCGCAGCCCAAGCATATGACCATCATGAGCGAGCTGCCCAAAACCGCCGTCGGCAAGATCTTCAAGCCCGACCTGCGCAAAAACGCGATCACGCGCGTCTATGACGAGACGTTGGAAGCCGCCGGTCTGCCCGCGCGTGTTGCCTCTGTCACCGATGACAAGAAACGCGGTCTGGTTGCGCAAATCGCCATGAATGGCGCAAGCGAGGCTGATGTCGGCGCATCGCTGGACGTCTTTACCTTCGGTTGGGAGGCCGCGTGATCCAACCCGACTACCGCGTTCTACTGGATGAGGAAATCTGGGCCTATATGGACCGCTCGGACAGTTTCTATCCACCGGACGCGGTGTCACTCACCATCGACCAGCAGCGCGCTGTCTATAACCGGATGTGCGCTGCTTTTCACCAACCCCACCCTGATGGGGTCCGCACATGGGACGTGGCCTTCGGCGGCGTCCCATGTCGCGTTTACGAGGCCGACACATCCGCGATCACGGTCGTCTACTATCACGGCGGCGGGTTTGTTGTTGGCGGGCTCGACAGTCACGATGATGTCTGCGCCGAAATTTGCGCCGCGACCGGCTACCGTGTGATCTCTGTCGACTACGCGCTCGCCCCCGAGGCCGTCTTTCCCGCTTGCTTCAACGACGCATGGGCAGCGTTTCAGGCGATTGCAGCCGCATATGACGGCGGGATTGTATTGGCGGGGGACAGTGCGGGCGGCAATCTTGCTGCCGCCGTCGCCCAAACCGCGCGAGGATCTCATGACGGGCGCATAGCGGGTCAGGTTCTGATCTATCCCGGACTGGGCGGAGATCGCAGCAAGGGCAGCTATATCACCCACGCCAACGCGCCGCAGTTGACGGTTGCGGATATGGAGTTTTACCAGCAGGTGCGATCCGGTGGGGTGCCGCCTGTGGACGATCCACGCTACGCCCCGCTGCACGATACCGACTTTACCGACCTGCCGCCCACGGTGATACTCACGGTCGCCTGTGACCCGCTGTCGAGCGACGGGGAAGCCTATGCCGCCGCGATCAACGGGGCAGGCGGGCAGGCCCATTGGCACGAGGCCGCGGGCCTTGTCCACGGCTGTCTGCGCGCGCGGGTGATGTCACGCAAGGCGGCGGCGTTCTTTGATCAAGTGACAGCGGCGATCGGCGCTGTCGGGGCAGGGCAGTGGCCTGCGATCAGCACGGCCTGAGAAACTAGCACGGCCTAAGAAACGGTATCATTTCAGGAAAGACTGCGCCTTCATCGTATCAGCAACAGGCGCACCCAGACGGCCAAGGATCGTCGGCGCGAGCTGCAGCTGGTCGATCACCGTATCTTCGGACGGCCCTTCGGCATCGCCAAAGTAATACAGCGCGGTTTCCTGCTGTAAGGCACTGCGTCCGCCGTGGTGCCCGCGCTCGTCCTGCCCGTGATCGGCTGTGACGATCACCTCATACCCCAAGGCGCGCCATTTCGGGATGAAGGGGGCCAGCATCTCGTCCATGACGGCGCAGGCGTGGTCCATTTCCTGACAATCGTGGAAAAACCGATGCCCCATGCTGTCCAGCGTGCAGGTGTGCAGCATTCCGTAGTTCAGCCCGAACCGCAGCGCCAGATTGGTGAGAGAGCCAAACAGATCCACATCCGACGGGGTCATCTGGTTTACCAGCCCGTAGCCGGTCATCGTGTGAAACCGGCCGTGGTTGATCGTGTCGCTCTCGGGCTCGTCGTATTCCACATCGCGCACATAGTCGAAGGGGTGGCGGTTGAAGAATTGCGACCAGAAAGAATGGGCCACGGCCCCTGTCACACCGCCCGCCGCACGGGTCTGGGCGAAGACGTCCTTGTGCTTTAGCCGGAACACATTGCCGTTGCCGGTACAGCCATGTTCAGCCGGTGCCACACCCGTGTGGATCGAGGCATAGCAGGAGGCAGAGATTGACGGCAGCACCGCACGCTGGGTCCAGACCCGCGCCTCGCCACTATCGACCCAGCCTTCCAGATTGCCGAACAGCCGACGGAAATTGCGGTAGGGCACACCGTCGAGGATGATCAAAAGCAGCTTGTTCTTCATGTCGATACCTCTTCGGCGGGCCACAGCGCTTGTATGTGTCCGATACAATCCGCCTCGTTGCCCACAGGCTTAATTGCCAGCACTTTCCATTTTGCGATGTGCGATGGTTTCTTCCAGCCAGCCGATCTTCATCTCGGGGACAGAGCTCAGCAGCAGGTCGGTATAATCGTCAAAGGGCGGTGACAGCACCTGACTTTTGGTGCCATACCGCACAACTTCGCCCTGATACATCACAGCGATACTGTCTGCGATGGCTTTTACCGTCGCCAGATCGTGGGTGATGAACAGATAGGCGACATCCTCGATCTTTTGCAGGTTCAACAGCAGCTTGAGGATGCCATCTGCCACCAGCGGGTCAAGCGCGCTTGTCACCTCGTCGCAGATGATCAGCTTGGGCTTGGCGGCCAGCGCACGGGCGATGCAGACACGTTGTTTCTGCCCGCCCGACAGCTCTGCCGGATAGCGGTCCTGAAACCCGTCGCCTAATTCGATCTCGTCCAGCAGTTCCTGAATGCGCTTCTGCTTTGCCTTGCCTTTCAGCCCGAAATAAAACTCGAGCGGGCGGCCGATGATGGTGCCCACGGTCTGGCGCGGGTTCATCGCGGTATCGGCCATCTGGTAGATCATCTGCATCTCGCGCAGGTCTTCGATGGGGCGTTGCGCCAGGGCGGGGGCAAGCTCGCGCCCGTCAAAGGTGATCGTCCCGTCGCTTGGGGGCAGCAGGCCGGTGATTACGCGGGCCAGCGTGGATTTGCCCGAGCCGGATTCCCCCACGACAGCCAATGTCTGGCCCGGATGAATATCGACGTTGATCTTCTTGAGCACATCAAAATCCGTGCCAGCATAGCGGGCGGTGACGTTTTCGACCCGTAGAACAGGGGTATCGGTCGGCGTTTTTTCCTCGTGGCGGATCGACCGGACCGACACAAGCGCTTTGGTGTAGTCTTCCTTGGGCGCGTTGATGATCTGGTCAACGGTACCGTATTCGACCATATCCCCTTGTTGCAGCACCATAATATGATCGCTGACCTGCGCCACAACCGCGAGGTCATGGGTGATGTAGAGCGCGGCAACGCCGGTGGCGGCGATGGCTTCTTTGATGGCGGCCAGCACGTCGATCTGCGTGGTCACATCCAGTGCCGTGGTGGGTTCGTCAAAGACCACCAGATCGGGCTGCGGACACAGTGCCAGCGCGGTCATGCAGCGTTGCAACTGCCCGCCAGACACCTGGTGCGGGTAGCGGTTACCGATGGTTTCAGGGTCCGGCAGACCAAGCTTGCGGAACAGATCAACCGCGCGTTCCTCGGCCTCGGCCTTGGTAAACTTGTTCTGATAGATCGCGGCTTCGGTCACCTGATCCATGATCTTTTTCGCGGGGTTGAAAGACGCTGCCGCGGATTGCGAGACATAGGTCACCTCGGCGCCGCGCAGGCGGCGCACGGCGCGTAGACGCTCCTTGAGGATGTCGCGCCCGTTGACCCAAACCTCGCCGCCGGTGATCTCTACCCCGCCGCGGCCATAGGCCATAGCGGCCAGCCCGATGGTGGATTTGCCCGCGCCGGATTCCCCGATCAGCCCCAGCACCTTGCCGGGTTGCAGATCAAAGTCGACACCGTGCACGATCTTGATATCAATCGGCTTTTCGCCGGGCGGATAGGCGGTCGCGCCGATTTTCAGGCCGCGTACCTTGAGAAGTGGCTCGGTCATCCGCGGCCCCCTTTCAGCGATGTGGTGCGGTTCAAAATCCAGTCCGCAACAAGGTTGATAGAGATGCAAAGCGTGGCGATGGCATAGGCCGGATAGAGCGCCGCCTGAATACCATAGTTGATGCCTTCCTTGTTCTCTTTCACGATGCCGCCCCAGTCAGCTTGAGGGGGCTGTACGCCCAGACCCAGAAACGACAGCGTCGACACAAAGAGCACCGCAAAGATAAACCGCAAGCCCATCTCGGCGATCAGCGGCGACAGCGCGTTCGGCAGGGTTTCACGGAAAATGATCCAGCCGATCTTCTCGCCGCGCAGGCGGGCGGCCTCGACATAGTCCATCACGGTGATGTCCACGGCCACAGCGCGCGCCAGACGGTAGACACGGGTGCTGTCCAACAGACCCATCAGGATAATCAGGATCGGCACGGTGGTCGGCATCACCGACAGCACGACAAGCGCAAAGATCAGCGACGGGATCGACATGATCAGATCGACAAAGCGCGAAATGGCTTGGTCGACCCAACCGCCCGAGACGGCTGCGAAAAAGCCCAGAATGGACCCCAGCGTAAAGCTGAGGGTGGTGGCTGCAGTGGCGATAAAGATCGTGGTGCGCCCACCGTAGATCATACGCGACAGCAGATCGCGCCCGATGCTGTCGGTGCCCAGCAGGAACTCCGACGATGAAGGCTCCCACACGTCGCCGACGATTTCAGCCATGCCATAGGGGGCGAGCCAAGGGGCAAAGACGGCCATGATGAAATAGACGCTGGTAAAGAACAGGCCGATCATGGCGGAGATTGGAATGTTTTTCATGGGTTCGCTCCCAAACAAATGAATGGGTCAACGTCAGGTGGCGATACGGGCATGCGGCAGGTGTTCGCGTTGATGCGAAGCTGAACTGCGGCCCCGTGCGTCGCGCATTGCCTCGGGGGGAGATGCGCGGCGCTCATTTGGGGTGCCTCAGGCGCGGGTTGGCAAGGATCGACACGATGTCGGCCACAAGGTTCAACCCGATATAGACGGCCGCAAAGATCAGACCGCAGGCTTGCACCACGGGCACGTCGCGTTTGCTGACGTGATCGACCAGATATTGCCCCATGCCGGGATAGGCAAAGACGACCTCTACCACCACGACGCCGACAACCAGATAGGCGAGGTTCAGCATCACAACATTGACGATCGGGGCGATGGCGTTGGGGAAGGCGTGCTTGCGGATAATCTTCAGCATGCCCAAGCCCTTAAGCTCGGCTGTTTCGATATAGGCCGATTGCATCACGTTCAGGATCGCGGCGCGGGTCATGCGCATCATATGCGCCAATACGACCAGCGTCAGCACCATCACCGGAATGGCAATCGCGTTCAGCTTGGCCCCGAGGCTCATGCTATCGTTGATGATCGCCACCGACGGAAACAGCCGCCATTTGATCGCCACCCAATAGATCAGCACATAGCCGATCATGAATTCCGGGATAGAGATCGTGGTCAGCGTGACGGCCGAAATCAGCTTGTCCGGCCAGCGGTCTTTGTAGCGCACGGCCAGCAGGCCCAGAAAGATCGCCAGCGGCACAGAGATTGCAGCAGCCCAGAAGGCAAGGAAAAGCGTGTTCTTCAGACGCCCGCCAAGGCTTTCTGCGATATCGCGGCCATTGGTCAGCGCGGTGCCCAAGTCTCCTTGAAGCACGCCGCCCAGCCAGGCGAAATAGCGGGTCATGGCGGGATCGTTCATGCCAAGCTCTCGGCGCAGGTTCGCAAGCGCTTCGGGCGTGGCGGATTGACCTAGGATGGATTGTGCCACGTCGCCGGGCAAAATCGAGGTGCCTACGAAGATCAGAATCGACGCGGCAAAAAGGAGAAGAAGGCCCAACGCTAAGCGTTGGGCGATCAGTTTGACGATGGGATGCATAAGCTGGGTTTACCTTATGCGTCTTTGACCCAGCATTTGATCCCGGCTTTGTTGTTGGACAGTTCCGCGTTGGGATCTTCGACCCAGCCGCCGACATTGTTGGCGACACCATCCACAAAGTCGTTGAACATCGGCAGGATCAACCCGCCTTCGTCGCGGATCATCTGACCCATCTTGGAGTAGGTCTCTTTGCGCTTGGCCTCGTCCAGTTCGGCGCGGGCCGACAGCAG
The DNA here is from genome assembly GCF_045586035.1 of Sulfitobacter sp. PM12. Lineage (NCBI taxonomy): Bacteria > Pseudomonadati > Pseudomonadota > Alphaproteobacteria > Rhodobacterales > Roseobacteraceae > Sulfitobacter > Sulfitobacter sp. PM12. The sequence goes on from NZ_CP151529.1 coordinate 1,317,935, forward strand.
CATCTCGTCGAACTCGGGGCGCTTCCAGCGGGTGTCGTTCCAGTCCGCGGTCGACAGATAGGCGGTCGAATACATCTGGTCCTGCACCGGACGGCCACCCCAGTAAGAGGCGCAGAACGGCTGTTTGTTCCAGACCTCGGACCAGTAGCCATCGTTCGGCTCGCGTTTGATCTCAAGCGGGATACCGGCGGCTTTGGCGGATTCCTGGAACAGCGATGCCGCATCGACCGCACCGGGGAAGGCACCGTCTGCAACGCGCAGGATGATCGGGCTGCCATCGTGACCGGAGGCGGCGTAATGCTCTTTCGCCTTCTCGATGGAATGTTCGCGCTGCGGGATCGATTCATCGAACAGCGGATAAGAGGCGTTGATCGGCATATCGTTCCCGATGGTGCCGTAGCCGCGCAGGATCTTGTCGACCATTTCCTCGCGGTTGATCGCATATTTCAGCGCCAGACGCAGGTCGTTGTTGTCGAACGGTGCGGTGTCGACATGGGCGATAAACACATAGTGGCCCCGACCGGCAACGGATTTCACCGTCAGGTTGGGCGCGCGGTCCAGTAGGGCGGCAACCTTGGGATCAACGCGGTTGATCATGTTGACCTGACCCGACTGCAGCGCCGCGGTCCGTGCGGTGGCATCGTTCAGTACCAGCACCTCGTTATAATCTGTAAAGCCGCGGTTGTCGGCGTCCCAGTAGTTTTCGTTACGCTTGAAGCCGTGGCGCACGCCGGGCTCGTCAACTTCCAGCGTGTAAGGGCCGGTGCCGATGCCCGCGCCGGGGTTGTCCATGCCGCCATCGGGCTGAATCATCAGATGGTAGTCGGCCAGCAGATAGGGAAGGTCAGCGTTGCCGACGCCCAGTTCAACGATGAAGTTGTCGCCATCGACCTTCATGTTCTCGATACCGCGCATGATGCCCAATGCACCGGATTGGCTGTTTTCATCCGAATGGCGCTGCATGGTTTTCAGCACGTCTTCGGGTGTCATTTCCTTGCCGTTGTGGAACTGGATGCCCTTGCGGATTTTGAACGCCCAGGTTTTCGCGTCGGCCGAGGCCTCGTAGCTTTCGGCCATGCGGTTTTCGATTTCCCCGTTGGGATCGACCTCGACAAGGCTTTCGTACAGGTGGCGCAGGTTGTTCAGCGGCACTTCGGAGGCGGTCAGCGCAGGATCGAGCGTATTGGTGGATTCACCGCCCGACGACCCGATTTTCAGTGTGCCACCGCGAATCGGTGCTTCGTGGGCTGCGGCCTGCGCGTGGTTCGCCAGCATCGAGTTGGCGACGGCGGCCGTTACGCCCAAAGCAGCGGCACGCCCGACGAATTCGCGGCGTGTCATAGTGCCCTTGGCCACTTGGCCGGTCATATGTTTCAGTTGATCATCCATGATGAGAACTCCCTGTTTTAGGTGATACTTCCACGCATTGGTGCGCAGGTTTTTTTATTGACTGGTGGCACAACGTTAAGCATTTCAGCCCGTGTCGCAAGTGGTAATACCGGCGGCCATGTGACGAGTTTGTTACATAAAGTGTCGCTTAATGTCTTCCGTCACGTCGCGTTCATAGATCAATTTGTCGTTTTCGTACGCTTCAAGACGGGCCGTCAGATGAAAATGGGTCGCGTCCGACCACATCTGCGACCGGGTTTCTGTGCGCAGGATGATGTCGTCCCGCTCCAGCTCTTCGGTCCAGTGACAGGTGCCTTTTGCGGACAGCGGATCGTCGGGGTGAATGCGCCACACCTCCCGCGCGACAGAGCCCGCGATCAGCCCGTGATCGGCATCGCGCAGTTTGCCGAAGTCATCCTCGATGATCAAAGAGACGATGCCCGTGACGCGGTCGATCTCTTGGCGGCGGATGTGGTTTTCGGGGCGCAGGGTCTCTGTCTCCCACGGGGCGGCAGAGGTGGGCGGGGCAAAGCTGTATTCGTCCCCGCCGCTGGTCGGGCGCTGCGGCAGGTCGATCTGGCCGGACGACAGCGTGACCTCTGCCGCTTCGGGCGCAGGCCAGAGCAGGGGCCAATAGGCGGTAGAGATCGACACCCGCAGCCGGTGCCCCTTGGGGATGCGATAGGCGATGTGGTCAAGGTCCAGCGTGATGTCGGTCATGGCACCGGGCGCCATCGCCTGCGGATTTTCGGCGCTGTCGCGATGGGACAGGTTCAGCACGCCATAGGTAATCCGGGCCGAGGCCCCATCAGGGTGGATATGGTTCAACCGCACCGCGATCTGGCCCTGTGGTTTGTCGCAGGCCAGACGCAAGTGCAGACGCGGCGCGCCAAGGATATCCATCTGCTGCGCTAAGGGTCCGCTGTCAAAACAGACCGATAACGCATCGTCTTGCCTTTGGTCGCCGGGCATTTCGGGGCCAAGCCAGATCGCACAATATTCCCCGCCATCCGCCCCGCAATGCGCGGGGGAGGCGACGCTGCGGTCCAGCGGGGCAGCGGTGTCGTGCAGGCCCTCATCCGTCAGATGCAACGTCTTGACGGGCAGATGCGATGTCGCGCCTGTGGGTTCGGTGATCCAGCGGCCGGGGCGTTCATGTGTCCACGTGGCGGGGCGCATGCCGTCCATCAGATAGGCCCGATAATCGGGGTCGTCCTCGACGCCCGTGTCGATCCCCTTGAGCCACCGGTCCCACCAGCGCAGCGCCTCTTGCAGAAAGCCGATACGGGGTTCGGGGATGGCGAAATGCGGGTATTTATGCACCCAAGGCCCAACGATCCCCTTCGCACCGGGCAACGCCTCGACCAGCTGTGGGACCGCGTTCTTGTAGGAATCGCCCCAGCCGCCAATCGCCAGCACTTTGGCCTTGAGCGCGCTATACTCCTCGAGCACCGACCCTTGCTTCCAATAGGCGTCGCGCGATTGGTGGCGCAGCCAAAGCGCGGGGAGAAACGGTTCTGCCTCCAGCCGCTCCAGCCACATTTCGCGCCAGTCGGGGCGCAGGGCAGGGTCGGGCGCGCGGCTGGAATAGGCCCACATCGTCGCGCCCCAGCCAAGGTTCTCATTCAACAGGCACCCGCCCTTATAGTGGATGTCATCGGCAAAGCGGTCGACGGTGGAACACAGCGTTATCACCGCCTTAAGCGGCTCTGGCGCATGGGCTGCGACCTGCAGCCCGTTAAAGCCGCCCCAGCTGATGCCCATCATGCCCACGGTCCCGCTGCACCAAGGTTGCGCGGCAAGCCAGTTGATCAGCTCTATACAGTCGGCCTGTTCTTGGGGGGTGTATTCATCCTCCATCACGCCATAGCTGTCGCCATTTCCGCGCATATCGACCCGCACGCAGGCATATCCGCGTTCGGCAAACCAAGGGTGGGTCAGCGCATCCCGTGCGGTGGTGCCGTCGCGTTTGCGGTAGGGGAGGTATTCCAGAATCACGGGCACAGGCGCGGTATCGGAATTTTCAGGCCGCCAGACTCGTGCGGAAAGCCGGCACCCATCCGAGAGGGTGATGCCCATGTCGGGGTCTTCGATCAGTGGTAGCGGGGTGTTCTGGGCGGTATCCATGCCGCAAAGGTCAGGGGGGAGCCCAATATTGTCAACCGTTTGCACGGGCTTGCGGTGTGGCACCCATGGGGATTTTTCCTGAGTGAAATGAAGTGGTTAATTATCTGGCAACGTTAACTATTATTAACGATTTCCCGCGGTGGTAGAAACTGTGGCCGTGTTGCACTGTTGAAATAAGGCAAGAATGTGGCGTTCCACTTTAACCTTGGCTTTTATGTGTCTAAGCGGCTACCTTCTGCCTCAATAATACGTTTCGTTTTTTACGACGGACATAATCAGGCGGCTGCACGATGCGATCAACGCGTTGGCGGTCATAAAATTTCTCAGGTGTCGCGCGCAGAATGCGCACCGAGGTGGAGCAGATATTATGAAGACGATAGATTTCGTCGTTCGCGATCAAGCGGGCGCATTGCAGCGTGGCACGGTTGCGGAAAACGCAAACTTCCATGTTATCCAAGCGACATCAGGTCAGGAAATCTCGCTGAACCTGCGTCAGACCGATTTTCAATCGCATCAGCGGTCGGGCAACGACCTTGTGCTCACGCTGAATGACGGGTCGGTCATCACCATCGAGAATTACTTTAACGAAACCGGTGCCGCGAACCGCCTGTTCATTTCGTCAGATGGCTATCTGAACGAAGTCGCATTCGTCGAGGCCGAAGGCGGCGGGCTTTATGCGCAATACGGCCCGACCGAGCAGTGGGGCAAATGGAGCCCCTCTGACGATCTGATCTATCTGGGCCGCAGCGATGTGGCGTCTGTGCCGGGCGGTGTCATGCCGGGCGCGGGTGACGACGAAGTGTCGATGTTGGCAGCGCCCTTGCTGGGCGGCGTCGTTGGCGGTGGTGGTGCCGCGGCAGCAGCCGGTGCGGCGGTTGTCGGTGGGGCAGCTGTCATCGGTGGCGGCGGCGGTGGCAATGGCGGCAGCCCTTCGGTCGCACCTCCGTTCGTGAATGAGCCCGACGCAACCGGCACGGTCGGCGGCGACGGCGCGGTAGAGCAGGTCGTTGTCACCGGCGGCGGCGAGCCCGGATCGGATGTCGTGGTCACCATCGGCGATAAAGAAGTCACAACAACAGTTGGCGACGACGGCACATTCGAAGCCGTGTTCGAAGGCGATAACTTCCCCGACGACGGCACCTATGAAGCCGAGGTCGTCGTGACCACGGACGGCAATGAGATCGTGCTTGACGGGCCGAGCTTTGTCATCGACACCACAGCCCCCACGGTCACCATGTCCGAAGGCACGCAGAGTGTCGGCGACTTCTTTAACGGTGAATCCTTTGCGAATGGCGTCACGCTGACCGGGAACGGTGAAGCAGGCGCAACCGTTGACGTGACCGTCGCGGATGTCACGCGCAGCACCACCGTCGGCGAAGACGGCACATGGTCCGTCACATTCGAACCCGGTACGCTGGAGGGGGGCGAATACGAGACAGATGTGCTGATCAAGACCACCGATCAATACGGCAATACCTCCACCACCACCGAAACGCTGGTGGTTGATACCATCGCACCGACTGTCGCTGTGACATCAGGCACGCAATCCGTGGGCGACAGCTATAATGCCGCATCGTTTGGCAACGGTGTCACCCTGAACGGCACGGGTGAGCCCGGTTCGACTGTGCAGCTGACCATCGGTGGCATCACCCGCACCGCAACTGTGGGCGACAACGGCACATGGTCCGCGACATGGCAGGCGGGCACCTTGCCCGAAGGCGAATACGTCAGCGATGTCACCATCGTGACCACCGACGCTTTCGGCAACAGCTCCACCTCGACCGAGCAGCTGGTCGTCGATACCGTCTCTGAAGTCGCGATTGCGGCGGATACTGTCGAAGTTGACGGCGTGATCAACGCGGCAGAGCGTGGCGACGGCGTGACGCTGACCGGCACATCGCAGCCCGGGTCGACCGTTCAGGTCACCTTTGGGGGTGTGACCCGTGACGCGGTGGTTGACGCAAACGGCAACTGGTCCGCGGATTTCGCGGCCTCCGAAATCCCGACGGGTGAGACGACGGCGACAGTGACCGCAGTCGCGACCGATGCGGCGGGCAACACGGCCACCGCAACCGGCCAAGTCGATGTCGATACTTTGGTCAACAATCTTGCCTTCACCGGCCAGACCGGCGGCAGCGACGGGGTCGTGAACGCGGCAGAGGCGGCGCAGGGCATCGTGATGACCGGCACGGTTGAACCCGGCTCGACTGTGATGGTCCAGCTTGGCCAGGTGTCCCGTGCGGCCACGGTTGCGGCGGACGGTACGTGGACCGTCAGCTTCGCCCCCAGCGACATCCCCGCAGGCACCTACACCAGCACAATGACCGCCACCGCCACCGACGCGGCAGGCAACGTTGATAGCGTATCGCAGTCTGTTTCAGTCGATACCGAAGCCGGTTCGCTGACCATCAGCCCGCTGCCCGTCGAGGGCGACGACGTGGTGAACGCGGCCGAGGCAAGCGACGGTGTGGCCATCTCGGGCACCGCCGATGCGGGTGCCGTTGTGCAGGTCACGCTGGCAGGTGTCACCCATACGGTTGTGGCAAATGGCAACGGTCAGTGGACCGCCTATTACGCCGCGGGCGAAGTTGCCCAAGGCGTCTATACCGCCGACATCACCGCAACCACGACCGACGCGGCGGGCAACAGCCGCAGCGCCTCTGACAGCGTGCGCGTGGACACGCGCGTCGACAACCTGTCGCTGAACACCGTCGAAGGCGATGACATCGTGAGCGGGGCAGAGCGTCTGGCGAATGGCGGCGTTCTGGTCACCGGCACCTCTGAAATCGGCTCGTCCGTGGTCGTGTCGCTTGGTGCGGCATCGGTGAACGGCGCGGTGGATGCGAATGGCAATTGGTCCGTCACCTTTGCGCCGGGTCAAGTGCCCGAGGGCACGATCAACACCACCGTTTCGGTCAAGGCGACGGATGCCGCGGGCAACTCTGCCACGGCAAGCCACGCGGTGCTGATCGACACGGTCGTGGATCCGCTCGACATGAACCAAGCGGGCGGCAGCGACGCTGTGGTCAGCGCACGCGAAGCCCAGACCGGCATTGATCTGAACGGTCAGGTCGAAGCGGGATCTAGCGTAGTGGTCAATTTTGACGGCACAAACTACACCGCGTTTGTAGACGGTGCGGGCAACTGGTCGGTCACGATCCCGCCTTCGGAAATCCGTCAGGGCACCTATGACGCCGACATCTCTGTCACCGCCACGGACCATGTGGGCAACGTCGCGTCGATCACCGACACGCTCGCAATCGATACCTATGCGCCCGAAGGCCCCGTCATCGCGTCCTATACCCGCGACGGCGACGGTATCCGTGGCATCTCGACCGAGATCAGCCCCGATACGCTTGAGGTGCATCAGGTGAACGCAGACCGCTCCATCTCGGAAGTGGAATCGACCAGCTTTGACATCGACGCCATCGGCGAGCGTAACTTCCAGTTCGAAAGCAATGTGCCAGACGGGTCCGACCTGATTGTCACAGCCACTGACGCTGCGGGAAACTTTTCCGGCACGTATCTGGCGCTGGATGATGAAGCGGCGAACACGCAGTTGAGCCTGACCAACCCGAACCTGGGAAACTACAACATCGAAACCGTTGATCTGCAGTTCGCCGAAGAGGCGCATCTGACGATCACGGAAACCGCGCTGGTCAACCTGTCGAGCAACACGAACGAGCTGATCATCGACGGGCATAACGACGACACCGTGACAATCACAGGCGCGGTACGTGGCGGTTCAGAGGTGCGTGGGGAGCAAACCTATGACATCTATACTCTGGGCGACGAAGCCACGCTGATGATCGATAACGACATCAACGTCATCGTCTAAAGATTGCACCGCGCCCTCTGTTCAAGGGGGCGCGGTTGGCACACGCAGGCGGCAACGACCGCAGGCGTTTCCAGAATAAAAAAACCGGCACGTTAAGGGCAGGATAATGAGGCAGAGTGTAAAACGGGCAGGGGGCATGTGCGCAGCAGCGCTGGCCCTATCCGGCTGCATGTCGGATTTCGGCAGCGGCATGATGCCCGGTGACCTGATGCAATCTGACATCGTTACCCGGTTCCGCACCCCCGATGCCTCGCAGGCGATCAAACCCACCTACGCCGAAAAAATCACCGCAGACAGCCAGATCATCCAGGGTCTGGCGCTGCGGTCTTCTGTTCTGCCCGATGACACCGTGTCGGATCAGGTGGCCTCTGCCGTGCTGGCCGCCAACAGCCGCACCGCCGAGGCAGAGCTGCGCGCCGCCACCCTCCGCTCGGAAGCGGCAAGCAAGAACTGGTTGCCCAAGATCGGGCCGCAGGTCAGCCTGACATCCTTGGGGTCGCTGGCGGCCAATCTGGTGGTGGATCAGGTGCTGTTTGACAACGGTCGCCGTGCGGGTGAACGCGCCTTTGCCGTGGCCGATGTCGAGGTCGCTGCGGTGTCGCTGGCGCAAGATACGAACGACCGCGTGGCGACTGCGCTGAAGCTCTACACCAATGCGATCGAGGCGCGCGATACCGCCGCGCTGAACCGTGTCGCGCTTAAAGATATGACGCATTTCGAATGGGTGATGCAGGAACGGGTCAAAGGCGGCGTGTCCGATGTGTCCGACCTGACGATCCTGCGCCAGAAGCTCCTTGAAATCCGCGCCACGCTTGATGCCTCCGTCGAACGCGAAGCCACGTCGATGTCCGAGCTGAACGCCATGTCGATCCGCCCGCTGGATACGCTGCACGGCTTGCCCGAAGTGCCCGTGAACAGCTTTGCCGGTGCGCCTTTGTCCGTGGTGCGTGCCGAGGCCGAAAAGACCCGCGCCATCGCCGCCGCCAAGGTGGAGCGCGCCGGATTGCTGCCGGGGCTGTCGGCGGGTGCGACCATCGGTGAAGGGGGCGGCGCAGGGCTGAGCCTTGAATCGGATCAGCTTCTGGGTCTGGGCACCAAAGCCTCGCTTGATGCATCGTCCATGGCCGAGGAAACCGCGACCCGCAAGGTCCGGCAATCGGTCGAGGATGCCAACCGCGCGCTGCGCCGTCTGGAGAAACAGCTGAGCGCCAAGACCCGTCAGGCCGCCGAAGCAGCGACCCTTGCGGCACAGGCCAAACGCAACCTTGACCTGTTTCAGGAACAATATGACGCCGGTCAGCGTCAGGTTATGGATGTCGTCGGCGTCTACGAGACCTATTCGCGTCAGCAGCAGTCGCAGATCAGCCTCAAGTACGAGGCCGTCCGTCTGAAGATCGAGATGGCACAGATACAGGGCGTGTTGGCGGACGGGAGCGCGATTTGACCCAGAAGCCGACCTTTACGCTGACAATCACCAACGGCAATCAGGGTCGGATGGCGGCGGCGGATACAGCCCGGCCCAAGGCAGAAAACGCCAACCGCCCCGAAGACCGTCTGATGGCGCGGGCCAAACTGGCCGCGACCTATGCCGGATTGCTGGGCGTCACCACCGCGCCACGCGACATCTTTGACATCGTCGCCACGGCCCCCTTGCAGGGCAATGATCCGCAGGTAGAAGCCGAAGCACTGGCCCGCGGGATGGAAAGCGCCGGACTGGTGACACAAGTTAGCCGGGCGCGGGGGATCTCTAAGGATATGTGGCCTGCGCTGGCCTATATGACCTCGGGGCAGGTCTTGCTTGTCATGGGGCAGCAGCGTGGCGATCTGATCCTGTATGACACGACGTGCACCGACAATCGCGCGATGGTGCCGATCAGCGATTTCAAACCCTTCTTTGCGGGGCTGATCCTGCGGGCCGAAGCCTCGCTGAAAACGGTGGCCGAAACCCATAAGACCGATGGCGCGCCTGCGCATTGGTTCTGGGGGCAGTTCCCGCGCTTTCGCCGCCAGCTGATAGAGGTTGCGACGGGGTCGTTTGTGGCGAACCTGCTAGCCGTCGCTGTGGCGCTGTTTTCCTTGCAGGTCTATGACCGCGTGATCCCGCATCAGTCCGAAGCGACGCTTTGGGTGCTCGCCGCCGGTGCGGGGCTCGCGTTGCTGATGGAAGCTTTCCTCAAGATGGCGCGGGCGCGTTTGATGGATGGGGCAGGGCGGCAGATCGAGCTGTCGGTGCAGGACATCCTGATGCGCCGGTTGCTGGGGATGCGGTCCGACACGCGCGGCCAAGCCCCGAACCAGCTGTTTTCCGCGATGCGCGAATTCGGGTCGGTGCGTGAATTCTTTACCGCGTCGACCATTGGCACGATCGCGGATATCCCCTTTATCTTCGTGTTCCTCTTCCTCGTGGCCAGCATTGCGGGGAATGTCGTCTGGGTGCTGGTGCTTGGCGGTATCCTGATGCTGGTGCCGGGGTTCTTTCTGCAAAAGAAAGCGATCCAACTGACGCAGGAGACCCAAGGCGCGTCGACCAAATCCTCGCGGCTGCTGCACGAGGCGATATTCGAGCTTGATACGGTCAAGACCCAAAGGGCAGAGGACCGCGTGCTGCGCCTGTGGACCGAGCTGAACACCCTGTCGTCCGTCAAATCGTCGGAGCAACGCAAGCTCGCGTCTTTCCTCACGTTCTGGAGCCAAGGGGTTCAGCAGGCCACCTATGTCGCGGCGGTCATCGTGGGCACCTATCTGGTGTTTGCGGGGGAATTTACCGTGGGGTCGATCATTGCAGTCGGTATCCTGACGGGCCGGACGCTGGGGCCGCTGACGCAACTGTCGGGTACCATGGCGCGGTGGGGCAATGTCAAAGGCGCGCTTGACGGGCTCGACGCGATTGTCGCCGCGCCGCAGGACACCGCAGAGGCGCGCACCTATCTGCGCCGTGAAAAGCTGAAAGGCCAGTTCGAACTGCGCGACGTGATCTTCCGCTACGAAGATGACGGCGCACCGACGGTGGACATCAAAGCCATGTTGATCCAGCCGGGGCAGCATGTCGCCGTGCTGGGGGCCAATGGATCGGGCAAATCGACACTGCTGAAGATGCTCAGCGGGCTTTATGCCCCGACCGAAGGGCGCATTCTGGTGGACGGCACAGAGCTGGGCCAGATTGAGCCGCGCGACCTGCGCCGGCTGATCGGCTATCTGGGACAGGACGTGCGTCTGTTCTCGGGCACGCTGCGCGACAACCTGAACCTCACCATGCTGGAACGCGACGACGACCGCCTCCACGCAGCCCTTGATTTCGCAGGGCTGGGGCCGTTCGTGCGCAACCACCACAAGGGGCTGGACCTAGAGATCAAGGACGCGGGCGCGGGCCTGTCCATTGGGCAGCGTCAATCCATCGGCTGGGCGCGCCTGTGGTTGCAGGATCCGGCGATCTGCCTTCTGGACGAACCCACAGCAGCGCTGGACCAAAGGTTGGAGGCAACGCTGGTCTCGCGGTTGCAAAGCTGGATGGCAGGGCGCACCGCGATCATCGCGACCCACCGCGCCCCGATCCTTGCGCTGACCGAACGCACGCTGGTGCTGCAGGATGGCCGCATAACCATCGACGGGCCTAAGGAAAAAGTGCTTGCCCATCTGGCCGGACAGAAGGGGCACGTCGCATGAGCAGTCTCAGCACCACGCCACTGGGCGCGCAGATGACGGGGCAGATGCGCGGGCCGTCCATGGTGATCTGGCTTTGCGGTGCATCCGTGCTGGTGTTCCTGCTGTGGGCTGCCTTTGCCTGGGTCGATGAAATCGTGCGTGCCGAAGGGTCGATGATTTCCAGCTCGCGACCCCAGATTATCCAGAACCTCGAAGGTGGTATTCTGGCAGAACTTGCCGTGGGCGAGGGCGATCATGTGGAGAAGGGCGACGTGTTGGCCCGTCTGCATGGTACCCAGTTCCAATCCGCCGTGGACGACCTGCGCGACCAGATCAGCGCCTTTGAAATCCGCCGTCTGCGTCTGGAGGCAGAGCTGGCCGGACAGTATGACTTTGACGTGCCCGACGCCTATGCCACGCGCACGCCCGATATCGTCGCCTCTGAGCGGGCATTGCTGAAAGCGCGGCAATCGGACTTTGTCTCGCGCTCTGAAGGGGCGGGGCGGGTACTGACCGAAGCGTTGAAAGAGCGTGAGCTGCTTGAGAATATGCTCAAGAAAAAGATCGTTTCGCTGATCGAGGTGACGCGCGCGCGCAAGACCCATGCGGATGCGCGGATCAAGCTGGACGAGATCGTCACCGGCACAGAGCTGGAGCGTGCGCAGGAATATTCCGATGTGCTTAAAGAGCTGGCGACGCTGAAACAGAACCTCAAGGCGAGCACGGACCAGTTGAACCGCACCGTCCTGGTCAGCCCCCTGCGCGGCATCGTCAACAACCTGAGCGTGACCACCATCGGCGGCGTCGTGCGCCCGGGCGAGGAGATTTTGCAGATCATCCCGCTGGACGAAGAGCTTTTCGTCGAGGCCCGGGTCAAGCCCGAAGACATCGCCGGCGTGCGCCCCGGCCAGGAGGCGACGGTCAAGCTGTCGGCCTATGACTATACGATCTATGGCACGTTGAAAGGCACGGTCAAATTGATCTCGGCCGATACGTTCAAGGACGAACGATCCCGCGCGCCGGATGGGGATCCGCACTATAAGGTCACGTTGCAGGTGGACACAGAACACCTCACCCCGCGGCAGGCGTCTTTGCAGATCCGACCCGGCATGCAGGCAAGCGTGGAGTTGCACACAGGGTCAAAGACGGTTTTGCAGTATCTGTTGAAGCCGCTTTACAAGTCGAAAGAGGCGTTTCGGGAGCCGTAGGCTTGGCAAGGGGGGCTGTCTGCCCCCCTGACCCCCCGAGGATTTTTTCCATTTGGAAGATCAGGGGTTTTCTGTGTCGAGCCAGAGGGTGACGGGGCCGTCGTTGGTGAGCGCGACGGACATATCGGCTCCGAATGAACCGGTTTGGACATGAATGCCGAGGGCGTCGACGCAGGCGACGAAATCTTCGTATAGCGTTTTGGCCTGATCGGGCTTGGCGGCGCGCGAGAAACCGGGGCGGGTCCCGCGGGAGGTATCGGCGGCAAGGGTGAACTGGCTGACAATCAGCGCGCTGCCGCCCGTATCCGGCAGGCTGCGGTTCATTTTGCCAGCATCATCCTTGAACAGACGCAGCTTGGCGATCTTCTGTGCCAGTCCTTGCGCGGTCGCATGTGTATCGTCGGGCATGGCGCAGACGAAGATCAGCAGCCCGTGTTCGATTTGACCGATGATCTGGCCCTCGACAGTGACGGAGGCGTTGCTGACGCGTTGTAGGAGTGCGCGCATATCAGGATTTCCAATCGATGATTTCTTCAGGGGTGGCCCGCTGCGTGCGGAACCGGTTGATCGGTGCCGCGTCATCCGCATAGCCAAAGGAAATCGCGCAAAGGATCAGGCGGTCTTGCGGCAGGTCGAAATGCTGTCGCACGGTGGGCGCATAGGCAGCGATAGCGGCCTGGGCGATGGTGGCCACCCCAAGCGCCGTTGCCGCCAGCGTAAAGGCGGTGACAAAGCCGCCGCTGTCCATTGCTCCGTAGGCCCCTAGCTCAGCCGGGGAGGTCACGATCGCCACATGGGGCGCGTCAAACAAGGCATAGTTCCGCATCATCTGCGCCATGCGGCCCGCATGGTCCGATTTCTCGATCCCGACGGCGTCATAAAGCTGGAACCCGCAGGTCCGCCGCCGGTCGCCGTAGACGCCGCTGTAAGAGGTCGGCCAGTCCAGATCGGGGGCGGGGGGCGTGCCCTTCGCAATCTCTAGCGCCAAGGCGTCGCGGAAGCGGTCGGTCGCGGCCCCTTTGGTGATGGTGAGCTGCCAAGGCTGCGCATTGCACCACGACGGCACGTGGCGCGCTGCGTCGACGATACGGGTGATGATCGCGTCGTCGACCGGATCGGGGCGAAAGGCGCGGCACGAAGAACGCGCGCGCAGGATGTCGGTGAATGTATCGATCTGGGTCATTTCTGGAGCGCCATAAAATAGCCAAAGACCCCGGCGACAATCAGGCCAAGGATCACGGCAAAGGTGATTTTCACAGCGGAATAGGGGCGTTCGCCCTGTACGCTGCCGGTGCGGCCGTTGACCACAAAACGATAGGTCTTGCCGCGGTACTTGTAAGCTGCCAGCCAGACCGGCAGCAGGATATGTTTGAACGTCACATCGCTGACCTGCGTCTGGATATTGTGGATGCGCTGACGGTCGCCGCCGATATCAAAACGCACATCGCGCTGGATCATCGCGTCCATCACCTCGCGTGCCTGTGCATAGCCTTCATCAAGCGTCACCGCATAGGCTTCGGCGCGAAACCCGGCGAGGTATTCCGGGGCATAGGGTTCAAGGGCCGCCAGATCCCACGGGGCCAGCGCATCGGTGAACCTTTTGGGAAGCGATTTCGACGCCAGCACCAGCACATCATCAAAGAACCGCGCCACCCGACCCGAAGTCGCCCGCCAGCGGATTCTCGGCACCTGCTGCTGCACGCGTTTGCCGTCGCGCATGACGGTCTGGGTGACGTAATAGACCGTGCCCCTTTCGCCCGAATAGCTAGAGCGCGTGTCGGCGTCATAGGTCCAGTAGGGCACATAGATGCCTTGCATCTTGCGGCCTTTGCGCGCGTATTCCTGCAGGCCATTGGGGGCAAACCACAGGCTGCCCAGCCAGTCGGTCATGGCATCGCGTGCTGTATCCTCGGTCAGGCCAAAGGGCAGCACGGCGCGGGGTTTGATATGGCGGTTCACCCCGGTATCGATCACAACAGGGGTGGCGCAGAACGGACATTCGGTGGCGTGTTTGCCGGGGTCGAACTCTACCTGTGCGGCGCAGTTGGGGCAGGTTGTGACCCGTGTATCCTCCATCTGCGATTGGGGGAGAGCGCTGGCCAGTGCGGCCTGGAAATCCAGCTCGGCGATCGGGTTATGCAGGCCGCGCGTGCCTGAAATCTCTTCGGTATTGCCGCAGTGGTCGCAGACCAGCAGATATCTTTCGGGATCAAACCGCAGATCGGACCCGCAGGTGTCACAGGGGAACCGGTGTTCCTCGGTCGGTGTGGGGGGCAGGTCGGGGTCGTCAAAGCCGGTGCTGGCGGGCATAGAGCTGTCCTTTGGTCAGGCCTGCCCCAGACATAGGGCAGTGCGCCCCCTGCCGCCAGAGCAGGGTCACAAAAAACGGTGCAGCACTTTAGGGGCCATGATGCGCAGGGCGTTGTCGCGCAGACGAAGGTGGCGCCAGATGTGAAATGCGGCATGGGCCAGCGCGATGCCTGCAAGAGCGTAGAATTCAATGCTGTGGATCAGCCCGACGAGGTCGTTGGCGCGCGGCATATCAAGGGGCACGGCAATCGGGACAATCCCACCGGCCCAAAGCTGCACGGTCGAGGTCACCCCGATCAGCAGCCCTGTGAGGGCGACGCCAAAGATACCCCAGATCAAGGTCTTATGCAGCACCGGATGCAGCCAACGGGCCCAGCCCCGAAGCTTGGGGCCGGGGCGCCCCAGCAGGCCGCGCCGCATGTAGGACACCCACCACAACAGGGCCGCGCTGACAAAGACCAAGCCCATGACCGAATGGAACCGCACCGCCGCAGGCCCGACCCGCGCCACATCCGCCGGCTGCACCAGCAGGAACCAGATAAACAGCGGCACCATGCCCCAATGCAAAAGCTTCATCAGGGTCCGACGGTGGGGCAGCAAGGGGCGACGGCGTGGGGTCATAGCCTAGACACGCGCGTTGCCCGTTCCAAGTTTCACAGAGCCTTACGCAGGCGGCGGCGGGGGCGGCAGCACGGTAAAGAGCTGCGCCAGCTCGGCCACATCGTCTGCTTTCAGCCAGCCATCCTGACCGGGGGTCCAGACATAGGTCTCGCGGGTCAACCCGCCATCCGTGGCCATGCGGCCCAATGCGGCCTTTGAAAACGGGCCCTTGGTCTGGCCGTTCTCTGCCAGATGCCAGACCTTTTCAGGTTGCGGCGGGGGCGGAGGCGTCTGTGCAGCGGGGGCCGCAGCCGCGGGGCGCGGGCCCCACGGGCCTGCCTGCGCGGCGGCAGCTTGGCCCATCTGCATGCCCAATCCGGCGCCCAGACCGGTCTGCATTGCTGCGCCCGCAGCGCCCTCGCGGCCCAATGCCTCTGCCGCCTGGAACTGCGTGAACTTGTTCAAATCCCCGATCACCCCCATCGACGACCGTTTGTCCATCACTTCCTCCACGGCGGGGGGGAGCGAGATGTTTTCGATATAAAGTTCGGGGATGGTCAGCCCGTATTCTGCAATGGTGGCCGAGATTTCGGTGCTCACCAGCTTGCCTAGTTCACGGGTGTTGGCGGCCATATCCATGACCGGAATATTAGACAGCGCGATGCTGCGCGAGAATTCCTGCACGATGATATTGCGGATCTGATAGCTGATCTCGTCCATGGTGAATTCACCATCGGTGCCCACGATTTCGGTCAGGAACCGCGCGGGGTCCGACACTTTGACAGAGTAGGTGCCATATGAACGCAGGCGCACGGGCCCGAACTCGGGGTCGCGCACGATGATCGGGTTCTTGGTGCCCCATTTCAGATCGTTGAAACGGGTGGTGTTGACGAAATAGATCTCGGATTTGAAGGGGCTTTTGAAGCCGTGATCCCAATGCTGCAGCGATGTCATGATCGGCATGTTGTTGGTTTCAAGCATATAAAGGCCGGGCGTGAACACATCCGCCAGCTGACCTTCGTGGACAAAGACCGCGGCTTGCCCTTCGCGGACCGTCAGCTTGGCCCCGTATTTGATCTCGTGGCCTTCGCGCTCGAACCGGGACACCATCGTGTCGCGGGTGTCGTCCGTCCAATGGATAACGTCGATGAATTGGCCAGAGAGAAAATCGAGAATACCCATGTCTTGGTCCTTTCGGGGGAGGTCAGTGGCGGGTTAAACGGGCCCGCCGATCAGTTCGAGCGCGATCTTGCGAGCCACGGGGGTCGCCTCTTCGGCGGTCATGCCGGCGTGCAAGCGCGGGTCATAGAGCATTTTCAGCAGCAGCTCGTCGTGACGGGTGAGCAGCGCGAACTCATCGTCATCGTTAAAGATCGACGGGCGCGCGGTGGGGCTGTCGTTGGCAAGGCCAAGGCCCTGCGCAAGTTCTTCATGGATACACGACAGCCGCATAAGCGAGGGGTTCTCGGCACGGATGACGGCGACGGCAGCGGTATAGGTGCTTGGGTCCGCGCCACCGGCATAGGCGGCGACGATGCAATAGGTATCGCGGCGCAGATCGCTGAGCGCGGCAAGGCTTTCGGCGGTCACACCGGGGATGCGTTCGGCGGCTTGGGCAAGGGCGGCGGGGCGGTCATCCTCGCCCGCGATGATCACCATAAAGTTCGGCTTGCCGCCCACGGTGATGGAATGCTGCGTCGTGGCGGCGAGGCGGGTGGCATAGTCGCGGATCGAGGCCGCATCGCGGTCACGTTCGGACGGCGGAACGCTGTCGCCAAAGACGACCTCCATCCGGACGGGGCGTTCCCAGCGGCGCATGGGGGTCTTGTCGCCCCGGCCGGTCAGGGTGGCGTTATATTCGTTGTAAAAAGCGATCTGTTCAAAGTTGCGCACCAGCATGTCGGCGGTAAAGGGCGTGTCCTGCCCGCCACCATCCCGGCGCAGCAATCCCTGGCTCAATTGGGCCTGCTGCACCTGGTTGAAATAGCTGCGCAGCTTGGCGCTTTTTTGCGACGTCGGCTTGGCCACCACGGGGGGCGGGGCCGGCGGCGTGTCGGGGCGCGCGATGGGTTTCAGCGTCGGTTCAACAGGGGGCTGCGGGGTGCAGGCGGCCAGCGCGACGACCACAGCCGCCGTGCCGATCCATCCTGTTCGCCCCAACCGTTGCCATACCATATCGCGCGCTCCAGGTTGTGATGGGGTTACGCCGCAGGGGACGCGGGCTTGGCCGCTTTGGCAGAGGCCAGCGTGTCGCGCAGATTGGCCTCCATCTCTTGCAGGTCTTTCTCGGCAGAGGCACGGCGCGCCTTGCCTTCGTCGGCGATCTGCAGCGATTCCTGAATGGTCCCGATCAGGTCGGCATTGGCTTGCTTGACGGCTTCGATGTCGAAGACGCCGCGTTCCGTCTCGGTCCGGATGACCTTGTTGCTTTCGCGCAGGTTCTGCGCGTTAGAGGTCAGCAGCTCGTTCGTCAGGTCATTGGCGTCACGCACGGCGGCGGCGGCTTCGACGCTGCGCTGGATGGTGACCGCCTGCGCCAGCTGGGTTTCCCACAGCGGCACGGTGTTCACGAGGGTCGAGTTGATCTTGGTCACCAGCGACTTGTCGTTCTCCTGCACCAAGCGGATCGAGGGGAGCGATTGCATCGTCACCTGACGGGTCAGTTTCAAGTCATGCACACGGCGTTCCAGATCGTCCCGTGCGGCGCGGATGTCGCGCAGTTCCTGTGCGACCATGACCTGATCCGCCTCTGGTGCGGCGTCGACCTCTGCCTGTTTGGCGGGGATTGTGGTCGCGTCCAACTCTGCCAGCTTGGCCTCGCCCGCGGCGATATAAAGCGCGAGCTCATCATAGAACTGCAGCGTCTTTTCGTACAGCATATCAAGGGATTTGATATCCTTGAGCAGGGTATGTTCATGAGTCAGCAGCTCGTCCGTGACGCGGTCGATCTGACCCTGTACCTTTTCGAACTTGGCGGTGAATTTGGCAAAGGGGGCCGCGCGGCCCAAAAGACGTTCCCACCAGCTGCGTTCACGGCGCACGTCCAGCTCGGACACGGAAAAACCGCGGATGGTTGTCACGATCGTGCGCAGGCTGTCACCGGCGGGGCCCACATCCTTGTTGCGCACGTCCTGCAACATCGCCTGACTGATCTCCTGCAGCTCGGCCTGTGCGCCGGACCCGAAACCGATGATCGACTGCGTGTCGCCCATGTCGATCTCTGCCATGCGGCTTTTTATCTCTGCCGATTGTGGCGCATCGGCTGTCTCAAGCGAGACGACGGCATCCGCAGGGGCGGGGTCGGGCAGGATCTGCGCGTTGACCTCTTCCACCAGCGCTACGGATTGGGTCGCTTTGTCACGAACGGTATCAGACATGTTTCAAGTATTCCTATGCTCTTGGGGCGGGGCGCGTCAGTCGATACGCACGCCTTCTCGGGAAAGCCGCTCGCGCAGCACGTCGATTTCGATGTTCAGGTCGGTCTTGTCTTCCAATAGCGATTTTTGGGTGCGCGCGGCAAAGTTTTTGTCCAGATCATCGAGCAAAGCCAGATAATCGGCGCGTGCCTGCGCATCGCCGGTGCTGGCGTAGATATCCGCAAACTTGATTGTCGCGTCACGCGCGCCCAGCAGATAGACCGACAGATATTTACGCGCACCGGTCAGATCACGCGGATCATCCTGCACGGTGCGGATCAGCGTGCGTGCGGTGTCCTGAAACTGCGCCAGCCGGTCGCGCGCCTTGCGATCGCCCGCGCGTGCAATGGCGGTGTTCATCGCGGCAAGGTGCTTTTCCGCCTCGTCCACGACACGGGCGACGCGGTCTTTCTGGAAGCTGTCCACGCCCTCCATCCCCTTGGATGTCAGCGGATCGATGCCAAAGGCCGACACATGCAGCCCCATCGCGGCCAGCGCATAAAGCACAGGGGCCGCCAGTCCGGGGTCATTCTTATAGGCTGCAAGCGCCACGCCGGCACCGGTCAGAAGGCTGGCGATGATCTTGCGCGGCAGGGCGGGACGTTCGGCAACCTTGCGCGCGGTATAAGCGGCTTCGGCTTTCAGCCCCTCGCGCAGCATCCATGCGGCACCGGTCAGCGTCGCCGCCGCCAGCAGCCCCAATGCAAGCCCCTGCGCCCCGTCGTTCAACGACATGAACACAAGCGGAATGGCGGGGATGAACAAGATTTTGGCCCGCCCGCTTGCGGGGTCGACCTCTATCCGTTTGGCACGGGTGCCCTGCGGGGGCGGCGTGCTGCCGTTCGTGTCATGATTGCTGTATTTACCGCCAAAGCGCTGCGCCATGGATCAAAGCCCCCCGAGCCAACCGGTAGAGACACCGAAGAGCAAGACGACAAGCGCGGCATAGGTGATTTTCTGAAACGGTGTCGGTGCCATGGGGCGATAAACCTCCTGTCCATGCGCTGGTGTCGATGCACGACGGCCCGCGTCCAGAATCCTTGCGATGATTGTCACCAAAACGGCGACAAACGCAACAATCAGCGCCAGCGTGGCGACAAAGACAAGCAATCGACCCATCGGACCTTCCTTTGCACGACATATAGTCGCAGTGCCCGCCACCCGCTAGGGTCACGCACGCAAAAGTAGCGGCCAAAGGGCCGTAAACCCACAGAAATCAGGGTTTACGGGTGGATTTTACGCGGGTGCCGAACTTGCGCGGCGCGGGGTCGGACGCGGGGCGTGCGGGCTTGGACTTGCCATAGCCGGGCTTGAGCTTGCCGGGGATGGTCTTGCCTGTCGCGGTCTTGTCACCGGGTTCCTTGGGCAGGCCGGGGCGACCGGGGCCCGGCTCTCCGGGTTTGCGGGGCTTGCGCTTGATGATGCGCGCGGGCTTTTTCTTGATCGCGGTGCCGGTGGTATCGGCAATCTCGAGGCCCAGCTGGTCACGGACCACCTTGCGCTTGAGTTCCTCGACCTCGCCGGTTTTCAGCTCGCCAAGCTGGAACGGGCCATAGCTGGTGCGGATCAGCCGGTTCACCGACAGGTTCACCGCTTCCATCGCGCGGCGGATCTCGCGGTTCTTGCCTTCGCGCAGCCCGACGGTCAGCCAGGCGTTCGCCCCTTGTTGCCGGTCCAGCGTGACCGTCATCGGCTGAAAATCCTCGCCATCCACGGTGATGCCCTTGCGCAGCGGTTCAAGCATATCGTCGGTGGGGCGGCCATTGACGCGCACGCGGTAGCGGCGCAGCCAGCCGTTCGAGGGCAGTTCGAGGCGGCGCTTGACCTCGCCATCATTGGTCAGCAGCAGCAACCCTTCGGAGTTGAGGTCAAGCCGACCGATGCTCATGACGCGGGGCATGTCTTCGGGCAGATCGTCAAAGATCGTGCCGCGGCCCTTTTCGTCGCGGTTGGTGGTGACCAGCCCCGTGGGCTTGTGGAACAGCCAGACGCGGGGTGGTTCGGGCTCGCCCACCGGTTTGCCGTCGACGGTGATCGCGTCCGAGGGCGTCACGTTCAACGCAGGCGAATCAATCTGCGCACCGTTGACGCGCACGCGACCGGCTTCGATCATGCGTTCGGCCTCGCGGCGGCTGGCGATGCCGGCACGGGACAGGACTTTGGCAATGCGGTCACCGGGAGGGGTGCCGGATTTCGGGGGCTGGGAGGGTGTATCTGCGCTCATACTTCAGCGCTTACCCTGTTTCCCGCGCTTGCGAAAGGGCGGCGTTTGCGGGCAAGAGAGGTGTATGAGCTTTACGTCCTATATGTCCCAAGCGCTGGAAGAGGCCCGCGCCGCCGCTGCCCGTGGTGAAGTGCCCGTGGGCGCGGTCATCGTGGCACCCGACGGACAGGTCGTCGCGCAGGCGGGCAACCGGACGCGCGAGCTGAACGATCCCACCGCTCATGCCGAGGTGCTGGCGATCCGCGCTGCCTGTGCGGCGGCGGGGTCCGAAAGGCTGGGCGGGCATGCGCTTTATGTGACGCTGGAACCCTGCGCCATGTGTGCCGCCGCGATCTCTGCCGCGCGGGTGGCACGCTTGTACTACGGCGCGTCAGACCCCAAGTCTGGCGGTGTGGCGCAGGGTGCGCGGGTGTTTTCCCACGCGCAATGTCACCACGCCCCCGACGTCTATGACGCCATCGCAGCGCCTGAAAGCGAAGATCTGCTAAAGGCGTTTTTTGCAGAGAAACGAAAAGGATAGACCCATATGGCCCAACGGGACGAGCTGAGCATTTTCGTGCGCGACGCCTTGGCCGCGGGCAAGTCACGGGCCGAGATCACATCCGCGCTGACCCATGCGGGCTGGCGCAGCGCCGAGGTGCAGGATGCGCTGAGCGGCTGGGACGAGATGCCGTTCTCTCCGCCCATTCCGCGGCCTGTGGCGACGGTGTCTGCGCGGGACTTCTTTACCTATGCGCTGACGTTCTGCGTCTTGATCCTTGGCGCGTTTAATCTGGTTGTCGTATTGCAGGCGCTGGTCGATGTGGTCTTTGCCACGGGCGACGGCGGCAGCGACCGGTCGATCCGCTGGGGTGTTGCGGTGTTGATCGTGACCGGACCGATGTATCTCTGGCTGACCTTGCGCGAGCGGCGGAAACTGGCGCGCGACCCTGCGCTGTACCGCTCTGCGATCCGCAAATGGATGATCTACATCGGCCTGCTTTTGGCGGCGCTGACGATGTTGGGGGATTCGATTGCCACCATCTATGCGCTGCTGACCGGTGACCTGACGGCGCAATTCGTGCTCAAGGCGCTGGTGGTGCTGGTCGTCGCCGGGGGCATCTTTGCCTATTATCTGCGCGATCTGCGCGAAGAAGCCCCGGCGTGAACAAGTTGCTGCTGATGTGCATGTCTGTGCTGGTTGGCGGTGCTATCATTGGCGGCCTGGTCGTGGTGGGTGGCCCGCAGCACGCACGGCTCGCCCAGCAGGACAGTCAGCGCCTCAGCGATCTGCGGACCTTGCACACGCATCTGATGTGCCTTGGTCACCCGCGCAAACCATTGCCGCAAGCGCTTGCGGATGACAGCTATTGTCCCGGAATGCGGCCCGGATTGCGCGATGTGCTGACCCAAGGCGACCCTGCAACGGGCGCGCCTTACGCCTATCACCGCGTCAGCGATACCGCGTTCGAGGTCTGCGCCACACTGGCGCTTGATCCGGCAGAGGCGCGCAAAGCTGCGTTTGATCAAGACACCATCGCCCTGCGCGCCAACGACACCCTTTGTTTCATCGGGGATCGCGCCGGTTTTGTGAACTAGGCCGTTCTACAGGCTGATAGGTTTAAGCACCTCGGGCTCGATCACATCCACGCCGGGCAAGCCGTCGATCAGTACCTGCGCCGATTGTTCAAGCGCGTCGAAGGTGCGGTAGTGGCAGGGGATGACGGTCTTGAAGTCAAAATACCGTTTCGCCGCATAGGCCGCACCGGCCATATCCATAGTGAAATGGCCGCCCGCGCTGAGGATGCCGATATCGGGTTTGTGGTAGTCGCCCATCCAATCCATATCCGCCATAATATCCGTATCGCCTGAGACATAGATCGTGCGGCCTTCGCCCTTGATCATAAAGCCGATCTCGGCCCCCATATAGACAGGCCCCGCGTCCCCATCGACGGAAGAGGAATGCGACGCAGGGACCATGGTTACATTGACCTTGCCGCAGCGGATGGTGCCGCCTTTGTTGAATCCGGTGGTGTTCTCCACGCCCTGCGCGCTGAAATAGCCCATCAGTTCGACCATGCCTGCAACCGGCGCTCCGGTTTTCTCGGCCACCATCTTGAGGTCCTGGGTGTGGTCGAAATGCCCGTGGGTCACCAGGATTTGCGTGACGCCTGCCAATGCGGCCTCGTGCTGCGCGTCGTCCAGCATCGGATTGCCGGTGAGCCAGGGGTCGATCAGCAGAATCTGATCCTCGATCTCGATGCGAAAGCTGCCGTGGCCTAGCCAGATGATATCCATTTGGGTCTCCCTTATTCCGTGTCTTTAGCGGACTGTAGCGCGTGATGCCGCTTTGGGGAGCCTCCGGCGGGAGTTTATTTGGCAAAATGAAGGATCAACCGGCGCGATTGCGGGTCAGAAGCGGCCCCCAGACTTGCGGGGGCGGGCAGGGGGCGATAAACGGCACCCAATCAGATGAAGGAGCGCCCATGTCCATTGACGAGTCCACAGCCGCGCGGGTGGCGAAACTGGCCCGCATCAAGGTCGAACCCGACGCCTTGCCCGCGCTGGCGCAAGAGTTCAACAATATCCTCGGCTTTGTCGAACAGTTGAACGAAGTCGATGTCGACGGGGTAGAGCCGATGACATCGGTCACGCCACAGGTGTTGAAAAAGCGCGAGGACGTGGTGCGCGATGGCGACCAACAGGCCAAGGTGCTGGCCAATGCGCCCGACGCGCGCGAAGGATTTTTTGCGGTTCCGAAGGTGGTTGAATAATGGCTGATCTGAATAAACTGGGCCTTGCCGATGCACGTGACGCGCTGCGCAAGGGGGATGTGACCTCGGCCGAGCTGACGGCGGCATGTCTGAGCGCGATCGAAGGCGCGGACGCGCTGAACGCTTTTGTGCACCACACCGGTGATCTGGCGATGGATCAGGCCAAGGCAGCCGATGCGCGGATCAAATCCGGCGATGCCCCTGCCATGTGTGGTCTGCCCATCGGCATCAAGGATCTTTTCTGTACCAAAGGGGTGCCGTCGCAAGCGGCGTCGCGCATTCTTGAAGGCTTCTTGCCCGAGTATGAAAGCACCGTATCGCAGAACCTGCTGGACAGCGGGGCCGTCATGTTGGGCAAGCTCAACATGGATGAATTCGCGATGGGATCGTCCAATGAAACCTCCGTGTATGGCAATGCCGTCAACCCGTGGCGGCGTTCGGGCGATGAGACAGCGCTGACACCCGGCGGATCTTCGGGTGGGTCGGCGGCGGCTGTGGCGGCGGATCTTTGTCTTGCGGCCACCGGCACCGATACCGGCGGCTCGATCCGCCAGCCTGCGGCCTTTACCGGCACCGTGGGGATCAAGCCGACCTACGGCCGCTGCTCCCGCTGGGGCGTCGTGGCCTTTGCCTCGTCGCTGGATCAGGCGGGCCCGATGACCAAGACCGTGCGCGATGCGGCGATTATGCTGGGAGCCATGGCGGGGTATGACCCCAAGGACAGCACCTCTGCCGAGCTGGCGGTTCCTGATTTCGAAGCCGCCTTGACCGGCGACATCCGTGGCAAAAAGATCGGCATCCCGCGGGAGTACCGCATCGACGGTATCCCTGCCGAGATCGACAAGCTGTGGCAGGACGGTATCGCCATGCTGCGCGACGCCGGGGCCGAGATCGTTGATATCTCTCTTCCGCATACGAAATACGCCTTGCCTGCCTATTACGTGATCGCACCGGCGGAAGCCTCGTCGAACCTCGCCCGCTATGACGGGGTGCGCTATGGTCACCGCGCCAAGCTGGACCACGGCGACGGCATCACCGAGATGTACGAAAAGACCCGCGCCGAAGGCTTCGGGGCCGAGGTGCAGCGCCGTGTCATGGTCGGTACCTATGTGCTAAGCGCGGGCTTCTACGACGCCTACTACAACCGGGCGCGCAAGGTCCGCACGTTGATCAAGAAAGACTTCGAAGACGCCTTTGCGGCCGGTATCGACAGCATCCTGACCCCGACCACGCCCTCGGCGGCCTTCGGTCTGGGCGAGATGACGGATACGGATCCTGTGGCGATGTATCTGAACGACGTCTTCACGGTTACCGTGAACCTCGCGGGGCTGCCCGGTATCGCATTGCCCACCGGCACCAGCGAGACCGGCCTACCGCTTGGCTTGCAGCTGATCGGCCGCCCATGGGAAGAGGCCGATCTGCTGTCTACCGCCTATGCGCTGGAGCAGGCGGCGGGCTTTGTAGCCAAGCCGCAGAAATGGTGGTAAACCCCCGCCTATAAACCAGAGCAGATAAAGCAGGTCCGATGATGATACGTTGTTCAATTGTTGCAGCCTTGGGGCTCGCCCTGGCGGCCTGCCAGCCCGCAATCCCCGACAGTGGACGGGGTGTCGGTTTTGACGGGTCGTTCGACGCCGCGCAATCCCAGCGGGATACAGCTTTGGCAGGCGGGGCGGTGGCAACGATGCCAGCACCCGCCACGGTGGACGCCACGCCGCTGGACGCTGTCGATGATGGCTCCGCTGCGGCGACGGCTGCGGAAACGGCACGCATCCTGGATGCCACGCGCCCCGGTGGGCTTGGCAATGATGCCGCGACCAATTCGGGTGTGGCCCCTGTGAACGCCAGCCCGTCCAACCCTGCGCCACCGGTGCTGGGGGCAGGGGGAATCTCGCAAGAGAACAACTTTGACGCCGTGGCTGATGAGCGCAGCATCGAAGGCGACGCGGCCCGCATCGCGGCCAACCGCGCGCAATACCGTGTGGTGCAACCCGAAGCCCTGCCGGACCGCGCCGATGCCGGGCCCAATATTGTGGCCTATGCTTTGCAGAACAATCACGCCGTCGGCACCCCGATCTACACCCGTCGGGGGTTCAACAAGCAGCGCAAATTCGCACGGGCCTGCGCCCAGTATTCGCACCCGGATCAGGCGCAGATCGCCTTCCTCAGTGCGGGCGGCCCTGAAAAGGACCGCTCCGGCATGGACCCTGACGGCGACGGATACGCCTGCAACTGGGACCCGAGCCCCTATCGCAAAGGCGTGCAGGGCTAGGCCCTATGGCAGACGCGCCTGACCGCTACCTTTCCCCGAACCATGGGCCGCGCCGCAACGGGCTGCGGCCCTCTTTGATCGTGCTCCACTATACCGCGATGGACAGTGCAGAAGCGGCCTGCGCGCGCCTTTGCGACCCTGCGGCCGAAGTCTCCGCCCATTATCTGATCACGGGCAAGGGCGAGACTGTACCACTTGTCCCGGAAGACCAGCGCGCCTGGCACGCCGGAGCGGGGGAGTGGCAGGGTCAGAATGACATCAACTCACGCTCTATCGGGATAGAGCTGGATAACCGCGGCAATCACCCCTTCTCCGAACCGCAGATGGTCACGCTCGAAACCCTGCTGCGCGGGATTATGGAGCGGTGGTCGATCCCGCCCGAAGGGATCATCGGCCATTCTGATATGGCCCCCGGACGCAAGATCGACCCCGGACCGCGATTCGACTGGCCACGTCTGGCGCGTCAGAACCTTGCCGGCAAAGGCCGTCAGTACGCGGAGAAAAACCGCGGATCCGACCCCACGCCGGCTGCCTTTATCGCGGCGGCACATGCGGCAGGCTACACCGCCACCGATGATATTGACCTCCTGCTGCACAGCACGCGTCTGCGGTATGCCCCCTGGCGCAAGGGGCCGCTCTGCGCCGCTGATATGACCCTCGGGCATGATCTCTAGCACCACACCGGTTTCCAAATGGTTAAAATCCTCGCCGAAGGCATCGCGGCGGGTGAAACTGATTGACCCCACCTGAAGTTAGGCGCTAGGCGTGCAGCGCGCGGAAGGCTGGATGGCCGCGGTCTTGGCAACAAGGTCGAGGAAAGTCCGGACTCCCAGAAGAAACGGTGCCGGGTAACGCCCGGGCGGGGTAACCCGACGGAAAGCGCCACAGAAAACAGACCGCCGCTTCGACGGGTCGGGCAACCGATACCACCGGGGAGGTAAGGGTGAAACGGTGCGGTAAGAGCGCACCGCGGAGGTGGTAACATCTCTGGCAAGGCAAGCCCCACCGGGAGCAATGCCAAATAGGGACCGCGCGCCGCGTCTGGCAACAGGCAAGGCGGGGCCACTTCTGCCCCAGCAGGTCCGGGTTGGCAGCTGTAGCTGTGCAGGCAACTGCATGGTCAGAGGAATGGTCATCCCCTGTCGCAAGGCGGGGACAAAATCCGGCTTATAGGCCTTCCGCGCATAATCATGGTCTTTATCCCTGTTCTTCGGGGGCTTGGTCCGGAAAACTTCAATTTTTCCGGTTCGTTTGGGCCATGGGCAGGAAATAGCGGTTGACTCAGGCGCAGGCGTGACTAGAACCCAAAACTCAGGATTTCACGAGCGGTCGATCAGCGGCCTGCTCGTCGTTGCAGGAGAACGACTATGGCGAAGCCAACCACGATCAAGATCCGTCTGAACTCGTCCGCGGGCACAGGCCATTTCTACGTAACCAAGAAAAACGCACGTACCATGACCGAGAAAATGGTCATCAAAAAGTACGACCCCGTTATTCGTAAGCACGTTGAATACAAAGAAGGCAAGATCAAGTAAGATCTTACCGTCGACGCGATATGAAGGCCGCGCCTCGTGCGCGGCCTTTTGCGTTTTTCTACCTCGGACATGGGAACAGCCCTGCTGTCGCGGCTAAGTACCGGATGTGATCGCAAGGAGACGGGCAATGCCCAAAGAAGGCCATTACATCAACCGGAGTAACTGGTTGCGCGCTGCTGTACTGGGGGCGAATGACGGGATTGTTTCCATCTCTAGCCTTCTGGTCGGCGTTACCTCGGCGGGGATGGCGACCGGAAATGTCGCCCTGACCGGTTTCGCCGGATTGACCGCTGGTGCGCTGTCCATGGCCGCGGGGGAGTATGTCTCTGTCTCGGCGCAGGCCGATGTGGAAGCCGCCGATCTGGAGCGTGAGCGTATCGCGCTGGAGGAAGACCCGGACTACGAGCTGGAAGAGCTTGCCGAAGGGTTGGAGAACCGCGGCGTCGATGCCGCGCTCGCCGTCAAGGTTGCCACCCAGATGACCGACCACGACGCTCTTGGTGCGCATGCGCGCGAAGAGCTCGGTATGTTTGGCCTGGCAGGGCAGGCGAATCCGCTGCAGGCCGCCGGGGCCTCAGCGCTCGCCTTCGCTCTGGGTGGGGCCTTTCCGTTGATTGCAGCACTTGTCGCCCCTGCCGGGTACGCTTTGATCGCGATTGCCGTGACCGCTGTGCTCGCTCTGGCGCTGCTTGGCGGGGGCGGTGCACGGCTTGGCGGTGCGCCCATGCGTTCGGCGATTATTCGTGCGGTGGTCTGGGGCGCGCTTGCGATGGCCGTGACCGCTGCGTTGGGGCAAGCCTTCCACGTTGCGGTTTAGCTTGGTCGGGGGTGAGCTGGTGCCTGAGCTGAGACCTTTGAAATCATCACTTCTGTGAGCATTTCGAGAGGAGGTTTGCTCCTCTGCGGGTGTGCTTTTCTGCGCGCCCGACTGGAAGACGTACAGTCGCAAGATCGTGTCGGCACGCTTGTTGAACCGAATGTTACTGAATGGACTGCTTAAGGGGGATCGCAGTTATACGGAAGCGTCGCGGGCAGATTAGGTAGTCGGGCCGACGGTCGTGATCCCGCCTAGGACAAAAGAAAGCGCCCACCGGACGGATGTCGATGGGCGCTCGATCTTAGGTATTTCCCCGCGTCGTGGGGCAGTCTGTTATTCGCGGTTGCCGAACAATTGCAGCAACATCATGAACATGTTGATGAAGTTCAGGTACAGGCTCAAAGCGCCCATGATACCGGACTTCTGCAGCCATTCTTGGTCACCGTGATGTGCATGTGCCAAGTAAGTGTTCTTGATGTTTTGCGTGTCATAGGCGGTGAGGCCAGCGAAAATCAGAACACCGATAGCCGATATCGCGAACACAAGGGCAGGGGAGGCGAGGAAGATGTTCACGATCGACGCAACAACCAAGCCAATGACGCCCATGATCAGGAAGCTACCCCAGCCAGAGATGTCCTTTTTCGTGGTGTAGCCCCACAGCGAGAGGCCCGCGAAAGCGATCGAGGTGATCAAGAAAATCTGGATGATGGAATAGCCCGTAAAGACCAGAAAGATCGAGCTGATCGAAACGCCCATGACGGCAGCGAAAACATAGAACAATGTCTGCGCAGTCGCGGCCGAGATTTTATTCATCGCGGCACCCAAGCCGAAGACAAACGCCAAAGGTGCAAACATCACAACCCATTTCAGCGGCGACATATACAGCGCAGAGCCGAAGGAAGTCAGGTACTTGTCCGTGCCAATCTGCGCAACCGCGCCGGAAGGATCGGTCGTCACGGCCAAGCCGGAAATGGCCCAAGCCGCTGCAAAGGTGATCAACATGCCAATCGACATGGTGCCATACACCTTATTCATATGGGTGCGCAGCCCTTCATCGATAGCGGCGGCGCGGGATCCGGCCGCAGACCGGATTGTGTTCACGTCGGCCATGAATATCCTCCAAATAATAGACGTGTTGCAAAGTCGGTTCTCCGACCTCGGTATTGGGTCAAATATCGGCACACACGTCTTTGTTTTCAAGAGCTTTCGCATCCAATTCTAGCGCAGTGGGCACTATTGGCGTTTTGCTTTGCCAAATGTGGCGCAACATAGGCATTTCTTCCGTCGGAACACGCAGCCTTTCGGTTGCTCATCTGCGTGTCCGTGATGAATGAGCTAAAGAACAGATATGAAGATTTGCCTAACGCGTTTGCGAATTTTGCGTCGCGGCGCTTTGCTGCGTCGTTCTCGCGGCTCTGAACGGTATTTTAAGGTTTAGACTGCAAGCCTTTTGCCCATGAAAAGGATGATTCTTCCCCGCGACGTGTACCATAGTGCCGTAACGTTTTTGTTATTTGCGCTAATTAGGCGGTATTTGGGTGCCGTGAGCAAAACATCGCGCACCCGCGCAGAATGTAGTGGCGAAGCTGAGGGACGGGGCTATCTTACTGACAAATATGGTATTATTGAGCGTGAGAGGAGCGGGTCTCAATGTGTTGGAAATGCTGACACACAGCATTGCGGCGAATTTATGGTGCTCGTCTCAGGTAAAAAGTTTTGCGAGTTCCCGAACGCTTGCTACGTTCAATTCGCGTATAAGGGGTATTTTTCTCGCAAAAACAACGCTTGATTAAGTGCTGGCGCTGATTGGAATGATAACTGAACGTATGTCCATTTTCATTTTATTTGCGCATAGTGAGTATATTTGCAAGTAGCACGTTTTGTCGGAAATGACCACGTGAATTGGTCACTTCCTCTCCACAAATACAAGCGTCGAAATTATGGGCGCTGAGTTAGAAAGAAGATCGTGATGCCTCATAAAGTAGATGTTCATGTTGGTCAGCGAATACGGCAGCGCCGTTGGCTGACAGGCATGACACAGCAGCGCTTAGCAGAACTTGTTGGCATAAAATTCCAGCAAATCCAAAAGTATGAAACCGGTGCAAACCGTGTCAGCGCGTCCAGACTTTGGGACATCGCCTTTGCCCTGAACGTGGACGTTTCGCATTTCTTTGAAGGTCTGGAAGCCGAAAAGCCGCAGCCCGAAAAGGCCTTGGACAATATCCCCGCCGATCTGAGCGGCGATAAAGAGGCGATGGATTTGATCCGCTCTTACTATGCGATCCCCGAAAACCAGCGTCGCCGCCTGTTCGAATTGGCGCGTGTCCTCAGTGATGTGGCTTAACCTTTAGCGGGAAGTGTTATCTTGCAAGGATCTGGCGAAAGTGTCAGATCGGTAGCTATGATACCAAATATGCACTCTGATCCCGATATGTTGCGTGTGGGCCATTTGCTGGCGGACGCCGCCCGTGCCGCGATACTTCCCCATTTTCGTCAAGCAGATCTGATTGCGGACAACAAATTCCAGTCCGGCTATGATCCCGTCACTGAAGCCGATCGTGCGGCCGAACGGGCCATGCGCGATATCTTGGCGCGCGAACGCCCCAACGACGCCATCCTGGGCGAAGAATATGGTATCGCGGAAGGGACCTCCGGGCTCACCTGGGTTTTGGACCCCATTGACGGCACGCGGGGTTTTGTCTCCGGCACGCCGACCTGGGGCGTGTTGATCGCGGTCAGCAATGCGGATGGGCCGTTTTTCGGGATCATCGACCAGCCCTATATTCGCGAGCGTTTTGTTGGGCACAGCGGCCAAGCAGAGGTGTCGGGCCCGTCTGGCGTTCATCCGCTGCGGACGCGTGGGGCGCGTGCACTGTCACAGGCGACCGTTTTCACTACTTTTCCAGAAGTCGGGACGACATCCGAAGGGGCCGCCTTTGCCGAGGTGGCGCGACACGCGCGTTTGGCGCGCTTTGGGATGGATTGCTATGCTTATGCTTTGGTGGCCTCGGGGCAGGTCGATCTGGTCATCGAAGCGGGCCTGCAACCCTATGATATTCAAGCACCAATCGCCCTTGTCCATGCCGCCGGTGGCATCGTTACCGACTGGGATGGCGGCCCCGCCCATCATGGGGGACGTGCCATCGCGGCGGCCAATGCCGATATTCACGCCGAAGCTTTAGAGTTTGTTAGGAATTGTCCGATATGACCGAACTGCTGATACGCAACGCTGATTATCTTTTGACGATGGATGAGACGCGGCGCGAATTGGTATCGGCTGATGTTTTGCTGCGCGATGGGGTTGTCGTGGCGGTGGGACAAAACCTGACAACTGAAGGGGAGGTGATAGAAGCATCAGGGTGCGTTGTGACGCCAGGGTTGGTGAACACCCATCACCACCTTTATCAAAGTCTGACGCGGGCGGTGCCGGGCGGGCAGGACGCGCTGCTGTTTGGCTGGCTTAAAACGCTTTATCCGATCTGGGCGCGGTTTACGCCGGATCACATGTATGTCTCGGCTCAGGTGGGGTTGGCAGAGCTTGCCTTGTCCGGCTGCACGTTAAGCTCGGACCACCTGTATATGTATCCGAACGGCAGCCGGTTGGAGGATACAATACACGCCGCGGCAGAGATCGGGATGCGGTTTCAGCCCACGCGCGGCGCGATGAGCATCGGGGAAAGCGACGGTGGGTTGCCACCTGATGCTTTGGTGGAACGCGAGGCTGCGATACTGGAAGATTGCATTCGTGTGATCGACGGTTGTCATGATCCATCGGCCTCTTCCATGTGTCGGGTTGGGATCGCGCCCTGTTCGCCCTTCTCGGTAAGTCGGGACCTGATGCGGGACGCAGCGCTGTTGGCGCGGGACAAAGGTGTGATGCTGCATACGCATCTTGCCGAGAACGACGAGGATATCGCCTATTCATTAGCGCAATTCGGCTGCCGTCCGGGTCAATATGCGCAGGATCTGGGCTGGGTCGGGCCCGATGTCTGGCATGCCCATTGCGTGAAGCTCGACCCGAGCGAGATCGCGTTATTCGCGCAGACCAAGACTGGCGTTGCACATTGCCCCTGTTCGAACTGCCGTTTGGGCTCGGGGATCGCGCCCCTTCGTGCGATGCGAGATGCCGGGGTTCCCGTAGGGCTTGGGGTCGATGGATCCGCAAGCAATGACGCCGGAAATCTTGTCGCAGAGGCACGGCAGGCGATGCTTTTGCAGCGCGTTGCTGGCGGGGCGGATGCGATGAGCGCACGCGAAGCGCTCGAGATTGCCACGCGCGGCGGTGCAGACATCCTGGGCCGCCCCGAATGCGGGCGGATCGAGGTGGGGGCGCGGGCAGACATCGCCGTCTGGGACGTGAGCGGGATTGAAAGCGCCGGGAGCTGGGATCCTGCGGCACTGTTGCTTGCGGGGCCGACAACAGTCCGCGATTTGCTTGTTGAAGGGCGCAGCGTCGTGCGGGATGGGCAGGTCGTGACCATAGATTTGCCCGCGCAGATCGCGCAACAAAACAAGCTCGCGCGGGCGCTGCGGGACGCGATATAAACACGCGTGCCTCGGTCTTGGGAGGAAGTAGAGACGCGGGTAGCGCGAAAGCGGGGGAGTTGACGGTATGAATATTCTACGCAGGCTGGCTTTGGCCGTGGCTCTGATGATTGCCGCGATATCGCCTCTGCGCGCCGACCCACAGGCGGTTCAGATGTTGAATGCCATGCGCGCGCAGCAGGGGGTGGCCCCGCTGTCCTATGCACCACGGCTAGAGGCCGCCGCACGGGCACATGCGCTGGATATGGCGCGGCACGGATATTTCGCGCACACGGGGCGCGATGGGGCTGGTGTCGGCGATCGGGTGCGGGCGCAGGGCTATCGCTGGTGCTATGTGGCCGAGAATCTTGCCAAGGGGCAGGGGGATCTGACGCAGGTCATGCGGGGATGGGCGCAATCGGCGCCGCATTACCGCAATATGATGAGCCGGAATGCCACGGGTTTTGGCCTGTTTCAGGGGCCGGACCGGATTTGGGCAATGGTTCTGGCCGCACCCTGTTAGGATGGGCCCGAAGCCGTCTCGCAAGGCGCGCCTGCGGGACGCGCCGCGGGGAGTTTAAAGGCAAAATGAAGGAGGCTGGCGTCAGCCTCGGCGCACCCCGTTGACCCAGACGTCGCTGATGGCGCGGTCGTCGCCCATCATGATTGTGGCGAAAAGCTGATCCCATATGCTGTGCGCATTGTCGCTGCGCTGCTTGATCGCGGGGGTGGAGGCGAGGTCGAGCACGGTGATGTCGGCCTCGAAGCCTTCGGCGAGTGTGCCGATCTTTTCGTGCAGATGCAGGCTGCGGGCAGAGCCGGCGGTGGCAAGCCACATCAACTGCGCCGCATGGGTGGGGGTGCCGCGCAACTGGCCGATCTCATAGGCCGCAGCCATTGTGCGCAGCATCGAGAAGGACGATCCGCCGCCGGTGTCCGTGGCCAAGCCAATCGGAATCTGGCGCGCGGCGATATGCGCCATGTCGAACAGTCCCGATCCGATGAAGGTGTTCGAGGTAGGACAATGCACCACCGATGCGCCGCTGTCGGCAAGGCGGTCGATCTCGCGCGGGGTTAGGTGGATGGCGTGGCCAAAGACGGCGCGATCGCGCACCAGCCCGTGTTCCTCGTAGGTGTCCAGATAATCGCGGGCGTGGGGTACAAGGTCTTGGACCCAAGCAATCTCGTCGATCTGCTCGCTCAGGTGCGTCTGCATCAGGCAGTCGGGGCGCTCCGTCCAGAGCGCACCCAGGGCCGCGAGTTGTTCCGGCGTCGAGGTCGGCGTGAAACGGGGCGTTATCGCATAGGTGGCGCGGCCTTTGCCGTGCCAGCGGTCGATCAGCATCTTGCTGTCGTCATAGGCCGATTGCGCCGTATCGCGCAGCCCGTCGGGGGCGTTGCGGTCCATACAGGTCTTGCCCGCCACGATCCGCTGACCACGCTCTGCTGCCGCGTCGAATATCGCGTCGACGCTGGTGGGGGCGATGGTGGCGAAAGAGCAGACGGTGGTTGTGCCGTTGGCCAGCGTCAGATCCAGATAGCGCCCGGCGATGTCGCGGGCATAGGCGGGGTCTGACAGGCGCATTTCCTCGGGGAAGGTATAGCTGTTGAGCCAGTCGATCAGCCGTTTGCCCCAGCTCGCGATGATGGCGGTCTGCGGATAATGCACATGGGCGTCCACAAACCCCGGGCAGATCAGCCGGTCGCCATAGTCCTGCACCCTTGCCTGCGGGTGCGCCTTGCGCAGGTCGTCGGCGCGGCCCACGGCCTTGATTTGCGCGCCTTCAATCAGCACGCCACCGTCGCTGTCGATATGAACCGTCTCCTCCCACGGGTCAGAGAGGGGATTGCCCGTAAACCGGAGCGTTTGGCCGAGGAGGAGTGTTTGTGTTTTCATGCCGCCTGTCTAACCGCAGCCCGCCGTGCCGACAATCCGATAGCGCAGGGTTCCGCGCCATTGTATCCGCGCTGTGGCACGCTTATGGTCTGCGCAAAATCGCAAGTGGGGGCAGCCATGGTTGACGACGCACAGGAACTTGAACTCTCCCCCGACGCCGAGGATGAAGGCGAGGCATATCGGCTGAACAAAAAGGCCGTGGCGTCCATTCTTTATGCGGTGGAAATCGATGACGCCGCCAAGCTGACAGAGCTGATGGAGCCGCTGCACGCGGCCGACATCGCCGACCTTCTGGAACAGATCAGCGCCTTTGAACGGACCAAGCTGATCCGGCTCTATGACCGCGAGTTCGATGGCGAGATTCTGTCGGAGCTCGACGAATCGATCCGCGAGGAAGTCGTTGCGATTCTGACGCCCGAGGTGCTGTCGGACGCCGTGCGCGACATGGACAGCGATGATGTTGTCGACCTCATCGAAGACCTTGAGGATGCGCAGGCCGAGACCATTCTGGGGGCCCTGGAAGACGCGGACCGGGTCGCTGTCGAACAGGCGCTGACCTATCCCGAATATTCCGCTGGTCGTTTGATGCAGCGCGAAGTCGTGATGGCCCCCGAACACTGGACCGTGGGCGAGGCGATTGATCACCTGCGCGCCACGCCCGAGGAAGACCTGCCGGACCAGTTCTATCACATTGTCATGGTCGATCCGCGGTTGCACCCTGTGGGCAATGTCACTCTTGGCAAGCTGATGCGGTCCAAACGCGCCACCCCCATGCGCGACATTCTGGAGGATACGTTTCAGGTCATTCCCGCCCTGCGAGACGAGGGCGATGTCGCCTATGCGTTCAACCAGTATCACCTGATCTCTGCGCCCGTCGTCGATGACGAGGGGCGTTTGATCGGGGTGATCACCATTGATGATGCCATGTCGGTGCTGGACGAGGAACACGAAGAAGACATCCTGCGTCTGGCCGGTGTTGGCGAAGGGTCGCTGTCTGACCGTGTGATCGAGACGACCAAGCAGCGGTTGCCCTGGCTGGCGGTGAACCTGGTGACGGCCATCGCGGCCTCCATGGTGATTTCGCAGTTCGAGGCGGCGATCGCGCAGATCGTGGCGTTGGCGGTGTTGATGCCCATCGTGGCCTCCATGGGCGGGAATGCCGGTACGCAAAGTCTGACCGTGGCCGTGCGCGCCATCGCGACCCGGGATTTGACCGGATCGAACGTCTGGCGCGTGATCCGGCGTGAATGTCTTGTGGGGCTGGTGAACGGCCTGATTTTCGCGATCATCATGGGGATCGTCGGCATCCTGTGGTTCGGGTCACCCGCGCTTGGCTATGTGATCGCGACGGCGATGGTGATCAATATGGTCGTGGCTGGGCTTGCGGGGACGGGCATCCCGATCCTGCTGGAACGTTTTGGCGTGGATCCGGCCCTTGCCTCTGGTGCTTTTGTGACGACGGTGACGGATGTCGTGGGCTTCTTCGCCTTTCTGGGGCTGGCGGCGGCGGTTCTGCTGTGATGGATATGGCGGCGGTCAAGGCGGCAGCGCGCAAGGCGGCCTTTGCCCGCCGCAAGCCGCTGTTTGATGGCGCCAACGCTGCGCAAGCCGGCTATCTGAGCGAAGTGCTCGCGGGGTATCGCGGCGTCCCGCTATCCGGTTTTTTACCCATACGCACAGAGATTGACCCGCGCCCCGCCATGGCCGAGGCGGCGGCCCACGGCCCCGTGGGCGTGCCGGTGATCATGGGCGCAGCGCAGCCTTTGCGGTTTTCGCGCTGGACCCCGGATACCCCGTTGGTGGACGGTGCCTTTGGCGCTCAGATCCCCGCGGTCGAGGATTTCTTTGACCCGGAAATCGTGATCGTACCCCTGCTGGCGTTCAACCGCGCTGGTGGGCGGCTGGGGTATGGCGGCGGGTTTTATGACCGCACGCTGGAACAGCTGCGTGAGCGGCGGGCGACCTTGGCGATCGGTTTTGCCTTTGCGGGCCAAGAGGTTGACGATCTGCCGCTTGAACCCACCGACCAGCCGCTTGATCTGATCGTGACAGAGACGGGCGTGATCGAAATCGCCTAGGCGCGCCCGCACCCCGCGCGCAAAAACCGCAGCTCCGCCCCTTGCCCTCGGGCGCTGCGCAGCCTAACGCTTGGGGCATGAAAATACTCTTCCTCGGCGATGTCATGGGCCGCGCGGGCCGCCGCGCAATCAACGAAAACCTTCCCCGTCTGCGGACGGAATGGAAGCTGGATTTTGTGGTGGTGAACGGTGAAAACGCCACCTCTGGCATGGGGCTGTCTGGCAGCCACGCCAAAACGCTGCTGGACGCAGGGGCCGATTGTCTGACCCTGGGCGACCACGCCTTTGACCAAAAAGACATGCTGAGCTTTATCGAGCAGGAGCCGCGTGTCATCCGGCCGCTGAACTTTTCGAAAAACGCACCGGGCAAGGGCGCGCGCCTGTTCACCGCCAAGAACGGGCGCAAGGTGCTGGTCACCCAGGCGCTTGGTCAGGTCTTTATGAAACGCCCCTTTGACGATCCGTTCTCGGCGCTTGAGCCTGTGCTCAAGACCCACCCTCTGGGCGGCATGGCATCGGCGGTGATTGTCGATATGCACTGCGAGGCGACCTCGGAAAAGATGGCGATGGGGCATTGGTGTGATGGCCGCGCAAGCCTTGTTGTGGGCACGCATACCCATGTGCCCACGTCTGACGCGATGATCCTGCCGGGCGGGACGGCCTATCTGACAGATGCAGGCATGAGCGGCGATTACCATTCGGTGATCGGGATGGAGAAAACAGAGCCTTTGCGCCGCTTCATCACCGGCATGCCCAAAGACCGCTTCACCCCCGCCAACGAAGAAGCGACCCTATCCGGCGTCTATATCGAAACCGACGACCGCACCGGCAAGGCGACCCGTATCGTGCCCGTGCGTCAGGGCGGCAAGCTGCAGCAAAGCGCGCCCTGACCGCGTTTTGGCTGGCTCGCTTTAGACCCGTATCCGGAATAGCGCAGGGCTGGCGCATCTGACGCTTGCCCCAAGGCGACGCTTGCCGTGGACGTTGCAATCAACGACACTGCAGTTTGATTTTCATCTGCTCAAGGCCGGATATACCTGAATGGACTTTCTAAACCTGTCGGATAGCACCTCTGCCATCCTGGCATTGACCGTCGTTGTGATCATGTTCGTCATGTTCCTGCGCGAATCCCTCCCGACCGAGGTCGTGGCCCTGTCAGGGGCGGCCATCATGCTGGCGCTTGGCATCTTACCCTATGACGATGCGCAGGCGGTGCTGCAGAACTCTGCCCCCTGGACCATTGCCGCGATGTTCATCGTGATGGGCGCGCTGGTGCGCACGGGCGCGCTGGATGTGCTGACGCGCATGGCCGAACGCTATGCCAAGACGCATCCGAAAACGGCGGTAGTGGGCGTGATCGTGGCCGTCATGGCGGCCTCGGCGGTGATGAACAACACGCCCGTGGTGGTGGTGATGATTCCGGTCGTGGTGCAGCTCAGCCAGACGCTTGGCACCAAAGCCTCCAAACTGCTGATCCCGCTGAGCTATGCGGCGATCATGGGCGGCTCCCTGACATTGATCGGGACCTCGACCAACCTTCTGGTGGACGGTGTCGCACGGTCGCAAGGGCTAGAACCCTTTGGCATTTTCGAAATCCTGCCTATCGGTCTGGTCGTCTGCGCCTGGGGCCTGATCTATATGGCCGTCTTCGCCCCCAAACTACTGCCCGCGCGCGACAGTATGGCGAATATGCTGTCCGACCGCTCCAAGATGAAGTTCTTCACCGAAGCCGTGATCCCGCCCGACTCCAACCTGATCGGGCGCGAGGTGCTTGACGTGCAGCTGTTCAAACGCGAAGGCGTGCGGCTGATCGACGTGGTGCGCGGCGATCAATCGTTGCGCCGCGATCTGGCCAGTGTCGAACTGCGGGTCGGCGACCGTGTGGTTCTGCGGACCCAGATGACGGAACTGCTGAGCCTTCAGGCGAATAAAGAGCTCAAGCGCGTCGATCAGGTGTCGGCGGTGGAAACCTCGACCGTAGAGGTGCTGATCACGCCGGGCTGCAAGATGGTGGGCCGCACCCTCGGCGCGCTGCGTCTGCGCCGGCGCTATGGGGTGTACCCTTTGGCGGTACACCGGCGGAACCAGAACATCGGTCGCCAGCTTGACGACCTCATCGTCAAGGTCGGTGACACGCTGCTGCTAGAAGGCGCGATGGAGGATATCCAGCGCCTTGCCTCGGATATGGATATGGTCGACGTCTCGCAGCCGTCGGCACGGGCCTTCCGGCGGGGGCATGCCCCGATCGCCATCGCGGCGCTGGTGGGGATCGTGGTCTTGGCCGCGCTGAACGTCGCGCCGATCTTGCTGCTGGCGGTGCTGGCCGTGGCGCTGGTCCTGGTGACGGGCTGTATCGACGCGGAAGAGGCCTTCAGCTTTGTCGATGGCCGTCTGCTGGCGCTGATCTTCTCGATGCTTGCGGTCGGGGCAGGGTTGCAAAATTCCGGCGCGATCAGCCTGATCGTTGACAATATCGCACCCTTCCTCGGCACGCTGTCGCCTTTCTATGTGATCTTCGCGGTGTTCCTGCTGACCACAACCCTGACAGAGATTGTGTCGAACAACGCGGTGGCGGTGATCATGACACCGATTGCCATCAGCCTCGGGGCCGCACTTGGCATGGACCCGCGCCCCCTGGTGGTCGCGGTGATGATCGCGGCGTCTTGCGCCTTTGCCACCCCCATCGGCTACCAGACCAACACGCTGGTCTATGGGCCGGGCGGCTACCGTTTCACCGACTTCATGCGCATCGGCATTCCGCTCAACCTGTCGATGTCGCTGCTCGTCTCCATGATGATCCCGCTCTTCTGGTAGCGCCGGACCCGCGCTTCCAAATGGCAAAAATCCCGGGGGTCCGGGGGCTGGCCCCCGGCTCCTTCCCCTGGCTCTGCCTCTAAAGCGGCCAGAAGACCAGAATAGCCGGAATGGACACTGCGACGACGATGATCTCAAGCGGCAGGCCCATGCGCCAGTAATCGCCAAAGCTATAGCCCCCGGGACCAAGGATCAGCGTGTTGTTCTTATGCCCGATGGGCGTCAGGAACGCGCTCGATGCGGCGACGGCGACCGCCATCAGGAACGGGTCGGGAGAGACATCAAGGCTTGCCGCCATCTGGATGCCCACGGGGGCGGCGACGATGGTGGTGGCGGTGTTGTTCAGCACATCCGACAGGGTCATGGTGACCAGCATCAGCACCGTCAGCACCACCCATGCGGGCAGCCCTTGGGTCAATCCGACAAGCGCGCCGGCAATCAGCTCCGTCCCGCCAGAGCTTTCGAGCGCCGCCCCCAGCGGGATCATCGACCCCAGCAAGACGACGACCGGCCATTCGATATGGGTATAAAGCTCCGACAGCGGGACGATCCGCGCCAGCACATAGGCGATGACGACCAGTCCCAGGGCGACGGGCAGGTAGATCAACCCAAAGCTTGCCGCCGTGACCGCGCCGCCAAACAGGCCGATGGCCAGCCAGACCTTGTGGTTTTCGGTCACTGCCAACCCGCGGTCAGCAAGGGGCAGCACGCCCAGCCATTCGACCACATGGGACGCGGTATCGCGCGGCACGAGCAGCAGCAGAATATCCCCCACCTGCAGCTCGGTCTTACGCAATTGCGAGGTGATGCGTTTGCCGCGCCGCGATACCCCCAGCAGCACGGAGCGCTGCCGCCACGACAGGCCGACCGCCTGAGCCGACCGGCCGTTCAGTCGGGAATCGCTGGTGACCACGACCTCGATGATCTCAACCCCTTCGCCATCGGCGCGCAGGCGGTCTTCGCGGTCGGCGTCGGCGACATGCAGGTCTAGCGTGCTGCGAAATTCGTCCAGCGCGTCGGGTGTTGCCTCAAGCACCAGCGCGTCGCCTGCGCGCAGGGGCAGGTTGCGTGACTGGCCGTAGCGACGCTTGCCGTCACGGATCACCCCCAGCATGGCGACATCGGCCTTCTCGGCAGCGTCCTGAAGCTCTGCCAGACGTTTACCGATCTGGGCATTGCCTTCGGGGATCGTCAGCTCTGCCAGATAGGGGGACAGGTCTTCGGGGCCCAGCACGTTGTTTTCGCGCTGCGGGATAAAACGCCAGCCGATCAGCGCGACAAAGGCCAGCCCCGCCGCCGCTGCAACCCCGCCGACAGGGGCGAAATCGAACATGCGAAACGGTTCGCCAAGGGATTCCTGTCGGATCGAGGCGATGATGATATTGGGCGGCGTCCCGATGAGCGTCGCCATGCCGCCAAGGATCGTGGCAAAGCTCAGCGGCATCAGGCTCAACCCCGGGGATCGTCCGGCTTTGCGGGCGGTCTGGATG
Organism: Sulfitobacter sp. PM12; assembly: GCF_045586035.1. Taxonomy (NCBI): domain Bacteria; kingdom Pseudomonadati; phylum Pseudomonadota; class Alphaproteobacteria; order Rhodobacterales; family Roseobacteraceae; genus Sulfitobacter; species Sulfitobacter sp. PM12. The sequence goes on from NZ_CP151529.1 coordinate 1,358,869, forward strand.
TCGACCGGCATCAGCAGCGCGAGGGCCGCGACGTTGTTCATGAAGGCTGACAGCACCCCGCCGATAACCCCCATCAGCGTGATATGCCCGCCAAGGCTACGCGAGGCATCGACCAGCGTGCGGGTGATCAGCAACACCGCGCCAGACCGCGTCAGCCCCGCCGATACGATCAGCACCAGCGCGACCACCAGCGTCGCAGGGTGACCAAAGCCCGCAAAGGCATCCTTGCTGTCGACCACACCCAGGACCACGGCAACCATCAGCGCGGCAAAGGCGACAAGGTCATAGCGGAACCGCCCCCACAAGAGCATGCCAAACACGGCGGCAAACAGGGTGAACAGGATGATTTGATCGGTGGTCATGAGCGTACCTTGCGTGAACTGCGACCAAAGCCCTAGCAGCCGCCCGCGCGCCTGTCTGCCCCAAACCCGGCCATACCGCCCGCGTGCGCGGTCGTGCGCGGTGACTTGTTCAGGCGCGTGGGCTGCCGTATAGAGAGCCAACCGAGAATTTTAGCATGTGAGGTCACCATGGCAGGTCACTCAAAATGGGCAAATATCCAGCACCGTAAGGGCCGTCAGGACAAACTGCGCGCCAAGGTGTTTTCCAAGCTCTCCAAAGAAATCACCATCGCGGCGAAGATGGGCGAACCCGATCCGGACAAGAACCCGCGTCTGCGTCTGGCGGTGAAAGAGGCCAAGGGTCAGTCCATGCCCAAGGACAACATCGAACGCGCGATCAAGAAAGCCGTCGGCGGCGAGGGCGAGGATTACGAAGAAATCCGCTATGAAGGCTACGGCCCCAATGGTGTTGCCGTCATCGTCGAGGCGATGACCGACAACCGCAACCGCACCGCATCGACCGTGCGGTCCACCTTCACCAAGAACGGTGGCAATCTGGGCGAGACAGGCAGCGTCGGCTTCATGTTCGACCGTAAGGGCGAAATCACCTATCCCGCCAGCGTTGGCGATGCCGACACCGTCATGATGGCCGCCATCGAAGCCGGTGCGGAAGACGTCGAAAGCTCGGATGACGGGCATGTGATCTGGTGCATGGATACCGACCTGAACGATGTCAGCACCGCGCTTGAGGCCGAGTTGGGCGAATCCGACAGCACCAAGCTGGTCTGGCGTCCGACCACCACGACCGAGATGGATCTGGAAGGGATGGAAAAGCTGATGAAGCTGATCGACGCCCTGGAAGACGACGACGACGTGCAGCGGGTCACCGCGAACTTCGAAGCCTCTGACGAGGTGATGGAGCAGCTGTAACATTTACGCCCCGCCAGCGACCCATGTCGCGGCGGGGCTTTGCTTTGGCGGGGGCGGGTGTGTCACACCTCCGCGAGACACAAAAAAACCGCCCCTGGCTTAGCTGCGGGGCGGTTTTTTTGTGTCAGCGTTTGGGGCCGAATTTATCCCAAAAGGCGCGCCATGCGAAAAAGACCACCCCAGGCCGGTTTGGTCGTGGTGTCGCGCACGCGCTGCTGCGAGATAGAGGCGAGGACGCGTTTGACCTCGTTCAGGTGCCCCAAGGCCTTTGATCCGCCTGCGCTTGCCTGAACGCTCAGGATCTTGGACTGTGTGTGCAGGGCTGCTTCGATAAGCGCCAATTCATCTTGGCTGATTTCCAGCTTCTGTTTGTCGTCGAACATGACATTATTCCTTGGTTGTATGCGGGTCAGATAGGCGCTGTATCTGTGGTTCGCTAGTAGTAACGGGCCCAATCACGCAAATGTTTCGCGGCCGCAACAATAAAGTTGGGGTTGCAGGGGATGAAAATTTATTTTTGGGTGGGGTCCGGCGGTGCATCTTGCCCGAGACCGGCCCAGATTCCCGACGGAGCTTTTGACATATGACCGCCTTCTTTCCCGGCTTTGCCTTGGGCTTGACCTTGATTCTGGCCATCGGCGCGCAGAACGCCTTTGTCTTGCGCCAAGGCTTGCGGTTGCAGCATGTCTTTTGGGTCTGCCTGACCTGCGCCTTGTCGGATGCGGTGCTGATCGCCGCAGGGGTGGCGGGGTTCGGTGCGCTGGCCACGGCGGTGCCGTGGTTCGAAACGTTGATGCGCTACGGCGGGGCGGCGTTCCTGATCTGGTACGGCTTCCAGAACGCGCGATCGGCTTGGCAGGGCGGACATGCGCTGGCCGCTGACGGGGCCGCGCAAACCAGCCTGCGCCGCACGATCCTGACCCTGCTGGCGCTGACCTGGCTGAACCCGCATGTCTATCTTGATACCGTCGTGCTGCTGGGGTCCATCGCCGCGCAATATGACAGCCGCCTTGCCTTCGGGGCAGGTGCGGTCACGGCGAGCTTTGTTTTCTTTTTCAGCCTGGGCTATGGCGCGCGCCTGTTGGGGCCGTTTTTCAGCAAGCCGCGCAGCTGGCAAATTCTGGATGGTGTGATTGCGCTGACCATGTGGGCGATTGCTTTGAAACTTCTGCTGATGTGACCTTGCCCTTGGGGAAGGGTTGGGGAATGTTGCGCCCATGACAACTGCACATCCCCAACGCCCCGTCACCGGTATCTTCTGGATGGTCGTGACCGGCCTGTGTTTCATTTGCGTGACCGCCTTGGTCAAACATATGGGCCCGCGCCTGCCGTCCTCCGAAGCTGCTTTTATCCGTTATGGCTTTGGCTTGGTGTTCCTGCTGCCCGCGATTGGCGCGCTGCGCGAGGCGAAGCTGTCGCGCCGCCAATGGGCGCTGTTTTCGGTACGCGGCGGGCTGCATGGGGTGGGCGTTATCCTGTGGTTCTACGCCATGACCCGTATCTCTATCGCCGAGGTGACGGCGATGAACTATCTTGCGCCGATCTATGTCACCATCGGGGCCGCGCTGTTTCTGGGCGAGAGCTTGGCCCTGCGCCGGATCATTGCGGTCGTGCTGGGGCTGGTCGGGGCCGCGATCATCCTGCGACCCGGGTTTCGAGAGCTGACCGGCGGGCATTTCGCGATGCTGATCGCGGCGGTGGTGTTTGGCGGGGCCTATTTGCTGGCCAAAGTGCTTGCGGATGAGGTGCGCCCGTCAGTCGTCGTCGCGATGATGTCGCTGTTCGTGACGCTGTTTCTGGCCCCCTTCGCGCTTGCCAACTGGATCACCCCCACGTGGGAGGAGATCGGAATCCTCGCCGCTGTCGCGTGTTTTGCAACCGCAGGCCACTACACCATGACGCTGGCTTTTGCCGCAGCACCGCTGACGGTGACCCAACCGGTGACCTTCCTGCAACTGGTCTGGGCCACGGCGCTAGGTGCTGTCGTTTTTGCTGAACCCATTGATATCTGGGTCGTTCTCGGCGGGGCGGTGATCCTGGGGTCGGTGACCTTTATCACATGGCGCGAGGCGATGCTGAAACGCCAGATCACCCCCGCCACGCCGGCGACGAAATTCTAGCGACGCCGCCGGCTGGAAGGTGACTAAACCCTGAGTTGATCCGCTCTCAGGTTTTTATTGACTTGTCAGTCAATGAACGTAGGTTTGATGGCCAGACGCTATCAAACCACTAAGGATTCTTTATGCCCAAAGTCGGAATGGAGCCTATTCGCCGCGACGCCTTGGTCAAAGCGACGATTGCTGAAATCGGTGCTGCCCAGTCACTGGATGTGACGGTCGGCCAGATCGCGCGCCGCGCGGGGATGTCCTCGGCGCTGGCGCATCACTATTTTGGCGGCAAGGATCAGATCTTTCTGGCGGCCATGCGCTATATCCTGACGGAATACAGCGCCGAGGTCCGCCGCGAGCTGCGTCTGAACAAATCCCCGCTGGGACGGGCCGAGGCGATCATCCGCGCGAGCTTTGACGAAAGCTATTTCGATCCGGCAACGGTCAGCGCCTGGATGACGCTCTATGCCTCCTCGCGGACCAATACCGAAACCTACCGTTTGCTGGTGGTGTATCAAAAGCGGCTGCGGTCGAACCTGACCTATGCGCTGCGCCCGATCTCGGATGATCCGGCAGGGGATGCCGATACGCTGGCCGCCCTGATCGATGGGCTTTACCTGCGTGCCGCCTTGTCGGACGAGGGCAGCGCCCGCGCCGCCAGTGATCGCGCCCTGTCGGTGCTTCATATGCTTGTGGGGACCAAAGAATGACCCAGCCCAATATCCTGATCCTGATGGTCGACCAGTTGAACGGCACGCTGTTTCCCGACGGTCCCGCCGACTGGCTGCATGCCCCGAACCTCAAAAAGCTGGCGGCGCGGTCGACGCGGTTCAAGAACGCCTATACCGCCAGCCCGCTGTGCGCGCCGGGGCGGGCGGCGTTCATGTCGGGGCAACTTCCGTCGGCCACGGGCGTCTATGACAACGCGGCAGAGTTCGCGTCGAGCGTGCCCACCTACGCCCACCATCTGCGGCGTGCGGGCTATCAGACCTGCCTGTCGGGCAAGATGCATTTCGTCGGCCCCGATCAGTTGCACGGGTTCGAGGAACGCCTGACCACCGATATCTACCCCGCCGATTTCGGCTGGACGCCGGACTATCGCAAGCCGGGGGAACGGATTGACTGGTGGTATCACAATATGGGGTCGGTGACCGGCGCAGGTGTGGCGGAAACCAGCAACCAGATGGAATATGACGACGCCGTGGCCTATGAGGCGACGCGCAAGATTTACGACCTGTCGCGCGGTTTGGATCCGCGCCCGTGGTGTCTGACCGCCAGCTTTACGCACCCCCATGACCCCTATGTCGCGCGCAAGAAATACTGGGATCTGTACAACGATTGCGACCACCTGCTGCCCGAGGTGCCGGATCTGGGGTATGAAAATCAGGACAACCATTCGAAACGTATCTTTGACGCGAACGATTGGCGCAGTTTTGACATCACCGAAGACGATATCAGACGTTCGCGTCAGGCTTACTTTGCCAACATCAGCTATCTTGACGACAAGATCGGTGAGATCCTGCAAACGCTAGAGGATACGCGCCAAGAGGCGATTGTCATCTTCTGCTCGGATCACGGCGATATGCTGGGCGAGCGGGGGCTCTGGTTCAAGATGAGCTTTTTCGAAGGGTCGTCCCGCGTGCCGATGATGATCGCCGCCCCGCAGATGGCACCCGGTTTGCAGACCACGCCGGTCAGCAATATCGACGTGTGCCCGACCGTCTGTGATCTGGCAGGCGTGTCCATGGACGAGGTGATGGAATGGACCACGGGGCAATCGCTGGTGCCCATGGGGCAGGGGGTGGAACGCACCGAACCCGTTGCGATGGAATACGCGGCAGAGGCGTCTTATGCGCCGATGGTCTCACTGCGCTACGGCAAGTGGAAGTTCAACCGCTGCGCGCTTGACCCAGACCAACTGTTCGATCTGGAAACCGATCCGCACGAGCTGACCAACCTTGCCGAAGAACCTGCCCATCAGGGCACGCGGCTGACCCTGTCGGCCAAGGCCGACGCCCGTTGGGATCTGGCCGCCTTCGATGCCGATGTCCGCAAAAGCCAGGCCCGCCGTTGGGTCGTCTACGAGGCGCTGCGCAAGGGCGGGTACTATCCGTGGGATCACCAGCCGCTGCGCAATGCGTCAGAGCAATACATGCGCAACCACATGGATCTGAACGTGCTGGAAGAGAACAAACGTTTTCCGCGCGGCGAATAGAACGACTGCCCAAGGGGTGCGGGCAACCAAACCAATAATGCACCCCCAACACGGAGGGACACAATGTTAACGACCATCATTTCGTTCGGGGTCATACTGGCTTTGGGCTTAACTATTTTCTGTACGATCAAGTGGTGGAACCTGCCGCTGACCGGCGTGACGCCGGTGCCGCTGTTCACCTTTATCGCGATCCTCTTCACGTCGGGGCTGGATGTGGGGCTGATCATGTTCCCGCTGGCCTTCGACTTCCCGCTTTATGCGGATACGGCGACCGAGCCAGCCTATGGGTTCACCAACCCGCTGGCGCTTGAATTCGGCTTCTGGGGCTTTCTGATCTGGACGTTCTACTTCCTGACGACCTTCTATTTCTGCGCCATCGAGCCGCGGGTGAAGTTCTTCGAGATCCCCGCGATCAAACTGCTGAACAACATCGTGATCATCACCACCTGCGCCTTCACCGGTGCGTTGTTCCTGATCTATATGCCCTATTACATCGCCGAGGTCGGCGACGGAGAGACGATCCTGCCGGTCTTCTACCTGATCTGCTTCCTCGTGATCCTGATTGCGGCCTTCAGCTCCACCGATCTGAAGTTCGTGCGCGTGCTGTCCGTCAGCTCGACCCTGCTGTTTCTGGCGCTGATCGCTTACATGTGGCTGAATGCCGGCATGGGATTGGGCGAATTTGCCTCTAGCGCCAGCAACCTTGGCGGCTATTTCGCAAATATCCACAAGTTCATCATCCCGCTGACGGATTACCACGAATTCTACCTGTTCTGGTGGTTCGCTTGGTCAATCATGATCGGGCAGTTCGTCAGCCGCTTTGTCGGCGGGCTGAAGACATGGCAACTGCTGGCGTCCTTGCTGGTATTCCCGTCGATCCCCTTGGGCTTGTGGTTCTCGGTGCTGTATTACTACCACCTGAACGGCATCGGCACCGCGGGCTTCCCGAATTGGGCCATGACCATCGTGGGCATCGTGTTCGTGATCAACTCTTTCGACAGTCTGATCCGGCTTTACACCGATAACCTCAACTTCACGACCGAACGCTTTGGCACCGTGTCTTACGTGCTGGCCAACGCCATCGGCCTGTTTGTGCTGACCCTGCTGTTCCAAAGCCAATGGCTGCAGATCCAGTGGGTCGGGACCATCGTGATCGGCATCTACCTGCTGGCGCTTGGCTATATGTTCTTTGTCAAACGCCGTCACCTGCACGGGCTGGATGGCAACGCCAATATCCCGGCCGAATAACCCTTAAACCTAAGCGGCCCCGCCATACGGGCGGGGCCCAACCGAAAAGAGAGACCTATGCAAACGCAACCCATCGCCAGCCATTTCATCAACGGCGAATATGTCGAAGATACCAACGGCACCCCGATCGAGGTGATCTATCCGGCCACGGGCGAGGTCATCGCGACCGTTCACGCCGCCACGCCAGAGATCGTGGAGAAAGCCATCACCGCCGCGCGTGACGCGCAGGGGGCTTGGGCCGCGATGACCGGCACCGAACGGGGCCGTATCCTGCGCCGTGCTGCTGACATCATGCGCGAACGCAACCATGACCTGTCGATCCTTGAGACGTATGACACCGGCAAACCCTATCAGGAAACCTCGGTTGCGGATGCGACCAGCGGTGCCGATGCGCTGGAATATTTCGGCGGTCTGGCAGCATCTCTGACGGGGGAGCATATCCAGCTGGGCGAAGACTGGGTCTATACCCGCCGCGAACCGCTGGGTGTGTGTGTTGGCATCGGCGCATGGAACTACCCGACGCAGATCGCCTGCTGGAAAGGCGCACCGGCGCTGGCCTGCGGGAACTCGATCATCTTCAAACCGTCCGAAACGACGCCGCTTTGCGCGCTGAAAGTCGCGGAAATTCTGGTAGAGGCAGGGCTGCCCGCCGGTCTTTACAACGTTGTGCAGGGCATGGGCGAAGTGGGGGCGTCCCTTGTGACCGACCCGCGCGTCGACAAAGTCTCGCTCACCGGTTCTGTGCCCACGGGCCGCAAGGTCTATGCCGCGGCCGCGGAAGGCATCAAGCACGTCACGATGGAACTGGGCGGCAAGTCCCCCATGATCGTGTTCGAGGACGCGGATATCGAAAACGCCATCAGCGGCGCGATCCTAGGCAATTTCTACAGCTCGGGTCAGATCTGTTCGAACGGCACCCGCGTCTTCGTGCACCGCGACATCAAAGAGGCGTTCCTGAAACGCTTGGCCGAACGTCTGGACACCGCCGTGATCGGCGACCCGATGGACCCTGACACCAGCTTTGGCCCGATGGTGTCAAAACGTCAGATGGAGATCGCGCTTGGCTATGTCGAAAAGGGCAAGGCCGAAGGCGCGCGTCTGGTCTATGGCGGGGCAGCAATCGACCGCGATGGCTTCTATATGCAGCCCACCGTCTTTGCCGATGTGACCGACGACATGTCCATCGCCCGCGAAGAGATTTTCGGGCCGGTCATGTCGGTGCTGGATTTCGAGACCGAGGCAGAGGTGATGGCCCGCGCCAATGCGACCGAATTCGGTCTGGCCGCCGGTGTGTTCACCAAAGACCTGTCCCGCGCGCACCGCGTCGCGGCAGGGTTCGAGGCGGGCACCTGCTATATCAACACCTATAACGACGCTCCGGTCGAAGCTCCCTTTGGCGGCATGAAAAATTCGGGCGTGGGGCGCGAGAACTCCAGGGCGGCGATTGATCACTATAGCCAGTTGAAAACCGTCTATGTGCGCATGGGCGATATGGAAGCGCCTTTCTAGGGCGCTGATCCAACGCTGCGCTGACGCGCATGCGATAGATGGGCGCGCATCCGGCCCAAGCTTTCCTTCGGCAAGAAAGGGGGCTTGGGCAGGGCGTGCCGGAATATGCTGAGAGGTGCTTGAGGGATCGGTCTGATCCTCAAGTCACCTCGTCAATGTTGGGATGCGAGTCTTGCGCGCGTCAGGGACACGCCGCGCCGGGGGCGCGGGGCCTGCGGCCTCCTTGACCCGCGAAAGACTCACGGAAGGAAGGCGATAGGATGGAAGTTGAATTTATTATCGTAGGGGCGGGCAGCGCGGGCTGCGCGATGGCGTACCGCCTGGCCACGGCAGGGCGCAAGGTGATGGTGATCGAACATGGTGGCAGCGATGCGGGCCCGTTCATCCAGATGCCGGCGGCCTTGTCCTATCCGATGAACATGAAAACCTACGACTGGGGGTTCCAGTCCGAACCCGAACCGCATCTGAACAACCGTCGTCTGGCGACCCCGCGTGGCAAGGTGATCGGCGGATCGTCGTCGATCAACGGGATGGTCTATGTGCGCGGGCACGCGATGGACTATGACCATTGGGAAGAGCAGGGGGCCGATGGCTGGGGTTATGCCGATGTGCTGCCCTATTTCAAACGCATGGAAAGCTGGCATGACGGCGGCCACGGGGGCGACCCCGACTGGCGCGGCACTGACGGCCCGCTGCATGTCAGCCGTGGCCCACGCGAAAACCCCTTGTTCGAAGCCTTTGTCGAGGCGGGCAAACAAGCAGGATACGAGGCGACCGACGATTATAACGGCGAGAAACAGGAAGGCTTCGGCCCGATGGAGCAGACGGTCTGGAAGGGCCGCCGCTGGTCCGCGGCCAACGCCTATCTGCGGCCCGCGCAAAAGACCGGCAACGTCGAACTCGTCCGCGCCTTGGCGCAGCGCATCGTGATCGAAGACGGTCGTGCTGTCGGGGTCGAGGTGCTGCGCGGTGGCAAGACAGAGGTGCTGCGTGCCAGCGGCGAGGTGATCGTCGCGGCGTCCTCCATCAACTCGCCCAAGCTGCTGATGTTGTCGGGCATCGGCCCTGCGGCCCATCTGGCAGAGCATGGTATCGAGGTGATCGCCGACCGCCCCGGTGTGGGCCAGAACCTGCAAGACCACCTTGAACTGTATATCCAGATGGCCGCCAGCCAGCCAATCACGCTGTACAAGCACTGGAACATCTTTTCCAAGGCCGTGATCGGCGCGCAGTGGCTGTTTACGAAAACCGGCATGGGCGCGTCGAACCAGTTTGAAAGCGCGGCGTTCATCCGGTCGAAGGCAGGGATTAAATATCCCGATATCCAGTATCACTTCCTGCCGATTGCCGTGCGCTATGACGGGCAGGCCGCCGCTGAAGGCCACGGGTTTCAGGCGCATGTGGGGCCGATGCGGTCGACCTCGCGCGGGTCTGTCACGCTGGCCTCGGGCAATCCGGCCGACGCGCCGAAGATCTTTTTCAACTACATGTCGCAGGACAAGGATTGGGAGGAATTCCGCACCTGTATTCGCCTCACCCGAGAGATCTTTGCGCAGGACGCCTTCAAACCCTTCGTCAAACACGAGATCCAGCCGGGGGCCGATGTGCAAAGCGACGAGGCGCTTGATGCCTTCATCCGCGAACATGCCGAAAGCGCCTATCACCCCTGTGGTACCTGCCGCATGGGCCGCGCCGATGACCCGCAGGCGGTGGTTGATCCGCAGGGCCGTGTGATCGGGGTAGAGGGGCTGCGCGTCGCCGACAGCTCGATCTTTCCGCGGATTACTAATGGCAACCTGAACGCCCCGTCCATCATGGTGGGCGAGAAAATCTCGGACCATGTGCTGGGGCTTGATCCATTGGCCGCGGCGAATGACGCGCCCTGGATTCACCCCGACTGGGAAACCGCGCAGCGCTAAGGGGCTGGCCCCTCCCTTGGTCGAGACGCCACAAGTGTTAACGAAAGTTAACCTTGGTTAATATCTCTGGTTGATTGGGGCGTGGAAACGCCCCAATCAACGGGATATGAAAGTCCTCCTTCATTCATGTTTCGCCGCGGCGCTGGTCGCCGTTTTCACGCAACCCGCTGCGGCGGTCGAACCGCGCCTGACGGGCGAGATCCGGGTGATCGACGGCGATACGATCGCTTTGGGTGAGACGCGGATCCGGCTTTTCGGCATCGATGCGGTCGAAGGGGACCAGCCTTGCCGTGCCACGGATGGGCGCGTGTTGAACTGCGGCGCTTGGGTGACGGCGCAGGTGCGCGCCACATACGACGGTCAGCGGGCCGACTGCCAGCGGGTGGATACCGACCGATATGGTCGGATCGTGGCGCGCTGTGCCGCCTTGGGGCAGGATATGGGGCAAGCCTTGGTCGCGGCGGGGCTGGCCTTTTCCTACGCGCGCTACAGCCGCGCCTATGTCGCAACCGAAGCGGCGGCCAAGCGGGCGGGACGCGGGGTGCATGCCTATGAAACGCAGCGCCCTGAAGCCTATCGCAAAGCCTCTAAAGCAGCGCCAAAGCCCGTTGCGTCATTGGGGCCGGGCGGCTGTGTGATCAAGGGGAATGTCAGCAGCAAGGGCACGCGGATCTTTCACGTGCCCGGACAGCACGACTATGACCGGACCGTGATCCGCACCGACAAGGGCGAACGCTGGTTCTGCAGCGCGGCGCAGGCGCGTGCCGCCGGATGGAGGGCGGCCAAGCGGTAAGCGGTCAATCCACCTGATAGGGCAGCACGTCGCGCAGGTTCGGGTCCACCACCAGCTGGCGTTCCAGCGGCGGTACAGATCGCTGGTGGCAATGTTTACGCTCGCAGATACGGCAAGATATGCCGATGGGTTCAAACGCTGAGGCGCGGGTGGTGTCCATCCCGTCGGCATAGACCAGCGCGGGCGCATGGCGCACCTCGCACCCCAGCGAAATCGCATAGCGCCGCACCGGCGCGCCAAACCGCCCCGCCGGCTTCGAGATGTCCCGCGCCAACGAGATATAGCGTACCCCGTCCGGCGTTTCGGCCAGCTGGCGCAGGAAGCGGCCCGGCGTTTCAAAGGCGCTGTGCACATTCCACAGGGGGCAGGCTCCGCCAAACCGCGCGAATTGCAGACGGGTGGCCGAATGGCGTTTGGTGATCGTGCCTGCCTGATCCACACGGACAAAGAAGAACGGAATCCCCTTTGACCCGGGGCGTTGCAGCGTCGACAGCCGATGCGCGACCTGTTCGATCGAAGCCCCGAAATCAGAGGCCAGCACCTCGAGGTCGTGGCGGCAGCTTTGGGCGCGCTCCAGAAACCGGGCGTAGGGCATCAGTGCGGCCCCGGCAAAGTAGTTCGCTAGCCCCATCTTCGCGATGTCACGGGCCGCGGGGCTGTTGAAACGCGCGAAGTCCAAGGTTGCCTCAAGCAGATCGTTCTGGCGCACAAGGGCGACCTGCAGCAGCATCTGGAACGTCTGTGTGGCCTGCGAGGCGCGGGCCGAGACATGCAACACACCGCTGGCCGGATCATAGCGGCGCAGCGCATCTGTCTCGTCGAAGGCGACGGTAATGCCTGCGCTGGACAGCGCCTCTAGCGTGGTGTCGCGCAGGCTTTGGCCGGTGCCGGTGTCGCGGGCGAAATACTCGGCCGCGCGGTCGACGGCATCCAGATAATTGTCGCAATAATGGAAGAAGTCGCGCACCTCTTCCCACGGGCTGGGGGAGGGGCGGGCATCTTCGCGGCCCAAGGCTTCGTCCAGATAGGCCAGCCGTTCTTGGGTCTGGCGGTGGCTTTGGTGCAGCTTGATGAACGCCCGCGCCAACCCCGGCGCGTTGGAGGCCGCAAGCTGTACATCGGCCAGCGGCAGCACATCGCCCTCGAACACCGGATCGGACAGGACTTCGCGCATGTCGCTGACCAACCGTTCGCTGTCCCCGCTCGACAGTTCGGTGACATCCATCCCGAATTCAGACGCCAGTGCCAAGACGACCGTGGTGCTGACGGGTCGGTTATTATTCTCCATCTGGTTAAGGTACGGGAGGGATACGCCAAGCCGCGCGGCGAATTCTTTCTGGGTATGAGCCAGATTGGTGCGCAGCTCGCGCAGTTTTGCGCCAGCGTATAGCTTTTGGATCGCCATCAGGGTGGGGCCTTTGCAAAGTTACCGGTTCTGCAAACCGTATCTTTGCAAACTAACGGCGGCAAGGCCCGTCAGGCGATACCAAGCGCCCGTTCACGGCGGATCACGACCAAGATCGACGCGACGCCCGCGACGGCGGTGGCCAGCATGATCCAGAGCAGCGGATAGGCTCCGGTTTCTTCGCTCAGCAGGGCACCGGCTAAAATACTCAGCCCCGCACCACCGCCAATCATGATCGCGCCGCCAAGCCCCGACGCCGTGCCCGCCAGATGCGGGCGCACCGACAACAGGCCCGCGGTGGCGTTGGGGATGCACAGCCCGTTGCCAAGGCCCACCAGCGTCATCATCCCGAAGAACGACAGCGGCGATCCATAGCCCAGCAGGAAGATCATCATCGACACCGACCCGCCAATCGCATTGGCCAGACAGCCCCAAAGCACCAGCGTGTTGACGCCGACCACGGTCGCCTTGCGGGCCGTGATAAAGTTGCCAAGGAAATAGCCCACGGCGGGCGCGCCGAAATAGATGCCAAGCTCGGCCGGTTCCATGCCGAAAACGACGCTGCCCACAAAGGGCGCGCCGCCAAGGTAGGCAAAGAACGCACCCGAGCAGCAGGCCGCCGCCATCGAGTACCCCCAGAACCGCGGAGAGCCGAGCAGCTCGGGGTATTCGGCGAATTGCTGAGCCAGCGTGCGCCCTGACGCGACGTGGGTCTCGCCAAGGTCGAACCATGTGATCGCCAGTACCAGCGCCCCGATCCAGAACATCGCCCAGAAGGTCGCCTGCCAGCCGAAGGATTGTTCCAGCAACCCGCCCACAGCGGGGGAGATCATGGGCACCAGCGCCATGCCCATCGTGACATAGCCGATCATCGAGGCGGCTTTATCTTGGGCGAACATATCGCGCACCACTGCACGGCTCAGCACCATCGAGACGGCGACGATGGCCTGCACGCAGCGGAATGCAAGGAACACGGCCGTCGTGGGGGCGTAGATACAGCCCACCGTCGCGACCATATATATCGCCAGCCCCCACAGTAGCACATTCCGGCGGCCCAGATTATCCGAAATCGGGCCGATCAGCACCTGCAATACCGCGCTACACAGCAGATAAAGCGGCACGGAAAGTTGCATCACAGCGTAATCGGCGTCGAAATATTCAGCCATAGCGGGAAGGCTTGGCAAGAACATATTCATCGCCAGCGCCCCGATCCCCGACAGAAGGATCAGCGTGGAAATATGCGGGGGGGATGTTTTATCCAGAAAACGGACGGGGTTATCCTTGATCATTGCATATCAGTATGCCTGCGGTTGCATCTTGTCTATCCAGAACCATACGGTAACCGAACGATTTGCAAGTTTTCAATTAGCAAACAGAAGGGTGTATAGTTTTTGCAAATTTGCAAAAATGCGCTTTGGTTCGCGCGGGGGCGGCGTTACGGTGGCGGAAATCTTATAGAGGTGCGTGATGAAAGATATTCTGGAACAGCTTGAAACCCGCCGCGACGACGCCCGACTGGGCGGAGGGCAAAAGCGCATTGATGCGCAGCACGCCCGTGGCAAGCTGACCGCCCGCGAGCGGATCGACCTGTTGCTTGATGATGGGTCGTTTGAAGAATTCGATATGTTCGTTACCCACCGCTGCACCGACTTCGGGATGGAGCAGCAAAAACCCGCAGGTGACGGCGTTGTCACCGGTTGGGGCACGATCAATGGCCGTCTGGTCTATGTCTTCAGTCAGGATTTCACGGTCTTTGGCGGATCGCTGTCCCAGACCCACGCGCAGAAAATCTGCAAGATTCAGGATATGGCGATCCAGAACGGTGCGCCTGTCATCGGGATCAACGATTCCGGCGGTGCGCGTATTCAGGAAGGCGTCGACAGCCTCGCGGGTTATGCCGAGGTGTTCCAGCGCAATATCGAAGCTTCCGGTGTGATCCCGCAGATCAGCGTGATCATGGGGCCATGTGCGGGCGGGGCGGTCTATTCCCCTGCGATGACCGACTTTATCTTCATGGTGAAAGACACGTCCTATATGTTCGTGACAGGCCCTGACGTGGTCAAAACCGTGACCAACGAACAGGTCACCGCAGAAGAACTGGGCGGCGCGACGACGCACACGCGCAAATCCTCCGTCGCGGATGGCGCGTTTGAAAATGACGTCGAAGCACTGGCCGAGGTGCGTCGTCTGGTCGATTTCCTGCCCGCCAACAACCGCGACATGCCGCCTGTGCGCCCGTTCTTTGACGAACCCGACCGGATCGAGGCGTCGCTTGATACATTGGTGCCCAGCAACGCCAACACGCCCTATGACATGAAAGAGCTGATCCACAAGCTCGCGGATGAAGGCGACTTTTACGAAATTCAGGAAGACTTCGCCAAGAACATCCTGACCGGCTTTATCCGTATCGAAGGGCGCACCGTGGGTGTGGTCGCGAACCAGCCGATGGTGCTGGCGGGCTGCCTTGATATCGACAGCTCGCGCAAGGCGGCGCGGTTTGTGCGCTTCTGCGATGCGTTCGAAATTCCGATCCTGACGCTGGTGGACGTGCCCGGCTTTCTCCCCGGTACGGGGCAGGAATATGGCGGCGTGATCAAACACGGCGCCAAGCTGCTGTTCGCCTATGGCGAAGCGACGGTGCCGATGGTGACGGTCATCACCCGCAAAGCCTATGGCGGCGCGTATGACGTGATGGCGTCCAAGCACTTGCGGTCCGACTTCAACTACGCGTGGCCCACAGCCGAGATTGCCGTGATGGGGGCCAAGGGCGCGACAGAGATCATCCACCGTGCCGATCTGAACGACCCCGAAAAGATCGCGCGCCATACCGCCGATTACGAAGAGCGTTTCGCGAACCCCTTTGTCGCGGCAGAGCGTGGCTTTATCGACGAGGTGATCCAGCCACGCACCACGCGCAAGCGGATTGCCCGCGCCTTTGCCTCGCTGCGCAACAAGAAAGCCGCGATGCCTTGGAAAAAGCATAACAACATCCCGCTCTAACGTCGTTTAATCCATATCCCTCGCGGTGCCTTTGCAGGTGCCCCGAGGGGCAGGAGACCGCTTTGGTTACCGATCACCCCTCTCTTTCCGCGTCATTGCCCTTCGGGCTGCATCCAGCGGGTGCGGCACTGAAGTGGCTTGCGGTTTGCGCAGCTTTCGCCACGGCCTCTGCCGCGGCGCAGCCGGTCGAGGTGCCGTCGGGCGAAAGCATCGAATTGCAAGAGGTGCTGATAGACGAGGTGGGGGTGCAGACATGGCTGCGCTTCCGTTTTGTGGCCCCTTATATCGCGCGCGATACGGGCGCTGTGGACTTTGCGCAGGTTGGGGCCGATATGACCTATCTGTGCGACGCGCTGGCCATTCCCTACATGGCGCAACATGCGCTGGACGGAGAGGTCATCGTGATCTCTTTGGCTGATCGCGTCACGGAATTCGGGGTGTCCGACCCCGATGCCACACAGTTTTTCGAGGCATTTCGCCTGAGCAACGACACCTGTATCTGGGAGGGCCTTTGATGCACCCACAACATCTTGCGAGCGCTGCGGCACCAGCGCGCCGAACTGCGGCTTTGGCGTCACATCTGGCCGCATTGGAAAGCACACCGTATGCAACGCCAATGAACTGCGATAATGTCGCGGCGGGGAATACCGACGTATTTCTTACTTTAACATCGGGGTCTGATTGGCATGAGGCAGTGCCGGGCCCTTTAAACAGTGACAGGAGACTTAGATGTCCAAGAGCATCACAATGCTGGCCGCATTCGGCCTTATCGCAGCCGTTGCGGCATGCGCACCCAAGCAGCAAGAAGAATATGTCGTGGTCGCACCCGAGCCCATCTCGGTTGAGCCCGTGTACACAGGCAAGTACAAGTAATGCTTGTCGGGGACAGGCCTCTGCGCCTGTCTCCAACCCCTCTGCGGCATGTAACGCAGGGGTAGCACCGCGCATCGCCCTCGCAGTCTGGGGGGTATCATGCTGAAACATCGCGGTTTTCCGGGGCGTATGCCCGGATCAGACTATCAGTTCGTTATCCGTCGCGCCAATCCGCGTGGGGTCACCCCGCTGACCCGTCGCGAACGCCGTTCCGACCGCAAGGCGGCGGACCGTCGCGTTGACACGGCCTTTATGCGCGCGCTGTGGGAAGCCTTTGGCGACCAGCCGTTCGAAAGGGGCAATCTGGACGCGGGGCGTTTGTCTTGGCTCTTTGGTCGCGAGGTCGTCGCGGTAGATGACCCCTTTGATCCAGCCGATTACGAAGCAATGCTCGTCATCAACGAAGCCCTTGCCCGGGCGTCTTTCCCCGACGCGTTCGAGGATTGATCATGCGCGTCGCCCCCTTCCTTTCGGCTGGTTTTTGCCACATGTGCGGCATGTTGGGCGGTAATTTGCCCGTCGGGGCAGGGGCGCGCGCCGTTATTCAAACCGCGGTGGAACCTTCTGCGAAACCATGCGTTTATCAGTATCACATCGCGAATAACGCACGATCAATAAAAGGTTTAATCCCATGTCCATCAAAACAATTCTTCTCGCCGTTACTGCGTCCGCTGGCCTTGCTGCATGCGGTGACACACTGGGCGAACAAGCGCTCGGCGGTGGTGTCGTGGGTGCCGGTGCTGCAGCCGTCACAGGCGGTAGCCTCGCGCAAGGCGCGGCCATCGGTGCCGGCGCAAACGTACTGGCGTGCCAAACCGGCGCAGTACGCTGCCAATAATCTGACATCTGCCGCGGCCTTGGGTCGCGGTAGCTGCAGTGCCAAAGATTTTGCCCCGCTCAGCCGCGTGCTGATGCGGGGTTTTTCCGTTCACTCAAGACCAAAAGGGACAGTCGATGTTCAATAAGATCCTGATCGCCAACCGCGGCGAGATTGCCTGCCGCGTTATCAAGACCGCCAAGAAGATGGGCATCGAAACCGTCGCCGTCTATTCCGACGCTGATGCGCAGGCGTTGCACGTCCAGATGGCCGATGAGGCGATCCACATCGGCCCGCCTGCCGCGAACCAGTCGTATATCGTGATCGACAAGATCATGGACGCGATCAAGCAGTCGGGCGCGCAGGCCGTACACCCGGGCTATGGCTTCCTGTCTGAGAACGCGAAATTCGCCGAGGCGCTCGAGGCCGCTGGCGTCGCCTTTGTCGGCCCCCCTAAGGGCGCGATCGAGAAGATGGGCGACAAGATCACCTCCAAGAAAATCGCGCAGGAAGCCGGTGTTTCCACGGTTCCCGGCTACATGGGGCTGATCGAAGACGCGGATGAGGCGGTGAAGATCTCGAACGAAATCGGCTATCCGGTGATGCTGAAGGCGTCTGCCGGTGGCGGCGGCAAGGGGATGCGTATCGCGTGGAACGACGAAGAGGCTCGCGAGGGGTTCCAGTCGTCCAAGAACGAGGCCGCCAACAGCTTTGGCGATGATCGTATCTTTATCGAGAAATTCGTCACCCAGCCGCGCCACATCGAAATTCAGGTGCTTTGCGACGCCCACGGCAATGGCATCTATCTGGGCGAACGCGAGTGTTCGATCCAGCGCCGCAACCAGAAGGTCGTGGAAGAGGCCCCGTCGCCTTTCCTTGACGAAGCCACCCGCAAAGCCATGGGCGAGCAATCCGTCGCCTTGGCGCAGGCCGTTGGCTATACCTCTGCCGGTACGGTCGAATTCATCGTGGACGGCGACAAGAACTTCTACTTCCTTGAAATGAACACCCGTCTTCAGGTGGAACACCCCGTGACCGAGCTGATCACCGGTGTCGATCTGGTCGAACAGATGATCCGCGTCGCCAATGGCGAAAAGCTGACCATCACCCAGGACGACGTGAAACTGACCGGTTGGGCCATCGAAAACCGGCTTTATGCCGAAGATCCATACCGCGGCTTCCTGCCTTCCATCGGGCGTCTGACGCGCTACCGTCCTCCGATGGAGATTGCGGCCGGCCCCTTGCTGACCAACGACAAATGGCAGGGCGATGCGCCAGCGGGTGACACGGCCGTGCGCAACGATACCGGCGTCTACGAGGGCGGCGAGATCTCGATGTATTACGACCCGATGATCGCCAAGCTGTGTACATGGGCACCGACCCGCGCCGAGGCGATTGAACGCATGCGCGTGGCGCTGGATAGCTTCGAGGTCGAAGGCATCGGGCACAACTTGCCGTTCCTCTCTGCCGTGATGGATCATCCGATCTTTGTCGAAGGCAACATGACCACCGCCTTTATCGCCGAACAATACCCCGACGGCTTTGACGGGGTAGAGCTGCCCGAGGCCGAACTGCGCCGGATCGCGGCGGCCACCGCAGCCATGCACCGCGTCGGCGAGATCCGCCGGACTCGCGTGTCGGGCCGCATGGACAACCACGAACGCAAGGTCGGCACCGCCTGGAACGTCGCGCTGCAAGGCCAGTCGTTCGATGTGGAAATTCAGGCCGACCCAAAGGGCGCGACGGTGACCTTCGACGACGGCACAGCGCTGCGCGTCGCGGGCGACTGGACACCGGGCGACCAATTGGCCGAGATGACCATCGATGACGCACCGCTGGTGTTCAAGGTCGGCAAAATCTCTGGCGGGTTCCGCGTGCGGGCCCGTGGCGCGGATATGAAAGTGCATGTGCGCAACCCGCGTCAGGCCGGACTGGCCCGTCTGATGCCCGAGAAACTGCCGCCCGACACATCGAAAATGCTGCTGTGCCCGATGCCGGGACTGGTGGTGAAAATCGATGTAGAGGTCGGCGACGAGGTGCAGGAAGGCCAGAACCTCTGCACCATCGAGGCGATGAAGATGGAGAACATCCTGCGCGCCGAGAAGAAGGGCAAAGTGTCCAAGGTCAATGCCGCAGCGGGGGATAGCCTCGCTGTGGATGATGTCATCATCGAGTTCGAATAAGCGCCATGCCAGCCGTTGCCATCATGGGATACAACACGGCGCTGCGGGGGATCCCTTCGCAGCACCGGCCCATATTGCAGCGGCTGCTGGCTGTTCAGTCGAAGATTTTACCCGACTTTTCCTTGGCTTCGCGAATTTCGCGTTGCCGGATGGTCATTTTGTCGATGCTGCGGGTGATCTCGCGCACATCCCAGGGGCGGGGCTTGCGCAGCTTGATCCCGCCGTCTTTGCCCACCAGCACCAACATGAACCCGCGCGGCCGCATCCGCAGCCGCAACGGGCTGCGCGCGCCCGGGTCGGTATCGGTCAGGACAATCACGTCACGTTCGATCAGGTCTTCGGGCTGCTCGCGCAAAAGCTCCATCTGTGATTGGAAGGCGGGGTCATCCTCGCTGTCCGCAAAGACCAGAACCGGTCTTTTTTTCCAGTGGAATTCACTCAAATCTTCCATATCTGCGGGCAGGAACAACGCGGGAACCTCGGGGTCCGTGGCTGTTTGCGCCCCCGCCGAGACCGCAAACAATCCTGCAAAAACAAGGGCTATCACTGGTTTCATTTTGTCTCCTGTCCGTACAGATATAAGCTTGCGCGACGCAATTGCGATGCACAACCGGACATCTGCGCATATTAAGCACTCTGCAACAGGTTTGCAGGCATGACTGTGGCTCAAACTCTTAGTGGGCCACAGTGGCTGGCCCCCGTTCAAGGATTGGGCAAGCAGATCATGGATATTCTTCTTCACGTCGGTGCGCACCGTACAGGAACCACCAGTTTTCAACGCTATCTGGCGGATCACGCCGATCCCATTGCGGCGCAGGGCACCTGCGTCTGGGGGCCGCGCCAGACCCGTGGCGGGCTGTTTGCGGGGCTGTTTCCGGCGTCGGGAATTCTGGCCTCGGGGCCGAATTTGGTAAACGGGCGCGTGTCGCTGCTGATGGGCAAGGCGCGGGACCTCGGGGCGGATCAACTGCTGATCTCGGACGAGAATATGATCGGTTCGGCGCGTCATTCGGTGCGCAGCGGGCGGCTGTTTCCGGCCATCGGCGAACGTATGGCGCGGTTCGGGGCCAGCTTTGGCGGGCGCGTGACGCAGGTGGTGCTGACCATCCGGCAGACGGACCATTGGTGGGCCTCTGCGCTGGCCTATACCGTGGGGCGCGGGCATCCCGTACCGGATGCCGACCAGATTGACCGCATCGCCCATGACCGGCGCGGCTGGCGCGATGTCATCACCGATCTTGCCTGCGCCTTGCCCGAGGCGAAGATCAGCATCGCCCGCTATGACGACTACGCGGGCCGCCCCGATGCGCTGTTCACGCAGCTCACCGGTCGCGCTGCCCCCGCCACCACCCAAGGCTATTGGCTGAACCGCCGCCCGGACGAGGCCAGCCTGCGTGCGCAGATGGGCCCCGACGCGGCAGGGCTGCGCAGCGACGGGCTGGGTAACTGGCACCCCTTTAGCGACGCGCAGGCCGCAGCCTTGCGTGAAACCTATGCGGACGATCTGTTCTGGCTGACAGCCGGTGCGGATGGTCTTGCCACCCTGACAGAGACATCAACCGCCCCAAGAGCCGGCACAAGCTGGCCAGACGGCGATAGAAGAAAAGGACACCACCATGACAGCGGACAAAGAAAACTGGCGCAATCTGGCTGAGGCGGAACTGCGCGGGCGTAGCCTCGATGACCTGACGTGGCACACGCTGGAAGGCATTGATGTCAAGCCGCTTTACACGGCGGAAGACACCGAAGGGCTAGACCATCTGGGCGGCATCCCCGGCGAGGCACCCTTTACCCGCGGGGTGAAGGCGACCATGTACGCCGGCCGCCCGTGGACGATCCGCCAATATGCGGGGTTCTCTACGGCAGAGGAATCGAACGCCTTTTACCGCCGCGCCCTTGCGGCGGGGCAGCAGGGGGTGTCGGTGGCCTTCGATCTGGCCACCCACCGCGGCTATGACAGCGACCACCCGCGCGTCGAGGGCGACGTGGGCAAGGCGGGCGTGGCGATCGACAGCGTCGAGGATATGAAGATCCTGTTCGACGGCATCCCGCTCGACAAAGTATCGGTCTCCATGACGATGAACGGCGCGGTGATCCCGATCCTGGCGAATTTCATCGTCGCGGGCGAAGAGCAGGGGCATGATAAATCCGTGCTCTCGGGCACCATTCAGAACGATATTCTGAAAGAATTCATGGTCCGCAACACCTATATCTATCCGCCCGAACCCTCGATGCGGATCATCGGGGATATCATCGAATATACCTCGGACCACATGCCGAAATTCAACTCCATCTCGATCTCGGGCTACCACATGCAAGAGGCGGGCGCGAACCTTGTGCAGGAACTGGCCTTTACCCTTGCCGATGGCCGCGAATATGTGCGCACGGCAATTGCCGCGGGCATGGATGTGGACCGGTTTGCACCCCGGCTGAGCTTCTTTTTCTGCATCGGCATGAACTTCTTTATGGAGGCCGCGAAACTGCGCGCGGCGCGTCTGCTGTGGTCGCGGATCATGGATGAATTCAAACCGAAGAACCCCAAATCCTCGATGCTGCGGACCCACTGCCAGACCTCCGGCGTGAGCCTTCAGGAACAAGACCCCTATAACAACGTGATTCGCACCGCCTACGAGGCGATGAGCGCGGTTCTGGGCGGCACGCAGTCGCTGCACACCAATGCCCTGGACGAGGCGATTGCCCTGCCCACCGATTTCTCCTCGCGCATTGCGCGCAACACGCAGCTGATTTTGCAGGAAGAAACCGGCGTCACCAATGTCGTCGACCCGCTGGCCGGCAGCTACTATGTCGAAAAGCTGACCGCCGATCTGGCAGACGCCGCATGGAAGCTGATCGAGGAAGTGGAAGAGCTGGGCGGGATGACCAAGGCCGTCGCCTCCGGCATGCCGAAACTGCGCATCGAAGAAGCCGCCGCCACGCGTCAGGCCAAGATCGACCGCGGCACCGAGGTGATCGTCGGGGTCAACAAATACCGCCGCGAGGTCGAGGACGAGATCGACATTCTGGATGTCGATAACGTCAAGGTGCGCGACAGCCAGATCAAGCGTCTCGAAGCGATCCGTAGCGCGCGTGACGAAGATGCCTGCAAGGCCGCCCTGGCCGAGCTGACCCGCCGCGCCGCAGAGGGCGGAAACCTGTTGGAAGGGGCGGTCGAAGCCGCCCGCGCCCGCGCCACCGTAGGGGAGATCAGCATGGCGATGGAAGAAAAATTCGGACGTCACCGCGCCGAGGTCAAGACATTGGCCGGCGTCTATGGCGCGGCCTATGAGGGCGACAGCGGCTTTGCGGAAATCCAGAAATCGGTCGAGGATTTCGCCGAAGCCGAAGGCCGCCGTCCGCGTATGCTGGTGGTCAAGATGGGTCAGGACGGGCACGACCGCGGGGCCAAGGTCATTGCGACCGCCTTTGCCGATATCGGGTTCGACGTGGATGTGGGGCCGCTGTTCCAGACCCCCGCCGAGGCCGCGCAGGATGCCGTGGACAACGACGTGCATGTCATCGGCATCTCGTCCCAGGCGGCGGGTCACAAAACGCTCGCCCCGCAGCTGATCAAGGCGCTGAAGGACCAAGGGGCCGAGGATATTCTGGTCATCTGCGGCGGGGTGATTCCGCAGCAAGATTACAAGTTCCTCAAGGATGCGGGGGTCAAGGCGATCTTCGGGCCGGGGACAAATATCCCCAATGCCGCGCAGGATATCCTGAAACTGATCCGTGCCGCACGCAGCTAAACGGGCGCGAGGGGGCTGTCTGCCCCCTCACACTCCCCCGAGGATTTGAACCATCTGGAAGCAGGACCAATGATTGAACTGGACCATCTTGCCGTCGCAGGCGAGAGCCTGAAAGCCGCCTCTGACCTGGCCGCGCAGGTGCTTGGGGTGCCGTTGCAACCGGGCGGCGCACATGCGGTGTTTGGCACGCATAACCACCTGCTGGGGCTTGGCGATGCGCTGTATCTGGAGGCGATTGCCGTAGACCCCGACGCGCCGCAGCCTGCCTATGCGCGCTGGTTTGATCTGGACCGGTTCAACGGCCCGGCGCGGCTGTCCAGCTGGATTTGCCGCTGCGATGATCTTGACGCGACGCTGGAAGCTTTGCCCGAAGGCTACGGCGCGCCGGTGGCGTTGCAGCGTGGGGATCTGCGCTGGCGTATGGCGGTGCCGGAAACCGGTATGCTGCCCTATGACAATTGCGCCCCTGCCTTGATGCAATGGGAAGGCGAGGCCCATCCGACCCAGCGGCTTGATGCCTCTGGCTGTCGTTTGGTGACATTGACGGTCCAGCATCCGCAGGCAGAGACGTTGGCGGCAGCGCTTGCCCCGGTCTTCACCGATGCGCGCGTCGTGTTCGAGGTCGGGACACCGGCGCTGTCTGCCCGTTTTGACACGCCCGCGGGCCGCGCTGTGCTGGCGTGATTATCCGGCCTGCAACGGGCAGTGACGCCGGGGCGGTGGCGGCCCTGTGGAATGTGATGATCACGCAAACGCTGTTCACCTTCACGTCGCAGCCCAAGATGGCTGCAGAGGTCGAGGCGCTGATCGCCGGTCGCGCGGGGCAGATCTGGGTCGCCGACGCGGAGGGTGTCGCCGGTTTCATCACCTACGGGGCCTTTCGCAGCGGGGTGGGGTATCGTGATGCGGTGGAGCATTCGATCGTGCTGGATGCCGCTGCACAGGGCGCGGGTGCCGGCCGTGCCTTGATTCAAACCGCCTGTGATGCGGCCGTCGCACAGGGGCGGCGCGTCATGGTGGCGGCGATCAGCGGGGCCAATCCGGGTGCCGTTGGCTTTCATGCGGCACTCGGGTTTGACCACGTGGGCAGGATGCCGCGCATCGGGCAGAAGAACGGGCAGCAGCTTGACCTAATTTTGATGCAGAAAATGCTGACGCCCCGCTGACTTCCCCGGCGCTGCCCCGTATGGTGGGCGTCATGTCTATTTGGTCTCGCATCACCGAAGCTTTGTCAGCGCTCACCGCCGGTGAGGGGCTGTCGGCTGTTTTCGACCGTCTGCGCACCCCGCCAGAGCGGTCGGTGGCCTTTACCATTGCGGTGATCGCGCTTGGGGCCAAGATGGCCAAGGCTGACGGGCAGGTGACCCGCGACGAAGTTACCGCCTTTCGCGAAGTGTTCCAGATTGCCGAGGCCGACCAGCAAGGTGCGGCGCGGGTGTTCAATCTGGCACGGCACGATGTGGCCGGGTTCGAGGATTACGCCGCGCGCATTGCGCAGATGTTCGCGGACCAGCCCGAGACGTTGCATGACCTGATCGAAGGGTTGTTCCACATTGCCATGGCCGACGGCATGTACCACCCGAACGAGGATGCGTTTCTGGTGCGGGTGGCGCAGATCTTCGCGATGGATGACAGCGATTTTGCCTCGCTTCGGGCGCGGTTCGTGCCCGATACCTCGCCGCTGCCCCATGCGGTTCTGGGCATTCCGCCCGATGCCTCGCTTGAAGAGGGGCGCGCGGCGTGGCGCAAGCTGGTGCGGGCCAATCACCCCGACGCTCTGGTCGCCCGCGGCCTGCCGCAAGAGGCCATCGCCATGGCCGAAAAACGCATGATCGACATCAACCGCGCGTGGGAGACCTGGTCAGGCAAGGCGCAGTAATGCGGATCGCGACCTATAACGTCGAATGGTTCACGGGTCTGTTCGACGATGAGGATCAACTGTTGCTGGATGACGGCTGGTCGGCGCGCCACAATATCACCCGCGCGCAGCAGGCGCAGGCTTTGGGCACCGTGTTTCGGGCGATGGATGCCGATGCTGTGATGGTGATCGAGGCCCCTGACCAAAGCCGTAAACGCGGCACAGTGGCCGCATTGGAACGCTTTGCCGCGCATTTCGATCTGCGCACGCGCAAGGCGGTGATCGGCTTTGCCAATGACACGCAGCAGGAAATCGCGCTGTTGTTCGATCCCGACCGGCTGTCGGCCAGCCACGCGCCCGGTGGTTCGGCCGGGCAGGGGGATGCGCCACGCTTTGACGGGACGTTGGACATTGACCTGGATATCGACGCGCGCGAGGATCATGTCGTCTTTTCCAAACCGCCGCTCGAGCTGGATATCGTTACCCGCGAAGGGGTGGCGTTTCACATGATCGGCGCGCATCTGAAATCCAAGGCCCCCCATGGGGCCAAGACGCCGCAGGATGCGCTGCGCATCGGCATCGCCAACCGGCGCAAGCAGCTGGCGCAGGCGATCTGGCTGCGTCGGCGGATCGATGCGCGGCTCGACGATGGCACGCCGCTGATGGTCTTGGGCGATCTGAACGACGGGCCGGGCCTGGACAGTTTCGAGGATCTTTTCGGGCGGTCCTCGGTCGAGATTGTGATGGGCCACCGGCAGGATCGCGCGCTCGTCGATCCCCATGCGATCCGCGCCTTGGGCCAGCGGATCGGGGCGATGCCCACCACGTCACGCTTCTGGATCGCGCCCGAAAAACGCTATCTGCAGGCACTGCTGGATTACATCGTGATCAGCCCGTCCCTGACCGCGCATCGGCCGCAATGGCGCATCTGGCACCCGTTGGACGATCCGGAATGCTGGGGGGATGCCGCCTTGCGCGACGCCTTGATCACGGCGTCGGATCACTTTCCGGTGACGATTGATCTGGACCTGTCGACGCGCCTTTAATCCCGCTTTCATCACAAGATGAAATAGGGCAGTCTTCGCCGCATGAGACAGTTTCTTTTGACCACCACCCTGATCTGCCTGTCCAGTGTCGCGGTCGCGCAGGAGCAGGAAAACGACGGCTCCGGCTTTTCCTTGATGGAACGCGGGGCGCGGGATTTCTTTGACGGTATGAAGAAAGAGATGGCCCCCGCGTTGGAAGGACTGGGCGAGTGGGGGCGCAAGGCCAGCCCCGCGCTGCGGAATTTCATCTCCGAGATGGAGCCCGCATTTACCGATCTGCTGGAAGAGGTCGAGGATTGGAGCGTCTATGAGCCGCCCCAAAAGATGCCCAATGGCGATATCGTGATCCGCCGCAAGCCAGACCCCGCGCCGGAAGATGACATGCCCGAAGACAACGCTCCCGAGGAAACGCCGCCCCCGCCCGCGATCTATCTGGACGAGGTGCCGCAGATCGACCTGTAAGACAGGCTATTTCTTGCAGGTCTTAAGCTGGACCTCGGCCCCCAGGGACAGGGCGAGGGAATTCAGCCGCGCTTCGGCGACCTCTCCGAACAGGGGCATCATGTCGTCGGTCAGCCACAGCTCCAGCAGCTTTTTCTTGGGGAACCAGCGCAGGTGGCCACGCTCTTCCTCGGGGTTCATCCACAGCATCGCGCCAAAGCGCATGGCCTTGCCCAGAATCTCGGCCTCTAGCCGTGTCTTTTCGTCGACCATTTCATAGAGGTCTTCGAAACGGGTATTCTCGCGCTTGTTGGAATAGCGGTGCAGCAGCGCCAGCCCCAGATAGATCCGTTCTGAATGTTTCAGCCCGCCCAGATTCGCCCGCGTTGCGTTGTCGAAACAGACTTCGGCGCGGTAGTCGGGATGCGCGCGCCAGCTGACGTCGTGCAGCAGGCAGGCGGCCTTGACCAGACGTTTGCGCTGCGGCGGCGCGGATTTATAAAGCGGCAGGATAAAGTCGAACAGCGCCTTGCCGAACCCCGGTGTGCGCGCGTCCTTGGCTTCGGCAAAACGGCAGGCCTCGATCAGCGGGTCGCGGTCGCGCAGGCGTTGGGGCATCTGTTCATACAGCATCCCCTCGCGGATCCCGTAGCTGGAGATCGCGATATCCTTGGGTTTGAAGGTCTTGACCAGCCGCGACAGCACTTCGGCGGCAAAGGGCACCAATGCCATCCGGCTGGAGGAGACGCCGCTGATCTTGCGCAGCTCTTCATGGTCGCTGGTCTGGATGTGTTTTACCGTCTCGCGGACGGATTTCGGGGTCATCCGGTATTCATGCAGCACGTGCAGCGGGTAGCCGCGGCGCACCATGTCGATGCGCGCGATGGCACGCCATGAGCCGCCGACCAGAAACAGACGGTCGCGCTGTGCGCCCATCTTTTCGGCCAGCCCTTCGATCACCGTCTTGATCTGCGCCTGCCGTGCCTTGGCACCGCCCTTGATGTCGCGCAGTTTCAGCGGCCCAAGCGCCGAGGTCACCCGTTTGCCCACGCGCCCGCCCGAGATTTCCGCCAGCTCCATCGACGACCCGCCGATGTCGCAGACCAGACCAAAGGCACCGGGCCAGCCCAGCAAAACACCCTGCGCTGACAGCCGCGCCTCTTCCTCGCCGTCGATGACCCAGATCTTCAGGCCCGTCTCGCGCTGCACCTCGTCGCAGAAATCACGCCCGTCGCTGGCATCGCGCACGGCGGCGGTGGCGACGACGGTCAGCTCGGACAGGCCCATGCCCTGTGCTAGCTTGCTGAAGCGGCGCATGGCAGAGAGGGCGCGGACCCGGCCTTCGGGCGACAGGTGGCCTGTTTCGGCCATGCCCGCCCCAAGGGCGCACATGATTTTTTCGTTGTAGAAATAGGCAGGCGACCGCGCGGCCCCGTCAAACACCACCAACCGGACAGAGTTCGACCCCACATCGACCACACCCACACGCGCCAGCGCACGGGCCGAAGGGTCTTGGAACAGGGGTTTGCCGAACAGGCCCAGATCAGCGACGCCCGTTTCGGGGACGGGAGAGGGCGGAGGGGTGTCGGTTTTATCTGCCACGGACGCTCCTGCGGGGGCCTTTGTTTGGGGGGCAAGTTGGCCCAGCCGGCCCGCCGCGTCAATCGTTAACGCAAACGGGCACGTGAAAAACCCCGCCGCGTTGGGGGGATATAAACGCCAGCGGGAACGCAAGCGGACAGATGCGCCTTCGGCGAGAGTTTACAGGCAAAATGAAGCGGTTAGTCTTCGGTATGGGTCAGTTTCGGGACGTCGGATGCGCCCGCCGTGCCGCGTCCGGAGAGAGAGGGGTTCTCCATGAAGAAGCGGTGGCAGTTGAAGGCGAAGGTGCCTTCTGCAATCTCGGGGCGGGCAAAGCTGCCATCGGGGGACATGACCCAGCTTTGCGCCACATCCGCAAGATTGGCCGCCATGACCTGACTGGTGATCTGCGCCTTGACGGTGGGGTTCTCGATCTCGACCAGGGTTTCGACGCGGCGGGTCAGGTTGCGGCCCATCCAGTCGGCGGAGGACATGAAGACCCGCGATTTCTTATGCGGCAGCCCGTAGCCATTGCCAAAGCAGACGATGCGTGAATGCTCCAGGAAGCGCCCGACGATGGATTTCACGCGGATGTTTTCGGATAGCCCCTTGATGCCGGGGCGCAACCCGCAGATGCCGCGGATCACCAGGCTGATTTTTACCCCTGCCTGGCTCGCGGCGTAAAGCGCGTCGATCACATCCGCATCCACGATGGAGTTCATCTTGGCCCAGATCTCTGCCGGTTTTCCAGCTGCGGCATGGTCGGCCTCGGCGGCGATCATCGCCAACAAGCGCGGCTTCAACGAGATGGGCGAGATGGCGAGGTTGTCCAGCGTGTCGGGTTGCGCGTAGCCCGACAGGTAGTTGAACACTTTAGTCGCGTCGCGGCCCAGCTTCTGGTCACAGGTGAAGAGCGACAGGTCGGTATAAATGCGTGCGGTGATCGGGTGGTAGTTGCCCGTGCCATAGTGGGTATAGGTGACCAGTTGATCGCCCTCGCGGCGCACCACGGTCGAGATTTTCGCGTGGGTCTTGAGGTCGAGAAACCCATAGACGACATGCGCGCCCGCGCGTTCCAGCCGGCGTGACTGGCGGATGTTGGCAGCCTCGTCGAAACGCGCCTTGAGCTCGACCAGCGCGGTGACGGATTTCCCGTCTTCGGCGGCTTCGCACAGCGCCTCGACAATGGGGCTGTCGCGCGAGGTGCGGTAGAGCGTCTGTTTGATCGCCACCACATCGGGATCGCGCGCGGCCTGTGCCAGAAAGCGGACCACCATATCGAAGGTCTCGTAGGGGTGGTGCAGCAGCATGTCCTTGGACCGGATCGCGGCGAACATATCGCCTTCGTGGTCGGTCACGCGTTCGGGGATGCGCGGGGTGAATTGCGGCCAAAGCAGATCGGGGCGGCTATCAGTCACCAGTTCGGACAGGTCGTTGATGCCGATCATCCCGTCCAGTTCGATCACATCCTGCGGGCGCACGCCCAGTTCGGCCATGACCACGGATTTCAGCTTTTCGGGGGCACCGGCGGAATGGGTCAGGCGCACGACCTCGCCGCGGCGGCGGCGTTTCAGGGCGACCTCGAATTCGCGCACCAGATCTTCGGCCTCTTCCTCGACCTCAAGATCGCTGTCGCGCAGCACGCGGAATTCGAAATGCGCCTTGAGCTTGTAGCCCGGAAACAGCCCCGGCACCTTGAGCACCAGCAGATCTTCAAGCGGCAGGAACCGCAGCGAGCCTTCGGCGGCGGGCAGGGCGACGAAACGGTCGATCTGCGCCGGGATCGGCAGCAGCGCCTGAAGGGGGCGTTTGTCGTTGGTGCGTTCCAGTTGCAGCGCCAGCGCGTAGCCGGTGTTGGGGATGAAAGGGAAGGGGTGCGCGGGGTCAATCGCCAGCGGGGTCAGAACCGCAAAGACACGGTGCAGGAATACATCGTCAAGATAGGCCAGATCGGCCGCGTCCAGATCAGCGGCGCGTTCGAGCATGATGTTCTGGTCGTCCATCTCGGACATCAGATCGACCAGTACGCGCTGTTGTTCGGTCATCAGCTTGCGCGCGTCTTCGTTGATCAGCACCAGTTGCTGGGCGGGGGTCAGCCCGTCGCTGGCGGGGGTGGTGTTGCCCGCTTGAGCCAGCTCGCGCAGGCCGGCGACGCGCACGGTATAGAATTCATCGAGGTTGCCCGCCGAGATCGACAGGAAGCGCAGGCGTTCCAGCAGCGGCACGCGGGGGTTCTTCGCCTCTTCGAGAACACGCCAGTTGAACCCGAGCCAGCTGAGCTCGCGGTTATAGAAACGACCGGGGCCGGTGATGTCCAGATCGGGCATATCCTGCGGCGGCACGAAGGCGGATTCGAGAAAGTCAGCGTTTGTCATGACGGCCTTATGGCGTTGCATTGTAATGGGTTTGTGACGAAATCTGAGAAGATTATCGCGCGGCGTTAAACCCATTGTCCAGCACTTGTGCCGCCAGCGCCCGTGTCACCGGCTTTTGTTGCGCCAGACTGGCGGCATCCAGGGCCGCGACCAGATCACCCGCAGCTGCGAAAGACCGGTCCATGCGCAGCAACAGATAGGGGATCACATCGGGTTTGGGGGTCAGCTGGCGGTCGGCCAGCAGCTTGGCCATGACGGCCGTGAGCAGGCTGTCATCGGGCGCTTCAAGTGCGGCCGCCGTCGCCGCGCGCATACGGCTGGTCAGATCAGGCAGATGCAGCCCCCATTGGGGCACCGCCGGGGTGCCGGTCAGCAGCAGGCTATGGCCTTCGGCCAGCACCAGATTGTGCAGGTGGAAAAGATGCGTCTCGGCCGCATTGTCGCCCGCGATGTCGGGCACGTTCTCGACCGCCAGCGGGCCCTGAGCCAGCGCGGGGATATCGCCCGTGGCAATGTCGCGCGCGTCGATGATACCTGCGCCGGACAGATTGGCCCAAACATGCGCCAGATGGGTCTTGCCTGATCCGGGCGGGCCGGTCAGCACCATCTTGCGCCCCGCCCAGGCCTGCCAGCCCTCGATCATGGCCACGGCAATCGCGTTGGACGGGGCGACGAAAAAGTCGTCCCGTCCCAGTGCGGGGCGGCTGGGAAGGTCAAGTCCAAGCTGTTGTGCCATCGTGTCAGTCCGCCGTTTCGTCCAAGGTCTTGCGCTGCGTGCCCTGATACAGCGAGCTTTCGACATATTGCTCGGTCGCGAAGCGTGCAATCACGCCAAGGGCGGCGGCAATCGGCACGGCGGCCAGCATGCCGACAAAGCCGAACAAAGAGCCAAAGACCGACAGCGCGAGGATCAGCCAGACCGGATGCAGCCCGACCGAATTGCCCACCAGCTTGGGGGTGAGGAAGTTGCCTTCAATCATCTGGCCGAGCACGAAGATGCCCGCCACCATCCCGATCGAGAACCAATCCCCCCAGAACTGGAACAGCGACAGACCGATGGCCAAGGCTCCGCCCAGAACCGCGCCGAGATAGGGGATGAAGGTGACCAGCCCCGCGATAAAGCCCACGACAAGGCCGAATTGCAGCCCCACCAGCATCAGCGCGATGGCATAATAGGCCCCTAAAATCAGGCAGACGGTGCCCATGCCGCGGATGAACCCCGCCAGCGTGCGGTCGATGTCACGCGCAAGGCGACGGATCACCGGCGCGTGGTCGCGCGGCAGCAAGCGGTCGATCTGGGCGACCATCCGGTCCCAGTCCAGCAGCAGATAGACGGCAACCACCGGCACGATCACAAACAGCACCATCACGTTCAGCAGCGACGCCGCCGAGGAAATCGCCGTGTTCAGCACCTCGCCGCCGCGTTCCTGAATGGTCGACCCGATAGAGTTGATCGAGCTGCGCAGCGTCGATCCTTCGTCCAGCAGGGCGGGGAAACGTTCGGTCAGGAAATTGGTGAAATTGCGGGTCAGCTCGGGGGCGACCTCGAACAGGTTGACGGCCTGATTGATCAAGGTCGGGATCACCAGCAGCGCCATCAGCACAAAGATCAGCAAGGCGACAAGCGTGATCACCATCGTGGCCATCGCGCGGCTCAGCCCCATGGCTTCGAGCCGGTCGGCCACGGGATCCAGGAAATAGGCAATCGCCGCCCCGATCAGAAACGGCAGCAGCACGTCACCGGTGAACCACAGGAACACCAGAAAAAGCGCCCCCGCGACACCCCAGTATTTCATCTGATCTCTGATAGGCAGGCCCATGCCGCATCCTCGCATTCTGGTTTCGGTCGACATTGCGCAACGGGGGCGATTTTTCAAGGCCCGTGGTGAAATGGATCGGCAGCACCCGCCGATAGGGCAGGTGCCTTCGGCGAGGATTTAGAGCCATTTGGAAGCGGGCGTGGCGCGGTCAATGCAGGCGGACGCCCTGATCTTGCAGGGTTTTTTGCACGCGCTCCAGTGGGACGGCGTCCAGCGGGCAGCCCGAAGCCAGCGCGATGGCCGCCGCGACGCCCGCGCCTTGGCCCGCCACCGTGCAGCACGCCATGTTGCGCGTGGCGGCATGGGCGATTTTATCGCCGCCGATGGCGCGGCCCGCGACGAGCAGATTCTTCACCCCTTTGGGCAGCATCGCACGGTAGGGGATATGCATGTAGCGCCCCGTGGTGGGGATGATCAACACGCCGTAGCCGTCGATGAACTCGGGGTAGATGCCGATACTGTCGTCAAATCGAGCCTGCTGGCGCACGTCGGTTTCGGTCATGTTGTAAACCGCGTCGATCTTGCGCGTATCGCGGATGCCAATGCTCATGCCGAAATTGCGCAGCCGCGCGGTCTCGCAGCCCGGCGTATAGGCCTTGAGCGCGTCAATCGCGTGCATCGCCTGCGCGCGGCCCTCGATCTCGAAGCGGGTCATGCTGTCGGGGTCGGTGCCGTCGCATTCTGCAAGGTGGACGAGGTTCATATAGGTCATCTCGCCACTGTCATGCACAGCGCCCCATGTGCCCCCGATGGTATTGAGGTTGGCGGGCATCCGCCCGTCGCGGATGGCCTGGGCAAAGGGTTTTGCCAGAAACGGAGAGAACATCGCGTCTTCCTTGCCATCGGTTTCGACCACCCACTCGCCCGTGGACCAATTGGCGTAAGTTTGCGGGTCGGCCTTGACCCCCGCCATGAAGGCCGCCTTATCGACGCCCGCGATGTGGAACATGACCGAGGCGGCCTGCATCTCCTCGACCGGGGTCTTGTAGGTCGGGGCACCGGCACGGTGGGCGACATCGGCGTCGCCCGTGGCATCGATCACGATTTTGGCGAGGATCGCCTCGCGGCCCGCTTTTGATTCGACGATGACACCCCGGATCGTGTCGCCTTCCATGATGGGTGCTACGAACTGGCGGTGCAGCATCGGGTGGATGCCTGCTTCGGTCACCAGCCGGTCGGCGACAAGTTTGAACCCCTCGCTGTCCAGCTCGTAGCTGAGCGATTGGGATTCAGGGCTGGCTGCCCCCATCGCCTTGGCGCGTTCCTCGAATTCCCAGCCGATGCCGCCGGCCTCTATCGTCTGTTCATGGCGGTACCAGGCAAAGCCTTCGACCCCGACCACGGTGATATTGCCGCCAAAGCAGCCGAACCGGTCGAGCAGCGTCACCTCTGCCCCGGCGCGGGCGGCGGCAAGGGCCGCGGCCAGACCGCCGGGGCCGGAGCCGATCACCAGCACGCCGGTCTCGTGGATCACAGGGGTTTCGCGCGCGGGCTCTAGGATCAGGGTCATGGGGCGTCCTTTTTGTTTTGTGCCGCTCACAACAAACGCGTCTGTGCGCCGAGGGTCAATCGGTTGCGGGACGCGGGACCTGGTGCCCCGCTTCTTGGTGCCTGCTGTTGGTGCCCCGTCTCTTCGTGATTGTCTCGGCGCGGGGATTATCATAGTCAGGTGCCAACACACTCTGAGAGGATCATCATGCGTCTGTCCCGTTATTTTTTGCCTGTGCTCAAGGAAAACCCCTCTGAGGCGCAGATTGTCAGCCACCGGTTGATGCTGCGGGCGGGCATGATCAAGCAATCGGCGGCGGGGATCTATTCGTGGCTGCCGCTTGGCTTCAAGGTGCTGCGCAAGATCGAAACCATCGTGCACGAAGAACAGCAGCGTGCGGGCCACATCCCGATGCTGATGCCGACGCTGCAATCGGCGGACCTGTGGAAGGAATCCGGCCGCTTTGACGCCTACGGCCCCGAGATGCTGCGCATCAAGGACCGTCAGGACCGTGACATGCTTTATGGTCCCACGAACGAGGAAATGATCACCGATATCTTCCGCAGCCACGTCGGGTCGTACAAGGACCTGCCGATGACGCTATACCACATCCAGTGGAAATTCCGCGACGAGGTCCGCCCCCGTTTCGGCGTCATGCGGGGCCGCGAGTTCCTGATGAAGGACGGCTATACCTTTGATCTGACGAAAGAAGATGCGCTGCACGCCTATAACCGCCATCTGGTGACCTATCTGCGCAGCTATGAACGCATGGGGCTCCAGGCGATCCCGATGCGCGCGGATTCCGGCCCGATCGGCGGCGACGACACGCATGAATTCCTCGTGCTGGCGGAAACCGGCGAATCCGAGGTGTTCTATGACAGCCAGATCACCGAGCTGAAGTTCGGCGACCGCGAGATCGATTATGATTCCGTCGATCAGTGTCAGGCGGTGATGGAGGAGTTCACCTCGCGCTATGCCCGCACGGACGAGACCCATGACGAAGCGCTCTTTGCCGAAGTCCCCGCTGAACGCCAGCGCAGCGCGCGCGGGATCGAAGTGGGGCAGATCTTCTATTTCGGGACGAAATATTCCGAACCGATGGGGGCGACCGTACAGGGGCCCGACGGCAAGCCCGTGCCGGTGCACATGGGGTCGCACGGCATCGGCGTCAGCCGACTGCTGGGCGCGATCATCGAGGCATCGCATGACGACAAGGGCATCATCTGGCCCGAGGGCGTGACGCCCTTCCATGTGGGGATTGTGAACCTCAAGCAGGGCGACGAACAGGCGGATGCGGCCTGTGACGCGCTATATGCCAGCCTGCAGGCTCTGGGTCTGGACCCGCTGTATGACGACACCAAGGAACGCGCGGGTGGCAAGTTCGCGACGATGGACCTGATCGGTCTGCCATGGCGGATCACCGTCGGGCCGCGGGGGCTGAAAAACGGTGTGGTCGAGCTGACCTCGCGCCGCACCGGCGAAAGTGAAGAGATGACGCCCGAGGCCGCGGTTGAAAAGATCGCCGGGATTTATCGCGGTATCGCTTAACCTTTAACGACGGGCCTTGTAACGACGGGCCTTGAAGAACGGGGGCGGATCATGAAGCGCTGCGTATTGGACCTTTGGGGCGTTTCATGATCCTGCGGGCGCTGACCCTTGCTGGCGGTGTGGCGGGCGCGGCGGTGACCTCGCAATTCCCCGAGTACTCACAGCAATATCTGCAACGGTTGGGCGGGGCGGTCGATGCGCTGCACGAGGTCGTTGCCGATTTCGATGCCAGCGCCCAAGCGGTCGGCCTGTCGCGCAGCGATGCCCTGGCGCAGATGACCGGCACCGCGTTCATGGAGCGGCGCCGCGCCGATATGGCCGCGACCTTTACCCGCTACGAGACATTGCAAACCGCCCTGACCCGATTGCAGGGGCAGGGGCCTTTCATGCGCGCCTACCACCTGCCGCAGATGTCGGACCCGCAGATCGCGGGGGCGGCGTGGCAGGCGTTTCAGCCCGCCGTACCGTTGAATTTTGCCGGGGTGGTGTTTGCTGGCGTCGGTTTTGTCGCGGGCGGCTTGGGGCTTGGGGCGCTGCTGCGACTGTTGCGTGCCCCGTTCCGGCGGCGCGGCGCCCGCATACCGGCGCAGGGCCGATGACACCCGTGCCTTTACCTGCGGTACACCCTGCCGCGCGACCACTCCTCGCTTGACCCGATGCGCCGAAACCGCGAGGTTGCGCGCGATTGATCCCAGATCGGAACCATCCCTTGGCCAAACCAGTATCCTCGACACCGCCCTTCGCCCCTTTTGAATGGATGATCGCCTGGCGCTATCTGCGTGCGCGTCGCGCCGAAGGCGGCGTGAGCGTGATGACCTGGATTAGCCTGATCGGGATCACGCTGGCGGTTTTTGCCCTGATCGCGACCCTTGCCGTGCGGTCGGGCTTTCGGGCTGAATTCGTCGATACGATCCTTGGGGCCAATGCCCATGTGACCGTGTATAATATGGCGTCGGTGGATGAGAACGGCGTGTCCCAGACGGGGATACCCGATTACACCGAGATGGCCGCGCGTGTGGCCCAGGTGCCGGGCGTGACACAGGTGGCCCCTTTGGTGCGCGGTCAGGTGATGGCCAACAAGGGTCAGGCCAACGCGGGGATCGAGATTTTCGGCATTGAGGCCGCCGATCTGGCCAATATCCCGCGCATCGCCAACCCCGAAACCGCCGACGGCGATCTGGCCGATTTCGAACAGGGCATCGCCATCGGGTCCGGCGTGGCACAAGCACTGCGGGTCGGCTTGGGCGACACGATCAAGATCATCTCTCCGAACGGGGTGAAAACCGCCTTTGGCACCTCGCCCCGCGTGAATGGCTACGAGGTGACCTATATCTTCTCGGCCGGTCGCTATGACATCGACCGCACCCGCGCCTATCTGCCTCTGGCCGAGGCACA
The DNA here is from genome assembly GCF_045586035.1 of Sulfitobacter sp. PM12. Lineage (NCBI taxonomy): Bacteria > Pseudomonadati > Pseudomonadota > Alphaproteobacteria > Rhodobacterales > Roseobacteraceae > Sulfitobacter > Sulfitobacter sp. PM12. The sequence continues at coordinate 1,395,509 of NZ_CP151529.1, forward strand.
ATCCTTCTTCAACCGCGAAGGCGTCGCCGACGAGCTTGAGGTGATGGTCGAAAACCCCGATAGCGTGGATGATCTGACCGTGCCGCTGCTATCCGCCGCGGGGGAACGCGGCCTGATCTGGACATGGCGCGATGCGTCGGGCTCGTTTTTAAGCGCGCTGGATATCGAGGACCGCGTGATGTTCGTGATCCTCAGCATCCTTGTCTTGATCGCGGCGATGAATATCGTCTCGGGCCTGATCATGCTGGTCAAGAACAAGGGGCGCGACATCGGGATCCTGCGCACCATGGGGCTGAGCGAAGGGTCAATCCTGCGCGTGTTCTTCATCTGCGGGGCCTTCACGGGCATCATCGGCACCGCGATGGGGGTGATCCTTGGCTGTCTCTTCGCGCTCTATGTCGATCAGATTTTTGCCGTCGTGAACTACATCTCGGGCGGCAACGCATGGGATCCGTCGATCCGCGGCATCTACTTCCTGCCCGCCAAACTGCAATTCGGTGACGTGATGTCGGCCATCGGCCTGTCGCTTGGCCTGTCGTTCGTCGTTACCATCTTCCCCGCGCGCCGTGCCGCGCGCATGAACCCAGTCGAGGCGCTGCGCTATGAATGATCCTGTTTTGCGGCTCTCGGGGATTGGCAAATCCTACAACCCCGGCCAACCGAACGAAGTCAACGTGTTGCGCGGCATCGACCTGACCGTCGCCGCCGGAGAGGTCGTCGCACTGGTCGCCCCCTCTGGCGCGGGCAAGTCAACGCTGCTGCATATCGCGGGTCTGCTGGACACGCCCGACGCGGGGACGGTCGAGATTGGCGGCACCGATATGACAGGGCAGTCCGATCGCAAACGCACAGGCGTGCGGCGGCGCGATGTGGGGTTTATCTATCAGTTCCACCACCTGCTACCGGAATTCTCCGCACTGGAAAATATCGTCCTGCCGCAGCTGGCAAACGGTGTCTCGCAGTCCGAGGCGCAAACCCGCGCGCTGTCGCTGTTGGACGAGGTCGGCATCGGCCACCGCGCCGACCACCGCCCGGCGGCGCTGTCGGGGGGCGAACAGCAACGGGTCGCGTTCTGTCGTGCGCTGGCCAATGCGCCACGGCTGCTGCTGGCGGATGAGCCCACAGGCAACCTTGATCCGACCACCTCGGATCAGGTCTTTGCCGCGTTGATGACGCTGGTGCGGGGCACGGGGCTGTCGGCGGTGATCGCGACCCATAACCTTGAGCTTGCCGCGCGGATGGACCGCCAGATCCGGCTTGAAGCGGGGCAGCTCGTCGCGCTTTAAGGCGGCTGCCTTAATTTATCCTTACCCAGACCCAACTGGTGCCACGAGCAGGGGGCAAACTGTGTCAAAACAGGATGCTGCCATGTCACCTTTGCTCGTCATGCTCTTTGCCGCTTTCGGCCCCATGCTGGCCGTGTTTGACCCGTTTGGCGATGATACGGAGGATGAGGTCGAGGACGAAGAAATCCCCATCGGCATGCCCGATATGGGGACGACCACGGGCGCAGGCATGGACGATGCGCTGACCCCCGACCCGGCAGAGCCTGAAGCCGAGGCACCAACCGATGTCCCGACCGCGGAGGATCCAGCGGTCGAGACGATCGACGACACCGCGCAACCGCCCGAGGACGAGACACAGTCGCAAACCGGCACGGCGGGGGATGATACATTGCAAGGCACCGACGGGCGCGACATCCTGTTTGGCGGGCAGGGCAATGACACGCTTTCGGGCGGGGTCAACGCCCAGGACGGCAGCGACGACGAGGTCGCGGACGAGCTGATCGGCGAAGACGGCGACGACAGCCTGCGATTGGGGGCGAATGACACCGGCATCGGGGGCACGGGCGCGGACAGCTTCACCGCGATCTATGGTGCCACAGGCGGGATCACGGTCACCGATTATGACGTGGGCACCGATGCCCTGATTGTCGAAACCGACGATGAAAACGCCGCTGTCACCGATCAGACCGTCGCGGATGGGGAGTTGACGGTCACGCTCAGCACAGGGCTTACCATCACCCTGCCGGGGGTCGAAAACCCATTGGCGGAGGATGAAATCCTCTTTGTGCTGACCAACCCGCTACAAGACGAGGCCTGATCGTTCTCAGGCTTGCTGGGTCAACCAGACACCGGCACACATCAGGGCAATGCCAGCCGCCCGCGCGGCCCCCAAGGGCGCCACCTGCGCGCCGAACAGCCCGAAATGGTCAATCGCCGCGGCGCTGAAAAGCTGGCCCACCAGAACAAAGAACACCGCATTGCCGACGCCGAAATGCGGCGCGATAAAGGTGATCGACAGGATGTAGAAGGCCACCAGAAATCCGGCAAGCAGCAGATGCTTCGGGGCCGCGGGGATCTGCGCAAACCCTTGCCGCCCCACCAGCATCGCGACCAGCAAGCTGACGGTGAACGCCACCACAAACAGCACCGTAGCCGCTGCCGCAGGGGATCCGATCCGGCTGCCAAGCCCTGCGTTCAACGCGGCCAGAACGGGAATGCCAACCCCGGCCAAAAGCATCACAACTGCATAATGCGCCATGAGTATTCCTAATCTTTCCCGTTTCTTGATCCAGATCATGGCGAAGACCCCCGCCAAGGGCAAGCATCCCCGTGACCTACCGGAGGATCATATGATGAAAACCACAATCGCCCTCGGCGTGCCGCTGTTCTTGGGGCTGGCCGCCTGTATGCCCGCACAGACCCCGCCCGACGCCCCCGACCGCGTGGAAGGGGCGGCGTTGTTTGCCGAGAACTGTGTGCAATGCCACGGGCTGAACGCCCAAGGGGCCGGTGCCGCGGCCAAGGGCCTTCGCCCGCAGCCCCGCGACCTGACCCTCCTGGCGCGCGACAATGGCGGGCGGTTTCCGCAGACCAGAACGCTGGCCTATATCTACGGCGACCCGGCGGGCGATGCCACAGACAGCCACCTGCAACGGGTGATGCCGCAGTTTGGCGAGGGCATGGCGCTGGATCTGGTGCCAGTCGATCTGGATGGCCAGTTGACGCCCACTCCACGGGTGCTGGCGGGGCTGCTGGTCTATCTTGAAAGCATCCAGCGTTAACTACAGATCCCGTTCACCTCGACCCCGTCCCAGGGCATCCGCACCGCATAGGGCCGGCTTTGGGGCAGGGGTGCTACGGGCATTTCTTGCGAGATCAGCGCATGCAGCCGTTTGGTGCGCGGTGCCTGCGGGTCCAACGCGCGACAGCAGACGAATTCCTCGACGATAGAGCCTTGTTGTTCAAAGGCAAAATCCAGAAACTTCGGGTCGCTCTCCAGATCAAAGAGATACGGGTCCGCCCCGCCGCCATGTTCAAACGCCGCACGCAGCGGCGAATAGCCCGTCGTCTTGCGGTTCTGCCACTGCCAGATATGGGTCAGCTCATGGGCAAAGATCATCGCCGCGATCAGCCCGATCCGGTCGGGATAGTCGGGCAGGTAATCGTCCAGATACCAGTCTTCGTCAAACAGCACCGTATTCCAGAGCGCCACGGCAGCGGGTTTGGTGGTGATCACCTCGCCGACCTTTTCGGGCGGCAGGATACGCTCGCGACAGGTCGTGCGCGGCCGCGCCTTGCGCGTCATCGTCACCCCGCGCGAGGGCGACCCGTCATGCAGCCGCACCTTGGGGTAATTGAGCGTATCCCCCATGATATCGCCCGCGAACAGCAGCTCATTCTGGGTCAACGGCCGCCCGCAAGAGGCCAGAAACATGAGGAGGATGAAGGCGCGGATCATGCCGAAACGTTGAGTGAAAGCGCAGTGCGGATCAAGCGGTATTTTTGACACGAGGCCTGTGTTGAAATCGTCCGAGGGAAGGTTTCAGGGGCGAACGGGCGGAGCCCCGGGGGGCATCTCTGGCACAGCACAGACGTTATTCAAACGTTTTGGCGTAGGTCATTCTAAAATGGCACTCTTGATTAATCTCATGATCGATAGTAACTTACTGTTACGTTCGGGAGCCTGACACTCATGGCGCCGGGGTTACGACCCCGCCCGACGTCTTATTCCTAAGGCGGAAGCCCTTCTTAGGATGCAGTATCATTCCTCTGCCAAGGATAGCCTGCTGTTTAAATCCTCGCATATTCTGTTTTAATAGCGCAGCGTGTTCACCATCGCCGACGCTATAGGCTCTGTGGATTGCGCCAGTAACATAATCCGCAATTTGAATGCCCGTTGAATGTGCGGAGTCTTGAAGGAATAAGCCCTCAATAAGCCTAGAGTACCCAGATTTGTTGCGATCCCCTGCCGAGGTTAATGAAGAGTGATGCGCTCTGAAGAGTTTGTCATCTGAACGTCCTCTGTGATCGGCTACAACGATGCCAATATCGTTATGCTCTTGGAGGAGATATTGGAAGCGCTCGGTAATTGGCTTGTAAGTAAAATAATATAGTTCTTGTTGATTGTTTACAGAGTTGTAGGTGAATGCGGCCTCGACATCCGTTACACATACAATCAATTGTAGCGGGAGGCTGCCAATTAAAGCCGCAAACTCAAGACTTAAAGCTTTCCGATCACTCGCTGAAGCATCTAGCAAGGGGTTGTCTTTGTCGCGATTATGCGGCGCAAAAAACCGCCACTTGAGTTCGCCGAAGATGTGGTTGCGGACCTTAAAGCCGTGGATTTTATTATTACACTCACGCCAATCAGAGGCGTCAACTATGGCTGCACCAAGTGTAAAGTAAGGACGGCTGGCATTTGGTTTGTTGGGCGGCGTGCCACTCTCATCAACAAAACAAAATCTCATCCGCATAGTTCCTTTACGAGGTGATCGTCACTAGCGCAAAGGGGTCTGAAGCGTTGCTTCGCATCCCCCAATCAAACATCCAGCTCCTCCACAAACTGGGCGTTCTCCTGGATATACTGGTAGCGTAGCTCGGGCTTCTTCCCCATCAGACGCTCGACCAGATCGCCGGTCTCTCCGGGCATGTCTTCGTCGACGGTGACGCGGATCAGCTTGCGGGTGGTGGGGTCCATCGTGGTCTCTTTCAGGTCTTTCGCGTCCATCTCGCCCAGACCCTTGAACCGTTGCAGATCGATCTTGCCTTTGCCGCCCAGGCCTTTCTCAAGCCACATGTCCTTTTCCGCATCATCCGCCACATAGACGCGCTTGGCCCCTTGGGTCAGACGGTAAAGCGGCGGACAGGCGAGGTAGAGGTGCCCGGCGTCGATCATCGGGCGCATCTGGGTGTAGAAGAACGTCATCAGCAGCGCCGCGATATGGGCCCCGTCGACATCCGCGTCGGTCATGATGATGATCTTGTCATAGCGCAGGTCATCAAGGTTGAACTTCGTGCCCATCCCGACGCCAAGCGCCTCGCATAGATCGTTGATCTCGGCATTGGTGTTCAGCTTGCTCGACGCGGCCCCCAATACGTTAAGGATCTTGCCCTTCAGCGGCAGCAAGGCTTGCGTGTTCCGGTTGCGCGCGCCCTTGCCGGAGCCACCGGCGGAATCGCCCTCCACGATGAACAGCTCGGTGCCTTCGCGTGTCTTGGAGGTACAGTCGGTCAGTTTGCCGGGCAGGCGCAGCTTTTTCGTGGCGGTCTTGCGCGCGGTCTCTTTTTCCTGACGGCGGCGCAGGCGTTCTTCGGCGCGCAGCACAAGGAAATCAAGGATCGCACCCGCGCTTTTGGTATCCGCCGCCAACCAGTTGTCAAAGTGGTCGCGCACGGCGTTTTCCACCATGCGCTGCGCGTCCACCGTCGCCAGACGGTCCTTGGTCTGGCCGACGAATTCAGGCTCGCGGATAAAGCAGGACACCAGCGCACAGCCGCCGGTGATAAGATCGTCGCGGGTGATGGTGCCGGCCTTCTTGTTGCCGACCAGCTCGCCATAGGCTTTGACACCCTTCAGGATCGCGGACCAGAAGCCCGCCTCGTGGGTGCCGCCTTCGGGGGTGGGGATGGTGTTACAATAGGACTGGATGAAGCCATCGCGCGACGGCGTCCAGTTGATCGCCCATTCGACCTTGCCCGGTGCGTTGAATTTCTCGCGGAAGTCGACGGTGCCGCCAAAGGGATGCTCGGCGTAGGTTGTCGACCCTTTCAACGTCTCGTTCAGATAGTCCGACAGGCCGCCGGGGAAGTGGAACGTCGCCTCTTGCGGGGTGTCGCCGTCCTGCTGGCCGCATTTCCAGCGGATTTCAACGCCGGAAAACAGATAGGCCTTGGACCGCGCCATCGCGAACAGCCGCGCGGGCTTGAGCTTGAGCGGGCCAAAGATCTCTGCATCGGGGTGGAAGGTGACAGCCGTGCCGCGCCGGTTCGGGGCGGCGCCGATCTTTTCAAGTTTGCCTTGGGGGATGCCGCGCGAAAACTCCATCGCGAACAGCTCGCGATTGCGCGCGACCTCGACCCGGAGGTGATCCGACAGCGCGTTGACCACGGACGACCCCACGCCGTGCAGACCGCCCGAAGTCTCGTACGAATCGCCCGAGAATTTGCCGCCCGCGTTCAATGTGCAAAAGATGATCTCCAGCGCCGATTTGCTGGGGTCTTTGGGGTGCGGATCGGTGGGAATGCCGCGCCCGTTGTCACGCACGGTGACATGGCCGTTTTCATGCAGTTCCAGTTCAATCCAGGTGGCATGGCCCGCCACCGCCTCGTCCATCGAGTTATCGATGATTTCCGCGACCATATGGTGCAGCGCGCGATCGTCCTTGCCCCCGATGTACATGCCGGGGCGCAGGCGCACGTGCTCCATATCCTCAAGAACCTGGATCGAAGAGGCATCATATTCCTTGGCGTTGCTCTGCGCACCGGAAAGAAGATCGGACATGTAGGGGCCTGCCTGTCTGTTGCTTTTGTTGAGCCTCCCACTATGCCAGAGCGCTATGGTCGGGGGAAGGGCGGATGACGTCGCAATGCGGTGTTTCCTGCGGCTGTGCCTTTGCTATCATCGGGGCAGGAAACCGTTGGAAGGCTTGCCATGACGTTTGACACCGCTGCCCCCACCACCCTGCGCGATGTGCCCGACTGGCGCTATATGATGCAGGAATGTGACGAGCTTTATCGCTACCTGCCCGCGGGCGGCAGCGACCGGATCAAAAGCCATCAACGCAAGGCGCGCGAGGCCATCGCTAGGCTGCTGCGGGGCAATGCCGAACTGCGGTTGCAGCCGCGTGCGGAAAAGCCCGTCACCGCCCATCTGCGCCGCGCGCTGGACGAGGGCAAGCAGGGGGCCTTGGCCCCCGCGGTCCGGGCGCTGGATGCCGTGGCCCATGACCTCAGCTGGCAATACGGCTACGAGAAAGTCCCCAAGGGGCTGACCAACAGCTATGCCTATGCCGAACTGGCAGGGGCGCAGGGGCCGGTGGTCAGCCATGATATCATTCTGGGCGTGGTGCTCTTCGCGCCGGGCTGCACCTATCCGGCCCATGCCCATAAGGGGATAACCGAAAGCTACGTCTGCCTGTCCGGCGCGGTGTCCGAGAACCATCAGGGCGTCTATGTGCCCGGTTCGATGATCTTTAACCCGCCCGAACATCTGCACCGCATCACCGTGGGGGACCGCGAGCCGGCGCTTCTGGCCTATGCGTGGATGGGCGATCCTGCCGATCTGCACCAGCAGAAAATGGTCTTTACCCGCGCGCGCAAGTAAAACGCGGGACGGGGCAGGCGTGGCCTAAAGCCAGTTCAGAATGGCCTCCGCCACCTCTTGCGGTTTTTGGTGATGCAGCCAGTGATCCGCGCCCTCGATGGTGACGCGGGTCAGGTCAGGGGCGTAGTCCTCAAGCCCGCGGGTCGTCTCGGGCAGCAGCGCGGTATCATCGGTGCCCCAGACCAGCAGATGCGGGCAGCGCACCTGCAACCGCGCCGGATCAAAGCTGAGCGCGTCGTCAATCGCCTCGCCCTCGGCCCCCAGCTTCAGCGGAGAGGCGCGATACCAGTTCACCATCCCGCGCAGCCCCGCCGCATCACGCCAGGCGTCCTTGTAGCCCGCCAGCGTCTCGCCCTCTAGCCAGCTCATATCCATATGCGCCGAGAACAGCCCCATCAGCTTGTCGAAATCATCCGCGGCCAGAATATCTTCCGACCCCTCACGGCGCAGGAAGTGGATGTATTGCGACGCATCGGTCTGCGCGCCGCCCTTGGCAAGCTCGCGCTGGAAGGGGGCGGGGTGGACGCCGTTCATGATGATCAGCTTCGATACCAGATCAGGCCGCCCGATGGTCAGCGCATAGGCGACAGAGGCCCCCCAGTCATGGCCCAACAGGATCACGGGGTCGTCCCCGATCAACGCCGCCATATCCGCCACCAGCTTCGATGTCTTATACTGCTCTACCTCGGCGGGTCGCCAGCTTTGCCCGTAGCCGCGCTGGTCGGGGGCAATGCAATGGAACCGCTTGGCCAGCAGCGGGGCCAGATCGTTCCACGCGCCCGAATATTCGGGAAAGCCGTGCAGCATCAGCAGCTTGGGCGCGTCCTCATCGCCCCAGTGGCGGATAAAGAAAGGATTGCCGTTGATCTGGCGGGTTTCGGTCCAATGGGCGGTCATGTCGTCTTCCTTTTCGGTTTGTCCGGGGCGGGGCCGGCGGGCAAATGCTCCAGTCGCAGCCCTGCGGCGGTGCCCGGGGCGAAACCGGGCCAGTCAGCCCCGTCCAGCATCCCTGCGGTGTCGTCACCGCGCAGATGCATCCCCATAAAGGCCGCCGCATAATGTTGCGCGATATTGTTCATGCGCAGCGTGTCCCAGACCGGATCGGCATAGTGCTGGAACGGTGCCCACCCCAGCAGATCCGAATGCGCCCAGCTTTCCAGCGGGGCAGGGATCGGCGCGGCGGCATTATGGCCCGCGTTGATAAAGCTTAACAAATAGCGGTCGCTGGCGCAGCCGGTGAAGAGGCGGCGCATCGCGGCATAGTCTGATACATCGTCGACGGTGCCGGCCATCATGAACAGCGGCGTGTCCATCTGCGCCAGCCCATCGGCATCCCACATCGCCTGCCCGTTGCCCCAAGGTCCGATGGGCATGATCGCGCACAGCCGCGGGTCGCGCAGGGCGGCGTGGGTCTTTGACCCCGCAAGATGCCGCGCAAGGCTGCCGCCCTCGGGCGCGCGCGGATGCTGCAACGCCGTCTCGGCCAGACCCGCCCCGCCAAAGATCATCGCCCCGTAACCGCCCATGGAATAGCCGATCAGCCCGACGCGGCGACAATCCACCAGATCGCCCAAGGGGCCCGTCAGCGCCTCCATCGCGTCAATCACCGCGCGCTGGTCCAGCGGACGGTTCAGCAACGTCACCCCGAAGGCTTGCTGATCCTCGTAGGTACTGCCCGCGTGATCCGGTGCCGCCACGACAAACCCTTGGCGCGCAAGGGATTCCGCCAGATGGCTCAGCAAAAAGCGGTTCCCGGGATACCCGTGCGAGATCACGATCAGCGGCGCGGAAAATCCCGTGGCGACAAAAGCCTCGCGGCAGGCCGACCCGTGCAACACAGTCGGCGTCACACCGTCGCGCAGCAAGGTGGCATAGGACGTCCCCGCACCCGTGCCCTCGGCCGCCGGATACCAGACCTCTAGCGTCAATTGGCGCGTGTCGGACACAGGGGCGGTCAGGGTGGTCACGCCGACGGGATGGGGGCCACGCTGCGCCAGCGCTGGCGCGTCGGGGCGCAGCAGATCGATGCGGTTGTGCAAGGCGGTATCCTCCCAACTTCGGTGTCGCGACTGTGGCGCGGCCAGCCGCGGGGTGCAAGCCCGCCCGACCACGCAGACCGCCGCGCTGCCTTCCCCTAGGTCATCGGCTCTTCCCCTTGCGGGCAGGGCGGCGTAGGAAAGGCGCATGACACAGCAAATGACATATCCGGGCCACGCCCGAGCCATCACCGTGATGGGGCTTCCGCTTGTAGGCGGGCATCTGGGGCAGATCGCGATCGGGGTCTCCGATACGGTCATGGCGGGTTGGTACAGCGTAGAGGCGCTGGCCGCTGTCACCCTCGCCAGCACCTATTTCTTCGTGCTGCTGATCTTCGGGTCGGGCTTTGCATGGGGCGTGATGCCGCTGGTCGCCGCCTTTGACGCCGAGGGCGACGAGGTCGGCCTGCGCCGCGCCACCCGCATGGGCATGTGGCTGTCGATGGGCTTTGCCGTGCTGGCGCTGCCGCTGATGATCTGGTCGCGGCCGATCATGGCGTTGATGGGGCAGGATCAGGCGCTGGCCGATATGGTGGACGGCTATCTGTTCATCGCTGCTTGGGGCATCTTCCCCGCGCTGATGGTCATGGTGCTGAAAAGCTACCTCGCCGCGCTGGAACGCACACAGGTCGTGCTGTGGATTACGCTGCTGGCGGGCGTCGCGAATGTGCTGGCCAACTATGCGTTCATCTTCGGCAACTGGGGCGCGCCAGAGCTTGGCGTGCGCGGTGCGGCCATCGCCTCTGTCACGTCGCACAGCGTGTCGCTGGTCGCCGTGGTGATCTATGTGCTGTGGAAAATGCCGCAACACCAGATGTTTGTCCGCCTCTGGCGCCCTGATTGGGAGATGTTGGCCCGTGTCTTCCGCCTTGGTCTGCCCATCGGCTTCACAGGGCTCAGCGAGGTCGGGCTCTTTGCCGCCAGCGCCGTTATGATGGGTTGGCTGGGAACCGTGGCGCTGGCCGCCCACGGCATCGCGCTGCAACTGGCATCAATCACCTTTATGGTGCACCTTGGTATCAGCAACGTGGCTACGATCCGCGCAGGCAATGCCTATGGCCGCCGCGACCCGGCGCATCTGGCGCGTGGCGCGATCACCGCGACGGTGATGTCGGCGCTGGTCGCAGTGTTGACGATCTTTGTCTTCGTGATGTGGCCCGAACCGCTGATCAACCTGTTCATGCAACGTGACGAACCCGCGCGTGACCAGATCCTTGTGATCGGGGTGGGGCTGCTGGCGATGGCGTCACTGTTCCAGCTTGTCGATGGCGCGCAGGCCGTGGCCTTGGGCATTCTACGCGGAGTGCAGGACACCACAGTGCCGATGCTCCTTGCGGGCTTCAGCTACTGGATCGTGGGCATGCCCGCGTCGTATCTGCTGGGCTTTGTCTTTGATCTTGAAGGGGTCGGCGTCTGGCTTGGGCTGGTCTTTGGCCTTGGCGTGGCGGCGATCCTGCTGAACGCGCGCTTCTGGGGCAGCGTGCTGAAACGTCTGGGGCCAACAGACCCCGCAGCCGCGTAACACCACCTGCTGACTGGCAGCCGCCTAGGGCAGCCGCCTAGGGCAGCCGGTCGGCCTTCTTGCGTACCAATGTGCTGCGCAGATCATGCATCGCCAACAGCAGCGCGTCCGTGACGGCATCAAGCTGGTCGTCCGTGGCCTTTGACTGCACCCACTGCGTTGTCAGGTTCAGATAATCCACCGCACGGTGAATATCGTCGATGTCGCGTTGCGCCAGCACCTGTGCGCGCTCGGTCATCCACTGGCGGATACGCTCCAGATCGCCGTCCGACAGCACGCGATCGCCTTGGGGTTTGATCTCGCCGTTGCGGATGTTCACAACGGCGATCTGGTCCATCTCGATCCGCCGCTGGCGGTTCTCTGCATCCACGCGAAACACCGCCGCGCCATTCTCGCGCACGCGAAAGTAATACTCTGGCAGGTCGCTCGCCATGGGGGCTCCTTTACGGTCTGGCTTAGCTCAGCGCGGCGCAGAACTGCTGCAAACGGGTGCAGGCTTCTTTCAGCGCCTCGTCCGAGGTGGCATAGCTGATGCGGAAGTTCGGGCTCAGGCCGAAGGCCGCGCCAAAGACGACGGCAACACCGGTGTCTTCCAGCAGCGCGGTGGCGAAAACCTCGTCATCGGTGATGGTGACGCCCGACGGGGTGGTCTTGCCGATCAACCCTGCGATGGACGGATAGACATAGAACGCGCCTTCGGGTTTGGGGCAGACGATGCCGTCGATCTCGCTCAGCATATCCACCACCAGATTGCGACGGCGGGTGAACATCTTGTTGTTCTCGGCGATGTAATCCTGCGTGCCGTTCAACGCCTCCACCGCGGCCCATTGGCTGACGGTGCAGGGGTTCGACGTGGATTGCGACTGTACCTTGCGCATCGCGCCGATCAGCTTTTCCGGCCCCGCCGCATAGCCGATGCGCCAGCCGGTCATGGCATAGGCTTTGGACACACCGTTGACCGTCAACGTACGGTCATACAGCGCGGGCTCCACCTGCGCAGGCGTGCAGAACTTGAAATCATCATAGGCCAGATGTTCATACATATCATCGGTCATCACCCAGACATGGGGGTGACGCATCAACACGTCGGTCAACGCCTTCAGCTCATCCCAGCTATAGCCCGCGCCCGTGGGGTTCGAGGGCGAGTTGAAGATGAACCATTTGGTGTTGGGCGTGATCGCCTCTTCCAACGCCTCTGGGGTCAGCTTGAAGTCATTCTCCAGCGTCGCGGGGGCAATCACCGGCGTGCCACCGGCCAGCAGCACCATGTCGGGGTAGCTGACCCAATAGGGCGCAGGGATCACGACCTCTTCACCGGGGTTCATCGTGGCCATCAGCGCGTTGTACAGGATCTGCTTGCCACCCGTCCCGACGCTGACCTGAGACGGCGTATAGTCCAGCCCATTGTCACGCTTGAACTTGGCGCAAATCGCATGCTTCAGCTCGGGGATACCGTCCACGGCGGTGTATTTGGTCTTGCCCGCGGTGATCGCTGCGATACCGGCGTCCTTGATGTTCTGCGGCGTGTCGAAATCCGGCTCTCCGGCACCCAGCCCGATCACATCCTTGCCTGCGGCCTTCAGCTCGGCAGCTTTTTGGGTCACGGCGATGGTGGGCGACGGTTTTACGCGCGCAAGGGTCTTGGACAGCAGTTCCATTTCGGCCTCAGTTTGATATGTGTGCAGCACCCTCATAGGGCGCACCCCCGCACCGATCAAGCCAGATCGGTCCAAACAGGAGAGACGCAATGGCCGAGAACGAAGACTGGTACGCATCCGACGTGGCAACCTTTGGCGACCGGGTCGCCGCCGCGCGCGAGAACGCGGATATGACGCAAGCCGCGCTCGCCAAGCGGTTGGGGATCAAGCAATCCACCCTGCGCGGCTGGGAAGACGACCTGTCCGAACCCCGCGCCAACCGCCTGTCCACGCTCGCCGGGGTCTTGGGCGTGTCGATGATGTGGCTGATCAACGGCGAGGGCGAAGGCATCGACGCCCCCGATGACACCGCCGCCACCGACGCCAATATCAAAGAAGCATTGATCGAACTGCGCGACATGCGCGCCGATCTGCTGAAACGGGCCGAACAAATGGGCCGTCTCGAAAAGAAACTACGCCGGATTTTCAAAGGGAACACCCATGGCTGAGCTGCACGAACACAAGGTCAAACGTCTGCATATGCGCTCCATGCGGCGAGGTATTAAGGAAATGGATCTCATTTTACCTTCTTATGCCGCAACCCGTCTCGCGACGATGGATGACGCGGCATTGTCGCTCTATGACGACATGCTAAGCGAGAATGATCACGATCTTTATCAATGGGTTACGGGGCAAACACCTGCGCCCGAACCCTTTACCGCGCTGATCGCGGACATCCAGACCCATCTGGCGGCAAACCCGCTTTAGGCGCGGTTTCCCCTGCGGATGTCGGCCCCCGCGCGCCGACATCCGTCCGGTTTAACGATATATTTTATTTTTATCTTCAGCTTCCGCCCCAATCGCAATGTCGGAGTTGAATATGAGTATCCAAAACCCCATCCCCATCCCCCCGTCAGAGGCGGGATTCATGCAAAGCTACCTCGATGCGCTCGGGCTGGTTGAACGGCTGCACCGCCTGTTGCTGGACGTGATCAAGGATGAATTCGAACGCGTCGGCGTGCTGGACATCAACGCCGTGCAGGCGCTGCTGCTGTTCAACATCGGCGACAATGAAGTCACCGCCGGAGAGTTGAAAAGCCGTGGCTACTATCAGGGCAGCAACGTCAGCTATAACCTGAAAAAACTGGTGGATATGGGCTATATGCACCACCAGCGCTGCCAGATCGACCGCCGCTCGGTTCGGGTGCGGCTGACCGGCAAGGGGCGTCACATCAGCGGCGTCGTGTCAGACCTGTTTGGTCGCCACGCCAGCGGGCTGATGCACAAGGGCGCGCTGGGCGCATCGGGCATGGATGACATCACCCGCGCGCTCAAACGGATGGAACGCTACTGGACGGACCAGATCCGCTATATCTACTGACCGCGCAGGGCGGGCGGGGCTTCGTCAGCCAGTTGCGCCAGCGACAGCACCGCCAGCTCGCGCAACAGCTTGGTGGTCATGGCGGATTGATAGGCATCAAACCCCGCGGCGGGCAGGGCAAAGGCACCGGGGCCGGTGATCACCTCTGCCATGAAATACCCCGTCAGCGTGCTGTCCTCCCCCGCCGCTTCGACCACCAGCGCGTTCACCGTCAGATCTCGCCCGGCAAGCTGTCGTTTCACGTCACGGGGGCGGGGCCCAAGGTTGGATATCCCGTCGCCCGAGATATCAAGCGTGTGCTTCAAACATGCGGGCCGCTGCGCCAGATAGGCCGCCCCCGCTGCCACCGCCACGCCAAGCGCGGTGCCGGGCGACGCCGCCGCGCGCTCCACCTGCCGCAGCCCGTCGATCAGCTCTTGCAGGGCGGCGGCATCACTGATCGGTCGCCACGGGGCAATAACGCGCTGGTCTGTCGGGCCGCTCCACTCATAGACCAACAGGGACACCGGTGCCTCCGGTGCCGACAGGATCGCCGCGCGCACCGCCGGATCGTCCAGGGCCCCGGCGACCCCGTCCAATTGCAAGCGGTACTCCCGCGCATCGACGGACCCCGACACATCCAGCCCCAAGGCCAGGGCCTGCCGACACTCCGCCACGCCAGCCGACGCCCAAAGCGTTGCGCCGACAAGGGCCGCAACCCCGGCGCGGATCATCCCGCGTCCTCGACCACGGGCAGGCTGCCAATCGCAGGGGGCGTCAGCTCGCGTTCCAGCTTGATCCGCATGGCGCGTTCAAAATCCTCGAACCCGTTGGCGATCACCAGAAACGCACCGGGGCCGTGCAAGACCTCGCGTTTGTAAAAGGCGATCAGCCCCGTCTCGGCCTCGAAATCGGCGGCATTCACCACCAGCCCGTTGACCGTCACATCGTCAAAATCAAACGACCGATAGGCCAGCGGCGGGCCAAAGCCCTCGTTGTTCTGACCGTCCCCCGCCAGATCAATTGTCTTGTATAAACAACGCGGTGCCCGCGCCATGACCTCTGCACCAAACCCCAGCGCATAGCCCATGGCGGTGGGGAAATCATTATGACTGCGCTGGCTGCCCGCCACCACGCCCGCCGCGCGCTTCAGATCGTCGGGCGAGTCTATCATCTGCCAGTCGAGCACCATCTGCTGGTTATAGCGCCCCGACCATTCATAAACGGCCAGCGCCACCGGCAAGTCGCTGGCGAAAAACGCCCGCCGCACCGGGTCTGACAGCAACGCGGCGGCGGTGCCGCCACGCTGCAAACGGTCCTCGACCGCATCAACCGAACTGGACACATCCATCGCCAGCAGCAGCGCCAGCCGACACTCCGCCGCCGCAAGGGCCGCGGGTGCGACGCCCAGCGCAGTGGCAAGGAAGGTCGCCCGGATCATCGGCTTACCAATGGCCGGTGTTTTCCATGCTGGCCCAGGGTTCCTGCGGCTCCAGCCGGTCCCCTTCTTGCAGCAACTCGACCGACACATTGTCAGGCGACCGGATGAACGCCATATACCCGTCGCGCGGAGGACGGTTGATCGTGATCCCGTTCTCTTGCAGCATCTTGCAGGTTTCATAAATGTTTTCAACGGTATAGGCGAGGTGCCCGAAATGACGGCTGTCATCGGGCAGCGCATCATCGCCGTCCCAGTTATAGGTCAGCTCCACATCCGCATGGCCGTCGTCCTGCCCGGGAGGGCACATGAAAATCAGCGAAAACCGCCCATCCTCATTGTCGATCCGGCGGCGCTCTTTCAGGCCCAGCAGCTCGTAGAAGGCTTGCGATTTCTCCAGATCCTTGACGCGCACCATCGTGTGCAAATATTTGATTGGCATGGGTTGGCTCCTTTGCTTTCGTCTTCGACCTGCAGGGTAGCACGGCTGGCGGCGGTTGCCAGCGGATGTCAGAATTTTGACTGAAATCCCAATGAGACGGAAAACTCGCTCGTTTCGAACCGGCTGACATTGGATCGCGTCCGTCCGGCGCGTAAAGTCACACTGGGCGCAAACCCCGCATAGTCCACATCAGGTAACATGATGTTAACGTCCGCATAGGTTGCGTAGTCTTGCTTGCCACCGGGGACATCGAAAACCGCAAAATAGGTGTCATAGTCGGTTTTTCCCAAGGTTAATCCCGCGTTCACAACCGCCGGACCGATTTGATCGGCGAAGCTATAGCTTAACCGTAGAGATGCGGCTTGCGAGGCATAGTTGACGAAGTCGCTGTCGGTCTCGCGTAGATTGACGGAAACGCCGATACCATCACCCCAAGCGAGCCTGTGTTGGGACCCTACAATCAGTGACACGGTGTTACTGTCAAAGTAACTAGTTCGTTCACTAAACCGTCTTTCTAGCGTCGCGCCCATGGAAACCGAAGTCGAAGCAGACAGCTGCCAGCGGCGACCGACGCCAACACGCATGAACGAATAGCTGCGGTCGCCTCCTGACCAGTATTCGCCAAGCGATCCGGTTACATCGGCGCTTCCGCCCGCAGCGCCGACCGCGAAGGACTGCCGAAGTGAAACATCTGCATAGGTTGCTCCGAAATCACTGTTACGTGCTTCAGGTGCCAAATCATGCGACCCGCTATCAAGCGCCACACGTTGTACAAACAGGCGACCCGAAAGATCCGTCCGCGTCTTTTGAGTGCTCCGCAAACGGTAGCCGACGACCGCGTCGACGGTACCGACGATACCCGATAGGGCCTGCGCCGATCCGCTGAGCCGCCCGGTAAACGGCAAGCCGTCGATCACCTGCTGTGCGGTGTCAGCACCATTGTTGACATTGCTAGAGGGCTTCACCCCGCCTGTAATGGAAAAGCGAAACGGATTTTCACGCCGTACTCGGGCATAGTCACGCGCAAGCTGTTCTTCTATCTCCGGGGTCGGGGCGTTTTGAACGGCACGTCTAAGCCAAAGCTGAGTGAGGGTCGGGTGCCCATCTGCAAAGGTCAGCCGTGCTGCCAGTTCCGCGGCCTGAAACTTCTGTACCCTGTTGTCTGCATAGCGGTAGGCGCGGGCCGCAGACTTTCGCCCATCCGTTCCGTGCCCCATATCTGCATGCGCTGTGGCCAGAACATAGTGCGCATACGCCGAATGCGGGTCCGCGATCAGCAACCCTCGCGCGATCTGCGACGCCAGAGCAGGGCGTTCACCCTTCAGCGCATGGACCGCCAATGATCGGGCCTCTGGCAGGGACAACGCGACCGACTGCTCTGCCGCGACAGAGCCACTGTTCAGCAGGCAGAGCCCGGCCACTGCACAGCCGATGGCGCAATTGGCGAAAGACACGATACAGCCGCTCTATCGCTCGGGCTGATCGCAGATCGCGTCTTCACCGGGTTGGCCACATTGGGTCAGGACAAACGCGCCATACTCGATCGGTGTGCCCGATCCGCCCAGCGCAATGTGGTTCTCGGCGTGGATCACACCAGCAACTTCCGTGGCACCCGTGCCCCCGAAAATACCGCCGTATTCGCCGACCGCGTTGTTAGACTGTGACGCGGTCCCGAAGAAAGAGCCGTCTTCCGCGATGCCAGTGCTGTCCAGCGCGATGTTCTGCGCCTCGAAAGGGGTGGCGGAGTTGGGATCGTAAGCACCGCCTGTATCAAAGTCGGTCACCTTGCGATCATAGATGATCCCTGCAACCGCCGCGTCGGTAAAGTCGCCGGTCAGAACCACTTTGCCCGTCACTTCGGCGGCCTGACGCGACAGGGGGTCGGGGTCAGTCCCGTCTGCAACCGGTGCCAGATCTTCCCCGGACCCGGCTCCGTTCAGCAACCCGATGTAATTCCCCGCATAGGTCACCAGCCCGCCCTCGGATTGCGTGCCCGGTGCGACCGGCGCTGAATACGAGGTGTTGGAATATCCTGCGCCCGAAAAGACCTGCTCGAATTGCCCGCCCGTCATCACCACAGCGGCGCGGGTGCCATCGATGTCCTTCACATACGCGGTGACGTGGCGGTCCAGCGATCCGTCCTGCGCGGTGTAGGCTTCATATCCGTTGCGGTCCAAGCCGGGGCGGCGGCGATAATTGGCGGTGAACTCGCTATCATCTGCGGTGATACCCGTGATCGACAGCGTCTGGGACGCCGGGTCATAACTAAAGCTCTTGAGGTCGTTCGCCAGTTCTTCGGGGATGGCACTGGCACCCGTGCTCCCGTCAGTACCCGTGCCCGTATCTGCCTCTGTCTCGCCGTTAAACGGCGTGCCACTGCCACATGCTGCCAAAAATGCGCACAGCGCCAGCGCTGATGTCCCGAATTTCATAACTGTCTGCCTCGAAAATTTCTTGTTGATTGCCGCGACAGTCGCCAATCGCGCGCCCTGCTGTCAACGCTCCACCTTGCCTCGCGTGCATTTGCCGACAAAGTGCTACCCAAAAACAATACCGCATATGGCGGTTCCGGTGGCCTGCTGCCGCAGATATAGTAGACCCCGAATCCACGCCCATATGACAGGACGCCCCCCATGCCGATCAGCCCCGACCAACAAGCCGAAATCGACGCTCTGCGGGCAGAGCCGAAACAGACCCTGCGCGCCGTCTCCGAAGGGATGGAGGCCCATCTCTACAAGGCCATTCCCGTGCTCGACCACGGCTTTGTGCGCGTCATCGACTATATGGGCGACGATGCGGCGATCTGTCAGGCGGCCCGCGTCAGCTATGGGCGCGGTACGAAATCGGTGCAGAACGACGAAGGGCTGATCCGCTACCTGATGCGCCACTGGCACTCCACCCCCTTCGAGATGTGCGAGATCAAGCTCCACGTCAAACTGCCCGTCTTTGTCGCGCGCCAGTGGATCCGCCACCGCACCGCCAACGTCAACGAATACTCCGCCCGCTATTCGATCCTGGACCGCGAATTCTACATCCCCGAGCCGTCCCATGTGAACGCCCAAAGCGTGGTGAACAATCAGGGCCGCGGCGGCGTTCTTGAAGGGGCAGAGGCCGCCCGTGTGCTCGAAATCCTCAAGTCCGACAGCAACCGCGCCTATGACAATTACGAGGCGATGATCGCCGAAACCGGCCCCGACGGAGAACCGCAGGACGGTCTGGCACGAGAGCTGGCGCGGATGAACCTGCCGTCGAACATCTACACGCAATGGTACTGGAAGGTGGACCTGCACAACCTGTTCCACTTTCTGCGTCTGCGCGCCGATGCCCACGCCCAATACGAGATCCGCGTCTATGCCGATGCCATCTGCAACGTCGTCGCCGACTGGGTCCCCGCCGCCTACCGCGCCTTCGAGGATTACCGTCTAGGTGGCGCAACCATGTCCAATACAGCTCTTGAGTGTATCCGCCGGATGGTGAAGGGTGAGGAGGTCACGCAGGAGACCTCTGGCATGAGCAAGGGGGAATGGCGGGAGTTTATGGCGGTGGTTGAGTGAGGGGAATGGCTCACTGTTCTCTATTGTGAGGAGGATATATGCCAAAAGTATCAAAGAATCATCATTACATCCCAAGAAGCGTACTCAGGCAATTTTGCTTTGAAGGAGAGTCACTTCTCCTGTTTGATGCAATGCATAGAAATTTAGGATATCGACAGAAAAATGTTGAGAAAGCATTTCAGAAGTTTCATGCGAATACGATTGATTCCATAAGTGGGGAAAAGTCAGATTTTGTCGAGAAGTGGCTTGAGCGTGAAGTAGATGGCCCTCTCGCGGAAGTGCTGAATGCAGCTAAAACTAACCTGGATAGTTTGCTGACTAAGGAAGCTAAAAAGGTATTTGCAAAATACCTAGTCACGCTATTATTTCGTTCCCCTCGAGGGCGTAGTTTTTGGATGTCGGGGGCAACCACTGCACTTGACTTCGCGGACTCTATTCATTCGCTGTCGAGAACCCTTGATCCGTCCTTTGCTACAGGTTTGTTTAACGGAATCGCACCCGAAAACTTTAAGCAAGCTTTTGTTACTGCGATGCCTACTTTCGTCGGCGACGATGATATTGAAATGCTATTGGAGTGTGACCTGATATTCGGAATCCCAAAGGGCCATGAATTATTTTGCATTTCAGATTTTCCACATATGCGGTACGACGATCCCCGAAATGCATCGTCTGAATTGATGCATGAAAACTGGTGTATACTTAGTCCAAGACTGGCGCTTTGCTTTGTTAAGGACTGTAAGTTCGAATTAGAGGGATCAAAAATGTTTCTTCCCGACAGTTTTGTTAGGCGAATAAACTACGATTTCGCTATGCGAAGTCAGTACGTAGCATCAAACTGTCTCTGGCAATTACACAGAACTGTAAAGCATTTAGGGGAATTTGTTTCCGGCCGCGACCTAGCAGAGACAAGGCCAGAATCTTTTGAAGCATCAGGCGCTCTGTATTGAAACAACTATTCTCAAGTTTATACATTAAAAGGGCGTGCATAGCAAACTATCCCATCCCCGCTTTCCATTGCCCAATCTCCGATTGGGCAGCGCCCGAACCGCCCCCACGGGGCGGGTCAGCGGATGCAAAGCATCCGCGTCACCGACGGAGCGAAGGCTTGCCTTCGCGGAGTCGGCGCTTCGCTTCCACCCCTCGGTTCGGGCGCGGCGGTTCCTGTTTAGGTCACCGCCTACATCCCCGGCGAAATGCTTGCGCATTCCGCGTTCGAGACTTTGAACAGTCCACTGGACTGTTCAATCCGGCTTCGCCGGACCGTCTCTCACCCCCACACACGGGGCGGGTCAGCGGATGCATAGCATCCGTGTTACCGACAGAGCGAAGGCTTGCCTTCGCGGAGCAGGCGCTTCGCTTCCCACCCCTCGGTTCGGGCGCGGCGGTCCCTGTTTAGGTCACCCCATACATCCCCGGCGAAATGCTTGCGCATTCCGCGTTCGGCCCTTTGACCGGTCCACCGTACACTTCAACCTCAACCAAGCCGAACCAAACCTCACACCAGCGAACGCACCCCACCGCACGCCTGTCTAACCAAAAATAAACTAACAATAACAATTACTTAAGTTACCCATGGGTAACCCGAGCCCCGCTCCGCAGCCCGCGCCTCTGCCGGTACGCCGTACCAGCAACACACCCCTGGGGGGCAAAAAGGCTAGACTTGGCCGCTGACGCGGGGCAAATTAAGGGAAATTGAAAATAACGAGGGATATTATGCGTCTAACAACAGGAATGATGGCCGGATTGGGTCTGATGGGCGCGGTTCTGCTGCCCGCGCAGGTCTCGGCAGAGCCCAAGATCTATGCCTACCCGTCCTCGGCCAACTATTGCCCCGCAGGGCTTCAGCCGATCACCATTTCCGGTGTCATCTGCTGCGGCACGCCGAACACCAGCACCAGCTACCAGCAGATGATGGCGCACCCCGCGCCGAAAAAGCACAAGGTGCGCCACTATACGCCGCGTCCCGTCACCTATTCCTGCGTGCCGGGGGAAAAGGGCTGCCGCTAAGCCGCAGCCCCGCGTGCCTCTGCCCGCAAGACGACCAGAAAACCCGGTGTCCCTTGGGCATCGGGCTTTTTTACAGCAGTTCCAGATCCGTCGCCATCTGACGGCCATCGCGGCCCTCGGACATTTCGAAAGACACTTTTTGCTCGTCCGCCAGTCCGGTCAGCCCCGACCGTTCCACCGCAGAGATATGGACAAACACATCCGATCCGCCGCCCTCCGGCGCGATGAACCCGTATCCTTTGGTGGTGTTAAACCATTTGACTGTACCCGTTGGCATTTCTCAACGCTCCTCATTAATCGCTGTCACAGCGTCGAAAAATTGCTTTCGCCGCCTTACGCGATAAAAGGTTGTTCACCCGCGCCGGAAATCAAGAAATTTCGCGCTGCCCGATTATCTTAGGACATATGAAACCCCAAAAAAGTGAGGTGAGAATGCTGATCTACGGTCTGAAAAACTGCGATACCTGCCGCAAGGCGATCAAGGCACTGCCCGACGCGCAGCTGGTCGATGTGCGCAAGGACGGTGTCCCCGCCGACGTGCTGGCCCGCGCCCACGCGCAATTCGGCGCGGCGCTGGTCAACACCCGTTCGACCACATGGCGCGGTCTGGACGTGGCGGAACGCGGTGCTGATCCACTGGAATTGCTCGCGGCCCATCCCGCCTTGATGAAACGCCCCCTGATCGCGGTGGGGGAGGATCTGTTCCTCGGCTGGAACGACGCGACAGAGGAAAAGGTCAAAGCCGCGCAGTAACCCTCAGCGGCGGCGCGCTAGCAAGACGCGATCCAGCGCAACCGGCCCGCCGCCCTTGACCACCAACACCACCAGCAGCAGCACCCAAAGCCCGCGCTGGTCCAGAATGGTCCCGTCCGGCAGGCGGTCAAACCACTGGCCAAGCGCGCTCCATTGCCCGTGGCCGTATAGATCGGTGAGCGATTGCAGCACCACAAAGCCGATCATCCCCAAGGCCGCAAACCGTGTGAACAGCCCCAGCACAATCAACGCGGGCAGCACGAACTCCGCCAGCGTCCCCGCATAGGCCACCAGCCCGTGCCACGCCGATAGTGCAGTCGCGTCATAGCCCGCCGCCTCGAACGCGCGGGGGAAGATCTGGACATAGGCACCGGTGCTCAGCGTGAACAGACCGTCAAGCTTGGTCAGGCCGGAGGTAAAGAAATACTGCGTCAGCACCGCGGCGAACAAAAACCGCGCCAATGTGGGCAGCAGCCAGTCTTGTGCGGTGATCCAGCCGGTCGCGCGATCGTAAAGGGTGAGAGTCTTCAGCATCTTATCCGCCGTTCTTTGCGCAAAAAGCGCCGGTTGCAAAGCACAGGCCCAAAGCCGCGCCAAGGTCGAAATCGGGGTGCGTGGCCAGCGCGGTGTCATGGGCCTGATCAAGCGTGGCACCCCCAGCCAAGGCGGCGAACCATGCGCCGCCGCCGGGGGGCAACAGATGCGGGGCGGGGTCGAAGTCGGGACGGGTGATCAACACGTCCTGCGCCTGCATCTGCGGCTTGGGGGCATCCGCCTGCATGTTGAACCGCCAGATGTCATACAGCGGCCAGTCAGAGCGGAGCAGCACCGTCGCGGGGGCGGGGGGCAGCCGCGCCTGCATCATCGCGTCGGGCGCAATCTGCTGGAAGGCGGCAAGGTCGAAGGGCGCGCTGTCAGCGGCGTGATAGGACCGGCGGAGTGCCAGGTCGAGACGGGCGCAATCGGGCAGGTAACCCATCTTTGACAAAGGCGGTTGCGCGGCAAGAAACTGCGGAAAATCAGCGCCATAGTGCATCATTAACGGAGAGCTCGGCGGATGCGCACGCACAAAGGCGGGGGCGATCTGGTCGAAGTTCTGCGTGCCCAGAATCTTGACCACCAAGGGAAAGGCGCTGTGCAGCGCGCCGATCAGCGAATGGGTGACGTTGTTGCGGTAAACGTCATAGCGCGTGTCAGCGGGCGCGCCAGCGGCACCGCGCAGCCCCTCTGGGCGGTCCTGCGTCGGGTCCAGCAGGGGCCTACGAAACCGGTGCAGCGTGGTCATCGGGCCAGCACATCCGCCGCACGCTCTGCCTCGGCGCGCAGGGTCGGCCAATCGGGCACGTCATTGTCCCATTCCACCAGCACCGGCTTGGGGCCGGTACGGTCCAGCGTATAGGCCAGCAGATCCCAAACGGGATCGACCACGGGGCGGCTGTGGCTGTCGATCAGGAGCGGCTGGTTGAAACCGACGCTGTCTTCCTCGTGACCGCCGACGTGAAGCTCGCCCACGGCGTCTACCGGATAGGCGTCGATATAGTCGCGCGGGGAGAGGGCGAGGTTTTTCGCTGAAATGAAGACATTGTTGACATCCAGCAATAAACCACAGGAGGTCCGGTGGGTTAACTCGGCTAAAAAGTCAGTTTCAGACAAGGTGGATTCATCAAAGGCGAGATAGCTCGAAGGGTTTTCCAGCAGCATTTGACGCCCGATCGTGTCTTGTACCTGACTGATGTGATCCGCCACGCGGGACAGGGTGGCTTCGGTATAGGGGAGGGGCAGCAGGTCGTTCAGGAACTCGCTATCATGGGTGGACCATGCAAGATGTTCGGAGAAACTGGCAGGGTTTGCCCAGTCACACAGCTTTTTCAAACGGGCGAGGTGGTCGCGATCCAGTGGCATTTCGCCACCGATGCTCAGCCCGACGCCATGAACGGATAGGGCGAATTTTTCGGAAAGGGCGCGCAGTTGCGCCAGCGGGCGGCCGCCATCCCCCATGTAGTTCTCTGCATGGATTTCGATCCATTCAACTGGACCAGGATCGTCTTGCAGGTCTTTGAAATGCTGGGGTTTATAGCCGACGCCCGGGCTTGCGGGCAATGTGTCGAAACGGGTGGCACCGTCTGGCATAAGAGGCTCCCTATCCGAGGGGTCGTGTAAAGGGGCCTGCGCGGCGGCATGGGGCGTGCCGCGCAGGCGAAGGGTTTAGGCCGCCAAGGGCTTAGGCTGGCAGGTCGCGGTCCAGCGCTTCGAGGGAGCCCATACGCTCGGACCCGTCGGCCATTGCGGGCAGTTCCATGTCGGCGCAGGTGCCTGCGTCAACCAGTTTCCAGGCGTTGCCCTGGTAGTCGGTGACGGATGTGCCAGCGCATGTGGTGCCCGGGCCTGCGGCGCAGTCATTCTGACCGGCAAGCGCCACGCCGTAGCATTTTTCTTTCGACGCGGCGTTTGCTGCGGTCGAATGTGCGGACAGGGCAGCGGCAACTGCGCCTGCAACGGCGAGTGTTTTCATTGTGTTGGACATTGGTGTTTCCTCCTGAGGTTGGTTGCTTGTCGATAAGGACATTAAGCCGCGTGGGGTGCGACAAAGCTACTCACATCGGAGTGTGTCACGGAGGCGTCAGAAAATCGCCGGTTTTTTTGTAACAATTCGCGAGATTCCAGCGTTGGGAGGCGCAATTTTGAAACATAGTGACATGTTCGGGGCGCAAGTTCGTTGCGCCCCGAGGGGTTTGTTACAGTTTTCAGCCGCGTAAATCGGGCGGTGTGGCTTCGATGCCCAAGGCGTTCGCCACATCCGACAGCGCCTGAACCGAGGTCTGCTTTTCCCCCAGACGGCGGACGGACACGGTTTTCTCTTCGACTTCGCGCGCCCCGACCGCAAGGATCACCGGCACTTTACCGACCGAATGTTCACGGACCTTGTAGTTGATCTTTTCGTTGCGGATGTCGGCCTCGGCGCGGACGCCTTGCGCCTTGAGCGTGGCTACGACCTCGTGCACGTAATCATCCGCCTCGGAGGTGATGGAGGCGACGACGACCTGACGCGGGGCGAGCCAGAAGGGCAGCTTGCCCGCGTGTTCTTCGATTAGGATGCCGATAAAGCGTTCGAACGACCCCAAGGTGGCGCGGTGCAGCATGACGGGGCGGTGTTTCGCGCCGTCCGATCCGATATAGGTCGCGTCCAGCCGTTCGGGCAGCACGAAGTCCACCTGATGGGTGCCGCATTGCCAGTCACGGCCGATGGCGTCGGTCAGCACGAATTCCAGTTTCGGGCCGTAGAACGCGCCTTCGCCGGGGTTGAGCGTGGGTTCGATGCCTGCCTTGCGGGTGGCCGAGAGCAACGCCGCCTCGGCCTTGTCCCAGACCTCGTCCGAGCCTGAGCGTTTTTCGGGGCGGTCCGAGAATTTGACGCTGAAGTTTTCGAAGCCGAGGTCTTTGTAGATGCCCGACAGGAATTCGATGAACTTGGCGGTTTCGGCTTCGATCTGGTCTTCGGCGCAGAAAATATGGCCGTCGTCCTGTGTAAAGCCGCGCACGCGCATGATCCCGTGCAGCGCGCCCGAGGGTTCATAGCGGTTGCACGATCCGAATTCGGCCATGCGCAGGGGCAGGTCGCGGTAGGATTTCAGACCTTGATTAAAGATTTGCACGTGGCAGGGGCAGTTCATCGGTTTCAGCGCGTTGACCGATTTCTCGCGGGCGTGCTCCTCGTCCACTTCGACGATGAACATGTGGTCTTGGTATTTCTCCCAGTGGCCGGAGGCTTCCCAGAGTTTACGGTCCACGACCTGCGGTGTGTTCACCTCGACATAGCCGCCGGCGCGTTGCTTGCGGCGCATGTAGTCTTGCAGCTGGGTATAGATCAGCCAGCCGTTGGCGTGCCAGAAGACCTGACCGGGGGCCTCTTCCTGCATGTGGTAAAGGTCCATCTCGCGGCCCAGCTTGCGGTGGTCGCGTTTGGCGGCCTCTTCCAGCATGTTCAGGTGGGCTTTCAGCTTTTCCTTGCCGGTGAAGGCCACGCCGTAGATGCGTTGCAGCATGGCGCGGTCGCTGTCGCCGCGCCAGTAGGCCCCCGCGATGGACATCAGTTTGAACGCGTCGCCCGGCACCTGTCCGGTATGTTGCAGGTGCGGCCCACGGCAGAGGTCCTGCCAGTCGCCGTGCCAATACATGCGCAGCGGTTCGTCGCCGGGGATGCTGTTGATCAGCTCGACCTTATAGGGTTCGCCGTTGTCCTCGTAATGCTTGATCGCGCGCTCGCGGTCCCAGACCTCGGTCCGGACGGGGTCACGCTTGTTGATGATTTCCTTCATCTTCTTTTCGATCAGGCCAAGGTCTTCGGGGGTGAAGGATTCTTCGCGGTCGAAGTCATAGTACCAGCCGTCCTTGATGACGGGGCCGATGGTGACTTTTGTGTCGGGCCAAAGCTCTTGCACGGCGCGGGCCATGATGTGGGCGAGGTCGTGGCGCACCAGCTCGTTCGCTTGCGCTTCGTCGGCCATGGTGTGGATCGCGATGCTGGCGTCCGCGTTGATCGGCCATGCCAGATCGTAATGGGCACCGTCCACGGTGGCGCTGATCGCTTTCTTGCCAAGCGATTTGGAGATGTCGTTCGCCACGTCGCCCGCAGTGATACCTGCGTCGTACTGACGTGCGTTGCCATCGGGAAGAGTGAGGGTGATCTGGGCCATCTGGGCCTCCTCGTCGGTTTGGCGCCTACGAGACGCCCGGTTGCGGGTTATATGCGTCCGGCCTGTTTGGCGTCGGTGGTCTGGCTTGTCAATATCGCGGTGGGGCGCGCGGGCGCGGCGTGTGAAATGGGGCGCTGTCCTTTCCTTGGGGGCGCGGTGCCATAGATAACATCAGATTAACGGGTAGCGACGGGACGCGAAGACATGCAGGATGATGTGGCGCAGCGGGCGTTTGAGACGCTTTCAGGGGCAGAGGGCGACGCGCAGGATCTGTCGCCCCATGCGCAAGAGGCCGAGGCCCCGAACGCCCTGCGCCATATCGCCAGCCTGACCATGACCAAAGTGGCTGACGGGCTGATTGACCCCAAGCTCATGCTGTCGTGGCTGCTGACGGCGCTTGGTGCGCCTGCGGTCTATGCCGGGGCGCTGGTGCCGATCCGCGAGGCGGGGGCGCTGTTGCCGCAGATCGTCATGGCGGGCTGGGTGCAGGCGATGGCGCGGCGCAAATGGGCGTGGGTCGCGGGATCTGCGGGGCAGGGCATCTTCGCGGCGCTGATCGTGCTGGCGGCGCTCACGTTGGACGGATCAGCGGCGGGGCTGGCGATTTGCGCGGCGCTGGCGGGGCTGGCGGTCAGCCGTGCGGCCTGTTCGGTGTCGTATAAGGATATCCTTGGCAAGACCGTGGGCAAGTCGCGGCGCGGGTCGATCACGGGCACGGCGGGGTCTGTCGCCTCTGCCGGGGTGCTGGTGCTGGCGCTCTTGCTAATGTCGGGGTTGGTGCAGGATCGCGGCGTGGTGATCGCGGCGATCGGGCTGGCGGCCGCACTATGGGGCGGCGCGGCGCTGTTGTTTTCCACGCTGGACGAGGCCAAAAGCGAGGGCGGCAAGGCGACGCCTGCCAGTTTCTCTATCCTGAAGGAGGACGCGAACCTGCGGCGGTTCATTCTGGTGCGCGGGCTGCTGGTCGCAACATCGCTTGCGCCGCCGTATTTTGTGGTGCTGGCGGGGGGCGAGGATCAATCCGCCCTCGGCCAGCTTGGCGCGCTGGTGCTCGCCTCGGCCTTGGCGTCGCTGTTAAGCTCGTACGTCTGGGGGCGGCTGTCGGATCAATCGAGCCGCCGTGTGCTGATGTTGACCGGCATTGTCGGGGCCTTGGCGATGGGGGGTGCGGTGGCGCTGGCGCTGCTGGGGATGGCGACGCAGATCTGGGCCATGCCGCTGGTGCTGTTCATCCTGATGATCGCCTACCACGGGGTGCGGCAGGGGCGGTCTACCTATCTGGTGGATATGTCGCCCAAGGACCAGCGGTCGGCCTATGCCGCCGTGTCCAACACGGTGATTGGCGGGCTGCTGTTGGTCGCGGGCGTGGCGGGGGGCGGTGCCGCGCTGATCGGGCCGGTGGCAACGCTGGTTCTATTCGCAGTCATGTCCGCAGGGGCCGCGATTGCGGCGCTTGGGCTGCGCGAAGTCGAAGCGGCGGATTGATCGTCGGGGCCACGGGGCGTATGACTGGGGCGCGCATTTGATCCAAAGGGGTTCGCCCATGTCCAAACACAACCGCAACTTCGAGCTGACGATCAGCGATATCGACCTGATCGAGGCAGCGCTACATGTGACCAAACGCGATCTGTCGATGGATGCGCTGAATGACACCGCATCGATGCTGCCCGCCGATGCCGCCAAAGACAGCCTGCGCCGGATCGACGATCTGCTGGGCCGTCTGCACAACCAGAAAATCTTTTATCGCCCCGCCAAGGGCACCTATCTGGGGGGCTGAGGATGACGGCATCGATGTATCTGGAGACGCCTCAAGGGCGGCGGCTGGCCTATCACAAGACCGAAGGCACAGGCCCCTGCGTGGTGTTTCTGGGCGGTCTGAAATCCGACATGATGGGGACCAAGGCGGTATTCCTTGAAGACTGGGCCAAACGCGAGGGGCGGGCGTTCTTGCGGTTCGATTACTCGGGTCACGGGGAATCTTCTGGCGCGTTCACGGAGGGCTGCATTGGCGATTGGGCCGAAGACACATTGGCCGCGGTAGAGGCGTTGACCGAGGGCCCGATCCTGCCGGTAGGATCATCCATGGGCGGCTGGCAATCGCTGCTGCTGGTGCGCGCGCTGCCCGCGCGGATCGCGGGGCTGGTGACCATCGCCGCGGCCCCTGACTTTACCGAAGACGGCTATTGGGCCAGCTTCACCGAGGCGCAGAAAAAGACTTTGGCCGAGACGGGGCAGGTCGAACTGCCGTCCGATTATATGGAGCCTTACATCATCACCCGCCGGATGATCGAGGACGGGCGCAAGCAGCTGGTGCTGCGCGATCCGCTGCATCTGCCGTTCCCGACGCGCTTCCTGCAAGGCACCGCAGATACCGCCGTCAGCGTCGCCACAGCCGTGCGTCTGCTGGAACATGCGCAGGGGCCGGACATGCAGTTGCAACTGGTCAAGGATGCGGACCACCGCTTTTCCGACGACCGCTGTCTGGAGCTGCTGATCCAAGCGGTGGAAGAGGTCTCTGCCACGGCCTGAGGATAAGGGGCTTTGCCATGCGTAAACCGGCCAGCATGTGGAGCCTTGAAACCTTTGGGCGGGTCCGGCTGTCGCGGCATTTCTTTATGCGCGATTTCATGTACTCCGAGATCTCGGGGTTTCACGGGCAGCCCAATATCCCCGACAATCCCGATCTTGCCATCGAAAACGGACGGGCCTTTTGCACGACCCTGCTGGACCCGCTAGAGGAAACCTTTGGCCGCATCGCCGTGCGGTCGGGGTATCGGTCGGCGGCGCTGAATGCCTATGGCAACCGGCACAAGCTGAATTGCGCGGCCAATGACAACCCGATCGAATGTCACATCTGGGACCGTGGCGCAGGGGCGGGGGCGATTGCGGGGGCGACCATCGTGATCCCGTGGTTTGCCGACCAGTACGATCAGGGGCGCGACTGGCGTGATCTGGCGTGGTGGGTGCATGACCATCTGCCCTATTCCGAGATGTGGTTCTTTCCCAAGCTCGCCGCCTTCAACCTGACGTGGAGACCGCAGCCGCTGCGCAGCATCTCAAGCTATATCGCGCCGCGCGGGATGCTGTTGCGCGGCGGGAAGTCGCCGTCGGAGCCCTTGGCGCAGCGCCGTGCGCGCTATGGCGATTTTCCGCCCTTGCGTGGCATCGCCTATCCGTGATGAGGTGCGGCGCAGCAGCAGTGTCCCGAAGTGACGCGAATTTATGACTAGTGACAGGGACATACATGGCTGACCCTCTTGTTCTTCTGCCGGGCCTCATGTCTGACGCGCGGGTGTTCTGGCCGCAGATCGCCGAGCTGTCGGCGAAAACCGCTGTGACTGTCGGCCCGATTACCCAAGGCGAGCGGATCGAGGAAATCGCCTCTGGTCTGCTGGATCAGTTGCCCAAGCGTTTTGCGCTGGCAGGGTTGGGGTTGGGCGGTGCTGTCGCGCTCGAGATTTTGCGCCGTGCGCCGGATCGGTTGACGCGGTTGGCGTTGATCGATGCCAGCCCGCTGGCTGAGACGCCGCAGAGCGCCGCCGCGCGCGAGATGTTGATCGTCAAGGTCAAGTCGGGGCGGCTGGCCGATGCCATGCGCGAAGAGCTGAACCCCGTCTGGCTCGCCCCCGGTCCGGACCGCGCGGCGATTTTGGAGATTGCGCTGGATATGGCCGATACGCTGGGGCCGGAAGTCTATGTGCGCCAAGCCCGCGCCTTGCAACGGGCCCGCGACCAGCAGGCGGTATTGCGCAAGTGCAAGGTGCCGACGTTGGTGATGTGTGGCGAGGTGGGCAGGCTCAACCCCGTCAAACGCCATAGTTTCATGGCCGAACTGCTGCCTTATGCGATTTTGCGCGTGATCGAGGGGGCAGGGCATCTGCCGACGCTGGAACAGCCCGAAGCCACGACCGCCGCGATCAAGGAATGGTTGAAGATGCCCCTGACCCCTGCGTGATCGGGGCGGGTCAAGTGCGGGTTAGCGCAGCGCCTCGGTGATCGCCTTGCGCTGGTCACGCGGAACGATATGCACGGGGCGTTTGGGCGTTGCCGTGTCCGGATCGATAAAGGGGTTCACCTTCCAGCGGCCTGTCACCTTGGCCGCGGCCGCCCGCGACAGCGCCCCCCAGATCAACCGTGGCAGCCCTTCGTTCCGCAGCTTGCCCGAGGGCGTCGGGATATAGCCGGTGCCGACGATCGGCCCAAGCGGGGCAGGGTCGGACAGGGTGCGGGTCATGATGCTGGCAAAGGCGAGCTTGGGCTTGCGCAGCGTGTTGAACATCGGCGTGCCACAGCAAGAGGCATACCAGCGCAGCAGATTTGTCTCCCCGAAGGAAAACACCGACAATTTGTCGAAACCCTGATCGAAGTGGAACCTGTCGGGGGTGGTCTGGAACAGTTGGATCGCCCGTGGCGCGGGGTCGGGCTGGTCGAGGTAGACCTCGGCCGCGCGGCAATCGATGCAGTGGCATTGGGCGTGGCTGCCGCGCGCGGGTGTCACGCCGCGCAGGGTCCCTTTGACCGCGCCGCAGGCACAGGCAAAGGGCAGGTCACGCGGCGCGGCGGGCATTATGCCGTCGACTTCTGTGCGGGGATCGAGGTTTTACCCGCGCTGGCCGGGGCCGCAGGGGCCTTGGGGGCTGTCGCCTTGGCCGCGCGCTGGTTGTCGTCGATGAACTTCAGCACCAGCGGGCGGATATTCTCGCGCCAGCTTTTGCCGGCAAAGATCCCGTAGTGCCCTGCGCCGTCTTCAAGGTGGCTTGCCTTTTTGTCGTCGGGCAGGCCGCTGCAGAGGTTCAGCGCCGCGATACATTGACCGGGGGCCGAGATATCGTCCTTGGTGCCCTCGACCGTTTTGACGGCGACATCGGTGATCTTGCCGATGTCCACGGGCTGCCCCTTGATCGAGAAGCTGTTGGTGCCGATCTCGTTGTCCTTGAAGATCCGCTGAACGGTGGAGAGGTAGAATTCAGCGGGCATGTCCATCACGGCGAGGTATTCGTCGTAGAACTTGTTGTGTTTGTCGTGGTCGCCCGCCACCCCTTGTGCGACGCGCATGATCTGGTCGCGGAAGGCCTTGGCATGGGTTTCGGCGTTCATCGTGATAAAGGAATTCAGTTGCAGCAGGCCGGGATAGACCTTGCGGCCGACGCCCTGGTGCTGGAAGCCGACCTGCTGGATCATCATCTCTTGCAGCTGGTTCATGTTCACGCGGTGACCGAAATCCGTCACCTCTGTCGGGCTGGCCGCGGTGTCGATGGGGCCGCCGATCAATGTGAGCGAGCTTGGCTGCGCCTTGGGGTCCTGTTCCGCCAGATAGGCGGTCGCGGCGAGGGTCAGCGGGGCGGGTTGGCACACGGCGATGACATGCACGTCTGGGCCCAGATGGCGCATATAGTCAACGAGCCGCAGGGTGTAATCCTCTACGTCGAACTTGCCGGCGCTGACGGGGATGTCGCGGGCGTTATGCCAGTCGGTGATATAAAGGTCCGCGTCAGGGATCAGGCTGATGACGGTCGACCGCAGCAGCGTCGCATAGTGGCCCGACATGGGCGCGACCAGCAGGATCTTGCGCTTGGGCGCATCGCGGCCCTGTACGACGAAATGCACCAGATCGCCAAAGGCACCTTCCAGCTCTTTCTCGATCAGGACGGGATGGTCCGCACCATCAACGCCCACGGCGGGGGGGATATCCCAATCAGGTTTGACCACCATGCGCGAAAAGCTGCGTTCGGTCACTTCGCCCCATGCGGCCATCCAGTTCAGTGCAGGGTTCGGAATGGCGGCAAAAGCGGGATACGATGCCATCGCCAACGCCGTGGCACCCAGCCACTGGTTGGTGTTTCTCATCGTTTCCATTAAATCGTAAGATGCCATATACTTCATGTAAGGGGTCTCCTGTTGGGGGCCTTGTGCCCGGCATCTTGTCAGACCCTCCCCCAAAGGTCGGCGCGATGCTGCAGGTGCAAACATAGGGAGGAACGGTTAGCATGACAATAAAAACAACCAAGACCGACGCAGAGAGCTCCAAGGCACAGGAACGTATGGAGGAAAACCTGCGAAAGGTCGAAGCGCTTGGCGCGCGGCTGTCGCAGATCATGGTCGGGCGGGACACGCATCAGGCGAGTTTGGACGGCCCGAATCAAGAGCTGTTTGCAAAGGCCGCCGCGTCCTACTGGACCGAAGCCGTACAGAACCCCGCCAAGATGATCGAGCAGCAGGTGTCCTACTGGAGCAAATCCGTCGGCCACTTTATGGAGGCGCAGCAGGCGCTGGCCAAAGGCAAGCTGGCCGCGCCGGAAGATACCTCGCCCGAGGATCGCCGCTTTGCTAACCCACTGTGGAAATCGCACCCCTATTTCAACTTTGTCAAACAGCAGTACCAGATCAACGCAGAGGCCCTGGGCCAAGCGGTGGATCATGTGGCCGATCTGGCCCCGCATGAAAAGAAACGGCTGCAATACTTCAGCCGCCAGATCATCGACATGATGAGCCCGACCAATTTTCTGGCCACCAACCCCGATGCGCTGGAACGCGCTGTGGCGACCGAGGGCGAAAGCCTGATCCGCGGGCTGGAGAACCTGATTGCCGATCTGGAGGCGAATAACGGCGAGTTGATCGTGCGGCTGGCCGATGAAAGCGCGTTCGAACTGGGCCGCAACATCGCCACATCCCCCGGCAAGGTCGTCTATCGCAACAAGCTGTTCGAGCTGATCCAGTACAGCCCCAGCACCGAAAAGGTCGATGCCACGCCGATCGTGATCTTCCCGCCCTGGATCAATAAATTCTATATTCTTGATCTCAAGGCCCAGAACAGTCTGGTGAAATGGATCGTGGATCAGGGCTATACGCTGTTTATGGTGTCATGGGTCAATCCGGACCAAAGTCATCGTGACATCGGCATGGGCGACTATATCGAGGACGGGTTCCTGACCGCGATCCGCGAGGTCAAGGAGATCACCGCGCAGGAACAGGTGCACGCCGTAGGCTATTGCATCGCGGGGACCACGCTGTCGCTGACGCTGTCCCTGATGAAGCAGCGCGGCGATACATCCGTCAAATCCGCGACATTCTTTACCGCGCTCACCGATTTCTCCGATCAGGGGGAGTTCCAACCCTTCCTGACCGATGACTTTATCGACGGGATCGAGGCAGAGACCAAAGACAAGGGGATTCTGCCTTCGGTCATCATGGCGCGAACATTCTCTTTCTTGCGGTCGAATGATCTGGTCTATGGGCCCGCGATCAAAAGCTACATGCTGGGCGACACGCCTCCGGCCTTTGATCTGCTGTATTGGAACGGCGACGGGGCGAACCTGCCGCAGCGCATGGCGATGGAGTATCTGCGCGGGCTTTGCCAGCAGAACAAGCTGGTCGAGGGCGGCTTTGAACTGTTGGGTCATCGTCTGAAGCTGGAGGATATCGACGTGCCGCTGATCGCCATCGGCTGCGAGACCGACCACATTGCGCCGTGGAAAGACAGCTATCGCGGCGTGCGCATGATGGGCAGCGCGGACAAGACCTTTGTGATGACCCAATCGGGCCATATCGCGGGGATCGTGAACCCGCCGAGCAAAGGCAAATACGGCCACTACACAAACGACGACCTGTCGCTGGATCACGAGGACTGGCTGGAGGGGGCAAAGTTCCACGAAGGGTCGTGGTGGCCCCGCTGGGGCGCGTGGCTCGAGAATCGCTCTGACGGGAAAGTCGATGCCCGTATTCCGGGTGAAAAGGGCCGTGATACCTTGGGCGAAGCCCCGGGTACCTATGTGGTGCGCAAGGCAAGGGGCTGATCTGATTAGTCAATTTTTTATGGGGCGGCGGGCTGGAATGGCCTGATGCTGCATTGCAGAAAAAACTTGCAATGCCGCACCGCAGCATCTATCTATGGGGTAGTCATAACGTAGCGGTAGACGCCGCTTGACCCCAGAAGGAGAGTTTACCATGACGAAGACACCAGATTTCGCCGCGATGATGAAAGACATGATGGGTGCATTCCCAGTTGACACATCCGCAATGAACGACGCGTTCAAAACAACCGCGACACTGAACGAAAAGCTGTCCGGCGTAGCGCTGAACGCTGCCGAGAAATCCGCCGAGATTTCCAGCAAATGGACAAAAGACACTCTGGCAAAAATGTCCGAGATGTCGAAAGCCAAGCAAGAGCCAGCAGATTACGCCAAAGCAATGACCGAGTTCACCTCGGCCTCTGCTGAAGTCGCGTCCGAGCATATGGCCGCTTTCGCTGAAATCGCGAAGAAGGTCCAGATGGACACAGTCGAGCTGATGATGGCTGCGGGCAAAGACATGTCCGAAGAAGCAACAGCTGCTGTGAAAAAAGCGACATCCGACGCGACAGCCGCCACAAAGAAAGCCGCTGCGAAGTAATCGCACCGGCCTTTGGTTCAGGTAAAGATTGATCAGGGCAGACTTTGCGGTCTGCCCTTTTTTGTGGCACCTATCTTTTTCATTTAAGCTGCCCTAAGCTGCAATGCAGCATGCTATTTGGGAAGGATCTACCGTGACCGAAACAGTCAAGCCCCTGCTTATCAAACGATATGCCAGCCGCCGCCTGTATAATACCGAAACCAGTGACTATGTGACGCTGGATGATATCTCGGGGTTTATCCGCGACGGGCGCGAGGTGCAGATTGTGGACCTGAAATCAGGCGACGATCTGACCCGCCAATATCTGCTGCAAATCATCGCCGAACACGAAAGCCGCGGTGAATCCGTGCTGCCGGTGGATGTGCTGAACGATCTCGTGCGCAGCTATATGTCCCCCGATGCGAGCGTTGTGCCGCAGTTCCTCAAGACATCGTTTGACATGCTGCGCGACGGTCAGGCGCGGGTGCTTGAGAACATGAACACGATCAACCCGATGGCGAAGATGCCCGGTTTCGAGGTCATGCAGGCCCAGCAAGAAGCGTTCATGAAGGCGATGACCGGCAATATGCCGACGCCTTGGAACGGCATGGGCAAGACAGATCAGCGCCCTGCCAGCGCCAAGGGCGATGACGCCGAAAGTCTGGATGCGATCAAACAACAACTGGCCGAGCTGCAGGAAAAACTCTCCAAGCTGAAGTGACGGCGATTGGCCCCCGTTTGAACGGTTAAAGCCCACCCGCTGACGGGTGGGCTTTGGTGTGTCTGCCGGATGCCTCCGGCGGGAGTTTATCTGGCAAAATGAAGCCTCAGGCCGCGGCGGATTTCGTCACCGTCGCCAGCGCCCCGAGCAGCACATTCACAATCGCGTCGAGCTCGGCTGGTTGCAGTTGCACGGGCAGGCGCACGTCGCAGGCGGTCATCAACATGGCGCGGGTCCGGGGCAGGTCGGGCAGGTCCTTGATGAACTGCCAGTTCCAGAAGGCGCGCGCGTTGTCGGTGCTTTGGCCGAAGACCTGAACCTTGACGCCGGCCTTGGCGCTGGCTTCGGCAAAGGCGCGGATGGCGGCATCGTCCAGCCCGACCAAATTGAACTGTATGGAATCCGGCGCGCGGGTTTCGGGGGGCAGCGGGGCGGGGACGTCGATCTGGGGGGCGGCGTTCAGCTTGGTCGCGACATAGTCGTGATTTCGCAGCCCGTCGGCCACACGGCGGGGCAGTTCGGCCAGTTGGGCCCGCACCAGCACCGCTGACAGGTTGTTAAGACGCAAGTTATAAAGCGGCAGTTTATTCTGCCAGCGCGCGCAGGCGTCCGCGATGCCGGGGTGTTTCTTCCAGTTGTGTTCATAGGCACCGGACATGATGATCGCACGGGCCACCAGATCGGCGTCGTCGGTGATCAGGATGCCGCCTTCGCCCGCGTTGACCATCTTGTAGGACTGGAAGGAA
Organism: Sulfitobacter sp. PM12; assembly: GCF_045586035.1. Taxonomy (NCBI): domain Bacteria; kingdom Pseudomonadati; phylum Pseudomonadota; class Alphaproteobacteria; order Rhodobacterales; family Roseobacteraceae; genus Sulfitobacter; species Sulfitobacter sp. PM12. The sequence continues at coordinate 1,432,394 of NZ_CP151529.1, forward strand.
AAGCAGCCGATTTTGCCGATGGTGCCGATCTTGCGGTCGTGCCAGAGGGTGCCGAGCGAATGGGCCGCATCCTCGATCACCGGCACGTTTGCGGCATCGCACAGCTGCATGATCGCATCCATATCCGAGGTATGCCCCCGCATGTGGCTGATGATCACCGCGTCGACACCCGGTAGCTTGGCGGCGAAATCCGACATATCGATCCGGTAATTTTCCCCGACCTCGCAGAGCACCGGTGTATAATTGGCGTGGATCACGGCAGAGGGCATGGCCGCGAAGGTAAAGCCGGGGATCAGCACCTTGGCGTTCTGCGGCAGGTCAAGCGCCAGCAGCGACAGAAACAGCGCGGCAGAGCAGGACGACACCGCCAGCGCATAGCGGCTGCCCATCATCTGCGCAAACTCGGCCTCCAGCAGGGACACCGGCGCATCGGCGGCAGCGGTGTAGCGAAACAGATCGCCGCTTTGCAACAGCTGCTCTATCTCGGCGCGGGCTGTGTCGGGAATGGCTTCGGCGCTGTGCATGTCGGGCAGGGTCATATTTCAATATCCTGAATGTTTGTTTTCAGAATGGTAAAACAATGCGCCTATGGGACCAAGCCTTTTCCCCGTTCCGCTTTATGAATGTTTTGTGACTATATCCCCAGACGGTCGCGCAGGCTGAACCAGCTCATGGCGAGCGCGAGCAGCGGGCTGCGCAGTGCGCCGCCGCCGGGGAAGGTCGGCGTGGGCAGGGCGCTCATCGTGTCAAAGCCGTCGCCATCGCCCTGGATCGCACGGGCCATCAACTGCCCTGCGTGGATCGCGGTGCCGACGCCGTGGCCGGAATAGCCCGAAGCCGACAGAATGTTGGGTGCCACGCGGGCCAGAAAGGGCAGCCGTTTCATGGTGATCGCCAGCGTGCCGCCCCAGGCATAGTCGATCTTGACGTCGCGCAGCGCGGGGAAAACCTGGCCCATGGGTTTGCGCGCCTTGGCGGCGAGGTCGCTGGGGAAGCGGTAGCCATAGCTTTCGCCGCCGCCGAACAGCAGTCGCCCATCATGGCTGAGCCGGAAATAATTCACCACGAATTTGCTATCGGCCACGGCGACATCCCGGGGCAGCACGTCTTTCACGCGGTCGCCCAAGGGTTCGGTGGCGACGATAAAGTTGTTGATCGGCATGACCTTGGCCGCGACCTTGCGGTTCAACCCGCCCAAATAGCCGTTGCAGGCCAGGATCACATGGTCCGCCGTCACCCGCCCGCCATCGGTCTGCACAGTGGCGGGGGTGCCTTCGGTGATCTGATGCACGGCGCTGCGTTCATAGATCTCGACCCCTGCCGCCTGCGCCGCCCGTGCCAGCCCGAGGGCGAGGTTGAGCGGGTGCAGATGCGCGGCCCCCATATCCAGAATACCGCCGCGATAAGCAGGCGACGCACAGACGTTGCGCAGCGCGTCGCGGTCCAACACCTCTATCTGGTCGTAGCCATAGCGGTCCTGCAAGACGCCAGCATAGGTGTGCAGATGCTCTACGTCACCGGCAGAACTGGCGGTCCAGGCGACGCCGGGCTTGAGGTGGCAATCGATGTCATGGGTCTTGATCAGGCTTTTGACAAGCGCTTTGGCGTCCTCGCCCAGATCCCATAGGCGCGTTGCGGCATCGCGTCCGACCATCTTTTCCAGCGTGTCCTGTTCGACGCGCTGACCACTCCCCAATTGCCCGCCATTGCGCCCCGAGGCCCCAAAGCCCACGCGCTGCGCCTCGACCAGCACGACGCGGCGCCCAGCCTGTGCCAGATGCAGCGCAGCCGACAGGCCGGTATAGCCGCCCCCCACAACGCAGACATCCGCGCGCTGATCGCCCTTGAGCGTGGGGTAGGCATCGGTCGGGGTTGCGGTCGCGGCGTACCAGCTGTCTGGATAGCGCCCCGGCGCGTCGTTTGCGTATAGCAGGTTCATTGCAGATCGGCCCCCTTGGCCGCTTCCAAATGGTCTTAAATCCTCGCCGAAGGCTCCCGCGGGTGCGGCGGGCCTAGACGTTCATCAACAGGTGCTCGCGTTCCCACGGGGAAATCACATGCAGGAACTCTTCGTATTCCGCGCGTTTGACGATGGCGTAGACGCGGGCGAACTCGGGGCCCAACACCTCGTGCAGGGTCGTGGCCTCTTCAAACAGATCCAGCGCGGATCCCAGCACCTGCGGGATATCCCCGTCGCCGTCATAGGCGTCACCCTTGAATTCGGCTTTGGGCTTTTTCTGTTCCATCAGGCCCAGATAGCCGCAGGCGAGCGAGGCGGCGATGCCGAGGTAGGGGTTGCAATCCATCCCGGCGAGGCGGTTCTCGACCCGGCGCGACGCGGGGCCGGAGAGGGGCACGCGGATGCCGGTGGTGCGGTTGTCGCGGCCCCATTCCAGATTGATCGGCGCGGCATGGTCTTTGACGTAGCGCCGGTAGCTGTTCACATAGGGCGCAATGACAGCCAGCGCGTCGGGCATGTGGTTCTGCATGCCGGCGATAAAGTGGTAAAACGCGTCCGTCTCGCCGCCTTGCGGGCCAGAGAAGATGTTCTTGCCCGTCGTGGCATCCAGCACCGAATGGTGGATATGCATGGCGCTGCCGGGTTCGTTGGCGATGGGTTTCGCCATGAAGGTGGCGTAGCAATCGTGGCGCAGGGCGGCTTCGCGGATCAGACGTTTGAAATAGAACACCTCGTCGGCCAGCCGCACGGGGTCACCGTGGATCAGGTTAATCTCGAGCTGGCCCGCGCCGCCTTCCTGGGTGATCCCGTCAATCTCGAACCCCTGCGCTTCGGCAAAGTCGTAGATGTCGTCGATCACGGGGCCGAATTCATCGACGGCGGTCATGGAATAAGCCTGACGCGCGGCAGCAGGGCGGCCGGAGCGGCCCATCATCGGTTTGATCTCATGCGCGGGGTCGAGGTTGCGCGCGACCAGAAAGAATTCCATTTCGGGGGCGACAACCGGCTCCCACCCTTGTGCGCGATAAAGATCGACAACGCGTTTGAGCACATTGCGCGGCGAATATTCGACCGGATTGCCGTCGCGGTCAAAGGCGTCGTGGATCACTTGCAATGTCCAGTCGCCGGTCCAGGGGGCGGCGGTCGCGGTCGAGATATCGGGCCGCAGGATCATGTCTTTTTCGATGAACCCGTCGGCACCGGCGGCGTCGCCCCATTCACCGGTGATGGTCTGGTAGAAGATGCTATCGGGCAGGTGGAAATATTCCTGCCGTGCGAATTTTGTGGCGGGCACCGCTTTGCCGCGTGCGATGCCGGGGAGGTCGGGGATGATACATTCAACTTCGTCGAGCCGCTTGCCCTCCAGATATTCGCGTGCTGCGGGGGGAAGCTCTTCAAGCCAGTCGGACATCATAATCTCTCTTTCTTGAGGAAATCTGCAATATGGTCGGCGATTTTTGCATTGTCGGTGGGGGCGTCCAGCAGGGCAGAGGCCGCCTGAAGCTGGTGATCGGGCACCACGCCTTTACCGCGGGTGCGGATCAGCCCGTCGATAAAGTCTTGGGTGAATTCGGGGTGGGGCTGGATGGTCCAGATCTGATCATCATACAGCAGGGCCGCGTTGGCGCAGAAGTCGGACGCGCCGACCACCTTGGCCCCATCGGGCAGTTGGGTGACCTGATCCTGATGCCAGGCATTCAGGGCCAGGGTCTCTCCGTCGATGGTGTATTCGGTGCGGCCCACGGACCAGCCGCCGGCGAATTTCTCGACCTTGCCGCCAAGCGCCTGTGCAATGATCTGGTGGCCAAAGCAGATGCCGACCAGCGGGCGGCCTGCTTCGCGGATGGCGCGGATCAGCTGCTCCAGCGGGGGGATCCAGTCGTGATCCTCGTAGGCACCGTGTTTCGATCCGGTGATCAGCCAGCCGTCCGCATCCACCGCCGAGGCGGGGAAGTCGCCATCGACCACGGACCAGATCTGGAAGTCGAACCCGTGCCCGCCCAGCAATTTGACGAACATGTCGCCATAATCGCCAAGCGCGTCTTTCATATTGTCGGGGGAGTGGCCGGTTTGAAGGATACCGATTTTCATGGGGGGCATCTGATTACACCGTGTCCAGATAGATTTCGACCTGCTCTTGCGGGGTCAGCTCCTGCATATAATGCAGCTCTTGCCGTTTGGTGAGGATAAAGTTGCGCACCATTTCGGGAGCAAAGATACGCTTTACCTCGGCGGAGTTTTCAAAGGCGTCGATCGCGGATTTCCAGTCGCCGGGGATTTGCGGCAGGTCGGCGGCATAGGCGTTGCCGGTGATCGGGGCGGGGGGCTCTGCCCCGTCCTCGATGCCGTTCATCGCAGCACCCAGCACGGCGGCCAGCATCAGATAGGGGTTCACGTCGCCGCCCGACACACGGTGTTCGATCCGCCGCGCCTTGTGGCTGCCGGACGGGATACGGATGGAGGAGGTGCGGTTCTCGTAGGCCCAAGAGATCCCCGTGGGGGCGTGGGCACCGGGCACCATACGGTCAAAGCTGTTGGCGTGGGGCGCAAAGACCAGCGCGCAGCCGGCCATGGCATTCATACAGCCCGCCACAGCGTGACGCATGATCGCCGTGCCTTGAGGGCCGCCGTCGTCAAAGACATTGTTGCCGTTCTTGTCGAGCACCGAGAAATGCGTGTGCAGGCCCGATCCGGGGTAATCCTCGTAGGGTTTCGCCATAAAGCTTGCGGCAAAGCCGTGGCGGCGGGCGAGGCCCTTGACCAGCATCTTGAACAGCCAGGCATCATCGGCGGCGCGCAGGGCGTCGTCGCAATGCATGAGGTTGATCTCGAACTGGCCCAGACCCGCTTCGGAAATGGCGGTATCGGCGGGGATGTCCATCTCTTCGCAGGCGTCATAAAGATCGGTGAAGAATTCATCGAACTGGTCCAGCGCGCGGATCGACAGGGTTTCGGCGGCCTTGCGGCGTTTGCCCGACCGTGGCGACAGCGGCACCTGCAGTTTGCGGCCCGAATCGTCGATCAGGAAAAACTCAAGCTCGACCGCGCAGACCGGCGTCAGCCCGCGATCCTTGTAGCGTTCGACCACCGCGCGCAGGGCATGGCGCGGGTCGCCGCCATAGGGGCGCCCGTCCTCGTGGAACATCCAGATCGGCAGCAGGGCCGAGGGCGCATCAAGCCAGGGCATCGGCAGAAAACCGCGTTCGGTCGGGTGCAGGATGCCATCGGCATCGCCGCTTTCAAACACCAGTGGGCTGTCGTCGATGTCTTCGCCCCAGATATCGAGGTTCAGCACCGACATGGGAAAGCGCGTGCCGTCCTCTACCACCTTGTCGGCAAAGCGCGTGGGGATGCGCTTGCCGCGGGCCTGACCATTGAGGTCGGCGGCGGCCACACGGATTGTGCGGACCTGAGGATGTTTGCGGAGCCAGTTTTTCATATCACACCTTGCAAGCGGCGGGCATGAACGGCGTTCTTACAACGTGAAAACCGGGGGTAGCGCCCACGCGCTAAATAATTTGATCAAAAAACAGATACTACCGGATCAGATTTAGACGCAAGCGAATTTTCCGCACCGCAGCCTGAGGCACATGGCGGTTCAAACGGCGGTTGATCAGCCCGAAGATGGCAATGATCACCAGCGTCAGCAAAATGAAGTAGCCCGCGAGAATGGGGTAGGGGATAAACGGGTTAAAGGTCTTATCCGCGAAATAACTGGCGTAATACAGCGCGTCCCCGCGTTGTTGCAGCGCCGGAAAACCGGTGAAAAACACCAGCGTTGTCGCATGAAACAGGAAGATCGCCTCGTTTGTATAGGCGGGCCATGCCAGCCGCAGCATGGTGGGCCAGATGATGCGCTTGAACCGCGACCAGCCGGAAATGCCGTAGGCATCGGCGGCTTCGGTGTCGCCCTTGGGGATGGATTGCAGCGCGCCATAGAAGATCTCGGCCGAGTAGGCAGAGGTGTTGAAGAACAGAACAATCAGCGCCCCAAGCCACGCAGAGGTGAACATATCAAAGAACGGGTGCACAGATTTTAGGCTAAGGAACAGGAAATAGCCAAAGAAGAACTGGATGAACAAGGGCGAGCCGCGGAACAGGAAGATAAACCATTCCGCCGGTTTGCGCAGCCAAGGGCTGGGGTGGGCCTTGGCCACGGCCAGCGCCGTCGCCAGCAGGAAGCCGCTGACCAGCGCGAAAAACCCGTAGTAGATGTTCCAGATCATGCCCGATCCGATCAGGGTGAACTGGTCACACAGCGTAAAGTCGCTGCGCGGCAGCAGCCGTTCGCCATAGCCAAGCGAGCGCAGCCCGTAGGATTGGATGGTTTCCCAACAGGTCATGCCGCTGCCTTTCGCTGTGCTTCGCCGCCGGCGGTGGCCTGACCCTTGGTCAGACGGCGCATCAGCCGGTCGAGCACGATTTCAGACACACGGGTAAAACAGAGGTAGAACACCAGCAGCGCCAGAAAATACCACATGCGCCAGTCAGGGTGGGGGTAATCGGTAAAGCGCGGGGTCTTGGCTCCGCCCAGATCACGCGCCCAATAAACGATGTCTTCGACGCCCAGCAGGAACAACAGTGGGGTGGCCTTGATCAGCACCATCCACAGGTTCCCCAGACCGGGCAGCGCATAGACCCACATCTGCGGCACAAGGATACGCCAGAAGGTCTGGCGCGGGGTCATGCCATACGCCTCGCCGGTCTCGATCTGGGCGCGGGGCACAGCGCGCATCGCGCCATAAAGCACATTGGCGGCAAAGGCCCCGAAAACGATAGCAAAGGTCAGCACCGCGAGCGAAAAGCCATAGGCCTCGTGGACCCATTGGGCAGAGTTGCCAAGCGGCATCTTGGCGGCCTGACAGACGATAAAGTCGCTGCCCTGACGGATCGGCTGATCCCAGTCGGGGCATTTCACCTTGTGACGCAGGTATTCGATGCCCTGATCCAGCGCGATGACGAAAAACAGGAAGAAGGCGATGTCGGGCACGCCCCGCACAATGGCGATATAGGCGCGGCCCAGCCATGACAGCGGCGCAAAGGGAGACCGCGCGGCCATCGCGCCGCCAAAGCCAAAGGCAAGTGCTGCGGGGGCGGTGATGGCGAGCAGCAGCAAGACGGTGCCGAATGCACCATAAAAGGCCAAATGCTTGCCCGTGGTCAGGTAGCACGTCAGCCACGACAGGCCGGAAAGCGTTTCTGGGTCGGTGCAGGCAAAAATGGCGGAATGTCCCGGTGGTATGCGCCCTTTGGCGGGCGTCTGGATTTGGGTCTTTAATCAGATCGGCAGGCAGAGAAAAGGGGCGGCATCTGCGCCGCCCCGATCATGATCAGAATGTATTGGCGTCTTCGCCGAACCATTTGATGATCAGCTTGTTCAGGCTGCCATCGTCCTTCATGGACTGGATCGCGGCGTCGAATTTCGCTTTCAGCTCTGTGTCGCTTTCGCGCAGGCCAAGGCCGATGCCGCCGCCCAGTGGCACGTCGTCACCAACAAAGACCATCTCGCCGCCGGATTCCTCGACCGTGGGGACCAGCGCGTCCTTGTCGGCGAAAACCGCATCCGCTTCGCCATTGTTCACGGCTGCGACGGTTTCATCATAGGTGGCGAATTCCAGCAGGGTGGCACCGGATTCAGCCACGTGACCGGCCTGGATCGTGCTGGTCTGCGCTGCAACAACACCGCCCATCACATCGGCATCCGCCGATTTCGCGGCATAGGCGGACGCCGCGGGCGGGAAGTAGTTCTGTGTGAAATCAATCACTTCTTCGCGCTCGTCGGTGATGCTCATACCGGCGATGATGGTGTCGTAGTTGCCCGATGTGAGGTTCGGGATGATGCTGTCCCATTCGTTGGTGACCCATTCGCAGGTCAGCTCGGCACGGGCGCAAAGCTCGTCACCGACTTCGCGCTCAAAGCCGTCTACTTCGCCCGCGTCATTCAGGAAGTTATAGGGAGGGTAGGCCCCTTCGGTCCCCATGCGGATGGTCTTGCCGTGGGCGTCTGCCATGGCGAAACCGGTGCTCAGCGCCAGTGCGGCGGTTGCAAGAACGAGTGTTTTCATTTTTGAAGTCTCCCAGTTTATTGTTTTTAGGTGGTTTTACTCTGCGTGAGTGGCCGAGAGGAACCCGCGCAGACGTTCTGATTTAGGGGCGCCGAACAGGTCTTCGGGGGCCCCTTGTTCTTCGATCAAACCCTGATGCAGGAAAACGACGTGATCCGAGACATCGGCCGCCAGTTTCATATCATGGGTTACGATCATCATGGTCCGCCCTTCGGCGGCCAGATCCTTGATGACTTTGACGACCTCTTGCTCAAGCTCGGGGTCCAGCGCCGAGGTCGGTTCGTCGAATAGAAGTGCTTCGGGCTCCATACACAGCCCGCGTGCGATGGCGGCGCGCTGTTGCTGGCCGCCCGACAGTTGCGCTGGAAAGACATCGCATTTGTCGCCAATACCCACTTTGTCGAGATAGGCCCGCGCGGCGGCCTCAACCTCGGCACGGTCGCGGCGCAGGACGGTCAGCGGGGCCTCCATCACGTTTTGCAGGATCGTCATATGGGACCACAGGTTGAACTGTTGGAACACCATCGACAGGTTCGTGCGGATGCGCAGCACCTGTTTTGGATCGGCAGGGCGGCGGTGGTGGCCGGTGCCTTTCCAGGTGACGGCCTCGCCGTTGAAGCGCAGATCGCCCTCTTGGCTGTCTTCCAGCAGGTTGCAGCAGCGCAGCAGCGTCGATTTGCCGGAGCCGGACGACCCGATCAGCGAGATGACGTGCCCGCGCGGGGCCTTGACCGACACCCCCTTGAGCACCTCCAGAGGGCCATAAGCCTTGTGAAGATTGTTGATCTCAATAACGGGGGGCTGATCTGTCACTGTGCTGCCTTATTGTGCATTCCGCAGCAAGTTAAGGTGATTTCAAGGGGGATTTGCAATCCAGAACTTGGGTTTTGCCCAATAATTCAACGGTTGACCCCGCGTAAATTCACCGCCTGCGCGTAAACTAGTCTTTGTCTTCAATCTGCTTGCGCACGATGGCGCTGTCGGTGTCTGTGACCCCCAGCAAGTTGGCCACCAAACGCAGCAATGCGTTTTCCTCGTCAGAGCGGCTGCCATCGGCCAGCACGACTTCCCACAGGGCTTTGATCACGGCAAGGCGGTCGTCATAGGGGACGGCATCCTTGATCGCGCGGGTAAAGCGGACGGTATCGGGGGCTTCGGCCTCCAGCGCTTCGGCGTCTGCCCGCAGGGAGGCGGTGCCATCTGCGTCCAGCGCATAGCGTTTCGCGATGATCTGGTCGATGCGCGCGCGCTCGGACGGGGCGTATTCATTATCCGACTTGGCGATGCGCACCAAAAGCGCGGTCAGCGCAAGGCGGGCATCCCCATCGGGAAGCTGGGCGGGATCAGGCTGGGTCAGCCGTTTGATGAATTCTGCGAACATGGGCGTGATATAGAGCGGTTGCGGCGCAAGGCCAAGGTCACAAAGCGTTCAGCGCTTTTTCGCGGGCGGCGGTCATGTCGGCGTCGCTGAGGCCAAGCGCGGTTTCAATCGCCAGCAGCTGGATCTCTTCGTCGTCGTCACGTGCGCCATCGGCCAGCGCCACAGACCACATCGCATCGCCAAGCGCCTTGCGGTCCTCATAGGGGACTTCCTCGCGCAGGATCTGGGCGAATTCGGGCGTACCGGGGGCGTGGCGTTCCAGCGCTTCGCAGGTGGCGCGCAGTTTCGCGGCCTCGATCGGTTTCAGGCCAAAGGTCTGCGCGAGGATGCGGTCGATCTGCCCCACTTCGGCAGCGCGGTAGGTGCGGTCGGCCAATGCCACACGCACCAGCAACGCGCCAAGGGCAAGCTGGGGGGTCGGCTGTGGCAGCGGCTTGGGGTCCGGCTTGCGGCGGGGGAATAGACGTTCAAACATGGCAACTCTTTATCCTTGCGGGCACATGAGGCTAACCCGATTCCGCGCGCAGCGTTCCGTTTTTCCCATATTCGCAAAGGGGTGATGTATAAAAAGCGCAATGCCGCAGGGGCAGGCGGGGCGGGGGCGTCAGGGGGCCTGTCGGGGCCTTAGGCGTCATACCCTTCGACGATGACCAGATTCCCGTCTGAGACGGAGGACCGGATATCCTTGGCCGCCTGATACCCCTCGCTTTCATAGCAGGCCACCGCATCGGCCAGCGAGGCAAATTCGATCACCACGATGCGCGGGTGCGACGTGCCTTCGCGGATGTCGGGCGCGGCCCCACGCACCAGAAACTTCGCCCCGAAATCGGCAAAGGGCTTGGCGTTGGCGGCGCGGTATTTGTCGTAGACTTCGGCATCATGCACGTCGACGTTAGCGATCCAGTAACCTTTGGGCATCGGGGGCTCCTTATCGGGGTAGGGTTTTGAACTTGGCCGCCAGACGGGCCGCTTCTTCTTTCAGCCCAAAGGGCGGGTTCAGCACGAACATGCCTGACCCGACCATCCCGTGACCGGGGCGGGCAGGGGCAAAGCTGACCTCGTGACGCAGGGCCTCGGGGTGGGCCCCCATCAGCGCGCTGAGCATCGGTTGATGCGCCTTATTGGTCAAAATCGGATACCACAGCGCAATGATGCCGACGTTCCACGCGCGCGCCAGCTTGCCAATGTGGCGCGGGATATCGGCGTAGTCTGTCTTGATCTCGAAGCTGGGGTCGATCAGCATCAGGCCACGGCGCGGGGTGGGCGGGGTCAGGGCGAAAGCCATGTCGAACCCGTCGCGGTGGTGGCATTTGACGTCATAGGGCGACATCGCCAAATCAAGGGCGGCATGTTCGCCGGGGTGCAGTTCGGCCAGATGGATGCTGTCGCTGTCGCGCAGCAGCTTGGCCGCCAGCAGGGGCGAACCAGGGTAGGCGTCTGCGCCATGTTCACCGGTGATCTGGTCAAGCACCTGTGCGTAAGGGTGCGCATCGTCGAACCAGCCGCGCACGCGGCCAATGCCCTGTGCCGCCTCGCCTGTTTTCAGCGCGGGCGTGTCGGACAGGTCATACAGCGCGCGCCCCGCATGGGTTTCCATATAGGACAGCGGTTTGTCCTTGCGGGTCAGATACCCCAACATCCACGCCAGCAGGCTGTGTTTGTGAACATCGGCCAGATTGCCGGCGTGGTAGATATGTTGGTAGCTGAGCATGCCGTTGGCCGCCTTTCGCGAGGGTCAGACCAGCCGCGACATTTCCTTGGCGGCGCGGATGAAATCCTTGAACAAGGGGTGCGGATCAAAGGGCTTGGATTTGAGTTCGGGGTGGAACTGCACGCCGATGAACCACGGGTGATCGGACCATTCCACGATCTCCGGCAGCATGCCGTCGGGCGACATCCCCGAGAAGGTAAGACCCGCTTTTTCAAGCTGCTCGCGGTAGGCGGTATCGACCTCGTAGCGGTGGCGGTGACGTTCGTCGATGGAGGTCGTGCCATAGACTTTGGCCACGTTCGACCCTTCTTTCAGCGTCGCGTCATAGGCACCAAGCCGCATGGTGCCGCCTTTGTCATCGTCGACCTTGCGTTCAACCTTGTGGTTGCCCTGCACCCATTCCTTGAGGTGGTAGACCACGGGCTCAAACCGCTTCTTGCCGGTGGATTCATGGTCGAATTCTTCCGAGCCTGCGGTCGTCAGACCGGCCACGTTGCGCGCGGCTTCGATCACGGCCATCTGCATGCCCAGACAGATCCCCAGATAGGGGACTTTCTGCTCGCGGGCGTATTGCGCCGCCTTGATCTTGCCCTCGGTGCCGCGTTCGCCAAAGCCGCCGGGCACGAGGATCGCGTGGAACCCTTCGAGGTGGGCCGATACATCATCGCTTTGATCAAAGACCTCGGCATCGACCCAGTCGATCTTGACCTTGACGCGGTTGGCCATGCCCCCGTGGGTCAGCGCCTCTGCAATCGACTTATAGGCATCTTCCAGCTGGGTATATTTGCCGACGATGGCGACGTTCACTTCGCCTTCGGGGTTGTGCACGCGGTCAGAGACATCGCGCCAGACCGATAGTTCGGGCTTGGGTGCGGGGGAGATATCGAAAGCATCCAGCACGGCCTGATCCAGCCCCTGCGCATGATAGGCCAGCGGCGCGTCATAGATGGTTTTCAGGTCATAGGCCGCGACCACGGCCTCTTTGCGGACGTTACAGAACAGGGCGATTTTCTCGCGCTCTTTCTCGGGGATGGGGTGTTCGGAGCGGCAGACCAGAATATCGGGCGCGATCCCGATGCTTTGCAGTTCCTTGACGGAGTGTTGCGTCGGCTTGGTCTTCAGCTCGCCGCTGGCCGCGAGATAGGGCAGCAGGGTGAGGTGCATGAAGATACACTGGCCGCGCGGCTTGTCGTGGCTGAACTGGCGGATCGCTTCGAAGAAGGGCAGGCCTTCGATATCGCCGACGGTGCCGCCGATTTCGCAAAGCATAAAGTCGACCTCGTCATCGCCGACATGCAGGAAATCCTTGATCTCGTTGGTGACGTGGGGAATCACCTGAATGGTCTTGCCCAGATAGTCGCCGCGCCGCTCTTTCTCGAGCACGGTGGAATAGACCCGGCCCGAGCTGATCGAATCCGTCTTGCGCGCGGCCACGCCGGTAAAGCGTTCGTAGTGGCCCAGATCCAGATCGGTTTCGGCGCCATCGTCGGTGACGAAAACCTCACCATGTTCAAAGGGCGACATCGTGCCGGGATCGACGTTCAGATAGGGGTCCAGTTTGCGCAGACGGACGGAGTATCCGCGGGCTTGCAACAAGGCCCCCAACGCCGCAGAGGCAAGGCCTTTGCCAAGGCTGGAAACCACACCACCGGTGATGAAAATATAGCGTGCCATGTGATGAAGGCCCCCGTGAGTTCAGATTTGATGCGGCAAAAGCCAAGCAATTGAGCTGCGGAAAACCGCAGCATCACGGGACTTAAGCCTAACAGGATTCGGATGGAAAAAGCAAGGCCAAGCCGCAACATCCTGTTGCGTATCTTGGCCCAACCTCAAGCTGTTGTAGTGTCTGGATTAATCCGCAGTCGGCACTTGCGGCGTATTTTCCGCAGGTGTCGGTGGCAGCAGCGCGTCGGCATCGGGCAGCGCTGGTGCGTCACCCTGGTTCAGCGCGGGTGGCGTGCCGCCCAGACGATCGATAACCGAAGAACCGGCGGATTTTTCAGCCGCGATGATGGTCAGCGTGATCGAGGTCACGATAAAGGCCGCGGCCAGAACCCAGGTCAGTTTGCCCATGGCTGTGGCTGCCGAGCGACCGGAAACGGCTCCGCCGCCACCGCCGCCGCCCATGCCAAGGCCGCCCCCTTCGGACCGTTGCAGCAACACGACTGCAATCAGGCCAAGGGCCAGAATGAGATGGACAATCAGGACTACATTTTCCATGGGTACCTACGGCTCTGCGTTTTGGACTTTGGGCGTGTCTAGGCAAGTTTGCCTATGGGGGCAAGGGAGGATTGGCACCCGCGGTGCCGCTTGGGCGGAAAGCCCGTGTGAAAGCCGCCTCAGGCTTCCACATCGTCCACGTCTGCCTGACCGGATACCGCCCTGCGAAAGATGCTCCAGCTGAGGCCGATGCCCAGCACAAAGCTCAGCGCGACAAGGCCGAGCCAGAGGTTAAAGCTGCGATTGTCCAGCCGCAGAATGCCCAGATCATAAAGCACCCAAAGGCTTGCCCCCACCAGTGCCACCACCAGCAGCATCCCCAGCCCGCCGATAGAGCGCAGCGTCGCGCGGAGATAGATCACGTAGCCGATAAACAGCAAAAGCCCCAGCAGCACCGCGATGGACAGGTTCATATGCCCGTATCGCTGCGCCCAGGTGACATAGTTATAGGGGGTCGGGTTAAAGGTCGCGGCCAGCAAGACAAAGGCGCAGGCCCAACGTATGATGAATCCCATCTGCGGTACTTCCTTCTTTGATCCGGCATGGAATATCGGGGCAGCCTAGGCAAAGTCTATGGCCCGTTGCGAAGTTTCACGGCCCCAAGCTGATAAATGCCCAGAAAAATGACGCGGCGGCGTTTTGGCTGCATTTTACAGTTTCGGTCCCCGACGGTCGTCGCTATACCTCCACGGGTTTGCACGGTTATTTGAACTGTTAAAGGAATATCTTCATGGCCAACGTCGTAGTCGTAGGCGCCCAATGGGGCGACGAAGGAAAAGGCAAAATCGTGGACTGGCTCAGCGAACGGGCCGATGTCATCGCGCGTTTTCAGGGCGGCCATAACGCGGGCCACACATTGGTCATCGACGGCAAGGTCTACAAGCTGCACGCGCTGCCTTCGGGCGTTGTCCGCGGCGGCAAGCTTTCGGTCATCGGTAACGGTGTTGTGCTGGACCCGTGGCACCTGCTGAAAGAGATCGAGACGATCCGCGCCCAAGGCGTAGAGATCACGCCGGAAACGCTGATGATCGCAGAAAACACACCGCTGATCATGCCCTACCACGGCGAGCTGGACCGCGCCCGTGAAGAGGCTGCGTCAAAGGGGACCAAAATCGGCACCACCGGCCGCGGCATCGGACCGTGCTACGAGGATAAAGTCGGCCGCCGCGCCATCCGCGTCGCCGATCTGGCCGATACAGCCACGCTTGAAGCCCGCGTCGACCGCGCGTTGCAGCACCATGATCCGCTGCGCAAGGGTCTGGGCGTCGAAGCCATCGACCGCGACGGGCTGGTTGAACTGCTGAAAGAGATCGCACCGAAGATCCTTGAATACGCAGCACCTGTCTGGAAGGTGATGAACGAAAAGCGCAAGGCCGGTAAGCGTATCCTGTTCGAAGGGGCGCAGGGCGCGCTGCTGGACATCGACTTTGGCACCTATCCTTTCGTCACCTCGTCGAACGTGATTGCAGGGCAGGCGGCGACCGGCGTCGGCATCGGACCGGGCGCGATCAACTATGTGCTGGGCATCGTCAAAGCCTATACCACCCGCGTGGGCGAAGGCCCGTTCCCGACCGAACTGCATGATGCGGACGGTCAGCGTTTGGGCGAGCGGGGCCATGAATTCGGCACCACCACCGGGCGTAAGCGTCGCTGTGGTTGGTTCGATGCGGCTTTGGTGCGCCAGACCTGCGCGACCAGCGGCGTCACCGGTATCTCGCTCACGAAACTGGACGTGCTGGACGGGTTTGAAACGCTCAAGATCTGCACCGGGTACGAGCTGGACGGGGAGCAGTTGGACTATCTGCCCACAGCGGCCGACCAGCAAGCCCGCTGCACCCCCATCTACGAGGAAATGCCCGGTTGGTCCGAAAGCACCGAAGGCGCGCGCAGCTGGGCCGATCTGCCCGCGAACGCGATCAAATACGTGCGCCGCGTCGAAGAGCTGATCCAGTGCCCCGTGGCGCTGCTGTCCACCTCGCCAGAGCGGGAAGACACGATTCTGGTCACCGACCCCTTCGCCGATTGATCTGACACGCCGGGGCCCTTCGGGGCCCTTGGCACGTGATGAAAGGACGACACAATGGCCCTTGGATATAAAGCACGCCGCCGGTGGGCGCTGGTCATTCTGCTGATTGGGCTGCCGCTCTATATCATTGCGGCGGTGGTCACCGTGTCGCTGTTTGACCGGCCACCCTTCTGGATCGAACTGGTGATCTATATCGCGCTTGGCGTGGTCTGGGCGATCCCGTTCAAATTTGTGTTCAAGGGGATCGGTCAGGCTGATCCGAACGCGGATCACGACGCAGAATAACCCGTTTCGCCTGCACGTCTTAGAGCGTTGCACACCATCATTCTCGCATAAAAAAACGGCCCCCTCGGGGGCCGTTTTTCGTTTCGGTTGTCATGTTTTGCCCGCTTAGCCAGCGGCGCGTGCATCCGGCTGGAACCCGATCTGTTCGGAGGCCTTGAAGCGGCCACCTTCCAGCTTTTGCAGCTTGCCGGTGCGCAGCAGCTGACCGAAGGAGCGTAGACCTTCCTCGCGGCTGAAATCCTCGGCACCGCCTTGGCGTACGGTGTTCATTAACTGCGGACGCGAGAAATCGTCCATGCCTTCGACAAAGGCCATATAGGCCGCGGCCGCCTCCAGCAGATCGGGAAGCTGGGTCGCGCCCATTTCCTCGGCGAACTCGGCAAAGCCACCGGCTTGCGGCACCGGCGCGGGGGCCACTGCGGCCACGCGGCGGGGGCGTACGGGGGCCACATTGCGCGGCTGGTCCGTGTCGATCCGCTGTGCCGCTACCAGCTTCAGCGGGGCAGGACGCGGTTCGGCGGGGCGTTCGGTGCGGGCCGTGGTTGACGCGGGGCGGCGTGGTTTGACCACCTCGGCCAGATCGCTGCGGTAGGCGTTGTTTTCGCGTTCCGCGGCATCGGGCGCACCAAGGGCCATATCGGCCTTTTTCGCGGCCACGGCGGCGCGCAGATGGGTGATCGCGTCGCGGCGTGTGGCGGCTTCGGGTTCGTCCATCTGGTTGTCGGTTTCCGCCAGCAGGCGGTTCATATCCGGGCCGCTGTCCGCGTCGAGCGTTGGCAGGCTGCGGCGTTGCGGGGCGGCTTTGGGGGCTTCGGCTTCGGGCTCTGCCGTGGTTTCGGTTTCGGCTTGTACCTCTTCGGCGTCATCCTCGGAAACATCAGTGTCGAGGGTTTCTTCTTGGGCCGTGTCTTCCTGCGAGGCTTCCTCGGCTGTGTCTTCCTCGGCGGTCTCTTCTTCGGGCGCGTCGTCCTCATCGGCGACGGCTTCTTCGGCCTCCTCAGGCGCGTCGGTCAGTGTGTCGGCAGCGGCGGAGGACAATGTTGCCTCAAGCTCGGCCAGCTCGCGGGCCAGATCTTCTTCATCCTCGTCAGAGAGCGTCGATTCGGGGTCGCGCTGGATACGCAGGGCGGGTTTTTCAGGCTCTTCGAGAACCGCAGGCGCGTCTTCTTCGACCTCTTCCAGCTCGCCTTCGGCGATGGCGCGGTCGATGTCGGCGCGTTTGACCTTGAGCACACGACCACGGGGCGCTGTGTCTTCTTCGGCTTCACCGGTTTCGTCAGCGTCAACCTGCGCGGCGTCAGCCTCTTCGACCTCATCAGCCGCAACGACTTCGTGCTGTTCTTCACTCTCTTGTGCGGCGGTAACGTCTTCTTCAGCTTCGAGGTCGGAAGTTTGTGCGATGTCTTCGACCGTATCGTCGGCGTCCAGCGCGCCCTGAATGTCGTTGATCGCGTTCGCGATGACGTCGTCGGTGCTGTCTTCCGCGTCGATTGTGTCCTCGTCGTCAAAGACCTGAGGCTGCGGTGCGGCGGGGGCGTCCTGATTGGCAACCACGGCGCGGATGCGCTGCAGTTTGGCCGCGATGCTATCAACGACAGGGGCCGCAACGGGCTGGATTTCGGCGTCTTGGTCGTCGACGGTCACCTCGTTGCGCGGGCTATCGGCGAAAAACGCTTCGACATCTTCGTCGGGTTGGCCGGGGACGATATCCACTTCGGGGGCCGAAGCCTCGGGGGCGGGGGCCGCAGAAGCAGGGGCCGCTTCGGCTTGCGTGGCTTCGGGCTTTGGCGCGGCAACATCACGGCTGACCACCTCGTCGCGCGGTGCGGCGGCTTCGGCCTGAGGCGCGGGTGCGGCCTCTGCCTCGGCAGATTTCAGCGCGTTGATGCGGTAGGCGTCATAATAGGCAGAGATTTCCTTGGGCCGGCGCGGCGCGAAGGAGGTCGACACCACCGACGGACCGGCAGCCGTGCTGCTGACCTGCGGCTGCGGTGCGGCAGGAGCCTTGGGTGTTTCGGCGGCTTCGGGCGCAGGGGCGGGCTGCGCTGGCGCTGCGGGTTCTTCTGGGGTCTGCGCGCTTAGGACGATCTGACCGTCCTGCTGGCGCGCTTCGACGCGGCGCGAGATTTCTTTCTGGGCGATATGGGCCAGCATCTCCGCATCGGGCTGTGCGGGTTCTGCACCGAAATACCGATCCTCCGACGACAGGTCGCGGAAATACTCTGCGATGGCCTTCATGGTGCCGAATGAATCGTCAAAGCCTTCCAACGTGCACGAGAAAGTGCCGTATGAGACCGTCAGAATTTTGTTGTTATTCATCATCGGATGGTCGTCCTCTGCCTATTTGCAGCTTACTGTTTACCATAAGGTTCAAGACCAATTCGGCTCGAATCTGTGCCCTGCAACGTATCATTTAATGTCAAAATTGCGGCATTGTTTCCAATTTGAGGTAAAACCGTGTGAAAACAACCATTGTGGCAAGCCGCAGCCCTGTCACCGTCATCGGGGGCGGGCAGCCCGGCCCGAACGACCTGAACGATGCGTTGCAGCTTGCCCCGATGTGTGTGGCGGTCGATGGCGGGGCAAATCTGGCCCGCGACGCAGGCGTAGAGATCGCGGCGCTGGTGGGGGATTTCGATTCTGTCACGCCCGAGACCCTGTCGCAAATCCCGCTCGCGCGGCAGTTCAAACTGGCAGAGCAGGAAACCACCGATTTCGACAAGGCGCTGCGGTCGGTGGCCGCGCCGTTGATCGTGGCGGTGGGGTTTTCGGGCGGGCGCGTGGACCATCAGCTTGCCGCCCTGAGCTCTTTGGCGCGGCATCCACACCAGCGTTGCCTGCTCATCGCCGGAGAGCAGGTGATTTTCCTCGCGCCGCCCCGGCTTGATCTGCCGACGCGGGCGGGGGATGTGGTGTCGATATACCCGCTGGCGGCGGTCCACGGAGAAAGCAGCGGGCTTGAGTGGCCGCTTGACGGGCTAGAGCTTTCGCCGCTGGGACGATTGGGCACATCGAACCGTGCGACGGGGCCCGCGATCCTTAGGGTCGATCGTCCCGCTGCGTTGGTGATGGTGCCCAGGGTGCTCATTCCGCAGGTTGCACAATCGCTGCTGCAGCCAGACGCCGCTGTGTGGCCCGCTCCCTCAGAATAATATAGAGACCGGCGGCCATGGTGATCCCCATCCCGAGCGCCGCCAGCGCATTGGGCAGATCGCCAAAGACGATCAACCCGACCAGCGTCGCCACGGGAATTTCGAGATATTGCATCGGTGCCAGCGTGGCCGAGGGGGCGTAGCGCAAGGACCATGTCATCAGCAGATGTGCCACGCTGCCAAGGACGCCTATTGCGATCAGCAGCATCCAGGCGTTTGCGTCAGGGACCTGCCAGCCCAAGGCGGGCACCGCTACGGTTTGCCCCAGACCCAGCAAGGGCAGCAGGATCACCACGGCCATAAACCCGCTGATCGTTTGCAGGCTGATCGGGTCGGTGTGTTTCGCGATCTGCCGTGTCACCAGCATAAACAGCGCAAAGTTCAGCGCTACGCCGACGGGCAGCAATGCGGGCCAGCCCACCTCGGCAAAGCTGGGTTGCACCACCAGCAGTGTGCCGCAAAAGCCGACGATACAGGCGAGAAGCCGGCGGGTGCCGACCTCTTCCCCCAGCACGTATTTGCCGAGCAGAAGCATAAAGAAGGGCATGACAAAGATAATCGCCACCGCATCGGCCAGCGGCAGGTATTTCAACGCGGTGAACATCATCGCGATACCGATGACATGCAACACTGTGCGCACAAAGGCGAGCCACAGCGTGCGGCCCCGCATCGCCAGCGGCCTGCCCGTCAGCAGCACGAGCGGCAGCAAGATCAGCAACTGCACGGCAAAGCGGATGAACACGACCTGACCCAGCGGCACGGAAGACCCCAGCAGTTTCGCAATCGCATCACCCACAGGGGCAACGATGCAAAAGCCAAGCATCATGGCAATACCGGTCATCGGTTTATCGGGCAGCATGGCAAAGCCTTTGTCGTGGATCAGGGGGATACGCCCCGGATGTGTAGGCATATCGCTGCGAGAGTGGCGGCATTTTTCCGGCTTTGCAACCGTGGGGAGAGGATGATTTCACGCCGCTGACCTGATCAGACCGACGCGATCGCGCCCGCGGTGTTTCGCACTGTATAAAGCTTGATCCGCGCGGTCGATCAGCTCTGCCGCGATGGCCGAGGCATCAAGTGGGGCGGGGAAGGCGTCGCCGGTTTCAGGCTGTGCGGTACATAGCCCGATGCTGATCGTGGCATGGATAGGCTGCGCGCTGGCGGGGATGGCAAATGGCGTCGTGCGGTAGGCTTCGCATATGCGTTTGGCCATACGGGTGGCCTCTGCCTCTGTGATGCCCGGGAGGATGAGTAAAAATTCCTCCCCTCCGATGCGGGCGGCAACGTCGAGCGGGCGCAGGCATGATTTCAACCGGCGTGCTGTCTCGATCAACACGGCGTCCCCCGAGGCGTGGCCGAAAGCGTCATTCACGCGTTTGAAGTGGTCTATGTCTGCCAGCATCACGGCCAGCGATATCCCTTTGCGGCGGGTGCGCACGGCCAGCCGCGCGACCTCTGACAGGGCGTGCCGGCGGTTGTAGATTCCTGTCAGCGGATCAAAAACCGCTTCGCGCAGGCGCGTATCGACATCACGCCGGATCGTGTCACCCTGCTGTTTGCGCGCCAGGAGCCCGGTCAGCCGCAGCGAAAGTTCATCGATATCAAAGCCATGCTGCATCAGGTCGTCGGCCCCCAGATCCAGCGCATGGGCGGCACCGGCGGGGTGGGGGCGCGATTGGAGCACAAGAATACCGCAGTGCCGCGTCGTCGTATTCGCCCGCAGGGTCGAGATCAGGCGCAGTTGCGCCTCGTCGCGCGTCTCGACACCGGTCAGGGTCAGGATGAAGACATCGGGCAGCGCGTTCTGCCTAATACCGGTCAAAGCGTCGCGGATGGTCGTCTGGCTGACAGCCCCCCGCAGGCGTTTGCGTAGCTGGGTGACATGCACCTGTGTCTCTGCCTTGTCATGGCTGACGATCTGGAATGTGCCCGGGCGGGTGAAGGTGGCGGCGGTTTCTTCCAGCCCGAGCGGGGGGCACATCGCGTCCCGCATGGCCGTGGGGCTGACCCCATGACCCGCGCGTATCATACTGCGCACCCGTCCCAGAAACAGCTTGTCGCAGACAGGTTTGACCATTGCTTCCTGTGCGCCATTCGCCAGCAGGTGCAAACACAGCGCCGCGCCACCGCCATCGGCCAAGGCAAAGACAGGTATCCGTGATGTCCGCGGCGACCCCGCGAGCATGGTGCATAGGTCCGTCGCATCCTGCCCGTCCAGATGATACGCCGTGATGACCAAATCAGGGCCCGACCGGCGCGAGATGTCGACCGCCTGGGCCACGGTGGACGCCTGCCATACCTCGTAGGAGGCGGACGTGAGTTTGGTTTTCAACGCGATGCGGTTGGTCGCAACCGTATCCACAATCAGGACTTTACCGGGCACTTGTCTTCATTCTCCACTCACGTGTAACTGGCTTAAGCGCCCTTTGTTGCCGTGATTGGTTAACAAAGGGTTTCGTTTGAGAAACCGTGATGGAAATTAATATGATGAAGCTAGATGCCGCCGAGACGGTCGCCCTGCAGGCATTGGCCTGGCTGGCCGCGAACGAAGATCTGATGCCCACCTTTATGGGATCAACGGGCGCATCTGCCGAAGACCTGCGCACGCAGGCCGGTGATCCGGTGTTTCTTGGCGCAGTGCTGGATTTCATCATGATGGATGACGCCTGGGTCACGGGGTTTTGCGATACGGTGAACATCCCTTACGACCGTATCATGCAAGCCCGTCAGTCGCTTCCGGGTGGCGCGCAGATGAATTGGACCTGAAAATGATCAAAGCGCTACTGTTCGATAAAGACGGAACCCTGTTCGACTTCGCCGCCACATGGGAGGCATGGGCCAATGCCTTCCTGACCCGGATCAGCAAGGGCGACGGAGAGAGAGCGGCTTTGCTGGGGCAGCAGATCGGCTTTGATTACCGAACGCAGAGATTCTCGCCCGACAGTATCGTTATTGCGGGCACACCGGGGGAGGTCGTAGATGCGCTGGCCCCCCATGTGGCCGAGATGGCGAAGAAGGATCTCTTGGACCTGCTGAACCACGAGGCCGAAAACGCCCCTCAGGCAGAGGCGGTGCCGCTGGTTGCCTTGCTAGAGGCGTTCAAGGCACGCGGGCTGGTGCTTGGCGTCGCCACCAATGACGCCGAGGCGCCCGCCCGTGCGCATTTGGGCGGCGCGGGGGTGACCGGATATTTTGACTTTATCGCCGGTTTCGATAGCGGGCACGGTGCAAAGCCCACGCCGGGGCAGCTCTTGGCGTTTGCCAAAGCCGTGGGGGTGGACCCGTCGGAAGTCGCGATGATCGGGGATAGCCTGCACGATATGGCGGCGGGCCGTGCGGCGGGTATGGCCTGCGTTGCGGTGCTGACGGGGCTGGCCACACGTCAGGACCTGGAAGGGGCCGCCGATGTGGTTCTGCCCGACATCGGCCATCTGCCCGCGTGGCTGGACGGGCAGAGGCATGACCCGCAGGGCTGACAGCTAGATGGCATTTAAGACAAAACCAAAGCGCATTCCGCCGCGGCGGTGGTTTAGCCTTCGGTCTTTGTTAACTCCCATCCGCGATCTTCCCCGTGAAACGGCGGAAAGGGGCGCGATGCACGGGCTGATCAACCATACGATCCAACGGTTCGTGCTGGATAGCTTTGGCCACCGTGTCTGGGCGCAGGTCGCCCTGCGCGCCGATCTTTGTGCCGTTATGGGCACGGCGGATTTCGAACCGATGCTCACCTATGATGATGCCATCACGCCGCGGGTTATCAACCGCCTGTCTGCCGTGATGAAACGCGCGATCCCCGATCTTCTGGAAGATCTGGGTGCCTGGCTTGTGTCCAACCCCGACCGCGAAGGCGTGCGCCGCTTGCTCCGCTTTGGCGGCGACGATTTTGAAGAGTTCTTGCATTCGCTCAACGACTTGCCCGAACGGGCCACCCTCGCCGTGGAAGACCTGCAACTGCCCCAGATGGAGGTCGCGCAGCTTGATGACTGGCGCTTTACGCTGACCTGTCGCGGGAAGGTGCAAGGCTTTGGCTATGTGATGATGGGCGTGATGCGGGTGATTGCGGATGATTATGGCACATTGGCCCTGCTCGATTGCAAAGCCGCCCCACCGGAGGGGGAGGTGATTACCGTCACGATTATTGACCGGCACTACGCGCAGGGGCGCAGCTTTGATCTGGGTGCGCGCGGGTGACAGGTGGGGCAGCCTATGAGGCGGCATTGAATGTGCTATGCCCGATGCATGTGATCGTGCAGCCCTGCGGACGTATCCGGCATGTGGGCCCCACCATCCACAAACTGCGCCATCGTGGCACTTGGATCGGGAGCAATTTTTTCGACCAGTTTGTCATGCGCCGACCGAATATGGCCGACAGTATTGCGCAAGTCCGCCCAATGGCGGGGCGCAAGCTGCATCTGGCGTTGCATGACCGGCCCGAGCAGATTTTTAAAGGGGTTCTGGTCCCGCTGCCTTGTGGCACCGAACAGATGGAAAGCTCGGAAACCGACTGTCTGATAAACCTGTCATTCGGGATATCGATCCTGAACGGTGTGCGCACCCATCGTCTGAGCAATGCCGATTTCGCGCCGACCGACCTTGCGGTCGAGATGCTTTATCTGATGGAGGCAAAGTCGGCGGCGATGGCGGCATCGCGTGCGCTGAACCAGAAGCTTGAGGTCGCAAAGATCGCGGCGGAGGAACAAGCGTTTACCGATACGCTGACTGGCTTGAAAAACCGGCGCGCGATGGATCACGTGCTGTCGCGGCTTATCGCGGGGAACAAGGGGTTTGCCGTGATGCAGATCGATCTGGATTACTTCAAGGCGGTGAACGATAGCCTGGGCCATGCGGCGGGGGATCACGTGTTGCAAACCGCGGCCCGGATCATGGTGGAGGCAACAAGGGACATCGACACCGTCGCCCGCGTCGGCGGTGACGAATTTACCCTGCTTCTGCCTGGGGTTGCCGGCAGCGCGCATCTGGCACAGGTCGCCGAACGGATTATCACGCGACTGGAACAGCCGATCAAATTTGATGGCGCGGCGTGCCAGATTTCCGCCAGCATCGGCAGCATATGGGTCAAAGCGGGGCAGGACGCCGTGGCCGAGGATGTCCTGTCGGACGCCGATGCGGCGCTTTACCGCTCTAAGCAAGCCGGGCGTGCGCGGCACACGGTGCACGGTGAAACTGTGCCAGACGCCATGCAGAAGCGGAGGGAGAAACCACACGCGCTGCAGTAGATGACGGCGGGCGCTGGGCGTGCTGGCTTTGGTACGCGTCATAATTGCGGGGCCTTTAGATCTGCGGGCGTTCAATCTGCGCAATGCTTCAAGATTGTGCAGCTTGCCTCAAAATGCGCCGCAGGGGGCTGCGGCGACAGGATTATGGGGGCACCGCTTTTGGCTGCTCGTCACACGGGCGCGGCTGCGTTAGGGTTTTGGGAAAGGATATTCAGGCAAGGCAGGACATCATGACGGACAGTGCCCGTTCTCTCGGCTCTCGGCTCAGCGCGGTGTTGGCAGAGGTCTATCCCGATCTGGATGCCGACATCCTTTCCAGCATGGTGCTTGATGCCTTCTGGCCCGAGGGGACAACCCGCCGCAAAAGAGGCCGGATTGCCGGCAATACGCTTTGGTCGGAACGTGACGCGCTGCTGATCACCTATGGCAACTCAATCGTGGACGGGGCGCATAAGCCGCTGGATTTGTTGAACGACTTCTTGCACCGCTACCTGCGCGGTACATTGAACAGCGTGCATATTCTGCCGTTCTTCCCTTATACCTCTGACGACGGGTTTGCCGTGTCCGATTTTCGCGCGGTGAACCCGCAGCTTGGGGATTGGCCTGATATCAACCGCATCGCCGCCGATTTCACGCTGATGTCCGATCTGGTGTTGAACCATGTGTCGAGCCAGGGGAACTGGTTCAACGCCTACCGTCAGGGGCAGGCCCCCTATGACAAGTTCTTTTTCGAAGCCTCGCCGCAGGATGATCTACGCGAGGTGGTGCGCCCGCGCACGACGCCGCTGTTGCAAGAGGTAGAGACTTCAAGCGGCCCGCGCCACGTCTGGTGCACTTTCAGCCATGACCAGATCGACCTTGATTTCCGCAACCCCGAGGTGCTGCTTGAGTTTTTGCGGATCATCCGCCTGCATGTGGATAATGGCGTGCAGATCATCCGGCTGGATGCGGTGGCGTTCTTGTGGAAGCAGATCGGCACCCCGTCGATCCACCTGCCGCAAACCCATGCGATTATCCGGCTGATGCGGTTGCTGTGCGACTATGCGCCGGAAAAGATCATCCTGCTGACCGAAACCAATGTGCCCAAGGCTGAAAACCTCAGCTATTTCGGGGCAGGGGACGAGGCTCATGCGATCTATAATTTCCCGCTGCCGCCGCTGATCTTGCATGCGATGATGTCGGGCAATGGGGCGCATCTACGGCGCTGGCAGCGCACGATGCCGCCAGCACCTATGGGCTGCGCCTATCTGAACTTCACCGCCAGTCACGACGGGATCGGCATGCGCCCCGCCGAAGGGTTGTTGCCCGAGGATGAAAAACAACAGGTCATTGATACGGTTTTACAGGTCGGCGGTTTGGTATCGATGCGCAGCCTGCCCGACGGCGGGCAAAGCCCGTACGAGCTGAACACGACCTTTTACGATGCGCTGTCGCGGACGTTTAAGGGCGAGGATGACCATCATCATGCGCGGTTCATCTGTTCGCAGACCATCGTCATGTCGCTGGAGGGGATACCCGCCTTCTACATCCACGCCATGCTGGCGACGCCCAATGATCACGCGCAGGTCGAACATCGCGGGATGAGCCGCGCGATCAACCGACACCGCTGGGATTATCCGAGCTTGCGCGACCGGCTGGCAGATACGTCCAGCGCGCAGGCGCGCGTTTTGGGCGATCTGTCGGCGCGGCTAAAGGTGCGGCAGAAGCAAAAGGCGTTTCATCCCAATGCGACGCAATTCACCGTGAACCTGCAAGATGACCGCGTGTTCGGCGTGTGGCGCCAAAGTCTGGACCGCAAACAGTCAATCTTTGCGCTGCACAACGTCAGCGACGCCTCTGTCGCGATTTCGGCGGCGGCGCTAAACCTGATCGAGGATCAACCCTGGCAGGACCTGATCAGCGGTGATTTGATTGACGCCAGCGCGGATCATATCACGCTGGCCCCCTATCAATGCATGTGGATCACCAACCGGTTCTGACCCCGCCGCCCGCGCCGCCCTCAGCTAGTTGTATTCGGCGTCATCCGCCGCGGCGGCCTCGCGCAGATTGGCAAGGAACTCGGGCGCGGCGGCGTGGACGCGGTTCCACGTGGGGATAAAGGGGGTCTCGTGCGGGTTATCGAGAAAGAAGTGTCCCGCCCGCATGATATTCTCGGTGAAAAGCTCGATCGCGCGTTCTTCCTTGTGGCGGTCAATGCTGAGCCCGTTCATTTTGGCGTCGTTGTAATAGGCATCCAGCAGGTCTAGCGCACAGCGATAATAGGTCGCCTTGAGCGTGCGAAAGACATTGGGCGTGAACACGGTGCCGTCTGCCGCAAGCTTGCGGAAAATCGCCTTGCAGATGTCGGTGGACATGCGGTTCAACCCCGCATCGGCGTCGGCCTCGCTCAGATCTTGGTGCTTGTGGTCATAGTCGTCGGCGATTTCGACCTGACAGACCGATTTCGGCGCGAGGTTGCGCCATGCCTCTGACAGCACGCCGATCTCCAGCCCCCAGTCGGAGGGGATGCGCAGATCGGGCAAGATATTGGTGCGCATGGCAAATTCACCCGAGAGCGGATAGCGGAAGGCGCGCAGGTAATCGATATAGTCACGGTCGCCCACGACCTTTTTCAGCGCGATCAGCAGCGGGCTGACCAGCAGCCGCGTGACCCGCCCGTTCAGCTTGTCGCTGCCCACCCGCGCGTAATAGCCTTTGGCGACCTGATAGGGGAAATTCGCATTGGCGACAGGATAGATCAGCCGCGCCAGCAGGTCGTTGGTATAGGTCACGATATCGCAATCATGGATCGCCATCACCGCGCTGTCCTGACAGGCGATCAGATAGCCGAGCGAGGACCAGACGTTCTTGCCCTTGCCTTGTTCGGCGGGGGCGAGGCCCATGTCTTTGAGCTGCGCGCCAAGCGCCAGCATCCGCGGGCTGTCGTTCCAGATCACGATGTGATTCTGGTTAAGGCCCTTGAAGAACTCTTTCGCATGGCGGAACTGTGCCTCGTCCGCGCGGTCCAGACCGATGATGATGCGGTGCAGATAGGTGACCTTGGACAGCTCGGCCAGAATGCGGGGCATCGCCTCTGTCTCTAGCTCGGAGTAGAGACAAGGCAGGATCAGCGCCATTTTGCGGGTCTGGGCAAACGTCTCGAGCTCGTAGGTCATTTCGTCCAGCGAGCGGGTGCGCAGATTGTGCAGGGTCGCGATATTCCCGTTTTGATGAAAATCAGCCATGCTTTGTCATTCCTTAGGTTAGGTTAAGCCGCGCGATCAGGTCCAGCACGGCACCGTTCCATCCGGCAGGGCCGGGGAGCGTGGTGCGGGTGATCCGGCCGGTGTCCTCACCGGGCAGCGGGGGCAGGGGGTCGCGGTGCGGGTTGGCGACAATGACGCCAAACTCGGCTGCTTGCAGCATTTCTATGTCATTGGGGGCATCGCCAAGCGCCAGCGTATGGCGCGGCGCAAAGGCATCGGTCAGCGCGGCCATCTGGTCGGCTTTGGTGCGCCCGTAGGAGAGGGTCAGAAACCGCCCCCCTTCGCGGGCATGGATACCGTGATCGTGCAGGGCGTCGATAAATGCGCCGCGCAACTCGGCGCTGCCCGACCAGATGCCGGGTTCGGAAAAGGCCCGCTCTGCCGCGTTGGCGGCGTCATTATGCGACAGGCCGGTGATCTGTGCGATCTGCGCCACGGTCATATCGCCGAACCCGCAAAACGGGTCGCGCAGATCGGCGGGCAGGCTGTCGAGCGCGTGGCGCAGGCGCACGTAACTGTCCGTTTTGGGCATGTCAGTGCTGTCGGGCGGTAAAATACCGGCACCGTTTTCGATGATCGCGGGGCAGTGATCCCATGCCAGTTCGGCGCGAATCTCTGCGATCTCGGGCGCGGTTTTCGAGCTCGCCAACACCACTGCGGCCCCGATATTGCGCAACGCGTCCAAGGCCGGTGTGGCCGCATCCCAGCGATAGGAACTATGTGACAGCAACGTGCCATCAAGGTCGGTAAACACCAGCAGGGGTAAAGACATAGCCATAGATCAAGCGTGTGGTGCGGGACCGATTGTTGCAACTGGGCACAGGTGTTCATCGCGCGGTTTGCATTGTTTTTCTAGCTTTTGCCTAAAAAATGTGCAGAAACTGGACTGCGTGGATGCGCACGTATAAATAGAATCACATGGGCGCGTTCGGGGGGAGGGTCCGGTGTAAAAGAGGTCAGGTGACGTCGCGACCAAGGGCTCTGTTTTCACTCTGACAATAATTTTTATTGTTGACGTAAACAAAGTTGCGCGACAGTCTGAGCGCCAAGATACGCCAAAGCGTGCTTCGGGGGATTATTTGTCAACAACTGCGATACAGGCGGCGGCGCTTTCGCCGCCAGAGGGATTAGGCGACCGCATGCGGATGCAGCGTCATCGGATGGCGATGACATTGCAGCAGCTGTCGTCGGCCTCCGGTGTGTCGGTGGGCTATCTGAGCCAGGTGGAACGTGGCAACGCGACACCGACGCTTGGCACGCTGAGCCAAATCGCCGCCGCGCTTGACGTTGATGCGGATTTTTTCGTGCGGACCCCGCGCACGGTCGACAGCCTGACCCGCGGTGCCGCACGGCCCCGTTTCGCGGTGGCAGGATCGTCGATTGAATATGAACAGATCGGTGCCGAACGCGCGGGCCACGAGATGACATCCTATGTGATGAACGTGCCGCCCGGCTATGAATCCGAAACGGTGACCCATGTTGGCGAAGAGATCATCTATATCCTTGAGGGTGAGATCTCGCAGATGGTTGGCGAACGGGAGTATCTGATGACGGCGGGCGACAGCCTGCATTATCTGGGTACCACGCCCCATTGCTGGGCCAACAGGACAGACCGGCAGGCCCGCATCTTATGGGTCGGTCGCATGAAATACGATAAGTCCGGGGAAATCGGACAGAGTGAGGCCGCGCCGGCAGAGAGCTCGCGCGAAATGTTACCCCTCAGGCGTTAACCCTATCGCCCTCATCGGCCCAGAGAGGCCGTGGGGAGATAACACTTTACCAACTAGGAGAGTAAATCGAATGTCTTTCAAGAATATCATGGCCACGGGCCTGCTGCTGAGCACGCTTGGCGTTGCGGCGCAGGCGCAGTCGCTGGTCTATTGCTCGGAAGGGTCGCCAGAAGGCTTTGACCCGGCCCTATATACCGCAGGCACGACCTTTGATGCGTCCAGCCACCCGATCTACAACCGCTTGGCGGAATTCAAGGTCGGCACCACCGAAACCATTCCCGCGCTGGCCGAAAGCTGGGACGTGTCCGAAGACGGCAAGACCGTAACGTTCAAGCTGCGCAAAGGCGTCAAGTTTCACAGCAACGCCCAGTTCACGCCCACGCGCGATTTTAACGCCGATGACGTGATCTTTAGCTTTGAGCGTCAGGGCAACGCCGACAACCCCTACAACCAAGTATCGGGTGGCACCTGGGAATACTACGGTGCGATGTCGATGCCTGATCTGATCGAAAGCATCGAAAAAGTTGACGATTACACCGTTCAGTTCAACCTGACCCGCGCCGAAGCGCCGATCATTGCGAACATGGCAATGGACTTTGCTTCGATCGTGTCCAAGGAATATGCCGACGCGATGCTGGAAGCCGGCACGCCGGAAATGCTGAACCAGGCACCTATCGGTACCGGCCCGTTCACCTTCCAAGCCTACCAGAAAGACGCCGTGATCCGTTACGTGCGCAACGACGAATACTGGGGTGACCCGGCGAAAGTCGAAGCGTTGATCTTTGCGATCACACCGGACGCCTCCGTGCGCTACCAGAAGGTACAAGCGGGCGAATGCCACGTCATGGCCTATCCGAACCCTGCGGACGTGCAGGCGATGAAAGACGCCGAAGATGTCGTCGTGATGGAGCAAGAGGGCCTGAACGTGGGCTATCTGGCGTACAACACGCAGATGCCTCCGTTCGACAACGCCAATGTGCGTAAAGCCTTGAACATGGCGATCGACAAGCAAGCGATCATCGACGTAGTGTTCCAGGGCTCCGGCGAAATCGCCAAGAACCCGCTGCCGCCGACAATGTGGTCTTATAACGATGCGATCGAGGATGACAAATACGATCCGGAAGCCGCGAAAGCCGCGCTGGAAGCCGAAGGCGTATCCGACCTGACGCTGAAAATCTGGGCGATGCCGGTCCAGCGTCCCTATAACCCCAATGCCCGCCGTATGGCCGAGCTGATGCAGGAAGACTTCTCGAAGGTCGGTGTCGACGTAGAGATCGTGTCCTACGAATGGGGTGAATACCTTGAGCGTTCCAAAGCGAAAGACCGCGATGGTGCCGTTCTGCTGGGTTGGACAGGTGACAACGGTGACCCCGACAACTTCCTCGCGGTTCTGCTGGGCTGTGACGGCGTAGAGAAATCCAACCGCGCACAATGGTGCAACGAGGAATTCGACGCGCTGGTTCAGGAAGCCAAGGTTCTGCCAACACAAGAAGAGCGTGCGCCGCTGTATGAAAAAGCGCAGGAAATCTTCAAGGACCAAGCCCCTTGGGCCACCATCGCGCATTCGGTTGTTTACATGCCAATGCGCCCCGAAGTTGAAAACTATGTTGTGCACCCGCTGGGTGGCCACATCTTCAACCAGGTTGGCCTGTCGCAATAACAGCGATGACAAAGCAATGGGGACGGTGCATGTCGCGCCGTCCCTTCCTCTATTCTAGGCCCCGGCCACGTTAACGAAAGGCACAAGCCCCCGTGTCAAAGAACCTCTCTCAACGTCTTGCCGACTATGCCGCTGTGGCCGCCGATCTGGGCGTCGATGCCGTGGCGCTGGTGCCCGGGCCCAATTTCTCGCGCGCTGTCGGCCAAAGCTTCATGAGCCACGAACGCCCCTTTGTTCTGGTGATCCCTGCGGATAAACCTGCGGCGGTGCTCTTGCCGAACCTTGAACTGGGCAGCTGGGACACGGTCGGCTTTGACGGCGCGGTGTTTGATTGGCGCGACCAGACCGGCTATGCCGATGCATTTGCCGCGCTGACGCAGCATTTGGGGATCTCGTCGCTGGCGGTCGAAGGGCAGGTGATGCGCGTCTTCGTGCACCATGCGTTCAAAGACGCACAGCCCGATCTTACCATCACCGATGCCGAGCGCGAAATCTCTGCCCTGCGGATGATCAAAACCCCCGAGGATATCGCCGCCCTGCGCGCGGCGATCGGCATTTCCGAACGCGCCCTTCAACGCACGCTGGACAGCGTCAAGATCGGCCAGAGCGAGAAGCAGATCGAGCAGACGCTGGTGCAGGCGCTTTTCGCGGAAGGGGCGGATGACCTGTCCTTTGGTCCCATCGTGGCCGCCGCGGATGGCTCGGCCCGCCCCCATGCCCATGCGCGCGAGGATTACGCGGTCAAGGCGGGCGATGCGCTGCTGCTGGACTTTGGCGCGCGCAAGAACGGCTTTGCCGCCGACATCACCCGCACCGTTTTTCTGGATCACGTCACCGACGAGGGGCGCGATGTCTATGACACCGTGCTGCGCGCCAATATGGCAGGGCTTGCCGTGACGCGCGCGGGGGTGACCGCGCATGACATCGACGATGCCGTGATCTCTGTGCTGGAAGCCTCGCCCTATGGGGACCGCATCCGCACCAAGACCGGCCACGGTCTGGGCCGCGAGGTCCACGAGGCCCCCTATATCATGCGGGGCAACCACATGACTTTACCAGCCGGAACGGTTTACACCAATGAACCCGGCCTCTACGACATCGGAAATTTCGGCGTGCGCATCGAGGATGACGTGCTGATTACCGACGACGGCTATGAAACGCTGACCAACTTCCCCAAAGAGCTGATGGTGATAAAATGCTGAACTATGTTCTGGGACGACTGCTGACGTTCATCCCGACCTTTATCGGGGTGACGCTGATCTCCTTCGGGTTTATCCGCGCGCTGCCGGGCGACCCCATCCAAGTGATGGCGGGCGAACGCGGCATCTCTGATGAACGCTATGCCCAACTGGCCAAACAATTCGGCTATGACCAGCCGATCTATGTGCAATTCTGGGATTATCTGACCGGCGTGCTTCAGGGCGATCTGGGCAATAGCTTTGTCACCAAGCGCCCGGTGTTCGACGAATTCTTTACGCTCTTCCCAGCCACGCTTGAGCTGGCGGTCTGCGCGATGATCTTTGCCATCGCCCTTGGCCTTCCGGCGGGGGTGATTGCGGCGGTGAACCGGGGCAAGTTCTTTGACCGGGCGCTGATGTCCACGGCGCTGGTTGGCTATTCGATGCCGATCTTCTGGTGGGCGCTGCTGCTGATCATCGTCTTTTCGGGCAACCTGCAATGGACGCCTGTGTCGGGGCGGATTGATCTGCTGTATTACTTCCCCAACCCCACCGGCTTTATGCTGATTGACAGTCTGGCGTCGGGTCAGAAGGGGGCGTTCCTGTCAGCGGTGCGCCATCTGGTTCTGCCAACCATTGTGCTGGGGACAATCCCGCTGGCCGTGATCGCACGCCAGACGCGGTCGGCCATGTTGGAGGTTCTGGGCGAGGATTACATCCGCACCGCCCGCGCCAAGGGCATGTCTCCGGGGCGGATCAACGGCATCCACGCCCTGCGCAACGCGCTGATTCCCGTGATCACCGTGATTGGTCTGTCGGTCGGCACATTGCTGGCCGGTGCGATCCTGACCGAAACCATCTTTAGCTGGCCGGGCATCGGCAAGTGGATGGTCGATAGTATTTTCCGCCGCGATTACCCCGTGGTTCAGGGCGGGCTGCTGCTGATTGCTGTGATGGTGATGGTCGTGAACCTGACCGTCGACATGCTTTACGGCGTCATCAACCCCAAAATCAGAAAGCGATAACATGGACGACGCACTCTCTGCCGAAGCCGCAATGGTCCAGGAACGTCCGGGCCGCTTGCGCGAATTCTGGTTCTACTTCCGCGAAAACCGCGGCGCTGTCATCGGGCTGTGGATCTTCGCGGTCTTTGCCTTTCTGGCCCTGTTCGGCCCGTGGGTCGCCCCCCATGACGCGACAGAGCAATTCCGCGCCGCCACCCTACAGCCCCCCGCGTGGCAAGAGGGCGGCACCTGGACCCATATCCTGGGCACCGATCCGCTCGGGCGCGATATGCTGTCGCGTCTGATTGTGGGCGCGCGTTATTCCTTCTTTGTGGGGGTCGTCGTTGTCTCTATCGCGGCGACCGGCGGGATCATCATCGGTCTGATCGCGGGCTTTGCGCCTAAATGGGTCGATAGCATCATCATGCGTGTCATGGATATTGTGCTGGCGTTCCCGTCCCTGCTGCTGGCGTTGGTGCTGGTGGCGATCCTCGGGCCGTCGCTGACCAACGCGATGATCGCCATCGCGATTGTGTTGCAGCCCCACTATGTGCGCCTGACCCGCGCCAGCGTGCTGTCGGAACGTCAGAAAGATTACGTGACCTCGGCCCGCGTGGCGGGGGCAGGGATCTTGCGGCTGATGTTTGTCACCGTGCTGCCCAACTGCCTTGCGCCGATCATCGTGCAGGCCGCGCTGTCATTCTCGACCGCGATCCTTGATGCCGCGGCCTTGGGCTTTCTGGGGATGGGGGCGCAGCCGCCCACGCCTGAATGGGGCACCATGCTGGCCGAAGCACGCGAGTTCATCCTGCGCGCCTGGTGGGTCGTGACCTTCCCCGGCGTGGCGATCCTTGTGACCGTGCTGGCGATCAACCTCATGGGTGACGGCCTGCGCGACGCGCTTGATCCGAAACTGAAACGGAGCTGAGCCATGACACTTTTGCGTATCAGAAACCTAAGCGTTGATTTCGCCACGACCTCGGGCAAGTTCCGGGCGGTGGACGGCGTCGACCAGGACGTGAACGAAAGCGAGATCCTCGCGATTGTGGGGGAAAGCGGGTCGGGTAAATCCGTGTCGATGCTGGCGCTGATGGGGCTGCTGCCCTGGACTGCTACCGTCACCGCGGACGAGCTGACCTTTGACGGGCACAACCTGCTGACGATGGACGCCAAGGCGCGTCGCAAGATCGTCGGCAATGATCTGGCGATGATCTTTCAGGAGCCGATGTCATCGCTCAACCCCTGTTTCACCGTGGGCTGGCAAATCCGCGAGGCCCTGCGGGTGCATCTTGGCATGGGCCGCCGCGAGCGTCAGAAACGCGCGATCGAGCTGTTTGAACAGGTCGGCATCCCCGATCCCGAAAAGCGCCTGTCGGCCTTCCCGCACCAGATGTCGGGCGGGATGAACCAGCGGGTGATGATCGCGATGGCGATTGCCTGCAAGCCCAAGCTGCTGATCGCCGATGAACCTACCACGGCGCTCGACGTGACCATTCAGGCGCAGATCCTCGATCTGCTCGCGTCCCTACGCGAGGAAACGGGCATGGGGCTGGTGTTGATCACGCATGACATGGGCGTGGTTGCGGAAACCGCCGAACGGGTCAGCGTGCAATATGCTGGCCAGAAGATCGAAGAGCAGCCGGTCATCCCGCTGTTTGACGCGCCGCACCACCCCTATACCTCGGCGCTGCTGGATGCGCTGCCAGAACGGGCGACTGAAAAGCGGCTGCCGACCATTCCGGGCGTGGTGCCGGGACAATTCGACCGCCCCGCAGGATGCCTGTTTTCGCCACGCTGCAAATTCGCCAACGCCAAATGCAAGTCCGAAGCGCCGCCCGCCTTGGGCGCTGATCTGGGCTATGCGCGTTGTTTCTACCCCTTGAACACAGACGAAAGGGTCGCATCATGACCGCACCTGTGATGACTGCAACGGCGCTGGAGCGTCACTATGAAGTCGGCGGCGGGCTGTTTCGCAAGCCGCGTACGCTCAAGGCCGTGGGCGGGCTTGATTTCGCGCTCTATCCGGGCAAAACGCTGGCCGTCGTAGGCGAAAGCGGCTGTGGGAAATCGACCTTGGCGCGGATGGTCACGATGATCGAAGACCCGACCGCCGGATCGCTGACACTGGATGGCAAACCCGTGGTCCGCGAAGACTGGGCATCGCTGCGCAAATCAGTGCAGATCGTGTTCCAAGACCCCTATGGCTCGCTCAACCCGCGCCAGCGGATCGGCGCGATCCTCGAGGAACCTCTCAAGATCAACCGCCCCGACATGAGCAGCAAGGAGCGTACCGCCAAAGCGCGCGAGATGCTCGGTCTGGTGGGCTTGCGGCCTGAACATTTTGACCGCTATCCGCATATGTTTTCCGGCGGGCAACGCCAGCGGATCGCGATTGCGCGGGCGTTGATGTTGGACCCCAAAGTGCTAGTGCTGGACGAGCCTGTGTCCGCGCTGGACCTGTCGATCCAGAGCTCGGTGCTGAACCTGTTGGTCGATCTGCAGGAACGACTGCAATTGGCTTATCTGTTTATCTCCCATGACCTGAGCGTTGTGCGTCACGTGGCGGATGAGGTGATCGTCATGTATCTGGGGCGCGCGGTCGAACGCGGTAGCCGCGATGATGTGTTCGGTGCGCCGTTCCACCCCTATGCCAAGGCGCTGCTGTCGGCCACGCCCCAAGCGGACCCACGCGGCGCGAAAGAGCGGATCAAGCTGCAAGGCGAACTGCCATCTCCACTGGCGATCCCCGATGGCTGCCCCTTTGCGCCACGGTGCTGGAAAGTGCGCGACAAATGCCGCGCCATGCGGCCCGAACTGCCGCAGGGGCACCATGCCGCGGCGTGTTTCTTTCCTGAAAACGGTGGCACCCCGGCCTAGGGCCGGGGGCGTCGTCGTTTATCTCGCGCGCGGGTCAGATCAACTGGCGCTTGCGTCGGCGCAAAGCTGCAGCCCGGCGCGCACATGGTCGCGGCGCGAGACGTGGCTGGCCGTCAGACCCTGGGCGGCAAGCCCGCGTGCATAGAGCGGGGCGAGGGGGCTGTCGGACAGGATGACCACCTCGCGGCCCAGCCAATAGGCGCGGGCACCGG
Source organism: Sulfitobacter sp. PM12 (assembly GCF_045586035.1). Lineage (NCBI taxonomy): Bacteria > Pseudomonadati > Pseudomonadota > Alphaproteobacteria > Rhodobacterales > Roseobacteraceae > Sulfitobacter > Sulfitobacter sp. PM12. The sequence continues at coordinate 1,468,337 of NZ_CP151529.1, forward strand.
CCAGCTCTAGCCCGATCAACAAACCCATCAACCGTGACCAGCCTGCGTCCGTCGTGGGGCCGTCGATGGTGGCTTGCGCCGAAATCTCGGCCAGCGCGGTGGCAAAGATTTGCGGGCGAGCCATGACATCATTCACGGCGGCGTCGAAAGTATCCTCATCCAACCCACCACCGAGAACCGCCTTGGATAGCGGGGCTGTAGCCGACAACTGCGTGGCCATCATGGGGGTGAGAAAACTTTGAAAACTGACGACCTCGCGGGCGCTGATGTGGGCCCATGTGGACTGCGCATCAAGGCAACAGATCACCCCGTCAAACTCGGGCGCTGCCTGAAGGTAGCCCGCAATCGCCGTCTCGGCCCCTTGCATGATCTGGGGTGGGTTGGCCTGTTTCAGGCCGGGCACCGCGCGTAGTTCCAGCCGCGGGTCATCAGCCTTCAGTGCAAGCACCCCGCCCAAGGGCTCTGCCGGAATGGGGCGCAGGCTGCTGGCGGGCAGGGCAGGCAGCCCCGCGACGATCACCGGCAAACGCTGTTGGTCCGACAGATAGGGCGACAGCAAATCCGTAAGGGCGGCGACAAAGCCGTCTTCCGCAGGCAAGGCAGCGACCGGCCCGTCGGCCTGCGCCAGCACATCGCCGCGTGGATCATGCACCCACAGATGCATATGCCCATCCGCGACATCGACCCCGATCCACGCGGGGCTTGCACCGCTCACGCGCGGGGGCCTGTGAAGAGGGGAATGGTGAAGTAGGGGGTGCCGATCATGGGGTGTCTCCTTGCCTGAGCCGCGTCTTGTCGCGCGGTCGTGTAGAAATCGGGTTGCATCAAAGCGCGCAATCGCGCTCTATTACGCGATCAACAATAAACATAACGGGAGTTCCTCTGCCATGAAAGTTCTTGCAGCAACCACCGCGCTTACCCTGTCCCTTGCCAGCAGCCTTGCTGCCGCAAGCTGTGACGAGATCACCTTTTCCGACGTAGGTTGGACCGACATCACCGCGACCACTGCCGCGACCACCGTCGTGCTGGACGCTTTGGGCTATGAGACAGACGTTAAAATCCTTTCCGTTCCAGTGACCTACACGTCGATGGCCGCAGGCGACGTGGATGTGTTTCTTGGCAACTGGATGCCCACGATGGAGGCGGACATCGCCCCCTACCGCGAGGATGGCAGCGTTGACACAGTGCGCGCGAACCTGACTGGCGCGAAATACACGCTGGCCGTGAATAAAGCCGCCGCTGATATGGGGATCAAGAATTTTGCCGATATCGCCGCCAATGCAGACGCGCTGGACGGTCAGATCTATGGCATCGAGCCGGGCAATGACGGCAACCGCCTGATCCAGTCGATGATCGACGACAACGCCTTTGATCTTGCCGAGTTCGAGGTCAAGGAATCCTCGGAGCAGGGGATGCTGGCACAGGTCAAACGCCTGTCCGCCAAGGGCGAGCCTATCGTCTTCCTTGGTTGGGAACCGCACCCGATGAACGCGAACTTTGATCTGACCTATCTGGAAGGCGGGGACGATTTCTTTGGCCCCGATCTGGGCGGTGCGACCGTGCACACAAACACCCGCGCCGGTTTTGTCGAGGAATGCCCCAACGTGGGCAAGCTGCTGACCAATCTGGAATTCACCCTCGCCATGGAGAACGAGATCATGGGGGCCATTCTGGATGACGGCGAAGAGCCCCGCGATGCGGCGACGGCCTGGATCAAGGCGAACCCTGATGTGCTCGACACATGGCTGGACGGCGTGACCACCGTGGACGGTGGCGACGCGATGGCGGCCGCCAAGACCATCGTCGAGTAATCCACCCTTAGGATGTGAAAAGGGCCTGCCATCGGGCGGGCCCTTTTTGCCATCATCGCATGATACCAGCCTCCGGAGGTTCCCATGAACTGGCTCACCGATAACAAGATCCCGATTGATGACGCCGCAGAGGCGGTTTTTGATTGGCTGCTGATCAACGCCGGTTGGCTTTTCGACGGGCTGGCCGTCGCGATGGAGTGGTTGATTGACGCGATCCTCTGGGTGCTGCAAACGCCACATCCGCTGATCGTTATCGCTGTCTTCGGCGCGTTGACCTGGGCGATCCAGCGCAACTGGAAAACCCCGCTGCTGATCGTGTTGGGGTTTTTGTTCATCCTCAATCAGGATTACTGGGAAGAAACCACCGAAAGCCTGACGCTGGTGCTTTCGGCCTGTGTGGTCTGCATGGGCGTCGGCGTTCCCATCGGCATCGCCGCGGCGCATCGACCGCGCATGTATCGCTATATGGCACCGGTGCTGGACCTGATGCAGACGCTGCCCACCTTCGTCTATCTTATTCCCGCGATTGTCTTTTTCGGCATCGGCATGGTGCCGGGGCTGATCGCGACGGTGATCTTTGTCCTGCCTGCGCCGATCCGGTTGACGCAGCTTGGTATCGCGTCCACCCCCAAGGCGCTGCTTGAGGCCGCGCAGGCTTTTGGCGCGAAGCCCAGCCAGACCCTGTGGAAAATCGAACTGCCCTATGCGCTGCCGCAGATCATGACCGGTCTGAACCAGACCATCATGCTGTCGCTGTCGATGGTGGTGATCGCGGCCCTCGTGGGGGCGGATGGCCTTGGCGTGCCGGTGGTGCGCGCGCTTAATCAGGTGAACACGGGGCTTGGCTTTGAATCGGGGCTGATCATCGTCGTGGTCGCCATCATGCTGGACCGGATGCTACGGGTGACACGTAAATGAGCGATCAAATGACCAACCCCGCAAACGCCGTCGAATTCGACAATGTGTCCATCGTCTTTGGCCCGAAACCGGCCAAGGCGTTGCCCTTGATGGATGCCGGACAAGACCGTGCCGAAATCGAAGCCGAGACAGGGCAGATCCTCGGGGTGCATAACTGCACGCTTGACGTCAAACAGGGCGAGATTCTTGTGCTGATGGGCTTGTCCGGCTCTGGCAAATCCACCTTGCTGCGCGCGGTCAACGGTTTGAACCCGTTGGTGCGTGGATCGGTGCGGGTGCATGATGGCGACTGGAGCTGTGACGTCACCGCCAGCTCTGCCGCTGATCTGCGCCGCGTGCGCCGCGAATGTGTGTCGATGGTGTTCCAGCAGTTCGGATTGCTGCCGTGGCGCACGGTGCGCGACAACGTGGCGCTTGGGCTGGAACTGGCCGATGTCCCCAAACGCGAACGGCTTGAACGGGCCGAGGCGCAGCTTAGGCTTGTCGGTCTGGCCGATTGGGCCGACCGCAAGGTCAGCGAGCTGTCGGGCGGGATGCAGCAACGGGTGGGACTGGCCCGCGCCTTTGCCACCGAAGCCCCGATCCTGCTGATGGACGAGCCTTTCTCGGCCCTTGATCCACTGATCCGCACCCGGCTGCAGGACGAGCTGCTTGATCTGCAGCGCGAGTTGAAACGCACGATCATCTTCGTCAGCCACGATCTGGACGAAGCCTTCAAACTGGGCGGGCGCATCGCGATTATGGAGGGCGGGCGCATTGTGCAATGCGGCACCCCGCGCGAGATTTTCTCGAACCCCGCGTCGGACTATGTGGCGGAATTCGTGGCCAATATGAACCCGCTTGGCGTGCTGACGGCCCGCGATGTGATGGGCCCGCCCGCCGCGACATCGGGCGGGGCCGTCGCCGCCGAGACGCCGGTGGCCGAGCTGATTGGCAAGATCGGCGATGATGCGCAGGCGATCCCCGTGGTCGAGGACGGAGAGACGATCGGCACCGTGACCGCAGGCAGTATCGTATCGCGCTTGCAGTCCGAATGATGCTTTGACCTCAGGCGCTTGGCGGGTCATCACTACGCCACAGGACCGCTCAGCGCAGGGGATGACAGGATGACGGATCAGGAAAGCTCGGGCCGCCAGAGCAATGCGCTTGGCGTGGCAGGTGTGCTTTTTGCAGGCACCGTCTGGGGCACCACCGGCACCGCCGCGACCTTTGCCCCTGACGTGAGTGCTGCGGCGATCGGTGCCGCGGCGATGGGGATCGGCGGCATCGGGCAGGCGCTGCTGGCGCTGCGGGGCATCGCCCATGCGCGTGCGCAACTTTGGCAGCAGCGTGGGTTGCTGCTGCTGGGGGCCTTGGCGGTGATGATCTATCCGCTGGCGTTCTATGGCTCCATGCGGTTGGCGGGGGTGACCATCGGGACAGTGGTCACCATCGGCACCGCGCCCTTGTTTGCCGCGCTGATCGAATATGTGATGGAACGTTCCTTGCTTACCCTTCGGTGGAGCCTTGGCGCGCTGGCGGGCGTGGCGGGCATGGTGCTGATCTGTCTGGCCGAGGGCGGGCATGGGGCCGTGGGGGGCACCAATGTGCCGCTTGGGGTCGTGCTGGGTCTGCTCGGCGGGTTTACCTATGCGCTTTATAGCTGGACGGCGCGCGCGATGATGCTGCGCGGCCTGCGGTCTTCGGTGGCTATGGGTGCCACCTTTGGACTGGGCGGGCTGATGCTGATGCCTGTGCTGTTGGCGACTGGCGGCCCGCTGCTGGCCTCGTGGGGGAACGCGACGGTCGGGCTTTATATGGCGTTTGTGCCGATGTTTCTGGGCTATATCTGTTTCGGCTACGGGCTGTCGCGGGTGCGGGCGAGTACGGCCACGACCCTGACGCTGATCGAGCCGGTGGTCGCAGCACTGCTGGCCGTTGTCGTGGTGGGCGAACGCTTACCCCCCCTTGGCTGGGCGGGCGTCGGGCTGGTTGTGCTTTGCCTGCTGGTGCTGACCGTGCCCACGGGGCGGGGCGCGCAGCCGGTGGCTCCGATCCCGCCCAAGTAGTATCGGATTCGACTGACGCAGCGACATGGGTAAAATTCTTGCGCTTTTGCTACCTACATCGCGACGTTTTGGTCTAGAAGCATCGCCAAGCCGCCCCATGCCCCGCCATGGCCCCGATAGATTGCAATGACGACCTTACCAAAAAGGACCGCCACAGATGAGCGCCACAGCCCGCAAGACCGCCCCCATGCCGACGGATATTCTGGCCCGCAAAGGGGGGGCTCCGCTGGTGAGCCTGACCGCCTATACCACGCCGATGGCGCAAGTGATGGATGGCATCTGCGATTTCGTGCTTGTGGGCGATTCAGTGGGGATGGTGCTGCACGGGCTGCCCTCGACGCTTGAGGTCACGATGGAGATGATGATCCTGCACGGTCAAGCGGTGCGGCGCGGGCTGACCCAGTCGATGCTGGTGATCGATATGCCCTTCGGCAGCTACGAGCAAAGCCCGGCCCAAGCCTTTGAGAATGCGGCACGCTTGATGCGTGAAACCGGTGCCGGTGCGGTCAAGCTTGAAGGCGGCGAGGTGATGGAAGACACCATCGCCTTCCTGACCAAACGCGGCATTCCGGTGATGGCGCATATCGGCCTGACGCCGCAGTCGATCCACACGCTTGGCGGGTACAAGGTGCAGGGGCGCGGTGCGGCGGCCACGCAGCTGTTGGCCGATGCGCAGGCGGTGACGCGGGCAGGGGCCTTTGCCGTGGTGCTTGAGAAAGTGCCGCAGGCTTTGGCGGACCAGATCACTGAAACGGTCGCCATTCCCACCATCGGCATCGGTGCGTCAGCACAATGCGACGGGCAAATTCTGGTGGTCGATGACATGCTGGGGCTGTTCACCGCCTTCAAGGCGAAATTCGTAAAACGCTACGCCCATCTGGGCGATGACGCAAAGGCCGCGGTGCAGGCCTATGCCGACGAGGTCACGGCGCGATCCTTCCCCGGACCCGAGCATGTATTTTCTGACGAGGTTTCCAAAACATGACACCCGAAATTATCCGCACGCTGGTTGAACTGCGCAGCAAGGTCGCCGGATGGAAAGCCGCGGGCGAAAGCGTCGCCGTGGTGCCGACCATGGGCGCGCTGCATCAGGGGCACCTGAGCCTCGTGCGGGCCGCAAAAGAGGCGTGCGACCGTGTGATCGTGACGATCTTCATCAACCCCAAACAATTCAACAACCCTGAGGACTACAAGAACTACCCCCGCACCGAGGAAGAGGACGCGCGCAAGCTGATCGCGCTGAAGGCGGATGTCGTCTATGTGCCAGATGGGGATCAGATGTACCCCAATGGTTTCGCGACAACTGTGTCGGTCGAAGGCATCACCCAAGGGCTGTGCGGGGCGCATCGGGCAGGGCATTTCGACGGCGTGGCCACCATCGTGACCAAACTCTTTACCCAGACCCAGGCGGACAAGGCGTTCTTTGGCGAAAAGGATTATCAGCAGCTTCAGGTGGTGACCCGTCTGGCGCGTGATCTGGACCTGCCGATAGAGGTGATCGGCTGCCCCACCATCCGCGAGGAAGACGGTCTGGCCATGTCCTCGCGCAACCTGCTGCTGTCGGATCGCGCCCGCACCTGGGCCCCCGAACTTCACCGCGCGATGGAGGAGATGTCAGAGGGGCTGCTTGCCGGTGGCGATCTGGAAACGCTCCGCGCTGCGGCAGTGTCGCGGGTGGAACGTGCGGGCTTTACGCAGGTGGAATACCTTGACCTGCGATCTGCTGACCAGTTGGAGCTGATGACCACACCCAACCGCCCCGCACGTCTGTTGGCCGCCGCGTGGCTGGCCGGTGTGCGGTTGATCGACAATATCGCCGTCGGTTAAATCGCTCTGGAATATGCAAAAAAAGCGGGGCCCGCGAAGGCCCCGCTGATCGTTTGGCTTGAAATGGGTCGGCGTTACTTGCCGCCGATGCTGAGGGCAGAGGCCATACCGGGGGCTTTGGATTCCCCGCCCAGCTTCTCGCGCACACCGGCCTCGATCTTGTCGCCGGTGTCTTTGTCGATGTTGCGCCAGTATTCAAAGGCACGGACCAGCACCTTTTCGCTGACACCGTCGCACAGGTGCCCCACCACATTCGACACCAAACGTTCGCGGGCATCGGCATCCATCACCTCGCGGACAAGCTTGCCGGCCTGGCTCCAATCATCGTCATCGGGGCGCAGGGTATAGGCCTGACGCACCATGTCGCCATCGGAATACCACAGGCCCGCTTCATGCTGATGCGGCTGCGCAGAGGGCCCACCATATGAGTTGGGCGCGTATACCGGATCAGACACTTTTTCAGTCCGGCCCGCACCATCTTTTGAATAGCTATGGGTCGGCGATACGGGTTTATTGACCGGAATCTGCTTGTAGTTGACACCCAGCCGCGCGCGGTGCGCGTCCGCGTAGGAAAAACCCCGTGCCAACAGCATCTTGTCTGGCGACAGACCCACGCCCGGCACCATATTGTTCGGCTCGAATGCGGCCTGTTCGATCTCTGTATGGAAATCGGTGGGGTTGCGGTTCAGGGTCAGCTTGCCGACCTCGATCAGCGGGTAGTCCTCGTGCGGCCAGACCTTGGTCAGATCAAACGGGTTGATGCGATAGGTCTTGGCATCCTCGTAAGGCATGATCTGCCATTTGAGCGTCCAGCTCGGGTAGTTCCCGTCGCGGATGTTGTTGAACAGATCGGCGCGGTGGTAGTCGCCGTTGGTCCCCGCCAGCTTGTCGGCTTCATTCTGGCTAAGGTAGGCATTTCCGTCGCCCTGATCGGTGTGGAAGTGGAACTTGACCCAGAACTTTTCACCCTCGGCGTTGACTAGCGAATAGGTGTGGCTGGAATATCCGTTCATCTCGCGCCAGTTTTTCGGAATGCCACGGTCGCCCATGAGATAGGTCACCTGATGCGCGCTTTCGGGCGAGAGCGTCCAGAAATCCCACTGCATATCGTGGTCGCGCATGTTGTTATCCGCACGGCGCTTCTGGCTGCGGATGAACTGCTGGAACTTGATCGGATCGCGGACAAAGAAGATCGGGGTGTTGTTGCCGACCATGTCAAAGATGCCTTCGTCGGTGTACATCTTGACCGAGAAGCCGCGCGGGTCGCGCCATGTGTCCGGGCTGCCGCGTTCGCCTGCCACGGTCGAAAACCGCATCACCACATCGCATTTCGCGCCGGGCTGGAAGATATTCGCCATCGTGTATTTCGACACGTCTTGCGTCGTCTCGAAGGTGCCAAATGCGCCCGAGCCCTTGGCGTGGGGCTGGCGCTCTGGAATACGTTCACGGTTAAAATTCGCCATCTGTTCAAGCAGATAGTGGTCATTCAGCACGATCGGGCCATCGGGGCCAACGGTCAGCGAATGCTCATCGCTTTGAACGCGAATGCCAGCGTCTGTGGTTGTGGGAGGGGTTTGCTTCTTGTCGGTCATCTGTAGCTACTCCTTCAGGGTCCACAGGCAAAACCTGTAGCGTGACGGATGGTTCCCGACCAAATGCGTAAGGAGTTGAATAGAAGTGTGGCCGCTTGGCGCGCTTAATGGGTCGCCGTGTGAAAGCGGATCACCTGCGCGTTATCCGCCGGATCGACAAGGAAATGCCCGCAGACGCCAAAGACCTCGCGCAGGAGGGTTTCTGTCATGATCTCGGAGGGGGTGCCGATGGCGCGCAGCTTGCCATCTTGCAAGACGCAAATCCGGTCGCAGAGCGTGGCTTGGTTCAGGTCGTGCAGGGCGATGATCGCCGTTGTCGGCAGGCGCTGGATCAGCTCAAGGATCGAAAGCTGGTGGCGGATATCCAGATGGTTCGTCGGCTCGTCCAGCAGCAGCACTTGCGGCCTTTGGGCCAGTGCACGGGCGATATGAACGCGCTGTTGTTCACCGCCCGACAGCGTGTGCCAGTGGCGGTCGCCAAAGCCCGACAGATCCACATCCGCCAGCGCCTGCGTGACGATGGCGTCGTCCCCTGCGCTCCACCCGCGCAGGGCGGACAGCCATGGGGTGCGGCCCAGTTCAACGGCATGGCGCACGGTGATGCGATCTGCGGTATCGGCGTGTTGTTCGACCAGCGCCAGCCGCTGTGCGATATCGCGCTGGCGCATCTTTGCCAGCGGTGCGCCGTCCAGCTCGACCCGCCCGCGCGAGGGTTTCTGAATACCGGCAAGCATATGCAGCAACGTGGATTTGCCCGACCCGTTCGGCCCGATCAGCCCCAGCTTTTCGCCCGGCCGCAAGGACAGGGACACGTCGTTGACGATGGCGCGGTTGCGCACCCGCCAGCCCAGTTCGTGACAGGACAGAATCATGGCGACGTCCTTTTGCCAATCAGGATCAGTGCAAAGACGGGCGCGCCGACCAAAGCGGTCACCACGCCGATGGGCAGCACTTGGCCCGGTACAATCACTCGGGAAATCACATCGGCAAAGACCAGAAACACCGCCCCCGCCAGTGCGGAAGCAGGCACAAGGATCGCGTGACGATGCCCCACGACGATGCGCATGGCATGGGGAATCACCAGCCCGACAAAGCCGATCGCACCTACCACCGAGACCATCACCGCCGTGACCAGCGCCGCCGTGCCGATCAGCAGCAGCTGCACGCGGCGCACCGGAATGCCCAAGGACGCGGCGCTGTCGCTGCCGAAGGTAAAGGCATCCAGCGCGCGGGCGTGCCACAGACAGGCCAGCAGCCCGATCATCGCCGCGGGCAGGGCGCTTAGTACATCGGGCCAGCGCACGCCCGACATATTCCCCAAAAGCCAGAACATGATAGCACGGGCCTGTTCGGCATTGGCCGATTTCGTGATCATCAGCGCGGTCAGGGCGTTGAACATCTGGCTGCCCGCGATACCGGCCAGCACGATCACGCCCGCGGCCCGCAGGCCCACACCGCCCCCTGCCGCCTGCGCCAGCAAAGCCACAAAAGCGAAAGCCACCAGCGCCCCGCTGAACGCACCGATAGACAGCGAAATGGCACCACCCCCCAGCCCGAGGATGGTCACCGCAACAGCGCCGGTGGACGCCCCCGCAGAGATGCCCAGCAGATAGGGATCCGCCAGCGCATTGCGCAGCAGTGCTTGCAACACGACGCCCGACAGCGCCAGACCGGCGCCACAGCACATTGCCACCACGGCCCGCGCCATGCGGTAGTTCCACACGATGCCCTCGTCAATCTTGTCGACCGCATAGCCCGCGTTCAGCGCCTTGTTGGCCAGCACCTTCAGCACCACCAGCGGCGGGATAGAGACCTCGCCGATGGCCGCACCAAACAGCAGTGTGGCCAGCAGCACCGGCGGGATGATCACCCACCAGTGCCACTGCGGCCTGCGCATCACAGAGCGGTCGATTGCGGTCATTCGGCTAGATCGAAACCGGACAGCGCGTCAGCCATCGTTTCCAGCGCATAGATCGCACGCACGGTCGGGTCCATCGCATGGGCGTCCATGGTGATGATGCGGCCCTCTTTCACCGCGGTCATCTCGCGGGCGACGGGGTCGTTCATCAGGAAGCTGCGTTTTTTCTCGATGTCATCCGCGGGGAAGCGGCGACGGTCCATTTTGGCAAGCACGATGAACGTCGGGTCGGATTTCGCCAGAGTCTCCCATCCGACCAGCGGCCATTCCTCGGCCGAGGTCACGACGTTTTCAACGCCAAGCTTGTCCATCATATAGGCGGGCACACCCTGTTGACCTGCGACATAAGGGTCCGCCGCCATCTCGGACGACGAGAACCAGAACAGCGCCGAGGTGCCTTGGGGCAGGTTCAGCGATTTGGCTTTCTCGACCGCCTTTGCCTCACGCGATTGCAGGTCTGCCAGCAGCGTGGCACCGGCGTCTTGCGCGTTATAGATCAGGGCGAGCTCTTCGATGCTGGTATACAGCTGCTGGGTCGTGAACAGTTCAGATCGCGTGCCGTCCGCGCCGACAGAATTATCCTTGGCCGCGCAATCGGTGGGCATCACATAGGTCGGCACGCCCACCTCGTGAAAGCTGTCGCGGGTGCCGACCATACCTTCGGGGCCGACGTGCCATTCATACATCACGGTGACCAGATCGGGGCGTTTGCCCAACACGCTTTCAAAGCTGGGGTCGTTATCCGCCAGCCGTTCAATCGCATCGTTGGTGTCTTTGAACTCTGGCAAAACGGGGCTGAACCAGACAGAGGTTCCCGCGATCCGGTCCTGCTGGCCCAGCAGATACAGGATCTCTGTCGTGGATTGCCCGATGGTCACGGTGGTCTGGGGTGCCGCGTCAAAGCTGAGCGTATGGCCGCAGTTGTCGATGGTCAGCGGATAGTCTGTCTCTGCGCCAAGCGCGGTGCTGCCCGCAAGGCTCGCAATCAGGGTCAGGCTCGAAAAAAATGGTTTCATATCAAGGGCTCCGGTTGGTCCGATGCCGGGGTCTTTGAATAGAAAGAGAAGGGGCCAGCCAAATGGCGCGCGGGCGCATTTTGGTCTGCGCGTAAGGTAATATCCGGTCCCATCATCATCCTCTCCCGAGCAACCCCGCCCGGTGTTTCAGGTTCAGTGTCGGCAGGTCTCCTGACTGACGGATCGCGGCTGTCCCCGCCTTCCCGGACCTTGAGGCCCAGTGGCATGATGGAGGTAGCTCACCGTCTACAGTTGCGGGGGCAGTTCCGGTTCATCCACACCAAAGCGCGGATGGCGAATTCCCTATTATTTCCCGAAGGAAACCGACCCGGTTTCGATGACAGTTGTCCGCCCACCCGTCAAGTTGCGTTTTTGCGGTCGTCATCGCGGGACAAAGGCAAATAACGCAGGCCACGGTTCCGCAGAACGGGCGAGAGGCAAATAACAAACGGATGGAAAACCAAGTGGCAGCCCGTAGGGGAGTCGAACCCCTCTTTTCAGGTTGAAAACCTGACGTCCTAACCGATAGACGAACGGGCCACTTAACTTGTGAGCGCTTCTTTAGGCAAAGCCATCGGCGGGCGCAAGTGCAAGCCGCATGAGAAATTGGGGAAATACGGCAAAAAAATCACATCTTCTGATGCCATATTCCAAGGGGCGTATGGCGAGGGGGAATCGCCGTGTGAAACGCGCGCCGCGCTCGGGATGAGGGCGCGCGTTTCCCTTAGATTTCCCAGTGAAAACCTGTCGCTTTTTCGGAGACGGTCCAGAGTTTCTCCATCACGGGTTTGTCGTAGGCATGGGGGTTCAGGGTGCCTTTGCCAACGGGCCCTCCGGTTTGCAGCCATCCGGTCGGGCCATAAAGCGCGCGCTGCGCCAACCCGTCTTCGGTCGCGCACATGACTTCGGGATACGCGCCTTTTTCGGCGGATTGCACCATTGGCGTCTTGCTCATCATCCACCAGGTGACCCGTGTGAAAAGCCCGCCGCTTGTGCTGATCAGCGAGGTCGCCGACGCGCCGGGGTGACAGACGTATACCTCAACGCGGCTGTCGGTGGCTTTCAGCCGGTCCTGAAGCTCATAGGCAAACATCATCTGCGCCAGCTTGCTTTGGCTGTAGACCGCGTTGGCGCTATAGTTCTTGTCCCAGTTCATGTCGTCGAACTGTATCGTCTTGATCCCCATGTTGTACCCGAGGCTGGACACCACAACGATCCGGCCCGCACTTTCCTGAATGCGATCAAACAGCATCCCGCACAGCAGGAAGTGCCCATAGTGGTTGGTGCCAAGCTGGCTTTCGAACCCGTCAACGGTCAGCTGCTGTGTCGGCACCTGCGCGATGGCAGCGTTGCAGATCAGCGCGTCAATCCGGGGAACGGTGCGTTTCACCTCCTCCGCCGCGGCGCGCACGCTGGCCAGATCAGACAGATCCATCCGCACAAAGCTCACCTCGGCGTTGGCACCGAACGTGTCCTTGAGCGTTTTGATCGCGGCGATGGATTTGTCGGCGTTGCGGTTCAGCATGACGACTTTTGCCCCCTTGGACAGCAGGATGCGCGTGGCCTGAAAGCCCGCACCGGCCGTCGTGCCGGTGATGAGATATGTTTTCCCCTTGAGCGATCCAAGGCGATCAGGTGTCCAGCCTTTGGGTCCGAAAGTCGTGTCCTTCATCGTCATGTTCCTTTTCGATGTCAGCGCGGCAGCGATGCGCGGTGTGTTTGGTGTTGAAGGGTAAATAGCTCTCGGCTGGCTCTCAAAATAGGCGAGATCGTCGCGAATACTTGCCTGATTGTATCACGCGCTTGTGAAAGGCCGATGTGACGCAGTAGATTGCCCTCATGAGCAAAGACCAGATCAGACAGCTAATCCGGAACAACGCGACCCAAGAGGGGCTGACGGGAGCCGGCATTGACGGGGTGCGCCTGTTTCGGGCCACGCAGGCGATTCATTGCGTGCCGGCGGTCTATGAACCCAGCGTTATTGCTATCGTCAGCGGGGCGAAAGAGGCTGTGCTGGACGGGCACAGGTACATCTATGACGACAGCCGATATATGTGCTGCCCGATGTCGATGCCGGTGAAGGCCGGCGCGCCGACCGCCTCTGCCGAAAGCCCGCTCTACGGGGTTATCATTTCGCTCGATAAGCGGATGATGACAGAACTGTCGATGGAGATGGAAAATACCGGCAATGTGATTCCCGAGGTCAAAGGCGGTTTGCGCGCGCAGGGGATCAGGCTGGCCGCTTGGGATGATGCCTTTGCCGACGCGCTGCTGCGTTTGCTGCAATTGGGTGGCAATCCGGCGGATACGGCGATTCTTGGCGAGGCACGGCTGCGCGAGCTTTACTACGCGATCCTAAAGGGGGAGGCAGGGAGTTTTGCCAGACAGGCCTTCGGCGCGGGCAATGCGATTGCACGGTCGATCGCGCATGTATCCTCTCACCTGGACGCGCCGATCTCTATTGATGATATGGCGTCCCGCGCCGGGATGAGCCGCGCCGCATTTCATCGCAAGTTCAAACAGGTGACGACGATGGCCCCGATCCAGTTTGTCAAATCCATGCGGCTCAACAATGCGGCGATGAAGATCGCAGGCGGCATGTCGGTGAACGAGGCGGCGGTCGATGTGGGATATGTCAGCCCGTCGCAATTCAGTCGCGAATTCAGGCGGATGTACGGGCAATCCCCGCGCCAATGGGGGGATGCCCAGCAGTTTCCGGTTGAAATGGGCCAATAAGGGGCTGCCATCGTCTGTATGTTGGCAGCGCCTTTTCACAAGTCTGGTGCTATGATCAGACGTCTACAACCACCTTGCCGATGGCTTGCCCGCTGGTCAGGCGGTCATAGGCCCCGCCCACCGTATCAAGGCCGAATCTCTGGTCATCAAGCAAGGGCTTCAGCGCCCCTGCGTCCACAATCTCTGCCAGTTTGGGCAGGTCGGCAGCTTCGAACGTCGCGTCGTCACCGTAGGCGGTAAGGGTCATGGCTTTCATAGTGGTCATCCTCGAGTGTGTCTGATGCCCCCTATCTAATGACTGCCCTGATTTATGTAATTGACCTAATTTTGAGTTCAGTTTTCTGATTGTGGATATAAAAGGCGAGGCGTAAACCGCCGTCAGAGACATCAGAGCTTAGCCGTCCAGTCCGCCGCGCGAGATCAAACAGCGCAGAAACAGCGGCAAACACATCTCGCCCAAGATCATGGCGCATTGTCTTCAGAATGTCGGGTAAGGGCACAAGTGGCAGCCCGTAGGGGAGTCGAACCCCTCTTTTCAGGTTGAAAACCTGACGTCCTAACCGATAGACGAACGGGCCACTTAGCTTGTGAGCGCTTCTCTAAGGAATGCGGCGCAGGCGCGCAAGCAGAAATCGAAAGAAAATGAAAAATTTTTACGCAGGTGCCGCATCTTCCAGACGCAGCTGCACAGACTGTCGGCCGCGCCACGTATTGATGTCCAGACGGCCCGCCAGATGGAACCGTGCACCACCGTGGTTTTCCAGTGCCGGGCCAAGCGGGCCGTCAAATGCACCAAAGGCGATGGCGTCCATTTTGGTGTTGTTGCCGTCGCCGAAACTGATCTTGAGGTGGCTTTCACCCACCCGCTTGGCAAAGCGTATCTGCATGTCGGCAAAGGCATATCGCGGGGCAGGGGCACCGGCCCCGAAGGGGCCTGCCTGTTCCACCTGCTGCGCCAGTTCCACCGTCGCGGCGGCGGGCATCAACATGCCGTCCAGCTTCAGGTCTGCCGCGCCAGCCAGATGCGCGCCCTGCTTGGCCAGTAGCTCTGACAGCCGCGCCATGGCGGCGTCCAGCTTGTCTTCGGCCACGGTCAGCCCGGCGGCCATTTTATGTCCGCCGCCCTTGATCAGTAGCCCCTCGGCTGCCAGCCGCTGGATCGGCGCGCCCAGATCGATCCCCGAGACAGAGCGGCCAGAGCCTTTGCCGATGCCATCCTCGAACCCGATCACGATCGACGGCCGGTTCGACGCCTCTTTCAAACGCGAGGCGACGATGCCCACCACGCCCGGATGCCAGCCCGCGCCCGAGGCCCAGACCAAAGGCGCGTCAAAGCCGCGGGCCTCTGCCTGATCCAGCGCGGCGGCGCGAACGGCGGTTTCAACATCGCGGCGCTCGGTGTTCAGCAGGTCCAGCTTTTCGGCAAGCGACTGCGCCTCATGGGGATCATCGCAGGCCAGCAGCCTTGCCCCCAGATCCGCTTGCCCGATGCGCCCGCCCGCGTTGATCCGCGGGCCAAGCAGAAACCCAAGATGATAGGCCGCCGGGGCCGTATCCATCCGCGCCACATCGGCCAAGGCGGCAAGCCCCAATCTGTCGCGCCGCGCCATGACGCGTAGCCCCTGACGTACAAAGGCGCGGTTCACGCCGATCAACGGGGCGACATCGGCCACCGTGGCCAGCCCCACCAGATCCAACAGCGCCATCAGGTCAGGCCCGTGTGTGCCCGCTTCGCGCAGTTGGCGCCCTGCCTCGACCAGCATCAAGAACACCACTGCCGCGGCACAAAGATGCGCCAAGGCACCGTCTTCATCCTGCCGGTTGGGGTTCACCACGGCCAAGGCGTCGGGCAGGGTCTCTCCGCCCAGGTGGTGGTCCAGAATAACGACATCCGCGCCTACCGCCGCGGCCACCGGCCCATGAGACAAGGTCCCGCAGTCAACGCAGACGATCAGATCATGGGCCGCGGCCAGTTCGGCCATTGCGGCGTCGTTGGGGCCATATCCTTCGTCGATCCGGTCCGGTACATAAAGCGTCGCGGCGCAGCCCATCTCGCGCAGCCAGACCAGCAGCAGCGCGGCAGAGCTGCCACCATCCACGTCATAATCCGCAAAAACGGCAATCCGCTGACGTGCTTTGACCGCAGCAAGAAAACGCGTCGCGGCTTTTTCCATGTCGCGCAGGGAACGCGGGTCAGGCAGCAGATCGCGCAACGACGGCGCAAGAAACGCTTCGGCCTCTTCCGCCGCCACACCGCGCCGCGCCAGCACCTGACACAGGGCCAGCGGCAGGCTGGTCTGCTGCACCAGAACTTCGGTCGCGCGTTCCACCTCGACACCGGGGCCAACCCAGCGACGCCCCGTTAAAGACGCATCAACACCTAGAAAGCTCATGCATCTCCCCCTTCCAAATGGTCAAAAATCCTCGCCGAAGGCATCCGTCCCATCCTCCCCACAATGGGCAGGGCAGGGGGGCGGCCGCGCCCCTCGGGGTTACAGATCCTCGATCCGCAGCGCCACAGGATCGCTTGCCAACACACCGGTTTTCGCCATCGCGGCCAGAGCCTCGTCCAGCGCGGTGCGGCTGCATTTATGGGTGACGATCAAGACGGGGGCCTGATCGCTGCGGTGTTCGGTCTGGCGCATGCGGTCGATGCTGATCCCGGCCTCTCCCAGCACGGTGGCGACTTTGGCCAGGGCACCGGGTTTGTCCAGCAGGCCCATGCGCAGATAGAAGGCGGCGGGGCGCTGCGACAGGGCCGCGGTGGCCGAGGCGAGCGTTGCCGCCTTCTGGCCAAAGACCGGGCCATGCCAGCCGCGTGCGATATCGCAGATGTCCGACAATACAGCGCTGGCGGTGGGGCCTTCACCGGCACCGGGGCCGCGCAGGACGATCTGCCCGATCGCATCGCCTTCCAGCACGATCATATTGGTCCCGCCCGCGAGTTGCCCCAGCGGAGAGCTGTCGGGCACAAGGCAGGGCTGCATGCGCTGTTCCAGCCCGCGGCCGGTCATTTGCGCGACGCCGAGAAGCTTGATCTTGTATCCCATATTCGCGGCAGCCTGAATGTCGTCGATGCTGACGCGCTGGATGCCTTCGATCTCGATCCCGTCGAAATCCACCTGTGTGCCAAAGGCGATCGACGACAGGATCGCCAGCTTATGCGCCGCGTCAATCCCGCCCACATCAAGGTTCGGGTCCGCTTCAAGATAGCCAAGCGCCTCGGCCTCCTCGAACAGGGAGTTATAGCCGTTGCCGGTCTCTTCCATGCGGGTCAGGATATAGTTGCAGGTGCCGTTCATCACGCCCATGACGCGGGTGATCTCGTTCCCGGCAAGGCTTTCCGTCAGCGCCTTGATCACGGGGATGCCCCCGGCCACGGCAGCTTCATAGCGGATCAGGCAGCCCGCGGCTTCGGCTTGTTCGGCCAGCGCCTGACCGTGGATCGCCAGCAGCGCCTTGTTGGCAGTGACCACATCCTTGCCTGAGGCAAGCGCGGCTTCGGTCGCGTCCTTGGCGGGGCCTTCGTC
Organism: Sulfitobacter sp. PM12; assembly: GCF_045586035.1. NCBI lineage: Bacteria > Pseudomonadati > Pseudomonadota > Alphaproteobacteria > Rhodobacterales > Roseobacteraceae > Sulfitobacter > Sulfitobacter sp. PM12. The sequence continues at coordinate 1,485,733 of NZ_CP151529.1, forward strand.
GCCGCCCATCAGTTCGACAAAGACATCCACATCGTCACGTTTTGCCAGTGCGACGGGATCATCTTCCCACGCGTAGCCCGACAATGTGACACCGCGGTCCTTGTCGCGGCTGCGGGCAGAGACGGCGGTGATGGTGACGGGGCGACCGGTGCGGGCCTCGATCAAGGCAGCCTGCTTGCGGATGATCCGCACCACGCCAACCCCAACGGTGCCCAATCCGGCAATCCCAAGACGAAGCGGTTGTGACATGGTGCAATCCTTTTGGTGGTGCGCGGCAGCGGGCTGCGGCGTTTCGGGGGTTTAGCCGCGATGTAGCCCTTTCCTACCGCGCACGCAACGCGACATTGCATGCGCCTTATTGCAGACCTTGGGACAAACGCTGCTTTTCCGACCCCGACAGAACCGATCCGCGCAAGCGCGCCGCGCGCGCCTGCAATCGTTCGACCCGCGATGTCAGCCCGTTTTCGGTTTGCGGGATGTTCACCTGTCCGGCCTCGGCCTTGGCAAGCAGCGGATCGACCGGCACAAGCGCGGGATAGTCCGAGGCGAGAAGCTCGGGCGTGGCACGGCTGTCGAGCGCGGGAAACTGCGTGCAGGCCGCGGGCAGGGTCAGCGCGGCAAGGCAGAGCGGAAGAAGGATACGGTGCGTCATAGATCAGTCATGCACCAGCGACGGAATTCGCGCAAGCAGGGGTTTGCCTTTGAACATGCGTTCAATTAACCTTTGACCCATGGCGCGTACAACCGGATCACATTCTGACATCACTCGGCCCAAAATCCGCGCGGCAGCGTTGCGGCTTTTCGCCCGTCACGGCTTTGCTGCCGTATCCATGCGGGCACTGGCGACGGAAGTCGGGGTGCAGGCGGGCGCATTGTATAATTACACGCCGGACAAGCAGACGTTGTTGTTCAGCCTGTTGCAGGACCATATGAACGACCTGCTTGCGGCCTGCGACAGTGACCCCAGTCAAAGCGCGGTGGATCGCTTGCGCAAATTTGTCGATTTTCACATCCGCTTTCACGCCGACCGCCCGGACGAGGTGTTCATCTCTTATATGGAACTGCGCAACCTCACGTCCGAGAATTTCGCCGAGGTCGAAGCATTGCGCCGCCAGTATGAAGACCGGCTAGAGACGATCTTGCGAGACGGGGCGGCGGCGGGGGATTTCGCCATCGCGGATACCAAGATCGCGACCTTGGCGGTGATTGCGATGCTGACAGGGGTGAATACGTGGTTTCGCGCAGGCGGACGGCTGTCGCTGGACGAGGTAATCGCGCAATATTGGGATATGGTGCGCAAGTCCGTCACGGCGGGGTAGGCCCCCGCGCGTGACGCTGGTTTTCAAGGAGCTTAGGGCCGCAGGGCGTTAATCGTCGAAGCCGACGAACCGCGTGACTTCTTCGACGGGGCGGCGGGTAGAGACGACGGCATTGGCCGAAAAATCCTCGTCCGGCCAGCCCATGGCGACGCAGGTCATGATCACCTGATCGTCGGGGATTTGCGCATGTTCACGCACCACAGGCGATTGCATGATGCCCTGACCGTTGATCACGCAGCCCAGACCTTTGCTCCACGCGGCGAGGACAAGGCCGTAGGTCACCGCGCCCAGATCGAAATGCGCGATGGTGCCATTGTCATCCAGCGACTTGTCAAAGCAGACGACGATGGACACCGGCGCATCGAACTGGCGGAAGCCGCGCATCACCCAATCCTGACGGCGCTCCTTGTCGTCGCGTTCGATCCCCATAGCAGCAAAGAGCTGTTTCGCGATGCCGACCTGCCGGTCGCGGTGAACACCGGCATAGGCCCCGTGATCGCTGATTTCACGTACCGGCGGCACGCCTTGCAACATACGGGTCGAATTCCCTTCACGGACTTTCTCAAGCGGTTCGCCGGTCAGCACATGCAGATGCCACGGCTGGGTGTTCATCGAGGATGGCGCGCGATTGGCCAGTGCGATGACCTCTTCCAGCAGGGCGCGCGGCACGGGGTCTTTCTTGAAGCCCCGGATGCTGCGCCGTTCCTGCATTGCCTGTTTCAGTTCCATCTTGCCCTCCCGCAAATTTCCTGACGGCTGTCAGACTGTTGCAGTTCCGCGGTGGGGTCAAGCGCGGGCGGGGCCGCGTGCCGCTGCGTCAGATCAGCAGTTCGGCACGTTGACCGCCAGCCCCCCAAGCGAGGTTTCTTTATACTTTTCAGACATATCCGCACCGGTCTGGCGCATGGTTTCGATGCAGGCGTCCAGCGGCACCAGATGCGTGCCGTCGCCGCGCAGCGCAAGCGACGCGGCGGAGACCGCCTTGATCGCGCCAAGCCCGTTGCGTTCGATGCACGGCACCTGCACCAGACCGCGCACGGGGTCGCAGGTCATGCCCAGATGATGCTCCAGCGCGATTTCGGCGGCGTTCTCGATCTGCTGCGGCGTGCCGCCCATGACGGCACAGAGCCCGGCGGCCGACATGGCGGCGGCGCTGCCCACTTCGGCCTGACAGCCCGCTTCCGCCCCCGAGATCGACGCGTTGAATTTGACCAGCCCGCCGATCGCCGCAGCGGTGAGCAAGAAATCCTCGATATGCGCCTCTGATGCGCCGGGGACGTGATCCAGATAATAGCGCAAGGTCGCGGGCATCACACCCGCTGCGCCGTTGGTGGGGGCGGTGACGACTTGCCCACCGGCGGCGTTTTCCTCGTTCACCGCCATAGCGTAAACGCTCATCCAGTCGTTGATCGTGTGGGGCGCGCGCTGGTTCTGGCCGCGTTCTTGCTGCAGCGCATCATGGATCGCTTTGGCGCGGCGTTTGACATTCAACCCGCCGGGCAAGATGCCATCGGTTTCGAGCCCGCGGTTGATGCAATCGTTCATCACCTGCCACAGCCGCTTGGTGCCGTCGCGCAGCTGCGCCGCCCCGCCGCGCGATTCCTCGTTGGCGCGTTTCATCTGGGCGATGCTCTTGCCGGACTCTGCCGCCATCTGCAGCATCTCGGTTGCGGACTTAAACGGGAAGGGTATCGGCGCGCCTTCGTCTGTGTCCTTGCCCGCCGCCAGTTCGGCTTCGGTCATCACGAAACCGCCGCCGATGGAATAATAGGTCTCGCGCAAGCTAACGTCGCCTTGGGCGTCGGTGGCCATCAGCATCATCCCGTTGGCGTGGCCGTCGAGCTTGGTGTCATAGTCAAAGATCATATCGGACTTGGGCGCGAAACTCAGCGTGCCAAGGTCTGGCAGGGTGATCGTCTGCGTGCGGTTGATCTCGGCCAGTACCTCTTCGGCGCGGTCATTGTCGTAGTCTTGCGGCGTGAACCCCGCGAGGCCAAGGATCGTCGCGCGGTCCGTGGCGTGCCCCACACCGGTAAAGGCCAGACTGCCATGCAGCGATGCGCGCAGGCCCGCGAATTTGAACGGAGAGGCGCGCATCAGGTCCAGAAACCGCGCCGCCGCTACCATCGGCCCCATCGTGTGCGAGGAGGACGGGCCGATGCCCACTTTGAACATATCGAAGACAGAGAGAAACATCAGGTGGCACTTCCTATGGGTGGGATGGCAAGGTGGGGCGCGGTAAAGGGCGTGAGCCCCAGCCCTTCAGCGGTTTGCGCGGCCGCCGTGCAGGGGAGCGTTTCGACCCTTGCGCAAAGCGCGTGCAGATGCGGGGTGGCGCGCAGATCGAACCAGCCGCGATCACGGTTGCGCGGATACAGCGCACACCAGCGCAACAGCGGGGCGAGGTAAAGCGCAAGCGCGAGGGGCAGCGTATCCGCCGCGGCCCGGTCATCCAGCCTGCGCAGGTGGGTCTGCAACGCTTGGGTTACGGTTGTGTGCAGCGCGTCTTGGGCGGCGTTGTCAGCGCCCACGTATTTATCAGGGTAAAACAGCATACGCAGGGCAGGGTGCACCGTATTGGCAACGAAAAACAACCACTTGAGGAAATCCGCCCGTGTGGCATCCATCGCGGCAGGGGCCAGCCCCCCATGCCGGTCCGCTAGCCACAGCAGGATTGCGCCGGTTTCGAACATCGGCCCGTCCGGCGTCTGCAACGCGGGGATCAGCCCGTGCGGGTTCAGCGCGCGATAGGCGGGGGCAGACTGCGCCTGCGCCGCGCGATCGACCAGACAGGTGTCATAGGCCACGCCCTGCGCCTCGAGCGCGAGGCGGATGATCAGGGAGGCATTGTCGGGGGCGTAGTGCAGCGTGTAATCGGTCATAGGCCGGTGGTATCCCATTGCGCCGGAGGCGGGCGATTGAAAACGACCGATCTGCGCGGTTTGCGGTACTCTATCCAGATTATCGGCGCGTAACACCCCCGTGGGGTCGTGGCGCAGGCCATGTGTCACCGCCCGCAGGCCACGCGACGCGACGACAATGCGGTTTTGAGGGTCGCGCGCCGGCGCGGCTGCGTCTATAAGGGCGTCGATTAACGAGGAGTCGCTGCCATGACCGGAGAATTGTCACCCATCGATAAGGCCAAATTTGTCGCCGCCAAACGCGCTGCACAATTTGTAGAAGACGGAATGCGCGTCGGATTGGGCACCGGCTCTACCGCCGCGTGGCTGGTGCGCTGTTTGGGCGAAATGGTGCGCGACGACGGCTTGCGGATCAAGGGCGTGCCCACGTCGACCCGTACCGCGCAGTTGGCGCGCGAAGTGGGGATCGAGGTGATCAGCCTGGATGAAGCCAAGTGGCTGGACCTGACCATCGACGGCGCGGACGAGTTCGACGGAGAGCTGAACCTGATCAAGGGCGGCGGCGGTGCCTTGCTGCAAGAAAAGATCGTGGCCACCGCCTCCGATCAAATGGTCGTGATTGCCGACATCGGCAAAGAGGTCGAAACACTGGGCGCATTTCCCCTTCCGGTAGAGGTTATTCCCTTTGGCTGGCAGACCACACAAGCGCTTGTCGAAGAGACTTTGGTGTCGATGGACGTGCTGGGGCGCAATTCCACGCTGCGTATGAACGGCGACATCCCCTTCGTGACGGACGAGGGGAACTACATCCTTGACCTGCATCTCAAGCGGATCGGCAACACCCGCCAGATGGCTTTGGTCATGAACCAGATGCCGGGCGTAGTTGAAAACGGGCTATTCATTGATATCTGTGATGCCGTGGTGATCGGCTATGGCGATGGCCGCGTCGAAGTGCGCGACATCAACGAAGGCACTGTTGATCGCGATAAGATGGAGTTTGTCGAGACGGATAACCTGTTCTCCGACCTGAGCGATTAACAAAGAAAGGCCCCGGCCCAGATGAGCGATTTTGATTACGACCTTTTTGTCATTGGTGGCGGTTCCGGCGGCGTGCGCGCGGCACGTGTTGCGGCGGGCGAATACGGGGCCAAAGTCGCCCTCGCCGAAGAGGACCGCTATGGCGGGACATGCGTGATCCGGGGCTGCGTGCCGAAAAAGCTGATGGTTTTTGCCTCGGGCTACGCCGAGCTGGTGGACGAGGCGCAGTGCTTTGGCTGGGACATCAAGCCGGGCACCTTTGACTGGCACGCATTTAAGACCCGTTTGAATACTGAACTGGACCGGCTGGAAGGCGTCTATCGCAAGCTCTTGGCCAATTCGGAGGTCGATACCTTTGACCAGCGCGCCACGATCAAGGATGCGCATACTGTGCAGCTGGCCAACGGCGAAACCCGCACGGCCAAACACATCTTGCTGGCCACCGGCGGCCGTCCGGTACGCCCTGATGTGCCGAACGCCCAGCTTGGGATTGTGTCGGACGATATCTTCCATCTCGAAAGCCTGCCCAAGTCGATCCTGATTGTGGGTGGCGGCTATATCGGCTGTGAATTCGCCTGTATCCTGAATGGTTTGGGCGTCGAGGTGACGATGTACAACCGCGCGGCGCAGATCCTGCGCGGGTTTGATGACGAGGCCCGCGGACTGATCGCTGAATCGATGACAAATGCAGGCGTCGATATCCACTGCGGCACCAGCATCGTCGAAATGGCGCTGGAATCCGAACATGAGGCGGGCACCATGCCCAGCAACTCTGACGCGGCGATGGGGGCCACGGCTGAGCAATCGAACGAGCTGAACAATTGCGACGCGCGCGCAGGCACGCAGGGGCCGATTTGGGTCAAAGCCTCCAACGGGGCCGAGAAGGTTTTTGACATGGTGCTGTTCGCCACAGGGCGCGCACCGAATACCGATGGCATGGGGCTGGAAGAGGTCGGCGTGTCGCTGGGCCGTCGCCAAGAGGTCGAAGTCGACGAATACAGCCAGTCGGGCGTACCGTCGATCTATGCCATCGGCGATGTCACCGACCGCGTGAACCTGACACCTGTTGCGATCCGCGAAGGCATGGCCTTTGTGCAAACCGTCTTTGGCGGCAACCCGACGCCCGTGGATCACGACCTGATCCCGTCGGCCGTGTTCACACAGCCCGAATTCGGCACCGTCGGCCTGACAGAAGAGCAAGCGGCAGAGCAGGAACCGGTCGAGATTTACTCGGCGTCGTTCCGGCCCATGCAAACGGCCTTTGCCGAAAAGAACAAACGTGTGATGATGAAGCTGATCGTCAGCAAGGAAACACGCGTCGTTCTGGGGTGCCACATCGTCGCACCAAACGCGGGCGAGCTGATCCAGCTGGTGGGCATTGCCGTGAAGGCGGGGCTGACAAAAGAGCAATTCGACGCGACCTGCGCCGTGCACCCGACCATGTCCGAAGAGCTGGTCACCATGCGCAGTCCGACACGCACTGCTTGAAGTTCGGGCGAATATGCCCAACTCTGCACAAGATAAAACCGCGTAGGCGGTTGGGATAGGGCCGCTGTAGCGGCCATACATAGGGAAGAATTAATGGCTGGAAATACAGGCGGTCCTTGGGGCGGCGGAGGAAACTCAGGCGGTGGGAACAATGGTGGCGACCGCAACCGGCCCGGAGGGCAGCGGCCCACCGGTGGTGGCGGGCGCGGTCCGGGTGGTGACAAAGGTCAGATGCCCGAGATCGACGATCTGGTCAAAAAGGGTCAGGAACAGCTGCGCGTGCTCATGGGCGGCAAAGGCGGCACTCGTAATTCCGGCGGCTCTGGCGGGAATATGGGCGGCGCAGGCCCCAAGTTCACCCGCGGCACAGTGGGTCTGGGTCTGGTGGCGGCGGCCGTCGTCTGGGGGATGGCAAGCTTTTATACCGTGCGCCCTGAACAGCAGTCGATCGAGCTTTTCCTTGGGGAGTTTTCGGGCATCGGGACAGAGGGTCTGAACTTTGCCCCTTGGCCTTTTGTCACTGCCGAAGTCTTTGACGTGACCACCAACCGCGCCGAAACCATTGGCGCAGGACGCAGTGGCGACGACAACGAAGGGCTGATGCTGACCACGGATGAAAACATCGTCGATATCGATTTTCAGGTCGTCTGGAACGTAAAGAACGCCGAGAACTTCAAGTTCTCGCTGCGGGATCCGCAAATGGCGGTGCGTGCGATTTCTGAATCCGCCATGCGCGAGATCATCGCCCAGTCCGAGCTGGCACCGATCCTCAACCGTGACCGTGCCACCATCGAAGCCTCCGCGCGCGAGCTGATCCAGACCACGCTTGATAACCGCGAGACCGGGATCAACATCATCCGCGTCAACTTCAACAAGGTGGATCCGCCCAGCCAGACCGTCACCGTGACCGATGCAAACGGCAACACGACGCAGGAATCCGTCATCGACGCCTTCCGTGACGTTCAAGCTGCCGAACAGGAACGCGATCGGGTGGAACGTCAGGCGGACGCCTACGCCAACCGCCGCACCGCCGAAGCCCGTGGTGAATCCGCCCGCCTGCTGGAAGCCGCCGAAGGGTACCGCGCGCGTGTGGTCAACGACGCCGTGGGTGAGGCAAGCCGCTTTGAAGCGGTATTGCAGGAATATGAAGCAGCACCCGATGTGACCCGTCGTCGTCTGTACATCGAGACCATGGAGAAAGTACTGGGGGACGTGGACAAGATTATCCTCGAAAACGGCTCTGACGGGACCGGGCAGGGGGTCGTGCCTTACCTGCCGCTCAATGAACTCCGCAACTCCAACCGAGGATCGAACTGATGCGTAAACTCAATATCCTCATCCCCGTGGTTGTGATCGCAGCCGTTGTCGCCCTGTCGTCGATCTTTATCGTGGACGAACGTGAACGCGCGCTGGTGCTGCGTTTCGGCCAGATCAAACAGGTGCGTGAAGACGCGGGCATCGGGTTCAAAATCCCGCTGCTGGACGAGGTCGTCCGCTACGACGACCGTATCCTGTCGCTTGAAACGCCGATGATCGAGGTCACCCCCGCCGATGACCGTCGTCTCGAAGTGGATGCCTTTGTGCTGTACCGCATCAACAGCGTGCGCCAGTTCCGTCAGGCCCTTGGCACCGACGGTGGCCGTCAGGCGGAAATCCAGTTGAACGGTATTCTTGACGGTCAGATCCGTGCGGTTCTGGGCTCGCAGGGGGTGACATCCAACACCATCCTGTCGCCCGAACGCTCTGCACTGATGGACCAGATCCGCGAACGTTCTGACGCGCGTGCGCAGGCGCTTGGTCTGGATGTGGTCGATGTGCGTTTGCGCCAGACCAACCTGCCAGAGCAGAACTTTGACGCGACCCTGCAGCGGATGATCGCTGAACGTGACCGCGAAGCGACCGATGAACGCGCCCGTGGCCGCGAGGCGGCGCAACGTGTCACCGCTCTTGCGGATCGTACCTACGAGGAAATCCTCTCGGAAGCCCGTCGTGACGCCCGTATCACCGAAGGTGAGGCCGACGCCGAGCGGAACAAGATCTTTGCGCAAGCCTATTCCAAGGATGCGGAGTTCTTTGAATTCTACCGCTCGCTCAGCGCTTACGAGCAAGCGTTGAAGGGCGAGAATTCTACCATGGTGATGTCGCCCGACAGCGAGTTCTTTAACTATCTCAAGTCGGACGAAGGCAGCCGCAGCCAACGCGCGACCACCACCGGGACCGGCAACTGATCCTATCCACGGTGCACTTTCAAACAGGGGCTGGCAGAAATGCCGGCCCCTGTTTCGTTTGGGGGCATGACCACGGGATCAACGGGATGATGGGCGGCAATTTCGCATAGAAACCGAGGGTCGCGTTGACATGCGCGTGAGGATGACCATCTTTCACCTTGCAGCAGTGGGTTTGCAGATGCACTCTGCCAAGGACACACAAACGGGGTGTATCGCCCCATATAAAACCGGAGTTGACGAATGCAGCCAAAGGCCGTTTCCCTGTCGCGTACCGACGCAATCTCGCCCCAGATCAAATGGTTGATGATGGGTATGCTGGCGCTGGCTTTTGTCCTGATGCAGGCCGTGGTCGCACTGGCCAAACCCGAAAGCCTTGCGCCGCTTGCGGAAAAGATCAGCCCGTCGGTCGTGAATATCACCACCTCCACCACCGTTGAAGGGCGCACGGGCCCCCGTGGCATCGTGCCCGAAGGCTCCCCCTTCGAGGATTTCTTCAAGGAATTCCGCGACCGCAACAATGGTGGCGAAGCCCCCGCGCCACGCAAATCGTCGGCGCTTGGGTCGGGGTTTGTCATCTCTGAAGACGGGTTCGTCGTGACCAACAACCACGTGATCGAAGGCGCGGACGAGATTACCATCGAATTTTTCACCGGTCTTGAACTGAAGGCCGAAGTCATCGGCACCGACCCCAACACCGATATTGCCCTGCTTAAGGTTGAAGCCCCAAGCGCGCTGCCGTTCGTTAGCTTTGGCGACAGCAATGCCGCCCGCGTTGGTGACTGGGTGCTGGCCATGGGCAACCCGCTGGGGCAGGGGTTTTCCGTCTCGGCCGGTATCGTCTCGGCGCGCAACCGTGCTTTGTCGGGCACCTATGATGACTATATCCAGACGGACGCTGCCATTAACCGCGGCAACTCCGGCGGGCCGTTGTTCAATATGGACGGCGAAGTCATTGGCGTGAACACCGCGATCCTGTCGCCCAACGGCGGCTCCATCGGGATCGGTTTCTCGATGGCGTCGAATGTCGTGACGCGTGTTGTGAACCAGCTCAAGGAATTCGGCGAAACCCGTCGCGGCTGGTTGGGTGTGCGTATTCAGGACGTTACTCAGGATGTGGCCGACGCGATGGGGCTTGCCAAAGCGTCCGGCGCGTTGATCACAGATGTACCGGACGGCCCTGCCAAGGATGCGGGCCTGAAAACCGGTGATGTGATCCTCAGCTTTGCAGGGGTCGAGGTTGAAGACACCCGCGGTCTGGTCCGTCAGGTGGGCAACAGCACCGTCGGGGCCTCGGTCCGCGTCACTGTCCTGCGCGAGGGGAAATCCCAGACGCTCAAGGTCAAGCTGGGCCGCCGCGAAGATGCCGAAGGGGCAGGGGCGTCTGCGTCTGAGCCAGAGGATGAGGCAGAGCCCGAAGCGCCTGCGTCAAAGTCGGTGCTTGGTCTGACAATCACGCCGCTGACGGATGATCTGCGTACCGAACTTGGGGCGGATGATTCAGTCGAGGGTCTGGCCGTGACCGAGGTGGACGAGATGTCGGAAGCCTTCGAGAAAGGCCTGCGTGTAGGGGACATCATCACCGAGGCGGGCCAACAGCCGATCCTGTCCATCACCGATCTGGAGGACCGGATCACCGAGGCCAAAGACGGCGGCCGCAAGTCGCTGTTGCTGTTGGTGCGCCGCGCAGGTGACCCGCGCTTTGTGGCCTTGGGTCTGGGCGACTAAACCCGCCCCACATCGCTGGAAAAACGCTGCCCCCGTCGGTCCCCGTACCGGCGGGGGTTTTGTGTGGGGGGCGTCTGCACGCTGCCGGTTGTTTCGCATATCGAAAGCCGATAGGATTTACGTCAAATGAAGGACAGCCCCATGCACGACACATCCACGACGGCCATTCGCAGCGATCGGCTGTCTGCGCTGCGCACCCAAATGCTGGCAGAGGCGGAGATTACCAGCGTGCAGAACCAGTCGCTGATCCAAAGCCGCCGCGAACAGATTTGCGAGGCGGCCTTGTCGCTGTTTCTTGAAAAAGGCTTTGCCGCCACCACGATCCGCGACATCTGTGCGCGCTCGGGCGTCAATCAGGCCAGCATCTATGATTATATCGCGAATAAAAACGACATCCTGCGCCGCCTGCTGAACCAGCTGTGGTTCCGCGAAGACGTGTCGACGTTGCCGATCATCCTGCTGGATGAAAACCTGTCACTTGAGGACGCGTTCGAGAAATACTTCCGCGAAAGCTGGTCGATGAAACGGGATGGCACGTTGCTGGCCTATCGGTGCGTGCCGCATATGCAGGCCGAAGACCGCCGTGCCTTGCACGCGCGCGAGTTTGCGGTGATGAAGGATCTGGCCGACCAGCTTGCCCCGCGTCTGGGAATGCATAGCGACGATCAACGGCTTGATATCGTTGCTAATCTGATGGTGTTCCTGTCAGCCTTTGGCCCGATGCGCGACTGGCTGATCCGTGACATCCCGGACGAGGTGATCCTGCGCACGATCTCGGCCGGTGCGGCGGCGATGGTCAGATCGCTTGCGGATCAGACGCAGACCTAAAGTTTGCGGGCGCGAATGACCGTATGGTGGCTGACCAGCTCATAGCCCATCTCGGCCGCGACACGATCCAGCAGCGTCGCGATCTCGGTCCCTGGAATTTCCACCAGATCCCCACTGTCGACATCGACCAGATGGTCGTGGTCCGTGTGGGGCATCATCTCGTAGCGGGCAGGGGCATCATCCAGCACCAGTTTGCGCACCAGCCCCGCGTTTTCAAGCACTGACATCGTGCGATAGACCGTGGCGACTGACACGGTGTCATCCAGCCTGCGCGCCTTTTCATACAGGTCTTCGACATTGGGGTGATCGTCGGTTTCCGACAGCAGCGATACGATGGTTGTACGCTGTGGCGTGACCCGCAGGCCCGCTTCACGCAGCAATTGCTTGTAATCAGCGCTGTGGGTCAAACCGATGTCCTTTCTCGTCTGCCTTCTTGTTACGCAAGATTCATCTTGCCCGCAAGTTTATGCGACCTATTCTTATTTGCATGTTTGACATATGCGACTAATTCGCATTTACATCTAGCGAACGCATTGGTCCTTGGAGGAACAGAATGAGAAAGAATGTGCTGGCGTCGGTTTTTGCTCCGGTTCTTGGTGTTGCAGCGATGGCGGGCGTGCCTGCGGGTGCGGCTGATTTCAAAGTCGTCACGACCTTTACGGTTCTTGCCGATATGGCGCAGCAGGTGGGCGGCGATGCGGCAGAGGTGGTATCGATCACTAAGCCGGGTGCGGAAATCCACGGCTATGAACCCACCCCGCGCGATATCGTGGGCGCGGTGGATGCTGATCTGATCCTGTGGAACGGTATGAACCTAGAGCTGTGGTTCGAGCAGTTCATCTCGAACCTCGGGGATATTCCGTCGGCCACGCTGACCGACGGGGTGGAGCCGATTTCGATCGGGGAGGGGGAGTATGAGGGCAAGCCGAACCCCCACGCCTGGATGGGGCTGGATAACGCGCTGATCTACGTCGACAACATCGCGGCAGCTTTTGCCGAACACGACCCTGACAACGCGGCGACCTATGCCGCCAACGCAGAGAGCTACAAACAGGAAATCCGCGATACGATCACGCCCCTGCGGGACCGCATTGCGCAAATCCCCGAAGACCAGCGTTGGCTGGTGACCTGCGAAGGCGCGTTCAGCTATCTCGCGCGGGATTTCGGGATGATAGAGCTGTACCTCTGGCCGATGAACGCCGACCAGACCGGCACGCCGCAGCAGGTGCGCAAAGTCATCGATTCCGTCCGCGACAATGATATTCCGGTCGTTTTCTGTGAAAGCACGGTGAATACCTCGCCTGCAAAGCAGGTCGCGCGGGAAACCGGCGCTGCCTATGGTGGTGTGCTTTATGTCGATAGCCTCAGCACCGCCGAGGGGCCCGTGCCAAGCTATCTGGACTTGCTGCGCGTCACCTCGCAGACTGTCGCGGACGGGCTGGATGCAGGCCTGAAGTAAATGGATACCGCTATGCACCCCGCCCCCACGACGCCCCCAGATGCCAGGCTTGCGCCCGACGCGATCGGCATCAAGGCCACCGATGTGACCGTGACCTATCGCAACGGCCACACCGCGCTTTATGATGCCAGCTTCGAGATCCCGCGCGGTACGATCACGGCGCTGGTCGGGGTGAACGGGGCGGGGAAATCTACGCTGTTCAAGGCGATCATGGGCTTTGTGCCCGCCGCGCAGGGGCAGATCACCCTGCTGGGCAAGACCGTCAAACAGGCGTTGCGAGAAAACCTTGTGGCATATGTCCCGCAGTCCGAAGAGGTCGATTGGGCCTTTCCGGTGCTGGTGCAGGATGTGGTAATGATGGGGCGCTATGGGCATATGGGGTTCCTGCGCCGTCCCAAAGCCGCCGATCATGCGGCGGTGGACGACGCCCTGCGCCGCGTCAACATGACCGAGTTCCGCCACCGCCAGATCGGAGAGCTGTCCGGCGGGCAGCGCAAGCGGGTCTTTCTGGCGCGTGCCTTGGCGCAGAACGGGCAGGTGATCCTGCTGGACGAACCCTTTACCGGCGTAGACGTGAAGACCGAGGACCAGATCATCGACCTGCTGCGCGAGTTGCGCGACGAAGGGCGGGTGATGCTGGTGTCGACGCATAACCTGGGCTCTGTCCCGGAATTCTGTGACCGGACCGTCTTGGTCAAGGGCACGGTGCTGGCCTATGGGCCGACGGAAACAGTCTTTACCCATGACAATCTGGAAACGGCTTTTGGCGGGGTGCTGCGGCACTTTACCCTCGGGGGGCAAGACCTGCACGATGATGACGACGGGCGCGAGCTGCGGATCATCACCGACGACGAACGCCCCTTCGTGCATTACGGCGAACGCATCGACACTTCCGAGGACGACACATGATCGACCTGCTGCTAGAGCCGTTCAGCTATGATTATATGTTCAACGCCATGTGGGTGTCAGCGATGGTGGGGGCGGTTTGCGCCTTTCTGTCGTGCTATCTGATGCTCAAGGGCTGGTCGCTGATCGGCGACGCGCTGAGCCATTCTGTCGTGCCCGGTGTGGCCGGGGCCTATATGCTGGGGCTGCCCTTTGCGCTTGGCGCGTTTCTGGCGGGCGGCATGGCAGCGGGGGCGATGCTGTTTCTGTCGGGGCGGTCGGGGCTGAAGATCGACGTGATCATCGGCATCATCTTTACCGCATTTTTCGGCCTGGGCCTATTCATGGTGTCGCTATCGCCCATGTCGGTCAGCATCCAGACCATCATTATGGGCAATATCCTTGCCATCGCGCCGCAGGATATCGTGCAACTGGCGATCATCGGGGTTGTCTGTCTGACCGTGCTGCTGCTGAAGTGGAAAGACCTGATGGTCACCTTCTTTGACGAAAACCACGCACGCTCCATCGGGTTGCGGCCCGAGCTGTTGAAGGCGGTGTTCTTCATGCTGCTGTCGGCGGCGGTGGTGGCGGCGATGATGACCGTCGGGGCCTTTCTGGTGATCGCAATGGTCGTGACGCCGGGGGCGACGGCCTATCTGCTTTGTGACCGTTTCCCGCGGCTGATCATCGTATCGGTGCTGATCGGCACGATCACCAGCTTTCTGGGGGCCTATGCCAGCTATTTTCTGGACGGGGCGACAGGCGGGGTGATCGTCACGCTGCAAACCGCGATCTTCCTGCTGGCCTTTGTCTTTGCGCCCAAACACGGTGTGCTGGCCGCGCGGCGCAAGGCTGCGGCGGCGCTCAAATCCTTGCGAGACGGGGTGGCCCCATGATCGAGACCTTGCTGTTTCCCTTCCAGTTTCCCTTCATGCAGAACGCTTTCTGGATCGTCCTGCTGGTCGCCCCGCCGACGGCGTTGCTGTCATGCTTTCTGGTGCTCAAGGGCTGGGCCTTGATGGGCGATGCGGTCAGCCATGCGGTCCTGCCGGGGGTCGTGCTGGCATGGATCACGGGGCTGCCGCTGATTGTAGGGGCCTTTGCCGCGGGCATGTCCTGCGCGATGCTGACCGGATACCTGAGCTATAACAGCCGCATCAAACAGGACACCGTGATGGGGGTCGTCTTTTCGGGCATGTTCGGGATCGGCATCATCATGTACACCTCGATCACCACGAACCAGCATCTGGATCACGTGTTGTTCGGCAATATGCTGGGCGTCGGCGCGCAGGATCTTTGGACGGCGGGGCTGATATCGGCCTTTGTGACGGCGTTTCTGGTGCTCAAGTGGAAAGATCTGCTGCTGCACGCCTTTGACCCCGCACAGGCGCAGGCCAGCGGGCTGCACACGGGGGTCTTGCACTATGGGTTGCTGGCGGTGTTGTCGCTGACCATCGTGGCGACGCTGACGGCGACGGGGCTGATCCTTGCGGTGGCGTTGCTGGTCACACCGGGGGCGATTGCCTTTCTGGTGGTGCGCAGCTTTGGCCCGATGCTGATCGTATCTGTGCTGGTCTGCCTGTTGTCGATGTTCGCGGGCGTCTACGCCAGCTTCTTTCTGGACAGCGCACCGGCACCGACAATCGTGTTGATCCTGACGGTGATCTTTGTCCTCGCCTTCATCAACCGTTTGCTGGTGACGCGCCGCACCTCGCGTCAGGCGGCACGGGGGTAGCCTTGAAGGGGAAAGCGGGCTCTAGACCCGCCCGACCTTGAACCCGCGGGACAGATGGTTGCGCATGGCAAACAGCAGCAATGCGCCGGGCAACATAGATGTCAGCGTAAAGGCCATGACCATCCCGATATCTGTCTGAAAGCCGAACATCGCGCCGAGCGCCATAGAGATCGGCTTGCCGTTGGTGGTGGTCAGGATGCGGGCAAAGACGACTTCTACCCAGCTGAACATAAAGCAGAAAAACGCAGTCACCGCGATGCCGGGCGCGATCTGCGGCAGCAGGATCTTCCAGATGTAGCGGGGGCGCGAATAGCCATCAAGGAACGCCGTCTCGTCCATCTCGCGCGGGACGGCGGCGATGAAACCCTGCAGAATCCAGATCGATACCGGCAGGTTGAACAGACAATGCGCCAGCGCGATGCCGGTGACCGAGTTGACGATGCCAAGCACCGAGAAAAGCTGGAAGATCGGCAGGGTCAGCACCACGGGCGGGGTGATGCGAAAGGCGATGAAGCTGAAGAACAGGTGTTTGTCCCCCAGAAACGACAGCCGCGCAAAGGCAAAGGCTGCGGGCAGGGCGACGGGGATGGTGATCGCGATATTGATCAGCACATAGGCGACGGAGTTGCCAAAGGCCGCGCGCAAGCTCGGGTCGGCCCAGATGGCGCGATAGTTGCGCAGCGTGGTCTCGCCCAAGCTCAGCCCGTCCTGCGCCAGCGTCGCGGTAAAGCTCAGCACCGTCATTTGCACCAGCGGCAGGATGGTAAAGAGGATGAACGCCCCCAGCAGCGCCAGTTTGATCACGGGCCATGCCCGACGCGGTATCATCACGGCACCCCCGGTTTGGGATCGTCAAGCTTGGCTTGCACCTTGGTAAAGACCCATGCCACCGACAGCACGATCAGAAAATATAGCACCGACCGCGCGGCCGAGGGGCCGTAGTTGAACGCCTTGATCTCCTCGCCCAGATCCACGGCCAGAAACAGGCTGGCCTCCGCCGGGCCGCCGGCATTGATCGGAAAGGCCTCGGTGTAGATCATGAAACTGTCCATGAACCGCAACAGCACCGCCATGAGCAGCACATGCTGCAACCGCGGCAACTGGATATGGCGAAACACCTGCCACGGGCGCGCCCCGTCGATGGCGGCGGCCTGATACAGCGGATCGGGGATCGTGGTCAGCGCGCTATAGGCGAGGATGACCACAAGGCTGGTCCAATGCCACGTGTCCATTGCCAAGATCACCACCCAGGTCAGCACGGCGCTGTCCTTCCACGCGGCGGGCCAGCCGTAGCCCGCCAGCCACTGCCCCAAAATGCCTGTGTCGTCGTTCATCAGGCTCAGCCAGAGCGCAGGGATCATATTCCACGGTACCAGCAGCGGCAGCGACAGCACAGCCAAGGCGGCCCCTGCCCAGATCCGCCCGCGCGGGATGCATAGGGCCAACGCGATCCCCAGCGGGATCTGGATGCACAGCACAAAGGTCGAGAACAGCGCGCTGCGCCCGAAGCTCGCCCAGAACCGCGGTGCGGTGATCAGGTCGCGAAACCACTCTGTCCCGATCCAGAAGCGCGATTGCAGGGTGAAAATCTCGAAAAACGAATAGTTGATGACGGTGACCAGCGGGATCAGCCCGACCACCCCCAGCAAAAGGCAGGCGGGGGCGACAAAAAGCCAGCCGCGCGGGTCATGCTGCTTCATGGGGTTCTGTCCATACTTGGGTCAGGCGGTCACAACCGAGGTGCCCCAGCCCGCGCATTCCGCCTTCAGCGCATCGGGCAGGCGGTGGTCGGTGAACAACGTGTTCACATCGCGCAGCGAACAGATCGTCAGCGGGGCCTTGCGCTGGAACTTCAGGTGGTCGGCCACGACCATCACCGTGCGTGACCGCCCGATGGCGGACCGGCTGACCAGCACCTCTTGCCCGTCGAAATCCAGCAGATCGCCGTCCGCATCAATGGCAGAACAACCCAGAACCGAGAAATCGAACTTGAACTGTTTGACCATCTCGGCAGTCAGCCCGCCCACCATGCCGCCATCCGCACGGCGCAAGACGCCGCCTGTCAGGATGATCTCGCAGCTTTGGTTGGCGGCGAGGATATTGGCAATGTTGAGGTTGTTCGTCACCACCAGCAGGTTTTCGTGATGCAGCATTTCCTGCGCGACTGCCTCGGTACTGGTGCCGATGTTCATGAACACCGACGCCCCATGCGGTATAGCCTGCGCGCAATGTTCGGCGATGGCGCGTTTGCCTTCCTCGTTCAGGCGGCGGCGTTCGTCATAGACGATATTCACCACCCCCGACGGGATCACCGCGCCGCCATGCACCCGTTCCAGCTTGCCGCTCTCAGCAAGCTCGGACAGGTCGCGGCGGATGGTCTGCACGGTGACGTTATACGCCTCTGCCAGCCCGTCGACGGTGACTTTGCCGTCCTTGCGCGCCAGCTCCAAAATCTCGCGCTGTCTGAAATTTGACATAGATCCCCCCGTCTTTGGCTGGGGATGCTCAAGGTTTCTGCACGCCCGACCAAAACTTACAATCTACGGAAAGCGAAGCACGTCAAGGCCGCGAATCGTGGTATATCGTCTGTAAGGCGCAGAAATGCGCGTCAGGCGAAGGATTAATGCGCCTAAAATCAAGGCTGTAGTCGAAAACGAAAAGAAACGAACGTTCGATCTTGAAAAACGAAGGGGCTTGGTGTCTTTTGTCACGACGTCTCGCAAACCTAGCTGCGAGACGCGAAAATGATGCGGGGAGGCTTCATTGAGCCAGCTTGAAACAGAACACAGCGTCGATCTCTTTGTGATCGGCGGAGGGATCAACGGCTGCGGCATTGCACGCGACGCCGTGGGCCGTGGGTTTACCGTCGAGCTGGCAGAGATGAACGATCTGGCCTCGGCGACCTCCTCGGCCTCGACCAAGCTGTTTCACGGCGGGCTGCGCTATCTGGAATACTGGGAGGTCCGCCTTGTCCGCGAGGCGTTGATCGAACGCGAAACCCTGCTGAAAGCGATGCCGCACATCTCTTGGCCGATGCGGTTTGTGCTGCCTTATCATAAGGATATGCGGTTCGAGGGGGATACGCCCACCTCAAAGCTGCTCAACGTGTTCATGCCGTGGATGAAGGGGCGTCGCCCTGCGTGGCTGATCCGCTTGGGTCTGTTCATGTATGACAATCTGGGCGGGCGGCAGATCCTCAAGGGGACGACCGCGGTCGATCTGACGCAGGCCCCCGAGGGCGCACCGCTGCAGGACAAGTTCGAAAAAGCCTATGAGTATTCCGACTGCTGGATCGAAGACAGCCGTCTGGTGGTGCTGAACGCTCGCGACGCCCAAGCCCGTGGTGCGCGGATCAACACCCGCACCAAAGTTGTTTCTGCCGAGCAGATCGACGGCATGTGGCAGGTCACGCTGGAACCGAAAGACGGCGGCCCCCAACGCGTGGTACAGGCCAAGATGTTGGTCAACGCCGGTGGCCCGTGGGTGGAAAACGTGATCCGCAACACCGTGCGCATCAATTCCTCGGAAGGGGTGCGGCTGGTGCGGGGCAGCCATATCGTGACGCCCAAGCTTTATGACCACGACAAATGCTACTTCTTCCAAGGCGAAGACGGGCGCATCATCTTTACCATTCCTTACGAGACGGATTTTACCCTGATCGGCACCACAGATGCCGACCATGCGGATGTGTCCGAAAAGCCGGTCTGCACCCCCGAGGAGCAGGACTACCTCGTGCGGTTTGCGTCCAAATACCTGAAAAAGCAGATTACCACCGACGATATCGTCTGGACCTACTCCGGCGTGCGCCCGCTGTATAACGACGGGGCGAGCTCTGCCACGGCGGCAACGCGAGACTATGTGCTGAAGGTCGACACATCCGCCGGTGCGCCGGTGCTGAACGTCTTTGGCGGCAAGATCACCACCTACCGCCGATTGGCCGAAAGCGCGCTAGAGAAGATCCAGCCCTATTTCGCCAATGACGCCAAACCCTGGACGGCGGGTGTCGCCTTGCCTGGCGGCGATTTTCCGGTAGACGGCGTGGCGGCGTTGAAACAAGAGTTGCAGGACCGCTACGGATTTTTGACCCAACGTTGGGCGGATCGTCTGGTCAAAGCCTACGGGCGCGAGGCATTTGATGTCTTGGGCGACGCGCACACCGCGGCAGATCTGGGGCGTGATTTCGGTGCGACCCTGACCGAGCGTGAGGCCAAGTGGCTGATCGACAAGGAATTTGCCCGCACCGCTGACGACATCATCTGGCGCCGGTCCAAACTGGGCCTGCGGCTTGACGCGGATGAATTGAACACGTTGGAAGCATGGATGGTGGAAACCACCGCCACGCCCGCCGACAACACTACAGCCGCCACTGGCGCGTGAAGGGGAGAGGAACATGTCGCTCGTTTTGCAAGGCGTGTCCAAGGTCGTAAACGGCCAGACGCATATTCATCCGACAGATCTTGAGCTGCAGTCCGGCACCATGAACGTGCTGCTGGGGCCGACATCTGCGGGCAAGACCTCCCTGATGCGGTTGATGGCGGGGCTGGATGTGCCCAACACCGGCAAGGTGATCTGGAACGGCGAGGATGTCACCGGCATGCGCGTTCAGGATCGCGGTGTGGCGATGGTGTATCAGCAGTTCATCAACTACCCGTCGATGACCGTCTACAACAACATCGCCAGTCCCATGCGGTTGCTGGGCAAATCCAAGGACGAGATCGACAGCGCCGTGCGCAAGGCCGCCGATCTGATGCAGTTGACGCCGATGCTGGACCGCAAGCCGCTGGAACTGTCGGGCGGGCAACAGCAACGCTGCGCGCTTGCACGGGCTTTGGTCAAGGACGCGGGGCTGGTGTTGCTGGACGAACCGCTGGCGAACCTCGACTACAAGCTGCGCGAAGAGCTGCGGGCCGAGATTCCGAAGATCTTTGAAGAAGCAGGGTCGATCTTCGTCTATGCCACGACCGAACCGGAAGAGGCGCTTTTGCTGGGCGGGCACACCGCCACATTGTGGGAAGGGCGCATCACGCAGTTCGGCCTGACCCCCGTGGTCTACCGCCAGCCCGTCGATGCCACGACCGCGCGCGTCTTCTCTGACCCGCCGATGAACTTCCTCAACATCACCAAGGCCGGCGACACGCTGACCTTTGGCGATGGCAACAAGGTCGCGACCTTCGGGAACTTCAAGACCGTGGCCGATGGCAGCTATGTTGCGGGCTTCCGCCCCAACCACCTTGAACTGTCCAAGCAGTCTGACGACGCGCTTGAGTTTGCGGGCAAGCTGAACGTGACCGAGATCACAGGGTCGGAAACCTTTATCCACCTTGATCACCACGGTGAAAACTGGGTCGGTCTGGTGCACGGGGTCAAAGACCTCAAGATCGGGGCTCCGCTGAACGTCTATCTTGACCCGACACATGTTTACATCTTTGCCGAAGACGGCACATCCGTGGCCCCCGCATCCTATGCGGCAGCGGCCTGAGGGAGGACCGGACCAATGGCAAAAATCACCCTTGATAACCTGGCGCATTCCTATTTGCCCAACCCCACCAGCGAAGATGATTTCGCGCTGAAAGAGCTGAACCACGACTGGGTGGACGGCGAAGCCTACGCGCTTTTGGGTGCGTCGGGCTGCGGTAAATCCACGTTGCTGAACATCATCTCGGGCCTGCTGCACCCCAGTCAGGGCCGTATCCTGTTCAACGACCGTGACGTGACCAACGACCCCACGACCAAGCGCAACATCGCGCAGGTTTTCCAGTTTCCGGTGGTCTATGACACGATGACCGTGCGCGACAATCTGGCGTTCCCGCTGCGCAACCGGGGGGCAGATGCGGCCTATGTCGCGCAGCGCGTGCAGCAGATCGCGGGGATGATCGGCATGGAAGACATGCTGAACCGCAAGGCGCGCGGGCTGACGGCGGATGCGAAACAGAAAATCTCGCTCGGGCGGGGGATGGTGCGCGAGGACGTGAACGCGCTGCTGTTTGACGAACCGCTGACCGTGATCGACCCCCATATGAAGTGGGAACTGCGCACGCAGCTAAAGTCGCTGCACCATGAATTTGGTCACACGATGATCTACGTGACCCACGACCAGACCGAAGCGCTGACTTTTGCGGATAAGGTTGTCGTCATGTATGACGGCCGCGTTGTGCAGATGGGCACCCCGCAAGAGCTGTTCGAGACACCACAGCACACCTTCGTTGGCTATTTCATCGGCTCGCCCGGTATGAATGTGCTCGACGCGACGGTGACCGGCGACAAGGCCGTCATTGGCGGCCACGAGATCGCCTTGGGCCACGGCTTTGCGCCGCTGGACGGCAAGGTCGAACTGGGCGTGCGCCCTGAATTCACACGGCTTGCCACGGGCGAGGCGGGGCTGCCTGTCACGATTAAGCGGATCGAGGATGTGGGCCGCCACAAGATCGTGCGTGCTGACTTTAATGGCAATGAAATCAACGTGATCGCCGAAGAAGGTGCCGAAATTTCGCCGGATATGAACCGCATTGTTTTCGACCCTGCCGGGGTGAATGTCTATGCCAACAGCTGGCGCGTTGCGCCGCAGGGGGCCTAAGATGATCCAATCCGCCGCTTTCCCGCTGACCCTCGCTGAAAGGACCGCGTCATGAACAAGACCGTCAATCAAAAGGCCTGGTTCCTTGTGTTGCCCGTGCTGCTGCTGGTGGCTTTCTCTGCCGTGATCCCGCTGATGACTGTGGTGAACTATTCGGTGCAGGATACCTTCGGGAACAACCAGTTCTTCTGGGCTGGCCTCGACTGGTTCCGCGAGATGATTGAATCCGAGCGGATGTGGAACGCCTTGGGCCGCCAGATCGCGTTTTCGGTGATCATTCTGGCCATTGAAATCCCGTTGGGGATCTTCGTGGCGCTGAACATGCCCAAGAAAGGGTTCTGGGCCTCGCTGTGTCTGGTTCTGATGTCGCTGCCGCTGTTGATCCCGTGGAACGTGGTTGGCACCATCTGGCAAATCTTTGGCCGCGTGGACATTGGCCTGTTGGGCTACACGCTGTCGGCCTTGGGCATCGACTATAACTACACACAGGATTTCTATGCCGCATGGATCACTGTGATCGTGATGGATGTCTGGCACTGGACGTCGCTGGTGGCGCTGCTGGCCTATGCCGGTCTGCAATCCATCCCCGACGCTTACTATCAGGCGGCCAAGATCGACCAGGCGAGCCGCTGGAAAGTCTTCCGCTATATCGAGCTGCCCAAGATGATGGGCGTTCTGATGATCGCGATCCTGCTGCGGTTTATGGACAGCTTCATGATCTACACCGAACCGTTCGTCGTGACGGGCGGGGGGCCTGGTAACTCTACCACCTTCCTGTCGATCGATCTGGTCAAGATGGCCCTCGGACAGTTTGACCTTGGTCCTGCGGCGGCGTTCTCGATCATGTATTATCTGGTGATCCTGCTGATCTCCTATGTGTTCTACACCGTGATGACGAACCTCGATAAAAGGGATGGCCACTGATGTCTGATCTTGCACAAAAAAGAGGGTTTGCCCTGCCCAAGATCAAGGGCAATGCGGTTGTCATGGCGCTCTATCTGCTGTTCTTGCTGCTGCCGATCTACTGGCTGCTGAACATGAGCCTCAAGACCAACACAGAGATCCTCAACAGCTTTACCCTGTGGCCGCGTGATCTGACGTTCGACAACTATATGACGATCCTGACGGATGCGTCATGGTACACGGGCTATCTGAACTCGATGGCTTATGTGGTGATGAACATGGTGATCTCGCTCGCGGTGGCGCTGCCGGCGGCCTATGCCTTCTCGCGCTACAGCTTCATGGGCGACAAGCACCTGTTTTTCTGGCTGCTGACCAACCGGATGGCCCCGCCCGCGGTTTTCGCGCTGCCATTCTTCCAGCTTTATAGCTCCGTCGGCTTGTTCGACACGCATATTGCTGTGGCGCTGGCGCATTGTCTGTTCAACGTGCCGCTGGCTGTGTGGATCCTCGAAGGGTTCATGCGCGGCGTCCCGAAAGAGATCGACGAGACGGCCTATATCGACGGCTACAGCTTCCCGCGCTTTTTCATCCGCATCTTCACGCCACTGGTGGCGTCGGGGATCGGGGTCACGGCCTTCTTCCTGTTCATGTTCAGCTGGGTTGAGCTGCTGCTGAGCCGGACGTTGACCAGCGTGGACGCCAAGCCGATTGCCGCCACCATGACCCGTACCGTGGGTGCCGCCGGGATCGACTGGGGCGTGCTGGCCGCGGCAGGGGTGTTGACCATCGTACCCGGTGCCTTGGTGATCTATTTCGTGCGCAACTACATCGCCAAAGGCTTTGCCTTGGGCCGCGTTTAACAAAGAAAGACCGGAGGAAACATTATGGACTGGATGGCTTGGACTTGGCCCACCGCCGCTTTCTTTGTGATCATCGCGGTGACGCTGATCACCTTTACGATCCTTGCAATCAAATTCCCCGAAGTGCCGCGCGCCGGTATACTGGGGATGGAAACGACGCGCGGTGACCGGTTGTTCATCACGCTTCTGGGCTCGGCCTTTATCAATCTGGCTTGGCTCGGGCTGCTCAGTGCGCCCCAATGGGGGGCATTGGTTGTCTGCCTTTTCTATGCCATCGCGGTTTTCCGCTGGGTCTAGGAAAGGAAAATAAGGGGGGCCGGCCTGCAAGAACCGGACCTCTCAAATGTTCAATTCTAGGGAGGAACATCATGAACTTGCGCTTAAAGGGAACGACTGCGATCGGGCTTGCGGCTTGCATGTTTGCCGCACCTGCGTTCGCCGACATGGAGGCCGCAAAGGCTTTCCTTGATAAGGAAATCGGCGATCTCTCCGCGCTGTCGCGGGAAGACCAGGAAGCCGAACTGCAGTTCTTTATCGACGCTGCAAAACCGTTTGAAGGCATGTCGATCAACGTTGTGTCCGAGACAATCGGCACGCACACCTACGAATCCACCGTTCTGGCCCCCGCTTTCGAAGCGATCACCGGCATCAAGGTCACCCATGACCTGATCGGCGAAGGTGACGTTGTCGAAAAGCTGCAAACGCAAATGCAGTCGGGCGAGAACATCTATGACGCCTATATCAACGATTCCGACCTGATCGGGACGCACTGGCGCTATCAGCAAGCCCGCAACCTGTCCGACTGGATGGAAGGCGAAGGCAAGGCCGTGACCAACCCCGGTCTCGACCTTGAAGACTTCATCGGCCTGTCGTTCACGACCGGCCCCGATGGCAAGATCTACCAGCTGCCCGACCAGCAGTTCGCGAACCTGTATTGGTTCCGCTACGATTGGTTCAACGACGAGCAGAACAAGGCTGATTTCAAAGAGAAATATGGCTACGATCTGGGTGTTCCGGTCAACTGGTCCGCATATGAGGACATCGCCGAGTTCTTCACCGGTCGCGACCTGTCGCGTCTTGGCGTCGAAGGCGAAGTCTTTGGCAACATGGACTACGGCAAGAAAGACCCGTCGCTTGGCTGGCGCTACACCGATGCGTGGCTGTCGATGGCCGGTGCCGGTGATGTGGGCGAGCCAAACGGTCTGCCCGTCGACGAATGGGGTATCCGCGTCAACGAAAACTCGCAGCCTGTGGGTTCTTGCGTTGCGCGTGGCGGTGCCACAAACGGGCCAGCAGCGGTCTATGCTGTGACCAAAGCGATCGAATGGCTGCAGAAGTATTCGCCTCCGGCGGCTGCGGGCATGACCTTCTCTGAGGCGGGCCCAATTCCGGCGCAGGGCAACGTGGCCCAGCAGATGTTCTGGTACACCGCCTTTACCGCCGCGTCGGTAGAGCCTGACCTGCCCGTGATGAACGAAGATGGCACGCCGAAATGGCGCATGGCACCTTCGCCCCACGGTGCATATTGGACCGAAGGCACCAAGATCGGGTATCAGGATGCCGGGTCGTGGACGCTGATGAAATCCACACCGGTGGACCGTGCACAGGCCGCATGGCTCTATGCGCAGTTCGTCACCTCCAAGACTGTGGACGTCAAGAAAAGCCACGTTGGCCTGACCTTCATCCGTGAATCGTCGATCCAGCACGAAAGCTTTACAGAGCGTGCACCGAAACTGGGTGGTCTGGTTGAATTCTACCGTTCGCCAGCGCGCGTTCAGTGGTCCCCAACCGGTACCAACGTGCCTGACTATCCAAAGCTGGCGCAGCTGTGGTGGCAGAACATCGGCGACGCCATGTCCGGTGCGAAGACCCCTCAGGAAGCGCTGGATGCCCTGTGCGCTGATCAGGAAAAAGTCCTGATCCGTCTGGAGCGTGCCGGCGTTCAAGGGGACATTGGCCCCAAGATGAACGAAGAGCGTGATCCAGAGTACTGGCTGTCCCAGCCCGGTTCGCCCAAAGCGAAACTGGAAAGCGAAGACGAAGAGCCACAGACCATCGCCTATGATGAGCTGATCAAATCCTGGCAGTAAGCCACTCTTTCCGGGGCCGGTTCGCTGGCCCCGGAACCTTTAATTTTCCAACAACGCCGACATCCGTCATTGCCCTGATATCTGGTCGGGCCTGCCGACCCTTGCTAGGATACGGCACCATCTGACGGTTGCTACACTTCCAAAGGGACGCGCATGACGTATATCCTTGCCATTGACCAAGGCACCACCTCCACACGGGCCATCGTTTACGATGACACGATGACGTCGATTGCCAGCGCCCAGGAAGAATTTCCCCAGCATTTCCCCCAGTCCGGCTGGGTTGAACATGATCCCGATGATCTGTGGCGCACCACGCAGGCGACCTGCCGCGGGGCGATCGACAAGGCAGGGATCACGGCAGGCGATATCGCCGCCATTGGCATCACCAACCAGCGCGAGACCGTTGTGGTCTGGGACAAGGAAACCGGCCGCCCAATCTATAACGCCATCGTCTGGCAGGACCGCCGCACCGCCAGCCAGTGCCGCACCCTGCGCGACGCGGGCCACGAAGAGATGTTCACCGACCGCACCGGCCTGTTGTTGGACCCGTATTTCTCGGGCACCAAGCTGGCGTGGATATTGGACAATGTCGAAGGCGCGCGCGACCGTGCCGCCAAGGGCGAGCTGCTGTTCGGCACCGTCGATTGCTTTTTGATCTGGAAGCTCACCGGTGGGGCCTCGCATGCGACGGATGCCACCAACGCCGCGCGCACCATGCTGTATGACATCCGCAAAGGCCGGTGGAGCCGTTCGATCTGTGACCTGCTCGACATCCCGATGGAGATGTTGCCAGAGGTCAAGAATTGCGCCGATGATTTCGGCCATACCGATCCCGATGTTCTGGGCGCTGCCGTGCCGATCCACGGGGTCGCGGGCGACCAGCAGGCGGCCACGGTAGGGCAGGCGTGTTTCGAGCCGGGGATGCTGAAATCCACCTACGGTACGGGCTGTTTCGCGCTGATGAACACGGGCGACACGCCGGTGCGGTCGGAAAACCGGCTGCTCACCACCATTGCCTATCAATTCGACGGCAAGCCGACCTACGCGCTCGAAGGATCGATCTTTGTCGCGGGGGCCGTGGTGCAATGGCTGCGCGACGGTTTGCAGATCATTCAGGATTCGGCCGAGACGCAAGGGCTGGCCGAACAGGCGGATCCGCATCAGAACGTGGTATTGGTGCCGGCCTTTGTCGGGCTGGGTGCGCCCTATTGGAACCCCGATTGTCGCGGCGCGGTCTTCGGGCTGACCCGTGGCACGGGGCCCGCCGAAATGGCCCGCGCGGCGCTGGAAAGCGTCGGCTACCAGACGCGCGACCTGCTTGAAGCGATGTCTGCCGACTGGAAAGCAGATGGCGTGCAGCCCACCTTGCGCGTCGATGGCGGCATGTCTGCCAGCGACTGGACCATGCAATTCCTGTCCGACATCATCGCCGCTCCCGTTGACCGGCCCACCGTGCATGAAACCACCGCCCTCGGGGTCGCGTGGCTTGCGGGGATGCACGCGGGCGTTTATCCTGATCAGGAACAGTTCGCGAAATCGTGGACACAGGAAACCCAATTCACGCCGAAAATGGACGATGACCAGCGCGACGCGAAATATGCGCTCTGGAAAAAGGCCGTTGACGCGACCCTGAATTTTTAAGGAACTCCCCATGACAGCCCCAACGCTTCGCCGGTATCTGACCCAAAACAGCTTTGACCCCGATCTGGTGTTTCTGCTGGAAGACATCGCATCGGCGTCGCGACTGATCGCCGGTCTCGTGCGTCGTGGTGCATTCGAGGGCAACCTTGGTGCCGCCGGAGAGATCAACGTGCAGGGCGAAGCGCAAAAGACGCTGGATATCATGGCCAATGACGTGTTCGAGCGTGAGTGTGCCAACAGCGCGCGTGTCGCCGCACTTGTGTCGGAAGAGGTGGAAGAGGTTACTTGGCTGAAAGAGCCGCAAAAGGGCGACTACCTGCTGTATTTCGATCCGCTGGACGGGTCGTCGAACCTTGATGTGAACCTGTCGGTGGGGTCGATCTTCTCGGTCATGCAGGTGCAGGCCGATGGTGACCGCAACGTGCTGCACAACGGCCGTAACCAGATTTGCGCTGGCTATGCGATCTACGGCCCCTCGACCATGTTTGTGGTGACCAAAGGCAACGAGGTTGCAGGCTTCAGCAGCGATCCGGACACGGGCGAATTCAGCCTGACGCACCCCAAGATGACCGTGCCCGCCGAGACGTCGGAATATGCGATCAACACGTCACGCGCACGCTATTGGTATGCCCCCGTCAGCCGCTATGTGGACGAGGCTGTCGCCGGCAAGGAAGGCCCCCGTGGCCGGTCGTTCAACATGCGCTGGACCGCGTCCATGGTCGCGGATGTGCACCGTATCCTCACGCGTGGCGGGGTCTTTTTGTACCCCGCTGACAGCAACAACCAGAAGACCGGCGGCAAGCTGCGTCTGATGTACGAGGCGAACCCGATGGCGATGGTGATCGAAGCGGCAGGCGGTACTGCATCGACGGGGCAGGGCGCGATCATGGACGTCGCCCCCACGGCACCGCACCAGCGCGTTCCGGTGATCCTTGGCTCGCGCGACGAGGTTGCCGTGCTTGACAGCTACCACAAAGACGCCGCTGACAGCTAAGCCGATGTTCTCGTTCTTCTCTCCGCAAGCGCTGCATTTCGGGCGTGGACAGGCCGCGCAGACGGCCACGCTAGCTGCTGGCTTTGGGGCGCGTGTGCTGATCGTACACGGCTCAAATGCAGCGCGCGCGGCTTGGTTGGTCGAGGATTGCCGCGCGGCGGGTCTGTCGGTCACCACACAAAGCTGCGGGTCCGAGCCGAGCCTGCCAGCGCTGGAAGCCGCACTCGCCCGGGTTTCCGTAGATCGGCCGGATGTGGTTGTCGCACTTGGCGGCGGATCGGTGATCGACTTTGCCAAGGCGCTCGCGGCGCTGATCCCCTGCGCGGGGGCACCGCTGGACTACCTCGAAGGGGTGGGGGGCGGTAAACCGCTCGACCGCGCACCTTTGCCGATGATCGCGCTGCCGACCACGGCGGGCACGGGGGCAGAGGTGACCAAGAACGCGGTGATTGCCGTGCCGGAACACGGGGTCAAGGTCAGCCTGCGCGACGCGCGGATGATTCCCGATATCGCGATCGTGGATGCCGGGCTGATGCAGGGCGCACCGCGCCGCGTTACCCTTGCGGCGGGGCTGGATGCGGTCACGCAGGTGATCGAACCCTACCTGTCCATCAAAGCGACGGCGATGACGGATGCGCTGTGTCAGGCGGCGATCCCCAAGGGGCTGGTCGCCCTGCGCGCCGTGGTTGAGCAAGACGCAGCGGAAGCGTGGGACAACATGGCTTGGGCCAGCACCTGCGGCGGC
The DNA here is from genome assembly GCF_045586035.1 of Sulfitobacter sp. PM12. Taxonomy (NCBI): domain Bacteria; kingdom Pseudomonadati; phylum Pseudomonadota; class Alphaproteobacteria; order Rhodobacterales; family Roseobacteraceae; genus Sulfitobacter; species Sulfitobacter sp. PM12. The sequence continues at coordinate 1,515,106 of NZ_CP151529.1, forward strand.
TTGGCCTTGGCAAATGCGGGGCTGGGGGCGGTGCATGGCTTTGCCGGTGTGCTCGGCGGCCAGACCGGTGCCCCCCACGGAGAGATTTGCGGCGCGCTTCTGCCCGCGGTGCTGGCGTCTCACTTGGACAAGGCAGAGGCCGGCACGCAGGTCCACACGCGCCTGATGTGGGTGCTTGGGCTGATCGACGCGACATTCGACGTTCAAGACGGGGCAGGGATCGCCGCCCTGCGCGATTGGTCCCGTCAGATGGGGCTGCGCACGCTGGCGGAAATGGGACTGAACCCCGAGAATCACGCAGAGGTGGCACGCCTGTCCGCCGGTGCATCCTCGATGAAGGGCACGCCCTTCGCGCTGTCGCAGGACGAACTGATCGCCATCCTGCGCGCCTGACGCCTCTCGGGGCGGATTACAGCCCCAGCGATTTGCGCAGCATGTTCAGCGCCACGAGGATCAGGAAGACCGCAAACACCCGTTTCAACGGTTTCGGGTCCATCGCATGGGCCAGTCTAACCCCCAGCGGCGCGGTGATCAGCGTCATGGCGATGACAATGGCAAAGGTGGGCAGGTTCACCGCCCCCACCGTCAGCGGCGGGCTGTTGGGCGCGGCATCAACCAGCAGGAACCCGATGACAGAGGGCACGGCGATCAGCACGCCAAACCCCGCAGCCGTTGCCACGGCACGGTGGATCGGCACGTTGAACAGGCTCATCAGCGGCACGCCGAAACTGCCGCCGCCGATCCCCATCAGCACCGACAGAAACCCGACAGAGGGTGACAGCGCCGCGCGCGCGGCCCCACGGGGCATCGCCTGCCCCAAGCGCCAATGCGCCCGTCCAAAAGCCATATAAAGCCCGACGACCAGCGCCAGCCCGCCAAAGATGCCCTGCAAGACGCTCGTGCGCAGCTGTGCCACCACCAGCATCCCGATGATGGCTCCGATCACGATCCCCGGTGCCCATGTCTTGAGGATCGCCCAATCGACCGCGCCCTTTTTATTGTGGCTGTGCACCGACCGCAGCGAGGTCACGATGATCGTCGCCAGCGAGGTTGCCAGACACATCTGCATCAGCTGCGGGCTGTCATAGCCAAGCGCTTGGAACGCATAGAAAAACGCGGGCACCAAGACGATGCCGCCACCGACACCCAGCAGCCCCGCCAGCACACCGGCAAAGGCACCGATGGCCATGATCATAAGGACAATCTGCAGAAGGAGGGTGGGGTCTTGCATGGGGGTGATCCTGAATGTCGTGCGGTTGCCCCTGTTGCTATACCGCTTCTTGCGCCTCGGCCAGTGTCTGCATCGCGTCCAGCGCCTCTAGCAGGACCTGACGGTCGGCACCGGGGCGGGAGGCCTGCTCGGACAGGGTGCGCCGCCAGACCCGTGCGCCGGTGCGACCGGCAAAGAGCCCCATCATATGGCGCGTGATCTGGTTCAGCTTGCCGCCGCCGTCGATATGCGCGTCGATATAGGGCAGCATCTGCGCCACGACATCCTCGGGCGTGGTGTCTGCGCCGGTGCCGTAAATGCGGCGATCCGCCTGCGCCAGAATATCGGTCGGGTTATGATAGGCGCTGCGCCCGATCATCACGCCATCCAAACCGGCGTCCAGAAACGCCTCTGCCTGATCAAGCGAGGTGATACCCCCGTTGATCGAGATATGCAGGTTCGGAAACAGCCCCTTCATCCGGTGCACCAGCTCGTAGTCCAAGGGGGGAATGTCGCGGTTTTCCTTGGGGCTGAGCCCCTGCAGCCACGCCTTGCGCGCGTGGATTGTCACCCGTTCACAGCCCGCGCCGACGATCTGCGCCAGAAACTCGGGCAGCACCTCGGCGGGGTTCTGGTCATCCACGCCGATCCGGCATTTGACGGTCACGTCCACATCCACCGCGCGGCGCATCGCCGCGACGGATTTCGCCACCAGCGCCGGTTGCTCCATCAGCACGGCGCCAAAACAGCCCGATTGCACGCGATCCGACGGGCAGCCGACGTTCAGGTTGATCTCGTCATACCCCGCCTGCGTTCCGATCCGCGCCGCCTCTGCCAGCTCGTCCGGGTCAGACCCGCCAAGCTGCAAGGCCACGGGATGCTCCGAGGTATCATGATCCAGCAAATGCAACGCGCCGCCGCGTACCAAGGCAGGCGAGGTCACCATTTCGGTATACAGCAACGTCTGCTTTGAAAACAGCCGGTGCATGTAGCGACAATGCCGGTCGGTCCAGTCCATCATCGGGGCGACCGAAAGCCGTGCAGCGCGGGTGAGATCGGATCTATGTCCCATGATGGTCTAAGCCTTATCGTCTATCGAGCTGGAAATATGGGGGTTCGGGAGGGTCAATGCTATAGCGGGGCGGGCATGGCAAGGGGCAGGGGGCCGATATCACGCGCCCGTTGTTTGCCTAAATCCGCGGCATTGGGCCGGAATGTGCAGGGCCTGATACGTTTATTACCCTGATTTTGCCCAAATACTGCCATATCTTAACACTTATATCACACTGTCGGAGCCAAACTACCGACAGGCGACCGAGAATCGAATCGACCGGCGCACAAATTGAACGACCCGAGAGATGGCAGAGATGAACATGACAGATACAGCGCAAGACCCGCAGACCAATATCCTTCGCTTCGTGCCCGCAGCGGCAACATGGCAATGCGTGACCGTGGCGCAGCATTTTGGGGCGACCCCCGTGGCGCCAGCGGCGAATGACAATTACGCCCCGCAAGATCACGAAGGGGCCCAGACCAGCAGCGAAATGCTTGATTTCCTGTACCGCGTGGCCCGCTGAATCCTCATCAACGGTCCAGACGGTTCGCCAGATCAGCCTGTGCTGTCACGCTTGAGCCGCGCAGAACGGCCCCCCCGCCGCTTCGTTAACGCACCCGCCCGCGATGGTAGCTCTGCCATGATGCTGCGGCGCTCTTCGGGCGTCATACGCGACCACGCGCCGATCTCGTCAATGGATCGGTAACAGCCTGTGCACAGGCGCGTCTCGGGGTGCACCACGCAAAGTTTCACGCAGGGGCTTTCGACTTCGTTCCGCTTCCAGATCTCGTCACTCATCACTTTATCCTCGCGCTGTCGCGCTGTCGCGCTTATGTGGCCTCAGGCCGACGCGCCCTGCGCCTTGATCACACGCAAACGGTCCAGCACCCCTTGCAGAATATAGCCCGCGGCCACGTGGTCGATCACCTCGGCGCGGCGGCGACGCGATGTATCGGCCTCCAGCAGCGCACGTTCCGCGGCGACCGTGCTCAGCCGTTCGTCCCAGAACCCGATGGGAATATCTCCCAGCCGGTCAAAGTTCCGCGCAAAGGCCCGTGTCGACTGACAGCGCGCCCCTTCCGATCCGTCCATATTGCGCGGCAGGCCCAGCACCACCCCGCCGATCCCGCGGGCGGCAATGATCTCTGACAGGCGGGCGGCATCAACCCCGAATTTCTTGCGGCGGACGGTTTCCAGCGGGGTGGCGATGGACAGAAAGCTGTCGCTGACCGCAACGCCGATGGTTTTTTCCCCAAGGTCCAACCCGATCAACGCCTGCATCGAGGGCAGGGCGGCGGCAAAATCTGATATGTCGTCATAGATCATTCGGTCACCCCGGCGCGTTCGCCCGCGCGTTGAATATCATCCATCGCGGCGGGGTCATCGGCAAAGACCTCTACCGCATTCTCGTAAATCGCCCGTGCCCGTGTCGTTTCCCCCAGCACGCCAAGCGACGTGATCAATCGCGCCCAATCCTCGACCGGCCCGCCCTGGCTGGCAAGCCGCGACGACAGGCTTTCGACCATGCCGCCGATCATCTCCATCCGTTCGGCAGGGGTCATATCCTGCGCCGCGTCGATATCCTCGGCCGAGGGGCCGCGCAGCGCGCCGCTGCCAATCTCGGGCACGGTATAGTCCACACCGGCCATCGTGGCGATAGGGGTGATTTGCGCCAGGATAGGCGCGATCCACGGGGCATCTTCGGGGCCGCGGCGCAGCAACCCGTCCCACATGCGGAACGCCAGATCTGGGCGCCCGGTTTGCACCAGCATCAGCCCCCAATAATATCGCGCCGTGCCGTTTTCGACATCACGGGTCAGCACCGCGCGCAACACCGCCTCGGCTTCGGGCGAGACATAGCCCCCCGCTGCCATCACCAGCAGTTCCGCATAGCCCGACACATCGTCAATCGAGGCCTCCGCCCCCTTGAGGCGCACAACCTTGCCCTGCGCGGCGGCGGCGGCGGCATAGTTGCCAACGCGCGCCTCGTTCTGGGCCAGCAGGACATGGCCCTGCACATCATCGGGCCGCGCGGCAACTGTTTCGCGCAGGCGGGTCAGCAGCGCTTCATATTCGGGGCTGAGCTCGGGCGGCAGGTCGGCGGCGGGCAGCTCTGCCTCGGCGGTGGCCTGATCGGGTCGGTTCCGGCGCATGTCTTCGGCCCGCGCGATACGGTCCTGCAACGCCAGATCCCCATAGCCGGGCGCACCCAACTGCCAGTAGAGCCCAAGGCTCCCTCCCAGCAAGACCAGCGCGATCACCGCAATAACGATAGGCGACGGCGTGCCACTTGCGGCGGGAGTATTTTGTCCGGCAGCATCCGCGGCCAGAATACGGCGCGAGATTTCGGTGCGCACGCGGATGGCGTCGGCTTCGGGCAACACCCCGCGCGCGACATCGCGTTCAACCTCGGCCAGCTGGTCGCGATAGACCTGCACATCATGGGCGGCACCGGTTTCAGCTGGCGCGCTGGCCCCACGGGTCAGGGCACGCGCCAGCAACACGGTCACAAGGGCGGCACCGGCGGCGGCGATGATCCAGAAACTCATAAAGATGCGGTCCAGTAATTATAGGTGCTGCACACCTAACCGCTGCGGCGACGTGACAAAAGAGGCCATATTGCTGCACCTTGTCGCGGCGGCGGCTTGGTTTTTGCCAGATTGCGGCGGATGTCGTAAAACTGTTAAGGAATGCCGCGCCGGGTATCCTCTTTTTCGCCCGAAGACCCAGAAAGAAGCCAAGCCTACGCCACGGCGTACGAATCTTTGCCGGAGACCGCTTTCATGAAGAAATACTCAGCCTTTGCCGTCGCCCGCGAAGCCCTGCGCCATCATACCGGCTGGCAGCGGGCCTGGCGCGATGCGCAGCCGAAGAAACGCTATGACGTGATCATCGTCGGGGCAGGGGGGCATGGTCTGGCGACGGCCTATTACCTGGGTAAAAACTTCGGCATCACCAATGTCGCCATTCTGGAAAAAGGCTGGCTTGGGGGCGGTAACACGGGCCGCAACACCACGATCATCCGGTCCAACTACCTGCAAGACCCCTCCGCTGCGATCTATGAAAAGGCGCGCTCGCTTTACGAGACGATGAGCCAGGATCTGAACTATAACGTCATGTTCAGCCCGCGCGGCGTGATCATGCTGGCGCAGACCCATCACGAAGTGCGCGGCTACCAGCGCACGGCCCATGCCAACGCGCTGCAGGGGGTGCAGACCGAATTCATCGGGCCCGAAAAGGTCAAGGAACTGGTGCCGATCATCAATATTGACGGGCCACGTTATCCGGTTCTGGGCGGGCTCTGGCAGCGCCGCGGCGGCACAGCACGCCATGATGCGGTGGCCTGGGGCTATGCGCGGGCCTGTTCCGATATGGGCATGGACGTGATCCAGAAATGCGAGGTCACCGGCATCCGTCAGGAAAACGGCAAGGTGACGGGCGTGTCGACCAACCGTGGCGATATCGACTGTGACAAACTGGGCATGGTGGTCGCGGGCCACTCTGGTCATCTGGCTGATATGGCGGGCTTCCGTCTGCCGATCGAATCCGTCGCCCTGCAAGCGCTGGTGTCAGAGCCGATCAAACCCTGCATGGATGTGGTGGTCATGGCCAATACGGTGCATGGCTACATGAGCCAATCCGACAAGGGCGAGATGGTGATCGGCGGCGGCACCGATGGCTATAACAACTACACCCAACGCGGCTCTTTCCATCATATCGAGGAAACGGTCCGCGCCCTGGTCGAGACCTTTCCGATGGTGTCCCGTCTCAAGATGTTGCGCCAATGGGGCGGTATTGTGGATGTGACGGGGGACCGCTCTCCGATCCTGTCTAGAACACCGGTCGAGGGCGTCTTCGTCAACTGTGGCTGGGGTACCGGCGGGTTCAAGGCGATCCCCGGCTCGGGCTGGGCAATGGCCGAGCTGATGGCCAAGGGACGGTCGCCGCTGACGGATGCCTTCGGCCTGAACCGGTTCCAGGAAGGGCGGTTCATCGACGAATCCGTGGCCGCCGGGGTGGCGCATTGACCGGCGCGCGGAAACCTGCCCGCCCAATGGGGCTGTGGAACTTTTTGCCTGTGAACGGGGTTAGCACTTCATATCAAGTTTATGAAGGACCATTCCCATGGCTACGCCTGACAACAACCAAGCGCCACACACCACCGTCAACAAAACCAGCGGCACCGGATCGGGGATCGTCATCGGCGTTCTCGTCGTTCTGGTCCTTGGCTTCGGCTTTTACTTCTTCGCCGGTGGCAACCCGATGGACGACTCTGGCGACATCAACGTCAATGTCGAAGGCGCGGCTGATGGTGCTGCCGATGCCGTTGAAGGCGCGGCCGAGGAAGCAACCGGCAACTAAGCCGCTTTCCGCTCTATCCAATATGATCAAGGCTGGCCCTCGCGCGGGGGCTGGCCTTTTTGCGTTTCAACCGACCCTAGAAAGGAGCGCCCCATGCTGACCCTGACATGCCCCAACTGCGGCATCACCGCCGAGGAAACCGAATTCCACGCGGGCGGCGAGGCGCATCTGAAACGTTTTGGTCCGGGGTCCTCGGATAGCGACTTCGAAAAATACCTGTTCATGCGGGAAAACCCCAAGGGCGTGCATTTTGAACGCTGGCGGCATGTCTATGGCTGTGGCAAATGGTTCCACGCCGCGCGCGATACCATGACGCTCGAAGTCTTCGGCACCTATACCGCCCAGACCAGCACGGTCCCGCAAGAGATCATCGACAAGATACAGGACCGTCGCCCCGATTGGCAGGCCTCCGCCGCCCCATGACCGCCGCCGTTCTTCATTTTGCCAAGAAAACTCCCGCCGGAGGCGCCCGCGCTTTCGCCCCACACCAAGGTTTGACTTCATGAGCACCAGAATTGCCACAGGCGGCCGCCTGCTGAACAAATCAAATGCTGTCAGTTTTTCGTTCAACGGAAAGCAGCTGCGCGGCTTCGAGGGCGATACCCTGGCCTCGGCCTTGCTGGCGAATGACCAGATGCTGGTGGGGCGGTCGTTCAAATACCACCGTCCGCGCGGCATCGTGGCGGCGGGCCCGGAAGAACCCAACGCGCTGGTGAACCTCGGGCAGGGCGACCGGTTCGAGCCCAACCAACGCGCCACGACCACCGATCTTTTCGACGGGCTCAAGGCGGAAAGCCAGAACCACTGGCCCAGCCTCGAATTCGACGTTGGCGCGATCAACAAACACCTGAGCCGCTTTCTGCCCGCGGGCTTCTACTACAAGATGTTCATCCACCCGCGCCCCTTCTGGAAGCATGTCTACGAGCCGATCATCCGCCACTCTGCCGGTCTGGGCAAAGCGCCCAAGGAGACGGATGGCGATACCTATGAACATTTCCACGCCTTTTGCGACGTGCTGATCATCGGCGGTGGTGTCGCGGGGCTAGAGGCCGCGCGCACCGCGGCCCTGTCCGGTGCCAAGGTCATCGTGCTGGAACAGACCGCCCATTGGGGCGGCCGCGCGCCCGTGGATGGTGGCACGGTCGATGGCACGCCTGTCGCCGACTTCATCGACGCACTGGTGGCAGAGCTGTCGGGGATGGCAAACGTCACCCTGCGCACCCGTGTCATGGGGGCGGGCGTCTATGACCACGGCTATGTGCTGGGCTATGAACGTCTGACGGACCACGCGCCGGAGATTGCCGGACCGCGCCACCGGCTCTGGCGTATTCGCGCCGGTCATATCGTGACCGCCACCGGCGCGATTGAACGGCCTTTGTCCTTTGCTGGCAATGACATCCCGGGCGTGATGCTGGCCGCATCTGTGCGGGATTATCTGGTGAACTATGGTGTGTCGGTCGGGGATCGCACGGTGGTGGTCACCAATAATGACGACGCCTACCGCACCGCCATCGCCTTGACCGAGGCCGGTCTGACCGTGCCCGCCATTCTGGATGCCCGCGTGCTGCCGCAGGATTCCGCGCTGATGACGCGCGCCAAAGATCTGGGCATTCGGGTGATGATGGGGCACGCCGTGGCGCGGGTCACGGGCGGCAAACGCGTGACAGGCGTAGAGGTGTGCAGCCAGGCGGGCGAGGGTGCGGTGCTTGAAACCTTCCCCTGCGACGCCGTGGCCATGTCGGGCGGCTGGTCGCCGGTGGTGCATCTGTGGTCCCATTGCGGCGGCAAGCTGACCTGGGATACCGCCGGGGCCATGTTCCGCCCCGATGTGAACAATCCGCCGCTGGGGGCGGACGGGCATGGTTTTGTCACCGCTGCCGGTGCCGCGGGTGGGTTCTTTGCGCTGGATGATATCTTGCACGACGCTCATGCCGCCGCGGATGGGGTGGTCACGACGCTGGGGTTCAAGCTGCCCGCCGATGCTGTCTCGCCGAACGCCGACCGGCAAGAGGAAGCGCCGCTCGCCCCCGTGTGGATGATGCCGCAAGGCGCAAATGTGAAGCTGCGCGAGAAGACGTGGCTGGATTATCAGAACGATGTCAAAGTGTCAGACGTGCGGCTTGCCGCGCAAGAAGGCTTTGTCAGCGTCGAGCACGCCAAACGCTATACCACGCTCGGCATGGCGACGGATCAGGGGAAGCTCAGCAATATCAACGGGCTGGCAACGCTGGCGGGCGCGATGGACGCGGATATTCCCGCCGTTGGGACCACCACCTTCCGCCCGCCGTACCACCCGATTTCGATGGGCGCGATCGCGGGCGAGGCGCGTGGCGATGTGTTCCAACCGATCCGCCGCACCCCGCTGCATGATTGGCACGACGCGAACGGTGCCGAATGGGAACCCGTCGGCCAATGGCGACGCCCCTATGCCTATCCGCGCAAGGGCGAAACCACCCATGACGCGGTGATGCGCGAGGTCACCAACACGCGCAGCAAACTGGGGATGCTGGATGCCTCCACCCTTGGCAAGATCATCGTCAAGGGACCGGACGCGGGGCGCTTCCTCGACATGCTTTACACCAATATGATGAGCACGCTGAAACCGGGTAAATGCCGCTATGGCCTGATGTGCTCGGAAAACGGGTTCCTGATCGACGATGGTGTCGTTGCGCGGATCGATGACGACACCTTCTTGTGCCACACAACGACAGGCGGCGCGGAAAGCATCCACCAGCATATGGAAGAATGGCTCCAGACCGAGTGGTGGGATTTCAATGTCTATGTCGCCAATGTCACCGAGCAATATGCGCAGATCGCCGTGGTCGGCCCCAACGCACGCAAATGTCTGGAAAAGCTGGGCGGCATGGATGTCAGCAAGGACGCGCTGGCCTTTATGGAGTGGGCGGACGGTACGCTGGGGGGCTTCAAGTGCCGCGTTTACCGGATCTCTTTCTCGGGCGAGCTGAGCTACGAGATCGCGGTGGATGCAGGGCAGGGGCAGGCCTTCTGGGATGCGCTGATGGTGGCGGGCAATGATCTGGGCGTGATGCCTTATGGGACCGAATGTCTGCACATCCTGCGCGCAGAAAAGGGCTTTATCATGATCGGGGACGAAACCGACGGCACCGTGATCCCGCAGGATCTGGGGCTGAACTGGGCGATCTCGAAAAAGAAAGACGACTACTTGGGCAAGCGCGCGCAGCAGCGGTCTCATATGGTGGACCCGACGCGCTGGAAACTGGTGGGGCTGGAAACAACCGACGGCAGCACCCTGCCGGACGGGGCCTATGCCGTGGGCGAGGGCGAGAACGAGAACGGCCAGCGCAATATGATCGGGCGTGTCACCTCGACCTATCATTCGCCGACCTTGGGTAAGGGGATCGCGATGGGGCTGGTGCTGAACGGGCCGGACCGCATGGGCGAGGTGATCGATTTCCCCGGAACCGACGGCAAGACCTATCAGGCGAAAATCGTCGATCCGGTGTTCTATGACAAAGAAGGGGCCAAGCAAAATGTCTGAGGCGGTAAGCGCATTGAAAGCGGCGGAATTCACCGGCGGCATTGCCGAGGTGACCCTGATGGACCCGATTGGCATGATCTCTGTCCGCGGGGATCTGGGGGCGGGCTATATGAAGAAGGCGCTGAAAAAGGCCGTCGGCCTGGGCCTTCCCGATACCCGCAGCGTCCAGATCAACGGGGATCGCGGTGTCGCGTGGATGTCACCGGACGAGCTGCTGTTGCTCTGCCCCTACGATCAGGTCAGCGACACCATCGACATGCTGACCAAATGCTTTGGCAGCAATCACACGCTGGCGGTCAATGTCTCGGACGCGCGGGCGGTGTTTCGCATCAGCGGGGCGCACAGCCGCGATGTGCTGGCCAAGCTCGCCCCGGTGGATCTGTCGCCAGACAGTTTCACCCCCGGCATGATCCGCCGCACGCGGCTGGCGCAGGTGCCGGCGGCGTTTTGGATCGAGGACGGCGACAGCTTCCGTCTGGTCTGCTTCCGCTCGGTCGCGCAATATGTGTTTGATCTGCTTAAAACCGCGGCACAGCCCGGGTCCGCCCCCGAATATTATAGCACAGCGCGGTAAGCCGCTGGTCAGGGGCAGGGCGGCAGACTGGCGGGAACATTCGCCCCAGCCAGCCGTTTTACCCTTAAGCGGGTGACGGTAGAAGCGCCCCGTCGGCTGTGCCGGTTTCCCCCTTGCGGGTCGATCAGCACTTGACCTTATGACGGGACGGGCTTCATGTGACCCAGACGCAATTCAATAACGGAGGCTTTTCTCATGGCTTTTACTCTTCCTGATCTTCCCTATGCCCACGATGCGCTTGCATCCAAAGGTATGTCCAAGGAAACGCTGGAATATCACCACGATAAGCACCACAACGCCTATGTGACCAACGGCAACAAAGCCATTGAAGGCACCGAGTGGGAAGGCAAGACCCTCGAGGAAATCATCAAGGGCACCTACAACCCTGATGCGGTTGCGCAAAGCGGTATCTTCAACAACATCAGCCAGCTGTGGAACCACAACCAGTTCTGGGAAATGATGTCCCCCGAAGACAGCAAGATGCCGTCCGAGCTGGAAAAAGCGATCACCGAAAGCTTTGGCTCTGTCGATAAGTTCAAGGATGAATTCAAAGCAGCCGGCGGCGGTCAGTTCGGCTCCGGTTGGGCGTGGCTGGTCAAGGACACTGATGGTGGCCTGAAAGTGACCAAGACCGAAAACGGCGTGAACCCTGTCTGTTTCGGCCAAACCGCACTGCTGGGCTGCGACGTTTGGGAACACTCCTACTACATCGATTTCCGCAACGCGCGCCCCGACTACCTGTCGAACTTCCTCGACAATCTGGTCAACTGGGACAATGTCGCGTCGCGCATGTAATCGCGATATGATGGGTTAAGGCATCGCGCCAACCTGTTGAAATATTTATGTGAAAGGCCCTGCAGCATTCCGCTGTGGGGCCTTTTCTTGTGGAACCGCGGGCGTGATTGGGGCGTTTTATCCATGAACCCACAAGATGAGAAGGAGACCACGATGGCAGAGCGTCACAGATCGAAGGACGGCGTCAAGGAAACCGACAAATACATCAGCGAAGCCGATGATATTGACCATCAGGGCCGCTCGGGCGGGGGGCTGCAACGCGATGTCGGCACACAGGACGAAGAGAAACAGGTGGTCGACAAACCCGGCGCTGACACCCGCGTCACCGGCGAAGACAAACGCAACCACGGAGAAGACGCATGACCAAGATTGAAAATGGCACCTGGGTGCTGATCGCAGATGGTGAAAAAGCGCTGTTCATGGTGAATGAAACCGACGGAGAGGATCCGTTCTTGCAGGTTTTCCGCGAGGAAGAGCAGGACAACCCGCCCAACCGCGATCAGGCCGCCAATCGTCGTGGACGCTTCAACGATGGCCCGTCCGTGCACCGCTCGGCTGTGGACGACACCGACTGGCACCAGCTGTCCAAGGACCGCTTTGCCAGCGAACTGGCGGATATTCTGTACAAACAGGCGCATAAGGGCAAGTTCGACAAGATCATTCTGGTCGCACCGCCGAACACTCTGGGCGAGTTGCGTCACGAGATGCACAAAGAGGTCGCGGACAAGGTCGTGGGCGAAATTCCCAAGACGCTGACGAACCACCCCATCGAAGAGATCGAGAATATCGTGAAATCGACGCTTGAAACAGCGTGAGGATGTGGCCGCATAGCAACAGTAGAAATCCGGCTATGCGGTCAAATCTATAGGTATTCGGGTTGCCGCAGGGCGGTGATTTGAAAGGGCATCCAGACGTGGGTGCCCTTTGCTGTATCGCGCGTGCTCGCGGCGAACAGGGAGTATGGCGTTGGCCGCTTTAACCTACCGCCTATAGCACTCCTGATCCTGCTTCGCCGCCGATCAACCCGTTGCCGCGCAGGCGCTTTCTGCACAACCGCGCGGGCTACCGTGCGTACCTCTATGCGGTCAGGCTGCGGCGCAGAACGTCCAGCGCGCCGTCAACGTCATCGACCGTATCCACATAGCCAAGCAGGCTTTCTTCGGCAAAGCCGCGGGCGACGACATGATCCAGAAGCGCTGTGAGAGGATCCCAGTAACCATTTGTATTCAATAGGATTACCGGCTTCTGATGTAGCCCCAACTGGCGCCAGGTCAGCACTTCGAACAGCTCGTCCAGTGATCCGGCACCGCCGGGCAGGACCACCACGGCATCGCAATTCATGAACATCACCTTTTTGCGTTCATGCATGGTTTCGGTCACGACATAGGTGGTCAGATCGGTCTTGCCGACCTCCCATTTCACCAGATGATCGGGGATCACGCCAAAGGTCGTGCCGCCCGCCGTTTGCGCTGCGCGTGCAACGGTGCCCATCAGCCCCACGTCCCCCGCGCCATAGACCAGCCGCCAATCGTTCTGCGCCAAAGCGCGCCCCAAAGCGTCGGCTTGTGCGGTATATTCGGGGTCATCACCGGGGCGCGAGCCGCAGTAAACACATACGGATTTCTGGATCATAAACGGGGGTCCTTTTTGCGAATATGCACATGGCATGCAGCTGCATTTTGACCCGTGATAGCCTGCTTGGTACAAGTCCTCAATGTGGGGAAGTTCAAAGGGATGAACGGGATGTCGGTGTTTCAAACGCGGGGTGCTCAGTTTGCGGGCGCCGCGCTGGTCGTGGCGGTTGCCGTTGCGGGATATATCTGGTCGCAAGATGCGGATCCCGTCGTGCCGGACACGACGAAGAACACAGCGGCCAAGCCGAAACCCGCGGCCCAGCCCCCCGCGCAGACCGCCACCGCACCCAAAGACACCAAGGCCGCCGCCACCGTTCCCCCTGCGCCGCAAACGCCTGATCCTGCCGCATCGCCCGCCACCCCCAGCTTTGACGAGGTGCGCCGCGAGGGGGACGGGATGACCGTGATCGCAGGCCGCGCAGCACCAGGGGCCCGCGTCAGCGTCATCAGCAACGGGGCAGAGGTCGCCAGCGCGCAGGCCGATCGCTCTGGCAAATTCGCCACGCTTGCCATTTTGCCGCCCGATGGCAGCGGCAAGATCCTGAGCCTGAGCGCGGATGCCGAAACAGGCCCCGTCGCCTCGGTCGAGGAAGTCATCTTGGCCCCGATCACCGCACCTGCCGTGGCGCAGGTGGCACTGTCGGATACATCAGACGTATCCATAGACACCACATCAGAGGCTACGCCAGACGACACGGCCCCTGAAACGGCCTCCGCTTCGGTCGCGGAACCGCGAGGGGTAGGACCCGAGGGCAGCGCCCCCGAGATTACCGAGATCGCCGCCGTGACGCCGCAGCCCGATCCCGCGCGCCCGTCTGCTGATACCCCCGTCGCCCTGTTGAAATCCGACGCCGATGGTGTGGAATTACTGCCCGGCACCGCGCCCGAGGTGACAGACCGCATCGCGCTCGATACGATCACCTATTCCGATGAGGGCGAGGTCCGGCTGGCGGGGCGCGCACAGGCGCAGGCGTCTTCCGTGCGGGTGTATCTGGACAACCGCAGCGTCGGCGCGCTTGAGGTGGACCCCCAAGGCCGTTGGCGCGGCGATATCGAGGATATCAAGACCGGCATCTACACCCTGCGTGTAGATGAGCTGGATCAGGGCGGCGACGTGATCAGCCGCGTCGAAACCCCCTTCAAACGTGAATCCCCCGAGGTGCTGGCCCGTGCCACCGCAGACAACGACGGCCCGATCAAGGCGGTGACCGTGCAGGAAGGGGCCACGCTTTGGGCCATCGCCCGCGAACGCTATGGCGACCCGACGCTCTATGTGCGCGTCTTTGCCGCCAACCGCTCATCAATCCGCGATCCCGATCTGATCTATCCCGGTCAGGTCTTTGATCTGCCCGATTGACGAGCGGCTATGCAGACAGATGAAACTGCTGCACTGGCATGATCCGGCTGACGGCCCTATGTAAGGGGCAACCACACAGGATCGTTCATGTCAGCCGATAGCCCGCGCACTGCCAGCCAGCCCAAGCCCGCCACCCAATATCCCATGACAGAAGAGGAGATCGCCCAAGCTGCAGAACGGCAGTCGAACCTGCTTGTCCTGCGCAAGGTGGCCCCCTACCTGTGGCCCGACGATATGCCTTGGGTCAAGAAACGCGTGGTCTGGGCGCTGATCTTCTTGGTGGTGTCCAAGCTGATTTCTGTTGTTATTCCCGTACTTTACAAAGATGCGGTGGATGCTCTCGCGAATGAGGGCGTGCCGTTTCTGGCGCTTGGCGCGGTGGGGCTTACGATTGCCTATGGGATGGCCCGCGCGATGAACGTGGGCTTTCAACAGCTGCGCGACGCAGTCTTTGCCCGTGTCGGCCAGCGCGCCCTGCGGATGCTTGCGCTGGAGACGTTCGAGCATATTCACAAGCTGTCGATGCGCTATCACATCACGCGCAAGACCGGCGGGCTGAGCCGGATCATCGAACGCGGGGTCAAGGGTGTCGAATTCCTGCTGCGCTTCTTGCTCTTCTCGATCGGGCCGCTGATTCTGGAGCTGCTGCTGGTCGGCATCATCCTGACCGTGCTGTTCGACGCGTGGTATCTGCTGATCGTGACGGTCACCATCGGGCTTTACGTCTGGTTTACCTTCGCGGTGACCGAGTGGCGCGTGAAGCTGCGCCGCCAGATGAACGACCGCGACACAGATGCCAATCAAAAGGCCATCGACAGCCTGCTGAACTATGAAACCGTCAAGTATTTCGTCGCCGAACAGCGCGAGGCGCAGCGCTATGACGCGGCGATGGCGGGCTATGAAGAGGCGGCGATCAAGACGAACTACTCCCTTGCCTTCCTGAACTTCGGCCAGTCGTTGCTGATCACCTGCGGGTTGGTCGGCGTGATGATCCTGGCCGCTATCGGGGTGCAGAACGGTGATCTCACCGTGGGGGATTTCGTCATGGTCAACGCCTATATGGTGCAGTTGACCGTGCCGCTGAACTTCCTTGGGACCGTCTATCGCGAAATCCGTCAGGCGCTGGTCGATATGGGGCAGATGTTCACGCTGCTCGATCAACCGGCCGAAATCTCGGACAAGCCTGATGCCCCTGCGCTGCAAGTCTCGGGTGGGCGTGTCACGCTGGACAACGTGCGCTTTGGCTATGACGACGACCGAGAGATCCTAAAGGGCGTGTCGATCGAAGCCGCCCCGGGAGAGATGGTGGCGATTGTCGGCTCTACCGGATCGGGGAAATCCACCATCGGGCGTTTGCTGTTCCGGTTCTACGATGTGCAGGGCGGTGCCGTGCGTGTGGACGGGCAAGATGTGCGCGATGTGACCCAAGACAGCCTGCACCGCGCGATTGGCGTGGTGCCTCAGGATACCGTGCTGTTCAACGATACCATCGGCTATAACATTGCCTATGGCCGCGATAACGCCACGCAAGAAGACATTGAGGCCGCGGCAAAATCGGCGCAGATCCACGACTTTATCCAGCGTTTGCCCCACGGATATGAAACCGCTGTGGGTGAACGCGGGCTGAAACTGTCAGGGGGGGAAAAGCAGCGTGTCGGTATCGCGCGGACCCTGCTGAAAAACCCGCCGATCCTGCTGCTGGACGAAGCAACAAGCGCGCTGGACAGCGAGACGGAGCACGAGATTCAGGATGCCCTGCGTCAGGCGGGCAAGGGGCGCACGGTGCTGACCATCGCGCACCGCCTGTCCACCGTGGCCGAGGCCGACCGTATCGTCGTGCTGGAGCAAGGCGAGGTGGTCGAGCAGGGCACCCATGACGATCTGCTGGCCCGCAACGGGCGTTACGCACAGCTTTGGCAACGCCAGCAATCCGAGGGTGAATAGCTGACGCCGCCAAGGTTTGGTCGGCGCGGGGGTTATTCCTCCGCGATGGCCTTGTCGGTGAGCTTGTCCAGCGCGCCGGTCATTTTGGTCAGATATTCCGCGTCATCGGGCAACCCGTGGTCTGCGGCCAAAGTGGCGGGGTCGTGGTAGCTGACATGCACCATGCCGCTGTCATCGGCATAGGCCAGCACGCGCATGGGCAGGTCCAGACCGGCGGTCTGACCATCCAGCATCGCAGGCGTGCCCAGCTTGGGGTTGCCAAAGATCAGCAGCGTGGTCGGGCGCAGCTCCATATCCACTTTGGTCGCGCCTTCGGCGTGGTCCACGCGGGCAAAGACCGTGGCACCGGCTTCGGTCACTGCAGTTTCCAGACGGTCGATTGTGTCGGGGACGGAATGGGGGCTCATCTTGGTGATGATCTCGGCGGCGGCGGGCAGGGCGGCCAGCGTCGTGAGGGCGAGCGTTGTCGCGGCGAGTGTCTTGCGGATCATGAGGTCTCTCCTTCGGTTTGCGCGGCCCGTAGGCCACGGCTTCCCTCTGGAACCTAGTACGTCTTGCCCCATGAACGAGCAAAATTCGATCAACAAGCAGTGAATTGCCGGTATATGCATACAAACAACATGGTGCATTCTTGCCGTCGGGTGCATATGTGCTAGCTCAGCGCTGGCCGAGCGCCACGACGCGTGGCACCCCCACAGCCCTGCCCATAAATTTGAAGGACTACCCATGCCTGCCGGAATGTTCCGTACCGCCCTTATTCTTGGCTCTATCTGTGTGACAGGTCCTTTTGCCATCGACATGTATCTGCCTGCCTTGCCCGCGATCGAAGAGGCGCTGGATGTCTCTGTCTCGGCGGCCCAGATCACGCTGGTCGCCTATTTCCTCGCCTACGGCGTGTCGCAGCTGGTCTATGGGCCGCTGTCCGACCAGATCGGGCGCAAAAAGACTCTTGCCATCGGGATGAGCATTTTCTGCGTCGGCGCGGTGATCTGTGCTGTCGCCCCCGATATCGAGACGCTGGTCTTGGGGCGTCTGGTGCAGGGCATCGGCGGGGCGACGGTGATGGTCATTCCCCGTGCCATTGTGCGCGATATGTACACCGGTGCGCAGGCGACGCGGTTGATGTCGTCGATCATGCTGGTGATCTCGGTCTCGCCCATGCTGGCCCCTTTGGCGGGCAGCGCGGTGGTCAGTTTCGGCAGCTGGCGCGAGATTTTCCTCGCCCTCGCGATCCTTGCGGCGGCGACGTTGACGATGGCGCAGATCGCGTTGCCCGAGACGCTGACCGCAGACAAGCGCCGCAAGGTCAATCTGCGCGAGCTGTCGCGTAGCTGTGGTATCCTGTTCCGCGATCCGGTGTTCGTCGGCCTGACCTTCATCGCGGGTTTCGGCATGGCGAGCTTCTTTTTGTTCATCTCCAGCGCGTCCTTCGTCTACACGGGGCAATTCGGGCTGACCCCGACCGAGTTCTCGCTGGCCTTCGCCTTTAACGCGGTGGGGTTCTTTATCGCCACGCAAGCGGCGGGGCGTCTGGCGGATATGTGGGGGCTTGCCACGCTGATCGGGCGCGGTGTCACCGGCTTTGCCGTCTGCTCTGCGCTGTTGACGGGCGTTGTGCTCGCCGGTTTCGGCTCGCTGCCGGTGCTGTTGATCGGGCTGTTTCTGGCCTATTCCTTTCTGGGGGTCGTTGTGCCTTCGGCGATGGTTGCGGCACTTGATGCGCATGGGCGGCGCGCGGGTATGGCGTCCTCGCTCAGCGGAAGCCTGACAATGCTGACGGGGGCCTTTTGCATCGCTGCGACGACGCCGTTCTTTGACGGCACCGCCGTGCCCATGGTGGTGAGCATCGCGCTGTGTGGTGTGGCGGCATTGGCGCTGGTGATCTTTACCATGCCCAAGCTGCGCCAGCAGCAGGAGGCCGCGGCGGCCGACCAGATGCCCGCCGCGGCCTAAGGGTCATTCCGCCGGTGGGGTATGGGCCGGCGGTCCGGTGTCCTCCCACTGGATCACGGTTGTTTGCAGCCTGCGTGCGTCGCGCGCCAGCGCCCAGTCCTGCGCGGATTTGCTGGCGCGCCCCAGCGACATCTTGGCCAGCAGCCGCGCGATCCAGCGGGCGTAGGTGGTGGCCCACACGCGGATCGCCAGCATGGACGGGGTGACCAGCAGCGTCAGCACCGTCGCAATGCCCAGACCAAAGACCACCGCCGTTGCCAGCTGTTTCCACCACAGCGCTGTGGGGCTGTCGATGGTGTAGCCGCCATTGGCAAAGTCGAGGCTCAGCCCGAACATCATCGGCGCAAGCCCTGCCATCGTGGTGATGGTGGTCAGCAGAACGGGGCGGATACGGGCCTGCGCCGTGCGAATGATCGCCTCGATCCGCGGCATGTACTGGCTGAACTCCTGATAGGTATCGATCAGGATGATGTTATTGTTCACCACGATCCCCGCCAGCGCCACGATCCCCGTGCCCGTCATGATGATCGAAAACGTCTGATCCATCACCAACATGCCAATCAGCACGCCCGTGGTCGATAGCACCACCGCCAGCAGCACCAGCACCGAGTTGTAGATGCTGTTGAACTGCGCCAGCAGGATGATGAACATCAACCCCAGTGCCGCGGTAAAGGCCGAGGACAAGAACGCCTGACTTTCGGCCTGATCCTCTTGGTCGCCGGTCCATTCATAGCTGACGCCCGCGGGCAGGGGCCGGGTTTCCAGCCATTTGGTCAGCTCCGCAATCCGTTCGTTGGCATTGATCGGGATCATGCGCAGGCTGCCATTGTCCAGCTCTTGTTGTAGATCGACGCCTTGGGCGGCATTGGTCCGGTTGGTGATCTTGAAGGCCGCGCCCTCGGGCCCCGTGATATCGCCCGCGTCCCCCGCAGGGCGCATCGTAGCGAGGGTGATTGTCGTCTCGCCCGTCTGTCCCGTGCCCGCCTGTTCTGTGCCCGCTTGCGCGGTGCCTTGGGAGGCATCCACCGTGCGCACCAGCTTGACCAGCCCGGGGAAGACATCGGCCTTTACATCAAGATAGCGTTTCTGATCGATCCGGTTGATCTCTGCCAGCTTGGGCACGGGGGTGCGGGTGATGAAGTTCGACAGCGGCACCAGCCCATCCACCGTGCGCACCTTCAGCGTGTCCAGCGTGCTGAGCACACGGTCCTCTTGCGGCAGGCGCACCCTGATCTCGATCTCTTCGTCCGAACTGTCGACCCGCATCGTGTCCAGCAGCAGCCCGCGGGTGACCAGCTGCACCATTGCGCCGACGGTGACCACATCAGCCCCGTATTGCCCCGCCTTGGCGACATCCACGTCGATCTGCCAGTCGATGCCGGGCAGGGGGCGGGTGTCTTCGATCAGGGTCAGGCCGGGGGTTTTCTCGAAGGTGTCACGGGCCTGTGCCGTCGCGGCGATCAGGTCCGTGAAACTGTCGGATTTCAGACGCAGATGCACCGGCTTGCCCGACGCAGGGCCGCGCGCCTGTGCAAGGATTTCGATCTTGATGCCGGGGATCGCGCTCAGCGCTTCCGTGAGCTCTGCGATCACGATGTCGCCGTCCAGTTCCGGGCGCAGGGCGCGGTCTTCCCACGGGATGGTTTCAAGCTGCACCTGACCGATGCTGTCCTTGGGGGCCTGCGCCCCGCCGGTATTGCTGTCGAGCCCGCCCTCACCAGCAAAGGCAAAGGCGGTAGAGACACCGGGATGCGCCAGCACAATCGCCTCCGCCTGCTGCATGATCGCGTCTTTTTCCGCCAGCGACAGGTTGCCCCTTGCCAGCACATAGACAATCGCTTGCTCGGGTTCGGATTCGACAAAGAATTCCACGCCTTTGCTGTTGTTGCCAAAGAAGATCATTGTGGTGCCGACAAAGACAAAGACGACCCCCGCGACCACCAGCGGCATCACCGGATTGCCCGCGATAAAGGCAATGAGCCGCCCGAAGCCAGATCGACGGTAGCCGGCCTTGATCACGGTGGGCTCTTTGCGGAACAGCCGCGATGTGACCCAGCGGCCCCCGCGGCCCATGCGGGTGAACAACGCGAAAAAGCTGGTCAGCCCCAAAAGCACGCCCGATATCGCCACCGCCACCAGCGCGCAGAGCACCGCGATGCAGATAAAGACCACAGCAAAGACCGGAATGACCGAGCCAAGGATATCCAGCCCGTCCATGCCCGCGAACTGCGCCGAGATCACGGCAAACAGCGGCTGCATCAGCGCCAGCGGCAGGGCGATCATCGCGGCGACAATGGGAAACAGCAGCAGATGCAGATAGAACCGCAGCTTGGCGATGGCAGTCATATTCTGCGCCATCCAGCGTTCCAGCCGTCCGGTGACGCCGCCCATGACGGGTAGATAGATCAGCGCCACCACAAGCGAGGCGGAGAGCACAAAGATCAGCGTGACCGGCAACATGCCCATGAACTCCCCCGGGACGCCGGGCCAGAACAGCATGGGCAGGAACGCGCAAAGGGTGGTCGCGGTGGACGAGATGATGGGCCAGAACATGCGTTTGGCGGCCTCGACATAGGCGGCCATGGGGCCTTCGCCCTGTTGCTGGCGCGCGTCGGCATATTCCACCACAACAATCGCGCCATCCACCAGCATCCCCACCGCAAGGATCAGCCCGAACATCACGATGTTCGAGATGGAGATCCCCATCAGCGCGAGAAAGGCAAAACACAGCAGGAACGACGTGGGAATCGCAAAGCCCACCAGCAGGGCCGCACGGATCCCCAGGGCGGCAAGCACCACGATCATCACCAGCGCAATCGCGGTAAAGACCGACCCCAGAAGCTGCTGCACCATACTGTCGACGATGCGGCTTTGGTCGTTCGAGGTGCCAAGCGTGACAGCGGCTTTCAGCCCCTCTGGCCAGGCGGCGCTTTGGGCGGCGACGATCTCTTTCACCTGGGTGGAGGTGTCGATCAGGTTATAGCCCTTGCGTTTGACCACCTGCAGCGCCAGCGTCTTTTCCCCGTTGAACCGTGCGGTGCCTTCGCGGTCTTCAAAGGTCAGGTTGATGGTCGCCAGATCGCCCAGTGTCACCACGCGGTCGCCGTTGGTCTTGACCGGCAGCGCATAGACATCGCGCGGTTCATCAAAGGAGGACGGGATCTTGACCGAGAAACTGCCCTGATCCGATTGCACTTCGCCCGCGGCAATCAACTGGTTGTTATTCTGCACCACATTGATCAGCTCGCCCGCGGTCACGTCATAGGCTTCCAGCCGCAAGGGATCGATCAGCACCTCAAGCATCTCGTCACGGTCGCCCGCCAACCCTGCTTCAAGCACCGCATCCACACCTTCCAGCGCGTCCTGCAGATCACGCGCGACGCGGGCCATGGTACGTTCGGGTACGGGGCCGGTCAGGTTGACGATGATGATGGGGAATTCGGAAAAGTTGATCTCTGTGATCGAATATTTCTCGTAGCCTTCGGGGAATTTGGATTCCGCCGTGCTCATCGCGTCGCGCACATCGGCCATGATCTTGGACTTGTCCCAGCCGAATTCGAATTCCAGCGCGACACCGGCGTAGTTTTCGGCGGCGGTGCCGGTCATGGTCTTCAGGCCGTCCAGATCGGAAAGCTCCGTCTCCATCGGTTTGACCAGCAGGGTTTCGCTATCCGCGGCAGAGATGCCCGGAAACTGGACCGAGACGAAAAGCGCGGGGATCTCGATGTCGGGCTCGCCCTCTTTGGGCAGGGTGGAGTAGGCGTAGCCCCCCACCACGAGGCTCAGCAGGATAAACGCCATGACCATACGGGCACGGCCCGCGGCCCAATCGACCATGCCGCTCATTCCGGGGCCTCGTCGCGGAAGGTCGGGGTCACGGTCACGCCAGCGGTGACATATTCCTGTCCCAGAACGATGACATCTGCCTGTTCAGGCAGGCCGGTGACCCAGATGCCTTCGGGCGTGTCGCGCACAAGTGTGACTGCGGCGAAATCAACGGTATTCGCGGCGTCGATCAGACGCACGCCAAGGGTGCCGTCATCATTCAGCGTCAGGGCCGATTGCGGCAGCAGATGCGCCTCGACCCCGGCCGAGGCGATGGCGATTTCGGCGGTCTGGCCGTCGCGGATGCTCAGATCGGGGTTGGGCACCTCGATTTCCACCTGAAAGGTGCGCGTCGTCGGATCGGAGGCGCGCGAGATAAAAGTGACGGTGCCTGCGATCTCGCGGTCGCCCGCGGCCAGCCGCGCCTGCGCCTGCGCGCCAAGGCTGACGCGGTCAACCTCGGTCTCGGGGACAAAGCCCACCAGTTTGATCGGGTCAAGCTGGATCACCTGCGCACAAAGCGATCCGGTTTGCAGCAGGCTGCCAAGCTCTGCGGTGTCGCTTTCCAGCAGCCCTTCGAACGGCGCGGTGAGGGTCAGCCGGTCAATCTCGGCCTGGGTGCTGGCGACGGCGGCCTCCGCAGCCTCAATGCCGGAATGTGCTGCATTCAGCCCCGCCTCGGCAGAGCTGAGTGCGGCGCGCGCGGCGGCGACAGCAGCTTCGGCGGTGGCCAGCGTGGTCTGCGAGGAAAACCCGCCTTCGCCCAGTTTTTGTGCCGCGTTCAGCTTGATCAGGGTTTCATCCAGACGTGCCTGCGCCTCGGCCACGCGGGCCTGTGCCTCCGGGACGCGGGATTGTGCTTCGTTGCGGCGGGCCTCCGCCTCTGCCTGTTGCGCGCCACGGGTGCCGGGGTCCAGCTCGCACAGCACATCGCCCGCTTTCACGGTCGCGCCCTTGCGCAGCGGGGCCGATACCACAACGGCTGAGGTTTCCGCCTTGACCGCCACCTGCCGCGCCGCCGTGGTCTGACCGCGCACGATCACGGCAGAGGCGAGCGGTGCCGCCGCGCTGCGCTGCACCACGACCTTCACGCGCGCGGGCTCTGCCACATCGGAGGGGGACGCGGTATCGGTGCTGTCGGCATCCACCGCAGGCGCCGGAGGTTGCGCGGCCCCCTGTGCCAGCCCCAACAGGGCGTCACGTTCGAAAATTGCCATATACATCAGGGCGGAAACGGCGATGGCCGCCAGAAGGGGGAAGATGCGCATTCGGGCCTCGGTTCAGTGAAACGCGGGCGTTGCGGCACCGCAGTATGTCGTATGCTATAGGGCCAAATGCTTAAGCGAATAAAACTGAACTGCATAGTTCACTATTGAAAAAACTTGCGACATGCGACCTTGTGAACAACGCGTGGGTCATTTGCTGTGCAGCCAAGCCCTTGGCAGCCCCGCAGCCGCAGGTTAAGAGGGGCGTTAAATCAGGCGGGACGGGTACCACATGAGCGATACAGACAGTTTCATCGACGAAGTAAACGAAGAGGTCCGCCGCGACCGGTTCTACTTTATGCTCAAGCGCTATGGCTGGATTGCGGTGCTGGCCGTGATCCTGCTGGTCGGTGGGGCCGCGTGGAACGAATACCAGAAAGCGCAGGCCCGCGCAGAGGCGGAAACCCTTGGCGACGCGATGTTTGCAGCGCTTTCCGCTGAAGATACAGCCGCCCGCGCTGCCGCCTTTGAAGAAATCGAGGCCACAAACCCCCGCGCTGGTGCCATGCTGGGCTTGCTGACAGCCGCCGAACAAGCCGAAGCAGGCGAAACCGACGCCGCCGTCGCCACCTTGAACGGGATCGGGCTGGATGCGGATGTGCCCGCGATCTACCGCGAAATCGCCCAGTTCAAGGCGATTACTCTGCAAGGATCGGATATGCCCGCCAATGAACGCCGTCTGGCGTTGGAAAATCTGGCGCAGCCCGGCAGCAGCCTGCGCTTGCTGGCGCAAGAACAACTGGCCATGATCGACATCGAAGAAGACGCCCCCGAGGCGGCGATCGAACGGTATCAGGGGATCCTGAACGACGCGGATGTGACCTCGGACTTGCAACAACGCGCCCTTCAGGTGATTGTCGCCTTGGGGGGGGATCCGCAAATGGGTACCGCAGCCCCCGCGCCGCAAACGGACACCGTGCCGGCGCTGGATGCAGACAATAACTAATCCTGCCTGAACCCTTCAGGTGACACGGACTTAAAGAGCAAAGCGAGCAGGGCCATGACCATTCTCCACAGCATCTCCTTGAAACCCACGTCGACGCGCCGTGCCTCACTTGGGATGGGGGCGGTGGTGGCATCGCTGCTGCTGTCGGCCTGCGCCGAACCAGAGGTGATCCTGCCCGGCGTGCGCGAGGATGTGCGATCGGTCCTGCAAGGCAGCGACGGCTTTGCAGCCCCCGCCGATGCGCCGGTGCCAGCCAATACAACACGCGCGATTTCGCTGCCCGCGGCGACTGCAAACGCGAGCTGGTCGCAAAGCCCGGGCACACCAAGCACCCGCGTCAGCCACCCCGCGCTTGGTGCGGCACCGCAGCTTGCGTGGTCCGCCTCTATCGGGAAGGGCGACAGCCGCAAGCAGCGCATCACCGCGACGCCTGTCGTGTCGGGTGGGCGTGTGTTCACCATCGATTCCGGCGCGACGGTCACCGCGACCTCTGCCACATCGGGGGCGACCCTCTGGACCCGTGACCTGACGCCGCAAAGCGACGGGCAGGGGGATGCGACGGGCGGCGGCTTGGCCGTCGATGGCAACACAGTCTATGTTTCGCTCGGCTTCGGGTCGGTCACGGCGCTGGATGTCGACAGTGGCGGCACGCGCTGGACACAGGATATCGACGGTACCGGATCGGGGGCCCCGACAGTCTTTGGCGATATGGTCTATTTCACCTCCGGCGACGATACCGGTTGGGCGCTGGATAAATCCAATGGCCGCGTGCAATGGCAGACCGGATCGACCAGCAGCATCAACAATGTGCTTGGCGCACCGGCCCCCGCCGTGGGGTCGCAGATCGCCGTGCTGGCCTTTGGCTCGGGCGAGGTGCAAGGGCTCTTCCGTCAGGGCGGGCTGGATCGTTGGAACACGTCTGTCGTGGGCAAACGCCCGGGGCGCGCGCTGGCCAATATCTCTGACGTGACAAGCGCGCCGGTGATCTCGGGCGATACCGTTTACGTGGGCAACCAGTCGGGCCGTCTGGCGGCGCTGAGCCTTGGCGGCGGCGAACGCCAGTGGACCGCGCGCGAAGGCGCGATCGGCCCCGTCTGGCCCGCAGGCGACAGCGTCTTTGTCGTGACCGACCTGAACGAGCTGGTGCGTCTGGATGCCAGCACCGGCACCCGCATCTGGGGCACGCCGCTGCCGAATTTCGTCAAGGACAAGCCCAAGCGCCAGTCCGAGGTCTTTGGCAACTACGGCCCCATCCTTGCCGGTGGCCGCGTGATCGTGGCCTCTAGCGATGGTACGCTGCGCAGCTTTGACCCCACCAATGGCGCGTTGGTTGCACAGGTGATGATCCCCGGCGGGGCGACCACTGCGCCGGTCGTGGCGGGGGGCGTTCTGTACGTCGTATCCGCGAAAGGGCAATTGCACGCTTTCCGTTAGGCCGCAAATAGGCTAAGCGGCGGGCTTGACCTAGTCTTCGGAGCCGTTCCATGTCTTTCACCCTCGCCATTGTGGGCCGTCCCAACGTCGGGAAATCCACGCTGTTCAACCGTCTGGTCGGTAAAAAGCTGGCGTTGGTCGATGATCAGCCCGGTGTGACGCGCGATCTGCGCGAAGGCGCGGCGCGGCTTGCCGACCTGCGATTCACTGTGGTGGATACCGCCGGACTTGAAGAAGTCACCGACGACAGTTTGCAGGGCCGGATGCGCCGCCTGACAGAACGTGCCGTGGATATGGCGGACATCTGCCTGTTCATGATCGACGCCCGCGTCGGTGTCACGCCGTCTGATCTGGTCTTTGCCGATATCCTGCGCAAGAAATCCGCCCATGTCATTCTGGCCGCCAACAAGGCAGAGGGCAAAGCCGCCGACGCCGGTGTGATCGAGGCCTACAGCCTTGGCCTTGGCGAACCGATCCGCCTGTCTGCCGAACACGGCGAGGGGCTGAACGACCTTTACACCCATCTGATGCCAATCGCTGACGGCTTCGCCGAGCGGGCGCAAACCGATGCGCCGGAAACAGATGTGGACCTGACCGAAGAAGAAGCCGAACTGGGCGACGAAGAGGCACCCATGCCCGTCCCCACCAAGACCAAGCCCTTGCAGGTGGCCGTCGTAGGGCGCCCGAACGCAGGCAAATCCACCCTGATCAACCAGATTATGGGCGAAGATCGTCTGCTCACCGGACCGGAGGCGGGGATCACCCGTGATGCGATTTCGCTGCAGACCGACTGGTTCGACGTGCCCATGCGGATCTTTGACACCGCCGGGATGCGTAAACGCGCCAAGGTGCAGGAAAAGCTCGAAAAGCTGAGCGTCAGCGATGGTTTACGTGCGGTGAAATTCGCCGAGGTCGTGGTGGTTCTGCTGGATGCGGATATCCCCTTTGAACAGCAAGACCTGCGCATCGCCGATCTGGCCGAACGCGAAGGCCGCGCCGTTGTGGTTGCGGTGAACAAATGGGACCTTGAGACCGACAAACAGGGCAAGTTGAAAGACCTGCGCGAAAGCTTTGAACGGCTTCTGCCGCAGCTCAAGGGCGCGCCTTTGGTGACCGTTTCGGCCAAGACCGGGCGCGGGATGGACCGTTTGCACAACGCGATCATGCGCGCCTATGAGGTCTGGAACCGCCGTGTCACCACGGCACAGCTCAACCGCTGGCTGTCTGGGATGATGGAGGCGCACCCGCCCCCCGCGCCGCAGGGCAAGCGTATCAAGCTGCGCTATATGACCCAAGCCAAGACCCGCCCGCCGGGGTTCGTGGTCATGTGCAGCCACCCCGATAAGGTGCCGGAAAGCTATAACCGCTATCTTGTCAACGGGTTACGGATCGACTTTGACATGCCGGGCACGCCGATCCGCCTGTGGATGCGCGGCCAATCGGACGCCAACCCCTATAAGGGGCGCAAAAAGGCGAAACCGTCGAAGCTGCGCAAACATACCGACGGGCACCGCAAGGACCGCTAGGGACTGTAGAGCTTTCGAAAAATCGGGACCGGAGTTTACAAAACTCCGGTCCTTTGCGTTTAGCCGCGCCGCCATGACCGGTAGGTGGGCAGGATCAACGCAATGGCACCCCCCGCGGCCAGCGCCGCAACGGTCGGGGCCGTCGCGACATTCGCCACCACAACAGCGATCAGCGCCCAGATCACCCCGATCCCATAGGTCGGCGCGCGCATCAGCGACGATTGCACCCCCGCTGCAATCACAATCGCCAGCCCGACAAAGACCAGCCCCGCGGTTGGCCCGCTCATCCAGCCATAACCGGCCGCCACCAGCCCCAGAGACACGCAGGATGCCGCGCTCAGCCAGCCCGCATAAAGCCCCACGGGCAGGGCAGCAAAGCCGCGATCTTCTCGCGGGGCGCGGAACAACGCGTAAAGCGCCGACACCAGCATCACCCAGATCAACACCGACGCCCAGATCGGGCTGGCCACGGCCACCGCAAGCCAGAAACAGCCCACAAACAGCGACAGCGCAAGCGGCAGACGCATGTCGTGCCAAAGGTAATCCTCGCGGCGTTTCCACAGGCCCCAGCCCATGCCGACGATCAGCCAGACATAGATCAGCCCCCAGATCGAGAACGCGTAGCCCGCAGGCTGCACCGGCGGGTTGTCTTGGGGAATTGGGAATTGGTCCGGCGAAAAGCCGTTGAAGCCGGAGACAAAAAAAGGCGACAGGGCAAAGCCGATCGCCAGCAGAAAGGTCAAAAGGGCAATAAGGGAACGGGACATCGGGCTACCTTGCGAAAAGTGGTTCTCGCCTCAGATAGCCCCATGATCCCAGCGTTCAATCAGCTGAGCGTGCCGTCAACGCCCAAAGTGGTCTTGCCGCCCAGATAGGGGGCCAGCACATCGGGCAGTTTGACCGACCCATCGGCCTGCTGGCCGTTTTCCAGCACCGCGATCAGGCAGCGCCCGACGGCCAGACCGGAGCCGTTCAACGTGTGCACGAACTGCGGTTTGCCGCCATCTGCGGGTTTGAACCGTGCGTTCATCCGCCGCGCCTGAAAATCCCCCGTGGTCGAGACAGAGCTGATCTCGCGGTAGGCGTTCTGACCGGGGAGCCATGCCTCGATGTCAAAGGTCCGGCGCGCGCCAAAACCCATGTCACCGGTGCACAGGATCACGGTGCGGTAAGGCACGCCCAGACGTTCCAGCATGTCTTCGGCACAGCGCAGCATCCGCTTTTGTTCGTCGTCGGATTGATCGGGGTGGGTGACCGATACCATCTC
This sequence comes from Sulfitobacter sp. PM12, assembly GCF_045586035.1. Classification (NCBI taxonomy): domain Bacteria; kingdom Pseudomonadati; phylum Pseudomonadota; class Alphaproteobacteria; order Rhodobacterales; family Roseobacteraceae; genus Sulfitobacter; species Sulfitobacter sp. PM12. Next base: position 1,543,772 of record NZ_CP151529.1, read on the forward strand.
GACTTTCTCGAACTGGTGCTGACGCAGCATGCCCGAGGTGTCGCGGCCCGCGCTGCCCGCCTCGGAACGGAAGCACAGGGTGTGGGCGGTCATCCGGCGGGGCAGGGCGGCTTCTTCCAGCACGTCACCGGCGACCGAATAGGTCAGCGTCACTTCGGAGGTGGGGATCAGCCACCAGCCGTTTGTGGTCTGATAGCTGTCGTCGCCGAACTTGGGCAGCTTGTCGGTGCCATACATCGCCTCGTCGCGCACCAGCACGGGGGTCATATGTTCGGTCAGCCCGTTTTCATCGACATGGGTGTCGATCATGAACTGCGCCAGCGCACGGTGAATCCGCGCCACGGCCCCTTTAAGCATCACAAAGCGCGCGCCGGAGGTTTTGGCGGCGGTTTCGAAATCCATCGACGCCGCGACGCTGGCGATCTCGAAATGCTCTTTCGCCTTGAAATCAAACGTTGGTACATCGCCCCAGCGGTTCACTTCGACATTGTCAGCCTCGTCCGCGCCGTCGGGGGCATCATCGGCGGGCAGGTTGGGGATGCGCGCCAGCATGTCAGTCAACTGCGCGTCCAGATCCTTGGCCTCTGCCTGCATGGCGGTGACTTCGGCCTTCTTGTCGCTGACCAAGGTGCGCAGACGTTCGAATTCGGCCTCGTCGCCCTTGGCCTTGGCCGCGCCAACCAGTTTGGAGGCTTTGTTCTGCTCGGCCTGCGCGGTTTCCGCTGCTGAAATCTTGGCCCGCCGTGCCTCGTCCAGTGCCAGTACCTGCGCGCTCACAGGGGTGTCGCCGCGCCGTGCGAGGGCGGCGTCGAAAGCATCGGGGTTTTCACGGATGGCTTTGATGTCGTGCATGGGCTGTTCCTTTGTCGTCCGAGTCGCATAATCTGCGTTGCGCGCGTTATGCCCGATTGTGGATCGCGGTGCCAGATGTGGATGCGCCGGGGGGCGATCCGGCCCTATGATGCTTGCGCAAACAGCTTATTGCAGGCTGCGACACCGGGCAGCGCCATTTCCCCCCGGAACCCACCTTGCAAAGCCCCGCGTCTGACCATAGGTTCCGCCAAACTTAGACGGCAGGCCGTTTGCGGCATGCGCCCAACACAAAGGACGACCTCCATGGAAGCCATTCAGCAATTTGTACCCCTGATCCTGATCTTCGCGATCATGTATTTTCTGCTTATCCGCCCTCAGCAAAAGAAGGTGAAAGAGCATAAGGCAATGGTGGACGGTCTGCGTCGTGGCGATCAAGTGGTCACCGCTGGCGGTCTGATCGGCAAAGTCGTCAAAGTCAAAGATGACGGCGAGCTGGAAGTCGAACTGGCCGACAACGTCAAAGTGCGCGTTGTGCAATCGACCATCGCCACCGTCGTCTCCAAGACCGAACCAGCCAAGTAAGCGCCCCTTCGGGCGTGTCGAGAAAAGGGCAGTACCATGCTTCAGATTGATCTGTGGAAACGGGTGTTGATCATCCTCACCTGTGCCGCTGGCCTGTGGCTGGCGCTGCCCAATGCGTTTTACGGTCCCGTCGAACAGCACAATGATGCGGTCAAGGCGATCAGCGTTGCTGGCGCCACCCCCGAGCTTGAGGCGCAAAAGGCGCTTTGGCCCGAGTGGATGCCGGAACGTCTGGTCAACCTTGGCCTCGATCTGCGCGGCGGGGCCCATTTGCTGGCCGAAGTGAATGTCGAAGATGTTTACGCCAACCGGATGGAAGCCGCCTGGCCCGAGGTCCGCGATGCGTTACGCTCGATCACGCCGGTCCGCCGCGTTGACGCCCCCAAGGGCGAGCTGCGCGTGCGCATCAACGATGCCTCTGTCATGGCACAAGCGCTGGAGGCGACCCGTGCCTTGGCCCGCCCCGTGCAGTCGCTGACGGGCACAGGGCAAAACGACATCGTGGTAAACGGTGCCAATGACATCATCACCATCACGCTGACCGATGCCGAGAAACAGGCCACGGACGAGCGCACGATGCAGCAGTCGCTGGAAATCATCCGCCGCCGCATCGACGAGGTGGGTACACGTGAGCCCACGATCCAGCGTCAGGGTTCGGACCGTATCCTTATTCAGGTGCCCGGCATCGGGTCGGCCGCAGAGCTGAAAGCGATCATCGGGACCACCGCGCAGCTGACGTTCAACCCCGTGGTGAACCGTGGTGCCAATGAAAACGCGGCGCCGGGTCTGGGCAATTCGCTTTTGCCCGACGCCGAAGCGCCCGGTGTCTTCTACATCATCGAAACCGCGCCCGTCGTGACCGGCGAACAGCTGGTCGATGCGCAGCCCAGCTTTGACCAGAACGGCCGCCCCGCTGTCAGCTTCCGCTTTGACACCACCGGCGCGCGCAAGTTCGGCACCTACACGGCAGAGAACATCGGCGCGCCTTTCGCCATTGTACTGGATGACGAGGTCATCAGCGCCCCCACCATCCAAAGCGCTATTCCCGGCGGGTCGGGTATCATCACCGGCAACTTCACTGTCGAGGAATCCACCAATCTGGCCGTCTTGCTGCGGGCAGGGGCCTTGCCCGCGGGGCTGACCTTTGTCGAGGAACGCACCATCGGGCCGGAACTGGGGCAAGACAGCATTGACGCGGGCAAGATCGCGACCAGCGTCGCCTTTGCCGCGGTACTGTTCTTTATGTGGGCCAGCTACGGGCTGTTCGGGCTGTTTGCCAATATCGCGCTGATCATCAACGTCGGCATGATCTTTGGCTTGCTGAGCCTGATTGGTGCCACGCTGACCCTGCCCGGTATCGCGGGGATCGTTCTGACAGTGGGTATGGCGGTGGACGCCAACGTGCTGATCTTTGAACGCATCCGCGAAGAGCTCAAGACCGCCAAGGGACCGGCCCGCGCCATCAGCCTTGGCTATGAACGCGCGCTTAGCGCCATTCTGGACGCCAACATCACCACCTTCATCATTGCAACGATCCTCTTTGTGCTTGGCTCCGGCCCTGTGCGCGGGTTCGCGGTGACGCTGGGACTTGGCATCGTAACGTCGGTCTTTACGGCGTATTTCGTCACACGTCTGATCGTGGTGTTCTGGTTTGAACGCCGCCGTCCCAAGACAATCACGGTATAGGAACGCGCACCATGCGGCTGAGACTGATCCCCGACGATACGAATATCGACTTCTTCAAACACGCTAGACTGACCTTTGGGGCTTCCTGTGTGGCGGTGCTGCTGGCCTTGGCCGTGTGGTTCACCATGGGTCTGAACTACGGCATCGACTTCCGCGGGGGCACGACCCTGCGCACGCAAAGCGACGCAGCCGTGGACGTGGCGGCCTACCGCACGGCGCTGGAACCGCTGGAGCTTGGCGATGTGTCCATCTCAGAGGTGTTTGACCCTGCCAGCGACAGCACCAAACATGTCGCGATGGTCCGCATCCAAGCCCAGGAGGGCGAAGAGGCCGCATCCCCCGAGATGATCCAGAATGTCGAGGAAGCGTTGAAAACCGTTGCCCCGAACATCGTCTTCACCTCGGTCGAATCTGTTGGCCCCAAAGTGTCGGGCGAGCTGATCCAGACCGCGTTTCTGGCCGTTGCCGCCTCCCTCGGGGCGATCCTGATCTACATCTGGCTCAGGTTCGAATGGCAGTTCTCTGTCGGGGCGGTCGCGGCGCTGTTTCATGATGTGGTGTTGACCATCGGCGTCTTCTCGGCCCTGCAGATCCGGTTCGATCTGGCGGTGATCGCGGCGATCCTGACCATCATCGGCTATTCGATCAACGACACCGTGGTGATCTTTGACCGCCTGCGTGAAAATCTGCGCAAATACAAGAAACGCGACCTGCGCGAGATCATGAACCTCAGCGTTAACGAAACTCTGAGCCGGACCTTGATGACATCGGGCACCACCTTGCTCGCGCTCATCGCGCTGCTGGTTCTGGGCGGCGATGTGATCCGTGGCTTTGTCTTCGCGATTACATGGGGCGTTGTTGTGGGCACCTATTCTTCGGTCTATGTGGCCAAGAACGTCGTGCTGTTTCTGGGCGTCAAACGCGACTGGTCCAAGAAAGACAACAACAACACCGGCCAATACGCCAACATCGACGCGTAATATATTTCGCTGTCAGCAGGGCACCCCTTGCTGGCAGCACCGTTCCGCGCCCGCCTCCGGCGCGACGCTTTGCCCATAGGGCCCGCCCCATTTCACCGCCAGTTGACCTGTATTGTCCGCGCGTGATCCGCTATGATCGCGCAGCCCCCGCGAGAAGGAGAACATCATGCGTTTGAATGAGGTCGTGTATTCGGATGCCAAACCCGTCGAAGGCTATGGCCCCGGTTTCTTCCGTATTGGCGGCACTGTGTTCGAAGGGCCGGTGATCGCAGGCACCTCTGGGGTTTCTGCGTGGCAAGGCTTCGACGATCACGCACCGCTGCTGGCGTTGGCGGGCAAGATCGACATCCTGTTCATCGGCACCGGGGCCGAGATTGCGCATATCCCGGCCGACCTGCGCAGCACGCTGGAAGATGCGGGCATCGGGGTTGATGTCATGTCGTCCCCCGCGGCGGCGCGGACATACAACGTCCTGCTCAGCGAAGGCCGTCGCATCGCTTTGGCGATGATCCCCGTCTGATATGACCCTGCGTGTCACCGACCTTGCCGTCGCGCGCGGCGGTGTGCCCGTGCTGGACGGGGTGTCCTTTGCGGTTGAACCGGGGGCTGCCTTGATCCTGCGTGGTCCGAACGGGGCGGGCAAGACCACGCTGCTGCGCTGCATCGCGGGGCTGCAACCGCCCTTGTCGGGGCAGATCGACGGGGCAGAGGAAACCATCGCCTACGCCGGTCATGCCGACGGGCTGAAAGCGATGCTGAGCGTGCGCGAAAACCTCACATTCTGGGCACAGGTCTTCGGGCAGCGCGATATCTCTGACGCATTGGCCGCCTATGACCTTGAGCCGCTGCAAGACCGGCTGGCAGGCACCTTGTCGGCGGGGCAAAAGCGACGCTTGGGGCTGGCGCGGTTGATGGTCACGGGGCGGCCCATCTGGGTGCTGGACGAGCCGACCGTGTCGCTGGACGCCGCCGCCGTTGGGCTTTTCGCCGCGGCGGTGACGGCGCATCTGGGGGCGGGCGGCATGGCGCTGATCGCGACACATATCGACCTTGGCCTGAAAGCGCATAGCTTTGACATCACCCCGTTTCGCGCCAAACCATCACAGCGCAGCGGTGCCAGTGACGAGGCTTTCCTGTGATCGCCTTGCTGCGCCGTGACCTGATGCTTGCCTTTCGGGCGGGCGGGGGCTTTGGCCTTGGGCTGGCGTTCTTCCTGATTGTGACCGTACTGGTGCCCTTCTCGGTCGGGCCGCAACCCGATCTGTTGGGGACCATCGCGCCCGGTGTGCTTTGGCTGGGGGCGCTGCTGGCCTGCCTGCTCTCGCTCGACCGGTTGCTTGCGCTGGATTACGAGGATGGCACGCTGGACCTGCTGGCCACGGCACCGCTGCCGCTTGAGGCGGCGTTGAGCGTCAAGGCGCTGTCCCACTGGGTGACGACAGGGCTGCCGCTGGTGCTTGCGGCGCCTGTGTTGGGGGTGATGCTGAACCTCGCGCCTTCGGGGTATCTGTGGTTGGTGGCCTCGCTGGGTCTGGGCACGCCCGCGCTGTCGGTGATCGGCACCTTTGGCGCGGCGCTGACCGTGGGCATCAAACGCGGCGGGTTGCTGATGTCGTTGCTGGTGCTGCCGCTGTACGTGCCGACGCTGATCTTCGGGGCAGAGGCCGCGCGCCGCGGCGCAATGGGGCTGGATGCCACGACCCCTCTGACCCTGCTGGCTGGCATCACCTTTGGCACCATCGCGCTCATGCCCTTCGCCTCTGCCGCGGTGCTGCGGATGACCTTAAGGTGAGTGCGCGCTTTTGACCATTGAGTGCCAGGAAACGGAGCGATAGAACCCCGCCATGTCTTTATGGGAATACGCCAATCCGGTGAAATTTTTAGGCCTCTCGGCCCGCGTACAACCCTATGTCTGGGGGGGGGCGGCGCTGTGTCTGATCGTCGGTCTGGGCTGGGGCTTTTTCGGCACGCCGGACGATTACCGTCAGGGATCGACGGTCAAGATCATCTACCTGCATGTACCCGCCGCGCTGATGGCGATCAACGCGTGGTTCATGATGCTGGTGGCCTCGCTGGTCTGGCTGATCCGCCGGCATCACGTCAGCGCCCTCGCGGCCAAGGCGGCGGCCCCTGTGGGCGTTACCATGACAGTGATCGCGCTGATCACCGGTGCGATCTGGGGGCAGCCCATGTGGGGCACCTGGTGGGCATGGGATCCGCGGCTGACGTCCTTTCTGATCCTGTTCCTCTTCTACCTTGGCTATATCGCCCTGTGGGAAGCGGTCGAGGACCCCGATACCGCTGCAGACCTGACCTCGGTCCTGTGCCTGGTGGGCTCGGTCTTTGCGGTGCTGTCGCGCTACGCGGTCAAGTTCTGGAATCAGGGGCTGCATCAAGGCACCTCTGTCCCGCTGGCTACCGGCGGTCGTACCGTGTCGGATGTGTTTTTCTACCCGCTGCTGATCAGTATGGTCGGCTTTGGCCTGCTGTTTCTGGCGCTGGTTCTGTACCGCACAGGGACCGAAATCCGCCTGCGCCGCGCCCGCGCGCTGCTGGCGCGCAGCGAAAGGGGCGCATGATGCCGGAACTTGGGAAATACGCCGCCGAGGTGCTGGCCGCCTATGGGGTGTCGCTGCTGCTGCTGGCGGGGCTGGTGGGGCTGAGCCTGAACAAAGGGCGCAAGGCCCGCGCCACACTTGCTGATATAGAGGCCCGTAAAGATGGCTAAAATCTCTCCGCTCATGATCGCGCCACCGCTGGTTTTCGCCGGTTTCGTGGCTCTTGCCGCCTTTGGCATGTTCCGCCCCGATCCCGAAGGGCTGCCCTCGACGCTGGTAGGGCAGATGGCCCCCGCGCTGCCGGAAAAACCGCTGGAAGGGTTTCCCGCCGCGGCACCGGATGTGCTGACCAATGGCGAGGTGACGCTGGTCAACTTCTGGGCCAGCTGGTGCCCGCCCTGCCGCGCCGAACATCCGCAGTTGCTTGATATGCAAGCGCAGGGGCTGTCGATCATCGGGGTCAACTTCAAAGACACGGTCGGCCCCGCAACCAGCTACCTGACCAATGATGGCAACCCTTTCGAAGGCGTCGCCTTTGACCCGCAGGGGCGCACGGCCATCAACTGGGGCGTCACCGCCCCGCCAGAGACCTTCATCATTGCGGGCGACGGCACGGTTCTGTTCCGCTACGCCGGTCCGTTGGTCGGCAGTGACTACGAACAACGCTTCCTGCCGGCGCTGCAAGACGCTCTGAAGAACTGACAGCCGCTTCCAAATGGCCCTAAATCCTCGCCGAAGGCATGGCCCGTAGCAGGCTGCGCCCCGGCAGCGGGCCTGTGCGCCACGCCGCCGGTTTCGCCCCGGCTGCCCCCCGCGGCTAGCCCTCATCCGCTGACCAAAAAGGAGACCTCATGCCCGTGATATTGCAAACCAGACTACCGGACGCGCAGACCGGCACGCCCGGATTGCCGGGCACGGGGCCTTGCGGGGCGGAGGACTGGCTGCTGATGGACGAAGCCTACGCGCCGCAGATGGTCTACCGCGAAGCGTTGCTGGCGGAACGACCCGAGGCTGTTTTCTACCAAAGCGAGGCCGCCAGACCCGCCGCGACAGAGCTGCTGTCCGAGGCGCTGACCCTTCTGCCGCGTTTCGGTTTCACCCTCGGGGCTGATGCGGTGCTCTGCCCCGACGGGCGCAAGGTCACGCTGGACCGGTCGCAACCGCTGTGGACGCTGGCGCATCTGGTGCAAGAAGACCTCTGCATCCTGCAAAAGCGTGGCGATGAACATGTGCTGACCGCTGCGGCACTGTGCTTTCCGGCGAACTGGCGGCTGGCGGACAAGATAGAGCAACCCCTGACGGGCATTCACGCCCCGGTCGAGGAATATGACGCCGATATCGCGCGGCGTGTGCAACGTCTGTTTGACGGCGTGCGGGCAGAGCGGCCCCTGTGGCGGTTCAACAAGCTGCGCTATGCGGATGCGGATCTGCACCAGCCGCGGCGGCGCGAGACAGGCAGCGACATGCCCTTTATCCGGTCAGAGCGGCAGTGCATCCTGCGTCTGCCCGAAAGCGACGCGGTGGTCTTCACGATCCACACCTATGTGGTGCGCGACGGAGATGCGCCTGCCTGAGCGGACCCAGACAGGCGCGATGGTTCGGGATTGATGGCGCTAGGTCAGAACCAGATGCGGCTGCCCGTCAGAGGTCTTGCGTGGGGAAACCCCCTGCGCATCGACCACCGCATTGATCTGCCGCCGCATATTGCTGAACAGCGGCGAGGTCACAACGTCAATCGCCGTGTCAAAGCGCAGGGTCAGCGACCACATGCCACTGCCCGATAGCCGCGCCGCCTTCACCACGCCGGTAAAGCGATGGCCTAGATAGCGGCCTTGCACGCGGTCCCCGGGCGTCCAGCCCTGCGCAGGGGCCGCGGCCTGGGCGCTCAGCGTGTTCCAGTCGCGCGCGCCCCATTGGTGGGCCACCATTTCCAGCGTCGCCGCATGGGACAGTGCTGTGCCTTGGGCTGCAAGGTCCGCGCGCAAGCGTTTGGCCTGGGATTTCAGCACATCAGCCGAAGGTACGGCGGTGGGATGGTTTTGGGTGGTCATCATAACACTCCTGCTCTCGCAAAAGTCGAAGGGGGTCCGCGTTGCCCGTCAATCCGCGAGATTGAAGGTGTGTTCTTGATCAAGGACTTCACCGATATGCGGACGGCAGGGGCCTTTCCCTATGGGCGCTATATGGCGCTTGGGTGCTGCAATTGCAATGGGGCGGTGCGGGTGGCACGGGGCGGATGCCTTCGGCGAGGATTTTCAGCCATTTGGAAGCAAAACGCGCGCGCCGCAGGACCGGCGCGCGCGTGGCGGTTGTTTTTACTTTCGAGGGGGTTAGCCGTCGATACGGGCGGCCATGATGGCGATGGCTTTCTGGTACACGCCGGCAGCGTTCCACTGTTTGATCACATTGAAGTTGGTTTGCCCTTCCTGATAGCCGGCCCCGGGTTGCCAGCCTTTCTGACGCAGGAAGTTCGCGGTCGAGGCCAGCGCATCGGTCTGGTTGTAGAAATCAACGCGGCCGTCGCCGTTACCGTCCACCCCATAGCGCAGGGCATTGCCGGGCAGGAACTGGGTGTGGCCAAGCTCGCCATGTTTCGCGCCTTTGGTGCCGCCATTGATCGCGCCGGTATCAACCAGTTTCAGCGCGCCGATGGCGTGGGGGGCAAAGAAATCGGAGCGGCGGCAGTCATAGGTCAGCGTTGTGATCGCAGAGACCACCGAGGTATCGCCCATGAAGCCACCAAAGGCGGTTTCCATCCCGTGGATCGCGATGATCACCCCCGCTGGCACGCCGTAGCGCGCTTCGAGTGACTGGTAGAAGCTTGCATTGCGGGCTTTGCGCTTGCGGCCTTGGGCGACGATCGTATCGGCACCGCGCACCTGCATGAATTTATCGAGCGAATAGTTGAAGGATTTCTGGTTGCGGTCGGCGGCGATGGTGCTGCTGGCATAGCGCGCGTTGGCCAGTGCATCGAGCCCCCGTTGACCGACACCCGCGGCGGCGGCCTCTTTCGCGAAGGCGGGTTTCCAGGCGTCGAAGCCTCCCGCGTTGTTGCCACATTGGGCCGCTGCAACCGGGGCGGCGAAGCCCAAAGAAAGCATAAGTGCCGTGGCAAGACGTTTGGTGGGGCGCATGAAATAACCTCTGACTATATTAAACTTCGGCTGACTCTAGCCCAGCTGTTTCGAACTTCAAATAGCAAGACGCATTCCAAGCGAAAGGGCGCCCCGATAGGGACGCCCTTTGCTGTTGGTCTGGCCACCCGTCCGGGTGGGGACCGCGTTTAGCAGCTGTAGTACATGCCGAATTCAACAGGGTGGGGGGTGTGCTCGTATTTGTGCACTTCTTCCATCTTGAGTTCGATATAGCCTTCGATCTGGTCTTTGGTGAAGACGTCACCGGCCAGCAGGTAATCCATATCCGACTGCAGTTCTTCCAGCGCTTCGCGCAGGGAACCGGAAACGGTTGGGATATCGGCCAGTTCTTCGGCGGGCAGATCATAGAGGTTTTTATCCATGGCTTCGCCCGGATCGATCTTGTTCTTGATCCCGTCAAGGCCGGCCATCAGCAGCGCGGCAAAGCACAGGTAGGGGTTTGCCGCCGGATCGGGGAAGCGGGCCTCTACGCGTTTTGCCTTGGGGGATTCGGTCCATGGGATACGGACACAGCCCGAGCGGTTGCGTGCGGAATAGGCGCGTAGAACGGGGGCTTCGAAACCGGGGATCAGACGCTTGTAGCTGTTGGTCGCCGGGTTGGTGAAGGCGTTCAGCGATTTCGCGTGGGAAAGGATACCGCCGATGAAATACAGCGCTTCCTGGCTCAGGTCGGCATATTTGTCGCCTGCGAACAGGGGCTTGCCGTCTTTCCAGATCGACATGTTCACGTGCATGCCGGAGCCGTTGTCGCCATAGATCGGCTTGGGCATGAAGGTTGCGGATTTACCATAGGCGTGCGCCACGTTGTGGATCACGTATTTGTATTTCTGCAGCTCGTCCGCCTGTTCGGTCAGCGTGCCGAAGATCAGGCCCAGTTCGTGCTGGCAGGACGCCACTTCGTGGTGGTGTTTGTCGACCTTCATGCCAAGACGTTTCATGGTCGAAAGCATTTCGGCGCGCAGGTCCTGTGCTTCGTCCGTGGGGTTCACGGGGAAGTAGCCGCCCTTGAGGCCCGGGCGGTGGCCCATGTTGCCCATTTCATAGTCGGTGTCGGTGTTCCAGGACGCGTCGGACGCATCAACTTCGTAGGATACCTTGTTGATCGAGTTCGAGAATTTGACGTTATCGAACAGGAAGAATTCGGCTTCCGGACCCATATAGGCCACATCACCGATACCGGAGGCTTTCAGATAGGCTTCGGCTTTTTGCGCGGTGCCACGGGGGTCACGCTCATAGGCTTCGCCGGTGTCGGGCTCTACAACAGAGCAGTGCACGCAGATGGTTTTTTCGGCATAGAACGGATCAACATAAGCGGTGTCCGTGTCGAGCATCAGCTTCATGTCGGAGGCTTCGATGCTTTTCCAACCCGCGATGGAGGAGCCGTCAAACATGAACCCTTCTTCGACAAAATCTTCGTCAACAAGATCGGAGACGATTGTCACGTGCTGCAGTTTACCGCGTGTATCGGTGAAACGTACATCAACGTATTCGATGTCCTCGTCCTTGATCTTCTTCAGGAAGTCCTTGGTGCTCATTGGATGATATCCTTTTCTTGAATCTCGTAAATTCGATTAAAGCGCGTCTGACCCGGTCTCGCCGGTACGGATGCGGATTGTTTGTTCGATGGGGCTGACGAAGATTTTGCCGTCGCCGATCTTTTCGGTCTTCGCGGCCGATACGATGGCCTCGATGGCGGCGTCTACCTGATCGTCGTCCAACACGATTTCGATTTTTACCTTGGGCAGAAAATCCACGACATATTCAGCGCCACGGTACAATTCTGTATGGCCCTTTTGACGCCCGAAGCCTTTGACTTCGATAACGCTAAGGCCCTGAACGCCAACCTCTTGGAGCGCCTCCTTGACTTCATCAAGCTTGAACGGCTTGATTACAGCTTCGATCTTTTTCATCTGAGGCCTCCCTGCCAGACGGGTGATTTTCGGTCTACATCGGTGTCATCTCACCGTGCGGGCCGACGGTCTACCAGACGCGCGATGGAGTCCACCGAAAGAGGCGAAAATTTGTGCGCATCGGCTGTTTTATGTGCGCTGCGATTAAAATATGTGCAGTTTGAAAATCCATGTGCTGGCAGGCCTGGCTATCGCTTGGCCAGGTGGTTTATCTTTGGGCAAAAGACGGACCAGAAAGGGGCTGCCATGCAATCGATTGCCATCACCGCAGACACGCTGGACTTTGATCAATTGGCCAAGGGGCAGGGGCATAAGTTCGACCACGGGCATGCGATTGTCGTGACCGGTGGGGCCGGGCGTACGGGTGCGGCGCGGCTGTCCGGGCGTGCGGCGTTGCGGATGGGGGCGGGGCTGGTCACACTGGCCGTACCGCCCGCCGCGCAGATGGAGGTGGCGATGCAGATCACCGCCCTGATGCTGTCGCGCGTCACAGGCCCCGAGGATTTGGCAGAGCTGGCCGGTGACAAACGTGTGCGGGCGCTGTGCATCGGGCCGGGCTTGGGGCTGAAACCGGCCCATGTGGCGCTGGTGCAGGCAGTGCTTGACTGCGGTAAGCCCTGCGTGCTGGACGCCGACGCGCTGACCCTGATCGCGCAGGAGCCCACCCTGTGGGAGCGCCTTGGCCCGCACTGCGTGCTGACCCCGCATGGCGGGGAGTTCGCACGTCTTTTCAAAGGCATATCCGAGGGTGACGCCGATAAGGCGCAGGCCTGTCTGATGGCGGCGCAAAAGGCGGGGGCGGTTGTTCTGTATAAGGGGGCGACAACCCTGATCGCGCATCCCGACGGCCGCGTTGCGGCGCATCACGGCACGGGCGATCGCGCGGCCCCGTGGCTTGCCACCGCAGGCGCGGGGGATGTGCTGTCGGGCATGATCACCGGTCTGCTGGCCCGCGGCATCACGCCTTTCGAGGCGGCGCAATACGCCACGTGGCTGCATGTAGAGGCAGCACGTCAGTTCGGACCGGGGCTGATCGCCGAAGATCTGGTCGAAGAAATCCCCCGCGTCTTCAAGGCGCTGGACCTCTAGCGGCGGTCGGGTGCAGGCACGCGTGGCAGGTGATGAAAACTATACGTCATGCGCGTTTTTCCCCCTCGCCACTGGGAAATTTCTTTGATAGTGAACGCGCAATGCGGGTGTGGCGGAATTGGTAGACGCACCAGATTTAGGTTCTGGCGCCTATGGCGTGGGGGTTCGAGTCCCTTCACCCGCACCACTTCAACTCATTGATAATCATACATAATTCGCGCGCTTCAGTGCTTGCGTTTTGATGTCTGTCTTGGCTGTGAACCATGCGCCGCGCCCGAAGGGTGTTCGGGCGCGGCGGGGCTGCGTGGGTTACGCGGCGGCTTTCAGCGCTTTGTCGGCCTTGTCGGCGACGGGCTCAGCGGCGGATTTGGCCGTTGATGCGGCCTCTGTTGGCGCGTTCGATTTCAGCAGGGCCGACAGGTAGGATTTGCTGGCCTGCTGGGGCGAGCTGCTGACCGGCGCGATCGAGTCGATCAGGCTGCGGGCCTGTGCGGCTTCGATCCGGGCTTCGGCTGCGGCGCGGGCTTGCGCCTCGCTCATGCCGCTGTCGTCGGCGTCCGAGCTGGCAACCGGGGTTGGGGCGACGGGGGCCGGAGCCTCCGCAGCGGGGGCTTGCGCTTTCTGCGCGGGGGCGGCGGCCTGAGACGACTGCGCAGGGGCAGTTTCAGCGGTGGGCTGCGTCTCTTGCGCGGCCGGCTGGTCGTCTTTGGCTTTGGCGTTGTTCTTTTCGGTGTTACCGGTCTCGGACTTATCTTTCTGTTTCTCGGCCCCTTTGGGCTGAGACTGCTGGCTGCCGCCAGAGAAAAGTGAACTTATTAACATAGATTTGCCTTTTCAGTTGGTTACCTACATGACTGAAGCAACTGCCTGACCGGTGTGGCGAAAAAATGGTCCAATTAAGGTTAATGCAAAGCTGAAATACCCGCGCAGATAGTATGCTGCGCGGGTCGGTGTGGTCTGATCACTCCTCTGGCGGGCGCAGAGCGATAACATGGATGCCGTCGCCGCCCTTGAACTCTTCGTTCTTGCGCATGAACTTGATCTCGCCGCTGGTGGTGATCTGGGCGAGCAACCGCGCCTCGGGGCTTTCGGCGCGCCAGTCTTCCAACGTGAACTCCTCGGACAGACGCGTGCTGCGGAAGCGCCAGCCTTGGGCGATCAGATCACGCAGTTCCGCATGGGTGGCCTCTAGGCCCAACGGCCGTCCGCCAAGGGTGCGGGGCAGTTGGTGGCGGCTGCTTTCGGATTTCTCGCGCATCACCTGAAACACATTCTCGCGGCCGAATTCCGGCGCCAGGTCGGTGGTGACCAGCGTGTTGTAGGCGTCGTTATCCGTGGCAGCGATCAGCGTGGCATAGCTGACGAGTTCGACGCGCTGCTCTGCCGCCTCTGACAGAATGTCGCCCGAGAATGTGTCGATCCCCGCCGCGCGCGCCTTGCGCAGGCGGATGAAGTTGGGGTCGGTCATCAGCACCGGAACCTTCGCTTTTTTCAGCACTTCGGCCAGCTGCGTTGTCCAGTCCGAGCCGCCAATGATCACCACGCCGGGCGTGTCCGCACCGGTCAGCCCCAAAAGCCGCGCAAAGGGTGCGAGGGTGAAGCCGTTGACCACCACGGTCACCGCCACAAGCGCAAAGGCAAGCGGCGCGATCAGGGCGGCGTCCTCGAACCCGAGGCTGAGCAGGCGTTCGCCGAACAGACCCGCGACCGCGACCAGCACGACGCCGCGCGGTCCGGTCAGGGCCACCAGCAATTTTTCGCGGAACGGGATGCCCGACCCGATGAGCGAGATAAACACCGTCACAGGCCGTGCGACCAGCACCACCACAGCCACAAAGGCCGCCGCGCGCCAGTCAAGATTGCCAAGCGCTTCGACATCCAGCCCTGCGGCCAGCAGGATGAACACGCCCGACACCAGCAGCACGGTGGCATGTTCCTTGAAGCGGCGCATTTCCTCGTAGCTGGGCAGTTTGGAGTTCGCGATCACGATCCCCATGATGGTCACCGCCAGCAGCCCGCTTTCATGCAGCACGGCATCGGACGCGGCAAAGACCCCCAGCAGCAGGGCAAAGAGCACGGGCACCTTCATATACTCGGGCACCCAGCCGCGTTTGAAGGCGCGCGACAGGCCGATCCCCGCAGCGACACCGGCGGCAGTAGCGACGGCGGCACCGATAAACAGCTCCAGCATCGCCTCGGACGCTGTTGTCGCGGTGTTCAGCGCAATGACGACCTCGAAGGCCAGCACGGCGGCCAGCGCGCCGATGGGGTCGTTCAGGATCGCCTCCCATTGCAGCAGGGTGGCAGGGCGGCGTGACAGCCGCGCGGTGCGCAACAGCGGCGCGATCACCGTGGGGCCGGTCACGATCATGATCCCGCCAAAGACGGCAGAGCTGGACCAGCTGAGCCCCGCCACATAATGCAGCGACAGCGCCGACATCAGCCAGCCAAGGGGCGCGCCGATATAGACCAGCCGCCGGACACCGCCGACCGCGTCCTGCAGCGTGTGAAAGTTCAGCGACAGACCGCCCTCGAACAGGATAATCGCCACAGCGATAGAGATCATCGGCCCCATCAACGGCCCGATATCCCGTGCGGGGTCGAAGATGCCCAGAACCGGCCCGATCAGGATGCCGGCCACCAGCATCAGCACGATCGCGGGCATGCGCAGCCGCCATGCGATCCATTGTGACCCCACCCCGATCGCGCCGACCAATGCGATCGCAGTTACAGGATTTAGCGCGCCGAGTGTTTCTGTTGCCACAATGTGAACCCTTTATAATCAAAGCGATGACGTAACGCGGACCATCCCGCTGACAATGGCCGGTGTGAAATTTTAGGGGGTTTCCCTGTCGCAAGCCAGCGATCTGTCGTGTTGAACGACAAAAGGCCCCGACGTCAGGGGCCTTTTGCGCGAGGGTATGGGGCAGGGCGCGTGGCCCCGCGGGGTCAGTCGTCGACGCGGCTGTCGGCCAGCGTGCTAAAGGCGAGGTTCTTGAAGATCAGCCGCAGCGGGCCCCGATTGGCGGGCGACTGGATCATCAGCAGCGCGATCATATCTTCGGCGGGGTCCGCGTGATAGCCGGTTCCCGCGGCACCGCCCCAGTTGTATTCACCGGCGGAGCCCATTGACGGGGCATTGCCGGTTTCAAGTCGCACAGCGTACCCCAGACCAAAGCCGTAGCCGGGGCCGGGCAGGTAGTATTTGCCGGGTTTGATGCCTTCAAGGTGGTTCGAGGTCATTAGCTGCACCGACTTGGGCGACAGCAGCCGCGTGCCGTTCAACTCTCCGCCATTCAGCATCATCTGCGCGAATTTGGCGTAGTCATGCACGGTGGACATCAGCCCGCCGCCGCCCGACTGGTTCGGCTTGCGCACGCGCGGGTCAAAAACATCGCGGCTGCCCAGTTTGGCCTGATCGGCGAAGGGTTCGGCGATCCGCGGGAAATCCGCAGCGTCATCGATGTAGAAGGCCGTATCCTCCATCCCCAGCGGGTCGAAGATACGCGCCTTCATGAATTCTTCAAGCGTCTGGCCTGAGGCGACCTCTACCACCGCGCCCAGAACATCCGTCGCGCGGGAGTATTCCCATGTGGTGCCGGGGTCATGCTCCAGCGGCAGGGACGCCAGCAGATTGGCCTGTTCGATCGCCGTGTTCTCGGGCGAGGCGACCCCGGCCGCGTTATAGGCCTCGCGCGCGGGACCGGCCCCGAAGAAGCCATAGGTCAGCCCCGAGGTATGGCGCATCAGGTCGCGGACGGTCATCACGCCTTTGGCGGGGCGGGTCACGGGCTTGCCCTCGGCGTCTTTCTCACCTGTGACCACGGTCAGGGTCTTATAGGCGGGCAGATAGGTTGAGACGGGCGCGTTCAGCAGCAGTTTGCCTTCTTCGACCAGCATCATCGCGGCGACGGATGTGATGGGTTTGGTCATGGAGTAGATGCGGAACAGCGTGTCTTCGGTCATCGGCTCCCCGTCGGGGGTGCGTTTGCCCATCGTGGACAGATGCGCGATCTGACCGTCGCGGATCAGCATCAGCACGGCCCCCGGCGTCATCCCCTTGTCCACCAGCGCGCCAAAGGTGGCATCCATCCGCGCCAGTCGGTCAGGGTCGAACCCCAAGGCGGTCGCATCGCCGCGGGGCAGCTCTTGGGCCCATGCGGGGGTTAGGGTGGCAAAGGCGGTGCCAAGGGCCAGCGCCCCGGCGACCAGACCTGATCTGAAATGTTTCATTATGTCTCCTCCCGGTTGTTGTGATCCGGTGGGACCACGACCCGAGGTTAGGAGTGTGCACGCCGCTGTGGCAACCTGCCTGACGGCTGTCAGGGCGGCGGCGCGGCTTTGTGACGTAGGGTAACTTGTGCCGCAATGCAGCGTATGTGGGGCGAGGGGGCTGTCGGCCTAGGCAGGAAAGACCGTAGGCGCGTCGCCCTCTGCCCATTGCGGGTATTTATCCATCACGGCGGCAAAGGCCTGCGAGGTCAGGAAGCGGTCCAACCACGCCTGCAACCGGGGCCAAGGCTGCGCGTCGAACCAGGGTTTGTCAATGAAGGCGAACTGCCGCACGAAGGGGGCGATCGCCATGTCGGCAAGGCTGGGGGTGTCGAAAATATGGGTGCCAATTTGCGCGTCCAGCGCCGTCAGATGGGCGGCGGCTTTGGCCCGCTCTGCCTCCGGATCGGCGTCGGGGTAGCGGGTGGCGTATTTCGTGCGGTCCAGTGCGTGTTTGAACGGCCCGTCGCAGCGGTTGATCCAGTCCCATCCCGGGTCAGGCATGTTCAGCAGCCCTTCGGGATCGTGTCGGCGCAGGGCCCAGATCATGATGTCGAGGCTTTCGTCAATGACCTCGCCCGTATCCAGCGCCAGACAGGGCACTGTCCCACTGGGCGAGGTCGCCAGAAAGGCGGCGGGCTTGTCGCGCAGCACGACCTCGCGCAGCTGCACCTGCTGGCGGGCCGACCGCAGCGCCAGCCGCGCGCGCATGGCATAGGGGCAGCGCCGGAAAGAATAGAGCACGGGCATCATGGCAGCACGCTAAGCCAGAGCCACGCGGTCAGCACCGACCCCACCGTCGCCACCAGCACCGAGCTTGCCGCGACCCGCCGCGCGCGGCCATACATATTGGCGAAGATATAGGCGTTGAACCCCGGTGCCATCGCTGCCGTCAGCACGCCCGAGCGGAACAGATCCTGCGGCAGACCAAAGCCGCTGCCCATGAACCAGACAATCGCGGGATGGACGATCAGCGCCAAAAGGCAGACCATGGCGATGGTCTTGCTGTCGCCCTCGGGGCGGTACTGGATCAACACGCCGCCCAAGGCAAAGAGCGCCGCGGGCAGGGCAGCGCGTACGATCAGCGACAGCGCGTCGTCGATCACACCGGGGATCGCCAGCCCGCTAAAGTTCACGGCAAAGCCCGCGAGAATGCCCAGAACCAGCGGATTGTGGAACATCGCCCGCGCCACATTGCGCGCAAAGGCCGGACCGGATTGGCCCCGGTTGCGCACGAACTCCATCACCGTAATCCCCAGCCCGTAGCAAAACGGCGAGTGGATGGCGATGATCGCAAAGTTCCCGATCAGCGCCTCGGGCCCATAGGCGCGTTCCGTGATCGGCAGCCCCAACAGGACCGAGTTGGAAAAGAGGCTGCAGAACCCGATGGCCACACAGTCTTCCCAGTCGCGTTTGAACAGGATGCGCGCGCCGAACAGCCCCAGCGTGAAGCAGACCGCCGCGCCGGTGTAGAAGCTGAACAGCAGTCGCGGGTCGAAAGAGGCCGATAGATCCAGATGCGCGATCGATTGGAACAGCAGGCAGGGGATCGCGAAGCTTTGCGCGAACCGCATGACCCCGTCGATGCCCGAAACCGGAAAATACCCTCGCCAGACAGAGACATAGCCAAAGCCGATGACAAGGAAGACGGGCAGGATGACTTCGAGAAGCGTTTGCACGAGAGATATGGCCTTGGGTGCGGGTGGCGCTGTCGGAGTGGGGGTTTCACACCCCCACGCCCCCGTGGAGTTTATAGGGCAAAATGAAGTCCGGACCCCGCGGGCGGGGGCTAGACCGGAAAGCTCAGGGTCATGCCATCAAAGGCGGGTTCGATATGGTCGGGGGTTTCCGCGGCCAGCGTGTCATAGTCGAGGTCGTTGTGCATATTGGTCAGCACAGCGGTTTGCGGTGCCATATCTTCGATCCAGCCCAGGGTCTGGGCCAGGTGGCTGTGGGTTGGATGCGGGTCACGGCGCAGCGCGTCGACGATCCAGCAGCGCAGGCCCTTGAGGTGGGGCCAGATGTCATCGGGGATCTGCGCCACATCGGGCAGATAGGCCACATCATTGACGCGGAAGCCAAGCGCATCCATCCCGCCGTGGTTCACCAGAAAGGGCGTGAAGCAGAGCGTGCCACCGGGCCCGTCGATCGTCACGTCGCCGTCAATATGGTTCATCTCGAGGATCGGCGGGTAGGACGATCCGGGGGGCTGGATGAACACATAGCCGAAACGGTCCAGCAGCGCCTCGCGCGTGGGCGTATCGGCCCAGACCGGCAGACGTTGGCGCATGTTGATCACGATCATCCGCAGGTCATCCAGCCCGTGCACATGATCGGCGTGGGAGTGGGTATAAAGCACCGCGTCCAGCCGTCCGACGCCCGCATCAAGCAGCTGGCTGCGCATATCGGGGGAGGTGTCGATCAGCACCGATGTCGTGCCCGCATCCGTGATCCGCTCGACCAGGATGGAGCATCTGCGTCTTGCGTTCTTGGGGTTGGCCGGATCGCAGGCCCCCCAGTGCCCGCCAAGGCGCGGCACCCCGCCAGACGAGCCGCAGCCCAGGATGGTGATCTTCATCTCGGCCATCAGGCGGCGTCCTGATATTGGGCGGCCTTGGTAAACAGCCGGTCGAAATTCGCCTGCGTCTGCGCGGCAAAGCTGGCATAATCGATGCCGAAGGTTTCGGCACCACGCCGCGCCGTATGGGCGGTAAAGGCGGGTTCATTGCGTTTGCCGCGATGGGGCGGCGGGGCCAGATAGGGGCTGTCGGTTTCGACCAATATCCGGTCCAGGGGGGCGTCGGCAAAGATGTCGCGCAGATCCTGGGATTTGGGGAAGGCGGTGATGCCCGACATCGACAGGTAGAACCCCAGATCCAGCGCCGCACGGCCAAGCGCCTGCGTCGAGGAGAAGCAGTGCATCACGCAAGGGTAGGCCCCGTTGGCATGTTCCTCTCTGAGGATGCGGGCCATATCGTCATCGGCGTCACGGGCGTGGATGATCAGGGGCAGGCCGCTGTCACGGGACGCGGCGATATGGGTGCGCAGGCTGGCTTGCTGCGCCTCGGCGCTGTCAGCGGTGTAGTGGTAATCCAGCCCCGTTTCGCCGATGCCCACCATCTTGGGGTGTTTGGTCAGCGCCATAAGGTCGTCATAGCTGGCCATCGGCTCTGTCGCGACGCTCATCGGGTGGGTGCCGGCGGCATAGAAAACCGGGGCATGCGCCTCGGCAATGGCGCGCACGGCGGGTTCGTTCTTGAGCTTGGTGCAGATGGTGACCATGCGTGTCACCCCTGCGGCTTGGGCGCGGGCGATCACATCGGGCAGTTCACCGTCGAAATCGGGAAAGTCCAGGTGGCAGTGACTGTCGGTGATCGGGTGAATGTCGCGGGTGCTGTCTGTCATGCCTGGGGTCCTGCCTGTTCGTCTTGCGTGGGCTAGCGCGGTGCGGCGTCGCCCATCTTGAACAGGGTATCTAGGACCAGTGCGGCAGGGTCAAGGTTGACCGCCATCCCGTGGCGCGCGCGGGTGCCGATGTCTTGCGCGGTCTCGGCCCAGACCCGTCCTTGGGCGGGGGTGGGCGACAGGCGGGTCAGCACCGCGGCTTCGTTCGGGGCGGCGGCGGTTTCGGGTGGGCGGCCAAGGGCACCGGTGCGGGCCAATCGCAGCATCAGCAGATCCACCAGCGTGAACAGCAGCGACAGTTTTTCTTCGGCCCCGCGGGCGGCGGCGGCCTCTGCCAGTTTGAGCGCGCGGGCGCGGTCCAGCCGCGGCATCGTATCAAGCAGGGCGACCAGTTCGCCATACATCGCGAGCCCGCCCATCAGCGACAGGGACAGCGCGCCGCCGACAGACCCGCCGGAAAGCGCCGCGAGCGCTGCGGGATCGCCCTGAATATCCACCTCGGACTGGCCGAGCGCCTGCGCCATATCGTCCGGCGTCAGGGTGCCGAGCCGCAGGGTCCGGCAGCGCGAGCGGATGGTGGGCAGCAGGCCGGAGGGGCGGTGGCTGATCAGCAGCATGATTGCGCGGGCGGGCGGCTCTTCCAGCATCTTGAGCAGCGCGTTCGCGGCATTGGGGTTCATCAGGTCGGCGTCGTCGACGATCACGACACGGCGCCCGCCGTCGGCAGCGGACATCTGGAAGAACCCGTTCAGCTTGCGGATGTCATCCACGACGATCTGCTTGCGCAGCCGTTTGGTTTTCTCGTCAACAGAGCGCGTGATCGCCTTCAGCGCGCCTTCGCCCCCGGCCGCGATACGGCGGGCGACGGGGTGGTCAGGATCGATATCAAGGCTGGTGGGGGCGGGGGTGTCGAACATGCCGCCGTCCTCTGCATCGGGGGTGGCCAGCAAGAACCGCGCAATACGCCATGCCAAGGTGGCCTTGCCCACGCCACGCGGGCCGGTCAGCAGCCAGCCGTGGTGCAGCTTGCCCGAGTTGAACGCATCGAGGAACGCGGCCTCTGCCGCCGACTGGCCGAAAAGCTGCGGCGTGTCGCGCGGGTGGCGCGCGCCGTCGATACGGTCGGGCTGGGGGGCGTCATCACTCATGTCACGTGGTCTAGCAGATTGCGGCGGCAGGAAAAGGGGTCAGCGCGCATCAAGACGCGGGCGCACCTGCGCAAACACATCCGCCGCCACCGCATCGATGGATTGTGCGCCGTTGATGGTGACGAAACGATCGGGGAATTCAGCGGCAAGCGACAGGAAACCGGCGCGCATGGCGACCTGCAGGCTTTCGCCGAAATCCTCGAACCGTTCCTCGACCGTGTTGCGCGACAGCGCGCGGCTGAGCCCTTCGCCGGGGTCCATATCGATCAGGACGGTGACATCGGGTTCGACGCCGATCATCAGGCTGTGCAGCTGGTCCACGGCACCGCGCAGGTCACCCCGGCTGAGCCCCTGATACATCCGGGTGGAATCGGCAAAGCGGTCGCAGATCACGATCTTGCCCGCCTCGAGCGCAGGCAGGATCGTGCGTTCAAGGTGATCACGACGGGCGGCGGTGAACAGCAGGATCTCGGTTCGGGCGGACCAGCGGTCGGGATCGCCCTGCAAGACCAAGGCGCGAATTTCCTCGGCCCCGGGGGAGCCGCCGGGTTCGCGGGTCAGCACGACCTGATGCCCGTCGGCCTCAAGCCGGTCTTTCAGTAATTTGGTCTGGGTCGATTTGCCCGAGCCGTCGATGCCTTCGAAGCTGATGAACAGGCCCTTGGCCGCGGTGCTCACGAAGCGGCCTCTGGCCCTTCGTTCAACCGGGTCAGCAGATGGCGGGCGGCGGCTTCAAGTTTGACCATAAACCCCCCTGCGGCAACGCTGTCGCGGGCAACCAGCGGGGCACGTACCTCTGGCAGGTCACCGCGGGTCAGCACCAGTTCGCCGATGTTCTGGCCCTTGGTGATGGGCGCGCGCAGCGGGCCGGTATAAACTACCTCGGCCGAGACATCGCTGCCGCCGGACACAGGCACTAGCACCGACAGATCGCTTTCCAGTTCAAGGCCAACGGCACCCTGCGCGCCAAGCGCCACGGGGGCTTCGGCAATCATTGTGCCGGCTTTGCCCATGGACCGTTGCGAGAATTGGCGAAAGGCCCAGTTCACAATCGATTCCGATTCCTGCGCGCGGGCCGCGGCGCTTTCGAGACCGGACAGAACAAACACAACGCGGCGGTCGCCCTGTTTGGCAGAGCCGACAAGCCCGTAGCCCGCTTCTTCGGTGTGGCCGGTTTTCAGCCCGTCCGCGCCGATGCCAAGCCCCAGCAGCGGGTTGCGGTTGGTCTTGTTTTGCGGCGCGCGCCCGTCAAACAGGAATTCGCGCTGCGAGAACATCGGGTAGTACTGCGGGTAATCCTCGATCAGGCGGGTGGCCAGCAGCCCCAGATCGCGCAGCGACATGCGGTGACCGGCGGCAGGCCAGCCGTTGGAGTTCGCGAAGGTCGAGTTGGTCATGCCCATCTGCTGCGCCCGCTGGGTCATCAGGCGGGCAAAACCGGCCTCTGATCCATCGGGGCTCAGCGCTTCGGCGATCACGGCACAGGCGTCATTGCCCGACAGCACGATGATGCCGCGCAGCAGGTCTTCGACCTTTACGCGGTCGGTGGTGTCCAGAAACATGGTCGACCCGCCGTAGGACATGGCGTGCTGCGACACGGGCAGTTCCTCTGTCAGGTCCAGCCCGCCATTGCTTTTGCCCCGCTCGATCGCCTCGAACGCCATATACAGCGTCATCAGTTTCGACATGGAGGCCGGCGGCAGCGGTTCATCCGCGTTCTTGGTCAGCAGCACGGTGCCGGTGGTCTGGTCGACCACATAGGCCGCGCGGGCCTGTGTCTCGAACGCCTGCGCGGGCAGGGCCAACAGAAGGGTCGCAATCGTGGCTGCAAAAATACGGATCATGGCAGTTTCCTTTGGCGGTGGGTCAGTTCGACACGGCGTAGGCGTCAGAGAACCCTTCGGTCTTGATGGATTTCAGCAAATTGGTCAGTTCGGATTTCGTAGCCGCCGGGCCGACGACCACGCGCCAGAACGGCTTGTCGTTGATCTCGCTGCGTTTGACGGTGGGCAACATGCCCGCGCTGCGCATCTGGTTGGCCGCGCGTTCGGCATTTGCCTCTACGCTGAAAATGCCGATCTGGACAAAGGGCTTTGCCAGCGAAGACGCAGGTTTGGGGGCTGCGGGTTTCGGGGCCGCCGGTGCAGCGGGCTTGGCCGCAGCGGGTGCGGCATCAATCGCGGCACCCGCCGTGACAGCGACCGGATCAAGCGTGGTTTCTGTCACTTCCGACGGGGTTTCGATCGTGCCTTCGGGGGCTGCGTCGGGGGCAGGGGTGTCGTCGACCTCCTGACGGCGCAGGGCAGTGACGTTCAATGGCGCAGGGGCACCGGCCAGAATCCCAAGGGCCGCCGCCGCATCCGACGACATCTGCAGCTTGGGCCCGGGCAGATCGCGTTCACGGCGGAACAACGCGCCGATGACGAATTTGCCATTGGCCTCGTTGCGGATGATCACCCGTTCGGGATCTGTGACATCGGGATGCGCGACCCAGACACCGCCAAGGCTGGGGCGTCCGTCCCAAAGCCCCTGATCACTGACCGAGAAAACCTCGGGCGCTTCGACGTCACGCTCCACCAGCTTGGTCGAGCTGGACGGTGCCGCCGCAGAGCCTTTCTGACCGCCGGTCAGATTGCCGACCGCATCGCAGCCCGCCAAAGTCGTCATCATCAGCAAAACCCCTACCGTGCACCGCAGCGGCCGGTTGCCAGAAAAAGGGTGTAGCCTGAGGCTGTTCATGTCCGTCGTCCTTGCCTGCTGGCGCGGCGTTGTCCGCCGCCGCCTGATCGCGCCGTCAATACGGCATGTTTGATGCCCCATTGCCGGGGTCTTTGCGCTACACTAACGCGGGTACAGGGGTTTTGGAAAGGCTGACAGGACGGCATCGGCAAATTTCCCCACCCGGCCGGAACCCGCCCAACACGGGCTGCCGCTGTCTTGCGTAACGGCGCCGCAGTGCGCGTCATTTCCAGGTTTGCAGAATCGCTGACACCCCTCTATGCGGTGCTTGCTGCGGAGGAGTGGCAGAGTGGTCGAATGCACTGGTCTTGAAAACCAGCGTGCGTGAGAGCGTACCGTGGGTTCGAATCCCACCTCCTCCGCCATTATCCCACCCCCTCATTACGCCTCTCCCCAATTCCGCGCCTGTCGTGGAACCGTCACCTTTGCGTTACGCGGCTGTTACCAGAATCGAGCATCAGGGGCCGTCTTTAACGGAGAGCCCTTATGAAACACCCTATTCTTCCTCTTGCCCTATCCCTTCTGGCCGCCCCTGCTGTCGCGCAAGAGACGTTTGATGCCACGCTTGCGGGCCATGCCTACCTGCCTGCGCTGAGCCTTGTCGCGCCGCCTGCGGATGCGCCGAAGGATGCGTGGATCAGTGGTAAATTCACTGGTGGCGCGCGCAATGGCGTGCCGATGTCGGTGCCGGGCAATACGGGCGGGCTGCATGGCAAACGGCTGACCGGGCTGAACCTGCCCTTCATTGGCCAGCCGTTGCAGGGGTTTTCCGGTTTCGCGATGAACCGTGCCGAGGATGGGTCGGTCTATGTGCTGACGGACAACGGCTTTGGCTCAAAGGCGAACAGCCCCGATACGCTGTTGTTCTTCAGCCGGATGGACGCTGATTTCGACACAGGCGAGGTCGAGATCAAGGAAACCGTTTTCCTGCATGATCCCGATTTCAAAGTGCCCTTCCGCATTTCCTATGGCGGGACAGACAGCCGCTATCTGACCGGCGCGGATTTCGATCTGGAGAGCATCCAGCGCGTCGGCGACAGCATCTGGATCGGCGAGGAGTTCGGCCCCTATCTGATCGAGGCCACATTGGACGGGCGGATCAAGGGCGTCTATCCGACGATGGTGGATGGTGTTCAACTGAAAGGGCCGGACACGCCCGGTATCTCGGCCACATCGGTGAAGGGGACGGATTGGACCGTGCCACGCTCGGGCGGGTACGAGGGCATGGCGCTGCAGCCTGAAACGGGTTTGCTGTGGGCCATGCTCGAGAAACCTCTGCTGGCCGCGAGCGGCGAGAACGAAGGTGATTTCCTGCGCGTCATGGCCTTTGACCCCGAGGCACGCGACTGGACGGGCGAGGGCTTCAAGTTCAAGCTGGCCGAAGGGGCCACGGCGATCGGTGACTTCAACTTCATCGACGAGACCCGCGCGCTGGTGATCGAGCGTGACAATGGCGAGGGCGAGCCTTCGTTGAAATGCGCCGGTGACCCGCAGGCGGATTGTTTCCCGAACCCCGCGATGGTCAAGCATGTGGTTCTGATCGATACCGCCGATGTGGATGCCGAGGGCTATGTGCGCCGCATCGGCCAGATCGACCTGATGAACATCGCCGACCCCGAGGGTAAGGCCCGCATCGAAACCGATGGCGGCGAGGCAGGGCGGTTCAGCCTGCCGTTCTTCACCATCGAGGACGTGATGCGGGTGGACGAGACGCATATCATGGTCGCCGTGGACAACAACCTGCCGTTCTCATCCGGGCGCAAGCTGGATGCCGCTGCGGATAACGAAGTGGTGCTGCTGAGCGTGCCCGAATTGTTGGCCGCGCAGTAACCCGACGCGCCCCTGTCGCAGAGAATGCCGAGGGGGCGTTTCACACCCTAGACACACCCCAGGCCCCGCCATTGCCCGCGCGCCCCCAACCTTTGGGAGGATGCCGGTTGATGTGCGGGGCTTTGCCGTGTCAGAAAAAGCGAACGCCCGCCTGATGGCATCGCCGTTCCCTGACACCCGCGCCTTGGGACAGGGCACAGGGATGGTATGGTGGGCCTTGGTAAAAGGATCTCCCCCCATGACGTTTCAGATCGGCATTGGCCCGAATAATCGCAAATCCGCCTATTTCGACGCGACCGTCGCAGAGGGTGTGGCTTGTTTCTCGGTCTATAATCACATGTTCATACCAGCGCATTACGGCGACCCCGAGGGGGAATATGACGCGCTGATGAACGGTGTGGTCATATGGGATGTCGCGGCGCAACGGCAGGTCGAACTGTCCGGGCCGGATGCAGCGCGGCTGATCCAGTATCTGACCACGCGCGATATGTCGAAAACCCGGATCGGGCAGGGGCGCTATGTGCCCATGTGCGACCATCAGGGGCGGCTTATCAACGACCCCGTGCTGCTCATGCTGGCGCAGGATCGCTATTGGCTTTCGATTGCGGACAGTGACATCGCCCTATGGGCCAGCGCCATCGCGGCAGAGCGCGGGTGGGACGTGACCGTGGCTGAGCCAGACGTCTCCCCGCTGGCGGTTCAGGGCCCCAAGGCCGAGGCGGTGATCACCGCGTTGTTCGGCGACTGGGTGCGCGATCTGAGGTATTTCGGCTTCAAGCAAACGCAGTTGGGGGATATCCCGCTGGTGCTGGCGCGGTCGGGCTGGTCGAAACAGGGCGGCTTCGAACTGTATCTCCAAGACAGCAGCCGCGGGGGGGAGCTATGGGCAATGGTAAAGGCCGCAGGCGCGCCCTTTGGTATCCGCCCCGGTGCGCCCAATGACGTTGAACGGATCGAAAGCGGGCTGGTGTCCTATGGCGCGGATGGTCGTCTTCAGACCAACCCCTGCACCCCGTATGACATCGGCCTGGGCAAGCTGGTCGATCTTGAAACCCCCGACGATTTTATCGGCAAAGAGGCGCTGCGCCGTATTGCCGATGAAGGCGCGCAACGGGAAAGGTCAGGCTTTGTCATCGCGGGCGCGCCACTGACGGGGGCGGCACATTCGATTCCCGTGCTGGACGATAAAGGCCAGCCGCGCGGTGTGCTTAGCGATTACGTCTATTCCAAACGTTTCGAGGTTAATATCGGCGTCGGGATGATCGCATCGGATGCAAAGCAAGCGTCGCTCCACGTGGTCATTGGGGACGAGGCCCGCAAGGTAACCCTGCGCAGCCTGCCATTTGACAGCTGACCTTAGACGGTGGACCCGCCGTTATGGCAGGATCACCCGCACGCCGGGTATTTCCTGAATGCGCGCAACGTCTTCGTCGTAAACCTCGGTCATCTCTTCGACCAGCTCTTCGGTCCAGCTGGGCATGTCCAGCTCTTCCTCGAGCGCGTCGTCGATCACGTATTTGTCCAGAAACGCCGCGATCACGCGTGGGTGCTCTGCCGTTGTCATCTCGGGATGCGAGGCGAGATAGGATTTGAACCGTTTCATGCCTTCGGGGCGCATGATCGTTTCCAGCAGGTCGAATTCCCCGTCCAACGGCGCCATCGTGGGCAGGCCCGCCATCTCGCGCATGATCTGCCCCCAGATCAGGGGGGCGTCTTCGTTGCACCATACGGTCACGGGAATCTCGGGCGCAGAATCACGTAGCAGCGCCAGCGTGTCGGACCAGCGCACATCCAGCGGATCCTTGTCGCCCCAGAACTGCGGCGGAGATTTATCGGCCGACACATCATACAGCACCGGCAGCAGGGTCGCGGGATTGCGGATGCCCATGAAAATCTGCAGCTCATCCTCGGGGAAAAGCTGCGCCATGCGCATCATCCGAACAGGTGCTGCGGGATAAAGCATCCCTTCAACAACCGCCGTCGCAGGGGTGCGAAAGAAGTTCGCGTCGGAAAAGATCACCCGATCCGCGTCAGAATCCCCCATGACCGCGTCCAGCAAGACATCCCGCGCCCCGTCCGAGGCGGATGTTTTATACATCGCATTCAACGTATCGCGAAACAAACCACGATAGGTCGCGGGGCTCGGCACATGGGTGCCCGCCTGCGTCAAAAGATCGTGGTTCGACTGGAGGCTTTTCAGCAACCTGTCTTCTTCGGTGTAATGGGCACCTGTGTGCAAAATCAACTGCATGAACGTCTTCTCACCCTTACTGATACCGGCTTTCCAATAGCCTTTCCTGCGACTTGTGTAAAACTGCAAAAAATTGACATTTCCCCTCTTGCACGGCCCGCAGCAATCTCTTAAACGCTCCCTCAGTGCCCCTATAGCTCAGCTGGTAGAGCAACTGATTTGTAATCAGTAGGTCCGCGGTTCGAGTCCGTGTGGGGGCACCACTTCTTCCCTGATTTCAATACATTGACAGCGTTATGCCTCGCCGCATCCGCGATGCATTTCCCACATTTGTGCGTGCCTCACTGCTTGGCACGCGGGAGGGGGATGATGTTGGATTTTCGTTTCATCCGCGCAAACTCCACCTGGGCGGCGTCTTTGCAGGTGGGGCAGATGGAATAGCTTTTGGCGAAGTTATCTGCATCCGGCGGGGTGCGCAGATCGATCCATTTGTCGCCGATCTGGAATGCGCAGCAGACCGAACATCGCGTGGTATCGTAGTATTCCTCGAAGGCGCTGACCGTAGGGTGAGGGGGGCTGGTGATCGCATGGACAAGCATACTGCCGATGGTCAGGCTATCGTCGGGGGAGGGCCAGATCGTCAGCCGGTACAACCGCCGCACATCCGGCCCGTCACAGCGGTAAAGGATACTGAACAGTTGCTGTTCGATCCGGCAGGCCTGAAACACGCCGAACAGATAGGTACGGGTGTTGGCCCCTTCGACGAAATCCCAAATCTCCCGCCCCAGCACATTGGTAGAGGTCGCCCCCGGCGCGTCATTCTCTATGGCGAAGGCATCCCATTCGGACCCGACAGAGATGATCCGATCCTTGTTGTCCACGACATAGCTGTTTGTCTTGAGGTCCAATGAAAATGCCCTTGGAAAAATTTCAGGTCATAAACAGGATCATCGTTACGTCAGGTCATCATATGCGCAAAACCGGCGCTTGCCCAAATATTTATCGTTAGAATTTAAAGTACCGCGCCCCTCTGCGCTTCAAGCCGTCTTCTGGATATCGGTCGCGCCGGTGCAAGGCAGCGTCAGGCTAAAGGTGCTGCCGACGCCCAGTTTGCTTTCCAGTGACAGCGATCCGCCGTGCAGCTCTGCCAGCTGCTCGGAGATGGCCAGCCCCAGCCCCAAACCGCCGTTTTGCCGTGTCATGGACCCGTCAACCTGTTGGAAACGCTGGAACACGCGGCTCGCGTCCTCCTCTGCGATGCCGTTGCCGGTGTCGGTGACGCTGAACACGATCTCGTCGGCGGAATGTAGCATCGACAGGTGGATTTTACCTTCGCTAGTGAATTTGATCGCATTTGTAATCAGATTGTACAGGATTTGTTTGACGCGCACCTTATCCGCTACGGTCGCAGCAGGGCCGTCGCCGGCATAGGTGAGGGTCAGCCCTTTTGCCTCTGCGGCGGGTTGCAGTTCTTGGGTGACGGTGCGGGCGATCTCGTCCAACTGGGTGGGGGCCATGTCCAGCTCTAGCTGGCCGCGGGACACTTTGGTCCAGTCCAGCAGATCTTCGACAAGGCGGATCATATGCTGCGATGATTCCGCGATTCCGGCACCCTGATCGGTGATGAACTTCTGATACTCTATCGCGGCGGCAGCCGATTTCGGACAGCCGCTGCCATCGGCGGTCAGCGCCGACATCAAACGCTGCGCCTGAGGCATCTTATCACTGTGCCGCATGAACGACGCACGGCCAAAGATCACGGTCAGCGGCGTGCGCAGCTCGTGCGAAACGTTGTTCAGGAACTCGGTCTTCTCGCGGTCGGCGGCTT
This sequence comes from Sulfitobacter sp. PM12, assembly GCF_045586035.1. Lineage (NCBI taxonomy): Bacteria > Pseudomonadati > Pseudomonadota > Alphaproteobacteria > Rhodobacterales > Roseobacteraceae > Sulfitobacter > Sulfitobacter sp. PM12. Next base: position 1,573,958 of record NZ_CP151529.1, read on the forward strand.
CAGCGGCTTCTTGCGCGCGTTTCTCGGCGGTCACATCTGTCCAGATGCCGACGGTATAGCCGTGGGGGGTCTTTGCCTCTGTCACCTTGAGCCAGTTGTCGTTGCCGATGTCTTGCAAGAACGCCTGACCCGGATTGCGGAAACGTTGCAGCCGCTCCCGTACCCAGGCCTGTTTGCTTTTCGATCCGCTGAGGCTTTCGGTCCGGTTGGCCCAGTTGACCACAAGCTCTCCCATGGTGGCGCCGGGGACGATCAGATCGGCGATCTGGGGGTGATAGTCGCGGTACTTCTGGTTCACCACCATCACCCGTTCCTTGTCGTCAAACGCGATAAAGCCTTCGTCGATCGCGTCGATGGCCTCGGCCAGCAAGGCGTGCGCGTTGGTCTGGTTCAGCGCCAACCGGCGGAACGCCAACAGCACGCCCAGCAGGAATATGGCGGAAATGAGGGCGAAACCCACCAGGTTCCGGCTTTGTGGTGAATAGGCCGGCCATCCCGCGGCGGGGCGCACGGCGGCTTCCCATGTAGTGCCCAGAACGTTGAACGTGGTCACGACGGGCTTGTCTTTCAGCGCGCTCAACCGGTGGTCGGGCAGGGCCTCTACCAGTCCGGAGGCTTTGAGCGGGTGCAGCTCGAAACTATACTGTTCGGGGTCCGAGAAATCATGTTGCGGGGCTTGCAGCAGACCTTCCTGATCCATCACGACAGAGATGACGCCCCAGAATTGATCGGTGTTCAGCTCGGCGTTCGGCAGGAACACAGGGTAGTGCATGATATAGCCGGTCCCGCCCTGCACAAGGTTCACACGGTCATCCACCACAGGCGCGCGGGTGCGGTAAGCTTGGGCAACGCTCGCCATCTGGGCGGGCAGTTGCCAGTATTTGACACCGATCGTCTCGCGGTTATCGGTTTGCGGGAAACTGTGTGTAATCGACAGGTTAGGGGCCAAAGCGACGGCAATCACGTCAGGGTTGTGGCGTTGCAGGTCGCTCACGGTGCGCGCGATCTGACGCTCGTTGATCTCCCCCGCGACGGCAAGCGTATTCTCGATGTTCTTGGCCACCAGCACGGCTTCGAAAAAACGCAGCTGGATCTGGTCGGCCACCGAATGCAGGGCCTGTTCCACCTCGAGGCGCAGCGCGGCGAGGTGATTGTCGCGGTCGAGCTTTACAATAGAATAGGCAATCCCGCCGATACTCGCGAGCAGGACAATCGTCAAAACGACGAATACCTTAGAGGCTAAATACCCCGTGAACTTATTGAGCAAAGTGCCACCCTCTTCCGTCCAGGTAGGCCGCCGCACGACTTTCTGTCGTTGCTGGTTTGCCTGCCTTTGTCCCCTTTATTGACTGCATCATTGTTTATCGAACGGACAAAATACGGGCGCAATCGAGGCATTTTGTAGACTTTTGCGCAAAGCGGTCATGCCGGTTACTGTCAGGTGTTTTCGGGGGTGATCACGGGGGTGCGATGCTGTCGAAGCGCTAGGGCAAGCCTGTCCTTGGGTGCTGCATCGGTGATCAGATGGCCCAGATGCTCAAGCGGGGTTACCTGCGTCAGGTGACGTTTGCCGAACTTGCTGGCGTCGATCAGGAAATGCGCGGCGCGGCTTTGGTCCAGCATGGCGCGTTTCACCTCGGCAAAGCCTGCGATGGCCTCGCTCACGCCGGTTTCATCCAGCGCGGAGGCCCCAAGAAAACACGCGTCGACATTAAAACCGCGCAGAAAGTCGCAGGTGGCAGTGCCGGTCAGCGCGGCCTCTGCATTCATATAGTCGCCGGGGGTCATGATCACCCGCACCCTGTCGGAGGCCCCCAAGATCATCGCGACCTGCAGGCTATTGGTTAATACCGTCGCCGCCACGCCGGAAAGGGTCAGCGCCCGCGCGAATTCCATCATCGTGGCGCCTGCGTCGATCATCAGGGTCTGCCCGTCTGTCACCCGTTTTGCGGCAAGCTGCGCCATCTGGCGTCGTTCGTCCACATGTTCGCGCTGACGTTCATCCAGCACGCTTTGCGCCCCCGGCGCGCGGGGGGAGGCCCCGCCGTAGGATTTTTGCAAAAGCCCCTGCGCGCTGAGCTCGGCAATATCGCGGCGGACGGTTTCGGTGGTCACATCAAAGCTGGCCGCAAGGTCCGATACACGCACATGCGGGGCAAGGCGCAGTTCCAGCAATATTTGCGCGTGGCGCTCTGCTTTGCGCAGGTTTCGGCGTTCCGTTCCGGTATCCATTCTGCGGTTCCTTTCGGCGGTCGGGGCGATGAATCCGACCGTCAATATTTGGCACTTGCCAAATTACTAGGCGGAAAATGTTGCGAATCGAAAGCTTCAATGCTCGTATCGCGTAATTAATCGCGCAGTACACTCTGCGCGGGTATTCTCGGGGAGGAGAAACAAGATGATCAAACGTAGCTTTATCACGGCGGGCCTGATGGCCGCTTTTGCCATGACCGGCACCACCGCACTGGCCGAAGAATGCGCCGAGCGCGGCGCGCTGGACGCGATGTTCTGTGACGCCAACGGCGATCTGGTAGCCGATGCGCCCACGGACGAAAGCATGCTCAAAGACCCGTCGACGCTGGTCTTTGCCTATACACCGGTCGAAGATCCCGCGATCTACGAAGACATCTGGACGCCCTTCATTGACCACCTGTCCGAGGTGACCGGCAAGAAGGTGCAGTTCTTTGCTGTGCAATCCAACTCTGCCGAGGTCGAGGCGATGCGCTCGGGCCGTTTGCATATCGCGGGCTTCTCGACCGGACCCACACCCTTTGCTGTGAACCTTGCGGGCGTTGAACCTTTCGCGATCATGGGCTCCGAAGACGGGCAGTTCGGCTACAAGCTGCAGGTCTACACCCAAGCCGACAGCGATATCAAAGAGATGGCCGACCTTGCTGGCAAACGCGTCGCGCATACATCGCCCACGTCGAACTCCGGCAATCAGGCACCGCGCGCGCTGTTCCCTGATCTGGGCGTCGTGCCGGATCAGGACTACGAAGTGACATACTCGGGCAGCCACGACCAATCCATGCTGGGTGTGGTCGCGGGTGACTATGATGCGGCACCGGTTGCGTCCGAAGTGGTGGACCGCATGGCGGAACGCGGGCTTTATGACCCTGCCGACGTGCGTATTGTCTGGGAAAGCGATCCGTTCCCCACGACATCCTACGGCGTGGCCCACGACCTGACGCCCGAGCTGAAGGACAAGATCAAGGAAGCCTTCTTTAGCTACGATTTCACCGGCACCGCATTGGGCGAAGAGTTTTCGGGCGTGAGCAAATTCGTCCCGATCACCTATAAAGACCAATGGGCCGTCATTCGTCAGATCCAGTCTGCCAACGGTGTTGAGTACACGCCGCAAGGCCTTGCTGCTGAATGATTTTCCCGTCGAGGCCGGTCCCAATGGGCCGGCCTCACGCATAAGGTATCCTACATGTTGAAAATTACTGACCTCGTCAAACGCTACGGCTCAGGCGATCCGGTCCTCAAGAATCTCGACCTGACCATCGAGGGCGAAAGCGTCGTGTCGATCATCGGGTCTTCCGGTGCGGGCAAAAGCACGTTGCTGCGTTGCATCAACCGTTTGGTTGAACCCACCTCCGGCACGATCGAGCTGAACGGCACCGACCTGACCCGCCTGCGGGGCAAGAACCTGCGGGCCGCACGACGCAAGATCGGGATGGTGTTTCAGGGGTTCAACCTCGTGGATCGTCTCACCGTGATGGAGAACGTCCAGTCGGGCCGTCTGGGGTATATTTCAACATGGTCCGCCATCACACGGCGCTATCCCAAGCAAGACATCCGCCGCGCTTACGAGTTGATGGAACGGGTCGGCATCGCCCATTACGCCGACACCCGCGCCGATCAGCTGTCGGGCGGTGAACGTCAGCGTGTCGGCGTGGTCCGCGCCCTGATGCAGGAGCCCGATATCCTGCTGGCGGATGAACCCACCGCATCGCTTGACCCCAAGACATCGGAACAGATCATGGGCCTGCTGCGCGACCTGTCGCGCGAGCTCAAGCTGCCGGTGTTAATCAACATCCACAATGTGAACGAGGCCAAGGAATACACCGACCGCATCGTCGGCATGCGCTATGGCCGGATCATCTTTGACGACAAGCCCGACATGCTGGACCCCTCCGCGATGGAGGCGATCTATGCGGGCAGCCCTCATGCCGACCGCAGCGGCGGGCCGGATGACAAGGCAGCCGCATCATGACCGCGCCGCGCGACACTTGGGTCAAGCCACCCTTCATCGCCAATCCGGCGCTCCGCTGGGCCGTGTATCTGGGGGCCATCGCCTATTTCGGCTGGGTCGGGCTGACCATGCCCATCGACTGGGACCGCGTCGCCGAAGGTATCGGCCGCGCAGGAAAGATCTTTGGCGGGGCCTTTCCCCCGAGCTTTGAACGCAGCGGTCTGCTGATCGACGGGTTTCTCGAGAGCCTCAAGATCGCGGTGCTGGCCACGGCGCTTGGCGTGCTGCTGTCGATCCCCATCGCCTTTATGTCCGCGCGCAATGTGGCCCCCAAGCCCGTGTTCTATCTGGGCCGGGCCATTATCATCATCGCACGCAGCTTCCATCCGGTCATTGTCGCAATCCTTTTCGTCAAGGCCGTCGGCTTCGGGCCGTTCGCCGGAGTGCTGACCCTGACCGTCTATTCCATCGGCTTTGTCGCCAAGATGCTGGCCGAGCGGATCGAGGAGATCGACTTTGGTCAGGTCGAGGCCATGCGCGCCGCCGGTGCGCCGTATTTCTCGACGCTGTCCTATGCGATCTTCCCGCAGATCATGCCGCGCCAGATCGGTCTGACCATCTACCAGCTTGATTCCAACCTGCGGGCCTCTGCCGTGGTGGGGATCGTGGGGGCAGGGGGCATCGGTGCGACGCTCGCCAATGCCTTTGGCCGCTATGACTATGACTTTGCCCTTGCCATCACCATCGTCATCGTCGGGGTGATCCTTTTCTCCGAGGCCGTCAGCGGCGTCATCCGAAAGCGTATCCAATGACCTCACTTTCTACGCAATTCGGGCGCGACGACTGGTCCCGCTTTACGTTCAAGCAACGTATGACGCGCTATGCGATCTTTCTGGGTTGTGCGCTGGCCATTGCTTGGGCGCTCACCTCGATAGAGGTGATCTGGCCGTGGGTTTGGGGCGCCCCTGAACAGATCGCCGATCTGTTTGGCCGGATGTATCCGCCGGACCCCAGCAATCTGGAAACCATCCTCAAGGTGCTGTGGGACACGGTGAACATCGCGACATTCGCCACCACCTTTGCGGTGCTGCTGTCGCTGCCGGTCGCCTATATCTCGGCGCAGAACACCACACCCAACCGTGTGACCCTGTGGCTGGGGCGGCTGATCCTTGTGACCTCGCGGTCGGTGAACACGATCATCTGGGCGCTGCTGTTTGTGGCGATCTTCGGCCCCGGTGTTGTGGCCGGCATCGTGGCGATCATGTTCCGCTCTATCGGGTTCATCGGCAAACTGCTGGGCGAGGCGATCGAGGAGATTGACACACGCCCCGTCGAAGCGCTTGAGGCGACGGGCGCGTCGCGCTTCAAGGTGATCGTCTATGCGATCGTGCCGCAGGTCATGCCGACCTTCTGGGCGGTGGCCATTCTGCGGTGGGATATCAACCTGCGCGAATCCACCGTTCTGGGTCTGGTGGGCGCAGGCGGTATCGGGATCATCCTGCAAGGTGCCATCGACACGTTCAACTGGCCCGAGGTCGCGACCATCCTGCTGGCGATCATCGCGCTGGTGGTGGTGGGGGAAGTCATCTCTGCCTATCTGCGCCGCCGTATCCTGTGACCCAGAGCATCGGCGTCGACCCGCAAAGCGCCTTTGCGCGCTATCTGCAAATTGCCGACCGTCTGCCGCGCACTGCGGCGGGCGGTCTGGCGGAAACCGGCATGTTCACCGACATCGCGGCGCGCTTCGATCTGATCCTGTTTGACGCCTATGGCGTGCTGAACGTCGGCGAAACCGCGATCCCCGGTGCGACCGATACCATCGCGGCGCTGCGCGCGGCGGGCAAGGCGGTTGGCGTGGTGTCAAACTCCGCTGCCTATCCCAAGGCGCATATGATGGCGCGCTACGCCCGTCTGGGGTTCGATTTCTCGGCCTCCGAGGTGACCACCAGCCGCGAGGCGCTGACCGCGCATATCGCAGGGCTGCCGCCGTGCCGATGGGGCCTGATGATCAACCCCGCCGTCGATCTGGGGGAACTGGCGACGCTGAACACGACTGTGCTGGGGGATGACGCCGAAAGCTACGATGCGCAGGACGGGTTCTTGCTGGTGGGCGCAGACGGCTGGACCGACCGTCGGCAGACATTGCTGGAGGCGTCGCTGAAACGCGCGCCCCGTCCGGTGCTGGTGGGCAACCCCGATCTGGTGGCACCGCGTGAAACGGGCCTCTCGCGGGAACCGGGCTGGTTTGCGCACCGGCTGGCCGATCGCACTGGTGTGATGCCTGTGTTTCTGGGCAAGCCGTTCGGGCAGGTCTTTGACATCGCCCTCGGCCGGTTCAATCGCGCCCTGCGTCCCGAACGGGTGCTGATGGTCGGCGACACGCTGCATACCGATATTCTGGGCGGTGCGCAGGCGGGCTTTGCCACGGCGCTGGTCACGGGCTATGGCTCGCTCACGGGGCTGGATGTGACGGATGCCATCGCGCAGGCCGGTCTGTCGCCCGATTTCATCGTCCCCAACATCTGACGCCCGCGCCCCTGCGCATCGGCGGATCATGACCCCCTGCGCGATATCACGGTTTATTTTGTGGCCGCCACAGGCTACCACCGAACCCGAGGCTATCAGAACAAGGGCAAGAAAAATGCGCAAAGCAGTGACCGCCGCCATATCGGCAATCGTGATCGCGACCACCTTGGGGGCCACCCCCGCCACCGCAGGATCGCTGGGCCGTTTCGAGGTAACGGGCGTGGATGAGGATGACATGCTCAAGATGCGGGCAGGGCCGGGGACAGGGTTCATCGTGCTGCTTGGCCTGCCCAACGGCACCATTTTGCAGGTGCATGACTGTCAGCAAACCGGCGGCACGCGCTGGTGCGACGTCTCGCTTGATCAGGCCCGCCGCGTGCGCGGTCACGTGTCCTGGGCCTATCTGCGCAAGCTTCGGTAACGCGGGCGGCGCAGGCTACCTTTGCGGTTTGTCGCTGGCGCGTCGATTTCTAAATAGTTGATCGTTAAAGTCAGGATTGCGCCTTGTCGTGATCTTTGCTAGGCACGGCGCAATCGCGCTGTGCCAAAAGGGCTGTTTGCCCGCTGCGCCGCGCCAGAGCCAAAGGTGCCCATAGCGCCTTAGCCAAAAATCTCATCGTTTCATCCCACGGTCAGGAGGTCCCATGTCCCGTTTCCGTACCGCTATTCTGTCGCTGCCCCTTGTGATCGTAGCCCCGCTGGTCGCCGCGCAAGAGACCGATATCAAGGATCAAATCTCGGTCGAGCTGAACGCGGCAGAGACCACCGAAAATGCCTGCAAGCTGACCTTCATGATCACCAATGGCTTGGAGGCGCCGGTCGACAAGATCATCTACGAGGCGGTGCTGTTTGACACCGAAGGGCAGGTGGACCGGCTGACGCTGTTTGATTTCGGCACCCTGCCACCGGCCCGCCCGCGCGTGCGCCAGTTCGTCGTGCCGCAAACCACCTGCGAAGGGCTGGGGCGCATCCTGTTCAACGGGGCCAACGCCTGCGAGACCGGCGGCAGCGCCAGCGGCGTCTGTGACACCGGCCTGCTGCCCACATCGCGCACGTCAATCGAGGTTCTGGGCTGATGGATATGTTCTCTGCATTGATCGCCTCGTTCCGCCAGATCGCTGAAACCGGCGGGCCGGTTGTTGTTGTCCTGATGGGCGTCGCTGTGCTGACGTTGGCGGTGGCGATCTATAAGGTCTGGCAGTTCTGGCGCTCTGCCGTGGGGCGGCACAAGGCGCTGACCGAAGCGGTAGAGGCATGGGACCGTGGCGACAAGCCCGCCGCCCGCGAGGCTTTGGGCCGGTCGAAAAGCTACCTCGCCCCCGTGATCAAGATGGCGATGGTGTCGAACGGCAAGGGCAGCGGCGCCGGCGTAGAGCGTTTGCAAGCCGAGGCAGAGACGCGTTTTGCCAAGCTCGAAACCGGTTTCCGTCTGCTCGATTCCGTGGCGCAGCTGGCCCCCTTGTTGGGCCTGTTCGGTACGGTTCTGGGCATGATCGAGGCCTTCCGGTCGCTGCAGGCCGCCGGATCGCAGGTCGATCCGTCGATCCTCGCGGGCGGTATCTGGGTGGCGCTGCTGACCACGGCTGTTGGTCTGGTGGTGGCGATGCCCACGGCCCTGATCCTCAGCTGGCTGGAACAGCGGATGGAGGCAGAGCGGGTGATCGCGGATAAGGCGATCCTCACGGTGCTGAACCCGTCCAACGACGTGCCAGCCCCTGCCGCCGCGGCGTCAGCGCCGACGCCTGAAATGGTCGCCGCACATGGCTAGGCCGCGCACGCGCAGACGACGGCTGTCGATGACCTCCCTGATTGATGTCATCTTTCTGCTGCTGCTGTTCTTTATGCTGACCTCGACCTTCTCGAAGTTCTCAGAGGTGCCGCTGGCCGCTGCCGGTTCGGGCGCGGCCGCGCAGGCCAGCGATGCCAAGCCGGTGTTCTTGCAGCTTGGCCCCGATACCTTGCGTCTGAATGGCGAAGAAATCGCATTGGACGCGCTGGCCGGATCATCCTTGGCCGAGGCCGAGAAAGGCACCGTGCTGCTCGTCTCGCTCGGGGCAGATGTGGACGCGCAGCGGTTGACGGATGTGCTGGTCAAACTGCGCGAGATGCCTGCCTTGCAGGTGTCGGTATTGGGGGGCTGACAGATGCGCCGATTTGCCAAATCCAAACCGCAGCGTGAACCGACCATCGCGTTGATCAATATCGTCTTTCTGATGCTCGTCTTCTTTATGGTCGCGGGCACACTGGCGCAGCCGCTGGACCCCGATCTGAAACTGGTCGAGACCCGCGCGCTTGAGGGTCAGGCCCCGCCGGACGCCTTGGTGATCTACCCCGACGGGCGCTTGACCTATCAAGGCGCAGAGCAGGTGGATGCCGCGTCCTATGTCGCCAGCCTGTCTGACGAGGACCGCGAGATCATACGCCTTGTGCCGGATCGCGCCTTGCCTGCCGAGACGCTGGTCGCGCTGACCCGCGACTTGCGTGCGGCGGGGGCGCAAAAGGTGATGCTCGTCACGCAAAGGGCACTGCAATGATATCGCATTCTCCTACAGCCAAAGGGGTCTCTTTCGCCTTGGCGGTCGGGATCGTCGCGGGGGCGGTCTCCATCGGTCTGCCGCAAGAAGAGATCGCGATCGAAGGGGGCGGTGCGCCGGTCGAGGCGATGATGGGCAGCAGTTTCGCGGATATGGCCGTGGGCACGCTCACGCCGGAACCGGCAGAACCGGCAGAGACGCCCGTGGCCGAGGCCCCCACCGCCGCAGAACCCCTGCGCCCCACCACAGCAGAGCAAACCCCGCCCGAGCAGGCCGAGCCGGTCACCCCGCCCGAACAAGCGCAGCCCGTGACCCCGCCCGATGTGGCAGCGGTGACGCCTGCGGCCCCCGCAGCATCCGCCACCTTGGCACCCACACCGCTGGCCGTGCCCCCATCGGAGAGCGCGCAAGTCGCGCCACCCCCCGAAACCCTGCAGGCGCAAGATCCCGATAGCGACGCCCCCGTCCTGTCGCGCCGCCCCATGCGCAAGAACCCTGAAACCGCTGCCGAAATCGCCCAGGCCCGCGCCAAGCAAGAGCAGGCAGAGCGTGAACGCCGTCAGGCAGAGCAGCAAGCCGCCAAGAAGAAAGCAACGCAGCAAGCCGCCGCACGTGGCAATGCGCAGCGCAATGCGACCAAAGGGTCTTCGTCGGGTCAAAGCGCATCGGCCAAATCCACGACCACCGGCAAACGCCAAGCCGCCGCATCGGCGCAAGGCAATGCCGCCGCCAGCAACTACCCCGGTCAGGTCATGCGCCGCATCTCGCGGGCGGGCAAGCCGCGGATCCGCACCACGGGCACCGCGACGATCTCTTTTGCCATCGCCAGCAATGGCGGGTTGGCCTCTGTGTCCGTGGCACGGGGGTCCGGCTCTGCCGCGCTGGACCGGGCGGCGGTATCGGTGATCCGCAAGGCCGCCCCTTTCCCGCGTCCCCCCGCTGGCGCGCGGCGGCAGTATTCTATCAAGATCAAAGGGCAATAGGCGGGGCGTTCAGCCCCCTACGCCTTGCTTGCAGTGCAGTCGTCGCGGCGGCATCAGCCCTTATATACTGGCCATTTCCGCCGGATTGGCACCCTGCAAGCTGTTGTTTCCCATGGTAAAAAAGACCGGTAATTTTTCTTGGTTACCACCAGTATAACGTAAACACGCCTCAAATCTGCCGTTTTCTCCGCCGATTAACTGTCCGGTAATCAACAGGTAGAGTGCGCCGACATGTTCAAAGTAGCCCATACGATCCATCATGATCACGACCTTGGTCTCGTGCTTCTGGCCGGGCTGCTTTGCGCCTTTGGCTGCTGGGTGGTGTCGCGTTTGTATCAGCACGCCTTGGGGCGACCGCGCAGGCAGGCGCTGATCTGGTACTTCCTCACGGCGATCACGGCGGGCGTTGCGGTCTGGTGTACGCATTTTATCGCAATCCTCGCGTATCAGCCTTCGGCACCGGTAACGTTTAACTTGCAACTGACCTTTGTCTCGCTGTTGATCGCGATTGCAGGGTCGACCGTGGGCATCATGGTGGCGGGCATGTTCCGGTCGCTCGCGAGCACGATCATCGGCGGCACGATCTTTGGCGTTGCGGTATCGGCGATGCATTACACCGGCATGGTGGCCTACCGCGTCGAAGGTGTGGTGACCTGGGACCGTGGCTACCTCATCGGGTCTGTTATTCTGGCGGTGGTCCTGTCGACTGCCGCGCTGTATCTGGGCAGCCGCAGCGCACGGTGGAGCGGGCTGCAAATGACCGGCGTCCTGACGCTCGCCATCATCGGGCTGCATTTCACCGGCATGGCCGCGTTCAGCGTGGACTGCATCGGGCTGAAACCCGGCTATACCAACCCCGAAGAATACAAGCTGCTGGCACTGGTGATCGCGGGCACGGCGACGACAATCACCCTTGGCGGCCTGTTCACCTATTTCATCGAAAACCGGACCCGCATGGAAAGCATCGAGGAGTTGCGCAAGGCCCGCGACGCTGCCGAAGGGGCGAGCCGCGCGAAATCCGAATTCATGAGCGTTCTCAGCCACGAACTGCGCACGCCGCTGACCATCGTGATCGGCTATGCGGGCTTCCTGACCAAGCTCAAGACCACGACCACGGCCAAACTGTCGCCGGGTGAGCCGATCACCGAAAAACACTATAATATCATCGGGGATCAGGCAGAGCTTTATGGCCAGCGCGTCAAATTCGCGGGCAACCACCTGCTGACGATCATCAACGATATTCTCGACTATACCAGCATCGAGCTGAACGACATCAAACTGGCCAAGACCACATTCCCCACACGGGCGCTGCTGGCGCAGGTCGAGGACCAGTTTCAGGGCATGGCGCAGGGCAAGGATGTGACCCTGCATATCCCCGACGGCAGCCTTGACGTGATCGCCGACCGTGGCCGCTGCTTGCAGATCTTGATCAATCTGGTGGGCAATGCGCTCAAGTTTTCCAAGGGCAAGGATATCTTCCTGAGGGCCGAAGTGGACGGCGGCGGCTTCCGCTTCGAGGTCGAAGACAATGGTGTCGGGATGGAGCAGAAAGATCTGGAATCGATCTTCCAGGCCTTCACCCAGATCGAAAGCGCCGACAACCGGTCAGAAGGCGGTACGGGGCTCGGGCTGGCGATCTGCAAGAAGCTGGCGCTGGCGCATGGGGGCGATATCTCGGTCTCCAGCACGGTGGGCAAGGGCACCAAATTCTCGGTCTTCTTCCCGCATAGTCTGGTGAGCACCGGGCGCCCGTCGCAGTCTTTCGCGGCAGCCGCCTGACCGAATAGGGCCACCCCCCACACAGCAAGGGCCGCAGCGTGATGCTGCGGCCCTTGCTGTGTGTGCAGATCAGCGCCTAGCGTTTCAGCAACGGGGCCACGCCAGAGGACAGCATGAACAGCACCGCCGCCACGCTGACGATGCTGGGCCCCGTCGGCGTGTCGAGCGTGAAGGACGCGGCCAGCCCGCCCAAGGCGGCGATCATCCCGATGATACAGGCCGCCATGGCCATGACTTCGGGCGTGCGGGCAAAGGGACGGGCGGCGGCGGCGGGGATGATCAGCATCGCCGCGATCAGCAGCGCGCCGACCACCTTGATCGCGACCGCGACCGTCACTGCCAGCGCCAGCGTCAATATCAGCTGTTCACGGCGCGGATTGACCCCGCTGGCCGTCGCCAGATCGGGGTTCAGCGTGGACGACAGCAATGCCTGCCAGCGCCAGACCAGCAGCGCGATCGACAGGACGGCGCCGCTCCAGATGATCGCAAGATCGGTCTTGGTCACGGCCAGGATCTCTCCGAACAGATAGGCGCTGAGGTCGACGCGCTGGTTCGGCAGCAGCGACACCGCCACAAGGCCGATGGCCAGCGCCCCGTGGGCCAGCACCCCCAGCAGCGTATCCGTGCCAAGGCTGCGCCCGTTCAGCGCCGTCACAATCAGCGCCATCGACAGGGCCACCAGCAGCACCCCCGCGAAAATCGGCAGCTCGAACGCCAAGGCCAGCGCGACCCCCAGCAACGCCGCATGCGAGGTCGCATCCCCGAAATAGGCCATGCGCCGCCAGACGACGAAACAGCCCAAAGGCGCGGCCGCAAAGGCCACACCGATACCGGCAAGCCCGGCACGTATCAAAAAGTCATCAAGCATCTTGGTCCCCATGGGCGTGGTTGCAGCCGGCACCATGGGTATGGCCCTGCGCATGGTCGTGGGTGTGGTCGTGCATGTGGCTATGATCATGCGAATGCGAATGTTCGTGCCGGTAAAGCGCCAGCGCCCCTTGGGTGCCAGTGCCGAACAACGCGCGGTATTCCGGCGCATCGGCGACGATCTCGGGGGTGCCTTCGCAGCAGACATGACCGTTCAGGCACAGCACACGATCCGAAGCCGCCATCACCACATGCAGATCGTGGCTGACCATCAAGACGGCACAGCCCATGTCGCGGCGCACCTCTTCGATCTGGCGGTAAAACGCGGCAGAGCCGGGTTGATCCAGCCCCTGCGTCGCCTCGTCGAGGATCAGGATATGGGGTTTGTTCAGCAGGGCCCGCGCCAGCAATACGCGCTGGAACTGGCCGCCCGACAAGTCGGTCATCTGCTTTTTCGCCAGATCCGTGACCCCCGCCTGTAGCAGCGCCTGCGCGATGGTCTCGCGGGGCTGGCGGCGGGGCAGGTTCAAAAAGCCATGCACCGTCAGCGGTAGCGTCGCGTCGATTTGCAGCTTTTGCGGGACATAGCCGATGCGCAGGTCCGCAGCACGGGTGATCGTCCCCGACGCGGGTTTCAGCGCGCCGATCAACGCCCGCAGCAAGCTCGACTTGCCCGACCCGTTGGGGCCGACGATGGTCACGATCTCGCCGCGCTCTACGGCGATATCAACGTCGCGCAGCACCGTTTGCCCGCCAATGCGCAGGGTCAGGTTCCGGGTGGCGATCAGGCTCATGCGGTGGCTCCGTCCTGACAGGAGGGGCAGAGGCCCTGCGCCTCGATCACCGTGCGTTCAATCTGGAATCCCGCCGCGCGGGCCGCATCGCCCAAACGCCCTTGGGTCAGCGTCGTGTCGCTTTCGGCAACCGATTGGCAACTGCGGCAGATCAGGAAGGCCGGCGTGTGATCGGCACCGACGTGGCTGCAGGCGATATAGGCGTTCAACGCCTCGATCCGGTGGGCAAGCCCCGCTTTCACCAGAAAGTCCAGCGCGCGATAGGCGACGGGCGGCTGCGCCCCGAGGCCTTCGGCAGAGAGATGCCCCAGAATATCATAGGCCCCCAAGGCGCGGTGTTCGGCCAGCAGCAGTTCCAGCACGCGGCGACGTATCGGTGTCAGCCGAAGGTCCGAGGCCGCGCAACGCGCCTCTGCGGCGGCCATCGCGTCGTCGACGCAGGCCCCGTGATCATGCGTTTCAAATCCAATGGTCGACATATTTCGCCTCCGTAGCAGGGTTCGGTGTTGATATGTTATAACGTGTGATCTATCAAGGTTATAGTATAACGTTAATAGGAGCCCGCCAATGCGCCGCCTGCTTTGCACAACCCTTCTTTTCTCTGCCGGTCTGGCCCATGCAGAGGTGCCCCGTGTCGCCACCGATATCGCGCCGGTACATTCGTTGGTTTCTATGGTCATGCAGGGTGCAGGCAGCCCCGATCTGATCATCCCGCCCGGCGCGTCACCCCACAGCTATGCCATGCGCCCCAGCGAGGCGCGCGCGGTGGCCAAGGCCGATCTGGTGGTCTGGGTCGGTCCGTCGCTGGCCCCGTGGCTCGAAGAGCCGATGAGCAGTCTGGCGCAGGGGGCCGAACGTCTGACCTTGCAAGACGTAGAGGGTATCCGCCTGCTGACCAACCGCAGCGGCGTTGCGTTCGAAGCCCATGATCACGGAGATCATGAAGGGCACGATGATCACGATGATCACGATGATCACGAAGGGCACGACCATTCGGCTCACGAAGGTCATGGCGACCACGAGGATCACGAGGGTCACGACCACGGCGCGCATGAAGATCACGGGGACCATGAAGGGCACGACCATGCCGACCACGAAGGCCATGACGACCACAAAGATCACGATGACCACGCAGATCACGATGACCACGACCATGACGCACATGAAGAGGCAGACGCCCACGAAGGGCACAATCATGCACCCGGCGCGCTGGACCCGCATATCTGGCTGGATCCGCAAAACGCAATGGTCTGGTTGGATGCCATCGCTGCAAGCTTGTCCGCGCAAGACCCTGAAAACGCAGCGCTTTACGCAGATAACGCTGCGCAGGCCCAAGCGCAGCTGGTAGATCTTCAAGCCGATATTCAGGCCGAGCTGACGCCGCTTCGGGGACAGAAGTTTGTCGTCTTCCACGACGCTTATCACTATTTCGAAGCCCGCTTTGATGTCGAGGCAAGTGCTGCGATCTCGCTGAGCGATGGGGCCGCCCCCAGTGCCGCGCGTCTGGCTGAGGTACGCGATGTGGTAAAGGACACGCAGGCCGCTTGCGTCTTTACGGAGCCCCAGTTCAACGCCGGTCTGGTTGACGCACTCCAAGACGGCACGGCGCTGAAATCCGCCTCGCTTGATCCGATTGGCGCCGCGCTTGAGCCGGGGGTGGACATGTACCCCGCTTTGCTGCGCGATCTGGCAGCAGCTTTTACCAGCTGTCTGGCAGAATAAGCCCCGCTTCGGGCGTCACAGCGACGCCCAAAGTTGAAACAGCAGCCCCGAGGCAAATGATCCTGTCAGTGCGATCCCGATATACAGCGCGAAGACAGGGCGTTTGACCAAGGCCCAGACGGCGATGGCCGCGGGCAGGGAGGTCACCCCGCCCGCGACCAGAAACGACAGACCTGCACCGGGGGCCATGCCCTGTCCGATCAGCCCGCCTACCAGCGGCAGCGCGGCATAGCCGTTCAGATAGGCCGGCACCCCCACCAAGGTCGCGATCCCGATCGGGGCCAGCCCGCTACCGCCAAGGGCGCGGGTCACCAGCTCTGCGGGAATCCACGCCAGCATGAGGCTTTCCAGCAGGAACGCCAGCGTCAGCCATTTGGTCAGGAAGATCGTGGTCTTGGCGGCCTCGCGCAGGAATTTGGCGGATCGCGTCTTGTCGTGCCAGAAGGCCCAAACCACGGGGTGCGTTGTGCGGACCTTCGACGCGCCACAGCCGCCATTGCCCACGCCGTCGCGCAGCGGGTCGGTCAAGCTACCCGCGCGGGACAGCAGATGCACGATGATCCCGCCAAACACTCCGAGCCCGACGGCCGCGATGGTCTTGGCCACCGCGAACTCCACCCCCAGAACGCCGGTGGTCAGCACGAACATTGACGGGTCCATGACGGGCGACGCCAGCCAGAAGGCCATGACGGCGGACAGGGGCACCCCCATCGCCAGCTGCGCCGCGATCAAGGGGATCACTCCGCATGAACAGAAGGGCGACACCCCGCCGGCCAGTGCTGCAATGGCGATCATCACGGCGGGTGATCCGGTAAAGGCGCGCGCGATCAGCCCGTCGGCTCCCGTGGCTCCCGCGTAGGCGGCAACCGCGATGGACAGGATCAGAAACGGCGCGACATCCAGCAGGTTGGTCGCGGTGAAGTGCACGCTGGTCACGGCAAGCGGCGCATCGAGCGCTGCGACAGCGGCCAGCACCGCGATACAGACGAGCCACACGCGTTCTCGCGTCCAGATGTGATGGGCCAGCGACCTGAGCGGGCTGCGCGCGGGGTGGGGCAGGTCGGTCATGCGGCGGACTCCTTCTTAAGCGAAACGCCGGTGCAGCATTCCGAGGTGAGAAACGAAAGCGTGGCCCGCATCACGTCGAAATCGACGCGGTTGACGATGTTGCGCCCGTCGCGGCGCTGGATGATCAACCCCGCATCGACCAATGCCCCAAGGTGATGGGCAAGGGTGGAGGGGGCCGCGTTCAGATGGGCACCGATCTCTCCCACGGTCAGCGCGTCTTCACCGGCGCGGACAAGCAGGCGAAAGATCGCGAGGCGGGTATCATGGCCAAGGGCGGCGAGGGCGCGGGCAGTTGTTTGATGTTCTGTCATAGCGCCAAACAAAACTATAAAACTAGTTTTGTAAAGATGATTCGCATTTACCGGTGCGACAAAGAAATTGCGCCCAAGGGGGGGAACCCTTGGGCGCAGAGATTTTGAAATGAATTTGGTTGGAATAGGGTCGGGGCGTCAGACGGCGATCTTGCCGCCGCCCTGTTTGGTGACCACAACCACCGCAGGGCGCGGGGGCATCTTGGGGTCAAAATCGGGCCAGCGGGTGGCGGGATCTTCAAAGGTGCTTTCACGCTCGAACCCGGGGATGTTCTTGGTCCCGTCCGTGCCGGGGTGTTGCACGGCGACAAACAGCGTCTCGCCGTCGTCGGTAAAGTAGGGGCCGCACATCTCGCCGCCGACGGGGCAGCGGAAGAACAGCTTGGACGTGCCGCGCGCCTCGCCTTCGGTTTCGACCGCATAGAGCCCGTCCGACTTGCCCGTCTTGGCCCAGTTGCTGCCCTGATCCGTGCTGACCCACAGGCGACCATCGGCGTCGATAGCGCAGTTGTCGGGGCTGCCGAACCACCCGTTTTCAGAGGTTTCGGGGTTCCATTGTGCGCCCACGTCCGACACCGATGGATCACCGCATTTCACAAGGATCGACCAGCGCCCCTGCGTCGCCGCGTGGTTGCCGCCGTCTTCCTTGATCTCGATGATGTGGCCAAAGCTGCTGTCGGCACGCGGGTTGGCGGCGTTTACCTCATCCTCTGTGCGTTTTGTGTTGTTTGTCAGCATGATATAGGCCGTGCCGTCACCACGGGGCTGCGCGTCTTCGGGGCGGTCCATCGGGGTCGCGCCCAGCAGATCGGCGGCGATCCGCGTGTCGATCATCACGTCGCCTTGGTCATTGAAGCCGTTTTCAGCCGTCAGCGGGCCTGTGCCGTGGGTCAGGGGCAGCCAGGTCACCGTGCCGTCCTCGTCAAAGCGCGCGACATAAAGCGTGCCGTCGCTCAGCAGTTTGGCGTTGGCCGCCCGGTCGTCCGAGACTTTGCCCCCCGAGACGTATTTATACTGGTAATCAAAGCGGTTGTCGTCGCCCATATAGATCACCAGACGCCCGTCACTGCTGACCGTGGTTTCCGCACCTTCGTGGCGGAAGCGGCCCAAAGCGGTGTGTTTGACGGGGGTAGAGGTCGGGTCCATCGGGTCCACCTCGACCACCCAGCCGAATTTATTGGGGGCGAGAGGCTCTTTATCGATGTTGAAACGGTCGTATTGCGCGCCCCAGGCGTACCACATGCCCGGCACGCCATAGCGTTTGTAGGACGCGGCTTCGGGATGGTCATCGGCGATCACGGGTTTGCCGTCGGCGTCCAGTTGGTCGCTCCAGAAATAGCCGTGGAAGTTCTCTTCGGCCATGAGCCACGTCCCCCAAGGGGTCAGCCCGCCCGCGCAGTTGTTCAGCGTGCCGATCACATTCACCCCGTCGGGGTCGTCGTTGGTCTTCATCCGCGCATGGCCCGCGGCGGGGCCGTCGATGGTCATCGCGGTGTCCAGCGGAGTGATGCGGCGGTTCATCTTGCCGTCGCGCACCACCTGCCAGACCCCGGCGTCGTCCTTGGCGATCTCGACCACCGAACCACCGTGGGCGGCCATTTCAATGTCGATGAGCGCGGGCGTCATGCCGGAAAATTGCGCGCGGTCCTGACGGCCAAGTCCGGGGAACATCACCTCTTCGTTGGTGTATTCGTGGTTCACACAAAGCAACCCGCGGCTGCCGTCGTCATTCAGCGGGACAAAGCCCACGTAGTCATTGTTATAGCCGAACTGCTTAAGCTGCGCCGCCGCGGTCTGGTTCATCACGTCGAATTCGGGCGCGTCGGCGGTGATCGGATCGCCCCACCGCAGCAGCACATTGGCGTCATAGCCGTCGGCCACATGATGGGTTTCGTCATTGCCCCATGCCAGTTCGTCAAAGACATAGCGGCTGTCCGCGGTGGCGGCACTTGCCTGACGCGGTGCGACCATTGCCGAGGTGCCGAACAATGCGGTTGTCGCCGTGACCCCCAGCATGCCGCGCAAGATGTCGCGGCGTCCGTAGCGCGCGTTGATCACATCGCCGATGGTGCGCTGCAGATTGGGGTTGGTGGGGATGTCGTCGAAGGCTTCGAAAGCTTCGGCCTTGTTGCCGATTTCGGGATCATCGAGGATTTGGCGACGTGTCATGGCTATTCCTTTATTGTGTCGGGCAGTGCGTCTGGCATTGCGTTTGGCGAGGTGACTCGCGGTTGCGCCTTATGTCGTCGCGATGTGCTACAAACGTGTTCCGCTTTCATGACAGTTCTGTGACAGGGCGCGCGGCGGTGGGCTGTGTTGCGCGCCACCTTAGCGCAGGAACGGGCAGGATGTGGGCGAAAATCGGCTGCCGGTATCCGCAGCACAGATCAGCGGGGCAGGGCGGTGGCGCAGGGCCAAATCCAAAGCCAAGGGGATGATCGGTCCTGCCCCCCTTGAACCCCCTAGGTGGCGCGATTAATCTTAAGCCAAGGTTTCGCGGGTATGGTCCGGCGAACGGCAATATCAGGCAGGCTTTATGAACGATCCACATGATACATATATGAACACGCTGGTCCCTATGGTGGTTGAACAAACCAGCCGGGGCGAACGTGCGTACGACATCTTCTCGCGTCTGCTGAAAGAGCGGATCATTTTCCTTAACGGGCCTGTGCATGACGGCATGTCATCGCTGATCGTGGCGCAGCTTCTGCACCTCGAGGCAGAGAACCCCTCCAAGGAAATTTCCATGTATATCAACAGCCCCGGCGGCGTTGTGACCTCTGGCCTGTCGATCTACGACACGATGCAGTACATCAAACCGAAGGTGTCCACGCTGGTCATCGGGCAGGCGGCATCCATGGGGTCGCTGTTGCTGCAAGCGGGCGAAAAAGGCATGCGATTCTCGCTGCCCAACAGCCGCGTTATGGTCCACCAGCCCTCCGGCGGGTATCAGGGTCAGGCGACGGACATCATGATTCACGCGCAGGAAACGCAAAAGCTGAAAACGCGCCTGAACGAGATCTATGTCAAACACACCGGCCAGCCGCTGGAAAAAGTCGAAGCAGCGCTTGAGCGTGACAACTTCATGTCGCCCGAAGAAGCCAAAGACTGGGGCCTGATCGACGAGATCGTCGAGAACCGCGGCAAGATGGATGATCCTGATGCGCCAAAAGATGGCGACAAAAAAGGCAAGTAAATAAGGCGTGCGTGGCCCGTTATTTTGCGATTGTGGACCACGCACCGCTGGCCTAAGCTGGCACCGAGCAAAAAAATATATAGATGGCTGCCCTATGGCGGACACGATCAAACGACAGACCTGAAAGGGTTGAAATGGCTAATACTTCGAGCGGCGACAGCAAGAACACACTTTATTGCAGCTTTTGTGGCAAAAGTCAGCATGAGGTGCGCAAGCTGATTGCAGGTCCGACTGTCTTCATTTGTGACGAATGTGTCGAACTTTGCATGGATATCATCCGCGAGGAAACCAAAGCCTCGGGGCTGAAAGCCACCGATGGTGTGCCGACCCCGAAAGACATCTGTGATGTTCTGGACGATTACGTGATCGGGCAGGCGATGGCCAAACGGGTGCTGTCGGTTGCCGTGCACAACCACTATAAACGTCTGAACCACGCCCAGAAGGGTGGGGACATCGAGCTGGCGAAATCCAACATCCTGCTGATCGGGCCCACGGGCTGCGGTAAGACGCTGCTGGCGCAAACGCTGGCGCGTATTCTGGATGTGCCCTTTACCATGGCCGATGCGACGACACTGACCGAAGCGGGCTATGTCGGGGAAGATGTTGAAAACATTATTCTCAAGCTGTTGCAGGCGTCCGAATACAATGTCGAGCGCGCACAGCGCGGCATCGTCTATATCGACGAAGTTGATAAAATCACGCGCAAATCCGAAAACCCGAGCATCACCCGTGATGTGAGCGGCGAAGGCGTGCAGCAAGCCTTGCTAAAACTGATGGAAGGCACCGTGGCCTCTGTCCCGCCACAGGGCGGGCGCAAGCATCCGCAGCAGGAATTCCTGCAGGTGGATACCACGAACATCCTGTTCATCTGCGGCGGTGCTTTCGCCGGTCTGGACCGGATCATTGCCGCGCGCGGTAAAGGGTCGGCTATGGGCTTTGGTGCCGATGTGCGCGATCAGGATGCCCGCGGCATTGGCGAGATTTTCACCGACCTCGAACCGGAAGATCTGCTGAAATTCGGCTTGATCCCTGAATTCGTGGGCCGTCTGCCGGTTCTGGCGACGCTTGAGGATCTGGACGAGGACGCGCTGGTCACCATACTGACCGAACCGAAAAACGCGTTGGTCAAACAGTACCAGCGCTTGTTCGAGATCGAGGATACGCAGCTGACCTTTACCGATGACGCGCTGTTGGCGATCGCGAAACGCGCCATCGAACGCAAAACCGGTGCCCGTGGTTTGCGTTCTATCCTCGAAGACATCTTGCTGAACACGATGTTCGATCTGCCTGGCATGGACAGCGTCACCGAGGTGGTCGTGAACGAAGAGGCGGTGACCTCTGACGCGGCACCGCTGATGATCCACGCCGACGCCGAGAAAGAGCCTGCAACCGCCGGCTAGGCATCGCATGCATGTTAACTGATCAAGGCGCGCCAGCGATGGCGCGCCTTTTTCGTATCTGGCAGGGGGCCGCCGCTTTGTCGCTTGACCTTCGCAAGGGCAGGCGCTTTGACAGGGGCAGGCATGACAGACAAGAGGCGCATCATGACAAGACGTATTTTTTCCGGCGGTGAATTCGAAGCCAAAATCGGCTACTGCCGCGCCGTTGTGGCGGGGGGCTTTGTCCATGTGGCGGGCACCGTGGGGCAGGGCGATACCGTGACCGACCAGTGCCGCGCCGCCCTTGCGACCATCGAAGGGGCCCTGCGCGAGGCAGGCTGCACCATGGCGGATGTGGTGCGCGTGAACTATTATCTGCCCGACCGTGCAGAGTTCGAACCCTGCTGGCCGATCCTGTCCGAGGTCTTTGGCGACGCGCCGCCTGCTGCGACAATGATCGAATGCGGGCTGATCGACGACAAATACCGCATCGAAATCGAAGTCACCGCCTGCCTACCCGGCTGAAAACCGCGGCTATGTGCCCCGAAGCCCGCTAGACCTTTGCGCGGCCTTGGTGCATATATCCATCAAAGCTTCAGGAGACCTCTATGGGCATTCTCAACTCTCTTTTGCGCGGCGTGACCTGGTGGAACGGCCAGACGCTGAACACGCAACTGTTCACGTGGCGCAAGGGCATCAAGGTCGGCGAAGACGCCGAGGGCAATGTGTACTACCGCAACGCGGACAGCAGCAAACGCTGGGTGATCTTCAACGGCGAGATCGAGGCGACGCGCGTCAACGCGGATTGGCACGGCTGGCTGCACCATTCGTGGGATGAAACCCCCGAGGCGCGTCCGCTGGCGCATAAGACCTGGGAAAAGCCCCACCAAGAGAACCTGACCGGCACCGCCCTGGCCTATGCGCCCGCCGGATCGATCCGCCGCGAGAAGCCTGCGGACCGTGGTGACTACGAGGCGTGGCAGCCCGAATAAACGCCACGCGCGCGCCCCATGATCGGGCGCGCGCTGCTGCGGTGGCCTGGCTGTGCTGGCGACGCCCATTGACCTTCAAGGAACCCATGTGATGCGCAAGATATTGATGATGCTCGCCATAATGGCCGCACCGGTGCAGGCACAGCAGGTGGCCAGCGCTGAAGGCGGAGTTTTGCGCGCGCTCGACAAGGTATCGGGTGTGTCGCGTGACGTTGAAATGCGCCGTGGCGAAACCGCGCGCGTGGGCAATCTGAATGTGACGATGAACGAATGTCGCTATCCGTCGGGCAACCCTGCGGGCGACGCCTATGCCGAGCTCGAGATCGTCGAGACGGGCGACGAGAACCGGCTTTTTGCAGGCTGGATGATCGCCTCTGCCCCCGCGTTGTCGGCGCTGGAGCATCCGCGCTACGACATCTGGGTCATCCGCTGCACTACGTCCTGAGCGCTGGCCGCAGCGGGCGCTGTGAAATCTGCCGTTTTCATCATCGCCATCTCTAGCCGTGCGTGATAGGCCGCGCGGGTGATCTCTTGCGCGCCAAGGGACGCCAGATGCGGGGTCAGGAACTGCGTGTCAAACAGGGTGAACCCGCCGCGGTTCAGCCGGTCTACCAGACAGGCCAGCGCGATCTTGGACGCGTTGTCGCGCCTTGAAAACATGCTTTCGCCAAAGAACGCACGCCCCAGCGTGACGCCATAAACCCCGCCCACCAGCATGTCATCCTCCCAGACCTCAAGGGCGTGGGCATGACCAAGCGCGTGTAACTGGGCGTAAAGGCTGAAAATCTCGGCGTTGATCCAGGTGTCGGCGCGGTCGGCGCAGCCGGTGACAACGTCGTTGAACGCTGTGTTGGTGGTAATGGTAAAGCGCGTGCGCCGCATCGCGCGCGACAGGGACCGCGAGATATGGAACCCGTCGAGGGGAAATACACCCCGACGCCGCGGATCGACCCAGAAAATCTCTGGGTCGTCGCGGTGTTCGGCCATGGGGAAAATCCCGATGGAATAGCCGTGTAATAACAGCTCGGGCGTGAGGTCAGGCATTGCCCAGGTTGGTTTCAAGCCAATGCTCTAGCCAGTGGATGTTATAGTCCCCTGTCAGCACGTCCTGTTCGTCCAGCAGCGCATGAAACAGCGGCACCGTGGTGTCGACCCCATCCACGATCAGCTCGCCCAAGGCGCGACGCAGACGCGCCAGCGCTTCGGGGCGGTCGCGCCCGTGGACGATGAGCTTGCCGATCAGGCTGTCGTAATAGGGCGGGATCTTATAGCCGTCATACAGCGCACTATCCATCCGCACACCAAGCCCGCCTGGGGCGTGATACTGCGTGATCTTGCCCGGGCAGGGCGAGAAGTTCGGCAGTTTCTCGGCGTTGATCCGGACCTCGATCGCGTGGCCGTTGATCTGCAGGTCTTCTTGGGTAAAGGACATGTCCATACCGGCAGCAACGCGGATCTGTTCACGCACCAGATCGACCCCGAAGATGCCTTCGGTCACAGGGTGTTCTACCTGCAAACGCGTGTTCATCTCGATGAAGTAGAACTCGCCGTTTTCATAGAGGAATTCGATCGTGCCGGCACCGATGTAGTTGATGTTGGCCATCGCATCGGCACAGACTTTGCCGATCCGCGCGCGTTCTTCGGCGGTGATCGACGGGCCGGGGGCCTCTTCGAAAACTTTCTGGTGACGGCGTTGCAGCGAACAGTCACGCTCGCCCAGGTGGACAGCACGGCCCTTGCCGTCGCCAAAGACCTGAATCTCGATGTGGCGCGGTGTGGTCAGGTATTTCTCGATATAGACTTCGTCATTGCCAAAGTTCGATTTACCCTCGGCGCGGGCGGTCATGAAGGCACGTTCCATTTCAGCGGCGGATTGCGCCACTTTCATGCCCTTGCCACCGCCACCGGCGGTCGCCTTGATGATCACCGGATAGCCGATTTCCTCGCCGATACGCTTGGCGTCGGCCAATGTGGGCACGCCGCCGTCAGAACCGGGAACGCAGGGCACGCCAAGCTCTTTCATGGTGTCTTTGGCGGTGATCTTGTCGCCCATGATGCGGATGTGTTCCGCTGTGGGGCCGATGAAGGTCAGGTCGTGGTCTTCGACGATCTGCACAAAGCCCGCGTTCTCCGACAAGAAACCGTATCCGGGGTGGATCGCTTCGGCTCCGGTGATCTCGCAGGCGGCGATGATCGACGGGATCGACAGATAGGATTGCTGCGAAGAGGGCGGGCCGATGCAGACAGATTCGTCTGCCATGCGCACATGCATCGCATCGCTGTCAGCCGTCGAATGGACGGCGACAGACCCGATGCCCATCTCGCGGGCCGCACGGATCACGCGCAACGCGATCTCGCCGCGGTTTGCGACTAGGATTTTTTTGAACATGGGTTTCGCCTTATTCCAGGATCACCAAAGGCGCGCCGAATTCAACGGCGGCGCCGTCTTCTACCAGGATCCGCTTGACCGTGCCGGAGCGTGGCGCAGGGATGTGGTTCATGGTTTTCATTGCTTCGACGATCAACAGCGTGTCGCCTTCGGAAACGCTTGTTCCGACAGAGATAAAGGCGGGCGCGCCGGGTTCGGCTTGCATATAGACGGTGCCCACCATCGGAGAGACGACTGCGCCGGGGTGATCCGCCGGGTCGCTGTTGTCTGCGGCAGGGGCTGCTGCCGCTGCTGGGGCCGCGGGGGCGGGGGCTGCATATTGTGCAGGGGCCGACTGCGCCTGTTGCGGCGCGACGATTTGTTGTGGGGGTTTACGGCTGACGCGCACATTCAGGCTGTCATCCTCGGCGTAATCCCGCTTGACCTGCAATTCGGTCAGATCGTTTTCATTCAGCAACTCGGCGAGCGCCTGGATAAAAGCCACATCGGCGTCATGGGTGTTTTTTGTCATATTTTCCTCAGCCAGTCTAAGTCGATCGGGCGCTGCCTGTGCCCTTGAATTGCTGCCTTATAGGGCATGGGCGCAGCCATGAAAAGCAAGCAGTTGCCTAACGTAAGCTTGGCCGCGCAAAGCGCGGGATCGGGCAGCGGATCGGGGCGAGGGATATGGGGGGTGTGACAGGGGGACGCGGGCGCGGGAAAATGCCGGTGTGAAGCATATGTTTCGTCTGGTTTTCCCGCGCGCGTAGAGGCTTGGCCGTCAGATTGCCAGATATTCGGCACGCAGTTCGGCGTTGTTCAGCACCTCTTCGGCGGTGCCGTCAAACACCACGCCACCGGTATCAAGGATCACCGCACGATCCGCGAGTTTAAGCGCACGCACCGCGTTTTGTTCGACCAGAATGGTGGTGATGCCTTGGGATTTGATCAGCGACAGGGTCTTTTCGATCTCGTCCACGATGACGGGGGCAAGCCCTTCATAGGGTTCATCCAGCAGCAGCACCTTGATGTCACGGGCCAGCGCACGGGCAATCGCCAGCATCTGTTGCTCGCCGCCCGACAGGGTCACGCCCTCTTGCTTGCGGCGTTCCTTGAGGCGGGGGAATAATTCGTAGATGCGGTCAAGCGACCAGCCGATGGGCGGGGCGATCTGCGCCAGTTGCAGGTTTTCCTCGACCGTGAGACCCGCGATGATGCGGCGGTCTTCGGGGACCAGCGCCAGACCGTTGGCGGCGGCCTCGTGGCTGGCCATCTTGTGCAGCGGCTGGTGGTCCAGCCAGACCTCGCCTTTGCGCAACTCGGGGTCGCCGATCTGGGCGATGGCCCGCAGGGTAGAGGTTTTCCCCGCCCCGTTGCGGCCCAGAAGCGCCAGAATTTCGCCTTCATGCACGTTAAAGCTGACGCCCTGCACGATGTAGCTTTCGCCGTAATAGGCGTGGATGTCCCAGACCGAAAGATAGGCGGGGGCGGTAGCGGCGTGGTTGGCGCTGTTCGAGAAATCGGGTTTCGTGTTCATAGTCTTGTCCTTGCAAAGCCGTGTGTGCGGGGCGACGCGGGAGGGGGGAACCCCCGTGCGTCAGGCGGCGTCTTGGGATTCGCCCAAATACGCCTCGCGCACCTTGGGGTGGCCTTTGATGTTGTCGGGGGTGTCTTCGACCAGCGGGGTGCCTTGGGCCAACACGGTGATCCGTTCCGCCAGCGAGAACACCACATGCATGTCGTGTTCGATGATGGCGATGGTGATGTCGCGTTCGTCCTTGATCTGTTTCAGCAGGTCGATGGTATTGTTGGTATCGGCCCGCGCCATGCCCGCTGTGGGTTCATCCAGCAGCAGCAGGCGCGGGTCTTGCGACAGGCACATCGCGATTTCCAACCGACGTTTGTCCCCGCGCGACATAGAGGCCGCGTGCATATGGCGCTTGTCGGCGAGCTTCATCTCGACAAGCATCTCCTCGGCTTTTTCGATCACGTCACGTTGGCTCGACATGGCGGTGAGCGCGTTCATCTGGAACGCCCCGTCACGTTTGGCAAAGCAGGGGATCATCATGTTCTCCTGCACGCTGAGATCGCCAAAGATCTCGGGCGTCTGGAAAACGCGGGAAATCCCCATCTGGTTGATCTCGTAGGGTTTGCGCCCCAGCACCGACTGCCCGTCGAACATGACCGATCCTGTATCGGGGATCAGCTTGCCCACCAGACAGTTCAGCAGCGTGGATTTACCCGCCCCGTTCGGCCCGATGATCGCATGGACCGAGTTTTCCGCGACGCTGAGGTTTACGTCGCTCAGCGCTTGCAACCCGCCGAAACGTTTGCCGACATTTTTGACTTCGAGAATGGCCATCTGTTCAGCTCCTTCTTATTCGGCTGGGGGTGTGTTGCGTTGTGCGGCGGCGTCTGCCTCGACCGATCCGGCGTTGCGGTCCTTGCGGCGGAACACGCGACCGATACGTTGACCGCCTTCGACCAGACCACCGGGCAGGAAGATCACGACCAGCATGAACAGCAGACCCAGCGTCAGGTGCCAGCCCTTGCCCACAAAGGGGTGGATCAGCGTGATCAGCGTGTCTTCCAGCCCGTCGGGCATAAAGGCGAACCAACCGTGCAGCACGTTATCGTTGATCTTGGAAAAGATGTTTTCAAAGTACTTGATAAAGCCCGCGCCCAGAACCGGCCCCAGAAGGGTGCCCGCACCACCAAGGATGGTCATCAGAACCACCTCGCCCGAGGCGGTCCACTGCATCCGTTCGGCACCGGCAAGCGGGTCCATCGCGGCCAGCAGGCCACCGGCCAGACCGGCATACATGCCAGAGATGACAAAGGCCGCCAGCGTGTAGGGTTTGGTGTTCAGGCCCGTGTAGTTCATCCGTTGCTGGTTCGATTTCACCGCCCGCAGCATCATGCCGAAAGGCGAACGGAACACGCGGATCGAGATATAGAACGCCAACAGCATGATCACGGCACACAGGTAATACCCGACCGAGAAGGTGAAGGACCATGCCCCGAAATCCAGCGTCGTCGCCGCATTCATCTGCGCCCCGAACAGATTGGGGTAGCTGGGTGCATTCGCCCCATCAAGGATGCGCGGATCGCTCAGCGCGATTTGCAGGCCGGTTTCGCCATTGGTGATCGGCGTCAGCACCGAATAGGCAAGGTTGAACGACATCTGCGCAAAGGCCAGCGTCAGGATCGAAAAGTAGATCCCCGACCGGCGCAGCGAGACAAAGCCGATCACGACAGAGAAGAGCCCCGCCACGATCACCGACAAAAGGATCGCGGGGATCACGTTCATCGACAAGAGCTTCATCATCCACACGGCAGAGTAGGAACCGACCCCCAGAAAGGCCGCGTGACCAAAGGAGAGGTATCCGGTCAACCCGAACAGAATGTTGAACCCGATGGCAAAGATGCCAAAGATCACAAAGCGTTGCATCAAGTCGGGGTAGCCCGCGTTGAACTGCGCCAGCCCTGATCCGGCGGGGAAGGGGTTGAGGATGATAGGGGCGGCCATGGTCAGGAATGCCACCACCAACAGCAGGAGAAAGTCTTTTTTCGTGAGTGAGTGCATGGGTTATTCCTCCATCACGCCTTTGCGGCCCATCAGGCCACGGGGGCGTGTCAGCAAGATGAGTATCGCGACAACGTAAATGATGATCTGGTCAATGCCGGGCAGGATGTTCTTGACCTCGTTCATGGAGGCAAAGCTTTCCAGAATGCCCAGCAAGAACCCCGCCAGCACGGCACCGGGCAGCGACCCCATGCCGCCGACCACGACGACCACAAAGCTCAGCACCAGAAAATCCATACCCATGTGGTAGTTGGGCGAATTGATCGGCGCGTACATGACACCGGCCAGACCGGCGACCGCAGCGGCGATGCCGAACATGATGGTGAAACGTTTGTCGATGTTGATGCCCAGCAGACCGACTGTCTCGCGGTCGGCCATACCGGCGCGCACAACCATCCCGAAGGTGGTGAACTGCAAGAAGGCAAAAACGCCTCCGATGATGACCGCCGAGAAGGCGAAATAGATCAGGCGCCAGTAGGGGTAGATGATCGCATTGGGATCAAAACCCAGCATCACGCCAAAGTCGAACGACCCGCGAAACGCCTCCGGGGCGGAGGTGGGGATCGGGTTCGCGCCGTAGAAATACTTGATCACCTCTTGCAGCACGATCGCCAGACCGAAGGTCACGAGGATCTGGTCGGCATGGGGGCGCTTGTAGAAATGTTTGATCAACCCGCGCTCCATGACAAAGCCGATGGCCAGCATGATCGGCACGGCAAAGAGGATCGACAGGGGAACGGACCAATCCAGCATCCAGGCACCGGCGGTCTCTCCGAACCAGTCCTTGATATAGAGAATGTCCTCGTATTTCGGCTTGCCCAGAAAATCGACGCCGGAGGGTTCCGATGCCTTGTGGCTGAGCGTGAAAATCTTGCTTAGCGTGACGGCGCAGAAGGCACCGATCATGAACAGCGCCCCATGGGCAAAGTTCACGACACCCAGCGTGCCGAAAATCAACGTCAGACCAAGCGCGATGAGCGCATAGGCTGAACCTTTGTCCAACCCGTTAAGAAGTTGCAAAAGAATGGCGTCCATCGCGGTGCCCTCGAATTTTTAAGAAGTGAAAGGCGGAAAAGCCCGCCGGCAAGGTAAGGCAGGGGTCGCCCCCTGCCTTAGACTTGATTTACGCGCCGGGGTTGCAGTCGCCCAACTCGCCGCCCGCAAACATCGGGTGGTCAGGTGCATAGGTGACCTGATCGGCTGGGGTGACTTCGACGATTTCCACGAGATCGAATTCATTCTCGGGGTTCTCTTTGCCGCGCACGACCACAACGTCCTTGAAGCACTGGTGGTCATCGGCACGGTACAGCGTCGGGCCGTTGCCCAGACCGTCGAATTCGAACCCGGCAAGGGCTTCGCCGACGGCGCAGGGGTTGAACGATCCGGCACGGGCCACGGCATCCGCGTACAGCAGCGTCTGCGCATAGCAGGTCTGAGCCGCCTGGCTGGGGGGGAAGCCGTATTTTTCGCCAAAGGACTGAACGAAAGCGTTGGTGCCTTTGTAGCGGTCGCCCATCTGGTTCTCGAGCTTCCAGTCCCAGTTCTGCGAGCCGACGATACCGGTGATATTCTCACCCGCACCACGGGCCATCAGCTCTGAATAGAGCGGCACGACGATCTCGAAGTTCTTGCCGTTCACCTGTTTTTCGCGCAGGCCGAACTGCACGGCGTTGGTCAGCGAGTTGACCATGTTTCCGCCGTAGTGGTTCAGCACCAGAACATCCGCACCGGAGTTCAGGACAGGCGCGATATAGGACGAGAAATCGGTCGCGGCGAGCGGCGTGCGCACGTCGTTGATGGTTTCCCAGCCCATGGCTTCGGTCGCGGCCTGAATGGATTCCTGCTGCGTCCAGCCCCATGTGTAGTCGGCTGTCAGGCTGTAGACCTTGCGATCATCGCCATAGAGGTTTTTCAGCACCGGTGCCAAAGCGGCAGCGGACATATAGGCGTTGAAGAAGTGACGGAAGCCATTGGCTTTCTTGTCTTTACCCGTGGTGTCGTTCGAATGGGTCAGACCCGCCATAAAGATCACGCCGGCCTCTTGGCACAGGCCCTGCACAGCAACCGCCACGCCCGAGCTTGAGCCGCCCGAGATCATGATCGCGCCGTCTTTCTGGATCATCGACTGCGCCGATGCGCGGGCCGCGTCCGATTTGGTCTGCGTGTCGCCGGTCACGAACTGGACTTTCTTGCCCATGATCCCGTTACCTTCCAGCGCCTTAGAGCTGAAGGTGTTCAGCATACCGCCGTCGCCCTGACCGTTCAGGTGCTCGACCGCCAGTTCGAACGCGCGCAGCTCGTCTGCGCCTTCGTCCGCGTAGGGGCCTGATTGGGGTACGTTAAAGCCAAGCGTCACCGTGTCGCCCGTTGGCGCGTTGGTAAAGCCGGAATGCGCGGCCGCGCTTAGATACGTCGGCAGCGCCAGACCGGCCCCGGCAGCAGCGCCGGTTTTGATCACGCCACGACGCGTCAAGTTAGAAAATGACATGTATTTCCTCCCAAATGTTGAAATCACGGCCCGATTATTTTTCCGGGTCCATGATGCACAGAGGTGCAAATATGATATGAGAGGAAAACTGAAAACCGATCAACAAGCCCCTTGATAAAAACAACTATTCTGTAAATATATTCGCACGGGTTGTGAGGGAGTTGTAAATTTAATGATATTGCAGCGCAGAAAGCCGTTGATAACGCGATATAATTCGCGCGGGGGTGCCGCGTGACCCGTGATGCGCTGACCGGCAGCCGTATCCGTGAACGTCGGGTGATGGCGGGGCAGAAACAGGCGGACCTTGCCAAGCGGATCGGCATCTCGGCCAGCTATCTGAACCTCATTGAACACAACCGCCGCAGAATCGGCGGGAAGCTGCTGCTGAATATCGCGGCCGCCCTTGGGGTGGAGCCGACGGCGTTGACCGAAGGGGCGGAGGCGGCGCTGATCGCCACCCTGCGCGAGGCGGCGGATGATGCGCGGCTCAGCGGGCCAGAGGCGACCCGCGCCGATGAATTTGCCGGGCGGTTCCCGGGCTGGGCCGATGTGCTGGCCAACGCGCAGCGCCGGATCGCCACGTTGGAGCGTACGGTCGAAACTCTGACCGACCGGCTGGCCCATGACCCGCATCTGGCCGCCTCTATGCACGAACTGCTGACGACCGCTGCCGCGATCCGGTCCACCGCGTCGATTTTGGCCGATACCAAAACGCTTGAACCCGAATGGCGCGACCGGTTTCACATCAACATCGATCAGGACAGCCGTCGCCTTGCCGATAGCGCGCAGGCGCTTGTGGGCTATCTTGAGGCCGACCCCGAAATCACCCCCGCCGCCGATTCCCCGCAAGAGGAGGTAGAGGCGTTTCTGGCCGCGCATCGCTATCGTTTTGCCACGCTCGAGGTCACCGAAGGGGATGCGGATGCCATCGACAAGTTGATCCAGACCGCCCCCGAACTGCAAAGTGTGGCCGCGCGTCACATCGCGCGCGATGTGTTGCAGCAGATCGCCATCGACGCCGAAGCCCTGCCGATCACGCGGCTGACACAGGCGCTTGACCGGCTTGGACCCGACCCCGTGGCGCTTGGTGCAGAGCTGCGCCAGCCCGTGGCCCGCGTCTTGCGGCGCATGGCAACGGTGCCGGAGCTGGGGGCAGGGCTGGTGATCTGCGACCGGTCGGGCACGTTGATCTTTCGCAAATCCATCGACGGTTTCGTCGTGCCGCGCTTTGGGGCCTGTTGCCCGCTTTGGCCGCTGTTCGCCGTTCTGGGCAGCCCGGGTATGGTGCAGAAACAACGGGTCGCGCAACTGGGGCGGGGCCATTCCGCCTTTGACTGTTTTGCCACCTGCGAGACGCAAAACGTGCGCGATTACAACGCGGTACCCCTACTTCATTCGGTGATGTTGATCCTGCCCGCGGGGCCGGACAGCGCGCCCGCGCTTGATGTGGGGGCCACCTGTCGCGTCTGCCCGCGCGCGGCCTGTCCGGCGCGGCGCGAACCGTCGATCCTGAATGACGGGGTCTAGCGCGGGGCAACAGGCTTTTGACAGGGCAGGGTTTTCCGTGCATCTTGCCGCTCGGCCTACCGAGATCGCGGCACAAGCGACCAGGGCCACAGGGAGGGATTTTGCCAATGGGCAAGCATGTGGTGCTCGTGGAAGACGAGACGAACATCGCCGAGGCGATACGATTTTTACTCGGCCGTGAGGGCTGGCGCGTCGAAACGCTGGCCAATGGCGCGACAGCCGTGGAGGTGATCCGCAACGCCAACCCCGATCTGGTGATGCTGGATGTGATGCTGCCGGGCAAAAGTGGTTTCGAAATCCTGAAAGAACTGCGTGCGGATGCGGCGTTGGCTGATCTGCCGATCCTGATGTTGACCGCCCGCGGCCAGACCCGCGACCGCGAAATCGCACTAGAGGCCGGGGTCAGCCGGTTTATGACCAAACCGTTTTCCAACGCCGATATGCTTGCAGCCGTGCGCGACCTGACCGCCGCAGGCACCGCAAAAGCATGAGCAAGCCCCCCGGCTCGCCGCTGTTTCTGGAACGGCGCAGCTACCGGTTTCGCCGCATGATGGATGCCGTCCGTCTGCTGCCCTTGCTGGTGCTGGCCTTCTGGATGGTGCCGCTGCTCTGGCCTGTGCAGGATGCCCCCGTCGGCGCGGCCGTGCCCATGTCGCACGCGCTGCGCTATGTCTTTGGCGTCTGGCTGGCGGGCATCGTCTTGTGCTTTCTGCTTTGGCGGCGCACGGCGCGGCAGATTGCTCAGGAAGCTCAAGACTGATGGTGTCGCTGAACCAGTTGGTCGCGGTCTGTCTGCTGTATGTGGTCGGGCTCTTTGCCGTGGCCTTCGCGGCAGAGCGTGCGGCGGCACGGGGGCGGGGCGACTGGCTGTTACGCTCTCCGCTGGTCTATACGCTGTCGCTGTCGATCTATTGCACCGCCTGGACCTTTTACGGTGCCGTTGGCTATGCCGCACGGTCGGGGTTGGAGTTTGTGACGATCTACCTTGGCCCGTCGCTGGTGATGATCGGCTGGTGGTGGGTGCTGCGGCGGTTGGTGCGCATCGGGCGGTCGCATCGGGTGACCTCTGTCGCGGATCTGATTTCCTCGCGCTATGGCAAATCGAACCTGCTGGCGATCTTGGTCACCATCATGGCGGTGATCGGGGTGACGCCCTATATCGCGCTGCAACTTCAATCGGTTACCCTGTCCCTGTCGATCTTTGCCAGCGCCGAGCCGGGGGTGACACCGGGCAGCGATCCGCTGAATTCCGCACAGGCGGCCTTTTGGGTCGCGGTGGGGCTGGCGCTATTCACCGTGCTCTTCGGCACCCGCAATCTTAACGTGAACGAACGCCACCACGGCGTGGTCATCGCCATCGCTGTCGAGGCGGTGGTCAAGCTGCTGGCCCTACTGGCCGTCGGCGTTTTCGTGGTTTGGGGGCTGGCAGGCGGCGTCGATCAGGCGCTGGCGCAGATCGACCGGTCGGCCCTTGGTCAATGGCAGGTCGAGGGCGGCCGTTGGGCCGCGCTGACGCTGCTGGCCGCAGCCGCCTTCATCTGCCTGCCGCGGATGTTTCAGGTGCTGGTGGTGGAGAATGACGACGAACGTCACCTGCAAACCGCCAGCTGGGCCTTCCCGCTGTATCTCATGCTGATGAGCCTGTTTGTGGTGCCGATTGCCGTGGTCGGGCTGGACCTGCTGCCCGAAGGGTCGAACCCCGATCTCTTCGTGCTGAGCCTGCCGCTCAGCCAAGGGCAGAACAGCCTTGCGATGTTTGCCTTTCTGGGGGGCTTTTCCTCGGCCACGTCGATGGTGATCGTGGCGACGCTGGCGCTGTCGACGATGGTGAGCAACCATATCGTCATGCCGATCTGGCTGACCTACGGGCAGAACACGGTGCAGCAATCCGGCGATGTGCGTCATGTGGTGATCCTGTCGCGGCGGCTGTCGATCCTGCTGATCATCTCGCTGGGGTATTTTTATTACCGGCTGTCGGGCGGCGGCGGTGCGTTGGCGGCGATCGGGACGATCTCTTTCGGGGGGGTCGCGCAGTTCCTGCCGGTGTTGCTGGGCGGTATCTTCTGGCGCGGGGCCACGCGCACGGGTGCCGTCTGCGGGCTAAGCGTGGGCTTTGCGATCTGGGTCTATACGATGCTCTTGCCCAGCTTTGGCGCCGGCGCGGCGCTATCGGTTGCGACCTTTCAGGACGGGCTGTTCGGTATGACCTGGTTGCGCCCCGAAGACTTGTTTGGAATCAACGGTTTGGACCCCACTGTTCACGCAGTGATCTGGAGCCTTTCGCTGAACGCGCTGGTCTTTGTCGCCGTGTCCCTGTTCAGCTTTCCCGCCCCTGTCGAGCGGCTGCAAGGCGCGCAATTTGTCAATATCTTCGACCATTCCACCGCCGCCCGCGGGTGGAGCGCGTCCGTCGCGGCCAGCGAGGATCTGATGATCATGGCGCAGCGGATTTTGGGCCCCGCCGAGGCGCAGGGATTTTTCCGCGCGCAAGCCCAGTTGCAGGAAAAATCGGATGGTTTGCCAGAGCCAACGCCGCGTTTTGTTCAGGCGCTGGAGCGTGAATTGGCGGCCTCGGTCGGGGCGGCGACGGCCCATGCGATGGTGTCGCAGCTGGTCGGCGGTGCCTCTGTCTCGGTGCAGGATCTGCTGGCGGTGGCGGACGAATCGGCGCAGATGCTGGAGTATTCAAGCCAGCTTGAAATCAAGTCGCGCGAGCTGACCGATACCGCCGCGAAGCTGCGCCGCGCCAATGACAAGCTGACGCAACTGTCGCATCAGAAAGACAGTTTTCTGAGCCAGATCAGCCATGAACTGCGCACGCCCATGACCTCTATCCGGTCGTTCTCCGAGATTCTGCGCGACGCCCAAGGGCTGGGGCCCGAGGAAAAGACGCGCTATGCCTCGATCATCCACTCCGAAACCATCCGGCTGACGCGGTTGCTGGACGATCTGCTGGACCTGTCTGTGCTGGAAAACGGCGAGGTGTCGCTGAACCGTCAGCGCGGGTCGCTGCGCGATGTGTTGGATCAGGCCGTGACCACAGCGCGCGCCGCCAATACCCGCGCGATCACCATTGACCGCGATCTGGCGGGCGAGGAGGTGATGTTGGAGACGGATCTGGACCGGCTCGTGCAGGTTTTCATCAACCTTATCACAAATGCGCAGAAGTATTGCGTTGCCGACGACCCAAAGCTGTCGATCCGCGCCCACCAGCGGGGGCAGCGCATCATTGTGGACCTGATCGACAATGGCGCGGGGATCGATGCTGCGTCTCAGGAATTGATTTTCGAAAAGTTTAGTCGTTTGCCCGGGCAGGGCGGCGAGGGGGCCGGTCTGGGACTGGCGATATGCCGCGAGATTATCAAACGTTTGCAGGGGGATATCTCGTATCTCACCGAGGTATCGGGCACCGGTTTCCGGGTTGAACTGCCGTTGGCGCAGAATGGGGCCTAGCGCGATTTTTTCGATTCTTTAAAGGGAATCGTAACCTCTCTGCGTCATTTCATAGGGGTGAAATGGCAGTGAAGGAGGCGTGCGATGGGGTAAGGGATGTGAGTTTCGTCAAATGATGCCGGTGACATCAGATGCGGGGAGACAGCGCCGTCTTGGCGCTATCCGTTGGTATGGCTTCCGCAACGGCGCGGTTGGCCTGATCCTTGGCGGATCGACCGGTGGCGCGTTGACTGGTTGCGCGTTGACCGGTGGCGCGTTGCGGTTACGCGTAGGGGGCGCTGAGCACGCCGCGCATGTGGCTTAGGTCGTAGCCACCGGCCCGTGCGGCCTCAATCAGCGCGTCTGCCGGTTGTTCGCCTGCCTGACCCAAGGCCCAAGCGATGGTCGACCGTGTGCCCGAGGCGCAATAGGCCAGAACAACCTCGTCCTGCGCCACGCCGATCTCGCGGTTACGGGCAATGACATCAGGGGTCATCGTTTGGTGCGTCAGCTCTTGCACCGCAAAGCGCAGTCCAGCCGCCTCTGCCGCGGCCTGGATGGCGGCGTGCTGGTGGCTGGGGGGCACTTCCGCGTCGGGACGGTTGCACAGGATCAAGGTAACGCCAGCCTCTTTGATCGCCTCCATATCGGAGGGGTCGATCTGAGGGGCAGCAAAGAAGCGGGGGGTGATTTGACGAATATCCATAGTTTGACTTATCCAGCCGCCCGCGTTGTGTCTAGTATCCGCCGCGCTTTGGGGGCGATCATCATACCCGCCAGCATGGTGATCAGAAAAATCAGGCCGCCAAAGCCGCCATACCCAAGCGACGCCAGCGCAGGCCCCGGGCAAAGCCCGACCAGCCCCCAGCCCGCGCCGAAGAGCACGGCGCCCACGATCAGCTTGCGGTCCAGCCGCGGGTCGGGGCGATCGGGGAAGTCACCGCCCACCACGGGCCGCCGCCGACGGGTCAGCGCCCAAGCGACCGCCATCGGCAAAATGGCCCCGCCCATAACAAAGGCGAGCGTCGGATCCCAATCCCCGAAGAAATCCAGAAACCCCTGGACCTTTTGGGTGTCGGTCATGCCCGACAGATATAGCCCGGTGCCAAACAAGGCCCCGGCGAGGGCGGCAAGCATATTGCGCATCTCAGACCCCTCCGACCAGGGCGCGCAGGGCGACAACCATCAACGCGCCTGCTGCGATATAAACAAGCGTGGCAACGATACCGCGTGGGCTCAGCCGCGAAATGCCGCAGACCCCGTGACCCGAGGTACAGCCATTGCCGATGCGCGTGCCCAGCCCGACCAGAAGGCCAGCCGCGCCGACCAGCCACAGGTTCTCTGTCAGGTTGGTGGTGGCAGGGACGGGGGCAAAGAATGCGATCACCGCAGGGAGGATGATCAGCGCCGCCAGAAAGCTGCCGCGTTCGGCCCAAGCGCCGCGCGCCGATCCGTCCACCAGCCCGCCGATAATGCCGCTGGCTCCCATGATGCGGCCATTCCCCAACAGGTAGACCGCAGCGCCGCTGCCAATCATCAGCCCGCCAATCAGGCCCCAAATCCAATCTGCTTCAATCATATGCTATATCGCCCTTTCGTACCGCCGTAAGCGGCGGGTGTCGGGAAAACATATAATGAATGCTGAATGTGTGGCAAGCCGCAAGCGCGAGGTTGACGCTGTGTCGATCTCCGGGCGTTTGTTATCTATAGAGACAGGGGCGTTATCTATAGAGACAGGGGCAGAAAGAGGCCGTCACCTGCCTTAGCCGAGAATGATACCGACAACGACCATCATCAGCCCGATCACCGACAGCAGCAATGCGCCAAGGTTCATCGGCAGCACTTTTTGCAGGACGATCCGCATCTCTTCTTCGGGCAGGGCGGCGCGTTTGGCACGGGCCACGCGCAGGATACACCAGACAAGCCCTACCAACCCTACAAAGGAGATCGCCGCGCCCGCCCAGATCAAGACGTCAAAGATTGAAAGAGATGCATTTTCCATAGGGCGCGAGCTATCCGAATTCCGCCCAATGGGCAAGAGTGGCTTGCGGCAGCGCAGGCACGCGGGTAGTCAATGCGCTGACCCATTCAAGACATAGGACGCCCCAGATGAGCGACAGTGCCACCAATCCCGAATCCCAAGACGCCATCGGTGATGCCACATATCGCGTGACCGCGAATGAGCTGCGCCAGTTCGTAGAGCGGATCGAACGGCTGGATGCCGAGAAGAAAGACCTCGCCGAACAGCAAAAAGAGGTCATGGCCGAAGCGAAATCCCGCGGTTACGACACCAAGGTGCTGCGCAAGATCATCGCTCTGCGCAAGCGTGAAGCCGATGATATCGCCGAAGAAGAAGCCGTGCTTGAGATGTATAAAGAAGCGCTTGGCATGTCCTGAGCCGGATGCGGTGCCTCGGGGCTGATTATGCGCCCACTGGTCGCCGCGCGAGACGTTTAATGCCATCGGTACGCGGGGGCAGGGGGCAATTCGCCCCGTCCCACGGGGCCCCGCCGCCAAATCCGCTTGCGCCCAAGCGCAGGCCCCAATAGAAGAGCGGAAATTTTTCCGCCCGCGCCCCGCAATGCGCGGCCTTACCCTATGGAGCAAACATGCAGGTCAACGAGACGCTGAACGAAGGTCTGAAACGCGGCTATGCCATCACTGTGACAGCAGCTGAGCTGGAGGCCAAGGTCAACGAAAAGCTGGCCGAAGCGCAGCCCGAAGTCGAGATGAAGGGTTTCCGCAAAGGTAAAGTCCCAATGGCGCTGCTGAAAAAGCAGTTCGGCCAAAAGGTTATGGGCGAAGCAATGCAGGAAAGCATTGATGGCGCCATGCAAGAGCATTTTGAAAAGTCCGGCGATCGCCCTGCGATGCAGCCCGACGTCAAAATGGCGAATGAAGACTGGAAAGAAGGCGACGACGTCGAGGTCACCATGACCTACGAAGCACTGCCCGAGATCCCAGAAGTAGACCTGTCGTCCATCACGCTGGAAAAAATGGTTGTCAAAGCTGATGACGCCGCCGTTGAAGAGGCGCTGGCCAACCTGGCAGAGACCGCACAGGACTTTGAAGCCCGTGAAGAAGGTGCCAAGGCAGAAGACGGCGACCAGATCACATTCGATTTCCTCGGCAAAGTAGACGGCGAAGCCTTTGAAGGCGGCGCGGCAGAAGATTACCCGCTGGTGCTGGGCTCCAACTCCTTCATCCCCGGTTTTGAAGAGCAGCTGGTCGGTGTTGTGGCAGGCGACGAGAAAGACGTAACGGTTTCCTTCCCGGAAGATTACCAAGCGCCTCACCTCGCCGGCAAAGAAGCCGTGTTCGAGTGCAAGGTTAAAGAAGTGAAAAAGCCTGTTGCCGCGAAAGTGGACGACGAGCTGGCCAAGAAATTCGGTGCAGAAGATCTGGCTGCGCTGAAATCCCAGATCGCAGAGCGTCTGGAAGCGGAATATGCCGGTGCGTCGCGCGCTGTCATGAAACGCGGTCTGCTGGACGAGCTGGACAAGCTGGTCAGCTTTGACCTGCCGCCGTCGCTGGTCGAAGCCGAAGCAGGCCAGATCGCGCACCAGCTGTGGCACGAAGACAACCCTGATGTTCAGGGCCATGATCACCCGGAAATCGAAACCACAGACGAGCACAAGAAGCTCGCCGAGCGCCGCGTGCGTCTTGGCCTGCTGCTGGCCGAGCTGGGTCAGAAAGCCGAAGTTCAGGTCACCGACGCGGAAATGACGCAAGCGATCATGAACCAGGCACGTCAGTACCCCGGTCAGGAACGTCAGTTCTTTGAATTCGTTCAGCAAAACCAGCAGATGCAACAGCAGATGCGCGCACCTTTGTTCGAAGACAAAGTCGTTGATCACGTGTTTGAACAGGCGACATTGAACGAGAAAGAAGTGTCGAAAGAAGACCTGCAGAAAGCCGTAGAAGAGCTGGAAGACGAATAAGTCTTTCCCCTTTTTCGGTATCACGAAGATCAAAGCCGTCCCGTTTGGGGCGGCTTTTTTTCGTTGGACGGCTGGGGGGTGATCCGTTTTAGTGCAGCAAAATGCGGCAGTTCCGGTCAAGGGGAGGGTGGTAGACACATGTCAGATCAAGCCAGCAACAGGGCGCGCCGCGCCGCGAGAGCAAAGACCCCCCTGACCGAGGAGGAGCGCAAAGCCCGCCGGCGTGCAAAGCGGAACCTGCGTCAGGCCGAGGCGATGGGTTTTCTCAAGGGGGTGACGGCGATGCTGAAGCCTGGCGATCTGGCGATGGACTGCGGGGCCAATGTGGGTGTCGTGACCCGTTTGTTGGCCGACACAGGCGCCGAGGTGATCAGCTATGAACCCGATCCTTATGCGTTTGAACAGCTCACGACGGCTGTGAAAGACCGCGCGAACGTGCGTCTTGTCAACGCGGCGGTTGGGGCCAGCTCGGGCACTGTGCGGCTGATGCGGGCCGCGAATTTTGACGACAATATGAAGGGGGCGTCGGTCAAAAGCACAATCGTCGACGGCGGGCGTACGATTGACGCAGACAATTATGTCGATGTCGCATTGCTCAATTTTCTGGAAATCATCAGGGCTGAAATCGATAAACGCGGCGAGATCGCTTTTGTGAAGATGGACATCGAAGGCGCGGAGCTTGATCTGCTCGAGGCAATGGATGCTGCCGATTTGATCAAGGGGATCAGGTGCTTGGTCGTGGAAACCCATGAGCGCAAGTTCGCGGATCTCAGACCGAGGTTCCGCGCGCTGCGCGAAACCTTTGCTGCGAAATACCCTGCGCGACAGGTGAACCTCGACTGGATTTGAGAGAGGCACGCCTGCGCCCATGGGCCAGCGCGGCGCGCCTTAGGGGGCTCAGCCTTTGCGCAGGCCGGTTTCAACCAGCATACCGCGCCGTTTGGCCTCGTAGTAATAGCCGCGGGCGTACCATTTGATTGCGGTGGCGTGATCGCCATCAGACAGCAGCCAAGCGCCGCGCAGGTATTTGACGCCGTATTTCAAGTTTACATCAGGATCAAGAAGATCGCCGGCATCGCCGCGAAACCCCATGCCGCGTGCGGTGGCGGGCAGGATTTGCAGCAGGCCGAAGTAGGGCCCATTGCGGGCCTCTGGACGGTGGGTGCTTTCACGGATGGCAAGACGGTGGACCAACGGGCGGGGGACTTCGTAGTGGTCGGCCCATTTGTTGATCAGCCCGCGCAGCTCGGGCGTCTCGTTGGGATAGAGCGGCAGCTTGCGGGGCGCGGGGGCGGGCTCTGGTGCGGTACTGGCGCAGGCAGAGAGGGCAGGTGTGCAAAGCAACATCTGGCAAAGGGAACGACGTGTGAGGGCGATCATGCGGGTGACTCGCATCGTTGACGGGAGCCAAATGCTTACAACGCCGGGGGCACCGCGCAACAAGGGCAGCGCCGGATGGGCAGAGGGTCGCTTAGCACAGGGCGGCATATTGCCGATCGCGCAATGAAAAACGCCGCCGCTGAGAGGTCAGCGGCGGCGTTTCATTTGGAATCAGATCGGAAGGCTTAAGCTTGCGCTTCGTCTTCGTCTGTTTTCTCGACAGCTTCTGCCAGATCGTCGTCGTCGGATGCGGCGGAGCCGATATCGTCGAACAGTTCAGAGATCTCGAATTCGGCTGCAGCTTCTTCTTCTGCGGCCAGTTCCTGGATCGACTTGCCTGCGGCCTGAAGCTCGGCCTCTTCAGGGGAACGTGCAACGTTCAGCTGAATGGTGGCTTCGACTTCGGGGTGCAGGATGACGGTGACGTCATGCAGGCCCAGGTCTTTGATCGGGCTGCCCAGAACGACCTGTTTGCGGTCGATGGTGAAGCCTTCGGCTGTAGCAACGTCTGCCGCGTCACGGGTCGTAACCGAACCGTAAAGCGCACCCGAATCGGAGGCGGAGCGGATGACGATGAACTGCTGACCGTTAAGCTTGTCGGACAGTGCTTCGGCTTCTTTTTTGGTCTCGAGGTTTTGTGCCTCAAGCTGGGCTTTCTGACCTTCAAAGGCTTCGATGTTGGCTTTGGAAGCCGACAGCGCTTTGCCTTGGGGCAGCAGGAAGTTGCGTGCGTAGCCGGGCTTTACGTCCACGACTTCGCCCATTTGGCCCAGTTTGGCCACACGTTCCAGAAGGATAACTTGCATGTGCTTTCTCCTTACTTAACGGCGTAGGGCAGCAGGGCGAGGAAGCGGGCGCGTTTGATGGCACGGGCCAATTCACGCTGCTTTTTCGCAGAGACTGCGGTGATGCGGGAAGGAACGATTTTGCCGCGCTCAGAGATGTAGCGCTGCAGAAGACGTGTGTCTTTGTAATCGATTGCCGGTGCGTTGTCGCCCGAGAAGGGGCAGACCTTACGACGGCGGAAAAATGGTTTAGCGGCCATGGTTTATGTCCTTTATTGCAAGCTGATGATCAACGACGTTCGCGGCGTTCGCCACGCTCGGGGCGCTCGTCACGTTTCTGCATCTGAACCGATGGCAGCTCTTTGTGCTCATCAACTTTGATGGTCAGAACGCGCATCACGTCATCATGCAAACGCATCAGGCGTTCCATTTCCTGTACGGCGGTCGCTGGTGCGTCCGAACGCAGGAAGGCATAGTGGCCCTTGCGGTTTTTGTTGATCTTGTAGGCCATCGTTTTGACGCCCCAGTATTCGCTGTCGACGAGCTTGCCGTCGTTGTCAGCCAAAACTGTGCCAAAATGTTCGATAAGGCCTTCTGCTTGCGTGTTGGACAAGTCCTGACGCGCAATCATAACATGCTCATAAAGCGGCATGTGCACTCCTATTTATATCAAGGCGCATTTCATAGGCAGGGCATTTGCGTTTTGCGGCCCCACCACGAGAGTCTGCGCGGTTCAAAAGATGATGCAAAACGAAGGGCCGATATACACGGTTTTGCAGGCAGGGCAAGGGTGCGTTGGCGCTATGGCACGGGCGTCTATCGATTTGGGGCGGATGATCCTTTGAAAAGTACCACTTCGATCACGGTCGCGCCTCTTTTTCGTCATGAACCCATACGAGAACTGAAGGGGAGATCACACGGTTAAGCAAGGTTTATCAGAACAATGGGCGCAGTTACGAATTTCTCGGCGGATAGTCTTCAGTTTTCGGCACAGGCCGGGATGGTAGATGGCTCTCGGGCGGTGGTGCGCAGCGTCCAGCGGTTGCTGGGGGCGGCCTTGGTGCTGGCGGCGTCGGGGTTGTGGCTGACGCCGGGGTCGAACTTTGGGTCAGATGTGATGCTGTTCAAGGTCGGGCTGTCGGCGTTGTCTGTGATGTTGGGGGCAAGCCTTTTGCTGTCGGGGCAAAAGCCCGCGCTGCCCGAGATCCAGATCGACACGCTGCGGCGCGAGCTGCGTTTGGTGCGTCCGCGCACGATGGGGGCGCAACGGGTGCTGCAACGCTGCAGTTTTGGCGATCTGGGGCGGGTGGAACGTATTGGTCGCAACTTTCACTTCTGGGACGGGCGCGGTAATTTCATCGTTGATGTCCATATCGCAGAGCGCCGCGTGGTCGATAACCTGACCTTTAGCCTGCGCGACTCCGGTCAGGCGATCTGATCGCAGCTTGATCGATATGTGCGTGTTTATCGCAAGTCTGACGGGCGACTGTTCGCCAATGCGCACTAACTGTTGAACGCTGCTGGGTTGCTGAAACGCTGAAATGCTTCATGTATGGTGCAGACAAACGCCAACAGGAGTATTCCAATGACCATGAAGTCTGTCCTTCTTGCCACCGCCCTGACACTGGGTGCCACCTCTGCTTTCGCCGCCGAGAAATATGTGCTGGACGCAAGCCATAGCCAGATCGTTTTTACCTATAACCACCTTGGGTTCTCGACCACCACGTCGATGTTCAGCGGTTTTGACGGTGAAATCATGCTGGACGAGGCAGAGCCCGCGAACTCCTCTGTCTCCGTATCTTTCCCGGTCAAAGACATGATCACCGGCTGGGAGCCCCGCACCGAGCACTTCATGACGGATGATTTCTTTGGCGCTGAAGATGGCGACATGGTGACGTTTGAATCCACCGGTATCGAGGTCACAGGCGAAAAGACCGCATTGATCACGGGCGATCTGACCATGAACGACGTGACCAAATCCGTTGTGCTGGATGCCAAGCTGAACCAGATGGGCGAGCATCCGATGGCCAAGAAGCCTTGGGCCGGTTTCGACGCGACGACCACGGTCACACGCACCGATTTCAACCTTGGTCAGTTCGCGCCTTTCGTCAGCGACGAAGTGCAAGTGAACATCTCTATCGAAGCGATGAAGGCTGAGTAAGCTTTTCATCGTATAAAGAGAAACGAGAACGCCGGGGCAGGACCCCGGCGTTTTTGCGATTATGGGGGGCGGGATTACTGCCCGCGTGTGGCGGTGAGGTCGATATTCACCGTGACGCTAAAGGCCAGCGTGCTTTCGTCCGTCACCGTTTCCCCGATGCCAAAGTTGCGACGGTCCAGCGTGGTGGAGCCTGTCATCCGGGCAGTGTCTCCCTCCAACGTCAGGGTGAAAGGCAGGTCGATCGGCATCGTCTGATCTTTGATCGTCAGGCTGCCCGCTG
Source organism: Sulfitobacter sp. PM12 (assembly GCF_045586035.1). Classification (NCBI taxonomy): domain Bacteria; kingdom Pseudomonadati; phylum Pseudomonadota; class Alphaproteobacteria; order Rhodobacterales; family Roseobacteraceae; genus Sulfitobacter; species Sulfitobacter sp. PM12. The sequence continues at coordinate 1,618,255 of NZ_CP151529.1, forward strand.
CGACATAGCCGTCGGCGGTGGCATTGATATCAGCCTGAAAAATCGCGGTGGGGAAGGCCTCGCTGTTGAAGAAATCCGCCCCCATCGCCTGATCCGTCACCGACCCCAGGCTCAGCGACGGGATCGCGACCGTGGTTGTTACATCGCCCGCTTTGCCGGATTGTACGGTGTCGTCAAAGGTGATCGCGGATGTCCAATCGGCAAAGCTGCCAGCCACGACGGACCCGAACTGCGTGACCTCTAGCGCGATGGTCCCATCCTGCACCTGCCAGTCAGAGGTGACATCCTCTAGCGCGGCGGTCTCGGTCGGAGCGGGTTGATCGCTTTGCTGGCCCAAGCCAAGGCCCAGCCCCAGCCCGACGGCGATCGCGGCGACCCAGACCACAGTGGCCGTGATCACCGGCGCGGCAGAGTGGTGCTGCGCAGGCAGCGGGCCGACGACGGCTTCGCCCGGCAACATCCGCCGCAGGGTCGAATCGCGGTCCACAACGTGGTGCTTCGCCGCGCCAGCGATATGCAGGATCAACGCGCCGATCAGCAGTTTGCCCGAGATGACGTGCAGCGCGCCAAAGGCGTGCTCTAAAGTTGTGTTCTTGGGAATAAACGGCAGCGACTGCCCCAGCGGCCACCAGATTGGCGCAAAGCCAGAGGCGGCGGCGTGGTTGATCCAGCCGGCCAGCGGGACGATCACCAGCGACCCATAGAGCACCCAATGCACCGTTTCCGCCAGCCAGCTTTCAAGACGGTGATCCGCGTTCAGCAGCCCCGGTTTGGGTTGGGTAAAGGCCCAGATGATGCGGGCAAGGGCGACAAAGAAGACCGTCACGCCCAGTGTTTTGTGCAGCGAGAACAGCCACGCTTTGCGGGTCAGCGCCGCTTGCGTATCGTGGGGCAGATCGCTGGCATAAAGGCCAAGGGCGATCAGCGTGAGGATCAGCAGGGCGGTGAGCCAGTGAAGGAACTTGGTCACCCCGCCGTAGCGGATTGAGGTATTGGTTAAGGCCATCTGGGTGCTCCGTCGCGAAATGGGGTGGTTTCTCCATACTGCAACGGGGCTTGGGGACCAATGCGGATCAGCGCACAGTCGCCGTGCAGGCTTGTTTGACGGCCACCCACGCGCTAAAGCGCTGGAAACGCAAATTCGGGGGGCTTTATGACCATTGCATTCGTATATCCGGGCCAAGGCGCGCAAACCATCGGTATGGGCCGCGATCTGGCCGACGCCTATCCGGCGGCAAAGGCCGTGTTTGACGAGGTGGACGAAGCCTTGGGCGAAAAGCTGTCGACGCTGATCTGGGAAGGCGACGGGGACGAGCTGACGCTGACACAGAACGCGCAGCCTGCCTTGATGGCGACATCAATGGCGGCGATGGCGGCGTTGAAGGCCGAAGGCGTTACCGTCGATAAGGCGGCCTATGTCGCGGGCCATTCGCTGGGTGAATATGCGGCACTATGCGCGGCGGGGACATTCTCGCTTGCCGATACGGCGCGGTTGCTGCGCATCCGGGGGCGGGCGATGCAGGCGGCTGTGCCCGTGGGGCAGGGCGCTATGGCCGCCCTTCTGGGGCTGAGCTTTGATCAGGCCGAGGCCGTCGCCGCAGAGGCCGCGCAGGGCGAGGTCTGTCAGGTCGCCAACCAGAACGATCCGGCGCAGAATGTCGTTTCGGGCAGCAAGGCTGCCGTGGAACGCGCGATTGATCTGGCGAAAGCGGCTGGCGCCAAGCGCGCGCTGCTCTTGCCTGTGTCTGCCCCGTTCCACTGTGCCCTGATGGCCCCCGCCGCAGAAGAGATGGCCGGTGCGCTGGCGGATGTGACAATGAACGCCCCTGCCGTGCCCGTGGTGGCGAATGTGGTGGCCGAGGCGGTCACCGATCCCGAACAGATCCGCAAGCTGCTGATCGAACAGGTCACCGGTCAGGTGCGCTGGATGTCGTCGGTTGAATGGATGGGCGCGCAGGGCGTGACCGAGGTCTGGGAAATCGGCGCGGGCAAGGCGCTGTCCGGCATGATCCGCCGCATCAACAAGGAAATCACCTGCGTGAACATCGGCACCGCTGCCGATGCCGCTGCCGTGAAAACGGCCTGAGTCAGGCTGCGAAAGGAATTACATATGTTTGATCTTACTGGAAAAAATGCGCTGGTCACCGGGGCTTCGGGTGGTATCGGCGCGGAAATCGCGCGCAGCCTGCATGCCCGTGGCGCGACCGTGGGCCTGTCCGGCACCCGCACCGAACCTCTTGAGGCGCTGGCCGCCGAACTGGGCGAGCGCGCCCATGTGCTGCCCTGTAACCTGAGCGATATGGACGCCGTTGACGCGCTGCCCAAACAGGCGGCCGAAGCGATGGGATCGGTTGATATTCTGGTCAATAACGCCGGCATCACCCGCGACAACCTGTTCATGCGCATGTCGGACGATGAATGGAATTCGGTCCTGAACGTCAATCTGACCGCGACATTCAAGCTCTGCAAAGGCGTCATGCGCGGGATGATGAAGGCGCGTTGGGGCCGGATCGTGAATATCTCGAGCGTGGTCGGGGCCACCGGTAACCCCGGTCAGGCGAACTATGCCGCGTCCAAGGCCGGTATGGTGGGCATGTCCAAATCGCTTGCCTATGAGGTTGCCAGCCGCGGGATCACCGTGAACGCGGTCGCCCCCGGTTTCATTACCACGGCAATGACGGACAAGCTGACCGACGACCAAAAGGCGGGAATCATGGGGCAAATCCCTGCGGGCCGTATGGGCGAAGCATCCGAAATCGCGTCGGCTGTTGTCTATCTGGCGAGTGCGGAAGCCGCCTATGTTACCGGAACCACCTTGCATGTGAACGGCGGCATGGCCATGTTGTGACCCTGCGCTGCAAAGCGTTTGCCAAATCTGCGTCTTGTGCTAAATGGGGCGCAGATTCCATCATAGGGAGGCTTGATTGCCCCCCTTACCTTGTGACAACAAGGGCCATAGCCGCCCCTCGGGGCACGATCCATACGGACCACATAAGGTTCTGACGGAAACAGAAGAGGGCAGGATTGCCCGAATGAATGAGGACTGAATATGAGCGACGTCGCAGACCGCGTAAAGAAGATCGTTGTAGAGCACCTGGGTGTTGAAGAAGACAAAGTTGTTGAGAACGCATCGTTCATCGACGATCTTGGCGCAGACAGCCTCGACACTGTTGAGCTGGTTATGGCGTTCGAAGAAGAGTTCGGCATCGAGATTCCCGATGACGCAGCCGAGAACATCCAGACTTTCGGCGACGCGGTCAAGTTCATCAAAGAAGCGTCCTAAGACGTTTTCGCCAGCCGCAGCCCAATAGGCGTCGCGGCGGCACGAGATTTAGAGAACGGCGTTCTTCCTAGCGGAAGGGCGCCGTTTTTGCTTGGGGGGACCGCGCGTCACTTGTGTTGCGCGGGCTGCGGCGTGACACTGACGGTGACAGAAATTCAAGCGTGAAGGTAATTCACCACATGTCGCGATCAGTACCGACCATCAATACCGCCCGTCTCACCCTGCGCGCCATGCGGGCCGAAGACTTCCCCCGTTATGCTGACATCTGGGCGACGCCCGCCGTGGTGACCCATATTACCGGCAAGCCCAAACCCAAGGCCGAAAGCTGGGATGCGTTTCTGCGCAATGCGGGCCATTGGCAGATTGTCGGGTTTGGTCAATGGGCGATCCAGTCGCGCGGCACCCGCGAGATGGAGGGTCAGGTCGGGTTTTTCTTTGGGTCCCGCGGGTTTGGCGACGATTTCGATCCCTTTCCCGAGGCCGGTTGGGTGCTGGCCCCCGAAGCGCAGGGCACGGGGCTGGGGCTGGAAGCCGCGCGTGCGGCGCATGACTGGTTCGACCGCGTGGTGACGGGGCGCACGGTATGTATGATCGCCGTGGCGAATGCATCTTCGCTGCGTCTGGCCGAGACCTTGGGATATACCGCGCTGCGCGACATAGACCTTGACGGCGACAAGATACGTCTGATGACGCGCAAAGGCCCGCCGGTCTGACCGTGGCTTGGGCGCTTCGCGTCTTGAAATTTACGGTCTCGGCAAGGTATAGCCGGTCAACGCAAAGAAACACCAAGGGGCTTGGATATGCGCAGAGTAGTAGTGACAGGTTTGGGATTGGTAACTCCGTTGGCCGATGGCGTGGAGGCCAGCTGGTCCAGAATTTTGGATGGTCAGTCCGGGGCGGGCAAGATCACGGGCTTCGATCCCAGCAAGCTGGTCACTCAATACGCCTGCGAAGTGCCGCTTGGCGACGGTACGGATGGTACCTTTAACGGCGACAAGTATATGGAGCCGAAAGAACAGCGCAAAGTGGATACCTTTATCCTGTTCGGCATGGCCGCAGCACAGCAAGCGGTCGAGGATTCCGGCTGGATGCCCACGGACCGCGAAGATCTGGAACGCACCGGCGTCTTGATCGGGTCGGGCATCGGGGGCCTGAACTCTATCGCGAACACTGCCGTGATGATGCACGAGAAAGGCCCGCGCCGCGTGAGCCCGTTCTTTGTGCCCGGCGCGCTGATCAACCTGATCTCGGGTCAGGTATCGATTCGCTATGGATTCCGCGGCCCGAACCATTCGGTCGTGACCGCCTGTTCCACCGGCGCCCATGCGATTGGTGACGCAAGCCGTCTGATCCAGCATGGCGACGCGGATGTGATGATTGCCGGCGGGGCCGAGGCCGCGATTTGCGAGATCGGCATGGCGGGCTTCAACGCCTGTAAAGCGCTGTCCACCAAGCGGGGCGACGACCCCACCAAGGCAAGCCGCCCCTATGACGCGGATCGTGACGGTTTCGTCATGGGCGAGGGCGCGGGTATTGTCGTGCTGGAAGAATACGAACACGCCAAGGCGCGTGGGGCCAAGATCTATGCCGAGGTGCTGGGGTATGGTCTGTCAGGCGATGCCTATCACATCACCGCCCCTGCCGAGGATGGCGACGGGGCCGAACGGTCCATGCGCAACGCCCTGCGTGGTGCCGGGCTGGAGCCAAAAGACATCGACTATATCAACGCGCATGGCACATCGACCATGGCTGATGTGATCGAACTGGGCGCGGTCGAGCGGATGCTGGGCGACGCGGTTGAGACGGTCACCATGTCGTCGACGAAATCCGCGACAGGTCACCTGTTGGGGGCTGCTGGCGCGATCGAGGCGATCTTCTCTATCCTTGCGATCCGCGATCAGGTGGCCCCACCGACCATCAACCTCGACAATCCTGCGGTTGAAACCAAGATCGATCTGGCCCCGAACAAGAAGGTCGAGCGCAAGATTGATGTCGCGCTGAGCAACTCTTTCGGCTTTGGTGGCACCAACGCGAGCGTGATCTTCGGGAAAGCATCCTAATGTGGCGTCATATCGCGTCTAACGCTGTTACGTTTCTGATTTTAGGCTTGTTTTTGTTAGGCGGGATTATCCTGTGGGGGCGGGGGCAGTATGATGCCCCCGGTCCGCTGTCGCAGGCGATCTGCCTGCAGGTGGAGCGCGGGTCGAACATGCGTGCCGTGGGCGATGATCTTGCTACGCAAGAGGCCGTAAGCTCGGCTGCGATTTTCCGTCTTGGGGCGGAGTATGAGGAAAAGACCCGCGACCTGAAGGCGGGGAGCTTTCTGATCCAGCCCGAAGCCTCGATGAAAGAGATCGTGGACACGGTGACACGTGGCGGGGCAAGCACCTGCGGTACCGAAGTTGTCTACCGCATCGGTGTGAACCGCATCAGCACGCAGGTGCGCGAGCTGGACCCCGCAACAAGCCGTTTCGTGGAGCGTGCCGAATTCACCCCCGGTGAGGATGAGGTGCCAGAGGTCTATACCCAGACCAAGGCGAAGGCCGACACGCGGTTCCGCATCGCGATGGCAGAGGGCGTGACAAGCTGGCAGGTGGCCGAGGCGTTGAAAGCCATTGATCTGCTGTCTGGCGAGATCGCGGCGGTGCCTGCGGAGGGATCCTTGGCCCCCGACAGCTATGAGGTCTCGGAAGGGGACGACCGCGCAGAAATCCTGACGCGTATGGCCGCGGCACAAGAACAGCGTTTGGCTGAAGCCTGGGAGGCTCGCGATCCGGGGCTGCCTGTCGAGACGCCTGAGGAGTTGTTGATCCTTGCCTCTATCGTCGAGAAGGAAACCGGCGTACCGGAAGAGCGCGAACAGGTGGCGAGCGTTTTCGTCAACCGTTTGAATCAGGGCATGCGTCTGCAGACGGACCCGACCGTGATCTACGGGATCACCAACGGGCAGGGCGTCTTGGGGCGTGGTCTGCGCCGCAGTGAGCTGCGCGAGGAGACCCCGTTCAACACCTACGTCATCGACGCGTTGCCACCGACGCCGATTGCGAACCCCGGACGTGCGAGCCTGATGGCTGCGGCACAACCGGCCAGCGAGGACTATGTTTTCTTCGTTGCCGATGGCACCGGCGGTCACGCTTTTGCCGAGACATTGGAAGAGCATAACGCCAATGTCGCGCGCTGGCGCAAGATCGAGGCGGAGCGTGGCGCGGAAGCGGCGGGCAATGCGTCGACGGGTGGAAACTAAGGGTCAGAGCGGGCGCGGATTTGGGTTAAATTAGGAATTTGTTAACCATCGTAAGGGCTTGGAAGGTTTCGGTAACCTTGTTTTTCTTGACTTTGCGTCCGCTCTGACATAGAAATACGTCCATGCTAGAAGACATGGGCAAACGGCCCCGGATTAAGTTCCGGTGGCCGTTTTTTCGTGTCTGCTCGGGTTGGAGGTCCAAAACGAGAGGTAAGAGCAAGATGACGATGAATACCCCGGAACAGGAAATTGCTGCCAGCGAAGAGCAGCTTCAGGCGTTGCAGGTCGCGATCCGCGATTTGCGCCGCGAGATAGAGAGCCTGCGCGAACAGGCCCGATCCGGGGAGGAAGTAAACGAAACAGCAGCGTCGAAGGCATTGGGTAAGGCCAGTGGCATGGTGGCGACTTGCGTCAAGGTGGAGACCTATCTGAATGAGTGCAGAAACAGACAAGCGGGCATTGCCCGAGGGGGATACGCGCTGGACATGGAAAGGGCGCGGGCTGACATCGGGTGCAAGCTGGATCGGCTCCGCCGATGTTGCGGTGCAAGACCGGTTCCTGAATGATCTGGAGGAGGGAGAGCTTTTGGCTCTCCCTTTTTTGTTCGAGTTCTGGGCCATGCCGCATCAGCTGCCCCCCGACGGCGACTGGCGGTCCTGGGTGATCATGGGCGGGCGCGGTGCGGGCAAGACGCGCGCGGGGGCGGAATGGGTGCGTGCGCAGGTCGAAGGGGCGCGGCCCTTGGATGCGGGGCGCTGTCGCCGCGTGGCGCTGGTGGGAGAGACCATCGAGCAGGTGCGCGAGGTGATGATCTTTGGCGACAGCGGGATATTGGCGTGCTCGCCCGCTGACCGGCGACCGGATTGGGAGGCGACGCGCAAGCGGTTGGTCTGGCCCAATGGGGCCGTGGCGACGGTGCATACGGCGCATGACCCAGAGGGGCTGCGCGGGCCGCAGTTTGACGCGGCCTGGGTGGATGAGCTGGCCAAGTGGAAGAAGGCGGAAGAGACGTGGGACCAGTTGCAGTTCGCCTTGCGGTTGGGGGAGGATCCGCGGGTCTGTGTGACCACGACTCCGCGCAATGTCGGCGTATTGAAAAACCTGCTGGCGTCGCCGTCGACCGTGACCACCCATGCCCCGACAGAGGCGAATGCCGCGAACCTTGCGGGCTCTTTCCTCGAAGAGGTGCGGGCGCGCTATCGCGGGACGCGGTTGGGCCGACAGGAACTGGACGGTGTGTTGCTGGCCGATGCGGAAGGGGCGCTGTGGACATCCGAGCGGATCGAGGCCGGGCGGGTGCGGGATGTGCCGCTGCTGGACCGGATCGTTGTGGGGTTGGACCCTGCCACCACCGCCGGCGCGGGGTCGGATGAATGCGGGATCGTGGTGGTGGGTGCCCAGACCCAAGGCCCGCCGCAGGATTGGCGCGCCGTCGTGCTGGCCGATTGCACGGTACAGGGGGCGACCCCGTCGGGCTGGGCGCGCGCGGCGATCAGCGCGATGGCGCAGTACGGCGCAGATCGTCTTGTCGCCGAGGTCAATCAGGGCGGGCAGATGGTGGCGGAGGTCTTGCGTCAGGTCGACCCATTGGTGCCGGTCAAATCGGTTCATGCCAGCCGTGGTAAGGTGGCACGGGCGGAGCCTGTGGCGGCACTTTATGAGCAGGGGCGCGTGGGGCATGTGGCGGGGCTGGACGCGCTGGAGGACCAGATGTGCCGGATGACAGCGCGGGGCTATGAGGCGACTGGGTCGCCTGATCGCGTCGATGCGCTGGTCTGGGCGCTGCATGAGCTGATGATCGAGCCTGCGGCACAGTGGCGGATGCCCGGGGTGCGTGGATTGTGAGCGCGTTGCGGAGGAGAGCGGCCCTTCGGGGAGAGTTTAACGGGCAAAATGAAGCGCTGTTGCGGGCGGGGCGTTCGCTCTGGTCGGGCGGCGTTAAGGGATTGGTGAGATCTTCATGGGGCGGTCAATGAGCAGGGAGAGCAGCGGCATGGTTTTTGATTTTCTCAAACGGGGGGCGGTTGAGGTGGTTGCGGAGAAGAAAGCCTCTGCCACGGGGCCTGTCGTTGCGGTTCAGACCAGCGGGCGCGTGGCCTGGAGCCCGCGCGATGTGGTCAGCCTGACGCGCAGCGGGTTTTGCGGCAACCCTGTGGGGTTTCGGTCGGTGAAGCTGATTGCGGAAGCCGCGGCGGCCTTGCCGCTGGTGTTGCAGGATGCCGCGCAACGGTTCGAGGCGCATCCGCTGCTGGATCTGGTGGCACGGCCCAATGGGGCGCAGGGGCGTGCGGAGCTGCTGGAGGCGCTTTATGCGCAGCTGTTGTTGACGGGCAACGGCTATATCGAGGCGGTTGGCGCGGGGCCGGTGCCGGTGGAGCTGCATGTCTTACGGTCGGATCGCATGTCGGTGGTGCCGGGGGCGGATGGCTGGCCGGTGGCCTATGAATATGCCGTTGGCGGGCGCAAGCATCGGTTTGACGTGGCCGGGGATACGGCCGCGATCTGTCACATCAAGAATTTCCACCCGCAGGATGACCATTATGGGTTCAGCCCGTTGCAGGCGGCGGCGATGGCCTTGGATGTGCATGGCGCGGCCTCGCGCTGGAGCAAGGCCTTGCTGGACAATGCGGCGCGGCCATCGGGGGCGATTGTCTACCGGGGGGCCGAGGGGCAGGGCAAGTTGAGTGATGATCAGTATGACCGTTTGGTCAGCGAGATGGAGAGTCACCATCAAGGCGCGCGCAATGCGGGGCGGCCGATGCTGCTGGAAGGCGGGTTGGATTGGAAGCCGATGGGGTTTTCGCCCTCGGACATGGAGTTTCACCGCACCAAGGAGGCGGCGGCGCGGGAAGTGGCGCTGGCTTTTGGGGTGCCGCCGATGCTGCTGGGGATCGCGGGGGATGCGACCTATGCCAATTATCAGGAGGCGCATCGGGCGTTCTACCGGCTGACGGTCCTGCCTTTGGCCACTCGGGTTGCCGCGGCGCTTGGCGCATGGCTGGCGGGGTTCACGCATGAGGCGGTGACGTTGAAGCCCGATCTGGATCAGGTGCCCGCCCTGGCGCAGGAGCGTGACGCGCAATGGGCGCGGGTGGCGGGGGCGGATTTTCTGACGCAGGCGGAAAAGCGGTCTTTGTTGGGGCTGCCAGCGGTGGCGGCGGATGGTTGAGGAGATGGGATATGACCGGTTTGAATGTGCGCCGGGGTTGCGGTTGCAGGCGCATGAGAGGGTGAGCGCGATCCACCACGAGAACCTCTTGCAGCGGCTCGACCGGCTGGAGGAGATGATGGAGCGGCTGGAGCGGCGGTTGTGGTTGACCGTCTATGGTGTGGTCGCGGTGATTTTGGCGCAGGCGGTACAGTCGTTTCTGGTGGTCGCGCCGTAGCAATTTGAACGCAAGGGAGGGTGTCATGGAAGATGGCATGCGCTTCGGCCTCGGGTCGGAGAACGGGAGAGGTTTGCCCCATATGGGCGCTGGGTTGGAGCATAAGTTCGCGCGTTTCGACGAGGGGCTTGTGGTGGAGGGCGGCACCGAGATCAGCGGCTATGCCAGCCTGTTCGGGCGGGTCGATCAGGGTGGTGATCTGGTGGCACGGGGGGCTTATGGCGCCTCGCTGGCGGCGGCGGAGGCCGCGGGGCGTCGGATCAAGATGCTGTGGCAGCATGATCCGGCACAGCCCATCGGCGTCTGGGACGAACTGCGCGAGGATGCGCGGGGGCTTTGGGTCAAGGGGCGGCTGCTGGACAGTGTGGCGCGGGGCCGCGAGGCGGCGGCCTTGGTCGAGGCCGGGGCGATTGATGGCCTGAGCATTGGCTATCGCACGCAGCGGGCGGCCAAGAATGACGCGGGCCAGCGGGTGCTGCAGACCCTGGACCTGTGGGAGGTGTCGCTGGTGACCTTTCCCATGCTCCCCACGGCGCGGATCGCGGCCAAAGGGGATTTTATCGCCATCGGAGACGTCTTGCGCGGCATGGCCGGTGTCTTTGACGAGGCGCGGCGGAATTTGAAACGGAACGGAGGGTAAGCGGATGGAACGACACGAGGATGACATGGGCACCGAGCCCCGAGGCGCGGTCGAGGAGATGCGCCGCGCGGTGGGTGGATTTGTGCAGGATTTCAAAGGGTTTCAGGACGAGATGACGACCAAGTTGCAACAAACAGAAGAGCGAATGACTATGTTGGATCGAAAGATGACTTTGCCGGCGCGCACACCATTGGCGGGGGCTGTGGACAGCGGTGCGCCGCATCAGAAGGCGCTGCATGCCTATATCCGCAACGGCGACGACGACGGGTTGCGCGGGCTTGAGCTAGAGAGCAAGGCGCTGTCGGCGGCGGTGAATTCGGATGGTGGCTATCTGGTGGACCCGCAGACCTCGGATCGGGTGAAGTCGGTGTTGAATGCAACGGCCTCTATCCGGGCGATTGCGTCGGTGGTGCAGGTCGAGGCGACCTCTTACGACGTGCTGGTGGATCATGCGGATGTCGGGGCCGGTTGGGCGACAGAAACGGGGGCCGTGTCCGAGACCGATACGCCGCAGATCGACCGGATCACCATCCCGCTGCACGAGCTGAGCGCGCTGCCCAAAGCCTCGCAGCGGTTGCTGGATGACAGTGCCTTTGACATCGAAGCGTGGTTGGCGGGGCGGATCGCCGATAAATTCTCGCGGGCAGAGGCCGCAGCCTTTATCCACGGGGACGGGATCGACAAGCCCAAGGGGTTTCTGGCCCATGCCACGGTCGACAATGTGATCTGGGAGTGGGGCAATCTGGGCTATGTGCCCACCGGCGTCGCTGGCGAGATCACGGCGGATGCGGTGGTTGATCTGGTCTATGCGCTTGGGGCGCAGTACCGCGCGCAGGCGAGTTTTGTGATGAGTTCGAAGACGGCAGGGATCGTGCGCAAGCTCAAGGATCTGGACGGGCGGTTCCTGTGGTCTGACGGGATGACGCAGGGCCAGCCCGCGCGGCTGATGGGCTATCCGGTGCTGGTGGCCGAGGACATGCCCGATGTGGCGGCGGATTCATTCTCGGTCGCCTTCGGTGATTTTGCCGCCGGTTACACCGTAGCAGAGCGGCCCGACCTGCGGATCCTGCGCGATCCCTTCAGCGCCAAGCCGCATGTCCTGTTCTATGCCACCAAACGGGTGGGCGGCGACGTGAGCGACTTTGCCGCGATCAAGCTGCTGAAATTCGGCACCGCCTAAGGCGCGGGGTCGAATGGGGGGCTGGCGGTGGCTGGCCCCATCCCCCCGGACGCGCCGTGATGCGCCGGGTGCATTGCCTAGCTGCTGCCTCCGACCGAGCGATGCAGTCGGGGTGCGCGTTCGGGGGGCTTTGGCGGGCTAGATTTGGAGCGATGAGATGTTGATCGAAGAGACAGGGGTGGCGGAGGCCGATCTGCCGCTGGAGCCGTTTAAGGCGCATTTGCGGATGGGCAGCGGTTTTGGCACCGAAACCGTACAAGAGCCCGTTTTGGCGAGCTTTTTGCGTGCCGCCATTGCCGCGATTGAGGCGCGCACAGGTAAGGCGCTGATCTCGCGGTTGTTTACCATGACCGTGCAAGAGTGGGCGGACCCGCAGGCGCAGGCTATGCCCGTTGGGCCGGTCCGGCAGATCGTGAGCGTCACCGTGGTGTCGCGGGATGCGATGGAGACGGTAATCGAGCCGCAGCGCTATTGGCTGGTGCGCGATATGCAGACCCCGCTGTTGAAACCATCAGGGGCGATGCTGCCGTTCATTCCGCCCCAAGGGTCGGTGGAGGTCTTGTTCGAGGCGGGGCTTGGGGAAAGCTGGGGCGCTGTGCCCGCGGATTTGCAGCAGGCCGTGCTGATGCTGGCGGCGCATTACTATGAATACCGCCACGAGACCCGCCTTGGGGATGGCTGCATGCCCTTTGGGGTGAGCAGCCTGATCGAGCGCTACCGCCCGCTGCGGATCGGCTTGGGGGCACGCGCATGAGCCGGCTGTCGTTGAACCGCCGCTTGGTGTTGGAGGCGCAGGTGCCTCAGCCTGATGGCGCGGGCGGAGAGAGCCGGAGCTGGGTGCGTGTGGGGGATCTCTGGGCGGATGTCACGGCGCGGCGGGGCCGGCGTTTGGGGCGTGGCGGTATTGCGGTGAGCCGCGGGGTCTATGTGGTGACGGTACGCGGTGCGCCAGTGGGCGATCCCGCGCGCCCCTTGCCGCAGCAGCGCTTTCGCGAGGGCACACGGGTTTATCAGATCCAGTCGGTGGCAGAGCAGGACGCACAAGGACGGTATCTGGCCTGCCTGACCCATGAGGAGGTGGCGGTATGAGCTATGGCATGGGGTTTGCCCTGCAACAGGCGGTCTTTGGCGTGTTGAGCACGGATCAGGAGATCACGGCGCTGGTGGGGGATGCGGTTTTTGATGCGGCCCCTGCGGGGGAGGTGCCGGCGCTGTATGTGCAGTTGGGGTCCGAAGCGGTGCGCGATGCCTCTGACGGGGCGGGCGGCGGGGCGGAGCATCGGTTCACGGTTCTTGTCGTCACGCATCATGCGGGGTTCGCCCCTGCGAAACAGGTGGCCGCTGCGGTGAGTGATGCGCTGGCCGGTGGGCAGTTTGGCCTGAGCCGCGGGCGGCTGGTGAGCTTGCGGTTCGAGCGGGCCGTCGCACGACAGGTCGGGGCGGATGCGCGCCGCCAGATAGAGATGCGGTTCAGGGCGCGGGTTCAGGACGGCTGAGCCGAAGTATCAGGAAATTAACAGGAGAGTGGATATGGCTGTTCAAGCGGGCAAAGATCTTTTGGTCAAGGTGGACATGACGAGCGATGGTCAGTTCGAAACGATCGCGGGGCTGCGTGCCACGCGGGTGAGCTTTAACGCGGAGCCGGTTGAGGTGACCTCGCTTGACAGTGAGGGGGGCTGGCGGGAGCTGCTGGCGGGCGCGGGCGTCCGATCTGCCGCAATCAGCGGGTCGGGGGTGTTTCGCGATGCGGGCACGGATGAACGCGCACGGCAGTTGTTTTTTGACGGGCTGACGCCGGATTTCCAGATCGTGATCCCCAGCTTCGGTATTATCGAGGGGCCGTTCCAGGTGGCGGCCATTGAATATGGCGGGTCGCTGAATGGCGAGGCGACCTATGAGCTGAGCCTGCAATCCGCGGGGCAGCTGAGCTTTACCGCGGATACGGCAGACGCGCCCGAGGGCGGGGTCTGATCATGGTGAACCGGTGGCGAGGGGATGTGGCGCTGGTGGTGAACGGTCAGCGGCGCGTGGCACGGCTGACCCTGGGGGCTTTAGCCGAGCTGGAGGACGCGCTGGAGGAGCCGTCGCTGGTGGCTTTGGTCGAGCGGTTCGAGGGTCATCGGTTCAGCAGTCGGGATGTGCTGTTGCTGTTGGCCGCGGGGCTGCGTGCAGGGGGCACCGAGGTAAGTGCCGAGACGCTTGCGCAGGCCGAGATCGAGGGTGGGCCGGTGGCCGCTTCTCAGGCCGCCGCAGAGCTTTTGGCGCGGGCCTTTGTTGTGCCGGTATGAGCGTGCCACCCAAGAGGACAAAGGCAGAGACCGCGCTGGGGATGGACTGGGCCGCGCTACTGCGGGCGGGGCTGAGGGGGTTGACGCTGACGCCCGACGCATTCTGGGCGCTCACGCCGGCAGAGCTGCAACTGATGCTGGGGAGCGAGGCGGGGCGGGCTCCGCTGTTGGGGGATGGATTGGCAGCCTTGATGGCGGCTTATCCCGATAGGCAGAGAGAGGAAGACTGATGGCACAGGATGATACATTCGAAGGGCTAGAGGATGGCGCAGAGCGGTTGAATGAGACGCTTGGCGCGACGGCCACGCTGGTGGCTGGTTTCGATGCCGAACTGCGCCGTATGCGCAGCGCATTGGCCGCGACAGGCAAGGATGTCGCGACGTTGGAGAAGGGGCTGAGCCGTGGATTGCGCAGGGCCTTTGATGGTGTCGCGTTTGACGGGATGAAACTGTCGGATGCCCTGTCCACCGTGGCGCGGTCGATGGTGAACACGACCTACAACGCGGCGATGAAGCCGGTGTCCGATCACGTCGGCGGGCTGATCAGTCAGGGCGCGGGATCACTGGTGCAGGGAATACTCCCCTTTGCCGATGGGGCAGCGTTTTCGCAAGGACGTGTGATGCCTTTTGCTCAAGGGGGGATTGTTAGCACCGCCACAGGCTTTGGCATGCGCGGGGGGATGGGGCTGATGGGCGAGGCCGGACCGGAGGCGATCATGCCCTTGGCACGGGGGCCGGACGGTAAGCTGGGTGTCAAAGGGGGCGCGAGCGGCGGGACGACCGTGGTCATGAACATCACCACCCCTGATGTGCAGGGATTCCAACGCAGTCAAAGCCAGATCGCCGCTCAGCTGAGCCGCGCGCTGAACGCTGGCAACCGTAACCGCTAGGGGAGCAAGCCGATGAATTTTCACGATGTCAGATTTCCACCTAGCCTGAGCTTTGGATCTCTCGGGGGGCCGCAACGCCGTACCGATGTGGTGACGCTCGCCAACGGGTATGAAGAGCGCAACACCCCCTGGGCCCATTCACGCCGTGTGTATGATGCGGGGCTGGGGATGCGCTCTATCGACGATGTCCAAGCGCTCACGGGGTTCTTCGAGGCACGTATGGGGCAGATGTACGGGTTTCGCTGGAAGGATTGGGCGGATTTCAAATCCTGCGCCTCTTCGGCCGGGGTCACGTTCGAGGATCAGAGCCTTGGTTTCGGGGATGGTGTGCGGACGGACTATCAACTGGTCAAGACCTATAGCTCGGGTGGGCATAGCTACATCAGGCCGATCACCAAGCCGGTTGCCGGAACCGTGCGCGTGGGGATAGAGCAGGACGCCCTGCAAGAGGGGAGCGACTATGAGGTTGACCTGAGTACGGGCATCATCCGTTTCGCCCATGCGCCGGACCCCGAAATGCAGGTGTCGGCGGGGTTCGAATTCGACGTGCCTGTCCGCTTTGACACGGATCGCATTCTGGTCAGCGTTGCCAGCTTTCAGGCGGGGCAGGTGCCGGATGTGCCTGTGATCGAGGTGCGGGTATGAGCGGGGCGGGCAAAGACGCGGTGTTGGCGCATGCGCGCACGGGTCTGACGACGCTGTGCACGGCGTGGGCAATCCGGCGGCGGGACGGGGTGACGCTGGCGTTTACCGACCATGATCAGCCGCTCGGCTTCGACGGGTTGGCGTTTCGTGCGGATAGCGGGCTGAGTGCGCGGGCCTTGGCGCAGAGCACGGGGTTGTCGGTGGATAACACAGAGGCGCTGGGCGCGCTGAGCGATGACGCGATCCGCGAGGACGAGATCGAGCAGGGGCGCTTTGACGGGGCGGAGGTGTGCTGCTGGCGGGTGAACTGGGCCGATGTGACCGCCCGCTGCATGATCTTTCGCGGCACGATTGGCGAGATGCAGCGCGCGGGCGGTGCCTTTCGCGCAGAACTGCGCGGGTTGACCGAGGCGTTGAACCGGCCCTTGGGGCGGGTGTTTCAGAAGCCCTGCACCGCGGTGCTGGGGGATGCGGCCTGCGGGTTTGATCTGGCGACGGCGGGCTATGCCGTGACACTCGCCGCGCAGGAGAACGAGGACGGACGGGTGTTCCGTTGGGAGGGGATCGACGGGTTTGACGACGCATGGTTCGCGCGGGGGCGGCTTGAGGTGCTGGACGGCCCTGCGGCGGGGCTTTGGGGTGTGATCAAACACGACCGGGTGCTGGAGGGTCGGCGCGAGGTCGAGCTGTGGGAGCCGATCCGCGGTGCAATCACCGCCGGGCAACGGCTGCGACTGGTGGCAGGCTGCGACAAACGCCACACCACCTGTCGGCTGAAGTTCAACAACCTGCTGAACTTTCAGGGCTTCCCTGATGTGCCGAGCGCGGATTGGATGATGGCGGTGCCGAAATCCTCGGGCAGCAATACCGGCGGGTCGCTGAGATGAGCGCGCGCGGGACCGCCGTGGTGGCTGCGGCGCGGGGATGGATCGGCACGCCCTACGTGCATCAGGCGGCGCGCAAGCGGGCGGGCTGTGACTGCCTTGGCCTGTTGCGCGGTATCTGGCGCGAGGTGGTGGGGGAGGAGCCGGAGGCGATCCCTTCCTATTCAATGGACTGGTCAGAACCACAGGTGGACGAGCGGCTTTGGCGTGCTGCGCTGCGTCACCTCTCCCCCAAGGTCCTGATCGATGAGGCCCCCGGTGACGTGCTGTTGTTCCGCATGCGCAGCGGGGCGGTGGC
Source organism: Sulfitobacter sp. PM12 (assembly GCF_045586035.1). Lineage (NCBI taxonomy): Bacteria > Pseudomonadati > Pseudomonadota > Alphaproteobacteria > Rhodobacterales > Roseobacteraceae > Sulfitobacter > Sulfitobacter sp. PM12. The sequence continues at coordinate 1,634,992 of NZ_CP151529.1, forward strand.
GAAACATCTGGGCGTGGCGGCAGAGGTCGGCGCGCAGGCGAGCTTTATCCACGGCTACAGCGGGCATGGGGTGACGGAAAGCCCGCTGAGCTTGCCGTGGCGCAGGCGCATTGTGGCGCGTTTTGAATTCCCGGCGGAGGCGATCTGATGGCGACGATACTTCTTTCAACCGCAGGTGCGGCGATTGGCGGCTCTGTCGGGGGCACATTGGCAGGCTTGTCTTCGGTCGCCATTGGGCGTGCCGTGGGGGCGACCCTTGGCCGTGTGATCGACCAGCGGCTGCTGGGGCAAGGGGCGCAGGCGGTCGAGACCGGCAAGGTCGACCGCTTTCGTCTGACCCAGGCGGGCGAAGGCGCGGCGATTGCGCAGGTCTATGGCCGGATGCGTGTCGGGGGACAGGTGATCTGGGCCTCGGATTTCGCCGAGACCACGACAGTGACGGGCGGCGGCGGTGGCAAGGGCGCGCCCTCGACCCCGCAGACGACGGAATACAGCTATAGCGTCAGCCTCGCCATTGCCCTGTGCGAAGGGGAGATTACCAGCATTGGCCGGATCTGGGCGGATGGGGAGGAAATCTCGGCACAAGCGCTGAATATGGCGGTTTATCGCGGGACGCGCGATCAACTGCCCGACCCAACGATTGCCGCGATAGAGGGGGCGGACGCGGTGCCGGCCTATCGTGGCACGGCCTATGTGGTGATGGAGAACCTCGGGCTGGGGCCCTTTGGCAACCGCGTGCCGCAGTTTTCCTTCGAGGTGCTGCGTGCAGAGGAACCGGATGCGCCTGCGGCCGACATCAGTGTCACCCATGGGGTCAAAGGTGTCGCGCTGATTCCCGGCACAGGGGAATACGCGTTAGCGACGACTCCGGTGCATTATACCGACGGACAGGGTGGCCGGTGGAGCGCGAATGTCTCTACCCCCGACGGGCGCAGTGATTTCACCGCCGCGCTGGAGGATGCCACGCAGGACCTGCCGCAGCTGGCTGCCGCGTCGCTGGTCGTCTCGTGGTTCGGCGATGATCTGCGGTGCGGAGAATGCCGCCTGCGCCCCAAGGTGGAAAGCGCCGAGGACGAGGGCGAAAACATGCCGTGGCAGGTGGCCGGTCTGACCCGCGGCACCGCCGAGGTGATCGCCCGCGAGGACGACCGACCGGTCTATGGCGGCACCCCCACAGATGCCGCGGTGATCGAGGCGATCCATGCCATTCAGGCGGCGGGAAAGGCGGTGATGTTCTACCCGTTCATCCTGATGGACCAGCTAGAAGGGAATGCCTTACCCGATCCCTATAGCGATGCGGGCACCCAGCCCAAGTTGCCTTGGCGGGGGCGGATCACGCTGGCGAAAGCGCCGGGTCAGGCGGGCAGCTCTGACGGGACGCTGAGCGCGCATAACGAGGTGGCGGCGTTCTTCGGCACGGTAACGGCGGCGGATTTTACCGTTGCGGGCGGGCAGGTCACCTATACTGGCCCACAGGAATGGTCGATGTCGCGGTTCATCCTGCATTATGCCGCCCTGTGCAAAGCCGCAGGCGGGGTAGAGGCCTTTTGCATCGGCACCGAGATGCGCGGGCTGACGCAGATCCGCGGGGCGGGGAACAGCTTTGTCGCGGTGCAGGCGTTTCGCGCGCTGGCCGCAGAGGCGCGGCTGCTTTTGGGCGCGGGCACCAAGATCAGCTATGCTGCGGATTGGTCCGAATATTTCGGCTATCACCCGCAAGATGGCAGCGGCGATGTGTTCTTTCACCTTGATCCGCTGTGGGCCGACGACACGATCGATTTCATCGGTATCGACAATTATATGCCGCTGTCCGATTGGCGCGACGGTACAGATCATCTGGACGCGCAGCAGAGCGACAGCATTTATGCTCTCGACTATCTGGCGGGTAATGTTGCGGGGGGCGAAGGGTTTGATTGGTATTACCATTCGCCCGAGGCGCGCGCGGCGCAACGCCGTACGCCGATCACCGATGGCGCCCATGGGGAGCCTTGGGTTTACCGTTACAAGGATCTGCGCGGCTGGTGGGAGAACCTGCACCACAATCGTATTGGCGGCGTGCGCGCAGCGGAGCCGACAGGCTGGCAGCCCGGATCCAAGCCCATCTGGTTTACGGAATACGGCTGCGCGGCGGTGGACAAGGGGACCAACCAGCCGAACAAGTTTCTTGACCTCAAAAGCTCTGAAAGCAGTTTGCCGCGCTATTCGTCGGGCGCGCGGGATGAGTTGATGCAAATGCAATATCTGCGTGCCGTGGCGGATCACTGGCGGGATCCGGCGCATAATCCGGTCTCGGCGGCCTATGGCGGACCGATGGTGGATATGACCCGCGCCTTTGTTTGGGCCTGGGACACGCGGCCCTATCCCTTCTTTCCCAATAATCGCGCGCTGTGGAGCGATGGTCGAAATTACGCCCGTGGGCATTGGCTGAACGGCCGCAGTGCAGCGCTGCCCTTGTCCGAGCTCGTGGCGGCGATCTGCCGTCGTGCTGGCGTTAACGATTTCGATACCTCTGGGCTGTATGGCTATGTCCGCGGCTATGTGGTGGACGAGGTGGCCGATGCGCGCGCGGCGTTGCAGCCGTTGATGCTGCGCTATGGCTTTGATGCGGTGGAACGCGACGGGGTGTTGCGTTTCATCATGCGGGACGGATTGGATGCCGTGCCGCTGAACAGAGAGACGTTGGCTGTTTCGGGTGATCTGGAGGCACCGGTGGAACAGTCCCGTGAGGCAGAGGCAGAACTTTCGGGGCGTCTGCGCTTGCGGTTTGTGCAGGCGGATGGCGACTACGAGGTGATCGCGGAAGAGGCGATCTTGCCTGACGACGCGGCCCATGCCGTGGCGATGTCAGAGTTCAATATGGCGCTCACCCGGGCGGAGGGGCACCAGACAGCTGAACGCTGGCTGACAGAGGCGCGTGTGGCACGCGAAGGGGTACGTCTGGCGTTGCCGCCGTCGATGATGGATGTCGGCGCGGGTGATGTGATTGCCTTGCCGCCAGATGATGGCGAGGGGGAGGCGCTGTACCGCGTGGATCGGGTCGAGATGGGGGAGATGTCTTTGATTGACGCCGTGCGGATTGAGCCCGAGGTCTATGACCCCGCGGCCTTAGATGACGAATTGGTCGCGTTGAAACCCTTTGTCGCGCCCGTGCCGCTGAACACGCTGTTTCTGGACCTGCCGCTGCTGCGCGGTGACGAGGTGCCCCATGCGCCGCATATTGCGGCCAGCGCACGGCAATGGCCGGGCAATGTCGCGGTCTATGCCTCTGGCGGGGAAACGAATTTCAGGTTGAACACCCTGATGCCCCTGCGCGCGACAATGGGGGGCACGCAAAACGACATGGCCCATGCGCGCCCCGGTGTGGTGGATCGCGGGCAGGCGCTGCAGGTCATGCTGACCAGCGGCGTGTTAGAGAGTGTTGATGAGGCCGATCTGCTGGGCGGGGCCAATCTGGCGGCGATCGGCGACGGCTCTGCCGACCGGTGGGAGGTGTTCCAGTTCGCGCGGGCCGAGCTGATCGCCCCGCAAACCTATCTTCTACGCGACCGATTGCGCGGGCAAGCGGGGTCGGATGGGGTGATGCCGGATGTCTGGCCGGCGGGATCGCAGTTTGTGCTGCTCAACTCTGTCCCTCGCCAGATCGAACTGAGCCCGAACCTTTTGCGGATCGCGCAGACCTATCGCATCGGGCCTGCGGGCCGTCCGCTGAACGACCCAAGCTACGTTCAAAAAACCGAGAGCTTTGACGGCAACGGGCTGCGCCCCTATCGGCCCTGCCACCTGCGAATAGAAGAAGAGGCGGGGGCGTTGCGGTTTGGCTGGATACGCCGGACGCGGATCAATGGCGACGGGTGGACGGGTTTCGATGTGCCACTGGCTGAGGAAAGCGAACAATATCAGCTGCGTATCCTGCAAAACGGTGTTGTCCTGCGCGAAGAGCTCGTGGACCGGGCAAGCTGGACCTATACCGCCCAAATGCGCGCGAGTGACGGGGCGGCGGGGGCGGCGTTGATCAGTGTTGCGCAGGTTTCTGCGCTATACGGGGTGGGGCCCGCGCTGTTTGGCGAGATCAATTTGTGATAAACTGCGCGTGTAAACCTTTGGCTTTGCGTTTGGCACTTGGGCGGAACCTGCTATATCGTGGGGACAAAGAAGGATGGTCTTATGGCAAATGCACGCACGAATATCGCCACGGTGGATCCGGTTTGGGATCAGATCCAGACGGAAGCACAGAATGCTGTCCGCGATGAGCCGCTGATTGGCGGTTTTGTCCACGCTACGATTCTGCACCATAAATCCATCGAGAAAGCGCTATCTTACCGTATCGCGGCGAAGCTGGCCTCGAATGAAATGTCGATGATGGTGGTCCATGAGATGGTGGAGGAGGCCTTTGCCAGTGATCCCGACCTGATCAAGGCGGCACGTGCCGATCTGGTGGCGATTTACGAGCGTGACCCCGCCTGCCACCGGCTGTTGCAACCGATCCTGTATTTCAAAGGCTATCAGGCCGTGCAGGCCTACCGTGTGGGCCATCACCTGTGGAAACAAGGTAAACGGGATCTGGCCTATTTCGTGCAGATGCGCGTGAGCGAGATTTTTGGCGTCGATATCCACCCCGCCGCGACGATCGGCAAGGGAATCATGATCGACCACGCCCATTCCGTCGTGATCGGCGAAACCGCGGTCGTGGGCGACAACGTGTCGATGCTGCACTCGGTCACTTTGGGCGGGACGGGCAAGGAAGAGCAGGACCGTCACCCGAAAATTGGCAACGGCGTGCTGATCGGCGCAGGGGCGAAAGTGTTGGGCAATATCTCTATCGGGCATTGCTCGCGCATTGCGGCGGGGTCTGTCGTGCTGGAATCCGTGCCGCCCTGCAAGACCGTCGCGGGCATCCCTGCGCGGGTCGTGGGTGAGGCGGGTTGCGATCAGCCGTCGGTTCTGATGGATCACATGCTGGGGCCGCAGGGCGATATTAATATGTAATGCTAGGGGATTGAGGCCGCGCGCCTTAGTCGAGATGTGAAAAGGCCGGACCCGTCATAGGGGCCGGCCTTTTTTTGTGAGGCCGGGGGCTGTCTGCCCCCGGACCCCCGAGGATTTGGATCCATTTGGAAGCGGGGTTACGCCAGCATCATCATGGGGTTTTCGAGGTTGTCCTTGATGGCGCTGAGCAGCTGCGCGCCCAAGGCACCGTCGATGACGCGGTGATCGACCGAGAGGGTGACGGACATCACCGTGGCGACGGCGAGCTCCCCATCTTTGCCGACGACCGGTTTCTTGACGCCCGCACCGACGGCCAAAATCGCGCCATGGGGTGGGTTGATGACCGCATCGAAGTTGTCGATCCCGAACATGCCGAGGTTCGAGATGGCGAAGCTGCCGCCCTGATATTCATGCGGCGCAAGCTTGCGGTCGCGTGCACGGGTGGCGAGGTCTTTCATCTCGGCCGAGAGGGTCGAGAGCGATTTCATCTCGGCGTCTTTCAGCACAGGCGTGAACAGGCCGCCCTCGATGGCCACGGCGACGGCCACATCCGAGGGCTTGAGCTTGAGGATGCGATCACCGGCCCAGACGGCATTGGCGTCAGACACGGTTTGCAGCGCCAGCGCACAGGCCTTGATGATGAAGTCATTGACCGACAGCTTCACGTCGCGGGCTTCGAGTTGTTTGTTCAGCTCACCGCGGAACTTCAGCAGCGCGTCGAGTTCGATATCGCGGCGCAGGTAGAAATGCGGGATCGACTGTTTGGCTTCGGTCAGGCGCGCGGCGATGGTCTTGCGCATGCCGTTGAGGGAGATTTCCTCGAACGCGCGGCCTTCGTAGATTTTCATCACGGCGTCGGCGGAAGGGCCGGCGGCAGGGGCCGCTGTGGCTGCCGGTGCGCTGGCGGTTTGCGTGCTTTCGGCCGGTTTGGCTTTGGCGCTACCGGCGGAGGCTGCCTCCACATCTGCTTTGATGATGCGACCATGCGGGCCAGAGCCGGAGAGTTCGGTCAGGTCCACGCCTTTGTCTGCCGCGATGCGACGGGCCAGCGGTGTTACAAACAGCCGTTTGCCGTCACTGCCCTTGGGCGCGGCGGGTGCGGATGTGCCTGTGTCATTGGCGTCGCTTTCGCCGCGGCCGTAGCCTTTTTCAGGGGCCGCGTCCTGGTCGGGGGCATCCTCCTTGGCGCTGTCCTTGGCATCCGGGGCAGGGGCGCTGGTATCAATGTCTGACGCCTCTTCGCCCTCTTCCAGCAGCACGGCGATGGGGGTGTTCACCTTGACGCCTTCGCTGCCGTCACCGATCAGGATCTTGCCGATTGTGCCTTCGTCGACGGCTTCGAATTCCATCGTCGCCTTGTCGGTTTCAATCTCGCACAGGATATCCCCGGAGGAGACGCTATCCCCTTCGGAGACAAGCCATTTCGCCAGCGTGCCTTCTTCCATCGTGGGGCTGAGGGCGGGCATGAGGATTTCTATGGGCATGTGGACCGCTCCTTACTTGTAGGTGACTTTTTTGACCGCCGCGATAACCTCGTCCGTGGTGACAAGCGCCAGTTTTTCGAGGTTTGCGGCATAGGGCATGGGCACATCTTTGCCGGTGCAGTTGATCACCGGCGCATCCAGATAGTCAAAGGCTTCCTGCATGATCACGCTTGAGATGTAATTCCCAACGGAGCCTTGCGGCCAGCCCTCTTCGACGGTGACAAGGCGATTGGTCTTCATCACCGACTTGATGATGCTGGCGGTGTCCATCGGGCGCAGGGTGCGCAGGTCGATGACTTCGGCGTCGATGCCTTCTTCGGCCAGCTTTTCAGCGGCTTCCAGCGCATAGGTCATGCCGATGCCAAAGCTGACGATCGTGACATCTGTGCCCTCGCGCCAGATGCGGGCCTTGCCGAAGGGGACGGTATAATCCTCGACATCGGGCACATCGAAGGATTTGCCGTACATGATTTCATTTTCAAGGAAAACGACGGGGTTGGGGTCGCGGATCGCGGTTTTCATCAAGCCTTTGGCATCGGAGGCAGAATAGGGCATCGCCACCTTGAGGCCGGGGATCTGCATGTACCACGCGGCGTAATCCTGGCTGTGCTGCGCGCCGACGCGGGCAGCGGCACCGTTTGGTCCGCGGAAGACCATTGGCGCGCCCATCTGACCGCCGGACATATAAAGCGTTTTCGCGGCGGAGTTCAGGATGTGGTCGATCGCCTGCATGGCAAAGTTCCAGGTCATGAATTCGACGATGGGGCGCAGCCCGCCAAAGGCAGCACCCACACCGATACCGGCAAACCCGTGCTCGGTGATCGGCGTGTCGATGATCCGCTTGGCCCCGAATTCGTCCAGTAAGCCTTGGGAAATTTTATAGGCACCTTCGTATTCGGCGACTTCCTCGCCCATCAGGAACACGTCTTCGTCACGGCGCATTTCTTCGGCCATGGCGTCGCGCAGGGCCTCGCGTACGGTCTGCTGTTTCAGCTTGGTGCCTTCGGGCCAGTCTGGGGTGGTGTCGGTTTCTGGGGCTTTCGGGGCTTCGGCATCGGGCTTGGCGGCGGCGGGCGCTTTGTCGGATTTAGCGTCGTCGCTGTCGTCGGCTTTGGTCTGTTCCGCCGGTGCGGCGCTGGAGGCGCTGTCGATGTCAGAGGCGTCTTCGCCCTCTTCCAGCAGCACGGCAATGGGGGTGTTGACCTTGACGCCTTCGGTGCCGGCGTCGATCAGGATCTTGCCAATGGTGCCTTCGTCGACGGCTTCGAATTCCATCGTGGCCTTGTCGGTTTCGATCTCGGCCATGATGTCACCCGAGGACACGGTGTCGCCCTCTTTGACCAGCCATTTGGCAAGCGTGCCTTCTTCCATTGTGGGGCTCAGTGCGGGCATGAGAATTTCGATTGCCATGGTTCAAGCCTCCTGTGGGACTTCGGTTGCGTAGATATCTGTCCAAAGCTCTTCCGCCGCGGGTTCGGGGCTTTCTTTGGCAAACTCGGCGCTTGCGTTAACGATTTCCTTAATCTCTTTGTCGATCGCTTTCAGATCGTCCTCGCTGGCGTGTTTATGTTCCAGCAGGATGTTGCGCACCTGTTCGATGGGGTCGCGTTCGTCGCGCATTTTCTGCACTTCTTCGCGGGTCCGGTATTTGGCCGGGTCCGACATGGAATGCCCGCGGTAGCGGTATGTCTTGATTTCCAGAATATAGGGGCCGTCGCCCGAGCGGCAGTGTTTCACCGCGCGTTCGCCCGCGTCCTTGACCGCCAGCACATCCATGCCGTCCACTGCTTCGCCGGGGATGCCGAATGCCTTGCCGCGTTCCCAGATTTCAGCGCTGGAGGTAGAGCGCTGCTGCGAGGTGCCCATGGCATATTGGTTGTTCTCGATGATGAAAATCACCGGCAGTTTCCACAGGGCGGCCATGTTGAACGTCTCGTAGACCTGACCCTGGTTCGCGGCACCATCCCCGAAATAGGTAAAGGTAACGTTGTCGTTGCCCTTATACTTGTCCGCAAAGGCGATGCCCGCGCCAAGGGGCACGTTCGCGCCCACGATACCGTGGCCGCCATAGAATTTCTTTTCCTTAGAGAACATATGCATGGACCCGCCCTTACCGCGGGAATAGCCGCCTTCGCGGCCGGTGAGTTCGGCCATCACCCCGTCGGGGTTCATGCCGCAGGCCAGCATATGCCCGTGGTCGCGGTAGGTGGTGATGCGGCTGTCGCCGTCCTTGGCCGTGGCTTCAAGCCCGACGACCACCGCTTCTTGTCCGATATACAGGTGGCAAAAACCACCGATCAGCCCCATGCCGTAGAGCTGGCCCGCTTTTTCCTCGAACCGCCGGATCAGCAGCATATCGCGGTAATAGGCCTTGAGCTCTTCGGCGCTGGCGTTTGTCTTTTTCGTCGGTTTCTGGGCAGCCATGGGGCAATTCCTCCGTAGTTTGTCCCGCGCACGCGCAAAATAGTTTAGCGTTAAACTATCTCTTATCGGATTCGAGCAATGATGGCGAGAGGCATTTACAAGTCACGCAATACCCTGCTGGCGGGGCGTGAATTTTTTATGACGCTGCGGGGGATTATGCCGGATGATGCGCGGGTATCAGCGGATCACGATTTCATCGGCGCGGATCATCCCCAGCACCTTGCGGGTCTGTTCGTCCAGTAGGTCGAGATCAAGATATTCGTCAGACAGACGATGGGTCAGGTTCTCCATCCGCGCCACATCAATCTGCACCTGTGCAAGCTGTACCCGCAGATCCTGCGCTTCGGCCACGATCTCGGCGCGGCGAAACAGGCCGTAGTTCCCCTGAATCGCCGCGAAAGCGAAATAGAGGCTCAGCGCGAAGGCGATCGCGAAAAACAAGAGGGTGCCAAAAGCGGGTTTGCTGCTGCGATTCATGTATCTGCCTTTAATCGTCTCTTAGTGGACGTTCCCCCAGTATGACACAGGTGATTCGCGAAGGGAATCCCCCGTCTTGCGATTGGCAAGAAAATGTTCATCTTTTTAGGGGGTTGGGCAAGGATGTCGCATATCTTTCCCGCCAGTCGCATCGCAGCGCCGCGACTGGCGGGGGATAAGGTCAGGCGTCCAGCGCGGCGACGCCGGGGAGGGTCTTGCCTTCCATCCATTCAAGGAAGGCACCGCCCGCGGTGGAGATATAGGTGAAATCCTCCGCCGCACCTGCCTGGTTCAACGCGGCCACGGTGTCGCCACCGCCCGCCACCGAGATCAGCGCGCCGTCGCGTGTCAGCGCAGCCGCTGCCTTGGCCGCGGCGACGGTTGCGGTGTCGAAGGGGGCGATCTCGAACGCGCCCATGGGGCCGTTCCAGATCAGGGTTTTCAGGCCGTCAAACGCGTCTTTGACCAGTTCAACCGTCTTCGGGCCTGCGTCCAGTACCATCTGGTCCGCTGCCAGTACGGTATCGGCCCCAAGGGCTGCGACCTCATGCGCGGCATGGGCGGCGAATTCCCGCGCGACAAGCCCATCTACGGGCAGCAAAACGCGGCAGCCGGCCTTTTCCGCCTGTGTCAGAATATCCTTGGCGGTGTCGTAAAAATCGGGTTCAGACAGGGACTTGCCCAGATCTGCGCCTTGTGCGCCCAGAAACGTATTGGCCATGCCGCCCCCGATCACCAACAGATCCAGCCGGTTCACGAGGTTTTCCAACAGCTCGATCTTGGTCGATACTTTGGCACCGCCCACCACCGCGCCGACGGGGCGTTTCGGAGTGGCCAGCGCGGCTTCAAGCGCCGAAAGCTCGGCCTGCATCAAGCGGCCCGCACAAGAGGGCAAGAGCCGCGCGACCCCTTCGGTCGACGCATGGGCGCGGTGCGCGGCAGAGAAAGCATCATTGCAATAGATGTCGCCCAAACCGGCCAGACGTTTGGCAAAATCGGGGTCGTTCTCGGTCTCGCCCGGATAGAAACGGATGTTTTCGAGCAGCAATACATCGGCGGCGTTGATCTCTTCGGTGCCCGCCTCGGCGGCCTCGAGCGTTTCGGCCAGCACGACTTTGCGGCCCAAGGCATCCTCCAGCGCGGGGAGGACGACACGCAGGCTCAGATCCTGCACGCGTTTGCCCTTGGGGCGGCCAAAATGCGCCAGCAACACAGGGGTGCCACCCTGTTCCAGAATGTCGCGCAGGGTGGGGATGATCCGCTGGATGCGGGTGTCGTCCGTTACCTTGCCGTTTTCAACCGGCACGTTGATATCCACGCGCACCAGAACCCGCTTGCCGCGCAGGTCCATGTCATCCAATGCTTTCCAGCCCATCTTGTCCCTCGTGTAAAACCACAATTCCCGTCGTGTTTTGCCGTTATTGCCGTCAGGGTCAATGGACCCGCTTGGCAATTGCGCTTGCACGTCCTAGGTAATTGCCAACGAAATTCTTAAAGGAGACCGGCATGGCCGAGATCAAAGACCCCGAAAACACGATCCTGATGGAACTGAAGGGCGGCACTGTCACCATCCAGCTGTTGCCTGATGTGGCCCCCAAACACGTAGAGCGTATGAAGGAACTGGCCCGCGCTGGTAAATACGACAACGTGGCCTTTCACCGCGTGATCGAAGGGTTCATGGCGCAGACAGGCGACGTGGCCAACGGCAACATGGAAGACAATTTCAACCTGCGCGCCGCGGGGACCGGTGGGTCGGACATGCCGAACCTGCCAGCCGAATTCTCCAAAGTGCCGCACGCTCGTGGCAGCATCGGTGCCGCGCGTTCCGCCAACCCCGATAGCGCAAACAGCCAATTCTTCATCAACTTCAAAGACAACGACTTCTTGAACGGTCAGTACACCGTTTACGGTCAGGTCATCTCGGGGATGGAGCATGTCGACGCGATCACCCGTGGCGAGCCGCCAGCGAACCCTGATCGGATGATCAGCGTCAAGGTTGCCGCTGATGCGTAATCTGATTGCAGCAGGCGTTGCCTCTGCCGTGATGGCAGGGGCGGCTTTTGCGGATGGTCTGGCGATCACCGTGGATGGCGAAGCGCAAGGCACCATCAAGATCGATCTGGCCGAAGATGTGGCCCCCGCGCATGTGGCACGGCTGAAAGAGCTGGCCGAAGCAGGGGCCTACGATGGCGTGGTATTTCACCGCGTGATCGACGGGTTCATGGCGCAGACCGGTGACGTTGAATTTGGCAAGGCTGGTGGGGACACAGGCCGCGCGGGCATGGGCGGTTCCGACCTGCCTGACCTGCCTGCCGAATTCTCGGACATCCCCTTTGACCGCGGTGTCGTCGGCATGGCTCGCAGCCAGAGCCCGGATTCCGCGAACTCGCAGTTCTTTATCATGTTTGACCAGGGGCACTTCCTGAACGGGCAATACACCGTTGTGGGCAAAGTCACCGAAGGGCTGGACGTGCTGGACGCGATCAAGCGCGGGACCGGCGGTAACGGTGCTGTCACCGGCACGCCCGACCGTATGGTCGAGGTCAAGGTGACCGAATAATCATCGCGAAGGGCAGGGGTGCTTGCGCCTTTGCCCCGCTTTGGTCGCGCAGCACTTCGCAACCGAAGATTTTGATATCTCAACGAAAAAGGGCGTCGCAGCAGTGCGACGCCCTTTTACATTCATCACCCTTGTCCGATCAGGACGCCGGGTTCGGCTTTTGTGCAGGGGCGGATTTCGCGCCGGGGTTCAGCGGGTCGTCCTGACGCTGAACGGAGCCTTCGAAATGCGCACCGGATTCGATGGCGATGGTTTTGTGGATGATGTCGCCTTCGACGCGGGCGGTCGATGTCAGGCGGACTTTCAAACCGCGCACGCGGCCGACGATACGACCGTTGATCACAACGTCATCGGCGATCACTTCGCCCTTGATGGTCGCGGTTTCGCCGATGGTCAGCAGATGGGCGCGAATGTCGCCTTCCACGGTGCCTTCAACCTGGATGTCGCCGGTTGTTTTCAAGTTGCCGGTGATGTGCAGATCGGAGGACAGCACGGAGGCAGGTGGTTTTGCCTTGGGCGCGCTGGCCTTGAATTCGCTTTGCTTGGGCGCAGCCGGTGCAGAGGATGACGGTGCAGCGGTGCTGGACGTGTCTGCGTCGGACTTAGGAGCGGGATCATTGATTTTGCTTTTAGAAAACATCGTTTGCAGCCTTGATAAAGATCATTGGATTTACAGCCTTGCCACCGACACGGACTTCGTAATGCAGGTGGACACCAGTAGACCGTCCTGATGTTCCCATATCACCTATCCGCTGTCCGCGCGATACCCTTTGGCCGACTTTTACGCGCAATTTAGACATGTGTGCGTAACGTGTCTCGACCCCGAATTCATGTTGGATTTTAACCAGTCGCCCGTAGCCAGAGCTCCAGCCCGCGTGGGTCACAACCCCTTCGGCGGTGGAGTGGATGGGCGTGCCCATACCGGCGGCGAAATCTGTCCCGCTGTGCATCCGGCGGCCCCCCGTCTTGGGATCGCGGCGGTAGCCGAACGGGCTGCTGAAGCGGAACGAGGATTTCAGCGGGTTCGCAAAGGGCGCTTTTTGCGCGGCAATGCGGTACATGTTCAGCTTGTCCATCTGGCCAAGCAGACGGTTGGCGCGCAGGGTGTCCGGGGAAGGAGCCTCCCCCCGTGTGGAAAAGCTTAACGGCATCAGCGGGCCACCCTGACCGGAATAACCGCGGCGCACGGTGGCCAGCATCCGGTCGGTCGGCATGCCCGCGCTGCGGAACATTTTATCAAGCGGGGCAACAGAAACGGTCATCGCCTCTTCAAGCTGGCGGAAAATCGCGTCGTTCTGTTCGCGCATCAAGGCCAGCTTCTGGTTCAGTTCATCCGCCTGGATCAGCGCGTCTTGCGCATCAATCACCACCTGATCGCGTTCGGCGGCGGTACGCTCAAGCGCCTCTGCTAGCAGGGAAATCGGGGCGGAGGATCCGTTGGCAGCGCGTGTCGCTTTACCTTCGCCGGCGGCGGCCCCTTCCAGTTCGGCAACCTGAGTGCGCGCAGCTTCGCGGTCTTTCATCGTGTCGCGCAGGGTGCTTTGAATGACTTCGATGCCGGTCTCAAGCTCGCGGCGGCGCGTCTCGGATTGCAGCAGCTCGGACTGCATGACCGAAATCTGCTTCAGCGCGGCGTTAAACCGCTCCTGCGCGGCAACGGCCTCTTCCGCGCGCCCATTGCGCTGCGCTGAAAGATCGCTCAACCGGGCCTGATAGGTACGTTGGTCGCGTTTGGCTTGTTCGCGAAAATTGCCCGACCCGATGCTGTCCATCAGGATCACGGCGGTGGCGACGATCGACCAGGCCACAAACAGCGAAGCCCCGGTGAAGACGAAAAGCTGGGTAACGGGGCGCAGGCGGATAAAGCGTGTGTCGGTATCGGATTTCAGAAAAACGCGGCGTTCGGGAAAAAACCGTTCAAGCGCCGAATGAATTTTGATCGCAAACCTTGTCCGCACGCGTGGTATCCTTGTTCCGTCCCTGTCACAGCACGCAAGGCCCCCACCGCGCGCTGATTGTCACCCGCCGTGCTTAGCCAGTGGGGGTCCGTCGGGCAACCCTTCAGGCTTTCCCACAGGCGGTTAATGAAAGTTTAACGACAAATTTGGCAATAAATTGCCGATTCAACGGTTTGGAGGGCGAATATTTTAAACACTCTCGGTCAAGGGCCAGTAAAAATCCGGTGGAATCCCGGCCTCTGCCCGCTTCTCTTCGTTGAACGGGGGCTTGAGAACACCGTGGAAATAGGTGCGCACCAGATCGTGGAACGCCTCTTTCGGGTCAAGCTCGTGACGCCCGCACAGGAAGTGGAACCACTTTGACCCATAGGCTACATGCGCGACCTCTTCGGCGTAAATCACCTCAAGCGCGTCGACGGCCTGCGTGGCCTTGGCGCTTTTGAACACCTGAATCATATTGGGCGTCACATCCAGCCCGCGCGCCTCAAGCACCATAGGCACAACGGCGAGACGACCCATGAAATCATCCACCGTATCCTCGGCTGCGCGCCACATACCGGCATGGGCGGGCAAGGCCCCGTAGTGGCTGCCCAAAGCTTCAAGACAATCGCACATCAGATTGAAATGTTTGGATTCATCGTCGGCGGCGCTGACCCAATCATCGTAAAATCCCATGGGCATTTTGACATCGGTAAAGCGCGCAATAATGTCCCAGTGCAGATCAACCGCGTTCAATTCGATATGGGCCACGGCGTGCAGCAAGGCGATGCGCCCTTCGGGCGATCCGGGCTTGCGGTGGGGCACATCGCGGGGCGATAAAAGTTCTGGCTTGTCGGGGCGGGCGGGGCGCAACGGCGGGTTTGACGCGCCGATTTCCGGTGCCTCGCCTGCGGCGCGGGCAGCCCGCCACTCGGCCGCGTATTTGTGAGAAAGCGCGGTTTTTTCACGGCCATCCGCAGTGCGCAGCACGTTTTCCGCCATTTGGGCCAGCGCGATCATAGGGCGCGCACCGCGTCCAGTACCTCTTCCACGTGACCGGCGACTTTCACCTTGCGCCAGATGCGGGCGATATTGCCGCTCGCATCGATCAGATAGGTGGCGCGTTCGATCCCCATGGATTTTTTGCCGTACATATTCTTTTCGACCCAGACGCCATAGGCTTCGGTCACGGCCCCATCGATATCGGCCAGCAGGGGAACCGTCAGGGTATGTTTGGCCGCAAAACGGTCGTGTTTTGCCATTGTGTCGCGGGACACGCCAAAAACCACGGCACCGGCGTCGGCAAATGCTTCAAGATGTTCGGAGAACCCCACGGCCTCCTTGGTGCAGCCCGGCGTGTCGTCACGGGGGTAGAAATACAAAACCACAGCCTTGCCCCGCAGATCGGAGAGCGAAATTTCGCCACCCCCCGTCACAGGAAGCGTAAAGTCTGGTGCAGGTTGGGAAATCTCTGGCATGGGTCACTTTCTTATGTATTGGAAGCCGTTGTCTGCACTGTCATACTAGTCGGGCTTGGCAAAACTTAAACCCCAAGCCGCCCTAAAAACCGGACGCCCATGCCCAACACCAGCGCAGCCCCCCGCAGCCCCAAGCGGAGACGACTTTGGCAAGCCACCAAATGGTCGCTGCTGGTTATTTCGCTGATTGTTGCCACCATCGCGGGGGCTGCCATCTATATGATCCGCAGCCCCATTGTCGTGCCGGGATGGCTCGAGACGCGCATCGAAGAGCGGTTTGCCAAAGATATGCCGCTTGCGCGGATCGGCTTTGGAGAGATGGTGTTGATCGTGGACGAAGGGTGGCGGCCGCGCGTTCGGCTGCGCGACGTGAATATCACCAACCCCCAAGGGGTTAGCTTTGCCGCCTTCCGCGAAGTGCGGGCCAGTTTTTCCATTCAGGGCCTGCTGGCAGGCGATGTGCAGCCGCGCGATATTGCGATGTCCGGGGTGGTGGCCAATTTGCGTCGCGATAAGGATGGCCGCGTCGCGCTGAGCGCAGCAAGCGGGACCGCCCCGGCAGAGCGGCGGGCGGCCACGATGCCGCAGTTGATCGGCCAGCTTGATACAGTGTTCGAGACGAAGGCGCTGTCGCGGCTGCGGTCGATAGAGCTGCGCGCCCTGACTTTGCGCTACACCGATCTGCAGTCCGACAGGATGTGGACTGTGGATGGCGGGCGGCTGTTGCTGGACCGCGAAGGCGATAACCTGCGGATGATGGCCGAGCTCGCCGTTTTGGGCGGGGGGGCGGATGTGGCCACGCTTTCTGCCAACTACAGCAGCAAAATCCGCGATACCGCGTCGCAGTTCGGCGTCAATTTCGATGGCGTGAGCGCGGGCGACATCGCGGTGCAGAACCCAGCATTTGCTTGGTTGAAAGTGCTGCGCGCGTCTATCTCCGGTTCGGTGCGCAGCAGCCTTGACGAGGACGGCACCTTCGAGCCGCTGAACGCGACGCTGCAGATCGGGGCCGGGGTGGTTCAGCCTAATGAACGTGCTACGCCGATCCCCTTTGACGGGGCCCGCAGCTATTTCAGCTATGACCCAGATCAGCGTCTGCTGCGTTTTGACGAGCTTTCGGTCGAAAGCAAATGGGTGTCGGGCCGGATCGAGGGGGCCGCAAGTCTGGGTATTGATGACAGCGGGAAACTGGGCGAGCTGGTCGCACAGGTCCGTCTGCGCGATCTGGTGGCTGACCCTGCCGATATTTATGACACCCCTGTGTCGATTGAGGGTGCCGACCTGGACGCCAAAATCACCTTCAACCCGTTTCACATGTCCGTCGGCCGTATGGATATCGTTGACGGGGGGACGACGTTGAACCTGTCGGGGGATTTGCGGGCGGGGCCGCAGGGGTGGCAAGTTGCACTGGATGCTGGGTTGAACGCGTTGAAACCAGCGCGCCTGCTTGAGCTTTGGCCAGAAAACGTCAAACCAAAAACCCGCAAGTGGGTGGACGAAAATATCTACGCCGGCGCGTTGAGCGACGTTGACCTTGCCTTTCGCTTGAAGCCAGGCGAGGCACCGCAAGCATACCTCGACTTTGATTTTCAGGGTGCCGAGGTTCGATTTTTGCGCACCATGCCGAATATCACCGACGGCAGCGGTCATGCGAGCCTTTCGCGCAACCGCTTTGTTGTCAGCGTGGATACCGGGGTGATCACACCGCCCGACGAGACGCCTGTGTCGGTGAACGGGTCGTCGTTCATCATGCCGGATGTCACGGTCAAGGACGGCCCGCCCGGCATAGTTCGGTTGCGCGCCGATGCGGACATCACATCGGTCCTGGCGCTGTTGAACCGGCCCCCGTTGCAGGCGATGGACAAGGCCAACCTGCCGGTTGACGTCGTCGATGCACGGGCCCAGTTGGCGGGAACTTTGTCCTTTCCAATGAAAAAAGGCTCTGACCCGAAGCTGACGATCTTCGACATAAACGGAACGCTGGCGGAATTCCAAAGCGACCGTCTGGTCAAAGATCGCGCGCTGCGTGCAGACCAGCTGACATTGAACGCGTCCAACAGCGGCCTGACGATCAAGGGCGAGGGCGAGCTGGACGGCGTTCCCTTTGACGGCGAATGGTCCCAACCCTTCGGGAAGCCGGGCGCTGCGAGCAGTGTCAGGGCAGATATTGCGCTGAACGCCAAAACGCTCGAGACTTTCAAGATCGCGCTGCCCCCTGATACGATAGCAGGTGAAGGGCGGGCGTGGTTCGCGATGGATCTGGTCAAAGGCCAACCCCCTGATTTTTCCGTCACATCGGATCTGCGGGGGTTGAGCATCACCGTTCCACAGATCGGCTGGAGCAAAGCGCGATCCCAGACGGGCACGTTGGAGATATCGGGGCGGCTTGGGCCGGTTCCAGACGTCGATACCTTGAAAATCAGCGCCGCGGGGTTGTCGGCGCAAGGAGATGTCACATTGCACCCAAGTGGTGCGTTGGACAGATTGCAATTTCATCGATTGCAGGTCGGGAACTGGCTGGATGTGCCTGTGGATCTGATCGGGCAGGGGGCAGGTCGCCCGGTGCAGCTGGTGGTGAAGGGCGGCCGTCTTGATTTGCGCAGGGCGGAGCTCGGAAAAAGCAAGCCCAACGGGGTCGCGAGCCCGCCGATGTTGTTGTCGCTGGATCGGTTGCAGGTCACTGACAAGATTGCCCTGACAGGAATGCAGGGCGAATTTAACGTCGCGCGTGGCCTGGATGGACGGTTCACGGCAGCCTTGAACGGGGGCGCGCCGGTTTCTGGTCGCGTCGTACCCAAGGATGGTCGTAGCGCGGTGCAATTGACGGCAACCGATGCTGGTGGCGTTTTGAGGTCTGCCAACATTGCACAACAAGTCCACGGCGGCGCGCTTTCGTTGACCCTGGTACCCGCCGGATCGGGCGGTGCTTTCGACGGTCATGCAGAGATTAAAGACGTTCGTATCAAGGACGCCCCGACGATTGCAGCGCTGGTGAACGCGGTTTCCGTGGTCGGGCTGATCAACGAGTTGAACGGGGACGGGATATATTTTGACACGGTCGAAGCTGATTTTCGCCTGTCTTCCAATCGCGTTAACCTGACCCAAGCCAGCGCGACAGGGGCGTCGCTTGGGATTTCTATGGATGGGGTTTTTGCCACTGACACCGGCCAGATGGCGCTGCAGGGTGTGATCTCTCCTGTATATATGTTGAACGGAATAGCCAGTTTTCTGACCCGTAAGGGCGAGGGGCTTTTGGGCTTCAACTACTCTATCGGCGGTACGGTGCAGAGCCCGTCTGTCTCGGTGAACCCGCTGTCGGGGTTTGTGCCCGGTGCGATGCGGGATATTTTTCGCAGCACCCCACGCACGACGCCCGCTCAGGATGGGGGGGCTGCCACCCCCGCGCCGCAAAAACCTGTTGCTCAACGCTTTGAGGGGCGCTAACGGGCGCGTATGAAACTCAGTGACTTTGATTTTGAACTGCCCGAGCGTTTGATCGCGACGCGCCCTGCGGTCCCCCGTACGTCGGCCAAGATGCTCGTTGCGCAGGGGGATCATATTACTGACACGACCGTCGCCAATATGACCGATTGGTTGCGTCCCGGGGATCGGCTGGTGCTGAATGACACAAGGGTCATTCCGGCGCGGTTGTCGGGGCTTCGCCACCGGGACAGCGCACAGGGGCCGGTACAGGCGCGTATCGAAGTAACCTTGCTGGAGCCACGGGGCGATGCGGATTGGACTGCACTGATCAAGCCGTTGAAAAAGCTCAAGATTGACGAGACTGTCGTCTTTAGCGCCGATCTTTCTGCGCGTTTGATTGGCGTCGAGGATGGGCAGGGTCGACTGCGGTTCAACTGCAGCGGCGACGATTTTGACGCCGCGCTGAATGATGCCGGTGCGATGCCATTGCCGCCTTATATTGCGGGCAAGCGTCCGGCAGACGCGCAGGACATGACGGATTATCAAACCGTTTTCGCCAAGAACGCGGGCGCAGTGGCCGCGCCTACGGCGTCGCTCCACTTTGATCAGCCCCTTCTGGATCAGCTCGCCGCGATGGGGGTGCGCTTTAGCCACGTCACCTTGCATGTGGGCGCGGGGACGTTTCTGCCTGTGAAGGTCGATGACATTGCTGACCATAAGATGCACAGCGAGTGGGGGCAGGTGAGCGCGCAGGCAGCTGCCGAAATCTCCGCCACCAAAGCTGCTGGCGGGCGGGTCATACCCGTTGGGACCACTGCCTTGCGGCTGGTCGAGACCGCTGCGCGGTCCGGGAATATCCAACCCTGGGAAGGGGATACCGATATTTTCATTACCCCCGGTTTTGAATTCAATGTCGCAGACGCGTTGATGACGAATTTCCATCTTCCGAAGTCGACCCTTATGATGCTCGTTTCGGCATTGATGGGGCAGAAAACTATACAAAAGATTTACAATCACGCGATTGAATCGAATTATCGGTTTTTCTCCTATGGCGATGCGTCGCTGCTCTTTCCAAAGACGCAAATAAACGCCTGAATGTCGTTCGGGGGGGTGACACCTCCTGGGATCGCCGTCAGGGAGGGGGCTGATCGCGTTAAAGGATTCGTAAGATGTTTCAGGTACTGAGCAGCGCATGGGCGCTTTTGTTGGGCATGTGTTTGCTGATGGTGGGCAACGGCATGCAAGGTACGCTCTTGGGGATTCGCGGCGGGATCGAGGCATTTTCGACCTTCGAAATGTCGATCGTGATGTCGGCATATTTCGTGGGCTTTTTGGGCGGCTCGCGTATGGCACCGGGTATGATCCGGCGCGTCGGTCACGTGCGGGTCTTTGCGGCGCTGGCGTCGATGATCTCGGCTGTCATGATCCTGTATCCGACCTTCCCGAACGTCGCTGTCTGGTCGGTGGGCCGCGTGTTGATCGGCTTTTGTTTTTCTGCGGTTTACGTGACAGCAGAAAGCTGGCTCAACAACGCTGCGACTAACGAAAACCGGGGGCAGGCGCTGTCATTGTATATGATCGTGCAAACCTTTGGCATCGTTATTGCGCAAGCGCTTTTGCTCACCGCGGACCCTTCAGGCTTTGTCCTGTTCGTTATTCCGTCAGTGCTGGTCAGCGTGGCAGTGACGCCGATTTTGCTGTCGATCAGCCCGACGCCCGCGTTCGACACCACCAAACCGATGAGCTTGCGCGAATTGGCCGGCTTCTCGCCCTTGGGGTGTGTCGGCATGTTCTTGTTGGGCGGGGTCTTTTCGGCGCAGTTCGGGATGGCCTCGGTTTACGGTGCCGAAGCCGGGCTGACCGTGGCGCAGATTTCGATCTTCGTTGCGACATTTTTCGTGGGTTCGGTGGTTTTGCAGTACCCGATCGGCTGGGTTTCGGACCGGATGGACCGTCGCCTTTTGATCGTTATCACCTCCATCATTGGGGGTATCGGGTCTGTCATCGGCATGCTGCTGGGGCATAACTTTAGCGTGTTGCTGCTGACCGCTTTTGTCGTGGGCGGCATGTCTAACCCGCTGTATTCGCTTCTAATTGCGCACACGAACGACTTCCTTGAGCCCGAGGATATGGCCGCGGCCTCCGGCGGGATGATCTTTATTAACGGGTTGGGCGCTATTCTGGGTCCGGTGATCACCGGCTGGATGATGGGCACCGCGCTTGGGCCGGGTGGGTTCTACCTGTTCACGGCGGTTCTGTTCTTTGCTTTGGCGGTCTACGCGTCCTACCGCGCGACGGTACGTCCGGCCATTCCTGCGGATGAAACGGGTAACTACATCCCGATTTACCCCGCTGCGACGACCGTTGCGGTCGAATTGGCACAGGAATACGCGATCGAAAGCGAACAAACCGCGGAAGCGGAGCCGACCTAGACGTTTTGCTAATTCGTTACATCTTGTGTCTAATGAAATTAGAAAAGTTTGATCTTTTCTGTGGTCAAAGGAGGCAAGGCTATGAAAACGCCTGAGGACGTACGTCGGTTCTGGCTGGAGGAAACTGGGCCTGCGGGATGGTATGCGGTGGATGATGACCTTGATGCCGCGATCCGGTCACAGTTTCTGGACACCTGGTCGCTCATCGGGACCCATCGGTTGGACCATTGGCTGACTGACGCGAAAGGCACTTTGGCCTATCTCATTCTGGCGGATCAGTTTCCGCGCAATATGTTTCGCGGGCAGGGGAAGGCGTTTTCGACCGATTTGCGGGCCTTGCGGGCGGCTCAAACCGCTGTGCGCAACGAATGGGATAGACTTATTGCGCCGCCTGAACGGCAATTTTTTTACCTTCCGTTCATGCATTCAGAAAGTCTGACCGATCAGGATCACTGCGTGCGGCTGGTCTGTGACCGTATGCACGAAGCCGAGGAGACGCTGCGGCATGCGCGCGCACATCGCAAGGTGATCCGGCAATTCGGCAGATTTCCGTATCGCAACAACGCCTTGGGTCGGCGAAGCACCGCCGCTGAAACCGAATATCTTGACGACGGGGGGTATGCCTATACCCTGCGGACACTCACGTAAATGCGGGTCAGGCAGTTTGATCCTGGATCGGAATTCTCCGAGTTGCTGACGCTCGCGAGATAGTTTACCACTAAACTAAATTTCAATACGTGCTGCGAGGTTGCATAATGGCTGCGAAATCCTTTGATCTGATCGTGATTGGTGCGGGGCCGGGGGGCTATGTTGCGGCCATCCGGGGCGCGCAACTGGGGCTTTCGGTCGCCATTGTAGAGCGTGAGCATCTAGGCGGCATTTGTCTTAACTGGGGCTGTATCCCGACCAAAGCGCTTTTGCGGTCGTCGGAAGTCTTCCACCTGATGCAGCGCGCAAGCGAGTTTGGCCTGAAGGCAGACAATATCGGCTATGATCTGGAGGCAGTTGTCAAACGGTCGCGCAAAGTTGCGGGGCAGCTGTCCGGCGGTATCGGGCATTTGATGAAAAAGAACAAAGTCTCGGTCTTCATGGGCGCGGCGACCTTAGCGGGCAAAGGTAAAGTGTCGGTTAAGTCGAAAGACGGGGAAGAGACGCTGACCGCCAAGAATATCGTGCTGGCGACCGGTGCGCGGGCACGCAACCTGCCTGGGCTGGAAGCAGACGGAAAACGCGTGTGGATGTACAAGGATGCCTTGCAGCCGCCCCATATGCCGAAAAAGCTGCTAGTGATCGGGTCTGGCGCGATCGGTATCGAATTCGCAAGCTTTTACAATACCTTGGGCGCAGACACGACTGTTGTCGAGGTGATGGATCGAATCCTTCCCGTCGAGGATGAAGAAATCAGCAAATTCGCGAAAAAGCAGTTCGAAAAACAGGGCATGAAGATCATGCAGAAGGCCGTTGTTAAACAACTGGACCGCGCTGATGACAAGGTGACTGCCCATATCGAAACGGGCGGCAAGGTGACCAAGCATGAGTTTGACACGGTGATCTCCGCCGTGGGTATCGTTGGCAATGTCGAGGATCTTGGGCTGGAGGATCTGGGCGTGAAAATTGATCGGACCCATGTCGTGACCGATGAATATTGCCGGACCGGCGTCGAGGGGCTGTATGCCATCGGTGACATCGCCGGTGCTCCTTGGTTGGCGCATAAAGCCTCGCACGAGGGGGTGATGGTTGCCGAATTGATCGCGGGTCAACACGCGCACCCGGTCAAACCGGAGTCCATCGCCGGCTGCACCTATTGTCACCCGCAGGTCGCGTCCGTCGGGTATACGGAAGCCAAGGCGAAAGAGCTTGGCTTTGACGTTAAGGTGGGTCGCTTCCCCTTCATCGGGAATGGCAAGGCGATTGCCCTTGGCGAGCCCGAGGGGATGATCAAAACCGTCTTTGACGCTAAAACAGGCGAATTGCTTGGCGCGCATATGGTGGGTGCCGAGGTGACCGAGCTGATCCAGGGCTATGTCGTGGGGCGTCAGCTTGAGACCACCGAAGAAGACCTGATGAACACCGTCTTCCCGCACCCGACCTTGTCAGAAATGATGCATGAATCCGTACTGGATGCTTACGGACGCGTTATCCATATGTAGCCTTTGCCCGCGCATAGCGGTGTCCTGATCTTTGCAACGCCCGGTGACATATTCAATGTTGCCGGGCGTTTGCCGTCGTAATGGCAGCCCAAAATGCGCCGCGATAGTGTCGTTCCCCTTGTGTTCTTATTTTTTCGTTGGAGAATCCGTAGCACGCACCTATGTACTAAGCGTTAACGGGGGTCCGATATGGCTGAGCTAAAGAACATCGAAGTGCGCGGCGCGCGCGAACACAATCTAAAGAACATCGACGTGGACATTCCGCGCGATAAGCTGGTTGTGATTACCGGGCTTTCCGGGTCGGGTAAATCGAGCCTCGCGTTCGATACGATCTATGCCGAAGGGCAGCGACGCTATGTGGAATCGCTCAGCGCCTATGCGCGGCAATTCCTTGATATGATGCAGAAACCCGATGTGGATCACATCAGCGGCCTGTCGCCAGCGATTTCGATTGAACAGAAGACCACGTCGAAAAACCCCCGCTCTACCGTGGGGACGGTCACCGAGATTTATGACTATATGCGCTTGCTTTTTGCGCGCGTCGGCACGCCCTATTCCCCCGCGACCGGCAAGCCGATCGAGGCGCAGCAGGTGCAGGATATGGTTGATCGCGTGATGACCATGCCCGAAGGCACGCGCGCCTATCTGCTGGCCCCGATCATTCGTGACCGGAAGGGCGAGTACCGCAAAGAGTTTCTTGAGCTGCGCAAGCAGGGCTTTCAGCGGGTAAAAGTGAACGGCGACTTCTACGAATTGGACGAGCCGCCCACGCTGGACAAGAAGTTCCGCCATGACATCGACGTGGTTGTCGACCGTATCGTGGTGCGTGAGGGGCTAGAGACGCGCTTGGCGGATTCCCTGCGCACAGCGCTTGATCTGGCTGATGGGATCGCCGTGCTGGAAACCGCCCCGACCGAGGGCGAGCCCGAGCGTCATACCTTCAGCGAAAAATTCGCCTGTCCTGTCAGCGGCTTCACGATCCCCGAGATTGAGCCGCGTCTGTTTTCATTCAACGCTCCTTTCGGTGCCTGTCCGTCCTGCGATGGTCTGGGCAAAGAGTTGTTTTTTGATGAACGCCTTGTGGTGCCCGACCAGAATCTCAAGGTCTATGACGGTGCGCTGGCCCCGTGGCGCAAGGGTAAGTCCCCGTATTTCAAGCAAACGATCGAAGCCATCGCGAAACACTATCAATTTAGTGAAAATACGCGGTGGAAAGACCTGCCCGAGAAGGTGCAGCAAGTGTTCCTGCATGGCTCCGGCAAGGAAGAGATCAAGTTCCGCTATGACGAAGGCGGCCGTGTGTACGAGGTCAGCCGCGTTTTCGAAGGGGTGATCCCCAATATGGAGCGCCGCTACCGCGAGACGGATAGCAACTGGATCCGCGAAGAATTCGAACGCTACCAGAACAACCGCCCCTGTGGCACCTGCAACGGCTACCGGCTGCGGCCCGAAGCGCTTGCTGTCAAGATCGGCCCGTCGGATGGCGATAGCGATACGCTGCTGCATGCGGGACAAGTCGTTGAAATGTCGATCCGCGAAGCTTTTGACTGGTGCACCAAAGTGCCCGATTATCTGACCGTTCAGAAGAACGAAATCGCGCGCGCGATCCTCAAGGAAATTCGCGAACGTCTGGGATTCCTGAACAATGTCGGGTTGGAATATCTGACGCTGGCACGCTCTAGCGGGACGCTCAGCGGGGGGGAAAGCCAGCGCATTCGGCTTGCCTCGCAGATCGGGTCGGGGCTGACAGGGGTGCTTTACGTGCTTGATGAGCCCTCGATCGGGTTGCACCAGCGCGACAATGACCGCTTGCTCCAGACGCTGAAAAACCTGCGGGATCAGGGCAATACGGTGATCGTCGTTGAACACGACGAAGAGGCGATCCGCGAGGCGGATTATGTGTTTGATATCGGGCCGGGGGCTGGTGTGCACGGCGGGCAGGTGGTCAGCCACGGGACATCGCAAGAGGTCGCCAATGATCCGAATTCGCTGACGGGCCAATACCTTACCGGCAAACGCGAGATCGCGGTGCCCGCCAAACGGCGCAAGGGGAACAAAAAGAAAATCCGCGTGGTCAAGGCGACGGGGAACAACCTCCAGAATGTCACGGTCGACTATCCTTTGGGCAAATTCGTCTGCGTGACGGGTGTGTCCGGCGGCGGGAAGTCGACCCTGACGATCGAGACCTTGTTCAAGACTGCGTCGATGAACCTGAACGGGGCGCGCCAGACGCCCGCGCCCTGCGAGACCATCAAGGGATTGGAGCATCTGGACAAGGTGATCGACATTGACCAGCGCGCCATCGGGCGCACGCCGCGGTCGAACCCGGCGACCTATACCGGTGCCTTCACCCCGATCCGCGACTGGTTCGCCGGTCTGCCCGAAGCCAAGGCGCGCGGGTACAAGCCCGGACGTTTCAGCTTTAACGTCAAGGGCGGCCGCTGCGAGGCCTGTCAGGGCGACGGTGTGATCAAGATCGAGATGCACTTCCTGCCGGATGTCTATGTCGAATGTGAAACCTGCAAAGGCCAGCGCTATAACCGTGAAACGCTTGAGGTGAAGTTCAAGGGCAAATCCATCGCTGACGTGCTGGATATGACTGTCGAGGACGCGCAGAGCTTCTTCCAGGCGGTCCCCAGCATCCGCGAAAAAATGGATGCGCTGATGCGTGTGGGCTTGGGCTACATCAAGGTGGGTCAGCAGGCGACGACGCTGTCGGGCGGGGAGGCGCAGCGCGTCAAACTGTCGAAAGAGCTCAGCAAACGCTCTACGGGGCGGACGCTGTACATCTTGGATGAACCGACCACGGGGCTGCACTTTGAAGACGTGCGCAAACTGCTAGAGGTGCTGCACGAGCTGGTGGATCAGGGTAATACTGTGGTCGTCATTGAACACAACCTCGATGTCATCAAGACCGCGGACCATATCATCGACATTGGACCAGAAGGCGGCGATGGCGGCGGGCAGGTGGTCGCGACCGGCACGCCTGAACAGGTTGCCGAGGTCGAGGGGAGCTATACCGGCCACTACCTCAAACCGATGCTCGCCCCGCGTAAGGTTGCTGCCGAATAGCATTGCCAACAATGCGGTAGACATACAAATGCCCCGTCCTACTCAGGCGGGGCATTTTTCATGAAATCTTAGGATTTCGCGGCGCAGTTTAGTTTAGAAGGCGCGATGCCAGACCGATCAGTGCCAGTACGTCATTGGTTTGCGGATCCACGGCATAGACATAGCCGTCGTCCTGAACGTAGCGGTTGTAGCGGGTCAGCCCATGCCGGTGGGGCTGTTCGATCACGACGTAGCGCGTCAGCTTGTCGCCTTTGGCGTGGTGGTGCTTGTCATGCCCTTTGGCAAGATGACGCCCGTTGTCGCTGTGCTGCTTCTCGTGTTTCTTGATCGCCTTTTTGTATTCTTTAACAGCTTTCTTGTGCTGCTTTTGATGCTTTTTGTCATCGTGCTTATCATGCTTGGCCAAGGTCACCTGCGGTGCCGCGACATCGTAATGCCCCGACGCGCCATAGGAGGCAGAGGCCGCCTGTACGGCCGGGCTGAAGGCCAGCACGGCGAAGGCGCTTGCGGCGAGGGTAAGGGTTTTCATGCTCGTTCTCCGTTACAGTGTCGATACAGTAACAAACGAACGGCGCGCGGGTTTCCGTCGCTGGGACGAGACGGCGGGAACCCGCTTGCTTTTCCTGTCAGCCGTTGCGGCCGCGGGTTTCGAAACGGGGCAGCATGGCAGAGAAATCCTTGCCGTTTCCGTCTTCGTTCTCGACGAATTGCGCATAGAGCGCGCGGGCCAGCTCTCCCATCGGGGTGTCTGCATCTGCCATCTCTGCTGCCTGCTGCGACAGCCCAAGATCCTTGAGCATCAACTCCGCCGCGAAGCCCGGTGTGTAGCCATTGTCTGCGGGCGAGGTGGGGCCAACACCGGGGGCAGGGCAATAGGCGTTCATCGACCAGCTGTAGCCCGACGAGGTGCTGACCACGTCGAACATCTTCTGCCGGTCCAGCCCCAGTTTATCGGCCAGCGCAAAGGCCTCGCAGGTGGCGATCATGGTGACGCCGAGGATCATGTTGTTGCAAATCTTCGCCGCTTGCCCCGCACCGGCATCGCCGCAATGCACCGCCTTTTGCCCCATGATGTCGAACAGGGGCTTGGCCTTGGCAAAGGCTTGCGTCGACCCGCCGGCCATAAAGGTCAGCGTGCCGCCAGATGCCCCGCCGATACCGCCAGACACGGGGGCGTCAACGGCCATTATGCCAGCGTCTTCAGCGGCTTGCGCGGTGTTCTTCGCGCTTTCCACATCCACGGTGGAACAGTCGATGAACAACATGCCCTGCGCCATATGGGGGATTGCCTGCGCCGCCACTTGCCGCAGGATCGACCCGTTGGGCAGCATTGTGATCACCGCGTCCATGCCCGCCACGGCGGCTTCAAGGTTGTCTGCAACGCGCACGCCCTCTGCCGTGGTGCCCGCGACGTCAAAGCCCGTCACCTCGTGGCCCGCTTTGGCGAGGTTGGTCGCCATAGGCGCGCCCATGTTGCCCAGTCCGATAAATCCGATCTTCATGCTCATGTGGTTCTCTCCAGTGTCAGGGCGTCCTCGGCCAGCGGGCGCAGCATCTTGGCTGTCGCGGCAAGGGGGACGTTCATATCGGCATATTGCCAGTTGGGGCTGCGGTCCTTGTCGATGATCGCCGCGCGGATCCCTTCAAGGAAGTCGCCATGCTCCATCGCGCGGAACGTAAAGCGGTATTCCATATCCAACGCCTTCTCGATGCTCAGCGAGGGGCCGCGCAGACGGTGGATGATCTCGACCGTGCAGGCCATCGCCAACGGGCTGCTGCGCTGCATCTTCTTGAGCGTGTCTGCAGCGAATTCGCTGTCGGATGCGCGCAGGGCGTTGAGGATATCCGCCAGCGTTTCGCCGCCGAACATACTGTCAATCTCGGCCGCCTGCGCCTCGAGCGCTGAGGCAGGCGGCGTGGTGCTTGCGGTTTCCAGAATGGCCACATCGCCTGAATTCTCAAGCGCGGCGGTTACGTCGGGCCAGTTTAACTCTGCGACGTAAGTGTCTGCAAAACCGACGTAAATTGCATCTTCACCCTTCATACGTGACGCGGTTGTGCCCAGATATTCGCCCACCCGTCCGGGGGCCAGCGCCAGCATCAGGCTGCCGCCCACATCGGGCACCAGACCGATGCCACATTCCGGCATCGCGATCTGGCTGCTTTCCCCCACCACGCGGTGCGAGCCGTGACAGCCGATGCCCACGCCGCCGCCCATGGTGAACCCCTGCAAGAAGGAGACGACGGGCTTGGTATAGGCGAAGATCTTGGCGTTCAGCCGGTATTCATCCGCCCAGAACTTGCGCCCGTAGGCGTAGTTTCCCTTGGTCCCCGTGGCGTAAAGTTCGGCGATGTCACCACCCGAGCAAAAGGCACGATCGCCTTCGGCGTCAAGGATGATCAGGTCAACGTTCGGGTCATGCTGCCAAGCGTCAAAGGCGTCTTCGATGGCCAGACACATGTCATAGGTCATGGCGTTCAGTGCTTGCGGGCGGGTGAGGGTGATCCGTCCCGCGCGCCCTGAAATACGGATGGAGATATCGGTCATCGGTTCTTCAGCATATCCCGCGCCACGATGACGCGCATGATTTCGTTGGTGCCTTCAAGGATCTGGTGGACGCGCAGGTCACGCACCAGCTTTTCGATGCCGTAATCCGCCAGATAGCCATAGCCGCCGTGCAGTTGCAGACATTGATCGACGACCTTGCTGCCTGCCTCTGTCACGAACTTCTTGGCCATGGCGCAGAACTTGGTGGCATCCGGCGCGCCCGTGTCCAGCTTCCACGCGGCTTGGCGCAGGAAGACGCGGGCGGCTTGCAGTTCGATCTCCATCTCGGCAAGGCGGAATTGCAGACCCTGAAACTGGTCGATGGGTTTGCCGAATGCTTTACGCTCGCCCATATAGGTGAGCGTGGCGTTCAGCGCGGTCTGTGCGGCACCCAAGGAACAGGCGGCGATGTTCAAACGGCCGCCATCCAGCCCCATCATTGCATATTTGAAACCTTTCCCCTCTTCACCCACCAGATTTCCGGCAGGAATGTTGCAATCGTCAAACTGCACTTGGGACGTGGGTTGGCTGCGCCAGCCCATTTTATCCTCTAGCCCGCCAAAGGAAAGCCCTGCCGTCCCGTCTTCGACATAGACGGTGGACACGCCCGCGGCCCCCTCATCCGAGGTGCGCACCATCGCGACATAGGCGTCGGAATAGCCGCCGCCCGAGATGAACGCTTTGGTGCCGTTCAGGGTATAGCCTTCGTTCGTGCGGGTGCATTTCGTCTTGAGCGCCGCCGCGTCAGAGCCCGATCCGGGTTCCGTCAGACAATAGCTGAGCACGGTGTTCATGCTCAGGATGTCGGGCATGATCCGCGACTTGAGCTCGTCACTGGCAAAGCTGTCCAGCATCTTGGCGCACATGTTATGGATCGACAGAAAGGCCGCGACCGACGGGCAAGCCATGCTGAGCGCTTCGAACACCAGCGTTGCATCAAGCCGCGTCAGGCCGGATCCGCCCGCATCCTCGGACACGTAAAGCCCGCCAAAGCCCAGCTCTGCAATCTTGGGCCAAAGGTCTTTGGGGATTGTTTCGTCTTTCTCCCACTTCTGGGCGAAAGGGGCGATATGTTCCTGGCCAAAGCCATAGGCCATGTCGAAAATCGCGGTTTGCTCTTCTGAAAGTGCGAAATCCATAAACGGTGATCCCTCCCAAGACCGGTCGAATTGAACGTGTGTTTAATTGTAAGCATGCACGTGGGCGTCGCGCAAGCACCCTCCGGCGGGGGAGCCGCCGAAGGGCGAGGATGGGGCTTATTCCATCGGCTTGAAGTTGAACTCGCCGCCTTCTTTGATGCCCGAAGGCCAGCGCGAGGTCACGGTTTTGGTGCGTGTGTAGAATTTGAACGCATCCGGCCCGTGCTGGTTCAGGTCGCCAAAGACCGATTTCTTCCAGCCGCCAAAGGTGTGATAGGCGAGCGGCACGGGGATCGGCACGTTGATCCCGATCATGCCGACGTTGACGCGCGCCGCAAAGTCACGCGCCGCGTCGCCGTCACGGGTAAAGATCGCCGTGCCGTTGCCCATTTCGTGATCCATCGCAAGACCAAGCGCCTCTTCATAGGTTTTGGCGCGGACGGTAGACAGAACCGGCCCGAAGATCTCGTGCTTGTAGATGTCCATATCGGGGGTGACGTTGTCAAAGAGGTGCGGGCCGACAAAGAAGCCTTCCTCGTAGCCTTGCAGCTTAAAGTCGCGCCCGTCGACAACCAGCGTGGCCCCCTGATCGACGCCGGTCTGTACAAGCCGTTCGATGTTTGCCTTCGCGGCTGCGGTGACCACGGGGCCGTAATCGACGTCATTGCCCGAGGTATACGGCCCGACTTTCAGCTTCTCGATGCGCGGCACCAGCTTTTCGATCAGACGGTTGGCGGTTTCCTCGCCCACAGGCACAGCGACCGAGATGGCCATGCAGCGTTCGCCCGCCGCGCCATAGCCCGCGCCGATCAGCGCGTCTGCGGCCTGGTCCAGATCGGCGTCCGGCATGATGATCATGTGGTTCTTGGCACCGCCAAAGCATTGGACGCGTTTGCCATTCGCGCAGCCCGTGCCGTAGATATATTCGGCAATGGGGGTGGAGCCGACAAAGCCGACCGATTGAATGACAGGGTGATGCAGGATCGCGTCAACCGCTTCCTTGTCGCCATTGACGACCTGAATGATACCTTTGGGCAGGCCCGCTTCTTCCAGCAGTTCGGCCAGCATCAGGGGCACGGATGGATCGCGCTCGGACGGTTTGAGGATGAAGGCGTTGCCGCAGACGATGGCGGGGGCGAACATCCACATGGGGATCATGGCGGGGAAGTTGAACGGCGTGATGCCTGCGGACACGCCAAGGGGCTGGCGCATGGAGTACATGTCGATGCCGGGGCCCGCGCTGTCGGTGAAGTCGCCTTTCAGCAGCTCGGGCGCGCCGATGCAGTATTCCACCACTTCCAGACCGCGCTGCACGTCACCGGCGGCATCGGGCAGGGTCTTGCCGTGTTCGCGGCTCAGCGCCTCGGCGAGCTTGTCCATATCGCGGTTCAGCAGGTCCACGAACTTCATCATCACCCGCGCCCGACGCTGGGGGTTCACCGCGGCCCATGCGGGTTGCGCCGCCATGGCGTATTTCACGGCTTGATCCATTTCGGACTCGTTGGCCAGCGGCACCTTGGCTTGCACTTCGCCGGTTGCGGGGTTGTACACGTCGGCAAAGCGGCCTGACGTGCCTTTGACGTGGGCGCCGTTCAGGTAATGGGTCAACTCTTGCATGGAATGCTCCTTCTGTGCGTTTGGCGGCAGGTTAGGCTTGCAAAAAACAAAGCAAAAGAGGCATGGCGTCAAAATCGTTTTGCAATATTGCAAAGCCTTGCGCGGGCTGAAAGGGTAGGGTGGGGCGCTGCCCCCGTCCTTCGGACGCCCCCGGAGTTTACGGGCAAAATGAAGTCTGTGCAGAAAACGAAGCATGAAGGGAGCCGTGGCCGATGATGGGAAACTGGGACGACCTGCGGCTGTTTCTGGCCGTCGCGCGCGAGCAGAGCCTATCGGGCGCGGGGAAGCTGTTGCGGTTGGACCCCGCGACCTTGGGGCGACGCATGGCGCGGCTGGAAAAGACCATGCAGGCGGTATTATTCGTGAAATCGCCCTCGGGCTACGCGCTGACCGAGGCGGGCGTGCAGTTGCTCTCGCGCGCCGAAGCCGCAGAGCAGGCGATGCGGCAGGCCACGGCGGATGTGGTCGTGCCGTCGGATCAATTGGCAGGGCAGATCAGGATCGGGGCACCGGACGGCTGCGCCAATTATCTGCTGCCACAGGTCTGCGCTCGTTTGGTGGCGGATAATCCGGGGCTCGATATCCAGATCGTCGCCCTGCCGCGGGTGTTCAACCTGTCGCGGCGCGAGGCGGATATGGCGATCGGGGTCAGCGCGCCCACGGCGGGGCGGTTGGTTGTGCAGAAAATCGCCGACTACCAGCTGCATCTTGCTGCCGCCGACAGCTATCTTGCCGCGCGCCCCGCGATCCGGACCGTTGCAGACCTGCTGGGGCACCGGTTGGTGGGGTATATCCCCGACATGATCTTTGATCGCGAGCTTGATTATCTGGCGGAGCTTGGCATGACGCGGGTGCCGCTGGCCTCTAATTCCGTGTCCGTTCAGGTGAATATGATCCGGCAAGGGGGCGGCGTCGGGATTGTGCATGATTTCTCGCTTCCTGCGACGCCGGGGGTGACGCGCATCCTGACCGGCGACGTGCATCTGAGCCGCGCCTTTTATTTGATTCGCCACGAAGACGACCGCCGCAATCTGCGTCTGAGCCGCTTTGCGGAAGCTCTGGCGCAGGGCGTCCGCGCCGAAGTGGCGAAACTGGAGGCAATTGCTTGACACGCAACAGTATTAAAGGGAACCTGACCTATAGGTAATATTCTTGCGAAGGGGCCGACCATGCTAGTTTCCCAAATCCTGAAAACCAAAGCGGATGACAGTGTTACGACGGTAAAACCGGGCACGCGTATCTCGCAGGCGGCGGCGATGTTGTCGGAAAAGCGGATCGGGACCCTGGTCGTGTCAGCGGACGGCAAAACGCCCGATGGTATCCTGTCGGAGCGTGACATCGTGCGCACCCTTGGCCGCGAGGGCGGCGGCTGTCTGGACGACACCGTAGAGGCGCTGATGACGCGCGATCTGATCACCTGCGCCAAGGATGAAACCGCGGATGATATCCTTGCCAAGATGACGCAAGGCCGCTTTCGCCACATGCCTGTTTTGGAGGATGGGGTTCTGATCGGCCTGATCTCTTTGGGGGATGTGGTCAAGGCCCGCCTGATGGAGCTTTCGATGGAGAAAGACGCCCTGGAGGGGATGATCAGGGGCCACTAGCCCACCGAAATTGGCGTTGCATCTTCGCGGTGTAAATGCTTGCTTGCACTTCGAATAACGACTTGAAATGACTGGACTCTCCCATGCGCGTAGGCCTTTACCCCGGCACCTTCGACCCTATTACTTTGGGTCACATCGACATCATCCGGCGGGCGGCGACGCTTGTTGATAAACTGGTGATCGGTGTCGCGATCAACCGCGACAAGGGGCCATTGTTCGAGCTGGAAGAGCGTGTCGCCCAGATCGAAGAGGAATGCCGCAAGCTGAACCAGGAGACCGGGACAGAGATCGTGGTGCATCCCTTCGAGAACCTGCTGATCGATTGCGCCCATGATGTGGGGGCACAGATGATCATCCGCGGGCTGCGGGCCGTGGCGGATTTCGAGTACGAGTATCAGATGGTGGGGATGAACCGGAAGCTGGATGACAGCGTCGAGACGGTCTTCTTGATGGCAGAGGCCGAACATCAGGCGATTGCCAGCCGTTTGGTCAAGGAAATCGCCCGGCTTGGCGGGGACGTCAGCAAATTTGTGACGCCCGCCGTCAATGCCGAGCTGTTAAAGCGTTTCTCGCAATAACGATCAGAGGGTTTTCGCAACCTCGCGCGAGGTGTCGAGCATACGGTTCGAGAACCCCCATTCGTTGTCATACCAGCCCAGAACCCGCAGCTGTGTCCCGCTTTGGACAGAGGTCTGATCAAGGGCTACGACACAGGAATGTGAATCGTGGTTCAGGTCGATCGACACCAGCGGGCGTTCAACCAGACCAAGGATGCCTTTCAGCGGGCCTTCGGCGGCGGTGCGCAGGGTGGCGTTGACCTCCTCTGCCGTGGCTTCTTTCGACAGTTCGACCACCAGATCGACACAGGATACGTTCGGTGTGGGCACGCGGATCGCGGTGCCGCCGATCAGCCCGTCAAGCTCGGGCAGCACTTTACCCAGCGTCTTGGCCGCACCGGTGGTGGTGGGGATCATCGACAGCGCCGCGGCGCGGGCACGGTAAAGGTCGCTGTGCGCCGTGTCATGCACCGGCTGGTCGCCGGTATAGCTGTGGATTGTGGTCATATGGCCGTGCTTGATGCCGAAGGCGTCATGCAGGGTCTTGGCCAGCGGTGCCATGCAGTTGGTGGTGCAGGAGGCGTTGCTCAGCACCGTGTCTTCGGCGGTGATCAGATCGTGGTTCACACCGTAGACGATTGTTTTCATGGCGTCTTTACCGGGGGCAGAGATGACGACCCGTTTCGATCCATTCGCCAGATGCTTGGCCGCCGCCTCGCGCGTGGTGAAGATGCCGGTGCATTCCAGCACGATGTCCACATCGCCCCAAGGCAGGGCAGCTGGGTCGCGTTCTGCTGTCACGCGGATCGGGCCTTGGCCCACATCCATCGTGTTGTCGCCCAGGGTGACCGGACGGCCAAAGCGCCCGTGGACCGAGTCGAATTCGAACAGATGTGCGTTGGTTTCCAGCGGGGCGAGATCGTTGATCGCCACCACCTGCAAATCATCGTCGCCACGCTCCATCAGCGCGCGCAAAACATTACGACCGATACGGCCAAAGCCATTGATTGCCAATTTGGTAGCCATGGGGCGTCCTCCTGAATTTGATAGCGCTAACATCGACATTTATGACAAAGAGTCAACCTGTGCAGGGCAATATTGCGCCGGAAGCGATCGGAGGGAAGGGGCCGACTGTCGGATCAGCGCCAGAACGCCACCCATTCGATCAGGTCGACAAATTTCTTGGTCAGGAAAATCAGATGTTCGCTGCCATAGATCAACGCATCAATCCCCAGTGCGGTCAGCAGTACAGCAGCGAGAGAGACAGCGATGGGGGTGTCCATGGGGGCGGTGGTCCTTGCCTGCGGGTGGCCCAGATATGACAGGGCAACCCGCGCGTCGCAAGTCTTAGCCCAGTTTGCCCATGGCGACGGCGACATCGGCCATACGGACAGAGAAGGCCCATTCGTTGTCATACCACGCCAGGACACGCACCAGACGGTTGCCAACGACCTTGGTCTGGTCGGGCGCGAAGATCGACGAATGTTCGGTGTGGTTGAAATCGACCGACACTTTCTGTTCCGCATCATAGGCAAAGACCCGCGACATCGGGCCGTTTGCAGCGGCGCGCATGGCCTCGTTGACCTCTTCTACCGTTACATCACGGCCTGCCATAAAGGTCAGGTCAACCGCGCTGACGTTTGGCGTTGGAACGCGCATGGCGGTGCCATCCAGCTTGCCTTTGAGCGCGGGCAGCACTTCACCCAAGGCTTTCGCCGCACCGGTAGAGGTCGGGATGATCGCCATCGCAGCGGCGCGCGCGCGGTACAGGTCTTCGTGGCGGCGGTCCAGCGTCGGCTGGTCGCCGGTATAGCTGTGCACGGTGGTCATGATGCCGCTTTCGATGCCGAACGCATCATGCAGCGCCTTGGCCATCGGGGCCAGACAGTTGGTGGTGCACGACCCGTTCGATACCATTGTGTCCGAGGCCTGCAATTCGCCGTCGTTCACGCCGTAGACCACCGTGCGGTCGACGTTCTTGCCCGGTGCCGACAGCAACACGCGTTTCGCGCCCTGATCCAAGTGGACCTTTGCCAGCAGCCCGTCGTTGAACTTGCCCGTGCATTCCAGCACGACGTCGCACCCTTCCCAGTTCAGCTCGTTCATCTGGTAGGTCGACATAACCTCCATCTCTCCGCGCCCCAGATCCAGCGTGCCGTTGCCGACTTTGACTTCATTGGGAAAACGCCCGTGGACGGAATCGTATTTGATCAGATGTGCCGCAGTCTCCAGCGGGCCGGTCGCGTTGATGCGCACCACCTCGATGTCATCCCGGCCCGACGCCGCGATATGTGACAGGGTGCAGCGGCCGATGCGGCCAAATCCGTTGATACCGACTTTGATGGTCATGGGGGCGTCCTTTGGCAAAGATCTGGAACTTTGCCGGTTCTATATCTGGTGGTCGTGAATATGGGAAAGGGCTAAAACCCCCTAATTTCCGTATGTTAGCGATAAATATTCGTGTTAGCGATAACCCTCAGATCGGCTTTGCCTTCTGCCTGCGCTGCGCTACCCTTACGCCAACAAATATGGAGAGACTGAATGAGCGGCCTATTAGCCCTGTTGGATGATGTAGCAGCGATTGCAAAAGTGGCCGCGGCCAGCGTGGATGATGTGTTCGGCCAGGCCGCCAAGGCTAGTGCCAAGGCCGCGGGTGCTGTCATCGACGACGCCGCCGTGACCCCGAAATACGTCAGCGGCTTCGAGGCCAACCGCGAGCTGCCGATCATCTGGCGCATCACCAAAGGATCGCTGAAGAACAAGCTGGTCTTCTTGTTGCCCGCCGGTTTGCTGCTGTCGAATTTCGCGCCATGGTTGATCGCGCCCTTGTTGATGTTGGGTGGGGCCTATCTGTGTTTTGAAGGCGCTGAGAAGATCGCACATGCGCTTGGCGTAGGGGGAAAAGGCCACGAGGATCATCCCCCCGGTGCCGATGAAAAGGTAATCAAGGACCCCGCCAAGCTGGAAGAGCAAAAGGCCAAAGGTGCGATCAAGACCGACTTTATCCTCTCGGCCGAGATCATGACCATCGTGCTGTCAAACCTCGAGGTGTCAAATTTCTGGATGGAGGCAGGCGCTTTGGCCGCCGCCGCCGTGATCATCACAGTCGCGGTCTATGGCTCCGTCGCGCTGATCGTAAAGATGGATGATGTGGGGCTTTATATGGCCAAGAACGGCAATCTCGGCCTGACCCGTGGTCTGGGCCGCGGGATCGTGCGCGGCATGCCCTGGTTCCTCAAGGCGCTGACCATTATCGGGACGGCGGCCATGCTCTGGGTCGGCGGATCGATCATCGTGCACGGTATGGAAGAGCTTGGCTTCGGCGCGCTTGGCCACCTGATCCACGGCTACGCCGTCGCTTTCGGCCATATGGTTCCGGTCGCGTATGAAGGTGCCGCCGAATGGATCGCCAAAGCCGCGATGGACGGTGTGTTTGGTCTGGCCCTTGGGCTGGTGCTGATCCCAGTCGGCGAAAAGATCATCACCCCGCTGTGGCGCGCGGTCTTCAACCGCAAGGATGCCGGCGCACCCGCGTAAACGGGGCGTATATGAGGGAGAGGAAGGGGGCGCAGGTTGCGCCCCTTTTTTGTGTGCGCGCGCTCAGCTTGCCTAAAGACCGTGGGGCACAATTTACCGCTTCGTCGTCTACATTGCGCCTAAATTGCAAGCTAGCGGTATTCGAGACGGCATAGGGAACCCCTTTTTGTTTCACACCTCGTTTAGATATTTTCTCGCAGCGACGTCGGCTGCGATGCTGGTCTACTTGGGCTTGACCCTGGACCCGTCGATCCGCGCGGAAAACGAACGCTTCGCAGCGTGCAAAAACGATACTTCGTCTCAATGCCTCTCCAGCTTGGGCGTAGAGCAGGCGATGGATGCGCGCTTCGTTCCGCCACACATGCCTGAAGTGAGCATGTTGGCCCAGATGGGTCGCATCGACGACGCTTTTGCCTTGGCGCTACGTGCTGAAAGCGAAAATGAGCCGCTGCCAGAGGACGTTGAGGCGACCGTCGACAGGATGCTTGCTAGCCACCGTCTTACAGGGGCGCTTCGCGAGGGCAAGAGCCTGCAGGAAGCGATGGAAATGACACCGGGTGTTGGTGCTGGCACCCTTTGGATCACTGCGCTGGATTTCCTTGGCCGCAGGCCCTACGGGGTGCCTGCGCGCGACGGAAGCACCGCGGACGCAATCCCGCGTGACGTAGTATCAGAGATCGCGCAGCGCATCGTCGATATTGCAAAAAATGAACCCGTCAGGCCGCGCGTTAGCCACCTAGTGGAAGCGGCTGAGTTGCACGCAGCTTTAGGGAACCGAGACGAAGCGTTAAAGGTGCTTCAATCTTTGCCGCGAACGGACAACGCCTCCATCAAACCAAGTGAAAACCTTATGCGGCTCGTTGGGCCGTCAACATTTCTGCAGCTCTATCGCGAGGCAGGCGGTACGCATCTTTCCATACTTTTGACCGCCGCGGCGGCAGAGCCGGATATGACCCTCGCAGCCACGTATCTGGAAGAGGCCTTTACCGCGTTCTCGACGAAAAAGCCCTTTCCGGAATATGTCTGGACGGAGCGCATTATTGAACGCGCCGTCGACCTTGGCTTGCAGCCACTTGCCCTTGAGTTGGCACACGCCTTCGAGGATCGAGCTGACACCGAACCCGCGATCTTTCCCGTCTTTGCACATATCGAAGCTGCGCGTGTTTTGTTACTTGCTGGTGCCGACGAGGGGGAAGTTCAGGCGCGGCTTGACGTGGCGCTTAGCACGTTCCGCACGAAGGATGGGAAAACTGCAAGTGACGCTTCCGAGATCGGGAGTATTCGGTGGGGCACTCGTCGGCTGGATGCGCAGGCACGGCGTGAAATGGCGACGCTAAAGGCGCGGCTCGGAGAAACTGAAACAGCCATCGCCTATATGGCTGGGTTGGAACAACCATTGTTTTCTTGGATGAGCATGCTGACCTCGGAAATTCCGGTTCAGGACGTGGATCTGCTTTTGCTAGCGGCGCGTGGTG
Organism: Sulfitobacter sp. PM12; assembly: GCF_045586035.1. Classification (NCBI taxonomy): domain Bacteria; kingdom Pseudomonadati; phylum Pseudomonadota; class Alphaproteobacteria; order Rhodobacterales; family Roseobacteraceae; genus Sulfitobacter; species Sulfitobacter sp. PM12. The sequence goes on from NZ_CP151529.1 coordinate 1,673,892, forward strand.
CCCTTTCCGATGAAGAGCTCGCCTATGCAAAGCTGCAGCATGCGCAACAGTTGTTGCTAAGTGACACGGGCGAAGGGCAACGTGTTTGGGCGCAGGCGAAAGCGGCAGAGCTAGCGAAATCCGACACGCTGACTGGGGAGCACGCGGTTCGCGCCTACAGTATGCTGTCTCGAATTGGGGCGCTTGTCGAAGACCAAAGACTTGAACGGTTAGGGTTGGAACAAATGGCTGAGGCCGCCCTGAAATCCCGCCGCTACCAAGATTTGTTGATGGCTGGCTTTTGGTGGAACCGATCACAGCAAATGCCATGATTTCCACCCAGTGTGTCTGCCCCTGAGCCACCGCAAATCTGCAAAATGCGTCGATCAGATAGACTGTGTCGACCGCTATGGTCGTCGGATCGAACGTTTCCTGCGCCCCCCACAAACCAAAAAGGGGGAGCAAAATGCTCCCCCCATTCTCGTCTCGCTAAACAGCTCAGATCACAGCAGCGCTTTGGCCTTGTCGGCGACGTTCTGCGGGGTGATGTCGAACTTTTCGAACAGCTCTTCCGCGGGGGCGGAGGCACCGAAGCGGTCCATGCCGACGAAATCGGCCTTGTTCCACTTGCCACGCTCGCCGGTGAGCCAGCGGTCCCAGCCTTGGCGTACGGCGGCTTCGACGCCGACGCGGACGGGGCCGGCGGGCAGGACGCGGCGGCGGTAGGCTTCGTCTTGCGCGGCGAATAGCTCCATGCAGGGCATGGACACGACGCGGGTGCCGATGCCTTCGGCTTGCAGCAGGTCACGGGCTTTCAGCGCGATCTCGACTTCAGAGCCGGTGGCGATCAGGATGACCTGACGTTTGCCTTCGGCGTCCGCCAGAACATAGGCACCCTGTTCGGTGAGGTTCTTGTTCTTGTGCTCAAGCCGCACGGTGGGCAGGCCCTGACGGGTCAGCGACAGCACCGACGGCGTCTTTTTGCTGCTCAGCGCGATTTCCCAGGCCTCTGCGGTTTCGACCGTATCGGCGGGGCGGAACACATAGGTGTTGGGTGTCGCGCGACTGATGGCCAGATGCTCGACGGGTTGGTGCGTCGGGCCGTCTTCGCCCAAGCCAATGCTGTCGTGGGTCATGACAAACACGCTAGGCACCTGCATCAGCGCGGCGAGGCGCATGGCGGGGCGGGCGTAGTCGGTGAAACACATGAACGTGCCGCCGTAGGGGCGGATACCGCCGTGCAGCGCCATGCCGTTCATCGCGGCGGCCATGCCGTGTTCACGGATCCCCCAGTAGACGTAGCGCCCACCACGGTTGTCCACGTCAAAGACACCCAGATCAGCGGTCTTTGTGTTGTTCGAACCGGTCAGGTCAGCCGAGCCGCCCACGGTTTCGGTATAGAGCGGGTTCAACACCTCGAGCGTCTTTTCGCTGCTGGCGCGGGTGGCCAGTTTCGGCGCATTTTCCGACGTCTGCTTTTTGAACGCCTTGATCGTCGCGCTCAGCTTCTTGGGGGCGTCACCGGCCAGCGCGCGGTTGAACTCTTCACGCTTTGTGCGCGACATGGCGTCGAAACGCTCTTCCCAGGCGCGGCGGTCGTCTGCGCCGCGTTTGCCGATCTCTTCCCAAGCGGATTTCACGTCGGCGGGGACTTCGAACGGGCCGGTTGTCCAGCCATAGGCGGCTTTGGCAGCGGCCATCTGGTCCGCGTCGGTCAGCGCGCCGTGACCTTTCGAGGTATCCTGCGCGGCGTGACCAAGCGCGATATGCGTTTTGCAAGCGATCATCGTGGGCAGATCGGATTTGCGCGCTTCGGTCAGGGCGGCGTCGATCTCGTCGGGGTTGTGGCCGTCGATTTCGATGACGTGCCAGTCAGCCGCCTTGAACCGCGCAACCTGATCCACTTTGTCGGACAACGATACCGGCCCGTCGATGGTGATGTCGTTGTTGTCCCACATCACGATCAGCTTGCTCAGCTTGTGGCGACCCGCAAGGGCAATCGCTTCGTGGCTGATGCCTTCCATCAGGCAGCCGTCACCCGCGATCACATAGGTGAAGTGGTCGACGATTTTCTTGCCGTATTGCGCGCGCTGGATTTCCTCGGCCATGGCAAACCCGACAGAGTTCGCGATCCCCTGACCCAGCGGGCCGGTGGTGGTTTCAATCGCATCGGCCAGGAAGTTTTCAGGGTGTCCCGCGGTGCGTGCGCCCATCTGGCGGAAGTTCTTGATCTCTTCGAGGGGGAATTGCTCGTAGCCGGTCAGGTGCAGCAGCGAATAGATCAGCATGGACCCGTGGCCAGCCGACAGGATAAAACGGTCGCGGTCAGGCCACAGCGGGTTGGACGCGTCGAACTTCAGGTGCTTTTCGAACAAGACAGTGGCGACATCCGCCATGCCCATCGGCATGCCCGAGTGGCCGGAATTGGCGGCGGCGACAGCGTCCAGCGTCAGGGCGCGAATGGCGGTCGCTTTGGACCAATGGGCGGGATGGGCTTTGGCGAGGGCGTTCAGATCCACGGTGCAAGCTTCCTTATAAGGGGGAAAAGGGATTGCGCGGATCAATACCAGCCACCCCGCAAAGATCAAGGCCCAGAGGGCATCGCCCGCAGCAGAGCTTTTCCGCCGGGCCAAGGCATTGTTCTTAAAGGGGCAGTATTCCGCCTTTGGTTTCGGTAGGATCAGCGGAAACCACGTTGACCAGCGATTCGATGGTTGGCAAACTGCATTTTACGACTGACATACGACGTTTTACGAGGAACCCTGCGATGAGCGACATAGAACACTTGCAAGGCCGTATTCTGGCGGCGCTTGAAAGGGCATCGCGCGGAGCTGACAAACTGGCCGTCGCCAAGGCGGAGGTCCCCGATCTTTCGGAAGAACTGGCGCAGGAACGCGCTGTCAACGCAGAGCTTTCTGAACAGGTCACTGCCCTGAAAAAGCGGCTGGAGGATGAAACCGCCCATCTGCGGGCTGAACTGGCCACAGCACAGGCGCGCAACAACAGTGCGTCCGCGGCACAGGCCCAGACCGAAAAGCTTGATCTGGAAATCCAGCGGGTGCGCCGCGCCAATGCGCAGCTGGCCGATGCCTGCGCTGCGCTGCGCGAAGCCAATGCCGAAGGGGTGGGGGACGCCGATCTGATCAATGCCGCCTTGCAGGCAGAGCTTGACGCGCTGCATGCCGCCCGTCGCGCCGATGTGGCAGAGGCGGACGCGATCCTCTCTGTTCTTACCCCGCTTGTTCCCACTGCCGAGGAGTCTGCCTGATGCCCGAAGTTTCTATCTCTATCGGCGGTCGCCAGTTCGAAGTTTCCTGCCAGGAGGGCGAGGAAGACTACCTGCACGCCGCAGCCAAGATGCTCGACGACGAAGCGCAGGTGCTGTCGGATCAGGTGGGCCGGATGCCCGAAGCGCGGATGTTGTTGATGGCGGGCCTGCTGCTTGCCGATAAAACCGCCAGCGTCGAGGATAAGATCAAGGAAGCCCGCGCCGAACTGGCAGAGCGTGACGCGGAACTTGCAAGCCTGCGCAATGTCGTGGTGGAGCCCGAGCGGATCGAGGTGCCTGTCATCCCGCAAAGCGTCACCGACAGTCTTGCCGAAATGGCTGCCCGCGCCGAAGCCTTGGCGAGCGAGATCGAAGATAAGGCCCGAGACAAGGCCCAAGACGGGGCCCAGTGACCCTGCCGCGCGCCATCGCATTCGGGGCCACGGCCGCGTGGTGGCTCGGGGTAGTGGGCAGCGCTTTGGCGCAGGCCATGCCGGTCTCTGCCACCTATATCTGCGAGCGCGGGGTCGAGGTGCCGGTTTCCTATACCACTCCCGAACAGGGGGAGGCGACGGCTGTGCTTTATGTGGAAAACCGCATGGTTACGCTGGTCCGGACCCGCGCGGCATCAGGGGCGCGCTATGCATGGCCCTCGGACGGTTCTGGCTATGTCTGGTGGACCAAGGGGGACGCCGCGACGCTATTCTGGCATGATGCGGCGGCGGGTGAGGATGTCACGCTCTACGCGGCGTGTCAGGCGCGGTGACGCGTTCTATGCAGGGTGCGCGCCGATCTGCGCGGCGCGGTTCGGGTGCCCCTTGATCCAAGGCGCACCCGTTTTTTTGTTAGCCGACCGTTAGCTGTTAGCTGTTAGCCGTTGGCTTCGCGGATCTTGTCAGCGGCGTCTTTGTCAAAGGCGACGCCGTTGTCTTCCAGCAGCGTGTCCAGCTCGCCCGACAGCATCATTTCGGTGATGATGTCACAGCCGCCGACGAATTCGCCTTTGACGTAAAGCTGCGGGATGGTGGGCCAGTCAGAGAAATCCTTGATCCCCTGACGCAGCTCTTCGTCGGCCAATACGTTTACGTCGGTGTAGTCGACATTCATATAGTTCAACACGCCCGCCACACGGGACGAGAACCCGCACTGCGGCATCGTCTTGTTGCCCTTCATGAACAGCACAACATTGTTGGCGGTGATGGTTTCCTGAATTTGCGTCTTTGCGTCGGTCATTTCGATTTGTCCTTTGGTATAAAGCGTTTCGCGTATTCTTGAGGGTCGCGGGGGATGCGGTAGTTGGTCTGATGTCCGCCGCCGCCGCCACCCGAATGATAGGTCGCGTCAATTTCGTGATAGCCCTTGCCCGGCTTTGATCCGCGTTCGGTATCGCGTGTGTGTTTCAGCGCCTGTAGGCCGCGCAGAACCGCCACGATCAGCACCAAGACGCTGAGGATCAGGACCAGGATCGGGTCCACCGGATCAATCCGGCGCTTTGGTTGTCAGCGCCAGCGCGTGCAAATCGCCGTTCGATCCATCCATCCGGCCCTTGAGCGCGGCATAGACGGCACGTTGCTGTTGCACGCGGTTCTGGCCACGGAAACTTTCGTCGATGATCATCGCAGCCATATGCACGCCGTCATTGCCTTCGACGGTGATCTTGGCGTTTGGAAAGGTCTCGCGCAGCAGGTCTTCGATTTCGCGGGCTTGCATGGGCATGTGTGGGGCGCTCCGTCTGGCATGTCATTGCCCAAGATGTAGTAGTGTGCAGGGCGGCGTGCAAGTTATCTCCCCGTTATCTCATTGAGCGGGGGCATGGGACGCCCTACATAAGAACAGTCGCCGCCGCGACAAGGTAAGGAGACCACCCGCCATGGAGATTTTCGAGAACGCACCGGAACGCGCCTATGCATGGGCACAAGCGGGCCGCGGGGCCGCGCTGGCCACGGTGGTGGAGACATGGGGCTCTGCCCCGCGACGGGTTGGCGCGCAGCTGGCCATCGCCGCAGATGGCGAGATGCAGGGCTCTGTCTCGGGCGGTTGTGTCGAGGGGGCCGTGGTCGTCGAAGCGCTCGAGGCGATCGAGGACGGCGCGCCGCGTTTGCTGGAATATGGCGTCAGCGATGGCGACGCCTTTGCCGTGGGGCTGGCCTGCGGCGGTAAGATTCGCGTGTTGGTCGAACCTGTGGGCGCAGGGGCGATGCCGTTTGACGTTCTGGGCGACCTCGTCCGCGCCCGCGCCGCGCGCCAGCCCGTGGCCTATCAGGTGCCACTGTCGGGCGGGGTGGGGCGCTTGGTCACGGGCGGCTATGCAGACCGCTTTCGCATGGACCGTTCCGGCGTTGAAGAGGATGGCGATACATTTGTCGCGATCCACAACCCGCCGCTGCGGCTGGTGATCGTCGGGGCGGTACACATCGCGCAAGCCTTGGTGCCCATGGCGCAGGTCGCGGGCTTTGACGCCGTGGTCATCGACCCGCGCGAGGCGTTTGGATCGCAAGCGCGTTTTCCCGATGCACAGGTGATCAACGTCTGGCCGGACGCGGCGATGGAGACCGTCGGCGTCGATACCCGCAGCGCAATTGTGCTGCTGACCCACGACCCCAAACTGGACGACCCCGCGCTGCATATCGCACTCCGGTCCGACGCCTTCTATATCGGGGCGCTCGGATCGAAACGCACCCATGCCTCCCGCGTGGCACGGCTGGAAGAGGCGGGCTTTACCGCCGCCGACATCGCGCGCATCAACGGCCCCGTCGGGCTGGACATCGGGGCCGCCAGCCCGCCCGAGATCGCGGTGTCGATCCTGTCGCAGATGATCCAAGCCCTGAGAAAACCGTGAAGTTCGGCCCCATCGACACGGCGAAGGCCGAGGGTGCCGTGCTGGCTCATTCCATCGCATTGCCCTCGGGCCGTTTGCGCAAGGGGTTACGGCTAGAGCCCTCCCATCTGGCCGCGCTTCGGGCAGAGGGCATCGACCGTATCATTGTGGCGCAGCTCGCGTCAGGGGATGTGGATGAAAACACCGCCGCGGCACAGGTCGCGCAGGCCGTTCTGGCGGCGCATCCCCATCTGACGATGACGCGCGCCTTTACCGGCCGCGTGAACCTGCTGGCCGATGGGCCGGGGGTGGCGCAGCTGGATGTGAGCGCGCTTGAAGCGTTGAACGCTGTGCACCCGATGATCACGCTGGCCACGGTCCCGCCGTTCCAGCAGATGGCAGCGGGGGGCATGGTGGCGACGATCAAGATTATCTCTTACGCCGTCGCGCAAAGCGATCTTGCTGCCGCCTGTGATGCCGGACGCGGCGCGATCCGGCTGGTGCCACCGCAAATCAAGGACGCGACGCTGATCATCACCGAGATTGACGGCGGCGCGGGCGACAAGGGGAAAAAGGCCATCGCAGACCGGCTTTCTGCGCTGGATGTGGATCTGAATAAAGTCGTTATGGTCCCGCATGAGGTCACCGCTCTGCGCGATGCCATTGCCGCGGCGGATACGGCGCTGACGCTGATCCTCACCGGCTCTGCCACCTCTGACATCGCTGACGTGGCCCCGCAGGCCCTGCGCGCCGCGGGCGGAGAGGTCTCGCGCTTTGGCATGCCGGTTGATCCGGGCAATCTGCTGTTTCTGGGGCAGATGGGCGATAGGCCGGTGATCGGCCTGCCGGGCTGCGCGCGCTCTCCTGCGTTGAATGGCGCGGATTGGGTGCTGTCGCGGGTGATCTGCGGCATAGAGGTATCCCCGCGCGATATCGCCCGCATGGGGGTGGGCGGCTTGCTGAAAGAGATCGCCACCCGTCCGCAACCAAGACGCGGCTGACCGACCCTGACGCAAGGCCCGTCGCCGCGCCGCGCCCGCGAAGTTCAACCCATGCGAAAAATTTCTGTTCTCAACGCCCCTTTGGCGTGCTTAACTCGACCCAACACATGACATAAAACGGGAGGAACATCATGACCGAGGTCAAAATGACCGTGAACGGCAAACCTGCATCTGGTGCCGTCGAAGGGCGCACGTTGCTGGCGTCATTCCTGCGCGAAAACCTGAGCCTGACCGGCACGCATATCGGCTGTGACACCAGCCAGTGCGGGGCCTGCGTGGTTCATGTCAACGGCGAGGCGGTCAAGGCCTGCACCATGCTCGCGGTCGAAGCGGACGGGGCCGAGGTCAAGACGATCGAATCCATGGCCAACCCCGATGGATCGCTGACAGTGATCCAACAGGCGTTTCAGGACCACCACGGGCTGCAATGCGGCTTTTGTACACCGGGCATGATCATGTCGGCCTCGGCGCTGCTGAAAGACAACCCCAAGCCGACCGAGGCAGAGGTCCGGCACTATCTGGACGGCAATATCTGCCGCTGCACCGGTTACCATAACATCGTCAAGGCGATCATGGCCGCATCCGGTCAGGACGTCAGCGCGCTGGCTGCCGAATAACCACCGTGCGACGTGCGGCCCTGTTGATGCAGGGGCGGGAGGACACGGCGCACCCATCCTGAAAACCGCGCTTTCCCACGCAAACGGGGAACCGCAGCAACCCATAGATTGACGACATAAGAATAAAGCCAAACGCAAAAGCCACATACGACGGTGCGGACCCGATCCGTGCCCCATAGGGAGGAATTGACCATGCCAAAGGACGGCGGAATTGGTGCCAGCAGCAAGCGGCGCGAGGATATCCGGTTTTTGACCGGTGAGGGGAATTATACCGACGATATCAACCTGCACGGACAGGCGCATGTGTTCTTTCTGCGCTCGGATATTGCCCATGGGGTGCTGAATTCGGTCGATACATCGGCGGCGGAAGGGATGCCGGGGGTCGTGAAGATCTTTACCGGTGCCGATTTCGCCGAGGTCGGGTCGATCCCCTGCGGCTGGCAGGTCACGGACAAGCATGGCGAGCCGATGCAAGAGCCGCGCCACCCCGTGCTGGCCGAAGGCAAGGTCCGCCACGTAGGCGAACCGATTGCGGCTGTCGTGGCGGAAACCCTGTCGCAGGCCCGTGACGCGGCAGAGGCGATCGTCGTCGATATCACCGATCTGCCCGCCGTCGTCGATATGAAGCAGGCCGTGCAGGAAGGCGCGCCCAAGGTTCATGACGATCTGACCTCGAACCTTTGCTACGATTGGGGCTTTGTCGAAGAGAACAAGGCCGCCGTGGACAAGGCCTTTGACGAAGCTGCCCATGTCACCACGCTGGAACTGGTCAACAACCGTCTGGTCGCCAATCCGATGGAGCCGCGCGTCGCCGTCGGCGACTATGCACGCGGGACAGGGGATCATACGCTTTACACCACCAGCCAGAACCCCCATGTGATCCGCCTGCTGATGGGGGCCTTTGTTCTGGGCATCCCCGAACACAAGCTGCGCGTCGTGGCCCCCGATGTGGGCGGCGGTTTCGGCACCAAGATTTTCCACTATCAGGAAGAGGCGTTCTGCACCTTTGCCGCCAAAGCCTGTAACCGTCCGGTGAAATGGACCTCCAGCCGGTCCGAGGCCTTCATGTCCGACGCCCACGGGCGCGACCATGTGACCAAGATCCAGATGGCGCTGGACGCGGACAATAACTTTACCGCGCTGCGCACGGACACTTACGCGAATATGGGGGCTTACCTGTCGACCTTCGCGCCGTCGGTGCCCACATGGCTGCACGGCACCTTGATGGCGGGCAACTACAAGACGCCGCTCATCTATGTGAACGTAAAGGCCGTGTTTACCAACACAGTGCCCGTCGATGCCTATCGCGGCGCGGGACGGCCGGAGGCAACCTATCAGCTGGAACGGCTGGTGGATAAATGCGCCCATGAGCTTGGGGTCGACCCGATTGCCTTGCGGCGACAGAATTTCATCACCGAATTCCCCTATGCCACGCCGGTCGCAGTGGAATATGACACGGGCGATTATGTGGCCACGATGGACAAGCTTGAAGAGATCGCCGATTTCGCCGGTTTCGACGCGCGCCGCAAGGAAAGCGAGGCCAAGGGCAAGCTCCGTGGGTTCGGCGTGAACTGCTATATCGAGGCGTGCGGCATCGCGCCCTCGAACCTTGTGGGGCAGCTTGGCGCGCGGGCGGGTCTGTATGAATCCGCCACCGTGCGTGTCAATGCCACGGGCGGTCTGGTCGTGATGACCGGCAGCCACAGCCACGGGCAGGGGCATGAAACCGCCTTCCCTCAGGTCATCGCCGAGATGATCGGTATCCCCGAAGAGATGGTCGAGATCGTGCATGGCGACACGGCCAACACCCCGATGGGTATGGGGACCTACGGCTCGCGCTCCCTCGCAGTCGGCGGGTCGGCCATGGTCCGCGCCACAGAGAAGATTATCGCCAAGGCCACCAAGATCGCGTCGCACCTGCTGGAAGCCTCCGAAGGGGATATCGAGCTGAAAGACGGGGCCTTTACCGTGGCGGGGACGGATAAATCCGTTGCTTGGGGGGATGTGACGCTGGCTGCCTATGTGCCGCATAACTACCCGCTGGAGGATATCGAGCCCGGTCTAGAGGAAACGGCTTTCTACGATCCCTCGAACTTTACCTATCCGTCCGGTGCCTATGCCTGCGAGGTCGAGTTGGACCCCGAAACCGGCCATGTCACCATTGACCGTTTTGCGGCGGCGGATGACTTTGGCAATATCGTCAACCCGATGATCGTCAGCGGTCAGGTCCACGGCGGGATCGCGCAAGGCATCGGGCAAGCGCTGATGGAGAATTGCGCCTATGACAGCGACGGTCAGTTGCTCAGCGCGTCCTACATGGATTACGCGATGCCACGGGCCAGCGATCTGCCGTTCTATACCGTTGACCATTCGTGCCAGACGCCCTGTACGCACAACCCCTTGGGCGTGAAAGGCTGCGGTGAGGCAGGGGCCATCGGATCGCCGCCTGCGGTGGTGAATGCGGTGTTGGACGCCATGCGATCGGGCGGTAAGGATGTCGGGCATATCGACATGCCTGTCACACCGGCGCGGGTTTGGGCGGCGATGAACGGTTAAGAGGATGAGACAAGGCGGGGGGCTGCATCTTCGCGCCGTGGCGCGAAAAAAATAGGTGCAGCGGGGGCCAGCCCCCGCGCCCCCGGAGTTTATTGGCAAAATGAAGAGCGGCGCAGAGGCCAAGGCCCGCTTTGAGATTGGAAGGACGCAAGATGTATGATTTTGATGTAGTGAAACCCGCGACAGTGGCCGAGGCGGTCTCGGCATTGGGGCAGGACGAGGCGCAACCGTTAAGTGGCGGGCAAACGCTGATCCCCACGCTGAAGGCGCGCTTGGCGATGCCGTCGGTTCTGGTGTCGCTGAGCGGGATCGAGGACATGCGCGGTGTGCGTATGGGCGATGACGGTCGTCTGTGTATCGGTGGGGGCACCGTACATGCGACCGTCGCCAAAGAAGCAGAGGCGCATTACCCCGGGCTGGCCAGTCTGGCCGCGCGGATCGGAGATCCGGCCGTGCGCAACCGTGGCACCATCGGCGGATCGGTCGCGAATAACGACCCCTCGGCCTGTTATCCGGCAGGGGTGCTTGCCAGCGGTGCGACGATCGTGACCAACGCGCGCGAGATCGCGGCGGATGATTTCTTTGAGGGGATGTTCGCCACCGCGCTGGACGAGGGTGAGATCATCACCGAAGTGCGTTTCCCGATCCCCGAGAAGGCGCATTACGAGAAATTCATCCAACCTGCCTCGCGCTTCCCGCTGGTGGCCGTGTTTGTGGCAAAATTCGCTGACGGTGTGCGGGTCGCGGTGACGGGGGCGTCGGAGGATGGCGTTTTCCGGTGGAGCGATGCAGAAGCCGCGCTGAGCGGGAGTTTTGCCGTGGATGCCCTGTCGGGGTTGAGCTTGCCCGGTGACGGTATGATCAGCGATCTGCACGGCAGTGGTGACTACCGTGCGCATCTGGTTGCTGTGATGACAAAACGGGCAGTTGCCGCGCTGACCTAAGCCACTCGATACTTCAATGAAAACCGCCCCTTGGGAAACCTTGGGGCGGTTTTTTGCTGTCTGGATGATTATCACTTGCGCAGGGTTGGGAACGATTTTGCAGCACCGGTGTTGTGCCGTAACGCTGCCCGAACGGCGTCCATAACCCCGTGAGGATTAGGAATGTATAAACTTTTGAAATCGACGACCTCTTTGACCATGTGTTTGGCGCTGGCTTTGCCCACAGGTGGTTTTGCCCAGACAACAGAAAGCTGCGTGGCCGAAGGGGAGCAAACCGTGTTCCCATGTGTGCTGCCTGACGGCAGTGTCGTGGCGGATGCGGATCAGATGATGACTTTGCGTGCCGACGGTGATCTGGCGCAGGCCCTTGGTCTTGAGGCGGAAGCCCAGACCGACGCGCAAGCCGAGCCCGATGCAGAAGCCGCCGCTGAAACCGTAGACGCCGCGGAAGAGCAAGCTGCCGCCGCCGCCGAGGCCGAAGCCGCTGCCACTGCAGAAGCCCAAGCCGCCGCGGAAGAGCAAGCCGCTGCCGACGCAGAGGCCGCCGCCGCTGCCGCTGAAGCAGAAGCTGCTGAGGCGCAAGCTGCAGCAGATGCAGAAGCCGCCGCCGCCGCGCAGGCCGCTGAACAAGAGGCCGCCGAAGCTCAGGCCGCTGCAGACGCACAAGCCGCCGAGGCAGAGGAAGCTGCTGCCGCCGAAGCGCAGGCCGAAGCAGAGCGTGAGGATGCGGTCGCTGCACAGATCGCCGCAGACGCTGAAGCCAAGGCTGCAGCCGAAGCCGAGGCAGAGCAAGACGCCGCTGCGGCTGCCGAAACCTCGGACAGCCCTGAAGCGCAGTCTGCCGAGACACAGGCAGATGCTCCTGCCGCTGAAAGCGATGCTGGCGTAGAGGCAGAGGCGCAAGCTCAGGCAGAGCCGGCAGAGACTGAGTCGACCGAAGAAACCCAAGCCCAGACCGACGTGCCGGCAGACAGCTCTTCCGACACTGAAACTCAGGCAGAGGCCGAAACCCAGCAGCAAACGGAAGAGCAGATCGCCGCTGATCTTGCCGCCGAACAGGCTGCGGAAGAAGCCCGTCAGGAACAGCGCGCCGCTGATGCAGCCGCTGCTGCCGAAGCCGCCGCCGCTGCTGACAGCGGTGAAGCCAAGGCCGACGTTGTGGTAGAAGAGATCACCGAAGAAGACACGCGCGCGTCGAATGAAGAATTTTCGACGGCCGTCACCGGTGACACCTCTGCCGAGGCCAATACGCAAGCCAAAAAGGATGACGACGACGGGCTGAGCAAGTTCGAGAAAGCCCTGCTTGTCGGCATCGGTGCCGTGGCTGTCGGATCGATCCTGAACAACGGCTCGAAGGTCGTGAGCAACTCGGGTGACCGTCTGGTTGTTGAAGATCCGAATGGGGATCTGCGCGTTTTGAAAGACGATGACGCGCTTGTGCGTCAGGCCGGTGACGAAGTCCGCCGCGAGACGTTCAACGACGGTTCTTCGCGCACCACTGTGATCAAGCCTAACGGCAGCAAGATCGTGACCATTCTGGGTCGGGACGGCACCGTATTGCGCCGGATCAACGTCGATCCGCAGGGCAATGAATATGTGCTGTTCGATGACACCCAAGCCGAAGAACGTATCGTGGTGAACGAGCTGCCTCAGGTCCGTCCGCAGGCCAATACGCTGGCCAGCCAGCAGAACGAGGAAGCGCTGCGTGCCGCGTTGCAAACGCAGCTGCGTGGGGATCAGGCCCAGCGGTATTCGCTGCGTCAGGTGCGTGATGTCCGTCAGGTCCGTGCCCTAGCCCCGGAGATCGAGCTGGACGCTGTACGTTTTGCCACAGGGTCGGCTGCAATCCAGCCTGAACAGGCCCGTGCGCTGTCCAAGATCGGGACCGCGATCAGCAATGCCATCAAGGATGATCCGCGCACTGTGATCCTTGTGGAAGGGCACACCGATGCGGTTGGCAATGCGGGCTACAACCTTGCGCTGTCTGACCGTCGTGCCGAGACCGTTGCATTGGCCCTGACCGAGTATTTTGACGTGCCGCCAGCCAACCTGATCACCCAAGGCTACGGTGAAAGCGCGTTGAAAGTACCGACCGAGACCGCCGAACCCGCCAACCGTCGTGCGGTTGTGCGCAACATCACAGGTCTGCTGCGTCAGTAACCGCGACTTTCAAGACATAGAAAAGCCCCCGCAGGAAACTGCGGGGGCTTTTTGCGTCTCGGGACTGTAAGACCCGGTATTATTTGCTTGGCAGCGGCCCGATGAGCATGACCATCTGGCGGCCTTCCATCTTCGGGAAGTTTTCAACGCGGCCGACTTCTTTGGTGTCTTCGGCAACGCGTTCAAGCAGCTCGCGGCCAAGGTTCTGGTGGGCCATCTCACGGCCGCGGAACCGCAGCGTGATCTTTACCTTGTCCCCATTGTCGAGGAACTTGAACACGTTACGCATCTTGACGTCATAGTCATTGGTATCGGTGTTCGGGCGGAACTTGACCTCTTTGATCTCGATGATTTTTTGTTTCTTGCGCGCTTCGGCTTCACGCTTTTGCGTCTCATACTTGAATTTGCCAAAGTCCATGATCTTGCACACGGGCGGGTTGGCATTGGGCGAAATCTCGACCAGATCAAGTCCGGCATCAACAGCCATTTCCATGGCGCGATCCGGTGTCACGACGCCGACGTTTTCCCCATCCGCACCGATCAGGCGGATTTCGTTGGCGCGGATGTTTTCGTTGATGCGCGGGCCGGTGTCTCTTTGCGGCGGCGCGTTATGCGGTCTGCGAGCGATGATGGTCTTCCTTTGATTGTTGTACTGATGTCGAGCACGGAAGGTAAACCTGCTCATGGTCTTCTTCAAGTCGCAAAATGGCGCATATACAGGGTAAAACCGCGTATTTTTGGGGGATTTACCCAAGGGGAAGCAGCGTATCGCGCATTTGACGCTATGTGTTGGCATATAGTATGTGCAGCAGGGGATTAACAAAGTTCAAAGGAACCACAGCATCATGAAAAACCTCATCTGGATTGTCATCGCAGGGGTGATCGCGCTTGGCGCGTACATGTTGTATTCGGGCCGTTCGGTCCAGGAGATTGCGACCGATGCGTCGGATGCCGTCAATGCTCCCGCCGCGCTGGAAAGTGCGACCGAAGCTGTGGGCGACGCTGTCGATGCGACAGAGGGCGCAGTGACCGAGGCGGTAGAAGCCACCACCGAGGCCGCGAATACCGCAGCCGACGCGCTGTCGGAAGCGGCCGAGGATGTGGCCGATGCCGCGGCCGAGGCGGGCGAGGATGCCATGAACGCGGGCAAGCAGATCGCCGAGGATGCAACGCAAGCGGCGAATGATACCGCAGAAGGCAACGCGGAGGTTTCCACCAGCGCAGAGGCCGATGCCATGGCTGCCAGCGATGCAGAGGCGAGCGATGCCGCCAGCACCACGCAAGCGGGCACGGCACCCGCCGCTGACCCGCAAGCCGAGGCAGACGCCGCAGCGGTTCAAGAGGAAGAAGCCGCCGCCGTGGCCGCGACAGATGCACAGGCGAGCACAGATGCGGGGGCTGCAGCCGATACAGAAGTTCAGGCCGACGTCACCGCCGATGCCAATACGCCAGAGCAGTTGACCACCGTCGATGGCTTTGATCTGGAGAGGGTGCAAACCATGATCGACACCTCTGATCTGCCCGCCACGCAAAAAGCGCTGCTGAAGCAAGGGCTGGTCACCGCCGGTGAAAATCCCGATGCCCTGCGCGCGATCCTGGCACGGATCCGCGAGGCGCTGGCGCTTTAAGCGCGGCCCACGCAAAGCCGATCCGCCAGACATGAAAAAGCCGCGCCTCGAAAGAGAGCGCGGCTTTTGTTTTATCCCTGGTGCCCCATGCAAGGGCACCGCTGCGTCGGATCAGCCGACAAAGGCCTTTTCAACGACGTAGTGTTTGGGGTCGGAGTTCGCCCCTTCCTCGAGCCCGAAACCTTCAAGCACCTCCTTGATGTCCTTGTTGAATTCAAGGCTCCCGCAAACCATGCCGCGATCGGTGTCGGCGCTGATCCCGTCGATGCCGAGGTCTTTGAACACCGTGCCGTCCTGCAGCAGATTGGTGATGCGGCCCATCTTGGGGCTTTGTTCACGGGTGGTGGTGGGGTAGTAGACCAGCTTGTCGCCGATCATCTCGCCGATCAGCGGATCATCGGCAAGGCTCTCGACCAGCGTGCGGCCATAGTCCAGCTCGGCCACATCACGGGTGGTGTGGGTCATGATGATCTGGTCGAATTTCTCGTAGGTCTCCGGTTCGCGCAGCAGCGAGGCAAAGGGCGCAAAGCCTGTGCCGGTGGCGAAAAGCCACAGACGTTTGCCGGGCAGCAGCGCGTCATGCACCAGCGTACCGACGGGCTTGGGCCGCAGGATGATCTGGTCGCCGGGCTGGATGTGTTGTAGCTTCGAGGTCAGCGGGCCGTCCTGCACCTTGATCGAATAGAACTCCAGCTCTTCGTCCCAGGAGGGCGAGGCGATGGAATAGGCGCGCAGCAACGGCTTTTGCTTGCCGGTCTCGGGGTGCGGATCGCCCATCAGGCCGATCATCACAAACTCGCCCGAGCGAAAGCGCAAGGACGCAGGGCGGGTCACGCGGAAGGAAAACAGCCGGTCCGTCCAGTGTTTGACAGAAGTCACGGTCTGCGCGTCAGGCAACGTGGGTACGGGTTTGGCGTCGGTTTGGGTCACTACATTCTGCTCGGTCATAATTTCATCTACGCGCGGATCGCGGCACGCAGCCTTTCTCTAGGGGAAGGGAGGGGGCAGGGAAAGCATCTTGGGGCGAAAACCCCGATCAGCCGCGCAGACGCGCCTGATAATTATGCTCTTGCCAGTTTGCGCGGGCCAACCATTGGTCCTGCGGTTGACGGGCGGCCAGATCATCGGGGATCTCGACCTCGTCAAAGCCCGACCGGCGCGCCATGGCGTATTGGTCCGCAATCACATGCCCATGTGCGCGCAGCCGCCCGGTGTAGCCACGCAGACGCAGCTGGCGCGCGATGGTAAAGCCACGCCCGTCGGCCGAGCTGGGGAAGGCCACGCGGATCATCGAGATCGCACCATCCACAGGGATCGTTTCCGGTTGCACATCAGAGGGGACGTCAAGGGCGGTCGCACCCGCCTCTACGCCTTCAGCAGCATCGAAGGGGGCGTAGGGCGTGGCGAAATCATCCGCCACAAACCCCTGATCATTGATCAACTGTGTCATGTCTTTGCTCCTGTGCGGACCATCTTGCCATCGACAAAATGGATGCCGCATTCTTCTTTTTCAATGTTTCTCCAGCGGCCGGCGCGGGGGTCTTCGCCCGGTTTCACCTTGGTGGTGCAGGGGGCGCAACCGATGCTGGGGTAGCCTTGGGCCACCAGCGGGTGCCGGGGCAGGCGGTTCTCGTCGATATAGTCCGACACGTCGGAGGCCTGCCAATGGGCCAGCGGGTTCACCTTGATCCGCGCAGGCGCATCGGCGGGGGTTTCGACCTCGAAGAACGGCAGGCTGGCGCGGGTGCCGGACTGGAACCGCTTGCGCCCCGTGATCCAACCGTCGAATCCCTCTAGCGCGTGCTGCAGGGGCACGGTCTTGCGGAAGGCACAGCAGGCGTCCGGGTCGCGCAGATGCAGTGTCCCGTCGGGGTCTTTCTCTGCCACGTCCTGCGCCCGGATCGTCTGCACATTGCGCAGCCCCAACCGTTCGCTCAGCTCTTGCTGATAGACCAGCGTTTCAGCAAAGAGCATCTCTGTGTCGATGAACAACACCGGCAGATCACGTTTCACCATAGAGGCAAGGTGCAACAGGGCGACGGATTCCGCCCCGAAGCTTGAGACAAGCGCCAGATTGGGCACATTGTCGATCGCGGCACGCAGCACGTCGGTGGCGCTGTGATGGCGCAGGCCATCGTTCAGCTTTTCCACCTGACGGGTCAGCGCTGCGACGCGGTCCGGCCCTTCGGGGAGGATTTTTTCCCCATTTGGAAGTGTCAGTTGATCACGCGGCATTGGCTTGTGCTTCCGGGTAGAGGACGGCCTTGAACGGGGCAAGACCGAGGCGACGATAGGTTTGCAAGAAGGTCTCGCCCGCGTCGCTGCGCAGGTCGAGGTAGCCTTTTACCAACCGTTCAATCGCCGGGATAATGTCGTCGGCGGAAAAGCCCGGACCGGCGCGCTCTCCGATGGCGGCGTTTTCGGTGCCGTCACCGCCCAGAGTGATCTGGTAGTTTTCGACACCGGCGCGGTCGAGCCCGAGAATCCCGATGTGGCCCACGTGGTGGTGGCCGCAGGCATTGATGCAGCCCGAGATCTTGATCTTGAGCGGACCGACATCGTGTTCCAGCTTCAGCTCGTCAAAGCGGGTCGCGATTTCCTGGGCAATCGGGATCGAGCGGGCTGTCGCCAGCGCGCAGTAGTCCATGCCGGGGCAGGCGATGATATCGCTGATCAGGCCGATATTGGCCGTGGCAAGGCCGACCTCTTTCAACGCCGCGTGCAAGGCGGGCAGGTCGCCGCGGTGCACATGGGGCAGGATCACGTTCTGCTCGTGGCTGATGCGCAGTTCGTCATGGCCGTATTCGGCCGCCAGTTCAGCCATACGGTGCATCTGTTCGGCAGTGGCGTCGCCCGGGGTCTTGCCATGGGCCTTGAGGCTGATCGACACGATCGCGTAGGACGGATCGCGGTGGTCGGTCAGGTTGGTGTCGGCCCAACTTTTGAACACGGGATCGCTGTCATAGGCAGCAGTATAGGCGTCCGTCGGGGCGGTCTTGAACGTCGGGCTGGCGAAATCCGCCTCGATCCGCGACAGCATCTGCTGGTCGACGCCGGTGAACTGCGGACGGATCAGCGCGTAGCGGGCGTCCACCCGTGCGCGGATGTCGTCGATGCCGTTCTCATGCACGGTGATTTTGATCCGCGCTTTGTATTTATTATCGCGGCGGCCCAACAGGTTATAGACCGAGACAATGGCCTCGAGCGTGGGCAGCAGGTCTTCGGAGCTGACGAAGTCGTAAAGCACCTTGCCGATCATCGGGGTCCGGCCAAGGCCACCGCCGACAATGACTTGATAGCCGATCTCGCCGTCTTTCGCGACGATTTGCAGGCCGATATCATGGGCCTTGATCACCGCACGGTCATGGGGCGCGCCAGAGACAGCGACCTTGAACTTGCGCGGCAGGAACTGGAATTCGGGGTGGTCGGTGGACCACTGCCGGATCAGTTCGGCCACGGGGCGCGGATCGGCGATTTCATCCGCGGCGGCACCGGCGAAATGGTCGGCGGTCACGTTGCGGATGGTGTTGCCGCTGGTCTGGATGGCGTGCATGTTCACTTCGGCCAGCGCGTCCAGCATATCGGGGACATCACGCAGCTGGGGCCAGTTGTACTGGATGTTCTGGCGCGTGGTAAAATGGCCGTAGCCCTTATCCCATTTGGCAGCGATATCGGCCAGCTTGTGCATCTGGCGGCTGCTGAGCGTGCCATAGGGGATCGCGACCCGCAGCATATAGGCATGCAGCTGCAGATAGAGCCCGTTCATCAGGCGCAGGGGCTTGAATTCATCCTCGGTCAGGGAACCGTCGATGCGGCGTTCGACCTGTGCGCGGAACTGTGCGTTGCGTTCGGCGATGAAGGCATCGTCAAATTCGGTGTAGCTGTACATTATTGAACCTCCTGCTTGCCGTGGGTGTAGTTGCTTGGACCCTTGGCGCGGAATGCTTCGCGGAAATGCGATGGCTTGGGTGTGTTTGTGCTGGTGTCGACATCGGCCAGATAGGCCCCGACGGTCAGGTCGGCTTGCTGGATCGCATCGATCAGACGCACATCGGCGACGGCCTCGTCGGTCAGGACTTCGGCCTCTTCCAGTTTGCGGGTCCAGCCGGTGGCGGTCTGGTAGATCACGTCGCCTTCCAGCAAGGCATTGGCGGTGACGACTTTGGGGGTGAAGGGCTTGGCCATTATGCCATCTCCTCTTGAAACAGTTCGGTGGTGGCGCGGGCGGCGGCACGGGGTGCCAGCCCATAGAAAGTCAGGGCGGGGCCGGTCAGATTGGCCGCGTTCAGGTCGGTGGGCAGACGGTCCAGCGTGGTCTCGACAATCCGCTGATCCGCGCGCGAGGCGTTTTCGACCAGCGTGACAGGCGTGCTGCGATCGGCCCCGTGCATCAGCAGGCGGCCTTGGATGAACCGCGCGGATTTCTTGCCCATATAGATCGCGGCGACCTCGCCCGGGCGGGCCAAAGCGGCCCAGTCATGATCGGCGAACCCTTTCATGTCATGACCCGTCAGGAACCGGACAGAGGCGTTGCGCCCGCGTTTCGTCAGGCTTTGCCCGATGGTTGCGACGGCGGCAGAGGCGGAGGTGATCCCCGGCACGATGTGCCAGCCGATGCCATGGGCGTCCACGGCGTCGATCTCTTCGTCCAGGCGGCCAAAGATGGTGGCGTCACCGGATTTAAGACGGACCACCTGGGCCCCCGCCTGCGCGTGTTCGACCAGCAGATCGTTGATGGTTTCCTGCGCGGTAGAGGGGCCGAAGCCTTCCTTGCCCACGTCGATCATCAGCGCCTCGCGGCGGGCGAGTTCGAGGATCTCGGGGCTGATCAGCCGGTCGTAAATCACCACATCGGCCTCGTCCAATGCGCGGCGCGCCTTGAGGGTCAGCAGTTCGGGGTCACCGGGGCCGCCGCCGACGAAGGCGATGTGACCGGCACGCGCGGCGCGGGACTGGTGGTCGGACAGCAGCGTGTTCAGCGCGTTTTCGACGGCCGCCTTGCCATCCGCTACGGCGCGGGGGCCGGCGGCAAAGTAATAGTCGCGCCAGAAGTCGCGGCGCGGGCGGCCAAAGGGCAGGGCGTCGGCCATCTTGCGGAACCCCTTGCCGATCCGCGCCAGTGTTCCCAGCGTTGTGGGCAGGCGCTCTTCCAGATCGGCCTTGATCGCACGGGCCAGCACGGGGGCCGCGCCTTCGGTGCCGATGGCGATGGTCACGGGGTCACGGTCGACGATGGCGGGGGTGATAAAGGCGCTGTCGTGCAGATTGTCGACGATATTGACCAAGGCCCCTTCGGCACGCGCAATCGCGGCGGTGCGGGCGTCTTCGGTCTCGTCTTCATCGGCAGCGTAGAAGAGTTTCGCACACAGCACATCGCCGTGGCGCAGGGCGCGGGTGTGCAGCGTCAGACGACCCGCATCGGCCCATGCCGCGATCTCGGGCGCGGGGGTTAGGGCGAAGACGCTGATCTTGGCTTCGGTCTTGAGCAGCAGGCGCAGCTTGGCCAAAGCCGCTTCGCCACCGCCTGACAAGACGATGCGCTGGCCCTTGGTGGACAGGTAGATTGGGAAATGATCCATGTGGTTCGGTCCTTGCGCTTAGCTTGAGCTCTATATAGGAAATAATTCCAATAAGGCGCTAGGTGTCTGGGGATATAAGGACGTACGTTCCATTCAGCCTTGCAAACAGAACAACAGACCACAGAGTGAAGGAAAAGCAGAATGGACGTTCGGATCGATGACGTGGACCGGAAAATTCTAGCGCAGTTACAACGCGATGCCAGCCAGTCATTGGACGATATCGCGCGCGAGGTCGGCAGTTCCAAGACCCCTGTGTGGAACCGGATTCGTAAACTGCGCGAGGCCGGGGTGATCGGGCAGCATACGGTTGTGCTGGACGCAGAGGCGCTTGGCTTCGAGGCGTGTTTCTTCGTGTTGATCCGCACGTCGTCCCACGAGGCCGACTGGCAGGCGGCGTTCCTCAAGGCATTGAAAAACCGTCCCGAAGTGCAAGAAGCGCACCGGCTGGCGGGGGACATCGACTATATCCTGAAGGTCCGCGTCAAGAACGCCCGCGCCTATGATGCTTTTTATCAGGCGCTGATTTCAGAGGTCCGCGTGCACAACGTCACAGCGTTGCTGTCGATGGAAGAGATCAAATCGACCACGATGCTGCCGCTGTAACGCCGTGGCGCGGGGAGGCGCGACTTAGATCGTCACCATCAACCGTTCCAGCTTGTGGAAATGGTAGGTATTGGCAAAACGCGGTGCTTCGGCCAGTTGCAGGTTCGGCGCATGGTCAAAAAGCGCACGTAACGCGATCTGCATTTCCAATCGCGCCAGCGGCGCGCCGACGCAGAAATGCAGACCACCGCCAAAGGCCGCATGGGCCTTGGCCGGACGGGTCGGGTCGAACACATCGGGCTGGTCGTAAAGCGCGGGATCGCGGCCTGCGGCCCCTAGCACCAGTGCAATTTTGCGGCCCTTTTCCAGCGTGACGTCGCCCAGTTCGATATCCTCGTAGGCGAAACGTTCAAAGACATGCAGGGGCGGGTCGTAGCGCAGGATCTCTTCGACCGTGGCGTTGATCGCATCGGGGGCGAGGGCGCTGGCGGGCGTGTTATTTTCGAGCAAGCAGGCGATCCCGATGCCAAGCGCGTGTACCGTCGCCTCGTGCCCTGCGTTCAGCAGCAGGATACACGTGCCGATCAGCGCATCCGTGCTCAGTTTTTCGCCGTCTTCTTCGGCGGCGATCAACTGGGTGATCAGGTCGTCACGCGGGTCTTGGCGACGCTCATTGACATAGCGGCGCAGGAAGGCGGTGAAATCTGCGGCGGCGGTATTGGCGGCCTCTTCGGTCGCGCGGGTCCGGCCGATCTGGTAGACGGCGACCATGTCATTGGACCAGCGCAGCAGGTCGGGCCACATATCCTCTGGCACGCCAAGCAGCCGCGCGATGATGCGCACGGGCAATTGGGTGCAAAAAGCCGGGATCAGGTCAAAGGCCTCGCCCTTGGGCAGGTCGGCCAGCAGGGCTTGGGCGATCTCTTCGATCTCGGGGGCGAGGCCGGCAATCCGGCGCGAGGTAAAGGCACGCAGCACCAACCCGCGCAGACGGGTGTGGGTTGGCGGCTCAAGCTCGAGCATCGATTGGTCTTCCACCGCATAGAAGTCGCGCATGTGATCGGGCGTGGGCTTGCGCTGGTCGGAAGGGGTCTCGCGGCCCAAGCGGCGGTCACGCAGCAAGGCCTGCACCGTCGCCGCATCAAAAGCGGCCATCATCCCGTAGTCTTGCCAGAACAGCACGGGGCCCTGCGCACGTGCGCGCGTGTAGGCGGCATAGGGGTTTTGGACGAAGTCGGGATCAAGCGGGGAAAGGTTCAGTGTTTTCATGGGGCCTAGCAATAGCTGCGGCTCTGGTCTTTGCAAGCGGGTCTGTGCCAAATAACGCCATGACCTCCGGAATGCGCCGCCGCGTCGCGACCTTTGTGCTGTTTCTGATCACCGTGTCGGTCCTCTCCGGCGGGGTCTGGCGCTATGCCTATCTGCAAGGGCTGGACCAGCTGCGCGCGCGGGGGCAGGCGGATCTGTCGCTGGTCAGCGACCGTCTGGTCGGGCAGTTGCAGCGCTACCGCGATCTGGCGGTGTTTCTGGCGGATCACCCGCAGGTGGCGCAGGTGCTGGACCGGCGTCCGGCGGTCGAGGCGCGCGCGTTTTTGCAAGAGGTCGCGGATAAGACCACGGCGCTGGATGTGCAGGTACTTGACCGATCCGGCGATGTGATCGTCGCGGCACTTGGCACCGAAGCGGTGCGGGTGCCACGGGCGGATCAACGCTTTGTCCAGCGGGCCTTGCGCGGTGCGCTTGGGTGGGGGCATGGCCCAGCCGCGCCCTTGACCGACCGCGCCTATTTCCACGCCGCCCCTGTCTTCGCGCCCGACGGACAGGTGCGCGGTGCCGTTGTGGTGTCGACTGATCTGAACGGCATCGATTATGACTGGCGCGGCAGCAATCCGGCGGCGTTCTTCACCGATACCGACGGGGTCGTCCAGATCGCCAACCGGTCAGAGCTGCTGTTCTGGGCGCGTCCCCGTGCGGCGCAGGGGCTGGTGCCGCCAGATGGTGCGGCGCTGGATTTCGCGGTGTCTGACGTGCGCGGCCACGAGATCTGGCATATGGGCTGGGGGCCGTATCTGCCCGACGCCGCCTTGCATCTGACCCGCGCCTTGCCGGTGGTGGGGATGACGGGCGAGGTGCTGCTGGATATCGAGGGCGCGCAACGTTTGGCACGGGCACAGGCGGCGGCGGTGGCAGCGCTTTGCCTTGCCTTTGGCGCGCTGCTGTTTCTCGCGACCGAGCGCCGCCGCGCCCTGTCTGAGGCGAACGCGGCGCTTGAGCGGCAGGTCGCCAAACGCACCGCCGCCCTGAACGCCAGCAACACCGAATTGCGCCGCGAAGCGACCGAGCGGGAAGAGGCGCAGGCCGCACTGCGCCGCGCGCAGGCGGATCTGGTGCAGGCGGGCAAACTGTCGGCGCTTGGCCAGATGTCGGCGGGCATCAGCCACGAGCTGAACCAGCCGCTGATGGCGATCCGGTCCTTTGCGGAAAACGCGGTGCAATTCCTTGAGCGTGACCGCCCCGACCGGACATCTGAAAACCTGACCCGCATCTCGCAGATGGCCGACCGGATGGCGCGGATCATCCAGAACCTCCGGGCCTTTGCGCGGCAGGAAAGCGTGCCGCAGACCCGCGTCGATGTGACCCGCGTGGTCGCCAGCGCCGTGGAGCTGACCCAAAGCTATCTGCGCGACGCGGGCGTGACCCTTGACTACCAGCCCGCCAATGCCCCCGTCTGGGTGCGCGGCGGCGAGGTGCGCTTGGGGCAGGTCTTTGTAAACCTCATCACCAACGCCGTCGATGCCATGAGCAGCAGCGACACCAAACGGCTGAGCATCACAATCGATCCCGCCGACCCCGTGCGGGTGCAGTTCCGCGACACCGGACCGGGGATCGAGATGCCGGACAAGGTGTTCGACCCGTTCTACACGACCAAATCCGTGGGCAAAACCGTGGGCGGCGGTGCCGAGGGTGCGATGGGGGGCATGGGGCTGGGGCTGTCGATCAGCTATGGGATTGTGCAAAGCTTTGGCGGGGGGATCCGTGGCACCAACCTTGACGCGGGCGGTGCGATGTTCTCTGTCACGCTGGAACGCGCCGATACGGGCGAGGAGGGACAGGCATGAGCAGAACCGTTCTTTTGGTCGATGATGATGCCTCTGTCCGCGAGGCGCTGGCGCAGACGCTGGAGCTTGCCGATATTGATGTTGTCGCCGCTGGGTCGTTCGTGGCTGCCAAGGATAGGATCACCGAGCGGTTCGATGGCATCATCCTGTCGGACATGCGCATGCCCGGGCGCGACGGGTTTCACCTGCTGGCCTATGCCCATGAACAGGACCCCGACCTGCCGGTGATCCTGCTGACAGGCGAAGGCGACATCCCCATGGCCGTCCGCGCGATGGAGGCCGGGGCCTTTGATTTCCTTGAAAAACCCTGCGCCCCCGCCGCGCTGGTCACCGTGATCGAACGCGCACTGAAAACCCGCGCGCTGGTGCTGGAAAACCGTCGGCTGCTGCATATCGTGGAAACTGGCGATCCGGCGGCGCGGATGATTTTCGGGTCGTCGGATCTGTCAGAACGGCTGCGCGACAAGGTGCGGCGCGTGGCGCAGGCCAATGCCGAGGTGCTGGTCACTGGCCCGTCGGGGTCTGGTATTTCGAAGGTGGCAGAGGTGATCCACCTGTCCTCGCGCCGCTCCAAAGGGCCCTTTGTGAAACGTGCTGCCGCGGGGCTTAGTCCCGATGATGTGAGCGATGCGCTGCACGCCGCCTCGGGCGGGTGCCTGTTTCTGGACGAGGTCGCGCAGCTTCCCGCGCAGACCCAACTGAGCCTGATCGAAGCGCTTGAGCAGGTGCCCGATGTGCGTCTCATTGCGGGCAGTGCGCGGGAGCTACAGTCTTTGGTGGCGGAAGGACAGTTCCACGCGGATCTCTATTACCGGCTCGAGGTCATGACCGTGCGCATCCCGTCGCTGGCCGAACGCCCCGAGGATATTGCCACGATGTTCCGCCGCTACGTCGATCAGGCGGCAGAGCAGTCGGGCGTGCAGCCGCCCGAGGTGACGCCGCAAATGATCGCGGGGCTGATGGCGCGGGACTGGCCCGGCAACGCGCGCGCGCTGATGTCAGAGGCGATGCGCTTTGTCATGGGGGTCTCGGACGAGGTGACGCCGGATGCGACCCTCGGGCTGGCGGACCAGATGGCGCAGGTTGAACAATCCCTGCTGCGCGCGGCCTTGCGCCGTGCCGAGGGGCAGGCGAGTGCGGCGGCGCAGGCGCTGAAACTGCCGCGCAAGACCTTCTATGACAAGCTGGCCCGCTACGGGATTCGGCCCGAGGACTTTCGCAGCTAGCCTGTGCGGATTTTCGCACAACTGCGCTGCACGCTGTGCGGTTATCCGCACAGGCAGCGTGCATCGCGTTGGTTCGTAACCTTAACTAAATTCACCAACGCTTTGATAAGTAATATGTTTAACGCGATCCGCATCTTTCAACCTCTCTTCCTTGTGAGGTCGGCGAAATAACGCTCTAGTAACGCCACCGCATTTGGAACGACCGGATGCCGAGACTTGAAAAACAGTTCTCTGGGAGGAGACATCACATGAAATTCCTGACAACCACTCTGGTGGCTATGACCCTTTCCGTAAGCGCCGGTGCTGTTGCCGCGGCGTGTGACGATGGCGAAGTCGTCATCAAGCTGAGCCACGTGACCAATACAGACCGTCACCCCAAAGGCATCGCCGCTTCCTTGCTGGAACAGCGCGTCAATGACGAGATGAACGGCAAAGCCTGCATGGAAGTGTTCCCGAACTCCACGCTGTACAACGATGACCAGGTTCTTGAGGCGCTGCTGCAAGGCGACGTTCAGATGGCCGCGCCGTCGCTGTCGAAGTTCGAGCAGTTTACCAAGCAGTTCCGCATCTTCGATCTGCCCTTCATGTTCAAGGACATCAACGCTGTAGACGAGTTCCAGAACTCCGAAACCGGTGTTGCGATGAAAGAATCCATGACGCGCCGTGGCCTGCTGGGTCTGGCGTTCTGGCACAATGGCATGAAGCAGATGTCGGCGAACAAGCCGCTGAACGTGCCGTCGGATGCCAATGGTCTGAAATTCCGCGTCCAGAACTCTGACGTGCTGAAGGCCCAGATGGCGGCAATGGGCGCATCGCCCCAGCCAATGGCCTTCTCGGAAGTTTATGGCGCGCTGCAAACCGGCGTTGTCGACGGTCAGGAAAACACCTGGTCCAACATCTATGGCCAGAAGTTCTTTGAGGTGCAGGACGGGACAACCGAAACCAACCACGGTGTTCTGGACTACATGCTTGTGACCTCCACCGACTGGTGGGACAGCCTGGATGCCGATGTGCGTGACCAGCTGGCGACCATCGTTCAAGAAGTGACCGACACCCGCAACGCGGAATCGTCCAAAGTGAACGCCGAAGCCAAACAGGCGATCATCGATGCCGGTGGTGTGGTCCGTGAACTGGACGATGCGCAGCGCGAAGCCTGGGTCACCGCGATGAAGCCCGTCTGGGAAGAGTTCACCGCAGACGTCGGTCAGGAAAACATCGACGAAGCCCAAGCGATCAACGCCAAGCACTAAACCTGTTCTGCCCCGTCTGGCGACGGACGGGGCATATCACTTGCGTCAGGCCCCGACATGCCCCGCGGCGTGCGGGCCTGATCCACTCTCCTCTCACAGCGGAGCATTCCCATGTCACATGGTGTTCAATCTCATT
Source organism: Sulfitobacter sp. PM12 (assembly GCF_045586035.1). Classification (NCBI taxonomy): domain Bacteria; kingdom Pseudomonadati; phylum Pseudomonadota; class Alphaproteobacteria; order Rhodobacterales; family Roseobacteraceae; genus Sulfitobacter; species Sulfitobacter sp. PM12. The sequence goes on from NZ_CP151529.1 coordinate 1,700,716, forward strand.
CTGCGCTCGGGCGCATTGTCAACGAGCTTGAGGAAACGGCGATTGCCATCATCCTTGGTCTGATGACGCTTATAACCTTTATCAACGTCGTCCTGCGCTATGGTTTCAACACCGGCATCATCTGGGGGCTCGAAGCGGTGACGTTCCTTTTCGCCTGGCTGGTGCTGTTTGGCATGAGCTATGCGGTCAAGGTCACGGCGCATCTGGGGGTGGACGCGGTCGTGAACCTGTTTTCGCTGCCCAAACGCCGGGTGCTCGCGCTGGTTGCGGCAGTGATCTGCGTGGTCTACGGGGCCTTGCTGATGAAAGGCGCGTGGGATTACTGGGCCCCCTTTGCGGGGCTGGACGCCACCACGGGCCGCTGGTTCCCCACAGGTTTTGCCGATAGCCGCGATCAGGCGTGGTATGAAACCGTCGATATCCCCATGCCGGATTGGCTGCGCTTTATCGAGCCGATCATGAACGAGGGCGAAACCTACGGCAAACTGCCACGGTTCATCCCCTATTTCATGCTGCCCTTCGGTATGGCGCTGCTGTTGTTCCGTTTCATCCAGGCCGGTGTGCGTGTCTTTACCGGGCAGGCCACAGCGCTGATCGTCAGTCACGAGGCCGAAGATGATATCGAAGCCGTCAAACACATGAACGCGGAGTCCTGAGCGCATGGAAGTCCTTATCCTATTTACCATGATCGTCGGGCTGATGTTGCTGGGCGTTCCGATTGCCGTCAGCCTTGGCTTCTCGTCGATCGTCTTTCTGCTGGTGCTGTCCGACAGCTCGCTTGCGTCCATCGCGCAGACCTTCTTTCAGGCGATGGCGGGGCACTACACGCTGCTCGCGATCCCGTTCTTCGTGCTGGCGTCGTCCTTCATGTCGACGGGCGGTGTGGCCAAGCGGATCATCCGTTTCTCTATCGCGCTGGTCGGACATTTTCCGGGTGGTCTGGCGATTGCGGGTGTTTTTGCCTGTATGTTGTTCGCCGCCCTGTCGGGATCATCGCCCGCCACGGTGGTTGCCATCGGGTCCATCGTGATCGCGGGGATGCGGGAAACCGGCTACACCAAGGAATTCGCCGCCGGTGTCATCGCCAACGCGGGCACCCTGGGCATCCTGATCCCGCCGTCCATCGTGATGGTTGTCTATGCCTCTGCCACGGATGTCTCTGTGGGCCGGATGTTCCTTGCGGGCGTTATCCCCGGACTGATGGCGGGCACCATGCTGATGCTGACCATCTATATCATGGCGCGGGTCAAGAAGCTGCCACAGGGCGAATGGCGCGGCTGGGGCGAGGTCTTTGCCTCGGGGCGTGAAGCGGGCTGGGGGCTGATGCTGATCGTGATCATCCTTGGCGGTATCTATGGCGGTATCTTTACCCCGACCGAAGCCGCCGCGGTGGCTGCTGTCTATGCCTTCTTCATTGCGGCCTTTGTCTATCGCGATATGGGCCCGCTGCACGTCGAAGGCGAGGGGCGCAACCTGTCGCTGATGCGCAAGCCCTTGGCGCTGGTCACTGTCTTTTTCCACCGCGATACCCGCGATACGCTGTTCGAGGCCGGCAAGCTGACCGTCACCCTGATGTTCATCATCGCCAACGCGTTGATCCTAAAGCACGTGCTGACTGACGAGCAGATCCCGCAGCAGATCTCTGCCGCGATGCTGAGCGCCGGTTTCGGGCCGATCATGTTCCTGGTCATCGTCAACGTGATCTTGCTGATTGGCGGGCAGTTCATGGAGCCGTCGGGCCTGTTGATCATCGTCGCCCCGCTGGTCTTCCCCATCGCGATTGAACTGGGCATCGACCCGATCCATCTGGGGATCATCATGGTGGTGAACATGGAAATCGGGATGATCACCCCGCCGGTGGGTCTGAACCTCTTTGTGACCTCGGGCGTGGCGAATATGCCGATGATGAATGTGGTCAAGGCCGCGCTGCCCTTCACCGTGGTGCTGTTCATCTTCCTGCTGATGGTGACTTATATCCCGGTCATTTCGACTTGGCTGCCGACCCTGATGATGGGGCCGGAGATCATCACCCGCTAGCACGGGGTATTACGAGAGAAACGAAAGGCGGCGCACCCCATCGGATGCGCCGCCTTTTGTGTATGTCATGCCATGAGTTTATTTGGCAAAATGAAGATCAGGTGGCAGCGAGCGCCTGAAAGATCGGGATGAAATCAGCGGGTGTAAGACTCGCCCCGCCGATCAGGGCACCGTCCACGTTGTCGACCTTGAAGATCTCTGCCGCGTTGTCCGGTTTGACCGAGCCGCCATACAGCAGCCGCAGCGCGTCGCTGACATCCGTGCCAAAGCGTTCGGCCAGTTTTGCGCGGATGAAGTCATGCACCTCGCCGATCTGGTCAAGGGTCGGGATTTTGCCGGTGCCGATCGCCCAGATGGGTTCATAGGCGAGGACGGTATTCTCGCCGGTGCAGCCATCGGGCAGGGAGCCTGCAAGCTGTTCGGCGATGACATCCAGCGTGGTGCCGGAGCTGCGATCCGCCTCGCTTTCGCCGATGCAGATGATGGCGGTCAGCCCCGCGTCCCAAGCGGCCTGCGCCTTGGCCGCAACGTCGGCATCCGTTTCGCCATAGGCATCGCGGCGCTCGGAATGGCCGAGGATCACATAGGTCGCGCCGACCTCCTTGATCATCGAGGCAGAGATATCGCCAGTGAAGGCACCTTTCGGCTCTGCGTGGCAATCCTGCGCGCCGATGCCGACGGGGGTGCCTTGGGCCTTGGTCACGGCTGGTCGGAGGTAGGGGGCGGGCGGGCAGATCACCGCCTCTGCACGGGTGCTGTCCATTGCAGCGGCCACATCGGCCAGCATGTCGAGACCGGCCAGCGTGCCGTTCATCTTCCAGTTTCCAGCGGCAAGCTTGCGGCGCATATGCATATCCTTCATGTGGTTTTTCAAAGGGATACCAGCGCCACCCCGACAGGGCAACGGCAAGCTGCGGTCACGCCCCGCCAGCGCGGCGCGATACCGTTAGCCGAATTTGATGGATTCGCCGCAGCCGCAGGCTTCGGTCACATTGGGATTGCGGAACTTGAAGCCGGATTCCAGCAGCGAGGTTTCATAATCGATCTCGGTGCCGAAAAGGAACATCTGCGCCATTGGCGCGATCATCACGCGCGCGCCGTCTTGTTCGACGACCTCGTCATTGGCGTCGGCCTCGTTCACATACTCCATCGTATATTCCATGCCGGCGCAGCCACCCTTCTTGATGCCGATGCGCAGACCGGCGTGGCCGGCGGACGTCATCAGCTTGGTGATCTGATTGGCGGCTTTGGGGGTGATGGTGACGGCTTGCTTGCCTGGGATTGCGAACATGCTGAATACTCCTGTTACCGATAAGATAAGGGCTTTGGCAGGGTTTCTCAAGCGGGGGGATGCACAATAGCAAAAGGCCGCCCCCGAAGGGACGGCCCATGTCGTCACGCGCGATTGCGCCGGATCAAACCTCGTAGGTTACAGACCCATGCAGTTGGCATAGTAGGTGACGGTTGCGGGCCAGTCAGAGAAGACCCCCTTGACGCCAGCGTCCTGTGCCAGCACGTCCAGCGCAACCAGATAGTCGCTGTCGTCGGTGATGATGTCGCCAACGGATTGGAAATACCAGCCACCGCCCGTGGACAGCGGACCGGAGCGTTCGAGCGTCCAGGCGATCAGGTTCAAACCGGCTTCGCTGGCTTTTTTGGCATAGTCAGAGGCGGCCAGAGCGCCGTCTTTGTTGGTCAGCAGCATGTTCAGCGACGGGGCCAGATACTGCACGCCTTGCTCTTTCAGCTGGGCAAAATCCTGTGTCCAGGTGCTGGGGTCCTGTTCGTCGAAACCTTCGCTCCATTCCACGAGATAGACGGCCTGTTTGCCGAACTCGGGCTCTGCCTTGATCCAGTAAAGCACGTCATCCAGGTTGAACGACTGCGCCCAAACGTCCGAGGCAGGGATGCCCGCGGCTTTGTATTCGTCGATCATCTTCTGCGCATAGTCTTCCTGGCTGAAGCCGTCGTGGGGCATCTCGACCGAAGGGGACTTGAGCTCGGGGGTGAATTTCGCGCCGAGAGATTTGAACAGCTCGATCGATTCCGCGTGGGTCATCAGATCGGCACCGTCACTGTACAGTTGGGTGCGGAAGCTGGCCACGCCGCCCTGATAGTCTTCGGCGGTGGTGGCGGTGGCGTCGGCGCTGTCCATCTTGGGCGTCAGGGTGCGGAACTCTGCCAAGGTGATGTCCGAGGTGCGGCATTCCGCGCTGGCACCTTCTTCGCCCGCAGCCGCGGTGAAGCCGGTGGTGCATTTCTCGGCCAGATCGGAGACCAGGATATTGGTGGTGGTGTGCAGATCGTTCTGCGCGTGACGGCAGACCAGTTCGTGATCGGCGGTAAAGGTCACGTCGCATTCCAGAATGCCTGCACCCTGGCGGGCGGCGGCAACGTTGGACTGTACGGTATGCTCGGGGAACATCAGCGGCGCGCCGCGGTGCCCGATGGAGAAATCGGATTTGGACGCGGTCTGGCCCATGCAGGACGCCAGCTTGTCCTTGAGGTCGCCATCGGGAAGCTTGTCCACCAGATAGGCAGGACGGGCACCGTATTCGACAGGGACGGGGGTGCTGTGGGCGTCGGCCAGCAGCGCGGTGGGGGCCAAAGCCAAAGCTGTAAGGGCAGTTGTTAGTCGCATGATCGCTCCAAATAAAATCATCTGGCAGCGGTGTGGCTACCCTATGTTACAATGATGCGACCATTGCGTGAAACTCATGTAAAATCAACCGGGACGTGAAATGCGCCCCGGTTTCGGCCTATCGGCTTACATGAAGCCCAGTTCAAGACGGGCTTCGTCAGACATCATATCCATGCCCCATGGGGGCTCCCAGACCAGTTCCACGTCGACGGTTTTCACGCCGGGCAGGGGTTCGACCGCATCGGCGACCCAGCCGGGCATCTCGCCTGCGACGGGGCAGCCGGGCGCGGTGAGGGACATCTTGATGTTGACCTCGTTTTCCGCGTTGATGTCGATCGTGTAGATCAACCCCAGCTCATAGATATTCACTGGAATCTCAGGGTCATAGACAGTGCGGCAGGCTTCGGTGATCTGCTCGTACAGCGGATGATCCGTTGACGAGGGCGCAATCAGAGGGGTGCCTTCAAGAGGTTGTGTGCTGTCGGTCATCAGGGCCTCGCTCCTTTTTCTTATCGTTTATATAGGGATTGCAGCGGGCACCGTCCAGAGGGCGGACCCGCGATCCAATGCGGAACTTAAGCTTTGCGCTTGCGCACCGGCTGCGGCTTTACCCGCGCTTCGATCATATCATAGACCATGCCGACGATATCCTTGCCGGTGGCTTTCTCGATCCCTTCGAACCCGGGAGAGCTGTTGACCTCTAGCACCTTTGGCCCGCTGTCCGACCGCAGCAGATCCACACCGGCAGTGCCCAGACCAAAGGCCCGTGCCGCGCGCAGGGCGGTGTCGCGTTCAACCTTGGTGATGCGCACGACCTGAGCGGTGCCGCCACGGTGCAGGTTGGAGCGGAAATCGCCCTCCGCGCCGGTGCGCTTCATCGCGGCCACGACCTTGCCATCCACCACAAGACAGCGCAGATCCTCGCCCGCGGCTTCCTTGACGAAATCCTGCACAAGAAAGTTTGCCTTGAGTCCGCGGAAGGCATCAATCACGGATTCCGCGGCCTTCTTGGTCTCGGCCAGCACCACACCTTTGCCTTGGGTGGATTCCAGCAGTTTCACGATAAGCGGCGCGGTGCCTACCAGCGCCATGAGGTTCGACGTGTCCTTGGGCGAGGCGGCAAAAGCGGTGGTCGGCATGCCGATTTTCTTCGACGCCAAGACCTGATGCGCATGCAGCTTGTCGCGGCTCGACAGGATACCGGCAGAGCCGTTGACGCAGTAGGTCCCGATGGTTTCGAACTGCCGGATCACCGCACAGCCATAGGGCGTGACCGAGGCACCGATCCGTGGGATCACCGCGTCATAGCGCGGCAGACGTTTGCCATCGTAATGCACTTCGGGGGCCATGGCGTTGATCGCCATATAGCAACGGGTGGTATCGATCACTTCGACAGTATGGCCACGGGCCTCGCCGACTTCGACGAGACGCGAGGTGGAATAGTTGCTGGCTTCACGGCTCAGCACGGCGACCCGCAACGCGCGTTTGGGCGCGCGGTGGCGCACAGCGGCGGTATGGTAGACGTCATAGCTTAGATCCGGTTGCAACCGTTTCTCGGTGGGCGAGATGGTGATGTGATCTGTCAGCGCCTGACGGCCCAGCAACATGCGGCTGGTCATGCCCGCACGGTTGGTCAGGGTTACGTCAATCGGCCAGCTTTGGCCTGCGACATCCATCTTGGTCGAAATGACATAGCGCAGCTCTGCCTCGCCATTCGACGAGGTGACCTCGCGCCGGTCAATGATGGGCGCGGAGCAGGTGATGGTGATGTCTTCGTTGCCGGCCACAGGATGCACGTTGAACCGGACCTTGGGCTTGGAGGCGGGGCCAAAGACTTCGATGTCATGGGCGTGCAGCGCCGATGTGCGCGCGCCGGTGTCGATCTTTGCCTTGATCGCGGGAAGCCCCAATTCGGGAAGGGCGACCCATTCTTCCCAGCCAAACGTCAATTCTTGCATGTCACGCACTCCGGCACAGCTAAATCATCCCGCCGCCTAGCAGGTCGCCTGCGTCTACTCAAGCCACGACACGGGCTTCCAAATGGCATAAATCCCGGGGTCCGGGGCAGCGCCCCGGCGGTTCCGGCTGGACATAGCGCAGATTTACGGTGCTTCCATGACAGCCTTGTGGAACGCGCGGCTAAACTGCGCGATTGCGCCTATGCGGGGGACATCTTATAGCCGCAGTCATGAAAAAATTCTCGTTCGATCTTCAGGCCCGCGATGGTGCGGCGCGTACCGGTGTCATCTCTACCCCGCGGGGGGATATTCGCACGCCGGCCTTCATGCCTGTGGGCACGGCTGCCACGGTCAAGGCCATGATGCCCGAAAGCGTCGCCGCGACCGGTGCGGATATCCTGCTGGGCAATACCTATCACCTGATGCTGCGCCCCACTGCCGAACGGATCGACCGTTTGGGCGGGCTGCACAAGTTCATGAACTGGGACAAGCCGATCCTCACCGATTCCGGCGGGTTTCAGGTGATGAGCCTGTCGGGGCTGCGCAAGCTGACGGAAAAGGGCGTGACCTTCAAAAGCCATGTGGACGGGTCGAAACACGAACTGACCCCCGAACGGTCGATGGAGATTCAAAAGCTGCTCGGCTCCGATATCGTCATGTGCTTTGACGAATGTCCCGCGCTGCCTGCGGATCGCGCGCGGATCGCGGAGTCGATGCGGATGTCGATGCGGTGGGCCAAGCGCAGCCGCGAAGCCTTTGGCGACCGGCCGGGCCATGCGCTCTTTGGTATCCAGCAGGGCGGGCTGGAACGTGACTTCCGCGAGGAAAGCGCCAAGGCGCTGATCGACGTGGGCTTTGACGGCTACGCTGTGGGCGGCCTTGCCGTGGGCGAGGGGCAAGAGGCGATGTTCGGCTGTCTCGACTTCGCCACCGATATGCTGCCCGTGGACCGGCCACGCTATCTGATGGGGGTGGGCAAGCCGGATGATATCGTCGGGGCCGTGGCCCGCGGGATTGATATGATGGACTGCGTTTTGCCCTCACGCTCTGGCCGGACGGGGCAGGTGTTCACGCGTCACGGCGTTGTGAACATCAAGAACGCACGCCACGCCGATGACCCGCGTCCGCTGGACGAAGCCTGCACATGCCCTGCGTGCTCGAACTACAGCCGCGCCTATTTGCATCATGTGTTCCGTAGTCAGGAAATGATTTCGGGGATGCTGCTGACATGGCATAACCTGCATTATTTCCAGGAAATCATGGCGGGTATGCGCGACGCGATTGCGGCGGGGACATTTGACGCCTGGCAGGCTGATTTTCATAGCCAGCGTGCCCAAGGCGACATCGACCCGCTTTAGGAAAACCCTCGCGTGAATGGAATAAACCTTCCGCCCCGTCCTTGCGATGACGGGGCGGAAGGTTAGGTGCTGTAGACAAGAAACAACACCGCAAAGGAGTTTTCCATGACCGAGGCATTATTCACCCCCCTGAAGGTCGGTGGCATCGAGGCCGCGAACCGCATTGTGATGGCCCCGCTGACCCGCAGCCGCGCTGATGACGACAGTGGCGAAGTCGGCGACATGCACGTCGAATACTACGCACAGCGCGCCGGTGCCGGGATCATCATCACCGAAGCGTCCCAGATTAGCGCCGAAGGCAAAGGCTACATCAAGACCCCCGGCATCTACACCGAAGGGCAGGTTGCTGCCTGGAAAAAGGTGACGGACGCGGTGCACGCCAAGGGCGGCAAGATCGTGATCCAGCTGTGGCACGTAGGCCGGATCAGCCATGTGGACATCCAGCCTGACGGACAAAAGCCCGTCGCCCCCTCGGCCATCGCGGCAGAGGTGAAGACCTTTACCAAAGACGGTATGACCCCGACATCTGAACCACGCGCCTTGGAGTTGGACGAGATGCCGCGCATTGTCGCCGATTATGTCCACGCAACCAAGATGGCGCGCAAGGCAGGCTTTGACGGGGTCGAGGTCCACGGGGCGAATGGCTATCTGCTGGACCAATTCCTCAAGACCTCAAGCAACAAACGCGATGACGCCTATGGCGGGTCGGTCGAGAACCGCGCGCGGCTGCTGTTCGAAGTGCTGGACGGTGTCGTAAACGCATGGGACGGCGATCACGTCGGCCTGCGCCTGTCGCCTTTCTCGCCCGCGAACGGCATCGCGGATGATGACCCGCAAGAGACGTTCACCTACGTCGTGGATGCGCTGAACAAGTACAATCTGGCCTATCTGCACATGGTCGAAGGCTCGACCGGCCAGTCGCGCGATCTGGACAGCGGCGAAGACCTTGGCAAGCTGCGGTCGCTGTTCAACGGCGTCTACATGGCAAATAACCTTTATGACCGTGATATGGCGATCGATGCCGTGGCCAGCGGCAAGGCTGATCTGGTGGCCTTTGGCCGGCCCTATATTGCCAACCCTGATCTGGCAAAACGGCTGGAACTTAACGCACCGCTGAACGAGGGGGATACGAAAACCTTCTATGCCGGTGGCGAAGAGGGCTATACCGATTATCCCTTCCTCGAAGAGGTCGCGGCAGAGTAAGCTCGTTAAACGCGAAAAAGCACATTTCCGGCCCGTTTTTTGTCATTCGGGCCGGTTAACCATGGTTCTTGGCGGTTTTCGCGGATAATCATACGATCCGCGCTTGTCTGTCCGCCGGTGGCGGTTCATTCTAGGGCGACCCTCACGCCAGATGGCCCGCATACGAACGGATCACAGCATCATGGGGATTGAAACAGGCGGGTAGGGTCCCCAGATATCCTACTCAGAACAGGAGATGAACGAACGGTCGCCTAAGATAGGGGCCAGTGTCATCTTGCAGTATAAGGAAAAGAGCATGTTAGAGCCTCTGAACGCGTCCTACCCGGTATTGCCTTTGCGCGATATTGTGGTGTTCCCCCACATGATTGTACCGCTTTTCGTGGGCCGCGATAAATCTGTTCGCGCCCTCGAAGAAGTCATGGCCGATGACAAGCAGATCCTGCTGTCGAGCCAGATTGACCCCGGCGTGGATGACCCCGATTCCGATGGTATTTTCAACACCGGCGTCTTGGCGAATGTGTTGCAACTGCTGAAGCTGCCCGACGGCACCGTAAAGGTGTTGGTCGAGGGGCAGGCGCGGGTGCGCATCACGGAATACCTTGAAAATGATAGCTTCTTTGAAGCCTCTGCCGAATATCTGACGGAAGAGCCCGGTGACGAGACCACCACTCAGGCGCTGCTGAAATCCGTTGCCGAAGAGTTTGAGCGTTATTCCAAGGTCAAGAAGAACGTTCCCGAAGAAGCGCTGTCGGCGGTGACCGAAGCGTCCGAGCCTGCACGTCTGGCCGATCTGGTCGCGGGACATCTCGGCATCGAGGTCGAGCAGAAACAAGACCTGCTTGAAACCCTGTCCGTCTCCGAGCGGCTCGAGAAAGTATACGGGCTGATGCAGGGCGAAATGTCCGTTCTGCAGGTCGAGAAAAAGATCAAGACCCGCGTCAAATCCCAGATGGAGAAGACGCAGCGCGAGTACTATCTGAACGAGCAGATGAAAGCCATTCAGAACGAGCTTGGCGATGGTGAAGACGGCAAGAATGAAGTCGCCGAACTGGAAGCCCGCATCGCGGACACCAAGCTGAGCAAAGAGGCCAAGGAAAAGGTCGACGCCGAGCTGAAGAAGCTCAAGAACATGTCGCCCATGTCTGCCGAAGCTACTGTTGTGCGCAACTACCTCGACTGGATCCTGTCGATCCCGTGGGGCGTGAAGTCGCGCACCAAGAAAGACCTCGCCAAGGCACAGCAGGTGCTGGATGATGATCACTATGGCCTTGAAAAGGTTAAAGAACGCATCGTCGAATATCTTGCCGTGCAACAACGGTCCAGCAAGCTGAAAGGCCCGATCATGTGCCTTGTCGGCCCTCCCGGTGTGGGTAAAACATCGCTCGGGAAGTCTGTTGCCAAGGCGACGGGGCGCGAATTTATTCGCATCTCGCTGGGGGGCGTGCGTGACGAATCCGAGATCCGCGGTCACCGCCGGACCTACATCGGCTCCATGCCCGGCAAGATCATTCAGGCGCTGAAAAAGGCGAAAACCACGAACCCGCTTATCTTGCTCGACGAAATCGACAAGATGGGTCAGGATTTCCGTGGCGATCCCGCATCGGCCATGCTCGAGGTGCTTGATCCGGAACAGAACGGCACATTCGTCGACCACTACTTGGAAGTGGAATACGATCTGTCGAATGTCATGTTCCTGACCACGTCGAACAGCTATAACATGCCCGGGCCTTTGCTTGACCGGATGGAGATTATCCCCCTGTCGGGCTATACCGAGGATGAGAAGCGCGAGATCGCGAAACAGCACCTTGTGGCCAAGCAGGTCAAGAACCACGGTTTGAAGGCAAAGGAATTTGCCATTGAAGACAGTGCGTTGACCAGCATGATCCGCTACTACACCCGCGAGGCCGGCGTGCGGAACCTTGAGCGCGAAATCGCCAAGGTTGCGCGGAAATCGCTGACCAAGATCGTCAAGAAGGAAGCCGACGAGATCACCGTAACGGGCGACAACATCGAGGATTTCCTCGGCGTGAAAAAGCACCGCTACGGCTTGGCAGAGCTTGAGGATCAGATCGGTGTCGTAACCGGATTGGCCTATACTTCGGTTGGGGGCGAATTGTTGCAGATCGAAGCCCTGCGCCTGCCGGGTAAAGGTCGGATGAAAACCACCGGCAAGCTTGGCGATGTGATGAAGGAATCCATCGACGCGGCCAGCAGCTATGTGCGGTCGATCAGCCCCAAGATCGGGGTGAAGCCGCCCAAGTTCGACACGCTGGATATCCACGTCCACGTGCCCGATGGTGCGACGCCGAAAGACGGCCCCTCTGCCGGTCTGGCGATGGTGACATCGATCGTGTCAGTGCTGACCCAGATCCCCGTGCGCCGCGATATCGCGATGACGGGGGAGGTGTCCTTGCGCGGGAATGCGATGCCAATCGGCGGCTTGAAGGAGAAGCTGTTGGCGGCGCTGCGTGGTGGGATCACAACGGTTCTCATCCCGACCGAGAACGAAAAGGACCTGCCGGATATCCCGGATAACGTGAAAGAAGGGCTGACCATCATTCCCGTCAATCACGTGTCCGAGGTGCTGAAACATGCGCTGGTCCGCGAGCCCGAAGCGATCGAATGGGATCAGGAGGCAGAAGATGCCGCCGCAGCCGCCGCATTGGCCCGTCGCAACGCTGCAGGCGATAGCGCCACAGCGCATTAAGCATCGATCAAACCGACATCAGGCCGCCCTTCGGGGCGGCCTTTTTCGTGGGCACGTCCCCGATTTTCGCGCGGGGCTGCGTCATCCCCAAGCACCGCTGGATTTCCCCCGGTGGCCCCGCTAGGGTTTGGTGAAACCTCCCCAACGGACGAGACGTCAAATGACCACGCCCAAGAAAACCACCACGCCTAAACCAGCCGCACCCGACACCGCCGCAGCACCCGCTGTGGTCGAAGCACCGCGCCCTGTGATCCTCGGCCCCGTGATGCGCAAGAAAGAGCTGATCGACACAGTCGTCGAAAGGTCGGGCGTGAAAAAGCGCGATGCGAAACCCGTCGTTGATGCCATGCTCGCCGTATTGGGCGAAGCACTGTCGGACAGTCGCGAGCTGAACTTGCTGCCGTTCGGCAAGCTGAAAGTGATCAACGAGAAAGAGCTGAAAAACGGCAAGATGATCCGCGTCAAAGTGCGGCAGGTGGCACCGGGGCAGGGCGGCGGCGATACCGCTGATCAACCCGACGACTGAGGGCGAAAATCGCTTAAAATCTTCGGCGCAAAGTTACGACGCCCGCAGCAGCCCTTCACCTTGGTGAGGGGCTTTGTCGTTTCAAGGTCTTTGCCTTGCTGATGCCACAAGCCGCGCAGGCAATCCCTTGACATCAAACGCATAGAACCCCGTCGCCGTCGGCGCAGGTTGCGTTGGTAGAACTGAATTGTGGTGGTGGAGTGGTGGGTCGTGAGAGGCTCGAACTCCCGACATCTTCGGTGTAAACGAAGCGCTCTACCAACTGAGCTAACGACCCGGTAGCGCTCTACTACCCCAAGGTTCAGCCGGGGTTCAACCCCATTTTTGCCGCCCCGGTGATTATTTTCGATTTTTTTCTGACCCCACCCCAAATCAGCGGCGATTCACACGGTAACATTGCGTTTTCAAACGGTTTTGCCGCCTCTGGCAGATCACGACGGGGCGAATCCCTGCGCCTCCGTTGCCCTTGGGGAAGTCACCGCGCTGAAATCGGCGGATGACCGATAGACGGGCTGTGTTTGGCGCGCTACTCAATGCACAGTCACGTAAAAGGTGGGAGAGCCTTTTGCATATATTCAGCAAGCCCTTGCAGCAGCAAGGCACCGGGGCCGACCACAATTGCCGGCCCCATAGGAGGAGGAATTCATATGGCCGTTCAGATTGATCCGACCAGCTACCGTAACCTGGACATCAAGGCGCATGACGATGGCGTCTGGGTGGTGACCCTGAACCGTCCCACCAAACGGAATGCCTTGGACATCGACACGATCGAAGAGCTGGTCACCTTCTTTTCCGCCGCACCGCGCGCGGGTGTGCGTGCAGTGGTCCTGGCGGGCGCGGGGGATCACTTTTGCGCCGGGCTTGATCTGATCGAACACCATGACGAAGACCGCAGCCCTGCCGATTTCATGCACGTCTGTTTGCGGTGGCACGAGGCGTTCAACAAGATGGAATACGGTGGCGTGCCCGTGATCGCCGCATTGCAAGGGGCCGTTGTCGGCGGCGGGCTAGAGCTTGCCAGCTCTGCCCATGTGCGGGTGATGGACCAAAGCGCGTATTTCGCGCTTCCCGAAGGCCAGCGCGGGCTGTTCACCGGCGGGGGGGCTACGATCCGTGTGACCGATCTGGTCGGCAAGGCGCGGATGATCGACATGATGCTCACCGGGCGCGTCTATCAGGGGCAAGAGGCCGTCGATCTGGGCCTTGCGCAGTATATCGTCGAAGGGTCCAGCATGGACAAGGCGATGGAACTGGCGCGCAAGGCGGCGCAGAACCTGCCGCTGTCGAACTTCGCGATCTGTAGCGCGGTGAGCCATATGCAGAATATGTCGGCGATGGATGCCGCCTATGCCGAAGCTGTGGTCGCCGGTGTGGTCAATACGCAGCCCGATGCGCGCGCGCGCCTTGCGGCCTTTGCCGATAAAAGCGGCGCGCGGGTGCGGCCGAACGCGGAATAGCAAGTCGTATGGATCACGCGCGGGTGCTGCGCGTGATCCCGCTTTCGCTGCGGCCTTCGGCATAGCGGGTCAGGCGTTGTGCCAGCAACCCGACAGAGAGATGCAACAGCACTGTCAAACAGGCGAGCATGATCAACGCGGCGAACATCAGGTCGATCTTGGCGCGGCCATTGGCCAGCAGCATCAGATAGCCCAGCCCCTTTGACGCGCCGACCCATTCGCCAATCACCGCGCCGATCGGCGCATAGACCGCCGCCAGCCGCAGCCCCGTCGCAAGGCTTGGCAGCGCGTGGGGGATTTGCACGTAGCGCATGAACCGCAACGGTCGCGTCCCCATCGATTGCGCCAGATCGCGGTAGCCATCAGGCACGCGGGTCAGCCCGTCGTGAAAGGCGGATGTCACTGGAAAATAGATGATCAACACGGCCATCACGATCTTGGACCCCATGCCATAGCCGAACCACAGCGTCAGCAATGGGGCCAGCGCGAAAACCGGCACGGCTTGGGTAAAGACCAGCAGCGGCAGCAGCAAACGCTCTGCCGTTTTGGACAGCGCCAGATGGATCGCGGTGACAGCCCCCAGGGCGGTGCCGATCAGCAGCCCCAGCAGCACCTCGACGGTGGTGACCCATGCGTTCTCGATCAGCGTCTCACGGGCGCGATAGGCCGCCTGCGCCACGCGCCACGGCGAGGGCAGGATATAGTGCGGCGCGTCGGTCAGCAGCACCGCGGCCTGCCAAAGGCCAAGCCCCAGCAGGATCGCAAGCGGTATGTCGTATCGCCTCATGCAGGCACCCCCCGCAGATGGGACAGCAGCGCGCTTTGGCAGGCCCAAACTTCGGGCGCGGTGACGGGGCGCGGTACGGGAAGCGCGGGTGCGGGCCAGCTTTGCACGCCTGTGGCAGAGAGGATCAGGATGTGGTCGGACAGCCGCGCTGCCTCTGCCGGATCATGGGTGACCAGCAGCACGGTCCGCCCGTGCAACAGCTCTGCCGCGAGCTCTTGCATCGCGGCGCGGGTGCCCGCATCCAGCGCCGAGAATGGCTCGTCCAGAAAGACCACCGCGCGATCCTCCAGCAAGGTCCGCGCCAGCGCTGCCCGCTGCCGCATGCCGCCCGACAAGGCGGCGGGTTTCTTATGGGCATGATCCTGCAGACCGACCCGTTCAAGCATGGCGGAGGCACGGTCCCTGTCAGGCGTGGCCCCACGCAGCCGGTCGCCGATCATGATGTTTTCGATCACCGTAAGCCACGGTAACAGCAGGTCGGATTGCGCCATATAGCTGATCCGCCCCGCCAGCGGTTGCCCGTCAGAGGCGGTGATCGTGCCGTCAAACGCGCCGCCCGTCTCAAGCCCCAGCAGCAGCCGCAGCACCGTGGATTTGCCCACCCCCGACGGGCCGAGCAAGCAGGTCCACGCCCCCGCGGCCAGAGTCATATCCACGTCAAACAGGGGGCGCGCGTCAATCCGGTGTTGTCCCGTCAGACGCAGCGCGGGCGGCGGGGTCATGGCAGGTCCAGCCCCATCTGCCAGAAGCCGACCTCTAGCCGTGTGGCGGTGGAAAAGCGGTTTTGCAGTGCCGCGCGACGGGGGGCGGTTTCAAGGTCACCGATCCGCCGCGCAACCGCCGCGTCGACCATCGCGCCCACCGTCTGGCACAGCGCCTGATAGTCGGGGTCGGCGTAGGTCTCGATCCACTCGGCATAGGGCGTGTCGGCGCTGCGGGTCTGGGCCAGGCGCTGACCGATCTCCCCATAGCCCATGACGCATGGCAGCAGCGCCGCCATCAGATCAAGGAAATCCCCCTGCATTCCGGCATCCAGCACATAGCGCGTATAGGCGAGGTTGGCGGGGGCTTCCGTCGCGGTGAAAAGCGCCGCTTCGTCGATACCCGCCGCAGCGCAGGTGCGGATATGCAGCGCCATCTCGTGATTGACCAGCGCATCCACCGTGGCGGCGCAGGTCTTCATCTCTTCCATCGTTTCCGATTTGACCACCGCCATCGACCAAGCGCGAGAGAAATGAACAAGGAAAACATAGTCTTGGATCAGATAGTTCACAAAACAACGGCGCGGCAAGCTGCCGTCGCGCAACCCTTCGACAAAAGCATGGTGGGTATAGTCTTGCCAATCCGCCGCCGCAGCAGCGCGCCAAATCGCGAAGCTGCGGCCATAGTCCGGCGCGGTCATCGGGCGGTCACATCAATGGCGATGGTCGACACGGGCGAGATGTCGGGGATCAGGCCCGCGTCATGCAAGAACGTCTCGAATGTGGCGTAGCGTCCGGCATCCATCGCCGTGGGGCGCAGGGCGAAACGGGGCAGCGTGTCTTTCCACGCGCGGGCATTCAGCTCGTCCTGCAGATCGGCAGAGGTGGCGGCGAACACCTCCCAGCTTTCTTCGGGGTGGTTGACGATATATTGCGTCGCTTTCTCGGTCGCGGCCAGAAACCGCGCGATCATGTCCTTGTCCATCGTGTCGCGGTTCGCGACGTAGATCAGCTCGTCATAGGGCGGCAGGCCCTCTTCCTCGACGTAGAAACAGGTGCCATCGACGCCTTCGATATCCATCTGGTTCAGCTCGAAATTGCGGAAGGCCCCGATGACCGCATCCACCTGACCGGACATCAACGACGGTGACAGCGACCAGTTGACGTTTACCAGCTCCACATCATCCAGCGACAGCCCGTGATGGGTCAGGATCGCGCCAAGTACGGCCTCTTCGACACCGCCGACAGAGAATCCGACCTTTTTGCCCGCCAGATCCGCAGGAGAGGCGATGGGACCATCGGTCAGCGCCAGCAGGCAGTTCAGCGGCGTGGCCACCAGCGTGCCGACCCGTTGCAGGGGCAGACCTTCGTGGATTTGCAGGTGCAACTGCGGCTGATAGGAGATCGCAAGATCCGCCTTGCCCGCGGCGACCAGTTTCGGCGGGTCAGAAGGATCGGCGGGGGCGATGACCTCTACGCTCAGGTCCTGTTCGGCGAAGTATCCTTTTTCCTGCGCCACGATGATCGGCCCGTGGTCGGGGTTCACGAACCAGTCCAGCAGCAAGACCATCTCGTCCTGCGCCAGCGCCGGGCCAGAGGTCAGCGCCAGCGCGGCCAGAATGTTACGAAGTTTCATCGGTTTGTCCTTTCAACGGGGAAGGCTCGCCCATGGCGAGCAGGGTAATGGGGCCGTGCCAGTAGCTGGCCAGATGGGTCGCCGCCTGCCACGCGCGCAGTCCCGAACGGCAGGCGATCACCGCACGGGGTTGATGTGTCGGGCGGGGAGCGTTGCGGAGGAAATCGGGCAGGGTGATGCGCTGCGCTGTGGGTGTCGCGGATGTGGGGGCCTCATCCGGGCCGCGCAGATCGACGACCCAATCGCTTGCGCGGATCTGCGAAGGCGCGACGAATCCGAAACCGTGGTCAGGCTCCGGCGCGGTATCAAAGCGGAAGCCGCCAGAACGATAGGAGGCAAGATCAAAGCTGATCAATTGCCCCAGAGGGGACGGCGACAGTCCAAGGAGGCAGGCCAGCGCCATCTGTGCTTGTGTGGCACCGATCGTGGCGACAACCGGCCCCATCACCCCCGCCGTGTCGCAGCTCGCCGCGCGGTCCGGCAGATCGGGGAAGACCGCCCGCAGCGACGGCGCGCCGCCGCAGAACCCGCCGACATAGCCGCCAAACCCAAGGGCCGAGGCGCTGATCAAGGGCAGATCCGCGTTCAGGCAATGATCCGATAGCACATAGCTTGCTGCGAAGCTGTCGGCGCAATCCAGCACGAGCGTCGCATCATGGCACAGCTTTGCCACGGTTTCCGGCCCAAGGGTCACGGGGTGGGCCACCACGGTGCACGCGCTGTTGCGCGCGGTTAGGGCGCGGGCGGCGGCGGTGACCTTGGGCGTGCCGATATCGGCCTCGGTAAAGAGCGTCTGGCGGTGCAGGTTTGACAGGGCCACGTCATCACCGTCCACCAGCGTGATATGCCCCACACCGGCCCCTGCCAGCAGGGGCAGTACCGGTGCCGCCAGCCCGCCCGCGCCGACCACCACCACACGCGCCGCCGCCAGCGCCTCTTGGCCCGATGGGCCGACCTGCGGCAGGATCATCTGGCGGGCATAGCGGGTCATCGGGTTGCCCCCAGCCATGCGGTGATGCGATCCTCGGGCGAGGGGTTCAGGGTGATGTCGGTCACCGCCGCGACGCAATCGGCACCGGCATCAAAAGCACCCGCCGCGCGGTCGACGGACATGCCACCGATGGCCACAAGCGGGGTCTGGCCCACCCGTTCACGCCAGTCGCGCAGACGGTCCAGCCCCTGCGCGTGCCACTTCATCTGCTTCAGGATCGTCGGGTAGATCGGGCCGAGGGCGATATAATCGGGGCGCAGGTCCAGGGCGCGGGTCAGTTCGGCCTTGTCGTGGGTGCTGATGCCCAGACGTGCGCCCGCATTGCGGATGGCGGTGAGGTCGGCGCTGTCCAGATCCTCTTGTCCCAGATGGATAAAATCACACCCTTCGTCGAGCGCGATACGCCAGTGATCGTTGATGACGAGGGTACAGTCGTGCTTGGCGCAGATCGCCTTGGCCTGCCGGATGTCGCGCCGCAGGGCAGGGGCGGGCGTGTCCTTGATCCGCAGTTGCACCAGTTTGATGCCAAGGGGCACCAGCCGCTCCAGCCAGGCGGCGCTGTCGAAGATCGGGTAGAAACGGTCAAGGGTCATTCCAGAAACGCCTTTCCGATCAGGGGGGTAGAGGGCGCGGCCATATCGCGGGGCGGCATCGGGTCCGCCTCGGCGGCAAGCTGTCCGGCGCGGATCGCGGTGGCAAAGGCCTCGGCCATGGCGGCGGGGTCACCGGCTTTGGCGACAGCGGTGTTCAGCAGCACCGCGTCAAACCCCAGCTCCATCGCCTGTGCGGCGTGCGAGGGCAGGCCGATGCCCGCGTCGATCACCAGCGGCACGTCAGGAAAATGCGCCCGCATGGCGCGCAGCCCGAAAAGGTTGTTCAGCCCCATCCCCGACCCGATGGGCGCGCCCCAGGGCATCAGCACCTCGCAGCCCGCCCGCAGCAATCTATCCGCGACCACAAGGTCTTCGGTGGTGTAGGGAAAGACCTGAAACCCGTCCTCGCTCAGGATGCGGGCGGCCTCGACCAGACCGAAGACATCGGGCTGCAACGTGTCCTCCTCGCCGATGACCTCGAGCTTGATCCAGCGCGTGTCGAACACCTCGCGGGCCATATGGGCGGTGGTGACGGCCTCTTTGACGCTGTGACATCCGGCGGTGTTGGGCAGCACATGGACGTCAAGCGCGCGGATCAGTTCCCAGAAGTCCTGACCGGCGCGATCCCGTCCGCTTTCGCGCCGCAGCGATACCGTCGCCACCGCCGCCCCGCTGCGCGCAAAGGCGTCTGACAGCACCTTGGGCGAGGGGTATTGCGCGGTGCCCAGCATCAGACCATTGGCAAGGGTTTCTCCGTAAAATGGGCGCATCTCAGCCTCCTTGCATGGGGGCGAGCACTTCGATGCTGTCGCCGGAGGACAGGGGGTGGCTGGCCCGCAGGCTGGCGGGGATAAAGCTGCCATTGACGGCGGTAGCGACTTTCGCGCCGCCAAATCCTTCGGCCTCTAGCAGGGCGGCAAGCGTGGGCGCGTCACTGTCGAGCGGGGCACCGTTAAGCTGTAGTTTCATGGAAAATCTCCGGTGTTTTGGCGTCAAGGATCAGGTCAGCCACCATGGTCGCCAGCGCGGGGGCGAGCAGGAAACCGTGGCGATACAGACCGTTGGCGCGGATCAGATTGCCCTGCCGTTCGATGCGCGGCAGGTTGTCGGGGAAGGCGGGGCGGCTGTCGACGCCGATCTCTAGGATCTCGGCCTCGCCAAAGGCGGGGGACAGTGCGTAGGCCGCGCTTAGTAGTTCAAGCATGGACCGCACGCTGGCATGGGCACCGGCGCGGCCTTCGACCATCGTGGCCCCGAGCATGTAGATCCCGTCACCGCGCGGCACGAGGTAGATCGGCACACGTGGGTGCAGCACGCGGATGGGGCGGGTGATCTCGATATCGGGGCAGGACAGCAGCGCCATTTCCCCTTTCACGCCGCGCAAATCAGGCAGATCGGCGCGCGCGTGATAGCCGCGGCAATCAACGACGATGCGGTCTTGCGCCAGCGCTTCGGGGGCGGCCTCGCCCTGTTCAAAGCTGGCCCCATCGGCCACCAGCCCGCGCCACAGCTCTGCCAGCGCAATGCGGGGCGACAGGTGGGCCTCGGTCTGGAAATAGAGCCCTTTGGCAAAGCGGTCGCCCAAGTCGGGTTCAAGCGCCGCGATCTCTGCGCCGGTCAGGGTTTGGTGGCTTGTCGTGCGGCGCGCAAAGCGGGTCAGATCGCTGCTGTCCCGCGCCGGAGAGATCACAAGCGACCCGCGTCGGTGCAGCGATGTGGTGTGTTGGCCCCACCAATCCGCCGCCCTTTTCCCCAGCCGGATCACCGGTTCCTCGGCGCTTTCACCTTCGCAAAACGGGGCGAGCATGCCGCCAGCCCACCAAGAACACCCTTGCGGGCCGGGCTGGCGGGCGCGGTCGATCAGATGCACGCGCATCCCGCGGTCCAGCAAGACACGCGCGGTACACAGCCCCGCGACGCCCGCGCCGATGATGGTGACCTGCGTCATGACCAGACCGCGTGGAAGTGATGCACCGGCCCGTGGCCCGTGCCGATATCAAGTTGATCGGCGGCGATGATGGCGCGGTGCAGATAGTCATGGGCGGCCTGTACCGCCGCGCCAAGGGGTTTGCCGTGGGCCAGCCCCGCAGCGATGGCCGCGGCGTAGGTGCATCCCGTCCCGTGGGTATTGCGCGTGTCGATGCGCGGCGCGCTGAACCATGTGACACGCTCTGCGGTGACCAGCGCGTCGCTACAGATATTGCCCGCGCTATGGCCGCCCTTCATCAGCACCGCCTTCGGGCCCATCTTGAGCAACGCGCGGGCCTGCGTGACCATCTGGTCGGCGCTGTCGGCCTCGGGCTGGTTCAACAGGCGGGCGGCTTCGGGGAGGTTGGGGGTCAGCAGATCGGCGCGCGGCAGGATATCCGCGATCAGCGCTGCGACGGCGTCTTCTTGCAACAGCGCATCGCCGGATTTTGCGATCATCACCGGATCAACCACGACGGCCCCCCGAAACGCGCAGAGCGCGGATGCCACCGCCTGAATAATCTGCGGAGAAAACAACATGCCCAGTTTGATCGATTGCACCGAAAGATCGGACAGCACCGCATCGATCTGGGCCGCGACGATGGGGGCGGGGATCTCGTGTACGGCGCTGACGCTGCGCGTGTTCTGCGCGGTCACGGCGGTGATCACGCTGGCGGCATAGACACCATTGGCCGACATCGCCTTGATATCGGCCTGAATACCGGCACCGCCGCCGCTGTCGGATCCGGCGATGGTCAGGGAAATGGGGGTCGTCTTGGTCACATGCTCGCCTTTCGGTGGTGGGCAAGCAGACGCAAGAATGAGCTTTGTGGCGTGGACCCAAGGCCGTTGCACAAAGATACCCGTTCCCTACGCCGGTATTGCCCGGATCAGGTTCGACGGGTCGGTGCACGCACCTCTCAGCCCCCTAGGGCACCCCGACGGATAGATGTTGGAACTGCGGCCCCTGTGGGGGCCTGCAGCGTCGTTGCCTTAGGCGTAGCCAAGTTCGGCAAACGGTGCAAGCCGCAAAATATTCAACCGAAGGTGGCGCAATTTTGGGCAAAACGGGCGCGGTTTGGGCAGCCCTCCTGACGCTTGTCAGCCGAAACAACGCCTCGTAACCCAAAGCAACGTAACGTCACATTTCCCATATTCTGCGGTGTTAACCCTTTGGCATCAGCAAACTAGGGGTGATCGCGCAAAGACCCCGCGCGGCTGCGGTATCAAGTTCTGTTCTGCGGTATTGGCATCGAAATATCTTGCCCCTAGGCTGATTGACAGATTGAGTCGGATACCCTCGGGAGGAGGGGGCCGACACTCGGGAGGATGCGTTTTCTGGCCCGTTTTACGGGTCATACCGGACGCGTCGCGACAAGCATTGGGAGGTGCTGCGTGACATCTGCAAAGATCACATCTGCGTCCTGCGCATGGGCATCCGCAGCTTTTGCGGCGCCTGTGATCCTGCGATCCCGAACAATCCAAAGATGTACAACAGGGAGAGAGACCACATGAAGAATATGACACGTTTTGCCAAGGCCGCTGTCGGGTCCTTTGCGGTATCCATGGCGCTTTCGGGCGTCGCGATGGCGCAGGAGTATGAGTGGCCGCGCATGCTCGTGATTGCCACGCCGGGCACGTCGACAGGCAGCTTTGCCTCGACCAACGGTTGGGGGCCTGCGTTGCAAAAGGAAACCGGCACCACCGTGCGGATCGTTCCTGAAGACAGCGAGCCCATGCGCTACAAACGTTTGACCGACCGCGAAGATATCGCGATCGCGTCGGTTTCCGCGTCGGAAATGGCGTTGCAAGCGGAAGGGGTCGGCGGCTACGCCTCGGCGAAACCCATGCCGCAGCGGATCCTGTGGCACCACAACGACACGCCTTGGGGCTTTGTTGTGGCTGGCGATTCCGAGCTGCAAAGCCTTGAAGACATTGGCAAAGGCGGCGTGCGTGTCACCTCTGGCGTGTTCTCGCCCGCGATTGTCTCTGCGATCACACAGGCCCTGCCTGCCTTTATCGGCATGACGCCCGAAGAAGCACAGGAAAAGATCGAATTCGTCCCGGCCTCCAGCTACGGTGAAAACTGTCGTTCGGTTGTCGAGGGGAAGTCCGATGTGGCCTATTGCTCGCCGATCTCCTCGGTCCTGTCCGAAATGGAGGGCGCACCGGGCAGCATCCGCTGGCTGCCAATGGACCCCGCCAACAAAGAAGGCTGGGACGGCTACCTCAGCTACCGCCCCATGACGATCCCCTCGACCATCTCTATGGGGGTGAGCACCGCCAAGGGTGTCGAGTCCATGACGTCGAACTTCGTCTATGCCGTGCCGGTCACCGCAGAAGAGGATTTCGTCTATAACATGGCGAAGTGGATGAATGAATCCCACGACAACTACAAAGGATCGCACGCGCTGGCGACCCGCATGTCGCTGGAGCATTTCCGCAACTTCCTGGATGCCAACCCGATCCCGGTGCACGAAGGCACGGTGAAATACCTGCGTGAAATCGGGGCGTGGACCGAAGAAGACGATGCCTGGAACAACGAGGCCATCGAGAAGATGGACGCGTGGATCGCGGCACGCAACGCCGGCATGAAAGAGGCGATGGAGCAGGGCGTCGAGATGAATTTCGAGAACCAGGAGTATCTCGACATTCTGGCCAAGCACACCGACGGGCTGGAGCCGTTCCGCTCGCGCCTGTAACGCCGCGCCGGACCGTCATCGACGGCATAAGACAGGGCGGAGCACAGCGTGCTCCGTCCTCCTAAGACACTGCCACAGCGCCCTTATTTTCAGGATCATCCATGTCAGCAACAAAACACCCTCCGGCGGCTGAAACGGCTGTCGAACCCTCGTCCGAGACGACGCGACTGGGGGGATTATTCTCGTTCACCAGCATCGCTTTTGTGCTGCTGTGTACCTTTGGCCTCGGGATGGGGCTGGCCTATGTATTCGGCGTTCCCATCGGCGGGCGGCGTCTGATCGAGGGGCAGTATTACTGGGTCTTCATCGGCACCTTCCTTGCGGCGGCGTTCATCGCGCTGCCAGCGGTGAAATCGCACACCCATGTGCCGATCTATGACATCGTGGCGGCCGCCGTGGGCTTTGGCATCTGTATGTGGTTTTCCATGTATGCATGGGAGATCGTGCAGGCGGGCTGGACCAATTTCTACGCGGGCGTCGTGCTTTGGCTGCTGATGCTTGAAATCGCGCGCCGGTCGGGGGGCATCCCCTTTTTGCTCGTGGTGCTGGTGCTGGGGCTTTACCCGCTGGTGGCCGATTACTTCCCCGGTTTGCTGATGGGCATCCCTTATACGTTTGAACGCATGATCGAGGCGCATGTCTTCCGAACCGAAGGGTTGATGGGTATCACCACCAAGATCGTGGCCGAGATCGTGCTGGGCTTTCTGGTCTTTGCGGGCGTGCTGATCGCCACGGGGGCGGGGCAGTTCTTTATCGATCTGGCCAATGCGGGCTTTGGCAAGTACCGCGGCGGTCCAGCGAAAGTATCGATCGTGGCCAGCGCCTTTTTCGGGTCGCTGTCGGGGTCGATTTTCTCGAACATCGCGGGCACCGGGTCGATCACCATTCCAACCATGAAAAAGGTCGGCTACCCGCCCCATTACGCTGGCGCGATCGAGGCCTGTGCCTCGACCGGCGGGGTGGTGATGCCGCCGGTGATGGGGGCGATTGCCTTTGTCATGGCGATCACCATCGGTGTGGATTACGCGACCGTGATGGTGGCCGCGATCCTGCCGTCGGCGTTGTTCTATTTTGGTCTGATCCTGCAAGTCGACGCCTATGCCGCGCGCAAGGGGCTGGTGGGGATGAAACCCGAAAACCTGCCCTCGGCCCGCGAGGTGATGAAGCGCGGCTGGCCCTTCCTGCTGGTCATGATCTTTCTGGTCTGGGGCCTGCTCTATATGCGGTGGGAGTATTACGCCCCGTGGTACGCCAGTGCGCTGATGATCGCGCTGAGCTTCCTGCAACGCGAGACCATGATGACACCTGCGCGCATCTTTGAAACCCTGCGCCAGGTGGGCACGCTGGTCACACAGACCGCAGCGATCATCCTGCCGATCGCCTTTGTGGTCAGCGCCTTGACCATCACCGGTGTGACAGGGTCGATGACCTCTGGGCTGGTCGCTTTGGGCGGGGATAACGTCTATCTCGTGATCGCGCTTGGGGTTTTGGCCTGCTTTATCATGGGCATGGCGGGGCTTGCGATTGTGGCCTACATCTTCCTTGCGGTGACGCTGGCACCCGCGATCATCGAAATCGGCGGGTTGAACACGGTCGCGGTGCACTTTTTCATCGTCTACTACGCGATGCTGTCGGTGATCACGCCTCCGGTGGGGGCTGCGGCGTTTCTGGCGGCGACGATTGCGGGGGCCAAGCCGATGCTGACCTCCTTCACCGCGATGCGGCTGGGGGTGGTGATCTACTTTGTGCCGCTCTTCTTCCTGTTCCAGCCTGCGCTGGTGCTGCAGGGCGATCTGACGCCGCTGATCTATGTGCTGCCGTCGATCATCATCGGCATCACGCTGCTGTCCGGCGGGCTTGAGGGCTATCTGCTGGGCGTCGGTATGGTGCGGCCCTGGTTGCGTCTGCCACTGGGGATCGCGGGCTTTGCCTTCAGCTTTCCGGGGCTGACGACGACGCTGATCGCGGGGGTCGCCTCGGCGGTGCTTGTCGCGGTGATCTGGCGGGACAACCGCAACGGCGTGGTTGCGGTTTCTTGAGATTGGGCGCGCGGGGACATCCCCGCGCGCCGCAGTTCATGACGTTTGCGAAGGGCGCAGCTGTGCCGTCCCCAAGGCGCTCAGCGCCAGCATCAGCGCCGCGGTGCCAAGACACAGCGCCAGCCCCCCCAGTTGATAGGTGAAGCCAGACAAAAGCGTGCCTACCAACCGACCGGCCGCGTTGGACATATAGTAGAACCCCACATCCATCGTGACCCGCTTTGCATCCGTAAAGCTGAGGATCAGATAGGAATGAAGCGCCGAATTCACCGCGAAAATCGCCCCGAACACCAGTAAGCCAAGGACAATCGTGACCGTCAGCGCGGGGGATGGCGCAGGCGTGATCCAGACCAGCGCGGCCAGCAGGGCGGGCACGACGACCAGCGCAAGGTTCCAGTGGCGGGCCTGCGCGAGCGTGTCGCCCTCGGTCCGGCCTGTGGCCCGCAGTATCTTCGGGGCCCAGCCTTGCACGGCCCCATAGAGGATCGTCCACACCGCCAGAAAGCTGCCGATCATAAAGAAAGCCTCCCGCTTGCTTTCGACGCTGCCATCGGAGAGCACGGCGTAGAAATAGATCGGGATGCCCACGACAAACCACACGTCGCGCGCCCCGAACAGAAACAGCCGCGCGGCGCTCAGCCAGTTGATATTGCGGTTCTTGGACAGGACTTCGGTGAACTTGGCATCCTTGCGCCCCACCGGCAGGCCCGCGGGCATACCGATAATGACGCCGATCAGGATCACAAACAGGATCGCGGCCATCACCAGCGTCGACGGCACAAACCCCAGCAGCGCCAGCATCCCCGCACCCAGCAGAAAGCCAGCGCCCTTGACCGCGTTCTTCGATCCGGTGAGCAGTGCGACCCAGCGGAACAGGCCGCCCCCCGTGGTGGGGGCCAGCAGCTTGACCGCGGATTTAGAGCTCATCTTGGCAAGATCCTTGGCCACGCCCGACAACCCTTGCACCAGCATGACAAAGACGACCGAGGCGGCGACGCTCCATGCCGGATCAAGCTGTGTCAGTGCCAGCAGCGCGACCACTTGCAACGACAGCCCCGCATAAAGCGTCGAGGTCAGTCCGAAGCGCGCCGCGATCCAGCCCGCCGACAGGTTGGTGACCACGCCCGCGATCTCGTAGAGCACAAACAGATAGGCCAGCTGCACCGGAGAGAACCCGAGCGTGTGAAAATGCAGTAGCACCAGCATCCGCAGCGCGCCGTCGGTCAGCATAAAGGCCCAATAGGCGGCGGTGACAGTGATATAGGCGGTAAAACCGGCAGGGCGTGTCACAGCTTGCCGCCCACCATCAGCGCCACATCCACCAGACGGTGCGCATAGCCCATTTCATTGTCATACCACGCATAGATTTTGACCTGCGTGCCATTCACCACCATCGTCGATGGCGCATCCACGATCCCGCTGCGGGTGTCATTGGTGTAATCCGACGACACAAGCGGGCGTTCCTCAAAGCCCAGAATACCCTTGAGCGGCCCCTCGGCGGCGGTTTTGAACAGGGCGTTGACCTCGTCTACGGTCGTCTCACGCTCCACCTCGAACACGCAATCGGTGATCGACGCATTCAGCAGGGGCACCCGCACGGCGTGGCCGTTCAGCTTGCCGGTCAGCTCCGGATAGATCAGCGTGATCGCCGTGGCCGACCCTGTGGTGGTCGGGATCAGGTTGGTCAGCGCCGATCGGGCGCGGCGCATGTCCTTGGCGGGGCGGTCCACGATGGTTTGCGTGTTGGTCACGTCATGGATCGTGGTGATCGACCCGTGTTTGATCCCGATCCCTTCCAGCAGCACTTTGACAACGGGGGCAAGGCAGTTGGTGGTGCAGCTCGCCGCGGTGACGATGCTGTGCGTGGCTGGATCATAGGTGTCGTCGTTCACGCCATAGACGATATTCGCCGTCGGCCCGTCCTTGACGGGGGCAGAGACAACAACCTTTTTCACGCCCGCCTCGAAATAGGGGGCAAGCTTGGCCTCTGTCTTGAACGCACCGGTGCAGTCGATCACCACATCCACCCCCTCCAGCGGCAGGTCTGTGATCGATTTGGTGCTGGTCACGGGGATACGCGTGCCATCAATGGTGATCGCATGATCCTCTGCGCTGAAGGTCGCAGGCCAGCGCCCGTGAACGGAATCAAACTCCAGCAGATGGGCGTGCATCTCGGGGTCGCCAACCGCGTCGTTGATAAAGGCGATCTTGGCCCCCTGTTCCAGCAAGGGCCGCAGGGCGAGTTTTCCGATGCGGCCAAGGCCGTTCAACGCATAGGTTGTCATAGTGGTTTATCCTGTTGTCACTGGGTCGGCCCCGATGGCATCGACCCGTTTTTGCAAGGCAGCGCGGTCCAGCGCTTCGAAAGGCAGGGCGGTAAAGGCCAGCAGCCGGTTGTGCAGCGCGCCATATGTCTGTTGGAAGGCCAGCCGGCGTTCCGCTTCTGTCCCTTCGGCTTTGACGGGATCGGGCATGCCCCAATGCCCCGACACGGGCTGGCCGGGCCAGGTGGGACATTCCTCGTTTGCGGCGTGGTCACAGACGGTAAAGACGAAATCCATCTGCGGCGCATCGGCGGTCTGGAATTCAGAGATATGTTTGGACCGCAGCGCGTCGATGCTGTGGCCCTTGGCTTGCAGCATCTCGACCGCAAGGGGATTAAGCTCGGACTGGGGCAGGGTGCCCGCGGAATAGGCGGTGAACCGGTCGCCCGCCATGTCACGCAGGATCGTCTCTGCAAAGATGGAGCGGGCGGAGTTGCCGGTACATACGAAAAGCACGTTGAACTTTGTCTGGGTCATCATCTGCGTCCTGTTAATGAGGTCAGAAAACGGGGGCGGGCAGAGATCAGCGCGCCCCCGACAACAATCCACGAACAACCCCGATACGACCTCGCCCGCCGCATCAAGGCTGATGGTATACAAAAGACGCGTCCCGTCGCGCCGCTGCGAGATCAGCCCGACTTGCGTCAGCGCCGACAGATATACCGACGCCGTGCTGGATTTCAGCGCCAACACCTGCGCGATTTCCCCCGCAGGTAAGGCATCGGGATAGCGCCGCATCAGCAGGCGAAACACGGCAAGCCGCTGCGGGTGGCTCAGGGTGGCGAGTCGATCTGTGAGTAGTGATTCCATATTTCATGGATATGTGAAATAGAGATTGGGCGTCAACACCTCTGTTCGGTCCCGCCAAAGGTTTTTTGCCGCGGGGGTGCGTTTTGGGTGACGTGGCGTTTCAGGGGCAGGGTGTCTTGCGCGCTCTTGGCTTTGCAGGCATCGATTGGGAAACAGCGCGCCCGCGCACGGTGACAGACGTATAAAGGACCCGACATGACAGATGTGACCCTGGCCGAGGTATTGGCCACAGCAGAGCAGGACGGCGCCGCGCCGCGCTATCAGGTGCCAGAGAACTGGGCGCAGGGGCGTACGGCCTTTGGCGGATTTACCGGTGCCTTGCTGGTCAATGCGGCCCGTCGGGACCGCCCCGATCTGCCCGCGCTGCGGTCGGCGCTGATCAACTTTACCGCGCCCGTGTCGCAGCCGCCCACGATCCATGCCGAAGTGCTGCGCCAAGGGCGCAACATCACCACCATCGCCACCCGCGCTGAAATCGACGGCAAGGTCGCGGCAACGGGCACTTTTTCTTTCGGCCATGCGCAGGAAAGCCAATTGAGCGTAGGCCATACCGCGCCCGCCGCCCCCCAAGGGCCGGACGACACGCCCTCTTACTTCCCGCCCGCGCTGAAACGCCCGCCGGTTCGGTTCTTTGTCAACTTCGAGGTCAAGCTGATCGAGGGCAGCCTGCCGTTCTCCGGTGCGGATCGCGGCTATGTCCGGATTTGGGCGCGGCACCGTGATCCGGCGATGTGGGGGACGCTTGAGGGGCTGATCGCGATTGGCGACGTGCTGCCCCCTGCGGCCTTCCCGATGATGACGCGACCGGGGCCGAATTCATCAATGAACTGGATCATCAACCTGCTGTCCGATCACGCCAATACCCGCGACGGCTGGTATATGATGGAGACGCAGCTGACCGCCGGTAACGGCGGCTATAGCTCTCAGGTCATGCGGGTCTGGAATACGGATGGGGATATGGTCGCAGACGGCATGCAGTCGGTGATCATCTTCGCCTGACGCCACGCTGTCGCCCGATAGGATAAGCCCGGCCCGAGGATATCAGGCCGGGCTTTTGCACGTGTAAGGGGCGGATCTACTGCGCCGCCATCGTGGCCGATCTGGACGCGGGTTTGGCCGGTGCCACATGCATGCCGAGCCGTTGCAGAAGGTCGTTGTCTTTCCACGTGGCGGGGTTTTCGGTGGTCAGCAACTGGTTGCCCACAAAGATCGAATTCGCCCCCGCCAGAAAGCACAGTGATTGCAGCTCGTCGCTCATCCCGGTGCGGCCTGCAGAGAGGCGCACGACCGAGGCGGGCATCAGGATACGCGCCAAGGCCACCAGCCGGACCAGCGCAAAAGGGTCGACCTTTTCGGATTTTCCCTGCACCGGCACGCCTTTGACCGCGTTCCACAGGTTCACCGGCACGCTGTCTGGGTGGCTGGGCAGCGTGGCGAGGGTGACCAGCATGCTGATCCGGTCCGCTTCTGCCTCGCCCATGCCAAGGATACCGCCGCAGCAGACCTTGATCCCGCCCTTGCGCACATGTTCCACCGTTTCAAGGCGGTCTTCCATCGTGCGGGTCGAGGCGATCTCGGCGTAATACTCGGGCGAGGTATCGATGTTGTGGTTGTAGAAATCGAGCCCGGCCTCCTTGAGCTTGGTCACCTGCTCGGGCGACAGCATCCCCAGCGTCATGCAGGTCTCGAGCCCCAGATCGGCCACGCCGCGCACCATGTCGGTCAGCTTGTCCATGTCGCGGTCCTTGGGGCTGCGCCATGCAGCCCCCATGCAGAACCGCTGCGCGCCCGCATCCTTGGCACGTTTGGCGGCGGCGATGACCTCTTCCGCGCCCATCAGTTTGGTCGCTTTGACGCCGGTGTCGTAATGCGCCGATTGCGAACAATAGCCGCAATCCTCGGGGCAGCCGCCGGTCTTGATGCTCAGCAGGCTGGCGGTTTCGATCGCCGTGGGGTCGAAATGCGCGCGGTGCAGCGTTTGCGCCTGATGGATCAGGTCGGGGAATGGCAGCGCGTGGATCGCTGCCGCTTCGTCGAGGGTCCAGTCCGTGCGGATCATTGATCACGCCCTTTCAACCGCGACAGGCCCGACAGCAGTGTCGCCACCAGCAGCACCTTGACCACATCGCCCAGCAGGAAGGGGGTCAGCCCTGCGGCCAGCAGCTTGGGTGCGGGCACGAACAGCGCCAGCCACGCCAGACCACCGGCATAGACCACGGTCAGCCCCGCCAGCATCGCCAGCACGCGCCCGATCCAGCCGCGCCCCATCGCCAGCCAGCCGGTCAGACCCGCCGCCACAAGATAGCCCAGCAGATAGCCGCCCGTTGGCCCGACCATATAGCTGAGCCCGATGCCGCGTTCAGGCGTGCCGGAGAACACCGGAAGCCCCGCTGCACCGGCCCCAAGATAGGCCGCCATCGCCGCCAGCCCCAGACGCGGACCAAGGGTGAGGGCGACAAGAAAGACCGACAGCGTGTGCAGGGTCATGGGCACTGGCCAGAACGGGATCTGGACCTTGGCCCCCAGCGTGATCAGCGCGGCACCGGCCAGCGCGAGGCCAAGCCCCTGCGCGAAGGACGGGTTACGGGGTAGGGATGTAATCGCAAGTGCCATCTGGTTTCCTCCGAGTGATAGCTTTCAAGGTCTATCCCAGTAGGACGAAGGACGCGCCTTCTGACAATTCAGATTATAGATAATTATCTAAAAAACTCGGAAGTGCCTGAACCGATTTGATTTTTTAGGGTGCGACTGCGCTTGCCGATCCACCCCACATGGCGCGAGAGCGTGGTGCAGGCCAGATCCACCTGACCTTTTCGCAGCGCGTCGAGGATCAGACGGTGGTCATGATCGGTGCGGGCTTCCCAATTTGTCCGCCACGCCCGCAGAATGAACCGCGCGCTTGCCGCTTGCAGGTCGTCAATCGACCGCATCAGCCGCGGCATCTGGCAGGGTTCCAGAATTAATCTGTGAAAACAGCGGTTTGCTTCTTCCCATTCATGTACATTCTGGGCGCTGTCGCCTTGCAGGTTGGCCTTATGCGCCTTGGCGAGGATATCGGGTGTCAGGTTTGGGGCGGCGTGCCGCAGGGCGAGCGCTTCGAGGCTGGCGCGCATTTCGGCGACCTCCCGCAGCTCTGCCATATCGAAGAAAGTGACGCGAAATCCACGCCGTGGAAGGCTTTCTGCAAGTGATTGTGTCTCTAGCAGGCGGAAGGCTTCGCGCACGGGCACATGGCTTGCGCCGAATTCCTGCGCGATGTGGTCTTGCCGCAACCGCGCGCCCGGGGCCAACTGCCCCGAGATGATGCGGTCGGCCAATATGCGCGCAATCCGGGCGGAGTGGGTCTCTGATCTAGACTGGGTCATGGATTATAGATAGTTTTGACCGCCCCGCTTGTCGAGCGGGTAAACTCAGATCGCCCGCAGCAGCAATCCGCCCGCCAACAGGGCCACACCAAGCCCCGCGGCAAGCTCGATCAGGGCGGCGATCTGGGCTGCACGGGGGGTACTGGCCCACCCGGCAAGCACGCCGCCGCGCAACGCGCCGGCACCAAGACCCACGGCGATGGTGATGGTCGCGGTGCCAAAGGCCATCGCGAAAGCACCGGCAATCCCGACGCCCGCGATCCCCATCTGAAGCGTGATGATCAACACGAACAACGCCCCCGTGCAGGGCCGCACCGCGATAGATCCGATCAGCAGCAGCGTCTCGCGCAGGGTGGTTGCCTGTCGAACCTGTTCAGCGGTGGGGCCATGCGCATGGCCACAGGTGGCGCAGATACCGTCATGGTCGTCCTGGTGGTGATGGTGGTGATGATCTTGCGGCGTGGGAAGCGTCGCGCGGAAATGGCACAGGCCCCGCCAGAACAGCCACAGCCCGACACAGGCAATCGCGCCATAGCTGACGGGGGCCATAATCGCCTCTGTCAGCGAAATCATACGCTCGCGCCCCAAGTGCAACAGGCTCACGCCGGTATAGACCAGAGCCACCGCCGTCACGGCCTGACCCAGCGACGACAGCAGCGCGATCACCGACAGTCGCAGCATCGGCACAGCCTTGGCCGCGCCATAGCCGCCGATCAACACCTTGCCGTGACCGGGGCCTGCGGCATGCACCACGCCATAGGCGAAACAGGCGGACAGCAGGGCGGTTACCGCCTCTGGCTGGCCCGCACGCACGGCGCGCAGCGAGAGGGCGATGCTGTTTTGAAACGCGCGTTGATGCGCCGCAGCCCATTGCGCCAGCCGGTCAAAGCCGCCGGTCCACCACAGCGCGGCAAGGGCGATGACCACGCCCAAGGCGATCACGGTCAGGGCGCGGCGCATGTCACATTCACCGTGGGTGCCATTTGCGCGCCGATATCCGGCAGACCCGCGTCGGAAGGATCGGTCTGGGCATCAAGCTGGGCGAGCTGTTGTTGCAGCGCCTCCATCGTGGCGGTGACATCGGGCATGGCGACACGGGCGCGACAGGTCGGCGCGCGCGTGGTGTCTATTGCGGTCGTGATGTCGTAGGCGGTGTAATAGGTCGCATCATAGGGTTTGATCGTGAGCGCTGTCCCGGCGGGGATTGCGGTTTCCAGCGCACGGGTGTGCATCGTGGTGATCTGTCCGTTATCAAACTGCGTCGCAATCTCGGTCGGGCCGGACAGCGCGATGGTGTTCGCCTCGGTGCTGATAACCAGATCGCCGTTGAACCCGTCGACCCACTGCATGTCAAAGCCGTTCAGCGTCGCAAGCTCCGTTTCCGTGAGCGCCCCGTCGCCGTCGGCATCAAGGCCCATATCCTCGGTCACCAGCAAGGAATAAAGCGCGTCATATTCCCAGGTCACCCGTACATGGGTCAGTTGCCCTTGATCGTCGGCGACAAGCGAGAGCTGCGTGTCGATAAACACATGGGGGTGCGCGGCCAGCGGCGCGGCCCAGAGGGTGAGGACAAAAGGGGCGAGCTGTCGGATCATAGGGCTGTGATACAAGTCTTGGACAGGGGGCGCAATTGCGCGGGCGGCGGATAGGCGCGCTTCCACTCGGCGCGGTTTATCCCCCCATGCGACGGCTCAGGTAGCGTTCAAGCTGGGCCATGGCATCATAGATCAGCACCGCAAAAAGCCCCACGATCAGCCCGCCTTGCAGCACATAGGCAGTGTTGTTGGTTAGCAGCCCGGCGATGATGACTTCGCCCAGGGTGCGCGCGGCAACGGTGGAGCCGATGGTGGCGGTGCCAAGGGCAATGACGACGGACAGGCGGATGCCGGTCAGGATCACGGGCAGGGCGAGGGGAAGCTCCACCCGCCAAAGGCGTTGCCAGCGGTTCAGCCCCATGCCGCGTGCGGCCTCCATCGTGGCGGGGGGCAGGGTCGACAGGGCGGTGATCGCATTCTCGAAGATCGGGAGCAGCCCATAGAGAAACAGCGCCACCAGCGTCGGCCCCGCCCCGAACCCCAAGGCAGGCACGGCAAGCGCCAGCACCGCGACGGGGGGGAAGGTCTGACCGATGTTGGTGATCGTGCGCGACAGCGGCAGGAAGGACGCGCCCACAGGACGGGTGACAAAGATTGCCAGCGTCACCGCCACCAGCGTCGCCGCGACAGAGGCAAGGGCCACCAGCCCCAAATGGCTGAGCGAGAGGGACAGCAAAGAGCTGCGCGCGTAAATGACCGGTCCGCCCGCCGGGGCCAGCGGCGCAAAGAGCGGCGCGAACCAATCGGGCCGTAGCACCAGAGCGAGCAACAGCGCCAGCAAACCGGCGCGTAGCAGGTTGCCCGCTGTCATGCGTGCACCTCGGCGCGGGCGCGGATCGCGTCCAGCGTCACGCGGCCGATGATCTTGCCCTTATCGGTGATCGGCACGGCGCTGCGCCCTGTCCACAGGCAGGCTGACAGCGCGTCGCGCAGATTTGCCTCGCGGGGCAGGGGCGCGCCGTTGGCGGGACCGTCCTCCATCACCTCAGCCAGCGGGGTGAGGGAAAGCAGCCGCAGCGGGCGTTCGACATCGCCCACCATATCGGCCACAAAATCACTCGCGGGGTGGGTGATGATTTCTGCCGGGGTGGCATGTTGCACCAGCTTGCCGCTATCCATCACCGCCACGCGGTCGCCCAGACGAATGGCTTCCTCCATATCATGGGTCACGAGGATGATGGTGGAGCCGAGCGTCTGCTGGATGCGGCGCAGATCCTCTTGCGCGCGGGTGCGGATGATCGGGTCAAGCGCGCCAAAGGGTTCATCCATCAGGATCAGATCAGGGCGCGAGGCGAGGGCCCGTGCCACGCCGACCCGTTGTTGTTGCCCGCCCGACAGTTCAGAAGGGTAGCGGTGGCGGAACTCTTGCGGTGCCATCGAGAAGAGATCAAGCAGTTCGTCCACGCGGGCGTCGATCTTGTCACGGGGCCAGCCCAGCAATTGCGGCACCGCGCCGATATTGCGCGCGACCGTGTGATGCGGGAACAGCCCGTGGCCCTGAATGGCATATCCGATCCGCCGCCGCAGGATATGCGGTTTGACGTCGAGTGTTGATTGCCCGTTGATCCGCACCTCTCCCGAGGTGGGCTCTTCCAGCCGGTTGATCAGCCGCAAAAGCGTTGTCTTGCCCGAACCGGATGTGCCCACGATTACTGTGATCGTGCCGGTATCAATGGTCATCGACACGCCATCGACGGCGCGGGCGCTGTCGTAGATTTTGGTGATATTGTCGATCTCTATCATGGTGTCTCCTTGGGGAGTCGGCGGGTCAGGTCGACCAGAATATCCATCACGATGGCCGCCGTCAGGGCCAGCGCGACCGTGGGCAGCGCGCCCAACAGGATCAGGTCTGTCGCGGTCTGGTTCAGCCCCTGGAACACGAATGTGCCAAAGCCGCCGCCGCCGATCAGCCCCGCGATGACCGCCAGACCGATGTTCTGGACCAGCACGATGCGCAGGCCGGTGAGGATCACGGGCAGGCCGATGGGCAGTTCCACGCGCCACAGGCGTTGCGCCGCTGTCATGCCGATCCCGCGCGCGGCGTTCAGGGCTTGCGGCGGCGTGGCGGCCAGTCCGGCCACGGTGTTTCCCACGACGGGCAGCAGCGAATAGAGCACCAGTGCGACAAAGGCCGGTGCAAATCCGATGCCCGCGATG
This sequence comes from Sulfitobacter sp. PM12, assembly GCF_045586035.1. Lineage (NCBI taxonomy): Bacteria > Pseudomonadati > Pseudomonadota > Alphaproteobacteria > Rhodobacterales > Roseobacteraceae > Sulfitobacter > Sulfitobacter sp. PM12. Next base: position 1,736,271 of record NZ_CP151529.1, read on the forward strand.
CCAATGCTGCGCGCACCGGGCACGGTGGCACCGACCCAGCCCAGCAGGGGGATCATCAGTCCGAACATGGCGAGCGAGGGGATGGTTTGCAGAAAGCTCAGCACCGGCAGGATCGCGCTGCGTAGCGCGGGCTTGCGGTGGCTCAGAACGCCGATGGGAAAGCCGATCAGCCCCGCCATGCCAAGCGACCCGAAGGCCAGCCACAGGTGACGCGCCGCCTCGGACGCGAAGGCGTCACGGCGTGCGGCAAATTCCTGCATCACCGACAGCGGTGCCAGCGCGCCAGAGCCGAGCACGACGGACATGGCACCCAGCACCGCTGTCAGCAACAGTGCGCGCTGAGAGGGCCCCGGTTTCATTGCGGTGATCGCATCGGCCATGAGCAGGGCAAAGATTACCAGCAAGCACCAGAACCCCGCCGCCGGAGAGACCCTTGCGTAATCGCCCGCGCCCTCCAGCAGCGCTGGCGCGCCCTGGACGAGCAGCCACAGCAATCCCGCCAGCCCCACAAGCGGCCCCGCCAGACGCAGCCCCACGTGTCTTGCAGGCAGGCCTAATGCGAGTCCCGCCAAGATCGCTGCCAATCCGGGGATCGTCTGCGCTACGGGGACCACCGCCCAGATCGGCACCGCGTCCCCCGCAACGATGCGGTTTGCGGCCAGCGTCATAAAGGGGGCCAGCATCGCTGCGGCCCCCAGAACGGCAAATAGAACCCCCGGCGCGGATAGCCGCGCCCGAGAGGTCTGCAAGGACATCGTGCCCCGGATCAGTCCAGCACCCCGGCTTGGGTGAGGTAATCACGCGCCACGGCCTCTGCCGGTTCACCGCCCACCTGAATCCGCCCGTTGAGCTTTTGCAGCGTCGCCATATCCAACCCCTCAAAAATGGGGTTCAGCACCTCGGGGATCGACGGGTATTCGACCAGTACCTCGGCGCGGACGATGGGGGTGGGCTCGTAGACGGGCTGCACGCCTTTGTCATCCTCCATCACCACCAGACCTGTGGCACCGACACCGCCGTCGGTACCATAGACCATCGCAGCGTTCACACCCGATGTGCCCCGTGCGGCGGCCTGGATCGTGGCCGCTGTATCGCCGCCGGACAGGATCACCGTCTGGTCCGCGTTCAGTTCAAACCCGTAGGTGTCCTGCATCGCGGGCAGCACCGCGGGGGAGGAAACAAACTCGGTCGAGGCCGCGAGCTTGACCGTGCCGCCCTGCGCGACCCATGCGCCGAAATCGGACATGGTGGTCAGGTTGTTGTCTTGCGCCACGGGGCCGGTTACCGCGATGGCCCATGTGTTATTGGCAGGGGCCGAGGTCAGCCATGTGACATCGTTTTGCGCGGCGTCGAGCTCGGCCGCGCGGGCGTGTGCGGCTTCGGCGTCTTTCCACACGTCGCTGTCTGCTTCGTTAAAGAAGAAGGCCGCGTTGCCGGTGTATTCGGGGTAAATGTCGATCTGGCCGGACAGCAGCGCCTCGCGGACAACCTGCGTGCCGCCCAGTTGCAGGCGGCGTTCGACGGGCAGGCCCGCGTCCTCGAGCGCAAGGGCGATGACATTGCCCAACAGCCCGCCTTCTGTGTCGATCTTGGACGAGACAGTGATGTCGGCGGCTGCGGCCGAGGCGAGTGCTACGGTAAGGGTCGCGGCGGATACGGTGATACGAAGGGAATTTTTCATGAGATGCAGGCTCCTTGGCGTAAAAAGTGACTGGTTTGTACAACTTGGGGATCAAGGTAGCGGGCCAAGCCGGGAAGCCAAGGGAAATTACTGCGAAAGCGGCAAGCGGCGGGGCGCGCACCGGTCCGTCCGCGCATTTTCGCATTTGTGCATCGAAGGCGTGCCGCTTAATGACGTCGGCAACACCCATAAATAGGTCGAAGCAGATATGAAATTCCCCAACCTCGCGCTGGCAGTCGTGCTGTCGGTCCCCTTTGCTCTTCCCGCCTCGCTGTTCGCACAAGGCGCCACAAGCGAGCAGATTGTCGATATCGCAGGTGCCAGCTTTGCGCCGGTAATCGAGCAATATCGAATCCCCGGATTGGTCGTGGGCATCACCTGGCAGGGGCAGCATAGCTTCTATTCGACGGGTGTGGCGGCGCGCAAAGGCAATGTCGCGGCGACGCCGGATACGATCTTTGAACTCGGGTCGATCAGCAAGATTTTCACCGCGACGTTGGCCGCATTGGCTGAAGACCGCGGTATGCTTGATCTGGATGCGCCTGTGTCGGACAGCATACCCCAGCTTGAGGGGGCCGCTTTCGGCGCGATAAGGCTGGTTGATCTGTCCACCCATGTCACCGGTGGCTTGCCGCTTCAGGTTCCCGGCGAGGTTGGCAATGTGCCCGAGCTGATCCGCTGGCTAGAGGGCTGGCAACCGCCGCAACCGGGGACACGCAGCTATTCCAACGTCAGCATCGGCTTGCTGGGGCATATCACGGCACAGACCATGCAGATGTCCTTTGCCCAAGCGGCTGAGGATGTGCTGTTTCCCGCGATGGGGCTTGGCAGCACCTATGTCGACGTGCCGGATGACGCGATGGATCGCTATGCCTTTGGCTATGACCGCAAGACGGATGCGCCCATTCGCGTTAACCCCGGCGTGTTGGCAGATGAAGCCTATGGGGTGAAATCGACCGCTCGCGATATGCTGCGCCTGCTGGATCTGGAGCTGGGCCGCGGCGGCGCAGATCCCGCGCTGACCGCAGCGCTTGAACGCACACGGCAGGGGCAGGCAGAGACGGCCTATTACACCCAAGACATGATATGGGAGCAGTACCCTTGGCCTGTCGATGTCGCCAAGATGGAGGCGGGCAACGGTTATGACTTTATCCTGTCGCCCCAGCCCGCGACCCGCCTGACCCCACCGTTGCCGCCGCAGCGCGATGTGATCCTGAACAAGACCGGCGCGACCAACGGGTTCGGCGGGTATGTCGCGCTGCTACCGGGGCAAGACCTTGGGATCGTTGTGCTTGCCAACCGCAACTACCCGAACGAGGCGCGGGTTCGTGCGACCCATGCGCTGATCACCGATTTGCTGGCGACGCAGGACTAGCGGGCTTGGGCGGCGCGTTCAGAAGGGGGCGGGTTACGCCGTCCCCAGAAGATCTCGGGCGATGCGGTCAAAGATCCCGCTGCCGATGGGGATAAGGTCATCGGGGAAGTCATAGTCGGGGTTGTGCAGGGCCGCGTGATCCTCCCCCGGTCCGAGACACAGCATTGCGGCTTTGGCCCCCCAGCCGAATACGCCGAAATCCTCCGAAGCGCGCATGGGTACGTTTTCCTCGCCAAAAGGCACGCCGATCGCCTCCATCGCTTTGGTCGCTACGGCATAGGCGTCTGCGTCGTTGATCGAAGCGGCGAAATGATCGTGCACCTCGAAAGAGACGCCCAGACCGTATTCAGCGGCAATCGTTGATGCGAGATCGCGCGCGGCGGCCTCAAGGTTTTCCAGCCCCGCATCGCCGGCGGTGCGCAGAGTGGCAAACACCTCTGCCGCGCCCGGCGCGATGCCGAAAGTCGGCTCTCCTATAGTGGCGTGGGTGACGGTGACCAGCCGGAAGTCGTCGTTGCGCGGGCCGCCGTCGCCGTGGCCCAGATCATCCAGCGCGGGGATAAGCCGTGCCACCGCGAGCGCGGGCGATACCCCGTCTTGCGGGTCGGCGGCATGGGCAGTTTTCCCGCTGAGCTTGACCTTGAGCCCCATCGACGCGCAGTTGATCAGCCCCACGCGGGTGGAGACAAAGCCGAACGGACTGCCCGGTTCATTGTGGATCGCAAAGGCCCAATCCGGTTTGATCGCGTCGAATGCGGGGTCGCTGACCACCGCTTTGGCCCCGCTGCCGTCCTCTTCTGCGGGTTGGAACATCAGCACCACGCGCCCCGTGGCAACCGGTTTGCGCGCGATCATGCGCCCCAATGCCAGCAGCATCGTCATATGACCATCGTGGCCGCACACGTGGCTTTTGCCCGCAACCTCGGACAGCCAAGCGATATCGCTGTTGCGTTCTTCTATCGGCAGGGCGTCAAGCTCGGCGCGGAACAGGACCGTCGGGCCAGCCGTGCCGCTGTCGAACACCGCCGCGACGCCATGACCCCCAAGACCTGTCAGGATGCGGGTGGGCGACAGGGGCTTTAGCGCACTAACGATGGTCTGTGCGGTCTCTACCTCTTCGCCAGAGACTTCGGGATGGCGGTGCAGCGCGCGGCGAAATTCGGTCAGTTCCACAAGATCACTATTGGTCAACATAAAACGCGACGCCTTCTGCTTCGGGGTTTTCTGGTATGCTACGTCAAAGCCCTAACAAACGCGACAGGTGCAGGGTAGCCGCGTTTGTGCGGGCGGTGCGGGAAACCGAGCGTAGGGGGCGGGACTAGGCGGCAGCCCCGAACCTTTCGCGATACCGGATCGGAGGAACGCCCATCAGTTTGCGGAAATCGCGGCGAAAACTCTCGGCCGAGCCGAAGCCGCAGACCTCTGATATATCGGCCAGCGGGATGGCGCTATTTTCCAGCAGCTCAGCGGCGCGGGATACCCGTTCAAGCTTGAGCCAGTTAAGGGGGGTGTCGCCTGTCTCTTCGCGGAACCGGCGGGCCAGCGTGCGCCCGCTGGTGGCGGCGGTTTGTGCCATACGCGCCATCGGCCAGTCCTCGTCAAGAGTGGCGCGGATCATATCCTGTAGCGCTGCAAGATCCGACCCCATCCGCGCCTTGGGCTCGGGGCGGGGCACGAACTGGCGCTGCCCGCCATCGCGTTGTGCGGGAAGGACAAGCCGTCGGGCGACAGAGGCAGCGACCTGCGCGCCGTGATCCTGACGAATGATATGCAGCCCCAGATCCAGCCCCGCCGCCGATCCGGCCGAGGTGAAAATCCTATCGTCTTCCACGAATAACACATCAGGGTCCACGGATATGTCAGGGTAGCGCGCGGCCAACTTATTGGTGTATCGCCAATGGGTTGTGGCGCTTTTGCCTGTCAGCAGCCCCGCCGCGGCCAAGACAAAGACACCTGAACAGATCGACGCGATCCGCGCGCCTTGGGCATAGGCGTCTTGCAAGGCGGCGCATAGCGCGGGCGGGATAGGGGCATCGGCACCGCGCCAGCCGGGCACGATGATCAGGCTGGCTTGCCGCAGCAGATCAAGATCGTCTTGCGCCTCGATCGTGATGCCGCCCGTGGCGCGGATCGGACCGGGTTCGGCCTTAACCGTCGCATAGCGGTACCAATCCGCGAACTCGGGTCGGGGCAGGGCGAAAAGCTCTACCGCGATGCCGAATTCGAAGGTGCACAGCCCGTCATAGGCAAGCGCGCAGACCAAGGGGGCGTTTCGGGGCGCAATTTGGGACATTTTGGCAGAATCCGACCGAAGCTTGTCAATATAGCCAGTATCGCGGGTTTCGCACAAATGGCAATCTTGGATCAGCAACACATACCGGAGGTTTGACATGACCCTGCACCCTGACCTGCTGAGCGCGATAGAGACCTATTTTGACGCGATACACGAGTGTGACACCGACAAGCTGAATGCCGTGTTCCACCCGAGCTCAAGCCTGTTTGACGGCGACAATGGGACGGTCTTTGTTGAGCCGATCGACAGTTTCAGCCGCGATGTCGGGGCCCGCGTCTCTCCCGCCAGCACCGGGCAACCGCGCGAGGCCGAGGTGTTGATGATCGACATGCTGTCGCCGCTGAGTGCAACGGTGAAAATCCGCATCCGCGCCCATGACAATGTCTTCGTCGATCACCTTGGTTTCGTGAAGGGCGCGAAGGGGTGGCAGATTGTATCGAAGATCTGGCATCTTGAGCGGCGCATTGATGCGTCCAATGCGGTCTGAGCGGCGGGGCAATTCGATTTTACGACAACACCAAACATTTGAAAGGGATAGGAAATGACCAAGATGAATGCCGTAGGATGGTTCGATATCTATGTGGACGACCTTGATCGGGCAGTCGGGTTCTACGAAGCCATGCTCGACACCAAGCTGGAGCCGATGCCAGACCCGAGCGGTGAGATGCAGATGATGAGCTTCCCGACCGAGATGACAGCCTATGGCGCGGGGGGCGCGCTGACCAAAGCGCCTTATGCGGGGCCGGGGGTCGGGGGCACGATTGTCTATTTCATGGTCGAGGATTGCGCCACCCAAGAGGAACGCGCGACCAGCGCTGGCGGCCGCGTCGCGCAACCGAAAACATCCATCGGTGAGTTTGGCTGGATCCTCGTGTGTCAGGATACCGAGGGCAATATGGTCGGCTTTCACTCCATGCAGTAGCGGCACAAGTTTCGCTTAAATGCGCGCTGGCGAGGGGTCACCCCCGACGCCAGTGGCGCGTCAGCCCGCGTCTTTCCACGTCTGGGGCGTCAGGTAGACGACGCTGTCATCGACGCTGACCATCACGTCACCGTCCTGAATATGCACGCCAAGCTTCATCGCGCGGTTGGCCAGCTTTGCCAGCGCCGCGGTGTCATGCTCTGCCAGATTGACGACCTCGAGCTTGTCGAAACGGGCGGTGCCGCTGCGAACCTTGTCCCACCAGACCTCTGCGGTTTTGCCGCCATAAGGATAGATCACGACCCGCGCGGATTTGTTGCACGACTGCCGGATGATCTTTTCACTTGGCAGGCCGAGAGCCACCCAAACGTCGATCTCGTCGCTCAGGCTTTTTTGCCAGATATCGGGTTCATCATCGGTCGACAGGCCCTTTGTCATCTCAAGATGCTCATGCGCGTTCAGGGCAAAGGCCAGCAGGCGCACCATCAGACGTTCATCGGTTTCCGACGGGTGTTTGGCCACGGTCAGCTTGTGCGTCTCGTAGTAGTGGCGATCCATGTCCGAGACCGAAAGCTCGACTTTGTAGATCAGAGAATTTTGCGCCATGACGTTGCCGGACCCTTGATGACCGGACTGTCCTATACAGTCTGGTGATGGGGGGCAGTACCTGCCGGTGACTGGATAAACAAGGCGAGACTGCGCTGTGGAAAATCATGCGTGTATGAGTGGTGGCGAAATATTCTTTCGCCAAGCGCGCTTTCCGTGTAAGATCATCAAACGCGTATCGCGCATGGACCTCTGACAATCCCGTGATCATCTTGGTCCAGACCTGTCAAAGGGTGCCATGAAACCTATGTTGACCAGTTCGAAACCACGCTGTTATACGCGCCCTCCGCCCTAGGCAAAAATTACCCAAGGACAACGACTTAATGATTGAATTCGAATTGAACGGACGGCAGGTTTCTGTCGACGCTGAGCCGGATACGCCCCTGCTGTGGGCGATCCGTGACGAGATCGGACTGACCGGCACCAAGTTCGGCTGTGGCATCGGCGCCTGTGGCGCATGTACCGTGCATATCGACGGGACGGCCACACGGTCCTGCATCACCTATCTTTCGGATGTCGAAGGTATGAAGGTCACCACCATCGAAGGGCTGGACGAAAACGGCAACCACCCTGTGCAAGAAGCGTGGCGGAACCTGCGCGTGCCCCAGTGCGGCTATTGCCAGTCGGGTCAGATCATGCAGGCAGCGTCGCTGCTGAAAGACACGCCCAACCCCAGCGATGACGACATCGACGCGGTGATGACCGGCAACCTGTGCCGCTGCATGACATATCCCCGAATCCGTCAAGCCGTGCGCGACGCCGCCACCGCTATGGGAGGCTCCGACAATGGCTAATTTGATTTCCCGCCTCACAGGCGCAGAGACGCAACCCCAGATGACCCGTCGTGGGTTCCTTGTCTCCATGACGGCCGTTGGCGTTGCATTCGGCTTCCCGCAGGCGTCGAACGCCGCAATGAACCCTGCGGTGCCGGATGGCACGCCGGTCACGCCCAATGGCGACACGTTCGCGCCGTCGATGTGGTACTGGATCGACGCCGAGGGTCAGGTCAACGTCAACATCATCCGCGCCGAGATGGGCCAACACGTCGGCACCGCCATCGCGCGTATTCTGGCGGACGAGCTGGAAGTCGCATGGGAAAACGTACACATCACCCATGTCGATACGGCCGAGAAATGGGGCCTGATGGTCACCGGCGGCAGCTGGTCGATCTGGCAAAGCTGGCCTGTCTACCGTCAAGCGGGGGCCGCTGGCCGGACCGCCTTGATCGAAGCCGCAGCGGCAATGTGGGGCGTTGATGCCTCGGGTCTGACCGCACGCGACGGTGCGGTGACCGATGGCACGCAAACCATCAGCTATGGTGATCTGGTGGCCGAGGGGCTTGACCGCAGCTTCACCGAAGAAGAGCTGGCAGCCCTGCCGCTGAAACCCCACGCTGACCTGCGCCTTGTGGGCCAGGACGTGCATCCGCTTGATCTGGATACGAAAACCACGGGTCAGGCGATCTATGGTCTGGATGCCAAGGTCGACGGGATGGTGTACGGCGTGCCGATGCTGCCGCCGACGCGCTATGGCTCCAAGGTGAATGCCGTGGACGATAGCGGTGCCAAGGACATCAAGGGTTACCTTGAAACTGTGGTGATCGAAGACCCGTCGGGCACTGTGCCGGGCTGGGTTGTGGTGCTGGGCAAAACGCTGCACGCCGCGCGCACGGCGACCTACGAGATCAGCGTCGACTGGACCTCGGGCGAGACGGCGAATGTCTCGGAAGAGGATATCCAGGCGCGCTCGCGCGAGCTGATCCAGGGCGAGGAAGGGTCGATCCTGCACACAGAGCAGCCCGACACGACCGCTGCCTTTGATGCCGCCGCCGATATGTTCGAAGCCGAATACACCACGCAATCCGTGCTGCACTTCCAGATGGAGCCAGTGAACGCCACCGTTTTCCAGAACGCCGATGGTGTTTGGGAAACCCACGCGGGCAACCAGTGGCAATCGCTGATCCTGCCTACACTGGCCGCCGCTTTGGAAGTACCCGCCGATAAGATCGTGATGCGCAGCTATATGCTGGGTGGGGGCTTTGGCCGTCGCCTGAACGGTGACTATATCGTGCCCGCAGCGCTTGCCTCGAAAGCGGTTGGCAAGCCGGTCAAGCTGGTGTTCTCGCGCGAGGAAGACGCGCAGTTCGACAGCATCCGGTCGCCGTCCGTGCAAAAACTGCGCATGGCGTTCGACGATGCCAAATCGGTCACGGGTATGGAACACCACGCCGCCGCCGGTTGGCCGACGCAGGTGATGGCACCGGGTTTCATGCCCAAAGGTGTCAACGAAGAACCCTATGACCCCTTTGCCATTGACGGCGCCGATCACTGGTACACGGTGGGTGCGCATCAGGTGCGGGCGATCTCGAACGATCTGGCGAATGCGACCTTCCGTCCCGGTTGGCTGCGGTCTGTCGGACCGGGCTGGACCAACTTTGCCGTGGAAAGCTTCATGGATGAAGCGGCGCATAAAGTCGGTGCCGATCCGTTGCAGTTCCGCCTGGATCACCTGAAAGCCGAAGGCATCAACGCGGGCTCTGCGCCCAATGCGGTTGGTGGGGCATCGCGTCAGGCCGCTGTTTTGCAGCGCGTGGCAGAGATGTCGGGTTATGGCAGTGCAGAGCTGCCCGAGGGCACCGCAATCGGTATTGCCACCACCTATGGCCAGTCGCGCAGCATGCCGACCTGGACAGCGGCGGCGGTCAAACTGGCGGTTGATCCTGAAACGGGCGCGGTCGATGTCCAGAAGATGTGGCTGGCGTTTGACTGTGGCACCGTGGTGGACCCCGACGGCGCGCGCGCACAATGCGAAGGTGCGGCGCTTTGGGGACTGTCTTTGGCGCTGCATGAAGGCACCCGGATCGAGAACGGCAACGTTATCGACCTGAACCTCGGGGCCTATACGCCACTGCGTCTGGCCGATGTGCCCGAGCTTGAAATCGACTTTGTCGAAAGCACCGAAGCACCCGTTGGTCTGGGCGAGCCCGGCACCACCGTGATCGCACCCGCGATTGCCAACGCGATCTTCAACGCGACGGGCGCGCGCGTGCGTCACCTGCCGATCACCGGCGATGCTGTGCTTGCCGCGATGAAGTCCTAAAAACAGATCGGGCGGGCGCAGTCATCGCGCCCGCCCGTTCCGACAAACCAAGTGCCCGCGGCTGATTCAAATCCGTCGGGTACCGTTGCCCATATTTCCCGAAATTTGTTCGTTTTCCCAACGCGCTGCGTCGTTGCGCATCGCGCCGTTCTGCGCACCGTGTTGCGTGGGATTGGCACCCCATCAGCTAAAACGGAAAGGATGTGCCACGCAGGCCCCCAGAACGCGAAAAGCGCCCCCGAAGGAGCGCTTTTTCGTTTACCACCAACGACCTGAGGGGAAGTTGGCTCCGACGGTAGGGATCGAACCTACGACCAATTGATTAACAGTCAACTGCTCTACCGCTGAGCTACGTCGGAACGGTCTGCACCGTATAGCTATGGTAATTTCCGGCGTCCAGAGGGTTTTGCCACTTTTTTCCAGATTTTTTCAAAAGATTTTCAGACCCGGCGAAAGGTGGCTGTCGCAGTGAGGGATTCAACCGGGGCGACACGGTTTTTGCCTGTAAGGTCAATCAGATGCGCAAGGACGTTGCGGGTCGCGGCACCCAGTAGCGCAGGCGGGGTTTCGGTGTAGATCGCGGCAGCAAGTTGGGCGGCTGTGGCAGGGGCTTGGCCGAGGGCACGCAGGATATCAGCCTCGCGCGAGAGGCGGTGCGACACTAGCCAGTCGAGCCTTGCCGCAGGGTCGGTCACCGCCGCGCCATGTCCCGGATAGAACACCCGCCAGTCGTTTTTTTGCAGTTCCGCACAAGATGCCATGAAATCGGTCAGATCCCCATCCGGCGGCGACACCAGAGAGCTGGCCCAGCCCATGACGTGATCTGCGGTGAAACAGGCGTCATTCCAGCCAAGGCTGATGTGGTTACCAATATGCCCGGGGGTGTGAATCACGCTCAGCGTCCAGTCGTCGCCGGCGATGGTCTCTCCGTGAGTTAGGGGGCGATCGGGGATGAACTCTGCATCAATGCCTTCGCCGCCGCCAATATCGGACACGGCGGCCAGTTGTTGCATCACCGCAGAGCGGCCAGAAAACGCGTCGCCAAAGGCCAGTATCGGCGCGCCGCAGGCACGGGCAAGGTCGCGCGCGAGGGGCGAATGGTCCAGATGCGTATGGGTTACGATGATGTGGCTGATGTGCTGCTCGGGTCCGATGGCATCGCGTATCGCTTGCAGGTGCCGCGGCGACGCGGGGCCGGGGTCGATCACGGCGATGCCGCGCGTGCCCAGCAGATAGGTATTCGTGCCACGGTAGGTCATGGGCGAGGGGTTGTCGGCCACGATGCGGCGCAGGCCCGGTTCCAAGATCTCGGCAATACCGATGGCGGGGTCGAAGTCGTCAGGGGGCAGCATGGTTTGGCCTTTCGCTGGGGCAGGGGGCTGGCTAAGGTCTATCCCATGTTCTTCGTCTGGCTCAAACGATATATGCCCCGTGGCATCTATGGGCGCGCTGCCCTGATCCTGCTTTTGCCGGTGGTGATCTTGCAGCTCGTGATGACCGTGATCTTTGCACAGCGGAACTATGAGGGGGTCACCAACCAGATGACCGACACGGTCCTGCGCGAGGTCGAACTGGTCATGCAGGTGGTCGATGATGCCCCCTCCGCCGCTGCCGTGCCGGCCACGGTGCAAGATCGGCTGGCCGCGCTGGACATGGGGGTGACGCCTGTGTCCGCCAGTGAGGTGCCCACGCGCAACCGGATGTCGTGGTATGATTATTCCGGTCGGGTGATGGTGGCGCGGTTCGATGAGTATCTGCCATCCTTCCTGAGCCTTGATCTGACGCGGCCCACGGGGGTGCATCTTTATGTGCAGTCGCGCTTTGGCCCGCTTGATCTCCAGTTCGAGAGGCGGAGGATCTCGGCGCAGAACCCGCATCAGCTGTTTGTGTATACCTTCAGCTTCGGCTTTGTCATGACGTTGATCTCCTTCGTTTACCTGCGCAACCAGCTGCGCCCGATCAAGCGGCTGGCCCGCGCGGCCGAAGCCTTTGGGCGCGGACGTCACGTGCCATATACCCCGACAGGCGCTGTCGAGGTGCGTGCGGCGGGGGCGGCCTTTGTCGATATGCGCGCACGGATCGAACGGCAGATTGAACAGCGCACCTTGATGTTGTCGGGGGTGAGCCATGACCTGCGCACGCCCTTGACGCGGATGCGCCTTGGCCTGTCGATGATCGACGAAGACGACGCGGAACCGCTGTTGCAGGACGTCGATGATATGCAAGGCATGCTGGATGCCTTCCTTGATTTTGCCAAAGGCACCGCAGAGGGGGAGGCCGAACCCCTGGACCCGCACGTGCTGATGCAGACCGCGGTCGAGGATGCGCAACGCGCTGGTCGCAATGTGACCTTGCTCCCGCCCGAAGGCGACGGCACCGGCACCGTCCGCCTGCGCCGCATGGCGATTTTGCGCGCGGTAGATAACCTGATTTCGAACGGGGTGCGCTATGGGGCGCGGGCCGAGGTATCTGTGCTGCTGACGGATAAAACCCTGCGGATCAGGGTGGAGGACGACGGCCCCGGCATCCCCGAGGATCGCCGCATCGAGGCCGTGCGCCCGTTCTCGCGGCTTGACCCCGCGCGCAATCAGAACAGTGGCAGCGGCGGCGTGGGCCTTGGCCTTGCCATCGCGACCGACATCGCCCGCGCGCATGGCGGCGTGCTGAGGTTGGGCAGCTCGGATACTCTGGGCGGTCTGCGTGCCGATATCGTCATTGCACGGTAATGCGCCAAGGCACCGGTGGCGTCAGCGTGCGGTGGCGTAGTCTTGCAACTGCTCAATACGCGATCGCGTCAGGTCAATCCGGCAGCTCAGCGTCACATTGATCGCGGCCGTTCCCCCCAATGACAAGCGTTCGGGAAACGCGCAGTGATATTTGCGGTATTCTTCAAATGCGATCTGAGAGCTTTGCAGCAAGGCGCTCGCCGAGGCATCGGCCTTTCGAGAAAACGCCTGATCAAACGCAGCCAGCGCCGCTTGGGCATCGAGATAGGCGCGCACCATGTCACGCTCCACCTGATCGCCCATTGCAAACAGACATTGATGCACGGCGTTCGGATCTGTCTGCGGCGCGGTGCAGTTTGACAAAAGTTCTGATGAAGGGGATAGTTTTTCAGCGGTGGCCGTTGCCGGGATCAACAGCAGCGAAAAGAACATGTATTTCAACATCTGGCGTATCCTTTCGGGCGACATGGCAAAGCTACGAAAGAGATACTGCCGCAAAGCACGGCGGAATGCTACCGGTCGGGCCAAGGGCTATGATCGACAAACGGCCCTTAGCGGCGAGACATGCCGCGATCCCCGAAAAGGATTGATGTGAATTTGAGGGAATGTTGGAGCGGGTAACGAGAATCGAACTCGTAACTAAAGCTTGGGAAGCTGCCGTGATACCTTTTCACCATACCCGCGCGCCGTGAGGTGACTTAATCCGATGTGGCGGGTGCGTCAAGCGGGGTTTTTGCCTGACGCGCCCTTTGCCGATGGTTGCGGGCAGACCTTAGCGGCGGCGGCGGCGGCGGGTGCCGCCGGAGCTGTCGCCGCCGGTGTTGAAGGTCTCGGTCGGGAGGGTGACGATGCTGTTGAGGATCGGGAAGGGCTCTACCGCGTTGGGGATGGCAGAGGCGTTGACGAAATGCTCCTGGAAGCGGGGTTCGATGGCGGTCTCGATCTTGTGGATGTTTCGCACCGTCTCTTCGATCTCGGCGCGGCTGGAGGTGTTGAGCAGGGCTATGCGCGCGCCGGTGCCTGCGGCGTTCCCGGCGGATGTCACCTTGTCGAGCGGGGCGTCGGGGATCATGCCGAGGATCATCGCGTGTTTGGGGCTGATATGGGCGCCAAAGGCACCGGCCAGCACAACGCGGTCCACGTGATCGACGCCGAATTTATCCATCAGCAACCGCGCGCCGGAATAAAGTGCTGCCTTGGCCATCTGGATTTCTCGGATGTCGCGGTTGGTCACGGTGATGCGCGGTCCGCCGTCGGCGGTGCCATCATAGACCAGATAGGAATTGGTGCGCCCGTCGGCAAAGACATTGGCCGATCCGGTCTGTTCTGCCGTGCCGATCAGGCCGGGGGCGTCAACGATCCCGTGGATGCGCATTTCAGCGACCATTTCAATGATGCCCGAGCCGCAGATACCGGTCACGCCGCTTGCACCGATCTGAGATAGGAAAGCGGGATCGTCGGACCACAGGTCGCTGCCAATCACCTTGAACCGGGCGATCTTGGTAACGGGGTCAATCTCTACCCGTTCGATCGCGCCGGGGGCGGCGCGCTGGCCGCTGCTGATCTGCGCGCCCTCGAAGGCGGGACCGGTGGGGGACGAGCAGGCGAGCACTTTATCGCGGTTGCCCAGCAGGATTTCGGCGTTGGTGCCCACATCGACCACCAGCACCAGATCGTCGGATTTGTCGGGGGCTTCCGACAGGGCGACGGCGGCGGCATCCGCGCCCACATGGCCCGCAATGCACGGCAGCAGATAGACGCGGGCAGAGGGGTGGATGTTCAGGTCCAGGTCCATGGCGCGCAGACGCAGCGCGTTTGACGTGGCCAGCGCAAAGGGCGCTTGACCCAGCTCGAACGGGTCGATGCCCAGAAACAGGTGGTGCATGACCGGATTGCAGACAAACACCGCATCCACGATCATGCCCTTGTCGATGCCGCCCTCGGTGCTGATTTCATCGAACAATGTGTTCATGCCGGCACGGACCGCGCGGGTCATCTCTGCCGCGCCGCCTTCGTTCATCATCGAATAGCTGACGCGGCTCATCAGGTCTTCGCCAAAGCGGATCTGCGGGTTCATCACGCCGGAAGAGGCCACGACCTCTCCGGTTTGCAGGTCGCACAGATGCGCCGCGATGGTGGTGGAGCCCAGATCGACCGCCAGCCCGTAAAGCGACCCTTCGTAGAAGCCGGGCCAGAGATGCATGATGCGGGCCGGGTTTTCATCATCGCCCAAATGCACGGCGACGGTGACTTTCCATGCGCCCTTGCGCAGGGCAGGTTGCAGCGTTTGCAGGATTTGCAGATCGGCGGTGACATTTTCAAGCTGCCACTGATCGCGCAGGGCGTCGCAGAGCCGCTCCAGATCGCCCGAGGGGTCGTGCATGTCGGGTTCCTGCACCTCGACGTAAAAGAGCTTGGTCGACGGGTTGAGAACGATATCGCGCGCCTCGGCCCGTTTGCGGACCACCTGTTTGTGCACCTGGCTTTCGGCGGGCACATCGATCACCACGTCGCCCATGATCTGCGCCTGACAGCCCAGACGGCGGCCATCAATCAGACCGCGCTTGTCCTTGTAGCGTTGTTCGACGCTGTTCCATTCGGACAGCGCATCCGGCGCCACGGTGACCCCATGCTTCGAGAATTGCCCATATCCGGGCGAAACCTGACATTTCGAACAGATGCCACGCCCGCCGCAGACGGAATCCAGATCGACGCCCAACTGCCGCGCCGCCGTGAGCACCGGCGTGCCCTTGGCAAAGTGACCGCGTTTGCCCGAAGGCGTGAATACCACAAGGGGATCGTTGCTCATCTGTCTTTATCCTCAACACTTTGGCGCACCATAGCGTAGCAGGCGGCAGGTGAAAGCCGCGATGCGGCATAATTCCTGCCATCTGCGCCTGTCTGTGCCCCTGTACCCCCATGACAGCGGCTGCGCGGATCACGTATGCGCGTCGAGCAATGCAGTTAGCGTGCAAATGGGTCTTTCCAATCAAACCCATCCATGAAATATGAAACCGCCAAATGAACCCATGCAAGCCGAGGTGCAAAATGGAGATTCGTGAGGCTCTGACCTTTGATGATGTACTACTGGTGCCGGCGGCATCCAACGTGTTGCCGTCTACGGCTGACACGCGGACCCGCGTTACCAAATCGATCGCGCTGAACATTCCGCTGCTCAGCTCTGCGATGGATACGGTCACCGAAAGCCGCATGGCGATTGCCATGGCGCAGGCGGGGGGCATGGGGGTCATTCACCGCAACCTCACGATCGACGAACAGTCCAAGGAAGTGCGCCGCGTCAAACGGTTTGAATCCGGCATCGTCTATAACCCGATCACCCTGCGCCCTGACCAGACGCTGGCCGACGCCAAAGCGCTACAGGAACGCTACCGTGTCACGGGCTTCCCCGTTGTTGATGAAGCAGGCCGCGTTGTGGGCATTGTGACGAACCGCGATATGCGCTTTGCTTCTGATGATGCGACGCCGGTGCGCCTGATGATGTCCTCCGACAATCTGGCGCTGCTGCAAGAGCCCGCCGACCGCGACGAGGCGATCAGCCTGATGAAGGCGCGCCGGATCGAGAAGCTGTTGGTCACCGACGCCAAGGGCAAGCTGACTGGTCTGCTGACGTTGAAAGACACCGAACAGGCCGTGCTGAACCCCACCGCTTGCAAAGACAACCTTGGCCGTCTGCGCGTTGCCGCGGCAACGACTGTCGGCGACGCGGGCTATGAACGCTCGCAAGCATTGGTCGAGGCGGGCGTTGATATGATCGTAATCGATACCGCGCATGGCCATTCCGCCGGCGTGGCAGAGGCGGTGCGCCGTGCCCGTGAATTGTCGACCGAAGTGCAGATTGTGGCCGGCAACGTTGCGACAGGGGACGCGACCCGCGCGTTGATCGATGCGGGGGCGGATGCCGTTAAGGTTGGCATCGGGCCCGGGTCGATCTGCACCACCCGCATGGTGGCTGGCGTCGGGGTACCGCAGCTGACGGCGATCATGGATTGCGCCAAAGCTGCGGGCGATGTGCCTATCATCGCTGACGGCGGGATCAAGTTCTCGGGCGATTTCGCCAAGGCGATTGCGGCAGGCGCGTCCTGCGCGATGGTCGGCAGCATGATTGCGGGCACCGATGAATCCCCCGGCGAGGTGATCCTGTACCAGGGCCGTAGCTTCAAAAGCTACCGTGGCATGGGCAGCCTTGGCGCCATGGCGCGCGGCTCTGCCGACCGGTATTTCCAGAAAGACGCCGCATCGGACAAGCTGGTGCCAGAGGGGATCGAAGGTCAGGTGCCGTATAAAGGCTCTGCCAATGCCGTTGTGCACCAATTGGTCGGCGGGCTGCGTGCGGCCATGGGCTATACCGGCTGTGCCACGGTCGAAGAGATGCGCAAGAACTGCACTTTCGTCAAGATCACCAACGCGGGTCTGTCTGAAAGCCACGTGCATGATGTGCAGATCACCCGCGAGAGCCCGAACTACCGGATTGGGTAAGTCCCTTAAATCAAAGGCGTAATCTACGTGACCCAAGCATGACCCCCGGCGCGCGCATCTCTGCCGCCATCGAGATCTTGAACACAATGGCGGACGGTGTCCCGGCGGAGCAAGCCTTGACCCGTTGGGCCCGTGGCAGTCGCTATGCAGGGTCCAAGGACCGTGCTGCGGTGCGCGATCATGTGTTCGATGTCTTGCGGCAGCGGCGGCTGGCCGCGCACCTTGGGGGTGGTGACACGGGGCGGGCGCTGATGATTGGCGTCTTGCGGGCGCAGGGCATCGACCTTGCGCCGCTGTTCAACGGACAAGGTCACGCGCCGCTGCCGTTGTCGGACGCAGAGGCCACGCCCCCCAACGCGCCAAGTGATATGGCGACCCTGTGGAACCTGCCGGACTGGATCATACCGCTGTTTCAGGCGTCGCTCGGGGCAGACGCAGAAGCTGTCGCGGAGGCTCTGCAATCGCGGGCACCGATCTCGGTCCGGGTGAATACGGCGCAGGCAACGGTCGCGGATGTGGCAGAGGCACTGGCCGAAGCCGGCATCGAAACACGCAGGAATGACCTTTGCGCGACCGCTCTGACGGTGACAGAGGGGGAGCGGAAACTTCGCAACTCTGACAGTTACTTACACGGTGATGTTGAACTTCAGGATGCGGCCAGCCAAGCGGTTGTGGCAGCGCTTCCCGAAGCTGAGCGGATGCTTGATTATTGCGCAGGTGGCGGCGGCAAGGCGCTGGCAATGGCCGCGCGGCGCGATGCGACTGTCTTTGCCCACGACATCGATCCGCGCCGGATGGTCGACCTGCCCGCGCGCGCAGACCGCGCTGGTGCAACCGTCAGACAGGTGACAACCGATGAACTGGACGGGGCCGGCCCCTTTGACGTCGTTTTATGTGATGCCCCCTGTTCGGGGAGCGGGTCGTGGCGCCGGTCGCCCGAAGGCAAGTGGACGTTTACATCCGGTCGTCTGGAAGAATTGACACAAATTCAGGATAAAATCCTGGATCACGCCGCCACGCTGACCGCCAAAAACGGGACGCTGGCCTATGCGACATGCTCGGTGCTGCACTCTGAAAACGAAGATCGGGCTGCGGCGTTTTTGTCGCGGAACCCGGACTGGACGCAGGTATTTACCAAGCGTTTCCATGTAGATGCGCAGGGTGACGGATTTTTCACGGCACATTTTAAACGTCGTTGAAGGATCTTTGAAACAACTTGAAGATGTTATTTCCTTTGACCTGATACGAAATTAACAGCACATTAACCCTCCTAAGTCTAAATGAACTCGGTTTCATGATTTAGGGGGAAAGTGTTGGCTCAAGAAAGTGCGGCTCGTCAGATCGTCTTTGGTAAGCGTTGGCTGGTGCTATCAGCCTTTGTTATCTTCGCCGCCATCCTTGGTTCAATCGCTCCAGCGCGCTCTCTGGCCATCGTACTACAGGCTGCCAGCGCCACTGTCGGCCTTGCGGTCTTGGTTAACTTTGTGGTCGCGCTGCGCCGCCAGCGGGTGCAACGCGCGCAGCGTACGGCGGCAAAAACCACGATGGCTGATGATCCGAACCCCTGTGTGCTTACCACCAAGGAAGGCGATATCGTTGCGCAGAACAACGTTGCGTTAACCACCTTTCTGCGTCCGGCACAGCCCACCATCGCCGACCTGCTCGCGCCGCTTTTCGCGGACCCAGAGGCGCTGTCGTCTCGGCTCGCGGCTAAGGCGACGGAAGGGGGCGCTGCGAAAGAAGACATCAACACCCGTGACGGCACCATGCGCCTGTCCGCGCACCGCGTGGGGGAAGATCTATTTTGGCGGCTCGAAACCTTGTGGGACGCGTCCGAAAACGGCGCTGGCACCAGCGATCACGGGTTGCCAATGGTCATGGCCAGCAACTCCAATGTCATTTTGTTCATGAACGCCGCGGCGCGCAGCCTTGTCGGCAGGCGCGTGACGGCGTTGAACCAGATCATCGGCGATATCCCCATCGCTTCGGGGGAAATGGTCACCGTGCAGACTGCCAAAGGCCCCATATGCATGACCGTCGCCGAGATCGGAGCCTCGGCCAACCGCCGCGCATTGTATTTTCTGCCCCATGCAAACGACCGGTTTCAGGACGCAGGGTGGTCCGCACTTCAAAACCTGCCAATCCCGCTCATCAAAGTCGCGCCAAGCGGCGAGGTTTTGTCCTTCAACGCCCCGGCAGAGCAGTTGGTGGGCGCGGAATTGACGGAAGGCGTGTCGCTTGCCGACGTGATGGAGGGGCTGGGCCGGTCAATCTCTGACTGGTTGCAAGATACACTGGAAGGGAGATTGCTGCAAAAGCCCGAGTTCCTCAGGCTCAAACGCAGCGATCGGGAAGTGTTTGTCCAGATAAGGTTAAGCCTGATTTCCGAAGGCGGCACGCCCAGGCTTATCGCCGTGCTACATGACGCGACCGAGCTTAAATCGCTGGAGGCGCAGTTTACCCAAAGTCAAAAAATGCAGGCTATCGGGCAGCTTGCTGGGGGCGTTGCCCATGATTTTAACAATTTGCTCACCGCTATTTCCGGCCACTGTGACCTGCTCCTTCTGCGCCATGACCCGGGCGATCGTGATTACAGCGATCTGGTACAGATCGACCAGAATGCCAACCGCGCTGCGGCTTTGGTGGGGCAGTTGCTCGCCTTTTCACGCAAGCAGACGCTCCGCCCCGAGACGGTCAATATGCGCGACACGCTTGCCGACCTGACCCATTTGCTTAATCGTCTGGTTGGTGAAACGGTGACCCTGACGCTCAGCCATGACCCGATCCTGCAGCCTATCCGTGCAGATAAACGGCAGTTGGAACAGGTGCTGATGAACCTGATCGTGAACGCGCGCGATGCGATGCCCATGGGCGGGGAAATCAAAGTCACGACAGAAAATACCCAGCTGGCTGAACCGCTTACACGTGATCGGGTGACCGTGCCACTCGGGAAATACGTAACTGTTCAGGTCACTGACGAGGGCGAAGGTATTCCGCAGGACCGTTTGCAAAAAGTGTTTGAACCCTTCTACACCACCAAACGGACCGGCGAGGGGACGGGGCTGGGGCTGTCTACTGCCTACGGTATTGTTAAACAGTCGGGGGGCTATATTTTCGTCGATAGCACGATCGGGGAAGGCACCACCTTCACCCTGTATTTCCCGTGCCATAGTAAGGGCGCGGAGGCATCAGCGCCGATGAAACTAACCGCTTCCCCGACCGGATCGAAAAGAGAGGACGGGACCGTCTTGCTGGTCGAAGACGAAGCACCGGTGCGTGCATTTGCCAGCCGCGCGCTGCGCATGCGCGGCTATACTGTTCTAGAAGCCGACTCGGCCGAGACTGCACTAAAAACCCTTGAGGACCAAGCGCTTAATATTGATGTCTTTGTGACCGACGTGATCATGCCGGGGATGGATGGCCCCACTTGGGTACGCGAGGCGCTGAAAGCACGACCGGGGGTGCCTGTGGTCTTTGTCTCTGGCTATGCCGAGGACAGTTTCGGCGATGCCCAGATGACGATTCCCAATTCTGTTTTCCTGCCTAAACCGTTTTCGCTGACGGAGCTGACGCATACTGTGAACAGTCAGATCCAATAGGCTGGCTGGTCGCTACTTGATCGAGTCGTAAAGCGCGAATTCATCTGCGAATTTGCGTTTGAAACGTTGCTCTATCTCCGGGGAAAGATGCAGGTCTATTTGGGGGGACACGTTTTCTTGTTTCAGATCAAGCGTCACGTCGAGCCTTTGTTCAAGAAAACCTTTTAACCGATCCTGATTCTCGTATCGAAAATAATGGGTTATGCCCGTTCCGTTCGGTTGCGCTGCCATAAAGTTTAGCTGGCTGCCCACGTCGGCAAATCCAGGTTTTTTCCCCTTCATATAGGCAAGGATGAATTCATCAAAACTCACATCGAAGGTGGCATTGGGCTTGCCCTGCATAAAGGGCCGCTGGCGATAACGATACCAACTGCCCAGCCAACTGATCGGTTCGCGCATGACGGCCATCAATTCAAGCTCCGTGTCACAGACTTTCAGAAACATCGGGCGAATAAACCGGTTGTAGCGATAGACCGGCGCATGTTTCAGCATGGGCGGTTCAGAAATCACCATATCCGCCCGGGGGGCCAAAGCGGTTTCATAGGCGGTGGTGCCGGTTTTTGGAACCGACAAAAACGCAAGGCGTTCCTTAAAGAAAACAAGCACTTGAAAGAAAACCTTTCGTTAGTCGAATAGTAATTTTCGCGTATCAACCGAATGTTAATCAGTTCAATAAATAGATGAAAGGGCAAACAAATACATTGTAATGTTCTCATTTTGATCTCATATGGAACATAGAAAGAACATCAAGATGGTCGGGGCATGATGATTGCGGCTTGCAGACCACTGTGACAGTAAGAGGATAACCTATCATGGCAACGGCAGATCTTTTGACTATGGACAACAAGAAACAAGCTGAGAAGCAAAAGGCCCTGGACAGCGCGCTGGCACAGATTGAACGCCAGTTCGGCAAAGGGTCGATCATGAAGCTGGGGGCCGAAGGGGCCATTCAGGACATCAAGGCAAGCTCGACCGGTTCGTTGGGGCTGGATATCGCACTTGGTATCGGAGGTCTGCCCATGGGGCGGATCATCGAGATTTACGGCCCGGAATCCTCGGGTAAGACCACATTGACCCTGCATTGTGTTGCGGAGCAGCAGAAAAACGGCGGCGTTTGCGCCTTTGTTGACGCGGAACACGCGCTTGATCCGCAATACGCGCGCAAACTGGGCGTTGATATCGACGAGCTGCTGATTTCCCAGCCTGACACCGGCGAACAAGCGCTCGAAATTACGGATACGTTGGTCCGCTCCGGTGCGGTGAATATGGTGGTGGTCGACTCCGTTGCGGCCTTGACGCCCAAATCCGAGTTGGAAGGCGATATGGGCGACAGCTCTGTCGGGGTGCAGGCCCGTCTGATGAGCCAGGCCATGCGGAAGCTGACAGGCTCGATCTCGCGGTCGAACTGCATGGTGATTTTCATCAACCAGATCCGGATGAAAATCGGCGTTATGTTCGGGTCGCCCGAAACGACGACCGGTGGGAACGCGCTGAAATTCTATTCTTCCGTCCGTCTGGACATCCGCCGCATCGGCGCGCTCAAGGATCGTGACGAGGTGGTCGGCAACGCCACACGGGTCAAGATCGTCAAGAACAAGGTGGCCGCACCGTTCAAGCAGGTCGAATTCGACATCATGTATGGGGAAGGGATCTCCAAGATGGGCGAGCTGCTGGATCTAGGGGTCAAGGCTGGCGTGGTTGATAAATCGGGATCGTGGTTCAGCTATGGCGATGAACGGATCGGACAGGGGCGTGAAAATGCCAAGACCTTCCTGAAAGAAAACACCGCCATGGCAAATGAGATCGAAGACAAGATCCGCGCGGCCCACGGGCTGGACTTCGACGGCTCCGACAGCGACGACGCGGATATCCTCGAAGCGTAAAGGCTTGCATCGCAGATGGTTAGAAAAGGCGTGCCCCCAGGGCGCGCCTTTTTTCATGGGGGCTGCCTGTGGACAGTGCTCTGTCGCGAGGGTATTCGAAGGTAATTGTTTTTGCCCCTCGAAAGGCCCCGCATATGAAGACGCTCAACGATATCCGATCAACCTTCCTTGGTTATTTTGAAAAGCAGGGTCACTCGATCCAGCCGTCCAGCCCGCTGGTGCCGCGAAACGACCCCACGCTGATGTTCGCGAACTCCGGCATGGTGCAGTTCAAAAACCTGTTTACCGGCGTTGAAACCCGCGATTATTCGCGTGCGACAACAGCGCAGAAATGCGTTCGCGCCGGGGGCAAACATAATGACCTTGACAATGTGGGCTATACAGCGCGCCACCATACCTTCTTTGAAATGCTCGGTAATTTCAGCTTTGGCGACTATTTCAAAGCCGAAGCCATCGCCTTTTCATGGGAGCTGATTACCAAAGAACTGGGCATTGATCCCAACCGTCTTTACGTGACCGTTTACCATACCGACGACGAGGCTGCGGACATCTGGAAGAAAGTCGCCGGGCTGCCGGACGACCGGATTATTCGCATCGCGACAGATGACAACTTCTGGATGATGGGGCCGACTGGCCCTTGCGGCCCATGCTCCGAGATTTTTTACGACCACGGGGATCACATCTGGGGCGGCCCTCCCGGATCGCCAGAGGAAGACGGCGACCGGTTTGTTGAAATCTGGAACCTCGTTTTCATGCAGTATGAACAGTTCGAGGATGGCAGCCGCACCGCACTGCCGAACCAATCGATCGACACGGGCATGGGGATCGAGCGGGTCGCGGCGCTGCTGCAGGGCACGAACGACAACTATGCCACCGACCTGATGCGCAACCTGATCGAGGCGAGCGCCCATGCCTCCAGCACCGATCCGGATGGCCCGGGCAAAACGCACCACCGCGTGATCGCCGACCACCTGCGGTCGACCTCCTTCCTGATCGCGGATGGGGTGATGCCGTCGAACGACGGGCGGGGCTATGTGTTGCGGCGGATCATGCGCCGGGCGATGCGTCACGCGCATTTGCTGGGGCTGAAAGACCCGTTGATGCACCGCCTTGTGCCCGAACTGGTGCGTCAGATGGGCGGGGCCTACCCCGAGCTGGGGCAGGCGCAGTCACTGATTACAGAGACACTGCTGCTGGAAGAAACGCGCTTCAAACAAACGTTGGACCGCGGTCTGAAGCTGCTGGATGACGAACTCAAGGGCCTGCCCGCCGGTGCCGATCTGCCGGGCGAGGCCGCGTTCAAACTCTATGACACCTACGGCTTCCCGGTCGATCTGACGCAGGATGCCCTGCGCGAACAGGACCGCAAGGTTGATCTTGAAGGCTTCAACGCCGCGATGGATGCGCAAAAGGCCAAGGCGCGTGCCGCATGGTCCGGTTCGGGCGAAGCAGCGGATGCGACCATTTGGTTCGATGTGGCCGAAAAGTCCGGCACCACCGATTTTCTGGGCTATGACACCGAAACGGCCGAGGGGCAGATCGTTGCGCTGATCCAGGACGGTGCGCAGGTGGCCGAGGTGATACAGGGCGACGCCGTTCAGATCGCGCTGAACCAGACACCGTTTTATGCCGAAAGCGGCGGTCAGGTCGGGGACACCGGCACGATCAAAACCGACAGTGGCGTGGTCACGGTGACCGACACGCGCAAAACCGCGGGCGTCTTCATCCATATCGGCGAGGTGACAGAGGGCACAGTCAAGACCTCTCAGGCCGCGGTCTTGGATGTGGACCACGCGCGCCGGACCTCGATCCGTGCGAACCACTCCGCCACACACCTGCTGAACGAGGCGCTGCGCAAGACCTTGGGAGATCACGTGATGCAGCGCGGCTCTTTGAATGCGGCGGATCGTTTGCGTTTTGATTATAGCCATAACCACCCGATGACGGCCGACCAACTGGCCGCGGTCGAGGAAGAGGTGAACAGCTACATCCGCCAGAACACCGCCGTGGAAACCCGGATCATGACCCCGGATGACGCGCGCGAGATGGGGGCGCAGGCGCTCTTTGGCGAGAAGTATGGCGACGAGGTGCGGGTTGTTTCTATGGGCCGCGAGGCCGGTTCGGGCAAGGGCGCGGACAAGCAGACCTATTCGCTGGAACTCTGCGGTGGTACCCACGTGCGCCAGACCGGTGACATCGGGGCCTTTGTGCTGTTGGGCGACAGCTCCAGCAGCTCGGGCATCCGCCGGATCGAGGCGCTGACCGGCACCGAAGCCCTCAAGTGGCTGCGCACGCAGGAAACCGCGTTGACCCGCGTCGCGGCAGAGCTCAAGACCTCGACCGCGGATGTGCCCGATCGCGTCCGTGCCTTGCTGGATGAACGCCGCGCCTTGGCCAACGAGGTCGCTCAGCTGCGCCGCGAGCTGGCCATGTCGGGCGGTGGCGATGCCGGTGCCGCGGCCCCGCGCGAGGTGAACGGGATCAAGTTCATCGCGCAGGTGGTCAACGGTGTGACCGGCAAGGATCTTCCCGCGCTGATCGACGAACATAAGGCCAAGCTCGGGTCCGGCGCGGTGCTGCTGATCGCTGATGCCGACGGCAAGGCAGCGGTTGCGGCGGGTGTCACCGCCGATCTGGCCGCCACGATCTCGGCGGTTGATATCGTCAAGACAGTCGTTGCCGAACTGGGCGGCAAGGGTGGCGGTGGTCGTCCTGAAATGGCCCAGGGCGGTGCCAAAGATGTCGCAAACGCCGAGGCCGCGATCGCCGCGGCCGAAAATGTTCTGAAAGGATAAACGATGCCCGCTTTGTGGATTGCACATGTCACGGTTACTGACGAGGAGGCCTACGGTAAATACGCCAAGCTTGCTGGCCCCGCCATCGCGGCGCATGGGGGCAGCTTCCTGGCCCGTGGTGGCCGCTTCGTGCAGCTTGAAGGCAAGGAACGCCCGCGCAATGTTGTGGCACGTTTCGCCTCTGTCGAGGATGCGGTCGATTGCTACAACTCCGACGCCTACCAAGAGGCGCTGAGCCACGCCAAAGACGCGTCAGAACGCGAGTTGATGGTCGTAGAGATCGACGGCTAAGCCCAGCTGGCCAAGCCCGCACCCAAGTTCTTGTCAGCGGCCAAGCGAGGCCGCTGACCCCACCAAACCTCCCCCCACACTTCGCCAGACATAAAAAAAGCAGGGCAAAACCAGCCCCGCTTTCCAAATGGTATAAAATCCTGGGGTCCGGGGCAAAGCCCCGGTCCAGCGTCGCTTTGTTTACGCCGACTTTGCCATCCGTTTCCGCTCGTGCGGGTCCAGATAGCGCTTGCGCAGACGGACTGCGTTTGGCGTCACTTCAACCAGCTCGTCATCATCGATATAGGCGATGGCTTCTTCCAGGCTCAGTGTCATGGGCGTGGTCAGACGGACGGCCTCGTCGGTGCCCGAGGCGCGGACGTTGGTCAGCTTTTTGCCCTTCAGCGGGTTCACCTCAAGATCGTTTTCGCGGCTGTGTTCGCCGATGATCATGCCGGTATAGACGTCAGCCTGTGCGCCGATCATCATCTTGCCGCGTTCTTCAAGGTTCCACAGAGCGAAGGCCACCGAGGTGCCGTTCTCCATCGAGATCAGGACGCCCGCGCGACGGCCGGGAATCGTGCCCTTGTGCGGTGCCCAAGAATGGAACACGCGGTTGATGACGCCTGTGCCGCGTGTGTCGGTCAGGAATTCACCGTGGTAGCCGATCAGCCCGCGCGACGGGACATGGGCGATGATGCGGGTTTTGCCGGCGCCGGCAGGTTTCATTTCAACCAACTCGCCCTTACGGGTGCCCGTGATCTTTTCGATGACCGCGCCGGAGTATTCGTCATCCACGTCGATGGTGGCTTCTTCGATGGGCTCGTGACGCACACCGTCGATCTCCTGGAACAGAACCTGCGGGCGCGAGATCGAAAGCTCGAACCCTTCGCGGCGCATGTTCTCGATCAGAACGCCCATTTGCAATTCGCCACGACCGGCAACCTCGAAGGCGTCACCGCCGGGGGTGTCGGAGATTTTGATCGCGACGTTGGATTCGGCTTCCTTCATCAGGCGCTCGCGGATCACGCGGGACTGAACTTTCTTGCCGTCACGACCGGCCAGCGGGCTGTCGTTGATGCCGAAAGTCACGGTGATGGTGGGCGGATCGATCGGCTGGGCAGGGATGGCTTCGTTCACCGATGTATCGGCCAGCGTGTCGGCGACGGTTGCCTTGGACATACCGGCGATGGAAACGATGTCACCTGCTTCGGCCACGTCGATGGCTGTCTGCTCTAGCCCGCGGAAGGCGAGGATCTTGGTGCAGCGGAAGTTTTCAATCAATTTGCCGTCGCGCGACATCGCCTTGATGCTTTGGCCGGCTTTCAGCGTGCCTGTTTCAACGCGACCGGTCAGCAGACGGCCCAGGAAGGGGTCACCGCCCAATGTGGTTGCCAGCATGGTGAAGGGCTTGTCGGCGTTTTCGATCTGCTTGGGCGCGGGGACATGTTTGAGCACAAGCTCGAACAGCGCGCTAAGGTCTTTGCGCGGGCCGTCCAGCTCTGCATCGGCCCAGCCAGAGCGGCCAGAGGCGTACATATGCGGGAATTCAAGCTGTTCGTCTGTCGCGTCAAGGCTGGCGAAAAGGTCGAAGCATTCGTCCAGTGCGCGGTCAGGCTCCGCGTCGGCCTTGTCGACCTTGTTCAGCACAACGATCGGGCGCAGGCCCAGTTTCAGCGCCTTGGAGGTCACGAATTTGGTTTGTGGCATCGGGCCTTCAGCCGCGTCGACCAGCAGGACAACACCGTCGACCATCGACAGGATGCGTTCCACCTCGCCGCCAAAGTCGGCGTGGCCGGGCGTGTCGACGATGTTGATGCGTGTGTTGTTCCAGACGACAGAGGTCGGCTTGGCAAAAATCGTGATGCCGCGCTCGCGCTCCAGATCGTTGCTGTCCATCGCGCGTTCGGTTGTGGCCTGGTTTTCGCGGTAGGTGCCGGATTGTTTCAGAAGCTCGTCAACCAGCGTCGTTTTGCCGTGGTCAACGTGAGCGATGATTGCGATGTTACGCATGTCCATTGGGGTATGCCTTTGATACGGGAGGGGGCCGCGCACGCTCTCGCACCGCAGCATTTGCGCAGCGCTTACCGTGCCCGGCATCAGAAAGCTAGCCCTAAAGGCGATTAGCCGCCGGTGCCTGTGTCTTCTGTGCTGTCGCGGCGGTCGTCGATGGGCAGCGGTTCATTAAAGGTCAGCGTGCGATAGGGGAAGGGGATCTCGATGCCCGCATCATCCAGCGCGCGTTTGACAGCGGCCACGACTTTGTCACGGCTGCTGCGGATGTCGATGGGGCGCGAGCCGGTCCACCATGTGACCTCGAAGTTGATCGCGCTATCCGCGAATTCCTGCGCAAAGATCTCGACGTCGCGCACGTCATCGCGTACCGCATCCACGCCGCGCACCGCATTGGCGATCACGTCGCGCGCGGCATCCACATCCTCGCCGTAGGCCACGCCGCAGATCACCGTGGTCCGGCGCACATCGCGGGCGGTACGGATGGTGACGGGGTTCTTGAAGAACATCGCGTTCGGGGCGACCACAAGCTGCCCGTCGGTCTGGCGCACATGGGTATCGCGGATCGTGATCTCTTCGACCTGACCCTCAAACCCTTCGCATTCGATGTAATCCTCCACCGCGAAGGGCTCGCGGATCAGCAGCAAGATACCGGCAAGGAAGTTTTCGAACACATCCTTGAAGGCGAAACCGATGGCGACACCGCCCACACCCAAGGCGGTCAGTGCCTTGCCGGGGGTGATGGTGGGGAAGGCGATGGTCACCGCGATCAGCACCCCGAAGAGCCACATGCCCACGACGATCAGCATCATGATCACATCGACAAGCGACCGCCGCATATGGGCGCGGCGCAGGGCACCGGGCACGACGGCCTGAACGATGCGGATGATGGCCCAAAGAAAACACAGGAAAACGATCGACAGGATAAGCTGCGGCAGGACGCTCCAGAACCCGATGGCGTAGCCTTCTAGCTGATTGCGCAAAGGGTCGGGGAGGGTGCCCCAAACGGAGCTTAGTGAGTCTAACATGCGGCACTTTCGGTCGTTGCGTTACACGCTAACGCCTAAAAGCAGCGGCAGGTTCCGAGAAAGCGCGCGTCAGTGGGTGGCGCTGTGGGAAAACAGGTGAATGACCAGCACGCCGCCGATGATCATCGACAGGCCCACCACGGCGGCGAGGTCGAGCTTTTGTCCGAACACGATATAGCCGATGCCCGCGATGCAGACGATGCCAAGGCCCGACCAGATCGCATAGACGATCCCCACGGGCATCACCTTGAGCGTCAGCCCCATCAGGTAGAAAGAAATCGCATAGCAGACAACGACGCCGACCGAGGGCCAAAGCCGCGTAAACTGTTGCGAGGCTTGCAAAGCGCTGGTGCCCAACGTCTCTGTCAGGATCGCGATCATCAACCAAAAGTAATGCATATCCTGACGCCCCCGTTGCTGCTTCCCGGCCCAGTCCTGCGGCGGTCACGGGCCGGTGTCAAGAGCGGGGCTGGGTGCTACACGCCTGTGGATCAGGTCGCGATATAGCGGTCGCGGCGGTGGTTGAAGGTAATGATCAGGTTCAGCACCAGTGCCCCAAGCAGCGAATAGCCCACGACGGAGGCTGGAAACAGGAACAATGCGACTGAAAAGATCACGGCGTCGGTGATCAGCTGGACCCATCCGGCTTTGAACCCCGTGGTGTCCTGCACCAGTAGGGCCACCACCCCAAGACCGCCAAGCGACCCGTTGTGGCGGAACATCGCCAGCAGCCCCAGACCCACCAGCGCGCCAAAGATCACCGCCGCAAGGGCAGGGCTGAGCGACTGGATCGCGAAACCATAGGGCAGGAATTCGGTCACGACCGACAGCATGGTCACGGAAATCAGCGACTTGATCGTGAACTCGGCCCCAAGCCGTTTATACGCAAGGAAGTAGAACGGCAGGTTGATCAGGAAGAAGACCGTGCCGAAGGAATAGCCTGTCAGATAGGCGATGATCACCGCCAAGCCCGCCGTCTGCCCGGTGATCAGACCGGCAGAGGTCAGCACAAAAATTCCGATACCGCAGAGAAAGACCCCAAGGCTGAGGCCTTGAACATCATCTAGTGAAGAATGGTGGAGGGGATCAGCATATGTCATATCGCCCAGATAGGGCAGCTATGTTGACCTGTCTAGGGGTGCTGCAGTGCAGACTAATATTTTTCCCGATAACATCACGTCACACAGGGGGTCGTGCACAGAAAAAGGGCCACCCGGTGAGGATGGCCCTTATTTTTAGCATTCGGCTTACTGCGCGCCAAGCGCCTTGTTCAGGTTCTCGTCCACCTTTTCAAGGAAGCCCATTGTGGTCAGCCAGCCTTGGTCAGGGCCGACCAGAAGCGCGAGGTCCTTGGTCATGAAGCCCGATTCCACTGTGTCCACCACGGTTTTCTCGAGCGTCTCTGCAAAGCGTGTCAGCTCGGCGTTGCCATCCAGCTTGCCGCGGTGCTTCAGCCCGCCGGTCCATGCGTAGATCGACGCGATGGAGTTGGTCGAGGTTTCCTCGCCCTTCTGGTGTTGACGATAGTGGCGGGTGACCGTGCCGTGGGCGGCTTCAGCCTCGACCGTCTGGCCATCGGGGGTCATCAGCACGGAGGTCATCAACCCGAGCGAGCCGAACCCCTGCGCGACGGTGTCTGACTGCACGTCGCCGTCATAGTTCTTGCAGGCCCACACATAGCCGCCGTTCCACTTCATCGCGCAGGCGACCATGTCGTCGATCAGACGGTGTTCATAGGTAATGCCCGCCGCTTTGAATTTATCTTCGAACTCGGTCTCGTAGATGTGCTGGAACAGCTCAAGGAAACGGCCGTCATACTGCTTGAGGATCGTGTTCTTGGTGCTCAGATACACCGGCCAGCCCAGGTTCAAACCGTAGTTCAGCGAGGCGCGGGCGAAGTCGATGATGGATTTATCAAGGTTGTACATCCCCATCACGACACCGGCGTCGGGGGCGTCGAAAAGCTCGCGTTCAATCTCTGTCCCGTCTTCGCCGACGAATTTCAGGGTCAGCTTGCCCTTGCCGGGAAATTTGAAATCGGTCGCTTTATACTGGTCGCCATAGGCATGACGGCCCACGACAATCGGCTTGGTCCAACCGGGCACAAGGCGGGGGACGTTCTTGCAGATGATCGGTTGACGGAAAATCACGCCGCCCAGAATGTTACGGATCGTCCCGTTAGGGGAGCGCCACATCTCTTTCAGGCCGAATTCCTCGACCCGGGCCTCGTCAGGGGTGATGGTCGCGCATTTGACGCCAACACCGTATTCCTTGATCGCATGGGCCGCGTCTATGGTGATCTGGTCGTTGGTCTCGTCGCGGACCTCCATCCCCAGATCGTAATACTTCAGATCCACATCGAGATAGGGAAGGATCAGCTTTTTCTTAATGAAATCCCACATG
The DNA here is from genome assembly GCF_045586035.1 of Sulfitobacter sp. PM12. NCBI lineage: Bacteria > Pseudomonadati > Pseudomonadota > Alphaproteobacteria > Rhodobacterales > Roseobacteraceae > Sulfitobacter > Sulfitobacter sp. PM12. Next base: position 1,767,461 of record NZ_CP151529.1, read on the forward strand.
ATGCGGGTCATCTCATCACCGTCGAGCTCAACGATCGGGTTTTCCACTTTGATCTTGGTCATCATCTGCGGTCCTTTGAAATGATACTGACACCCGCATAGCCTATTCAGGCATGAATGCCTAGTCGGTATGCAGTGGTATACTGAAAAGAGTTGCGCGGCTTAGCCCATATCATCGCGCTGCGACAGGCGTGTGACAAGCGTGGTGGGGGATGATGGGTAGAGGGGGCGGGCAGTTAGCTCCGCGCGGCAAACCATGCAGAGACACGGGCGCGGGCAAACTCCCAAAGCCCTGGCGCGCCGGTCTGGATTTTGCTGCCCACTTTTTCCACGAATTGCGCTTCGGTTACGTTGTATTCAACCCAGCTGCCGCCGCCCGCCGCGAGGTTCTGCATCGGGGGCTGGAACCGGTCCAGCGATTTCGCAAAGCGGGCTGTGGGGGTCTCATTGGCTTCGAACTCTTCCCAGGTCGCGCGAAGATCATCGCGCAAGTCGTTGGGAAGGAGGCCAAAAATACGGTCAGCGGCAAGCTGTTCCTGCGCTTCCATATCGGCGGTGTCGTAGCTGCCAAAGATCGGGTTGTCGCCTGCGTCAATCTCTACCAGATCATGCAGGATCAGCATCTTGATCACGCGGGTAATGTCGACATCGGGGCCCGCCTGATCCGCCAGCACCAGCGCATAAAGCGTCAGGTGCCAGCTATGTTCAGCCGAGTTTTCGGCCCGCGACGCATCGCAAAGCAACGTCCCGCGTGTGACCGACTTGAGCTTGTCCGCTTCGTTCAGAAAGGCGATCTGCTGCTCAAGTCTGGTGGTCATACGTCAGCTTTCCTTTGCACGGTGCGCGGCAAGCGCCTTGGCCATAAAGTCACGCCCCTGTGCGGCGGCAAGCCGCGTGCGGATCGCCGTGACAAAGGCTTCTTCCATCGTCTGCGACGACGCGCCCAGAACAGCAGCGACTTCCATAAAAAGCCGCTCCTGTCCGGTTTCGCGTTGGACCGCCAGACATTCTTCGGCCATTTGGTTGGCCAGTTCGACGACTGTCGGATCCGCCATTAGCGGGTTGTCTCCGTCAGGCGGCGCTTCACGTAGTCTGTGGTAGAGGTGATCAACGTCTCCATATGCGGCTCTTCAAAGAAGTGGCCGGCACCCTCGATCTCTTGGTGGGTGATGGTGATGCCTTTCTGCTCGTGCAACTTGTTCACGAGGTTCACGGTGTCTGCGGGCGGTGCCACACGGTCAGCGGTCCCGTTGATCACCAGACCGGAGGCCGGGCAGGGTGCGAGGAAGCTGAAGTCATACATATTCGCCGGTGGTGCGACAGAGATGAAGCCCGTGATCTCGGGGCGGCGCATCAGCAGCTGCATCCCGATCCATGCGCCAAACGAGAAACCGGCAACCCAGCAATGCTTGGAGTTGTTGTTCATCGATTGCAGGTAATCCAGCGCCGACGCTGCATCGGAGAGTTCACCAACCCCCTGATCGTATTCACCCTGGCTCCGGCCTACGCCGCGGAAATTGAAGCGCAGAACGGTGAAACCCATATTGTAGAAGGCATAGTGCATATTATACACGACCTTATGGTTCATCGTCCCGCCGAATTGTGGGTGCGGGTGGAGCAGAATGGCGATGGGTGCGTCGCGTTCTTTTTGTGGATGGTAGCGGCCTTCGAGGCGGCCTTCGGGTCCGGGAAAAATAACCTCGGGCATGAGCGTCCCTGCTTGGGGTTCTAAGTGCAGCGGAATAGTTGACGAATTCGCTAGGGCAGTTTAGAACGGTTCTAACTTGTGTGATCCCCGTTTCTGGGGGTCAGACTTTGCGTTTAGGCATTTCAGGCGTCGTCGTCAATCAAACAGGCGCTTATGGGGAAGGGAACACTGCGATGAAGCTGTCAACCAAGGGGCGGTATGCGATGGTCGCTTTGGCCGATATAGCGCTTCAGCCCGCGGATCGTCTGGTCAATCTGGGCGATATCGCGACGCGTCAGTCCATTTCACTGCCGTACTTAGAGCAGCTTTTCGTCAAGCTGCGCCGGGCCGAACTGGTGTCATCGGTGCGTGGTCCGGGCGGCGGCTACCGCTTGGGGCGGCCCGCGTCGGACATTCGCGTTGTCGATATTCTGGCGGCGGTCGACGAGAAGGTCGATGCGATGCATGTGGGGGCAGGTGCCTCTGGCGGGTCATCGGGCAGCCGGGCGCAGTCGCTGACCAACCGTTTGTGGGAAGGGCTGAGCGCACAGGTCTATGTCTTTCTGCACCAGACGCGGCTGTCGGATGTTGTCGCGAACGAGCTTGCCCCCTGTCCGGCGGTGCCGAACCTCTTTGCCATCGTGGACGAGGCGGATGCGGAATGAGGGACGCTGTCCCTCACACTCCCTGGGATTTAGGACCATTTGGAAGGTGATGTGAGAGTATATCTTGATCATAACGCGACCACGCCCCTGCGGGCAGAGGCGCGCGCGGCCATGCTGGCGGCGATGGATGTGGCGGGCAACCCGTCCAGCGTCCATGCCGAAGGGCGTGCGGCCAAGATGATGGTCGAGAAAGCACGCGGGCAGGTGGCAGCTTTGGTCGGCTGCGATGTGTCGGAGGTGATCTTTACCAGCGGTGCCACCGAGGCGATTGCGGGTGTGGTGCAGGACGCGGGCAATGTGGTCGGTGCAGCCGTGGAGCATGAAGCCGTGCGCATCTGGTGCCCGGAGGCCGAACAATTGCCTGTCGGTCGCAATGGTCACGTGGATTTGAACGCGCTGCCGGATGGAGCCTTGGCGGGCAAAACACTGTTTTTGCAACGTGCCAATAGCGAGACAGGGGTATTGCAGCCGGAAAGCCTGCTGGACGAGCTGGCGCGTTTGGGCGCGTCGCCTGCAAGCGTCTTTCGCGATGCGGTGCAAGCGGCGGGTAAATTGCCGGATCTGGGGCGCTGGCACTCGGATGTGGGGCGTCATGCGTCTTTGGCTGTCTCGGCGCATAAGTTGGGCGGCCCCAAGGGCATCGGTGCGCTGATCGCGGGGCCGGAATATACGCCCGGATTGATGCAGCCGATGTTGCGCGGAGGCGGGCAGGAATTGGGCCGTCGTGCGGGGACAGAGAACGTCATCGGCATTGCCGGTTTCGGGGCGGCATGCGCTGCCGCAGCGCAGGATTTGGCGGATGGCGTATGGGAACGGGTTGCAGAACTTAGAAATGTTCTAGAGAAGGCTCTTGAGGCTGCGTCAAAGAAGACTATTTTTGTTGGGAAAGACGTGGCGCGTTTGCCGAACACCTCTTGCTTTATCACGCCCGGGTGGCGCGGTGAGACGCAGGTGATGCAGATGGACCTTGCGGGCTTTGCGGTCAGCGCGGGGTCTGCGTGCTCTAGCGGTAAGGTGGCGACAAGCCGGGTGTTGACGGCGATGGGGTTTGACGACGCTGAGGCATCCTGTGCCGTGCGCGTATCGCTTGGGCCGGACACCACAGAAGAACAGGTCTTGCGTTTTGCAGACGCCTGGACCGCGAAATTGAAGAAACACGAGGCGCGGGCCGCTTGATGCGCGCCGCCAGTTGAAGGATGAAAAGCATGGATAGCACTTTGGTCAAGGACGACCCGAACACCGGCGTTAAAGAGGGCGTTGATCAGGAAACCGTGGATGCCGTGCGCGAAGTCGGCGGTGCCTATAAATACGGGTGGTCCACAGATATCGAGATGGACTATGCCCCATTGGGTCTGAACGCCGATATCGTCAAGCTGATCTCGGAGAAGAACGAAGAACCCGAATGGATGCTGGAATGGCGTCTGGCCGCCTATGAACGCTGGCTGACCAAGAAAGAGCCGAACTGGGCGATGGTCGACTATCCGGAAATCGACTTTCAGCAGCAGTATTACTATGCGCGTCCGAAATCGATGGCGGAAAAACCCAAGAGCCTGGATGACGTCGATCCCAAGCTGCTGGAGACCTACAAGAAGCTGGGTATCCCTTTGAAAGAGCAGGCGATTCTGGCAGGCGTCGAAGGCGCAGAGAAGATTGGCGACGAGCCCCGCAAGGTGGCTGTGGATGCGGTTTTTGACTCTGTTTCGGTCGGGACCACCTTCCAGGACGAGCTGAAAAAGGCGGGTGTGATCTTCTGCTCTATCTCCGAGGCGATCCGCGAACACCCCGAGTTGGTCAAGAAATACCTTGGTTCGGTCGTGCCGGTGAATGACAACTTCTATGCGACGCTGAACTCGGCCGTCTTTTCCGATGGGTCGTTCGTGTATGTGCCGCCGGGCGTGCGCTGCCCGATGGAGCTGTCGACCTATTTCCGCATCAACGCCGAAAACACCGGTCAGTTTGAACGCACGCTGATCATCGCCGACAAGGGGTCCTATGTGTCCTACCTTGAAGGCTGTACCGCGCCGCAGCGCGACGAGAGCCAGTTGCACGCCGCGGTGGTTGAAATCATCATCGAGGAAGACGCCGAGGTGAAATATTCGACCGTTCAGAACTGGTACCCCGGTGATGAAGACGGCAAGGGCGGGATCTACAACTTTGTGACCAAGCGTGCAGACTGCCGTGGCGACCGTGCCAAGGTGATGTGGACGCAGGTCGAAACCGGCTCTGCCGTGACGTGGAAATATCCGTCCTGCATTCTGCGCGGCGACGACAGCCAGGGTGAGTTCTATTCCATCGCCATCGCCAACAACATGCAGCAGGCCGACACCGGCACCAAGATGATCCACCTGGGCAAGCGCACCAAATCGCGCATCGTGTCCAAGGGGATTTCGGCGGGCAAGGCGCAGAATACCTATCGCGGCTTGGTGACCATGCACCCCAAAGCCAAGGAATCGCGCAATTATACCCAGTGCGACAGCTTGTTGATCGGCGACAAATGCGGGGCCCACACGGTGCCTTACATCGAAGTCAAGAATAACAGCAGCCGGGTGGAGCACGAGGCGACCACATCAAAGGTAGACGACGATCAGCTGTTCTACTGCCGTTCGCGCGGCATGGACGAGGAAGAGGCGGTTGCCCTGGTCGTGAACGGCTTCTGTAAAGACGTGCTTCAGGCGCTGCCGATGGAGTTCGCGATGGAAGCGCAGGCGCTGGTTGCGATCTCGCTTGAAGGGTCCGTGGGGTAATCACGATGATGCGCAAGCTGACATGGGATGTGACCATTGCCGCGCTCGTTTTCTGGGTGCTGATGGCGCTGTTTCGCGGGGGCGGGCTGACGCTCGTCGCCTTCGAGAACACGTTCTTCCAGATGCTGATCTTTGCGATGATCTACGCTGCGATCCGTGTGGCCCTATTGGTGCTGCGCAAGGGGGATGGCGAATGATCACCGTAGGGATCAAAGGCGCAGCGCTCTGATGCAGGCATCGGCGGATACTACTCCCTTGCGCCTGCACTGGTGGAAGGCGGTCCCGAATTTCGGGGACGCCCTCAGCCCTGTGGTGCTCGCCCATGTCGCGGGCCGGCCTGTGGAGCATGCCGGTGTGCGCAAGGCGGAGGTCTGGGCCATCGGGTCGCTTTTGCAGGTGGTCAAGCGCAACTTTAGCGAGCCGCAGGATCACCGTCCGGTGATCTGGGGGGCGGGCCTGTTGCATCCGGTGCAGGGGACGGGGTTTGTCGATCACGTAGATATCGCCTTGGTCCGTGGGCCGATCACTGCCGCGCTGCTGGGGTTGGAAATGTCGGAGTTTGGCGATCCCGGTCTGTTGATCAACGCCGTGTGGCCGCAAGACCGCGCGCCCAATGGCAAGATCGGCATCGTGCCACATCATTCGCTGGTGGATGACCCTGTGTTGCAGGCTTTGATCGCCAGTGACACGCGGTATCAGCTGATTGACCCGCGCGGGCAAGCGCAGGATGTCTGCGCGGCGATTGCCGCCTGTGATCACGTGTTTGCGTCTTCCTTGCACGGGTTGATCGTGGCCGATGCCTACGGCGTGCCCAACAGCTGGCTGGCCCCTATCGGGCAGTCGCGCTTGAAATATCTGGATTACGCGGCCTCGGTCGGCCGGCCCCTGCGGGCCCCGATCAACGTCGAGGACATCCCGACGGCGGTTCTGCCCGACCCGCTGTCACCGCTTTCCTATCAGGCGGGCATAGATGCCTGCCGCACCGCTCTTTATGACCGTTTTCCCAAAGCCTTACAGGCGGGGAGGGCGGCATGAAATCTTACACCGATGACGGCCCCGCGACGGGGTTTTCATTCACTCAATTCACTGTCATTGCAGCGCCAAAGCGCAAGAAAAGGAACCCATCATGCTGAGCATCAAAGGCCTGAAGGTCAAACTGGAAGAAGAAGACAAGCAAATCCTGAAGGGTGTCGATCTGGAAGTCGAAGCCGGTAAGGTCCACGCGATCATGGGGCCGAACGGGTCCGGTAAATCCACGCTGTCCTATGTGCTGTCGGGCAAAGACGGCTACGAGGTCACCGAAGGCTCCGCCCATCTGGGTGACATCGACTTGCTGGACCTTGAGCCGGAAGAGCGCGCGGCCGCTGGCCTGTTCCTCGCCTTTCAGTATCCCGTTGAAATCCCCGGCGTTGGCAACATGACTTTCTTGCGCACCGCTGTGAATGCGCAGCGCAAGGCCCGTGGCGAAGAAGAGATGTCTGCGGCGGAATTCCTCAAGGTTGTGCGCGCCCGCGCCAAAGAGCTGAAGATCGACGCCGACATGCTGAAGCGCCCCGTGAACATGGGCTTCTCGGGTGGTGAGAAGAAGCGTAACGAGATCTTGCAGATGGCGATGCTTGAGCCAAAAATGTGCATCCTTGACGAAACGGACTCCGGTCTGGACGTCGATGCGATGAAACTGGTTGCTGATGGCGTGAACGCGCTGCGCACCGAAGGCCGTGGTTTCCTTGTGATTACGCACTACCAGCGTCTGCTGGACCACATCAAACCCGATGTGGTGCACATCATGGCAGATGGCCGTATCATCAAGACCGGCGGTCCAGAGCTGGCGCTGGAAGTCGAGAACAACGGGTATGCCGACATCCTGTCCGAGGTGGCGTAATGGCCGAAGCAGCGACACAACAAACCCCGACCGAGGCGTTGATCGCCACGTTGGACCTGCCCCAAGGGGGCTGGTCCGATGCGGCGCGCAAGGATGCGTTGTCCCGTCTGCAACAGGCAGGTCTGCCCGAGCGTCGTGACGAATACTGGAAATACACCCGCCCTGATACGCTGACCCAGCCGCAGGCGATCTCTGCCGCGGTGCGCGCGTCCGAAGACGTGGCCCTGTTTGATCAGATCGACCGGCTGAAGCTGGTGTTCGTCGACGGTGTGTTTGATGCCGATGCGTCGGACGATCTGGCGCTTGAGGGCATCACCATCGAACGGCTGGCCCAAGCGGATGCCGATCTGCATTGGGCGCGTGATCTTTACGGGACGCTGGAAAAGAACGGCCAGACACCTGTGGCACGGCCCTTGGCGGCGCTGAACACGGCTTTTGCCGCCGATGGTGTGCTGATCCATGTGAAGGACAAAGTCTCCAAGCCGGTGAATATCGTTTATCGCCGGACCTCCGAGACAGCGGATGTCATGCTGCACCACGTCGTCAAGCTGGACGCCGGCGCTGAATTCACGCTGCTGGAGAACGGCCCCGTCGCCGCGCGCTTTAACGGCGTGCTTGAGGTTGAAGTCGCGGATAACGCGTCTTTCCACCATGTGCGCGCCCAAGGCCGCGATCACGAACAACGTGCCGCGACCCATATCTTTACCCGTTTGGGGACTGAATCCGCGTTCAAATCCTTTACCCTGACCGCCAATGGCGTGATGACGCGCAACGATTGCGTGATCGAGCTGACGGGTGACGATGCTGCCGCCCATGTGGCGGGGGCCTGTGTCGGTGATGGTGCGGATTTCCACCACGACGACACGGTGTTCATCACCCATGACGCGGTGAACTGCGAAAGCCGTCAGGTGTTCAAGAAGGTGCTGCGCAACGGGGCGACCGGTGTGTTCCAAGGGAAGATCCTGGTCAAGGCCGACGCGCAAAAGACCGATGGCTACCAGATCAGCCAGTCGTTGCTGCTGGACGATGACAGTCAGTTCCTCGCCAAGCCAGAGCTTGAGATCTACGCCGATGACGTGGCCTGTTCGCATGGCTCCACTTCTGGGGCGATCGATGAGGACGCGCTGTTCTATCTACGCTCGCGCGGTGTGCCGCATAACGTCGCGACGGATCTGCTGACCTTGTCCTTCCTGGCCGAGGCCGTGGAAGAGATCGAGGACGAGACCCTGCGCGAAGAGATCACCGCACGGCTTGCCGCGTGGCTTGAGCGGCACGCAGCCTGATGGCGGCGACACGCGATATCGTGGCCAGCTACCGCAACCCCGCCGCCGTTGTGCGGCGGTTGTTGGGGCAGGGCCCGCGGGAGGATCGCAACCTGGTCTATCTGATGGTCGCGTGTCTCATCTTTTTCGTGGCCCAGACGCCGCGTCTGGCCCGCGAAGCCCATGTCAACGGCACCGAGCTTGACATGCTGCTGGGGGCGACCCTGCTGGCATGGCTGTTCATCGCGCCGTTGATTTTCTACATGCTGGCGGCGGGGACGCAGATCATCCTCAAGGTGATGCGCGGTCGCCCCAGCGGCTATAGCACGCGTCTGGCGCTTTTCTGGGCCTTGCTGGCGTCCAGCCCGCTTGTGCTGTTGCACGGGCTGACGGCAGGGTTCGTCGGCGAAGGGATCGAATTGCGCATCGTCGGGCTGATCTGGCTTTGCGTGTTTTTATGGTTCTGGATCAGCGGGTTGCTGGTCGCATATCGGACACGCTCATGAATGGCCCTGAAACAAGATCGGTTCTGACCGAGCTGGTCGTGCTTAGCCTGCGTGACCCGCGTGCTGCCGCGAACCAGATCATGGGGTGGCGCCTAGGGCGGGACGTGCTGTGGACCGCGCTGGCGCTGGCGGCGGCGATCAATACGTTGATCTTCTCGGTCAGTCTTGTGCTGCAACCGACGCCCGCGATGCCTGCGTTCTTTACCAGTCCGCTGGCGATGTTTGTCCTGCTCTCGGGCGTCCTGGTGATCACGACCCACGGGCTTTACTGGGCCGGTCGTGCGCTTGGGGGCGAAGGCGACCTTGGCGATGTGCTGGCGCTGGTGGTGTTCTTGCAGGTCCTGCGCATCATCGCGCAGGTGGCGATTTTCCTGCTGATGTTCATCTCTCCGGGGGTGTCGGTGCTGGCATCCTTGGCGACGGGCCTGATCGGGCTTTGGATATTGGTCAACTTCATCGCCGCCGCCTTTAACTTTACCGGACTGGGCAAGGCTGTCGGCGTTTTGCTAATTTCTATGGCGGCCATCGTTCTGGGGCTCAGCCTGCTTCTCTCTATCGTGGGCGTTGCCGCCCAAGGAGTGCTTCTTGATGTATGACGTAAACACCATCCGCAGCGACTTTCCGATCCTGTCGCGCGAGGTGAACGGCAAGCCGCTGGTCTATCTCGACAATGGGGCCTCGGCCCAAAAGCCGCAGGTCGTGATTGATGCGATCAGCCGCTCGTACAGCCATGAATATTCCAATGTTCACCGCGGCTTGCACTATCTTTCTAATCTGGCAACCGATCAGTATGAATCCGTGCGCGGCACCGTGGCGCGGTTCCTGAACGCGGGAAACGAGGATCACATCGTCTTTACCTCCGGCACGACAGAGGGGATCAATCTGGTCGCTTACGGTTGGGCCATGCCGAACCTGCAGGCGGGGGACGAGATCATCCTGTCGGTGATGGAGCATCACGCCAATATCGTGCCGTGGCATTTCCTGCGCGAGCGTCAGGGCGTCGTGATCAAATGGGTCGATGTGGACGCCTCTGGCGCGCTTGATCCGCAAGCCGTGATCGACGCCATCACCCCCAAGACCAAGCTCATTGCCGTGACGCAAGTGTCGAATGTTCTGGGCACGGTGGTGGACGTCAAGGCGATCACCGCAGGGGCTCATGCCAAAGGCGTGCCCGTCTTGGTTGACGGGTCGCAGGCGGCGGTGCACATGCCTGTGGACGTGCAGGATATCGGCTGCGATTTCTACGCGATCACCGGTCACAAGCTTTATGGTCCCTCGGGGTCCGGCGCGATTTATATCAACCCCGATCGCATGGCCGAGATGCGCCCGTTTCTGGGTGGCGGCGATATGATCCGCGAGGTCACCAAAGACGGCATCACCTATAACGATGCCCCGATGAAGTTCGAGGCGGGCACCCCCGGCATCGTGCAGACCATCGGCATGGGCGTGGCGCTGGATTATATGATGAACATCGGGATGCAGAATATCGCCGCCCATGAAGCATCCTTGCGCGATTATGCCGTGTCGCGTCTGTCGGGGCTGAACTGGGTGCAGGTGCAGGGCACCACGCCGGACAAGGCCGCGATCTTCAGCTTTACGCTGGACGGGGCGGCGCATGCGCATGATATCTCTACCATTCTTGATAAAAAGGGCGTGGCGGTACGTGCGGGTCAGCATTGTTGCGGGCCGCTGATGCAGCATCTGGGCCAGACCGCCACCTGCCGCGCGTCCTTCGGGATGTACAACACCAATGCCGAGATCGACACGCTGATCGAGGCGCTTGAACTGGCGCATGATTTGTTTGCGTGACCCAAGGCTGATTTTGTAATTGCAGGGGGCGGGTAGTCTGGCTATACCGCCCCTAGATGGACCCTTAGCTCAGCTGGATAGAGCGCTGCCCTCCGAAGGCAGAGGCCAGAGGTTCGAATCCTCTAGGGTCCGCCATAAACGCCTTCACACCCCTTATTTTTATGACGGAAACCGCTTCACATTGCCGGAGTTTCCAACGTGGTTGCCAACAACCATGCTCCGTTTGTTCGCATCGCGCGTGTAATGGCTGACCTCGGCCAAAGATTCATGCCCCGTCCATGCCCCGATTTGGTGGGGCGTCCAGCCATTCTCAGCAAGGATCACGGCGCGGGCGCGGCGCAATCCGTGGGCGGTGCGGCTATCTAGGCCAGCATCGCGGGCGGCACGGCTTACGAACTGGCTCAGAGCTTTGACAGATCGGCCCTTGCCTGTGGTGGTGAGGATGAATAGCAGGTCAGGTGACGCAGCTTCCAGGAACAAGCGCCGGTCAGCCTCCAAATATGGCGCAACGGGCGCGGTGATCGGCACAACGGCTGTGCCCCCTGTCTTTTCTTGCACAAATTCCAGCACGCCGTCGCTAACGTGCTGCCAGCCTATCACGGCGGCATCCACGCAACGCGCAGCGGTCCAGTAGATCACCTCGAAGGCTTGGCGCTCTGGCGTTCCGATAGGCCAACGGGCGCGGAAGGTGGCAACGTCCTCCGGCGTCCATGTGCCGTGCGGTGTGGCCTTCGTTTTCCCGATCATGGCGTCTTTGGCGGGGTTGTCGCTGCGCAGGAACTCAGATTGCGCAAAAGCAAAGATAGCCCGCCAGATTGTCCGCTCTCCCCGCTGTGCGCCGGGGGATACCTTGCGAATAGCCTTGTTCACTAGATCGGTCGTCAGCTTGTCGATAGGCGAACTGCCATACTGCATTGCGATCTTCTCAAGCCTTCGCCGCCATACCTTGCGGGTGCTTTCCTTGCGCTGTTTGAAGTCGTTCGAGGCAATGAATAGCTTGATCGTGCTGGCAAGCGTCCCGTCTGTCGGGGCGTAGTGCTCGGCATCGACATAGGCCCGCAGAAAGTCGGGGTGGTTCTCAGGCAGGTCCGGCAATGACACGAATTGCCCTCTGACGCGGCGGTAAACATACCGCTTGCCGTTGGGCTTTGTGACAACCTTGATGCCCTTTAGTCGAACGCCTTTTGCCATTCCTCTACGCCCTCCGATTGCTGTTTACCGTCATACGGCAGGTTGTCCGCGTAGTCGTCAAGGTCCAGGCGGTCATAGAGGACGTTGCCGCCGTCGCGCCGGACGGGCAGGCCCTTGGATTTCAGCTTGGTTACACTCATGCCAAGGTAGGTTGCTGCGTCGTGGATCTTCATTAGTCGTGCTTGGCTCATTCTGCGCCCCTCTTTTTCTCATAGTCCAATACCAGCGCGAAAAGATATGCGCCGAAGTCGAGCGGCCATGTCAGGCGGCGGGTGAAGCCGACCTTGGCGTCAGGCCGCGCAAACATACCGCCAAACCATACGATAAACATAAACGTGTCCATCATGCCTCCCCTCCCTGCACCCCGAAGGCCGAAACGGATTGCGCTGCGTAGTGTTTCTGCGCGAAGGCTTTGGCGGCTTCGAGGGGGCGATCACCTCCAAAGTCGGCCAAGTAGGTTGTGCCGAATGACGCGTGCAGCAACCGTCGGATTTCTCGCCGTGGGGTGCTGATATCCTCAATCACGTAATTCCCGGCATGATGGCGATTCCCCCCACCTAGCCACTCCAGCGGGCGCACCATATCCGGCAGCGATCCAATCGCAGCGTCCCACCCATCGCGGAAGCACTGACGCTTAAACGCGCACGGCTCGTCCCGCAGGCCTGACACAACGGCGTCGTATTCCTTGGCTTTGGTGTCTCGGTCACTCATGGGGTGTCTCCTGTGTGGTGGGTAGGGTCTGTGCAACACGCCATAGTTCACAGGCTAGGCGTTCTAGTTTTTCGGCTAAATCTTCGTTATGCTGAAATTCACAAGCCAAATTATGAATCTGGTTTCCGATTTCACCGATAGCCGCCCTTGGTGATGTTTCGTCCAATACTGTTGGCTGCATTTCCACATCTTCGGGAACGTAAACGACGGCGTTGTCCGGGTAGCGGGTGGTGGCCCATGTGCCTGTGTGGTCGAGCGCAGGGTTGCTGTGCCAAACCATTACGCGGTTAGGTAGGGTTTTTGGCGTCACGGCCTCAAGTTTAGCCACCCGCACTATAAAATCAGCATTCTGATCGTATTGCCTATCCCGTTCCGCCCGCAACTGCCGCACAATCCCCGCCTCCGGGCTGTCTGGCCCGTGCCTATGCTCCCACAGGTGCAAGTGGCGGTCGATCTGGGCTTCGGTCCATGTGGTCATGTCACGGGTTCCTTGATTAGGGCGAGGATACGGCGCTCACATTCCGCAGAGTGGACGTCGAACATCCCCGCACCGTGGTCTTTGCTGTATTCTTGGCACACCCCTGCCGCCTCGCGCAGCGCGTCATTGCGGGCGCTGGCGATAGCGTCACATCGCTGCCCCTCTGCTACGAGGCGATCCATCCCCGCTTCTTTCATGGCGGCGATAGCGGCGCAGTGGTCGTCATACCGAACGTATTGGCCCTCTGGATCGGGCTTCATATCGGCGCGGCGTATATCCCAAGGCTCAACGCTGTACCGCTCTACTGTCTGTTCGTCTGGCGTCATGCTTCTTCTCCGCAGGTGCCACAGGTGAGGGGTTCGGCCATACAGTCACGGCACGGGTTGCTTTCATGGCAGGTGCAGCTTGTGTCTTTGTGATACCGCATTTCTCCGCCGCACGGCTTGCGCTTGTACCCGCGTGGCTCGTCCTCGTCAGGCTCAGGGTAGCGCCCGCAGGTGTCGCCATCTTCGGTGCCGATCTGATGCGGCTCGTCTGGACCGCGCAGGATCATGTCGTCGTATGTCATTGCTTAGCCTTCCGTAGCGGGCACTCGCGGCCCTGATTGCAGTCTCTGGTGCATCCGCTGGCAAACAGCGCTTGGATGCGGTTAAGCAGCTTGCTCATTGCTCTCTCCTATGGATTTACGCGGATTGCATAGACCTCGACCGGATCGGGGCCAAAATGCGGGTGTGTGATTGTCGTCTTCCGATAACCGCGCCACGGGCGGGAAATGCGTCGGCTGGTGTCGCCTTTCGAGGGGTATCCCTTGGCTAGTTCGATGCCGTCATATTCTCGGCCTTCGATCCGCTTGGCCCAGAAGGGAGTGGTCAGCCGGTATTCCTCGACCTTCTCGCCGCTCTTGATCTGGTCGAAGTATTCGCCCTTCAAGGGCAGGTGTAGCGTCGTCATTGCTCTCTCCTATGTTGCCCGCCGATCCCCTCATGTGGAGGTGGCGCGGATCGACGGGCTTGGGGTTACTGGGTCAGGCTTTCGTATCGTGCCAGAAACTGGGATTTGGCTTCATCCGGCGTCCAGAACTGTAGCTCGACCCGCGCCGCGCTAACGCCATGCGTGTAATGCCAGCCATCCGCATTCCCCATTGCCCGCCCCTGTTCAACGGCAAGCATTGCTCTGTCAGCGGTTTTAATTTCACTCGGAAGGGGTAATTCAATTCCGAGGTGCTGAAATAGCGCGGCTTCAATCCGTTCTTCGATTGCCTTGTATTCTGGCAGCATCTCTTTCAGGGGCTTTGCCATATCACCGCAAAACGCTTCCGCCCCGTCGTGCAGCAGGGCAATCAGTGAAAGTTCAGGTGGGACGATATGGCTGGCATGTACTGAGTGCTCTGCAACCGAATAGAAGCGGCTGCAATGACCGGTAAAGCGGCACTGCATGGCTAGGGAGTGGGCGATCACCTCAACTACATCGGGGCCAAAAACAGGCGCGTCGAAGTCAAAGTACTCAGCGTTTGAAAGAAGTATAGTTGGTCCGATTATACGGCGTACTGTCTGCGGGCTATTCATGGGGTTTTCCTTTTCAATAATCGACTTCGCCAAGCTGGGCCGCGACCCAAGGCAGGTAGCTGTAATCCGGCCCGTGCTTTTCCATCCACGTCGCTTTGCCGTTGTGGATCGCTTCGGGGCCGTCTTGGTGATGCTCTTTGCAAAGCGGGATCGTGTCTTTGTCCGGTGCCTTGCGCGTCCCGTAGCGGCCATGAATGACGTGGTGTGCGTCTGACGGGCCGTGCTTGTAGCAGATGCAGCAGGGCAGTTCCTTAACGCGGCGCATCCACTCTTTGCCCTCGCGGATCTCGGCAGCGGATAGCTTCGGCACCTTGAGGCCAAGCGGGCCACGGGGGGATATCTGGTTCATGCGTTTGACCCCGCGCCGTCGTGGTCCCAATACTGCACGTCCTCATTGACCATTTCCCAAGCCCCAGCGTGCGACCAGTCCAATTCGGGGTTGCCAAACGGCTCCTCAAACCCCCGCAGCAGGTCGATGGCGTAATCTATAGCGTCAGGCTTGGTGAAGCCTCCCCGCGTTAGGGCGATCAAGCGCTTTGCCATAGCCTCAATAAACGCGGATAGGGTCATGCCGTTCTCGTCTGTACTGATCGGCGCGGGAAACACGTCCTGCCGATACCGCGCGGGCGGCGGGCTGTCCTCTTGCCGCAGCGAAGCAATTGGGGTTCGGACGGTCTTGTAGGTCTTTGGGCGCTCTGAAAGTTTCGCGTAGCATTTTCCGCAAAGCCAGTGCCCGTTTACTGTGTCGCCATGTGGGTGCGTGCAGATCATGCCCGCGCCCCCTCTTGCTGCATATCCTGCTCATAGCGGCGGGCGTCGGGGTCCGTCAGGATCACGCCTTGCTCTGCGTAAAAACGGGACATCTGATCCATATATTCTGTAAGCTGCTTGACCCCCATGCGGCGGGTGAACGGCACGTCAAGCACGCGTATGGCTTTCAGCTTTGACGGCTTGTTCAGCGCGTCGAAGATGTAGCCGAACACGCTTTCCCATTCAGGGTCGTCGCGGCTCAGGATAGGACGACCGAACATGAGGTTGCACTCTGCCTTGATATCCGCTTCGCTCTCGCCAAACGAATGGTGGCGGGCGATATCTGCGAACCAGCGATGCACAAGGCGGTTCTGCGCGTTGGTGCGCATTTCGGCTTTCTGCGTGACCGTGAGGACCGCGCCCGCTGGCGCTTGATCGACTACGCATTTCGCTTGGGTGCGCTGCATGTCGCCGGTCAGAATGATTACTCTAGGTGCCATCTAGCTGTCCTTTCCGCTTGTCTTTCGCTGCAATGATGTCGGGGTCGCGCTGATACGGATACGCGATGCTGTTGGTCCACCAGCCTGCAAGGTCGCTCAGGCTGGTGAAGGCGTTAATGCGGGCGATAAGCCGCGCTTTCCCGTGAGGGGTCAGATGCGCCACTCAGCGATGAATGGGATCTCGTCGTCGAGGTCGCGACCGCCTGGACGCCCGCCCCCTCCGTACCCGCCACCAGACGCGCCGCTGTCATAGCCCCCGCCAGACTGACCGCCGCCGCTATCCGAGCCGCCACCGTTTCCGTCCAGCATCGTCAGGGTGCCGCCGAAGCCTTGCAGCACAACTTCGGTGCTGTACTTGTCCGCGCCGGATTGGTCCTGCCACTTGCGCGTCTGAAGCTGGCCTTCGATATAAACCTTGCTGCCCTTCTTGAGGTACTGCTCAGCAATCCGCACAAGGCCCTCTTGGAAAATCGCGACGCTGTGCCACTCAACTTTTTCACGGCGTTCCCCGCTGTCGCGGTCTTTCCATGTCTCGGAAGTGGCAATCCGCAGGTTGCAGACCTTGTTGCCGTTCTGAAATGAGCGCACTTCGGGATCGCGCCCCAAGTTCCCGATCAGGATCACTTTATTCACACTGCCAGCCATCAGCCCAATGCCTCCATATACATCTGCGTCACCGCGTCTTCTTCTGCGATTTCGTCCTTGCTGCGTTTACGAAGCGCCAGGCACTTGCGTATGATTTTCGGCTCGTAGCCGCGCCCCTTGGCTTCGGCCATTACGTCCTTCACCTGATCGGCAATGTCTTTGCGATCCGATTCAAGCCGTTCCGCCCGCTCTACGAACTGTCGCAGCTCGTCGGCTGTGACACGGTAGGTTTCGTCTGTCATGCTGCTTGGTCCTTCTGATCTTCGTCGGTTTCTTCGAGGTAGACGTATTCCTTGGCGTCTGCATCGAACTCCAGTTGCAGTTCTTTGGCGCGTGCGACCAAAAGCATCTGCACGTCACGTCCTGCCTTTTTGGCGCGGGATAGGAGGGCGTTGATGCCCTTGGCGTCGTTGACTTGGGGCAGGGTGGTGTTGAACCATTCGACCTCAGACTTGCGGGCAATCTGCGCCTCAGACAGCGCGTTCAGGCCGTCTTTAACCTGTGCAATGATGCCTTCTAGGCAGGTGCTGAACTCAGGGGCGCTGGCGTCCGGCAGCCCAATATCCACAAGGTTCGCGGGGTCTTTGCCGAACGATGTTTCAGTTGGCGAAAAGACGAGGTGCCGCTCTTTGTTGTAGATGGAAATGCGGGCGATCACGTCGCTGTCAGTCAGCACCAAGTCTTTCGTGCCGCCGGAGATTTTCAGGCGTTCTTTGATCGTGTCGCCATCAGATTTTTCGTCCATGTGCGAAATCAGAACAACGTCCTTGCCAAAGCTGCGCAGCATCTTGAGGTATGCGCTAAAGCGAACGCCTAGCTGCCCCCAGCCTTGCTGGTTCAACGCCCCGCCATACCCCAGCTTGGAATTGCTGCGAAGAATGTCTTGGGCCAAGAAGTCCAGCGCCTTGCCAACGGTATCAATGATGATTGTGTCAAACTCGGCCACGTCAGCGGCGGTGATGCCCGCCACGTCGCGCCAATCGTTCACTTGCACCACGTCTTTGCGGTCAACGGCGCGGTATGCACCTTTGTCAAAGTCCAGCATCAGCGGCCTAGATGCCGTGAACGCGAGGCTCGTCTTGCCTAGACCGGGCTGCGAATAGATCGTCAGGCACAGCGTTTTGACTTCGATCACCTCGTCGGCATGTGTGATTTTCAGTGTCATTTATCCTCTCCTGCCGCCTTCATGCGGTCGTCATATGCCTGCACCAGAGCGCGGCATCGGTTTACGAATGGGGTAAGCTCGGCCAGATCCCAGCCATCACCCATGCGCAGGGATTTGGTGACGTATTCCAGCGGCGCGAGGCACAGCGAAAAGAACGCGTCCTTGCGGCCAAACGTCTTGTTGGGGGGTAGGTCGTTCATGGTGTTACCTCGGTGTCCGTGGCGCGATCCCAGCATTCGACGCTGCAAACCCAATCGCCATCCTCTGGCAATTCCACGCCGAACCCGTCGCCCCCTTCGCATTTCTCTCTTGGGTCAACGATGCGACCGCACTCAATGCACGTTGGTAGAAATTTTGCCGCATATTGCGCAGCCTTCATGAGTAGGTTTTTCATGCTCTATCTCCCGTGGTATTGCCAAAGAACGGCGTTGCAGTACGCGTGAACCGCGCCTTCGGTCATGCCGCTGGTGTGGTCGTGTTGCAGGTGAATCGGGTGCTTGAGAAAGTTCTTGGGGAACAGCTTCCACTTGATCTTTTTCGATGTGATCCGAGCCGGTGGTTCAGCGCTCAGCGGTGCTTTGCAAAACATGCAGTTGCCCTGCTGTTGCTCTACGTACTGCTGGCGAACCTCTCGGCGCTCGAACCACTCTAGGCGGTCGTATCTGACGGGCAGGTCATATGGCATCACACACCTTCCACGGTCACGCGGGGCGGGGTGCGTGTCCAGTCGCAGGACGCCCGGCCCATTGCCATTTGCAGATACACCCATGCGGCGATTGTGCGGTATTCCCAGTCTGCGGACCCGCGCTTGAACGGGCGGCGATCCATCAGTTGCGTCAGGGCCATACCGCGATATCCAGTGGGGCGCTTGAACTGTGCTTGATCGTGCATCATGCTGCGTCCTCCTGTTGTTGTGCGGTGCGTGGTTTGTCGCAGAGGCGGTCTGTCGCCTGTCGGATCTGCAACAGCGTGTTGCGGTCGTTGGCGTCTGCGGTATCGGGGCGGGCTGCTTTGAATGCCTCGTATGCGGCATCATTCAGCTTGCGGAGTGCGGTTTGAAAATCCATCACCAGCCCATCCCGTAACCGATAACCAAGGCCATCCAGAGGAGCGCGATAAGGCACAACAGCCCTACGGCATCGGCAAGGCATTCGAGAAATCGGTTCATGTCACATTCTCCCGGTGGAACTCTGCGCTGTGTTCGGCGTCTCGGATGGCCTTGCGCTCTATCCGGTCGAACTCGTATTTCAGGTCGTTCATGTATTGGGCATCGGCCTTGATGCTGCGAAGGCTGGCGAGGATGCGGCGGATCATACTTGCACCCCGCAGGCGTCTGCGAACTCTTCGCTAACGTGACCCGCGAGAACGAGAGCGCGTTGACGAGCCAGAATATATTCCCTGTAAGCCACCCATGCGCCGCTCTCTCTCAGCTTGCTCTCACGCTTCAAAACTGAGGCGCGGCTACGGCTTAGGTCGCGGGCTATGTTGTCCGCCCCGACAGCCTCCAGAAATTGAACGAGGTAAACGTCTTCGCTGATGCGGTATCTCTTACTCATGTCGCCACTCCGTCTGCGATTGCCTGCGTCTGTACGTTCTCAATCCGGTTCACCGTCTCCCAGCCAAACCACGCAACCGCGCCGTCGTGGCTGTAAAGCAGAGCAGATGTGCTGGTCAGGACGCCAACTCCGATAAGGTCAGCGTAAAAGCCTCCGTGGTCGTCGCTGGTGTGCCGGAAATACGCGGTCACGATTGCGCCCTCCTCGTTCTCAACCTCGTCAGCCCAGACATCGGAGATATCAGCGGTGCTGTCCTCTGCGGGCATCTTGTCGAGGCGCAGGCGAGGGGGCCGAGAGAGCGGCGCGGCGTGTATGGGGGTGTAGAGGGTCATGACGTGGCCTCGCGGGCTTCGATCATGGCGTCGGCATCTCTCCACGCCGCTTCAACCATTTCGCTTGCAGTCATCTCGGCCCATGCGTGAGGGTTCGAGCGCAGCCCTTGGATAGAAGCCGCCGCGAAGTAGTCGCGCAGGGTCATGCCGCTCTGCGATGGTTCAACATCATTGCCGCCGTGCGCAAATGCGGCGACCCACTTAACCTTGCCCCCGCTCACGACGCACCGCCGATCACCGCGTCTATCACATGCGGCTCTATCACCCATGACGGCGTGATAAGCTTAGAAGAAGGGGCGGGGCAGGGCGCTGACGTGCGGACCAGAAGGCCGGTTGCGAAAGGCTTGACCCGCGCCACGATCTGTTCGGGCGTGGCCGTCTTGCCTGCGCTGTTGCTGTAGAAATGCGGGGTCATTGTCGTTCATCCTCGTGTTGTTGTTGAGGATGAAGCTATGTTAAAAAATTTAGCAATGCAAGTGATATTTGCTAAAAATATTAGCTGATCAAATTGGCATTGACCGAACGGTCTTTATTCGGCAACTTTAGCTTATAGGAATAAAAGGTGAACATTGTGAATAGAATTGAGCAGCTGCAATTAGGTGCAGCCGAAACAGGTTTTACGATTGATTTTTTAGAGCAGATTACTCAGGGTCTATCGCGCCAGGCGTTGCGCAAGGTCATAGGCAATGCGTCGTCGATGCCCTCATACATGAAGTCCAGCGACAGCCCATACTTACTGCGCAAGTCTAGCGCGGCATTCAAAGACAAGCGGTGAGTGCCCGCCTCCCACAACGATAGTGCAGACCGCTTCGCGCCAATAGATTTGGCGTAATCCTCCTGCTTCATTCCGACAGTATCTCTGTGCCATTTTAGGCGCTCGGCGATATCGGCGAAGGGGCGGGGCGTTTCTTTCTTGCTATCCATACCCTGCATAATGCCGTGCCAACATAATTGGCGCAAAGCTGAACTGTTGGCTTGACGATTGCTAAAAAGTTTAGCATTGTGCGGGGTATGAGCAAAAAACCCGTCCATCAAATTATTGACGCGCTGACGCCCGAAGCAATTATGGCTCGGCTCGGCGTATCCTTCCACATGATCCGGCACGCCCGCACATCGGGCATGTTCCCTGCAAGTTGGTATGACGACATCGAAAAGATGTCTCGTAAGGCTGGCATTGATTGCCCTCGCTCTTTGTTCAACTGGAAAACGTCTGCTAATAATGTTGGCACGCGTCCCGCCGGTTGCAAGGGCAAGGTCGCATAATGATTGATCATTTTCCCTTTCCCCCATTCAGCCGCCCTCCCGTCGGCTGGGTATCCGCGCCTGTTCTCCCCTCCTGTTGGGGCGCGGATCAACTAGCAGAGGTTGAGCTTCCCACGGCTCCCTCTGCGCTTTTCTTCCCCGTCGCCATTGTGCGCGACGACCTCGCCACGCTGGAAACCGCCGCAGACCGCCACGAACGCCTTGCCGCCGCCGCTAAGGCCGCGCCACGGGGCGAACGCATCCGCTTGCAGCATATGACCCGCGCCGCCTGTCTTGAGCGCCTGCGGGCAGAATTGGACGTGATGCAATGAGGATCGTTATTCCAGGCAAACCCTTTGCCAAGCAGCGCCCCCGCTTTGCCAATGGCCGTACCTACACGCCAGATGCAACCGTGTCGTTTGAACGGACGGTCGGGCAGTACGCGGTAGCCGCTGGCCTGCCCACCCTGAGCGGCCCCGTTCGCCTGTCTATCGTTGCGGTGTTCGAGCCTGCCCAATCGTGGAGCAAGAAGCGCAAAGCCGCTGCCATGTGGAACCCCCACACACAAAAGCCGGATCTGGACAACATCGAAAAGGCCATCTTGGACGGGCTTAACCGCATCGCATACGTGGACGATAGCCAAGTCTGCATGGTCGATAAGCGCAAGATGTGGGGCAGTGAGGCGCAGACCATCGTTGAGGTCACGCCCCTGAATACGTTCCCAATCAGCGGGGGCGTATCGTGAACAAACACTTGAATGCGCCAATGAAATATGGCAGAAACGAAACGAGCCGAAACGCTGTTGGTAGCAGCGATCCGGCTCTTGACATACGAACCTGTGAAGGAGGTCCGGCTATGCCCGTTGAAGGCAATATAACCGCACGCGGTGATTCCGCAAGTGGTCAATCTACAAACACATGGAAATCAATCGGCGAACTTGCCCGCCAGCTGGCTGAAAAGCAAGGCGGTGCGGTATGAGCCTCGTGATTGATGAAATAGACGTTGTGCATGGGGCGCTTCTACACGCGAACTACCACGGGCTTAGCTTGCGGGACGTTCTGTCCGTATTCCAAGAAATGCCGGAGATCACAGACGCGGATAACTTCGGCGCTGCTGTGACCGCTCTTATTCTTTTGAAAGGGGCTGTCAAATGATCGGATGGTATCGCATCGAACGAGACGCCTGGAGCCATGACTTTTTCAAGCCTAGCCCCATGTCAGAGCGCGAAGCGTGGTTCTGGATGATTGGCCGCGCCTCTTACGAGGACACTACGCATCGCGTCGGCGGGGAGCCCCTAGAATGCCCGCGTGGCAGCTTCTTTGTGACCCTGCGCGAACTACAATCTGTATTCATGTGGCAATCGGACACGAAGGTCCGGAACTTCTTAAAGCGGCTCGAAAAAGAGAAAATGATCGAACGCACGACGTGCGGCTCAAGGAACGCACCAAAAACGCACGTAACTATCTGTAATTACGATAAATATCAGTCACCCGAAAGAACAGAAAACGCACCAAAAACGCACCGCGAACGCACCAAAAACGCAGTAAAGAAACAAGATAACAAGAAACAAGATAATTCTTTAGGCGAACCTGCCGGTTCGGCCCCGAAAAAAGGTTCCCGCCTAAGCGAAGACTGGACCCTACCAAGGGCGTGGGGGGAGTGGGCCGTCGGCGAGGGCATGGCGGAGTTCTCCGTTCGCCGTGAGGCAGACAAATTCCGAGACTTCTGGATAGGGGCTGCAGGGGCGAAGGGCGTAAAAACAAACTGGCAAGCGACATGGCGCAACTGGATACGCAAGTCGATTGACGACGCGCAAAAGCAAAACAAGCAACATGAAAAGCCCGGCTTCGTCGACTCCGGTGCATTCGGCAACATCCGCGAGGTGTGCTGATGGACATCGAGGCATACGAGGAACGCGCAGCAATCATGGAATTTGACGGCGGCATGTCGCGCTTTGAGGCGGAGACAGCTGCAGCAAAGGCACAGGGCCTTAATCGGTGGGAGGCGGTCAATGAAATCCGCAAGCGAGATACTAAGCGAACACGGGATCACGGTCAGACGGCAGCACGGGAACCAGCGGACAACGTGTCCGGAGTGCAGCAGCACGCGACGCAAGAAAACGGACCCCTGCCTATCGGTCACGTTTCAACCGGATGGGGTGCAATGGCATTGCTGGCACTGCTCGAATTCGGGGGGCGCATTCTATGACGCAGACAGTAAGCCAATGGCTGCAGCAGGTGCGGGGATTAGATCCTGTCTTGACCGAAGCAATGGGCGTGACGGGCAAAGAGCACCCCGGCATCAAGGGGGAGGCGGTCGCTTTTCCGTACCTTCGCAACGGGAAGCCCTACGCCGCTAAATGGCGGGGCATTTCGGAAAAGGATTGGCGCTCAAGCCAGGGTGTTTCGCGGGGCCTATACAATGAAGACGCGCTGAAATGTGGCGACGGCCCAGCTGTAATCACCGAAGGCGAAATGGATTGCCTGAGCGTAATTCAGGCGGGCTACGCCCGATCGGTATCGCTGCCGGACGGGTGGAGCGAAAACGGTGATAAACGAGATTGCTTAGTTGAGGCAGAGGACGCGCTACGAAAAGCCCCTTGGGTGATTGTCGCTGGCGATGCTGACGCTGCAGGTGCGGGGCTACCAAAGGCGGTTGCCAACATCCTGCTAGGCCATGACGTGCGTTATGTGACTTGGCCCGAAGGCTGCAAAGACGCAAACGACGTGCTGGTCAAGTTTGGCGAGGGCGAGCTTGCCCGTTGCTTGGTTGACGCTAAGAAGGTCGATCCTGCAGGTGGTTTCATCACTGGCATTTCTGACCTGCCGCCTATGCCTGATCGTCGGGTGCTGCGCGTCGGCATGGCCCCTTACGATTACGCGCTGGCGTTTGAAATCGGGGCTATGTCCGTTGGCACAGGGACGCCGGGGGCCGGTAAATCCACGTTCACCACATTTGCGGTTTATCACATGGCCGTGCATGAGGATATCAAGGTTGGCATTCTCGCATTCGAGACGCACCCCTTCCAAGTGCGCGATCACCTTTGCCGCCTTCACACAGGGCGCAAGTGGGATGATCTATCCCAGATGCAGCAAGCCGAAACGGCATATTTCCTAGATAAGCACTTTCGGATTGTTCACCGGACCTACGACGACAACCCAAGCGGCCACAACCTCGGATGGCTGCGGGATATGATCTACACCTTAGCAGTGCGCGATAACTGTAAGGTGATCGTGGTGGACCCTTGGAACGAGCTTGAGCATATGCCCGCGCCTGGGGAAAGCCTGACGAACTACATCAACTTTGCGCTGCAGCAGATCCGCACATGGGCCGAGCAATTTGACACGCATATCTGCGTAATCGCCCACCCCCGCAAGATGATGACAGAGGGCAAGCCGCGTTCGCCTACGGGCTACGATATCGCAGACAGCGCGGCATTCGCAAACAAGCCAGCGTTGGGGTTTTCGGTCCACCAAGAGGAACAGGAAAACAGCGTCGGAATGGTCGAGGAATTCGTGCGCGTCACGACGTGGAAGGTGCGCAACACCCAGCTGTATGGCTTCGGCAAGGCAAGCATTCGCCTGAGCTTCGATGTCGAGAAAATGGATTACCGGAAATACGAGGGGGGTTCCCAATGAACGAGCAAGACGCCCGCGCCCGCATGGTGGCTGACATCACGGCCCGCGTGAACGCCGACGACACGCACCTGGTCAACATCGTGCAGATCTACAAGCTGCTGGGGTTTGACCTGATCCAGATCGACGGTGAGGATTTGGATTACCCCGTGGGGGCTAAGTTCCGCCGCGATTGGGCTGCTGGCGTGCCGTCGGTTAAGATGGCCGCAGAGTTGGGCGTGTCGAATATTACCGTTGCGAGGTGGGCGCGAAACGCTGGCCTGCCAAAACGCAAGATCGGCCCGACCATCCGCACAATTGAGGCTAGCCCAGAGTTCCGCGCCGCATGGCTTGGTGGCGTGCCAACGGAAAAGATGGCCGACGCCTTAAACGTGTCGGGCAGCACCATTCGCCGCGTTGCTGCATCGGCTGGCCTGCCACGGCGCAGCGTAGGCAACACCCGAAACATGTTCAAAGGAGCCGCAGAATGACAGAACAAACCGACATCCTCGGACGCCCGCCGGTAATGCGATACGTCCCCAAGCCCCCGCAGATCGACGCGGTAGACGACGACTGGCGAGGAGAGCGCATCATGCGGAATATCCCCCGCAGCGCGTCCAGCACGGTGAACGTAGCGACCGCGAAGAAAAGCACGAAGCGTCGCGTGAGCAAACCTAAGCAGACGCGATATTGCGCCGTTCCCTCGTGCAACAACGCCCTAAGCTCACAGAACAAGATGGGCGTCTGCAACGGTCACCGCCACACCGATCTGTGCCAGTGCCCGCCGTGCCTCAACCGTCGGGGACGCCTGACCACATCCGACCGCCTAGCGATGGCGATTGCAGAAGCGGAGGGCGCGGTATGAGAGCGATCAGATGGAGCGATAACGACAAATACGTTGGCCCGTTTACGTTCTCTCGGGATGCCTACTACCGATCGACAGCGGTTTTGCTGGGGTCTGGGGATGGCGACGAATACCGAGGTTGCCGCCTGCGCCTTAGCGCCTTTGGCGGCACTTTGATTGTCGCATTGCCGCAGATCATCAAGCCGTGGCGCAAGTGGGTTGATACGTCCAAATATGATTGGTCTACCGGCCCGGATAACGGTTTTTGGGATACTGGTTCGCGAGAATATGGGTTCAGCCTGAGCGATGGGTTTTTAAACTTCTCTCTGGGTCGCGTCACAAACGACAGCAGCACAGAGCAGCGCAAGGGTTACTTCCTGCCTTGGACCGAATGGCGCTGTTCCGCTCGTCGCTTCTACGACGACAAGGGAAATCTGGCATTCACAGACACCAGCAGCGGCCCACAGCCAATCGAGGTCACGCGAGAGCGTTGGGCTGCGCAGGATGCAGTGCCAACCGTTGACTTTGCGTTCCGTGACTTCGACGGAGAGCAGCTTACAGCAAAAACCCGCGTCGAAGAGTCTGTGCACAAGTTAGGCACAGGCCGGTTCAAGTGGCTTTCCTTGTTCCGCAAGGCGCGGGTGCGTCGATCCTTGGATATCAAGTTTTCCGGCGAAACAGGTAAGCGAAAAGGGTCTTGGAAAGGTGGCACATTGGGCCACGGCATTTCTATGGAACCCGGCGAACTGCATGAAAGCGCGTTCCGGCGTTACTGCAAGGAAAACGACATGACGTTCGGCGGTGACGCATGACCCCCTCCCAGACCAACGAGATAACTGCCTGCACCCGTCTAATAGCAGTAGGCTACACGGCACAGGCACTACGAGACCTTGGATACGCAGAGGCCGCTATCAGGGCGGCGATGGAGGCGAACACATGACAGACCAAGAGAAGCTAAAGCTGATGCACCAAGTGGCTATCGAAATCGGGCCGGTTGAATGGGGTGCAACGGGCGAACTGCCGGTAGAAAAGCACTTAGAGCACGTCAAGGCGTCAATCGAGAACACCGCAAAGCATTTCGGGCAAGATGGCCCGCAGTCCATGCACGGGGTTTATATCGGCGGCTCTGATATTGTCCTTTGCCACACCGGCACGTCACCGAACAGCCCCGCCCACGCGAACATCCTGACCGCGCTCTGGAACTGCTTCGTCGCAGAAGCCATCGCAGCACAGGAGCCACCCCATGAGCGATAACCGCAGAGAGGCGCTAGAGGCGCTGCGCGATAAGGTGAAGTCGGGGGAGTTCGACCGGTGGTCCGTCAACGGTGCGCCCCTGACAGCCCCGCAAAAGGCCTTCGTGACGCGGGCCTACCACGGCTCCCTAGACGCAGCCAAGGCGCTGCACGACGCGGTGCTGCCGGGGTGGGATTGGCGGGCAGAGGAGAACGTTAACGGTTACGTTTCCCATATTGGGCCAGCCCGCGAAGAGTTTATGCCGTCAATCATGGCGATCAGCTTTGAGAGCGCCGCCCGCGCATGGCTTCTAAGCATCCTCTCAGCCCTTATCTCAGAAACCCCCAAGGGAGAGACGCAATGAGCAAGCTTACAAGCCGCGACATGCTGACCGGCCCCGAATGGATGCAGGATGAATGCGTAGAGGGATACCGCGACGGGCGCAGGCCGCATAACCCATACCCCGGCGCAAACCGTTCCCCAGCATATATCCACGGGTTCAACAACGCCCGCCGCGATGCTGGAGACATGCCCGCGATCCCGATGCACGAGATTGTATCGGTATGGAACATGATCGTTGTGAGCGAGGCGACCGCATGAACCTCTCGGCCCGCAACGCCACCCAAGCCGAGACAAAGCCCTGCCGCAAGTGCAAGGGCAAAGGCTACGTTCTGCGCATGTACCCACGTCGGAAGCCTCAGCCCGCCCACTGGTTCAACCGTGGCCCCAATGGCGAACACCCCACACCCTGCGAATGCGACCTGATCGAAGGAGATACAGAATGACGGTTTACCTTGGATATGTCGCAGGTGGTGTATGCCGCGACACCCACGCCCCGACGCGCGACGGGGACGGCGAGGCTATCCGCCCGCCAATGGTGCGCAAGCAGTTTTGGGTTCAAGAGGAACTGCGCCGCCTCGGCATCAAAGCATGGTGCGGCAAGCGGGTAGAGTTCAAGCGCATTGGCAAGGATCGCAACTGGACGCGCTTCGACGTGCCAGCGCTGCCGAATTACATCGTGATGGAAATGGACCCGTCGCAAATGTACCTCGCAACCGAGGTGGAACACCTGATGCCCACATTCATGATCGTGGCAAAGTCGGATCTGCACGGCAAGGCAACGCCAGACGGCAAGCAGGTGCATATCGGGCTGAACCGCTTCATGGAGGGCGTAGACGCTGAATTCGAGGCCGCTGAGCGCGTTGACGCCAATTCACGGGCCGAGGTTACCGAATATAAAAAGGGCCAAGCCTTGCGCGTTATCTCAGGGCCGTTCGCTGACATGCTGGGCAAGTTCGACAAGCTGGTGAAAGCGCCGCACGATCAATGGCAGCGGGTATCCATCGAAATGGAGGGCGGGCATCACGTCCAGTTTGACCCGCTTGACGTTCGCAGCGCATAGGTGTTGCGTTGGGGTGCTACATATGGTAGCCTTTGGCTAATTCATCACGCGGGGATACTCGCTTTAGTGGTGAGGTGTTAGCCCGGGGATACCCATGCGCACCACCAAAGCGGAGCCTACAGGAAAAATCCGAAGGTTCTGTATGGGATCAATGTGTCCGAAATAATCAAGCCCCAGAGGTGCTGTAACACCAATGAGGCTCTAACCGCATCGAACCGTGAAGGGGTCCGAATATGGCTAAGCAGTCTTTAACATCATTGTGGCTTGAAGAAAATGACCCAAAGTACCGAAAGGTGCCGGGCGTAGGCATGGGCGGCGAGCACGCCAAGAAGGTAGGGTCACGGTCAAAGCGCATCCGGCGCGGGAAGATGTCCAGAGAGGGCTTCCAGAGCAGGGAGAGCATTCTTTCATTTGTTGAGCGGCATCGGGGTGTAGTTGAGCATGACTGCATATTTGTACCCGGGGCACAAAAGGGCGTGCCTGCTGGCGTTGAGTTCTGCGGTCACGTTATTTCGGCATCTCGGTATATGACTTTGTTGACGCACGGCACACCTAAGCGTGAAGGGGATGTTTCAAGGCATCTGTGCGGTAATGGCCATTTGTCCTGCATAAACCCAAGCCATCTAATTTGGGGCAGCGTCGGCGATAACGCTACAGACGCGCACAAACATCGATCTGTAGGTGATAATGTGCAAGACCGCATCCATGCAATCGATTAGGGTGCTACGGCAATAAGAGCGCGGCGCTCCAGCATTCGGCCCTGTCCGGCCAGCGAAAGCCAATAGGACGCAGCCCCGCGTTTTCTAAGCCGGTTTCTGACTGGCCCCCACCATGGCCCCGCACGGTCATGGGTTTGTGCGGATAGAGGGGGTTAGTCATGAGCGCGGTTCTATAAGCAGGGCTAGGCGGTAAGCCCAACGTCATATGGCGATGAAGCCGCTCCCGCTCAACCTGTCCGCCACTGCTGCACCTGATCGCGGCATGGCGTATCAACTGATCAGGCACAGGCGCTGACCCCGTACAGGCAGCGCGACCACACCCCAGACAAAAAGGAAAATGCTATGTCTGATAGTGCATCAACGATTCCAGCCTTTAACCCCTCTGGCAGCGATGTCGTTGCGGGCGTCAAGTCGCGCACAGAGGAGCTGATGGGCTACATCCGTGAGAATGTTCCTGCCAACCGTGAGCGATCAATCGCAATCACGAACTATGAGCAGGCCGCGATGTGGGCCGTGAAGGCGAACTTCACCTAAGCGACATACGACACGCGCCTCTGGACTTGGCTACGGCTTCGGACATGCGCGGGTCATTTTTCGCAGGGGTGTAGCTTAGTGGTAAAGCAGCGGATTCCAAACCCGCCTACCGGGGTTCGATTCCTCGCACCTTTGCCAACACACGCCACACATCATGTAGTATCTCGAGAGGGTATCGAGTATCTAAATGTAGTGGCCACGCATTTTCTCAGCACATGAGACACAACGCGGCGGCGATACGCACCCCCACACAAGGCGAGGCGGCACAATGGCTAAGGTAACCGGAATGCTCACGTTCAAGACAGGTCGGCTGTTAAAGGCAGGCCCGCTTGGCGTTTTCATCGTCTCAATGTGCCTCAAGGCTGGCTTGCCGCTGTCTTGGTTCGGCACTGTCGAGTTCACTGAGACGCCGAAGGGCTGACCGAATAGTCGCATATGTGAAAGAACGCGCCCCGAAAGGCTCGCCAGACACGGGGCTAGACCAGACGGGCAGACGATAAGTGAAAGAATGGGCCGTTTATGCGGCTTTTCAGGGCAAATAGCCCAGATGATATAAAATCAAAGGAAATCAGAAATGGCGCGAGGTGGTAAGCGTGAAGGCGCGGGCCGCAAGCCCGGCGCTGTCAATAAGTCTACACGCAAGCAGCGTGACGCGGTTAAGGAAAGCGGGCTGACCCCGTTGGACTACCTGCTGTCGGTAATGCGTGACGAGACGGCGGATCAGCATGAGCGCGTTGACGCAGCCCACAAGGCAGCGCCCTACGTTCATTCTAAGCTGGCTACGGTCGATCACAAGTCAACGGATGGCAGCATGGCGACTAAGCCCACGATGATTGAGTTCATGGCCCCTGAGATCGCAGATGAAGGCGACAGTTAGGGAAATCCCGAAGCTAACAGCCAACTTTGCACGGCCAGCACGAACGCGGGTATTCAAGGGCGGCAGGGGTTCAGGAAAGACGCGGGGCATTGCAAAGCGCAGCGCCTTGCGGGTCTACCAGTTGGCCGAGATGGGCGTTGAAGGCGTTTTCCTCGCCAGCCGTGAACACCTGAACAGCCTAGACGAAAGTTCGATGGAAGAAATCAAGGCGGCTATTCGGTCTGAGCCGTGGTTGCTGGATTACTTCGACATTGGCGAAAAGTACATCCGCACGAAGAACCGCCGGATCAGCTACGCATTCGCGGGCTTGCGGCATAACTTGGACAGCATCAAGTCCAAGGCGCGGATCATTGGTAACTGGACTGACGAAGGCGAGAGCGTATCGGATGCGGCATGGCGCAAGCTAATCCCGACGATCCGCGAAGAGGGGCCGGGATGGGTCGCTGAAAACTGGATCAGCTACAACCCAGAAAGCCCAGAGAGCGCCACGCACAAGCGCTTCGTTGAGAACACGGCAGACGATTGCTTGGTAACTGAGGTCAATTACTCGGATAACCCGTGGTTTCCTGACGTGCTGAATAAGCAGCGGCTAGAGGATAAGAAATTCCGCCCTGAGACATACGAGCATATTTGGAACGGCGCTTTCCTGACGCTGACAGATGCTCAGGTGTTTGCAGGCAAGTATGAGGTTGAGGCGTTCGAAGTCGGGCCGGACTGGAACGGCCCTTATCACGGCATGGACTTCGGCTTTGCTCAAGATCCGACGACAGCAGGCGAACAGTGGGTGCATGACAATACGCTGTATATCCGGCGCGAGGCGGCGAAAGTCGGGCTTGAGTTGGATGACACGGCGCAATTCATCTGCAAAGCCATTCCCGGCATTGAGAAACATACGATCCGCGCCGACAGTGCAAGGCCAGAGAGCATAAGCTACCTGCGGCGGCACGGGTTGCCCCGCATTGAGGGCGTCAAGAAATGGGCTGGCAGCGTCGAGGATGGCGTTGAGTTTATCAAGTCGTTTAGCCGCGTAGTCATTCACCCTGACTGCCCGCAAACAGCGCGAGAGTTCAGGCTCTACAGTTACAAGGTTGACCGCCTCTCTGGCGACATTCTGCCCGTCATTGTGGATGCGAATAACCACCATATCGACCAACTGCGATACGCTCTTGTCCCGCTGATGAAGCGCCAAGCGAAAACCACCACAACAACGGTCAAGGGGCTGTATTGATATGACTTTTGCGCCAAACTTATTTGGTGTAAGATGAACGGGCCAGACGCGGTGCTTCCAACACCGGCTGGCCCTAACCGCAACGGATCGTATGGAGATCACGTCATGGCTAAAAAGCCCTTACCCTCCCCGGAGGTACTTCGTCAACTTTTGAGATACGAACCAGATACAGGGAAACTGTTCTGGCGTGAACGTGGGCCTGAGTGGTTCGTAGATCAGCGTTCTCAGAAAATATGGAACACTAAGCACGCGGGGCGCGAGGCCGGGGCGAATTTGAAGGGTTATGTTTTCGTAAGATTGGATGGTGGGGCCTACTTGGCGCATCGACTTGTGTGGAAAATGATAACGGGGGGAGAACCTAACGTTATCGACCATATTAACGGGGACAGGTCAGACAATCGGATTTGTAACCTTCGTGACGTCACCCACGAGCAAAACATGAAAAATGTTGGTATGTACTCGACCAACAAGTCAGGGATCACTGGCGTCTACTGGGACACAGACCGCGTTAAGTGGTCTGTGACAGGGCGCATTGATGGGAAATCTAAAAACGTGGGTCGGTTCGACTGCTTAGGCAGAGCAATACGCGCGAGGCATAGGTTTTTAGAGGTGAATAAATTCCATGCGGGACACGGCCTACGGCGCAGTTGTGCCAAAGATTAGAGAAGTTTCCGAAAATGGCATCTAGTGTATCCACAAAGCACCCAGAATTGACGCAGCAGCGCCTTGCCGATTGGCATCTTTGCGTTGACGCATACGAGGGCGAAGGCGACATGAAAGCGCGTGGCGTGTCTTACCTGCCGATGCCTTCGGGCTACACCAGCCATGCAGACGGCGGGCTGGCGGCATACGATGCCTATAAGAACCGCGCCCAGTTCCCCGACGTGCTTGCGACTTCGATTGGCGCGATGATCGGCATTATCCACGGCGAGGAAATCCCCGTCGAGTTGCCCGCGAACATGGAGTATCTGCGCGAGAACATCGACGGCAACTACACGACGCTTGAGGACTTCCACAAGAACATCACCCGCGCATTGCTGTGCTTGGGGCGCTATGGCGTCTTGGCAGATGCACCGGAGGCGGGCGGCGATCCATTCCTGGCCGGTTATCGCGGCGATACGATCATCAACTGGGATAAGGACTTCTTCGTCCTGGATGAAAGCGGCATGGAGCGGGACGGCTTCGCATGGGCGCATGTTGAGAAATACCGCGTCTTGCAGATGGAGGATGGCCGCTACGTGGCGCAGGTCCACACGGCAAGCGGCGAGGTTGACATGACCCCTACCAAGCTGGGCGGCGGGATGCTGGACTTTGTGCCGTTCGCCGTCGCGTCTGCGAAGGACATGGGGGCCGACATTGAAGCCCCGCCTATGATCGGCATCGCACGGGCGGCAAAGGCGATGTACCAGCTATCCGCTGACTACCGCTTGCAGCTTTACATGAGCGGTCAGGAAACGCTTGTCGCAATCAACGGCGAAGCCCCTACAGCGGTTGGCGCTGGCGTTGTTCACGAAATGCAGGGCAGTGATGGCATCGTTCCGGATCTGAAATACGTCTCCCCGACATGTTCCGGCATCGAAAAGCACCTAGAGGCTATCCAAGACAACCGCGAAGTCGCAATCCAAGCCGGGGCGCGGCTGTTTGAGCAATCGAACCAAGCGCAGGAATCCGGCAAGGCACGGCAGATGCGGTTCCGGTCGGAGACGGCCAACCTGCAAACCGTGGCGCAGGCGTCCTGTTCTCTGCTGGAAGCCTCGCTGCGCAACATCGCGGGCCTTCTGGGCCAGTCAGACGCTGTTGCTAATGGCATCACGGTAACGCCGCCTAAAGACCTCATGGACGCCACCCTAACCCCGCAGGACGCCGTAGCGCTGTTCTCGTTGGTGGAAAGCGGTGGCCTCTCACACGAAACATTCTACGAGCGGGCGCAGGCTGGCGGCATTGCCAATCCAGACCGCGACTTCGACGCAGAATATGCGCTGATTGAGCGCGACGATATTGGGGCCGACGGCCCTTAATCATCCGAGGCGATGCCTCACCCCCAACCCAAAGGAAACTGAGCCGATGGCTTTGAAAAGCGTTCTTGAATCCCTCGAAGGCGTCGATGATGCCGTGAAATCGTTCTATACCGAGACTGACGGCAAGTTTATCTTGCAGGTCGATGGTGTGGACAGCCACCCCGAAGTCCAGGCGCTGAAAAATGCCTACACCGCGACGAAAGCAGACCGTGACGCGGCCCGCCAAGAGCGCGATGCAGCGAAAGCACTGGCAAAGGAATTCCCCGACGACTTCGACGCCGAAAAATGGGCGAAGCTGAAAGACGGGAAGCCCGATGAAGCCGCGCTGATCAAGCTGCGCCAGACCCTCGAAGCCGAGCGCGACGAATGGAAGGGCAAGTTTGAAGCCGAGCGCGGCACCTCTCTGCGCAATGCACTGGACCGTGACCTGACCGACGCCCTGAACGGGGCAGGGGTCACAAACCCGACATTCGCAAAGGCAGCACGCACGATGCTCTCCGGTGACGTGAAGATCGGAGACGATGGCAAGCCGTTTGTGGAAACCGACATGGGGCCGATGCCTCTGGTCGATCACGTCAAGCGGTGGACAGCGGGCGAGGGCAAAGACTTCGTGACGCCAGCACAAGGCGGCGGCGCAGCGGGCGGAAAGAACGCAAGCGGACCTGTCAACGCGGAGCAATTCGCAAAGATGGGCGACAAAGAGCGGACGGCTCTATTTCACAGCGACCCCGAAACATTCCGGCGATTGTCCGGCACATAACGAAAGGATAGCCCGTGGCTACCACTCAACTCTCTGACGTTTACGTCCCCGAGGTCTACGCCTCCTATTCGGCGGTAAACGGCCCCGAAAAGACGGCCTTCTTTGAAAGCGGCATTGCGATTGCAAACCCCGCGCTCGCAAGCATGTTCTCCGATGGCGGGCGCATTGCTGAATTGCCCTTCTGGAAGGACTTGGATGCGTCCGACGAGCCGAACTACGGCACCGACGACCCCACTGACATCGCGGTTCCTGCCAAAGTCACCACAGGCACGCAGGTCGCCCGCATGGCGAGCCTCAACCAAGGCTATTCGTCTGCCGACCTGACCGGCGAACTGGCTGGCGCTGATCCCATGCAGCACGTCCGCAACCGCTTCGGCACATACTGGATGCGCCAGTGGCAGCGCCGCATCATTGCTTCGGTGCAAGGCGTCATTGCTGACAACGTGGCCAACGACGACGGCGATATGGTGAACAACGTAGCAGGCGCGACCAACGCGGCAGTTGGCGAAGGCACCCTGTTTGGCCGTGGCGTATTTACTGCCGCTGCCTTCACCTCCGGCGACCACTATGACGATTATGCGGTATTCGCCGTGCATTCCGTTGTGGCAAAGCGCATGGTTGATAACAACGACATCGACTATGTGGCCGACAGCCAAGGCAATCTGACGATCCCGACGTTCCTGGGCCGTCGCATTGTGGTTGACGACAGCCTGCCTATGACCCCGGCAGCGGGTTCCGGCGGCACTGACGCAGCCGCGACTTACACCAGCTACCTGTTCGGCACCGGCCTGATTGGCTACGGCGAACGCAGCCCCAAGGTTCCGGTCGCTCTTGAGCGCGAAGAAGCACAGGGCAACGGCGCTGGTGTGGAGACCCTCTGGGAGCGCAAGTCGTGGGTTATCCACCCCTTCGGCACCGCATTCCAGAACGCCACCCTGACCGATGGCAACGCGACACTGGCGCAGCTTCGCCTTGCCGCGAACTGGGACCGCGTGATCGACCGCAAGTTGATCCCGCTTGCGGCAATTACAACCAACGGTTGAGTTTAGAAGCGGGGCGGCGTGTTCGCCCCGTCACTAAGCGCAACGGAGACACCCCATGAACATCAAAGACCAACTTGAGATGCAGGCGCGATACACGGCGCAGGCAAGGGGCGAGACGCTGCCCAAGACCGAAGCCCCCGATGAACTGACCCGCGAGGGCATCGCCAAGATGAAGCGGGCCGATGTGGTCGAACATCTGGAAGCCCACGGCCTGAGCGAAGATGATTGCGAAGGCGTCAAGGTTGCTGACCTGCGCGACATGCTGACCAACGCCGTGTTTACGAGCCTCTGATATGATCGACGTTGACGGGTTTCGCGCATATGCCCTAGCGCGGGGGAATAACGCCCCCACAGAAGCCACAGACGAGGCCGCACAGGCGTCACTTGTGCGCGGGGGTGACTACGTGCGCGACCAGTACGTTGCCAACTTCCTGCCCGCTTTTGTGGTGCCTTTGCCTGACGCAGTGGAAGTTGCCACATACGAGGCGGCGATCATCGAGCTGGCAAGCCCCGGCGCGTTGTCCAAGACCTACACCGAAGGCGCGGATAAAGCGCTTGTCGCGGTTGAGGGCATCAAGTGGGAGTTTACCGGGCGCAAGGGCGGTTCGCAGGTGCCGAAAAGCACGAAGATTGACGCGATGATGCGGCCTTACATGGGCGGCGCGACTAAGACGTTGCTGCGGTCATGAACAACGGCACCGACATCGCCGCCGAAGTGCTGGCGGGGCTGGCAGAGGCAGGCGAGGCGACCGGCAACGGGCCGATGGTCTGCACCCTGCGGCGCGTGACCGGCGGATCGTCTGACCCATGGGGCGAGATTGAAGGCGACAAAGCCTATCACGAGGTGACAGCGGTTCAGACGCAAAAGCAGAACCGCGACGACACCGGCACGCTGGTTGGCGTCACAAAGACAATGCTGATGATTGACGCGACGGGCGTTGCGCCGTTGAAAAGCGACCACATTGCCACTAACTTGCGTAAGGCAGACGTGACCGGCGATACACGCTTTCACGAGATTGC
The DNA here is from genome assembly GCF_045586035.1 of Sulfitobacter sp. PM12. Classification (NCBI taxonomy): domain Bacteria; kingdom Pseudomonadati; phylum Pseudomonadota; class Alphaproteobacteria; order Rhodobacterales; family Roseobacteraceae; genus Sulfitobacter; species Sulfitobacter sp. PM12. The sequence goes on from NZ_CP151529.1 coordinate 1,803,442, forward strand.
GGACGTTGAAACGGTTGCGCCTGCGGGCGTGGCGCTGATGCACAAGGTTTGGCTTGCCGACTAACCCGCCCACAGACTTTGAAATAGCCGCGCTGGCTGCCATCCTGCCCCGTTGGTGGGCAGAGTGCCAGAGCAACCCCACAGACGCACTACTGGCCCTTACAGAGCCGAGGGACTGGGAGCGTGACGCGGGGCTGATCCTCTGGGCGTATTGGCTGGGGCAGATGATGGGGAGAGCGGAATGAACTGGCGACCACACTACTGCGAAGAAGAAGTTACGACGCACCGCAACGGCACAGAAACGCGCTATGTTCGCCACTGGGTCTTTGGTATCCTGATTTGGGATAGCTTTCCGAAGGATCGCTAACCCGTAACCTCTCACAATTAGACGAACCTGCCCCGCTGAGCGGGGTCTTCTGCGTTGGAGCGACAATGGCCGGAAAGTCACTACAGACGCGCAAGATTGAGGCACTGCTACAGCGCCAATCGGTTGCCGTGCGCAAAGCCTTTCTTGAGGCGATGCAAAAGGCCACTAACGCTGTAGACCGCGCTGCGCTGATCCGGTTCCTAGAGGCGGGCGATATTGAGCGGGCGGCGGCGCTATTCCGCATTGAACGCGGCACGATGTTTCCGCTGTCCGAGGCTATCCGAGATGCCTTCATTGGCGGCGGTCTGGCGGTGGCGGACGAACTGCCCAAGGGCTTGTCGGGTGTGTTTGGCTTCGACGGGCGGCACGATAGGGCGGTTGCCTTGGCCGAAGCGCAAGCGGCTGAACTGGTCACGTACATCAGCGACGATGCAATTCTAAACGCCCGCAAGGTTATCGTTGACGGGCTGGACACAAACCGCAGCCTGAACAGCGTTGCCCGCGATCTGGTGGGGCGCAAAGTAGGGCGGCAGCGCGTAGGCGGCATCATTGGCCTGACCGAACCCCAGACCGACCGCATGATGAACCTGCGCTCTATGCTCGGCGATCCTGACCGCATCGGGGAATATTTCAAAGACGCGGATATGAAGATACCGCGCTACAAGGAGAGCGACCGGCGCTTTGACAGGGTGGTGCGTAAAGCGATCAATGAGGGCAAGGCACTTTCCCCCGCTGACATCGACCGTGTGACAGACGCCTACAAGAGTAAGGCCAGCGGCAACCGGGCGAAGATCGTTGCCCGGAATGAAGCGTTTGTCGCGCAGGCGGCGGGGCGTGCCGAGGGCTATCAGCAGTTGCTGGATGATGGAAAGGTCGAGGCGGTCACGAAAAAGTGGCAGCACGGGTTCAGCAAAGAGCCGCGCCAAGACCATCTGCGTATGGATGGGGAGACAATCAACTTTGACGAGGTGTTTGTCATGGACGATGGGGCGCGTATGCGGTTCCCCCACGATCCGGCGGGCGGGGCTGAACATTCCATCTCATGCCGCTGCACATGTGTTTATCGCGTCAAGTTACCGAGGGACTGAGCATGGCTGGCAAATCTTTCAGCGCCCAATTGGCAGACTTCGAGCAAATGACGCTCAAAAACATGCGCTATGTCGCGGCGGAATCCATACAAGACGTTATGGAAGCCGCGCAAACGCCCCAGAGAGGCATTGGGCAGGGCGCTACAGGCTTTGTTGAGGGCAAGATACCCGTGGATACCTCAGAACTAATCAACAGCCTCACAAGCGACGGTGTGAAGGGCGCAGACAGCTACACAGTTTCCATCGCTGGCTACGAGGTAGGCGACACATTGGAGTTTGCATGGACAGCGCCGCACGCCTTGGCTGTTGAACTCGGAACCAGCCACATGGCGGGCCGTCACTTCGTCGGTGCCAATGCCCGCAAGTTCCCCGCGTTCGTCCAGCAACGCGCTAAGGAGGTCAGCAAATGATCACCGAAAACGACATTGCCGAAGCGCTAGGCCGTCAGTTGCAATCGCTGGCGGACATTCCGACGATCTACTGGGAAAACCAAGACGTGCCGGAAACGCAGGCGCGGCCCTATGTGGTGGTCCAGATGGTGCCAGGGCAATCCCCTGCGCGTATCTCAGGCGGCAAGGTTCAGACGGGTTTCATGCAGGTAACGCACGTTTCCGAGGTGGACCGCTACGCCACCAGCGCAAACCGTGTCGCGGACAATATCGCGGCGCTGTTCCCGTATGAACTGACGCTGCCTTGCGGTGACGGAAAGCTGACAATCACAAGAGATACCGTACCCGGCCCCGGCTTTAGGGACGGCAGCGACTGGCGCAAGATCGTGCAAGTCGATTACGTGGCTATCTAAGGAACCCCGACATGACCAAGACGAAAGCAACCGCCCCGGCGGGCAAAACGGCTGCGCCCAAGGCATCCCCAATCACAGGCGGGCGCATTGCCCCGAAGGTGAAGGGCAACCTGACCGTGCCAACGCTGGTTTTCAAAGGTGACGCGCCCAAGGTGGGCAGCAAGATCACCGCCAAGATGAAAAACGGCAGCAAATACACCGGCACCGTGTCCGACGTGACCGAAGCCGACGGCGAGATCATCGCAGAGTTTAGCGGCGGGCTTACCCCGTCCTGAAATAGCGGCCTTCCCTGCGGGTCGCTCCCTTTTTTGGGTGTTGCAGGGGTCTAATCCCAAAACTGAAAAGGAGCCTAGCTATGGGCCTTCAATCATCCGTCGGCATCAAGGTTGGCGTATCTGCATCGCTGCCCGCCACACACGACGACACAGGCTTTGCAGCCCTGACCTATACAAACTGCGGCAAGCTGAACGGCGCACCGGCCATGACCGGCACAAAGGACGTTGCGACATTTGACGACCTGTCCACAGGCGAAGAATGGAAGCTGGTGGACATCCTGCGGGCTGGCAACGGCGATATGTCCTACGGTTACGACGCCGAGGACACCGGGCAAGCCGCTCTGGAAACTGCGGCGGAATCCGCGACTGACGACGGCTCTAAAGTCGCGCTGGAGTTCACGCTGAACAACGGTGACAAATACTACCGCCTTGCAATTATCACGTCCTACACGCCGGAAGGCTCCGTGGGCAACGTGCTGATGGCAACTGTCGGAACTGAGTTCTACCGCAAGCACATCAAGGTAGCAGCGTAATCCGCTAACGCGGGTAGGGGCGTGGCGGGCTTGGTCCTGCCTGCTGCGCCCCATTGGACCAAGGGCCAAAGGATATACATATGGATTTTGCGAAGCTGACCGGCCAACCTGCGGCCATTGACGAAAGCCTGGAGGCGTTTGAGTTCAAGCCCGAAGGGTTCCAGAACGGCGCGGGCAAGCCGCTGGCGCTGACGATGCACCCCGGCGGCGGTACGCGGTTCAAGCGCTCCGTGCGTAAGATGCACGTTAAGGCTGTGCGCTCTCAGGCTGACGGCGACCAGTCGGAAGAACTGACCGAAGCGGATCTGGAAGCTGAACTTGACGAGCAAGACGGACGATCTGCCGAATTGCTGGCGCGTCTCTGCGACGGCTGGAACATGACCGACGGCAAAGAGCCGATTGAGTTCAACCTTGCCAACGCAACGGCGCTATTTACGCAGGTCGAGCCGCTGCGCATCGCGGTTGATAAGGAAATCACTGCGCGGGGAAAGAAACCGAAGGCGAAAAAGACCGCCTGATCCTATGGTCGCGTCAACTGGCATGGCTCCAATGCTCCGACACCGAAAAGGGACTGGATCGCTGGGACCAGCTGGAACGCGGCCTGCACATACTGCCAGACGCGGGCTATCTCTACGACGCCCGCGAATACCTGAACCGCTTCGGGCTGTACGGCTCAAACGGCATGGGGATTTCGCCGATCACCGCAACGGACCTTCGCAGCAATCTAGAGGTCACAGGCAGCGCTATAAGCCCGTATGAGGCCGACGCGGCGCTTTTGGCATCACTGGCCTACGTGAGCGAACATCACCGCTCTAGCGGCAAAAGCACAGACGCCCCGTGGGATTGGCCGAAGTCACAGCGCGATCTTGAGATATTCAACGAGGCGCAGGCAAAGGCCATGAGGGCGTTGATGGGGGATTAGCGATCGATGGTATATTTGATCTGCATTTCTGCAAGTTCTGGAATTGCCGCATAAGTCTGGAACCCGAACCCCTCAATATAGGTGAAGCCCGATGTTAAGAAGGTTTCGCCATCATAAAGACGGTAATTGAGCTTTCCGCTTTCACACGTTGCGGCTCCGACGATATGGGCATTGCTGCCTTTGCGGGTATACGACCAATCCTCAATTTTGCATTTCCCGGTTACATCGCCGGTGACTGCAAGCGTGACCGCTGCGATTTGAGGCGACAGGGCGTCATAGCATTCGAGGCGGGCGTTTTCGTCGGCCTGCATCTCAAAGCAGGCGCGGTATGCCTTCGACAATTTAAGCGTCGCCTCTGCCACGTCAGCGGACGATTGGACGGGGGTAAGGCTCATAGCCGCCCCCGCAAGCGCAATAATTCTAAGCAATTCAAGTCTCCCAATGAACCGCTGCCACGCTAGGCCAGCGGCCCTTTGCGTTCAAGGAATACCTTTATGGCAAACGTCAACTACGCCTCCCTCGTTTTATCTGCCGAAACGTCTGGGTTGCTCAAAGGTAAGAAAGCCCTTGAAGAAACCACCCGCGCGGGGGCCAATACTGACAAGGCGATCAGAGGACTTGACGGGCGATTCAAGAAAACTGGCGACAGCGCAGGGACAGCGGCTCCAAAGGTAGAGCGTTTTTCGCAGGCGACCGATGCGACCCGTTCTGTGGCACTTATGGCAACGCGGGCGCTTACTGGCATGGCTGCGGGTTATGCCTCATTCGCTGCGGCTGGCGCGTCGATCAACATGGCGCGGGACTTCAACGCCGCCCTTGCCGAGACATCCACGCTGATCGAAGGAACCCCTGAACAGCTTGACGCCCTGACTGAGGCATCCCGTTCAATGGCGCGTGAGTTTGGCGGGTCCTCGACGGATCAAGTGAAGGCATTCTACCAAGCAATCAGCGCGGGTGCGGACGGCGTTGAGGGTGCTACCCAATTGCTTGACCAAGCGAACAAACTGGCAATCGGCGGCATCACAGACGTAACCACAGGCGTTGACGCCCTGACCACAGCAATGAACGCTTACGGCCCTGATGTGTTGTCTGCCGCCGAGGCATCCGACGCGATGTTTGTTGCAATGCGGGCAGGTAAAACCACCATTGGCGAATTGTCCGGCAGCTTGGGGCAGATCGTGCCAATCGCATCATCTGCGGGGGTTTCCTTTGACGAGGTGACGGCAGGTATCGCGGCGCTCACGACGCAGGGCCTTAGCACCGCATCCGCGACAACCGGGCTGCGGCAGGTGCTTGCGTCTGTGATTGCCCCGACCAAGCAGGCGACAGATGCCGCCACGGCTTTGGGTGTATCGTTTGACGTGCAGGCGCTGAAATCCAAAGGGCTTGCTGAGTTCCTTGATGATGTAATCACGAAGACCGGCGGCAATGAAGCCGCGATGGCACAGCTATTCGGTTCGGTTGAGGCGTTGGGTGCGGCCCTTGCCTTCGCAGGCGGCGCAGGCGGGACGTTTACGGATATTCTCGCCGATATGGAGATTAAGGCAGGCGCGACCGATGCCGCCTATCTCAAAATGTCGGAAAGCCTTGACCAGAGGTGGAACAAGCTAACAGCGGCGGCAACCGATATCGCTCTTGGTTTCGGCAACGCGCTATTGGCTGTTGTTGTCCCTGCGATGGAAGGGATCGCGGCAGCATCTGTCGCTGTGGGGCAAAATCTTGACATTGTGCTTGTCTCGTTGAGCGCCCTTGCTGCGACACAAATCCCCGCAGCGGTCGCCGGGCTCGTCACGCTCACGGCGGGCATGTCCGCGTCTGCCGTAGCCACTGGCGTGTTTACGACCGCCGTTAATATCGCCCGTGGCGCGGTTATCGCCTTGGGCGGCCCTCTTGGGGTCGTGTGGGGAATCCTTGGCGCAGGCGCGGCGGCTTGGGCTGTGTGGGGCAGGGGAGCGAACGAAGGCGAGACTGCGGCATATGACGCGGCGGCTGGTACGTCCGCTCTGTTGGGTCAGCTTGACGAGTTTTACAAAACGACGGCCCCAAATGCAGCGGCTAAGGCCATCGACATGGCAAACGCCAACTACAAACTGGCTGCGTCTGCGTTTGAGGCTGCAAAAGGCGAGTTGGCTAAACGCCGCGCAATGCTGGACATGGCCGCATCTTCCGGCGCAAACGGCACCTCCGGCTCAATCCGAGACATGGGTTCGTCTGCCACATACGAGGCTCCAAAGTATCAAGCCGCTCTGGCCAAGATGGAAGCCGCAGAGGCCGCACTTGAACAGGCTATGCGTGACCGGAAAGTTACGGCCAACGCTGTGACTGGAAGCGTGTCTGAGGTCATGTCTGCGACGGTCGCAGCCAGCCAGACCACCAATGACCACTCCATAACGCTGGATATCAATAGCGGGAGCCTTGGCAAAAACGCCAAAGCCGCAGGCGGGGCATCGAAGGCTCTGAAAGACGCCGCAAAATCCGCCAAAGACATGGCCGACGAAATTGAGCGCCTAGAGTTCGACGCGGACCCTCTCAAGAAATACAACGCCGAGCTTGCGGATCTGGATACCCTGGTCGCAAACGGGCTGAGCGACGGCGCTTACCGCAAGGCGGTTGATGATCTGAACGAAGGCTTGGCTGCTGGCATCCCAATGGTGGATGATCTAGCGAACGCCTTCGGGGACTTCATCGGCTCCGGTCTTTCTGACTTTAAGGGTTTCGCCAAGTCCATCCTGAACAGCTTTACGAGCATGATTAGCCAGATGGTGGCTACAGCCGCGCGAAACCGCATCCTGATCGGCTTGGGGTTCTCGGGTGGTGGTGTTGCGTCTCAGGCTGCTGCGGGCTTGACTGGGGGCGCGGCCCCCGGCGGCGGCATCTTCGGCAGCTTGGGCAGCGGCGGCGGGTTGCTGGGCAGCATCGGCGGCACCGTAGGGGCGCTGACAAGCGGCATCGGCGCGGGCTTCAACATGGCGCTAGGCGGGCTTACCTCCGGCGGGTTGAGCGGACTTGGCAGCGTTCTCAGCACGCAGCTTGGCGCGGCAACTGCATCGGTTGGCGCGTTCGGCGCGGCATTGGGGGCGATTGCTCTGCCGTTGGCTGGGGTCGCGGCGGTGTTTTCGTTCTTCAAGAAGTCCGTAAAGGAACTGGATGCCGGTCTGCGGATCACCGTTGACGGCATGGACGCGCTGGTCGAGTCCTTCCGCAAGACGGAAACCAAGCGGTTCTGGGGCCTGTCTAAGAAGGTCCGTACCAGCTACACCGAACTTGAGGAAGAAGCGGCAGCGCCGATTATCTCCACGATTGAGAGCTTGGCGAATAGCGTCATTGAAATGGGCGATGTGTTTGGCTTCGCGGCAAGCAACATCGACCGCGCCAGCGTAAGCCTCAAGATATCGACCAAGGGCCTTTCGGATGCCGAAATCGAAGAGGCTATCACCGAAGAAATGAACCGTCTTGCTGACGTGTTCGCGGACTCTATGGTCGGCAGCTTTTCGGGAATGGTGACAACATTCGAGGAGTATCAATCCCCGATTATGAAGCTGCTCAATATCCCGGCGCGTATCAAGGAAAGCACAGGGTACGTTGATCAGGTTAACGAGGAGTTCGAGGCGCTCAAAAAGGCGGGTGAAGGCTCATACGAGACGCTTGAGCGCTTGGTTTCGCGCCTTACGGGCGTCAACGCTTCCTTTGATATGCTGGGGTTCAGCCTGTATGACCTGAGCCTTGCGGGCGCGGGCGCGGCGAGTAGCTTCGTGGACCTGTTCGGCACGCTGGACGACTTCAACAGCATCACCGGCAGCTACTACGAAAATTTCTATAGCGATGCAGAGCGGATCGCCAAGGCCACGCAGCTTGTCACCGATAGCCTGCTTGATCTCGGCATTGATGGCTTGCCTGCCACCCGCCGGGCTTTCCGTGAGCTTGTCGAGGAAACCGAAGCGCTTGGCGACGACGAGTTACTGGCATCGCTGCTGAAACTGTCGCCAGCCTTTGCGGAGATCACGGCGGCAACGGACGCCCTTGCTGCATCGGCCAACGCGCTGATCACTGAGGACGCATTTGCCACCGGCTTTGACTACGCCCGCTCCCTTGCGCAGGCGCAGAACAACATCGCGTATCAACCGCCTGCCGTTTCAAACGCTTTCGGGTCCGTTCCACGGGCGCAGCAAGACATGACCGCTGAACTGCGCGGCATCCGTGCTGACCTGACGTTGCTGCAATCCACCATGCAGATCACAGCGGCCAACACCGGACGGGCGGCGGACGCAGCCGACGACACCCTTGCCGTCACATTGGAGAACGCGCTTTGACCCTTCGCATCATTCGCCCGCTTGATATCCGCGAGGCAAACATTGTCAGCACCAACCTTGCGTTAGAAACGGAGTGGACCGCAGGCACGTATAGCCTGGGCGACACGGCGCGGGTTGGCGAATACCTGTGGGAGGTCAGCGCCGAGACGACGACGGAGGAACCCGGCACCGGCACAGACTGGTTTTCCATCGGGCCTGCCAACCGCTACGCAGCCTTTGATCAGCAGTTCGGCTTGGATAAATACCGGATCGTTGAGACCGTCACCCGCAACGCGGACAGCATCGAATACGAGATGACCGGCCTGACGCGGGTTTCAGGCATCGCCATGTTTGGCATTGTGGCGCAGAGCATCCGTATTCGCGCCAGCCAGACCACCCCCGGCGATATTATGGACATGACCTACACCGTGAAGGACTCCACGTCCTACAACGGTTCCATGTGGCGTTGGCTGTTCCTGCCGCAATCGTTTGAGCGGAAGTACCTGAACCTTGATCTGAACATTCCTGCGGGCGCGACAATCGAAATCACGCTGGACAATACCGGCGGCACGGCGGCGGTCGGCAGTATGGCGCTTGGCGTGGTGGATGAATTCGGGATCGTAACGACCAAGCCTGTGCGGTCTATCCGCAGCCGGTCGATCAAAAAGACGGACGGTTCGCTAACCTCGCTCCTGCGCCGCACGCCCTCCGCCAAGGTCACATACCCCGTCACCTTGCTCAGCTATCAGGCTGACCCGTTCTGGCGTCTGATGGATGATCTGGACGGTGTAGCGGCGGTGTTCGCAGGCCCCGACAATTACCCTGAACTCTCGGTCTACGGCTTTCACAGCAACGTGCAATCCGTCTCCGAGGCGTTCGGGCGCAGCACCGTATCAATCGAAGTGGAGACGCTATAATGGCAACGCCTACAATTACCCCGATGCAAACGCCATTCCCCGATAAGGGGCAGAGCCAAGCCGCGTTTGATTACAATGTTGACGGGCTTATGAACCTGTTCGACAGCCTGACGACTGAACTGCCTGTTACGATCGACTGGATGCAGGACCGTGTGAACGAGGTTGCCGCGACCGCGATTGGCGGGGATCTGCCGGACATCACAGGGCAGGCTACGAACATGATCCGGCTTAATGCGGCGGGAAATGCCGCCGAGTTCCGCACGCCTGCGCAGGTTGTGCAGGACTTGGGCAGCGGTACAGCAGGGCGGGCCGTGTTCGCAGCCGAGACGCCGGAAGATGGCCGAACCGCGCTTGGCGTTGCTACAGTTATTGACGAAGACGACATGGCGTCAGAAAGCGAAACGCGCCCGCCGTCGCAACAATCGGTGAAAGCCTATGCGGACGGCGAAAGCTCTTTCGGAACGTCGGGCTATCATAAGCTGCCGAGCGGTCTGATCGTGCAATGGGGTCAGCAGTCGGTTGCCTCCGATGGTACGCAGGCCGTATCTTGGCCGATTACTTTCCCGACATCTGTTTTCCAAGCATTCGCGTGTTTGGGGTCTGCATTCGATACTACCGGCGACGCCGGGTGCGCAATCTACAACATCACCACATCCGGGGCGACCGTGCGCATCGGTGCTGGCGGCGGGACGTTCGCAGTACGCTATTTCGCGGTAGGGCGGTGAACATGACCGATAGAGCAATCTCGCGGGCTGCATTCGTACGCGCCCTGATCAAGTACCACGGCCTGACCGAAGGCGAGGCGCTGGACGTGCTGCGCTGGAAACGAACGGCTGACGATCTGGCGGAAGTGGACGCCGCTCCAGCCCCCCTCGCGTTTGAGCCTGACAGCCCGGCACCGCTTGGGCGCAATGACGCAATCACCAAATCCATCGTGCAGCATTTCGGCCTGAAACTGGCCGTTGTTGACCTCATTTTTAGAAAGGGCTGAGCATGGCCGAAAATACGCAGATCATTTCAGGCTATATCGTTCGCCCGAACGGCGATCCCTTCACCGAAGGCGTGGTGCGTTTTACGCTTGGCCGGTCCGACACTGACGAAGACGAGGTGATTGCGGCGGGCAAATACGTTGAGTTTGACATTGCAAGTGACGGTTCATTCGCTGCTGAGCTTTGGCCGAACACGCGGGGCAACGTGGGTGGGGCGTATATCGTGCAGGTCCGCGAGACCGACCGCGCACCGTTTGAAACCATTGGCCGCGTGCAGGTGCAGGATGACGGTCCGTATGACCTAGCGGCGCTGTTGCGGGCGGATATTCCGCAGGCGACAAACACGTTTTACAGCGTGCTGTCGCAGGATGAATACGACGCCTTTGTCGCGGAAATGGATGCCAAGGTTGCCGAGGCCCAAGGGTACGCTGAAAGCTACGACGTTGCTGCAATTTCGGCGGCTGTAACTGCGACCGGAGAGGATGCGGTAGCCACGGCAGAGGATCGTGTGGCAACCGGCAACGACGCGACAGCGACCGCCGCCGACCGCATCGCTACCGGCGAAGATGCAACTGCAACCGCAGCGGATCGCGTTGCAACGGGCGAGGACGTTATTGCGGCGGGAAATTCAGCACAAGCGGCATCGGATGCTGCGGCGGCAGTTCCAGATATCAAGACATTTGACACATATTCTGAATCCGTCACCTACGGAGAAAGCAACCCCGCAGCGCTTATTTTCTGCAAAGAGCCTATGATCCTGTTCAAGGGTGATGCGGTGTTTTGGCGTGTAACGCCGTACAGCCCGGAAGCGCTGTTCGCAGGCGGGGAGGCTGGCGCTTGGTACGATCCGAGCGACACTTCAACGCTATGGCAAGACACTGCCGGAACGATACCTGTCACAGCAGACGGTCAAAGCGTTGCACGTATGGACGACAAGAGCGGCAACGGGAACCACGCGACACAAGCGACGGCAAGTAAACAGCCAACTTACAAAACAAACGGTTCGCTGCGCTGGCTTTCTTTTGATGGCGTTGACGATGGCATGGCGGTTCCGAGCTTCGATCTAACATCAACCGATAAGGTTAATTTATATGCAGGCATTGAACGAAATTCCGCCGGGGCCAAAGTTGTGGTGGAGCTTTCATCTGATTGGTTCAGCAACACAAGTTCCTTTACTGTGAGTTCCGGCACGGGGACGAGTTTCTACGTGTCTTCGTCTCGCGGCACCGCGACGGGTAGTGCTGCACAAGGTGCGCGCTGGACAACTGAAGAAAGCCTGCCAGATGCCGCAGTCATATCAGCGGATCACAGTATTTCGGGAAACCTGTCCAGAATTAGGCGTAATGGGGTGTACGGAACGAACGGCACAGCTTCTAAAGGGGCCGGAAATTTTGGTAGCTACCCCTTCTATATTGGCGCAAGGGCGTCGTCGTCCTTGTATTTCAGCGGGAAAATATACGGCCTTATCGTCCGTGGTTCTTTGTCAACCGGCACAGAGATCAACGACGCTGAGACTTACCTAGCCGATAAATCAGGGGTGACGCTATGAGACTGACCATTGCCGTGCCATCCGCGCACGTTGAGAACGCTAACCACTACGCAATGTCGCTGGGGTACTCCGAGGCCGACGGGCTGACCTACGGTGCGGCTAACTGGGAGGACGCCGCAGGGAACCTGTATGCGGTTGCCAGCGTCCTGACCGGCGCGGGGTTCGTTGAAAACGCTACGTCTGCGCTGCCGCGCCCTGCGTGGGACACGGAAAACGTCATTGACCTCGCCAAGGCGTCACAGGCTCAAGCGCTTGTGGTGCTGTGGGCTGGCGAAGGCACCCCGCCGCTTGCCGCGCCCGATCAAATCACGGCAATTCCCGGCATGGACGGCTTGGACGCGGTTCACGCTATGGGCCTGTCGGCTGTTGTGACTGACGAGCCGATCTAGGCCAAATCCCCCGAAAATCTGAAACCTGAAAGGAGGTCGCCATGATGGGCAACCTTTCCGAAACTGATGCCCTGATCTGGGGCCTGTTTGTGTTCGCCCAGATGGCGGACATTTACACGACCATCCACGCGCTCAAGACGCCGGGGGCACAAGAGGCCAACGGCTTTATCGCTGCCCTCATGGCGAAGCTTGGCAAGGGCTGGATCTTGGTCAAGCTGGCGGTGAGCATTGGCGGCGCGTATGCGATCTGGCTGTCCGGTGAGCGCTGGATGATCGTCGCGTTGGCGGTGCTGGTGTTGGGCGTTGCCGTATCCAACTACCGGATTGCGAGGAAGAACGCATGAGCGGCTCATATCCTATTTCCGTGCGCGTTGCTCTTGAGGTGGCGCATCACGAGGCTGTTATTCGCCAGACATATCTCGATTCCGTTGGCGTAAATACGTGGTCGGTCGGCCTGACCAACGCCAGCGGTCACAACGTGGACCGTTATATCAACAACCCGCAGCCGTTGCAGAAATGCCTAGAGGTGTTCATCTGGGCGCTTGAGCGGTACGCGGACGATGTGCGCGAGGTATTCGCGGGTCACGATCTGAGCGAGGCGCAATTTGCTGCGGCTCTCTCGTTCCACTGGAACACGGGCAGCATCCGCAAGGCAAGCTGGGTGACGCGCTGGAAGGCGGGCGACGTGTCCGGCGCTCGTCAGGCGTTCATGTGGTACAACAAGCCCGCGTCGATCATCGGGCGACGTTCAAAGGAATGCAGCCTGTTCTTTGACGGGCTGTGGTCCGGCGACGGCTTCATGACGGAATACACGCAACTGACCAGCCGCCGCACCCCCGTCTGGGGCAGCGCGGTAAAGCGTGACGTGTCTGACGCCATCACGGCCATTCTAGGCGCGTCACAGCCCGCTGTGGGCCACGTAGCGCCACCAACCCCCGCAACACCCCCGCAACGCTCCCTGTGGGCCGCTCTGGCGTCTCTGCTGGCGGGCTTCTTTGGAAAGGACAAGCCATGAAACTTGTCGAAGACTGGAAAGCCGCTTGGCGGTGGCTGTCTGTGCAGTTTGGCGCGTTGGTCGTGCTGCTGCCTGTGGCATGGGCCACGCTACCGGATGAAACTAAAGCAATCATCCCCGAAAGCTGGTTGCCGTGGATCGTTGGCGCGGTTGGCGTCTGCGTTGTCGTGGGCCGTCTCGTGGATCAGTCCAAATGAAACGCATCATCATCGCAGTCGCAATCATCTGCGCCTTGGGCGTGTTCCTCTATTGGCAGGGCGGAAAAGACACGCGGCAATCCGCCCGCGAAACCACAATCACCCGCGAAAAGGACATATCAGATGCTGTCAAAGATAGTGATGCTTCCCCTTCTTGGCGCGACATCTTGCGCGATAGGAACAAGTGATGCAGCGTTTTGCGGCCCCGATTTTACCGGCGCAATCGAACGCCTTGCCGAAGCACTACCAAATCCCCAGACGCCGGACGACGTGGGCAGGGCGGGCACTGCGGTTGTTCGCGGACATGACGCGGGGTGCGCTTAGGATGGACGGGCAGATCTACCACAAGGACAGGCGGCTTGAGTGGTCCCTAGCAGCGGGTACGTTCGGCTTCGGCATCTGGCTTGCGGATGGGTCGCGGTCGATGGACAGCGACGCCTATATCGTTCTGCGCTCCTGGCTGTATGAAAGCGATTGGGCGCTGCTGTTCCTGATCACGGGGGCGCTGCACATGGTGGCGCTTGGTATCAACGGGCGGGCATGGTGGACGCCATTCATCCGGTCAGCCGTCACAGCGATCAACGCGCTGGTGTACGCCAGCTTTGCAACGGGCTTCTGGCTTATGGACGCCTCGTCAACTGCGGTCTTCATGTATTCATGGGCCAGCACGCAGGCGCTTGTCTGCATCTACGGCGCTGTAAAGGACGTGTCCCGCGTTTGGAGGGCATGGCTAAATGAGCGCAAATGATTACGCCGCTATTCTAGGATCGGTTGCCGCCTTGATTATTGCAATCGGCGGTTTGGCGGTCTGGCGCGAAAAGAAAGAGCCGACACCCCCGGCACGGCCTGACGATAGGGCGCAGCGCATCGAAAGCACGTTGCAGCGCATCGAAGGCAAGATCGACATTCTCACAGATCGCATTCCCCGCTAACAATCTGATCGGAAAACCTATGCCGCATCCCTTGGATACGAATGGCGCAGCGTGGGAGGCTTGCCTATGCCCACGCCTCCACTAAGCGACGAACTCGCAAGGGAGGCGCTGCAAGCCCTCTCCGAGCATAGCACGCAGACAGCGGCGGCGGATGCGTTGGGTCTGAACCGCGACACGTTCCGCTCGAGACTAAAGACGGCGCAGACACGCGGCTTGCACCTCTCCGAAGGAATACGCGGGGCCATGCAGAACGCCCGCATCACGCAGGGCGAGGCGCAGGGCGGCTGGATCGTTAACGTGGACCCTGAAACGGGTTCCCGTGTCTCTACGCGCTGGAAGATGCCCGAACAGGACAGCGAAACATTTCTCGGAAAGATCAAAGACGCCTTTTCCGGCATTCTCGCCGCGCCGCCTATCATCCGGTCAGAGCATAGCCATACAGGCAAGATAGGCTTCTTTCCTCACAGCGACGTGCATATCGGCGTGGATGTGGACGCAGACAGAGCGGGCAGGGACTACACGCCAGATATTGCCGTCGAGCGCATGAAGGACGGATTTTCGCAGCTTCACGCCTCTATCCCGCCATGTGAAACCGCAATCATCCTGAACAACGGCGATTTAACTCATAGTAATGATGACCGCGATGTGACGGTCAAAAGCCAGCACCGGCTCAAGGTGAAGGGGTCGCATCGGTCGAACCTGCGGCTTGCGGTGATGGCGACGGTCTGGCAGATCGACATGGCACTACAGCGCAGCGAAAGGGTGATCTACAGGCCGAACAGAGGAAATCACGACCCGAACACGCCCGACACCCTGACCATTGCCCTACAGCTTCGATATGCCAACGAGCCCCGCGTCACAATCGACACGTCAGAGCGCGAGGTTTGGGTGTATCAGCGCGGCTTGGTGTTCCTCTCAGCATGGCACGGGGACAAGCGGAAACCGGAGGCCGTTTGCTCAGAACTGCCCGGCCTATTCCCCGAACAATTCGGCAAGTCCCGCTTCTGGTACGGATTCACGGGCCACTATCACGGGCCAAGGTCTGGCGTGCATGGGTCAATCAACTGGTGGCAGCTTCCCTCGGTATGCTCCCCAGACCAGCACAGCGCAGATGCGAACTACTCAGACGACGCGGCAATGCGGGCGATGATGTTCTGCGAACGCAGCGGCCTAAAGCACGACATGACAGTCAGGTTCTAACCTAGAGGGCATCCCCATGCGTGACCGGATCGTTGCCAGCATCGACGGGCTGTCGTGGCGCACCTGCTACCTCGTGACCGGCCTGCGTATATCGTGGTGCGGCTTGGCGCATTGGGCGGGCAGGCGGCGAATATGTCGCGTGCTGGACCTGCTGTTTCATTGCCGCGAAGTAGATCACACTCGCCGTTCGTTTGAGCGGTGGTATTAGCCCGTCAGCCTTAATCGGTTGGCGGGCTTTTTCGCGTTTACCTATGGTAAATTTGACGCTGTTTCTGACACTTACTGCACTGCTGCCCCGTGCCGGGAACTAAAGCCTGGAACCGTGTGGTTCTCCAATCGTGGCGGCAAAAGTATTGCCTGATTGCTTTAAGCATCACTCTCCCCCTTGTGACAGAGCACGGAGCGGCCATAGCTTGCTGCCGTTCACCTCGTTATCGAACACGCGCTTGGCTGTTTCATAGCTGGACCACAGGCCAATGTGTACCCCAGACGGGGACGTGATCGCCCAGTGGGTCGCCGCCTCTGCTGCCGTCATAGGGTGGTCTCGGGTGTTCCATGCCCGTTGCGCTTCTTCGCGTGTGGGCTTCTGCATTTCAAATTCGCAGTCTTCACAGGCAATGCGGTGGCGTGTAGAAAACGCCGCAACTTCGTATGATGGATACACTGCACAAAACGGGCAGGGCAGTAGGTCTGGTGCGTCTGTCATGTCGTCTCCTTTGCTGCGGCTAGGGCGGCGCGGGCGATTTGTCGGCACGTCTGTTGCACAATCGAAGCAATGGGGAAGCCGTGACCCGCTGCGTCTGTGTTTCTCTCTATACTCTGCAACGCCTCCACCAGCGCCTTGATCTTGGCGTCTTGGGCGTCGATGTGGGCGGCGGCTTCGTCCAACAGCGCATCAATGTTGTCAGGGTGGCGCGGAATCGAAAGAACAGACGGCCCGCTATACTGCTCCTTGTGCGCCCATTTCAGGAACCGCTTTTCGCCGTCTCGCAGTCGTTCGCTAATATCCGTCATTGTCTCGGCCTCCTTGGCGTGGTGGGGGTTAGTGCCGCTCGCCGCAGCTAAGACAGCACTCCGTTTCTGCATCGAAGGCGGTTGAGGCGCAGGCGATAGCCGTGCCGTCCGTCCTCTCCATCTTGAAGTCACCGAAGCCCATAGGCTTTTTCTCGGCCCGCTCGAAGCCAGCCAAGTCCTCGAACACCTCGGCGCGTTCGATTTCAGTCATTGCGTCAGGCATGTCTACCGTGACGCGCCCCCACTTGGTTGATGTTTCTATCCGCATCGTTCTCTCTCCTTTATCCGTTGAGCCTTCCGACATGCTCAGGTCTTGCGCCGGTAGGGCGGGGGTTATACGGCCATTCGGTATTGCGCGGGATTGCCCCACTGATCGCCCATTGCGTTAGCGATTCCGGGAAATGTCTGTGACCGCAAAAGCCAGCGTTCAGTTCCCGGGGATAAGTTATTTTGGCCGCTGTCTGTCTGGTTCCCCCACCGCTCCACTGCCTTACCGTTGTGTGCGACCATTCGACCGGGGATGCGCCGCGTCGGCGTTAATTGCGGCAACCTGTCCAGCCACAGCCCCGTTGACTTGCTGGCATCGTCGCCAAACTGATGCGGGTGTATGATCTGATCGGCGGGGCGTATGGCCTTTGAAAGCATAGACGGCGCGGGGTTCTCAATGGCCTTCGGGTACGGCAAGGCCATCAGCCTCCGGAAGTTATCAATGGCCGCGTCGCGGGCGTCACGTCGCGCCTGTCCCGTTAAGGTTTCCGGCTTGACCCGCTGATGGTATCCCACGTCTGGATATTTCTCATAGTCAGGGTCTTTCAGCGCCCATGCAGAGGCTACATTAACGTAGGTACACATCGGATGAAAGATCGCCATATCCCAATCATCGTGAACCACGTTCCATATGTCAGTTTGAAGGTGGTTTGACATGGCCCCGCGTGCCGGTAGCAGATCGCAAGTCCAGACCTCGTGCCCGTTTCGCTCAAATGCCGCTCTGGTATGCGGGCAGGCGCTATATCCGATTAACACTCTCATTTGTGCTCCTTCGCGATAAGACCCATCATTTCGGAAACTTCGCTGTCGGTCATGTCTTTGACGACCTCCCAGAATACCGCGTTCGCCTTCTTGGCGCTTAGCTCAAGAATGGCCCGCGATACCTTATCTTTGCGTTCTTGGAATTCTTCGGGGGTCATGGCAGGCTTCCTTTTGCGACGCCTATCGTATAACAAATATATACGGCATTACGTCTTGCCCTGCAACCCCCTTTCGTATAAATATGTTATATGAAAATTACGCCCGATCTTTGCCGCGCTGGACGTGGCCTGCTAAACTGGTCACGCGCTGACCTTGCCGCCGCCGCCGGGGTATCAACGCCCGTGGTGGTTAAGTTTGAACATGGGGGTAATTTGCAGCAAGCGACGATAGATAAGATCGCCGCCGCGTTCGATGCCAAGGGGGTAAAGATCGAAAACCGCCCTCGCATCCAGACGATCACGCGCAAGACGCCACCCCCTTCTAAGCAATAAGGAGAACACCCCGTGAGAGAACCTTGCCCCGACTGCCGATGCCTGACCAGTTCAGCGCCTGACCCATGCCCCGAATGCGCGGCAGAGCGCAGGCGCAAAGCGGATACGACGATGCGTGATATTGGGCGCTCAATGGCTGCGGCTATAATCGTTGAGTTGAACGAACTGGACGCGAAGGTCAGCGGATCGCCCTCCCGCCGCGAACCCTGAACCCATATCAAAGGAGAGAGACGTGAAAGCAGCTTACATATGGGCGTCGGCCTTCTGGCAGGTTTCGGTATTGGCGGGCGGATCGACGTTCACCTACATATCCGGCAACGGCTGGTGGATCGTGGGTGGTTTAATTTTGATGATTCTCGGGTCGCAAGGATTATCGTCGCGCTTGGATAAATGGGGCGAATAACCGTTTCCACTCCCCCCGCAACCCATTGATACCCATAGCCCCTCCCTGCACCCGGTTTCCCCGTAAGTGCATGGCGGGCGCAGGTTTCGCGCACTCCTCTAGGGTCCGCCATCTTCCCTTGAAGTAGATATGTTTATGTGGGGCTTCGCCCTCAGGCCTGCACGGCTTCTGGCGTGTCGCCTGTCGTTGCAGGGGTAGGGGTGTCGTCCGTGTTGTCAGCGGCTGACAGGATCACGGCGGGTTGCTGTGCGGCGACGGTGGTGAATTCCATGTGGAAGGTCGTGCCTTCGCCGACAACGCTGTCGTAGAACAATTTTCCCGACATCTGCCGGGCCAGCTGTTGCGAGATATGGAGCCCCAGACCGGACCCCTGTGTCGCATATTGCCCGCCGTTCTTGACCTGTTCAAAGCGCCCAAAGACCTGCCCCTCCATCCCCTCGGGGATGCCGCGGCCGCTGTCCTTGATCGACAGGCGCACATGGCCGTTGCGGATGGATAGGCTGCCTTCAACGGTGCTGCCTTGTTCGGAGAATTTGATGGCGTTGGACACGAGGTTGTCGATGATCTGGCGGAGGGCAAAGGCGTCACCGGTGATTGTTGCAGTCTGATCCCCTTTCGGCAGCACGAGGTCGATCTTCTGCTCGGCGGCGAACATCTTGTTCTCTTCCAGGCTTTCTTTCAGTAGCGCCCCAAGATCGACCGGCAGCGCGTCAAGCGACAGCGCGTCTACATCGATCTTTTGCGCCAGCAGGATGTTATCGACCAGACGGGACAGGCGCATCCCGTTGCGCTGCGCGATTTCGAGGGGGGAGCGGATGCGCGCGTCGATCTCGCCCAAACGCCCGCTAAGCGCCAGCGCCAGCCCCCCCTTGAGCGAGGTAAGCGGCGTGCGCAGCTCGTGGCTGACGACAGAGATGAATTCATCCTTGGCGCGGTTGGCTTCGTCGGCGCGCAGCAGCGCATCTTCGAGGGCGCGGGTGATGACGATACGGTCGGTGATATCGACCAGGGTGATGCTCCACCCCAGAATGGCACCGTTCGGGTCCAGCGGGCTTTCGATTTCCTGAATACGCGGGTCATAGATGCGCTGTTCGATGGTCAGGGATGCGTCCGTCGTGCGGGGGCTGCGGGTGTCGATCTTGGCCAAAAGGGCATCGGCTTCGGCTTTGGACAGGTTGCACAAGCCGCTGCGTTTCGCGGCAGAGTTCATCAACGTGACACGACGGTTGTTGTCGATCAGGATCACCGGTTCGCTGGTCGTGTTGAACAGGATCGACTGCCCGATCGACGCCATATCCATCGTCTTGTTCGTCAGCAGCATGAAGGTAAAGGCCAGGATACCGACGGTGAACATAAAGGCCGTCGGGTCCAGCCCGAAGACGGTGAAGCCGAAAATAACGTAAGACGCATTGGCAGATAGCGGGGTGATCGTGACCACCGCCAGCATTGTCAGCAGCGGCCAGGCAGAGCGGCGGGCGCGGGCAAAGGCCTTGATCAGCGCATAGAAGGTCGCTGCGACGAAAGTATACAGCACGGCCGTGATCGCAAAGAACCCCGGCCCGTGGATATAGGTGATCTGCCGGTCACCGGGCAAGATGACAGTCTCGGCGGTATAGACCAGCTGGTGCATCCCGTTTGTCGCGGCAAAGACAAAGCAGCCCAGGGGCACCAGCACCAGCGCGGCCACCACACGCTTTTTCGACAGCCATTCGGCCTGATGCACATAGGCGAAGACAAAGAAGCACCACGCCACAGGTACCAGCGCATTTCCCAGCCATGCGACGACGGCCATGTCGAACTGGCAGGCAAAGGACGGGGTGGAGGCTTCGGCCCCGACGGTGATCAGGGTCCAGATCATGGCGATGAAGGTCAGGCCGTAGAACCGCTTGCCGTGGAAGTGCTGATATTTCAGCATGCAGACCATAACGACCGCGGCGACAGCGCTCACGCTTGCGGCAGCCCAGAACACGGGCTGCATAGCTACACCTTCAAAGCACGTTGTCATCAATTCACCCACGGACTGCGTCTTTGCAAAGCAATCTAGGCATACGGATGTGTTGAAACTTTGACAGAAGTTAGACAGCAGGCCTGTGCGTTCGGGGCCGTCGTTCTGTGTCAAAGACAATACAAGGCATAGTATAGCTTTGTGCCGTGATCATGCGTGTGTGGGATGTGGGGTCAAGCACTGGACGGGTTAAACACTGGCCTGAACACAAAAGAAATCCCCGCAAAACCGTGGTTTGCGGGGATTTTGACCTTGGCGGTAGGGAGAATCCCCATTACCGGCGGCGGCCACCCTTGCGGCCGGCGCGACCACGCCCCTCTTGACCGGCCTTGGGCGCGACCTTGTTGAACTTGATCCATTCGGTGCCGTGAGGGTCGCGGTCGAACAGGAAGTTGGCGGCGCGGATCGCCTCCATCTCTTTGCCGGGGGTGGGTTTGGTCGATCCCATCCCGAAGAGCGTCACAAAGGTTTCGTCGTCGATCTCGTCCGGCAGGATGATGCCCGCCGTCACCAGTTCGGCCTTCTTCTCGGCAATCTTGGTCTGGTTCACGGGCAGGGTGATCGGGTTCATGATCGCCGAGGTCATGCCAGCGCCCATTGCCATCGGCAGGAAAGCATTGTTGATGCCGTGACGGTTGGGCAGGCCAAAACTGATGTTGGAGGCACCACAGGTCGTGTTCACGCCCAGTTCTTCGCGCAGACGGCGCACAAGGGTAAAGACCTGATGCCCCGCCGTCGCCATCGCGCCGATGGGCATGACCAGAGGGTCGACCACGATATCATGGGCCGGAATACCGAAGTCGGCCGCGCGTTCTACGATCTTCTTGGCAACGTCGAAACGCACGTCGGGATCTTCGGAAATGCCCGTGTCGTCGTTCGAGATCGCAACCACAGGCACGTTGTATTTCTTGACCAGCGGTAGCACGAGCTCCAGCCGTTCTTCCTCGCCGGTGACCGAGTTCAGCAGCGGGCGGCCCTCGCAGGCCTCAAGACCGGCTTCCAGCGCACCGGGGACCGAGCTGTCGATGCACAGCGGGATGTCGACGACGTTTTGCACGACGCGGATCAGTTCGGGCATCAGCATCGGTTCGACAAAGTTATTATCCGCATAGCGGGGGTCTTCGGCCATCTTGTTCGAGAAAACGGCACCCGAGTTCACGTCCAGAATATTCGCGCCCGCCGCGGCTTGCGCAATGGCGTCCGCCTCGACGCGGCTGAAATCACCACGCTCCAGCTCTTCAGCGAGGATCTTGCGGCCGGTGGGGTTGATCCGCTCCCCGATCACGCAAAAGGGCTCGTCAAAGCCGATGATCGCTGTTTTTGTTTTGGATTCGACGACAGTTCTGGTCATGGTGTTCAGTCTTTCCTTAGACGGAGTTGGCTGGCTGAGCAGCGGGTCCGCCATTTTCAATGGCCCAATTGGCATTCGTCTTGATCCCACCCAGCGGGAAGAAATGCACATGGGTAATGTTGAAATCTGGGTTGGCGGCTTTGTGGGCGGCCAGTTCGGTGATCACATCTGTCGGCTCGTAGGGCAACAGCAGTTTGGTGACATCCATCGCGCGCTTTTGCAGCACCTTCAGCGAAGGGCCGACCCCGCAGGCGATGGCGAATTTGATCAGGGTTTGCAGCTTGGCGGGGCCGGCAATGCCGATGTGGATCGGCAGGTCGATGCCCGCGTGTTTCAGGCTGTCGGCCCATTCGATGATCGGCTGTGCCTCGAATGCGAATTGTGTGGCGATGGCCATCTTCGCGTCCGTCCGTTCGGAGAAACCCTGCTTCCAGCGCAGCGCATCATCCACCCGTAGACGTGATCCATCGGTGTCGATGTCGCGGTTGCCTTCGGGGTGGCCCGCGATGTGCAGCCGTTCAAACCCGTGTTTGTCGAACAATCCGGTGTCCATCAACTGCATGGAGTCGCTGAAATCGCCGTGGGGCGTCGTGACGCCACCAGCCAGCAGCAAGGCTTGGCGTACGTCAGCCTCGCCCTGATACATGGCGATCCAGTTTTCCAGCGTGGCACGATCCTTGATGATGCGGGCGGGAAAGTGCGGCATGACCTTATAGCCGTCTGCATTAAGCCGCGCGGCTGTGGCGACCATGTCTTCGATCGGGGTGCCATCGATATGCGCGATATAGACCCGTGTCCCCTCGGGCAGCAGATCGCGGAAGTCTTCGACCTTTTCCGCCGTGCGGGGCATCACCTCGATCGAGTAGTCGCGCAAAAAATCCGCGACCTCGGGGGTAGGCAGATCGGACACGGGGGCTTCTTTGCGCCGGAAGTTCAAAAGGGACATGAGCATTTCTTTCATGAAGGGATCAACTTTTGCACCGACAGCGGGCGGTCAGGCCCAGCCGTCATTGGCAATCAGCGTCTTGATGCGGTCACGGTCGAACTCTGCGTCGATGCGCGCGACCTCTGCATCGGCCACGGCGTCGGCTTCGCCGTCGACCGTATAGGGATCGGCCTTGCGCCATTCGGCCAGATAGGCATCGCTGTCATCCGCGCCGATTTTCATAGCGGCACGGTCGATGGCCTGTTCGAACCGTTCGGGCAGCGGACGCTTGGACCCGCGACGGCCTTTGCCGACGATGACCTGCGCAGGAATATCACGCCAATAGACGATGGTAACTTCGGGCATGATTGATTCCTCTGCTGTGCTTGTTTTTCTTAGCGGCTGTTGATCTGTCCCCGTCGCCGTTTTTCGACATTCAGAACGGCGTCTGCGACGTGGTCACACTACAGGGCGCAACCGCGACAGGCGAGGGGGGCGGGGCGTCATAATTCTCAAGATGGTTGTGAGGGCGACTATAAGCTTACGCTGCCGGATCTCTGGTTTCCCGCTTGCCCCTTGCCCGCAGAAACATTACCTTGGGGGCAACTCAATATGAAAGGCGCAATCATGGCGCCACAGCGTCCCAAAGGTGCGGGCGCGCTCGATGTACCGCCGGCTCTGAGCCCCGCGCCAGTTCCGCCCAGATCGACCGAACTTTATGCGGCCCTTGATCTGGGCACAAATAGTTGTCGCATGCTGATCGCACAGCCAAAAGGCAGCGGTTTCCATGTCGTCGATAGCTTCTCGAAGTCTGTCCAGCTTGGGGCAGGGCTTGAGAAAACCGGGCGATTGTCGCGCGGATCGATGACGCGTACCATTCAGGCATTGCGGATTTGCCAGCAAAAGCTGCGCCGTAACAAGGTGCGGCGGATGCGGCTTGTCGCGACCGAGGCGTGCCGCCGTGCCGCCAACGGTGCGGAATTCATGCAGCGTATCCAGCGCGAGACGGGGCTAAAGCTTGATATCATCAAGCCCGAGGAAGAAGCGCAGCTTGCCGTGATTTCCTGCGCGCCGCTGGTGAACCGCAAGACCCACAATCTGCTGGTAGTGGACATTGGCGGCGGTTCGACCGAACTGGTCTGGATCGACATCTCGAAGGTGCCAAAGGCGGATCGTGCGCAATCCATCATGCGGCTGCATGGGGGCTTCCATCAGGCGAAGACAGACGTGCCCGCCGCGCGTGTGGTCGACTGGATCAGCGTGCCTTTGGGCGTGGCGACCCTGCGCGATCAATTCTCTGACGTGGAAGACGACGCCGCACGCTTTGCCTTGATGAGCTGGTTCTTCGAGGAGAACCTGACCGACTTCACCCCTTATCAGTCGATCCAGTCGCAGGACCATTTCCAGATTGTCGGCACCTCGGGCACGGTCACCACTGTTGCTGCCAGCCATTTGGGGCTAAAGCGCTACGACCGGACAAAGGTGGACGGGCTTCGCATGACCTCGGCGCAGATCGACAAGGTGATCCATTCCTATCTTGCGATGGGGCCGGGCGGGCGGCGTGCCGATCCGCGTATCGGGCTGGACCGTCAGGCGTTGATCATGTCAGGGGCCGCGATCTTGCAGGCGTTGATGCGGTGCTGGCCGACGGATAGATTAAGTGTTGCAGACCGTGGTCTGCGCGAGGGGCTGCTATATGCCCAGATGAGCGCGGATGGCGTTTTGGAAGAAGGATTAGGCTGATGGCGAAAACTCCGACAGGCAAGACGCCCACGGGCGGTGCGTCGGGCGGGAAGACCCCCACTGGCAAGAATACATCAGGGCGCGGCCAGCGTGACCTCAAGGTCAAGGTCAAGTCGGCCCGCGGACGCAAGCTAAGCTCGACCCGTTGGTTGCAGCGCCAGTTGAACGATCCTTATGTCAAACGCGCCAATGCCGAAGGGTATCGCGGGCGGGCGGCTTACAAGATCATGGAACTGGACGACAAATACCGCTTTTTGGTGCCCGGTGCGCGGGTGGTCGACCTTGGTGCGGCCCCCGGTGGCTGGTGTCAGGTCGCGGTCAAACGCTGTAACGTTCTGGGCGAGAAAAAGGGCAAGAACGTCGGGACCATTCTGGGGATCGACCTGCAAGAGATGGAGCCGATTGCAGGCTGCGAATTGCACCAGCTTGATTTCATGGAAGACGACGCGGACGAGATCGTCAAAGGCTGGCTGGGGGGCAAGGCCGATGTGGTGATGTCCGACATGGCGGCGTCAAGCTCGGGCCACAAACAGACCGACCACAACCGGATCATCGCGCTGTGCGAAGCTGCGGCCTATTTTGCGTTTGACGTGCTTGAGGATGGCGGCACATTTGTCGCGAAAGTGCTGGCCGGCGGGGCGGAGGGCGACTTGCAACAGCTCCTCAAACGTCGGTTTACCAAGGTCGCCAATATCAAACCCCCCGCCAGCCGGTCCGACAGTTCCGAGAAATTCGTGGTCGCCACCGGTTTCAAAGGGGCGCTACCCGAAGACCAATAGAATCTGTAAGCCCCGCACTGCCCCAAGGCGCGCGGAATTATCAAATGTGATGCGGCAGTTAGACGACTGCCGCATTTTTTTGTGCGGCGGATGCGGTTGCTCTCTTACATATTCGTGAAATGGACCTAGATTGGATCATCGCGCCGCGGCAAAGTTCAATTGCTGCGACAAGAAGCCCTCATAAATCCGTATTTTTCCATCGCAATTTGCGAAAAGAGGGCTGGTCGTTTTGGCGTGGCTCATGACATAGTTGCGGCCATGTCTTTGTTCCTGATTATAGCCCTCCCGTTTCTTGGCGCCTTGCTGCCCGGCCTGATGTATCAGGCAGGCCGTCAAAGCTGCTTTTTGGTGACCTTTCTGGTGACGGCCTGCGCCGCGATCGGCCTTGCGACACATGCACCGGCCGTTCTTGCAGGCGAGGTCGTGACCGCCAGCCTTTCGTGGCTGCCGCAGCTGGGGTTGAATGTGAACCTGTTCCTCGATCCGCTGGGGTTGATGTTCGCGGGTCTGATCCTTGGCATCGGGATGCTGATCATCCTTTATGCGCGGTTCTACCTGTCGCGTGACGACAATATGGGCGCGTTCTTTACCTATCTGCTGCTGTTCCAAGGCGCGATGGTCGGGATCGTCCTGGCGGATAACATCTTGATGTTGCTCATTTTCTGGGAGCTGACGTCGCTGTCGTCCTTCTTGCTGATCGGGTTCTGGAAGCATCTGCCCGAAGGGCGCCAAGGCGCGCGTATGGCCCTGACCGTGACGGGGATGGGCGGTCTGGCGATGATCGGTGGCATGCTGCTGCTGGGGCAGATTGTGGGCAGCTATGACCTGACCGTAATCCTTGAGAACCGCGAGCTGATCCAAGCGTCGCCGTTGTATCTGCCTGCGCTGATCCTAATCCTGCTGGGCTGTTTCACCAAATCCGCTCAGTTCCCTTTCCACTTCTGGCTGCCGCACGCGATGGCGGCCCCGACGCCTGTGTCGGCCTATCTGCACTCTGCCACGATGGTGAAGGCGGGGCTGTTCCTGATGGCGCGCATGTGGCCGGTGCTGTCGGGCACTGAAATCTGGATCGTGCTGGTCTGCTCTGCCGGGTTGATCACGATGGTGCTTGGCGCGCTGATCGCGATTTTCAAGAACGACCTCAAGGCGCTGTTGGCGTTTTCCACCGTGTCGCATCTGGGACTGATCACCTTCCTGCTGGGCACGGGCACCTCTTTTGGGGCGATGGCGGCGGTGTTCCACATTCTGAACCACGCGAGCTTTAAGGCCGCCTTGTTCATGAGCGCCGGCATCGTGGATCATGCGGTCCACACCCGCGATATGACCCGACTGGGGGGCTTGCGCCGTCTGATGCCGATCACTTTTGCGATTGCCACGTTGGCCGCATTGTCGATGGCGGGTATTCCACTGCTCAACGGGTTCCTGTCCAAAGAGATGATGCTGGAAGAGGCGCTGCACACCACGCTGTTCGGCTCGCCCTATCTGGTGGCGGCAGTGGCAACGCTCGGCGCGCTTTTCTCGGCCGCGTATAGCTTCCGGTTTATTGCGCATACCTTCCTGGGCAAAGAGCGGAACGATTACCCCGCCAAACCCCACGACCCCGAGTTTGGCCTGTGGATTTCCCCGGCTTTGCTGATCATCCCCGTGATCGTGATCGGTGTGGCACCGTTCCTGGCTGAACCCTTTGTGCGCACCGTGACCCAAGCTGTCATCGGCTCTGCCGCCGAGATGCCAAGCGCGCATATCAAGCTGTGGCACGGCTTCGTGCCCGCGCTCGGCATGTCGGCGATTGCTGTGGTGGGTGGTTTGCTGCTGCTCGCCGCCTTCGGCCCGTTGGCGCGTCTTTGGGCCGCCACACCGCGCCCCGAGGCCAAAGATATCTTTGACCGTATCATCGCCGCGGCCGTGGGTCTTGCCGGTCTGGTATCGGAGCGGCTGCACAACGGGTCCTTTACCCGCTACGCTGCCGTCTTCGTGACCGCCGTCGTCGCCATCGGGGCGCATGCGTGGTTTACCGGCACCGATGGCGCCCCCGCGCGCGAGATGCTGCCCATCACGCCCGTCGGCTTTGCCGGTTGGCTGATGCTGATGATCGCGACGGGTTTCCTTGTGACGGTACATCGCAACCGTCTGGCGGTTCTGATCCTGATGGGGATCATCGGCTTGATGGTATCGGTCGGGTTCAACTATTTCTCGGCCCCCGATCTGGCGCTCACGCAGATCTCGGTCGAGGTGGTGACAATTGTCCTGTTGTTGCTGGCGCTCAACTTCATGCCCAACAGCACACCTAAGGAAAGCACCATTCTGCACCGCAGCCGCGATATCGTGGTATCGGTCGTGGCAGGGCTGGCGGCAGCCGGCCTGATCTATTCGATCCTGATGTCGGATTTCCCGATTGCCTCTATCGCTGACTACCACCTTGCCAATTCCTATAAAGGCGGCGGCGGCACCAATGTGGTCAACGTGATCCTCGTGGATTTCCGTGGCTTCGACACCTTTGGCGAGATCATCGTTCTGGGGATCGCCGCGCTGGTCATCTATGCCCTGACAGAGGCGCTGATGTCTGGCCCAGTGCGCGCGCGTCTACTGAACCGTGGCTATGAGGAAGAGCGCGCAGGCGATGCGCATCCGCTGATGATGGTGGTGCTGACACGCGTGTTGATGCCTGTCGTTCTGCTGGTCGGTGTCTATATCTTCCTGCGGGGTCACAACGAACCGGGCGGTGGTTTTGTCGCCGGTCTGGTGGTCGCGATCGCGGTCGTGATGCAATATATGGCCAGCGGCTTTGCCTGGGCGGACAAGCGCCAGCGCTATCATTACCACGGGATCATCGGGGCAGGGGTGCTTTGCGCTGGTCTGACCGGTATCGGTGCGTGGTTTGCCGGTGCGCCGTTCCTGTCCTCTGCCTTTGGCTACTTCCGCATCCCCCCGATGGAGAAATTCGAGCTCGCCACCGCTATGGGCTTTGACCTTGGGGTCTTCCTCGCCGTTGTCGGCGCGGTGATGCTGTCGCTTGAAAGTTTCTCGCGGTTGGGCCGTCGCGCCGGCATCGAGGAAAGCGAACATGCAATGGATATCGACCCGTCACGGGATGAACCGAAAACCGAGACGGAGACCTGATATGGAGCTTTTAGTCGCGTCCGCCATTGGCGTTCTCACCGCTGCCGGGATCTATCTGATCCTGCGTTTGCGTACCTTTCCCGTGATCATCGGCACCTCGCTGATCAGCTATGCGGTCAATGTGTTCCTGTTCGCCTCCGGGCGGCTGGCGCTGAACGCCCCGCCGATCCTGCGCGACGGGGTCGAGGTCTATACCGATCCGCTGCCCCAAGCGCTGGTGCTGACGGCGATCGTGATCTCCTTTGGGATGACAGCCGTGGTCGTGATGATCGCGGTCGGGTCCTACCTCAGCGCGGGCGATGATCTGGTCAACGAACCCGACACGCTGGCCGGAGCCGATACCGCAGAACCCTCTCCACGCGGAGGAGGCCCGGCATGACCCATTGGCTTATTCTTCCGATCGTTCTGCCAGCCATGCTGGCGGCGTTCATGGTGCTGGCCGCGCGCTATCATCTCCTGATCCAACGGGTGCTGTCCGTTACGGGCACGCTGGGGTTGCTGGCACTGGCGCTTGGGCTGTTCTGGCAGGCCTCCGACGGGACGGTCAGCCTGTACCAGCTTGGCAACTGGGCGGCCCCTTTTGGTATCGTGCTGGTCGCGGATCGTCTGTCGACGCTGATGGTCCTGCTGACCTGTGTGCTGGCCGTGCCGGTGCTGCTTTATGCGATCGGGTCGGGCTGGGATAACCGCGGGCGGCATTTCCATCCGCTGTTCCAATTCCAGCTTATGGGGATATTGGGCGCCTTCCTGACCGGCGACGCCTTCAACCTGTTCGTTTTCTTCGAAGTGTTGTTGATCGCCTCTTACGGGTTGATGATCCACGCGGGCGGGCAACGGCGTCTGCGCGCGGGGACGCAATATGTGCTGTATAACCTGCTGGGCTCGACCCTGTTCCTCTTTGCCCTTGGTACGATCTATGCCGAGACAGGCACGCTGAACATGGCCGATCTGGCGATGCGCGTGGCGACGCTTGATGCGGGTGATGGTGCGGGTATTCGCGTTGCGGCGGTGCTGTTGCTGCTGGTCTTTGCGGTCAAGGCCGCGATCCTGCCGCTGCATTTCTGGCTGCCCGCCAGCTATAGCGAGGCACCGGCCCCCGTGGCGGCGCTGTTCGCGATCATGACCAAGGTCGGGGCCTATTGTATCATCCGGTTCTACACGCTGGTTTTCCCCCCCGATCTTGAGATCACGCAGGGGCTGTTTGATGTCTGGCTGATGCCTGCCGCGCTGCTGACCGTCGCACTTGGTATGGCGGGCGTGTTGGGGGCCAAAAGGGCCGACCGCATGGTCGCGTTCTCGGTGATCGGGTCGATGGGCATGCTGCTGGCTGCCGTGTCGGTCTTTACCCCCGCCGGAATTTCCGCCGCCCTTTATTATGCGATCCATTCCACCTTTGCCGCCGCAGCATTGTTCTTGCTGATCGACGTGATCCGCAGCCGTCGCGGCGCGGCCGAGGTGTCCTTTGTCGATGCGCCGCCGCTGGCAGGTGGGGCGCTTGTCGCGGGTATGTTCTTTGTCGCGGCGATCGCCATGACCGGTCTGCCGCCGCTCTCGGGCTTTCTGGGCAAACTGCTGATCCTTGACGCTGCACGCAGCGCTGACCTGATGTGGTGGGTCTGGGGTGTGATCCTTGTCGGATCGCTGATCGCGGTTGTCGGTTTCTCCCGCGCGGGGAGCCAGATTTTCTGGAAAGCGCACCAGTCCGCCCCAGAACCTGCCGAGGGTGATGAGGCACCGGTCGTGGCAGAGGGACAGGGCGTTTTGCCGATGGTGGCCATTGGCGGGCTGCTCGCCCTGCTTGTCGCGCTGACCGTTGCGGCGGGGCCCATGACCCGCGTGCTGAATGCGACCGCTGCCCAACTGTTCAACCCCGAACGCTATCTTGCGGTGGTCCTGACCACGCCGGGTAAAGAGATCACGGACCATCACGCAGAGGATGACCACGGCGACGCCGAGGGATCAGCCGATGCGACAGAGGACCACGGCGCAGAGGATGCCGCCGCACCAGAAAAGGATCACTGATATGTTGTCCCGACTGCTTCCGCACCCGATGCTGACAGCGATCCTCGCGATTGCCTGGTGTCTGCTGGTCAATGAAATCAAACTTGGCACAATTGTCTTTGGTGTCATTCTGGGGCTGCTGATCCCGATTGCCACCGCGGCCTATTGGCCTGACCGCCCGCCGGTCGCGAAACCGGTCAAGCTTCTGGGCTATCTGATCATGGTCATGTGGGATATTCTGGTCGCCAACGTCGTGGTCGCGATGATCGTCCTGTTCAAGTCCAACAAGAACATGCGCCCCGCCTGGGTCGTCATCCCGCTAGAACTGCGCACCCCCGAGGCGATCACCATGCTGGCGGGGACAATCACCCTAACGCCCGGTACGGTGTCGGCGGATGTGTCCGAAGACGGGAAAGCCTTGCTGGTCCATGCGCTGGATGCTGAAAACCCTGACGCGGTGCGTGACGATATCAAACAGCGCTACGAGCGTCGCCTGAAGGAGATTTTCGAATGATTCTGATTGCATTGAATATCGCCTTTGTCGCTGTCGCGGTCTCGCAGCTTCTGGCGATGCTGCGGTTGTTGAAAGGCCCCAATACCGGCGACCGTATCCTGTCGCTGGATACGATGGTGGTGAATGCGATTGCCCTGATCATCCTGCTGGGGATGCGTTTGGGCACCGACATCTATTTTGAAAGTGCGATGATCTTTGCCATGCTTGGCTTTGTGTCGACCGTGGCCATCGCGCGCTTTGTGCTGCGAGGTGATATCATTGAGTGATCTACCCCTAATCCCCGAAATCATCATCTCGGCCCTGCTGATTGTGGGCGGGTTCTTTACCCTTGTCGGTTCCATCGGCCTGATCAAGCTGGACAACTGCATGTCCCGTCTGCACGCACCGACCAAAGCCTCGACACTGGGCGTGGGGTCGCTGCTGATGGCGGCGATGATCTATTCTTTCGTCTCCGGCACAGGGTCCCTGCACGAGATACTGGTAATGGCGTTCTTGTTCGTCACAGCCCCCATTACCGGCAATTTCATCGCCAAGGTGAATTTGCACCGGCTGCATCAGACCAAGGATATGCCGCCAGCGCCCAGTGATCACGTCTGGGGCACATACTCCGACAAATAAGCCGAGCCCGCGCCCCAAAGCGCGGGTTTTTTCTTGGGCGCAAGGTGGGTCGGGCAGGGCGTCTGACGGCGGATCAAAGAAAATTTCAATTTTCCTGCCGATCCATGCAAAACCCCGCTTGACGCCATCGCGAGCAAACCCTATCACCACCAAACGCTTCGACGGCAACGACGAAGTACGCAGTGGGCGGTTGTAGCTCAGTTGGTTAGAGTACCGGCCTGTCACGCCGGGGGTCGCGGGTTCGAACCCCGTCAACCGCGCCACCGCTGCATTTTATCAGATATTTTGATAACAAGCACACGCCCTTCGGGGCGTGGTTTGCTTGTGCGTTCAGACCCCTGATTTCCGCCTAGGGCAGGGGATTTCGGGTGCTGATTCATGCGCAAAATGCGGCGATGAAAATTTCCAAAATTCTTTGTAGTTTTCTGCGGTTAATCGCTTGACGCTCTGCGCTGGTTATCTTATTCCGCCCTTACTGCGCGGTTGTAGCTCAGCTGGTTAGAGTACCGGCCTGTCACGCCGGGGGTCGCGGGTTCGAGCCCCGTCAACCGCGCCACTTCTCCCTTTTTAGATTTCTGATTTACCTCGTCCTAAAAAGGGAAAAGCGGGCCGCTAGGCCCGCCCGTTTGCTTACGTCATCGCATCCAGAATACGTGCCCAGCTTCGGATTCCCTTGTGGAAGCTTTCGAGGTCGTATTTCTCGTTCGGGGAGTGGATGGCGTCGTCGTCTTT
Source organism: Sulfitobacter sp. PM12 (assembly GCF_045586035.1). NCBI lineage: Bacteria > Pseudomonadati > Pseudomonadota > Alphaproteobacteria > Rhodobacterales > Roseobacteraceae > Sulfitobacter > Sulfitobacter sp. PM12. The sequence continues at coordinate 1,835,631 of NZ_CP151529.1, forward strand.
GCCGAATCCGATCAGGACCGGCGTGGTATCCAGAATTTTCTGGAAATGCCCCGCAATGGGAATCGATCCGCCACATCCGACATAGGCGGCGGGGACATTCCATTCATCGGTCAGCGCTTTGCGGGCATCTTCGAATGCGGGGGCGGTGGTCTCGAAGACCGATCCTTGGCTCGACCCGTGGGCGTGGAACGTCGCTTCGCAGTCCTCGGGCATCATGTCTGTTACCATCTTGCGAAAGCTTTCGCGGATGACGTGCGGGTCCTGGGTGCCCACCAGACGGAAGCTGATCTTGGCGTGGGCCTGCGAGGGCAGCACGGTCTTGAAACCGGCACCTGTGTATCCGCTCCACATGCCGTTGACCTCGCACGTGGGGCGCGACCAGATCATCTCGATCGGCATACGGTCCTGTTCGCCGGCGGGTTTCGACAGGCCCACATCGCCAAGGAAGCTGTCATGATCAAAGGCAAGCCCTTGCCACTGCGCCTGAATATCGTCGGGCAGTTCTGGCACCCCGTCGTAGAAACCGGGCACCGTGATGCGGCCCGTGTCATCATGCAGGGAGGCGATGACCTTGGACAGGACGCGCGCGGGGTTCATCGACACGCCGCCGTACATGCCAGAGTGCAGATCAAGATCAGGGCCGGTGATGGTGACCTCTTCGCCCATCAAGCCGCGCAGCATCGTTACGATTGACGGCACCTTGGATTGGAACATGCCCGTGTCGCAGATCATCGCATAGTCGGCGCGCAGCTCGTCTGCATTCTCTTCCATAAAGGGTACCAGCGACGGGGAGCCTGATTCTTCCTCGCCCTCGAAGAAGAAGGTCATGCGGCAGGGGAAATCGCCATTGACCGCTTTCCACGCGCGCAGCGCCTCGACAAAGGTCATCAGCTGGCCCTTGTCATCTGCGGCACCGCGTCCGCGGATCACGCGGCCTTTTGCAGTGTCCTCGACGGCAGGATCAAAGGGATCGCGGTGCCACAGGTTCAGCGGATCGACAGGCTGGACGTCATAGTGACCGTAGAACAGGATATGCGGCTTGTCGGCGGGGCCGTCCACATGGCCCACCACCATCGGGTGACCGGGGGTGGGGCGTTTGGTGGTCTTGATGCCGATGCTGTTCAGATCTTCGACCAGCCAATCGGCGGCGCGGTCGCAGTCTTCCTTGAACGCGGGGTCAGTCGAGATGGAGGGGATGCGCAGCAGATCGAGCAGCCGGTCGGTGGCCGCATCCAGATCATGATCGATCCGTGCCAATACGTCGGGTAGGGACATGGGGGTAAACCTTTCAGTCAGGGTGAAGATTGCCGCGACCGTATCAGCGCGCTTGGCCGTGTCCAGTGGTCCGCCCGAGGTGGCCGCAGCTTGCGCGCCATACCGCGTGAGAATCGCTTGAGAATCAGGCCTTTGACCCAAGCGGGACAGCGTGCAGGTTTCCGATGCGCGACATCCGACCGCGATGCGACGCGCCCCGCGGCGGCACCTGCGACAATCGGTTCCTATTAAGGCATTGAATTGAATGGCTCTAAACTATATTCATTCTAAAGCACGAATATGGCGAATGATCCGGTTGCCTTTGCTGGTCCCGCCACCGACGAAGGAGCAAGGCGCAATGGACTATACCAAACAGCTTGATCAGGCGATTGACCGGCTGCACGAGGAAGGTCGCTACCGCACCTTTATCGACATTGAACGCCGCAATGGTCAATTCCCCCACGCTGTCTGGACCCAACCCGACGGGCAAGAGAAGAATATCACCGTCTGGTGCGGGAATGATTACCTAGGGATGGGGCAAAACCCTGTCGTTCTGGCCGCGATGCACGAAGCACTTGATGCGACAGGTGCAGGGTCGGGCGGGACGCGCAATATCTCGGGCACCACGATTTACCACAAACGTCTTGAGGAAGAGCTGTCGGATCTGCACGGTAAGGAAGCCGCGTTGCTGTTCACCAGCGCCTATATCGCCAATGACGCGACGCTCAGCACGCTTCCCAAGTTGTTTCCCGGTCTTATCATCTATTCCGACGAGCTGAACCACGCGTCGATGATTGAAGGGGTCCGCCGCAATGGCGGGGCCAAGCGTATCTTCCGCCATAACGACGTGGAGCACCTGCGCGCGCTTATGGCCGCCGATGATCCCGCCGCACCCAAGCTGATCGCCTTTGAATCGATTTACTCGATGGATGGCGATTTCGGCCCGATCGAGGCGATTTGCGACATTGCCGATGAATTCGGCGCGCTGACCTATATCGACGAGGTCCACGCCGTGGGGATGTACGGCCCGCGTGGGGCAGGGGTTGCCGAGCGTGATCGCCTGATGCACCGGCTGGATATCATCAACGGGACGCTTGCCAAGGCCTACGGTGTGATGGGGGGCTATATCGCGGCCTCGGCCAAGATGTGCGATGCCATCCGGTCTTACGCGCCGGGTTTCATCTTTACCACGTCCCTGCCGCCAGCGGTTGCCGCCGGTGCTGCGGCCTCGGTCGCCTACCTCAAGACCGCGCCCGAACTGCGCGAGAAGCACCAGCAGCAGGCCAAGGTGCTGAAACTGCGGCTCAAGGGGTTGGGTCTGCCGATTATTGATCACGGCAGCCATATCGTCCCTGTGATTGTCGGAAACCCCGTACACACCAAGATTCTGTCGGATCGCCTGCTAGAGGATCACGGCATCTATGTGCAGCCGATCAACTTCCCCACCGTGCCCCGCGGGACAGAGCGTTTGCGCTTTACCCCGTCGCCCGTACATGGCCCGCTGGAAATCGAAGGGCTGGTCCACGCGATGGACGCTTTGTGGTCCCATTGTGCGCTGAATCGTGCCGAAATGGCGGGGTGACCCCGAATATTTCGTATAGTCCGTTGATTTATGCTACCGATATCGAAAGAAAAGCTTAATCTCGAATCAACATGTTGTTTCGATTAAGGGCAGCGGGCATAGCTACGGGACATTTTTATGATTGGGCGGTGGTCTTCCAAGTCGGCAGATAACGAGCAAGTTGAAGCCAAAGGTTTCGACGCGTTCGACTTGCGCCTTGGTGACCTGATGCGCGGTGAACGCGCGACGCTTGGTAAATCCCTGCTGGATGTCCAACGCGAGCTTCGGATCAAGGCGTCCTACATTGCCGCCATCGAAAACGCCGACCCGGAAGCCTTTGATACACCTGGATTTATTGCCGGTTACGTGCGGTCTTATGCGCGCTATCTGAACATGGACCCGGACAAGGCGTTCGCGGCCTTCTGTGCTGAATCCGGTTTTGCCGTGGCGCATGGCATGTCTTCTAAAGCGTCGGTCGTCAAAAAGCCCACCCGCGAAGAACGGATGACCCGCAATGGCGAGAGCGATATTTTTGCCCGCCCTGCGACGCCCTTCACACCCGTCGGTGATTCCCTTCTGGCGCGAATAGAGCCCGGTGCTTTGGGTTCGCTGCTGGTGCTCGTCGCTTTGATTGGCGGGATCGGCTATGGCGGGTGGAGCGTTCTGAAAGAAGTGCAGCGCGTGCAGGTCTCTCCGGTGGATGAAACCCCTGTTGTGCTGTCTGACCTCGATCCGCTGCAAGGCGCGCTTGCCTCTGCCCCCGAAACGACAGAAGACCCCGATGCGCCGACCGCGATGGCGACGCCACGCTCTGATGCGCTGGACCGGCTTTATCGTCCTGCTGCACTGGATGTACCTGTTCTGGTGGCCCGGGATGCGCCGATTTCCTCGATTGATCCGCGCAGTATCGGCAGCTTTGCCTCGACCTCGCCTTCGCCTGCCGTCGGAGATGCGCTGCGCACCGCTGAAAACACCGTAGTCCAACGGGATACGCCCGAGGTACTGCCGGGTGCCGTGCCGCAGGTGGTCGAAGGGCCCGCGCCGCAGCTGCGTATGGTTGCAGCCTATCCGTCCTGGGTGCGTGTACGCGCCGCAGATGGCAAGGTTATCTTTGAAGGCATCATGAACAAGGGCGACAGCTGGGATATCCCCGCCACCGAAGAGCCCCCGACGCTGCGCACCGGCGAATCCGGCGCGCTGTATTTCGCGATGGATGGGCAGTACTTCGGGCCTGTGGGCGATCGTGGGGCTGTGACGTCCAACCTGCCGCTGCACCGTCAGGCGCTGGCGGAGCTTTACGAGCCAGCCGTACTGGAAGAGAATTCCGCGCTCGCGACAATGGTGGCCGAGCTGAAGAATGCGGCGACTTCGCCGACGGAATAAGCCGGATACCATTGCAACAACGCGACGGGCTGAATAGGTGTAGGGCGAACCGAACCTGACAGACCCTTCGACTGTTTCATTGCCAAAGGTAGCTTTGCATGTCCCTCAATCACATTCGCCCGTGGCGCAACATTTACCGCCGGAAGTCCCGTCAGATCATGGTGGGGAATGTGCCGGTCGGGGGCGATGCGCCGATCACGGTGCAGACGATGACGAACACGCTGACGACGGATGTCAAAGCGACCATTGCGCAGATTCAGGCCGCTGCCGATGTGGGGGCCGATATCGTGCGTGTGTCGGTGCCGGATGTCGAAAGCTCCAAGGCGCTGAAAGAGATCGTGCGCGAGGTATCGGTGCCGATCGTGGCGGATATCCATTTCCACTACAAACGCGGGATCGAAGCCGCCGAGGCGGGGGCCGCTTGTCTGCGGATCAACCCGGGCAATATCGGCGATGAAAAGCGCGTAAAAGAGGTGATCAAAGCCGCGCGGGACAATAATTGTTCGATCCGCATCGGCGTGAATGCTGGATCGCTGGAACGTCACCTGCTTGAGAAATACGGCGAGCCATGCCCCGATGCGATGGTCGAAAGCGGGATGGATCACATCAAGATCCTGCAAGACAATGATTTCCACGAATTCAAGATCAGCTGCAAAGCCTCTGACGTCTTCATGGCCGCCGCTGCCTACCAGCAGTTGGCCGAGGCGACGGATGCTCCGATCCACCTTGGCATCACCGAGGCTGGCGGGCTGACCTCGGGCACGATCAAATCGGCCATCGGCCTGGGCAATCTATTGTGGATGGGCATCGGTGACACGATCCGAGTGTCCCTGTCTGCGGACCCCGTGGAAGAGGTCAAGGTCGGCTACGAGATCCTGAAATCCCTTGGTCTACGTCACCGTGGTGTGAACATCATCAGCTGCCCCAGCTGCGCGCGGCAGGGCTTTGACGTGATCAAGACCGTCGAGGCGCTGGAACAACGGCTGGAGCATATCAAGACCCCGATGAGCCTGAGCATCATCGGCTGCGTCGTCAATGGCCCCGGTGAGGCGCTGATGACGGATGTGGGCTTTACCGGCGGGGGCAACGGGTCGGGCATGGTCTATCTTGCGGGCAAGCAAAGCCATAAGCTGGGCAATGACGCGATGATCGATCACATCGTCGAACAGGTCGAAGCCCGCGCCGCCGCCATCGAGGCAGAGACCCAAGCGGCCGAGCAAGCAGCCGAGTGACTTTGCCCCAAGCGGCGCATTTGCCATCGACAGATATTTGCGTATTCCATATCAATAGATATGCCTGATCACGCCGCCAAGACCCCGACGTACGCCGAGTTTTTCTGCGGCGGTGGCATGGTGCGCGCGGCATTGCAGGACCGCTGGGATTGCGTGCTGGCCAATGATATCGACGCGATGAAATGCAAGGTCTATGCCCAGAATTGGGGGCAGGCGGCATTGCATCAGGGCGATATCGCGGCCATGCCCGATGACTTTCTGACGCGTCAGATCGATATGTATTGGGCGTCGAGCCCTTGTCAGGATTTCAGCCTTGCGGGCAAGGGGCGGGGCTTGGGCGGCGCGCGCAGCGGTGTCTTTGCCCATTGGGCCGACAAGATCGCTACGGCCATAAAAGCAGGCTTTGCGCCGCGTATCATCGCCTTTGAAAACGTCGTCGGGTTGGTGTCGCGCAATGGTGGCGCGGATATGAACACCGTACTCGCGACCTTTGTGCGGCTTGGTTACAAGGTCGGCGCGCTCGAGATCGACGCGCGGCGTTTCCTGCCGCAAAGCCGGCCGCGTCTGTTCGTTGTGTGCGTGCGCGAGGATATCGACATCTCGGGGCTGACGGTGCCGAAACCGTCCCATGTCTTCCACGGCAAGAAGCTGCAAAAATTTCTCGCCTCCGCCGCACGGCCGGTCCGATCCAACTGGGTCTGGTGGAAATTGGGGGACGCCCCCGCCGACGAACAGGCGCTTGAGCGCGTGCTTGAACGGCGTGCCACCATGCCTTGGTTCAGTGCGGCGGATACCGACCGTCTGCTGACGCTGATGTCGCCCCCCAGCCTTGAACGGCTGCGCGTGGCGCGCAAGGCGGGGCGTACGGTGGTGGGCACGATTTATAAACGCGGGCGCCCCGATGCGGATGGGAATGTGCGTCAACGGGCAGAGCTGCGCACCGACGGGATTGCGGGCTGCTTGCGGACCCCTGCGGGCGGGTCCTCGCGGCAGATCCTGATGTTTATCAAGGGCAACCAGACCAAGGCCCGGCTTGTCTCCTCGCGCGAGGTGGCGCGGCTGATGGGGTTGCCGGACAGCTACAAGATGCCCGACACCTACAACAACGCCTACCGCGTGGCGGGGGATGGGGTTGCCGTGCCTGTCGTGCGCTATCTCGACGAGGTGTTGTTCGCGCCACTGCTTGAGCGTCAGTCACTGGGGGCCGTCGCGTGAACGCGGCGCAGGCGTTTCGGGGCAAGGCACTGGCGGCGCTGACCAATCAGATCGGCGTCTATGCGCTTTGTGATCTGGACGGCAACCCGATTTATGTGGGCCAGTCGGTTGATGGTATCCGCACGCGGGTGCGCCGGCATCTGACATCGGCGCGGTCCGACGTGATTGCCAACCGTCAGATCGACGTGTGGGAGATCGCCTTTGTCTGGGCCTGGCCGGTGGCGACCAAGGCAGAGGTAGAACCGCTGGAACGCGCGATCTTTGCCCATTACGACGCTGAATTGCCGTTGATGAACGGCAAGGCGATGGTGGTCGATGCGCCGCTGTTCGACTGGCCGGAAAAGCAGGTTGTGCAGGTCATCGACGAAGAGGAACGACAGTCGCGCCTGACCCCGTCAAACCGGCTGCCGCGCCAGATCAAACAGTATGACTTGCTGGTCGATTATATCCTCAACGTGAAAGAGGCCCCGCATCTCAAGCGGTCGCTTGATGCGCATTTCAAACGCATGGTGCGCTATCATCAGCGGTTTCTCTAGGCGTTACGGGGCCAGATACCGCCGCAGCACGATGTCGGGCATATGGCCACGCAAGATGCGGTCTGCCATCACGTAGAAGGGAGGCTCGGTCATGCCAAGCTGTGCCGCAAGGGCGGCGCTGGCAGGATCAGACATCATGTGGTGCGTGAAGATAATGCTATATGTATCTGTTATCGCCTCTAATTCCGCCAGCGCCCGACCGCAGTCTGCGCAGTCGTCGCCGGTAAACAACGCAATCGGCGCTCCGGCTAATACTTGATCTGTCAGGGATGCGATAAGCGCGAGATCCGCCTGCGCCTTCTCTTGATAGGCTTCGGCAGCATAGTTGCGGGGGGCCACAGCGGGTGCTGCAAGCTCGGGCTCTGCCACAAGCAACGCCCGCACTTCTTCCCCCAAGGCGCGCCGTTCTGCTTGGGTCAGCGCGCCAAAGTCGGTCTGCGCGGCCACCGGGAAGGCCGCCACGCAACAAGCCAATGCCAGTCGCATCTTAGCCGCGTTTTTCTTCCAGAATGGCTTTCATCTGGTCGTAAGGCAGATAGCCGCGCAGCAGTTCGTCCTGCATCACAAAGGTCGGTGTGCCGGAAATCTGCAGCGTTTGTGCCAGCGCGCGGGTCTTTTCGATCTCGGCGGTGACTTCGGCACTGTCCATCTTTTCCTGAATGGCCTCGGCATCCAGATCAAAGCTGTTGGCCAAGCGTCCCAGCGACGTCGGGGTGATGTCGCCGTTAAAGCTCATCAAGGCGTCATGCACGGATTTATAGGCCTCGTCCCCCGCAACGATCTTGGTTGCGATGGCAAAGCGCGAGGCGACCATGGATTGTTCGCCCAGAATCGGCAGTTCTTTCACGATAAAGCGGATGTTGCCGTCGCCATTGACCAGCTTTTCAACCTCGGAGAACGCTTTTTTGCAGTAGCCGCAGCGGTAGTCCATGAACTCTACGATGGTCATGTCGCCTTCGGGGTTGCCACCGACATAGGAATAGCCGTCGTCAAAGATCGCGGCAGCATTGTCGGACACCAGCGTGAAATCCGCCTGCGCCTGTGCTTCGGCCTGACGGGCCTGCAGCTGGTTCACCGCTTCCATGATCACTTCGGGGTTTTCCATCAGATAGGCGCGGACCTCGGCGCGGAATTGCGCGCGTTCGGCATCGGTCAGTTCGGTCAGGTCCATCGCATGGGCGGGGGCTGTCAGGGAAAGGGCCACTAGGGCGGGGGCGATCAGCTTTTTCATCAGGGTCACTCGCTTGTTGTTGCGCAGGGGTGCAGGCACCGGTTGCAAGGGTGGTGCGCGATTTTGCCAGCGCGCACAAGGGTTGACGGCACCGGCGGGGTGCGGTGAAAGGTTCGGGCTCAACAGTAGGATCAAGCCCATGCGCATTTCAACCCGATCTCAGGTCGATCCCTTTATCGTGATGGATGTGATGCAGGCCGCCGCCGCCGCCGAGGCGGAGGGTCGCCACATCATCCATATGGAGGTTGGCCAACCCGGCACGGGCGCGCCCAAAGGGGCCAGCACCGCATTGACCGCCGCGATGGAGCAGGGCGCGCTTGGCTATACCGTCGCATTGGGGCTGCCTGCGCTGCGCCAGCGGATCGCGCGGATGTACGGGGAGTGGTACAATGTCGATCTGGACCCGAACCGCGTGGTCATCACCTCTGGCTCGTCGGGCGGGTTTATCCTGACGTTTACCTCGCTCTTTGATACCGGGGACCGCGTTGGCATCGGGGCACCGGGGTATCCCAGCTACCGCCAGATCCTCAAGGCGCTGGACCTTGCCCCCGTCGATCTGCCCACCTCGCTTGGCAACCGCTTGCAGCCGGTGCCTGCGGATTTCGCGGGCATGGACCTGCAGGGGTTGTTGGTGGCGTCGCCGGGCAACCCGACGGGCACGATGCTGGATCACGCTGCCATGTCCGCGCTGATCGACGCGACGAAAGCGCAGGGGGCATCCTTCATCTCGGACGAGATTTACCACGGCATCGAATACGAGAAAAAGGCCGTGACCGCGCTTGAGATCACCGATGATGTCTATGTCATCAATTCGTTTTCCAAGTATTTCTCTATGACCGGTTGGCGTGTCGGCTGGATGGTTGTGCCAGAGGATCACGTGCGGGTGGTCGAACGGATCGCGCAAAACATGTTCATCTGCGCCCCCCACGCCAGTCAGGTCGCCGCCCTTGCCGCGATGGATTGCACCGATGAGCTTGAGGCGAATATGGATGTCTACCGCGCCAACCGCGCGATGATGATCACCGGCCTGCGCGAGGCGGGCTTCACTCGGTTCGCGCCCCCCGACGGGGCTTTCTATGTCTACGCCGATGTGTCCGAGCTGACGGATGACAGCCGCGCATTGGCGCGGGATATTCTGGACAAGGCGGGTGTGGCCGTGACCCCGGGGCTCGATTTCGATCCGGTGCGCGGGCATCGCTGGCTGCGGTTTTCCTATGCGCGCAGCACCCAGGATATTGCCGAGGGGCTGGGGCGGCTCAAGACCTATATGGCGGCCCGCTGAAAGGCTGGCTCGGGTTGCGGCGGGGTGCTATACCTGCCGCAACCACCCCGAGCAGAACGGTGACAGGCATGCGTATTCTTCCCATTATCGCAACGGTTTGCGCGCTGTCCTTGCCAGCGTCCGCGCAGGATCTGACCGCGCTGGCACGCGTGGACCCTAACAAAAGCGCCATCTCGGATGGTTGGTTCGGGGGCACGACGCTGACGCTTGGGCTGAGCCAGGGGGTGCCGTTTCGGGTGTTCTTGCTGGATGATCCGGCGCGGCTGGTGGTCGACTTCCGCGAGGCCGACTGGAGCGGTGTGAACACCAAAGACCTGCTGCCTGAACCCGGACGGATTACCGGTCTGCGCTTTGGCCCGTTCCAGCCCGGTTGGTCGCGGCTTGTCGCGGATCTGGCCGAACCGATGATCCCGCGCGAGATCGGGATGCCGGTCAACAAGGGCTCCGGTCACGCCACGCTTGAGATCGCGTTGACATCCGTCACCCCCGAGGAATTTGCCGCCGCCGCCGGTGCGCCCGTTGATCCGGCGTGGACCATGGCGCTGGCCGCACCGCCCAAGGCGGTTGCCGACCTGAAAGAGGTGCCGTTTCGCGTGGTGCTGGACCCCGGTCACGGGGGCGTTGATCCGGGGGCAGAGACAGATGGTATCCTGGAAAAAGACCTGATGCTGTCCTTTGCCCAAGCGCTGCGCGATACATTGGTGCGCGACGGGGTCGATGTGGTGATGACCCGTGACACGGATCATTTTGTCGCGCTCGAAACCCGCGTCGCCATTGCGCATCAGGCCGAAGGCGATCTGTTCATCTCGCTCCATGCGGACAGTTTGCAGCACGGCGGCGCAAAGGGGGCGACGGTCTATACGCTGTCGGACGACGCCAGCGATACTGCCACCGACCATCTGGCCGCACGCCACAACCGCGCCGATATTATCGCAGGGGCCGACCTGACCGGATCGGATGACGAGGTCGCCAGCGTGCTGCTTGATCTTGCCCGCCAAGAGACAGAGCCGCGGTCGGTTGCCGCCGCTAAAGTGCTGGTTGAAGGCATGAAAGCCGCCGGCGGTCCGATGAACCGCCACCCGCTGCGCAACGCGGGCTTTTCGGTGTTGAAATCGGCTGACATCCCCTCGGTCCTGATCGAAATCGGGTTCCTCAGCTCGAAGCGTGATCTTGCCAATCTGCGAGACCCGATCTGGCGGGCGGTCATGGTGTCGGCGATTGCGGATTCCATCGCCAAGTGGCGCGACGCGGATGCCGCGCTCAAGCCCTTGATTCGCCAGTAAACCGCACCCGAACGCCCCTCTAGGTGTTGCGCGGGTTACCGCACAGGGCCACTGCATCGTGTTTTGACGATTCCCGCAGGGTTGCGTATAGACGGGTCACCAACCCTCCTTGCAAGGAACTGCCAGCCGTGTTTCGTTTGATCCTGTCTTTCTTCGGGGGTATTTTTACCACCCTCACCATGAGCATCGGTATGGTCGCGCTGACCATCGGCGCGGTGTTCTGGATGTATGGCCGCGATCTGCCCAGCCACGAATCCCTTGCGCAATACACGCCCCCGACGATCAGCCGGATTTATTCGGGGCAGGGGCGGTTGATCGACGAATTCGCCAAGGAACGCCGCCTGTTCGCGCCGGCCAACACGATCCCGCCGCTGATCAAACAGGCCTTCATCTCGGCCGAGGACAAAAACTTTTATACTCACGAAGGCTATGACCTGCGCGGCATCGGGGCGGCGGCTGTAGATGCGGTGCGCACAAGGGGCAAGGATGTGCGCGGTGCATCGACCATCACGCAGCAGGTGATGAAGAACTTTCTTCTGTCCGGCGACCGTCGGGCTGAACGGAAGATCAAGGAAATCATCCTCGCCGCACGGCTTGAGGAAACGCTGCCCAAGGAAAAGATCCTTGAACTTTATCTGAACGAGATCTTCTTGGGCCAGAACTCCTACGGTGTGGCCGCCGCGTCGCAGACCTATTTCAACAAGACATTGGGGGAGCTGGCCCCGCATGAGGCTGCGTTCCTTGCCTCGCTGCCCAAAGCACCATCTGATTATCATCCCGTGCGCCGCAAGGACCGGTTGCTGGCACGCCGGAACTTCGTGCTGCGCGAGATGAAGGAAAACGGCTATATCACCCCCGCCGTCTACGAGACCGAGGTCGCACAGCCCTTGCGATCGGTGCAGAACGGGGACTTTGAAAGCTTCAAGGCCGAACTGCCGCCGCGCGATTACTTTACCGATGAAATCCGCCGCCAACTGTCCGAGAACTTTGGCGAGGGCGAATTCTTTACCGGCGGTCTGACCGTGCGTGCCACCATCGACAACGAGATGCAGCCCATTGCCGCACAATCCTTGCAGCAGCAGCTTGAGGAATATGATCGCGGCATCGGTATCTACCGCGGCACCGGCAAGAAGATCGCGCCCGAAAAGCTGACCACCGAGGCGGATTGGCGCGAAGCGCTGTCGGACACCCGTGTGCCACGTGACGTTGATCTGGAAAACCCGTGGTATCCCGCCGTGGTGCTGAGCCTGACCAATGACGCCGCCCGCATCGGGATCGAAGGCGTGGATGAGGACGCGGACGGTCATTTCATCCCCGCCAAGGATGTCCAATGGGCGCGCAAACGTCTTGAGAACGGCAAGCTCGGCAACCGCGCCCAAGTGCCCGCTGACCTGCTTGAGGTCGGCGACGTGGTGCTGGTGCGCCGCATGACTGCGGATAGTGACGGGTCGTTCATCCGCTGGACTTTGCGTCAGATCCCGGAAGTGCAGGGCGGCTTTGTCGCAATGGACGTGAATACAGGGCGCGTGATCGCGATGCAGGGCGGTTTCTCCTATCAGGCGTCGGTGTTCAACCGTGCGACGCAGGCGAAACGCCAGCCGGGGTCGAGCTTCAAGCCCTTTGTCTATGCTGCGGCATTGGACAGCGGCTATACCCCTGCGACCATCGTTGTGGATGCCCCGATCGAGATCAACACACCCCAAGGCATGTGGCGGCCGCGAAACTCGTCGAACAAGTTCTACGGGCCGACGCCCCTGCGGACGGGTATCGAACAGTCGCGGAACCTCATGACCATCCGTCTGGCGCAAGAGGTCGGAATGAACACCGTTGGCGACTATGCCGAACGGTTCGGGGTCTATGACAACCTCTCGCCGGTACTGGCCAACGCGCTTGGCTCGCAGGAAACGACGCTTTACCAGATGGTGTCGGCCTATGCGATGTTCGCCAATGGTGGCGAACGGGTGCAGCCGACGCTGGTGGACCGTGTGCAGGACCGTTATGGCCGCACTGTCTACAAACACGACCAACGCATCTGTAACGATTGCCAGCTTGAAACGCTGGCCCCCGGTGTGGGGCCGCGCATCATCTCGAACCGCGAACGGGTGATGGACCCGATCACGGCCTATCAGCTGACATCGATGATGAAGGGCGTCGTGGATCGCGGTACGGCGCGTGGGGCGGTGAACCTGCCCGTGCCAATCGCGGGCAAGACCGGCACCACCAACGATGCCAAAGACGTCTGGTTCGTCGGCTTCTCAAGCAACATCGTGGCGGGCTGCTATATCGGTTTTGACAATCCGCGCTCGCTGGGGCGTCGTGCCTATGGGGCGGGGATGTGTGGTCCTGTGTTCCAGCGGTTCATGAGCGAAGCGATCAAGAAATACGGCGGCGGCCCCTTCGAAGTGCCCCCCGGCGGTCACTTCATCAAGATCGACCGCTTCACCGGTGCGCGTCTGTCTGACAGCGCCGCAGGTCCCAACGTTGTGGCCGAATACTTCCGTGATGGCGAAGAGCCGCTGTTCGGGATCACCTTTGATGGCGGCTTTGCGATGGGTGCGGATCTGCCTCTGGTCGAAGAAGCCGGCGGCGGCGCGCGCGAGGTCACAACCTCTACCGGTAAAAAGGCGCGTGTCGGGCCCAAGGCAAGCTTTGGCAGCATCAGCTCCGGCGGGTTGTACTAGGCCCGGCCCCATTCTACAGCGCTTGCCCAAGTTGCGGCGCTGGTCTATTTGAAACGCGGCCCCGGCTATTCGGGGCCGCGATCTATTTAAAGGCAGGATACCATGCGCGCAGATGCACAAAATACAGCGGATAAGATCAGCAAATCGCTGGAGCTGTTGGCACAGCGTCTGGACGTCGAAACCGCGCCATACCGTCTGGAAGAATTCAACGCCCGTGTCGAAGACCCCAATCTGTGGGATGATCCCGATGCGGCGCAAAAACTGATGCGCGACCGTCAGGCGCTGGTCGATTCCATCGCCACCTACGAGGGCATCAAACAAGAGCTGGCCGATAACATCGAACTGATCGAACTGGGCGAGATGGAAGGCGACGACGAGGTCATCGCAGAGGCCGAGACCGCGTTGAAAAAGCTGGCCGAGACAGCCGCCCAGAAAGAGCTGGAAGCGCTGTTGAACGGCGAGGCCGACGGGAATGACACCTTCCTTGAAATCAACGCAGGGGCAGGCGGCACCGAAAGCTGTGACTGGGCCAATATCCTGTCGCGCATGTATGTCCGTTGGGCCGAGAAAAAGGGTTATAAGGTCGAGCTGCAATCCGAAAGCCCCGGCGAAGAGGCGGGGATCAAATCGGCGACCTACAAGATCAGCGGCCCGAATGCCTATGGCTGGCTCAAGTCGGAATCCGGTGTGCACCGTCTGGTGCGGATCAGCCCCTTTGACAGCGCCGCCAAACGGCACACGTCCTTTACCTCTATCTGGGTGTATCCGGTGGTGGACGACAACATCGAAATCGATATCAACCCCAGCGACATCCGCATCGACACCTATCGGTCCTCGGGGGCCGGTGGTCAGCACGTAAACACCACCGACTCGGCCGTGCGGATCACGCACCACCCCACCGGCATCGTCGTGACCAGCTCTGAGAAATCGCAGCACCAGAACCGCGACATCGCGATGAAGGCGCTGAAATCGCGGCTGTATCAGATGGAGCTGGACCGCCGCAACGCGGCCATCAACGAAGCCCATGAAAACAAGGGCGATGCGGGCTGGGGCAACCAGATCCGGTCGTACGTCTTGCAGCCGTACCAGATGGTCAAAGACCTGCGCACCAACTTTGAAACCTCGGATACCAAAGGGGTGCTGGATGGTGACCTTGACGGGTTGATGGGGGCCGCGCTGGCGCTTGCCGTGTCGGGCAAGACCCGCGCCGAGGCGCAAGAAGGCTAAGGCCAAATATCAGGCAACTGCGCGCGGGCGGCCTTGTCTCGTGCAGCACTTTTCCCGGCACCCCTTGCATCCCGCTGCGGCCTTCCGTTCTATGACCCCGAACGGAGGGCTCTGCCATGAACATACTAGACATCGGGGCCTTGGACCAATCGGAGGCTTTGGCGAACGGCAGCCTGACGGCGCGTGCTTTGATGGAGGCCACGCTAGAGCGGATCGACGCCGTGAACGGCGCGGTCAACGCCATCGTCGCGCTGCGCCCGCGGGCCGAGCTTCTGGCCGAAGCCGATCGGGCCGATGCCACGCCTCGGGTCGGATGGCTGCACGGTATTCCCATTGCGATCAAGGATTTATCCGATGCCGAAGGCTTGCCAACCGCCAAGGGATCACCGCTGTTCGCCGGTGCGATTGCCCAGAAGGACAGCGTCTTTGTCGCCCGCATCCGCGCGGCGGGGGCGATCATCATTGGCAAGACGAACACGCCTGAATTCGGGTTGGGCAGCCACACGTTCAACCCCGTCTACGGCCCGACGCGGAACCCCTATGACCACACACGCTCGGCTGGCGGGTCTTCGGGCGGGGCGGCGGCTGCTTTGGCCACGGGGATGCTGAGCATCGCGGACGGCTCCGACATGATGGGCAGCCTGCGCAACCCCGCGGGCTGGAACAACGTCTACGGCATGCGCCCCAGCTGGGGCACAGTACCGGCAGAGCCAGAGGGCGATATGTTCCTGCATCAGCTGAGCATGGCAGGCCCGATGGCGCGCTGCCCCCGCGATCTGGCGGCTTTGCTGGACACGATGACCGGAGAGGACCCCAAACAACCCCTCGGCCTGTCACCCGCGCCGAGCTTGCCGCAGATGGACACCCCGTCGCCCGCGCGCCGTATCGGGTGGCTGGGCGATTGGGGCGGGGCATTCGCCTATGCAGACGGGATCGAGGACGTCAGCAAAGCGGCCCTGGATCAACTGGTCGCCCTGGGGCATCGGGTGACCGCTGTGCCAGCCCCCTTTGACGCAGACGCGATGTGGAACAGCTGGACCACGCTGCGGTCTTTTGCCGTTGCTGCCGGATTGGGCGCGCTCTACCGCGACCCGGAAAACCGCGACAAGCTCAAGCCCGCCGCCCAATGGGAGATCGAGCGCGGGCTCGGGTTCACGGGGCAGGAGGTGCAGCAAGCCAGCCTGACGCGGTCCGATTGGTATCGCCGTGTCACCGCGCTGTTTGACGAGGTTGACGTGCTGGTGCTGCCTTCGGCGCAGCTTTGGCCCTTTGACGTTGATCAGGTGCATCCGACACAGATCGCCGAACGGGACATGGATACCTATCACCGCTGGATGCAGGTCGTGGTGCCTGCCGGTCTGGTGGGGCTGCCGGTTGTCAACATCCCCGCCGGTTTCGGCGCAGGGGGGCTGCCTGCGGGGCTACAGATGATCGGACCGCGGGGCAGCGATACGGCGCTGCTTCAACTGGCGCAACAGTGGCACGCGGCAACGCAGTGGCCCCAGATGCGCCCGCCGCCGCTGACATAGCGGTCATTCAAAGGCGAATTCGGTGCGCAGAAGGTGGCGGTGAAAGGGTTCAAGATCGCTTGCCTCGCACAGCCCCTTCAAGCGGGCGGCCTGCAACACGGCCGACGGGGTTTGCGGCAGGTATTCATAGACCAGCCGCGTCGCTCGCAACCCGATCGAATTTTCCGGCACCGTGCGGGTGATGTATCCGACCCAGAAATTATTGTTGAACGACGCGATCCGCCCCAGATAGTTGAACGAAGAGGTCATCGCGCCGCGCCGCGAGGCGATAATGGCGATGCCTTCTTCCTGCTGCAGCACCACGCCGCGATACTCGCGCAATTCCGAATGGGTGGGCAGGCTTTGGATGCGCATGGCGTGAGGGGCCTCGTAGCCGCGCAGATAGGTATGCCGGCCACTGCGAAAAACCATAACCAATCCCAAGGCGAATTTCTCGGGGTAAAGAAAACTGCGACGCGAGAAGCGGTAGAAACCACTGGGAAACGTGGCTTCGGGCAGGTCCAGCGCGCCCGAAACGATAAAGTCGCCCATGAAATCCGGCGGGGAGGGTTCGATCTTCTTGATCTCTTCCAAGGGCTCCAGAAGGACACGCGCATCAACGTCGAAAAACTTGCACATCCGGTCCAGAATATCGGGGCGCGGAAAGCTTTCCCCCGACAGATATCGATTGAACTGTGTGCGATTGATCCCCAGTTCCTGCGCGAGGTAGGTGATGGAGGGGTAACCTACTGAAAGTTTTTTTAAATTTGACCCGAAAATTGTCCTGATATCGGCGGGGTTCGTCATGAAATCAGTCCGTTAAAATTAATTGAACTAAACCTCACAACCTTTGAACGAATTTGCAAGGAGATTTGCAATATACGGCTGTTTAATGACGCTATTCAGCGTCAAATTCTGGTGCGCGCGACACAAAATGATTTCGTAAAAAAATCGACAATTTGTAAAAATGACATGATTATCTCTCATGTCTGCAAGCATCTGGAAGGAACAGTTAAATGTACGGTGTGGTACTTTGGAGCGATGCCCGAGCCAACAAAGCTGTGTTCTGGTGCGAGGATCACGGCGACCTTGCGTATTTCCAAGGTGACCCCGCGACAGTGAACCAGACGACGAGCTGTTTCGATGCCGGTGATCTGGTCCAGTTCGAGGTCTACCACGAGGCCAAGTTGCGCAAGGCGCTTAACCCCAAGGTCGTGCGATCCAAGGCGGACGCTGATTTGCCGAACAAACTGCTGCGCCATTCCGCGGGCATTACCCGAAAGCAAACAGGCGGCGAGGTGCTTCCATTCCGCCCAAAAGCCGCCCCGCCGGTAGAGTTCCGCCATCGCGGTCAGGCCTAGTCCGGCCGAAGCCGGCCAGACGTCAACCTGCCACTTCAGCGCATCAGTCGCCGCGCGACAGGGCTGCCACACCCGTCCGTGCCACGGACACCAGCCCCAAGGGGCGCATCAATTCGGCAAATGCGTCAATCTTCTCGGGCGCGCCGGTGATCTCGAACACGAATGTTTCCAAGGTGCTATCGACAACGTTGGCGCGGAAGATATCCGCCAGACGCAGGGCTTCGACACGTTTGTCCCCGGTGCCATTCACCTTGAACATCGCAAGCTCACGCTCGACCACGGGGCCTTCGACCGTCAGGTCATGCACCTCGTGTACTGGCACAATCCGCCCCAGCTGCGCCTTGATCTGCTCGATCACCTGCGGCGTGCCCGAGGTGACGATGGTGATGCGGCTAAGGTGGCCTGTGTGGTCAACCTCTGCCACGGTGAGGCTGTCGATATTGTATCCACGGCCCGAAAATAGACCGATGACGCGCGCCAGCACACCGGGTTCGTTCTCGACCAGTACGGCCAGCGTGTGGCGTTCGATCACATCCGAGAAATTGGGACGTAGGTTATAGGCGGAATGGCTGTTGGAGCCTTTTTTGATCTTTAGGGCTGACATGACACTGTCCTTCTAAGATTTGTTCAATCTCGGCGCGCGACCCCGCGCCGATGTGTTTCCTTGTGCCGTTGGCGGCTTAGACCAAGACCGATCCTTTGGCGTCGATCACACCTTGTGTATCGACACCGGCCAGCATCATGTCGTTATGCGCTTTGCCCGACGGGATCATCGGGAAACAGTTTTCGTGTTTTTCCACCAGACAGTCAAAGATCACCGGACCGTCATAATCGAGCATCTCCATGATCGCGTCGTCCAGATCATCGGGGTCCGAACAGATGATCCCCTTGGCCCCGAAGGCTTCGGCCAGCTTGACGAAATCGGGCAGGGATTCAGACCAGCTTTGGGAATAGCGCTCGCCGTGCAGCAGCTCTTGCCACTGGCGGACCATGCCGAGGCGTTCGTTGTTCAGGATGAACTGTTTCACCGGCAGGCCGTATTGCATCGCGGTGCCCATTTCCTGCATGTTCATTAGCCAGGAGGCTTCGCCCGCAACGTTGATGACCAACGCGTCAGGATGCGCCATCTGAACGCCGATGGACGCAGGGAAACCATAGCCCATCGTCCCCAACCCGCCAGAGGTCATCCAGCGGTTCGGATCCTCGAAACCAAGGTATTGCGCGGCCCACATCTGGTGCTGGCCCACCTCGGTGGTGACATAGCGGTCACGCCCTTTGGTCAGCGCCTCAAGCCGCGAGAGCGCGTATTGCGGTTTGATGATCTTGCCCTTTTGCTCGAACTTGAGGCAGTCAACGTTGCGCCATTCCTCGATCTTCTTCCACCATTTGCCAACGGCTTCGGTGTTTGTCTTGCGGCCGCGCGATTTCCAGACCTTCAGCAGGTCTTCCAGCACATGGCCCACGTCGCCGACGATAGGGATGTCCACGCGGATGATCTTGTTGATCGACGAGGGGTCGATGTCGATATGCGCTTTCTTGGATTTCGGGCTGAACATGTCGACAACGCCGGTGATCCGGTCGTCGAAGCGCGCGCCGATGTTGATCATCAGATCGCAGTCGTGCATCGCCATGTTGGCCTCGTAAAGACCGTGCATCCCGAGCATCCCCAACCATTTGTCACCCGACGCCGGATAGCTGCCAAGCCCCATCAAGGTAGAGGTGATGGGAAAGCCTGTCGCCTCGACCAATTCGCGCAGCAGTTGCGACGCCGCAGGGCCGGAGTTGATGACGCCGCCGCCGGTATAGAAAATCGGGCGCTTGGCGGTCTCGATGGCGGCCACCAGTTCGGTGATCTCGGTCATGTCGCCTTTGACGGGCGGCTGGTAATGCGAGGTGGACGGCTTCTTGGGCGTGTATTCCCCCGTGGCGAATTGCACGTCTTTCGGGATGTCGACCAGAACGGGGCCGGGGCGCCCGCTGGTGGCCACATGGAACGCCTCGTGCAGAACGCCGCCCAGCTTGTCGGTCTCTTTCACCAGCCAGTTGTGCTTGGTGCAGGGGCGGGTGATGCCCACGGTATCGGCCTCTTGAAACGCGTCAGAGCCGATCATGAAGGTCGGCACCTGACCTGTCAGGACCACCAGCGGAATGGAATCGAGCAAGGCATCCGTCAGGCCGGTCACCGCATTGGTGGCACCCGGGCCCGAGGTGACAAGAACAACGCCCGGTTTTCCGGTCGAACGCGCATAGCCTTCGGCAGCATGGACCGCCCCTTGTTCGTGACGCACCAGCACGTGTTTGATGCTGTTTTGTTGGAACACCTCGTCATAGATCGGTAGGACAGCGCCGCCGGGATAGCCAAATACGGTATCGACACCCTGATCAATCAGGGCTTGAACGATCATTTTCGCTCCGGTCATTTTACGTGTCATCTTGGTGCTCCGTCAGGCGGTGGTTTATCAAAAAATACGTTGCGCAAAAAAAAGCCCCCGATTTTGACGGGGGCGCATGGTGACTATTATGGTCTGCCGTTACCGGCCCATGCGCGTGTGTCTTAGAATGACGACGATATCTGTCAAAGCTAGATCTGTCATAGCCAAAGGCCCCTCATTGCGTGCATGGACATTATGAGCGCCACAAAGGGGCGTCAATGCTCTATTGTCGATAAAAGTGTCGCTGGGTGCAAAAAATCTTTTCATTTATTGCGCGAAATCCTGAATTTTCTAATTTTTGCAAAATTGGGGGCATTTCTCGGGCCGATATCAGCTAGAGTCGCACTCCGGTCCCTTGCAGCACGCCGTGTTCCATCGCATAGCGCGTCAGCCCTGCGGTGGAAGAGATGCCAAGCTTGCGTTTGATATTCTTGCGGTGGGTTTCGACGGTGCGCACAGAGATATCCAAGGTCAGCGCGACCTCTTTGTTGGATTTCCCCTGTGCCAGTTGCAACAGGATCGTCTGTTCGCGTTCGGTCAGGGATTCACGCGCGGCATCCTTGGGTTCAAGCGACCCTTGCGCGCCGGTGCACAGATACCGTTCGCCGCGCATCACCGTATCGATCGCCAGCTTGATCTCGTCCGTCGGCACATCCTTGAGGATATACCCCATAGCACCGTGGCTCAGCGCCGAAGAGATATATTCGGGGTTGTCATGCATCGACAGGATCACGATGCGGGTGTCGGGCTGGCGTTCCAGCAAAATCTCGGTCGCGGACAGCCCGCCGATCTCTGGCATGTTGAGGTCCATGAGGATCACATCAGGGTCCAGTTCCGCGACGCTCTCAATCGCGGCGCGGCCATTGGGCAGACAGCCGACCACATTGATATCGTCATAGCTTTCAAGAATGGACTGGATGCCTTCGGCGACCATCGGGTGATCGTCCACGATCATCACTTTGATCAACTCGGGCGGCTGGGTGTCTGAAAGGGTCATGGGGCAGCTTTCGGGAAAGGGCATATCAGGGCTTAGGGCAGGGCGGTCGGCGGCGGACGCAGCATATGGGTCAGCGGGACGGTAGCGGTAATCTCGGTGCCGCCTTGGGCAGAGGTTTGCATGGTCAGCGTACCGTCTAGCTGTTCGATCCGCTCTTGCATATTGCGCAGGCCCAACCCTCCGGCGGTGGAGCGTGTCTTGGCCAGCCCCAGCCCGTTGTCAGAGATCGACAGCGTCGCGCCCTGTCGGTGACCGCGCAGATCGACGATGACTTCGGTAGCGCGAGCGTGACGTTCGATATTGGTCAGCGCCTCTTGCGCGATCCGGTAAAGCGCGATCTTGGCCTCGTCGTCCAGGCGGTTGCGGAATACCACGGTGTCAAAGCGGCACTGAATACCGGTGCGCAGGGCGAATTGTTCGACCAGCGTTTTCAGCGCGGGACCAAGGCCGAGATCATCCAGAATACTGGGGCGCAGGTCACGGCTGATACGGCGCACTTCGGCGATGGCCTGCGCAAGGCTGTCGATCCCCTTTGCCAAAGGCTCTGCCGCGCGGGCGTCGCCCCTTTCAAGCCGGCGTCGCGCATTGTCGAGCGCATAGCGCACCCCCACCAGGATCTGGCTGATGCCGTCATGCAGTTCGCGCGCCACGCGGCCACGCTCTTCCTCTTGGGCGTCAAATACCCGCTGCGTCAGCTTTTTGAGCTTCGCATCCGCAAGCCGCCGTTCCCGCAGGTTGACCAGCATGCCCGTGCCAAACACCAGCAGCAGGGCGGTCACCGTAATAACGCCAATATAGAAGAACGTGCGCTGCACCCGCGCCTGCACGTCGGATCGCGCCGCGGCCCCGCTGGCAAGCACGTCGTCGATGAACACACCCGTCCCCACGGCCCACTGCCAACTGGGGAAAGAGGTGACATAGGTGATCATCTGCGCATCCTCTCCGGTAGAGGGTTTGGGCCACATATAGGTGTGATACCCGCCGCCACTCCGCGCGATGCGGATCAGCTCGTCCACCACGGGCGTGCCGTCGCTGTCCGTTTCGCCGGCAAAGTTGCGGTTGATCCGGTCCGTCTGGCGCGGGCTGACAAGGGCGGTGCCGTCGTAGTCATAGACAAAGAACTGACCTTCCTCGCCATAGATCATCGCCGCGAGGATCTGCGCCACCTGCGATTTCGCCGCCCCGTCATCAGGAGAGGCGGACCCGTAGACGAAGTAAAAGCCGTTGCGCGCCTGTGTCACATAATTGCGCAGCTCTACCTTCTTGGCGTCCAGCAACTGCTGTTCGAGCGTTGAAATCTCTCGGTCGGCCACCGCGCGCGCCTGCAGTGCCACGACAAAGGCAATCGCCGTCACCGCCAGCACCAGCGGCACAGAGGCGATGAGCGTCAGCTTTTGGGCGTAGGTGGGGGCGATCATGAAAGACGGGCGGCGCATGCAGCGCTGATACTGGGAAATCCACGCGAATCAAAGTGCTAGATGCAGTCACAATTCACCCGCTATACGCGTGTATGCACAACATATGGCAGGTGCGGCGGGATATTTGCCGTATATTTTGGCGGTAAATCTGCACCCTCTACGCAGTAGTTGGTATTTTCAACCATTCGCTTTTGCGTAGAGTGAACGACACTTGAAATGACCCGCGCGCATATAATGAAGCGCGGGCACCCTCATATAACTCGGGAGGAGTATCCAATATGGACCGTCGTTCATTTCTGAAGACATCCGCGCTTGGCGGGTCTGCCGCCGCTGCATCGACACTGGCCGCACCGCTGTACGCCCAAGGCAAACGCACGCTGACCATGGTCACCGCATGGCCCCGTGGCTTTGCCGTGCTTGATGACGCCGCGACCTACCTCAACAACATGGTTAACGAGATGTCTGACGGCACGTTGACCATCGAAAAGAAAGCCCCGGGCGAGCTGGTCGGCGCGTTCGAGGTCTTTGACGCCGTTTCCTCCGGTCAGGCGGATATGTATCACGCGGCTGACTACTACTTCATCGGCCAGCACCCCGGTCTGGCGTATTTCACCGCCGTGCCTTTCGGTGCCACAGCACAAGAGCTGACCAACTGGTATCTGCACGGTGGCGGCCATGACCTGCACAACCAGATCGGTGAAATCTTCAACATGAAGATGTTCCTCGCCGGTAACTCCGGTTCGCAGTCCGGTGGCTGGTTCCGCAAGGAAATCAACTCTGCCGCGGACTTCAACGGCCTGAAATTCCGTATGCCCGGTCTGGGTGGCAAGGTGCTGGGTAAACTGGGCGCGTCTGTTCAGAACATCCCCGGTGGCGAACTGTATCAGGCGCTGTCCTCCGGCGCGCTTGACGGGCTGGAGTGGGTTGGCCCCTTCGCGGATGAGCGCGCGGGCTTCCAGGAAGTCGCCAAGATCTACTACACCGCTGGTTTCCACGAGCCAGGGTCGGGCCTGACCGCATCGGTCAACCTTGACGTGTTCAACGACCTGACACCGGCACAGCAGAAGATCATCGAATATGCATCGATGGCGACCACGCACACCGGTCTGGCCGAAACACTCGCCAACAATGGTGCCGCCTTGGCGCGTCTGCAGCAGCAGGGCGTGAAAACCATGCAGTTCCCCGATGATGTCTGGGATGCATTCGGTGCGGCCTCCAAAGAGGTTATGGACGAGAACATGGACGACTCCCTGTTCGCCGACATCCGCAACAGCTTTGAATCCTCGCTGTCCGCATCGGCTGAATGGCTGTCCAAATCCGACGCCTATTATGTCGAACAGCGCCAGCGCGTTCTGGGCAAAATGTAAGCCATCCCCACGGGATGACAGGGGGGCTGCCTTTGGGCGGCCCCGCACGCGACTTTGCGATCCGGAAAACGGGCGCGCAAAGCGAGGATAATTTTCGCACCAAGCCCACACTGAAACCGGGCGGGCGAAGGGGGGATATCAATGGCAGAAGATGCAGTATGCGCTGGATTTTTCCGCGCGGCGGAAGGGGCCAAGATCAGCTGCTTGGACCAGTTCCAGGAAGGCAACCTGATCAGCTTCATTCTGGGCAACCTACTTGAAGCGTTCTACAATTTCTTTGCAGCGGTGCTGAACCCGTCCATGTGGCTGGACTGGTCCAATAGCGAAGCCTTGATGCGCTTCATCTATTACGGTGCCTCGGTCGAGCTGTTCTTTGTCTTGCTCGTCGGGCTGCTGATCGTCACGGCTGTCGGCATCTGGAAACGCAGCGTTATGTGGGGATGTGTGCGCGGGCTTGAAGGCTTCGCCAATGTCACCGGGCGTTTCTTTGCCTGGGCCGGGCTTTTGATGGTGCTGCAACAGATCATCATTGTCTTCATGCAACGTATTTTCACCCGGCCCGATATCTCTATCGGCTTTGGTATTCCGCTGCAGTTCGACATCAGCTGGTTTGCAGAAGAGTTGAAGCTTTTCAATGCGTTGGTCGTCTGTCTTTGTGTGTCCTACACCTTTGTACAAGGCGGGCATGTGCGCGTTGACCTCTTCTATGCCGGCGCAAAATTCCGTACCAAGCGCGTGATCGACATGTTCGGCGCGCTGTTCTTCATGATCCCCTTCGCGATTGTCACATGGCTTTATGGCTGGTTCTTCCTGTGGCGCCATCTGGTGACACCGAACCCATCGGCCTCTGACCGGTTGGAGCTGCTGCTGCGCAAGGCGCGCTTGCTCAAGTGGAACGTGGAAACCATCGGCTTTTCGCCCAATGGGTTCAACGGCTACTTCTTGTTCAAGATCCTGCTGTGTGCCTTCTGCGCAATGGTGATCTTGCAAGCAATATCAGTGTTTTATCGCGCTTTGTTAGAGTTCCGTGAAGGGCCTGAAAGCGAAGATAAATATCTCGACCGCGATACGTTGGGCGAGGGCGAAGAAGCCTATGAGGGCACACATTAATTCAAGGGGCGTCCCATGCTATTTGGTCTCGACGGGGTCGAAATTGGCCTGATCATTGTTTTTGCCTGCCTCTTTGGCGGCATCCTGTCCGGTTTCCCGGTGGCCTTTGCCATCGGCGGTGCTGGCATCATCTCTTTCGGTATCATCGCCGCACTCGATAGTGCGGGTCTGATGGTGCATCAGGCGATTGACCAATCGTCGCAAGCCTATCGCGATCTGGTGAACTCGGGCGTTCCCAATGACGCGGTATCGAAATTCCGCTATCCGGATTTGCCGCTGATCGGTGAATCTGTCTTCCCCCAAGGCTGGGAAGTCGCGCTGGACCGGAACGTCAGCTTTATCGTGAACCGTATGAACGAACGCGTTCTGGCGGGGCAGTCGATCGAGACGCTGCTGGCGGTTCTGATGTTCGTTCTGATGGGCATCACGCTTGAACGGTCGAAGATCGCGAACGACTTGTTGACCACTATGGCGCGCGTCTTCGGCCCGCTGCCCGGCGGTCTGGCGGTGTCGATTGTGGTTGTGGGCGCGTTTCTTGCGGCCTCTACCGGGATCGTGGGCGCGACGGTTGTCACCATGGGGCTGCTGGCGCTGCCGACGATGTTGCGCAACAACTATTCGCCTGAAATCGCGACAGGCGTCATCGCAGCCTCCGGTACTTTGGGGCAGATCATTCCGCCGTCCATCGTTATCGTCCTTCTGGGCACATTGGCGGGCGATCTATACTCCGCCGCCCAGGAAGCGCGTGCCACCGCCGTAGGCTGTACCGATGCGCTGACCTACCTTGGCCAGCCCGCGGTTGTGTCTGTGGGTACGCTGTTCCAGGCCGCGTTGCTGCCGGGGATCATGCTGGCGCTGCTTTATGCGCTTTACGCCTTTGTCTATGCGCTGCTGAACCCGGAAAAAGCCCCCGCAGTGCCAATGGGGGCGACCAATGCGGAACCCATCACGCGGGGCGAAGGCTTTACCTGGTTCCTTGGCATGCCAGCCCTGCTGATCGTGGGCACGATTGTTCTGGGCAACCTTGGCATCGTGGGCAGCCAGTCGACTGTCGTGTCCAGCTTTAGCGACATCGGGCAGGGTGCCAGCCTGCGCACCAACGTAGGCGAGGCCTGTCAGGCCGCGATGATCGAACTGCATGGGCAAAGCGCATGGGATCAAGCGGTAACCGAGCAAGCCGCGATCGAGGCGGCGGGCGGTCAACAGGCCAGCGAAAAACTGACCGAAGAAGCGCTGGCCGCCAAGCAAGCTGAAAAGATTGCCAATGCCGCCCCCATCGGGACCGGTGTTGCGATCATCCTGATCCTGCTGGCGCTGGTCATGACGACCGGTCGCGGTGTCGCACCATCGGCGGACAAACGGCCGCTGATCATCGGTGGCATCGGTCTGGTGCTGACACTGCTGGTCGATATCCTGCTGGTCGGTCCGGCTACGTCCTCGGGCGCGATGGTGCTGCTGATGGCGCTGCCTTTCGTGGCTGTCATGTATGGTGTGGTCTATGCGCTGAAGCTTTGCGCCGGTAACGAGCTGATCCGCGTGGTCTTCCCGCCGCTGGTCCTGATCGTTGCGGTACTGGGGTCGATCCTTGGCGGGATCACCAACCCGACGCCTGCTGCGGCCTTGGGGGCAGGTGGCGCGATCATGCTGGCCGCCTATCGTAAGCTCAAGGATATGGACCGTTCGCCCAAGGTGATCATCTGGTCAACCCTGGCCATCCTGATCGCGATCCTTGTCGGCGTGAACTTTGACCTGCGCATCAACCAAGAGGGCGTGAGCGTCGAAAGCTGGTTTGCCTTCTTCGTCGCCTATGGCGCGTATCTATACGCGGTGTTCGGTCTGCTGTTCTCGTGCTGGATCCTCTATACCTCGGGCGTGCTGAGCCCCGTGGTCCGCGAGACGGCCAAGGTGACCTCGATGGTGTTTACCATCCTGATCGGGTCGCAGTTGCTGAACCTTGTGGTGATCTCCTTTGGTGGCGAACACTACATCCAGCAGTGGTTGAAAAGCTTCGACAACGAGCTGACGGTCTTCCTGATCGTGATGCTGGTGCTCTTTGTGCTGGGCTTCGTGCTCGACTTCCTCGAGATCATCTACATCGTGATCCCGATTGTCGGGCCGGTGATCTACGGCGGCACTTTCGACCCGAAGTGGGTGACGATCATGATTGCGGTGAACCTGCAAACGTCGTTCCTGACACCGCCCTTCGGCTTCGCGCTCTTCTACCTGCGCGGCGTGGCCCCGGCGAGCGTCACCACCTCGCATATCTACCGCGGGATCATTCCTTTCGTCTTGATCCAGGTCGGGGCACTGGCGCTGTTGTGGATGTTCCCGGTCATCGTGACCATCGTGCCGGACCTGATCCCCAACTGATCGGGGGTCAGGCCACCACAAAAACAAAAGGCACCCCCGCGGGGTGCCTTTTTCGTTTCAGCGGATGGCAGCGGTTCAATGTGCCGCAGCGCTCCGGTTTACCCTTTGGTCGGGCTCAGATCGGGGAGGGCGATATTCGCCACCTGTTCGGCAATCGGGTCGGTGTTCAGCGGATGCTGTTCGGGTTCGAAATCATCGGGGTTGCGCATCTTCTGCCACGCGCCGCCCATATAGACCTCAAGCCCAGAGAACTTGGCCTTATAGCCCATCTTGGGGCTGCCGGGCACCCAATAGCCCAGGTATACATAAGGCAGACCCGCCGCACGGGCGATTTCGATGTGGTCAAGGATAATGTAATTACCCAACCCGTCACGGGGCCGGTCAGGGCTGTAGAACGAATAGACCATGCTCACCCCGTCATCGAGCACATCTGTCAGGCAGACGCCAATCAGCTCGCGGGTTTGGGTATCGGTATATTCGATCACACGGCTGCGGATCGGGGTTTCCTCGATCATCGCGGCAAATTCGAAGACATCCATATCGGCCATGCCACCGTCTGCGTGGCGACTGTCAAGATAGGTGCGGAAGAGGTCGTATTGCTCTTCCGTGGCCCAAGGCGAAGTCGCCCGCCGCGTCAGCCCCGCGTTGCGCTTGATTGTGCGCTTCTGGCTTTTGCTGGGGGTGAAGTCGGCTACGTTGATGCGCGCCGACAGACAGGCCGCGCAATCCGTGCAAGACGGGCGATACAGTACATTCTGCGACCGCCGGAAGCCTTGCCCCGACAGGCTGTTATTCAGCTTGGTCGCGGAGTCGCCCTGCAGCGCGGTGAACAGTTTACGTTCCATCCGGCCGTCCAGATACGGGCAGGGCTGGGGCGCAGTCACATAGAACTGCGGAGCGATGGGAAGTGTATGGCGCATGAAAATCCGTTGTTGTTCGGAGGAAATTCTAACAACTGGTCCAAAGCGCGCCAAGCACAAGTTTGGGTCAGTTCACGCTTTCGACACGACGGTTCAGCGGGACTGTGCCGAGGATCACGTCGCTCAGGCTCTGATGGCGCGAGGTGGCGCAGATCAGAATGATCGAAATCACCTGCAAAGGCATCATGGCAACGCTGACCGTATAGCCCGAAGTATGCAAGAACGCCGAGGCCAGATCCAGCGGTTCATCGCGCGCCGTGCGCAATTCCATGCCGAACAGGCGCATGCCCCAAGTGGCCGACCCGCTGGCAAGCGTCGCCACACGGTAGGTAAAGCCCACCATCAGCATCAGCAGCGGGAAAAAGAACAGGCCGGTGAAGGCGGTGAACGGCAGGATCAACACGCTGGCGATCAACACCAGCAGGGCGTCAACAACCCAAGCCATGAACCGCTTGGTCGGAATACCGCTATAGAATTCAGGCTGGTCGAATGGATCGGGGGTGGTGGGGGTCATCATGTCCTGTCCCTTGTGAATAGTGGCCCCCCGCCGTGGCGGAGGGGGTTTTGATTGAAAGCGCAGGCATTAGGCCTTTTGCGCATCATCGTCGTTTTTGGAGCCTTCGGCCATGAACTGGTCGAACTCTGCCTTGTCCTTGGCATCGCGCAGACGGCTCAGGAAGGCTTCAAAATTGGTTTGCTCTTCCTCCAGACGGGCCAGGGTGTCGGCCTTATAGGCATCAAAGGCGGCGTTTCCGGTTGAACGCCCGGTGATAGACCCACGGCGGGCGCGTTTGCTGCAAGACGAAGATTTAAACATGCGTTTGCTCCAGATCATATAGGCAAGAAGGGCAAGGCCAAGCGGCCAGAAAAGAATGAAACCGACAACCATGGCGGCGATCCAGGCCCCTTTGCCCTTGTCGTCAAGAAAGTCCTCGGTACGGCCCAGCCAACTGCGTTGTGCGGCGTAGGTGGGTGCATAGGTCTGTGTCATCAAGTTCCCTTTCGGTCAGAGTGTGGTGGCCCTGAACGCTGCGGGCCGGTGCGGTGGCGGGCAATGTAAATGCCTTTCACATTACATTAGATCGGGGTGCGCCCTGTGGTTTGCAAGGGATAATGTAAATCTTTTTTACATTATTTGGATTTGCACGTGTTTGGTGGGGGTTAGCAGGTGTCACGGCGCCATTGACGACGGGCATAGAACCAGCGAATGCTTGGCGTATGAGAACACTTGCCAGTCAGATCACCCGCTGTCCCCGCATCTTTACGGCCGATCAGGCGCAGGATGCGCGCGCGCTCTTTCCCGATGCGCCGCCCGAAATTGCCGCACTTGTGGCGGGGGCGGGATCGACGTCGCCCTATCTTCTGGGGTTGATGCAAAAGGAAACCGACTGGTGTCGTGCGGCTTTCGATGATCCCGCAGGGGCGGTGCAGCAGGTGATCGACAGCGCGGGCGCGGTGCCTCCGGACCAGTTGTCCAGTCATCTACGGCAGGGCAAGCGGCGCGTGGCGCTGATGACGGGGCTGGCTGATCTGGCGGGGGCTTGGTCGTTGGAGGAGGTGACCGGCGCGCTGACCGATTTCGCCGACGCCGCCGCCCAAGCCGCGCTGACCGCAGGGCTAAAAGCGCAGATCAAACGTGGCAAGCTGCCCGGCATGACGGAAGAGGACGCCGACAGCGGCGCAGGCATGGTCGTGCTGGCTATGGGCAAGATGGGCGCGCGCGAGCTGAATTATTCGTCCGATATCGATCTGATCTGCCTGTTCGACGAAACGCGCTTTGACGCCAGCGATTTTCACGACGCCCGCACCGCCTTTGTCCGCGCTACCCGCGCGATGAGCGGGACGCTCAATGATCTCACGGGCGAGGGCTATGTCTTTCGCACAGACCTGCGGCTGCGACCCGATTCCGGTGTGACGCCCGTGTGCATCGCGATGGAAGCGGCAGAACGGTATTACGAAAGTCTGGGTCGCACATGGGAGCGTGCCGCCTATATCAAGGCACGCCCTGCGGCGGGCGATCTGGCGGCGGGTGATCAGTTCCTTTCGGTGCTGCGACCCTTCGTCTGGCGCAAGCATCTGGATTTTGCCGCGATACAGGACGCCCATGACATGCGCCTTGCGATCCGCGAGCACAAAGGGTTGGGGGGCAGTGTCTCGCTTTCGGGGCACAATATGAAGCTGGGGCGCGGCGGTATCCGCGAGATCGAATTTTTCACCCAGACCCGTCAGCTGATCGCCGGTGGGCGCGACGCAGATCTGCGCGTGCGCGGCACCTGCGACGGCATGGCCGTGCTGGCGGAAAAGGAATGGATCCCCGCAGAAGTGGCCGAGACGCTGTGCGATCACTACCGCGCGCATCGCACCGTGGAGCACCGCGTGCAGATGATCCGTGACGCCCAGACCCATACGTTGCCCCAAACCGAAGAGGGGTTCGACCGGCTGGCCGCGATGATGGATATGGATGTCCCCGCGCTGCGCAGTGACCTTGAACGGCGGCTGGAAGAGGTTCACCAACTGACCGAAGGGTTCTTTGCGGGCTCGACCTCACGCCCTGAAGCGGCTGCCCCGCCCGAGGAACATGTCTTTGACGCTGCGATTGTGGACCGTTGGCTGAACTACCCCGCCCTGCGCAGCGCCCGGGGGGCGGAGCTTTTTGCAGAGCTGAAGCCCGGATTGCTGGCGCGTCTCGCACGGGCCACCAAACCGGATGAGGCATTGCTAGCCTTTGACGGCTTTCTTGGTGGGCTGCCCGCGGGGGTGCAGTTGTTCTCTTTGTTGAAGATCAACCCGCAACTATCTGATTTACTTGTTGATATCGTCAGCGCGTCACCTGCGCTCGCCGCTTATCTGTCGCGCAATGCGCAGGTGTTCGACGCGGTGATAGGTGGGGATTTCTTCAGCGAATGGCCGGCAGAAGACGCTTTGGTCGACAGTCTGACAGAGGTGCTGGAGGCCGAAGAGGATTATGAGGCGCGGCTGGATACCTGTCGTCGATGGGCCAAGGAATGGCATTTCCGGATCGGGGTGCATCACCTGCGCGGGCTGATTGATGCCGCGACGGTGGGGGCGCAATATGCCGATCTGGCGCGGGCGGTGTTGCGCGGGCTCTGGCCGGTGGTGATCGACGAATTCTCGCGCCGTCACGGGCCGCCGCCCGGGCGCGGTGCGGTGTTGGTCGGGATGGGGTCACTTGGCGCGCGCCGCCTGACCGCTGCCTCTGATCTGGATATGATTGTGGTCTACGATTCCGCTGGCGTCGAAAGCTCTGACGGCAAGCGCCCGCTGGCCTCGCGGCTGTATTATGCGCGGCTGACGCAGGCGATGATCACCGCGATGACCGCGCCGATGGCCCAAGGCAAGCTCTACGAAGTGGACATGCGCCTGCGCCCGTCGGGGACGCAGGGGCCGGTCGCGACCAGTTTAGCGAGTTTTGAAAGCTATCAGATGGGGCAGGCCTGGGTGTGGGAGCATCTGGCCCTGACTCGCGCCGATTGTGTGACCGGCCCCGATGATCTGATGCAGGATGTTGCGCGCCTGTGCGACAGGGTGCTCGCCCGTTCGCGCGACCGTGCCGATACCCTGCACGAGGTCGCGGCGATGCGCGCGCGTCTGGCAACGGCCAAGGTGGCGGGCGGGATCTGGGATGCCAAGAACGGGCCGGGGCGCTTGCAGGATATCGAATTGCTGGCGCAGGCCGGGGCCTTGCTGGCGGGCACCACGGCGCGGGATATCACCTCTGCGCTCGGGGATGCGGAGGCGCAGAACGTCATCACCGCCGATCAGGCAGAGGTGCTGCGCCGCGTCTACCGCAGCTGTTGGGCGCTGCAATCCGCGACGCGGTTGCTGTCATCCTCTGTCCTGCGCGAGGATTCTCTGGGGCAGGCGGGTTTGCGGTTTCTATGCCGCTCCCTCGATGTGGACACGCCCGAAGACCTGCACGCTCATCTCGCGAAAAGCTACGATCAGGCCGCGACGATCATCGCCGATGCATTGGCGGCTTATGTGGACAAAGCGGACGGGGGCCAGGCATGAGCAAAGGGGACCCCAACGATCCCAAAGGGCTGATCTTTGAATCCTACCGCATAGAGGGGATCACACAGGCGGAGTGTCGATCAATCTTTCTGGATTGGGCGCTCAGCCTGCCAGCGGAAGCGGATACCAAAGCCGCCCTGCGCGCCTTGTTGGACAGCGTGACAGCAGAGAACCAAGACCATCCCATGACCCAAGTGATGCAAGAGGGGTTGATCGACATGGCCACGCCTCGGCGGCGCGGCGGCTGGCGCACCCGACCGCGCAGCTAGACAGGCCGACATTAAGGCGCAAACGTGCCGAAATACCCTAATGATGCCTTAGGTTTTGAACATTCTTGCCCCATTCCTGCCTTAATTGAGCAGCATTACCGTTACATGGCTGCACAATCCGTATCGTCAGCAGCTTTTGGAGGGGTAAATGAAACATCATAAACTGTTGATCGCTTTGGCCTGTGCCGCTGCCGTGTCCGGTTGTGCACCGGCGGATATTGCCAGCCGGAATGCGATGTATGACACATCCTCGACCCGCATGTCCTTGCTGGACAATCTGAACGCCTACCAGCCCGATACTTTGCTGGATGCGGTACATATCCAGCACACCAACGTCTCTGTGCCCGATCACCTGCGGGTCGCACAAACGCCAAGCCTGCTGCAATCGGCTGACATCGTCTGGCATGGCGAAGCAGACACGGACCGCCGCGATCAGGTGCGCGCGATCTTCGAGGCCGCGATCCGCCAGGGGGCAGTGACCGCCTATGGTCCCGTGCCCGCCGCGCTGGAGGTCGAGGTCCTGCGGTTCTACAACCCCGCCTCTGAAGCCCCGTCGGCAGAGTTTATCCTGACCGTCGTTGATGCGCGCAATGGCAACCCGTTGGCCGAACCCCGTCAGGTCGCGGTAGAGCTGAGCAGCTTTGCGCCCCCCGTCGCAGAGGCGCAGCCGGACAATGCGGTGATGATCCATGATCTGGCCCGTGCGATCGAACAGCAGCTCGCCACGCCGGGCAGCTATAAACGCACGAAACTTGCCGCCTATTAAGGCAGCAATCGAACTCTGCGCTTCCCCAAACGCGCGGAACCGACTAATGGGGGCGGTATGACAACGCCCCTTTCCCCTCCCGCTTCGACCGACCCTTCCGATTTGCCCGTGGTGCGCCTGCTGCCCAAGGCGAATGCCCGCGCCATCCGGCACGGGTTTCCCTGGGTCTATGCCAATGAAATGGTCACCGACCGCCGCACCAAGGCGCTTGCGCCCGGCAGTCTCGCGCTGCTGGAAGACAGTGCCCGTCAGGTGATGGGGGTGGTCGCGGTGAACCCGGCCTCCAAGATCTTCTGCCGGATGCTGGACCAGAACGCCGAAGCCGTGGTGAACCAGAACTGGTTCGAGGCCCATATCAACCGCGCCGTGCAGCTGCGGGACCAGATGTATGACGCGCCCTTTTACCGGTTGATCCACGCCGAAGCCGATGGGTTGCCCGGTGTGGTGATCGACCGCTTTGGCGATACGGCCGTCATTCAGGCCAATGCCGCATGGGCTGATGTACATATCGATGCGCTGACAGCAGCGTTGGTGGAACAAACCGGCGTGCGCCACGTGCTCAAGAACGCGTCGGGCCGGACCCGCAGCCTTGAAGGGCTGGATGACGTAAGTGGTGTGCTGCATGGCGAGGCACCAAGCGCGCCTGTGCAAGTGCCGATGAACGGTGCTATCTATATGGCTGACCTCACCGGCGGCCAGAAAACCGGCCTGTTCTACGACCAACGCCCGAACCACGCCTTCGCGGCGAACCTGTCCAAAGGCAAACGCGTGCTGGATGTCTTCGCCCATGTTGGCGGGTTCTCACTCGCCGCGCTGGCAAATGGCGCGTCTTCTGCGGTTGCGGTCGACGGATCGGCACCCGCGCTTGAGCTGGCGCAGCAGGGCGCAGAGGCTATGGGCGTGTCAGACCGCTTTGCCACGCGCCAAGGCGACGCCTTTGACATCCTGACAGCACTGCGGGCCGAGGGCGAAGAGTTCGACGTGGTGATCTGCGATCCGCCCGCCTTTGCCCCCGGTAAACCCGCGCTTGAAGCCGGTCTGCGCGCCTATGAACGTGTGGCGCGTCTGGCGGCGCAACTGGTGGCCGAAAACGGCGTGCTGGGTCTGTGTTCCTGTTCCCATGCGGCGGATCTGACGCAGTTCCGCACCGCATCTGTGCGCGGTATCGGTCGTGCGGGACGGCGCGCGGCGCTGCTGCATACCGGTTTCGCCGGACCTGACCACCCGCAGCTGCCGCAACTGGCCGAGACGGGATACCTCAAGTCGTTGTTCTTCCGCCTGTAATGGCGCTGCGCATCCTGATTGACGCCTGCGTGCTCTATCCCACCGTCATGCGCGAGATGGTGATGGGCGCGGCGCGGGCGGGGGTGTTTGAACCGCTGTGGTCCGCGCGCCTGATGGAAGAATGGGCGCGCGCCGCGATCAAGCTTGGCGCCGAGGGCGAGGCACAGGCACGCGCAGAGATCGCCTTGCTGCGCGCCGCCTGGCCCAAGGCGGAAGTGCCCCCGAGCCCCGCTGTGGCAGCACGGCTGTACCTGCCGGATGAAAACGACGTGCACGTGCTCGCCGCCGCGATCACCGGCCATGCCGATATTATCATGACACTGAATGCCAAGGATTTCCCCCGTGGCACCTTGGCTGAAGAGGGGTTGGCGCGGGTCGATCCCGACAGCTATCTACACGGCGTCTGGCTGGCGCAGCCGCAGGTGATGGAAGCGGTCGCCGCCCATGTTCTGGAAGAGGCACGCCGCCTGTCAGGCCATCCGTGGGAGATGCGACCGTTGCTAAAGAAAGCACGGCTGCCGCGGCTGGCAAAGGCGCTTGGTTAACGGTCCCAGGCGGTTTGCAGCGCAGTAAGCGCGCCGATCCTGTCAGCGGTCTTCGGGTGGCTCAGCAGCCAGGCGGGGGCAGTGCCGTGGTTGCTTTGGGTCAGCGCCTCCAGCTTCTCGAACAAGGAAATCTGTGGCGCGATGCCGATACCCGCTTTGGTCAGCAGGGCGGCGGCATAGGCGTCCGCCTCGTATTCATCGCTGCGCGACAGGCGCGCGGCCAGGAGCGTCGCCAGCATATTGGCGATCCAGATGCCGACACCGGGGAGGATACGCCCCAAGATCATCCCAAGCGCCGCGCGCATGGCATTCTGGCCAGAAAAATCGATCATCCGTCGCCGTGAATGCCCCAAGGCCACATGGCCGAGCTCATGTGCAATCACACTCGCGAGTTCCTCGGCGGTGACGGCGCCGGATTTGAATTTCTCGTAAAATCCGCGGGTAATGAAGATCCGCCCATCGGGGGCGGCAAGACCATTGACGGGGGCGACTTCGTAGATATGGACCTTGATCCGCGGCAGATCGAGGGCGCTGGCCAGTTTCGAGGTCATCTCGCGCAGGGAAGGGTCGAGCAGTTCAGTCGATTTTTCATCCAGCTCCTTCGCGGTGCGCCAAGCGGAAAAGCGATACATGGCAAGCCCGTAGAGCACGGCGAGAAGTATGGGGAGGATGCGGATCATCCACCCAATATGGACGCAGGTACGCGGGGTGCAAGGGTGGATTGAGTATTTGGGAAAAGGGTGAAGGGGGCGTGGTAGGGGCCGCGAGCGGGTGCGGCCCCTAGGGTAGGGTCAGGACAGTTTTGCGTCCATCGTGATTTCGGCGGTCATCAGTTTGGAGATGGGGCAGTTCTCCTTGGCGGTTTTGGTCGCCTCTTCGAACTGCTCTTGTGTGGCGTTGGGGATGACACATTCCACATCAAGGTGAATCTTCGGCACATGGAAGCCACCGTCTTTTTGTTCAAGGAAGACCGTGGCCTTGGTTTCGATGCTATCGGCGACCAGATCGTAGTCTTCAAGGATCATTGACAGCGCCATCGAAAAACAGGACGCATGGGCCGCGCCGATCAGCTCTTCGGGGTTGGTGCCGTCTTTGCCTTCGAAACGGGTGTTAAATCCGTAGGGTTGGTCGCTGATCACGCCGGTCTGGGTGGAGACATGGCCTTTGCCCTCTTTGAGGTTGCCTGTCCATTTTGCGGAGCCTGATTTCTTGATCATGGGAATTCCTTTCACCATTTGGGTTCATGATGAAAACGCGGGGCGCGGTGGAATGTTCCGATCTGTGGTGGGGTGGCGGCTGATTACCGGGTCAGGGTCTTCATCCCGCGGCTCAGCCCTTCGAGGGTCATGGGCACCATTGCCTCTGCGCCAAAGATTTCCTGCACCATTTTGATGGATTGGGTGTAGGGCCAGTATTTCTCGGGGATCGGGTTGATCCAGAGGTTGCTGTTCCATTGTTCGCGCGCCCGAGAGAGCCAGACCGATCCGGCCTCGGCGTTCCAGTGTTCATTGGCGCCACCGGGGTAGGCGATTTCGTAAGGGGACATGGACGCGTCGCCCACGAAAATGCATTTGTAATCCGGCCCGTAGGTGCGCAGCACTTCCATCGTGTCCAGCTGTTCCGTCCAGCGGCGGCGGTTGTCACGCCAGACGCCTTCATACAGGCAGTTGTGGAAGTAGAAGTGTTCGAGGTGTTTGAATTCGGACTTGGCGGCGCTGAACAGTTCTTCGACGGTTTTGATATGCGGGTCCATAGAGCCACCCACATCCAAGAACAGCAGCACCTTGACCGCGTTGCGCCGCTCGGGGCGGGTTTTGACATCGAGGTAGCCGTGTTCCGCTGTCGCACGGATGGTGCCGCCCAGATCAAGTTCGTCATTCGCGCCGTCACGGGCCCACCGGCGCAGACGTTTCAGCGCGACCTTGATGTTGCGGGTGCCCAGTTCGACCGTGTCGTCGAGGTTTTTGAATTCGCGTTTGTCCCAGACCTTGACTGCGCGCTGGTGGCGCGATTCATTCTGGCCGATGCGGACGCCTTCGGGGTTGTAGCCATAGGCCCCGAAGGGCGAGGTGCCTGCGGTGCCGACCCATTTATTGCCCCCCTGATGGCGGCCTTTCTGTTCCTCGAGCCGTTTGCGCAGCGTCTCCATCAGCTTGTCAAAACCGCCCGCGGCCTCGATCTCGGCCTTTTCCTCGGGGGTGAGGTGCTTTTCGGCCATTTTTTCCAGCCACTCGTGCGGGATGTCCACGGCCTCCATAACATCGTCGAGGCTAATGTTTTCAAGGCCCGAAAAGGCAGCCGCAAAGGCGCGGTCGAATTTATCGATGTTGCGTTCGTCTTTGACCATGCTGGTGCGCGCCAGATAGTAGAAGGCATCGACATCATAGGTCGCGAGCCCGGCTGCCATCCCGTCGAGAAAGGCGAGAAACTCGCGCATGGACACCGGCACCTTGTGTTGGCGCAGTTGGTCGAAGAACGGCAGAAACATGAATTACGCTCCGGTTAGGACTCGGTCCAGAACGACTGTAAGGATCATGCCGACGATGATAAAGGCCATCGCAAACCCGGCCGCGTATTGTGCGATATCCTTGCGGTTGCCGTTGCGTTTACGGGCGGTCAGCCCCCCGATAACAGCGCCGATCACGGCGAGAAGTATGACGATCATTTTAACCCGTTTCGCTAGTTATTTGAGCGGGTTAAGCGACGCGATCTCGCGCATTTTGGCCCGCACAGCCCAGTCAGAGCCAAATCCGTACCGTGCCCAGCCCAAACTGTCCACCCTGACGGCCTGTGCCTCGGCCGCGCGGTTTTCAAGCTCGAGCGCTTCGGCACGCAGCAACAGCAGGGTGCTGAGCAGGGCGGCGTTCTCGCGTCGGCGTGCGGTGTCGATATGCGGCGCGATCAGACGTAGCGCTTCGGCACCCTGACCCTTTGAGACCGAATAGGCCCCAAGCTGCGTCGCCACATAGGCGCGGTGCAGATCGGTGCCGGGGGTGCGGGCGTAGAAGAGGTCGGACATCTTGTATTGTTCGTGCGCGGCTTCGGCATCACCCGATTGCAACGCGCGCCCCATGGCGTAATGGGCAAACGCGCGGCGGTGATCCTGCCAGCCCAGGCTTTGTGCGATCTTGATGGCGCTATAGGCCGCGTCCTGGCGTTGCCCGCTGGAGCGACCGGGCCCGAGTGCGCCCTGAACGGCGGCATTCCAGGCGCGGGGGGTGCGGGTCAGGAAGCGTGCTTTGGTCGATGTGCCGCCCGGATTGATCCGCGCCAGAATACCCGGCAGGGCGTTTGCCACTTGGCCCCGTGTCATGCCCGACCGCAGCGCCGGATCGTAGTATGCGCGCAGGATCATCATATCAAATCCGGTCAGCACTGTATGCACGTTGTCGTCGTTAAAGACAGAATCCGGCAGGCGGTAGAGATCGTTGAGAGGGCCAAGCGCTTGGGCCAGTTCTTCGTGCAG
Source organism: Sulfitobacter sp. PM12 (assembly GCF_045586035.1). NCBI lineage: Bacteria > Pseudomonadati > Pseudomonadota > Alphaproteobacteria > Rhodobacterales > Roseobacteraceae > Sulfitobacter > Sulfitobacter sp. PM12. Next base: position 1,874,361 of record NZ_CP151529.1, read on the forward strand.
ACAATCGCGGACCTCTTGCGGGCTGGCGTCATTCGGGATGAAGATCGACACGCGGCTGCGGGTTTTCAGCAAGGACCAGTTGGTCTGCGCGGTGCGGCGCACCTTCTTGTATTCATCAAGGCTGCTGACATTCGGGGCCACAAAGCATGCGGCCTGGGGTAGCACCTTGCTGATGGTGCGACGGCTGACAGCTTCGACGGTGATATTGGCATTCGGGCCGCTGGTCGGGCTGATGTCGATCCGGGCCTCTTGCCGCAAGCGATTGAGCAGCGCGGTCAGGTCGGGGCCAAGGGTCGGGGGCGGCGCACCGATGACGCGCACGGTGACCGGACCTTCGAAACGGGTAAAAACGGGGAGCTCCTTGCCGCTTTCCATGCGGAACGACAGTTCGATAAAATCGAGGCTGAGGTCGTTGTTGGAGCGCGGTGCCGGGAGCGATTGATGCACGGTGAACCGTTTCATCGCGGGCAAAGAAGAGGTTGAGGCGGGTTCCATCGCGGCGCGGGTCACCACACCGGGATGCGAGGCCGGAACGCAGGCGCTGATCGCCAGCATCAAGGGCAGCAAAAGGTATTTCTTCATGGATGCGACCCCGTTGTGGCAGGTGCAGGGACCGCAAGGACAACTTTAACAGTCTCCAACACGCGGCGCACGAACGGTGCAAAAATCATATCCATCATCTACCTGACTGCCCTTTTGAGCTGATTACAGGTGTTTTTCGCCCGCCATCCAGACCATTCTAGGGAGCAACCATGTCAAAACAGAGAAAAATGTTAACAAATAAGGCAGGCTTATGACCATCGTTGCTTAGACGTCACAAATAGGACAGGCGCGTTAGCAGCCGTGAAATAACGCGCGGGCGGTTGGATATTCGCTTTATGCGGGATCAGGGCGCGGCGCACCGCGCCCCTTTGGGGTCACTTTTGCGCGCGTGCCATGAAAGCAAGCCGTTCGAACAGATGCACGTCCTGTTCGTTTTTCAGCAGCGCCCCGTGCAGCTTTGGCAGGGCGGACTTGCCGTCTTTTTTCAGATCGGCGGCATCCATATCTTCGGCCAGCAACAGCTTAAGCCAATCCAGCACTTCCGACGTGGATGGTTTTTTCTTCAGCCCTTGCTGTTCGCGGATTTCGTAGAATTGGGTCAGCGCCGTGGTCAACAGGGATTCCTTGATGCCGGGGTGGTGGACCTCGACGATCTTGCGCAGCGTGTCCATCTCGGGGAACTGGATGTAGTGGAAGAAGCAGCGGCGCAAAAAGGCGTCGGGCAGCTCTTTTTCGTTGTTCGAGGTAATGATGACGATGGGGCGGTTTTCGGCTTTGATCGTCTCGCCAGTCTCGTAGACGAAGAACTCCATCTTATCGAGCTCTTGCAAAAGGTCGTTGGGGAATTCGATGTCGGCCTTGTCGATCTCGTCGATCAGCAACACGGTTTTGCCTTCGGCCTCAAACGCCTGCCACAGCTTGCCCTTGCGGATGTAGTTTTTCACATCATGCACACGCTCTTCGCCAAGCTGGCTGTCGCGTAGGCGGCTGACGGCGTCATATTCGTATAGACCCTGTTGCGCACGGGTGGTTGATTTGATGTTCCATTCGATCATGGGCAGGCCAAGGGCGGCTGACACCTGTCGGGCTAGTTCCGTTTTGCCTGTGCCGGGCTCACCTTTTACAAGCAGAGGTCGTTCCAGCGTTACAGCCGCATTCACCGCAATCGTGAGGTCATCTGTGGCGACGTAATCTTGAGTACCTTGGAATTTCATCTTGTTTTCAACCTTCTTCAACGCGCTATTCTTGGTCCTTAAACCAACAAACATAAGCATTGTGTAGTGACAATCCGCTAACGCTGCGTTAGATGCACGCCACGGGAGTGATGTCGGGAGACGCGCCTTCATGACAGGATTTAAGACCGCGATGGGGAATGATATGAAGCAGGAAGTTTTTTTGGCGGATGGTTATACACCTGCCGAAGACGAGCCGTTCATGAATGATCGGCAAGTCGAATACTTCAGACGCAAACTATTGAACTGGAAAGCCGAGCTGCTGGCGGGAAGCCGGGACACGATCGAGGGCTTGCAAGACGGGACACGCAACATCCCCGATGTGAACGATCGCGCCTCCGAGGAAACGGACCGCGCGCTGGAACTGCGCACACGGGACCGCGCCCGCAAACTGGTCAGCAAGATCGACGGGGCGCTGCGCCGCATCGATGAGGGTGAATTCGGCTACTGCTCTGTCACCGGAGAGCCGATTTCGCTGAAACGTCTGGATGCGCGTCCAATCGCCACGATGAGCCTTGAGGCGCAAGAGCGTCACGAGCGCCGCGAGAAAGTCCACCGCGACGATTGATCGTCCGGTAACGGGCGCAAATGACGGCATTTGCGCGAGAATGATAATGAAAGCGCCGCGGTGAGAGCCCGGCGCTTTTGTGTATGAAGCTGGCAAGACAGGCGAAGGCGAAATGGGCATCAGCAACGCAATCGTTATTGGTGGGGGTATCGGCGGCTTGGCCGCCGCAGCGGCGTTGTCGCGCCGCGGCATGGCTGTCACGCTGCTGGAGCAGGCTCCAGCGATCACCGAGGTCGGTGCAGGCCTCCAGATCAGCCCTAACGCTATCGCGGTGTTGCGGGCCATGGGGCTTGAGGCGAAGCTGACCGAACGCGCGGCGGTGCGCGGGCAGGCGGTGGTCTTGCAGGATTACAAGGCTGGGGCGCGTGTGGCGCGGTTGGACCTGATGCGCGGGCAGGGCGCATATCCCTATGTGTTCGTGCACCGCGCCGATCTGGTGGACATCCTGTTGGGCGCAGCCAAACGGGGCAATGTCACGATAGAGCTTGGGGCCGAGGTGGCAGAGGTGACCCCCGGTGCCACACCGCAACTGCGCCTGACCGATGGGTCGCGCCGACGGGCAGAGCTGATCGTTGATGCCAGCGGGATCCACAGCCGGGCGCGTGCGGTGTTGAATGGCGCGGATCAGGCAAAGTTCACCGGTCAGGTCGCGTGGCGCGCCGTTGTGCGCAATGACTTCAACCACCCAGACGAGGCCCATGTCACCATGGGGCCGGGTCGGCATCTGGTCAGCTACCCTTTGCGCGGCGGGCGGCTGGTCAATCTGGTCGCGGTGGAAGAGCGTGACAGCTGGGCCGCCGAAGGCTGGAACCATGCGGACGATCCGGCACACCTGCGAAATGCTTTTGCGGGCTTTGGCGGGCGGGCTGCCGCGTTGATCAATGCGGTTGAGGCCTGCACGCTTTGGGGGCTCCACCTACATCCGGTTGCGCAGACGTGGCATCAGGGCGGGGTTGTCTTGCTGGGGGATGCCGCGCATCCGACGCTGCCGTTCCTAGCGCAGGGGGCCAATATGGCGCTTGAAGATGCATGGGTGCTGGCCGACAGCGTGCTGAACCACCAAGGCCCCCAATCGCTCGCCCGCTATCAAAGCCTGCGCCAACCCCGTGTTACCCGTGTCGTCAAAGCGGCGGCAGGCAATGCCGCGCGCTATCACTTGCGCCCCGGGCCTTTGCGGTCGGCCGCGCATTTGGGGCTGAAACTGGGCAGCACCCTTGCACCTTGGGCGATGGTCGGCGCGTTCAACTGGCTGTACCACCATGATGTGACCGCGCCGAAATAGGCTGCCGTCGCCGTTACTTGGCCCGTTGCAACATGCCGAACAGATCCCGCGGGTCTTCGGGGTCGGCCAGCAGGTCAAGCGGGTCGAACAGATCGGTCGCCTTGATCTGGTCGCGCACATAGCGCAGCGCCGAGAAATCCTCGATCGCGAAGCCGACGCTGTCGAACAGGGTGATCTGCTTGTTATCGGTGCGCCCCTGCGCCTGACCGGTCAACACCTGCCAGATTTCGGTCACAGGATGATCCGGTTCAAGCTGCTGTATCTCTCCCTCGATCCGGGTCTGTTCGGGATATTCTACAAAAATCCCTGCGCGGTGCAGGATCGCGGGGGCAAGCTCGGTCTTGCCCGGACAGTCGCCGCCGATGGCGTTGATGTGGATGCCGCTGCCGACCATATTATCTGTCAGGATGGTGGCATATTGCTTGTCCGCTGTGCAGGTGGTGACGATCTGCGCGCCCAGCATCGCTTCTTCCGCGGTGTCGCAGGGCACGACCTTGATGCCCAGACCTTGCAGGTTGGCGGCGCATTTCGCGGTGGCATCTTTGTCGATGTCATACAGCCGCACCTCGTCGATGCCGACAATGGCCTTCATGGCGAGGGTCTGGAATTCGGATTGCGCCCCATTGCCGATCATCGCCATCACATGCGCGCCCTTGGGGGCCAGCAACCGCGCCACCACGGCAGAGGTCGCCGCCGTGCGCAGCGCCGTCAGCATCGTCATCTCGGACAACAACACCGGATAACCGTTGGCCACATTCGCCAGCAGGCCAAAGGCGGTCACGGTCTGCAAACCGTCTGCGGTGTTCGAGGGGTGGCCGTTCACGTATTTGAAGCCGTAGACCTCGCCGTCCGAGGTCGGCATCAGCTCGATCACGCCCTGTTCCGAATGGCTGGCCACGCGCGGGGTCTTGTCAAACAGCTCCCACCGTTTGAAATCCGCCTCGATATACTCCCCAAGTCCGATCAGCATGGGTTCAATCCCGATGTGGTGGATCAGCTTCATCATATTGTCGACGGAAACAAAGGGCACCAGCGCCTTGTCAGAGGGGGTCAGATTGGTCATGGTCGTGGTCCTTTACTCAAATCAATAGGCGCGGGTGGGGCGGTCGAATACGCGGCGGCCAAAGGCAGAGGCGGCCAGATCGACCATCAGCTGCGCGGTACGGCCCCGTTCATCCAGAAAGGGGTTCAACTCTACCAGATCAAGCGAGGTCATCAGCCCGCTGTCATGCAGCATTTCCATCACCAGATGGCCTTCGCGCACGGTCGCACCGCCGGGAACAGTCGTGCCAACCGCGGGGGCAACGGAAGGATCAAGGAAATCCACATCGAGCGAGACATGCAGCATCCCGTTCGCCGCAGCGACCTTTTCGAGGAAGGTGTTCAGCGGCGTGGCGATGCCCGTCTCATCGATCTCGCGCATGTCGACGCGCTGGATGGTGGTTTCCTGCAGGGCTGCACGCTCTGCCGCGTCGACAGAGCGCAGGCCGATGATGGCGATATTATCATGCGGCAGCGGGTAGGGCAGATCGGGGAAGGCATCAAAGCCCTCGCGCCCTGTTACATAGCCTAAAGGGGTGCCGTGCAGGTTGCCGCTGTCAGTGCTTTCGGGTGTGTGGAAATCGCTATGCGCGTCCAGCCACAGCACAAACAGGGGGCGTTCCTGCGCCTGCGCATGGCGCATCGCGCCCAGGACGGTGCCGGAGGCAAGCGCATGATCGCCGCCCATGATGATCGGGGTGCCGGCTTGTAAGGCGGCTTGGGTGGCCTCGGCCAGACTGTGAGTCCAGGCGATGGTTTCCTCAAGCGCGTGCAGTTTCGGGTGCTTTCCGGGGGTAAAGGGCGCAGGCGCGACATTGCCACGGTCTGTGACGCTATGGCCCAGGTCGGTCAGCGCGCCCGCCAATCCTGCGGTGCGATAGGCATCGGGGCCCATCAGACAGCCCAACCGGCGCTTGCCGCTATCCAGCGGGGCCCCAAGAAGAATACAGTTTTGTCCAGACATGGGTGAGATCCTTTCGTCAACGTTTCCGCGACGATATCTAGCTGGTCTGGTCAGAAACAATCATCTAAAGTGACCAAATCGGAGATTATTTGACCAAACTGGACAGTCAAGATGGACATAACGGACGAAGCAATTCTGGCAGCGCTGCGCGACGACGCGCGGGCGTCTCTGTCTGATCTGGCGGCGGCCTTGCGGCTGTCACGTACCACGGTGCGTGCGCGTCTCGCCCGTTTGCAACAAAGTGGAGAGATATTGGGCTTTACCGTCGTGACGCGCTCGGACGTGCGTGCCGATCCGGTGCGCGGATTGATGATGATTGAGATCGAGGGCCGTGGCGCTGACCGCATCGCCCGCACGCTGGCCGGAATGGCGGCGTTGCGTGCCGTGCATTCGACCAATGGCAGATGGGATGTGATCGTCGAGATCGGCACCAAAACGCTTGAGGAGTTCGACGAGGTTCTGGCCCGCATCCGCAAGCTCGACGGGGTGGTCGCGAGCGAGACGAGCCTTTTGCTCAAGACGCGCAAGGCAGGGCAGGCCGCCTCCTAGAGCGGCCTGCGAGATGGTTCAGCGCGGTGCGCGCGCGGCAGAGACCCAGAACGCCAGCAGGATGGCACAAATGACCGCGTTCCAACCCGCCATGGACAGACCGAAAAGCTGCCAAACGATGTCATCACACATAACCAGACCGGACGGCGCGCTGGTAGACAGAAGATCGCTGCCGCTCATCGCGCCAAGATCCATGCCGCCGCCTGTGCAGGACGAGGGACCGGGCCAGAATTTCCATTCCACCCCCGCATGATAAACCCCGATCAGCCCCGTGATCGCCACCGACAGCGCGCCCAGCCAGATCAACGCCCGCGGCGCACCGAAAAGAACGATCACCCCGATCAGGATCGCCGCCGCATGGGGCCACCGCTGCCACAGGCACATTTTGCAAGGCGCATAGCCGCCGATGTGTTGGAACCCAAAGGCCCCCAACAGCAGCGCAGCAGACCCCAGCGTAGCGATCAGGACATAGGTGTTTCGCGTCATCACAGATACCTCAGCAAGAAGAAGCTGCCGAACAGCAGCACGACAAATACCGTAAATACCAAAGGCAGACGGCGTTCAATAAAGTCGCGGATAGGTGCGCCAAATTTCCACAGCAGCGCCGCCACGATGAAGAACCGCAGCGCGCGCGCAAGGATCGAGGTCACGATAAAGGTCGCCAGCGGCATCCCCGTCCACCCCGACATGATCGTGATTACCTTGTAGGGGAAGGGGGTGACGCCTGCGGTCAGCACAGCCCAGAAGCCGACGCCGTTGAACCGGTCCGAGAATGCCGCCATCGCGTCGCCTTTACCAAGGCTGGCAAGGATCGGTTGGCCCAGTTGTTCAAATGCCAGTGCGCCAATGGCGTATCCCAGCAGGCCCCCCAAGACCGACGCGACCAGCGCGATCCCCGCGATCAGCCATGCGCGGTTCGGACGCGCAAGGATCATCGGAATCATCAGCACATCCGGCGGAATGGGAAAAACAGAGCTTTCAAGGAACGCCACAACCGCAAGGGCCCAAAGCGCATGCGGGTGGTTTGCCAGGCCCAGAACCCAGTCATATAGCCGTCGGATCATACTGCGGTCTCCGGTAATGTTTTCTGTTCAATGGCAACACCAGAACAATCGGACGGGGTCAAGCAAAAGCGGTAAAATTGCTCTTGCCGTGGGGCGCGTGGCACGGTAACAGACCCCCATTGTGCCCAAGTGGCGGAATGGTAGACGCAGGGGATTCAAAATCCCCCGCCGCGAGGCGTGCCGGTTCGAGTCCGGCCTTGGGTACCACCTTGTTCTTGCAAGGCTTTCCGTAAAATTCAGTTTTTTATCGTCGATAGGTGTGAAGGTTGCTTTTGCAGCTTTGGCGATGTCGCGTCCTCTTGTCCGTTGCATGTCAAAAGCCGCGCAGGGAATTGCTGCGCGGCTTTGTGAAAGGGTCCGTCTGGGGGTGTGGTCGGCGTTAAAGCTCGTTCGCCCAAGGCGGGTTGGCACCGGCGCGTGACACGGTGATGGCGGCAACGCGGGCACCATAAGTCATCGCGTCGCGCAAAGCGTCGAGATCAAGCGTGCCAAGGGCTTCCGGCGTCAGCAGGTCCAGTTCCGACAGCTTCGCCAGAAATCCCGCATTGAACGTATCACCGGCACCGATTGTATCGACGACGTGGGTCTTTACCGCCGGCACCGTGATGGATGTACCGTCGACAAGCGTTGCGATGGCACCCTCGGCCCCTTGGGTGACAATCACAACCGACGGGCCGGTGTCGAGCATTGCGCTGATCTTTTCGGCCTGCGTCAACGGGGCGGGGTTCAGCCAGTTAAGATCCTCGTCCGAGACCTTGACGATATCCGCCTGCCTAATCATCGCCGCCATCCGGCGGCGGTAGCCCTCTGCGTCAGTGATAAACAGTGGGCGGATGTTGGGGTCGATCATCACCGCCCGCGACCCGCCCTGACGGTCCAGCAAGGCAGCATAGGCGCTGGCACTGGGATCGCTGGCAAGACTGATACCGCCAAAGAACAGCGCGGTGATATCGCTCGGCAGCGCTGGCATATCCTCGGCGCGGATCATCCGACCGGCGGAGTTTTCGTCGAAGAATGAATAGCTTGCCTGCCCATCTTCAAGTTTCACAAAAGCCAATGTGCTAGGACGATCAGAGCGGATGATATGCGTGGTGTCCACGTCACTGGCCTTCAGCGCATCGGCGAGCTGATCGCCGAACATATCGCGCGACAATCCGGTCAGCATGCCCGCGCGGGCCCCCAATCGGCCAAGCGCGATAGCGGTGTTAAAGACCGCGCCGCCCGAATGGGGCACAAACCCGTCAGGCCCGTCGAGCGACGGGGCCGCGACCATATCGATCAATGCCTCCCCGCAACACAGGATCATTGCCCCATCCCCGCGCGGTCACCGGCCAATGCGGCGGCCACATCCGGCTGATCGGTGTAGACCGCAAGCGCGGCCTCGCAGCCTTCTGCCCAGATGAGCGAGAGCCAGTGTTCAAACGCCTCGGCAAAGGCCTGATGCTCGGCCAGATCGCCATAGATATGACGTTGCGCAAGCCAGAGCTGCGGCGCTTCGCGCGCGGCCAGGGCCACAGCGTTGAGGCGCGCCCACTGAGGGTCGTTCGGCTCGATCTCTGTCCCGTCCATGCGGGTGCCTGCACACATACGGGCCCATAGCGCCTCTACCAGGGCCAGACCGGAGCAACTGCCCTTGGCCGCCAAGGCGTCGCGCAGGACCGGCAGGACAAATCCGGGATGCCGTGATGACCCGTCAAAGGCCACGCGCCGTGTGGTGTCGCGGATCGCGGGGTTGGCGAAACGTTTGGCAATCAGTTCGACATAGGCCGCCGGGTCTTGACCGGGCACGGCGGCGACGTAGGGGGCGATTTCTTCGGCCTCGATCTTGCGGAACATGGCAGAGGTCAAGGGGTGCGCCATGCAATCGGCGATGGTTTCCAAGCCCAGCAACTCTCCGGCGTTGGCCAAGACCTGATGTCCTGCGTTGAGGATGCGGATTTTCATCGCCTCGTAGTCATGCACCGCGTCGGTAAAGATCGCCCCCGCCTTATCCCAGTCGGGGCGTCCGGCGCAGAAGTCGTCTTCGATCACCCATTGGCGGTAGTTCTCGTGGGTCACCGGTGCCGCGTCATCGACGCCAAGGCTTTGCGCCAGCGCAATCTCGTCAGGGCCGGTGGCGGGCACGATGCAATCCACCATAGAGTTCGGGAAGCTGCAGTTTTGCTCGATCCACTGGGCAAGCGCCGCGTCACCTTGGCGGGCGAGGGTCACGACGGCCTGGCGCGTGGCGGTGCCATTGCCGCGCAGGTTGTCGCAGCTTTGGACCGTGAACGGACCGTGGCCCGCATCGCGTCGCAGCTTGAGCGCTGCAATGATCGCGCCGAAAACCGTCTTGGGCTGATCGGGCTGCGCGCGGTCATGCTGGATATCGGCGTGGGTCAGATCAAGCCCGCCGGTTTCGGGGGCGATGAAATAGCCGCCCTCGGTCACGGTCAACGACACGATGCGGATCGCGGGATCCGCCATCGCGGCAATTAGCGGCGCGTTGTCTTCGGCGATGGGGGTGTAGCCGATCATCGAGCCGACGACCTCTGCCGTGACACGACCGGGGGCAAGCTCGATCAAGGTGGTCAAATAGTCCTGCGCTATAAGCTTGTCGCGCATCGCGCTGTCATAGGCCCGCACACCGGCGCCGATCAGCGCCCAATCCTGCGCCAGACCCTGTTGCATCAGCTTGTGCAGATACCACGCCTGATGGGCGCGGTGGAAATTGCCCAGACCGATGTGGATGATCCCCGCCGAGAGCGCGGTGCGATCGTAGTTGGGCGTGCCGATACGGGCGGGCAGGTCACCAAGGCGGTCCAGGGACAGCGGCACCGGAGGCGGCGCGTCGGTGTTTGTTATGGTCGGTTCATTCATGAGACCGCTTTCGTAGGAAGCAAAGTTAAAGGGCAGGGGCACGCGGCGCTTCATGCGATGCGTAGGCCGTTGGCGTCGAAGCGGTGAAGCGACTCCTCGCGCGGGGTCAGGAAGACTCGGTCGCCGTGGCGCAAGCCCACTTCGCCGCGGGCACGGACGGTCATCATCTCGGTCAGGCCGGTGTCATAGACGTGGAAGAACGTGTCCGACCCCAAATGCTCCGACACTTTGACGACGCCGCTCCAGGTGCCTTCGGTTGTCGACACGTCGATGTGTTCAGGGCGGATGCCGATGGTATGCGCACCGTGTTTGGCCGCCTCGGGGCCCGAGATCAGGTTCATCTTGGGCGAGCCGATAAAGCCCGCGACAAAGGTGTTGCGGGGTGTGTGGTAAAGCTCAAGCGGGGAGCCGACCTGTTCGATCACACCGGCCTGAAGCACCACGATCTTGTCGGCCATGGTCATCGCTTCGACCTGATCATGGGTCACATAGATCATCGTCGTCTCAAGCCGTTTATGCAGCTCGGAGATTTCAAGCCGCATGCCCACGCGCAAGGCAGCGTCAAGGTTGGACAGCGGTTCGTCGAACAGGAAGGCCGCGGGTTCACGGACAATCGCCCGACCAATCGCGACACGCTGGCGTTGCCCGCCCGACAGCTGGCCGGGTTTGCGGTCCAGATAGGCGGTCAGGTTCAGCGCTTTCGCCGCGGCATCGATGCGGCGGTTCTGTTCGTCCACGGGGATACCCGCCATGCGCATCGGAAAGGCGATGTTCTTGCGCACGGACATATGCGGATACAGCGCGTAGGACTGGAACACCATCGCCAGACCGCGCTTGGCGGGGGGCACATGGGTGGCGTCCTGTTTGTCGATGCGGATTTGCCCGCCAGAGGTATCTTCGAGCCCTGCAATCAGGCGCAGCAGGGTGGATTTACCGCAGCCCGAGGGGCCGACAAAGACGGTGAATTCGCCGTCTTCGATGGTCAGGTCCAGCGGCGGGATGACTTCGACGTCACCGAAGCGCTTGGAAACCTTGTCTAATGTGATGCGTCCCATGGTGTTGTTTCCTTATTTCACTGCGCCAAAGGTCAGGCCGCTGACAAGTTGTTTCTGGCTGAACCAGCCAAGGATGAGGATCGGCGCGATGGCCATGGTCGAGGCCGCGCTGAGCTTGGCGTAGAACAACCCCTCGGGGCTGGAATAGCTGGCGATAAAGGCCGTCAGAGGGGCAGCCTTGGCGGCGGCGAGGTTGAGGGTCCAGAAGGCTTCATTCCAGGCGAGGATCACGTTCAGAAGCAGCGTGGATGCGATGCCGGGGATCGCCATCGGCGTGAGGATATACAGCACCTCTTCGCGCAGGCTGGCACCATCCATACGGGCTGCCTCAAGGATCTCGCCGGGGATTTCCTTGAAGTAGGTGTAAAGCATCCAGATGATGATCGGCAGGTTGATCAGCATCAGCACCACGACCAGCCCCAGCTTGCTGTCCAGCAGACCCATCTTGATAAATATCAGGTAGATCGGATACAGCACCCCGACCGCTGGCAACATCTTTGTGGACAACATCCACAGCAGGATATCTTTGGTCCGGTTGGAGGGGACAAAGGCCATCGACCAGGCGGCGGGAACGGCGATCAGGATGCCCAAAAGGGTAGAGCCCCCCGCGATCACCACCGAATTCCACAAGAACCGGCCGTAGTTCGAACGTTCCTGCACCGCGGCGTAGTTCTCCAGTGTCCAGTCAAAGAACAGGAACACCGGCGGGTCTGCAATCGCCTGTGCTTCGGTCTTGAAGCTGGTCAGGATGGTCCAGAGGATCGGGAAGAAAATCAGCAGCCCGACGCCCCATGCGAGTGCGGTGTTCAGAGCCTTGCGTTGTGTGGTCGTTGCACGTGCCATGACGGGCTCCTTATGCGTCGAGGTTCTTGCCAACCATGCGCATCAGGAAGATGGCAATGATATTGGCGAGGATGATGGCATAGACACCGCCGGCAGAGCCGAGCCCGATGTTCTGGCTTTCCAGCACACGCTGGAAGATCAGATAGGTCAGGGTTTTGGTGCCAAAGGCGCCTTGGGTGGTCACGAAAATTTCGGCGAAGATAGAGAGCAAAAAGATCGTCTGGATCAGCACCACCACCGTGATCGCCCGCGACAGGTGGGGCAAGGTGATGAAACCAAAGCGTTTGACCGGCGATGCGCCGTCCATCTCGGCGGCCTCCAGTTGTTCACTGTCCAGCGACTGGATCGCGGTCAGCAGGATCAGCGTCGCGAAGGGCAGCCACTGCCAGCTGACAATCAGAATGATGGATTGGGTCGAGGCTTCGGTCAGCCACACCAGCGGTTCAGCCCCGAACAGGCCCCACAGGTGGGCGAGCAGCCCGTTGACCGGATCCATGAACATGTTCTTCCAGACCAGCGCCGATACGGTCGGCATAACGAAGAACGGTGCAATCACGAGGATCCGAACGATCCCTTGACCCCACATCGGCTGGTTCAGCAAGACGGCCAGCAACACACCCAGAACGACGGTGATGAACAGGACGCCGCCCACAATCACCAGTGTCGCCTGAACCGACGGCCAGAAGGCGCTGGACGATACAAAGCGGACGTAGTTGTCAAAGCCGACCCACCCCAGATCACCGCCGCGCAGGGGTAGGTATTTGCGAAAGGAAAAATACAGCGTCATCGTCAGGGGGACGAGCATCCATCCCAGAAGCAGCACGACAGCGGGGGCCATCATCAGACGGGCGGCCGATCGTGAGTGTTGCGTTGCCATTGAATATACCTCCTCCGTTGACGGGCTAGGGCCGTCCCGGACGATCATGCACGTGTTGGAAAAAAGGGGCCAGTCAGCAAGGGGGAGCTTTGCTGACTGACCCCGAGGGCGATCAGATCAGTAGCCGGCGGCTTCCATCTCATCGGTGGTCAACGCTTGGGCGTTGGCCAGGGCTTCATCGACGGACTGCTGTCCTGCCAGCGCGGCAGAGAACTCTTGACCGACCTGTGTGGCGATGCCTGCAAACTCCGGGATAGCTGCAAACTGCACACCGACGTAGGGCACCGGATCCACGGTTGGCGCGGTGGGATCAGCCGACAGGATGCTGTCCAGTGTCATCTGCGCGAAAGGCACCTTTTTGTATTCGGCGTTTTCGTACAGCGATGTCCGCGTGCCGGGAGGAACATTTGCCCAACCGTCTTTCTCGGCGACCAGTTCAAGATACTCTTTGGACGTGGCCCATTCGATGAATTCTTTCGCGGCGGCTTCGTTATCGGTGCCAGCAGGGATGCCAAGCGCCCAAGCCCACAGCCAGTTGCCGCGTTTGCCTTTGCCGGTGTCAGGTGCCAACGCAAAGCCGACCTGATCCGCGACGGTGGAATCTGTCGGGTTGGTCACAAAGGACGCCGCAACAGTCGCGTCGATCCACATGCCGCATTTGCCCTGTTGGAACAGCGACAGGTTTTCGTTGAACCCGTTGTTCGCCGCACCCGGAGGGCCTGCGTCGTTCATCAGGTTCACATAGAACTCAAGTGTTTCTTTCCATGCGGGCTGGTCAAACTGCGCAGTCCAGCTTTCGTCGAACCAGCGTGCCCCAAAGGCGTTTGCTGTCGCGGTGAGGAACGCCATGTTCTCGCCCCAACCGGCCTTGCCACGCAGACAGATGCCGTTGATGCCGGCGTCACGGTCGGTCATGGCGCGGGCGGCTTCAGCGACGAATTCCCATGTGGGCGCGTCGGGCATCTCCAGTCCGGCTTTCTCCATCAGGTCCTTGCGGTACATGATCATGGAGCTTTCGCCGTAGAAAGGGGCCGCATAAAGCGTGCCGTCGACGCTCAGACCCCCGCGCATCGCGGGCAGGATGTCGTCGGTGTCATATTCTGCAGACAGATCGTCCAGCGGAACCAGCCAGCCTTGCTTGCCCCAGATCGGGGTCTCGTACATGCCGATGGTCATGATGTCGAACTGCCCACCTTTAGTGGTGATGTCCGTGGTCACACGTTGACGCAGGACGTTCTCCTCCAGCGTGACCCATTCGACTTCGTGGCCGGTTTTGGCAGTAAAATCATCGGTAAAACCCTGCATCCGGATCATGTCGCCGTTGTTGACTGTAGCGATTGTGATCGTATCCGCAGAAGCAGCGGCTGCCGTCAAAAGTGAAATGGCGGTCGCCGTTCGAAACGCGTTCAAAACAAACATCTTCTACCTCCCTGATGAGATGTTAGCGACAAGCTTACGGCTATTGATGAACTCGCGTCAATTTGAATTTTACGCGCGTCTAGTTTTGCGATTTAGGTTCGTGTTTTCAATAATCTAGGCAGAGCCCCTGAGCACAAGCTTGCCGTCAAACAGCGTCTCTGTCCGCGAATCAAGAGAATCATCTGCCTCGATCAGGGCCAGCAGGGTGGTCGCGCTTTTCTCGGCAATGGCTTCGTAGTCTTGGGACACGGTGGTTAGACGCGGGCAGGTGAAGCGCGAGAAAGGATGGTCGTCATGGCCCGCGACGCGGAAGTCGTGGCCTGCTTCGATCCCGACGCTCATCCCCGCCTCGAAAATGGCGGACAACAGCCCGATGGCCAAACGGTCGTTGCTGCACAGTATTGTTTTCGACGGCAGGCTCCGGTCGCGGATCACGCGGGTGCCTTCGCGAAACCCGATCTCTTCGAATTCCCATCCCTCGCCACCGACCTGGATCAGATGCGGCGTTTGGCCCAGACGTTCCATCGCCCTGACATAGGCCGCCCGCCGTTTATATGCGTTGGGGTTCATCGGGTCTTTCATCTCGAAAAAGGCAGGCGGCTCGCCCGTGCGGCACAGATAGTCGACGATCAGATCAACGCTTTGTTCATTGTTGGAGCCTATGAACGCCTTGCCGACCTTATCGATGTTCGCATCGAACAGGACGGTAGGGACCTCTTCGGTAAAGGTCTGGATCTGCGCGTGATCAGAGCTGCGCCCGAAAGCGGCCAGCAATACGCCCGCCGGTTTCAACATGCGCAGGTTTTCGAGGTTCTCCAGCTCCATCTCGGGGCTGCCGTGCGACCCGAGCAGAACGGGCCGGAAGCCCTGCCGCAAGATGTGCTCTTCGATCGTGCGGGCAATCTTGGCAAAGAAAGGGTCGGCCAGATGCGGCACCACGACGCCGATGTTCTTGGTCAAACGGCGGTTCTGGTTCATGGCGTAAAGATTGGGCCGATAGTCATATCGGTCCAGCGCTGCCTCAACCCGTTTGCGGGTGCTGCTACGCACGCTGGTGGGGTCGTTGAAGAACTTGGAAAGCGTCGGACGGGAGATCCCGCTGACGGCGGCAAACTCTTCCATATTCTTGATTTTCCGACTGCTCATCAAACGCTTCTTCTGGTGGTGGCAGAGGCCAAGTGACGACGCCATGTTCCTGTATCTGTTGGATCAGCATACTTGTCGCGCGGTAAATATCACCCCCTAACATCATGAGACAGTGGGATTTTGCTGCGAATTTGACCAAAATACCCTCTTGCGGTTGTAGCGGCAGATGTTCGCTCAAACGCATGTCCTCGTGTCAAACTTGTGGTGTCGGGCCTAAATAATCGGCATATGGCACCCCACCTGAGGTGCCGACGACTATCCTTTAGGTGGTATTGCGATTCGGTTTCGTGCTGGCAAACTGGCGGCGTTTTCGAAAAAATGGGCGCGGTCGCAAGCTATTGGTTCCAAATCGCGAATTTACGCGCCGCCACAGTCCCGCCACGCCGAATTTAATCGCAAAGATGGTTTATTGTGTCTGCCTGCGAAACAGTGCCGAGGGCTGGGTTTGGGAAATCATTAAAATTAAGTGAAAAACCCCGGAAACCATCCGCTCTATCGAAATTCGCGCCCTGAGATGGGAAACAATATGCTACCTATGCGTGCATATTCCGCGCCGCCGTCGAGTCAAAAAAGGCGGAAAAGAGGCGCGTCTGCGAATTCTTGCCATTTTTTCCTTCCAGCAACGTCAACGGGTAGGTAATAAGAACGTGCCCAACTGGGGGGCAAAGTTTTTTAGGTTTCGGGGGCGACCGCATCGAACGCACATGTTGTGCGGGGAAGATGTGTTCGCTTGGCTCTCAAGAGCCGATGAATATACCACTGCCGGTTGCGCGGCAGCGGGCAGCTGTCTGCGGCTGATCCTCCCTTCAGGACGGTAGAGTTCTTTGTGTGTCGCCTGTGACCGCGGAGCTTTGTTAGGGGTATTGTGCGCCGTTTTTTAACGGCCCGCCACGTTGGCGGAAGGAGGAGAAACTGATGGGAAACTGTATCTACAGACCACGAGTGCCGGACCGTTCGGGTATGGGTGATGTTGCAACTCTGCGTTGCTCCGCCGCTGCCGAGACCGTCTTGATTTCTTCCCCGAAGCGCCGTTTTCGGATCACAACAAGAACACAAATGACCCGTATCCAAACGGCTGCAGATTTGGGCGTGTCACGCGATGCACCCGTCCGCGCGCCGTATGTCTCATTGCAGCAGCGTCGCGGGCAGGGCGTTGCTTTGTCCCGCCTTAGTACCCCGGCACAGAATTGGTGCCATGTGAATTAATTAGCTTCGCCCATGACTGGGCACCCTCGTTTTACGGCTGACGGTACAACCGTAGCGTGCCTGACCTGATTTTGGAGACGACCGATATGACCATCTTTTTGAATAAACTGTGGCTCTTTGGAAAAACCTCGACCGCCGAGGCCGAGAAAACCGCGACCGAGGCTCCGGCCGACGGGCCGAACGGGATCGTGGACGGTAACCAGCAGGGCAACAAGATCGACGCCAGCTATAATGATGACCCAAGCGGAGACCGTGTTGACGGTAACGACGCGGTATTCGGCAACGTCGGGTCCAATGATGACATCATCCTCGCACGTGGCGGCAATGATACGGTCAACGCGGGTTTGGGGAATGATACGGTCGTCGCAGGGTCGGGCAATGATTATGTTGACGGGGGCAAGGGCAACGACATCCTGATCGGTGATGGCGCGACCAAGGGCAACTACGGCGACACCCGCGAAAGCTTTGAATGGTCCAAGGCACCCGACCCATCGGGCGACGGTTCCGCGATCGACGACAATGACAACCTCAAGGGCGGGTTCACCCAGAATACCGGCACCGTCAACGTCACATTCGAGCTCAAGAGCTTTTCGCCGAAGAACAATGCGGACCAGGAATTCAGCGATAGCAAACAGTTCACCGGAAATGTCGAGGGCGATGCCCACGGCGTGAACGATAACAGCTCGTTTGAATCGCTGGCCAACTGCACCGGTGAAACAAAGTTCGAACTGCGGTTTGACGAGGCCGTTGGCAATGTGTCGTTCAATGTGAACGACATCGACAACAGAGGCGCGGTGAAAGTGCTGGCCTACGACGCATCCGGCAAGATGATCGACGTCGATATGATCGCCAACAGCAGCTCCAGCAAAGTGAAGCTGACGGACAGTGACGGCAAGTTCGGCGTGGACACGGCCACCAGCGAGGGCGGCGACGATTCCCCCTCGTCGAGCAAGTATTCCGTCAACGTGTCCATCGACGGTCCCGTATCGCGGATCGAGTTCATCCACACCGGTGCCACAAGCGGCAACTCGGGCGTCAATGTAACCGACGTGTTCTTTGACAACCCCGCGGCTTTGCTGGCGGATGACGACGGCACCGTCGGCAACGACACGCTGCACGGCGGCGAAGGCGATGACATCATCTTTGGCGACAGCGCCGGCCTGACCAAAGCGCAGCCCGTCTCGAAGACTGTTGAGCCTGTATCGGGTGCGGATCATACCGTTCTGACGTGGGATCTGGCAAATGTGACGGTGGCTGGCGGTTCAAGCCCCTTCCAGAACAGCGATGTGGGCTCCGGCGATCTGTCGGGCAAATCGTTCACTATCAACGAAAATTCCGCACCTGTTGCGGTTGGCATCAATGATGACGACGATAAGCTGAACGACAACGACAATTCGCAAACCTTGGCGAAAACCACCAAATTGGATGGCAACACCGAATACGCCGGCGACAAGATCATCCCCGAGTATTCCTATATTGTGCGCCCCGAAGGCGCGGTGGATTCCTCGCAGGATGTGACAGTCTACGTCGTGAACTTTGACGGCAACGATGCCGTCGGTTTCGTGACAGACAAACCGCTGGAAGTCGGCAAATCCTACGATTTCGTCAGCCACAACTCTAACCTGCCGTCGATCAAATACGATCATATCGCCAAAACCTATACCGTGAGCGATGACAGCACGTCCCCAACCGATGGCACCGTTGGTGGCGACGATGTGCTGACCGGCGGGAATGGCAACGACACGATCTTTGGTGAAGGCGGCAACGACAGCATCGAAGGCAACGCGGGCCACGATTCGATCGAAGGCAACCACGGCGATGACACCATTTCCGGTGGCACCGGCAATGACACGATCTATGGCGACAACAACACCGGCGGCGCCTCTACGCCCGGTGGCACGACAGAGCGTGAGAGCTTTGAGTGGGACAAGGCACCAGACCCCCACGACAACTCGGCTGTCGATAATAACGACAATCTGGGCGGTGGCTTTGTTCAGGACACGGGCAACGTCAATGTGACCTTCTCGGTCACCGGCAGCAGCAAAACGCCCGAGACGACATTCTCCACTGATCAGCAGAAGGTGCATTCGATCACTGGCGACGGTCAGGCGACCAATGCGAACAGCTCTTTGGCGTCTCTGGCGAACCAGGATGGCGAAAGCGCGACCTATCGCTTGGACTTCTCGAAGGATGTGACCAACATCAGCTTCCGCATCAATGACATTGATAACGCGTCGAAAGTTGTGATCGTGGCCGTTGGCCCCGATGGCGCACGCACGCCGATCAACGTCAGCACAGGCGGCGGCATTCAGGCACAGAACCAGGACGGCGTTGGCGGGAATGAAACGCTGATCAGCCGCGGTGCCGATGGCCCGGATACAGATCCGAGCCACTCTGCGCTGGTGAACATCTCGGGTCCGGTGGACTATCTCGAAATCACCCACACGATGGATCAAAGCCTGTCGCCAGGGAACCACGCGGGCATCAACATCACCGACGTCTATTTTGACGCGCCCGTGGGCGGCGTTGACGGGGGTGCCGGCAATGACCTGCTAATGGGCGACGACGGCGATGATCTGATCGACGGCGGCGCAGGCAATGACACGCTGTTTGGCGGCAATGATGACGATACGCTGATCGGCGGCGACGGTGATGACCAGCTCACTGGCGGCGAAGGCAAAGACAACATTAGCGGCGGCGCGGGCAAGGATACCATCTTTGGCGGCACCGATGGCGATACGGTTGACGGTGGTGCCGGCGGCTTCAATGCCGACCCTGCGCTGAACACCGACGATGACACGCTTGATCTGACTGGCCTCAATTTCCGCTTGCGTGATCTGGAACCAGATAGCAACGGCAATGGTCAGAACGGTACGGTTGATCTGTACAACGACGACGGCACATCCGCGGGCTCGTTCAAATTCACCGAGATCGAAAACATCATCGGCGAAGAGATGGCCGGCCCTGTTGATGGTCTGGACAGTGGCGAGGATATGGCACCGGGGTACACCGACGCCCAAGGCGACCAGATCGACGGCACAGACGGGATCAACGATACGATCTTTGGCAACGGTGGCGACGACACGATCGACAGCGGGTTGGGCGACGATACCGTTGACGGCGGCGCGGGCGACGACACGTTCACACTGACCGATGGCGTCGATAACGACGTTATCATCGGCGGCGAAAGCGGCGAAACCGACGGCGATGTAATCGACAGTACGGCTGTGAACGACGACCTGACAGTCACTTTCACCGACAAAGAGGAAGGGACACTGACCAACGGGTCCGGCACCACCGAATTCTCGGAGATCGAGAGACTCGAACTGGGGGGCGGTGACGATACGGTTACAGGCTCTGGCGGTGACGAGAATGTCATGACCGGTGACGGCAACGACGTGGTGAACGCCGGCGGTGGTGATGATACCATCGATGGCCAGGGCGGCAATGATACCATCGACGGTGGTAAATATGATGACAGCCTGATCGGTGGTGACGGCAACGACTCCCTCGTCGGTGGTGAGGGTGACGACGTACTGATTGGCAACAAGCCCGGTGCGATTGGCGTGCCCGACACGGACGTTCCTTTGGTCTCCACACCCTTTGATCAGGATAGCAACCCCAACGACGACAAAGACACGCTGATCGGCGGCGCAGGGAATGATACGATCGATGGCGGTGATGATGCCGACTATATTGACGGTGGCGACGATGATGATGTCATCGAAGGCGGCATCGACAACGACACCATCTATGGCGGCAGCGGCAACGACACCATCACCGATGTCCAAGGTGCGGACGAAATCTATGGCGGTGACGGTGACGATCTGATCGAAGCGGGTATCGACACCTTCTCTGATTATGCGAATGATCAACCGACCGTCGGTGGACGACCCAACCCATTCTTCAATTCCGGCGATCCGAACAAGGACGATGGTCGTGATTTCGTCGACGGCGGCAGCGGGAACGATACGATCCGCACTGGCGACGACTCTGACACCATCTACGGCGGCACGGGCGACGATTCTATCAACGCGGGTATCGATGACGATGAGGTCTACGGCGACGACGGCGACGACAGCATCATCGGCAGCCACGGGTCCGACAGCCTGTATGGCGGCGAAGGCAATGACACCATCTATGGTGGCTTTGGCAACGAACCGATCGCCGGCTACGAGGGCGAGGAAGTCGACGCCACCGATCCGCAGCCGAACAACGGCAAGGACTATATCGAAGGCGGTGCGGGCAATGACGTGCTGTACGGTGAAGACGACAACGACACCATCCTGGGTGGTGCCGATGACGATTACATCGACGGTGGCATTGACGACGACAGCCTGGATGGCGGTCAGGGCGATGATACGATCTTGGGTGGTCAAGGCAACGACACCATCCGCGGCGCACAGGGCCATGATGAGATTGATGGGGGGGACGGTGACGACTCCATCCTCGCTGGCAATGGCAACGACGACGTTAAAGGCGGTGACGGGAACGACACCATCGACGGTGGTCAGGGCAACGACACCATCGACGGCGGTGACGGCGATGACTCCATCCTTGGGGGCTTTGGCGACGACTCCATCCTCGGGGGTGCCGGAAACGACACGATCATCGCGGCCGGTGACAATGATACCGTAGACGGTGGGACCGGTGACGACTCCATCAGCGGTGTGCGCGGCGACGACATCTTGTTCGGTGGCGAGGGTGACGACACCATCGACGGCGGTGAGGACAACGACGAAATCGACGGCGGCGACGGCGACGACAGCCTGCTGGGTGGCTTTGGCAACGACACCATCGAAGGTGGTGAGGGCGACGATACCATCAGCGCAGGTGGCGGTGACGACATCATCAGCGGTGGCGCGGGCAATGACAGCCTGCAAGGTAATGACGGGCGCGATACCTTCACCAACGTCAACGGTGGCGACACCATCGACGGCGGTGCCGGCACAGATGCCTCTGACTACGACGTCATCGATCTGAGAGGCGCGCTGAGCCCCGGCGGCGGTTATCGTCTTGAAAACGTCACGCCGGATAATGATGCCGGTGACACCATCGACGGCGACAGCCCCAACGATGGCATCGACGGCACGATCGTCTTTACGGATGCGTCCGGCACTGAGACCGGTCGTCTCGACTTCACCAACATCGAAGAGATCATTCCCTGCTTCACACCGGGCACCTTGATCGCTACGCCTAAAGGGGAACGTCGGGTCGAAGATCTGGTGGTGGGCGACCGTGTCATCACACGTGACAACGGTATTCAGGAAATCCGCTGGGTCGGTGCCCGCGAGATGACCGGACAAGAGCTGGCGCATAAAGCGCATCTGCTGCCGGTTCTGATCCGTCAGGGTGCTTTGGGCAACAATCTGCCCGAGCGTGACATGCTGGTCAGCCCCAACCACCGCGTTCTGGTGGCCAACGACAAGACAGCGCTCTACTTTGAAGAGCGCGAGGTTCTGGTCGCGGCGAAACACCTGACCGGTCTGGAAGGCGTTGATATCGTTGAAACCTCTGGCACGACCTACATCCACGTGATGTTCGACCAGCACGAGGTGATCCTGTCTGACGGCACATGGACCGAAAGCTTCCAGCCGGGCGATATGAGCCTTGCAGGCGTCGGCAACGCGCAGCGCAACGAGATCCTGGAGCTTTTCCCGGAACTGGCAACGCGCGAAGGGGTGGACGGCTATGTCGCCGCGCGCCGCACGCTGAAAAAGCACGAGGCGAAGCTTCTGACGAAGTAAGCGCCACATTATATGCAGCAACATGCCTGCATCCCCTAGGGGGTGCGGGGCGAAGAACGGGGCAGGCGACTGTCCCGTTTTTTTCGTGTTGAGGGGTACGTGGTTAGGGGCCGGTCAGCGCACCGCGCGCCATGCGGCCCATGCTTCGGGCGTATCAAGGTCCAGTCGCGCGCGGTTCTCCGGCAGGGGGATCAGCAGCGTCTGGTCCTGGGCCTGAGCGATGATCTCTTTCCCGCCGGTGTCACCTTGCATCCGGGCAAAATGATCGAAATGGCAGGCGGCAAATACCGTCGGGTGACCCGGCTTTCCATCCGCCGTCGCACCGCGCCATATCGTGTAATTTGATTTAATATCAACGGCGTGAAAGACAGAGTTCAAGTCATCTTCAGTCAGCTCTGGCAGGTCGGCAAGCAGCACCATCGCGGCAGGCGTCCCGGCGGGAAGGGCCGCAAACCCAGCGCGAAGCGAGGCGTTCATCCCCTCTGCCGCGTCGGGAACGGGGAGCGCTTCAACCTCCATATCAGCCACAAGCGCATAGCGAGGGTGGGGCGCAGGTGGCAGCGCCACAATGACCGCGCCTCGCGTCGCCGCCCGCGCAATCCGTGCCTGTCGGCGCAGCAGGGGTTCGCCCTCCACGATCTCTTGCAGTTTGTCGCGCCCCCGCATCCGCGAGGATTGCCCCGCGGCCAGCAGGATGATGGGGATGTCATGGCTCATACACCGACCATAGCCAGATTGTTCAACCACCGTAAGAGCATAGCATCAGACCCGCCCGCTGATTTAGCCCGGCATTTTTGAACCATCGGGCGGCATAGGGCGTTGGGCTTGTAAGCCAGGTGATCTCCGCGCAAGCTTGTTGAACATGGCACTTCATGACGCGGACATACCCTATGAACTTTGACTTCCTTCTGCCATCGACACTGCTCCGCAAGGGCCGTGAATACAGCCGCAAGCTTTGGGTGCGTGTGCTGATCATGGGGTTGTTGGCGGTCTTGTCGCTGCTGCTGAGCATGTTGATCGAACGCTGGATCCCGCAATCGCTCGCGACCTATCTGACCGGCAGTGCGGCGGACCGGTTGCTGTCGATCATCGCCAACGCGATGCTTGCGGTCACCACCTTTTCGCTTAGCGTCATGGTCACGGTATATCGCAGCACCTCGACCCAATGGACGCCGCGCATTCACCGCTTGATCGTGCAGGACCGCACCACCCAGAATACGCTGGCCGTCTTCATCGGGGCCTATGTGTATGCGCTGATCGCCATCATCCTGCGCGAGCTTGGGGTGTTCGACGACAAGCGGTCTTTCGTGTTGTTCGTGATGACGGTGATCGTATTGACGGTGATCGTGTTCAGCCTGATCCGCTGGGTGCTGCATTTGCAGACCTTTGGCAGCCTGATCGATACCTCGCGACAGGTGGAGGATCAGACACGCCGCACCTTCAAGGAACGCCTGCATAATCCCTGCCTCGGGGCCAATCCGCTGACCGGAGATATCCCCGACAGTGCAAAGCCGTTCACCGCGGATGAAAACGGCTATATCCAGCATATCTACCCCGAAGCGTTGAATACCGTGGCGGAAAACCACGGGGTGAAGATCTATCTCAAGCGCAACATCGGCAGCTTTGTTTTCGTCAACGAACCTTTGATGATGATCGACCGCGTGGGGCAGCCCAAGGACGATGAACACACCGATGAAACGCTGCATGCAGGGATCAATGCCAGTATCACCATCGGCGATTTGCGAACCTATGACCAAGATCCGCGCTTTGGTCTCATCGTGATGGGAGAGGTTGCGTCAAAGGCGCTGTCGCCGGGGGTCAACGACCCCGGCACCGCGATCGACGTGATCACCCGCATTGGCCGAATCCTGAGCTTTTACGAGGACGAGACCGAAAGGGACCGCGACGAGGTGCTGGACCACATCTATGTCGCACCGCTGGACCCGTCTGACCTGATGCAGGACGCTTTTGGCGCGTTGGCGCGGGACGGGTGTACGGTGGTCGAGGTGCAGCAGCGGCTTCAAGCCACGCTGAACGGCCTGATGCGGCACCCTGACGAGGGGCTGCGCATCGCCGCGCGCAGGGCTGCCGAACGTCACCTCAGACGCGCGCTTGCCAAGATCGACTTTGAACCCGACCGGGCGCAGTTGATGGAAAGCGCCAGCCAAGACGTGCGCGATGCGGTCCGTGATGCGGTAAAGCGCAGCGATACAGAGGATGACGCGCCAAAGATGGACAATGACACCACCTGAGGGCGGCTTTTACAGGGGGCGGATTTTCAGCTGTGTGATCCGGTTGCCATCGCGGGCGATGACCTCGAACCGGAACCCGTGGAAAGAGAACACCTGATTGGGCGTCGGGATCATCTGCGCTTCGTGGATCACCAGACCGGCGACGGTATTAGCCTCTTCATCCGGCAAATCCCATTCCGTAGCGCGGTTGAGGTCGCGGATCGTCATGGCCCCATCGACGAAATACTGCCCGTCCTCGGCCTTGGTCACGCCGTGGTCCGCATCTGGGTCGAATTCATCGGTGATCTCGCCGACGATTTCTTCAAGGATATCCTCGAGCGTGATCAGCCCCTGAAGCGAGCCATATTCATCCACCACCAGCGCAAAATGGGTGCGGCGCCGCAGGAACTGGCGCATCTGTTCGTCAAGCGTAGATGTCTCGGGCACGAAATAGGGTTTCATCGCGATATCGGCGATTTTGAACGTCTTGAACGGTTTGTCATCCTCGGCACCGCTGATGTGCTTGTACATGGCACGCAGCAGGTCTTTGGCATGGATCACACCGATGATGTTCTCGGGATCATCGCGGTAGACGGGCAGGCGGGTGTGGTTGCTTTCCAGGATCTGTTCAAGAATCTGCGAAGGGTCATTGGCGGCATCGATCATCTCGATCCCTGACCGGTGGAGCATGACCTCTTCCACCATACGTTCGCGCAGGTCGAGCGCGCCTAGAATGCGGTCGCGGTCTTCCTTCTCTACCACGCCTTCAGAGCGGCCGATTTGTAGCGCCCCCGCGATTTCCTCGCGTACGGCAAGGATGTTGCTGTCAGGGTCGATGGTTACGCCGAAAAGGCGAAGGATGCCGCGGACCAGAAACCGCACGGCTGACACCACGGGGCTGAAGATCAGCACCACCAGCGCAATGGGCCGCGACACGGCTGCGGCGGCGGTTTCAGCATTGGTGATCGCATAGGTCTTGGGCAGAACCTCGGCAAAGATCAAAACCAGCAGCGTCATCACCAGCGTCGCCAGCGCCACACCGGATTCGCCAAAGACCCGCGTGAACAGCGCCGTCGCAAGCGAGGCTGCAAGAATGTTCACAAGATTGTTGCCCAGCAGGACAGAGCCGATCAGCCGCTCGTTATCCTCGGTGATCTTGAGCGCACGTTCCGCCCCCTTGGACCCTTTATCCGCCTGACCCCGCAGCTTGCCCCGCGATGCCGCCGTCAGCGCCGTTTCAGACCCCGAGAAGAAGCCGGAGAGCACCAGAAGAAACAGGATGATACCGCTGCTGATCCAAAATGCGCCGTCTAGGATTGCGGGGGCCGTGTCCATTTGTGAGTATACCTTATCCGTTTGCTCATAGGGTTATGGGCGTGTGTGCGGTTTCATTCAAGGGATGAGCAGGGTGAACCATCAAGATTTGGGACAATTGAACGGACCAATTGTGCTGTTCGGCGGTCCTTATTCCAACCTGCAGGCGCTTGACGCGCTGTTTGACCGTGCGCGGGCCTTGGGGGTGGGGCCGGACCGGATGATCTGCACCGGCGACGTCGTGGCCTATTGCGCCGATGCCCATGCCGTCAGCGACAGGATGCAGGACAGTGGCATCGCGGTGGTGGCGGGGAATTGTGAAAAGCAGCTTGCCGCAGGTGCGATGGATTGCGGCTGCGGGTTCGAGGATGGCAGCGCCTGCGATCTGCTGTCGGTCGGCTGGTACGGCTACGCCAGCGCACAGATCACCCAAGCGCAGCGCGACTGGATGGGGCAGGTGCCGGATATCCTCAGCTTTCACCACGCCGGAAAGCGCTATGCCGTGATCCACGGGGGGCACCATGATATCGCCCGCTTCATCTGGCCCGTCTCGCCCAAGGCCGTTTTCGACGCGGAATGGCAGGCGGTGGAGCGGAGCATCGGTCCGGTGGACGGGATCATCGCAGGGCACTGCGGGGTGGCGTTTGAACGGCAGACAGCGCGGGGGATGTGGATCAACGCCGGTGTCATCGGCATGCCGCCCAACGACGGTGCACCGCAGACCCGTTTTGCGGTGCTTGATGCGGGGCAGGTGTCGTTTCACAGGCTTGACTATGACCATGCCGCCGCCGCCCGCGCGATGGTGCAGGCGGGGCTGACCCAAGGCTACCATAAAGCGCTAGAGACCGGTCACTGGCCGTCAGAGGATGTCTTGCCGCCGGAACTGCGCCGCCCCGCCTTGGCCAGCGGATGATTTTCCAGCACCAGCTCGGACAAACGTGCCTCTAGCACATGGGTGTAGATTTCGGTCGTGGCGACATCGGCGTGCCCCAACATCGTCTGGATCGCCCGCAGATCGGCCCCATTGGCCAGCAGGTGCGTGGCAAAGGCGTGGCGTAGGGTGTGGGGGGTAACCTTGGACGGATCAACACCGGCGGTCAGGGCGAATTCCTTGATCAGCAGATAGAAACGGTGGCGCGTCAGATATCCGGCGCTGCCGCGGCTGGGGAACAGGTAAATCGACGCGGGTTTGCCCTTGGCCTGTGCGGCCTCGTCGGTTCTATCGCGCTGCACCAGCCATGCCGCCAGCGCCTCGCGCGCGGGGTCAGACAGGGGCACCAGACGTTCCTTGCCGCCTTTGCCCATGATCAAAAGCAAACGCGGATCGCCGCGGGCCGCGCTGACCCTAAGGCTCACCAGCTCGCTCACCCGCATGCCGGTGGCGTAGAGCAGCTCCATCAAACAGGTGTTGCGCAGCTGGTCCGAGGTGTTGCGCCCCGAGTGGCGCGCCGCGTCGAGCAGCTGGTCGACCTCGTCTTCTGACAGCACCTTGGGCAGACGCTTGTCCTGCCCCGGACCGGCAATCTGGATCGCGGGGTTATCGGTGCGCCACCCTTCTTCAAAGGCGAAACGGTACAGCTGTTTGATCGCCGACAGCCGCCGTGCGCGGGTGGATTTGGCAAGCCCCTGCGCGTCGCACCAGACCAGATAGGCTTCGATATCCTTGCGACCGACCGTGACGAAATCCAATGCGCGGCGGGCGAGAAAACTGTCAAAATCCTTCAGGTCGCGCCCATAGGCGAGTTGTGTGTTCGTGGCCGCGCCCAGTTCCGCCGCCTGCGCCTCTAGGAAGGTCGAAATCCAGTGCAGCAACTCGGTCTGCATCAGTCACGCTCCAGCAAAGACGTCTGCAGGGCAGCCCGCCGCGCGGCATCTTCCAGCCCCAAGGCCCGCAGGGTAGAGATCGCATCGCGCAGGGCAGCCGTGTCGCCGCGGGCGCCGTCCTCTAGCAGGGCAATTGTATGCAGGATGGCGCTGCCCAGCTGACCGTTTTGCGCCATTTCAACCAGCCCCTCACGTGGTGTTGGCGTCGTGAACGCGCTGGCAATCCCCTGTGCGTGGGGGATGTCGGGCGTGGTTTTCGGGGCCTCCCCGCGCGCGATCTGCGACAGGAATGTAATCTCTGCCGGTGTCGTATCGGTGCTGGTAACCTGCTCGTAGAGCGGTGACAGCAGCAGGATACGGTCACGCAGGGCGGCGCTGGCACCGGTAAGGTCGGTGCTCTGCAAATCCTCGGCATAGAGGGTGGCGAAGGTCACTTCGGTCTCGGCCTGCTGCATGGCGCGCCACGCGGGGCGCAGGGCTTTGGCGATTGCCTCTGTATTGCCGCTGGACATGGCCGTGTCGAACCGCTGGAGCGCTTCGACACGGTCCCACACCCCGCCAGAGGCCGCAGGCTCACGGTCGGTATAAATGCCCAGAAACCGGTTGTCGGGCAGGGCACCGATACGGGTCAGACGCTCCGCCGCATCGAGCTGTGCCTTCCAGCCCGCGATATCGCGCAGATCGGCCACAGCATAGGCGGCGGGCAGGTTCCGCGTGGGCTGCGGCTCTCCGATCGCCTCGAGAAGCCGGAACTTGAGCGGCGTCATCTCGCGCGGGCCGGGCAGGGGCGCGGCCCCTTCGTAGAGGTCAGGGTTGAGGAACCGGTCCAGCAGCGACAGATCGCTTTCGGGCAGCAGCGCCAGCGCTTGGGCAGACCCCAGCGTCAGCGCCGCCGTGTCCCATTCCCCCGACCGCGCAGCGCACAGGATGCGCACGCCGTAATCCGTTGTCAGGAAGGGTTTGTCCTTCAGCCGCAGGCAGGCACGATCTTCTGTGCCCAAAAGCAGGCTCACCTGCATCCATAGGCCAAAGTGATCCGGCGAAGTCTCGACACCCGCCTGTTCGATCAGCGACATCGCAGGGTCAAGCGCCGCAGCCTCCATCAAGGTGCGCACACGGGCGAGGGCAAGCGCATCGCCCTGGTTCGCGTCCCCCTGCGGCGCGGTTGCCTGCGCCAGCAGCAGGGTAAACAGCAGCGAATGGGCTACGGGCAGGTGAAGCTCTGGCAGACGGTCAAGCTGATGCGCGATGTCTTCCGCGGTGCTGCCCGTCCATAGATCCTGCGGCAGTCCTGTCACCTTGGTTGGCACCAACCCGATGGCGCGCGGCCCGCCTTTGCCCAAGGGGGCCACGGTCACGGCAGGCGGCAGCGCGGTCCGCGCCACGGGGGCCTCGTCCGGCTTTACGGGGGCCTTGCGCGTCGGTTGCGGCGTCTTGGGACGTTCGCCGAGCCAGTCGATCACCGACAAAGGCGCGTTGCGGTCATTTTGCGCTGCGGTTTGCGCGGCGACACCAAGGGGGAGGGCAATCAGGCAAAAAACGCTTAGCTGCCTGACAAATCGGATCATTGCTGCTCCAACGTCACGGATTCGCGGATTTCGACTTGGGGTGGTGCAAAGTCCGCCCCGAAGAACGGCCCCACATAGGCATAGACCGCAAGGCCGATGAACCCGATAATTGCGAGGTAAATCAGAAACTTGATCAGCTTGCCCATGGAATCCGCCTGCTTTCTTCTGCATCTTTTGACTATTCTATATATGGCCTTTTGGGCAAGATCACGTCATTCACACAAGAATGAGCGAAATTCAGCAATCCCCAGCCGATACGGCCCAAAACACCCCTCGGTACCATCTTAAGAAGACGGTTGTCATGGTGGGTATGATGGGCGCAGGTAAAACCGCCGTAGGCCGCGCTTTGGCCGCGAAACTCGGCGTGCCCTTTGTGGACAGCGACCACGAGATTGAGGCCGCTGCCAATCTGACCGTGCCCGAAATCTTTGAGCGCGACGGCGAGCCCTTCTTTCGCAAGCGCGAGACCGAAGTGATCTCGCGTCTGCTGGATAAACAGCCCGGCATCCTGTCGACCGGCGGCGGTGCCTTTCTGGCGGAAGCCAACCGCGAGAATATCTCGGCCCGCGGGGTGTCGGTGTGGCTGGATGCGGATCTTGACCTGCTGTGGAACCGTGTGCGGTACAAGACCTCGCGCCCGTTGCTGCGCACTGCTGACCCACGCGGGACCCTGACCGAACTTTACGAAAAACGTGTGCCGATCTACCGGCTTGCGGATATGACGGTTGCCAGCACGCCGGCGCTGTCGATTGACGCGATGGCGCAGCGCGTGGTGGATGCGCTGGCGGATCGCCCAGATGTACTTGAGGTGCTGTGATGCGAGAAACGGTTCATGTCGGTCTTGAGGGCCGCGCCTATGATGTGGTGATCGGCCCCGATCTGCTAGCGCAAGCAGGCGCGTTGATTGCCCCGCTGTTGCGCCGCAAACGTGTTGTGGTGGTCAGTGATGAGACGGTTGCGGCGCACCATCTGGACAGTTTACGCGCCGGACTGGACGCCGCTGACATCAACGTCGAGGCGCTGGCATTGCCGCCGGGCGAGGCGACGAAATGCTGGGCAGAGCTGACCCGCACGGTCGATTGGCTGATGGATCAGAAGGTCGAACGCAACGATGTCGTGATTGCTCTTGGCGGCGGTGTCATCGGTGATCTGGTGGGCTTTGCCGCCGCGATCCTACGCCGTGGCGTGCGCTTTGTGCAAATCCCGACCTCGCTTCTGGCACAGGTCGACAGCTCGGTCGGGGGCAAGACGGGGATCAACGTATCACAGGGCAAAAACCTTGTCGGCGCGTTTCATCAGCCGTCCCTTGTATTGGCCGATACGGCCGTGCTTGGCACATTGCAGGCGCGCGATTTCCTCGCCGGATATGGCGAGGTCGTCAAATACGGGCTGCTGGGGGATGCGGCCTTCTTTGACTGGCTCGAGGTTAACGCCCCCGCGATGGCCGCCGGCGATATGGCGCTGCGCGTAGAGGCGGTGCGCCGGTCTGTCCAGATGAAGGCCGATATCGTGCTACGCGACGAAAAAGAACACGGTGACCGCGCGCTGTTGAACCTTGGCCATACCTTCTGCCACGCGCTTGAGGCGGCGACGGGCTATTCCGACCGGTTGCTGCACGGCGAAGGTGTGGCGATCGGCTGTGCGATGGCGTTTGAATTGTCCGCCCGTTTGGGGCTTTGCGCGCAAGAGGACCCCAGCCGCGTCCGTGCGCATCTGCGGGCCATGGGGATGAAAACCGACCTGCGCGACATCGACGGAGATCTGCCGGACGCCGCCTATCTGCTTGATCTGATGGGGCAGGATAAAAAGGTCATCGACGGCAAGCTGCGCTTTATTCTGGCCCGCAGCATTGGCGATGCTTTTGTCACCGCCGATGTCCCCAAGGACGCGGTGCTGCAGCTGCTGGACGACGCGCTGGCCGAACGCCACTAGGGCGCGACGCCCCCCCGTCTTAAGTCACGACAAAGAAAAAGGCGGGGAATTCCCCGCCTTAGCTACGTTTGGTATCCGATTGATATCAGAATGGAATTTCATCATCCAGATCGCGCGAGGAGCCACGACCACCGTCGTTGCCGCCGCCCGAGGGGCCACTGTCATATCCGCCACCGTAGCCGCCCTGATCCGACGGGCCGCTGTCGTAGCCGCCACCGCCGCCGCCGTAGTTGCCACCACCACCGGAACCACCACCGTCGCGGCCATCGAGCATGGTCAGCGTGCCGCCAAAGCCCTGCAGGACAACTTCGGTGCTGTATTTATCTTGACCGGATTGATCTTGCCATTTGCGGGTTTGCAACTGGCCTTCGATATATACTTTGGAACCCTTCTTCAGGTACTGCTCTGCAATGCGCACAAGCCCTTCCTGAAAGATCGCCACCGAATGCCATTCGGTCTTTTCGCGGCGCTCGCCGGTGTTGCGGTCTTTCCATGTCTCGGATGTCGCGATGCGCAGGTTGCACACTTTGCCGCCGTTCTGGAACGAACGCACTTCGGGATCGCGCCCCAGATTCCCGATTAGGATCACTTTATTCACTGAGCCGGCCATGATGCCCCCATTTGCTGCAAGTTTACGGGCCACGCGCGAATCCCGCACGCACCTTGGATTGGCCGACGTTATACCCAGCAGGGTTTGCGATAAACAGGGGGGAGGCGGTATTATCGCCGTTGCGACCCACGCAGATGTGACAGGGGGCAA
The DNA here is from genome assembly GCF_045586035.1 of Sulfitobacter sp. PM12. NCBI lineage: Bacteria > Pseudomonadati > Pseudomonadota > Alphaproteobacteria > Rhodobacterales > Roseobacteraceae > Sulfitobacter > Sulfitobacter sp. PM12. Next base: position 1,906,385 of record NZ_CP151529.1, read on the forward strand.
TAAACGGTGGCACCAGCGGGTCAGTTTGATATGGTCTGCGGGAATTGAGACTGCGTGGGGCAGGGACAATATGCGAATTTTACTAACGGCGGCGCTGTGCTGCCTTTCTGTGGGCGCAGCACCGGTTGCCGCCGATGTGTTTTCATCCAAGAGCCGGACCAAGCTTTTTGCGTCCCAGACCAAGATTTTGGACACACGGGCGTCAAAACAATATGCGGCCTCTGTCCGGCTGCAGCCACAACGCGTGGTCACCCCGACAAAATGGGACACCCCCAAATATCGCGGCAAGTACAAGGGCGTCTACCTTGGCATGGCGCGCGAAGCCGCGATGCGCCACGGCATTCCGGCGGATCTCTTCTTGCGCCTCGTGCAGCAGGAAAGCGGCTGGAACCCTGCGGCGCGGTCGCATAAAGGCGCGCTTGGTCTGGCGCAGCTTATGCCGGAAACGGCGCGGATCCTGCGCGTGGACCCGACCGACCCCTACGAGAACCTTGATGGCGGTGCACGCTACCTTAAACGTCAATATCAGGCGTTCGGCTCATGGAACCTCGCGCTTGCGGCCTATAACGCGGGGCCGGGGGCGGTGAAGAAATACGGTGGCATCCCGCCCTACGCCGAAACCAAGAACTATGTGAAGGTGATCGCGGGTCTGTGATGCACCCCGATAAGTGGCTGCAAATACTATGTATTTCGCCGCTTGATGCTGATTTCCGCTTGCCGTTTTTCGCGGCGATGGAACCATATCGCCACGGCTGATGTTCCCTCTCCACAGCGTCAGCAGGTCGTCTTCTACGGTCTGCGCGCATCAGAAAGATAAGGAGCATTCGCATGTTCAACTCAGTTAAATCGATCGCCTTGGCCACGGGTGTCAGCTTGGCCGCATTGTCCTCTGCCGCATTTGCGGACGACAGCGTTGCCTTCTCCGCGATTGACGTAAGCTCGTCGATCAACGCCGCGCAGGACGCTAACGCGATGGAATACTACCCCCAGATCACCGAGGATCTGAAAGCCGCCGTGGCCGCCCGCGTCTTGGGCAGCGATGATGCCAGCGATCCGACGATCAACATCGACATCCGCAAAATCTCGCTGGATGGGGATACGATGCTGAGCGACAGTCAGGAATTTAACGAGATCGAAGGTGTGGTGGACATCACATCGCCCAATGAATCGATCGGCGCACGCAGCTTCCCTGTGAACGTCGCCGCCTATTCGGTCGATCAGGTCGTGCCCGAGGGCTATGTCGCCGTGGCCCCGACCGAGGGTGTTTTTTACGAAGTCATGATCAACGGTTTTGCCGATGAGGTGGCCGAACAGGTCGGCAATCTGAACACCGCAGGTAGCGGCGTCAGCAAATAAGCCACCCTGCCTCGATCAGGCAGAAGCGGCCATCGCACATGCGGTGGCCGTTTTTTTGATGCGTAGCGAAGGGTTCAGCGCGCCGTAACGTCCATCTCGATCACCGGCTCCATCGCCGCAAGCTGCGCGTCATCCAGATGACATTTCACCGTATGCCCCGCCGCCAGCGCCCGCAGCTCTGGTACCTGCGTCTCGCACAGATTTCCCGGCACCCGAGATTTCCATCGGCAGCGCGTCTGAAAGGGGCAGCCGGGCGGCGGATTCATCGCCGAGGGGACATCGCCTTCCAGCACGATATGTTTTTTCTTCACCCGCGTGTCGGCAATCGGCACTGCCGAAAGCAGCGCTTCGGTATAGGGGTGATAGGGCGGAGAGAACACCTGATCCGTGGTGCCCAATTCGACCACATGTCCCAGATACATCACCATCACCCGGTCGCTAAGGTATCGCACGATGCTCAGGTCATGGCTGATGAACAACAGACAGGTCTGTTGCGCCTGCTGGATCTCCATCAACAGATCCGTCACCGCCGCCTGAACCGAGACATCAAGCGCCGAGACGGGTTCATCCGCCACCACGATCCGCGCGTCTCCGGCAAAGGCACGCGCAATCCCCACGCGCTGTTTCTGCCCGCCCGACAGTTGGCGCGGCATGCGGCTGGCGAATTCCCGCGGCAGTTTGACCAGATCCATCAGCTCCAGCATGCGCGCCTTACGGTCACGCGCGGAGGTGCCCACGCCAAACACTTCAAGCGCGCGGATGATCTGGCGGCCCACGGTCATTGACGGGTTCAATGTGTCGAAAGGGTTCTGGAACACCATCTGGATATCAGCGACGGTCTGTGTCCCCCGATCCTCGATTGCGGTGGTCCCGATATCACGGCCATCCAGCAGCAGATGACCGGTTGTGGCCGTCTCTAGCCCCATAAGAACCTTGGCAAAAGTGGACTTGCCGCAACCGGATTCCCCAACGATGGCAAGGGTTTCACCCGCCCGCGCTTCAAAGCTCAGCTCTTCGTTTGCTTTAACCACTTTGGTCCCAGTGCCGCCAAACATGGAATGCGCCGCCACCTGATAGTATTTCTTGAGCTTGTCCATTTTCAGAACGACGTCGCCAACCTCGCCCTTCGACTTGGTCGCCGCATGCGCCATCGGCGCGGCCCAGTCGATTTCATCGTGCCGGATACAGCGGGTCGCGTGTCGCATGTTTTCGGGCACATCCAGCATCGGAATGGCACCCTGATCGCAGCGCTCTGCGACAAAGTAATCGCAGCGCGGGCCAAAGTTGCAGCCCTCGGGGCGTTCATGGGGCAGGGGGAAATTGCCGGGGATAGCGACCAGCGGGCGCGCGGTCTTGTCGGCACCGGGCAGCGGAATCGACCGGAACAGAGCCTGTGTATAGGGATGGCGCATGCCGTCGAACACATCCGCAATCGACCCGCGCTCGACCGCCTCGCCTGAGTACATGACACAGATGCGATCGCAGGTGTCCAGCACCAGCCCGAGGTTGTGGCTGATGAACAGCATAGAGGTGCCGTATTTGCGCCCCAGATCTTTGACCAGATCAATGATCGCCGCCTCGACCGTGACATCCAATGCTGTGGTGGGCTCGTCCAGGATCAGCATGGACGGCTCTGACATCAGGGCCATAGCGATGACGATGCGCTGCTGTTGCCCGCCTGACAGCTGATGCGGATAGGACTTGAGGATACGTTCGGGGTCCGGCAGCTTGACGTCGGTCACCAGTTGCAAGGCGCGGGCATGGGCCTCGCGTTTCGACATGCCACCGTGGATCATCGGCACTTCCATCAACTGCTGCCCGATCCGCATGGCGGGGTTCAAAGAGGCCATAGGCTCTTGATAGATCATCGCGATCTCGCTGCCCCTGATCTGACGCAACTCAGCGGCGCTCATCTGGGACAGATCGCGCCCCTTGAACTTGATGGACCCGCCCACGACCCGCCCGTTCACCCCAAGGTCCTGCATTACGCCCAAGGCGACCGTTGATTTACCACAACCGGATTCACCAACCAGCCCCACAGCCTCGCCCGGTTTGACCGAGACAGAGAAATCCATCACCGCCGGAATTTCGCGCAGCCGTGTGAAGAAAGAGATCGACAGTGCGTCGATCTCCAGAATTGGCCCGTCATATGCCTCGCCCATGTCCAACCCCCTTACCTTCAACCGCAACCATATACTTCATTTTGCCAAGCAAACTCCGGGGGTGCGGGGGCTGGCCCCCGCGGCGGTTCCCCAAATCAATCCCGCAAACTCTCTTCGCGCAGCCCATCCGCGAGCAGGTTCAACCCCAGCACAAGGCTCAGCAAGGCCAGCGCCGGCGCGATTGCCGCATGGGGGTAGAGCGCCAGCAGGCGCCGTCCTGCGTTTATCGTGGTGCCCCAATCGGGGCTTTCGGATTCCAGTCCCAGCCCAAAGAACCCCAGCGTGCCAAGCAGGATCGTGGTATAGCCGATGCGCAGGCAGAAATCGACGATCAGGGGGCCGCGGGCATTGGGCAGGATCTCCCACAACATGATGTACCACGGTCCTTCGCCCCGGGTCTGCGCGGCCGCCACGTAGTCGCGGGTCTTGATATCCAGTGCGAGCCCGCGCACGATCCGGAATACTGTGGGCGCATTGACGAAAACCACGGCGACAAAGACCACCAGCAACCCCGGCCCGATGTCGAGGAAATCCCCAAACGCAGGCAGGCCCGGGATCTCGTAGGTCTGGGTGCGCACCAATGCTCCATCGTCCGAGATCATCGCGAGGTAAAGCCAGCCCACCAGCCCCAGTACCACGACCAGCACCGGCGTGCGGGTGCTTGGCTGCGTGCGCAGGCGTGTGTTGAGCAGCACCCCAAGGAACACCAGCGGAAAGATGAACAGCACAATTGCCATGTAATTCGGCAGTCCGGTCAGCACGATCTCAGGGGTGACCAGAAGATAAAAGATCAAGATCACCGGAAAGGCGAGGATCAGATTGGCTAGAAAACTCAGGAATACGTCCAGTTTACCGCCATAGTAGCCCGCAGGCAGCCCCAGCGTAATCCCCACCATAAAGGCAAAGACCGTCGCCATCGGCGCGATCTGGATCACCACCCAGGCCCCCTTGATCAGGCGGCTGAACACATCGCGGGCAAGGTTATCGCCGCCCAGCAGGAACCACGGGTAGTCGCCGTCCTCGGCACGGGCCAGCGGTGTGCCGGGAAGCTTGTTCTTCATGCCCGAGGTCTGGCTGAGGCTATCATGGGTCACGATCATGTCGAACACCCCGCCGAACAGCCCCGTATAGACCCAGAACATCACCAGCCCAAAGCCGATCATACCGACGGTGCTGTCAAACAGTTTGCCATAAAGCCCCAGCCGGCGTTTGAAGGTAATCGACAGGGCAAAGGTCACGATCAGCGCAATCCAGACCGGCAGCAGACGCTGCGCCATGCCGCCAAAGATGCCGGCCTCGGCGCCCATGAAAATGCCCCCGACGACATAGACCATCAGCACCGCCGCCGCCGCCGCGATCCCCGCCGAGGTAAGCTGCCCCAAGCGGCGCGCTCCCGCAGGGGAAGTGGGCAGCAGGGGCCAGACCATCTGCGTCGCGATGCCAAGCAGCACGACCAGTACCGCGCCCCCCAGCAATGGGTTCACCCAGTCCAGCGCACCTGTCCATGTCAAGGGGTCCATCTGCATTGTCTCCTCAGGTGATCCGGATGCGCGGGTTCAGCACGACATAGCCGATGTCCGAGATCAGCTGCGTTGTCAGCACCACGATCACCGACACGACCGACACGGCCAGCAACAACTCAATGTCATTATTCGACGCGGCGCGGACCAACAGCCAGCCGAAGCCCTTGTAGTTAAAGAGGGTCTCGACGATGACGACTCCGTTCAGAAGCCACGGGATTTGCAGCATGATTACCGTGAACGGCGCGATCAATGCGTTGCGCAGAGCGTGTTTCAGGACGATGTTGCCAAAGCTCACCCCCTTCAGCCGCGCCGTGCGGATGTATTGCGCGGTCATCACCTCGGTCATCGAGGCACGGGTCATGCGCGCGATATAGCCCATCCCGTAAAGCGAGATGGTCAGCACCGGCAAAAAGAAATTCCAGAAGGTCGCGTCTTTCATCGCACTGGCAGCGGAGCCCAGAAACAGCGTTTTGCTGTCGATCCAGCCCCAGTCGGCCAGCAGGGGCGACAGCCCAAATCGCGAGGAGGCGAGCAGGGCGATGAACACGACACCAGACACATATTCAGGCGTCGCGGTTGTCAGGATCGAAAAGGTCGACAGGGTCCGGTCCGTCCGCGACCCTTCGCGCATCCCCGCCAGCACGCCCACAATCAGCGCCATCGGCACCATCAGCAGGATCACGCAGCCCATCAACTTGCCCGTCAGCGCCAACCGGGTCAGGACAGTGGGGCCGACATCCTCTTGGAAAACAGTGGAAAATCCCCAATCCCCTTGCAAGATACCGCAAAAGCGGCGGCGGTCGCCCTCGGGCGTGTCCTTGGTGAAGCACCGCCCGAAACTGGTGCCGTCATCCTCTTGCGTCACCCATCCGGGCATGACGCCCAGCCATTGGCCGAATTTGACCGGCAGCGGGTCAAGATAGCCGCGATTCCCCAGATAGCTTGCGACCGCTTCGTCCGACATGCGGAAGTTGCCTTGGGTCTTGGCGAGCTTTTCGAGGTTCGGATAGAGGTTGGTCAGCCAGAACACGATAAAGGTCAGGCATAGCGCTGTTACCACCATCACGCCCAAACGGCGCAATATGAAAATACCCATGTGATGACCCTGTTGCGCGGCGGTACGGCGGCACCTTGAAGGCGCGCGGCTGCGTTTGAATTTGTCGCAGCGCGGTCCGGCTTTTGCCGATACGTTGCGCGCTGCGCGGCTCCCTTATTGTCCGCTTTCCACCATGACATGGGTGGTGCGGATGTGTTTTTCTTGAATACCAGTCAGCCACAGGTCGCGGTGGCAGGTCAACTCGGTACTTTGGAAAAGGGCGCTAACCCGAGCGTCCTTGCGGCCTCCGGCCCTGACGCGTCAGGCCGCCGTTGCCCGCAGACGCGAGGGTGTGAGGCCCGTGTGTTGCTGCATGAACCGTGTGAAATAGGCGGCGGAGCCAAAGCCAAGGTGGCGCGCGATATCCTGTGCGGAATGCTCTGTCGTACCAAGCAGGTGCCGTGCCTCATGCACCACCCGTTCGGTCAGGATATCCGCCGCAGTCTTGCCGGTCGCGGATTTTACGGCCCGTGACAGATGCGTCGGCGTGACCTCCAGGCTTTCGGCGTAGTGTGCCATCGGCGCGCCGCTGCTGTAGTGTTCACAGACCATCTGGCAGAACCGCGCGCTGAGCCGTGCGGCGGCGTTGCGCCGGTTGGGGACATGTTCGTCCTGCATGATCTGACGCCGCAGCCAGACCGACATCAGCGCCGCGTGCCCCTCTAACGCGTCATGATACAGCGGGCGCTTGGCCTGTTGTTCGCGCTGCGCGGCTTCGATCAGGCCGGTCAGTTCGGTCTGGGCCTGCACATCCCGAATACGCAGGTGGCGCGGCATTTGGGGCAGGCGCAGCTCGGTGCCGTCGGGGATCACCACCGCTTGCCCGATGCCCTGCCGCCCCATATCAAGGGCAAAGAGCGCACGGGCAGGGATAAACACCGCGTTATGCGCCCCCAAGCCGCGCCGCTGGCCGTCAAGCTGCAGCAACCCCTGACCGCGGGTGATCCAGATCAGCATATGCACAGGCCGGTCATGACAAAGCTGCACGCGCCAGTCTTGCCCTTGCGACAGTTGCGCCAGCGTCAGCAATTCGATCGTGTTCTCTGTCATTGCATGCCCCTATCCGGAAAAGACAAGTGAACACTATCGTTATACAGATATACGGAAAGATAAAGGCAGTAAAAGATAATTTCGCCGTTTTGGCGACTGCGTGCTAGCCCGGCACATATTGCAGCCAATCGGCGGTGTTCTTGCGCATCCACGTGCGCTGCCGCTTGGCATACTGCCGTGTTGCGATGATGGCATCCTGTCGCGCCACGTCAAGCGGTGTTACGCCGTCAAGGTAGCGCATCAGCTCGGGCACGCCGATGGCACGGTGCGCGGGCAGGGCGGGGTCATAATCGGGGCGTACGGCGGCGACTTCGTCCAGCGCGCCTTGGTCCAGCATCTGGTCAAAGCGACGGATGATCCTGTCGTTCAGCCAGTCCTTTGACGCGGCAACGGCGACGGGCTGGCAGCGCTCCATCGGCAGGATGGGGGGCGGGGTATCATCTTGCCACGCGGCCAGCCCGCGCCCTGTGGCTTGCTGCACCTCCCACGCTCGCTGGACGCGCATGGGGTTATAAAGATCGATGCGGCGCGCCGTCTCTGCGTCAAGCGCGTCGATCATCGCCGCGCGGGGCATGGTATTGCCCGCGGCGCGTACCGCGTCAGGGGTCGGAGGAATGTCCACCAGCCCCTTGGTCAGCGCCGCGAAATAAAGCCCCGTGCCACCGACAATGATCGGGCGTGCGGGCTGGCGCAGCACCTCGGTCACCTCGCGCAGCCAGTGGCCGACGGAATAGGGGTCGTGTGCCGCGACATGGCCATACATCAGATGCGGTGCCAAGGCCTCTTCCTCGGCTGGGGGGCGGGCCGAGATCACGCGCCAGCAGCCGTAGACCTGACTGGCATCCGCGTTCACAATCACCCCGCCCTGAGCCTGCGCAATCGCCAGCGCCAGCGCCGATTTACCCGACGCCGTGGGCCCCGCAATCAGGACAGGCGCGGCAGGGTCGATAGAGGAAACCACGTCAGAGACGCGGGACAGCGGGGCATCTGGCATTTCTTTGCGTGAACCTCTGACGGAGCATTGAATGTTTGCGCTATTTGCGACATTTTACGGCGCAATGAAAACCCCTCCCACACCCTGAAAGGTGCGCCCATGCCCGAGAGCCAGTCAAAAGTAACATTCAACCGGGTCATGCTGAAGATTTCAGGCGAAGCATTGATGGGCGATCAGGGGTTCGGGCTGAACCCGCCAACCGTGCAACGCATCGCGAACGAGGTCAAATCGGTTCACGATCTTGGCGTCGAAATCTGCATGGTCATTGGGGGCGGCAATATCTTCCGCGGGCTGCAAGGATCGGCTCAGGGGATGGAACGCACCACCGCCGATTATATGGGGATGCTGGCCACCGTGATGAACGCGCTGGCGATGCAATCCGCGTTGGAGGAACTGGGCATTCACACGCGGGTGATTTCCGCGATCACAATGAACGAGGTCGCCGAACCCTATATTCGCCGCCGCGCGGTGCGCCACCTTGAGAAAAAGCGCGTGTGCATCTTTGCCGCGGGCACCGGCAACCCCTATTTCACCACCGATACCGCCGCGACGCTGCGCGCCAATGAAATGGCCTGCGAAGCGATCTTCAAGGGCACCAAGGTCGATGGTGTCTATGATAAAGACCCCGCCAAATTCGACGATGCGGTCCGCTATGATGCCGTCAGCTATGACGATGTGCTGCAAAAGCGCTTGGGGGTCATGGATGCCTCTGCCATCGCCTTGGCGCGCGACAACAACCTGCCGATCATCGTCTTCTCTCTGGACGAGCCGGGCGGCTTCAAGGGGATTCTCGCGGGCGAGGGCACATACACACGGGTTCAGGGCTAGGCCCCAACCTACGATAGATGCGGGGCTCCCTATACAAGGGGGGCTTGATCGCGTTATATCGGTTCAAATCTAGATAGTTACAAAACCACCGGGGACATCATGTCAGACGATTTTATGCTGGACACAGACGATCTTGAGCGGCGCATGAACGGCGCAATCGCATCGTTGCGCACCGAATTTGCCTCTTTGCGCACAGGCCGCGCGTCCGCCTCTATGCTGGAGCCTGTGATGGTCGACGCCTACGGCAGCAGCACGCCGATCAACCAGGTGGGCACCGTCAACGTGCCCGAGCCGCGGATGGTCACCATCAATGTCTGGGACAAGGCGCTGGTCGGCAAGGTCGAAAAGGCGATCCGTGAATCCGGTCTGGGCATCAACCCGCAGCTGAACGGCACGATCATCATGCTGCCGATCCCCGAGCTGAACGAGGAACGCCGGACCCAGCTGACCAAGGTCGCGGGGCAATATGCCGAAAGCGCCCGTGTATCGATCCGCAACGTGCGCCGCGACGGTATGGACCAGATCAAGAAAGCCAAGGCCGACGGCATGTCGGAAGACGATCAGAAAGTCTGGGAGGGTGAGGTTCAGGACATGACGAACAAGTTCATCGCCCAGATCGACGAGCAGCTTGAAAGCAAACAAGCCGAGATCATGCAGGTTTAAGTACCTTACTCGATGCGCGCGACCCAAGGTCCGCGCATCGGCCTGCAGTTCGATAAGGATAGATGATGCCTGCTGCGACCGACCAGACCTTCCAGCTTGTCCCAGGGGCACCGCGCCATGTTGCGATCATCATGGACGGAAACGGCCGTTGGGCGACCCAGCGGGGGCGTCCGCGTCTGTTCGGGCATCATGCCGGTGCCAAACGCGTGCGTGAAATCGTCGAGGCATGCCCCGATTTCGGCGTCGAGTATCTGACGATCTTTGCCTTCTCGACCGAGAACTGGAAACGTACTCAGGTCGAGGTGGCGGGGCTCATGAGCCTGTTCCGCCGCTATATCACCAAAGAGACCAAGGCGCTGAAAGCCAAGGGCGTGCGCGTCCGATTTATCGGTGACCGTGTCCGGCTGGATGCGAAACTGGTCAAGCTGATGAATGTGCTAGAGGCAGAGACGGCGGAAAACACCCGTACCCATCTGACGATTGCGCTGAACTACGGCGGTCGCGACGAGGTCGCGCGCGCGACGCAGCGGCTGGCACAGGACGTTGCAGCGGGTCTGCTCAGCCCTGATGACGTCGACGAAGAAACCCTGCCGCGCTATCTGGATACCCATGTTTTGCCGGACCCCGATCTGGTGATCCGCACCAGTGGCGAGGCGCGGATATCGAACTTTCTGCTGTGGCAATCAGCCTATGCCGAATATGAATTCATTGATACGCTCTGGCCCGACTTCACCAAGGCCGAGTTTGGCAATCTTTGTGCGGCCTTTGGCAATCGCGACCGGCGCTTTGGTGCCGTGTCCTCCTGATCGTACGACGAAAGGAAAGCACTATGACACCTTCTTCGGAACGCTGGTCCGACCTCACGGCGCGCGTCGGTTCGGCGCTGGCGATGATTGTGGTCGGTCTGGGCGGTATCTATCTGGGCGGGCCCGTGTTCCACGTTCTCGTCGCGATCATTTGCGGCGTCATGGCGTGGGAACTGGTGGGGATGTTGAACCCGTCAAACCGCAGCGCACGGAGGCAGATGGGCTTGCTGGTGGGCGCGGCGACGCTCGCCGCGATCTACCTGCCCGTGGGCTTTGCCCTGCCGGTGCTGCTGGCCCCCGCGTTGGTGGGCTTTGGCCAACTGGAAAAGCACCGCACCATTTTTATGTGTTTCACCGTGATGATCATGCTGGCCGGTTTCGGGCTGACGCAGGTCCGCGATGATTTCGGCTTTGGCTGGCTGATGTGGTTGGTGCTGGTTGTGGTGATCACCGATGTCGTTGGCTATTTCGCCGGACGTGCCATCGGTGGGCCGAAGTTCTGGCCCAAGGTCAGCCCCAAGAAAACATGGTCCGGCACGGCTGCGGGCTGGATCGGGGCGGCGGCTGTCGGTTTCCTGTTCTCGATCAACACCGGTGTGGGCTTGCAGCTGGTCGGTGTCTCTGTCGCCATGTCGATGGCGTCGCAGATGGGGGATATGGCGGAATCCGGGATGAAGCGTCGCTTGGGGGTCAAGGATAGCTCTAACCTGATCCCCGGTCATGGCGGCTTGCTGGATCGGTTCGACGGTATGTTGGGGGCGGCGCTGTTCCTGCTGATCATTGGTCGTTTCCTGACCATCACCCCCGCACTAAGCTGATCCCCACCCTATGAAGAAAGTCAGTATTTTCGGGGCCACGGGCTCTATCGGCCAGAACACTATTGATCTGATCGCGCGCGCGCCCGACGCCTATGATGTCGTCGCGCTGACCGGTGCCAGCAATATCGCGCAGCTGGCGGAAGATGCGCAACGTTTGAACGCGCAGCTTGCCGTCACGGCCCATGAGCATCTGCTGGACGACCTGCGCGACGCGCTATCAGGCACGGGGGTAGAGGCCGCCGCCGGAACACAAGCCATCAACGAGGCCGCCGCACGCCCCGCCGATTGGGTCATGTCCGCCATCATCGGGGCCGCGGGTCTGGCACCGGGGGTGGAGGCGTTGAAACAAGGCGCGACGCTTGCCCTTGCGAATAAAGAGTCGCTGGTCTGCGCCGGTCAGCTGATGCTGGATACGGCCATGGCACATGGGGCCACCATGCTGCCGGTCGATAGCGAACATTCCGCCGTGTTTCAGGCCCTGATCGGCGAGGATATCTCGGCGGTGGAACGGATCATTATCACCGCCAGCGGCGGGGCGTTTCGCGATTGGCCGCTGGAAAAGCTCGCAGATGCCACGTTAGAGCAGGCGTCGAGCCATCCGAACTGGGACATGGGCCAGCGCATCACCATCGACAGCGCGTCAATGTTCAACAAGGCGATGGAAGTCATTGAAACGCGTGAATATTTTCGCGTGGATCCCGACCAGATCGAGGTGTTGGTGCATCCGCAGTCGATGATCCATGCGCTGGTGGGGTTCAACGATGGTGCCTTGATGGCGCATATCGGCCCGCCCGACATGCGCCACGCTATCGGCTTTGCCCTGCATCACCCCGACCGTACCCATTTGCCGGTAGAGCGGCTGGATCTGGCAAAGATCGGCAGCTTTGACTTCCGCGCCCCCGATGACATCCGTTGGCCCGCCCTGCGCCTCGCGCGCGAGGTGATGGCGCGTGGTGGCATGGCCGGTGCGGTATTCAACGCCGCCAAAGAGGTCGCGCTGGACGGGTTTATCGGCGGCAAGCTGCGCTTTCCCCAGATGGCAGAGATCGTCGAAGACACGATGGAAGCGCTTTTCCCTGACAATGGGGTGATCGATGCGGCCATCACACTTGATAACGTCGCACAGGTGGACCATCTGGCAAGGCAGGCCGCATGGGCCGCAATAACAAAGAGGGCAGGGTAGAGTTTTGGATATAATGGCATTGATCCCGCAGTTTGGCGGGCTGATCTGGACGCTTCTGGCTTTTGTGGTTGCCCTTTCGGTGATCGTCGCGATCCATGAATACGGTCATTATATCGTCGGACGCTGGTCCGGCATCCATGCCGATGTCTTCTCTCTCGGGTTTGGCCCTGTGATCTACAGCCGCTACGACAAACGCGGCACCAAGTGGCAGATCGCCGCGCTGCCCTTTGGCGGCTACGTGAAATTCGCGGGCGATGCGGATGCGGCCTCGGGCAAGGATGTGGCCGCGATGGAAGCGGCCGAGGCGGACCCCAAGCGGTTGCGGGCCACCATGCATGGTGCGCCGCTATGGGCGCGTGCGGCCACAGTCGCTGCGGGGCCGGTGTTCAACTTTGCCCTGTCCATTCTGGTCTTCGCGGCCATCGGCCTGTCGGTCGGTGTTCCGCGTGATCCGATGACCGTCGGGGAATTGCACCCGCTGCCGTTTGAACAGAATGAACTGGTGGAAGGGGACGAGATCGTCTCTATCGGCGGGGTGACCCTGCCGCCGGTGTCCGATGCCACCGCCTATGCCGACGCCTTCGCCAGCATTCCGCTTGACCAGCCGCTGCCCTATGAGGTGAACCGTGGCGGGGAGGTCGTGACCGTGGATGGGCCTTACGTCATGCCATCGCTGGTCAAGCAGGTGATGCCGCAATCGGCGGCCTATGAGGCCGGTCTGAAAAGCGGCGATGTGATCACCTCAGTTGATGGGGCAGAGATTTTCGCCTTCCGCCAGTTGAAGACCGCTGTTGAAGCGTCTGAAGGCACACCGCTTGAACTTGATATCTGGCGCGACGGGGAAATGCTGGACATCACCCTGCGCCCCAAAGTGACGGACGAACCGCAGCCAGACGGCAGCTTCAAGTCGCAGATGCGCATTGGCATCGTGGGCGGCACCGCCTTTGACACCGCCACGACGAACCCTGGCGTGCTGACAGCGCTTTGGGGTGGGGTAGAGAACACAGGCCGGATCATCAGCGGGTCGCTGTCGGGTCTCAAGCATATGATCGTCGGCAATATTAGCACCTGTAACCTGAGCGGTCCGGTGGGGATCGCGCAAACCTCTGGCGCGATGGCGTCGCAGGGCGCGCAAAGCTTCATCTACTTTATCGCGGTGCTGTCGACGGCGGTCGGTCTGCTGAACCTCTTCCCGATTCCGGCGCTGGATGGTGGGCATCTGGTGTTCTACGCCTATGAAGCCGTGACCGGCAAACCACCCAGCGATGGTGCGTTGCGCATCCTGATGACCATTGGTCTGACCTTGGTACTGGGGTTAATGGTCTTTGCCTTGGGTAACGATTTATTTTGCCCTTAGGCGATATTTTGCCGCCTAAAGGGGGGTAAAAAGTTACAAAAGTCTTATTACTGCCTTAATTGGTCAAACGAGCGCCGCAATCGCCTGCGATATTCGATCCAAGTTACAAAGGATACGAGTATGCAGACGTTCAAGACAAGTTATCGCGGTTTGAGCCTTTTGGTTGATCTGAACTGGGACCGCGCTTTGTACTTCGGCTTCCTGATCATCGCGCTGACCGCCGGCGCGTGGATCGGCGCATAACGCCGTTCTCTCTCCCCATCCCGGTGCCCTCCCGCACTCTATCGTGATCCAACTGGCCGCCGTACACACTATATAGGTGTATGGCGGTCTCTTCGTTTTGACAAAGGCCGCTAACCTGTCTAGTCAGGACGAAAGAGTTTTTTGACAGCGGGTAGGGCAAATGATGCACAACGACAGGTGGAATAAGCCCACCGAAACAGCGGTTTTCACTCCTTTTGCGAAATCCTTGCGCAGCGCTTCTTTTTGCGTAATGTTATCAGTGGCTTGGCTGGTTCCAGCGCCACATGCTGACGCGCAAAGCTATCAATTCAACACAGTTCAGATCGACGGTAACGAACGGATCGGCGACAGCGCCATTCTAAGCCGCGCAGGAATCGCACGCGGTCGGGCGATCAGCGCGGGCGAATTGAACGATGCTTACCAGAACCTTCAGGCGTCCGGCCTGTTTGAAAGCGTAGCACTTGAACCGCGCGGCGGGACATTGGTGATCACGGTCGTAGAATTCCCCACGATCAACCGCATCAGCTTTGAAGGCAACGCGCGCATCGACGACGAAGCGCTGGCTTCGGTCGTTGATTCAGACGAACGCCGCGTCTTTAACCCAACCCAAGCCGAAAAAGACGCCAATGCCATCGCGCAGGCCTATAGCAACGACGGCCGTATCGCCGCCCGCGTCCAGCCCAAGGTCATCCGCCGCGACCAGAACCGCGTTGATCTGGTGTTTGAAGTCTTCGAAGGCGACAACGTCGAGATTGAACGCCTGAGCTTTGTCGGCAACCGCGAATATTCGGACCGTCGTCTGCGCCGCGTGCTGGGAACCAAGCAAGCGGGCCTGTTCCGCCGTCTGATCAAACGCGACACTTTTGTGCCCGAACGCATCGAGGCCGACCAGCAGATGCTGCGCGATTTCTACCTGTCGCGCGGGTATGTCGACATGCGCATTTCGGCGGCGAACGCTCAGCTGACCGAAGAACGCGACGGCTATTTTGTGCAGTTTAACGTGCAAGAGGGGCAACAGTTCAAGTTTGGCGAACTGACCGTCACCTCGACCATCAACGGGGTGAACGCCGACGATTATCGTGGCGTAATCAAGACCAAATCCGGTGCCGTCTATTCACCGTCGCTGGTCGAGACGGATATCGCCCGGATGGAACGCAAAGCCATCCGTGACGGCGTAGACTTTCTGCGGGTCGAACCGGTTGTCACGCGCAATGATCGCGACCTGACGCTGAACGTCGAATATCGTATTTCGCGTGGTCCACGTGTGTTTGTCGAACGGATCGACATCGAAGGTAACACCACCACGCTTGACCGCGTTGTACGCCGCCAGTTTGACAGCGTAGAGGGTGACCCGTTCAACCCGCGCGAAATCCGTGAAAGCGCCGAGCGTATCCGCGCCCTTGGTTATTTTGAAAGCGCCGAAGTCAACGCCCGCGAGGGGTCTTCCCCCGAGCAGGTCGTCGTTGACGTGAATGTTGTGGAACAGCCGACAGGCTCGCTCAACTTCGGTGGGTCGTTCTCGTCCAGTGACGGGATCGGCGTCGCGGTCAGCTTCGCCGAGGATAACTTCCTGGGACGCGGCCAGAAGCTCAAGCTGACGGTCAGCACGGCTGAAGATGCACAGCGCTATGGCTTCAACTTTATCGAGCCGAGCCTCTTGGGGCGTGATGTGGCGTTCGGCCTGAACCTCGATTATGCCGAAACAAGCTCGTCCTATAATTCCTTCGATACCGAACGTATCGTCTTCCAGCCGACGCTGTCGTTCCCTGTCAGCGAAAACGGGCGGTTGAGCCTCAACTATACCTATGACGATCTTGAGATGTCGGAGCGTGACGATACCACAACCGGTTTCGTCGTTGCTAATGACATCGCCGCGGGCCGTCAGGTGACCTCTTCGATCGGGTATAACTACAGCTACGACACCCGCCGCGCCGGCCTTGACCCGACATCGGGTGTGCTGCTGCAATTCGGGCAGGATTTCGCAGGTCTAGGGGGGGACACCAAGTTCGTGAAAACCACCGCCAAAGCCATCGGCGAAAAGCGTATCTTCAACGAGGAAGTCACCCTGCGTGCTACCTTGCAAGGTGGGGCATTGGCATGGAGCGAGGGCAACAACCGCGTTTCCGACCGCTTCTTGATCGGCCCATCGATCATGCGCGGCTTTGAAACCGGCGGGATCGGCCCGCGCGATCAAAGCAACGGGTCGGACGACTCCCTTGGGGGTAACCTCTTTGTGGTTGGTAGTCTTGAGGCGGAATTCCCGCTGGGCCTGCCCGAAGAATACGGCATCAGCGGCGGCGTCTTCTATGATGTCGGCAACGTCTGGAACCTCGACGATGTAGTGATCCCCGCGGGCTCGTCTATCGTTGGTGAATCCGGTTCGTTCCGCCACGTGATCGGTGTCTCGCTCTTCTGGGATACGCCTGTTGGTCCCTTGCAGTTCAACGTCTCTAAGGCCTTGAAAAAAGAGGACTACGACGAAGAACAGAAGTTCGAAGTGACCCTGCGGACCGATTTCTGAGGCCGTTATGAAACTGCGGGCACTCTTGATTTGCCTTCTTCCGGTACTGCCCCTTGCGGCGGTGCCGGTATTTGCACAACAGCAGTCTGAACGGCGCGTGGTGCAAAGCCCGATCCTGACCATCGATTCAGATCGTGTGTTCAATGAAAGCGCCTTTGGTCTGCGGGTGGCGGATGACGTGGAAACCCAAAGCGCTGAAATATCTGCCGAAAACCGCCTGATCGAAGCGGATTTGAAGGCCGAGGAGCGCAAGCTCACCGATCAGCGCAGCAAGCTCAGCCCCGATGCCTTCAGCGGGCTGGCGGATGCCTTTGACGAAAAGGTGCAGAAAACCCGCGCGGCGCAAGCGGCAAAGGGGCGGGCGTTGAACGAATTGGTCGAGAAAGAGCGCCAGGTGTTTCTGGCCGCTGCGGGCCCTGTGTTGGAACAGATGATGCGTGAAGCCGGGGCGGCCGTGATCCTTGAACGCCGGTCGGTCTTCGTCAGCGCCAACGCCATCGACATCACCGACGAAGCCATAGAGCGGCTTGATGCGTCGGTCGGCAGCGGCAAGAACTGATCCCCCCCGCTTGCCCATGGCGGCCAGAATTGGTAGCCAGCTTACAGCTTTTAACAGACAGGACATGCAATGACTGACACCCTGCCAAGTGCCGATATCCAGATGATCCAGCGGATCATTCCGCACCGCTATCCCTTTTTGCTGGTCGATAAAGTGGTCGATATCCAGGGCACGCAAAGCGCTGTCGGGATCAAGAATGTCACGATGAACGAACCGCATTTTCAGGGGCATTTCCCCGGCATGCCGATTATGCCCGGCGTCACCATCGTAGAGGCGATGGCGCAGACCGCTGCGGTGATGGTTGGTGTCACGCTGGAAATGGCGGATAAGGACATGAAGGTCTATTTCATGGCCATCGACAAATGCAAATTCCGCCGCAAGGTCGTTCCCGGTGACGTCGTCCGGATGGAGCTGAACACCCTGCGCGGCAAACCCGGCGGCAAAGTCTGGAAATTCGGTGGCGTCGCGTCGGTCGAGGGTGAAATGGCGGCCGAGGTTGAATTCACTGCGATGATGGACCTGTCCTGATGGGCAACATCCACCCAAGCGCCGTGATCGAGGAAGGGGCGCGGATCGCGGCCTCTGCCAAGGTCGGCCCGTTCTGCGTCATCGGCCCTCGGGTCGTGCTGCATGACAACGTTGAGGTGAAGTCCCACGCGATCGTCACCGGCGACACCGAAGTCGGCGAAGGTACGGTGATCTTTTCCTTCGCGGTGATCGGTGAAATCCCCCAAGACCTTAAGTTCAAAGGGGAATCCAGCCGTCTGGAGATTGGCAAACGCAACCGCATCCGCGAGCATGTCACCATGAACGGCGGCACCGAAGGCGGTGGCGGCGTGACCAGAATTGGCGATGACGGGCTGTTTATGGCGGGCTGTCACATCGCCCATGATGCGATCCTTGGCGATCGGGTGATTGTTGTGAACAACGCCGCCGTCGCGGGTCACTGCATCATCGAAGACGATGTCCTGATCGGCGGGCTGGCCGGTATCCACCAATTCGTGCGCATCGGTCGCGGGGCCATCATCGGCGCTGTGACGATGGTAACGAATGACGTGATCCCCTACGGTCTGGTGCAAGCGCCCCGAGGGGTCTTGGACGGGCTTAACCTTGTCGGGCTGAAGCGTCGCGGTGTCACCCGCGCCGACATCACGGCCCTTCGCGCGGCGTTCCAGATGCTGGCGCAGGGCGAGGGAACCTTCCACGACCGCGCTCGTCGTTTGGGCGAGGAAACCGGCAGCGACTACGTCCGCGAGATCGTCGATTTCGTGCTGGCCGACACGGGCCGTCACTTTCTGACACCGGGTTGATGCTGGCGCTGATCGCAGGGGGCGGCGGGCTGCCTCAACGGGTGGCCGGCGCGCTGGCCGATGCGCCTTTGATCTGCGCCTACGAGGGGACGACACCCGTCGGGCTGGAGCCTGATCTGGTGTTCCGGCTTGAGACGCTTGGCACTTTGCTGGCCGAGCTGACCGCGCGCGACGTGACGCAGGTGTGTTTCTGCGGTGCCGTGGCACGGCCGTCCTTCGATCCGTCCAAACTGGATGCGGCAACGCTGCCCTTGGTGCCGGTCTTCCAGAAAGCCCTCGCCGCGGGGGACGACGGTGCCCTGCGCGCCTTGGTCGATATTTTCCAGACAGCGGGGCTGACCGTCGTTGCCGCGCATGACCTCGCACCCGACTTGATGGCGCGCGAAGGCGTGCTCAGCCGGCGTCAGCCGGAAGCGCAGATGCGCGATGACGCCGCGCGCGGTACTGCCTTGGTGCGCTGCCTTGCGCCGATGGATGTGGGGCAATGCTGCGTCGTCGGGCAGGGGCAGGTCATGGGGATCGAGGCGATTGGCGGGACGGACCACTTGCTGTCGACCCTGCCTGATCGTGCGCGCTTGGCCAGCGCGGTGCTGTTTAAGGGGCCGAAACCGGGCCAAAGCCATCTTGTCGATATGCCCACTATCGGGCCCGACACCCTGCGCCGCGCCCATGCGGCAGGGCTGGCGGGTGTTGTGATCGAGGCGGGGTCCGTCATTCTTCTGGAGCCAGACGCCTGCGTCGCCTTGGCGGATGAATTAGACCTCGTGCTATGGGCAAGGGCCGCGACATGAAGGTGTTCATCATCGCGGGCGAACCTTCGGGCGACCGCTTGGGGGGCGCGCTGATGGCAGGGCTGAAATCCCTGCGCCCCGACATCACCTTTGACGGGATCGGCGGGACAGATATGGCCGCCGAAGGGCTGACCAGCCGCTTTGATATGTCCGAACTGTCTGTCATGGGCATCGCCGAGATCCTGCCGAAATACAAATCCTTGATGGCGAGGATCAACGAGACGGCGCAGGCCGTGATTGAAGCAAAGCCCGATGTGATGATCACCATCGACAGCCCCGATTTCTCGCTCCGCGTGGCCAAGCGGGTCAAGGCGGCATCGGATATTCGCACGGTGCATTATGTCGCGCCCACAGTCTGGGCCTGGCGTCCTGGGCGCGCGAAAAAGATGGCGCGGTATATCGATCACGTGCTTGCACTTTTCCCCTTCGAGCCGCCCCTGATGGAGGCCGAGGGCATGGCATGCGATTTCGTTGGGCATCCCGTAGTCGGAGAGAAGATCGCCACACACCGCGAAGCCGCTGCCTTTCGTCAAGCCCATGAGATCGGCGACGCCCCCCTGATGCTCGTCCTGCCCGGATCTCGGCGGTCAGAGGTGGCGCGTCTGTCGGATGTGTTCGGCGATGCGGTGGCCCGTTTTGCCCGGACACATCCGGATCTGCGCGTGGTCATTCCCGCCGCTGGCCCTGTGGCAGACGCGGTGATTGCGCAGACCCAGGGCTGGACGGTGCGCCCCATCGTGCTGGACCCGCGTGCGGGCAGCAGAGAAGAAGGTGCCGCGATGAAACGGGCGGCGTTTGCCGCCGCGGACGTGGCCCTTGCGGCCTCTGGCACCGTGTCGCTGGAACTGGCCGCCGCATCGCTGCCGATGGTGATCGCCTACCGGATGAACTGGCTCAGCTTCCGTCTGATCAAGGCGATGGCGCTGATTGATACGGTGACTTTGGTGAACCTTGTGTCCGACACACGCGTCGTGCCGGAGTTTCTGGGCCCCGATTGCACCGCCGATAAGATCGCTGGCGGTTTAGCGCATGTCTTTGCGCATCCCGAGGATCAAAAGGACGCGATGGCGCTGACGATGGAGCGGCTCGGCAAGGGGGGCGAGAGCCCGGGCCTGCGCGCGGCGCGGGCGGTATTGGCAAAGCTATAGGTCTAGAGGCTGGCTATAGAGTAAAATGAGGGGCGCTGCCCCTCAAACTCATGACGCTAAATGAGGGGCTCTGCCCCTCAAACTCACGACCCTATATGAGGGGCGCTGCCCCTCAAACTCCCCGGGATTTTAAACCATTTGGAAGGGGTTAGCCTTTGTGGATCCAGCCGCCGCCGAAGATGCGGGTGCTTTCGGGGTCATAGAAGACGCAGGCCTGACCCGGCGAGATCCCTTCCTCGGGGGTGAGCAGCTCTACCGTGGCTTCGGTATCCGAGATCGGACGCAGGATCGCGTCTGTCGGAGGGCGGGTAGAGCGTACGCGCACAGCAATGGGCCATTCACTTTGCGACATGAGCGGGGTGTCGCCAAGCCAATTAATCTCTTTCACGGGCACGGTACGGGTGGCCAGCATCGATTTCGGCCCCACGACGACCTGCGCGTTATCCGCATCAAGTTTCACCACATAGAGCGGGTCGGCCAAGCCGCCGATGCCAAGGCCACGGCGCTGCCCGATGGTGTAGTTGATCACCCCGTCATGCTGGGCCAGTACATTGCCGTCGGTGTCGACGATATTGCCGGGGTTGGCGGCTTCGGGGCGCAGTTTGCGGATCACCGAGGCGTAGTCGCCATTCGGCACAAAGCAGATATCCTGACTGTCGGGCTTGTCCGCCACGCTCAGCCCGTATTTCGCCGCCAGCGCCCGCGTGTCGTTTTTTGACGGCAGGTGGCCAAGGGGGAAACGCAGATAGTCCAGTTGTTCGGGCGTGGTCGAGAACAGAAAGTAGCTTTGATCACGATTGGCATCGGCGGCGCAATGCAGTTCGGCCCCGTCTGGGCCCATCTTGCGCTGGATATAGTGACCGGTCGCCATGCAATCGGCATCCAGATCCTTGGCCGTTTCCAGCAGATCCTTGAACTTCACTCGTTCGTTACAGCGGATGCAGGGAACGGGCGTGGCCCCGCCCAGATAGCTATCGGCGAATTCGTCAATCACGGCGTCCTTGAACACGTTTTCATAATCCAAAACGTAATGCGGGAACCCCATGGATTCCGCGACACGGCGCGCATCATGGATATCGATGCCCGCACAGCAGGCCCCTTTGCGCGCCAGTGCCGCACCGTGGTCGTACAGCTGCAGGGTGACGCCGACGACGTCATAGCCTTCCTCGGCCAGCATGGCGGCGACCACGGAACTGTCGACACCGCCCGACATCGCCACAACGACGCGGGTGTCGGCAGGTGCTTTGGCAAAGCCCAACGAGTTGAGCGGCGGGGTGCGATCAAGCGGCATGAGAATACTCCGGGAGGTTTGAGGCTTAATATAGGAAAATTAGCGGTACTCTCAAGGGGCGACTTCACGGGTCGTTAACATGCGGCGACCTAGCCTGCACCGGATCAAGAACGGGCCGTGAACAGTGGGCGCGCGTCTTATGTGTAAGGGGTGAAAAGGGGAAAACGAGTGTATTTGAAAAAGGTCGAACGACCCAGGGCGGTGACCTTGCCCGACGGGTCCAGCTTTAGCCTTGCGGATCTGCCGGATCGCAATACCCGCCGGTGGGTCGCATCGCGCAAGGCTGCGGTGGTGCGTGGCGTGTTATACGGGCTGATCACTGAGGCGGAAGCGGAAGAACGCTATGGTGTGGGGCGGGCGGAATTTGTCGAATGGGTGCGCGCTGTCTCTGAACATGGGGAGGCGGCTTTGCGGGCCACAGCGCTACAAAAGTATAGACAACTTTAAGTTGCTCGCCTAACAAGTTGAGCACTATTAACGAGTGGTTAAACTATTTTGTTCACGGTGCCTTTTATACCAAATCCATTTGAGCGGAGTGAGACACATGCGAATACTGTTGGTCGAAGATGACCCAACCACCTCCAAAAGCATCGAACTGATGCTGACCCATGCCAATCTGAACACCTATACCACCGATCTGGGGGAAGAGGGCATCGATCTGGCAAAGCTCTATGACTACGATCTGATCCTGCTGGATCTGGATCTGCCGGATATGAACGGGCATGACGTTTTGCGCCAATTACGGCTGAGCAAGATCCAGACGCCGATCCTGATCCTCTCAGGCTCTGACGACACAGAGAACAAGATCAAGGGGTTCGGCTTTGGTGCTGATGATTATCTGACCAAACCTTTCCACCGCGAAGAACTGGTGGCGCGCATCCATGCGATCATCCGGCGGTCCAAGGGCCATTCGCAATCGGTGATCAACGTCGGGCGTGTGTCGGTCAATCTGGACGCCAAATCGGTGACCGTGGGGGATAAGCCCGTGCATCTGACCGGCAAGGAATACCAGATGTTCGAACTGCTGAGCCTGCGCAAAGGGTCGACGCTGACGAAAGAGATGTTCCTGAACCATCTTTACGGCGGCATGGATGAACCCGAGCTCAAGATTATCGATGTTTTCATCTGCAAATTGCGTAAGAAGCTTAGCAATGCCACGGGCGGCGAGAATTACATCGAGACGGTCTGGGGCAGGGGATATGTGCTGCGCGATCCGGCCACCATGGGCTACCCCGAACAGGAAAGATTGGCCGTCGGCGGCTAGCCACAAACGCAAGGGAAATATTCTAGACGCGGGGGAGTTCCCTGCGTATCTAGACCCCAGTTGAAACAGCAGGCTGGGGCTTACCGTGACTGATAAAACCGCACTTCAGGAGCTTTCCGAGGAGGAGGCCAAAGCCGAATTGGCGCGGTTGGCTGACCTGTTGGGGCGGGCGAATACGGCCTATCACACGCAGGACGCGCCCGACCTGTCAGACGCGGAATATGATCGCCTGAAACGTCGCAATCAAGCGATTGAGGAGCGGTTTCCCGGCCTCAAACGCGCTGACAGCCCCAGTGACAAGGTCGGTGCCGCGCCGGCGGAAGGGTTCGGCAAGGTCCGGCATGACGTGGCGATGCTGTCCTTGGGCAATGCCTTCGAGGATGAGGATGTTGTCGATTTCGATGCGCGCATCCGCAAATATCTGGGACTCCCGGGCGGGACGCCGCTGGCCTTCACCGCAGAGCCCAAGATTGACGGGCTGTCGCTGTCGCTGCGCTATGAAAACGGGGAGCTGGTGCAGGCCGCGACCCGTGGGGATGGTGCCGTCGGGGAAAACGTCACCGCCAATGCGCGCACGATCGATACCATTCCAACGCGGATCAAGGGCGCACCGGCGCTGCTTGAGGTGCGCGGCGAAGTCTATATGCGCCACGACGACTTTGATGCGCTGAACGCCCGACAGACGGCCAACGGGGGTAAGACCTTTGCTAATCCGCGCAACGCCGCCGCCGGATCCTTGCGCCAGTTGGATGCCGAGATTACCCGCGCACGGCCGCTGGCGTTTTTCGCCTATGCCTGGGGGGCCTTGTCCGCGCCGCTGGCCGAAACGCAGTTTCAAGCGATAGAGCGGCTTAAGGCATTCGGGTTTGACACCAACCCGCTGACGACGCTCTGCGATGGTCCGCAAGAGATGATCGCGCATTACCGCAAGATCGAAGAGCAACGCGCAACGCTTGGCTATGACATCGACGGCGTCGTCTACAAGGTGAACGATCTGGCGTTGCAAGACCGGCTTGGCTTTCGCTCAACCACCCCCCGTTGGGCAATTGCGCATAAATTCCCTGCCGAACTTGCCTGGACCCGGCTGGAGGATATCACCATTCAGGTCGGCCGCACTGGCGCGCTGTCGCCGGTGGCGCGGTTGAAGCCGGTGACCGTGGGGGGCGTCGTTGTCTCGAATGCGACGCTCCATAACGAGGATTATATCAAAGGGCTCGACAGTAAGGGGGCCCGTATCCGCGAGGGCAAAGATATCCGCGTCGGCGACTGGGTGCAGGTCTACCGTGCGGGGGACGTGATCCCCAAGATCGCGGATGTGGACCTTGGCAAGCGGCCCGAGGACGCTAGAGCCTATATCTATCCAACGACATGCCCGGAATGTGGCAGCGACGCCATCCGCGAGGAAGGCGATGCGGTGCGTCGCTGTACGGGTGGTTTGATCTGCCCTGCCCAAGCGGTTGAAAAGCTGAAACATTTCGTATCGCGCGCGGCTTTTGATATTGACGGTCTGGGCGCGAAACAGGTTGAACAATTCTATGCCGATGGCTGGATCGCGGAACCGGCGGATATCTTCGCGCTCAAGGCACGCTACGGCAGCGGCATGCAGCAGCTCAAGAACCGCGAGGGCTGGGGCGAGAAATCTGCCGATAAACTGTTTCAGGCCATTGAGGATAAACGCAAAATTCCCCTATCGCGGCTGATCTTTGCGCTTGGCATCCGCCATGTGGGCGAAGCGGCGTCGAACCTGATCGCGCAGCATTACGGCAGCTGGACCGCGTTCGAGGCTGCGATGGGGCATGCAAAATCCGGGGATGGTGCCGCCTGGGACGATCTGATCGGTGTGGACGGCGTCGGTCAGGTCATGGCGCAAAGCCTGGTAAGCACCTTTGCCCAAGAGGCCGAGCGTGCCTCGATCGACCGGCTGGTAACGGAACTGTCGGTGCAGGATGTGGTGCGCCCCGATACCGAAGGGTCCCCCGTGGCGGGAAAAACCGTGGTCTTCACCGGCACGCTTGAAAAAATGACCCGCGCCGAAGCGAAGGCGCGCGCCGAACGTTTGGGGGCCAAGGTCTCTGGCTCGGTCAGTGCGAAGACCGATATTCTGGTCGCGGGGCCGGGGGCTGGCTCCAAGGCCAAGAAAGCGGCGGATCTGGGCATTCAGACATTGGACGAGGACGGCTGGCTTGCGCTGATCGACGGCGCATGACGGGCCGGCCCGAGGCGCTTTTCCCCCTCTTTGCCAAGCTCGAAACGCTGGAAGGGGTCGGGCCGAAAACCGCGCAGAACTTTGCCCAGCTTGGGGTGATGGCCCCGCGGGACCTGTTGTTTACGCTGCCGTATTCCGGCATCGACCGACGGCTGCAGCCCAGTGTCAAGGATGCGATCCTGCCCGCCACTGTCACCGTGGCGGTCACCGTTGGCGCGCATCGGGCCCCTGCAAACAAGGGCGGGGCCTACCGTATTCATGTCGAAGACAGCGCCACCGCCTTTCAGCTGGTCTTCTTTCACGCGCGCGGGGATTACTGGAAACGGCAGATGCCCGAAGGGTCACGGCGCGTGGTGTCGGGGCGGGTAGAGCTTTTTGACGGCATCCCCCAGATGGTGCACCCGGATTTCGTTGTGCCCGAAGCCGAGGCGGGCGATATTCCGACGTTTGAACCGGTCTATCCGCTGACCAGCGGGATCACGCAAAAGCTGATGTATAAGGCCACGCGGGCCGCATTGTCGCGGGTGCCAGAGGTCGGCGAATGGATTGATCCCAATCAGAAAAACCAAGAGAACTGGCCAGACTTTCCAGATGCGCTGCAACAGGCGCATGCCCCGAACGACATGGCTGACCTTTCTGCCGCGGCGCCAGCGCGGGCGCGGCTGGCCTATGATGAATTGCTCGCCCATCAACTGACGCTTGCCCTTGCGCGCGCCAAGGACCGGCGGAAGGCGGGGCGCAAGACGGTTGGCGATGGCCACCTGCAGCAGCGCGTGCTTGGCGCATTGCCCTATGCGCCCACCGGTGCACAGACCCGCGCCATCGCCGAGATTGCAAAGGACATGGCCAGCGGCGCGCGGATGAACCGCTTGCTGCAGGGGGATGTGGGCGCGGGCAAAACGCTGGTCGCCTTCATGGCATTGTTGCGGACGGTCGAGGCAGGCGGGCAGGGCGTGCTGATGGCCCCGACAGAAATCCTCGCGCGTCAACATCTTGAAGGCTTACGCCCCTTGGCCGAACAGGCGGGTGTGGTGCTTGAGCTCTTGACCGGACGCGATAAAGGGCCCGAACGGCGCGCCAAGCTGAGCGCGCTGGAAAGCGGCGCGATCCAGATCCTTGTGGGCACCCATGCGGTGTTTCAGGCCGATGTCGCCTTTGGCGATCTGCGCCTTGCGGTGGTGGATGAACAGCACCGCTTTGGCGTGCGCCAGCGGCTTGAGCTTGGCAAAAAAGGGCAGGCCGTCGATGTTTTGGTTATGACCGCGACGCCGATCCCGCGGTCGCTGGCCCTTGCGCAATATGGCGATATGGACGTGTCTGTGCTGGATGAAAAGCCGCCCGGGCGCAAACCCATCCGCACCGCCCTGATTGCCACCGACCGGATGGAGGAGGTCGTGATCCGTTTGCGCGCTGCCATCAGCGCAGGGCGGCAATGCTATTGGGTGTGCCCGCTGGTCGAAGAAAGCGAGGTCAGCGATCTGATCGCCGCAGAAGCGCGGTTCAAACACCTGCGTGCGGCATTGGGCGAAGGCGTGGTCGGGCTGGTCCATGGGCAGATGCCGCCGGCCGATAAAGACGCGGCCATGCGTGCCTTTCAGCAAGGGCAGACCAAGCTGCTGGTCGCCACCACGGTGATCGAGGTGGGCGTCGACGTGCCGAACGCCAGCATCATCGTGATCGAGCGCGCCGAAAGTTTCGGGCTGGCACAGTTGCACCAGCTGCGCGGGCGCGTGGGACGGGGGCAGGCGGCCTCTACCTGCTTGCTGATGTATCAAGCCCCGCTCAGCGAAAGCGGCCGCCAGCGGCTGGAGGTTTTGCGCGAAAGCGAGGATGGTTTTGTGATCGCCGAGACGGACCTCAAGATGCGCGGGACCGGTGATCTGATCGGCACGGCACAATCCGGCGTACCGCGGTTTCGGGTGGCGGATCTGGAGAAACAGGCGGCTTTGATGCAGGTCGCCCAATCGGATGCGCGCGCCTTGCTGGCTGTGGACCCTGATCTGACCACACCGCGCGGCAAAGCCGCCCGGTTGCTGTTGTGGCTGATGCGCCAGGACGAGGCGATCCGTTTGATATCAGTGGGTTAGCAGTTTAATCCCATTTTGTTCTCTTTTGTTCTCATAAAGTTCTTTACACAGGGGTTTGAAAATGAGAACAAATAGGCAACGGAAACGGGAGAACGCAGATGACCACGATCCTTACAGTCAAAGCCATTGCCAAACGGTCGAAAGACACGCTGTTGCAAGATGCCGCAGGGGCGGCTGCCTTGGTTGTCATCCTCGTGGTCAGTCTGCACCTTCCCGCCTTCGTTTGACTTCTGCCTGCGTAAACCGTGTTGTTTTGATCTAGCCCGCGCATCTGTCCCAAACTCTATGCGTTGGCGAAGTCCGCAATACCTTCGTCCCTGTGCCCGAGTTGTCCCCTCTGTCACGGATCAAAACGAGCCTTCACGGTCACCGCACCCTTACGCCGCCATCCTGCCCGGATGTGCGGCGTTTTTTTTGTGTAGGCGTTCGGTGGGGGGCGTTCGCTGATAGGGCGGCATCGCTGCAGCGGCGCTACTTGCGCAGATCGCGGCGGAACGGGCCTAGCCGTTTTGCGCAACCTCTTGGGTCTGTTCCATCGCTTCGGCCAAAGCCTCTATCGTCAGCAGGATGGACGCATGACGGTTTTTATAGGCCACCGCGGGGGTCAGCACCTCGAACCCGTCAAAGGGGGCGTCGGGCACGGGGCCTTGGCCTTTCAACATCGCTTTCAACTGATCCCGCGCCGTCTGGATCTGATCCAACGTGGCACCAACTGCCGCCGCACCGGCCACAGCGGCAGAAGCCTGACCCAAGGCGCAGGCCTTCACATCCTGACCCATCTGCGCCAGCTTGCCATCTTCGACCACGACATCGACCGTGACGGTGGACCCACATAGGGGCGAGCGCCGCGTGACGCTGGCATCTGGATTTTCCAAGCGCCCCAGATGTGGGATGTCAGCCGCAAGCCCCAAAATCCGCGCCGAGTATAGCTTGATCAGGTCTGTCTCGTCACTCATGGCTGTTCCTCTGTGTCGTTAACCCTTACATAAGCCTTCACGCGGATGATGCAAAAACAAACTGAAGGCACGGCGATGGACTTTGACACCAGCACATTGAAATTCAACGAAGCAGGGCTGATCCCCGCGATTGCACAGGATGCGACCACGGGCGACGTGTTGATGATGGCGTGGATGAACGCGCAGGCCGTCACCCAAACGCTGGAAACCGGCCGCGTCACCTATTGGAGCCGCTCGCGCCAGTCATTCTGGATCAAGGGCGACACCAGCGGCCACGTGCAAGAGCTGGTCGAGCTGCGCATCGACTGTGACCGTGATTGCTTGCTGGTGAAGGTGCATCAGACGGGGGCGGCCTGTCACACAGGACGACGAAGCTGCTTTTATACGCTGGTCGAAGACGGTACCGAACGTATCACGCTTGACGTAATGGATGATGAATAGGCGCTAAAGCCCTATAATTGCACGAATATCTTGTGGTGACGCGCCTTCTCTCCGGTACAAGGAGATTGCGCGCGCGTCGTCGCGTTTTGCCAGCCGCTTGCCATTTTCATCACGGATCAGATCGTGGTGGAAATAGCGCGGGGGTTTGTGGCCCAGCAGATCCAGCAGCAACACTTGCACCTGAGTGAAGTCAAACAGATCCACGCCGCGCACCACATGGGTGATCCCCTCGCGGATATCGTCGATGGCAGAGGCAAGGAAGTAGGCGGCAGTCTGGATGTCTTTGCGCCCCACCACGATATCACCGATCTTTGTCAAAAGCGCTGCATGATCAAGGGGATGGGGGCCGGTGTGTAGCGGCCCGTCCTCTATGAACCCCAGCCTGTCTGAGGCTTGCTCAAGCGCGCGGTCTATATGCAGGCGGATGGCGTCATTCGGTCCGCGCTCGTCCATACTGCGCGTTTTGCAGGTCTGCGGATAGACGCTATGCGGTGCCCCTTCCTGCGGCGCGGCGAGTGCGGCGGCAATATCTTTGCGGCTACAACGGCAGGGATAGGTCAATCCACGTGAAGAAAGCGCCTCAACACTTTGATTATACACATCAAGGTTTTCGGATTGCATCAGAGGCGGTGCATCCCACGTGATGCCCAGCCACGCCAGATCGTCCAACGCTTGGCGCATGTATTCGGGCTTTGATCGCTCCAGATCCGTGTCCTCGAACCGCAGGAAAAAGCTGCCGCCTTGCGCGCGCGCCATATCATGGGCCACCAGCGCCGAATAGGCGTGACCCAGATGCAGCGGCCCGGTGGGCGACGGCGCGAACCGGGTGCGAAAACTCATGCTGCGGGCGTGGTGCCGTCCAACCAGCCCTGCCAGTCTGTCTTGGCGCGGTCGGTGTAGGCTTTATAGCGATCCTTGCGGCCGCGACGGCCAGATTTCAGCCCGTCGACCGGTGGGAACAGGCCAAAGTTGACGTTCATCGGCTGGAAGGTTTTCGCATCCGCGCCGCCGGTGATATGGGTGATCAAGGCACCGGTCGCAGTGGTCGGCGGGGGTGGTGCGGCTGCTTCGCCCTTGATCTCGGCCACGGCCAGTCGCCCGGCAAGCAGACCCATCGCAGCGCTTTCCACATACCCTTCGACACCGGTGATCTGCCCTGCAAACCGCACGTTCGGCTGGCTGCGCAGGCGCATCTGATCGTCCAACAGCGTGGGCGAGTTCAGGAAGGTATTGCGGTGGATACCGCCGAGCCGCGCGAAGGAGGCATTTTCAAGCCCCGGGATCATCCGCAGCACCTCGGTCTGGGCCCCGTATTTCATCTTGGTCTGGAAGCCGACGATATTATACAACGTGCCCAGCTTGTTATCGCGGCGCAGCTGCACCACGGCATAGGGTTTATTGTCGGGATCATGGGGGTTGGTCAGGCCGACGGGCTTCATCGGGCCAAAGCGCAGCGTTTCGCGTCCGCGTTCGGCCATCACCTCGATCGGGAGGCAGCCGTCGAAGTAACCCGCCGTCTCGCCTTCCTTGAATTCGGTTTTATCCGCGGCCAGCAGCGCGTCGATGAACGCCTCGTATTGGTCCTTGGTCATCGGGCAGTTGAGGTAGGCTGTACGCTCTTCCTCGGTCTCGCCCTTGTCATAGCGCGATTGCATCCACGCTTTGCTCATATCGATGCTGTCGTGATAGATGATCGGCGCGATCGCGTCGAAAAAGGCCAGTGCCTCGGCACCGGTTTCGGCGGCGATAGACTGCGCTAGATCGCCCGAGGTCAGCGGGCCGGTCGCGATGATCCAGTGACCCTCGCGCGGCAGATCGGTGATCTCGCCATATTCGACAGAGATATTTGGATGCGCCATCAGCGCATCTGTCACCGATTGCGCGAAGGGATCACGGTCCACCGCCAAGGCACCGCCGGCGGGCAGGCGGTGTTTCTCGGCGGTTGCCATGATCAGCCCGTTGGCGGCACGCATCTCCCAATGCAGCAGCCCCACGGCGTTCTGTTCGTTATCATCCGAGCGGAAGGAGTTGGAGCAGACCATTTCCCCCAGCAGCCCCGTCTGATGCGCGAAGGTGCCGACCTTGGGCCGCATTTCATGGAGCACAACCTGAATGCCCGCGTTCGCCGCCTGCCAGGCGGCCTCTGATCCGGCCATGCCGCCGCCGATGATATGGAGTGTATGTGTCATGCCAGCGATGTAGGGCAGGGGCTGGCGCGGTGCAATAGCCAGCGGTGCCTGTCGCGAAACGCGTGCCCGCCGCCCTTTGGGCCGGCAAACATATCGACTGAATGTGAGGGGGGATTTTTGGGGTCGCCGCTGCGGGAACGGTCGGTCAGTGAGAGGCTGACCTGGAGGGACCTTCCGCCGGCGGCGACCCAAAATCATCAAGGCATCTGCCTTGTCTTATTTGTGCCACAAAAGCGCCCGAATTGAAAGCACGAATTCGTGATCTGTGCGGCACCATCGGAAACAGTCTGTTTCCGGCTTACTGATCCCACTCAGGGGTGCGTTTTTCTAGAAAGGCCGCGATACCCTCGGCTGTGTCGGGGTTGAGCATGTTTTCCACCATCACGTCGCCCGTGTAGACATAAGCTTGCGCGACCGGCATGGCGAGCTGCGCATAGAAGGCCTGTTTGCCGATCTTGACCGCTGTGCCCAGCTTGTCCGCGATCTGCTGCGCCAGCGCTGTCGTCTGCGTCGCAAGCTCGTCTGATGGGGCGATGCGGTTGATCAACCCCAGCTCGCGGGCGCGGGCTGCATCGATAAACTCGCCCGTGGTCAGCATCTCGAACGCCTGCTTGCGCGGGATATTGCGGCTGAGCGCGACCATCGGGGTCGAGCAGAACAGGCCGATATTCACCCCGTTCACGCCAAAGCGCGTATCCTCGGCCGCGACCGCAAGATCGCAGGTCGCGACCAGCTGACATCCCGCGGCCGTGGCGATGCCGTGGACTTGCGCGATCACGGGCTGGGGCATCGACCGGATGCGCGCCATCAGACGGGCGCAGCGTTCGAACAGGTCTTGGAAGCCGGCGACACCCCCATCCTTGGCGTCGCGCAACGCGGTCATCTGCTTCAGATCATGCCCGGCGCAGAACGCTTTACCCGCCCCTGCAAGGATGACGACCCGTATATCGGGACGATGCGCGATCTCGTCCAGACGCGCCTGCACCGCGGCCAGCATCTCGTCCGACAGCGCGTTCAACCGGTCCGGCGCGTTCATCGTCAACCGGACTACCGCACCGTCACATGCCATTTCGACCATTGTCATCTTGAACCCCTCCCGCTTTTCCCTGAGCCTAGCCGCGACATATGAGGGAGGACAAGTATGCCAATTATGATGGATGCCGATGCGCTCGCGGATTTTATGAAAGACGTGTTCAAGCAGGTCGCCGATGATTTCGCCATCGACCATGTCGGAGAGACGGATCTGACCACACGTTTGCTCACCGCGGACCGGCACCTGCGCCCCGGCGGCACCGTGTCCGGCCCGTCGATCTTCGCGCTGGCCGATGTCAGCGCCTATCTGATGACCTTGGCGCGAATCGGGCCCAAGGCGCTGGCCGTGACCACAAACTGTTCGATCGATTTCATGCGCAAGCCTGCGGCCAACACCGATCTGATCGCCAAGACGCGGTTGCTCAAGCTTGGCAAACTTCTGTCGATTTGTGATGTGCTGGTCTATTCCGAAGGGCTGGACGACCCTGTCGCGCGGGCATCGCTGACCTATGCCATTCCGCCACGCTGATTGTACCCCACACTGACGGGTACAATCGAAAAAAGGGCCGGTATTTACCGGCCCGAGTGAAGAGGTCTGGAGTGCGCCACAGGGACGTTACGCCTTCCAGAACACCCGAATAGACTCATCATGAGCCTGTCGCGGTGTGAGTCCCACGTCTGCCAACTGCCAAGGCTCAAGCTGCGCGAGCGCTTTGCGTGTCCGGCGACGCGATGCCATCTTCGTGACGCAGACCGCAAATTTGACCGCAAGAACAGCGGCAAACGGTGTGCTGCGCTGGTTCAGGATTGCCACAGTTTCGTGGTTGAGGGTCAGGGTCTGTGTCATGAGAATCTCCTATTTCTGAATTGTATTGACACAATGTTACGTTTTGCCGTAACAAAGGGGTACAAAATGCGATACATTTTGAAAAGGAAAACATTGTAATGGGTACAATTTGGCAACCTGATCAAATTGACGGGCCTGGCCCCAAATACAAAGCCGTTGTTACAATGATACGAAACGGTATCTCGAACGGCGCTTTATCGGCGGGGGAAAAACTGCCACCGGTGCGGGAACTGGCATGGAAGCTTGGCGTTACGCCGGGGACTGTGGCACGAGCCTATACGATGCTGACCGAAAGCGGGACGTTGCAGGCCGAGGTCGGGCGCGGCACCTTTGTCGCGCTGCCGCCCACGACCCCCGATCGTAACAGCCCGATCGAGATGGATGTGATCGCCCACCACGTGCATCAAGGGACAAAGAACTACCCCGCGGATACCTATGCCGTGAACATGTTCTCGCCGCACCTTCCATCGGCGGGGCAGGCGACGCTGATCCGCAATCTGATGGCCGAGGTCGCTCAGGATCCGGCGTCAGGTGTGATGCATTATCCCAGCCGCACCGGGGCGCGCCCCGCACGCGAAGCCGTGGTCAAATGGCTGGCCGGCACGCCGCTGGGATCCTTTACCGAAGCCGATGTGATCCTGTCTCACGGCGGGCAAAACGGTCTGTCCCTCGTGTTCCAATCCATCCTGCAAGGCCGACGCCCCGCCATCGCGATTGAAGAGCTGTCGTACCCCGGTTTCCGCCGCGCGGGCGAGCTGCTGCGCGCCGATGTCATTCCGGTGGCCATGGATAAAGACGGCGTGATCCCCGAAGCGCTGGACGAGGTGGCGCGGAACCATGATCTTCAGATTTTCTGCACCTCGCCCGAAGTCCATAATCCGACCGCCGGTTTCACACCTGTGGCGCGCCGCGAGGCGCTGGTCGAGGTGGCGCGGAAACATGATTTTCAAATTGTCGAGGACGATTGTTATCGCATGCGCGTAGAGCGTGCGCCGACCTACCGCATGCTTGCGCCCGAACGCGGCTGGTATGTCTCGTCGCTGGCCAAGACCCTGACCCCTGCGCTGCGCATCGGTTTCGCCATTGGCCCGCGCCAGCGCACACCCGATCTGCGTCGCGTGGCCGAATATAATTGCTTTGGCCTTGCGACCCCGCTGATCGACCTTTGTGCCAAGCTGCTGGTACATCCAGATATCGACGCCATCGCCGAGGGCACGCGTCAGGGCTTTAACGCCTATGTCCAAAGTGCGGTGAATATACTGGGCGGCTATGATGTGGCGTGGCGCACCAATGTACCGTTTTTATGGCTGAGCCTGCCAGTTGGCTGGCGTGCGGGTGCGTTCTGTCAGGCGGCTGAAGGGCAGGGCGTTCAAATCCGCTCGGCCGAGGAATTCGTCTGCCGCGATGCCCGCGCGCCCCATGCAGTGCGGCTTGCGATCAACGCAGGCGTGGCGCTGCACAGCTTTGAGGATGCGATCATGCGCCTGCGACATCTGCTGGACTCTCCGCCCGAGCAGTTGAGCGTATGATCTTTTTGGGGTATAATAATACCTAATTTGCAAGCTATTGTTTTTGTGTAAGAAAATAGGGAATGTGGCGCTTGACGTGGCGAAGGGCGTGTTTATAACCCAGCCATCAGATAGCGGGGTTCGGTTTCGGACCCTTTCACCAAAGTAACGGGAATTCCCTCCATGAAAACCTTTTCTGCAACACCGGCAGATATCGACAAGAAATGGATCATCGTCGACGCTGAAGGCGTCGTCCTTGGCCGTCTTGCGTCGATCATTGCCATGCGTCTGCGCGGCAAGCACAAGCCTTCCTACACACCTCACATGGATTGCGGCGACAACGTCATCGTGATCAATGCCGAGAAAATCCAGATGACCGGCAAGAAGCGTGAAGAAAACTTCTACTGGCACACCGGCCACCCCGGCGGGATCAAAGAGCGTACCAAAGCTCAGATCCTTGAAGGTGCGCACCCCGAGCGTGTTGTGACCCAAGCGGTCAAGCGCATGCTGCCCGGCAACCGCCTGAGCCGCCAGATCATGACCAACCTGCGCGTTTACGCCGGTTCCGAACACCCCCACGAGGCGCAAAGCCCCGAGGTTCTGGACGTGAAATCCATGAACTCTAAAAACACGCGGAGTGCATAAGCATGGCTGATGAAATCAAAACACTCGAAGGCCTCGAAGCGGCCGTAACCGAGAACATCGGTGGCGTTCAGGGGACAGAAGTTGAAATGACCCCACGCGAGCCCGTGCGTGACGCGCAAGGCCGCGCCTATGCAACCGGTAAGCGTAAAGATGCGGTTGCCCGCGTCTGGATCAAACCAGGTTCCGGTAAAGTCATCGTAAACGGCAAAGCGCAAAACGAATATTTTGCACGCCCCGTTCTGCAGATGATCCTGGCACAGCCATTCACCATCACAGGCACCGACGGTCAGTTCGACGTTGTTGCAACTGTGAAAGGTGGCGGTCTGTCCGGTCAGGCGGGCGCGGTGAAGCACGGTGTTTCCAAAGCACTGCAGCTCTACGATCCCTCCCTGCGCGGCGCGCTGAAAGCGGCAGGCTTCCTGACACGCGACAGCCGTGTTGTTGAGCGTAAGAAGTACGGTCGTGCGAAAGCGCGTAAGAGCTTCCAGTTCTCCAAGCGTTAAGCTTTACTTTACAATTTTTGGAAAAGGCCGCTCCTGCTGGGGCGGCCTTTTTCGTATGCGCCTGAGGCCAGCCGACCCTTCGGGGAGAGTTTATTTCGCAAAATGAAGCCGGCGGGGTGGTTTTGTTTTCCAGGCCGCGTGCTTAGGTAAAGGATGCGTTAAAAACGGAGCCGCCCCATGCGATATTCAGTCCTTGATCTTTCCCCCGTGCCCGAGGGGTCAGATGCCCGCCAAGCTATTGCGAATACGATTGATCTGGCAAAGCGGACCGAAGCGGCGGGATATTATCGCTACTGGATGGCAGAGCATCACAACATGCCGGGGATCGCCTCTGCCGCGACATCGGTGTTGATCGGCCATGTGGCGGATCACACCTCTCGCATCCGTGTGGGCGCGGGGGGCATCATGTTGCCGAACCACGCGCCGCTGGCGATTGCAGAGCAGTTTGGCACCCTTGCCACGATTCACGGAGACCGGATTGATCTGGGCCTTGGCCGCGCGCCCGGTGGGGATCAGGCCGTGTACCACGCCTTGCGGCGCGGGATGCAAGGGGGCGACCGTTTCCCCGAAGATGTGGCCGAGCTGATCGGCTATCTTGGTGAGGCCCCTGCGGGGGCGCGTGTGATGGCGCATCCGGGTCAGGGCACGCATGTGCCGGTGTGGATATTGGGCTCTTCGCTTTATGGCGCGCAGCTGGCGGCGCATTTCGGGCTGCCCTATGCCTTTGCCTCGCATTTCGCCCCCGATGCGTTGGAAGACGCCGTGGCGATTTACCGTCGCGATTTCAAACCCTCGGCGCAGTGGGAGAAACCGCATTTCATGTTGGCGGCGAATGTTTTCGCGGCGGATACCGATGAAGAGGGTGCCTACCTTCGGACCTCCATGCAGCAGGCTTTTGTGCGGTTGCGCACCGGCAAACCGGGCAAGCTGCCGCGTCCCGTGCGCGATATTGATGCCGAAGTTGGCGTGCAGATGCGTCAGGCCGTCGATCAGGCCCTGCGGGTGACTGCCGTGGGCAGCCCCGAGCGCGTCGCGCGGCAACTGTCGCAGATGATTGAGACATATCAACCGGATGAATTGATCCTGACAGGGCAGATCCACGACCATGCCGCGCGGGTCAAATCCTTCGAGATCGCGGCGCAGGCCTTGGCGGAGATCGCCGCCTAGTCGTCCGGTCCAACCAGCCCAAGGCCGCGCAGGTAGATGCCAATGCCGCTTTCCAGCAGATCATCTGCGGGAAAGGGCGAGGCCCTGCCGGGGGAATTCCGCGCGAAGAGTTCAACCACACCGTGGCTCAGCGCCCAGATATGGGCGGAGAACATCGAGGCGGGCGGGCGCTTTTCCAACGGGATATGCTGGCTGAGATCGCTTGCAGCCTGTTCCAGCACCCCATTGGCCCGCCCCGCAGCCGCGGCGAGATCGGGGGTGCGGTTGACAGAAATGCCGCTTTCGAACATCGCGATGTAATGACCCGGATAATCGCGGGCGAAGGCAAGGTAGGCACGGCCCGTCGCCTCGAACGCCTTGAGCGCGGAAGGCTGGCCGGATTGATACGCGGCTTCCATCAATTCGGCAAAGATATCATAGCCTTGCAATGCGCCTTCGGCGATCAGGTCTTCGCGGCCTTCGAAATGCCGATAGACGGCTGCGGGGGTGACACCCGCCTGTTTCGCCGCCTCTGATAGGGTGAACCCCGTGGGGCCGCGATCCTCGATCAGTTTGAGCGCGCCGTCGATCAACGCCTGTCGCAGGTTGCCGTGATGATAGCCGCGTTTAGGCATCCCAGATATCCGGCCCGCCGCAAATCTGGTCGTCAATCGCACCGATCGCCTTGGTGTCTTTGCCTGTATAGTCAAACGCGTGGAGCACGGTCCGGATAGCTGCCAGCCGCGCGCGGCGTTTATCGTCAGAGCGGATCACCGTCCACGGGGTCTGTGGCGTATGGGACCGCTGCAGGGTGTCCTTGATCGCGGCGCTATAGGCGTCCCATTTCGCCAGCCCTTTGACATCGATGATGCTGAGCTTCCATTGCTTCAGCGGGTCGCCTTCACGCGCGAGCATCCGTCGCAGCTGTTCACCGCGGCCTACGTTGAGCCAGAATTTGAACAGGTGCAGCCCGTCGTCCACCAGCATCTTTTCCAGCGGGACAACCTGATCGAAGAAAGCTTCACGCTCGGCCTCGGTGCAAAAGCCGAAAACCGGTTCAACGACGCCGCGATTGTACCAGCTGCGATCAAAGAACACCATGTCACCGGCGGTCGGCAAATGCTTGATATAGCGTTGAAAATACCACTGGCCTGCTTCGGTTTCTGTGGGCTTGGGCAGGGCCACCACATGGGCGGAACGCTGGTTCAGGTTCTGACGGAAGCGAGAGATGGTGCCGCCTTTGCCCGCAGCGTCGCGGCCTTCAAAGATCATCGCGATCCGCGTGCCGGTGTCGCGCGCCCATGCTTGCAGCTTGACCAGTTCGATCTGGAGCCGATCCATCTCGCGGTCATATTGCTTGCGCCCCAGACGTTCGGAATGGGGGTAGCTGTCGCTCAGGATATCGTCCTTGTCGGCGCGTTTGATCGCCTTGTTGATGGGCGCGGGCGCGTCGTTTTCGAAATAGGCGCTGATCGCACCGTCAAAGGGCAGGTCCATGGGGGCCTCCTCAAATATCCTGTTCACCCTAACTTATGGAGCGTTCTGCCCCCTAGCGCAAACCCGCACGTGTCGCTGCGCGGTCAATGGCGGCGATGACGTCGGGTTGGGTCACATGTTGTGGCATATGGCCGATCCCGGGTAGGGTGGTCAGCGCCGAGTCGGGCAGTTGCGGCGTTGCGATTGCCGCGTGGACGTCCAGCGGGACGATAGTGTCTGCGGTGCCGTGGATCAGCTCGACCGGCATGGTCAGCGTATCATATTTCGGGACCATCTTCTTGATCTCGGGCAGCAGCGTGTTCACCTGTTGCGCATTGGCGCGCATGGACATCCGGCGCAGGGACAGGCCGGTGCCGATGTGGTTACTATAGCCGTCAGGCGTGTGTTGCGGGGCAAAGATCGCGCCGACGCTGGCGCGCACAAATCCCTGCGGCACAAAGGCGGTGACCAGCGGGATCACAATACCCGACCCGAAGGCAGAACCGGTGAGCTTGTACTGCCAGCCAAGGTCACCTTCCCACGGCTCGGACACGGCGGACACCAACACCAGCGCCGCCGTGTCATCGGGCCGCGACAGCCCCCACGCCAGCGCCACCGCGCCGCCATAGCTGTGCCCCAGGACGATCGGATTGCTCACCCCAAGCCTGTCCGCTGCCTTTTGCAACAGCGCGGCCTGTTCATGGGGTGTGGCCGCAGTGGCATTCCATGCGCCCGCGTGTTGGGGCAGGTTGTCGGTCCAGCCGAGCCCCGGTCGGTCGAACAGGATAACGCGGTAGCGGTCGGCAAGCTGGTCCACCATGTCAAAGGTGAAATCCCGCATATTCCCTGAAGCCCCGTGGATCAGCACCAGATCAGGCCCGCTGCCCTGCACCTTGGCATGGACCTTCACGCCGTCGATATCGATCAGCTCGCCAATCGGCGGGTAGGCGGCGTTGGCCGAAGCCTCGCGGGTGCTGGCCCGCCAGTGCACCACGATCACCAAGCCCACGGCGACCAGCGTCAGGATCAACAGCATGCTACGTCCCAAAATTGCTGCGACCGATGTCGTTCAGATCGTAGTGGGTGGTCTGGTAGATCTCGTTGATCCAGTTGCCGTACAGAAGATGCGCATGGCTGCGCCAGCGGTTCAGCGGGACCTGTGCAGGGTCGTCATCGGGGTAATAGTTGCAGGGCACGTTGATCGGCGTGCCTTGGGCGACATCGCGGTCATATTCGTCCTTCAATGTGTCGCGGTCATATTCTAGGTGATTGAAGATATAGAGCGCCCGATGCCCTGCATCCTCGACCAGACAGGGGCCGACCTCCTTGCTGCCAAGCAGGGTGGTCAGGCTGGGCACGGCGTCGACCTCTGCCGCGCGCATTTCGGTCCAACGGCTGACCGGCACCACCAGATCATCCGAGAACCCGCGCAAATAGGGCGACGAGGGTTCGAGGTTGCTGTGGCGGAAGCAGCCGAAGGCCTTTTCCTCCAACAGATGCTTTTTGATACCGTGGAAGTAATTGATCATCGCCATGCCACCCCAGCACACGCCGAAGGTCGAATGGACATTGGTCTGGGTCCAGTCAAAGACGCGGGTAAGCTCTTCCCAATAGGTGACGTCGTCAAAGTCCAGATGCTCTATCGGGGCACCGGTGATGATCAGCCCATCGAATTTCTCGTGCGTGACTTCCTCGAACGGGCGGTAAAAGCTTTCAAGGTGATCTGCGGCCGTATTGCGCGACTGGTGGTCTGACATGCGGATCAGGCTGAATTCGATCTGCAAGGGCGTGGCCCCGATCAGCCGCGCGAACTGGTTTTCTGTCTGGATTTTTTTCGGCATCAGGTTCAGCAAGGCAATGCGCAACGGCCGGATATCCTGACGCGCCGCCATTTCCTCATCCAGCACCATGACACCTTCGCGCGTCAGCACGTCATAGGCAGGCAGGTCGGAAGGCAGTTTAATCGGCATGTCAGTATTCCACGTCTAGGGGCTCAGGTCTTGCATTATCTGCGCCGGATTTAGATAAGCGCCCGCGCAGAGGGCGCCAAGGGTCACGCGCTTAACGTCCCCGCGATCAGGTCGTTGAAATCATCCTCGGATTTGAGCCCGGCCACCTGATCTGCTGTCACGGTCACGCCCCATCGCGACATCGCCTCGTAGCGCGGCTGTCGGTGGGCAAGCGCTTGGGCGTAGGTCCAGCGGATAAAGGCATCCGGATCGACATCATCCTCTTGGCAGTTGTTTTTGCTCAGATATTCTTGCCACACCCGCAGCAGGAACTCGGGCTGGTAGGCCATCGGCTTGGGGGCTTTGTCAAAGCGGCGGATCAGCTCTTGGGTGTGGGCATCGTCGCCCTTGATCCAGACCGGCAGACATTCCGCCGACAGGGTTTGCATCAGCGGATCATTGTCGTCATCGGGGTCCACCCATTCACAGATCGAGCCGCCGGTGTCACAGATGAAATGCGGGTACCCATAAAGCGCCTGCGCACGGCGGGCAAAATGGCCGGTGTCGCGCAGTGCCGCGATCTCTGCCTGTTTGAACGCTTCCTGTCGGGACGCATATTCCGCCATCGGCAAGCCCCCCTTGGCCGCATCGCCGGGCTTGCCCAGCCAGGTCGCCACGGGCGAAAGATTATCAAAGGTGATGTTTGACCCGATGTAGATGCTGTCGCTCAGCAGAAGATCCCGCAGGAACGGCACCTTCATCGCTTCGGCCTTGGCGTTGTCGGCGATGGTTTCACCCAAGTATCGCGTGCCGATCCGGTAGTCGATGGAGTAGTGGAACCACCCCCCCGATTGCCGCAGCAGATGCGCCATATGCGTTTTTCCCAGACCCGACATGCCAAAGACCAGCACATGTTTATGCGGCGCGGCACGCCACGCATCGGCAGAGGGGTAAAGCATGGGTCGTCATCCTTGGAACGTCTTGTTTCGCAATGAGTAGCCTAGCCTGTGCCCAGACACCAGACGCGAGACATCGGCTGCGAGACGTCAGACATCGCGCGCCCATGAAAAAGCCCGCCACATTGCTGGGGCGGGCTGATAGAGCGTTGCTGTGATAGGGCTTAGAAGGTGAAGCCGACTTTCACACCGATCGCAACGGCGTCGTTGTCTTCGAATGTCGCTGCGGGCGATGCAAGTCCTGCCTCGGTTTCTGCATCACCGATGTTGATGTAGCGAATACCGGTTGTGATTTTCACATTGTCACGGGAGTATGTCGCGGCAAGCGCCAAGCTTTTGTTGCCATCTGTAGGACCTAGGTTGCTAGAAAAACCACCTTCGGACTTCTCGTAGCCTATGGATGCTGCCACAGACCAAGTATCATTCAAACGTCGTCCAACACCCAAGCTATAGCTATATACATCGTCGTCATAGCTAAGCAGCTTGCCGCCGCGTGTAAGCGTAGCATATTGCTGCGGTGCGATTTCGAACGACGACCAGTCAGTCCAGCGAACACCACCGAACAGTAGAGTATCGGCAGCAATACCCGTCTGGAATTCGAGGTTTAGCGACTGGGGTGTATCCACCTCTGTAGTCGATTTCACACCCATACCAAGGGCTGAGTTTTCCGTTGTATCAACGTCGTAACTAATCTTCGAATTATATGTAAGGGATACCCGCATAGCGATTTCTGGCTTTTCGTAAGCCACACCGGCGACATACCCAACCCCGGTTTCCTGATCGCCTTTTACGGAATACGGAGCACCGGGATTTGTGATAAATGGGTTGTTTGGGTTCGGTGCCGCAGTAACGAAAGGAATAAGCGCCGAAGCTTCAATTCGTTGAACACGGATACCACCATGAACGCTAAAGTTGTTTGGCATTTTGTAGCGAAGTAGAGCCGTCAGGGCATCGCTATCGAAGGTGGCAGTAGATCCGGCGGCAAAGTAACCTGTGCCGGTGTCATAGGCCACGTCTGCTCCAAACGGCTGATCATAGATGATGGCATAAGAAAGCTGATCATTGATGTCCGCTTTATAAGCTGCGCCGAAAGTAAAGAAATTGTCTGTCATATTCCCGGATTTGACACCCGGAGTTGCTTGAACCCCCACCCCCGATGTATTCGGCGACACCGACCCAAGGCTGAACTCAGCATAACGGCCGCTTTCAAACAGGGCCGTGATCGACTGACCCGACCGGTCGATCCCCCCCGCGTGCACCGTCGATGCGCTGCCCAACAGGGCCGCCATTGCGATTACTCGATACGTCATCTTTAAATACTCCTCCCCAGAAGCGATGCAGCCACAACACGCAGCCACAGTTTATACAGCAACTGAAGAGCAGGGTGCGTCAATCTGTCAATTCTTGACCAAGGGGAAGTCTGCGCCCCTATGCCAGAACTGTTGCAGTTTCGTTACGAAACGCGGCGGGATTCGATCCAGAGGTTAATGTAATTGCCGGCAAAGATAATCGCGCCGCCGATGAAAACCCAGATATCCAGAGCCTCGGCATAGACCAGCATTCCGATGACGGCGATCAGGGGCAGGCGAACAAAGTCGATCGGAACGACCACTGTCGCAGGCGCAATGGACAAGGCGTTGGTCAGACAGAAATGCGCCATAAGCCCTGCGACACCGATCAGCAACAACAGCGGCATTTGTGCCATCTCGGGCACCGCGATATCCCCGTCGTAACCGGCCATGATCACGCCAAAAACCAGTTGCGTCGCGGTCAGGTAAAACAGGATGCAGGTGATCGTCTGGCTGCGCGTCAGCCGCTTGGTCAGCATGATCGTCAGTGCAAAGAAAATCGCCGAGGACGCCGCCGTGATCACGCCGGCATTCAGCCCGGCAATCGTCGGACGGGCAACACAAAGGATGCCGATAAATCCAAGAACCGCCGCCAATGCCCGCACCTTGGTAAGCCGTTCGCCCAAAATCAGCGGCGACAAGACAATCACCCAAAGCGGAGAAGTGAACTCAAGCGCAAAGACCTGCGCGAGCGGGATCACGGTAACCGCGTAGAACCACAGGTTCTGTCCGGTGAAATGCGCCAGATTGCGCCCGATCTGCGTGCCGAAGTCGCGCCGGTTGATCTGCCCCCAGGTCCCGTAAACGGTCGCGAGCGTAAACACAGCGATCACGCCCACCAGCGACCGGTACATCATGATCTCGAACGTATCGAGGCTGCCGCCAAGCTCGCGCCCGGCGACGGCCATCGCAGAGAAAGACGTGATCGACCCCATCATCCACAAAGCCGCCCTTAGCGTCGGGGTCATGGTCTCTCTTCCAAATGGAAAAAAATCCCCGCCGGAGGCACCTTTGTCATGCGGCCGATCACAGCCATTCAGATCATTCCCATTCAATCGTGCCGGGAGGTTTCGACGTGATGTCGTAGGTCACCCGGTTGATGCCCGGAATCTCGTTGATGATCCGCGTTGCGGTCTCGCCCAGGAATTCATGGGTGAACGGATAGTAATCCGCCGTCATCCCATCGACCGAGGTGACGGCCCGCAGGGCACAGGCGAAATCATAGGTCCGCCCGTCGCCCATCACACCCACGGTGCGGACAGGCAGGATCGCCACAAAGGCTTGCCAGATTTCATCGTAAAGCCCGTGTTTACGGATTTGGT
This sequence comes from Sulfitobacter sp. PM12, assembly GCF_045586035.1. Taxonomy (NCBI): domain Bacteria; kingdom Pseudomonadati; phylum Pseudomonadota; class Alphaproteobacteria; order Rhodobacterales; family Roseobacteraceae; genus Sulfitobacter; species Sulfitobacter sp. PM12. Next base: position 1,949,960 of record NZ_CP151529.1, read on the forward strand.
CGATATAGACCGCGTCCGCCTCGCGCAGGATGTCGAGCTTTTCGCGGGTGATCTCACCGGGGCAGCGGATCGCAAGGCCCGGACCGGGGAAGGGGTGGCGGCCGATAAACGACGGCGGCAAACCCAGCTCGCGGCCAAGCTCGCGCACCTCGTCCTTGAAAAGTTCGCGCAGCGGCTCGACCAGCTTGAGACCCATCTTTTCGGGCAAGCCGCCCACGTTATGATGCGATTTGATTGTCACCGACGGGCCGCCGGAAAAGGACACGGATTCAATGACATCGGGGTATAGTGTGCCCTGTGCGAGGAAGGTGGCATCGCCGACTTCCTTGGCGTGCTTCTGGAACACGTCGATGAACAGTTTGCCGATGATCTTGCGCTTGGTTTCGGGGTCGGACACGCCATCCAGCTCGCCCAGGAACAGTTCCTGTTCGTCTGCGTGGATCAGCGGCATGTTGTAGTTGTCACGGAACATGGTGACGACCTCTTCGGCCTCGCCCTTGCGCAGCAGACCGTGGTCGACAAAGACGCAAGTGAGCTGGTCCCCAATCGCTTCGTGGATCAGCACGGCCGCGACCGAGGAATCGACCCCGCCGGACAAACCACAGATAACCTTTTGATCACCGACCTGTTCACGGATCGCGGCGATGGCCTCGTCGCGGTAGGCGCTCATTGTCCAGTCGCCCTTGAAACCCGCGAGACGCACAAAGTTTTCATACAGGCGCGCGCCATTGGGGGTGTGGTGCACTTCGGGGTGGAACTGCACGGCATAGAAGTTGCGCGACACATCGCCGGTGACCGCGAAAGGCGCGTGAGGCGAGGTGCCGTAGACTTCGAAACCGGGCGCGATGGCGCTGACGTGATCGCCGTGGCTCATCCAGACTTGCTCTTTCTCGGTGAGGAACCAGCCTTCCAACAGCTCAAGACGGGCCTCGGAAGGGGTCACATAGGCGCGCCCGAATTCAGCGGTTCCGTGACCGCGTTCAACCTTGCCGCCCAAGCAATGCATCATGACCTGTTGGCCGTAGCAGATGCCAAGGATCGGTACGCCAAGCTCGAACACCGATTGCGGTGGCATGGGCGCACCTTCGGCGAAGACCGAGGACGGCCCCCCCGACAGGATCACCGCCTTGGGCGCAAAATCCTTGAGAAAGGCATCATCCACCGTGTTGAACGGGTGGATTTCGCAAAACACATTAAGTTCACGCAAACGGCGGGCGATCAGCTGGGTGACCTGGCTGCCGAAGTCGATGATGAGAAGGCGGTCATGGGAGATATCTGTCATGCAGACTGATTATGGGCGGATGGCCTGCGTGGCAAGAGTGGAGTGGGGGCCAGCCCCCAGACCCCCGGAGTTTATTTTGGCAAAATGAAGGGGTCGGCGGATCATGATGTCGGTTTTTGACCTCTAAGGCCGTAAACCGCGTAAAGCCCGCTGCGTGAATGGGGTAGCTAGGCGTCAGTTTTGGCGGAAAGGAAGACCTCATGGCGGAATCAGCAAGACGCGGGCGCGGTGGTGGCGGTGCGGCACGTCGGGCGGCGCGCTCGGCTGTGTCCTTCGAGACAGCGAAATACATCGAACGCAACATTCCCAACTACGAGGTGCTGACCGAAGAGGCGCTGCAGATCATCGAGTATAACGCCGATACGGTGTTGGAAGAAATCGGCGTGAACTTTCCCGACAATCCCGAGGCGCTGGCGCTGTGGCGCGCGGCCGGGGCGGATGTGACCGGCGACCGCGTGCGTATCCCCCGCGGGCTGGCGCGCGAGCTGTGCAAGACCGCGCCGTCGCAGTTCACCCAGCACGCGCGCAACCCCGCGCGCAACGTCGAGATCGGCGGGCGCAATCTGGTGTTGGCCCCGGTCTATGGCCCGCCCTTCGTGCGCGACACCGCCGGGGGCCGTCGCTATGCCACGATGGACGATTTCAACAAATTCGTGAAGCTTGGCTATATGTCCAAGTGGTTGCACCATTCCGGTGGCACGGTCTGTGAACCCACCGATGTGCCCGTCAACAAGCGCCATCTGGACATGCTCCATGCGCATATGACGCTGAGCGATAAACCCTTCATGGGATCCGTCACGGAACCAAGCCGCGCGCAGGATTCGGTGGACATGTGCAAGATTCTGTTCGGGGCGGATTTCGTCGATCAGAACACGGTGATGACGTCGCTGGTGAACATCAACTCTCCCATGACGTTTGATGATGTGATGATGGGGGCGCTGAAGGTCTTTGCCGAGAACAATCAGGCGTCGATCATTTCGCCGTTTATCGTTGGCGGCGCGATGGCACCGGTATCCGTGGCAGGGACATTGACGCAGGTTCTGGCCGAGGTCATGGTGGGCATCGCCTATAGCCAGCTGATCCGTAAGGGCGCGCCGGTGATTTTCGGGGCCTTTGTGACCTCGATCGACATGAACTCGGGTGCGCCGACCTTTGGCACGCCGGAGGCCGCGCATATCACCTATGGGGCGGGGCAGTTGGCGCGGCGGATGAACCTGCCATTCCGGTCCTCGGGCTCGTTCTGCGGGTCAAAACTGCCCGACGCGCAAGCAGCCTATGAGACGGCGAACAGTCTGAACATGGGGCTTTTGTCGGGGGTGAACTTTATGCTCCACGCCTGTGGCTGGCTCGAAGGCGGGCTGGTCGCCTCGTTCGAGAAATTTGTGATGGATGCCGATCAGCTGGGCGCGTTGCATCATTTGGCGCGCGGTGTCGAGATTGACGAAAACGCGCAAGCGCTGGATGCGATCCGCGAGGTTGGTCCGGGCGGGCATTATCTGGGATGCGCGCACACACAGGCCAACTTTAAGGAAGCCTTCTGGAAATCCGACCTACTGGACTACAAGCCATTTGAAACATGGTCAGATGAGGGCGCGCGCGATACCCAGTCGCTGGCGGCGGCGCGGGTCGAAAAGCTGTTGGGCGACTATGTGCAACCGACCATGGACCCCGAGACGCGTGCGGCGCTTGATGCCTTTGTCGCGGAACGCAAGGCGGCGGAGCCTGACAGCTTTATGTAGCCGCATCTCGCAGAGTTTCGCGCAAGATCGCGGCCTCGGCAATGAGGGCGATCATCACCTCTATATGACGGACCAGGTTATAGCCTGCGTCCGTCTTTTTACGTCTGGCGTTCAGGTCTGCCTCTATATCGATCAGCTGCACCAGCACCACGGCGCTGCGCGGTGGGGGCGCTTTCCCCAGTATCCGTCGCAGGGTCGGGCCGCGGCGATAGCTGCGGGCCCCGATGGAGCCTGCCTGCACCAATATGGCGGGACGGTGAATACCGCTGAGGCGCGTCAGAATATCTTGCATAAAATCAAATCCTTGCTGGCTGCGGGGTCATGCCATTGCACGGCCGCTCACGGGCAGGATTTCACGCAAGATACTGGTGTTGCTCGCGCGGCGAGGTCAGCGTGCGTCGCGGTTACGACTGTTTACCGTTTGGAAACAATTATGGGTTGTATCGGTAAATATTAACAAATCCATAACCAATTAACCTTTTGGTATTGTGGATAAGGTTGTGGATAACCGCGCCGCCTGAAGAAAGGAGACCGCATGACCCAAGTTTTGAATACGCCGCCGGACCGACGTGGATTGCCCGGATGGGTGCCGGATGCCGCGCGGCATTATGTGTCGCATGTGGAGATGGGCCAGCCGATCCGGGCGCTGGCGCGATCAGCTGAGTGTCACGCCTCTACCATCCTGCGCCAGATCCGGCGGCTGGAAACGCGTCGTGATGATCCGCTGGTGGACGATGCCCTTGATCTGCTGGGGCAGGTCAGCCGTTTTGAAACCCACCCCATGCAGGAGCCCGCCGCGATGAATGACACCTCACTCCCCATGATGCCCGATGATGAAACCCTGAGCAGCGAGGCGCAGCGCATCTTGCGGCGCTTGTGTGAAACCGGTGCGCTGCTGGCGGTCGCAGCCGAGATGGACAAAGCCGTTGTCGTGCGCAGTGGTCAGGATGGCGCACAGACGCGGACTGCCGTGGTCGACCGCTGTGTCGCGCAGGCGATGGCGCTTAACGGCTGGATCGCGAGTGATGGCGAGGGGCGCATCCTGCGCTATCACATCACCGCGGCCGGACGGCATGCGCTGGAAGAGATGCTGGGGCAGGGGGCACAGGACGGTTTTGCCGAAGCCCAAACCAGTTTTGCCCCTGCGCCGCCGCTGCCAGAGGGGGCGCGGCAGAAAACGGCACGTCGCTTGCGCTACACTCTGGCAGAAAGCCCGTTGGCCGCGCTCGCCCGCAGACGCGACGCAAAAGGCGCGCCGTTCCTGTCCGACAGTCTCGTCCAAGCCGGAGAGCGCCTGCGCGAGGATTTTGAACTGGCGCAAATGGGCGAGGCGGTGACGCAGAACTGGGACCGGTTTCTGGCACCGGGCGGGCAGGGCGACAGCGTCAGCTTTGAAGGCAGCGCACCTTCTGCAGCCCGGGCACGGGTGGGATCGGCGCTGGCGGATCTGGGACCGGGTCTGTCGGATATTGTGCTGCGGTGTTGCTGCTATCTGGAAGGGCTGGAAACCACGGAAAAGCGCCTTGGCTGGTCGGCGCGGTCGGGAAAGATCGTTCTGCGTATCGCCCTGATGCGCTTGCGCAAACACTATGCGGAAACGCTTGGCCCCGGGAGCGCGATGATCGGCTAGGCGGCGGATCCGGATCGGCGCGCACCGCATGGCTGCCCCGCAGATGACAACTGCCTCTTTCATGCGCCGCGCGAACCGACTACATAAGGGGTGTATTCCAAACGGAGCCTGATCATGCGAGACCTGAAAATCCCCGAGCAGCGCCACCCTGAAAAGGCCCGACGCCCCGACAATCCACAGCCGAAAAAGCCGTCGTGGATCCGGGTGAAGGCGCCGGGTGGCAAAGGCTATGCGGATACCGCAAAGATCATGCGCGAGAACAAGCTGGTGACTGTCTGCGAAGAAGCGGGCTGCCCGAATGTAGGCGAATGCTGGTCGCAGGGCCATGCCACCATGATGATCATGGGCGAGGTCTGCACCCGCGCCTGTACCTTCTGCAACATCGCGACAGGGCGCCCGCCGGAAGCGCTGGACATCTTTGAACCCGGGCGTGTGGCCGATGCGGTGTCCAAACTGGGACTGAACCACGTGGTAATCACCAGCGTGGACCGCGACGACATCGAAGACGGCGGGGCAGAGCATTTTGCCCAGACCATTCGCGCCGTGCGCAAACGGTCCCCGGGCACCACGATCGAAATCCTGACCCCCGATTTCATCCGCTGTGATCCCAAAGTGCTGGAAATCGTGGTCGAGGCGCGCCCGGATGTGTTTAACCACAATCTGGAAACAGTGCCCGGCCTCTACCCCGAGGTCCGCCCCGGGGCGCGGTATTTCCATTCGCTGCGTCTGTTGCAGCGGGTCAAAGAGCTTGACCCGACGATGTTTACCAAATCCGGCATCATGGTCGGTCTGGGCGAGGATCGTCAGTCCGTTATGCAGGTCATGGAAGACATGCGCGCGGCGGACATCGATTTTCTCACCATCGGGCAATATCTGCAGCCGACACCAAAGCACCACGCGGTCGACCGCTTTGTGCACCCCGATGAATTCGCCGCCTATGAAAAATCGGCCTATGGCAAAGGGTTCTTGATGGTCTCTGCGACGCCCCTGACGCGGTCGAGCTACCACGCAGGGGATGACTTTGCGCGGCTGCAGGCGGCGCGGTTGGCCAAGCTGGGGTAACTGTGATGCATTGAGTTTGAGGGGTGCTGCCCCTCAAACTCACGCGATATAATGAGGGGCGCTGCCCCTCAAACTCCCCGGGATTTACATCCATTTGGAAAGGTTAGAACGGGTTTTTGATCCGTTGGGTCGTGGCCCATTCGGGCCAGTAGCCAAAGTATTCTGCGGCAAAGATCAGCGCGCCGGCCAGGACCACAGCCAAGACAAATTTGACGCGGCCCGCCGAGGGCGGGTGCTGCACCCACCGTTTCATCCGCATCAGCCAAGCGATGTTCATGTAAAACGGACCTTGCCGATAAAGGGCTGGTTGCGGTCGCGCTGTGCGAAATCGATGCCGTAGCCCACAACAAATTCATCCGGAATTTCAAAGCCGATCCAATCGGCCTTCATGTCCACCTCGCGGCGGCTGGGTTTGTCGAGCAGCGCAATGGTTTTCAGCCGTGCGGGTTCGCGCGACATCAGCAGGTTGCGCACGTGATGCAGGGTGTGGCCCGTGTCGACGATATCTTCGACAACCAGCACATCGCGCCCTTCGATTGCGCCGCGCAAGTCTTTGAGGATACGCACTTCTCTGCTGCTTTCCATGCCATCTCCATAGCTGGAGGCTTCTAGGAAATCGACCTCGATCGGGAGGTCAAGCTCGCGCACCAGATCGGCGATAAACACGAAAGATCCGCGCAGCAGCCCCACCACTGTCAGCTTTTCGGTGCCGGCGAATTCGCTTTGGATTTCGCGGCAGAGAGTTTCGATCCGCGCGGCGATTGCCTTGGCCGAGATCATTTCATCGATGACATAAGGTCGCGTCGTCATGGGTTTTACCTTGAAAAAGGGGGAGATAGGATTTCATAAGGGCTAACTTCATGACAGATGGAAATCAATGCCTACCCATTCAGAGACCCGCGAACTGCCCTACACCGCCCAACAGATGTATGATCTGGTGGCCGATGTGGCGTCATACCCAGATTTCTTGCCCTGGACCGCCGCCGCGCGGATCAAAAGCCGTGAGGATAAGGGGGATCACGAGGTGATGGACGCCGATCTTGTCATCAGTTTCAAGGTGTTTCGCGAACGTTTCACCAGTCGGGTGGTGTTGTGGCCAGAGGCCAAGAAGATCGACACCGAATATCTGGATGGTCCGTTCAAATACATGAAATCGAACTGGGCGTTCGAGGACAATGGCGACGGCAGCTGCAAGGTGCATTTCTTCGTCGATTTCGAATTCAAGAACGCGATTTTGCAAAAGATCATCGGCGTCGTCTTTAACGAGGCGATGCAGCGGGTGGTGCGGGCCTTTGAAAAACGCGCGGCCGCCCTCTATGGGGCCGGGGCCTAGAAACGACAAAGGCCCCAATGCGGGGCCTTTGTGTGGGTCTTTGGGTTCCGGATCAGCTGCTTAGATCATAGGCCCGTTCACCGTGGACGGATAAATCAAGTCCGTTGACCTCGACCTCTTTGCTGACACGCAGCGGGGTGATCGCCTTGCAGACCACCACCAGCACGACGGTCACCACCGTGGTATAGACGCCGACAATCGCCAGCGACCCCAGTTGTGCGGCCCAGGACCCCGCCCCGAGGGCAGCGATCATGATGGTGCCGAAGATACCACCCACGCCGTGAACCGCGAATACATCAAGCGTGTCGTCGATCTTGGCCTTGTTGCGGATCAAGACGACCGCTTCCTGGCACAGGATCCCGGCAACCGCGCCGATCAGCAGCGCCGCCCAAGGGCCGACGAAGCCCGACGCAGGGGTGATGGAGGCCAGCCCCGCGATGGTGCCTGTGACGATGCCGACCAGAGAGGCCTTGCCGAATTTGATCCGCTCCCACAGCGCCCAGGTGAGCGAGGCGGTGGCGGCAGAGATATGGGTCACCGTGATCGCCATCGCCGCACCACCGTCAGCCGCCAGTTGCGAGCCGCCGTTAAAGCCGAACCACCCGACCCAGAGCATCGCCGCCCCGATCATCACGAAGCCCGGGTTATGCGGCGGGGTGTTGTGGTTGAGGCGTGGACCAAGGAAGACCGCGAGGATCAGCGCCGCGAGGCCGGCTGTTTCATGCACCACGATTCCGCCCGCGAAATCGCGCACGCCGACCTCGCCAAAGATGCCACCATCGGCCAGAAAACCGCCGCCCCAGACCCAATGCACCACGGGCGCGTAGCACAGCAGCATCCAGAGACCCGAGAAGAGCATTACAAAGCCAAAGCCGATACGCTCCACATAGGCACCGACGATCAGCGCAGGCGTGATCACTGCGAATGTCATCTGGAAGGCGAAGAACAGGATCTCGGGCAGGGTGCCTGACAGGCTGTCAGCAGTGACCCCCGACAGGCCGATCTTGCCCAAGCCGCCCCAGAGGCCCGATGTGTCGGGACCAAAGGCAATGGAGTATCCGGCGAAGAACCATAGCACGCTCATCAGACAGGCGACGCCGTAGGTATGCATGAAAACGCTCAGCACGTTGCGGCTGCGCACCAGCCCGCCATAGAAGAGCGCGAGCCCCGGTAATGTCATGAACAGTACCAAGGCCGTGGCGGTCATGATCCAGGCCGTATCAGCTGCGTTCATCTTGGTTTCCTCCCGAAAGGTTTTTGATTGCAAACGGGTGAAACGGATGTGCGCGCGTGACAAAAGTTAAAATGTGGGCAAAGCCGGTGATTAAACGGGCATTTCTACATTCGCCACATATTTAGGCAGCAATTTCGCCATACCGCCTGTTTTGCGGGCGTTATGTAATCGCCTCAAAAATCAGCCCCAAGGCGAAATCGCGGGCAGCGCGGCGGACTTTATCGCGGCCCAATGCGCCGAACTCTTGCGTTTGGGTGGTGATACCGGACGCCGTGGCGAGGCCGAAACAGACGCGACCTTCGGGCTTATGCTCTGACCCGCCGGGGCCCGCGATGCCGGTGATCGACACGGCGATTTGCGCGCCGGATCGTGCCAAGGCACCACGCGCCATTTCAAGGGCGACCTGCTCGGACACCGCGCCGTGGGCGGTGAGTGTGTCTGGGCTGACGCCAAGCAGGTCGATCTTGGCAGCATTGGTATAGGTGACAAACCCACGGTCAAAGATCGCGGAAGACCCGGGGAGGTCCGTCAGGGCGGCGGCGACCATGCCGCCCGTGCAGCTTTCGGCGCAGGCGATCATGACCTCGCGCGTGCGGGCGCGGTCCAGAAGGGCGTGTAAATCAGGCAAAGAGATACACGTGATACAGCACGGCCAGTGCGATCACCCCCAGCAGTGCGAAAATGCCTGCAAAGATATCATCCAGCATCACGCCAAGCGCATCGCCGCGCCGGTCGGCCCAGCCGATGATCAGCGGTTTCCAGATGTCGAACAGACGGAAAAGCGCAAAAGCCGCGATCCAGCCGGGCCACATCACAAGGATGTTCATATCCATCGTCCAACTGGCATAGCTGAGCGGCAGCAGCGCGACCCATTGGCCCGCAACCTCGTCGATCACGATTTCCGACGGATCATGATCCGCACTTCCCGCGGTCATGCGTGCGGTGGCCCACCACCCTGCGGCAAAGGTAAGAACGATGCCTGCGATCAACAGCGGCAGCCCCCCGATGACATGGAGCAGCCAGGCCCAGGGCAGCGCCACCAGCGACCCCCAGGTGCCCGAAGCAGGGCGGATGTAACCCACCCCCAGAACGGTCGCGATCAGCTTTGCCAAAGTCATAGTTTCACCAATGTTGCTGTGGCCATGCAGGCGATGCCTTCGCCGCGGCCGGTAAATCCCAAACGCTCCGAGGTCGTCGCCTTGACCGACACACGGCTTTCTTCAAGGGACAGGATATCCGCCATCACGCGGCGCATCTCTGCGGCATGAGGCCCCACTTTGGGGTATTCGCAAATCAGCGTGCAATCGACATGGGTTAGGGTGAACCCTTCGCTGCGCGCCAGATCGGCGGCATGGCGCAGAAAGATATGGCTTTGCGCCCCTTTCCACTGCGGGTCAGATGGGGGGAAGTGCTGGCCGATGTCACCCATAGCCAGCGCGCCATAGATCGCATCGGTGACCGTATGCATACCGACATCGGCGTCGGAATGGCCGACCAGCCCCTGATCATGCGGGATATCAACGCCGCAAAGTGTGACGTGATCCCCCGGACCGAAAGCATGTACATCAAACCCGTTGCCGGTGCGAATATCCATCGAAGACTCCAATATGCGGGCGGCGCGGGTCAAATCGCCCGGCACCGTGATTTTCAGGTTATCGACGCTGCCGTGGGTGATGGCAACCGCAACACCGGCGGCGCGGGCGACCTCTACATCATCGGCGGCGATGCCTTCAAAGGCGGCATGGGCGGCGCGGATCGTGGCGGCGTCAAAGCCTTGGGGGGTTTGGGCGGCATAAAGCGCGGTGCGGTCCTGCGTGCCTGCGACGGCTCCGTCTTCGGCCACCCAAAGCGCGTCGGTGACAGGCAGGCCGGGGGCGGCTGCGGCATCCGTGGCCAGCGCGTCGATCACACCGTCGATGATCTGCGGCGTGACACAGGGGCGGGCGGCGTCATGGATCAGCACCAGATCCGCATCCCCCAGCAGCGCCAGACCGTTGCGCACCGATGCTGCACGATCCGCGCCCCCTTCGGCGACAAGACAGCCTTGCGCGGTGAAACCTTCGGCCTCAGCCATGTCACTGGCGCTTAATACGATGATGATCCGGTCTACCAGCGGATGCCGCTGGAAAGCCGCAAGCGTGTGGTCGATCACGCGTTTCCCGCACAACGGCTGCCATTGTTTAGGCACGGTGCCTCCCGCACGGGTGCCCCGTCCGGCGGCCACGATGAGCGCTGCGATTTTCGGTGTCGACGCCATCGCGCGCCCCCTTTGATAAACTCGCCCTGTTCTAAGCCTGCAAAGCGGCCTGTGCAATCGCCCGCGCCCTATGCCTAAATTTTAGGCAATAGGTCAGTTTCTCACCAGTAAAAGCTTTTGGTTTGATTGAGTTTCGGCCCACCCCTCGGTAAACCAAAGGCAATTGCACAAGGATTAAGCGTTTGGATCTCTGGGATCTGCCCTTCAAACTCGACCCGCCTGTTTTACTGGCTCCGATGGCGGGGATCACTGATCTGCCGTTCCGCACACTGGTGGCGTCTTTTGGCGCAGGGTTGGTGGTGTCAGAGATGGTGGCCAGCGTCGACATGATCAACGCCCGCCCCGGGACGCAGGAAAAGGCCGAACTGGGGCTTGGCGTCGAAGGCACTGCGGTACAGCTGGCAGGACGCGAGGCCGCCCCGATGGCCGAGGCCGCGCGGATGGTCGAAGGGCAGGGCGCGCGGGTGATCGACATCAATATGGGTTGCCCTGCCAAGAAGGTGACCCAAGGCTATTCCGGCTCTGCGCTGATGAAAACGCCCGACCACGCGCTGCGGCTGATCGAGGCGGTGGTGAACGCGGTGAAGGTCCCCGTCACGCTCAAGACGCGGCTGGGGTGGGACGACAATATGCTGAACGCGCCACAGATCGCCGCGCGGGCCGAAGCGGCGGGGATCACAATGATCACCATCCACGGGCGCACGCGCTGCCAGTTCTATAAAGGCTCCGCCGATTGGGCCGCGATTGCGGGTGTCAAACAGGCGGTCTCAGTTCCCGTGATTGCCAATGGCGATATCATCAGCACCGATGCCGCGCGACAAGCGCTGGCGCAATCGAGGGCGGACGGTGTGATGATCGGGCGCGGTGCCCAAGGTAAACCGTGGCTGCTCGCTCAGGTGGCCCATGATCTGTTCGGCGCGCCCGCACCGGTCATCCCGCAGGGTGCCGATTTCGCGCGCATGGTATCCGACCACTACGAGGCGATCATCCGGTTCTATGGCGAGGTGATTGGCCTGCGCGTCGCGCGCAAACATTTGGGGTGGTACATGGACACCAGCAACACCCCCGCTGATCTGCGTCGCGCGGTACTGACCGCTGCCAGCCCCGCCGAGGTGCACCGTCTTATCCCGTCCGCCTGTCTGCCGGACCACCAGTTGGAGGCCGCTTGATGTCGCTGGATACCGTTTTCGCATCGCTGCCCGTGCCCGCCATTCTGATCGATACCGACGACACGATCGCCGAGCTGAACTCGGAAGCCGAAGGGTTTCTGAACGCCTCTGCAAAGTCCGTGCGCGGTGTGCCGGTGTGGGACATGATCGCCGTTGATGCCCCGCTGGAAGAGGCGTTCACCCGCGCCCGCGACAATGGCACGCCCTTGTTCGTCAACGATGTTGATGTCGGCAGCGGCCAGCGCCCGCCGGTGCAATGTGCGTTGCACTTCGCGCCGCTGATCGATGCGGCGGGGCAGATGATCCTGATGATCACCCCCCGCGAGATGGCCGGTCGGATGACGCAGAATAATTCGGTCAAATCCGCCGCCAAATCCGCCATCGGCATGGCCGAGATGCTGGCCCATGAGATCAAGAACCCACTGGCAGGGATCACCGGTGCCGCGCAACTGCTCAGCATGAATCTCAGCACCGAGGATCTGGAGCTGACAGACCTGATCGTCGCGGAATCGCGCCGGATCGTGAAGCTGCTGGAACAGGTCGAACAATTCGGCAACCTGATGCCGCCGGAACGCAAGGCGGTGAACCTGCATGACGCGCTGGACCGCGCGCGCCGGTCTGCACTGCTGGGGTTCGGCGCGCGCATGAAGATCATCGAGGATTACGACCCCTCGCTGCCGCCGGCCTTGGGTGACAAGGACCAGCTGTTGCAAGTGGTGCTGAACCTGATCAAGAACGCGTCAGAGGCGGCGGGCCCCTCGGGCGGGACGATCCGGTTGCACAGCTATTATGAACATTCGTTCCGCATGCGCCGATCCGACGGCACGGCGCAATCGTTGCCCTTGCAGATCGAAGTCATCGACGACGGCCCCGGTCTACCAGAGGCGATCCGCGCTGACGTGTTCGAACCCTTCGTATCCGGGCGCGAGAACGGCACCGGGCTGGGGCTGGCGCTGGTGAGCAAGATCATTTCCGACCACGGCGGCTGGATCACGGTGGAGTCTGTGCCCGGCAAGACCGTGTTCCGCATCTCACTCCCACGGGCCGATAAGACCCAAATTGAAAATACCGCTTCCGATCAGGAGAATTAACGATGGATGGCACCGTTCTGGTCGCTGATGACGACCGCACAATCCGCACCGTTCTGACACAGGCACTGACCCGCGCGGGTTGCAAGGTGCACGCGACATCCAGCCTGACCACCCTGATGCGTTGGGTGGGCGAGGGTAAAGGTGACGTTGTGATCTCGGATGTGGTGATGCCCGACGGCAATGGGCTCGAGATGCTGCCCAAGATCGCGCAGGACCGACCCGGCTTGCCTGTGATCGTGATCTCGGCGCAGAACACGATCATGACCGCAATCAAGGCGGCAGAGGCGGAGGCTTATGACTACCTGCCCAAGCCTTTCGACCTGCCTGACCTGATGAAACGCACCGCCCGCGCGCTAGAGCGCAGCGGGCCGGCGCGCCGTCCGGCGCAGAGCAGCTCTGACAGCGATGGGGATCGGGATGATCTGCCGCTGGTGGGGCGCACGCCGGTGATGCAGGCGCTCTACCGCGTGGTGGCGCGGGTGATGAACACGGATCTGCCTGTGTTGATCTGGGGCGAATCCGGCACAGGAAAGTCGCTGATCGGCAAGGCGATCCACGATTTCTCGGACCGGCGGAACCTGCCCTTTGTCACCGTCACCTCGGCCGAGTTGCAAGACCTTGAAGGCCCGACACGTGTCTTGGCGAGGGTCCGCGGCGGGACGCTGCTGATTGACGAGATCGGTGATTTCTCGGAAGAGATTCAGGCCCGTATCGCGCGCATGATGGACACGCCCGGGGAACATGGCCCGCGGTTCCTTGCCACCAGCCAATCGGATCTGGCCGCCGCGATGAAGGCGGGCACCCTGCGGCGCGATCTGTATTATCGTCTCTCGGGGGCGACGCTGCATGTGCCCGCGCTGCGCGACCGCGTGGATGATATTGCCTTGCTTGCCGCGCATTTCCTTGAACGGTCCGAAACCGGCAATACCGCGCCTCGCGCCCTGTCCGAAGGGGCGGCGAAAGTCTTTGCCAACTATCAATGGCCCGGCAACGTGCGACAGTTGGAACATGCGATGCGGCAGCTGGCGCTGACCAGCCGCGCGCCCGAAATCACCCAATCCGAGGCAGAGCATGTACTGGGGGCGCAACCCGACCCCGAACCGCTGCGCGCACAGGCCAATACCGAAAAGCTCGGCGCGTCGGTCGAACGTCACCTGCAGCGATACTTTGACCAGCACGGATCAATGCTGCCGCCCCCCGGGCTCTACGCCCGTATCCTGCGCGAGATCGAAGCCCCGTTGATCGAGATCGCCCTTGCCGCAACCGCTGGTAATCAGGCGAAATGTGCAGACCTTCTGGGAATCAACCGCAATACGCTGAGAAAAAAGATCACGGACCTCGATATTGAGGTGACACGCGGTCGAAAAATGATGTAAAAGCGCCACATAACCGTGGCCATCTAGCCTCAAAGCCGGATCAGGACCACAAAAATGGGCGGTTGATGCATAGGTGCATCACATCATCGGTGAGGATAGCGGGTGCTTACCCGGTCACGCAGCTATTATCTTATGCGGCTTGAGCGCCTGCGCCGGATCAGGCGCGTGCGCAATCTGGCGACCCTGGGGCTTGTGGTTCTGGGGCCGGTGCTGGCGCTTGTCACCTATCTGGTGCTCGGCCCGCTTGAGCAGGGCGGAAACACCCCCAGCCTGCGCATCATTCTGCTGATCGATCTGGTCTATATCCTGCTCGTCGCCGCCCTTGTGCTGAGCGAGGTCGCTCGGCTGGTGGCGGCACGGCGGGCGAAGTCTGCGGGCTCACGGTTGCACCTGCGTCTGACGGGGGTGTTCGCGCTGATGGCGCTGATCCCGACGGTGAGTGTTGCGATCTTTGCGGGGCTGACGATCAACGTCGGGCTTGAAGGCTGGTTCTCGGATCGGGTGCGGTCCGTGGTGGGCAATTCGCTGGCCGCCGCCGAAGCCTATGAGAACGAGCAAAGCGATGACCTGCGCGAAGATGCCATCGCCTTGGCCCGCGCGATTGATCAAGCGCGCACGCAGGGCGTTGATGTGCCGGACACCCAGCTTTTGGCGGACGGGCAACGCCTGATCCAGCGCGGCTTGCGCGAGGCCTATATGATCGACGGCACTGGCCAGATCCGCGCGCGCGGCGACCGGTCCTATCTGTTCGATTTCGAAGAACCGACACCCGAACAGATCCGCGAGGCACAAGAGCTCGACGGCGCGCCGCTGGTGATCGAGGATTGGGACAACAACGAATTCCGCGCGCTGGTGCTGATGGAAGCCTTTGTCGATCGCTATCTTTACGTCAGCCGCGATGTGGACGGAAAAATCCTGTCGCTGCTGGACGATACCAAGGAGACGGTGCGGCTGTACCAACAGCTTGAAAACGAGCGCGGCAAGCTGCTGTTCGAATTCGGGCTGCTTTATGTGGGCTTTGCGGTGATCCTGATTCTCGCGGCGGTCTGGCTGGGGCTGTGGTTTGCCGAACGTCTGTCAGGGCCGGTGGGCCGGTTGACGGGCGCGGCGCAGCAGGTCGGTGCCGGTGATCTTGAGGTTCAGGTCCGCGAGGAAGAAGGCGATGACGAGATCGCCATGCTTGGCCGCTACTTCAACCAGATGACCAAACAGTTGAAAGGCCAGCGCGAGACGTTGCTGGATAACACCCGCCAGATCGAACGCCGTCGTCGCCTGTTCGATTCGGTGCTTAGCTCCGTCACCTCGGGCGTCGTGGGGCTGGACCCCGAAGGGCGGGTGACCTTCGTCAACCGCTCTGCCGCGCGGCTGCTGGATTGGAGCGAGGACCAGCAATCGCTGGCGCTCTCTGTCGCGGTGCCGGAGTTCGGCCCGCTGTTCAATACGGTCGTCAAAGGGCAGAACGAGGTCGCGCAGGGCGAGATCAAGGTCTCGCGTCAGGGGCAGATGGAAAATCTGCTGGTGCGCGTCGCCACACGGCGCAGCGAAGACGGGCGGCTAGAGGGCTATGTTGTGGCCTTTGACGATGTGACCGATCTGGTGAGCGCGCAGCGCATGGCCGCATGGGGCGACGTGGCGCGGCGCATTGCCCACGAGATCAAGAACCCTCTCACCCCGATCCAGCTGAGCGCCGAGCGGATCAAACGCAAGTTCGGCCCCAAGCTGCCCGACGACGCCGCAAGCCTTGACCAGATGACCGGCGTGATCATCCGCCAGACCGGCGACCTGCGCCGTATCGTCGACGAATTCTCCAAATTCGCGCGCATGCCAGAGCCTGAGACCTCTGTGCAGAATGTCGTTCAGGTGTTGCAGGATGCGGTCGTGTTGCAGCAATCGGGCCAGCCCGATGTGACCATCAGCGCCAATCTGCCGACACAAGAGATACTGGCGCGGGTAGACCAGACAATGCTGTCGCAAGCCTTAACAAATTTGATTAAGAACGCGGGCGAAGCCATTGAAAGCCGCAAGCAAAATGACCCAGAGGCCGACATAGACCCGCGCATCGAGGTGCAGTTGACCACAACCCAAACGGCGCTACAAATCACCATAGCGGATAATGGCATCGGATTGCCGGAAGACCGCGCGCGACTGTTCGAGCCATATGTCACCACCCGATCCGAAGGGACTGGCCTTGGCCTGCCCATCGTGAAAAAGATCATCGAAGAACACGGCGGGACGTTGTCGTTGGAAAACGCGCCGGTCTTCGCGGGCGAAACACATTTTGGCGCAATGGCGGTTATCACGCTACCCCTTGCTGCCCCCACCGGAACCCCAGAACTGGAGACCCATAATGAGTGACATCCTGATCGTTGACGACGAACGCGACATCCGCGAGTTGATTTCGGACATTCTGGAAGACGAGGGCTTTGTCACGCGGTTGGCCGGCAATTCGGACGAGGCGATCTCGGCCATCAACGCGGAACCGCCAGCGCTGATGATCCTTGATATCTGGTTGAAAGACAGCCGGATGGACGGGATCGACATTCTGAAAACGGTAAAGCGGGACAATCCGGATGTGCCTGTTGTCATCATCTCGGGGCATGGGAACATCGAAATCGCGGTCGCGGCAATCAAGCAGGGTGCCTATGACTTCATCGAAAAACCCTTTAATATCGACCAGTTGATGGTGGTGATCCGCCGCGCGATGGAAACCTCGCGCCTGCGTCGCGAGAACCACAGCCTCAAACGGCGCGAGGTCGCGAGCACCGATATGATCGGCAGTTCGACCGCCTTCAAAACGCTGATGGGGCAGCTTGACAAGGTCACGAAATCGAACGGTCGGGTGATGCTGCGCGGCCCTGCGGGGGCGGGCAAAGAGATCGCCGCGCGCTATATCCATGCCAATTCCAACCGGGCCTCGGCCCCCTTCGTAACGGTCAACTGCGCCAGTGTCGCGCCAGACCGCATGGAAGAAGTGTTGTTTGGCCGCGAAACCCCCGACCGTGGGGTAGAGCCGGGCCTGCTGGAACAGGCGCATGGCGGGGTGATCTTCTTTGACGAGGTGGCCGATCTGCCGCTGGGGACACAATCGAAAATCCTGCGTGTCCTGGTGGACCAGCAATTCACCCGCGTCGGTGGCAACGACAAGGTGCGTGTGGATCTACGCGTTATATCCAGTACAAACAAAGACTTGGACGCCGCGATTAAAGCGGACACCTTCCGGCAGGAACTATTTCACCGGCTCAACGTCGTGCCGATCTCTGTCCCGTCGCTAGAGGACCGCCGCGAGGATATCCCCGTCTTGGCGCGCCACTTTATCGCGGACTTTAACGCCTCGCAGGGATTGCCGCTGCGCGAATTCTCGGGCGATGCAGAGGCGTTGTTGCAGACGATGGTTTGGCCGGGCAACGTGCGGCAGCTCAAGAACCTGGTGGAACGTGTGCTGATCCTTGGCGACGGCACCGGCCCGATCGAAGCGCGCGAGCTGCCGGGCGAGGAAGAAACCACCGATGAAGAAGGCCGCGTGGTGCTGTCCGGTGCCTTGGCAACCTTGCCCCTGCGCGAGGCCCGCGAGGCGTTTGAACGCGAATACCTGCTGACCCAGATCAACCGCTTCGGCGGCAACATCAGCCGCACCGCGAATTTCGTCGGCATGGAACGGTCGGCGCTGCACCGTAAGCTCAAAAGTCTCGGGGTGGTGACCTCGGCCAAGTCGGGCACGCGGGTGGCGCATGTGGATGATGACGGGGCAGCCGATAGCTGACCCCACTCGCTACCCCCGCGTCACGATCTGGAAACTACCGTCGTCATTGCGGATCACGCAGGCGTTTTCAGTCAGCGCGGGCAGGGCGGTCGTGCGCCCCTGCGGCGCGGCCTTGGCGATGCCGGCGGGGCATTGCGGGATCGACACCGGCGCAAAGCCCGCATCGGCCATACATTGCGTTTCAACCCTTTTGCGCAGATCGGCACTGGGATCGACCGTATAGGTTTGCCCGGGCTCGAAATACCCCGCACGAGAAGTGCAACGGCCATCGGACCGGCAGACGCGGCGCGGCGGGATGAAACGGGGCGGGGTGCGCACGGTTTGAAGCGCCACGGGCACCTGCGCCAAGGCATCGACCTGACATTGCGTGGTCTGGCGTTCGACCATCGCGACAGTGGCGCCGGGCTTGTAGTAGGTGTTCAACGGTGCGCAGGCCGCCAGTGCCACGCCACCCCAGATGATCAATGCCGTCTTCCGCATATGCGCCCCCGTCTTGCTATGGAAGCATAGTCTGACATTTGAATTGACCCTTGCATAGCCATCTGTCATTCAAATCACTGGCATATCACGGGTCACGCGGGCACGCCCCAGCTGGTGACGCAAGGCAAGGCTTCACGCCAAAGGAACCCCATTTATGAAAGTGATCATTTGCGGCGCAGGGCAGGTCGGGTGGCAGATTGCCCGCCATCTTTCGGGCGAACGCAACGACGTCACAATCGTTGACAGCAACGCCGATCTGGTGCGCCGCGCCACCGATACGCTGGATGTGCAAGGGATCGCCGGCTTTGCAAGCTACCCCGACGTGCTGGACCGCGCCGGTGCCCGCGATGCCGAGATGATCATTGCCGCCACCCATTCGGACGAGGTGAACATGGTCACCTGTCAGGTGGCCCATTCGGTCTTTGGCATCAACCGCAAGATCGCGCGGCTGCGCAGCCAATCCTATCTGACGGCAATCTATTCCGATCTTTATCGTCGCGATCACATGCCGATCGACGTTGTAATCTCTCCCGAAAAAGAGGTGGCGAATGCGGCGTTGCAGCGGCTTTCGGCCCCCGCGGCCTTTGATACAGAGACGTTCATGGACGGGATGGCGCATCTGATCGGCATCCAGATCGACGAAGACTGCCCGGTTGTGAATACGCCGCTGCGACAGTTGACCGATCTGTTCTCGACGCTGCGCGCCGTTGTTGTTGGGGTGCGCCGCGACGGGACGCTGTTTGCGCCGGAATCCAAGGACCAGCTGTTTGTCGGTGACGCCTGCTATGTCTTTTGCCACCGCGATGACATCCCCCGCACGCTCGAGATTTTTGGCAAGACCACCAGCAAGCTTGAACGCGTCGTGCTTGTGGGCGGGGGAAATGTCGGGCTGGCCGTGGCCCAGAACCTCGAGGCGCGCGGCAAGCGGGTGCGCACCAAGATGATCGAGAAGAACCGCCGCATCGCGGAACGCGCCGCCGAGGCGTTGGAGCGGACGATCGTGCTTAACGGTGACGGGCTGGACGCGTCCCTGCTGGCCGAAGCGGGGATTGGCCGCGCCGATGCGATGATGGCGATCACCGATGATGACAAGACCAACATGCTGGCCTGCGTGCGCGCCAAATCCGAAGGCTGCCCCTATGTCATCGCGCTGATCAATGACCCCACGCTGGTCCCGCTGATGGAGCCTTTGGGCATCGACGCCTATATCAACCCGCGTTCCACCACCGTCAGCTCTATCCTGCGGCACATCCGTCACGGGCGGGTGCGGTCGGTCTATTCCATCGGCGACGCCGAGGCAGAGGTGATCGAGGCCGAGGTGCTGTCGACCTCTCCGATTGCGGGCAAACGCGTGTCCGACATTGATTTCCCCGAAGGGGCATTGATGGGCATGGTCCGCAAGGGCGACGAGGTCATGCGCCCCCTAGGCACTACACGCATCGAAGAAGGTGACGTCATCGCTGTGTTCTGTCTGGCCAAAGACGTGCCGCAGGTCGAACAGCTGATGCAGGTCTCCATCGACTTTTTCTGATGGTGCCTGCGTCCAAATTACCGGAGCGCCACACGTGAGACGCAAATCCTATATCCGCCGCGAGATCCTTGAACTGCCGCTGTTCTTGCTGATCTTCGGTGTGTTCAGCGCCTCGACGATCTTCCCGGCGATCTTTGCGCTGACCACCCAAGACCATCTGGCATCGCGGGCGTTTTTCTATTCGGGGCTGCTGGGGGTGATTATCTTTACCCTGATTGCGGTCGCCCATGCCGGACGGCGCGCGCGGCACGGGGCCTTGGGGCCGTTGATGTCGCTGTTTTCCAGCTTTGTCTTTTTGCCCGCGCTGCTGGCGATCCCGTTTCTTGAGGCTTTGCCGACCACGCGGTTCCTGCACGCCTATTTCGATATGGTCAGCGCGATCACCACGACCGGCGCGACGCTGTTTGATGATCCCGGCCGGATCAGTGATACGCTGCATCTGTGGCGCGCGCAGGTCGCCTGGATGGGCGGCCTGCTGATGTGGATCGCGGCGTCGGCCATTCTGGCCCCCTTACACCTTGGCGGATTCGAGGTGACCTCGCAGGCCGAACCCGGCAACCCGGACGAACGCCGCAGCAATATGGGACAGATCGACCCGCGCCAACGGTTGCTCAGGTCCGCGGCGGCGCTGACGCCGACCTATCTGGCGCTGACACTGATGCTGTGGCTGCTGCTGCTGGCCAACGGAGATCGATCGCTGGTCGCGCTGTGCCATGCGATGTCGGTGCTGGCGACCTCGGGCATCTCGCCACTTGGGGGGACGCATGACACCGGTGTCGGCTTTGGGGCCGAGGCGATGATGATGCTGTTCATGCTGTTCGCGCTGTCGCGACTGACATTCTCCAAAGACACGGTGACGGCGACGCAAGGGGGGCTCTTTACCGATCCGGAATTCCGCATGGGGCTGGCGCTGATCCTCGGCGTGCCTGTGGTGCTGTTCGTGCGCCATTTTCTTGGCGCTTTCGATGTGGATGCCAGCGCCGAAGCGCTTGAGACCGGCAGCGCCTTCTGGGGGGCCATGTTCACAGTCACCTCCTTTCTGACCACCACCGGATTTGTCAGCGCGTCCTGGGCCGAAGCGCAAAGCTGGTCGGGGCTCGAGACCCCGGGGCTGATCCTCATGGGGCTGGCGCTGATCGGTGGCGGGGTGGCGACCACGGCGGGCGGGGTCAAGCTGCTGCGGGTCTTTGCACTGTATCGCAACGGCGTCCGCGAGATGGAACGGCTGGTCCATCCGCACTCTGTATCAGGTGCCGGTCAAGCGGGGCGGCGGCTGCAAAGCAACGGAGCGTTCATCGCCTGGATCTTCTTTATGCTGTTCGCGCTGTCGCTGGCGGGGGTGACCCTGCTGCTGACCTTCGTCGGCGCGCCCTTCGCCGATGCTCTGGTGATGTCGGTGGCCACACTGGCGACAACCGGCCCGTTGATGGAATTTGCCGCCGATGCCCCCATCGCGTTGATCCAGCTGGGCGACGGGGCCAAGATGATCCTATGTGCGGCAATGGTGCTGGGGCGGCTGGAAACTTTGGCGATTATTGCGCTGCTCACCCCTGATCTGTGGCGCGCGTGACACGGGATGCGGCTTTGCGCGCAACAGTTCTGACATTTTGGGGTGGAAACTCTGTGCGCGGGTCTTCATAGTCTTCCGAAGGGGTAAACCGATCCGCGGTTGCCAGCAAGAACAACAGCAAGAATAAGAGCGAGACCAACAATGGCGGCTGACCGACAAAACCTGCAAGACGCATTCCTGAACCATGTGCGCAAGACAAAGGTGCCGGTAACGATTTTCCTGATCAACGGTGTGAAGCTGCAAGGCGTCATCACATGGTTTGACAATTTCTGTGTTCTTCTGCGCCGTGATGGCCAATCGCAGCTTGTGTACAAACATGCGATTTCCACGATCATGCCAAGCACGCCGATCTCGCTATACGAGGGTGAAGACGCTAATTGAGCCGTCCTCCGTTTCAAATTGATGACACCGCAGGCCCGAAGCGTACCCGGGCTTGGGTGATTCACCCTGACATCAAGTCAGACAATGACCGCCGCATCGCGGAGCCCGCCTTGGCGGAAGCCGTTGCCTTGGCCCGTGCCCTGCCGCATCTGGACGTGGAAGGGGCCAATATCGTGCCCCTGCGCACCGTCAGCGCGGGCATGCTGTTCGGCTCTGGCAAGATCGAGGAGCTTCGGCTTGTCTTTGAAGAGGCCGAGGTTGAACTGGTGCTGGTCGATGGACCAGTGACGCCGGTCCAGCAGCGCAACCTTGAAAAAGCTTGGGGCGTCAAACTGCTTGACCGTACCGGTCTGATCCTCGAGATTTTCAGCGACCGCGCCGCCACCCGCGAAGGGGTGCTGCAGGTCGAAATGGCCGCGCTGAACTACCAGCGCACGCGTCTGGTCCGCGCCTGGACCCACCTTGAACGGCAGCGGGGGGGATTGGGCTTTGTCGGGGGCCCCGGCGAAACCCAGATTGAATCGGACCGCCGCGCCATTGACGAACAACTGGTGCGCTTGCGCCGGCAGTTGGACAAGGTCGTCAAGACTCGCGCCCTGCACCGCGCCGCGCGTGCCAAGGTACCGTTCCCCATCGTGGCGCTGGTGGGCTATACCAACGCAGGCAAATCGACGTTGTTCAACCGGATGACCGGGGCCGATGTGATGGCGAAAGACATGTTGTTTGCGACGCTGGACCCGACCATGCGCAGCCTTGTGCTACCCGACGGGCCAGAGATTATTCTAAGCGACACCGTCGGCTTCATCTCTGACCTGCCGACGGAACTGGTCGCCGCCTTCCGCGCGACACTGGAAGAGGTTCTGGCCGCCGATATCATCTGCCACGTGCGCGATATCTCTCATGCAGAGACGGAAAGTCAGGCACGCAATGTGCGCGATATCCTGACGTCTTTGGGCGTGCCCAAGGATACGCGCAGCTTCGAGGTCTGGAACAAGCTCGACCAGTTGGATGACGACCGTGCCGCCGCCGTACGCGCCCGTGCGCAGCGCGACGACAGTGTTCTTGCCATCTCTGCCATCACGGGTGAGGGGTTGGAGGAGTTGCAAGCGGTCATCGCCGAAGCGCTGCAAGGTGCTGTGCGTGAAGCCGAGCTGACGCTGGCCTTTGCCGACGGCAAAAAGCGCGCCTGGCTGTTCGAGCAGGACGTCGTGATCGAGGAAACCCAAACCGAAGACGGGTTCAATCTGGTCGTGCGTTGGTCCGCACAGCAAGAAGCGCAATACCAGCGGCTGTAAGGCTGGCAGCTTTCGGGACCATTAGAATGAAGCAAAAAAACGCCCGGAAAAGTCGCCTTTTCCGGGCGCTGCTGCATATGATTGGGGAGCGTTGATTTTTCAGGAGCCCCCGATGACTTTGATTATTCTTTATGTACTGACATTCGCGATCTTTCTGGGGCTCGACTTTCTGGGCCTGAGCTATCTGATCAAACCGGTTTTCAGCCGCGATATCGGCCCCTTGCTGCTGGACCAGTTCCGGCTTTTGCCTGCCTTTGTCTTCTATGCCTTCTATATCGCTGTGCTGCTGTATTTCGTCAGCTGGCCCGCGGTGGCACAGGATAAATCCTTGCTGTGGGTCTTTGGCAATGCGGCGCTGATCGGGGCCTTGGGGTATGGCACCTATGAGTTCACCAACCTCGCGACGTTGAAAGACTGGACACCACAGATGGTGGCGACCGATTTCTCTTGGGGGGTGGTGTTGACCGGGACCTCTGCCACGTTGGGGGTCTGGGGCACGCGGGTGTTTTCCTGACGGTTCAGGCGTCGGGGAAAAGGGGGGCCAGCCCCCCGGCCTTTGGCCGCCCCCCGGGATTTTAGGCCATTTGGAATCAGCGGCCAAGCTCGGATGAGAAGCGCCATGCGCCGGGTTGGAGCTTGTGCAGTTCCCAGTCGCCGACGCGCGCGCGGATCAGGCGGAGTGTCGGCAGGCCGACATGGGCCGTCATGCGCCGCACCTGACGGTTGCGACCTTCGGTGATCGTGATCTCGAGCCAGGCATCAGGGACGGATTTGCGAAACCGCACCGGCGGGTCGCGGTCCCACAGCGGATCGGGCGGGTCCATCAGCCGCGCCTTGGCGGGGGCGGTCTTGCCGTCTTTGAGCGTGACACCGCTGCGCAATGCGGCGAGGGCTTGTTCATCTGGCGTGCCTTCGACCTGCACCCAATAGGTTTTGGCCAGTTTATATTTCGGATGCGAGATACGGGCTTGCAGCGGGCCGCTGTCAGTCAGCACCATCAACCCTTCGCTGTCGCGGTCCAGCCGTCCGGCGGGGTAGAAGCCTTTTTCATCGATATAGGCCGACAGGGTCGGGCGCGGCGAGCCCTCGGTGCCCTTGTCGGTGAATTGGGACAAGACGCCAAAGGGTTTGTTGAAAAGGATCACGCGGTTCATTCTGCCTCCGGTACCAGCTTGGTGATGCCGACGGGGGCGGCGCGGGCGAGCTCTTCGTCCAGCGACATGGGGATGTATTCGCCGCGCCGCCAGAGCTGTGCCAGATCGTCGTAGTGGTGCGACAGGAAGTGGCCCGATTGACCCGTCGATGTAATGAACACCGATGAATCCGGATCGGCGAAGTCATAAACCCCGCGGAAGCCTGCGCCGTGGACATTGGCGAAAGGGTCCGGCCCCGTGCCGCGGGTGCGGCCGCGCAGCAGGGTGTTGTCACCGCCCGAGGTCGATTGGCGGATGTTCATGAAGTAGCGCAGCACGGGGACTTCGCCCAAGGTCTGGTGGTCGTGGGTGGCTTGGTGTGCGTCGCCCCACCGCAGGGATTCCAGCTGGGTGCCCCATGTCTCGTTGATCCAGATCAGCGCATCGTCCAGCGCCATGCGGGCCATGTCGGGGCAGGTCTCTTTCGGGGCGGATTGCAGCACGTCGCACCATGCGGCCGCACCGTCCACATCACGGAAAACACGTTCGATGAACAGCGGATCGACATGATCGAATTCCTGCGCCAAGGCCCCAAGCTCGTCCTGGATCAGCCGTTCCTGCAAGGCGCGCAGCCAGGCGGCATAGATCAACGGTTCGGGCAGATGTTCGTTCATCTCGCCCGACCAGCCGGCAAGCAGGGTCAGCGCCCGTTGGCGTTGGCGCTCAGACGTGCCTTCGGGCGCGGTTTCGCCGGTGAACCAAAGCTCGGCCCCGATCAGCGGTAGCAGGGAGCGCGCGGTGAAGCTGACCGTATCCAGCTGCGCTTCGATAAAGCTGTCGCGCGTGTGCACCTGACGGCGCTGCATCAGGTTGCGCCACCGCTGGATGCGTTGCGTATCGCCCCAAAGGAAGGACACGTGGTTGGGGAATGGGCGGTCCACCGTCTTGTTGTTGGTATTACCGATGATCCCGCCACGGGGCGAGAGGAATTCGGGGTTTGCGCTATAGGGCAGGCGGCCCTGCCAGCGGTTCGCGGCGATCCAGCCCGGTGTGGGCATGCGCCCCTGGCTTTGATGCGCGGCGTCGCGGGCGGGCAGCGCGCCGATGGTTTTCATCGCGATGGTATTCACATCCACCAGCGTCAGGTTTTGCGACGGCGCGATATAGGCCTCGCCCGCGGTGATCCCTTCCTCGACGGTCTTGGCCTCCATCAGCTGCATGGCCGCGGCGATCGAGGTATCGGCGGGGTCAAGCGCGGTCCAGTTCAGCGCGGCGACATGACCGGGCGGGGTGATCGCGGCAAGGTTATAGTGGCTGCCGGGAAGCACCGGCCCATTGTCGGTCCAGCGCAGGGTCAGGGTGATCGGATCGGCATCCTTGACCGTGATGATCGACGCGCGCTTGGCGAATTTCTTGAACCCGTCGGGGGTGCGGTATTCCTCGCTATTGTCGGGGTTCAGCTCTTCGATATAGACGTCCTGATCGTCGGCATAGGATGAGGTGATCCCCCAGCCAAGCGCGCTGCTGCGCCCTGTCAGCACCACGGGGATACCGGGGATCGTGCCGCCGATGACACCGCCCGATCGCAACTCGAGCCGCGCGAGGTACCAGATGGTCGGCGCGGTGAAGCCCAGATGCGGGTCATTGGCGATCAGCGTCCCGCCCGAGGCAGAACGATCCCGTGCGGCAGCCCAGGCGTTGGAGGCACCTGCCAGATCAAAAGAATTGAACGGCGACAGCGGCGAGGGATCAAGCGGGATATTGGCAGCGAACTGCGGCAGGCCGGGGGCCAGCTGCGCATATTCGGGCAGGGCGGCGATACCACTGCCGGGGGCGTCAGGCAGGATATCGGACAGGCGCTTTTGATCGGGCAGCGCCAGCGAGGTGCGGGCGCGCTTGACCTCGGCATCCAGATGCCCCGACAGCTGCAAGGCCATCAACTTGACCAGCGCGACGGAATCCGCTGCGCGCCAGGGCGCGACGGGGGCGTCAAACAGCAGCATTTCGGGGGCACCGCGACCCAGGGCTTCGGTGTTGATCTGGTCCAGCCGGGCATTCACCCCGGCGGCATAGGCATCCAGCGCTGCGCGGGTCTTGGGGTCGAGCGCCTGAAGCGACTGCACCGACAAGGTATAAAGATCAAAGCGGCGCAGCAGGCGGTCGATACGGACGGTGGTGGTGCCGAAAACCTCGGACAAGCGGCCTTGGACCGTGCGGCGCATGGTGATCATCTGCCACAGACGGTCCTGCGCATGGGCAAAGCCCAGCCCGTAGAACACATCTTGGTCACTTTCCCCGAAGATATGCGGCACATTGGCGTTGTCGCGCACGATCTCCACCTCGGCCCCGAGGTTGGGCACGCGGACCGTATCGTCGTAGTCAGGCAGCGACCGCGAGGCCAGCCAATAGGCGCCGCCGACACCAATTACCGCCAGCACCACCAAGAGCGTTGCAATTCGCATCAGCCACCGAAAAACCACTGCCATGTCACGCTCCTGGGTATATCTACGCGCGATTGACCAATGCGCGCAGGGTGATAGGTTCCTCTCAGGCAATAGCGCAACTGAATGACAAGGAAAAGACGATGGCAAAGCTCGCATTTTTGGGATTGGGCGTGATGGGTGCGCCAATGGCCGCGCATCTGCAAAAAGCGGGGCATGACGTGACCGTGTATAACCGCACCACAGAGAAGGCGCGCGCTTGGGCAGAAACCCACGGTGGCAAGATGGCAGAGACGCCCAAAGCCGCCGCTGAAGGGGCAGAGATCGTTTTTTCCTGCGTCGGCAATGATGACGATCTGCGATCCGTCTGCGTTGGCGACGACGGCGCTTTTGCCGGCATGGGTGAGGGCACGATTTTTGTCGATCACACCACGGTCTCGGCAGCGGTTACGCGCGAGTTGCACGCGGCGGCGGATGCGCGCCAGATCAGCTTTGTCGATGCGCCGATTTCTGGCGGGCAGGCGGGGGCAGAGAATGGCCAGCTGTCCATCATGTGCGGTGGCGATTCCGGGGCCTTTGATCGTGCGCTGCCCGTGATGGAGGTTTACGCCAAGATCTGCCGTCGCCTTGGCGACAGTGGTGCCGGCCAGATGACCAAGATGTGCAACCAGATTGCCATTGCCGGTCTGGTGCAGGGCCTGAGCGAGGCGCTGCATTTCGCCCAGAAGGCCGGATTGGACGGGCGCGATGTCGTCGAGGTGATCAGCCAGGGCGCCGCAGGCAGCTGGCAGATGGCCAACCGCTACGAGACAATGCTGGACGATAAATTCGACCACGGGTTTGCCGTGGACTGGATGCGCAAGGATCTGGGAATTTGTCTGGACACCGGCAACGAGATCGACGCGAGCCTGCCTGTCACGGCGCTGGTCGATCAATTCTATAAGGATGTGCAGAAAATGGGGGGCGGACGTTGGGATACGTCGGCGCTGTTCAAACGTCTGAACGCCTTGGGTTAAGCCCAAAGCTGCCCGATCCGCGATGCTGCGGATCGGGCGTTTTGCTTAGGGAATGATGCGCGAATATTTCGTGCCTTCCAGTGTGGCACCGATACGCAGACCGGCGCGACCAAAGACGGCGGCCAGCACGGGGGCAAGCACGGTTGTGGTATCCGCTTCGACGCTTTCGCCACGATCCGAGATGACATATTCCAGATCGGCACCCGCGGCCCAACCGGGGGAGCGGCGGAAATCGCTGAGCGCGGCTTCGGTCATGAAGAACAGCACATGCGCGTATTGCTGCGCCCCGATCTGCAAGCCGCCCGTCGCCTTGGTGACCGAGTAATAGTCGACAGTCACGTTATTCACCCGCA
Source organism: Sulfitobacter sp. PM12 (assembly GCF_045586035.1). Classification (NCBI taxonomy): domain Bacteria; kingdom Pseudomonadati; phylum Pseudomonadota; class Alphaproteobacteria; order Rhodobacterales; family Roseobacteraceae; genus Sulfitobacter; species Sulfitobacter sp. PM12. The sequence goes on from NZ_CP151529.1 coordinate 1,978,093, forward strand.
GCGCACCACGGCCATAGGCACCGCCAAAGCCAAGGCCCGCCTCGGTCACCAGCGGCATGATCAGCATACCGTTGGATTTTTCCGCCAGTTGCCGCGTGTTGGGGAAGCTGCGGTACATCGCGTTGAGCGTCGCATCGACGCGGGCGTCGATCATCCCGCTGCCACGGCTGCCGACACCGTTGCCACATGCCGCAACGGCACCCGCGCTTGCAATCGCACCCAAAGCGAAAGCCCGGCGCGAGAAAGTGTTGTTTGTCATAGTCTTCTGCCTGTAATTGCCTGTGCCGGTTCATCCGGTTTCTGCGCGATCTTATGCTCAAAACCCGCGGGTGTCACGAATTTAGGGCTTGAATCGGCGGTGATCTGCCACAAGTGGCGTGCTATTTGCGCATCAAAGCCGCGTTATCCGTTCATCAACCGCGCCACGGCGGGGGCAAAATAGGTCAAGACCCCGTCACAGCCCGCACGTTTGAACCCCATCAGGCTTTCCATCATCACGCGGTCTTCGTCGATCCAGCCATTCTGGGCGGCGGCTTTCACCATGCTGTATTCACCCGACACCTGATAGGCAAAGGTCGGTGCCCCAAAGCTGGATTTCACGCGGTGGCAGATATCAAGATACGGCATGCCGGGTTTGACCATGACCATATCGGCCCCTTCGCGCAGATCACGCTCGATCAGGCGGATGGCCTCGTTGCTGTTGGCGTAATCCATCTGATAGGTCTTCTTGTCGCCGGTCAGCGCCCCCGAGGCCCCGACAGCATCGCGGAACGGGCCATAGAAGGCCGAGGCGTATTTCGCCGCGTAGCTCATGATCATCACATCCGAATGGCGCGCCCCTTCAAGGCCCGCGCGGATTGCGGCGATGCGCCCGTCCATCATATCGGACGGCCCGATGATATCGGCCCCCGCGTCGGCCTGCGCCAGCGCCATCTTGACCAGCGCCTCGACCGTGCGGTCGTTGACGATGATCCCGTCTTCGACAAAGCCGTCATGGCCGTTGATATTATAGGTATCCAGCGCGACATCGGTCATGAGGACCATATCGGGCACCGCCTCGCGGATCGCACGCAGGGCGCGGTTGGCGTTGTTTTCAGGATCCCAGGCACCGGCGCAATCCTCTGTCCGGTCCTCGATACCGGTGTAAGGAAAGATACACATCGCCCCGATCCCCAGATCAGCCGCCTCGCGCGCGGCGTCAACCAGCTTGTCAACGCTGCGCCGATAGACGCCGGGCATGGAGGGGACGGGCTCTTCCACGCCCTCACCGCTGCGCACGAATACCGGCCAGATCAGATCCCCCAAGGACAGCGCATTTTCACGGACCAATGCGCGGACGCCCTCGGATTGACGGGTGCGGCGCAGGCGGGTGGCGGGAAAGGGGGCTTGTTGGGGTCTCATGCAAAAATACCTCAGATGCTATCGGGCAAGGCTTGCCACGTATTTTTGCACGGCTCAAGGCTAGGAATTTCGCGAACGCGCCGCTATGACAGGCAGACGATTGTAGGGCAGCACGTCTGAACACAATGATTTCACTTCAAAGATGAGCGCACCTTGACCCTCTATCAGACAATTTTCGAAGTCATCGACATGCGGTCGTTTTCCAACCTGTGGTACTGGATCGCCGTTGCGGTGATCTGGTCTTCTGCCAGCCATTGGGTCTTGGGCGTGCCCTTTGATATGGTGCTGCGCGCGCGGCGCAACGGTGAACAGGCGCTGGTCGACCTGGAGGATATGGCACGCATCAACGTGAACCGTATTCTATATATCACCCAAGTGTCCGGCATCTGGATTTTGGGGTTCACCTGCTTTTTCATGACGATGCTCTTTACGCTGGCGGTTTTCTACCGTTTCGAATTCGCCCAAGCCGTGCTCTTGCTGGCCTTTCCGCTGTGTCTGGTAGGGGTGCTGAGCGTGTCGACCGCGCAGCAGATCCGCGAGGATTCCGGCACCGGCGACCGCCTGATCAAACGGCTGAACCGTCACCGTCTTTATACCCAGATCATCGGGATGATTTCGATTTTCATCACATCGATGTGGGGCATGTACCAAAACCTTTATACAGGTCCGTTTGGCGGTTGAAAAAACCGCGATCGGATACAGGTAGCTGCTGATGTCAGAGAAATCCCAAATCACGCTGTCCGGCGTTCCCGAAGGTTTTGACGCACAGGCGGTGCTGAACGAACTGGGCAAAAACGGCACACCGGTGTTGCATATTGCCCGTGATGACAAACGCATGGCGGCGATGCAGGCGGCGCTGCGCTTTTTCGCGCCGGATGTGCCTGTGGTCGTCTTCCCCGGATGGGATTGCCTGCCCTATGACCGCGTGTCGCCCAATGCCGATATCTCGGCGCAGCGGATGGCGACGCTGGCGGGACTGGTGCATGGAATGCCGGACCGTTTTATCCTGCTGACCACGCTGAACGCCGCGACCCAGCGGGTGCCTGCACGCGATGTGCTGCGCGATGCCGCGTTTTCGGCCCGTGTGGGCGACCGGATAGACGAGGCGGCCTTGCGCGGATTCCTTGTCCGCATGGGCTTTGTCCAGAGCCCGACGGTGACCGAGCCGGGCGACTATGCGATCCGCGGCGGCATCATCGACATTTTCCCACCCGGTGATCTTGGCCCTGTGCGGCTGGACCTCTTTGGCGATACGCTGGACGGGGCGCGTCGCTTTGATCCGGTGACGCAGCGCACCACAGAAAAGCTGGAGCTCGTGGAGCTTGCCCCCGTCAGCGAAGTCATCCTTGACGAAAGTGCTATCACCCGTTTCCGCCAGAACTACCGGATCGAATTCGGGGCCGCGGGCACCGATGATCCGCTATACGAAGCGATCAGCGCAGGGCGCAAGCATCAGGGCGCAGAACACTGGATGTCGTTCTTTCACGAGACGCTTGAGACCTTGTTCGACTATGTGCCGCGGGCGACGATCACGCTGGACGACCAACTGACCGCGCAACGTCTGTCACGGTGGGAGAGTATCGCGGATCAATACGAAACCCGCAGGCTGGCGATGGCGAACCGGTCGAAGATGGACAGCGTCTATAAGCCCGCACCGCCCGAGGGGCTGTACCTGACCGACACCGCGTGGGAAACCGCGCTGACCGGTAAACGCGTGATCAGTTTCAAGCCGCTCCCACAGCCAACGGGTCCGAATGTGCTGGATGCGGGTGGACGCTTGGGGCGCAACTTCGCGCCCGAGCGGCAACAGGAAACTGTCAGCCTTTTCGGTGCCTTGGCCGCACATATTAAAGCAAAACTTCAAGAAGGGCCGGTGGTCATCGCCAGCTATTCAGACGGCGCGCGCGAACGGCTGACCGGCCTGATCGAAGACGAAGGCATGGGCGAAACCATCGCCATCAAGAACGGCACCCGCATCGGCAAACGCGGGCTGCATCTGGCGGTTTGGGCGTTGGAACACGGGTTCGAAGCCCCGTGGGAAAGCGGCAGCAGCGCGTCGAAACTGACCGTCATCTCTGAACAAGACATCCTTGGCGACCGCTTGATCCGCGCGCCGAAACGTAAACGGCGGGCCGAGAATTTCCTGACCGAGACACAATCGCTGAGCCCCGGCGATCTGGTCGTGCATGTGGATCATGGTGTCGGTCGCTATCTGGGGATGGAGGTGGTGACCGCCGCCGGTGCCGCCCATGAATGTCTGCTGCTGGAATACGCCGAAAGCTCGAAGCTCTATCTGCCGGTCGAGAATATCGAACTGCTGTCGCGCTATGGTCATGACGAGGGGCTGCTTGACAAGCTTGGCGGTGGCGCGTGGCAGTCCAAGAAAGCCAAGCTCAAGGAACGCATCCGCGAGATGGCGGACAAGCTGATCCGCATCGCCGCCGAACGTGCGCTGCGCAAAGCGCCTGTCATGGATCCGCCCCCCGGCATGTGGGACGCGTTTTCCGCGCGCTTCCCCTATACCGAGACCGACGACCAGTTGAATGCCATCTCGGATGTGCTGGATGATCTGACCAGCGGCAACCCGATGGACCGGCTGATCTGCGGCGACGTAGGCTTTGGCAAGACAGAGGTCGCCATGCGCGCCGCCTTTGTCGCGGCGATGTCAGGGCTGCAGGTGGCGATTGTTGCGCCAACAACCCTGCTGGCACGTCAGCACTATAAGTCTTTCGCCGAACGCTTCCGTGGCTTCCCGCTTGAGGTGCGACAACTGTCGCGTTTTGTCACCGCGAAAGAGGCCACAGCCACCCGCGACGGCATCAATCGCGGCACCGTCGATGTGGTGGTGGGCACCCACGCGCTGCTGGCAAAGACGGTCAAGTTCAAGAACCTCGGCCTGCTGATTATTGATGAAGAACAACACTTTGGCGTGGGTCACAAAGAACGTCTGAAGGCGATGCGCACGGATATTCACGTGCTGACCCTGACCGCCACGCCGATCCCGCGCACCCTGCAGCTTAGCCTGACCGGTGTGCGCGACCTGTCGATCATCGGCACGCCACCTGTCGACCGTCTGGCGATCCGCACCTATGTCAGCGAATTTGATGCCGTCACCCTGCGCGAAGCGCTGTTGCGCGAACATTATCGCGGCGGGCAGTCCTTCTATGTTGTGCCCCGCATCACCGATCTGCTCGAAATCGAAGCGTTCCTGAAAGAGCAACTGCCCGAGCTGACGTATCTTGTTGCCCATGGGCAGATGGCCGCCGGAGAGCTCGACGACCGGATGAACGCGTTTTACGACGGGAAATATGACATCCTGCTGGCCACGACGATTGTGGAATCCGGTCTGGATATCCCGACGGCCAACACGATGATCGTGCACCGTGCCGATATGTTCGGTCTGGCACAGCTCTACCAGATCAGGGGCAGGGTGGGCCGATCGAAGACCCGCGCCTATGCCTATCTGACAACCAAACCCCGAGCCAAGCTGACGGCCACCGCAGAGAAACGTTTGCGGGTGTTGGGCAGCCTCGACACGCTTGGGGCAGGCTTTACGCTGGCGTCGCAGGATCTTGATATTCGGGGTGCGGGCAACCTGCTGGGCGAGGAACAGTCCGGCCAGATGCGCGACGTGGGGTTCGAGCTTTATCAATCCATGCTGGAAGACGCGATTGCCAAGATCAAGTCGGGCGAGCTGGAAGGCGTGATCGACGACGATGGGCAGTGGGCACCGCAGATCAATCTGGGCGTGCCGGTGCTGATCCCCGAGGATTACGTCCCTGATCTGGATGTGCGCCTCGGGCTCTACCGTCGCCTGTCCGAACTGACCACCAAGGTCGAGCTGGAAGGCTTTGCCGCCGAGCTGATCGACCGTTTCGGCAAGCTGCCGAAAGAGGTGAACACGCTGATGCTGGTCGTGCGGATCAAGGCGATGTGCAAACGCGCCGGTATTGCCAAGCTGGATGGCGGGCCCAAGGGCGTCACGATCCAGTTCCACAACGACAAATTCGCCTCGCCCGAGGGGTTGGTCACCTTCATTCAGGACCAACGCGGGCTGGCAAAGGTCAAAGAGAACAAGATCGTCGTCAAGCGCGACTGGAAAACCGATGCCGACAAGATCAAAGGGGCCTTTGCCATCGCCCGTGATCTGGCAGAGCATGTAATCGCCAAGGAAAAGAAGGCCAAGAAAGCAAAAGCCTGACCCGTTGCCGGATCAGGCTTTCACAACCGTCTGTCGTAAGGCCGCGCCGCTTTAGGTGTAGAGCGACGGCACCCCCATCTGCGCGTGGATCTCGTTCACCGCGGCGGGTTGCATCCCATAGGCGCTGGCCAGCTTGTGCAGATATTGCGCCTCTTCCTGCGTATCCAGATCGATCGCCAGCAGCGACATCGCATAGATTTGCGGGCCCATGCCGTCGGGGGTCTGGGCGACCAGCGCGTCGACATCCACAGGGGCTTCCATCTGGCCTTGCACGAATGCGGCCTCGTCAGCGTCCACGTCGCCCAGATGGTTCAGCAGCTTTTCACGCTCGGACTCATCAAATGTGCCGTCGGATTTCGCGGCCTGGATCATTGCGGCGATCATCAGCGCGGCGGTGGCCTCCTGATCGCGCGAGGGGGTGATTTCGGGGGCAGGGTTGCTATCGAATTGCGAGTTCAGCACCGCGCCAAAGTCTGCCTCTGGCCGTTCGGGGGCTTTTTGGCTCGCACCGCCCAGGCTGGACAGCAAGCCACCCGCACCTGCGGCACCTGCAAGCCCACCCAGCAGCCCGCCAAGGCCGCCCGAGCTGCCAGACGTGCTGGTGCCTGTGCCGCCGCCAAGCTGGTTCAGCAAACCGCCCAAGCCGCCGCTGCTGGCCCCGGACGATCCCCCCATCAAACCGCCCAGCATATCCTGCAGGTTACCGCCCGAGCCGCCTGTGCTGCCGCCGGTCAAACCGCCCAGCAATCCGCCCAGTCCGCCGCCGCTGCTGGCGCTGCCGGTCGTGGATTTATTCTTGTTCATCATGGCGCTGGCCCCTTTGGCCACAGCCACGCCAATCGCCACTTTGGCCAATGTTTTCATCAAGCTCATTATCGATAATCCTTTTGGGTCAAATCGCCTGCAAGTCTGTTGCAGTTTACTGTGCAAAACAACCAAAAGATCGCGGGGGTTCCCGCTTGTCGACGTGCTTGACGGTGGGACAACGGGTGGCACCTGCCACCCGCTGGCCGTCGTTCAGGTGCCGCAGAAGGTGGCCGGCACGATCTCCTGCGTCGTCGGCGCGCGGTGCAGATCGGCGTCGGTTTCGCGGTACGGGTGAGCAAGCGCTGTCATCAGCCGGTGGAACGGGTCCATATCACCGGCAACGGCGGCGTTGATCATCGCCTCTATCCGGTGGTTGCGCGGGATCACGGCGGGGTTGGCAGCATTCATGACCGATTTAGGGTCAGGCTCGGCCGCGATGCGCTGCTGCCACGCGTCGCGCCAGTTGGCAAAGGCCGCGCGGTCGGTGAATTGGCCGGCGGCGTCATCGCCTGACAGCGCGCGGAAAGCATTGGTAAAATCCGCGCCATCCGTTTGCATCAGCGACAACAGGGCGTCGATCAGTGCAGTATCTTCAGCCTTGGGCGTCGTGATCCCGATCTTGGCAGCAAAGCGTCTCAGCCAGGCTTGCTCGATCAACGCGGGCATGGCGTGCACGATCTCTGTCGCCTCGGCCACGCCGCTTTCGGGATCATCAAGCTGCTGCAACAATGAGGTTGCAAGCTGCGCCATATTCCACACGACGATCTGCGGCTGATTGGCATAGGCATAGCGCCCCTGACGGTCGATAGAGCTGAACACACGGTTGGGGTGGAACGCATCCATGAAGGCGCAGGGGCCGTAATCAATCGTCTCGCCCGAGATGGCGCAGTTATCGGTGTTCATCACCCCGTGAATAAACCCGACCGACATCCACGCCGCGACCAGATCCGCCTGTGCTGCGCAGACCGCGCGCAGCAGGCCCAAGGGCCCGTCCGCCTGCGGGTAGTGCCGCTGGATCGCATAGTCGGTGAGGCGGCGCAGGTTCTCAACCTCGCCCCGATGGGCAAAGACCTGAAACGTCCCCACACGCAGATGGCTTGCGGCGACACGGGTCAGCACGGCACCGGGCAGGGCGGTTTCGCGAAATACATCCTCGCCACTCTGCACAGCGGCCAAGGCGCGGGTGGTGGGGATGCCAAGGGCGTGCATCGCCTCGGACACCACATATTCGCGCAAGACCGGCCCAAGCCAGGCGCGCCCGTCGCCACCACGGGAATAGGGCGTGCGCCCTGATCCTTTCAACTGGATATCGCGGCGCTGGCCCTTTGCATCCAGCACCTCGCCCAAGAGGATCGCGCGGCCATCGCCAAGCTGCGGGTTGTAATTGCCGAACTGATGCCCCGCATAAAGCTGCGCCAGCGGATCGGCACCGGCGGGCAGTTCGTTGCCGCTGAAGATAAAGGCCAGATCCTCGGTCGATCCGTGGGTGATCCCCAGCGTCTTGGCCAGCGGCGCGTTGAAAGCCAGCAGTTTGGGGTCGGCCACCGGCGTCGGCGTGGTGCGGGTGAAAAAGCCATCGGGCAAGGCCGCGTAGCTGTTATCGAAGGGGGCTGATAATGTCATAGGGCAGATATAGGGGCCGCGGCCCCAGCTTGCCAGTCCGCGTCAGAATTTGCGCGACATGAACATATAGTTTTCGCGGGGGCGAAAGCCTGCACGGTGGTAAAGCTTCTGCGCGATCTCGTTGCTACGCTCTACCTCAAGATGGATCGCGCGCAGACCGCCGCCCGCCAGCGCATTCGGGACGGCCAGCAATGCCTCTGTCGCGATGCCACGGCCACGCACGCCGGGGCGCACGTAGATTTCATCGATAATCGCGTCCAGACCGCCGAATTCAACCGACCAGCCGAAGGTGATGATGATATAGCCGATGGGCGCACGGGCAGGGCCGATCAGATAGGCCACCCCATAGGGCGTGCCTTCGAGCAGAGGTGCCAGCCCGTTGCGGCGGTCGTCATCGGTCTGCTCGATCCCCGTCTCGGCGTGAAAGCTGCCCACGAGGGCAACGAGACGGTCCAGATGCTCTGGCTTGGCAAGGGTGAAGGCCGCGCTCATAGACGGGCCAGCCGTTCGGTCAGCAGGGCAAAGAAGCCATCAGAATCCAGATCGCCCATAAAGGTCGCATTGGGGGCGCGGTCGGTCACGCCCCACCAATCGGCGACGGTCATGCCCATGGTCAGCTCTGACTCTGTCTCGATCTCGACGTTGATGTGGCGGCCTTTGAACAGATCGGGGTTGATCAGATAGGCGGTAACGCAAGGGTCATGCAGCGGCGCGCCGTCAGAGCCGTATTTCTCTTTGTCGAACCGTTCGAAGAAATCGGTCATTTCCGCCACGGCGATGCCCACGGGCGTGCCAAGGGCGCGGAAAGCGTCGTTGCGCGCTTTGGTCACCAGCGCCTTATGGGTAACGTCCAGCGGCATGACAACGATAGGCGCGCCGGATTTAAACACGATATCAGCGGCTTGCGGGTCGACGTAGATGTTGAACTCCGCCGTTGGGGTGATGTTACCCCCTTCGAAATAGCCGCCGCCCATCAGCACGATCTTGGCGATGCGATCGGCGATATCGGGTGCTTTTTGCAACGCGGTGGCGATATTGGTCAGCGGTCCCAGCGGGCATAGCGTGACGGTTCCCGGAGCGTTATCGCGCAGCGTGTCGATGATGAAATCCACCGCATGGCCTTCGGCCATCGGCATGGTAGGTTCGGGCAAATCGGGGCCGTCCAGCCCGGTCTTGCCGTGCACATGCTCTGCTGTGACCAGTTCGCGGCCCAGGGGGCGGTCGCATCCGGCAAAGACTTTGACATCCCGTTTGCCTGCCAATTCGCACACGATCCGCGCGTTGCGCGAGGTGAGGTCCAGCGGCACATTGCCCGCGACGCAGGTGATCCCCAGAACATCAAGCTCTTCGGGGCTGGCCAAAGCGACAAGGATCGCTACGGCGTCATCCTGACCGGGGTCCGTGTCGATAATGATCTTGCGCGGTGTCATGGGCTCTCCTGTCTTGGCTGTGCCAGAGCCTTGCCGCAAGTGCCGCGACTTGTCCAGCAGGCACGGGCGGTCCTAGCTGCGTTCCGCCCGTTTTACATCCTCCCACAAGGCATCCATCTCGGCCAGATCACTGTCAGAGGGGGATTTACCTCGTGCGGCCAACCGCGCCTCTACGCCGCTGAAGCGGCGGATGAATTTGGCGTTGGCGGCGCGCAGGGCAGCTTCGGGCTCGACGCCAAGATGCCGGCCCAGATTGGCCATGACGAACATCAGGTCACCGTATTCCTCGGTGACCTCGGCCTGGGTCAGCGTATCGCGCGCCTCGACCAGTTCGGTCGCTTCCTCGGTGATCTTGGCGATCACATCATCGACCTGCGGCCAGTCAAACCCGACACGGGCCGCCCGTTTTTGCAGCTTGTAGGCGCGCAGCAGCGCGGGCAGGCCAACGGCCACGCCGTCAAGCGTTCCCCCCTGGGCCTTGCCCGCGCGTTCTGCCGCCTTGATCTTTTCCCAATCCGCGGTCTGCTGCTCGGCCGATTTATCGCGGCTTTCATCGCCGAAAACATGCGGGTGCCGCGCGACCATCTTGTCCGAGATATTGCGCACCACCGTCTGAAAGCTGAACCGCCCGTCCTCTTCGCCCATGGCCGTGTGATACACGGTCTGGAGCAGCAGATCGCCCAACTCTCCCTCAAGCTCGGGCCAGTCGCGACGCTCGATCGCATCGGCGACTTCATACGCTTCTTCAATAGTATAGGGGGCAATGCTGTCGAAATCCTGTTCGATATCCCAAGGGCATCCGGTTTGCGGGTCACGCAGGCGGCGCATGATTTCCAGCAAGCGTTCGATCCCGGCGTCGCGATCGTGGATCAACGCATCATTTCTTGTCTCGGCCATTGCAGCCCCCATGTGTCTGATGTCAGATGCAACCTGACCAACATCCCCACAGGAGTCCAGTAATGCCCGTCGTGAACCGTATCGCGGATTATGCCCCCCAGATGACAGAATGGCGCAGATATCTGCACACGATCCCGGAACTGGGGAACGACTGCTTCAAGACCGCGGCTTTCGTGGCGGAACGTCTGCGGGACTTCGGCGTGGACGAGCTACACGAAGGTTTTGCCACCACGGGTATCGTCGCCATTATCAACGGTCAGGCCGAGGGGCCGACCATCGGGTTGCGCGCCGATATGGATGCGCTGCCGATCCCCGAGGAAACCGGGCTGGACTATGCCAGCACCCACGCAGGCAAGATGCACGCCTGCGGGCACGACGGGCATACAACGATGCTGCTGGGGGCGGCGAAATATCTGGCGGAAACGCGCAATTTCGCGGGCCGCGTGGCGCTGATCTTCCAACCCGCTGAAGAAACCGGCGGCGGGGCCGAGGTGATGGTCGAGGAAGGGATCCTTGATCGCTTCGACATCGGTCAGGTCTATGCGCTGCACAATGCGCCCGGCTTCGAGAAAGGGGGCTTTTACACATCCCCCGGCGCGATGATGGCCGCGGTCGATGAATTTCATATCCACATCAAGGGCTTGGGCGGTCATGGTGCCACACCGCATCTGACCCGCGATCCGGTCGTTGCCGCCTGTGGTATTGCGACAGCATTGCAAACCATCGTCAGCCGCAACCACTATGCACAGGATGATCTTGTCGTTTCGGTCACGCAGATCCACACGGGCACGACCGATAACGTGATCCCCGAAACGGCCTATATCAACGGCACGGTACGCAGCTTTGACAAAGAGGTGCAGGCCATGGTTATCCGCCGGATGGAGCAGATCGTCGCCGGACAGGCCGCCAGCTATGATGTCAGCGCGACACTTGAGTATGAAAAGGGCTATCCCGCCACGGTGAACACCCCGGAAGAGGCCGGATTTGCCGCCGCCGTTGCCACCGAGATTGCAGGCGAGGACCGCGTTATTGCCGATAATGGCCGCGAGATGGGGGCGGAGGATTTCAGTTATATGCTGGAAAAACGCCCCGGTGCCTATTTGTTCATCGGGCAGGGTGACACCGCAGGGCTGCACCACGCCGCCTACAACTTCGACGATGAGATCGCGCCCGTGGGTGCATCCTTTTTTGCCCGCATCGTCGAGCGGGCCCAACCATTAGGAGCCAAGTAACATGGGTTTGGAAGACGCGAAAAATCAGGTTGATCAAGCCTTTACACGCGATGATCTAAAAGGGCCGAGCTTCGAGAACGCCTTTGGCGGGGCCACGTCCTTTCTGCGGCGGCGCTATACCAAAGACCTGCGCGGCGTGGACATCGCCGTGACCGGCGTGCCCTTTGATCAGGCCGTAACCAACCGTACCGGCACCCGTCTGGGCCCGCGTGCGATCCGCGAAGCGTCTTCCTTGCAGCCCTACGATCCGCCTTATGGCTGGGATTTCGACGTGCTCAGCGAGTTTGCCATCGCCGACTATGGCGATCTGGCGTTCGACTATGGTCACACAAGCCAGTTTCCCGCCGCTTTAACAAGCCACATCAAAGGGATACTGGACGCAGGTGCAGCAAGTGTGACCCTGGGCGGAGACCACTACATCAGTTTCCCGATCCTCAAGGCCTATGCCGAAAAATACGGCCCTATCAGTCTGTTACAGTTCGATGCGCATTCGGATACATGGCCTGACGATGATATGGACCGGATCGACCACGGCACCATGTTCTACAAGGCGGTGAAATCGGGCATCGTTGATCCGAAAACCTCGGTTCAGGTGGGCATCCGCACGACCAACCCCGATACGCTTGGCGTGACAACCATCGACGCGCGCGAGGTCCACGAGAAGGGGCCACAGGCAGCCGTTGCCAAAATAAAACAGGTACTTGGCGACCGTCCTTGCTATCTTACATTCGATATCGATGCGCTTGATCCGGCCTTTGCGCCGGGCACAGGCACGCCGGTATGGGGCGGGCTCACGTCAGCACAGGCGGCGATCATGATGCGGGATCTTGCGGGGATCAACATCGTGGGCGGCGACATCGTTGAAGTCTCTCCGCCTTTTGACACGACCGGTGCGACAGCGATCGCCGGGGCCCATGTGGCGACCGAGATCCTGTGCTTGCTGGGGTGGAACATGCGGCAGACCAAAGCCCGCGCATAACCACCGGCGGTGCAGATTGCGACGGCAGGACGCTCCGCGGGGAGTTTATTTGGCAAAATGAAGGTAAAGATAATGATGGCATTTTTCTGGATCGCACTGGCGATTTTCGTCGCCTTGCAGGCGTACATCCGCCTTGCACCCGCCCCCGCGGCCCGCTGGGAATTGGGCGCGGTCGACAAGGCCCCCGGTGATTACCCGTCGGAGGGGGGCCTTATGGCCGTGCGCGAGGTTGAAGGCGACGGTACGGCGTTCTTGAACCGGTTTGAGGACGCGATGTTGTCGTTGCCCCGAACCCGGCGGATCGAAAGCACCGCAGGTCAGGCGCTTTATGTCACACGCTCGGGTTTCTGGGGCTTTCCCGATTACACCAGCGTCGCGGTCACCCCCGTTGACGGGGCGGATCAGAGCCGCGCGGTGGTCTATGGGCGGCTGCGCTTTGGCCGGTCAGATATGGGTGTGAACGCCAAGCGTTTGAAGCGGGTTCTGGCCCAAGCCGGGGTCTAGGCGCTGTGCGAGGCCGGGGCAGGCCTCGCCGATATCGCGCCACATGGGCACGTTCAGCGACATCTGGCATTGCGCGGCAAAGCGACGACCGTTGACGTCGAGGCAGATCGTTTGCCCCAGCTCGACCCGCTGGCCATTGCGGTCGGTGCAATAGCACTCCACCGTTTTGCGCCCCGAGGGCGCAGGGTCCGCCGCAAGCGACGGGGCAAGGCAGATCAGACTGAAAACCAGCGAAATGCGTTTCATAGGGGCATCATAGCACAGGCTGGGTCTTGACCATAGCCGCTTCATCGGCGACATCCAGCGGTATGATCCCCATGGACCGCCTTGCCCAAATCACCCAACGTTTCCAGTTTCTGGAGGCGTCGATGTCTGCTGGCTCTGACGGGGCGGATTTTGCCAAGCTGGCCAAGGAATACGCAGATCTGCGCCCCGTGGTCGAACAGATCGACGCCTATCGCCAGTTGCTCCAAGACATGGACGACGCCCGCGCCATGCTGAAAGACCCCGAGATGGCGGAGCTGGCCGAGGAAGAGCTGCCGCGCCTGAAGGCCGCCTTGCCACAAGCGGAGGCTGATTTGCAGTTGGCGCTGCTGCCGCGGGACGAGGCCGATAAAAAGCCCGCGATGCTTGAGATCCGCCCAGGCACCGGCGGGGATGAGGCAGCACTTTTCGCCGCTGATCTGCTGCGCATGTATCAACGCTATGCCGAGGCGCGGGGCTGGAAGGTCGAGCTGATCGAACAACAGTTCACCGAGCTTGGCGGCGTCAAAGAGGTCGTGGCCCATATCAAGGGCGAGAATGTATTTGCCCGTTTGAAATACGAATCCGGTGTGCACCGCGTGCAGCGTGTGCCCTCTACCGAAAGCGGCGGGCGTATCCATACCTCTGCCGCGACTGTCGCCGTTCTGCCAGAGGCAGAGGATGTGGATATTCACATCGACGCCAACGATCTGCGGATCGATACGATGCGCAGTTCAGGGGCGGGCGGGCAACACGTCAACACCACCGATTCTGCCGTGCGCATCACCCACCTGCCGACGGGGCTGGTGGTGACGTCTTCCGAGAAATCGCAGCACCGCAACCGCGAGATCGCGATGCAGGTGCTGAAAGCGCGGCTTTATGATATGGAGCGTCAGCGGGTGGACAGTGAACGGTCGGCCAGCCGTGCGGCGCAGGTGGGGTCGGGGGACCGGTCTGAACGGATCCGGACCTATAACTTCCCGCAAGGGCGCCTGACCGACCACCGGATCAACCTCACCCTCTACCGGCTTGAAGCCGTGATGCAGGGCGATCTGGACGAGATTGTCGATGCACTGACCGCGGATGCGCAGGCGCAGCTGCTGGCCGAGATGGGGCAGTGAGCGCGCCAACCGCCGCGCAAGCCATGGTCGCCGCCACAGCGCGATTGCGCGCAGCGGGCGTGCCTGACCCTGCACGGGATGCGCGGATTTTGCTGGCGCATGCGGCCTCGGTTGATGCGGCGCGGGTGACGTTGATCGCGCCCGAGGAAATCGCGCCGGATATTGCCGAACGGTATGAAAAGCTGATCGCCTTGCGGGCCGTGCGCGTGCCGGTCTCGCATCTGGTAGGGCAGCGGGCGTTCTACGGGCGCGACTTCAAGGTCAGCCGCGATGTTCTGGACCCGCGGCCCGAGACCGAATCCCTTATTGAACTGGCGCTGTCCGAGCCCTTTGAACGGGTGCTTGATCTGGGCACGGGATCGGGCTGTATTCTGGTGACGCTTCTGGCCGAACAGCAAGACGCACGCGGCGTGGGCCTTGATCTATCCGAAGCTGCCTGTCTGCAGGCCAGCGCCAATGCGGTGTTGCACGGGGTACAGGCACGCGCGGAGATCAAGCAATCGGATTGGTTCAGCGCGGCCGAGGGGCGGTTCGATCTGATCGTATCCAACCCGCCATATCTGGCACAAAGCGAGATGGCGGATGTCTCGCCCGAACTGCGCTTGCATGAACCCGAGATGGCATTGACCGACGGGCAGGACGGGTTGAGTGTGTACCGTATCATCGCGGCGCAGGCACAGGGATATCTGACGCCCACAGGCCGCGTTCTGGCCGAGATTGGCTGGCAACAGGGTGCCGATGTCAAAGCAATCTTTGAGGCAGCCGGTTGGGGCCGGGTGCGCATCTTGCCCGATCTGGGCGGGCGCGACCGTGTCCTTTGGGCCGATACGCCAGCATAAACACGCCAAAACTTGTCATTTCGCGGTGTTTTTCGCCAATTTCCACTTGCTCCAAATCATTTGCCGTGCTTATTCAAGGGTGTTGCAGCGGTGGATGCCTTTTGGGCGGTCCCGCGCGGCGTTAAGCCCAACAGAGCGTAAAGCTAGCTTTTCAGGGACGCGACTGCGTCCGGCAGCTTATTCCGAAGCCCAGCATAACAAGGCTGAACTGATTACATGAAATCTTCCAGATCACGGTCCCGGTCCAAGAATAATCGCAACCGTCAGCCGCAAGGTGGCAACGTCGTTAACCGCGTTTTCGACAGTTCTGGCCCCGAAGGCAAGGTCCGCGGCACGCCGCAGCAGATTATCGAGAAATACAACCAGTTGGCGCGTGACGCCCAGCTGAGCAACGACCGCGTGGCGGCAGAGAACTTCCAGC
The DNA here is from genome assembly GCF_045586035.1 of Sulfitobacter sp. PM12. Lineage (NCBI taxonomy): Bacteria > Pseudomonadati > Pseudomonadota > Alphaproteobacteria > Rhodobacterales > Roseobacteraceae > Sulfitobacter > Sulfitobacter sp. PM12. Next base: position 1,993,791 of record NZ_CP151529.1, read on the forward strand.
AGCACGCCGAACATTACCTGCGGATGCTGTCCGAAGCACAACGCGAGATTGACCAGCGTCGCGATCAGCAAGAACGCGAGAACCGCGAACGTCAGGCAGAGCGGGACCGCGAGCGGGTAGAGCGTCAGGAACGCGAAGCTGCCCAAGCCGGTCAGAACACTGCGGATCAACCTGCCACGGAAGCAGATACGGGCGACAAACCCGACGCGCCCCAGCAGGACAACGCCAAGGGCGATGCCCCCAAGCGCCGCCGCAGCCGCAGCAACAACCAGAATGATAATGCCCCTAAGTCGGATGGCGATGACGCGCAAGACGGCAGTGCGGCAGAGGACAATCTGGTGGACACGCCCGAGAACAAGCCCAAGCCCCGACGCGCGCCGCGCCGCAAACCTGCCCCCAAAGCAGAGACGAACGAACCGGCCAAGGACAACAGTGGCGACCAGCCCGAAGCGGCTGAGTAAACGCTTTGACATCGTAACAAAGGCCCCGCGATTGCGGGGCCTTTTGCGTTTCGGACGGTGAGTGTGTTGTGGTGACCTTAGCCGTTAGCCCTTGGCGATTTCGCGGGCCAGCGCGCAGAAGCCTTCCAGCGGCACCTGTTCGGCGCGCTCCGTCGGTTTCAATCCGGCCGCAAGCAAACGATCCTCGATATCCGGTGCGGTTCCTTTGAGGGCAGAGCGCAGCATTTTGCGCCGCTGATTAAACGCGGCCGCCACAACGCGGTTCAACACATCAGGATCCGCCGGAAAGCGGGGTTCGGGCAGGGCCGTCAGATGCACCACAGCGGAGGAGACTTTGGGCGGCGGGGTAAACGCCTCGGGTGGCAGGTTCAGCACGATACGCGCATCGGCCCGCCACTGTGCCAGCAGCGCCAGACGGCCATAGGCCTTGGAGCCGGGCTTGGCCACGATCCGCTCTGCCACTTCGCGCTGGAACATCAACGTCAGGCTTTGCCAGAAGGGTGGCCATTCCTGCGGCGTTAACCAACGCACCAACAGCTCTGTCCCCACGTTATAGGGCAGGTTCGCCGCGATACGGATCGGTGGGGTCAGATGGGCCAGCGGGTCGATTTCAAGGGCGTCGCCTTCGATCACCGTCAGACGGTCGGGATAGGCCTCGGCGATCTCGGCCAAAGCAGGCAGGCAGCGTTTGTCTTTCTCGATCGCCAGCACGCGGCGCGCGCCTTCGGACAGCAACCCGCGCGTCAACCCCCCGGGGCCCGGCCCGATTTCAAGCACATCACATTCGGTCATATCGCCCGCTTGTCGCGCGATCTTGGCTGTGAGGTTCAGGTCGAGCAGAAAGTTCTGGCCCAGCGATTTGCGCGCCTTCAGGTCATGGGTATTGATCACCTCGCGCAGGGGCGGCAGGTTGTCGATTGTGCTCATTCTTGGACCTGTGAAACAGAAGGGTTCTGGGGGCGCGGGGTCATGATTGCGCCATGCGATAGGCCATGCGCAGGGCCTCGACCATGCTGGTGGGGTTGGCAATGCCCTGACCCGCGATGTCAAAGGCGGTGCCGTGATCGGGCGAGGTGCGGATGAACGGCAGACCGAGCGTCACATTGACGCCGCGGTCGAAATCCAGCGTCTTGATCGGGATCAGCGCCTGATCGTGATACATGGCAATCGCCGCGTCATAGCGCGCCCGTGCGGCGGCGTGGAACATCGTATCGGCAGGGTGCGGGCCGCTCAGGTCATAGCCTTCGCTCTGCATCCGGGTGACCAGCGCCGTCATCCAATCTGCTTCCTGACGGCCCATTGTACCGCCTTCGCCCGCATGGGGGTTCAGACCTGCGATGGCTATTCTAGGTGCCTTGATCCCGAATTGAGAGCGAAGCCCCGCCGCCGTAATCTCTATCACGCGGCGCAGATGGGCGGGGGTCAGCACATTGGGGACCTGATCCAGCGCGATATGGATTGTGGCCGGCACCACCCGCAGTTGGTCAGAGGCAAGCATCATCACCACATCGCTTCCGCCCGCCAGCGCGGCAAGGTATTCGGTGTGGCCCGGATAGGCAAAACCGGCCCCGTCCTTCAGCGCCTTTTTGTGAATGGGCGCGGTGGTCAGCGCAGATGCGGCCCCGCTGCGCACAAGGTCAACTCCGCGTGCGATCACGTCGATCACTCCCTGCGCATTGGCGGGGTCAGGCTTGCCCGCAACGGCACCGGCGGCAAAGTCGTGGCGCAGCACGGGCAACGCATCACTGCCCGCGGCAAGCGCGTCCGACGGGCTGTCAATAATGCAATGGGGAATGTCTTGGGGCAGGTGGCGCGGATCACCGATCCAGGCGAGCGGCACTTCACCTGCCAGCATCGCCCAGGCCCGTGCGGCGACCTCTGGCCCGATGCCAGAGGGTTCGCCGCAAGAGATCACAACCGGCTTGTCGGCCAAGCCCGTCTTGGCTTGGGTCATTTGCGAACGATGCGCGCGTCGGCCCGCAATTGCTCCAGCAGCTGTTCGGCATAGCCGGTCAGCCGTTCCTGGCGCAGCGCGTTGGTCACATCCTCGCGCGAGGCGGAGGCATTGGCGGCGGCGGTACGCCCACACATCATCAGCAGCATCAGCGTCTGACCATTGGCACGGGTCAGCGTGGTCGAAACCTCGCCCGTGTCGAGCTTGGACAGTTCAATCGCCACGTCCTGCGGGATGTCCGAAGGGGCTTTTTTCACACGCTCCAACACTTCGGCGGGCTGGCCTTTGGCGATGCCGTAAAGGTCATCGCAGGTATCGATGCGGCCACGGATCTGCGCCGCCTGAGCCAGCGCGGGTTCTGTGCGGCCACCGGGGATGTAATAGGCTGCGTATTCAATCTCGGCATAGGTCGGCGCGGCGACGCTGGTTTCCTCGATGTCGCGCAGTTGGAACAGCGCCACGGCGTTGGGGATCGGCAACGGGTCGGTAACTTCGCCCGGGGCGAGGTTCAGGATCAGCGGCTGCAGGCTTGGCGGCAGGTCCGTCAGGTTCTGCCACGGCAGCCGACCGCCACGCCCGCGCGAGGCGGTCGCGGAATAGCGGCTGGCGTAGTTCGAAAACTCTGCCGTTGATTTGGATTGCGAGATTTGTTCGGCCAGCGCGTTCACCCGTGCGGCTTGCTGGGGCGGGGCGGGAATGATGATCTCGGACACGAGAACGCGCACACCGCTACCTTGTGTTTCGCCCAAAGCGCGGTTGATTTCAGCGTCGGTGATCTGCACGCGGCTGGCATAGCGGGCACGCACCAGTTCGCGCCACCCGACCGAGTTTACAACGAAATCGCGAAACGTCTCGCGCGAGACGCCGGATTGACCAAGGGCCTGGGTGAATTCTTCGGTGCTCAGATCCGCGCGCGAGGCGAATTCGGCAAGGCTGTCTTCGATGCCCTGCGGCGTCAGTTCGATACCCGCTTCGGCCACGGCCTCGTTACGCAGGCGTTCATCGATCAGCGAGGTCAGCGCGCCTTCGCGGGTTGCCCCCGGTGCATTCAACACCTCAAGAAAGCGCTGGCGCTGCTGGACTTCGAATTCGGTTACAACGGATTCATTCACCTTGGCGACGGGCGCAAAGAGGTTCTGCGCCGAAACGGGGGCGGCGGTCATCAGCCCCAGCCCAAGGACGGCGATGCTTCGTGTCAGACGGTTCAGGTTCATCTTACTTATTTCCCACATGATCGCTCATATCTTTCTGTTCCGTTGGAGGCCGAGAAGCCCCGCAGGCCGATGTTAAACCCGATATCGGTAGAGGGCTCAACACTTGTTGAGGAGGTATAGCGGCGGCGCACCGAAAGGTCGACGCTCACACATTCATTATTGTAGGTCAGGCCAAGCCCCGCCGTCGCCGCTGTGCTGTTTTGCACGTCATAGCGCACATCAGCGCTGGCGGACCATTGCTTGTTGATGTCGTAGCTGCCGTCAAGCGACACCTCGGAAATCGCTTCGGTCCGGTCTTCGGCAGTATCCGCCTCAAGCCAGACATAGGTGCCTTCGACGGTGGTTTTGCCAAAGCTCCACCCGCCGCGCAGTTCCGCCTTGGAGATGTCGAAATCGGAGTCGACCAAGGTCCGCGCGGTCAGCGAAAGGCCGGCGTTATTCTTGATCTGCCCCGCCAGCAGCACATCAGAGCGCACGCCAGACAGGCCGGACGTATCGGTAAAGGCAGGGTCGCTGATGCTGCGGAACACCTGACCGACCGCGACATAGGTGTCCCAGCCATTGGGGTCAAAGCGCGACCAGTTCACCGCCACTGCCGCGGTTGTGCCGCGTTCGCGCCGGTCGGGGCGCGGAAAGCGCGAGAGCGACAGGATGTTGCCCTGATCGAATTCCACGCGCGTGCTTTCCTCGTTCGGAATGTCGAGCCGGCTGCCATCGGTCCACCCCAGTTGCACCACAGGCGTCAGCACCTGCGACGCACCACCAGCCTCGCGGCGCGCCATCGGGTAGCTTAGACCAACCGCTGCGAAAGGCGCGATGTCGCTATGGTTCTGCGCAAAGGTATCGTCTTGGGTGATGTCGAAGAAATTGAACGTCGTGCCGACCTGCGCATCGGTGACCAAGCCGGAGCGATGGGTGAAGCGACGCAGATATTTAAGCGACCCGTTGATCCGCGATACATCGCGGCCAATCACATCCACATCAGAAGATCGCCAATGGCTATGCGCCTCCAGCCCGAACCGCAGCTCGCCCCCCCATGCCTTGGGGAAAAAGCGCCGTTCGAATTCGCCGTCGATCACGACTGTGGGCAGGGTGCTGTTCAACTCTCCGGGACGCAGGGTTTCAAAATTGTAAAGGCTGGTACGCACAAAGCTGTCACGTCGCGCGCGTGAAAGTGTGAGGTCACTGCGCAAACGGTCCTCGTCCGAATAGCCGTATTCGGTAAAGTAAGAGCTGTCGCTGACGGCCTCGATCGTGAAGCTCAGCTTGTAGCCGCGCTCAAGCTCGAAGCTGCCTTCACCGAACAGATAGCCGCGGGTCTCATCTGGCAGCTGGTCATCGCGGGTATAGGCCCCGTCAAACTCGATATCACCATTGGTGAACGCCTGCCGATAGCGGAATTCAAGCGTGCGGGTCGAGGACGACAAATAGGGCGTCAGGGTCAGGTCGCGGCTTTCGCCCAAGGTGATGAAATAAGGCAGCTTAAGCCCCGTGCCCAACAGCGAAGTTGTGCGAATGGATGGGGCCAAAAACCCGTCCGCGCGGTCCAGCGTCGGGTCGGGCAGCCGCAAACGGGGCAGGTAGAACACCGGCACCGACCGGATGTGAAAAGTCGCATCATCGAAATACAGTTGCTGCGCCTCGGTATCATGCACCACGCGGCGCGCGCGGATCTGCCAGAGGGGCAGCTCGCCGTCATTGCAGGTTTTGCATGAGGTCACGGCGGTCTTGTACAGCTGGCTATAGCGCCCCTCGACACGGTCGATCTGGACGGCGGCCATCTGCACCTGCTGGTTCAACACCATACGTGCGCCGCGCAGCAGACCGTTCTGCAACCCCTGATCCAGCTCTGCCGCATCCGCGAGAATGACGGTGCCATCACCATCGTTCAGCACAATCGGTCCTTCAATCACCAAGGCACCGGTTTCATCATTATAGCGGATCGCAGAGGCACGGATGCGGGTCGTGCCCTGAAACGCCTCTACGTTACCTTGGGCGACCAGTTCCCGGTCACGGGTGATGAACAGGTCATCGGCCACCAGAACGGCAGGACGTTCGCTGTCTTGCGCGGCAGCGGGCAGACCAAGGGCGACGAGAAGGGTCAGGAGCAAACGGCGCATGTCAGCCATCCTCTGAATGAAGTAGAAGACCAAGCGCCAGAAGAATGGACGCGACAGGCGGAGCCCAAGCCGCAAGAAGAACCGGAATCTGCCCGTTCTCCCCCAGAATTTGCGCAAAACTGCGAATAAAATACAAGCCGAACCCCATCAGAACAGAGGCCAGCACCGCGACGCCCGTGCCTCCGAACCTCGTATGGCGCATGGTAAACGCGCTCGCAACCAGAACCATCGCAACCAGAAAGAACGGGCGCGCCAGTTCGGTCTGCAGCCAGACCTTGTGGCGACGCGGGCTGAAGCCTGCCAGTTCAAGCTGCTTGATGTAATCAGGCAGATCATAGATCGAGACGGCTCCCGGATCGGTGATGCTGTCGCGGATACGGTCGAGCGTCAGGGTCGAGGGCAGGGTGAGCGTGTCAAATGTCTCTGCCGCGCCTTCGGCGTTCACCCCCACTTCAAGCGGCCATGACTTCGCATCGGTTAGCGTCCAGATGCCATCTTCCAGCGCGGCGCTGTCCGCTTCGATCCGCCGTGCGGGACCGCCCTCGGGCGCGTAGCTGAGGAATGTGACATCATAAAGCACCGAGGCGTCCTTGTTTGACCGCCATGCGCGGATCACGGTCTGCCCCTCGTCGCTGCCTTGGCGCAGCCACAGCCCTTCGTCGCTGACCGACAGGACAGAGGTCCCGCCCGCGCGAATGCTGTCGGTCAACTGGATGTAACGTTTGGCGGTCGCCGCAACGATGGGGTTCAACATGCCCACAGCCATCACGCCAATGATGAACGCCACCCAGATCGGGGCCTGCAACGCGCTAAGCGCTGACCGGCCGGCGGCACGGGTCACCACCAGTTCTGACGAGCGTGCCAGCGACAAAAACAACACCACGGTCGCAAGGATCATGATCAGCGGCAGGATCAGGTTCATGGTTTCAGGCGTGTTTAACAACGTCATCCCGAAGAGCCGCAGCCAGCCGATATCGTAGCTGCTGAACCGACGCGCCTGATCGACCATATCCACCAACACGAGCAGAGAGAACAGCACAGCGGAAATGAGGATAAACCCCATAATAAAGCGGCGCGCGAAATAGAGATGCAGGATCATGCGACGCCCCTTTGCTTGCCCATCCGTTTGGTCCAGCCCGGATGGGCCGTTTGCCAGATCATCCCGATCACAATCACAGCGCCAATCAGGCTGGGCAGGAACAGCAGCGGCCAGCGGCTGGCATCGTCGCGCACCGTTTCGACCAAAGTGCCGCGCAGCCCGTCAATCGCGATGAGCAGACCAAAGGCGATCACGATCTCGCGCCAGACTCCGAAGCGCGAAAACCCTCCGAGCACCAGCGTCGCATAGCCGATCATCGCAGCGATCATGCAAAAGGCTGCCGAGGCAAAGCGCGCCGTCAGCTCTTCTGCGATCTCGCCCGCGCTGGATTTGGTGATCGTCTCAAGCTGGTCCCACTGGGCAAACATCTCTGCCGTGGTCATGGCGTCGATGGATTGGATGCGGGGTTTGTCGCTGCTGACCAAGGACGAGATATCGAACGAGAAATCGCGGAACTTGGCGGTCGACAGGCGCTTGCCGGCCATCTCAAGTCGTTGCGCCATGCCATCGACCATGATCAGCGTCGTACCATCGCCATTGCGGATCAGATAGGCTTCGGACGCGGTATAGATCACGCCCTCGTCGGGGTTGCGCCGGTCCGAGAGAAACACATCGCGCAACACCCCGTCGGCGTCGATCACGCGGGTATAGAATGTAACCTTGGAGGTCGGGTGCAGGAATGTGCCTTCGGTCAGCAGCCGTGCGGTGACATTCTGCGAAATCTCGGCCTCGCGTTCAGACAGCTGTCCGTTGGACAGGGGCAAAAGCAGATGGGTCAGCACCGACATCATGATCGCGACGCATAGGCCATAGACGAACACGGGCCGCGCCAGACGCCAAGGGCTGGTGCCCGTCGCCTGCAGCACCGTCAGCTCGGATTCGCTGGTCATCCGGTTGATCACATAGACCGACCCCGCAAAGGTCGCGATCGGCAGGACAGTGGTGATCAGCTTGGGCAGCCCCAGCACGGTAAATTCCAGAAACACCAGCGCCGTCTGGCCGTCGCCAATCAGCCGGTCAAACAGCACCACGGCGCGGTTGATCCAGAAAATCGCCACCAGGATCAACGCGAAGAAACTGAACAAAATCAGGAACTGGGACAACATATAGCGGTCGAACTTGGCCAATCTGCATCCCTTGGGTATCAACACGGGTGAACTTTCGCCCGACGATAAAGTAAATTTCCGCCCACGAAAACTGCTATCTGGCCTTAACGGCGCACGCAGGATACGTCTAAGCGAAATTCAGACAAAAGGGGTTCACCTGATGACCGCATTGACGCCAATGACATTTACCGAAACCGATATTGACCAGATCGCAGGCCACACGGGCCGTGTGGCTGTGACTGTGGGCGCGGATGGCAAGCTCAACCCCTCCGCGCGGCGCATCAACAAGCTGACCAAAGGCGCGCTGGAACGTCTGGTGGCCAGCGACAGCTTCACGAAATTGTCAGCGGGCGATGCGGTCAGCCTCGGGTTTCCCACCGGCATGGCGGCCGAGGCCGTGGATGTGGTGCAATTGGCGAATAACGCCGATCAGGAAGCCCTGCGCGCAGCCGGTGCGGCGCTTGCGAAACGGCGCGGCGATGCGGATCTGCTGGTGTTGACGGGCGGTTTGCGCAAAGCGGCCGAGCTTTGCTTTGGACTGGCCATGCGCGACTACACGTTCGAGGATCGCAAAAGCAACGGCAAGCCACGCAAGGGGCAGGTCGTGATCATGAATTCCAAACCCGAAGAGGTCGAAGCCGCTGCCGCGCCCCTGCTGGCGATCGCCGACGGCGCCTTTATGACCCGCGACCTGACGAACGAACCCGCGAATATCCTGACCACCACCGAATTCGCCGACCGTCTGGCCGAGATGGAGTCAATCGGCCTTGAGGTCGAAGTGCTGGACGAAGCCAAGCTGGAAGAGCTGGGGATGCGCACCTTGCTCAGCGTCGGGCAGGGGTCGGCCAGCCCGTCCTACGTCGTGGTGATGAAATGGAACGGCGGCGAGAAAGACGCGGCCCCGCTGGCGTTGGTCGGCAAGGGCGTGGTGTTCGACACCGGCGGCATCAGCCTGAAACCGGGCGCGGGCATGGAAGACATGACCATGGATATGGGCGGCGCGGGCGTTGTCTCGGGCGTGATGCGCAGCCTTGTCCTGCGTAAGGCCAAGGCTAATGTCGTCGGGCTGGTCGGGATCGTAGAGAACATGCCATCCAGCACGGCAACCCGCCCCGGGGACGTAATCAAGACGATGAAGGGCGACACGGTCGAGGTGATCAATACCGACGCCGAAGGCCGTTTGGTGCTTTGTGATGTGCTTTGGTACGCGCAAGAACGGTTCAACCCCGCGGGCGTGATCGATTTGGCCACGCTGACCGGCGCGATTATCATCGGCCTGGGTCATGACAATGCGGGCGTTTTCTCGAACGACGATACGCTGTGCAACGCCTTCCTCAAGGCCGCGCAAACCGAGGGTGAAGGCGCGTGGCGGATGCCCTTGGGCGCGGGTTATGACAAGCTGCTGAAAAGCCGCATCGCCGACATGAAAAACATCGGCGGGCGGCCTGCCGGGTCGATCACGGCGGCGCAATTCCTGCAACGGTTCATCAAGGACGGCACGCCGTGGATTCACCTTGATATCGCCGGTGTGGCCTCCGTCAAATCCGAGACAGCGCTGGCGCCCGTCGGGGCCACGGGCTGGGGCGTTGCCGCGTTGAACCGATTGATTTCAAACCTCTACGAGACAGAGTAAACCTGATGGGTGCCGCGTATTTCTACCATCTGACCCAGCGACCGCTGGTCGAAACGCTGACGATGCTTTTGGGCAAGGCCCAAGACGCGGGCTGGCGTGTGGCGGTACGCGGCACCGATCAATCCTTGCTGGAACAGCTTGACGTCGCCCTGTGGCGCGGGCCCGAGGATGGCTTTCTGCCCCATGGACTGGCCGGTGGCCCCCATGATGCCGAACAGCCGGTGTTGCTGACCACGGACACCCACGCGCCGAATAACGCAAGCTGCGTGTTCTCGATCCATGGCGCGGCTGTGTCGGCACAGGAAGTCGCGGCGCTGGATCGGGTGTGCATCCTGTTCGATGGGCTGGACGACCACGCCTTGAACGTCGCTCGGGACCAGTGGAAATCGCTGAAAGCCGCAGGAGCCTCCGCGCAATACTGGTCCGAGGAATCGGGCCGATGGGAGAAAAAGGCAGAGACCTGAGGGCGTTACGCCGCGCTTTAACGGGTGAGGATCAACTCTCCGTTGGTGATCTCGATCCGACCCCAGCGTTGCAGATAGCCCATCCCCAGCAAGGATTGCCGCATCTCGCCTTCGTTCACGACCGCGGGCACATCGGTATCGCGCACCCCGCCCAGTTCAACCTCGTCCAGCCGCACATAGGCAGTGCGCACTTCGCCATTGGCAGTGCTGGCACGGCCCAGATAGTTCAGGTTGTCTGGCGAAAGCCCTGCGGCTTCGGCATCGGCGCGGGTCAGCACCATATCTGTCGCACCGGTGTCCACCACAAAGCGGAGCGGCGTGCCGTTGATCGTCGCCGTCAGATAATAATGCCCGTCGCGGGCGCGTGGCAGGGTGACGCTGCCGGTGCTGGCCTCATAGGCTTGGCGCGGGATGTCGCCTTGCCGGTTGATATCCTCCCACAGGCCGTAGCCCGCGGCGACTCCGGTAAAGATCATGGCCCAGACCGCGACCTGTTGCAGCGTCTTGTTCCAGCCCTGACGGCTTTGCATGAAGAACCAGCCCGCGACCATCGCCATGAGCACGATCAGATAGATCAAACGTCCTGTTTCAATGTCCGGCATCGTATATCCTTTGGCAATCTTCCAAAGATATGGGGGCAGGGTGCGAAAAAGTCAGCCCGGACCCGGCCCGAAACCAAAGGCGCTGAGCCCGTCGAGGACGAATTGCACCGACAGCGCGGCAAGCAGCATACCCAAAAGCCGCGTGATCACATTGATCCCGACCTTGCCCAAAGCGTTTTCAAGATAGCCGCTGGCCTGCATCGTGATGCCCATGATGATCAGGACGGCGAAAGTGATCGCGACGACGGTCACCAGCCCTTCAAGACCCGGTTTCTCGCCCGTCAGCAGGATCACCGACGCGATAGAGCCGGGGCCCGCGATCAAGGGAATGGCCAGCGGAAATACCGATGGGTCGTCGTGATCGTCATCCGCCTCGGCATGGCCCTCGCGGCGTTTCGTGCGGCGGTCGAACAACATATCAAGCGCGGTCAGAAACAGCAGCACGCCCCCCGCGACACGGAAGGCGGGCATGGAGATCCCGATAAAGCCAAGCACAGCTTCGCCAAAGGCAGCAAAGACCAGCAGCAGCAGCCCCGCGATGACCACCGACCGCCAAGCAATCAACCGGCGCTGGCGGGGGGTCATACCGGGGGTCAGGGCCAGAAACATCGGGCCGATCGCAAAGGGGTCAATGATCACGATCATCGTCGCGAACGCGGTGATCATGAATGCCAGATCAAGTGCCATCATAAAACGTCACCGGGGCCAGCCCCGTCCTTATCCCTTGCGCCGCGCTGGCATTACGCCGACGCGGTTTCCAGTTTTTCCAACGCGCCCATCCAGATCGCTTCCGCCCGTTCAAGCGCGGCCATGACTTCGGCGTATTTCTTGTTCCAGACCTCAAGTTCGCCGACTTTGTCCTTTTCGTAAAGGGCAGGGTCCGCGAGCTTTTTCGCAAGCTTGTCGCGCATGTCGTTGATCTTGGTCACCCGCGCCTCGGCCGTGCGCACTTCGGCGCGCAGGGCAAGGATGTCTTCGCGGTTGGCGCGTTTGGGTTTTGGCGCTTCCTTGACCGGTTTGGGGTTTTTGCTGACGGGCTTTTCCACGGTCAACAGCATCTTGCGATAGGCTTCGAGGTCATCCTCATAGGGCTTGACCGTGCCGTTCGACACCAGCCACAGACGGTCCGCGACCATTGACAAAAGGTGCATATCGTGGCTGACAAGGATAACAGCACCGGAATAGCGCGTCAACGCCTCGACCAGCGCTTCGCGCGATTCGATATCAAGGTGGTTGGTCGGCTCATCGAGGATCAGCAGATGCGGTGCGTCCAATGTGGCGAGCAGCAGCGACAGACGCGCCTTTTGTCCCCCCGACAAACGCCCCACTTCGGTATCGGCCTGATCCGGCCCCAGACCGAACCCCGCCAGCTGTGCGCGCAGCTTGGATTGCATCACACCGGGGCGCGCGCTGATCATATGCTGCAGCGGCGTTTCATGGACGATCAATTCATCCACCTGATGCTGTGCAAAGAACCCGATGCGCAGCTTGCTGGAGTTGATTGCCTTGCCCTCGAACAACACCAAACGGTTGGAGAGCAGCTTTGACAGGGTAGATTTACCCTGACCGTTTTTGCCCAACAGCGCGATGCGGTCGTCTTGGTCGATCCGCAGGTTCAGGCGCGACAGGACGGGCTGGCCCTCGGTATAGCCGGTCGATCCGCCTTCGATGCTGATGATGGGCGGCGAAAGCTCATCGGGCTGCGGGAAGGTAAAGACCTTGCGCGCGGCTTCTTCCGGCGGCGTGATTGTCACCATCTTCTCGATGGCCTTCATCCGCGACTGCGCCTGTTTCGCCTTGGAGGCCTTGGCCTTGAAACGGTCCACAAAGGCCTGCATATGCGCCTTATGCGCTTGCTGCTTTTTCGCCTGCGCTGTCAGCTGCGCGCGCTTTTCGGCCCGCATTTTCGCGAATTGGTCATAATTACCCTGATAATACGTGAGCTTACGGTCTTCGAGGTGCAGGATACCACCGACGGCACGGTTCAACAGACCACGGTCGTGGCTGATGATGATCACCGTATGCGGGTATTTCGACAGGTAGTTTTCCAGCCACAACGCGCCTTCAAGGTCGAGGTAGTTGGTCGGTTCGTCCAACAGCAGCAAATCCGGCTGCGCGAACAGAACGCCCGCCAGCGCCACGCGCATCCGCCACCCGCCCGAATAGGCCGAACAGGGCTGCTGCTGATCATGGTCGTCAAAGCCGAGCCCCTTGAGGATCGCGGCGGCACGGCCTTCGGCGGACCAGGCGTCGATATCGGCAAGGCGGGTCTGCACCTCGGCGATGCGCGCGGGATCATCCGTTGTCTCTGCCTCGTACATCAAGGCGGCGCGTTCGACATCGGCGGCCAGCACCGTATCGATCAGCGACACGTCAGAGGACGGGACCTCTTGGGCGATGCCCCCGATCTTGGCGCGCGAGGGCAGGCTTATGTCGCCCGCGTCCAGCGACAGCTCCCCGCGAATGATTTTGAACAGCGTGGTTTTACCCGCACCGTTTTGCCCGACCAGACCCACTTTGTGGCCTTCGGGGATGACCGCGCTGGCTTCCTCGAACAAGGGACGGCCTTCGACGGAATAGTTGATTTCTGAAATGCTTAACATGGACGCGGTGTGAACCATGTCTGGCCCCGCGTCAATCGCGGCTTTTCACGGGGCATGACCCATGCTAGGGAGCGGCCAAATCAACCCCACCTAGGAGAGCTATCATGGCCCTTGAGCGCACATTCTCGATCATCAAACCAGACGCAACACGCCGCAACCTGACCGGCAAAATCAACGCCAAATTCGAAGAAGCCGGCCTGCGCATAGTCGCACAAAAGCGTATTCACATGACAAAGGCACAAGCCGGCGTTTTCTATGCCGTGCACGCCGAGCGTCCATTCTATGACGAACTGTGCGAATTCATGGCGTCCGAGCCTGTTGTTGTTCAGGTTCTCGAAGGCGAAGGTGCCATCGCGAAAAACCGCGAAGTGATGGGCGCAACCAACCCGGCAGACGCAGCCGAAGGCACGATCCGCGCAGAATTCGCCGAATCCGTTGGCGAAAACTCCGTTCACGGGTCCGACGCACCTGAAACAGCCGCAGTCGAAATCGCGTATTTCTTCTCCGGTCTGGAACTGGTTGGCTAAGCCTTCACAGGTTTGGAAAGATGAAAAGGGTCGCAGGCAACTGCGGCCCTTTTTTCATGCAACGGGGGTCACATAACGTCGGCCGACCTGTTCAGCCTTTAAGGGTCGGATGGTGTGACGACAACTCACCGTCCACAGGGCTCACGGTTTTCACCGGCGCCGTTTGTTCAAGATGGCGGTGCAACAGATCGACGTTGCGGATGTTTGCCTTCCAGCCCACGTCAAAGATGTCACCGATCAGGGGGATCGCACCGATCGCAAGGTCGATGCCCACATTCGCCCCCATACGCGCCAGAACCGAGCGGCTTGCGCCCATGCGATGCGCTTCCTTCAAGATATAGCCCGCCGGTGCCAAAGCCAGAACGTCGCCAACGCCGGGTATCAGGCCAAGGATGCTGTCCCAGCCCAGCCGAATGCCCAGCACAGGCACCCGTAGGGCGCTGTCCATCGTACGGGCAAGGCCACGCAGCCGGTCAAGGTCGTGTTGAACATCGGGGGAATGTGGCATGGGGCAGGGTATCCTGTTGGGGCTACGTTAGCGACCCAACGCCTATGGGCGCAGTGCCGTTCCGCTGCCGCCTTCGGGTTTCGCAGGGACGCGTTACGCCTCGCGCACACCGATCAGGTTCATCATGCGTTCGAATTCAGATCGTCCGGTATCATGGGCACGGGCCTTGATCGCGTCGAACTTGACCCGCAGGGCTTTCTTTTCTTCCCCCTTACAGTCGTTCCACGGGCGCCCCTGAAGCCCCATCACCAGAACATAGTACCCGATGAAGTGGGGGCGCTGACCATTTTGCAGCAACCTCTCGTAGGCTGCATCGGCACCAAGATCGCGCAGCTCTTGCGCAGAGTGGATGCCAGCACGGGCGCAGCTTTCCTCGAACGCGGGGCCAAGATTGCGGATGGAAGAAACAGGGTCAGTCATACCGGGCTGTTTATACCGCAGCGTGCCGCCTGTCACTTTCAGATGCTGGCGTAATCCGTAAATATCACCGGCTGGGGTTTTTCCGGCGCGGGTTTGGGTGGGGCGGATTGTTGCTGCTGCGGCGATTGCTTGGTCATGGGTCTTCTCCGGCTTGTGTTGGTCTCTCCGTTTCAGGGGCTACCAACGTTCGGGCGGCCCTTTCGTTCACGGTGAAGTCGAAAACTGCCGGTTTCGGGGCCGGATTTGGGCGGTTTTGGGGCGAAACTGTGCCATTTAAGCCATGCGTTTTCCGCATATCCACTATGGTTTGCACCTTTGCTGCACCACGCACATATGACGGTCACGGGCATTGAAGCCCTGAAATGGAAAGCTGGAAAATGAAAACCGAAGCTACATACAAAACCGCCACTCCGGTCGAAGTCGACCGTCTTCTTGCCGAAGCCAACGCGCTGCGCAGTGCCTATATCTCTGCCGCTGTTGCCAGAGCATCGCGCAAGTTTACCGGCCTGTTCCGCACCGCCCCCCGCGGCACGGCAGCAGCCTAAACCGCCAGCGCTACGCTGACGGAACATACCAAACCGAATGCGGTGGATAGGCCGCCGCATAGACGTGAAAGAGAGAATAAGAAATGAGCTATACATCCACATATACCGCCGCACCTGTTGCGGGTCTGATGCCCAAGCTGCGCCAGTCGCTTGATGCATTCCGTGCCTACAGCGCTGACCAACGCGCCAAACGCCAGACCTTCCGCGAGCTGTCGGCGATGAATGACCGCGATCTGGCAGATATCGGTGTTGCACGTGGCGAGATCCGCCATATTGCCTCGCAAGCGGTTGCCCTGCGCTAACCACGACGCCAAAAGCCACAAGAATTTCCCCGCCGCAAAGTCCTCCCACTTTGCGGCGGTTTTATTTTGTCCGATCAGATGCTTATGCGGTGCTATCCGGCGCTGGTGATTCCCCCAATTGCGCGCTAATTCGCTTGATATCTTCCCCCAAAGCCCCTTCCGCCGCTGCGGCCCCCGAAACAGCGTTTCGCGATCAAAGCCCTTGCCAGAATTTTATTCCTGACCAAGGATGAATGACACCACCGCGGACTTGCTTGACGCTGCGCCATTGAAGCGCGGCTGCGTCATGTTACCTCCCCCTTAGACGTAACGGAGAATATCATGATCAAACACGCCACACTCACCGCAATTGCCCTTGCTACCGGCGTCAGTGCTGCTCAGGCAGAGACGCTGAATGTCGGCATGTCGGGCGGGTACTTTCCCTTTACCTTCGTAAAGCTTGACGAGCTTCAAGGGTTCGAGGTCGATTTCATCAACGCCGTCGCCAAGGAAACCGGCGACGAGGTGAACTTTGTCACCATGTCCTTTTCCGGCCTGATCGGCGCGCTGGAATCTGGCCGTATCGACACGATCGCCAACCAGATCACCATCACCCCCGAACGCGAGGCGAAATTCGCCTTTTCGCAGCCCTATGTCTTTGACGGGGCGCAGGTCGTGGTGAAAGAGGGCAACGAAGACACCATCGGCAGTGTCGAGGATCTGAGCGGGAAGACCGTTGCGGTCAACCTCGGCTCCAACTTCGAGGAACTGCTGAACGAGCTGCCGAACGCGGGCGAGATCGACATTCGCACCTATGAAAGCAACATTGCGCAAGACACGGCCCTTGGTCGCGTGGATGCCTTTGTGATGGACCGCGTTTCCTCGGCCCAGCTGATCGCGGAAAGCCCGCTGCCGCTGGCGCTTGCAGGCAAACCCTTTAGCGAGATCCGCAACGCGCTGCCCTTCCGCAATGATGACGAAGGTCAGGCCCTGCGTGACCGCTTCGACGCCGCGATCACCAAGCTGAAAGAAGACGGCACCCTGACCGAGATTTCGGAAAAATGGTTCGGCTCTGACATCACAACAGCCGAGTAACACAAGATGCGGGGACTGGATTTCGAATATATGTGGGGCCTGCTGCCCGTGTTGCTGGGCTATGTCCCGCTGACGCTGTTCATGGCGTTTGTGGGCATGGTCTGCGCATTGGTGCTGGCCTCTGTGCTCGCGGTTGAACGGGTGTTTCGGGTTCCGGTCCTCGACGTTTTTGTGCGGCTGTTCATCAGCTTCTTTCGCGGCACGCCGTTGTTGGTGCAGTTGTTCCTGTTCTACTACGGCCTGCCGCAAGTCCTGAGCTTTCTGGGCAAGATCGACGGCGTCACCGCGACCATCATGGGGCTGACGCTGCATTTCTCGGCCTATATGGCGGAAAGCATCCGCGCCGCCATTCTGGGTGTGGACCGCAGCCAGTGGGAGGCCGCGCAGGCCGTTGGCATGACCCAAGGCCAGATGATGCGCCAGATTATTTTGCCTCAGGCCTCGCGGGTCGCGGCACCGACTTTGGTGAACTACTTTATCGATATGATCAAAGGCACCTCGCTGGCTTTTACCCTTGGCGTGACCGAACTGATGGGGGCGACCCAGAAAGAGGCGGCGGGCAGCTTCCTCTACTTCGAAGCCTTTCTCGTCGTCGCCGCGATCTATTGGGTCATGGTCGAGACATTGGCCTTCGCACAGCGTCACTTAGAGGTCTATCTGAACAAGGCACATGCGCGATGACCAATACACAGAGCAATCCAGCGACGGGCAGGGCGACGAATGACGGGATCACCATATCCGGCCTGACCAAATCCTTTGGCAGCACCGCCGTGCTGAAAGACATCTCGCTTGATATCGCCCAAGGCGAACGGGTGGTGATCATCGGGCCGTCGGGCACGGGGAAGTCCACCTTGCTGCGCTGCCTGAACTTTCTTGACGCGCCTGACGCGGGCATCATCCGCATTGGCGATATGTCTGTCGATGCAGCTACGGCGAAACGCGCCGATATTCTGGCGCTGCGGCGGCGCACGTCCTTCGTGTTCCAGAACTATGCGCTGTTCGCCAACAAGACCGCGCGCGAGAATATCACTCAGGCGCTGATCACCGTTCAGGGCTATAGCAAGGCCGAGGCCAACGCCCGTGCCGATGCGACGCTGCGCGAAACCGGTCTGTTCGAGAAAGCCGACAGCTACCCCGCTGCACTGTCGGGCGGCCAGCAGCAACGGGTGGGCATCGGCCGCGCGATGGCGCTGGATGCGGATCTGATGCTGTTTGACGAACCGACCTCGGCGCTGGACCCCGAATGGGTGGGAGAGGTGCTTGACCTCATGCGGCGCGTGGCCGAGAAACGGCAGACCATGCTGATCGTCACGCACGAGATCCAGTTCGCGCGCGAGATTGCGGATCGGATCGTCTTTATGGACGAGGGGCGGATTGTCGAACAGGGCCCACCGGCAGAACTGCTTGATGCGCCCAAAGACCCGCGCACGCAATCTTTTCTACGGCGTGTCACGGGCTAGGGACTAGACCTTGATCACCGTGCACCCATGGGCGGCGGCGCGGGACAGCAGATCGGGCGACAGCGCGGCCCCTGTGACAAGGTAATCATAGGCCCAGATCTCCCCGTGCTGGCAGGCAAGGTCCAACTCCGCCTTGCCCTGATCGGCCACCAGGATCGTTGTCTTGGCGCAGCCCGCAATCGCCTTGCGCGCCAGCACCTCGTCCGAGTTATAGTCCATCACCGCGCCCGACCCCGACAGCCCGCCACAGCTGAACACGGCGTAATCCATGCGGTAACCCGCAAAAAACGCCAGCGCTGCAGCGCCGATCAGATCCAGATCGCGCATCCGTACATTGCCGCCCGCCAGCTCCACCATCACGCCCGCGGCATTCTGCAGGGCGCACACCGCGTGGATGCTATTGGTCGCGACGAATAGGTCCTTGTGCGACGACAGAAACCGCGCGCAATGCTCAACCGTGGTCCCCGTCCCAAGCGCCACCCGTGCGCCATCGGGGATCAGGTTCTTGACCGCCAAGGCGATGCGCTGCTTTTCCTGTCGCGCGATGGTTTCGCGGGGCAGGTAGCCGATATTCTCGCTTTGCTGGCGCAGCTGCACCTTTCCCTTGCGGCGCTGCACCAGTGCCGCGTCGTCAAGGTCGCGCAGGTCGGCGCGGATGGTCTGCACCGAAACGTCCAAACGCTGCGATAGTTCGGCAGGGGACAAAGCGTCGTTCTGCGACAGCAGCGCAATGATCCTGTCGCGCCGGTCGGTCAGAGTAGGTCGCGCCATCTATTTTCCTTCGAAAACAACTCAAGGTTAGCCGGACACTAGAGCGACCCCGTCCACGGCGCAATATAATTAAATCTGTTACGTAAATGTCATAAATCTGTAGCGTAAGATGGGAATAAGGCGAGCGTGAAATGCTTTCGTACGAAAGCTACTTTTCAGGAGAGCCCCATGAAAACCATCCTCACCACCACCGCTTTTGCCCTGATGGCCAGCACGGCCCTTGCAGATACAATCACACTTTACACCTCGCAGCCCAATGCAGATGCGCAGCAGACTGTGGACGCGTTCAAAGCCGCCAACCCCGATACCGATGTCGAATGGGTCCGCGACGGCACGACCAAACTGATGGCCCGTCTGCGCGCCGAGATCGAGGCAGGCAACCCGCAGCCCGACGTGCTGCTGATCGCCGACACCGTGACGCTGGAGGGCATGGCCCAAGACGGTCTGCTGACCGCCTACCAATCCCCCGAGGCTGCCAATTATGACAGCGCGCTGTATTCTGCCGACGGCTTCTATCACTCGACCAAGCTGATCACGACAGGTATCGTCTATAACACCGGCGTCGAGACGGCTCCGACCTCGTGGAACGACCTGAGCGATGCGGCCCTGAAAGGGCAGGTGGCCATGCCGTCCCCGCTGTATTCCGGTGCGGCGCTGATCCATCTGGCAACCCTGACAGGCGATGACAGCCTTGGCTGGGGCTATTACGAACAACTGGCGGAAAACGACGCCCGCGCCCAAGGCGGCAACGGCGGCACGTTCAAGGCCGTGGCCTCGGGCGAGAAACCTTATGGCATGGTCGTCGACTTCCTCGCGATCCGCAACAAGGCCGAAGGGTCGCCTGTCGAATTCGTCTTCCCGACCGAAGGCGTATCCTATGTGACCGAGCCTGTGGCGATCATGTCGACCGCCAAGAACGTCGAAGGCGCACAGAAGTTCGTCGATTTCCTGCTGAGCGCGGAAGGTCAGGATGTGGTGCTTGAGATGGGCTATATCCCCGCACGCGACGGCATGGGCGTGCCCGCCGGCTTCCCTGCGCGCGAAGACATCAAACTGATGGGTTTCGATCCCGCGACCGCGTTGAAGGACGCCGAAGCCAACAAGTCCAAATTCACAGAGCTGTTTGGCGCCGAGTAATGGGCGTTCTGACAAAAAACGGGGGCAGCCGGTCCGAGGGGTGGCTGCTCTCTACCATTTTGATTGTGGCAATCAGCCTGACTCTTGCGCCGGTGCTGCGCCTGTTTGTCGAAGGGGTGACGGATCAGGGCGCAGTTGGCCTGTCGCTCGCGGGCGAGGTGCTGCGCCAACCATCGACGCTGAGCGCGCTGAAACATTCGCTGGTGACCGCAGGGTTTGGCACTTTGGTCTCGGTGGTTCTGGGGTCTGCCTTTGCGTTTCTGGTGGCGCTGACCGATCTGCGCGCCAAGGCGGCGCTGGTGTTCTGCCTGATGATCCCGATGATGATCCCGCCCCAGATCACCGCGCTGTCCTGGACCCAGATCATGGGGCCGTCGTCGGTGTTGCTCAAGACCTTGGGGCTGGCACCGCCACTGGGGTCGCCGCAGCCGCTTTATTCGGCGCAAGGTATCATTCTGTTGCTGGGCATCCAGCATATGTCGATTATTTTCCTGACCCTGCGTGCAGGTCTGCGCGCCATCCCGCAAGAGGTGGTCGAAGCGGCGCGCATCAGTGGCGCGCGGGGGCTGCGCACGTGGTGGCAGGTGGTCATGCCCCTGACCCTGCCCAGTTTGGCCGCGGGAACGGCGATCACCTTTGTCACCGCCCTTGGCAACTTTGGCATTCCCGCGATGCTGGGTATTCCGGCGGGCTATGCGACCCTGCCGACGCTGGTTTACCAAAAGCTGGCGGGCATGGGCACCAGCGTGCTGGCCGAGGTATCGATCCTCGCCATGCTGATCGGTGCGGTGGCTGTCACGGGCATCCTGACGCAACGATTCTTCCAATCACGCCAACGGGTCTATCTGGTGGGGGCCACGTCGCGCCCCTTGGCGATTCCGCTCGGGGCGGCGCGTCTGCCGGTCGAGGTGTTGCTATGGGCCGTGGTCTGCACGATCCTTGTGCTGCCCATGTTCGGCCTGCTGGCGACGTCGCTGGTGCCTGCCTATGGCGTGCCACTGCGGCTTGACACCGTAACCCTTCAGGCGTGGACCGAGGTCCTGCTGCGCCAGCCGGTCACGACGCGGGCCTTTGCGAACTCCTTTGGTCTGGCGATCGGCGCGGCGGTTGTTCTCATGCTGCTCTGCCTGCCGCTGGCGTGGCTGATGGAGCGGAACCCGACGCGGCTGTCGCGGCTGTTCGACAGCCTGCTGGATCTGCCCTATGCCTTGCCCGGAGTGGTGTTGTCGATTGCGATGATCCTGCTGCTGATCAAGCTGCCGTTCACCGATGCGACGCTGTACGGCACGATCTGGATCATCTTCTTGGCCTATCTGGCGCGGTTCTTTGCGGTGATGTTCCGCCCCGTGCAAGCGAGCCTCAAGCAGTTGGATCCTGCCATGGGCGAAGCCGCGCAATCGGTGGGGGCATCGCTGTTCCAGCGGCTGCGCGATGTGATCGTGCCGCTCTCGGCTCCGGCGGCGGCGGCAGGGGCGATCCTTGTGTTTCTCACCGCGTTTAACGAGCTCACGGTTTCCGCGCTGCTCTGGTCCTCGGGGACCGAGACGTTGGGCGTGGTCATTTTCAATCTGGACGACAGTGGCGAGACCGCAATGGCCAGCGCGCTGGCGATGACCATCGTACTGGTGGTTATGGCGCTGATGGTGCTGGTGCAGCTGATGTCCCGACGTTTCCCCAAAGGAGTAGTCCCATGGCAGACATAAGCCTGTCCGCGCTTGGCAAATCATTCGCCGGTGCCCCCGCGCTGCATGACATCACCACCACGTTCAAGGATGGCGAATTCGTCGCCCTGCTGGGGCCGTCGGGCTGCGGCAAGACCACGCTGCTGCGCCTGCTTGCGGGGTTCGAAATGCCGACGACGGGGCAGATTTCTATCGGCCCGCGCGAGGTCGCGCATGTGGCCGGCAACCGCATGGTCCCGCCCGAGGATCGCAACATCGGTTTCGTATTCCAGTCCTACGCGCTTTGGCCCCATATGAACGTGCGGCGCAATGTGTCCTATCCGCTGGAGATCCGGCGTTTTTCCAAGGCCGAGATCGCTGCGCAGACCGATCAGGCGTTACAGGCGACGGGGCTGACGGACTATGCCGACCGGATGCCCTCCGAACTGTCGGGCGGGCAGCGTCAGCGGGTCGCTTTGGCGCGCTGTCTGGTGTCGCACCCCGATGCGGTGCTGCTGGACGAACCGCTGGCCAACCTTGATGTGGCGCTGCGGGCGTCGATGCAAACGGTGTTCACCGATTTCCACAAGCGCACCGGCGCGACGATGGTCTATGTCACCCACGATCAATCAGAGGCGATGGCCATGGCCGACCGGATCGCCGTGATGGACAAGGGCCGCATCAAGCAGTTCGACACGCCCCAAACGCTGTATGAACGCCCCAAGAACCGCTTTGTCGCCGAATTCGTCGGGCGCGGCACGGTGGTGCCCATGCGCGGGGTCGAAAAGAGCGATAGCGCCCTGCACGGCCATGTCCTGGGGACGCGGATCGCCGTGCAAAGCGGGGATGACCTGCCTAGCCATGTCTGCCTGCGCCCCGAAAACCTGACCATCAGCGAAACCGGCGACCTGCGCGCCAAAGTGGCGCGGGTGACCTATCTGGGCGGCAAATACCTTCTGGAAACCGTCGCGGACTGCGGCACGCGTCTGCTGGCTGAAACACGGGCACGGTTTGATGTCGGCATGCAGCTTGGCCTGACGATCACCACCCCATGGGCATTCTCCGAGGAATAAATGCAAAGCGTAAGAGTACTTTCCGGCATCGGGGACAAGGGCCCCGCATGCATGCAATTGAACACGGGCAATCGGCGCTGGCTGCTGGACTGCGGCTTTGGCCCCGAGGCCCACGCCCATTTTGACCCGCGCTGGCTGAAGGGCGCGGATGCGGTCTTTATCACCCACGACCATATCGACCACATCGGCGGGGCGATCTATGCGGTAGAGGCGGGGCTGCCGATCTATGCCACCGCGCAAACCGCCAAGGCGCTGCCCCCTGCCGCCAAGGTCAACCTGCTGCCCGAACAGGGGGTATCCGTGATCGACGGCGTGCAGCTGACCACAGGCCGCAACGGGCACGCCATGGGCGGTGTCTGGATGCATTTCGCCTTGGGCGAGGGGCTGTTCTACTCGGGCGACTGGTCCGAGGAATCCGACTGGTTCCCGCTGGATCTTCCGCCCCCCGCGGCGACGGCGATCCTAGACTGTTCCTACCAGCTTGACGATGTGCCCCAGACCGAAAGATTTGCAGCACTTGACGCCTTGCTAGACGGGCTTGAGGGGCAGGTGCTTTTGCCAGTGCCGCCATCGGGCAGGGCGGGCGAAATGGCCCTGCACCTGATCCGGCGCTATGGTCACGCCAGCGTCATGCTGGACCCTGAATGTCAGGCGGTGCTGGCGACGGGTCTGCGCAGCGGCACGCTTGGCGTGGATGCGGCCAAGATCGCCCCGCTGCTGGCGCGCGGCCCGCTGGACGAGGCGCGTTTTCTTGTCTGCGACACCCCCAATGCCGATGGCGGTGCCGCCTGGGGCTATGTGCGCGCCTGGCATGAAAGCGGCCGTTTGGGGCGCGACGCGCATGTGGTCTTTACCGGCCATATGACCGCCCATGCCCGCGGGATCTGCAGCGTGCCGGGGGGATATTTCCAACGCTGGAACGTACACCCGCCGCTACGTGATCAGGTGCGTATGCTGGAACGGCTTGGCGCGAAACGCTTTGCGCCAGCCTTCTGCACCCAGCCCGAGGATTACCTGATCGAGGATCTGGGCGTCGAGGTTTTCATGCATGACCTGGTGCGCCTGTGAGGGGGGCCGCGCTTCCGCCCTCGGACTTTTGCCTGATACGCCACGGGGAGACGACCGCCAATGCGCAAAGCATCATCGCAGGGGTGACCGATGTCGCGCTGACCGCCCGTGGCCGCGATCAGGCGCGCGCGCTGGCCCGTCGTCGCTGGCCGCAGCCGGTCACGCTTTTCGCCAGCCCCGCCGCACGGGCGCGAGAAACCTGCAAGCTTGCCTTTGCGCAGCGCGGTTTTACCGTGATTTCCGCGTTGCGCGAACGCGATTGGGGGGCGTTCGAGGGGCAGCCGCTGTCGCAGCAACCCATACGCGAAGACACCCCCGAAGGCGGCGAAAGCTGGCCCGCCATGCTTGATCGTGTCGCAGGCGCGATCCACGAGGCCTGTGCCGCCACGCCCGCCGGCCACCTTCCGGTGCTGGTCTGCCATTCCGGTATCATTCGCGCCGCGCGCGTGCTGTGGACACCCCATGACGCGGACACACGCCCGCCAAACGCCATCCCGATCCTGTTTCAGCGGTCGGGCACATTTTTTGAGGAGAAAGAGCTATGACATCCGCCCCCCTGACACCTTGCGTGGTATTTGACGTCGACGGCACTCTGGCCGAGTTCGACGCGGCAAAGCTGGGTCATCTGGTGCATGGCGTCGAGAAGCAATGGGATGCCTTCCACATGGCGATGGCCGACGCCCCGCTGATTGCACCCATCGCCAAACTGATGCGCCGCCTGAAGCAAAGCGGCGAGACGATCGTCATCTGCTCGGGCCGCCCTGACGGTTGGGCGGAACACACGATCGCCTGGCTGCACAAACACGATCTGCCCTTCGACGGCGTCTACCTGCGCGCCAAGGATCAGGACGCCGCAAGCGATCCGGAGGTCAAACGCCAAGCGCTGGCGCAAATGCAAGCGGACGGGCTGGCCCCCTGGCTGGTCATCGATGATCGCAGTTCGGTCGTTGACGCATGGCGTGCCGAGGGGCTTGCCTGCCTGCAATGCGCGCCGGGGGATTTTTGACGCGGGCGGGTGCAGCATCACGCCCCTGATCGCGGATTTTGACAGCGCACCGCGCCACAGGGGCCTGCGACCAAGGCGACGGCTTGTCCCGCAAGGGGTAGACATAAACTGTCAGGGTGAAATGGCGGAGAGACAGGGATTCGAACCCTGGGAACCCGTGAAGGCTCAACGGTTTTCGAGACCGCCCCGTTCGACCACTCCGGCACCTCTCCGCATCGGTGTGGTGCGTCCGTTTAGGATGGATTTTGCGGGGTGGCAAGGGGGGCTAGGCCAGTTTTCGCGGACACGGGGAATTTCATTGCTGACAGATGGATTTCGCCTAAGCTCTTGGGGTGGATCAACTTGAAAGGAATGCCCTGATGCGCCGACTGTCCCGTTTGCCGTTAACTTTATGTTTTGGATTGGCGGTCATGGTATCGCTGATTGCACCGATGGCACGGGCCGCCGACAGGGAAAGGGTCGATGCATTTCTGGAAGTCACGGGGTTTGATGTCGCCCTTGAAAGCATCCGGCTGTCTGCTGATTCCGCGCCGCAAATGCTGGGGATTGATGCGGACGCCTTCGGCTCTGAATGGTCGCGTCTGGTGCGCGAGGTATTCGAGACGGATTTGATGCTGGACATGGGCGCCGGTATTCTGGCGCAGGCGCTCAGCGATGATGCGCTGGAACATGCCTCGGATTTCTACGCCAGCGATCTGGGCCAACGCCTGGTGGCCGCCGAAAATGCGTCGCATATGGAGGAAGACGATGCCGCGAAGGCAGAGGCGGGCGATGCGATCCTGAACGGGCTGCGCGGGATCGATTCTCCGCGTGTGGATCTGTTGGCGCGTCTGACCGGGGCGAGCGATGTCGAGGAGAGCTCGATCAAGGCGCTGCAAGAGGTGCAGATCCGGTTCCTGATGGCAGCGGCGGCCGCGGGTGTGATCGAATTACAGATGGAAGAACCTGACCTGCGCGAAGCGATGCGCGCGCAAGAGCCCGAGATGCGCGCCTCTATCAAAGAGAATGCGCTGGCGAGGGCGGCCTATACCTATCAGGCGTTTTCCGACGAAGAAGTGTTGGTCTATGCCAAGGCGCTGGAAGATCCGCAGATGCAGGAGGTCTACGCGCTGATGAACGCCGTGCAGTTCGAGATCATGGCGAACCGGTTTGAAGAGGTCGCACAGCGGCTTGGCACCATGCAACCCAGTCAGGACCTGTAACCATGCGCGCCTTTGTTCTTGCTGCTGGCCTGTGGATGCTGGCGCTGCCGCTTTGGGCCGATGCGCGGTCAACCGTGCTGGTGGATGTCCTGCGTCTTGGCGACTTGGCCGAGATTTTGCAGCGCGAGGGGTTGGAGAACGCGGAAACGCTTGATCGCGATATGCTGGGCGGGCAGGGCGGCGCGGGGTGGGCGCTGCAGGTGCGTGCCATCTACAACCCCGAACGCATCGTCGAAACCCTGCGCGGGGCATTGGATGCGGGCTTGCAAGGGCAGGCCCGCGAGGATGTCATTGCCTTTTTCGCGCAAGAAACGGGCGCAAGGATCATCACGCTCGAGAACGAGGCCCGCGCCGCTATCACCGACCCCGAGGTGGAAGACGCCGCCCGCGCAGGTTTCCATGACCTTGAGGGCAGCGACGACCCACGTCTGGCGCAGATCACCACATTGATCGACAGTGGCGACATGATCGACCGCAATGTCACCGCCGCGATGAATTCCAACTTTCAATTCATGCGCGGGATGGCAGATGGCAACGCGCTGCAGATGACAGAGGCCGAGATGCTGGCCGACGTGGCGCAGCAGCAAGAAGAGATCGCGCAAGACACGCGCGGCTGGCTTTATGGCTATCTGCTGCTGGCGTATTCTCCGCTGGAGGATGCAGAGCTTGACCGCTATATCGCCTTTGCGCAAAGCGATGCGGGGCGCAGCCTGAACACAGCGCTGTTCGAGGGTTTTGGCACCGCGTACGAAGACGTGTCCTATGCACTTGGTCGCGCAGTTGCGTTGAACATGGTGGCCGAGGAATTATAGCCAGCCGCACCGCCTTTGCGATAAGTCCCGCGAGGCCCGTGCTGGCCCTTGACATCAGGGGGGCGGTGCATCATACGGCAAGCCTCAACCTAAGGGTGCCCGTTTCGGGTGCCTTTGTTATTTCATGAACATCCCGAAACGGGATGCGCTGTCCGAGGTGGGCCAAGGCCCGACAAACTCCCGAACGGGGACCACAGGATGCGGAAACAGTAAAGGAAGACGCATGTTTGCGGTCATCAAGACAGGCGGCAAGCAGTACAAAGTTCAATCCGGCGATATGCTGCGGGTAGAACGTTTGGCTGCTGACGCAGGCGAAACAGTCCAATTCAACGAAGTTCTCATGCTGGGCGGCGATTCCCCCAAGCTGGGTGCTCCTTTGGTCGCAGGGGCCGGCGTTCAAGCCGAGGTCGTCGATCAGATCAAGGGCGAGAAAGTCATTCACTTCGTCAAGCGCCGCCGGAAGCACTCTTCCAAGCGTACCAAAGGCCACCGTCAAAAGCTGACAC
This sequence comes from Sulfitobacter sp. PM12, assembly GCF_045586035.1. Lineage (NCBI taxonomy): Bacteria > Pseudomonadati > Pseudomonadota > Alphaproteobacteria > Rhodobacterales > Roseobacteraceae > Sulfitobacter > Sulfitobacter sp. PM12. The sequence goes on from NZ_CP151529.1 coordinate 2,021,119, forward strand.
TGGTCAAGATCGGCGAGATCCTGTCGTCCGGCGCGGATAAATCCGACGTCAAAGCGGCCATCGGAACCGGTTCCGTCAGCGCTGCTGCCGTGACAGCCATGGAAGAGCGTTATGCGCTGAACAAAACCGATCAGGCCGAAATGGCCAAGCGCGTGAAGAACAATCAGGCCGAAGAGAAATCGGCCAAGCCTGCCAAGGCGAAGAAGGCTAAAGCTGCACCCGCAGCCGAAGGTGCCGACGATCTGAGCAAGATCTCCGGTGTTGGCCCCGTCATCGTTGGCAAGCTGAACGGTGAAGGCATCACAACCTTCGCACAGATCGCTGCTTGGACAGACGCTGACGTCGAAGCTATCGAAGAGAAACTGTCGTTCAAAGGTCGCGTCGGTCGTGAAGACTGGATCGCACAGGCCAAAGAACTCGCAAAAGGCTAAGGAGAGACACCAATGGCACATAAAAAAGCAGGCGGCTCATCCCGTAACGGCCGCGACTCAGCAGGTCGTCGTCTTGGCGTGAAAAAATATGGCGGCGAAGCTGTCATTCCCGGCAACATTCTGGTGCGTCAGCGCGGTACAAAGTACTGGCCCGCTGAAGGCGTTGGCATGGGCAAGGATCACACGATCTTCGCAACCGTTGACGGCAAGGTCCAGTTCCACAAGGGGCTGAAGAACCGTACGTTTATCTCGGTCCTGCCAGCGGCAGAAGCCGCAGAATAAGCCGCACCCGAGAGGTTTGAAAATTTAGGGATCGGCGGAAACGCCGGTCCCTTTTCCATTTTATCGCCCAGTGTTCACCCAGGAAGGGAGGGGCCGTTATGTCACGATCAAACCGCCCCGAGCTGAGCGATGGCACCATCCGTCTGCGCGCGCCCGAACACCGTGACATCGACGCCCGGTTCAAGCTTGGAAACACGCCCGAAATCCACCACATGTTCGGGGCAGAGCTGAACGCCGTACCAGTGATGACCAAGGCGCTGGCCGAACGTTGGTATGAAACGCAGCTGGTTGAACCGCTGGCCTGGGTCATCGAACATCGCGGCAAGACGATCGGTGCGCTGCGCCTGCACAGTCTGCGTCCGTGGGACGCCAGCGCCGATGTCGCGATCGGCATTCTCGCCCCCAAGAAACTGGGCAAGGGGTTGGGCACGCGCGCGCTGCATCTGCTTGCGGCCCACGCCTTTGGCTCGCTGTCGCTGCACCGCCTCTCTGCCCGTGTGCTCGACATCAACGAACGCGCTGCGGCCTGTTTCACCAAAGTCGGCTTTGCCGCCGAAGGGCGTGCGCGGCAGTCGTCTTTTCTGGGGGGCGAATGGCACGACAACCTGTTGTTCGGGCTGATCAAACCCGATTACGTTCCGCCCGTCTATGACGCCAAGCCGCGGCAAAAGCGCAAAAAGAAGAGCCAGTCATGAGCGTCGCCCTGACATCCTTTATCGTCTTCGCGGCAAGCCAGATCGGCACACCCGGACCGGCGAATATGGCGCTGATGGCCACGGGCGCGCGCTTCGGCTTTCGCGCGGCATTGCCTTTTGTCGCGGGCGTGGCACTTGGCAAACAGCTGGTGATCTGGCCAGTGGGTTTCGGGTTGATGCAACTGGCCGACCGCGCGCCGGGGGTTTTCGTCGCGCTGAAATTCGCCTCTGCCGCCTATATCATCTGGCTGGCGTGGAAGGTTGCGAACCTGCGGTTGGGGCAGGGCGCGCGAACCGAGGCCGCGCCGGGCTTTCTGGCCGGGCTGATCGTCCACCCGCTGAATCCCAAGGCCTGGGCGATGATCGTGGGCAGCTTCACGGCCTTCATCGCGCCCGGCACACCTGCGCTGGCGGCGACGGCCACGGTGGCCGCCGTGCTGCTGGGATGCCAGGTCGTGCTGCACCCCTTGTGGACGCTGGCCGGTGCGGGGATCGCAAAGACGGTCGCAGGCACCGTTTGGGAGAAATATTTGATGTGGACCTTGGCCGCTTTGACGGTGGCCTCTGTCTTGTTCGTGCTGTTCGGAGGAGGGACATAACGATGGAAGATTTAACAGTGTCGCAACAGCAAGTGATTGAAACAGAACGGTTTGACCTGCGCCCTGTGCGCATGTCGGATCGTGGGATGATCGAACATTATGCCAGCGATCCACGGGTTGCGATGCGCACCGCATCCATTCCGCACCCGCTACCGCCCGGCGTGATCGAAAGCTTCATCACCCGCGCCACCAGCACCCCCCGGACAGAAGATGTCTGGGTCATGGACGGGCTGAAAACCGGCGGCTCCGAGGTGATGGGCGTGATTTCCCTCATCCGGATGGACCGCGATCAATCCGAAGTCGGCTATTGGGTCGCCCCTGCGTTCTGGAACACGCATCTCGCGTCCGAGGCGGTACAGGCGCTGGTGCAGGCCAATCCGCTGCGCAACAAAAATATGTTCGCCTCGGTGTTTCGCGACAACCCTGCCTCTGCCAAAGTGTTGACAAATGCGGGCTTCCGCTATCTTGGCAATGCGGAAACCTATTGTCTGGCGCGCGAGACCTGCGTACCAACCTGGACGTATAGCCATAAACTATGACCACACGTGCCCCGAAAGGCCCTTTTGATGAAGTTTCTTGACCTGTGCAAAGTCTATATCCGCTCTGGCGCAGGCGGGGGCGGTTGCGTGTCTTTCCGGCGCGAAAAATACATTGAATACGGTGGTCCCGATGGCGGGGACGGCGGGTCGGGCGGATCGGTCTGGGCCGAAGCCGTCGACGGGCTGAACACGCTGATCGACTTCCGCTACCAGCAGCACTTCTTTGCCAAGAACGGCCAGCCCGGCATGGGCAAGCAGCGCACCGGCAAGGATGGCGATGACATCATCCTGCGCGTCCCCGTGGGCACCGAGATCCTTGATGAGGATCAGGAAACCGTGCTGGCGGATATGACAGAGCTTGGTCAGCGGGTCGAACTGGCGCGGGGCGGCAACGGCGGCTGGGGGAACCTGCATTTTAAATCCGCGACGAACCAGGCACCGCGCCGTGCCAATCCCGGACAGGAAGGCGTGGACCGCACGCTGTGGCTGCGTCTCAAGCTGATCGCGGATGTGGGTCTGCTCGGCCTGCCGAACGCGGGTAAGTCGACCTTCCTTGCCGCGACATCGAATGCGCGGCCAAAGATTGCCGATTACCCGTTTACCACACTGCACCCCAATCTGGGCGTTGTGGGGGTGGATAATACCGAATTCGTCGTCGCCGATATCCCCGGCCTGATCGAAGGCGCGTCCGAAGGGCGCGGTCTGGGCGATCTGTTTCTGGGCCATGTCGAACGCTGCGCGGTGCTGCTCCACCTGGTTGATGGCACGTCGAACACCATTGCCGAAGATTACCAGACCATCATCAACGAACTCGAAGCCTATGGCGGCGAGCTGGCGGATAAACCGCGGATCACCGTGCTGAATAAAATTGATGCACTGGATGAAGATGATCGCGTAACCGCCCGCGAGGAATTGGAAAAAGCCTGCGGCGCAGAGGTCATGATGATGTCTGGCGTCGCCCGCGAAGGCGTCACCGAGGTGCTGCGGGCTTTGCGTGGCCAGATTGACGACGACCGGCTGCGTTTCCGGTCCGAAGATGAAGAAGAGGCACCTTGGCAACCCTAAGCGACGGCACCCGTATCGTTGTAAAAATCGGCTCGGCGCTGCTCGTCGATCGGACCACCGGCCAGCTGCGCCGCGATTGGCTGCAAAGTCTCGCGCAGGATGTGGCGTGGCTCAAGGAGCAGGGCAAGGATGTGGTGCTGGTGTCTTCGGGCTCCATCGCTTTGGGGCGTGGTGTGCTTGGGCTGCCGCCAACCACGCTTGCGCTGGAACAATCCCAAGCCGCGGCCGCGGTGGGGCAAATCCGTCTCGCCCGCGCCTATGAAGAGGCGCTGGAACCCTATGGGATCACCGCCGCGCAGGTGCTTGTCACCCTAGAAGACAGCGCGGATCGTCGGCGGTATCTCAACAGCCGCGCCACGATGGAACAGCTGTTGTCCATGGGGGCGGTACCCATCGTCAACGAGAATGACACCGTCGCCACGGACGAGATTCGCTTTGGCGACAATGACCGGCTCGCGGCGCAGATCGCCGTGACCGTGGCGGCAGACCGGTTGATCCTGCTGTCGGATGTGGATGGCTTCTATTCTGCCAACCCCAATGACGACCCCGATGCCATCCGCTATGATGTGATCGACACGATCACCCCAGACATCGAGGCGCAGGCGGGCGATGCGGGCTCTGGCCTGTCCAAGGGCGGCATGAAGACAAAGCTGATGGCCGCGAAAACCGCGACCGCCGCGGGCTGCGCCATGGCCATCTCCGAAGGATCACCTTTGCGGCCTTTGCTGACCCTCGAAAACGGGGCCAACGCCACTTGGTTCACCGCGCAATCCGACCCCCAAACCGCGCGCAAACAATGGATTACGGCAATCAAACCACGCGGTAGCGTCACATTGGATGCCGGTGCGGTGGCTGCTATGTCCAAGGGCAAGTCGCTTTTGCCCGCCGGTGTCACCGCTGTTTCCGGCCCCTTCGGGCGCGGCGACTCCGTCGCGCTGCTTGCCCCTGACGGGCGCCCCATCGGGCACGGGCTGACACGCTATACCTCAGCAGAGGCAGAGCTGATCAAAGGTCGACAATCCTCGGAGATCGAGACCATTCTGGGCGCGCCGGGGCGTGCTGCTTTGATCCATCGGGACGATCTTGCGCTTTCCTGACGTCCAAATGGTTTAAAATCCTCGCCGAAGGCTTTAGGTAGAGGGCAACCCGAAATGACAAAAAAGCAGTAATTAGGTTATGACCTTGGATATGACACAGACAGACGACATTCCCGCGTTGATGGCGGATATTGGCGCGCGCGCCAAAGCCGCCGCCGCGACATTGGGCTTTGCCAGTGCCGACCAAAAGCAGACCGCGCTTGAAAAAGCCGCCGACGCGCTGATGGCCAGCAGCGCCGATATTCTGGACGCGAACGCCAAAGATCTGGAGTTTGGCCGCGACAAGGGTCTCTCTGACGCGATGATGGACCGGCTCTTGCTGGATGATGCGCGCATCAGTGCCATCGCCGACAGCCTGCGCAGCATCGCCGCACAGGATGATCCCGTGGGGCAGGTGCTGACCGAATGGGATCAGCCGACGGGCCTGAACATCCAGCGCGTGCGCACGCCTTTGGGTGTCATCGGTGTGATCTATGAATCGCGCCCGAATGTGACCGCGGATGCCGGTGCGCTTTGCCTCAAGGCGGGCAATGCCGTGATCCTGCGGGGCGGCTCCGAAAGCTTCCATTCTTCGCGCGCGATCCATGCGGCCTTGCAACAGGGGCTCGAGGCCGCAGATCTGCCTGCGGATTCAATCCAGCTGGTGCCCACGCGCGACCGCGCCGCGGTGAGCGAGATGCTGACCATGACCGACACGATTGATGTGATCGTCCCGCGCGGCGGCAAGGGGCTGGTCGGTCTGGTGCAGCGCGAAGCGCGGGTGCCGGTCTTTGCCCACCTCGAAGGCATCGTGCACATCTATATCGATGAAAACGCCGACCCCGAGAAGGTTTTGAAAGTCGTTCTGAACGCCAAGACCCGCCGCACCGGCATTTGCGGCTCGGCTGAATGTCTGCTGATCCATGAAAAAGTGGCGCGGACGATTGGCAAGGGCGTCATCAAGGCGCTGCTGGACGCTGGCGTCGAAGTGCGCGCCGATGGCGCGCTGACCGATATCGAAGGTACGGTGCCGGCCACGGCGGATGATTGGGGTCACGAATACCTTGATATGATCATCGCGGCGAAAACCGTGGGCAGCATCGACGATGCGATCACCCATATCCGCACCTACGGCTCGAACCACACCGATTGCATTATCACCGAAGACGATGCGGCGGCGACCAAATTCATGACGCGGCTGGATTCTGCGATCCTGATGCACAATGCCTCCACCCAATTCGCCGATGGTGGAGAGTTTGGCATGGGTGCCGAAATCGGGATCGCCACCGGCAAAATGCACGCGCGCGGGCCCGTCGGTGCCGAGCAGCTGACCAGCTTCAAGTATCTGGTGCGTGGCGATGGGGCCGTGCGCAGCTAAGCCGTGATCCCAACGGTGATGGTCGTTTCTGTCACGATAGATGTTAACAGTTGCCCGCTGTCTTTCACGATGGCGGGCAACAGCCCGAACTGGACCTGCGACGCTGTTAGACGCTCTGCCCGGGACTGCCCCGCCAGCACGCCCCAAAGCGCAGCGGTGATGCTTAGCCGGTCGGCCGTGCCGGTGATGTCCCATCCCGCATCGCGGTGATCTATGGTGATCTGCCCACCGTAGGGCATCCCCGTTTCCAGACACAGCAGGCTCAGGAACACCATCCGCAGCGCGTTGCGCGGCGCGGCGACGCCGTCGGGCCACGATACCTGCCATTTGGACTGAGCATATAGATCACGCAGGATACCGCTTATTTCTAGGGCAGGGACAGGCTGCGCGTCGCCCGCGCCGAAAGCCACGCGAAAGAACCGCAGCCGCGCACTGGCGTTGCGCACGCTTTCATCGATCAGCGCGACTTCGGGGCTCATATTCATGCCCGACATCAAAAGCAGCTCAAGCCCATTGTTGATTGCGCCCACCGGCGATATCAAGTCATGGCAGATGCGGCTGCCGATCAAGGCGGCAAGATCAGTGTCGGTTTCTACCATGGGACACCCCCCAATTAGCTGGCCCTAAATAGCTGGCCCTAAATAGCTGCCCCCCACACCGCGCCGCAGAAAGGACGTACGCTTGGAAGACCTGAATGCGATACTGACACCCGGAATGCTTGTACGCCACCCTGCACATCCCGATTGGGGCGTGGGGCAGGTGCAAAGCAATATCAGCGGCAAGGTCACGGTAAACTTCCGCAGCGAGGGCAAAATCGTGGTCGATAGTCATCGGGTGATGCTCACCCCCGCCTTTGATGAAGGCTCTTCGTTAGCAAATCGTTAATTTTTCGCCGAAAACCACCGCGACGTGGGGCAAGCATTGCGCAACGGGCGGCAACTGCCTATTTATCCGCGTGATTGCGACCGGAGACGAAACCAGCCCATGATCATTGCAAAAGCGGCAGAGTTCGAAGTCCGTCTGGCGCGCACCCAAGCGGATCTTCATGCGGCGCAGCGGCTGCGGTATGACGTTTTTGTCACCGAGCTGGGGGCGGGCGGGCCTTTGGTGGATCATGACAACCGGCTAGAGGTCGACCAATACGACGATTTCGTGGACCATCTGCTGCTTATTGATCGCAAGACCCAGCAAACCGTTGGCGTGTACCGGCTAATCCGCCGCGATATGGCGGATCGGGCAGGCGGGTTCTATTCGGAAAACGAATATGATCTGACCGCGCTCAAATCCTCCGGCCGCGAGATACTCGAGCTGGGGCGGTCCTGTCTGCATCCGTCCTATCGCGGGGGCATCGCGATGCACCAGCTTTGGGCGGGGCTTGCCTCTTATGTGGCGAAACACGGGATTGAGATCCTTTTTGGCGTCGCGAGCTTTCATGGCACCCAGGCCGAGGCATTGGCGCAGCCCTTGTCGCTGCTGCATCACACCTACCTCGCGCCGCCCGATCTGCGGGTCACCGCCTTGCCAAAGGCACGCCAGGAGATGAACCTGATCCCCGCCGACATCTTGAACCGGCGTCAGGCGATGGTGCAGATGCCCAGCCTGATCAAAGCCTATCTGCGGCTTGGCGGATGTGTGGGCGAGGGGGCCTTTATCGACCATGACTTCAACACGACGGATGTACTTTTGATGCTCGACACCGCCCGGCTTAGCGAACGGCAGGCCAAGATCTACAGCGGACAGCAAGGATGAGCGCGGCCTGGGACAGCGCCGACCACCCGACACCGGTATCCGTCGGGCCCCTTGGCTGGGTGCTGATGCTGCTGCGAGGGGTGGTGCTGGCGACGGTGGTTCTTGTGGGGCTGGTGATCCTGCTCGCGATCCGCCTGATAGAGCGCCCGCTATATGGGCAGGGCCGCCCCGTGACCCCGCATATCACCCAGATCGTCTGCAAAATCGCATTCTGGGTCATGGGGTTACGCCGCGCGGTTATCGGCACCCCGATGCGCCACAGGGGCGCTGTCGTCGCCAATCACACCAGTTGGCTTGATATCTTCAGTTTGAACGCGGCGCAGCGGATATACTTTGTGTCCAAGTCCGAAGTCGCCAGCTGGCCCGGCATTGGCTGGCTCGCCAAGGCGACCGGCACATTGTTTATTGAACGCAACCCGAAACACGCGCGCAAACAGACCGAAGTGTTCCAACAGCGCTTGCTCGACAACCACCGGCTGCTGTTCTTCCCCGAAGGCACCAGCACCGATGGCCTGCAGGTCTTGCCGTTCAAAACCACGCTCTTCCAGTCCTTCTTCGCGCCCGAACTGCGCGACCTGATCTGGGTGCAGCCTGTGACCGTGATTTATACCGCGCCCGATGGGACCGATCCGCGGTTTTATGGCTGGTGGGGCGATATGAGCTTTGGCGGCCATCTGCTGCGCACCTTGGCGTCCCTGCGGCAGGGGCAAGTAACAACGATCTATCACACGCCGCTGGCCGTCGCCGATTTCGAGAACCGCAAAGCCTTGGCCCAAGCCTGTGAAGCGCAGGTGCGCGCGGCCCATCCCTCGGCCGGGCTTGCAGCGCCAAACCCCGCTGAATTGCGCTGATATAGGGCCCCAATGGCTAAAACATGCGCCTTGGACCTTGCGAAGCGTGAAAATCCGGACTATACGCGCGTCACTTAAACCCGCAGTCGGGGTTGGGCCTTTGAGGGAGAAATCCTTGAACGTCCGCCGGTTGGTCCCATTCCGGGATCGAGACCCCCGACGAGGCAAAACCGGAAAGGTATAAAGACATGGCTCTTCCTGAGTTCTCCATGCGCCAACTGCTTGAAGCAGGCGTACACTTTGGTCACCAAACACAGCGCTGGAACCCCCGCATGGGTCCGTTCATCTACGGCGCGCGTAACGGCATCCACATCATGGACCTGACACAGACTGTTCCAATGCTGGACCAGGCCCTGCAAGTCATCCGTGACACCGTCGCCAAAGGCGGCAGCATTCTTTTCGTTGGCACCAAGCGTCAGGCTGCACAGCCAATCGCAGAAGCCGCAGAGAAATGCGCACAGTACTACATGAACCACCGTTGGTTGGGCGGCACGCTGACAAACTGGCAGACCGTTTCCAAATCCATCCAGCGCCTGAAGTCCATCGACGAACAGTCCGAGCGTGGCTTTTCCGGCCTGACCAAGAAAGAGCGTCTTGGCATGGAACGTGACCAAGCGAAGCTGGAAGCATCGCTGGGTGGTATCCGTGAAATGGGCGGTCGCCCTGACCTGATCTTCGTCATCGACGTGAAAAAAGAAGCACTGGCCGTGGCCGAAGCGAACAAGCTGGGCATCCCGGTTATCGCTGTTGTCGACACCAACTGCTCCCCCGACGGGATCGACTACATCATCCCGGGCAACGACGACGCCGCCCGCGCGATCCACATGTATTGCGATCTGGCCGCACGTGCCGCACTTGACGGTATGTCCGCGCAGCTGGGTGCCGCAGGTGTTGATATCGGTGCGATGGAAGAAGCGCCCGAAGAAGAAGCCCTGATCGACGGTGGTGTCGAAGTTGGCAACGCTTCGGAAGAAACCGTTTCGAACGACGCAATGGCAAAAGACGCACCTCTGGATATCGAATCCAAGAAGGAAACGCTGGCCGACGCCAAGTCGTAAGCGACGCGAAAGAGACGGGCAGGGGGCATGTTTCCCTCTGCCTGTCACAAAACCATTACATGATTGAGACAGTGGTGCAGGACGCTCTGCCCCTCAATTTATCCCAATTCAAGGAGAACCAAAGCGATGGCAATCACAGCATCCATGGTCAAAGAACTGCGCGACACAACCGGTGCCGGCATGATGGACGCGAAAAAAGCGTTGACTGAAACAGATGGCGACATGGAAGCAGCCGTTGACTGGCTGCGCACCAAGGGTCTGGCGAAAGCAGCCAAGAAATCCGGCCGCACCGCAGCCGAGGGCCTTGTTGCCGTTAAAGTCGAAGGCGGCCACGGTGTTGCTGTCGAAGTGAACTCCGAAACCGACTTCGTTGGCAAAAACGCCGACTTCCAGAAAATGGTTTCCGGCATCGCAGATGTTGCTACCGGTGTGTCCGACGTTGACGCGCTGAACGCGGCTGACATGGGCGGCAAGCCCGTTTCCACCGTCATCACCGACGCCATTGCGAAAATCGGCGAGAACATGTCGGTGCGCCGCATGCAGTCCATCGATGGGGATCAGGTCGTGTCCTATGTGCACAACGCTGTAGCACCCGGCATGGGCAAAATCGGTGTTCTGGTCGCAATGACCGGCGGCAACGAAGAACTGGGCAAACAGATCGCGATGCACATCGCCGCTGTGAACCCTGCCTCCTTGTCCGAAGCGGATCTGGACCCGGCTGTTGTTGAAAAAGAAAAGCAGGTTCAAATGGACATCGCACGCGAGTCCGGCAAGCCGGAAGCCGTGATCGAGAAAATGATCACCGGCCGCATGCAGAAATACATGTCCGAAGTGACACTGCTGAACCAGGCATTCGTTGTGAACCCTGACCTGACCGTCGGCAAAGCCGCGGAAGAAGCTGGCGCGACCATCACCGGTTTCGTCCGTCTTGAAGTTGGCGAAGGCATCGAAGTCGTCAAAGAAGACTTCGCAGCAGAAGTTGCAAAAGCCGCCAAAGGCTAAGCTGTCACACAGCAGATGAGAGAAAGGGCGAGGGCGCATCGGCACCTTCGCCCTTTTTTATTATAAATCAGATACTAAGCGGTGAAACCTAATCTTTTAGGTGAACTTCCAGCGCATCCAAGGCCATCAGATAACCCTGCGCACCAAACCCACAGATCTGACCCAGAGCCACAGGCGCGATGTAAGACCGGTGCCGGAATTCCTCGCGTGCGTGGATGTTGCTCAGGTGCACCTCGACAACTGGCAGCTCGACTGAAGCGATCGCATCCATCAACGCAATCGACGTATGGGTATAGGCACCGGCATTCAGCACGATCCCGGCATGTTTGCCTTTGGCCGCGTGGATCAGATCGATCAGCGCGCCTTCGTGGTTGGACTGTTCAAACGCCACATCAAACCCAAGCGTCTTCGCTTTCTCGCGGCACAGCGCCTCGACATCGGCCAAAGTCGTCTTTCCATAGACCTCGGGTTGGCGCGTGCCCAGCAGGTTCAGGTTCGGACCGTTCAGGATCAGAATGGATGTCATAGCGATGGCCTTGTTGTTACGATGTGGTGGCGCAGACGTAGCACAGGCGCCGCGGCGTCGTTAGTCTTTCTTTTCAGGGTATTCGACCGGACCACCGTGCTTTTCCCACGTCGAAAAACCTTCGCGCAGATGCGCCGCATCAAAACCCATGTCTTGCAGCGTCGCCGTGGTGATCGCCGAGCGCCAGCCAGAGGCACAGTGAAAGACAAAGGTTTTGTCCTGACCGAAGATCTCTTTGAAGTACGGGCTGTCAGGGTCGACCCAGAATTCGATCATGCCGCGCGGTGCGTGAAAGCTGCCGGGGATATAGCCGCTGCGCTGGCGTTCACGGATATCGCGCAAGTCAACGACAACAACATCCGGGTCCTTCAGCATGGCCATCAGATCAGGCGTTTCGATCTCGCGGATACGTGCACGGGCAGCGGCGACCATATCCGCCGAAGACATCTTGAGCGTCATATTCTTCCTTTCGTTCAGCAGCCGCCAAAGCGCCGATCGCTTACAGTTGCATCGGCTTGGCGCATGTGGATTATGGCACGCAGAACAACGGGGTAAAGCAAGAAGCCACGCGGGTGGGAGAATGAAGAAACTGGATGAAGAATCGTCTTTTTATACTGCTTTTCAGTGATTTATGACGCACTTTAACAGCAAAACATCACCCAAAGCACACGGTTTATTTACATAATACTGATTATGAGATTCAGGTTAGGCCCATACGCACCCCTCACAAACACAGGATTAGCTAATGAAACTCTGCCGTATCGAAACCCCTGACGGGATAAAACCTGCGATGATTGACGCAGATGGTGCCGCGCGCGATCTGACGCAGCATCTGACGGATATCGAGCTTGCCACGATGGCACCCGCAGCGCTGGACCAGCTGCGCGATGTGGACGTTTCGGCCTTGCCTGTCATCACGGGCCGGTTTGCCTCTGTGATCAATGACATTCGTCGTATTCTGTGTATCGGGCTGAATTACTCCGACCACGCGGCAGAAGCTGGCATGGACGTGCCCGATCACCCGATCCTGTTTAGTAAACTCTGCGCGGCCACCGGTGCCAACGACCCGATCATCATCCCCAAGGATTCCGAGAAAACCGATTGGGAAGTTGAACTTGCGGTCGTGATCGGTACCAAGGCACAGCATGTGTCCGAGGCAGACGCGCTGTCCCATGTGGCGGGTTATGCGACTTTCAACGACGTGTCAGAGCGCGCTTTTCAGATCGAATTCGGCGGTCAGTGGGTCAAGGGCAAGTCCTGCGACAGCTTCGCGCCCATCGGCCCGTATCTGGTGACCGCAGACGAGGTGCCGGACCCACAGAACCTTGATCTATGGCTTGATGTGAACGGCACCCGTCGCCAGACGGGCAATACCCGCACGATGGTCTTCTCGGTGGCCGAGATTATCTCTTTCCTCAGCCGTTTCATGACCTTACTGCCCGGAGACGTGATCGCCACCGGCACACCGCCCGGCGTTGGCATGGGCTTTAAGCCGCCGGTGTACCTGCAACCGGGCGACGTCGTTGAACTGGGCATCGAAGGCTTGGGGAATCAACGCCAAGAAGTCATTAAATTCAACGGGTAAGCGCCCTACCCTAATGCATAACCTGCACCGCGCACCGTGCGGATTGGGTCATCGCCACCGTGAGATGTCAGCGCCTTGCGCAGCCGCGCGATGTGCACATCCACGGTGCGCGTGTCGACATAGATATCGCGGCCCCAGACGTGATCCAGCAGCTGATCGCGGCTAAACACACGGCCCGGACGCTCTAACAGGGTGACCAGCAGCCGGTATTCTGTCGGGCCCAGTTTCAGCTCGTTCGCGGCGCGGTTCACGCGGTGGCGTTCCGTGTCCAGCGTGATATCGGCATAGCTGAGCGCCGCGCCCGAGGATGCCGGGCGCACACGGCGCAATTGGGTGCGCACACGGGCCATGAGCTCGCGCATGGAATAGGGTTTGACGACGTAATCATCCGCCCCCGTCTCTAGCCCGCGCACGGTGTCCACCTCTTCTGACCGTGCCGAGAGCATGATCACGGGGATATTACGCGTATCTTCGCGGGTCTTGAGCTGCCGGCACACCTCGATCCCGCTCAGCAGCGGCATCATCCAATCCAGAATAATTAGGTCCGGCAGCGCCTCTGCAACGAGCAGGATCGCTTCTTCACCATTCTCGGCCCGCCTTACGTCAAACCCTTCGGATTCAAGGTTATACGCCAGAATTTCGCGCTGTGCGGGTTCGTCTTCCACCAACAGGATCTGGGGCTGCGCCGCCGACATGGTTCTACCCCTTCAGCTTGGTGGAGGTGTTATCCGCCTTTGGGCGGTCCTCGTCCGGATGGGTGCCGGTCACCAGATAGACGACCTGTTCCGCGATCGAAGTGACCAGATCGCCCATGCGTTCCACGTTTTTCGCGATGAAATGCAGGTGCATACACGATGTAATGTTGCGCGGGTCTTCCATCATGAAGGTGAGGAATTCACGGAACAGCGCGTTGTACATCTGATCGACGTCTTCATCGCGTGCGATCACGTCCATCGCCAGTTCTGCGTCGCGCTGCACATAGGAATCCAGCGCGTCCTTGAGCATGGATTCAACCGTTTTACACATGCGGCGGATGGCACCGGCGCTATCCGCAACTGCAGGAAGCTGCGCGAGCACTGAATTACGCTTGGCCATGTTTTTCGCATAGTCGCCAATACGTTCCAGGCTGGCGCTGATCTTGATCACGCTCAGGATCAGACGCAGGTCCACGGCTGTGGGTGCGCGCAGGGCGATGATGCGGGCGGCGCGTTCGTTGATCAGCTCTTCGAGCGCGTCAATCGCCTTGTCCCCGCCGCGGACCTGATCGGCCAGCTCTTCGTCGCGGGTTTCAAGCGATTGTGCGGCAAGGCGAATGGCATCTTCGACCATGCCACCCATTTTCATGATCTGTGCCTGAACGCTTTCGAGGTCACGGTCAAAGGCAGAGACAATGTGTTGATCTTGCATGATACTTATCCAATCCGGCCAGTGATGTAGCTTTCCGTCCGAGGGTCTTCGGGCGACGTGAAAATCTTGTCGGTCTCGCCGAACTCCACCAGATTGCCAAGGTGGAAGAACGCTGTTTTCTGGCTCACCCGTGCGGCCTGCTGCATGGAGTGTGTGACGATCACGACCGAATAGTCCTGACGCAGCTCGTCGATCAGCTCTTCGACCTGCGCGGTGGCGATCGGGTCAAGCGCGGAACAGGGTTCGTCCATTAGCAGCACTTCGGGTTCGGTCGCAACGGCACGGGCGATGCACAGACGCTGCTGTTGCCCGCCAGAAAGGCCGGTGCCGGGCGCATGCAGACGGTCCTTGACCTCGTTCCAGATGGCACCGCGTTTCAGGGCGCGTTCAACGATATCGTCAAGCTCGGACTTGTTACGGGCCAGACCGTGGATACGGGGGCCGTAGGCCACGTTGTCGTAGATCGATTTGGGGAACGGGTTCGGCTTCTGGAACACCATGCCGACCTTGGCGCGCAGCTGCACCGGATCGACCGCACTGTCATAGATGTCTTCGCCGTCGATCAGGATATCGCCTTTGACGGTGCAGATATCAATTGTGTCGTTCATCCGGTTGATACACCGCAGGAAAGTCGATTTCCCGCAGCCCGATGGTCCGATAAAGGCGGTGACGGTTTTGTCTTGGATATCGACAGAGACATCCTTGATCGCGTGGGTGTCCCCGTAGAAAACCTGCACGTTGCGGGCGGCGATTTTTGTTTGGTTCGTTGTCACGTCCGTCTCCGAAATTACGTTGTCTTTCATAGCCTTGCCTTTCATTCTTACCAGCGCCGCTCGAACCGGCGCCGCAGCATTACGGCGATGGCGTTCATGGTGATCAAAAAGACCAGCAAGATGATGATACCGCCCCAGGCGCGTTCATAGAACGCGGGATCGGCGCGCTTGGCCCATTCGTAGATCTGCGCCGGCATGGCGGAGTTCGGGTCCATGAGCCCCGATGCGATGCCCTCGGGCGGGTTCGAGGCGATGAAGCCCACCATCCCGATCAGCAGCAGCGGGGCCGTTTCACCAAGCGCCTGCGCCAGACCGATGATTGTGCCAGTGAGGATACCCGGAGCAGCCAAAGGCAGCACGTGGTGGAACACCGATTGCATCTTCGACGCCCCTACCCCCAGTGCCGCGTCACGGATGCTGGGCGGGACAGATTTCAGCGAGGCGCGGGTCGAGATGATGATCGTCGGCAGCGTCATCAGCGTCAGTACCAGCCCGCCCACCAGCGGGGCCGAGTTTGGCAGATGCATATAGTTGATGAAAACCGCGAGACCCAGAATACCAAAGACAATCGAGGGCACCGCCGCGAGGTTAGAAATATTCACCTCGATGATATCGGTGAGCAGGTTCTTGGGGGCGAATTCTTCAAGGTAGATCGACGCGGCGACCCCGATGGGCAGCGCCAACGCCAGCACCACCAGCATCATAAAGAGCGAGCCAAGCATCGAGACCCCCATGCCCGCCGCCTCGGGTCGGGCATCAGACGCATCGGCACCTGTGATGAAATCGATGTTAAAGCGTTTTTCCAGCGCCCCATCTGCGACAAGGGCGTCCACCAGATCAAGCTGCTCTGCGCTGATGCTTTTGTCGTTGGCGATGCTGTCGCGTGTGACGCGGCCCTTCATATAGCCATCGACGCGGCTGTTGGTCAGGAATTCGAATTCAACCGCGGTGCCGATGAGCTCGGGGTTATCCAGCACAAAGTCACGCAGCTGTGCCGCCGCATCCTTGGACAGGATGCCCGCCATATCCTTGGGCTTTAGGTCCGTGGTAATCCCGGCCTCGGCCACCTTGGCCTCAAGCGCGGCGGCCATCAGCGGCGCGTAGCCGAAGGTCGATACCTTCTTGATCTCGTCCAGATTCCGGTTGCCGTTCTTGTCCAGCTTTTCCTCAAGCAGTTGCACGTTCAGCGTCAGGAACGTCTGCTGAAAGGCCCCTACGCCGCGTCCGATAATCGTGGTCAGCAAGATCGCCAGCATCAGCAGGCCCACGGCGATGGCCGCGATACCGTAGGATTTGAAACGGGCCTCTGCACGGTTGCGTTTGACGGTGCGCGCGTCGGGCTTCAGCAGCGAATGGCGCGGCGTTGCGGTATTGGGCATGTCGGTCATTCGTACTGCTCCCGGTATTTGCGCACGATATAAAGCGCCAGAACGTTCAGCCCCAGGGTCAGCACGAACAGCGTCAGACCAAGGGCAAAGGCGACCAGCGTTTCAGGGCTGGCAAAGTCGGTATCCCCGGTCAGCTGGCTGACGATACGGGTGGTGATGGTGGTCATCGCTTCCAGCGGGTTGCCCGAGATGCGGGCGATAGCCCCTGCCCCCAGAACAACGATCATCGTCTCGCCGATGGCCCGGCTCGCGGCGAGAAGCACAGCCCCTACGATCCCCGGCAAAGCGGCAGGCATCACGACCTGGCGGATGGTTTCGGAATGGGTCGCGCCCAGGCCAAATGACCCGTCGCGCATCGATTGCGGCACAGCGTTGATGATATCGTCGCTCAGCGAAGAAACGAAGGGGATCAGCATGATGCCCATGACCAGCCCCGCCGTCAGGACCGAAGTCGCCCCGCTCATCCAGTCGACGCCCAGCAGACCATTCTCGCCGCGGCCAAAGATGTTCACAAGGAACGGCCCCACTGTCAGCAAGGCAAACAGACCGTACACAATGGTCGGGATACCGGCGAGGATCTCAAGCAAAGGCTTGGCGAAAGAGCGTACTTTGTTGTTGGCGTATTCCGACAGGTAGATCGCGGCAAAGAGGCCGATGGGCACGGCCACCAGCAGCGCGATGATCGAGATATAGAGCGTCCCCCAGAGCAGCGGCAGGATCGACAGGTCACTATCCCCGCGGAAGTTCGGGGCCCATGTGGTGCCCAGAAAGAAATCCTGCCACGGATGCAGGCGGAAGAAATTCAGCGTCTCGAACAGCATCGACAGGACGATCCCCACGGTGGTCAGGATCGCCAGCGACGCGGCGAGCACCAGCAACCCCAGCAGAAAGCGTTCCACCGTATTGCGCGCGCGAAAATCGGCCCGTGCGGTGCGCATCGCGATGAACAGGCCGGCCAGCGCCAAAACAGAGATCACCGCGATCATCAGCCAGCGGCCGGTGTATTCCATTGACCGATAGCGCTGCGCGGCGGCCAGCACCTCTGGCGTCACGTCAGACCCAAGCGCCACGCCCGTGCCCGCCAGCAGCGCGCGCACGTCAGTGCCGGTCACGTCCAGATCACGGGCGCTTTGCGCATCCAGCGCGCCTGATTCCACGGCCGCGTCCAGCCCGTTGGCCACGCGGCGCACGTCGCTCATCACCAGATTGACCGAAGAGCCTTCGTTCACAGCGCTTTGCGGAATCATGTCGATGACCGCGTTCTGGATCAGCATCGGCTGGACCAGCATCCAGATCGCCAGCACAAACAGCGCCGGGATGGCGGTGAGCATGGCGGCATTATAGCCGTAGTAATTCGGAAGGGAGTGCAGCTTGCGCGCATCGCCCGAGACGGACGACATGGCCCGGCTGCGCACCAGACCATAGGCAAGGACTGTTAATATCAAAACAACGGCAACTAAGAGCGTGGTAGATCCCACATTGAAAATATCGCGCATGGTGGCCCCCGGTCGCAGCCTGTTTCAGGCTATCATTGTTTGGAAAGTATCAGTCGGCAGCAAAAATCCGGAGGCACCTCGCAGCGCCTCCGGATCGTCAGACAGGGTTTAGGAACCGCTGCCCATTACAGTTTCTTCAGCAACAACCGACTGTGTTTTCGCCAGTTCCGGGTCGGAGACCAGACCGTATTCAGCCAAAGGACCGTCGGGGCCAGCAATCTCGTCTGCCACGAAGAACTCGGCATATTCTTTCAGGCCGGGGATCACGCCGATGTGCGCTTTCTTGACGTAGAAGAACAGCGGGCGGGATACGGGGTAGTCGCCGCTCGAGATGGTTTCAACGGTGGGCTCAACGCCGCTCATGTTGGCGACGGTCAGCTTGTCGGTGTTGTTCTCGTAGAATGCCAGACCGAAGACGCCGATGCCGTCTTTGTTGCTTTCGATGCGCGCCAGCGTTTCGGTGTAGTCACCGTCGATGTCCACGGACACACCATCGGTGCGCAGCGCGATACATGCTTTTTCAGCGGCTTTCTTGTCGTCGCCATTGGCGGCTTTGAACGCTTCGAAATCGCCGGTGGCTTCACAGCCTGCCAGGATCACTTTTTCTTCGAAAACTTCACGAGTGCCGTGCTTGGTGCCGGGGATGTAGGCCTGGATCGGCTGCTCGGGGAAGCTGGCGTTCACGTCGGACCACATTTTGTTGGGGTTCGCCACGATCTCGCCATCGACAACGACTTCGGCGGACAGGGCTTTGTACCAGTCTTCGGGGGTGAATTCGAATGTGTTGCCATTGATGTCGGAGGCAAACACGATGCCGTCATAGCCGATCTGGACTTCGATGATGTCGGTCACACCGTTCGCGGCGCAGGCTTCGACTTCGGAGCTCTTGATCTTGCGCGAGGCGTTTGCCACGTCGATTGTGTTCTCGCCAACACCTTCACAAAAACGCTTCAGACCCGCCGAGGAGCCACCGGATTCTACAACAGGTGTCGGGAAATCGAAGTTTTCGCCAAAGGCTTCGGCAACGATGGACGCATAGGGCAAAACAGTGGAGGAACCGGCAACCTGTACCTGATCACGCGCGGCAGCGGCGGTTGCGGATACGGCGGCAATGGCCAGCGCGGAAGTGGTGAGTTTAACGAGCGACATGATGTCTCCTGTCAGCTTAGATTTGTCTGACCACCCCCATGGTGATCTTGCCGCACCAATAGGCGGGCGACACTGAGCTTTTGTGACAGTCATGTTACAGTTTTATGACACGGACGGAAATTGTAATTTCTTTTTGACCAAAATGCGCCCGATCACGCCACATCCATAGGCAAGATCACCGTGAATCGCGCCCCATCTCCCAGATCAGAGGTGATTTTCAGCCGTCCGCGGTGCCGGTTCAGGATATGTTTTACAATCGCCAGCCCCAGCCCCGTCCCGCCAAGGGCACGGCTGCGGTGGCTGTCTGCGCGGTAGAAGCGTTCGGTCAGGCGTGGCAGGTGCACAGGGTCGATCCCCGGCCCGTGGTCGCGGATGGTGACCCGCACCGCAGGCCCGCGCAAGGAAGGGTCACGCAAGGTCGTCTCGACCGAAATTTCGACGTCTTTGCCTACGCCCCCATATTTGATGCCGTTTTCAATAAGATTCGTGAACACCTGCAACAGCTGGTCCGTATCCCCCATCAGGGGCAGCGGATCGTCCCCCATGGTCGCGACCAGCGTCACATTCGCCTCTACGGCCAAGGGGTTGAGGTTGCGCATGGTCGATTGGAGCACATAGCGCAGATCGACCTTATCCGTCGGGCGCACCCGTTCGTCCGATTCGACGCGGGACAGCGACAGCAGATCGCCCACCAGCCGGTTCATGCGCTCGGCCTCTCCGGTCATGATCCCCAGAAACCGGTCCCGTGCGGGGGCGTCGTCACGCGCAGGGCCGCGTAAGGTTTCAATGAACCCCATCATCGCCGTCAGCGGGGTGCGCAACTCGTGGCTGACGTTGGCGACGAAATCGCGGCGCATCTGGCTGGCGTTGGTGACCTGTGTGATGTCTTGAAAGCTCAGCAAGACGTAATCCATGCCGGTCACCTTTCGGACGTGCACCCGAAAGGTCGTGTCATTGCCATTGTCGCTGGCCAGGTATTGCGCCTCGCGCGGGGTATCATCCTGTTGGCATTGCTCGACCGCATCGACCACCGCAGGCTGGCGCAAGACGTTGATATAATGACGGTCCAATGCGCCACGGCCCAGCAGAGCTTGGGCCGGCGCATTCATCGCGACGATACGTTCGGCCCGATCAACAGCAAGCGTAGGCAAAGGCAGCGCTGCCAGCAGATCCGGCAGATGCGGGCGCAGCACCATGCTCAGACAGGTTTAAGCTGGCTGGCAAAGCGCCGCGCGTTGTCTTGGTAGTGTTTCGCGCTGGCGGTGAGCCCTGCAATCGCCGCCGCGTCGAGCTCGCGCACGACCTTGCCCGGTGCGCCCATCACAAGCGACCCGTCAGGGATCACCTTGTTTTCAGTGATCAACGCCCCTGCCCCGATCAGACAATTCTTGCCGATCTTGGCCCCGTTCAGGATCGTCGCCCCCATCCCGACCAGCGAGTTATCCCCGATGGTACAGCCGTGCAGCATGACCTTGTGACCGATCGTACAGTTTTCCCCGACGGTCAGCGGGCAGCCCGGGTCCGTGTGAAAGACGCAGTTTTCCTGCACATTACTGCCCTTGCCTACGAGGATCAGTTCGTTATCGCCGCGCAGCGTACAGCCGAACCAGACAGAGGCATCTGCCTCGAGCGTCACATTCCCGATGACATTGGCATCGGGGGCAACCCATGCATCCGCGTGAACCTGCGGGGTGATATCGGCCAGAGCGTAAAGCGTCATTTCGTGTCCTCGAATTCTGATTGCAGCGCGCGCACATGATCCACCAGTTTCGGCTGCTGCGAAAGGCGCAATCTTTCGGCGGTGATGATCGACTTCAGCTTGGCCTCTGTTTCGGTCAGGTCGTCATTGACCAGCACGTAGTCGTAGCCGTCCCAATGACTGATCTCGTCCCAGCTTTTCTCCATTCGCAGGGCGATGGTATCGGGGGCGTCCTGACCACGGGTTTCCAGACGCCGCCGCAGCTCTTTGATCGAGGGCGGCAGGATGAAGATCGACAGTACGTGCTGCTTGAGCGTCGAGTTGCTGATCTGCTGCGCGCCCTGCCAATCCACGTCGAACAGCACGTCGCGACCGCTGTCGATCGCCTTTTGCACCGGTCCCTTGGGCGAGCCGTAATAGTTGTTGAAGACGCGGGCGTGCTCAAGCATATCGCCATCGTTCACCATGGCACGGAAATCATCCTCGGCGGTGAAAAAATAGTCCTTGCCGTCTTCCTCGCCGACACGTGGTGCGCGGGTGGTGGCCGAGACAGAGAATTCAAGCGAGGTATCCCAATCGCGCAGCTTGCGGGCCAGCGTCGATTTACCCGCCCCCGAGGGCGAGCTGAGGATGATCAATAGGCCGCGTCTGTCGCTCATGTCTTACTCCACATTTTGCACTTGTTCGCGCATCTGATCTATCACCGCCTTCAAGGCCAGCCCGATCTGGGTCAGCGCGGTGTTTTGTGCCTTGGCGCACAGTGTATTGGCCTCGCGGTTGAACTCCTGCATCAGGAAATCCAGTTTGCGCCCCACGGCCCCGTCCTGCGCCAGCAAGGCTCGGGCCGCATCCACATGGGCGCGCAGGCGGTCGATCTCTTCGGTGATGTCGGATTTGACGGCGATCAGCGCCAGTTCCTGCGCCAGCCGGTCAGCGTCCACGCCTTCGGCATTGTCCAGCACCCGCGAAAGATTGCGTTGCAATGTCTGTGCCATCTCGTCCTTGCGCGTCTCGGCCAGCGCGGCGGCCTGTGTCGTCAACTCTGCCACCTGCGCCAACTGCGCTTCGAGCACCTGCGCCAAGGCAGCCCCTTCGCGGGCGCGCATGTCGTTGAAATTGGCAAGCACCGTGGGGAATTCCGCCAACAATGTCGCGCAAAGGGCGGCCACATCATCCACCGTCGTCGCCTGTTCAAGCACGCCGCGCATGGTGACGATATCGGTCGCCTTGGAGGGCGCAAGCGAGATACCCGCATCCATCGCGCGCGCTTCGATCTGGTGCAGCGCGTCCAGCACGACCTCAAGCTGATCCGCGTTCACCGTCAATGCGCCAGAGCCATCCTCGCGGGTGATCCGTAGGTTGCAGGTGACATTGCCGCGGGTGATGGCAGCGCTTAGCGTCTTGCGCAGGCCGGCTTCCAGCCCGTCGATCCAGTCGGGCACACGCAGGCGCAGGTCGAGCCCCTTGCCGTTGACCGATCGCAATTCCCACCCCCAACTGTGCGGGCCGGACGCACCACTGGCCGAGGCGAAACCCGTCATTGAACGTATCATGGCATGGTCCTTGTCGATTGCGATTGTTGCGCGCCTTAAAAGGGAAACTCGCAAATGGGGCAAGTAAAAAGCCATTCTGCCGCGCGAGGTCTCCCCTTAACGGTCTGTTAACCAAGTTTGCTGTTATATCTACAAATTACTGCTCATTTGACTAAACTCAGGCAATACATCGCGGCCCCTTGCCGCCCCCCGTCCTGCTCTTGTCCCGACCGCAATAAGGCTGCCCGATGAAACACCTTCCCCCTCTGGATGACATGCCCCAGACCGGCTCTCGCCGCGTGATGCCGCCGCCGACACCCGCGATGGTTGACGTGCGGGCCTATTGGCAGGGGCTGTGCCGTGGTCAGCCGGTCCCGTTCCGGTCGCAGATCGATCCTGCACAGATCACCTCCGCGCTGGATCGCGCCTTTGTTCTGGAACGCAGGCGGTCTGAACTGGCGCGGTTTCGCGTCGCCGGATCGCAGCTGTGCACTGCCATGGGGATGGACCTGCGCGGGATGCCGATGATCTCTCTGTTCGACCCGTCCGAGCGTCGCCGCTGCAGTGATTGGCTGGATCACATTCTGTCACAGCCCGCCACCGGAGAGATGACGCTCACCGCGGGGGATGCGACCGTTCAGGCGCGTATGCTGGTGCTGCCGCTGCGCAGTGACATGGGGCAGATCGACCGGATGCTTGGCTGTCTGGAGCTCACATCCAATGGCATCGAGCATCCGGGCTTGTATCGCATCGGCGACCTTGCCACGACACCAATCCCGCGCCCGCCACGGGCCGATGTGGCAGAGGAAACGCGTGCGCCCTGCCCCGAAGGTTTCGCCGATCCCGCCGCGCGTTTTGCCGCGCGGCGGGATCGCAACCGGCCAGCCTATCTACGGGTCGTGAAGTAAACGGGGTAACCCCGATGGGACGCACCCCGATGCAGCAAAAGAAAAAGGCCGCGCATGATGATATGCGCGGCCTTTCTTATTGCATGAGCTGCGGCAGTTAGCCGACGGCTTTGACCTGTTGGTTCGCCCGGCGTGCCGACAGTTCCTCGGCCACGAGGAAGGCAAGCTCCAGCGACTGGCTGGCGTTCAAACGCGGGTCGCAGGCCGTGTGGTAGCGGTCCGACAGGTCTTCGTCCTGAACGGCGCGGACACCACCAGTACATTCAGTCACATCCTGACCGGTCATCTCAAAGTGGACACCACCGGGCACGGTGCCCTCGGCCCCATGTACCGCAAAGAATTCACGCACTTCGCGCAGCACGGAATCAAAGGGCCGCGTCTTATAGCCGCTTGAGGATTTGATCGTGTTCCCGTGCATGGGGTCACAGGTCCAGACGACATTCGCGCCCTCTTCCTGCACGGTCTTGATCAGACGCGGCAGGTGTTCACCTACATTGCCGGCCCCGAAACGCGCGATCAGGGTCAGGCGACCCTCTTCGTTTTCGGGGTTCAGCTTGTGCATCAACAGCTTGAGGTCATCGCTGGTCATCGTCGGGCCGCACTTCAGACCGATGGGGTTCTGAACGCCGCGGGCAAATTCCACATGCGCGCCATCAGGCTGACGTGTCCGGTCACCGATCCAGATCATATGACCCGAGCCCGCCAGCCATTTGCCAGTCTGGCTGTCCTGACGGCACAGCGCCTCTTCGTATTCCAGCAGCAGCGATTCGTGGCTGGTATAATATTCCACCGATTGCAGCGTATGCGCCGTCTCGGACGTGACACCCGCCGCCGCCATGAAATCAAGCGTGTCTGAAATGCGGTTCGCGATCTCGCGGTATTTTTCCGCCTTTTCGCTTTCGGTAAAGCCCAAAGTCCAGCCGTGCACCTGATGCACATCGGCATAGCCGCCGGTCGAGAACGCCCGGATCAGGTTCAGGGTCGCGGCGGCCTGTGTGTAGGCGCGCAGCATCTTTTTAGGGTCGGGAATACGGGCGTCGGCGGTAAAGGCCAGCTCGTTGATGATGTCACCGCGGTAGCTTGGCAGTTCCACCCCATCCACCGTTTCAGTCGGCGCTGAACGCGGCTTGGCGAACTGACCCGCCATGCGGCCCAGCTTGATCACCGGCACTTTGGCACCGTGGGTCAGCACGATGGCCATCTGCAACATCACCTTGAAGGTGTCGCGGATCATATCGCTGCTGAATTGTTCGAAGCTTTCGGCGCAATCGCCACCCTGAAGCAAGAACGCCTCGCCACGGCCCGCGGCCGCCAGATGCTTTTTCAGCCGCCGCGCTTCACCCGCAAAGACCAACAATGGATAACGGGACAATTCAGCTTCGACCGCGCGCAGCGCGTCCTGATCAGGATAGTCGGGCATCTGGATCCGCGGTTTGTCGCGCCAGCTTGATTTTGTCCAATCGGTCATCATTTTTCTCCGAAGTCCGCAGCGCCCGAAGTGTCAGGCGCAAACATTGTGAAATTGTGGTATATAAAGGTCTGACCCAAGTGACCAGAACCGAAATTCACCCTATTGACCTTCGCCCCCGCCCGTGGGCAAGGTTTTCGGCAGGTTTTTGAGGGCAGCGCCCACTTTGCCCCAACGTATAACGCAAACCTGAAAGGCGACGTGATGAGCGACACCCGTCTGGCCAACCGCATTCTTCCTGACGCTGAAAAGACACGGCGCTTTGTCTTTGTGCTGCTGGAAAACTTTACCATGCTCAGCTTTGCCTCGGCGGTGGAATGTCTGCGCATCGCCAACCGCATGGCGGGTCGTCCGGCCTATGACTGGCGTCTGATCGGCGAGGATGGCGGGCGCGTGCGCTGTTCGGCAGGGGCGGAATTCACGCTGGATGGCGATCTGGACGATCTGGGCCGCGACGACACGCTGGTGGTGTGCAGCGGCATCGACGTGCAGGCGGCGACGACCAAGAAGCTGCTGGGATGGCTGCGCCGGGAGGCCCGCAAGGGCATGATGGTCGGCGGTCTGTGCACGGCCGCCTTTACGCTGGCCAAGGCCGGATTGCTGGACGGGAAGAAAGCCACGATCCACTGGGAAAATCAGGATAGTTTCAGCGAAGACTTCGAGGACGTCACCCTGACGAAATCGGTCTTTGTGGTGGACGGCAACCGGATGACGACAGCGGGCGGGACATCCTCGATCGATTTGATGCTCAAGCTGATTGCCGACGATCTGGGCGAGGATCTGGCAAATGCCGTCGCCGACCAGCTGATCTATAGCTCCATCCGCACGGACCAGGACACGCAGCGTCTGTCGGTGCCCACCCGTATCGGCGTGCGGCATCCCAAGCTGGGTCAGGTCATCCAGATGATGGAGGCCAATATCGAAGAGCCGATCAGTCCGTCCTCATTGGCGCGCGATGTCGGCATGTCCACGCGGCAGCTTGAACGGCTGTTCCGCCGCTACCTCAACCGCAGCCCCAAACGCTATTACATGGAACTGCGCCTGCAAAAGGCGCGTAACCTGCTGATGCAAACGGATATGAGCGTGATCAACGTGGCGCTGGCCTGTGGCTTTGCCTCGCCGTCGCATTTTTCCAAATGCTACCGCGCGCATTATAACACCACGCCTTACCGCGAACGCGGGTCGCATGCGGCCAAGCCTGTCGCCTAGTCGTTACTGATCCGGTACACCGCCCCGTTCCCGACCGAGATAAACCAGATCGCGCCGTCCGGTGCCTCTATGATGTCGCGCACCCGTGCCGTGGCGGGGGCAGAGATTTGCGCCACCTCGGCCAGCGGATCGCCCTTTAGCCGCGCGATATAATTGAACTTGAGCGAGCCGACGAAGATATCGCCCCGCCAGTCGGGAAACATCTTGCCCGAATAGACCAGCAACCCCGAGGGCGCGATAGACGGGTCCCAGTAGAAGGCGGGCTGCTCCATCCCCTCTTTCGCGGTGCCTTCGCCGATCTTGGCACCGGAGTAGTGACGCCCGTAGGATATCACCGGCCATCCGTAATTCGCGCCCTTGCGGACCGCGTTAACCTCGTCCCCGCCGCGCGCACCATGTTCTGACACCCACAGGTTGCCCTTCAGATCAAGCGCTGCCCCTTGCGGGTTGCGATGCCCGTAGGACCAGATTTCCGGCAGCACGTCGTCACGCCCGACAAACGGGTTATCGGCGGGCACAGTACCGTCACGGTTCACCCGCACGACAGAGCCGTTGTGCTGCGCCAGATCCTGCGCCGCCGGACGGTCGCCGCGCTCTCCGACAGTGACGAAAAGCGTGCCATCGCGCGCCTCGACCACGCGGCTGCCAAAGTGCTGACCGGCGGCAGACCCGCGTGACATGGTAAAGAGATCGCGTAGATTTTCGAGCCGCGCACCATCCTGCGACAGCTCTGCCGCGGCAAGCGCGGTACCGGCCCCGCCTTCAAGCGCCTTGGCATAGGTCAGGAATATGGTGCGCGATCTGTCAAAATCCCGTGCCAGCGTGATGTCCAGCAAGCCGCCCTGCCCTGCGTCAACGACCTGCGGGGTACCCGCAACCTCGCGGCTGGTCCCCTCGCGGACCCGCAGCAAGCGGCCGTCGCGTTCGGTGACCAGCACGTCCCCATTCGGCAAAATTGCCAGCGCCCAAGGCGTCTCCAGCCCTGACACCTGCTGGGTAATCCGCAGCTCTTGCGCGCCAACGCCCGACGCGCCCATGACCGATCCGGCTATGAGCAACGCCCCGATGGCCCGTGCGGCTTGACCTATCATCCCCCCGAGAAACATGGCTTTCCCCCTTCATACAACCTATCCCTGCAAACCTAGCGCAGACAAAGCGTCGATCCACATCATCTTGCGCCACTTTACCTAGGGATAACGCTTTTCTTTTCCAAAATCGCCGCATAGGCTCTGGCGCAGAACACCATGTTCAACAGGGAGAGAAACATGAAAAAGATGCTTATGGCCACAACGGCTGCAGCATTGCTGGCCACTAATGCCTATGCCGACGCGCACAGCAAGGACGTGAAGCTTGGCGTGATCTTTGGCTACACCGGCCCGATTGAATCGCTGACCGGCATCATGGCATCCAGCGCCGAGCTGGCCATGAAAGAAGTCACCGACAGCGGCATGCTGATGGACGGGGCGACAGTCACCGCCTCGCGCGCGGACACGGGCTGCGTCGATAACGCGCTTGCGGTATCCAGTGCGGAACGCCTGATCGCCGAAGGGATCAACGGCATTGTGGGCGCGGCCTGCTCTGGCGTGAGCGGCGCGATCTTGCAAAACGCGGCACTGCCCAACGGCATGGTGATGATTTCGCCATCCTCCACATCGCCCGGCCTGAGCACGATGGAAGACGATGGCCTGTTCTTCCGCACCGCCCCCTCCGACGCCCGTCAGGGCGAGGTCATGGCAGAGGTGCTGATGGAAGAAGGCATCAAGGAAGTCGCGGTCACCTATACCAACAACGACTACGGCAAGGGTTTGGCGGACGCGTTCCAGCAGGCCTATGAAGCCGCAGGCGGGACGATCACCATCTCTGCCGCACACGAAGACGGCAAGGCCGATTACTCTGCCGAGGTTGGCGCGCTGGCCTCTGCCGGTGGCGACCGTCTGGTGGTTGCGGGCTACGTCGATCAGGGTGGATCGGGCGTTGTGCGTGCAGCGATCGATTCAGGCGCGTTCGACACGTTCCACTTCCCCGACGGGATGATCGCGGCGAACCTTGAAAACAACTTCGGCTCCGAGCTTGACGGCTCCACCGGCCAGCACCCCGGCACCGATAGCCCCGGCGCTGACAAGTTCACCGCGCTGGTTGACGGTGCCTTCGACACCACATCGCCCTTCGCACCGGAAAGCTATGACGCAGCGGCGCTGCTGATGCTGGCGATGCAGGCCGCAGGGTCTTCCGATCCGCAGGTCTATAAGGATCAGGTCATGTCGGTTGCGAACGCCCCCGGCGAAAAGATCTATCCGGGTGAGCTGGCCAAAGCGCTGCAAATCCTCAAGGACGGCGGCGAAGTCGATTATGAAGGCGCAACCGCGGTTGAACTGATCGGCCCCGGTGAATCCGCTGGCAGCTACCGTCAGATCAAGATCGAAGATGGCAAGATCACGACGGTTCAATACCGCTAACATCACATGACGTGACAGAAAACAGCCCGGTGCATTGCGACCGGGCTGTTTTTGCAACGGGGCTTCGGCACCGCACGGGGAGACTACAAAATGATCGTCGTAGACGACATCCATAAACATTTCGGCGGGTTCCACGCCGTGGACGGGGCCAATCTGACCATTGGCAAAGGCACGATCACCGGTTTGATCGGCCCGAACGGTGCTGGCAAAACGACGCTATTCAACGTGATCGCGGGGGTGCTGAAACCGACCTCGGGGCGCGTGACGATGGACGGCGAGGATATTACCGGCCTGCCCCCCCATACGCTGTTTCACAAAGGGCTGCTGCGGACCTTCCAGATCGCGCATGAATTCTCGTCGATGACCTGCCGCGAGAACCTGATGATGGTGCCCGGCGATCAGGCGGGCGAGACGCTATGGAACACGTGGTTCGGGCGCAAGCGCATCGCCGATCAGGAACGCGCCTTGCGCGCCAAAGCCGACGAAGTGCTTGAGTTTCTGACGGTGGAACATCTGGCCGAGCAGAAAGCGGGTCAGATCTCCGGCGGTCAGAAAAAGCTGCTGGAACTGGGGCGGACCATGATGGTCGACGCCAAGATCGTGTTCCTTGACGAGGTCGGGGCCGGTGTGAACCGCACGCTGCTCAATACCATCGGTGACGCGATCATCCGGCTGAACAAGGAACGCGGCTATACCTTTGTCGTGATCGAACACGACATGGATTTCATCGGCCGTCTGTGTGATCCGGTGATCTGTATGGCCGAGGGCAAGGTTCTCGCTCAAGGCACCCTGCCCGAGATCAAGGCCAACGAACAGGTGATCGAGGCCTATCTGGGCACCGGGCTCAAGAACAAGGCCGTGTCTGCATGAGACGGATGGCCACCGCATTGACGCTCTGCGCGGGATTTGCCCTGCCGCAGGCCGCTGCGGCCTGTGCGCAGCTGTCGGCGCAGGTCTGGATGTGCGATCGGGGCACCCCGTGGGAAGAAGCAACCTGGGACACGGTCGGCGACGGCTCCACCCGCTATCTGGGCGAGGTGATCCTGAACTTCACCCAAGAATGGCCCGGGTACGACATCGCCGACGGCACCTCGACGCTGGAAGAGCAATACGAGACCTATAGCGCCTGGATCGCGGCGGATGGCGGCCCTGCCCCCGAAGTGCTGAAGGTCGACCGGATCGACACGCCGATGGGCACGACCCTGCGCCACCTGCAATATGACGAGATCGAAGGCGACCGCACCATGAGCGCGGTCATGTTGTCGGATGTCGGATCAGCGCGGATTATGCTGTATCTCGATACCACCGACACAATGCCTTTGGATGAAATGGACAAGATGTCCTTTGAGGTGGCCATGATGCTGCGCGACACATGTGCGGATGAGATATCCTGCGCCGCGCCCATCCCTGCGGCGGCCCTGGACACCGAATGAAAGAGACTGACATGAGCAACCCATACGGCGACCGGGGCAATAAGGACCTGTCGATCGCGAACCCCAAAGGGCAAGGCACCGCGCAGCCGGTCAAAGGGGGCGGCAAAAGCCACCCCGCGCCGGGGGGCCCCTTCCTGATCGGCGACACGATGACGGGCGGTTATGGCAAGGGCCCCGATATCCTGCACGGCTGCACCATCGCCGTCGAAAAGGGTGAGATCGCAGTCATCGTCGGCCCCAATGGCGCGGGCAAATCCACGGCTATGAAGGCCGTCTTTGGCATGCTCGACGTGCGCCAGGGCCATGTGCGGCTGGACGGCGAAGACATCACCTCGCTATCGCCGCAAGACCGTGTGGCCAAGGGCATGGGGTTCGTGCCGCAGACCTCGAACATCTTTACCTCGATGACGGTGGAAGAAAACCTCGAGATGGGGGCGTTCATCCGCCGCGATGATTTCCGTGATACGATGGCGCAGGTCTATGACCTTTTTCCGATCCTCAAGGAAAAGCGCTATCAGGCCGCGGGCGAACTGTCGGGCGGGCAACGCCAGCAGGTCGCGGTGGGCCGCGCGTTGATGACGCAGCCGAAGGTGCTGATGCTGGACGAACCCACCGCTGGCGTGTCCCCCATCGTGATGGACGAACTATTCGACCGCATCATCGAGGTCGCGCGGACCGGTATCCCGATCCTGATGGTGGAACAGAACGCCCGCCAAGCGCTGGAAATTGCGGATAAGGGCTATGTTCTGGTGCAAGGGGCCAATGCCTTTACCGGCACGGGAAAAGAGCTTTTGGAAGACCCCGAAGTTCGCAAGTCCTTTCTGGGGGGTTAAGCGATGCGATGGACCCTTCCGATGGCCCTATTGGCAACCACGGCGCCAGCCTTGGCGCAGGATAGCGTTGCCACGACCGCAGCAACAGCCCCGACCGCCGCAGCCGCTACGGCCCCCACAGAGCCCTTCCAGCAGACGATTGCGATCGCCTGCCGCTTTACGTGGGAATGTGTGGAAAACGAGCCCTGCACCGAGACAGAGTTCACCCCCGACATCACCGGCAACGCAGGCGGAGCCTCTGCCGATGCGCTGACGGTTCAATCACAAATGGTCAGCGACGCCGAAACCGTCGACATGACCGGCACGAAACAAGTCAAGGCGCTGTCCCTGACGGGGGGTGGGTTTGATGCCCGCCACCTGCTGAGCATCGCCACCGACGGGGCCTCCCGTTATACCGTGCATTACGCTGATGGGCCGATTGTCATCAGCTATCTAGGGACATGCAAATAATGGATTTACTCAACGCTTTCATCGCCTTGGCCAACTATGTGCTGGTTCCGGGCATCGCCTACGGGTCGCAGCTGGCGCTTGGTGCGCTTGGGGTGACCCTGGTCTATGGCATCTTGCGGTTCTCGAACTTTGCCCATGGCGACACGATGGCGCTTGGCGCGATGTCCGCCGTGCTGATCACTTGGGGTTTCCAGTCGCTGGGGCTGAGCCTGGGAGTCCTGCCAACCGCGCTGCTGGCGCTGCCCTTTGCGATCATCATCACCATCGGGCTGCTGCTTGGCACAGACAAACTTGTCTATAGCTTCTACCGCGAAAAGAAGGCCAAGCCGGTGATCTTTGTCATCGTCTCGCTGGGGGTGACATTCGTCTATAACGGCATCACCCGATTTATCATCGGCGCAGAGGATCAACGGTTTCTGGATGGCGAACGCTTCATCATCTCGGCCCGTGACTTCAAAGAGATGACGGGGCTTGAGGAAGGTCTGGCGATCAAAACGACCCAAGGGCTGACCGTGGTGACGGCTGTCATCGTGGTTGCCGCGCTGTTCTGGTTCCTGAACAAGACACGCTCGGGCAAATCCATGCGCGCCTACTCTGACAACGAGGACCTGGCGCTGCTGTCGGGCATCAATCCTGAACGCGTGGTCATGATCACCTGGATCATTGTGGCCTGTCTGGCGACCACCGCAGGCGTGCTGTATGGCTTGGACAAGTCCTTTAAACCCTTCACCTATTTCCAACTGCTGCTGCCGATCTTTGCCGCCGCGATCGTGGGCGGTCTTGGCAGCCCGATCGGTGCCATCGCGGGGGGCTTTGTTATCGCATTCTCCGAGGTGACGATCACCTATGCGTGGAAAAAGGTCTTTGGCTACCTCGCACCCGAGGGGATGGCCCCCGACGGCTTGGTGCAGCTTTTGTCCACCGACTATAAATTCGCCGTCAGCTTCGTGATCTTGTTGATCGTGCTGCTGTTCAAACCCACAGGTCTGTTCAAGGGGCAATCGGTATGAACGAGACACTGAAAAACACCGCTCTTTTCGCCATTGTCGCGCTGCTGATCGTACTGACCGGGCTGGCGCAAAGCTGGAACGCGGCGCTGCTGATCATTGCGATGGGGCTGATCTCCAGCATCATGGCACTTGGCGTGAACCTGCAATGGGGCTTTGCGGGGCTGTTCAACGTGGGCATCATGGGGTTTGTCGCCCTTGGCGGTCTGGCCGCTGTGCTGATCGGCATGCAACCCACGCAAGGCGCTTGGTCCGCGGGGGGCTGGGGGATCCTCACCGCCCTGCTGATGGGGGCCGCGACGATCATTCTGGCGGTTCAGGTGATGAAACGCATGGCCAAGGGATGGCTGCGCACGCTGGTTGTTCTGGTGGTGCTGGTGGCAGGGTTTTTCATCTTCCGCGCCCTGCTCGACCCATCCGTGAGCGCGGTCGAGGCCGTGAACCCCGCGACCACCGGCTATCTTGGCGGGCTTGGCCTGCCGGTGATCATCGCCTGGCCCGTGGGTGGGCTGTTTGCAGCCGGAGCGGCCTGGCTGATCGGGAAAACCGCGCTTGGGCTGCGGTCGGATTACCTAGCGATCGCGACCCTGGGCATCGCCGAGATCATCATCGCCGTGCTCAAGAACGAAGACTGGCTGTCGCGGGGCGTCAAGAACGTCATCGGTATCCCGCGCCCCGTCCCCTATGAGATCGACCTGCAAAACAACGCGGGCTTTGTCGAACAGGCGGCCGGCTTCGGACTGAACCCGGTCGAGGCATCGACGCTTTGGGTGAAGTTCCTGTATGTGTGTCTGTTCGCCGTGGTGCTCTTGGTGCTGATGTGGCTAAGCCAGCGGGCGCTGAATTCGCCTTGGGGCCGCATGCTGCGCGCGATCCGCGACAACGAGGTCGCAGCCGAAGCCATGGGCAAGGACGTGACCGCACGGCACTTGCAGGTGTTCATTCTCGGCTCTGCCATCTGCGGGATTGCTGGCGCGATGATGACCACGCTGGACAGCCAGTTGACGCCCGGATCCTACCAGCCGTTGCGCTTCACCTTCCTGATCTGGGTCATGGTGATCGTTGGCGGGTCCGGCAACAATCTGGGGGCCGTGCTGGGGGGCTTTTTGATGTGGTACCTTTGGGTCATGGTTGAACCCATGGGGCTGTGGCTGATGCAATTGGTCACCGCGGGCATGTCCGACGGCTATTGGCTGAAAGACCACCTGATCGAGTCTGCTGCGCATATGCGGTTGATGACGATGGGGGCGGTCTTGCTGCTGGTATTGCGGTTCAGCCCGCGCGGGTTGATCCCCGAGAAGTAAAAGAAAAGGCCTTATCCCTTGCGGGATAAGGCCAGCCTTCGGCGAGGATTTATTGCCATTTGGAAGCGCGTTCAGCGTCCTTTGAACAACCCGCCCAAGATTCCGCGCACGATGCGCCGGCCGGTTGTGCCTTTCAGCTCCTTGATCACCACACTCGCGATGGCACCGCCAAAGCTGTCGTCGCTTTTGGTCGTGCGTTTCGAGGTAGAGCGCGTGACCCGTTTGCCTGCATAGCGCCGCGCCGCGTTGAATTCGCGCAAGGCGGGGGATGTGTCTTCGGCCTCGGCTTGTTCCTCGGCCTGTGCTGCCTCTTTCGCGGCGTCTTCGGCGCGTTTGGCCAGCATTTCGAACGCGGAGGCGCGATCAAGGCGGGTGTCGTATTTCCCCGCCATCGGGCTTTGCGCCATCAGGGCGGCACGGGTGGCCGGATCGATCGGACCAAGCTGCGAGGATGGTGGCCGGATCAGGGTGCGTTCCACAATGCCGGGGATCCCTTTTTTCTGCAGCATGGAGGTCACCGCCTCGCCCACGCCCACATCGCGGATCGCGTCTTCGGTTTCGAAACGCGGGTTCTCGCGGTAGGTTTCGGCGGCAAGGCGCAGCGCCTTGCGATCACGCGCGGTGAAGGCGCGCAAGGCGTGCTGGATGCGGTTGCCCAATTGGCCAAGGATATCTTCGGGCACGTCTGCGGGGTTCTGTGTGATGAAATACACGCCCACGCCCTTGGAGCGGATCAGCCGCGCCACCTGTTCAACCTTGTCGACCAGCGCTTTGGGGGCGTCGTCAAACAGCAAATGCGCCTCGTCGAAGAAGAACACCAGTTTGGGTTTATCGGGGTCGCCGACCTCGGGCAGTTCCTCGAAGAGTTCTGACAGCAACCACAGCAGGAAGGTCGCGTAGAGCTTGGGCGACTGCATCAGCTGGTCGGCCGCGAGGATATTGATAAAACCGCGCCCGTCCGTGTCTGTGCGCATCAGGTCGGTGAGCGTCAGCGAAGGTTCCCCAAAGAGATCAGCCGCGCCTTGGTTTTCCAGCACCAGCAAGCGCCGCTGGATCGCGCCGACCGACGCCGACGATACATTGCCGTAGCGCAGCGCCAGGGTTGAAGCGTTTTCCCCGATCCAGACCAGCAGCGCCTGCAGATCCTTGAGGTCCAGCAGCGGAAGCCCGTCTTCGTCAGCAACGCGGAAGGCGATGTTGAGGATACCTTCCTGGGCCTCCGTCAGATCGAGAAGCTGCGCCAGCAGCAAGGGCCCCATTTCCGAGATTGTCGTCCGCACCGGATGCCCCTGTTTGCCGAACATATCCCAGAAGGTGACCGGAAAGGCGCTGTAGTCGAAATCGTCAAAGCCGATGGTCTGGGCGCGCTCTGAAAAGGGGGTGTGCAGCTTGTGGCTGGCAGAGCCTGCCTGCGCCAGCCCCGACAGATCGCCTTTGACGTCGGACAGAAATACCGGAACCCCTGCGGCGGAAAACCCTTCGGCCAGGATTTGCAGCGTGACGGTTTTGCCTGTGCCCGTGGCCCCCGCGACCAGCCCATGGCGGTTGGCATAGCCGATGTTGAGAAACTGTTTCGTCGCGTAGTCTTCGCCACCGCCGCCGATGAAGATATCATTTGTCACGTATTTAATTCCTTTTGGGCCAATAACCTGCAGCCAAAGTGCAGAGCGAGCATACAAACTTAACCTTTTCACACCATAGTGATTTTGTCGCCGGTCGTGATGTCCTTTTCGTGCTGGCGGCACTTCCTCCCTGTCAGACTTGGCCGCGCCTTCGGGTGCGGCCCTTTTTACGTTTGAGGTCCGTTTTACGCGCTTGAAACCGCTGTGATATTTTATGTTGACGGTGCCCGAATGCTTTCGTAACGTGCTTTCAATAAGTCGGCCAAGTCCGATGGGGAGAACGAAGAACAGGGAAAAGGACGCATCGCGTCCTTTTTTCTATTTCAGCCCCCCGCACCCGGCCTCTTCCCCGTGAAAACCTGATGAAATAGGCAAAATTTTGCCTTAAATCACGATGGTTTCAGCGCTATCGTCCTGACATTGGCATTGGCGCATGGTAGATGGCGTCGAATTTAACTGATTTGGAACGAGCATGAAAAAGTATATCACACTTCTCCCACTCTGCGCGGCGATGGCTCTGACTATGCCCGTTTCCGGTTACGCACAAACTGCAGCCACGGAAACACCCGCAGCAACAGACGCCCCGGAAACGGCGGAGCCGACCGCTGAAGCGGCACCCGCAACGGAAGAAAACACCACCACCGGCAGCAGCACCGACGTCCAGTCGCAACTGAGCCTTGGTGAAGATGCCGACGGGGAGCCGACCCTGGGCAAGCCCTACACCAAAGAGGTGATCGGTGCCTGGGAGATGCGCTGTATCAAGACCGAAGAAGAGGTCGACCCCTGCCAGATGTACCAGCTGATGGATGATGGCCAAGGCGCGCCTGTCGCCGAATTCTCGCTGTTCCGCCTGCCAGCGGGCGGCAAGGCGACAGCCGGTGCCACTGTGGTTGTTCCATTGGAAACGGCCCTGCCCTCGCAGCTGACGCTGACCGTCGATGGTGGCAAAGCGCGCCGCTATCCTTTCGCTTTCTGTAACCCCGTTGGTTGCTACGTTCGCATGGGCCTGACCGAAGCCGATGTCGCCGCGTTCAAACGCGGGAAAGAGGCCGTGATCACCATCGTGCCCGCGCTAGCGCCCGACCAGAAGGTCGAACTGTCGCTGTCGCTGGACGGGTTCACCGCAAGCTTCGACAAATCCTCGGTTGTTGAAGACCGGTAAGCAGACGCTTGGCCCTCGGGCCGTTAAGACGACAAAGCCGACCCGTTTGACGCGGGCGGCTTTTTCATGGGCGGTGTCGCTGGTGGGATCAGATCGCGCGCAGCGCCAGTACAGCGTTCATGCCGCCAAAGGCAAAGGCGTTGGACAGCGCCACCGTGACCCGCGCATCGCGGGCCACATTGGGCACCACATCCAAAGCGCAGTCGGGGTCGGGCTCTTCGTAGCCGATGGTGGGGGCGATCACCCCGTCGCGTAGGGCCATGATGCAGGCCAAAAGCTCTACCGCGCCGGTGCCGCCGATCAGATGCCCATGCATCGATTTGGTCGAGCTGATCATCAGCCTGTCTGCATGGGTGCCGAACACATCTGCCACCGCCGCACATTCGGTTTTGTCATTGGCTGCCGTGCCCGTGCCATGGGCGTTGATATAGCCCACCTCGCCCGGGTTGATCCGGGCGTCGTCCAACGCGCCTTTGATCGCGCGGGCGGCACCCGCCTTGGACGGCATCACAATGTCCGACGCGTCAGAGGACATGGCAAAGCCCGATACTTCGCACAGGATATCAGCCCCGCGGGCGCGGGCGTGGTCATACTCCTCGAACACGAAAATGCCTGCGCCTTCGCCCTGCACCATACCATTGCGATTGGCCGAGAACGGGCGGCAGGCGTCGCGCGACATCACGCGCAACCCTTCCCACGCCTTGACCCCGCCAAAGCACATCATGGATTCCGAGCCGCCCGTGACCATCGCCGGTGCCATCCCGCTGCGGATCATCGAAAACGCCTGCGCCATCGCGTGGTTCGAGGACGCGCAGGCGGTGGAAACGGTGAAGGATGGCCCCTTGAGGTGATGCTCCATGCTCACATGGCTGGCGGCGGCGTTGTTCATCAGGCGCGGCACCACGAAGGGATGCACGCGGTTCTTCCCTTCGGCATAGACCGCACGGTAGTTATCGTCCCATGTGCTGACCCCGCCGCCCGCTGTGCCAAGCACCACGCCGGATTTCGCCGAGAGCTCTCCCTTGAACTCAAGCCCCGATTGGCGGATCGCCTCCGCCGCGGCGGCAAGGGTGAACTGGGTGAACCGGTCATACAGCGCGATCTTCTGGCGGTTATACTGGCTTTCGCCGTCAAACCCGTGGACCTGACCGCCGATCTTGATCGACAGCCGGTCCACGTCGCGGAAATCAAGCGGCCCTATTCCACACACTCCGTTGCGCATGGCCGCAAGCGTATCGGGCACGTTCAATCCCAGCGGATTGACCGTGCCCGCACCCGTAATCACGACACGTTTCACGCGTCAGGCCTGCTCGGCGCGCAGCCGTTCCACCCCTGCGACAATGCTGGCCACGCTGGAAATATCGAACCCCGTAGCGTCCGGCTGGTTCGCGTTGAACGGCACCGATACGTCAAATGTCTCTTCAATCGCGAAGATGCTTTCGACGATGCCCATGCTGTCGATGCCAAGGCTTTCGAGCGTGCTGTTCATGGTGACATCCGATGGCGTCAGAAACGCTTGATCGGCGATAATGCTGATGACCTGATCTTTGATGTTCATCCTAAGTCTCCGTCAGAACGGGCCATGCCTCGGCCCTAGCTTGTCTCACTGTCTTTGGAGGTGCCCATCTGGGATTTTAACGCCGCCACATCGCGAAGCAAGCGCGGCAAACGGCGCAGCGCTTTGTAGCCTTCAATCTGCTTGCCCATCTCTGTCGCGGGATAGCCCAGCAACGACCGGCCCGCGGGCGCGTTGGACAGGATCTTGGTGCCGCCGCCTGCGATCACCCCGTCGCCGATGGTGATATTGTCGCTGACGCCCACCTGCCCCCCCAGCACGACGTTGTCGCCGATGGTCACGGAACCGGCGATACCGACCTGCCCGCACAGCAGACAGTTTTTGCCGACCACAACGTTATGCCCCAGATGCACGAGGTTATCGAGCTTGCTGCCGTCGCCAATCGCGGTGTTGCGAATGGTGCCGCTGTCAACCGTGCAGTTCATACCGCATTCCACGTCGTTCCCGATGGTCACACTTCCAAGGGTGTGAATACGGGTCCATTGTTGCGCTTTTGTGTCGCCGCGATCACCAAGGGTCTTGCGGGTCTGTTCCACCGTGCTGGGCTCAGCCGTCACGAACGAAAACCCGTCGCCGCCGATCCGCGCGCCCGGTTGTGCGATGAAATCATCGCCGATGCGCACCCGCGCGCCGATGCTGACGTGATCGCGCAGATAGGCGTTCTTACCCAGAACCGCGTCTGTCCCAATGTAGCACTGCGGCCCGATGACAGAGCCAGCGCCGATTTTCGCGCCCGCCGCCACAATCGCCAGTGGCCCGACAGAGACGTCCTCGGCCAGTTCGGCAGTCTCATCAATAACGGCAGAGGGGTGGATGCCAGCCCCGAACCCCTGCCCCGGATCCATCATTCGGGTCAGTCCCGACAT
The DNA here is from genome assembly GCF_045586035.1 of Sulfitobacter sp. PM12. Classification (NCBI taxonomy): domain Bacteria; kingdom Pseudomonadati; phylum Pseudomonadota; class Alphaproteobacteria; order Rhodobacterales; family Roseobacteraceae; genus Sulfitobacter; species Sulfitobacter sp. PM12. The sequence goes on from NZ_CP151529.1 coordinate 2,059,693, forward strand.
GGCAAAGCGCGGACGGTCCGGCAGGATGGCGGCCTTCAACCCCATCTCTTGCCAATCGGCATCGGGCCAGAGCATGGCCGCGCGGGCCGATCCGTCAGACAGCGATTGTGCGTATTTGGGGCTCATGGCGAGCGCGAGATCGTCGGGGCCCGCGTCTGCCGGCTCTGCCAGTTTGGCAATCGAAATGGAGGTATCGCCGGCCGCTGGCAAGCCAAGCGCGTCGGCGATCTGTTGGATGGTGTAGGTCATGTGCGGTCTCCCCTTATCAGGGACGAGTTAACCCTGAACCGCGCCCAATGCCACCCCCGCCTTGCTCAGCGCATCCCAGATACGGCCATCGCGACCATAGATATCGGCGCGATACTGCGTATGGCCGCGCGGTGTGGTGAAGGCGGTGCGGTAGATGATGTGGACCGGCACTTCGGTATCCAGATGGACGAAAGTCTCGCGGCCTGTGGCCAGTTGCCGTTTGAAATAGGCGACAGGATCAGCCGCCTGCGGGGCCAGCAGCGTATAGGCGAAATCAAACGGATCGGCGAGCCGCACGCAGCCGTGGCTAAAGGCACGAACGTCGCGGTCAAACAGGCTCTTGGAGGGCGTGTCGTGCAGGTAAATGTTGTATTTGTTGGGGAAAATGAACTTTACCAGCCCAAGCGCATTGGTCCGTCCCGGCTTTTGGCGCATGCCATATGGGAAGGTGCGCGCTGTATAGCGGCTAAAGTTCACAGACCCACGGCTGATGATCCGGCCACGATTATCGATCAGATCAATATGACCCGCGGCATTGGGGTTACGCTGCATCGACGGCAGATATTCCTTGGTCACGATCGACCGCGGCACCGTCCACGTCGGGTTGATGACGATATATTCCATCACGTCCGAGAATTCAGGCGTCAGACGGTCCGATTGGTTCGCCCCCACGACCGAGCGTGTCTCGAAGGTGACCTGCCCGTTGTCGACGACGGACGCGGTGAAGGCGGGGATATTGACCAGCACGTGACGTACGCCGCGTTCCTTGTTCAGCCAGCGTTCACGCTCCATCGCGACGATGACGGATTGCAGCCGCGTCTCGACGCTCTTGTTGATCTCGGCCATGGTGCCGGAGCCAGCGACGCCGTCCTCATTCAGCCCGTGATCTTTTTGAAAGCTGCGCACCGCCTCTTGCAAAGTGGCGTCATAGGTCATCACGTTAGAACGTTTAAGATACCCCATCGACATCAATCGGTTGCGCAGCGCGACCACTTGCGTGCCTTGCGCCCCGGGCTTGAGCGAGGATGCAGGCACCGCGGGGCCCCAACCGCCTTGGGTCAGCAAATGCTCCATCCGCAGCTTTTCACGCATCAGGGCGTTATACTCCATCGTTCGCGGGCGCAGATTACGCAGGAACGGCGTCGGATCGGAAGAAATGAAATCGGTGATATAGGTCTGACGGTCGCGGTATGGCACCTCGCGCACGATGGACGGATCAATGCGCGACGGCACCAGCACACCGGTTTGCAGATCACGGGCGTATTGCAGGAAAACGCGCGTCATCTCGACCTCGGCCAGACCGCGATCCCGCGGGGTCTGCGCGTTTTTGAGCTTTTCCATCAGCCCTTGAGGGTCATAGCGTGCGACGGGTAGCCCGTGCAAATCAGCCGCGCGGATCGCCGACATAAGAGCGGCACGTCGGGCGCGCTGTATCTCTGTCGCTTCGGTCCAGATCGGTGCATAGCCGTGGGTCCGGTAGTAGGCGGCGATATCCTCATCCCGCGCGGCGGCTTCGGCAACGGCCTGTTTGAACGCGGTCACCTGCGCAAAAGCGGGTTGCGGCGCGGTAAAGAGTGTCAGAGCGGTGGCAGCCGCCCCCAGAAAACCGGCCAAGCGGCGAAATTTCCGCGATTGAATGCTTAAAATACGAGTCATTGATTCCCCCGAAATCGGTGAGCTTTGGATTTCCTAGATAGGCAGGGAACCCTATGCTCTTGTCCAATAACAATGCCCGTGAACTGAAAACTAAGGATAAATTGATGCTTATCGGCATCGCCCCTGTGGCAAAAATGAACAACCAACTAAGGGTTGCGCAAAAATTCGCCTAAATTTGTTGATGGATGGAACCTTTTCGATTCAGCACTTGGTTCAAGAATCGCGCTATGCCATAAATTGTTGCATCTGGGGATCGATGGAAAACTCCGTGTAACATCATGGAACCAAAGGCAGAAGACGGGACATACAATCAATGACTGGTAAGAGCACTTCGGGCATGACCCGGCGCTCCGTATTGGGCGCATTCGCAGCGACGGCCGTAGCAGCGGCACCGACCTTCGCAAACGCAGCAGGATTTTTGCGTGGGGCCGGCGATATTCGTCGCATCAAGATGTATTCCGGCCGGACCGGCGAACGCATCGACATGATCTATTGGATCGAAGGCAACTACATCAAAGATGCCGTATCCGAGCTGAACTATTTCATGCGTGACTGGCGTACAGATGGCGTCAAGTCGATGGACCTGCGCACCGTGGACATCATGGCCGCGTCGCATAACCTTCTGGATGTGTCCGAGCCCTATATGCTTCTATCCGGTTACCGCAGCCCGCAGACCAACGCGATGCTGCGTTCCAGATCGCGCGGTGTGGCCAAGAACTCCCTCCATATGCGTGGTCAGGCGGCTGACCTGCGTCTGGCATCGCGTTCGGTGAACCAGATGGCACGCGCGGCGATTGCCTGTAACGGTGGCGGTGTTGGTCGCTATTCCGGTTCTAACTTCGTGCATATGGATTGCGGTCAGGTACGTAACTGGGGCGGCTAAGCGCCAGACGACGATCACGGAAACAAAGCGCCCTCGGGCGCTTTTTTCGTTTTAAGACAACGCGCTATTCGATCTCTTTCGCTCAGCCGATCCACACGAGCGTCACCCAGGCCAGCACGCCATAGCGCAATGCCTTGCCGATGCCGACGATTGCGACGAAGGACCACAGCGGCTCTCTTAGCACCCCTGCGGTGACGGTCAGCGCATCGCCAACAACCGGAAACCAGCTGACCAGCAGCGACCAGCGGCCATAGCGCGCATACCACATCTCGGCCCGCGCCATTTGCGACGGGGACGCAGGAAACCAGCGCTTGTGCTGGAACCGCAGCACCGCATGCCCCAGCCCCCAATTCACCACCGACCCCAAGACATTGCCCACCGTGGCAACCGCCAGCAACCCCAGAACCCCGTGCTGACCATGGATCATCAGCCCGACCAGCAACGCTTCGGATTGCATCGGTAGAATCGTCGCTGCAAGAAAGGCGACCGCGAAAAGGCTCAGGTAACCCGTCATCGACCCGCCCGAACCAACGGGCATCTGGCGACCCGTTCGGGGCGTCGGAACCGATCACCGTAGAGGCGGAATATATCGTAAGGGGGGTATGGCGGACAGACAGGGATTCGAACCCTGGAGACGGCCTCCCGCCTAATCACTTGTTATTTAACAGCATTTTATAAATTACAGCCTCCCCTTTAGCGCCAGCGTCAAAAAGTGCTATACATTTTGCTATACATTTCGCTATACAATCTGATCAGGCATGAGGTTTAACATGATCAGACTGCGCAGCAATAAGTATCAGCTCTACAAGCGCGTTCCGAGCCGGTTTTCGAGCATCGAAAGTCGAACATTTGTCACACTTAGTCTGCACACTGATTCAGCGTCAGTTGCCCGCTCTAAGGCTGACCGTGCTTGGGCACAAATGGTGGAAGCATGGGAAGCTCGGCTAGCTGGTGACACCGCTGCCGCCGATCAAAGACTGGCAGCTGCAAGGGACTTAGCTGCGGCACGTGGCTATCGCTACCTTGATGCTGGTGCCGTCGCGAAACTGCCCGTCAATGATGTGCTTAGCCGGATTGAGGCGGTGCCCCTGCTAAATGGAGCGCCCGACAAACTAGAAGCCAGCGCGATCTTGGGTGGTGCGCCCGAAAGCCTGATAACGGTGAGTAAGGCACTTGATCAATATTGGTCCCTTGCTGCTGATAAGGTTATCGGCAAGTCGCCAGACCAACTAAGACGATGGCGGAACCCACGCATCAAAGCGGTGAAGAATTTCGTGGCGGTGGTCGGCGACAAGCAGATTGGAGATATCACCGGCGATGACATGCTCGATTTCCGCGGCTGGTGGATGGAGCGGATCGAAGCAGGTGAGGTTACGCCGAATGCTGGCAACAAAGACCTGATCCATCTTGGCGACATTCTGAAAACCATCAACAAGATGAAACGACTTGGCCTCAGGCTGCCCCTTTCCGATCTGGCGTTCAAGAACAGCGAAGCGGGCAAGCGCCCCCCATTTTCGGATACTTGGATTAAGGACCGCTTGCTCATGCCCGGCGCGCTGGATCGGCTGAATGATCAAGCAAGGGCCATCCTTCTGGTCATGATCAACACCGGCTTGCGCCCGTCTGAGATTGCCGGACTGACTCGTGACTGCATTAAATTGGACACCAACGTGCCGCATGTCTCCATTGAGCCTATAGGACGGCATTTGAAGAGCAAGAACGCTCGGAGGGTCATGCCCCTACTTGGTGTCAGCCTTGAAGCTCTACGGGCCTTCCCTGACGGCTTCAATCGCTATCGTTTAGCACCGGCGGGCCTGTCTGCTGTGGTCAACAAATACTTGCGCGCGCACGGCCTACTTGAGACGCCAGAACACAGCATGTATGGCCTGCGTCACTCATTTGAAGATCGTTTGCTAGCTGCTGGTGTCGATGAGCGTATCAGGCGTGACCTGTTCGGGCACTCCCTCAATCGAGAGCGGTATGGGGCTGGCGCGTCGCTCGCACAAATGAGCGCTGTAATTCAGCCGATGGCTTTTTGACGCTGCACAAGCGCCCGAGCGCGGGCAAGCATGTCATTGTCCACTTCTAGCGCTACGATCTCGCTTTCCAGCCGCTCGAATATCGGCAGATACACCCGGTCGATCAGCACCAGCTGTGCAACCTTGTGTCTTGCGGCTTTGAGGCGTTCGAGTTGATCGGGCATGTTCTCAATGACTGTGTGTGTGGCGATATCTCCTTTATAGCGTGGCGGGTTCAGGGATGAGCACGATTGTCAAAAATAGTTCTTCGCCCTCACGACGTGAATGGAACATTAAGTGAACATTCAGTTATATGGAGCTTTACCCTATGAACCCATGATCCTTGGAATAAAATTCGAGATCCGCAATGCCGACCTCACTGCGCGGGACGTTCTCGTGGTGACCTGGCACGCCTGCCAACGTCGCACCGCACGTCCTGCACTCACTTTATCATGAGATGCGAAAGCTGATTCATGTGCAGGCGGACATGAAGTGCAGGCGCTGTGCGCGCAAGGTGGCCTTCACTGGCGCATAGAACGTGCTGTCGGGCTGGAGTATTCGCGATCGGCATAGTAGCCCGCCGGTGTCAGCCGGCGGGTAGTTTTAGGTCAAACTATCCTAACCTTTGATGCAGCGTTTTTGTATCTGGGTCTGGTGCAAGACCTCTTGTCTGCCTTTTAGATCGGCGATCTGAGGTGCAACATTGCCACCCGAAAGGGAAGAAACAGGCAAACCAAGAAGGATGACCCCAGCTGTGTCGTTACTACGAGCTTTGGTCTGCTGCGCAGAGGCTTTGACAAGGGCATTGTCGACACGCGTTGCCTCAGCTCTTAGCTGAGAGCAGGACATACCATCGAAGGTTGTAGGGGAAATGTATGAACCCTGGATGTCCTCAGGCTTCTGGGCGCATGCACCCAGCACCATAGTCAGTGCAACAATCGAAAACGTATACTTCATTGACAAATCTCCCGTGCCATTCCCGTCATAAGCGACTTTCCGCTGATATCCGGTGATGGTCATGCCAGCAAGGAGTGCAACCCTAAGGTGTCGAAGTGGGAGTGGGTAATGGTATAATTGCACCACTAAGCCCACCGGGTTATTCCGTCGGGCTGCGTGGTAGTGATCAGGCGAGAGGCTTGATCCGCTCTAGCATGGCAAGCCCCTCTGCGTTCGCTTCGAGGATATTGCGGAAGCGCTTCGCGACCCTCTTCTCAGCTGGTGTCTTGGCTTTCACCTCGAGAACATATGGATCAATAGAGGCGGGCCAGACGTTGGCCACCTCGCCTAGCACTTCAATGATCCGGTCAGACAAAGGTGTGGGGTGCGCGGGGTCCCGGTCCAGCGCAGAAAGCGCGGCCACAAGGGAGCCGTGGGTTTCGTCGGGCAGATAGGTGTCAGTTAGGGCCATTGTCGGCACTCCAAAGGGGTTGGTCGTGCCGCAAGATTCTCACAAGCAGATTCAGCGCGCAAGACACAAAACGCTTCTAAGTATTTGTTTTTTAATAAGTAAATGATTACTTAGATCGGCCCCCGCAGCGGCTTGCTATCGCTGCAGGAGCTTTCCGTGAGTGCAAGAGTGACAAAGCCCTCATCCAAGAACATAACACGAACACACCCTGCCCGCTAGGTGTTTTTGATCAAATCGCCGATTGTGGTGCCAGCCGGCGCAGCGCCCAGATGTTTGGCGATCACCTCAATAGCAGCAGTCAATTGATTAATCCCAGCAGCTCCAATGCTATCCGTCAGTGCCTTCGTTTTACGTCCCTGATCAGCCAAGACTGCCGCCGCCACCTGTTCACCGTTCATTTGCATTTACGAACTGCCTCTTCCAGCTCCTGCTGGGTAAAAGCAAAGCGGCGATACAACTCTGCAAAGTCATCGCTCACGCTGTCGATATCGTTGAGCGCCGCTAAGACTGCCCGCTTCACATTCGCGTCGCGATCTCCGCCGATGTCGAGCGTCTTGCCATCCCCGTTCGGCTTCCCGTCGAAAAAGCGCGCCATGTTGCCTTCAAAGCGCCGCCGATCATTGTCCATCACTTCGCGTCCTCTGCTGCTTTCTTCTTTGCGCGACGTAGCGCCTGTGTTTCCTTTTTACGTTCGCGAAGACGCTTTACCTTCTCGTCGGGCGTCTCAGCTGCCATCACTTCCTTGGGTGTCATCACATTGGCTTCGGGACGGTCACGGCGGCTTGCATTGCGTTCATCTTTCCCAATCGTCAGCTTGTATTCATCAATGCGCTCACGCTTACGGTAGGTATCATCAGTGGAGCGCTCGAGCTCGATCTTGATCCGGCGGTTCACCTCCGCAAGTTCAGCCATAACCTCGTGATAGCGCGGTTCCTCCGGGGTGAGCGTTGCCAGTTCCTGCTCCAATGGTGCCCGCTTTTTGAATTGACGATCATACCGAGGTGTATAGCCATGCACGATCGGGGTTGCTGGATGATCTGCACGGATAGCCTCAAGTTCTTCGTCGGTGAACCTCGGGCCGGGGTGTAAGTCGGGAATATCCTCGTCGTTTGCGAGGGCGTCTATGGCAGCGAGTATCGCGTCCTTACCGCCATCCCCGCCCCAGCTGATCTCACCACTGTCAGACAGGCTGTGGCAGGTCTGCGGGTCGAAGGCGCGGTCCATGCGGTCCTCAAACTCGTGCTGGCGGCGGCTGCTATAAAATTCGTCGTCGGAAAGGCTTGTCATGTCAGGCACTCACTGCGGGGTATCGTTCCCGTCTGATATTGAGTCGCCGGAATCAGCTTGCAAGAGGTGATTTGCGCAATGAAAAATAAACAGCGCTGACCCCATATTTCGTCTGCATCCCTAAAACTACCTGACTATAACATCTCCCCGCATCACGCTGGACCGGGAGAAATTTCGACATTTTGGGGCGGTTTTTCGCATTATCTCCAGCGCCGGAGAGGTGAAGCATTCTGGTCGTATTATATATGCTTTTAAGAGATATTACTGTTTTTGATAACAAGTGCTTCTATACCGTTCTTCTTGACGCCCAGAATGCTTCAACTCCCCGGCTCATGACCTACCCCGGTCAGCAGACGCGACACCGGGCACACTGCACCCTAACCCTGCTCCGGTTCCGCGCAAGAAATGTCCGCGATGCACAGAATACCCGCGCCCCGGCCCTCACGCATGAAGTGCCCCGGCAGAGGCTCCGAAAAGCACCGCAGGACTCGACCTTGCTTGTGTAGGCGGCAAGGGTAGCTCAGATGAAAGTCGCGCGCCTAAGGTGCCATGCAGCACCTCTGGAGCGTTGAGATGAAAGCCGATGTCATTTGGTATCTAGGGGGCGATAGGTGTTGACCCTGAACCCAGCTTGCGAAACAGTTCAACTTAGAATTGAGCACACCATACTTCTCGATAGATCGGATACCCGCGGATGATAGAACGTGCACTCATTCTGTTGCTGCTACCACTGTCAGCTGCGCCACCTGCTTGGTCACAAGAGTGCGATCCAAACTATGATCCCTGCGTTCCCGTGGCCTCTGACGTCGATTGCGCAGGTGGCAGCGGCAATGGTCCCGCTTATGTGCAGGGACCGGTCACAGTTATTGGCACTGACATCTATGGTCTAGATCGCGATGGCGACGGTATCGGCTGTGAGTAATTGTATCTCAATAAGGGGCGATTATTAAACTAACTGGCTATTTCATTAGCGCAGCTTGATCTGGGAACCTGCTCTAGCACCCTCCACTTTCGCGCTCCCGAAATCGCTAACATTCACTGGAAGGCGATATAAATTGGACCCGATACTATTTTTTATAATCACATGGATGTTTTCACCCCTTGTTCTCTTCGTCCTTTGGCTACGATCTCGGAGCGCAACAAAGAGGGCTAATAAACGTATTGAAGAGGCAGAAGCGCTTGTAGAGAAATATGCGCCAATCACGTCGATTGAGAACGAGATATCATCACTCAACGAGACGGTATCGGACCTGCAGCAAAAAATCGAAGCTACACGTTCATCCTATTCGGATAAGCGGAACACGCTTAACAAACTAGAACAACAAATGGCAATTTATGACGAAAGGCTCTCTTTTGCTGAGCTTGGCGTCTACGAACCGCACTTCGAGTTCAACGACGCAGAAGAATTCAAAGAAGAAATTAAGCGTATTCGCGACCGCCAAAAAGCGATGATTACCGCCAAGACCTCCACCCACTGTCCGACTGATTGGCAGGTCGACGGAAGTCGTGCCAAGGGCCAGACTATGATCAACCGTCAGATCCGCTTAACGATGCGAGCCTTTAACAACGAATGCGAAGCCGCAACTGCCAACACGCGCTGGAACAACGTCAACGCGATGGAGAAGCGCATCATCAACGCGGTCACGCAAATTGACAAAGCCAACGAGTCGATGAAGCTGCGTATAAGTGAGAAGTATGTCAGCCTTAAGTTGGACGAGTTGCACGCTACCCATGAATATCGTGAGCGACTCAAAATGGAGAAAGAAGAACGTGCAGAACTGGCGCGGGCGGAACGCGAGGAGAAAAAACTACTAGCAGAGGCCGAAGCAGCCGAACGTGAAGAGGAACGATATCAGAAGCTCTTGGACAAGGCGCGCACAGAGGCGGGTGTCGATGAAGGCCGAATTGTTGAGCTGGAAGCCGCTTTAGCCGAAGCGCACGCGAGAAGCGAACGTGCTCGAGCAATGGCTGAAATGACTAGATCTGGCTACGTTTATATTATCTCCAATATCGGTTCTTTTGGTGAGGATGTAGTCAAGATTGGCCTGACGCGGCGGCTCGAACCAGACGATCGGGTTAAAGAACTTGGTGACGCAAGTGTCCCGTTTGGCTTCGACACTCATGCGATGATCTATTCGGATGAAGCCCCAGCCCTCGAAAATGCCCTTCACAAAGAGTTCTCTGACCGCCGGATAAACGCTTCCAACATGCGCAAGGAGTTCTTCCGGGTCAGCTTGGAAGAAGTTGAGGAAGCTGTAAAACGCCTTGCCCCGTCCGCCAGCTTTTTCTCAGACCGTGAGGCGCAGGAATGGCATGAAACAATCTCTCGCCGCAAAGAGGCTCTAAAGAACATGGCACGAGGGTCGGAAGAATTACCGGAATATTTATAGCTCATCAAGCGGCAATTGGCGCAACATCCACGAACGCATTGTTGACGCGCAACGGTCGTTGAAAATACGAAACCTATCCCCGCCCATTCAACAGATTGCCCGGCCTCATCTGGCGCTGTATCTCCCTCACGACTGCGCCGCGCATCGTGCTTTCCAGCTCACGCGCCATTTTGCTCGCCAGATCGCTATTCTGCTCCAGTGTGCCCGCTGACCCATTTACCGTAACCGGGGCACTGATAGAAATTGTGGGCGCAGAGGCGCTGGCATGGCCCTTAGGACTCAATGACGGCGTGCGGGCAGCACCTACAAGGCCACCGACAGCATAGCCCCTCTGGGCGCTCTGGTGCAGCGCTTCAAGTGTGGGCACCCCGATAGCCTTGGTGGCTTCTGCGCTCAGGACATACTCCCCTTTGTGGACGATACCCGCCGGTTCAAATTTACCACCCGCGCCCGTGTATCCACCCGCAGCAAACCCGCCGCCGATCACCTGCACGACTTTGCCGAACAGTGATCCACCTGCCCCGCTGGCAGCTTCAAGCAGCCGCTTCTTGAGCGCCAGCTTAATCAACTCTAGGATCAGCTGACCCACGGCCTGTTTCGCCGTCATCGCACCTGACGCCATACCCTCAAATAGGCTGGCGATCCGGTCTGCACCAGCGCGGCTGGCGTTCTGAACCTCTTCGATCTTGTCCGCCGCCAATTCAGCTGCACTGCCCGCGTCGGTGTATTCCTTGGCTAGTGTGTCGATCTGGTCGGCAAGCTGTGGCGTCACTTCCACGCCAGCACGTTGCGCCGCCGCCAGCAGCTCAGCTTTAGTGCGGGCAAACTCCACAGCGTCACCATAACGAAGCTGCGCACCGGATACTTCGGCCAAGGCTTGAGCCTCGATACGTAGGGCATTTGTCTCGAGCACGATATTCTCGATCTCGCGTTCAAGATCGTTCTGCCGCGGCGCACCAGCGCCACCCTTGCCACCACCACTGCCTGAAACCGGCTCTGGTGCGCCAAAGCTGGCATCGACGCTCGGCAGTGCTGGGCGCAGCGATGTGCCAACCGCCAAGCCGGGTGTCGCGGCGCGGTAGCCATTGCGCGACTTCGGGCCGGGGTCCATGTATGACGGCGCAACTGTCTCACCACCCGACAATGCACCGGGCAGGCTCGCGCGCAGGGCACGAGCGTTCGCCGCCGCTGTGGCAAGTGCCTTCACCAAGCGGCTAAGGCCCCCGATGACATAACCAAAATCAACACCGTCGATGGCGTTCACCTCGACAAGTGTCGCCTGCGCTGCTGCGGTTGTCTCCGCCAGCCGCTGTTCAAACTCATCCGCGCCGATGGCACCGCTTGCTAGATCGTTGACCAACTTGCGCATCTCGGTCGCCACCCGGTCTAGTGCGCTTGCAGCTTCAGTCTGCCCCAAAGCGCGCAGCTCTGTCGCGACCTTAGCAAGACGGGTCGCATTGCGTTCAGCGATATAGCCGGTTTCATCATAGGCACTTGCCAGCGCCTCGATCTCTGTGCGGTGCGTCTCCACCGCACGGGCATCACGGTTTAGCTCATCATAGATGCCCGCGCCTAAAAGCGCGTTGCCCTGCCGTGGGTTGTCAAAGAGGTTGTCGATGTGACTGCGCACTTCCCCAAGTTTAGGCACCGCCTCTGCAATGCCGATTACAAGCGACTTCATGAACACATCGGCGCGCGTCTTGAGTGCCGCGAACCGCCGGTCAAGTTCAGCCGCCTTTTCGATCAGTTCGCTGTCCAGCACTGCGCCGGTATCATTGGCCGCGCGAATGGTGTCGCGCAGTTTACCTTCGCCACGACTGACTAGCTCAGCAAAACGCTCACCGGCTGAACCCCCAAACAACTCATCACTGATCCTGATCCGCGCGGCTTCATCCATGCTTTCCATGCGACCGATGATCTCAAGCAACAGTTTGGAAGGGTCTGCCAGTTTGGCCTTAAGTTCAGTAGCCCCATACCCCAAGCGGGCAAACGCTTCGGCTCCCGCGCCCTGCCCGGTCACGACAAATTCGTCAGCCCGCAAGTTCAGCTCTTTCAAACCGTCAACGATCTGATCAATGCCGATGCGGTTCTGCGCTCCTACAAACTTCCATTCCTGCAAGGCCTGAACGCTAACCCCTGCCCGTTTGGCCTCATCCCCGATCTGCGCTGTCTCGCTTACGATCCGGCCAAGGTTCTGTGACAAACCAGACAAAGCACCGACGGTCAGGCCACCCACCAGACCACCGGCCAAGCCGGGGCCAAGGCGCTTGAACGTGGCAAGGATGCTGTCACCGGCCTTGCCGTAGGTGTCGCGCAGCTTGTCAGCACTCTGGCGGGCACGGCGCTCCATTTGGTCGCTGGCGCGGTTCTGCGCAGCGTTTGCGCGCTTTAATCCTTTTTCGAGTTTGTCGATGCGGGCTTCTATATCGACGACAAGGCCGGGAAGGTCAGACATGGGGTAGTATCCTTAGAATATGAAAAGCCCTTCGGCTTCGGGTGCGTTGTATTTGCTCAGGTTCGTTTCAGCGGCGCAGGCTCGGGACACAGCCATCGCGGCGGCGATAGCCCCGTCGATCCGGTCAGTCTTCTTGCCTTTGTGCATGCGGATCAGGCCGGATGTCGGATTGCGTGATGCGACCACGCTGTCGAAGTGCTGGCGCAGCGCTGCATGATCATCGTGCCGGATCAGATCACCGTTCACCGTGCGTTCGAGGTCACCGGCGGCCACGCCCATGTTCAGCGGGGTCTGGCGGTATTCGATCACGGGCAGACCGTCATCATGCAGGCTTTGCATCAAGCGGCGGGCAAGGTGCGGGTCTACGGCGATCTCTTGCACGTCATTGGTCGCGCATATCTCCCTGATCTGGTCTTCGATCAGCCCAGCGTCGATGATTGGGCCGGGTGTCACAAAGATCAGGCCAGCGTCGCGCCATTCCTCATAGGGCAGCCCGTCGCGATCAGCGCGGCCCTTGAGATCATCGCCGGGCACAAACAGCCAAGGGTGAACCGTGATCTGGTCATCATCATGACGCCAAGCGGCGACCACCGCGGTCAAGTCACCAGAGAGAGACATATCAACGCCAAGATAACAGGGAAGCTCTGCCAGCGCGTCGAATTCCGGTTCGAACACACGGGCGTCATACGTCGCCATGTCAAACAGCGGGTCGCGGCTATTGGCCTGCCAAACGTTCAAATTGAACTGCAGGAACGCTGCCCGGTCTGCCGGCTTGTTCTCGGCCTCTTTAGCCAAGCCGCGCATGCCATCGATGGACGGGAAGCCATGTGCAAGACCGGGGTTGGCACGGTGCCATACCGTTTCATCCTGCCAGTCATCGTCAGGTTCAGCTTGGAACAGGATAGGCAGATAGGCAGGGTTGTCGATTTCGCCCAGCGCGACGCGGCGGGCATAAGTATACTGTTCCGATGCCAAAGTCTCGGCACCGCGTCCGGCAGTCGTGGCGATCACGGTCAGGCTGTCACGCACCTTGGCTGCACCACTGCGCAAGGCTTCCCAAAGGTCGCGGCCTTTCCAGATGTGGATTTCGTCGATCAGCGTGAATGTGGGTGTTAGGCCATGCGCAGCACCGCCATCACTAGAAAGGGTGCGCAGGGTCACGTCCTGAGCGGTGTATTTGATAAGCTTGGGCGCATTGTAGGCGTCATAGATGCGCGTGGCCGCGATCAAACGACTGTCCATGCGCACGATATTCGCAGCCTCACGAAACCCGATGCCCGCCTGATCACGATCTGCAGCGGCGAACAGCACCTGACCGGCTGGCACCCGCTCTGGGCCGATGGTGTGCAGCAACGCCAACGCAGCCGCTAAGCTGGTCTTGCGGTTGCCGCGTGGCACCAGAAAGAACACGTTCTGCACGATCCTGCGCCCGTCCGGGTGCCTGGGGCCATAAATCCGCCGCACGATCCGCTCTTGCCAAGGCGCAAGCTGGAAAGCACCGCCCGGTGCGTCGCTGTTGGGGTGACGCAATCGGCGCAGAAACTGCACGGCCCTTTCGCCATACCCTAACGGATCGGCTATCGGGCTGGCGTCGTATATCCACGCGGGGAACGCGCTTGCGCTGGTCATACGTCACCGGACGTTCAAAGGGTTGTCATCGTCCGCGCCGTCATCAGCGTTAGTGCCGATACGCGCACGGCTCACCGGTGACAGCCCATACTCCGCGGCGAGCTGGCGCGCTGTTTGGGCGGCACGGTTCTGAACGCCGAACATCTTTGGGTCGATCTCACCAGCGTTCAGGCTACGGTTGGTCTCGATCTCGCGCACTACACCGATCATCATGCAGTAATGCTCGACACCTGCCAGATCAGCCTTAGTCAAAACCCGGTCTTTGATCAGCCGCGGCATGATGCGCTTCCACTCCGCCGCGGCATAAGCGCTGAAATACTCAGGCACCGGGGGCGCTTTGGTCAGCGCGTCTTTGGTGACTTTGGCTTGCGGTTTCACCCCGCGTAGGTGCGCGCTCATGTTTCATCCACCGCGTTCACGCAGTGCAGCTCCAGCGCCAGCCGATCCAATGGCACGATCCGGGCAATCCGGTAGGTGTAGCCTGCGTGTGTCACGCGCATTTCTGTGCTGATCCAGTTCGTCGCCCAAAGCTTGAACACCTTACGGTCCTCGGTGCGCTCTAAGTTGCTCAGGAAGGCGTCAGCACTCTCCTGCACCAGCTCTGCGCGTAGGGTTTGCTCAGGCACCCACTGCACCAGCACCGCACCGGACGGCTGCACCCTCTCCAGCTTGCGCTCAAAGGTGATCTGCTCACGCATTGCGCCGGCCCGGATCATGCCCGCCACCTAATCACCGCTTCGACTTCGATCACGCCATGGGTATAAGCCAGCTCGGGCTGCGGGTCGCGCATCCAAATTACCCGCGGTAGGTCGAGTTGGTCGATGTCAAAGCCGTCCTGATGATCAGCCATACCGATCAGCGTCTTTGCCACCGCAAAGCCGATGGCTTTGGCGGTATCCGCACCATCTTCAATTGCCCAGATATGCACGTCGAGATTTACCCGAGCCAAGTGCTGCTCCCCGGAGGCGCGGCCTAGGTAGTGCGTTTGAGCGTGACCCATTATCACGCAGGGTAAGCGATCAGGGCGCGTGGAACCGGCCCGAATACGGTCGGGCTGCACTAGAGCGCTCACAGTCAGGTCAGCGATAAGGGTGCCACGCAACGCGGTCTGCAATGCAACAGATGGTTCAATCATTTACTGTCACCTGCGTTCTTTACCGCCTTTGCTACAGCGCGGCTGATCCGAGCCATTACCTTGGCTTTCTTCAAGCGGAATGCAGGGCGCATGAACGGCCTCGCCTCATGGCTTACCGTGCCAAACTCTTGCAGGTGACCATGGCGCATATCTGGGCTGCCCACTGTTACGGCGGCTTGGTTGTCGGCGAGGGTCACGCTGCCACCGCCGGTCGCGTAAGCGGGCGTTGTGCCGCCGGGGCCGGTGACCGTGATGGTATTCACAAGGTCGCCTGTGTCTTCAGGTGCAAGCAGCTCCATGGCATCTGCTATGTCCTGCGCACCTTTAACCAGCGCTGGGCGCAGCTCTGCCAACACCTCACGCGGGATGGCTAAAAGGCGCTGTTCCAGCTCCACTGATCCTTTAAGCCGCGACATGGCCGGTCACACTCTCGCGGTAAGGGGCAATCAGTTCGAGCACACCAAAGGGCACGGCGGTTAGGCGCACATCTGTCGCGGCTTCCCTGCTGACATACCAATAGGCGGCAAGCTGCAATGTGGCTTCGGTCAGGGACGCAGGCACCGGCTCGGCAAAGGGCTTGCCGGTGTGGTTCACTACCCATTCTTCCGCTACAGCCAGCTTATGCGTCAGCAGCGCGTCGTCCAGATCGTGTTCGAGGTTCAGTTGCGCTTTAAGCAATGCCAGTGGTGTGGTCGTCATACCGTTCTATCCTGAAAAGTTATATTCGGGGTCTCTTGTGCGGCTCTCCCCCCGCCGGTCCCCTGAACTAATGCAAAGATCGGGGCTACCCGCCCCGTTTTGAGGCACTTACAGGAAAACTCTGAGCAGAGGACTTGTCTGTTCAGGATTGGGTCACTATCGCCGTTAAAGGTTACAATCATGAAGGAAACAAATTGTCTGATTGGGTTGGAAGTTTGACTGCAAGCGACTGGATCGCTGGCTATGCGGCTTTGGTAGCCACTTTCTTGGCCGGACTTGAGGGATGGAAATGGTTTTGGAGTGGGCCAAAAGTAAAGCTTCGGATATCTTTGCTCGACACCGAGAAATCTATACAAAGGCAAGGTATCCAAGTGCACATCGTGAATGCAGGACAATTTGATGTCACGATTGTTCAAGCTGAACTTGTGCGCCGCAGCCAAGGTAAACGTTACCCAGTAACGGGATACCTTTTTCCGGAAGAATGGCTGCCATATAGACTGCTGCAGAATGACGAGTTGAGCTTCCCTATCAGCCAAGCTGACTATTCCGGAGGAGATATCTTTTTGGAAGTGAAAGCCGCTCACCGAGTGACGCCTTACACCTTGCGGCTTCCTGATATTGGAGGCCGTAAGTTCTAAAGCAAAAAGCTTTGCCGGGTTATTCAAAAGTCCCTGGCAATTCATAATTGTCGCTCCAAACGTTGTTTGTGACGATTGTGGCAGGCGGCGCAAAGGCTCTGCCAATTGGTCTTGTCCCAAAACAGTTTCATATCGCCTTTGTGCGGGGTGACATGATCCACCACAGTTGCAGTGTTGGCGCAGCCGGGGTGTGTGCAGATCGGGTTGAAGTGTAGCCATTCCTTGCGTGCGGTTTCCCACTGGCGCGTATAGCCACGCTCACGAGCGCTGAGCCGGTTTGCGTCATGTCGCTTGTTACGAGCACGGGTTGACGCGATCTGGCACACGCAGCGTGCGCCATGCGCCACGACGGCACCACAGATGCAAAGATGCGGCGGGCGGCTCATGTCATCTTGGCCTTCAACGCATGCAGTCCGGCCCTGTCAAAGTTAGGATCAAGGCCAGCGTCGATGTTCGCCTGTCGCTGATCATTGCTCATGGTCGGCGCGCTTGTAGTCTGATCTTCTGAGCTGCCATGCACCGCCTTCAGCTGGTCGATATGCCCGTCAAAGGCGTTCAGGATTTCTGGCAAGGTCGCGTTCCAAGCGGTGTCCGGCGTCCAGCCAAGCCATCCGGTCGCGATCTTGTAGAGGTCAGCATAAAGGTCAGACCATGCAACGGCTTTGCCAGTGGATGCCCTCGCGGCCTCGCCTGTGATCTTTTCAGATACCGGGGTCATCAGCGCTGTGAGAAGTGCGAAGGCTGGTGCAAGCGTCACTTGCTGGACCGTGCGTAATGATGCGCCTGACAGTGCGTTCAGCAAGGTCTGAGCCGCTGCACGGTCAGGTGCTGCATACCGGATGATCTCGCGGATCGTCGCGGTGTCAAAGTCATGCAGCTTTGAAAGCAAGGCGGGAAACCCGCCGTGCAATGCTTCAAGGTTGGTCGCGGCACGTAGCGACGGCTTAAGCCAAATGGTATTGCCACCGTAGGCCAGAGCAATATCAGAGGCGTGCCGCTGCATCATTTTATGCCGCGCACTTCAGCTTGATGAAACGGTCGGGATGCGTCACGTCAGCACCCACACGCTTGCGGGCGTGGAACCGCACCTGACCATTCACAGCAAGGCTGTAGGGGTCGCGCAACGTTGTCAGGCCCACGCGGTCAATGATCCGGTAGCCCTGCATGTCACCAAACAGGATCGGGAAAGTGCCTGCGCCAATATCGTCCATGTCTGGCATTTCGACCACAGGACGGCCAAGCAACGTCGAAGGTGCGCCAGCGGTGATAGGATCAAGCACCAGATAGCGACCGTTGCCATCTTTCCACTGCCGGACGATGGCCAGCGTGTTGCGGTTCATCATCCAGACGCCAGACTGTGCATAGGTCGTGGCAATCTTGTGATACATCGCGATCAGCACATCAGCGGGGTTGGACGCAGGAAAGTTTGCCGCAAGGCCCGTTTTCAGCTCAGCGATGCCAGCCGCAGCCATGATGCCGAACGGCTGGCCTGCGCCGGTGCCTTTGACGAAAGCCAGCCCTTCGGTTCTCGCAAAGGACTCTGCGAAGTCGGAAAGCAGTTCGCCTTCCAGATTGTAGGCGTTGTCTTCAAGCAGAGCGTTCGACACGTCCGTGAACGTCGCCAGCTCGTGCGGTGTCATCGTCACCTGTTCAAAGGTCATGCCGGATGCCGTGCGGCCTGCGATCTCAGTGACCCAAGTTGCAGAGGTGCCAGTGACGCGGCGCGGATAAACGATTGACGGTGCGCTGATCGAAATGACTTTCGCATACGACCGGATCGGGCTGAACTCTGTCAGCAGTTTGATCAGCTCACTGCCAAATTCTTGCGGTGCCAGATAGCCCGCGCTGGCGTCATTGGCGACGGTCAGGGCTTTGACTTCTTCTGGCGCGATCCGTTCGACGCCACGGCGCAAAAAGTTACCAAATGCCTTGGTTTCGGGGGCTGTGGCCGGGCCGGTGATGTGGACGCCTTGCGGACGGTTTGCTTTCGCTTCAATCTTGTCCAGCCGGGATTTGATCTCGTCAAAAGCTTTGGTGTCCATCAGGGGCGCGTTGGCCGGTGCAGATGGATTGATCGGATCTTCGATAGTCTCGGGATTCATGATTTGTTCCGTAACAGGGTTTGCGGTGCCGTCCGATTTCATGGAAGTGATCTGTGCGCCCGGATGGCACGGCACAGCGACAACAGAGATTTCATGCAGGGACAGCGCGGTAATAGTGCGGCCCTTGGCGCGGGGTGTTGACTTGGTGGTGACAAAACCGATGGACAGGCCCGACACGGCTTTCGCGCTGATCATCGCCTGCACTTCGCGCGCCCGCGCTAAGTCGTCGATTAGTAGGCGGCCTTTGACGATCAGACCCGCCTCGGTTTCTTCGATCTGATCCCAAACTCCGATGACCTGCCCCTGATCGTGGGCGAACAGCATCGGCAATGTGACCGGCGCAGCAATCGCACCTTTTTCGATCACATCACCAACGCGGTCAGCGCTGCCAAAGGGCCACGCGATACCTTCGATGATGCCCTCAGGTGTGACGGTCAGGTCAGCCTTGAACTCTAAACGGGTGGTCATGCTGCTGTGTCTCCGATGGCCGGATCGGCTGTGCCGTTCCAGCGGGCGTCAAGGATGTCGAGTGCGAGCGGGAATGTCTCAGCCATTGGGCGATTGCGCGCATAGGTATCTACAAGCTGCATCGCCTTTAGCGGGTGCATGCCCGAACCGATCAGGCCAAGCCGGATGACTTGGGCCAGATCGTCAGATTTAAACAGCATCGACACCGCGCGCTGATAAAAAGCGCCGATGCCGGTTTCGGTCAGGCGCTCCAATTCGGTGATCATATCGTCGGTCAGTGTGAAGTCGTGTTCAGCGGTGCCAAAGAACGCGCGGTGCGTGATCATGCTGCGTCGGCCTCTGGTGCCGGGGCAGATGCGCCGGACGTGGTGTAGGGGTTGGCGAGGCTGTTGCCCTCGGCAAGCGGTGTAAGGTTCAAGCCACTGCGCACTTCATTTGCCGTCATCGCGCCCATGCTGCGATACTGACCATAAGCACCGGCCCGCGCCGTGGCATTGGTGGTCAGCAGATCGTCGGTGACAAATTCAATATAGAAGGCGGCCCGCTCTTCTGATGTGAACAAGACACGGGCATATGCCCATGCCCAGCTGACCAGCCACGGTTTGAGCGTGATCGCGTAGAACTGACGAGCCATCTCCTCAGTGTTGGACCATGTGCCGCGGGTCAGCTCGAAAAGCATCGTCGGCGGCACCCGAAAGACGCGGGCAATCTCGCGGATCTGTTCAAGCCGGTTCTCTGCAAACTGCGCGTCGGCAAGTGTCATGGCAAGCTGATCATAGCTCATGCCCTCATCGAGGATGGCAGTGCCACCAGCGTTGCGACCGCCGTGTGTATTGAACCAAGATGCCGCGATCTTCTTTTTGGCTTCCACATCCAGCACCTTATCGCTCTTAATAATGCCAGACGGGCGCGCTCCGTTAGCGAACAGGCTCGCGACGTGCTGCTCAAAGGCCAGTGCAAGTGCAATAGCCTCACGGCCAAGGGTGATCGGTGACACGCCGCCGAAAGGCTGGATATGCAGGATATCGCGGTAGCTGTAACGGCGCGGTCCCTGATCGGTCTGGACGATGTAGAAAGGTTCACCGTCCGGCTCGTGATCTGAGCGCACACTGGCGGGATCAATCCGATGCAGCTCAAAGGGTGCGCCATCTGTAAGCCTGACCACCTGGGCATAGCCGTTACCCGTCAGCAGCGCGTCGACGGTCAGGTATTCGCGCAGCTGACCTGAAGAAGTCCACTCGTTCGCCTCATCATGCACAAGACGGTAAGCGCCCTGCCCTTTTGCCGTTTCTTTCGTGTCGGTCAGATGGACCTTTGCAGGCATCGCTCCGATGGTCTCAGAGATGAGCGCCACGGCGCAAGCAACAGCTGGAACACGCAAGGCTGAGTTGCCGCTGACATGAATGCCGGTAGCGGTTGGCGTTGCACCAAAAAGGCCAATAGCCTCTGGATCAGTCAGGCTCAGGGCTTTGGATTCGTGCTTGCGAAAGAGGCGGTCGATAAAGAACATTCAGCATTCCATACAGAGTGGTATCTATATACCACACCGCTGAATCGCTGTGAATCCCAAAACCGCTATACATTTCGCTATACAAAACTGAATACAGGCGAAAATTTTATCGCCTGTTTCCAACAACTTATGGATTTCATATGAGAAAATGGCGGACAGACAGGGATTCGAACCCTGGAGACGGTCTCCCGCCTACACACTTTCCAGGCGTGCGCCTTCGACCACTCGGCCACCTGTCCATTGAGGGGGTGTTTAACGTGACCTGCGGGCGGGGTGCAAGGGGTAAAACGCGCGAAATTCAACAAGATTTCAATGCGCCGTTCAGCTGTCGAGATGGACGTAGATCCGGCGGGTGCCGCGCCCCTTTTTCTCAATCTTGCCAAGGCGTACCGCGCCAATCTCTCCGGTGCGGGCAACGTGCGTACCGCCGCAGGGCTGCAGGTCGATCCATGCGTCACCCTCTCCGATTTGCACCAGACGTACGTTGGCCGCCGTGACCGGTGGTGCGACGGATAACGTCTTGACCAATTCAGGCGCGGCTTGCAATTCCGCTTGGGTAATCCAGTGATCCGTAATCGGCAAATCCTGCGCGATATAGGACGCCAGCGCGTCTTCGATGCCGTCGCGATCCTCTGGCGCATCGGCAAGGTCAAAGTCCAGCCGCCCATGCGTGGCCGAGATTTGCCCCCCCACCACGGGGAACGGCACGACCACGGACAACAGATGCAGCAGGCTGTGCACCCGCATGTGCCGGTGCCGGCGGTCCCAATCCAGCTTTTGCGTGACATGGGTGCCCGGCTGGGGGATTTCCTCGGGCTCGGCCGGAACCAGAATGATGGACCCGTCCAGCCCTTTGACCGTTGTCGCGATCGGCATGCGCTGCTTGTCCCAGTTCAGCCAACCGCTGTCCCCCGGTTGCCCGCCGCCCGTGGGATAGAACACTGTCCGGTCCAGCACGATCCCGCCCTCGTCGGTGATGGCGGTGACTTTGGCGGCGCTGTCGCGGGCATAGGCGTCGGTGAGGTAGATCGGCTCGTTCAACTGTCCTCTCCATCCTGCTTAGAGGGTTTTTCGCCGGCGCGGGTGCGCAGCCATACGTCCCGCTGGGGAAAGGGCACCTCGATGTTTTCGGCGGCAAAGCGTTCGACGATGGCGTGGTTGATATCGCTTTTGACCGACATCATCCAATTCACGTCCCGCAGGAAGGCACGGATCTCGAACTCCAGCGCGTCGGCCCCGAAACGCACCAGCAGCACATTCGGCGCGGGGTTCGCAAGCACCAGCGGCTGGTCCTCCGCGATCTCGCGCAGGATCGCCTCGACACGGCGGGTATCGGTGCCATAGGCCACCCCGACCGAGATAATGACCCGCCCCACGGTATTGCCACGGGTAAAGTTGGTCACCGTACCGCTGACAAGATCGGCGTTCGGGACAATGACGTCGGTGCGGTCAAAGGTTTCGATCCGCGTGGACCGCACCGAAATATCGCGCACATAGCCGGACTTGCCACCGACCTCGATCCAGTCGCCTTCGGAAATGGGGCGTTCGATCAGCAGGATGATCCCCGAGACGAAGTTGCTCACGATGTTCTGCAGACCGAAACCGATACCAACCGACAGCGCACCGGCAACGATGGCAAGAGAGCTAAGGTCAATGCCTGCCCCCGTGATCGCGGCCAGCGCGGCCAGAAAGATCCCGACATAGCCCAGCCCCGACAGCAGCGCGTTCTGCCCGCCGATGTCGATCTTGGTCTTGGGCAGGACATTGCTGCGCAGCGCCCCTTGCAGCAGCCGCGTGAGCAGATAGCCGATCGCAAAAATCACCGCGAAGGCCAGCAGGTTCGACGGCGAGATCCGGCTTTCTCCGATGGTGAACCCGCGCGAGAATGCGGCCCATAACTCGGTCAGGTCCGCGACCCGTGCGCCCCAGACCAGCGCAAGCACAGGCATCGCCAGTAACAGCAGAATCAGACCGAAGAACAGCGGCATCAGCGCTTCGCGTGCGGCAATGCCCTGCCCTGTGATCGCGCCATAGACATCCGCAGAAAAGCGTTGCAGCGCCATGACCAGCCCCAGCACCGCCAGTGTCGTCACATAGGGGCGCAGGATCGCATCCGACAGATCCTGATAGCCAAAGGCATACAGCAGCGGTGCCACCACAGAGACCGCAATAGCCCCCAGCCCGGCACCGCGTACAACCCGCGCATGGGACGATGCTTTGGTCATGCCATCCGCGTCTGGCGTATCCTCTTCGGGTTCACGGTAGCTGCGCAGGATCCGACCGATTTGGAACAGCGCGAGGCTGGTCAGCACCGCCAGCGGGAATTGCACCACCGCGCGTGTCGCCAAGCTGGGGTCGCCGATTTCAAGCACCGTCAGCGCGACGATAGACAGGATCATCACGAAGGTGATCGCGTTCACGTAGAACCGTGCGGATTTACGTTGCTGTGCAGACAGCGGCAAAAGCGCTTCGTCTTCTTCGCGGGCAAAGACCCGTTCGGACACCCAGCGGAACCCGAAGATAAGCAGGCCAATCAGCGGCAGCAATTCAACGACCTGTGTCGCGCGTGCGCCCAGAAAACCAGATTGCCGTGCCGCGATGGTCAGCAGGTAGAGCCCCACTAGCGGGAACAGGATGCGCAACAGGGAGACGACAAAGCGCCAGATTCCCATGCCGCGCGCCTGATGAACGCGCAGGGTATGCGCAATCTTCATCGCCCAGACACGGCCGCGGAACAGCAAGAGCAAGCCTGCAATACCCGCGAAGAAAACGGTCGGCAGGTTGTTTTCCAACGTATTCAGCGCGCTGTCCGTATCCTGTTCAGCACTTTCCTGCCAGAAAGCGGCAAAGGCATCCTGCATCTCGACCAGCGCGGGGCCCCAATAGGCGGGGTTCAGCGGCGACGGCGTGGTGCGTAGCAGCCGTTCGGTCTGGCGTTCGCGAATGATCTTGTCGATCTCGCGCACCAGTCCGTCCGCGCGCAGAAACTCGCGCTCTGCGATCTGCACGGGGGCCAGCAGGGTGTTCAGCTGCTGGTTGATGTCGGCGCGGGTCTTGGCCACCTCTGGCGCTTCGGGTTCGGCATTTTCGCCCTCGGGCGCTGTGCCCAAGGCGGCAAGCTGGTCGCGCAGCGCAGCGATACGTTCAGCGTTCAGCGTGCGCGCGGCCTCGAACTCGGACCGGTAGTTGACGATACGCCCGCGCAGGCTGTCGAGTTCGGAAGTCGGTGTGTCGGCCTCTTCAACCGATTGTTCCGCCTTGACCGCAACACTATCCCATTGCTCCGCCGTTTCTTCGACGTCGGTCTGCGCGAAAGCCGCGGTCGTCAGGCAAAGCGCCAGAAGACCGCAGGCCAGAAGCCCCCTGAGCGTCGCGATCATTGGTCTTCGAAGACGCCGGGAATGGATTGTGGGGCGCGGTCCAGCCAAGCGGGCACGGGCAGATCCTTTTCGCGCAGGAAGTCGGGGTTGAACAGTTTCGACTGATAGCGCGTGCCAAAGTCGCACAGGATCGTCACGATTGTATGCCCCGGCCCCATATCCTTGGCCAGACGCACCGCACCGGCGACGTTCACACCCGACGACGCCCCAAGGCAAAGCCCTTCGTGTTGCAGCAGGTCAAAGACATAGGGCAGCGCCTCTGCGTCCGAGACGTTGTAGCTGAAATCGGGCGTGAACCCTTCGAGGTTCTTGGTGATGCGGACCTGACCGATACCTTCTGCGATTGATCCGCCTTCGGCGACCAGTTCGCCCTTGGTGTAATAGTTATGCAGCGCGGCCCCGTCCGGGTCGGCAATCGCGATCTTCACGCCTTTGGGCTGCAACGCCATGCCGATCCCGGCCAGCGTGCCGCCAGATCCCACCGCACAGCAGAATCCGTCCACCTTGCCGCCGGTCTGCTCCCAGATCTCGGGGCCGGTGGTTTCGATATGCGCTTGACGGTTGGCGACGTTGTCGAACTGGTTGGCCCAGATCACACCTTCATTCGTGGTGCGCGCCAGTTCATTCGCGAGCCGTTCCGAGTAGCGCACAAAGTTGTTGGGGTTGCGGTAGGGTGCCGCGGGAACCTGCACCAGCTCGGCCCCGGCAAGGCGCAGCATGTCCTTTTTTTCCTGACTTTGCGTTTCAGGAATGACGATCACGGTTTTGAACCCCATCGATGCGCCGACAAGTGCCAGCCCGATACCGGTGTTGCCTGCCGTGCCTTCGACAATCGTGCCGCCGGGTTTCAGCGTGCCCTTCGCGATGGCATCCTGAATGATGAACAGCGCAGCACGGTCCTTGACCGACTGGCCGGGGTTCATGAATTCTGCCTTGCCGTATATCTCGCAGCCGGTTTCCTCGCTCGCCTTGCGCAGACGAATAAGAGGGGTGTTGCCAATGGCCTGCGCCAGATCAGATGCGACGTGCATGGGATGCTCCTAAATCAAGTTACATCCGGTGTAGCGGCGGGCGCTTCCAACCTCAAGCGTTCCCGATGCCGCGCAAGCCAGTAAGCGGCAATCACCAGCGGCGCATTGGCAGCTTCAAGCTGGTCTACCATGGTCATCAGCGCATCAAAGCCGATGAGATGGGACCGGATATCCTCGTTTTCGGCCTCAAGCCCGTTCACACCGGTGCTACCATCGGGCAAATCGGCAAGCCCCAGATAGATATAGAAAAATTCCGTAGAATCCCCCGGAGAGGCATAGACTTCCGCGATTTTTTCAAGCTTGCGCAGGGTCAGACCCGCTTCTTCCTGCGCTTCGCGGTGCGCGGCGTCTTCGGGGCTTTCGCCCGGATCAACACGGCCCGCGATGGGTTCAAGCTGCCACTGCGCGCGATCCCCCCGCGCCACCGGCCCCATGCGCAGCTGCTCTACCAGCATCACCCGATCCCGCACCGGATCATAGGGCAGCACCAACGCGGCATCGGTCGCGACGAAGACCGCACGCTCCAGCACATCGGTCATCGTGCCATCGAAACGCTCGTGGGCGAGGTGATATTCGTTCAGCGCGAAATAATTGGTATAGGCGCGGTCAATCCGGTCGATCCGGACCTTGCCGTACAGCGTCCCTGCCCCGTGTTTCGACCGAAGCGCATTCACCTGCGCCGCTGCCCGTGACCGGATCATCGGGAACATCTGCGCCACGCGGTCGGCGGTGTAGACGCCGAAATAATCCATCACCTCGCGCGCGGCAAAGCAGCTGAGCGCCCCCCAGTCTGCCTGCCACTGTGCCAGCGACCACGGGTCACGCGTTGTCCATTGATCGGGCCGCGCGAAATAGCCCAAAGCCTTTGCGCCGCTTTCCAACGTGATTTCCTGCAGGTCGTAGGCAAAGCTGCCCTCGTAGAAATTCAACCGGTCCAGATCGTTCTGCCCCAGCCCGCGCAACAACAACCCTTCGGCGGATTGGCCCGGTGCCGGCACGATACAGGGGAACGGCCCCTCGACCACGGACAAGGCGATGTGATCCGGCAAACGGTCCGGCGAGATGTCAAGCCGGTCCGCCGCGCGCCCCATCACAATTTCAAGCAGCGGCACATGCCGCAACGACCCATAGAGGAAAAGATCTGTCATCGGCTTAAGGGAACTTGCTGTCGATAAGGTTTGTGATCACGCCACTGACGGCACCGCCAATCAACACGACCGCGATGATCGACACCGTCGCCATGATCAGGAAGTATTCGGCACCGATACCAATCATGCCCACCAGCGCCTCTCCGACACCGCCATAGCGGTGCATCATCGCGTTCTCGATCATCTCGCGGCCTGCCTGGATGAACAGCCCCCAGAACACCAGAACCACGGCGCCGGTCAGCCCGATGGTGATCCCTTCGGAAACGCCACCGCCCGCACGTGCCCCCATGACCCGCCACCCGACCGCGAGCCCGAGGGCAATATTGGTGGGAATGAAATACCCGAACTGGGTGGATTCAGGCATCAGGGGCATGATCATGCGCGAAAGGGCAAAGCCCATCAGCGCCAGGCAGAAAGCGGCTGTCAGGCGGGCAGCGGTCGGCATCGGGATTTCCTTAGACTACAAGCAATGCGCCCTCAGGCCGGACGCTTCACGGTAATCTGTGTCACATCGCAATTGCCGCTGTCAAAGGTAGACGCGCAAGAGGTGAGGTAGAAATCCCACATCCGCTTGAAGCGTTCGTCAAAGCCCATGCGCGCGATCTCTTCCCACTTTTCATTGAAGGTCGTATGCCAGCGGCGCAGCGTGACGTCGTAACTTTTCCCGAATTCGATAGACTTTTCAACGGCTAGTCCGGCATTCTCAACCTGTTGCTTCAACACCGTAGGGCTTGGCAGCATCCCCCCTGGGAAGATATATTTCTGAATGAAATCAACGCCTCGCTTGTAAACCTTCCAGCGGCGATCCGGCACGGTGATGATTTGCAAGGTCGCTTGACATCCAGGTTTAAGACAGGCGTGCAACGTATTGAAATATGAAGGCCAATACTGTTCCCCAACAGCTTCGAACATCTCGATGCTGGCAATACCATCGTAGGTGCCACGCTCGTCACGGTAATCCTGAAGCTTGAACTCAACAACATCCGCCAAGCCCGCGTTTTCAATACGTTCTTTGGCGTAGTTAAACTGCTCTTTGCTGATCGTGAGGCACGTCACCTTGAGCCCGCGTTCCTTCGCTGCATATTCAGCGAAACCGCCCCAGCCACAGCCGATTTCCAGCACATGGTCCCCAGCCGAGACCCCCATTTGATCCACCATAGAGGCATATTTCGCGGTCTGCGCCGCCTCCAGCGATTGTTGAAAGCCGTCTTCAAAAAGCGCGCTTGAATAGGTCATCGTGTCATCAAGCCACAATTTGTAGAAATCATTCCCCAAATCATAGTGATAGCTGATGTTCTTACGCGCTTGCTTCTTGCTGTTGCGCTGCAACCAGAAGCGCAGGGATTCAAATTTACGGATCAACCCCATGCCGGGGAATGAATCGTAGATATCCTCATTCGCATGGGCCACGTCCATAAAGGCCTGCAGGTCCGGTGTGCTCCACCATTCGTCAAGGTAGGCATCGCTGAAACCAAGATCACCCTCCCTGATAAGACGCGCAAACAAGTCATTGTTATGGATACGAATTTCCGCAATCGGCAGCGGGTTCTTTCCGGTTGCGCGAAAGCACCGCCCGTCGGGCAAAACAAAGTCGACCTGCCCGTTTTGCATTTCCTGCGCCATCGCAAAAACACGCGAGAAATATCGTGGAAGGGCAGTCTGCCCCTCGGTGCTGGTCAAAATCATTCGCTCTCCTGTATGCGCTTGGACGCGTATCTTATTGGTTTATGGGTGTTACGTGGGAGATCCACGTTTCATAAAGGTTAAAAGTTTCGCCCCTTATAGGTTTCAAGGGCCCGTTCGCGCCCTTCGTCCAGCGCGATGATCTTTTCGGGATAGTCATCATCCGCCGACAAGGGCCAACTGCGCGGGATCGCATCGAAGAATGCAAGCGCGTCCTTATGCGGATTGGCGCGCCCTTCGGCGATCCAGCGACTGGCGTAGTCTCTATTCTTATCAAATTTATCCAGCTGTGTCTCGGAGTTGAACACGCGGAAATACGGGGACGCGTCCGGCCCCGACCCCGCCGCCCATTGCCACCCCATCGCATTGCTCGCGGGGTCCCAGTCGATCAGGCAATGTTCAAACCACTTCTGCCCGATGCGCCAGTGACACATCAAATGTTTCGTCAGATAGCTCGCGACGATCATGCGGCCCCGGTTATGCATGCGGCCGGTGACATAGAGCTCGCGCATAGCGGCATCGACAAAGGGTTCGCCCGTGCGCCCCTGTTTCCAGGCTTTCACCTCGGCACGGCGTTCATCCTCGTTCCAGGGGAAGGCATCCCATTCCTCGCGCCAATTATCGGTCAGCATCCGTGGCGTGTGATGCATCAGGTGATAGGCAAACTCGCGCCACACCAGCTCTTTCAGAAAGGTCTCCGCCCCCTGTTTGCCGTCATGCAAGGCGCGCTGTGCGGCGTGCCAGCATTGATGCGGACTAATCTCACCCAGCGACAGGTTCTCGGACAGGTTCGACGTGCCATCGGTGCCGGGAATGTCGCGGGTCTGCTTATAGTCGGCCACCCCATGCGCCATAAACGCCCCCAGCCGCGACTGCGCGGTTTTTTCGCCCAGACAGACAAACCGGCGCACCACATCGGCACCACGGTCCATCGCAGCCCCCAAGCCCCACCCGTCCAGCGCATCACTGTCGGGCCAGCTTTCCGGCGCGGGAAGTTCTGAAGGTGCCGACAGCGGCGGCTCAACATCGCGGGTTTTGACGTTGTTCCAGAACGGCGTGTAGACCTTATAGCAGTCGCCCGCCTTGGTCTCGACCGTCCAGGGTTCGAACATAACGTGCCCGCCAAAGGATTTCGCCTCTATCCCGTCGTTGCACAGGGTCTCTTTGATCTTGCTGTCGCGCTGCACGCTGTCCGGATCATAAAGCCGCGACCAATAGACGGCGCCGGCGCCCGTCTCCTTGATCAGAGCCTGTAATACCTCAAGCGCATCGCCTTCACGCAAGAGCAGCCTGCTCGACACCCCCTCAAGACTGTCCGCCAGCGCCCCGACCCCCAACCCCAGACGCCATTTCGGTGCCGCGCCAAGGGCGTCGACACTCTTGTCCTTGATAAAGACGGGTATCACGGGCCGCCCCGCGTTTGCAGCGGCAGATAGGGCCGGATGATCACTAAGCCGCAGATCGCGGCGATACCAAAGAAGGATGGGGCTTTTGTCGGACATGTCACACTTTGCGTTAAGGTGATGCAAAGCTAGTGCTGACCCCGCAAGGTCAAGGCCGTACCAGTCCCTAAATACGCCAAACGGCGACCCCAAGGGGCCGCCGCCAGACAAATCGTAACCGTCGTGCCGGTGGTTTAGCCGTTCACATCAACCACAACACGGCCCCGCACCTGACCGTTGAGGATGTCTGCCCCCAGCTTGGGCAGATCGCTCAGCGTCGCAGGCACGACCATATCCTCAAGCTTGGACAGCGGCAGGTCTTTCCCGATCCGCTGCC
Organism: Sulfitobacter sp. PM12; assembly: GCF_045586035.1. Lineage (NCBI taxonomy): Bacteria > Pseudomonadati > Pseudomonadota > Alphaproteobacteria > Rhodobacterales > Roseobacteraceae > Sulfitobacter > Sulfitobacter sp. PM12. The sequence goes on from NZ_CP151529.1 coordinate 2,089,241, forward strand.
ATGCGCGCAGACGGTTGTCATAGGGTTGCATGACGGAATCGATCCCCAGCAGGTTCACACCGCGCAGCAGGAAGGGGATCACCGTGGCCGGCAACCCTGCCCCGCCCGCAAGCCCAACAGCTGCGACCGAACCGCCGTATTTCATCTGCCCCAAGACCCGCGCCAGCATCTCGCCGCCCACGGCATCAATGCAACCGGCCCAGGTTTCGGATTCCAGCGGACGTTTAACGGTTTCGTTCAACTCTTCCCGCGCGACGATCTGCGTGGCACCGAGCGATTTCAGATAATCCGCCGTATCCGGGCGGCCCGTCACACCGGCGACCTCGTGACCCAATGCAGCAAGGATGGCGACCGCGACCGATCCCACGCCACCGGCGGCACCCGTCACCAGTACAGGCCCGTTGCCCGGCACCAGCCCGTGATCCTCCAGCGCCATGACAGACAGCATCGCGGTAAAGCCCGCCGTCCCCACGGCCATGGCTTGGCGGGTATCCAGCCCCTCGGGCAGCGGCACCAGCCAGTCTGCCTTCACACGCGCCTTTTGCGCATAACCGCCCCAATGGGCCTCGCCCACACGCCAGCCGGTCAGCACGACCTTATCGCCGGGTTTGTAGCGATCATCGTCCGATGCCTCCACGGTGCCTGCGAAATCGATACCCGGAATATGGGGATACTTGCGCACCAAGCCGCCGCCCGGTCCGATGCACAGCCCGTCCTTGTAGTTCACGGTCGAATATTCGACAGCAACGGTCACATCACCCTCGGGCAAACGGTCAAGGTCAATCTGGGTAACCTCGGCATGGGTCTTGCCGGATTCCTCATCCTTATTCACCATCAACGCATCAAACATCATTTCTCCTGTCTCGGACCGCTGTTCAGGGCCCGCTTCATTTTGCCAGTAAACTCCGGGGAGCCCGAGGGGCTGGCCCCTCGGTTCCATGGGTTCAAGCTGCGGGCCAGTGGGGGTGCCCGCCGACTCACATCTTGCAAAATTAATGTCAGACAATTAAAGTTTTTCCAAACCATAAATGTAAGACATATGAATTCCACGCCAGAAACCGCCTCTGATCTGTCCAGCCATATTGCCGCGAACATACGTGATGCCATCATCAAGGGTGTGCTGATCGTGGACGAACGCCTCCCCTCCGAGGCGGAGCTGTCGGTGCAGTTCAACGTCTCGCGCGCGACGGTGCGCGAGGCGCTCAAGCGATTGGCGGCACAATCACTGATCCGCACGCAACGGGGGGCAACGGGCGGCGCTTTCGTCAATCGCATCAGCTTTGAAGCCGCCCAAGCGCAGCAGATCACCACCTCTACCCTGCTTTTGTCGATGAATGACGTCAGCTTCGAGACCGCCTGCGAGGCCCGCTTCGCGCTAGAGCGCGCCTGCGCCCCCCTGTCGGCGGCACGCAGGCAGGATCATCACCTGGACGCGATGCAAAACGCGCTTGCCGCGCAATCTGCCCCCGATCTGTCGGACGCGGGCTTTTGCGCGGCTGATGTCGCGTTTCACCGCGCGCTGGTCGATGGGGCGTGCAATCCGGTGCTGTCCTATCAACTCGCCGGTGCGGTCGAAGCGATGCAGCCGCTGATGAACATGATCACCTTCACCGCATGGTCCCGCGACGCCATCGTCGCGCGCCATCGTGACATTGCCACCGCGATCGCCGCCCGCGACGCCGGCGCCGCCGCCCAAGGGCTGACCCTGCTTGAGGAAGAGACCCAGGCCCTCGCCCGCACCGTCTTTGCCCGCCGCAGCAAACAGATTGACGCGGCCCGATAGCCCGCGGGTCACCTTTCGTTTTCAAAGCTTTCCCCTTGCAAAGCAAATCACGCCCCTTATATCTAGGGTGTCCTTCGGGACTATGGGTATAAACGCGCATGTAATAAGCGGTTCGGACCCGGGGGCGGTACCCGGCGACTCCACCAAACATCCGTCATTTGCGGATCATGGGGTCGAAATAGGATCGACGAACGTCTAAAGATGTTGCTTTATCTCGGCTGACTGCCACCGTTATCGGCGTAAAATGTACAATTGCAAATGACAATCGTGCTCCAATGGCGATGGCCGCGTAAGCGACCGGAACTATTGAAACTTAAGTCCTTACGTTTAGCGACCTAAGGCGGGGTTCGCAGGTACCTGGCAACAGAAACCTGCACTTACCTCTCCCCCCGTAATTCTGCACTTTCAAGCGCATGATATGCAGTTTTCGCCTGCTCATGGTCAGGCGGGTCATCGCCTGTGCTGCAATCGAACGGCAGCTTGCATAAGCACTTCGTCCGCTTCAGAATGAACGGCAGAACACCCAAGCCCCTCGAACCCTGACTTTCAACGCGCACTTCGGGTTTGTTTGACTTGCAGTCAAAAAGTCCATAATTTTTAATAAGATACATTAACCGCCCACAAAGCAGAGAATCCGTTCAATGTCCCAATCGACTGAAATACTTGTCTCAACTCGGTTCTCGTTTTTAGGGGCGTCAGGATGGCAAAGCGACTTTTCCAAAGATGCGGCGATGCTGTTCGATAAAAACAGGCTATTGCGGCGGCTGTGGCTGTTCAACAATATCGCATTGGCAAGCCTCGCGTCGCAAACGGACGATAACTTTCACCATTTCATCCTCTCCAGCGATCAGATGCCCGATTGGGCAAAATCAGAGCTGACCGATATGTGTGAAGACCGTTTAGGGGCTGGCAAGTTCACGATACAATTCGCGCCGCAGGGCCCGGCGAGGAAGTTTCAGCGCCACGCAATCGGAAAATTTGCAGGGAGCGATCCTGTGGCGCAAGTCGTCCTTGATGATGATGACGGGCTGTCCTCGGATTTCATCGCAACGCTCAGAGCGCATCTAGCGCAAGCCGAGCCGCTCGAAGCAGAGGGCACGCCCCATTTTTACACATTCCCAAAGGGGTACGCATTGGGCCTGCGTGACGACGAGGTTCAGTTATGGGCACATCGCTTCAAATTCATTAATTTGGGTCTGACGATGGTTGGCAGGAAAGACCATAAAAACATATTCGGCATCGGCCATATGGATGCACCAAAACGGTTCGGCTACACCAGCGACACTCGGAAACTCATGTATATCCGCACGTTGAGCGACGTGAACGACTCGCGTGTCAGCGTCGGTGAAAGATGGACAGAGGTCGAGAATTGGCGCGACGACGAGGACTTTAAATCAAGGTTCCCTTGGATGCTGGACGTGCCGTTCAAAGAGTTCAACGATTTCGATAGTTTGGCGTGATAGCAACCCACCCCCTAACCTGACAATCCGCATCGTTTGAATACCACCGCGCGTATGTGCGGGCAGTGCCAATCGGTGCCCCACCGGCGCTTGACCTCGGGGGCCGGTACTGCGACCTCTGGCGCGGGGCATGTTGAGAGGCATATGCGAGATATGAGTGTACCGGAATGGGGCCTGCTGGCGCGTGTGTTCGGGCGGATCGGGGTGCTGTCCTTTGGGGGGCCTGCGGCACAGATCGCCTTGATGCACAAAGAGTTGGTCGAGCGTCATCGCTGGCTTTCGGAAGACGGGTTTTTGCGCGCGCTGTCCTTGTGCATGTTATTGCCCGGGCCAGAGGCGATGCAGCTGGCGACCTATGCCGGATGGCGGCTGCGCGGCACCCTTGGCGGGCTGTTGGCGGGGCTTTTGTTTGTACTCCCCGGGGCTGCGGTCATTCTGGCGCTGGCCTTTGGCTATGCCTATTTCGGCCAACTTCCCTTGGTTCAAGCCGCGTTCATGGGGATCAAGGCGGCGGTCATTGTCGTGGTCTTTCAAGCCTTGCGCAATCTGGGACGGAAGGCGTTGCACGGGCGCGCGGGTTGGGTGCTGGCTGCGCTGGCTTTTGTAGCTCTGTTCGTCTTTGGCCTGCCCTTCCCGCTGATCATTCTGGGTGCGGGCCTTTGGGGCGCTTTTGGTGCCACCGGGCACGGCAGCGTGGTCGAGAGTGAGGGGCTACATCACCGCCCTGCCCGCCCCTTCGGCGTCATCGGGCTTTGGGTCGCGCTATGGGCGTCGCCGCTGATGTTTGTCTGGGGTGTGGGGAATGAATTCCTGCTCAAGATCGGGCTCTTCTTCTCGAAGCTCGCGGTGGTGACCTTTGGCGGTGCCTATGCGGTGCTGGCCTATATGGCGCAGACCGTGGTGCAGGATCACGGGTGGATCACCACCGAACAGATGATCGACGCCTTGGGGCTGGCCGAGACGACGCCGGGCCCTCTCATTCTGGTGACGGAGTTTGTTGCCCTGCTGGCCGGTTTTGCCCAATCGGGGCCATGGGGCGCGGTCTCGGCCGGGGCGCTGGCGCTCTGGGTGACGTTTACACCCTGTTTTCTATGGATATTCCTTGCCGGCCCGTATCTGGAGGCGATCTCGGCGCAGCCGCGGCTGGCAGGGGCCTTGCGCGCGATTACCGCCGCCGTCGTCGGCGTGATTGCCAATCTATCGGTTTGGTTCGCGCTGCATGTGATGTTTGAACGCGTGCTGCCTATGGCGCATCTGGCCGTGCCTCTTCCTGATTGGAGCAGCTTTGATCCCGTGGCCGCTGTGCTGACCGGTGTGGCGGGAGTGTTGATGCTGAGGCTGCGGTTCGGCTTTGTCCTGACGATGACGATAAGCGCTGCATTGGCCCTTTGCTGGCGCCTGTTGCTATAAATTTTTGCGCCCCCTTTTCACTGGTGCGAAATGCCGTATGCTATCGCCATCAACCAAGGCCGGAGAGAAGTAATGAGCCGAAGCATTGAGTATGGCAATCTGATGCACGATGCCATGCGCGGGTTAATTCGTCAGGTATTACTTGACGTTGCAGCCAATGGACTGCCCGGCAACCATCACTTCTTTATCACGTTCGACACTTCTCATCCGGATGCGGAACTGGCCGATTGGCTGTCAGACCGCTACCCCGGCGAGATGACCGTCGTCATGCAGCATTGGTACGACAAGCTTGAGGTCACCGAGGAAGGATTCTCGGTCACGTTGAACTTTGGCGATGCGCCCGAACCCATGTATATCCCCTATGACGCGATCCGCACCTTTGTGGACCCGTCGGTGGAATTCGGCCTGAAGTTCGAACAGCAAGAACCCGGCCAGCAGGACGAGGACGAAGACCTGCCCCAGCAGGACGAAAGCGAGCTTGAGGTCGAGGAAGAGGCCCCGAAAGCCGCCGAAATCGTATCGCTGGACAGCTTCCGCAAGTAATCGACCGGTCAGCGCTGCCTTGTCGCCAAGGTTAGCGCCATCGGCTCATTGCACCGCTGCGGCCCGCGGGGTAAACCCTGATCAGACATAAGCCCAAGATCAGGAGCCTTTTCATGGCCGATACCCGTACAGAAACCGACAGCTTTGGCCCATTGGAAGTGCCGTCCGATAAATACTGGGGCGCGCAGACCCAGCGGTCGATCATCAACTTCCCCATCGGGTGGGAAAAACAGCCCGTGCCGATCATCCGCGCCCTTGGCGTTGTGAAAAAAGCCTGTGCGATGGAAAACCTGAACCAGGGCAATCTGGACCAGAAGCTGGCCGATGCAATCACCGCCGCCGCGACCGAGGTGATCGAGGGTAAGTTCGACGACAACTTCCCGCTGGTCGTCTGGCAGACCGGTTCCGGCACCCAGTCGAATATGAACGCGAACGAGGTGATCTCGAACCGCGCGATCGAGATGCTGGGCGGCGAGATGGGGTCGAAAGATCCGGTCCACCCCAACGACCACTGCAACATGGGACAGTCGTCCAACGATACCTTCCCTACCGCGATGCATGTAGCCATCGGCATGCAGGCCCGCGATGTGCTGCTGCCCGGTCTGCAAAAGCTGCACGACGCCCTGGTCGCGAAGTCCGAAGAGTTCAAGGACATCATCAAGATCGGCCGGACCCATACCCAGGATGCGACACCGCTGACCTTGGGTCAGGAATTCTCGGGCTATGCGCACCAGGTGAAAAAGGGGATCGAACGGGTCAACGCCTGCCTGCCCGACATCTATGAACTGGCCCAAGGCGGTACTGCCGTTGGCACCGGTCTGAACACCAAGAAAGGCTGGGCCGAAGCCGTGGCCGCGCATATGGCCGAAATCACCGGCCTGCCCTTTGTCACCGCGCCGAACAAGTTTGAATCGCTGGCCGCCCATGACGCGATGGTCATGTTCTCGGGCGCGCTGAAAACTGTTGCGGGATCGCTGTTCAAGATCGCCAATGACATGCGCTTGCTCGGGTCCGGCCCGCGTTCGGGTCTGGGCGAGTTGATCCTGCCCGAGAACGAGCCCGGGTCGTCCATCATGCCGGGTAAGGTGAACCCGACGCAGGCCGAAGCGCTGACAATGGTCTGTGCGCATGTCATGGGCAATGACGCCGCCGTCGGCTTTGCCGGCTCGCAAGGGCATTTCGAGCTTAACGTCTACAACCCGATGATGAGCTATAACGTCTTGCAATCCATGCAGCTTTTGGGCGACAGCGCCTCGGCCTTCACGGACAATATGGTTGTCGGCACACAGGCCAATGTCGAACGTATAGACAAGCTGATGAAAGAAAGCCTGATGCTGGTCACAGCGCTGGCCCCCACGATTGGCTATGACAACGCGACCAAAGTCGCGAAGACGGCCCACAAGAACGGCACGACGCTCAAGGAAGAAGCAATCGCCTTGGGCTTTGTCGATGCCGAAACATTCGACCGCGTGGTGCGGCCGGAGCAAATGATCGGACCCAAAGAATGAGCGCCCCCATCAACCTCAACAAGGTCAAGAAAGAGCGCAACCGCGCCTCGCGCAAGGCCCGTGCCGATGAAAACGCGGTACAGTTCGGCCAGAGCAAGGACCAGAAAGAGGTTTTGAAAGCCCGTCTGGCGCAAATCTCGCGCAATCTGGAAGCCCATAAGCGCGACACATGAGCGCCCGACCGGTGAAACATTCGGTGACCCTTCGGGGTCACCGTACGTCGATCTCGCTGGAGGATGAATTCTGGCAGGAATTGCGCGACCTTGCGCAAGAGATGGACATGCCGATCAATGCGCTGGTGGCGCAGATCGATGCAGAGCGCGGCGTTGAAGCGGGGCTGGCCTCTGCGATCCGCGTGTATGTGCTGCGAGCATTAAAGGAACGTTTACCTTCGCGGGGGTAAGTTTCCCCCATGGTCAAACAACAGTATTCTCCATTGTCGCCCGAGGGCTGGATGCTCGCCCTATTCAGTTCGAAGGCCGCCCGCAGCGGGTGTGTCGTGCGGCGGAATGTCAGGGATGTCGAAAGATATGTGGGCCGCCACGCGTTCGAGCAAGAACTTCTACGCCGCGGTTATCACGCTGTGGAGAATGCGGGCCAGCTCGTGATCTTTTGCAATCAGGAACCGATCCGCATTATTGTTTAGGGGTTTTCTTCCCAAGAAAACCCCCGCGGAATTTAGGAAAAATCCAATTTAGGCGACAGAGGCGTCGTAGATCTTGCTGATGTTCTGCCCCAGTGCCGTGTTGAACTCGGCATCCGACATCTTGACGTTCAGCCCTTCGGTCAGCGCACGCGAGAAGCTGGCGATCATCTTGGGGTTTTGCGTCAAACGCGCGCAGGCGTCTTCGGTGGAATACCCACCCGACAGCGCCACGACCCGCAGCACATTGGGGTGATCCGCAAGGCTGTCATAAAGCCCCGCAACTTCTGGCAGCGTCACCTTGAGCATCACCAGTTCCTCCGCCGACAGCGTGGCCAAGTGCTTCTCGAGCTCGGATTTCAGGATGTCTTCGGCTTCCGCCTTGCTCTCGGAATGGATGTTTACCTCTGGCTCGATGATCGGGACCAGACCGGCAGCGCAGACGGTTTTGGCAACGGCGAATTGCTGCGCCACGACCGACGCGATCCCTTCGGCATTGGCGGATTGGATGACCGACCGTTCCTTGGTGCCAAAGATTCCGGCGGCTTTCGCGCGTTTCAGCAGATCGTCCAGCTCGGGCATGGGTTTGAGCAGCTGCACGCCGTTTGCTTCGTCTTCCAGACCTTTGTCGATCTTCAGGAAAGGCACGACGCCGCGATCCTCCCAAAGCAGTTGGGCCACCGGTTTGCCGTTAATCGTGTTGTCCATCGTGCGTTCGAACAGGATCGCGCCCAGTACTTTGTCAGAGGTGAAATCATCGGCCAGAATGATCCGCGCGCGCATGTCGTGCATGGCTTGAAACATCTCGGCATCGCCCGAGTAATCGGAAGGTTCAACGCCATAAAGGCTCAGCGCCTTGGGGGTCGATCCGCCCGACTGGTCCAATGCGGCCACAAACCCCTGCCCTGTTTCCATTTGTGTGCGCTGTGCGTCTGTCGTGGTCATGATGATCCTGGCCCTTATTGATTCCGTCGAATGTTCGTTTAACGCATCTATTCCCGCGATGATATATCGTTAGCGCCGGACAAAGCGCAGCAAAATGCCGTCTTTTGAACGAACTGTCAGATGTGCCACGGGAACAGGTGGCTTTTCGCCGACAACCTCTATGCGGTAATCGCGCAGGATACGCGACAGGATCAACGGGCCTTCGACCATGGCAAAGCCTGCCCCCGGGCAGACCCGCGCACCGGCACTGAACGGCAGATAGGCCTCGCGCTGGCATTTCTTGCCGTTCTCGCTGTGCCAACGCGCCGGATCAAACCCGTCGGGGTTGTCCCATAGGCGTTCGTGACGATGCAGATGCCACGGGCTGATCACCACCTGTGCCCCACGCGCCACGGTTCGGTCGCGGAACGTCGCGGGGCAGCTCGCTTCGCGCACCATCATCGGCACGGGGGGATAAAGCCGCAGTGCCTCGCGGAAGACATCGCGGCTTTGCCTAAGCTTGCCCATGACCGCAAAATCGCACTGGTCGATCGCCTGTGCCTCTTCGGCCAGACGGTCCTGCCAGTCGGGATGGGTCGCCACCAGATACATCGCCCATGCCAGCGCCGAGGCGCTCGTCTCGTGGCCCGCAAGAAAGAAGATCGCGACCTGATCGACCATTTCTTCGGTGGTAAAGGTAGAGCCGTCTTCGGGGTCGGGCGTGGTCATGATCTTGGTCGCCAGATCGTCGGGGGCGGTGCCCGCCTTGATCGCCTCCATCCGCTCGGCCGTCAGCGCGGTGATAAGTCGCCGGATCTTGGCTGCGCTGCGTTTGGTGTCGCGGCGGAACAACCGTGGCAGCCAGCGGGGCAAGGGTACAAAGGCCGCGATGTTCAGGATCGGCTGGCTGCGCTGATAGGTTTTGAATTCGTCAAAGACCTCGCGCGCCATGTGGTGTTCGATGGGAATCGAAAACAACGTGCGAAAGATCACATCCGCCGCCGCGTGGCTGGTCTGCGCCTCCACCTCTAGCGGCGCGCCATCATAAGGGGCAAGCCGTGCCGCTGCTGCCTCTGCCGCGTCCCAGATGGCGGGAAAGGTTTCGCGCAAGCGGCCCCCTTCAAACGCGGGGTCAATGACGCGCCGCTGCCGTTTCCATATCGCCCCGTTGGTCAGGAATACCGAATTGCCAAGCAGCGGGCGCAATCCTTCGCCGATCCGGTCGGACTTGGGATACTCGTCGGGGCGCGTCTTGAGCACGGTCTGGATCAGATCAGGCTGGTTGATCAGATAACTGCGGAAGAACGGCGTCTTGAACTCTGCCATCCAGGCCCGATACAGGCGTGCGGGCTGCGCCGACAGGATGTCTTGGCGAAAGAGCCGCGCATAGCGCCAAAGCGACACTTTCGCGGGGCGGCTCTCGGGTTTGGGGGGCAGCGTCATGGCGCGGTAGAGGTGAATTTATTCACCGGTTTGACAATGCGCGACCGGGATGCAGGCCGTCCGGCATAGCGTTCGGCCAAACTATGCGGGCCGGCGGTAATCTGGAAATAGTCATAATCCTTGGGCGCATCAAAGGCGCAAAGGTATTGGAAATGCAGCCGGAAAAACCGCCAGCGCAGCTCTTTCCAGCGGGCGGGGGTCAGCGATTGGGTGAAGGCCGCGGAAAACACCAGCGGCCAGCGTTTATCCTCGGGGGCAACGCCCGACACCGCTACCGGATCGCAAAGCGCAAAGGCACAGCCGTCGCCGGGGGCGGTCACATCGACCCACGTCAGACCCTCGCATTGGGACAGAAAGCGCAAATCGGCGCGCAGACGGTGGGCATCGCGCAGGAAAGACACCATCGGCACCACCTGCCCCAAAGTCATAAAGGCCAGCGCAGGCCCGTCAGCAGGAACACGGCCCGCACGGATCAGATCGGCAAGGATCGACACCCCCAGATGCGCGCCGGAGGAATGGCCCACGACCAGCACCTCGTCCACATCAGACCTCAGCGCCTGTGCGATGGCATCCCCGAATTCGGTCATGCGCGTTTCAAGCGCGGGCGGGTTCGCCCCGCGCGTCGCGGCCCCGAAGGCGTAATCATGCATCAGGTAATAGGCGAAAAGCTTGCCGTCGTGTTTCTTGAACCAGCGCAGCACCTGCCAGCCCAGCCCCACGCCAGCGGCGGCGACGATCCCCTTGAACCACGCAGCCCCGCCAAAGAAGGTCAGCCCCGCGTACAGCAGCTTGCCCGCGAGGGCAGCGATCAACAGTTGCAGCAACAACATCCCCACCGGATAAAGCGCCGCAATCACCGGCCCCTTGCGCAGCTTCATCAACCGCCAAAGCGCACCCGACGCGATATAGACCCAAGCCGTCTGCACCAACTGCCCATAGGTCGCGAGGATCGAATTGCTCATGGAGATGCGCACAATGTCGGACCAGACGAGCACGTCGACCTGAGCCTCTACATCAACGCCATCGATATGCGCGGCGACGTTCCAGCCGTAGTTCCCGCCGCCCTTCTTGGGCGACAGCGCGATCTGATAGTCCGAGATCCGCGCCTGTGCGCTGCCTTCCTTGCGGTAAAGCTCGCGGTAGCGGCGCGGATGAATGGGGTCGTAGCCCGGGATATAGAAAACCCGTCGCGTCTTGACTGTCTGCTCTATGTTCTCGGCCATCGTTCACCCTGTATTTCGCCGCAGCTTAAACAGGTTTTCCGGCAAGAGTAAGGCGCCTAACCCAAGGATCCCAATGCAGGAAATGTTTCCAGCAACCAGAAAGAGAAGGTCGTAAACGCCCCCGTCAGCAGCGCCAGACCGACGACCACCAGCAAGATCCCCATGCCGCGTTCGATCAGCTTCATATAGGGCTTGATCCGGTTCATGACGTGGGTGGCGCGGGTAATGAACATCGCCGCCAACAAAAAGGGAATACCCAAGCCCGCCGCATAGACCCCCAGCAAAAGCGTGCCGCGCGTGACCGAGGCTTCGGACGCCGCGAGCGACAGGATCGCACCAAGCTGCGGCCCGATGCAGGGTGTCCAGCCAAAGGCGAAGGCCAGCCCAAGGATATAGGCCCCAAAGGACGTGCCGCCCTTGTCGCCCGCATCCAGACGCGCCTCTTGATCCAGAAAGGGAATGCGGAAGACGCCCAGAAAATGCAGACCAAAGATGATCACCACAATGCCCGACAGCCGCGCGAAGAGCACCTGATTTTGCAGGAAGAACGCCCCGAAGACCGAGGCCGTGAACCCCAGAATCAGGAACACCGTACTCAGCCCCATCACAAAGAACAGCGCCGCGATGACAGCCTTGCGGCGCGCGGCGGCGACCGATGACATGTCGTTCAGGGTTACCCCGCTCATATAGGCGAGGTACGGGGGGACGATGGGCAGCACACAGGGGCTCAGGAAGCTGATGATCCCGGCGGTCAGCGCGATGAGTATGGCGGGCAGTAGTCCCGCGTCGATCAGGTCAAATCCAAACATGACATCAGCCATAATCTGCTTTGTCCGGCGCGTCACCTGCTGTTGCGCGTGATCCCCGTCACAAGGTTGTGGACGCGTTGAAACATGTGGCTTATCTGAGGACCATGACAGATAAAAACTTTCTCGACGCGACGGGGCTTTTGTGCCCCCTGCCCGTGCTCAAAGCCCGTAAACGCCTGCAATCATTGGCCTCTGGCGATCTTCTGACCGTGCATGCGGATGATCCCGCCGCGATCATCGACATCCCGCATTTCTGTGCCGAGGCCGGTCACAGCCTTGAAAGCGCCGCGATGGACGAAACGCCGCAGGCCTATGTGATCCGCAAAAAGTAACGGTCCCGCCGCCCCACGTGCCGCGGATACCGCAGAAAAAAGGCAGACCCGAAGGTCTGCCTTTTGTCGTTTCTATATGTCAGCGCAGGGGCGCTGCTTAGCCGCCCAAGGACCACCAGCCGCGCCGCTTGGGCTTGGCGGGTTTTTCGGGCTCCGCCTGCGGGGTCGCCTCGGGCTGAGGTACTTCGGTGACCGGTGGCTCCGGCTGGATTTCCTGCGCGGGCGGCATTTCCGTCGGGGTGCTATCGGGCACCTCGGTCGGGGCCGGCGTTTGCTCCACCTCGGCGGGCTGGGACGGCTGCGCGGGCGTGGGTTCTGGCGTCGGGATCGGCGTCGGCTCCTTTGCGGGCTCGGGCGTCGGCGCGTCTGGTGTCACCTCAGGCTCGGGCTTGGGCTCGGGGGTTGGCTGCTCTTTTGGCGCAGGTGTTTCCTCGGGCTTGGGTGCCTCTTGCGAGCCCTCTTCGGTAGCCTCAACAGGGGCGGCCTTGGGCTTGCGCGTGCGGGTCCGCTTGGGTTTTGGCTTGGGCGCGTCTTCGGCGGCGTCCGAGTCGGCAGGGGTCGTCTCCGCAGGTTTCGCGTCCTCAGAGGTTTTGGCATCCGCGTCTACGGTCGCTTCTGCCGCGGCATCCGCCTTGGGTTTGCGGGTCCGGCTACGGGTGCGCTTGGGTTTGTCCTGCGGTTTCGCGTCATCAGAAGCGGCGTCTGCAGTCGCATCCGTTTTCGCGTCATCTTTGGCACCAGCAGTATCCGCCTCGGTTTGCGCGGGCGCGTCGCTATCGCCGTTGTCACCGTTGGTGTTGCTATCGCCGTTGTTTTCACCGTTGGCCGCATCATCCCCGTTGGATTTGCCACCCCGACGCCGCCGGCGACGACGACGACGCTTGGGTTTCCCTTCGCCATCATTGTCATCGTCAGAGCCATTGTGCTGGTTCTGCCCGCCATTGCCGTTGCCGGTAGGTTCATTGTCAGCGTTGTCTGCATCTGCTTCCGCATCGACATCCAGATCGTCGACCTCGTCCATGATGGAAGTATCAACCGACACCACATGTTCGATCGGCGTGACAACGCGTGTCGCGGTCTTGAACTTTTCAAGCGAGAAATCGGGGCTGACCAAAGCGGGGTCGCCTTCGATGCGCACGGCCATGCCATAGCGGCCTTCGATGTGAGCAATATGTTCGCGCTTCTGGTTCATCAGGAAGTTGGCGATGCCGACGGGCGCGGTGATCAATACCTCGCGCGACCGTTTGCGGGTGCCCTCTTCCTCGATCTGGCGCAGGATCGACAGCGCAAGGTTGTCGTCCGACCGGATCAGGCCGGTGCCGTGGCAGGCGTGGCAAGGCTGGGTCGTCGCCTCGATCATGCCGGGACGCAAACGCTGGCGCGACATTTCCATCAGGCCAAAGCCGGAGATGCGGCCCACCTGAATACGCGCACGGTCGGTTTTCAGCTTTTCCTTCATCAGCTTTTCAACGGCGGCGTTATTGCGGCGCTCGTCCATGTCGATAAAGTCGATGACGATCAGACCGGCCAGATCGCGCAGACGCAGCTGGCGAGCGACTTCGGCGGCGGCTTCCAGGTTGGTCTTGGTCGCGGTCTGCTCGATGGAGCCTTCCTTGGTGGCCCGGCCCGAGTTCACGTCGATCGCAACAAGCGCTTCGGTCACACCGATCACGATATAGCCACCCGAAGGCAGCTGCACCGTGGGGTTGAACATGCCCGAGAGGTAGCTTTCGACCTGATAACGCGCGAACAAGGGCAGCGTTTCGCTATAGAGCTTCACGTTCTTGGCGTGGGACGGCATGATCATTTTCATGAAGTCCTTGGCGATGCGGTACCCGCGTTCACCTTCGACAAACACCTCGTCAATCTCGCGGTTATAAAGGTCGCGGATCGAGCGTTTGATCAGGTCGCCTTCTTCATAGATCTTGGCGGGCGCGATGGATTTCAGCGTCAGCTCGCGGATCTGTTCCCACAGGCGTTGCAGGTATTCGTAGTCGCGTTTGATCTCGGCCTTGGTGCGTTGTGCACCGGCGGTGCGCACGATCAGACCGGCACCTTTTGGCACCTGAATTTCGTTTGCGATCTCTTTCAGCTTCTTGCGGTCCGCGGCGTTGGTGATCTTGCGGCTGATGCCGCCCCCACGCGCGGTGTTGGGCATGAGCACACAATAGCGGCCGGCCAGCGACAGATAGGTTGTCAGCGCGGCACCCTTGTTGCCACGTTCCTCTTTAACGACCTGCACCAGCAGGATCTGACGCACCTTGACGACTTCCTGGATTTTATAGCGCTTGGGCCGTGGCTTGCGCGCGGTGCGCAGATCGTCGTGGTCATCGTCATCCGCCACGGATTCGATGCTGTCATCCTTGGAGGACGCATCTTTAGCCTTGGGGCTATCGTCGCTGTCATCCGCGTCGTCGCTGTCGTCCTGCTCATCGGCATCAGGTTTTGCGGCGTCTTTCGCATCTGCTTTGGCGGCCTTGGGCGTGTCACCCTCTGCCTTGCCGTCATCGCCTTCGGGCTCTTCGACAGGCGTTTCGGCAACCCGCTCCATCGGAGAGGAGCCTTCTTCATCGTCCAGATCGACGGTCTGCATGCCATTGATCTGATCGCTGTCGGTGGCATCGGCGTCTTTGCTGACCGTCGCGTCATCGGACACGGTGTCTTCGGCCTTGGACTTGCTGCGGCTGCGCGAGCGTGTCCGGCGTTTGGGTTTTTCGTCTTCGTCTTCCTTGGCGGCCTGCGCTTCGGCATAGGCACGCTCTTCCTCCATCAGCGCCAGGCGGTCGGCGACGGGGATCTGGTAGTAATCGGGGTGAATTTCCGAAAAGGCGAGGAAACCATGACGGTTGCCACCATAATCCACAAACGCGGCCTGCAACGAAGGTTCGACCCGCGTGACTTTCGCGAGGTAGATATTGCCAGCTAGCTGGC
Source organism: Sulfitobacter sp. PM12 (assembly GCF_045586035.1). NCBI lineage: Bacteria > Pseudomonadati > Pseudomonadota > Alphaproteobacteria > Rhodobacterales > Roseobacteraceae > Sulfitobacter > Sulfitobacter sp. PM12. Next base: position 2,104,250 of record NZ_CP151529.1, read on the forward strand.
GTTTATTCTCTGATTCAAAGTCAAATTCTTCGACCTTGTTTCCGTCAACCACAACAACGCGAGTTTCCTCAGCGTGGGTGGCATCGATAAGCATTTTCTTAGGCATAAATCCATTTTGCACAGCTGCGCAAACAGCAGCCCCGGTGGGGCGCTGCGAGGCAGGGTATGTCTTGTCAGGGCGATGGGTGACGCGGCTAAAACAGGGCCCAAAAGGCCGCCTGTCTGTCTGCTCTTGGCGTCTGCGCGCGTCATCGCGGTTCTTCTCCGACATGGGTGGTGCGTACCGCGCCCCCATATCCATTAATTTACTGCGGTTGTCCGGCCAAAGGCACGGCGCAATCGTCAGCGGTTCTTGAGCCTTTTTTAAGGGCCTAATCGGTCTGCCTGGTCACCACATGCCGGGGAACCGAGGCATCGAAACTGTCTGGGGTCTGGTTTGCCATCCAAAGAGGCAAACAGCCCTACCTACAATTAACGGCAGAAGGCACCAAATGACAATGGGAAATCGCGTTTAGCGGCTATGCAGATACGGGGGCCGATAGCGGTATCACGCCCCCCGCCGCCTTGCTTGACAAGCGTCGGTGCTATGGGAAAAGCTTTGCCAGCGGGTTTATGCCCGTGCCGCAGCCCTGTGACGGGATGCACAAAAATAAGACAGATAAGGATGATACGAATGCATATTTCCCTGCGCGCAGCCCTGTGCCTGCCGTTTCTGGCGCTTGCCGCCTGCGAAGACATGAGCGCAACCGGCGGCAGCGACCCCGAGGGCCCGTCCAAGCGCAGTTGCATCCGTGCCGTGGAAAAACACACCGGCAAATCGGGCGGTACGCTCAACACGACCATCCCTATCGTCGAGACTGGCCAGTATATTGTCGATATCCCCGGCGGCCCGTCGTGGACCTGCTACACCGATGAAACCGGTGCAGCACGCGAGTTGATCGAGACGCGGCTCGGCTGAGCCTGTCTGCAAAATGCGGCGCTCAGAGGTAATCCGAGCGCTGCAAACCGTATTTCGCCATCTTCTCGTTCAGCGTCCGGCGCGGCAGGCACAACTCCTCCATCACACTGGCGATAGACCCTTTGTGCCGGCGCATGGTATTATCGATCAGCATACGCTCGAAGGCCTCTACATATTCTTTCAACGGCTTGCCGTCGGTGGTCATCACCGGCTGCATCTCTTCGTGGTCCGACATCAGCAGCGATGCGATAGAACCGGACCCGCGACGCGACTGCAACACAGCGCGTTCTGCCACATTGATCAATTGGCGCACGTTCCCGGGCCAAGGCGCTTGCAACAGTTGCGCGGCCTCTTGCGCGGAAACCTGTGGAGTCTCGCAGCCATATTCATCGGCAAATTCTTCGGACAAACGTGTGAACAACGTCAGAATATCCTCGCCCCGTTGGCGCAGCGGCGGCACGGTGATGCGCAGAGCGGCCAGACGATAGAAAAGATCAGAACGCAGCGCATCTTCGGAGGTGCGCCCCGCCTCCTGCAGGTTCGAAATCGCGACGATCCGCGTTTCCGCTGGCGTGCCTTGGTCGTTGATCGCACTCAGAAGACGGGCTTGCAGCGTCTCGCTGAGCGATTCCACACCTTCCAGCACCAAGGTACCGCCGCGGGCCTCCTCGATCGCGGGAAGCTGGGCGTCTTCAGGCATCATCGGCCCAAACAAACGCTTGCTCAATGCGTCTTCCTCTAGCGCACCGCAGCTGACCAGCACGAATTTCTTGCCCGCGCGCGATCCCACGGCATGCAGCGCATGCGCCACCAATGTCTTGCCCGTACCGGTTTCACCATCGATCAGCACGTGACCGTCGGCTTGACCAAGATCCAGAATATCCTCGCGCAGCCGCTCCATCACGGGTGAGCCGCCGATAAGCTTTTTCATCAACTGGCTGCCGTCAGACAGTTCACGACGCAGGGCGCGGTTGTCCATGACCAGACGGCGCGCATTGGTGGCCTTCTTGGCCAGTTCGCTCATCCGGTCAGGGTTAAAGGGCTTTTCAAGGAAGTCGAACGCGCCGACGCGCATCGCCTCGACCGCCATGGGCACATCGCCGTGGCCGGTGATCATGATCACGGGCAGCGCGCTGTCGGTCCCCATCAGCTTTTTCAGGAACTGCATGCCGCCCATGCCGGGCATCTTGATGTCGGAGATCACGATACCGGGGTAATCCGGCCCCAGTGTTTTCAACGCGTCCTCGGCGCTGCCGAACGTCTCTGTGTCATAGCCCGAAAGCGCCAGCCACTGGCTGATCGACTGACGCATGTCTTGTTCATCATCAACGATCGCGATTTTCATTGCCTGAGCCATTGGTTTACTCTGCCGCCTGTGTCTTCTCTGTGCTGTCCATAATGGGCAGCTGCATTTCAAAAACCGCACCGCCATGTTGGCCGTTGCGGGCTGTCAGCCTGCCCCCCAGATCGGATACAATACCCGACGAGATCGCAAGCCCCAGCCCGACACCATCGCCGGGCTGCTTGGTCGTGTAAAACGGCTCGAACAGGCTATCGAGATCTTCGATCCCGGGGCCATTATCGCGCACGGTAAGCGTCGCCGTCTCACCCGCTGATAGTATAATCTCTACCGTCGGGTTTCGTTCCGATTTGGTGGCATCCAATGCGTTGCGCAAGAGATTGACCAATACTTGTTCGATCCGCATGCGGTCCCCCATCACCTGAACAGGCTCTGCGGGCAGGATACGGTTGATCTGCACCTGACGCTGACGTAGCTGCGGCTCCATCATTGACAAGGCAGAGGCAAGCGCCTCCCCCATATCAAAGGGCGAAAACTGCTGCTGGCCCTTGCGTGCATAGCTTTTCAGCTGCCGCGTGATGGCCCCCATGCGTTCGATCAGATCGTCGATGCGCCCGAATGACGCCAGCGCCTCCTCCAGCCGGTTGCGCTGCATCAACAGACGCGCGCCCGCCAGATAGGTTTTCATCGCGGCCAGCGGCTGGTTCAGCTCGTGGCTGACGGCGGCAGACATTTCGCCCAAGGCGGCGAGCTTGCTGGATTGCTCCAACGTCTGCTCGGCCACGGCCAAAGTCTGCTGCACCCGTTTGCGTTCTGCCACCTCGCGCTGAAGGGCGGCGTTCAGCGCGCGCAGCTCGGCGGATTCACGCTGAAACAGCGCCGCGCGCCCCGCCGTCCGACGGCTGAGAGCATAAAACGTCAGCGCCAGCAGGATCGCAAAGCCCATCACCTCAAGCGCAAGCACCCCGTTCACCTTCTCGCGGACCGAGGCATAGGTGGTATAGCTCGTGATCCGCCAGCCCCGAAACGGTATCCGCGACGACAGACGCATCACCGCCTCGCCCTGCAGATAGGCATCCGCAGGCAATGCGGTCCAATCGGCGGTGGCCTTGATCGCGCGCTCGATGGCGCTTTGCGGGGTCTGGTTCGACAGAGCCTCGCTTTCCGTCAGACCGCGCCAGCGCGGTTCGGTGGCCATGATGATGTCACCCGTGCTGTCGGTGACAATCACCGCATCCGAGATACCGGCCCAGGCCCGTTCAAACCGTTGCAGATCCACCTCGGCCGCGATCACCCCAAGGTTGGTGCCGCCTTCCTGAATACGGCGCGAATAGAAGAACCGGTAGCCGCCGGTATCGCGGGGAATAACGCTGAATACGGTCGAATTCGATCGCAGCGCGTCAACAAAATAAGCCTCTTGCCGGTGCGAGGCCCCCAACCGGTTGCGGTCGGTCGCAGCCACCGTGCGCCCATCGATATCATAAAGCATCAAGGACGCCGCGCCGATCTCTTCTACAAAAGAGATCAATCGCTGGGTCGACAGGGAGTAATCAGATCGGGTCAGCGCCTCGATCAAGGCGGGATCGCGCGACAAAAGCTGTGGCACAATCGCGTTCTGGCGCAGCTCGGCCAGTAGGTTGCCGCTGTAGAGCGCAATGCGAAGCTCGGCCCGGTTGCGGGTGCTTTCGGTAAAACGATCCGTCAGCAGCTTGTTGGTGACCGAAATCGTGGCCACGGCAATGACCAAAAGCAAAGCAACCGCCAGCCGGACGCGCCAGCTGACAGATAAAGGGGCTTCACTAGAGGACGCAGACCGAAACATGGCGGCAATCTACGCGTCCTCACCGGTGCACTCAAGTCACGCTGTGACCAGAGCCCCCGCCAATGCGCGGAAGAGCGCCGCCCCGTCCGTGCCCCCATGCCCCGCATCCGCTGCGCGTTCGGGGTGTGGCATCATCCCCAGCACACGACGGTTCGACGAAAGGATGCCCGCGATGTCCGACTGCGACCCGTTGGGGTTATCGCCATAGGTAAAGGCAACACGATCCTCGCCATGCAGTTTGGCAATTGTATCGCCATCGGCAAAATAATTGCCATCGTGGTGTGCGATCGGGATGTCGATCATCGCACCGGCCTCGTAGCCCGATGTGTAATCGCTGTCCGCCGTGGCCACGCGCAGCGGCACGGTGCGACAGATGTATTTCAGCCCAGCATTGCGCAGCAGGGCACCGGGCAGCAGACCGGTTTCGGTCAGCACCTGAAAGCCGTTGCAGATCCCCATGACATAACCGCCACGCTCCGCATGGGCCGCCACTTCGCGACAGATCGGAGAGTTTGCCGCAATGGCACCACAGCGCAGGTAGTCGCCATAGGAAAAGCCGCCGGGCACACCCACAATATCGACGCCCTCGGGCAGGCTCGTGTCCTTGTGCCAGACCATCGACACTTTGGCACCGACCGCCTTGAATGCCACCGCCAGATCGCGGTCACAGTTAGAGCCGGGAAAAACGATGACCGCTGCGTGCATCAGCTCATCTCCACTGTGTAGGATTCGATCACCGTGTTCGCGAGCAGCTTTTCACACATCGCCTCGACGTCGGCCTTGGTTGCGCCGTCGTTCAGGTCCAGCTCGATCACCTTGCCCTGACGCACGCCATTGACGCCTTCAAAGCCCATGGCCCCAAGCGCGTGGCGCACGGCCTCGCCCTGCGGATCCAGAACACCGTTTTTCAACATCACATGCACCCGTGCTTTCATGACGCGTCCCCTATCTTCATTTTGCAAAATAAACTCATCTGCGACGCCAGCCTAGTTGATCAACGTCGGTTTCATCATCGGTGTCGACGTCTTGGGCATGACCCCCAAACGTCGGGCGACTTCGGTATAGGCATCCGTCAGCGACCCCAGATCGCGGCGGAACACATCCTTGTCCAGCTTCTGGCCGGTTTCGATATCCCACAGACGGCAGCTGTCGGGGCTGATCTCGTCGGCGACGATCAGACGCTGGAAATCACCCTCGTAGATCCGGCCCACCTCAAGCTTGAAGTCCACCAGCCGGATACCCACGGCCATCATCACGCCGGACATGAAATCATTGACCCGCAGCGACAGGCTCAGGATGTCTTCCATGTCCTGCTGACCGGCCCAGCCAAAGGCGGCGATATGTTCCTCGGTGACCAGCGGATCGCCAAGGTCGTTGTTCTTGAAGTGATATTCCACAATCGGGCGCGGCAGTTGCATGCCCTCGTCAATGCCAAGCCGCGTGGACAGATCCCCCGCCGCATAGTTGCGCACGACGATCTCGAGCGGGATGATCTCTGCCTGACGGATCAGCTGTTCGCGCATGTTCAGACGTTTGATGAAATGCGTGGGCACGCCGATGTTGTTCAGGCCGGTCATAAAGAATTCAGACAGGCGGTTGTTCAGTACGCCCTTGCCTTCGATCACCGCTTTTTTCTCGGCGTTAAAGGCGGTTGTGTCGTCTTTGAAGTGCTGGACAATGGTCCCCGGTTCCGGTCCTTCATACAGGATCTTCGCCGTACCTTCATAGATTTTCGTGCGACGGGCCATGCACATCCCTTCCAGACAACAGGCCGGTTGGAATACCCATCAGCCATTTCTAGCCTGTCACATAGTCCAAGCGCCCCTGCCACGCAAGCGCGCGCCCTGCCCTCATGGCGGTCATGCACGCAGAAACCATGGCGGCGGCTCATGACGATCATGAGAATAATGAAGTTGCGTCAACAGGGGCGTTGTGGGAAACGGCAAAATCACCCATTTAGCGGAGCGTTTTGATGTCCAACCCCCTCACCGATCTTCTGGCTGAAAAAGGCACGCTGCTGGCCGATGGTGCCACTGGCACGAACCTGTTCAATATGGGCCTGATGTCCGGTGATGCGCCAGAGATGTGGAACACCGAACAGCCGCAAAACATCATCAAGCTGTATCAGGGTGCCGTGCAATCGGGCAGCGATATCTTCCTGACCAACTCTTTCGGCGCGAATGCCTCGCGTCTGAAACTGCATAATGCCGAAAAACGCGCCCATGAGCTCAGCCGCGTGTCCGCCGAGCTCGCGCGCGAGGTCGCGGATAAAGCCGGTCGCAAGGTCATCGTTGCAGGCTCTGTCGGCCCCACGGGCGAGATCATGGAGCCGGTCGGCCCCCTCACCCACGCGCTGGCGGTCGAGATGTTCCACGAAACCGCAGACGGGCTGAAAGCCGGCGGTGCCGATGTGGGCTGGCTGGAGACGATCAGCGCCCCCGAGGAATACCGCGCCGCCGCCGAAGGCTTCAAGCTGGCAGGGCTCGACTGGGTCGGCACGATGAGCTTTGACACCGCAGGCCGCACCATGATGGGCATGACATCCGAGGCGATGGTCGACATGGTGCATGACCTCGATTATGGCCCGCTGGCCTATGGGGCCAACTGCGGCACCGGCGCGTCGGATGTGTTGCGCACGGTGCTGGGGTTCGCCTCCAAAGGCATGCCGACGCCGATTGTATCCAAGGGCAACGCGGGCATCCCGAAATACGTCGAAGGCCACATCCACTATGACGGCACGCCCGAACTGATGGCCGATTACGCCGAAATGGCCCGCAACTGCGGCGCGTCGATCATCGGCGGTTGCTGTGGCACCATGCCGGAACATCTGGTGCATATGCGCGCCGCTCTCGACAGCCGACCCAAGGGCGACGCCCCCACGCTGGAACAGATCGTCGAAGCGCTTGGACCGTTCTCTTCGGCCAGCGATGGCACCGATGGCGAAGGCCCCACCCGCGCACCACGCCGTGGCCGCCGCCGGGGTTAATCCCCGAAAAGGACCAACTGCGCGCTCGCCCGTTTGGGCGGGCGGAACAGATCGCAGCGCATTGGCGGCAGGAGCGTATCCAGCCCCAACCGTTTGACCGCCAAGGTAAACCGCTGCGCAATCATCTCGGCATAGGGGCCTTCACCGCGCATCCGTCTGTGCCAATTTGCGTCATATTCCTTCCCTCCGTGCATCTCGCGCAGCCGCGCCATGATGCGACTCGCGCGGTCAGGGTAATGCGCCGCCAACCATTCCTGCATCAAGGGCGATACCTCGCGCGGCAAGCGCAGCATGATCCAGCTGGCCGCCACGGCCCCCGCATCGCGCCCCGCTTCCAAAATCGCCTCAAGCTCGGGATCGGTCAGCGCCGGCACCATGGGGGACGCCATGACCCGCACCGGAATGCCTGCCTCTGCCAAACGTTCGATCACCTGCAACCGGCGTTTCGGGGCAGGCACCCGCGGCTCCATCAACCGCGAAAGCGTCGCATCCAGCGTCGTCACCGACACGCCCACGCGGCACAGCCCGCGCGCCGCCATATCCGACAGAATATCAATATCCCGCTCGATCAGACTGCCCTTGGTCACAATGGCAACGGGATGGTTCGCGTCTGACAGCACCTCTAGCAGCGCGCGCATAATCCGATGCTCTTTCTCGATCGGCTGATAGGGGTCGGTGTTCGTGCCAATCGCAATGGGGGCGACCTGGTATTTCTTCGCCGCCAATTCTCGTTTCAACACCTCGGGTGCCTCGGGCCGTGCGATCAGCCGCGTCTCGAAATCCAGGCCCGGCGACAACCCCAGATAGGCGTGGCTTGGCCGCGCGAAACAATAGACACAACCGTGTTCGCACCCGCGATACGGGTTGATCGACCGGTCGAACGGCAGGTCTGGCGACTGGTTGTAGCTGATCACGGAGCGCGGAATTTCAACGCTTACCTGGGTGCGCAAGACCGGCAAAGGGTCATCATCGCCCGCCCATCCATCGGCCACAGCGCTGACGGTCAGCGGCTCGAACCGGCCCGGGCGGTTGCTGGATGTGCCCCGTCCGGGCAGTCTGTATTTGCGCTGTACCTGATCCATTCAAATCTTTTGGAACAAATTAGGAACATGGTCAAGTATATTGGCCCAAGCCATTGTTTTACAGCACGATTGAGCGTAATTTCTTAACAACCAAAGCGTCGCACGCGGTGCCGGGTTTGTCGCAAAAAGCACGAAGCTTTCGACGCGTATGTGACAAAAAGGCACAAGCCCGCGCGGGTGAGTTAACCGATGAGGAACGACTATGTCGGATGAAGACGAAATTATCCTTGCCGATCTGGACGACGAAGAACTTGTTCAGCAGATGTTTGATGATCTCTATGACGGTCTGCGCGAAGAGATCGAAGAAGGGGTCAATATCCTGATCGAACGCGATTGGGCACCCTATGACATTTTGACCAAGGCGCTTGTTGGCGGCATGACCATCGTCGGGGCCGACTTCCGCGACGGTATCCTCTTTGTCCCCGAAGTGCTTCTGGCTGCGAACGCGATGAAAGGCGGCATGGCGATCCTAAAGCCGCTGCTGGCCGAAACCGGCGCGCCGCGCGTGGGCAAGATGGTGATCGGTACGGTCAAGGGCGACATCCACGACATCGGCAAGAACCTTGTGTCGATGATGATGGAAGGCGCGGGATTCGAGGTTGTCGATCTTGGCATCAACAATTCGGTCGAAGCCTATCTTGAAGCGATGGAAACCGAAGGGCCGGACATCCTTGGCATGTCCGCGCTGCTGACCACGACAATGCCCTATATGAAAGTCGTGATCGACACGATGGTCGAACAGGGCATCCGTGATGACTATATCGTACTGGTCGGCGGGGCCCCGTTGAACGAAGAATTCGGCAAGGCCATCGGTGCCGACGCCTATTGCCGCGATGCCGCCGTCGCGGTGGAAACCGCCAAGGAATGGGTCGGGCGGAAACACAACACCGCCAAGGCGTAAGCGGTTGATCTAGAACATAAAGGCCCTTCCCTACCGGAGGGGCCTTTTGCTTGACGGAGCGTGAGATGAAGCCGCCCTCGGACCGTGATCTGACAGAAAAAGGCCTGCCGCTCGCCCCGCAGACGGGCCGCATTCTGCTGATCGCCTGCGGGGCGCTGGCGCGGGAAATTCTCGACCTGAAAGAGGCGAACGGCTGGTCGCATCTGGACCTGACCTGCCTGCCCGCCAAGCTGCATCTCTACCCAGAAAAAATCACCGACGAAGTCCGCACAGCCGTTAAGAAACACCGTGACAAATACGAAGATATATTCGTTGTCTACGCCGACTGCGGCACCGGCGGATTGCTAGAGGCGGAGTGTAAGAAACTGGGCGTGCAGATGGTCTCAGGGCCGCATTGCTATAGCTTTTTCGAAGGCAACGACCGCTTTTCCAAGATTTCAGAGGACGAGATTACCACCTTCTATCTCACCGATTTTCTGGTCCGTCAGTTCGACGCTTTCATTATAAAACCCATGGGGCTCGACCGGCACCCCGACCTGCGCGATATGTACTTCGGGAACTACGAAAAGCTTGTGTATCAGGCGCAAACAGATGATCCCGCGCTTACCGACAAGGCGAAAACATGCGCCGATAGGCTCGGCCTTGCCTTTGAACGGCGCTTTACCGGCTACGGCGATCTGGCGCGCACGCTCAAGGCGCTCTGATCTTCATTTTGCCAAATAAACTCAACTGGCACAGCCGTCGCCACACCCCACAGGCGCGCGTTCAACCCTGCTGTGCCGCCTCGCCGCGAATCCGTTCGATCATCGCGGTCAGCCCGTTCGAGCGCTGCGCTGAAAGATGTTCGTTCAACCCAAGGCGCCCCATCTCGGCACGGGCATCGATGGCGCTGACCTCGGCCGCGGGCACGCCGTTATACAGTTTTTGAAGCACGGCAATCAGGCCTGAAACGATCATCGCATCGCTGGCCCCGTCGAAATGGAGCACGCCATCCTCGAACTGGGTATGCAACCAGACCTGACTGGCGCACCCATCTACTTTGGTTGCGGGCACGCGCAGCTCTTCGGTCAGCGGCTCCATCGCCTTGCCCAGATCGATCACATGGCGATAGCGGTCTTCCCAATCGTCCAGAAACTCGAAATCCTCGACCAGTTCTTCAAATGCCTCTGTCGCCACGGTGCGTCCCTCTTTTCGCTTGCCAAACAGGTAGGTTGCACGATGCCAAAGGTCCACCCCCTTCCCAACGGGTCTGGGATGGGTTAGTCAAATATTACCGAAATTTCTACGGCGGACCCCATGCGCAAGACCTTTTCAGCCATCCTGGTATCGACCCTTGTTTTGACAGGCTGCGCGACCGTGCGCGACAGCCGTGTGAACCCGTTCAACTGGTTCGGGACCGCGCGGTCTGAACCGATCACCCGTCAGGAAGCCTCGACCAACCCTTTGATCCCGCAGCGGACCGGATTATTCTCCTCCTCGCGGAATAAAGAGGTGGCATATGCCGGTCGCCCCTTCGACCAGATCATTGATCTGACGATCGAAGAAGTACCGGGCGGTGCCGTCGTGCGCGCCACCGGTCGCGCGGATCGTCAGGGCATTTACGAGGTGCAGCTGACCCCCGCGAACGAAGACGAGCTGCCAGTGGACGGCGTGTTGACCTACCGTCTTGAAGGGGTCGAACCAAGCGAGCCGACCGCCATCGGCACGCCCCCCACCCGCGAGGTTACGGCCGGCCGCAAGCTGACCAACCAGACGCTGGCTGGTGTGACGACCATCCGCGTCGAAGGGCAGCGCAACGCGATGACATCGCGCCGCTAACTCCAACAAAAATAAATAAAAACCAAAGGGTTGAGCGTTAAAGCTCAACCACTTTCAGATCGGACCCGACCGCGGTCAAAGCGATCTCGCCGTTGCACAATCGCAGCGCATCTTCCCCGAATACCTCGCGTCGCCACCCTTTCAGGGCAGCCACATCACGCAGCCCTGCGGCGATCCCGTCAAGGTCCGCAGCGGGGGCGATCAGCTTGGCCGCAACGCCTGCGCTTTCGGACTTGGCCTTTAGCAAGACACGCAGCAGATCGGACAGCGCCGGATTGACCTGAAGCTTGTCGCGGCTGCGATCGGGCTGCGGCATATCGCCGGGCGGGCAATTCAGGCCAGCGGCCACCGCCTTGAGGATACCATCCGCGATCTCGCCCTTGCGGGCCTCGCGCAGAAGCAAACGGGCGCGGCCCAGTTCCTCGTAGTTTTTCGGCTTATTGCTGGCCAGCTCTACCATCGCGTCATCCTTATAGACGCGGCTGCGCGGGATGTTGCGGGTCTGGGCGTACTCCTCGCGGAACGCGGCCAGTTCGCGCACAAGCGCCAGGAACTTTGGCGAATTCGTGCGCGTCTTGACCCGACGCCATGCCTCGCGCGGCGGGGTGACATAGGTGTCAGGGCTGGTCAGGGTCTCAAGCTCTTCCTGAACCCAGCGGGCGCGGCCCGTCTGTTCAAGCTTGCGCGCAAGAAATTCGTAGATCTGGCGCAGGTGCGTGACATCGGCCAGCGCGTATTTCGCCTGCGCGTCGCTGAGCGGCCGGCGCGACCAGTCGGTAAAACGGGACGTCTTATCAAGAGGTTGATGGGCGATCTTGCGCACCAGAGTTTCATATCCCACCTGTTCGCCAAAGCCACAGACCATCGCTGCGACCTGTGTGTCGAACAAGGGTTCGGGAAAGACGCCCGCATCGACATAGAAAATCTCTAGATCCTGCCGCGCGGCGTGGAAGACTTTGACCACCGACGTATCACGGAACAGCGTGTACAGCGGGTCAAGCGACAGCCCCTCGCTCAGCGGGTCCACCAGAACGGCATTGCTATCGTCGGTTCCGGGCATCGCCAACTGGATCAGACAGAGCTTGGAATAATAGGTCCGTTCACGCAGAAACTCGGTATCGACGGTCACGTAATCATGCTTGGCGGCCTCTGTGCAGTAGGCTTCAAGCTCGGCGGTGGTGGTGATTGTTTTCATAGCGCTACTTTGGACAGAGGAAGCCATTCAGGCAATGGAAAAGCGCATGGTTTCAGCGCAATAGGCCGCGCGGTCAGCTTTCCAGCATTAAAAGATCACGGTTGCCGCTGGCAAACCGCCGCAGCACCGCAGGGTAAAGGCGATGTTCCTGCACCAGAACCCGCGCTGCCAGATCCTCTGGCGTGTCGCCGGCCATGACGGGAATTGTCGCCTGCCCCAAAATCGGCCCGTCATCCAGCGCCGCCGTGACCTCGTGCACGGTGCAGCCATGCTGGGTATCGCCAGCCTCAAGCGCGCGGGCATGGGTGTGCAGCCCCTTATAGCGCGGCAGCAAAGACGGGTGGATATTGATCATCCGCCCCGCCCAAGCATCCGTAAAGCCACCGGTCAGTTTGCGCATGAAGCCGGCCAGACAGATGATGTCGGGTGCGTGGGGCATCAGCCGCGCGGTCAATTGGTTTTCAAAGGCAGCGCGATCCCCTGCAAAGGGCTTGTGATCCACGACTTCGGTCGGGATGCCGCGTTCTTTGGCCCAGGCAATCCCGCCCGCGTCCGCCACATTCGACACCACCACACAGGGCCGCGCGGGATGGTCGCCGGTCATGTCTTCGACCAGCGCCCGCATGTTCGACCCGCCACCCGAAAGGAAAATCGCAACCCGTTTGGTCACAGCAGGCTGCCGGTATAGGCAACGCCCGCGGTCTCGGTGACATTACCCATCGGATAGACCGTTTCGCCCGCCTGCCGCAGCAGTTTGCTCAGCGCCTCGGCCTCATCCGCCTTGACCACAAGGATCATACCCACGCCGCAGTTAAAGGTCTTGAGCATCTCGGTTTCCGAGATCGCGCCAACATCGGCCATCCATTTGAACACACCGGGCAGCTCCCAGCTGTCCAGATCAATCTGCGCGCCCAGATCATCGGGCAGAACGCGGGGCAGGTTTTCCGTCAGACCGCCGCCGGTGATATGGGCCAGCGCATTCACGCCCCCTGCCCGCACGGCCTGCAACGCGGGTTTCACATAAAGCCGCGTCGGCGTCAGCAGCACCTCGCCCAATGTTCCGTCTGCCCAGGGGCAGTCCGCATCCCAGCCAAGACCAGAGATCTCGACCAGTTTACGTACCAGAGAATAGCCGTTCGAATGCACCCCGTCCGAGGCAAGCCCCAGCAGCACATCCCCCGCCGCCACATCGCGGGGCAGGTCCGCACCGCGTTCCATCGCGCCCACAGAGAAGCCCGCAAGGTCGAAATCGCCTTCGGAATACATGCCAGGCATCTCTGCCGTCTCGCCCCCGATCAACGCGCAGCCAGAGCCTTCGCAGCCTTTGGCGATGCCTTCGATGATCCGCGCGGCCTGTTCGGTCTCAAGCTTGCCGGTGGCGAAATAATCGAGGAAAAACAGCGGCTCCGCCCCTTGGCAGACCAGATCGTTGACGCACATGGCGACCAGATCGACCCCCACGCCATCGACGTTGCCGGTATCAATCGCGATCCGCAGCTTGGTGCCCACACCGTCCGTCGCAGCGACGAGGATCGGGTCGGTATAGCCCGCCCCCTTGAGGTCGAACAGCGCGCCGAAACCGCCAAGCCCCGACATCACGCCCGGACGCTTGGTCCGTTTGGCCGCCGGTTTGATACGTTCTACCAGCGCGTTGCCTGCATCAATATCCACACCAGCGTCTGCATAGGTGATCGAGTTCTTGGAGTTGGTCATGACGCATCCCGCTGCCTGTTCCCTTTGCGAAAGTGGGTTATAGCAGGTTGCGCAGGCGTGCAATGCACCTAAGCCACATCTGCGCGTTTCTATCCCTTGACGCGCCGCGCCCGCCCGCTTACCAAACCGCGCAGGCGGGCCTGTAGCTCAATTGGTTAGAGCAGAGCGCTCATAACGCTTTGGTTGCGGGTTCAAGTCCTGCCGGGCCTACCAAACTTTCAGTATTCAAACTGAAACCGCCGCATTCCATTTGGAAACACAGGGTTACTCCGGGGTTGCACGCTACGATCCGCGGGACAATCGCGCTGTTTCGCGTGGCCTCAGGCGGCGGCGTTTACCTCGAGGCTTTGCGCGGCGCGGATGGGGAGTGTCAGGATAAAGCAGCTGCCCTGCCCGACGACGCTGGACACGCTGAGGCTGCCGCCCTGCATCTCTGCCAGACTGCGCGAAATCGCGAGCCCCATGCCCGTGCCGCCTGCCCGACGCGTGGCGGTGGAATCGACCTGATAGAAGACCTCGAAGATGCTTTGGAGTTCGGCTTCGGGGATGCCGGCACCGCTGTCATGCACTTCGAAGCTGACGACATCGCCCACGGGTTTCACCACCAGACGGACGAAACCGGTGTCGGTGAATTTGATCGCGTTGCCGATGAGGTTGAACAGGATCTGCCGCGCGCGCACTTTATCGGCAAAGACCATATCCGCCTCTTGTACCACATCAAAGGCCAGCCCCTTCTTGCTTGAAAGTGTGCGAAGCTGTTCGATCACCGGATCGACAATATCCTGCACCGCACAAGGACTGGGTTCGATCACCAGGCTGCCGGATTCGATCTTGGCCACGTCGAGGATCTCGTTGATGAGGTGCAACAGATGCTCGCCGGATTGCACCAACCGGTTCATCAGGCCGGACAGCTGGTCGTACATCTCATCCAGCAGACGCTTTGCCTCTGCGTGGCTGATCTCTCCGTCCTCATAGCCCTTGAGCAGCGCCTTGGACGACGACAGCATACGCGCGTTGCGGGAAAGCTGCGCCACGCCCATGATCACCGTCAGCGGCGTGCGCAGCTCGTGGCTGAGGACGCCCATGAAATCCGTCTTGGCCTTGCTGGCAGCTTCGGCGGCATCCTTGGCGTGGCTCAGCTCGGTCACATCCACGCGCAGGCCGACATAGCTACCGTCTGCCAAAGGCCGGTCAGAGGCTTTGATCACGCGCCCGCCCGACAGATGTTGTTCTGTCTCGGAGGTTCTGTTTTCGCGATGGATGGCCAAGCGACGCTCGATCCACTCTTCCTCGTTATAGCGCCCCATGGGAAACTGCTTGCTTTTAACACCGATACGCAGCAGCTCGGCAAAAGGTGTTCCGGGTTTGAGAACCTCGGGGGGAAGCTCGTACATCTCTTTGTATTTCGAGTTGCTCAGAAGCAAACGATCCTGCGCGTCGAACATGACAAACCCGTCGTTCAGCGCTTCGATCCCGCTGCTTAGCAGAACTTCGGCACGTTTGCGCCGCTCTGACACCTGCAGCACATAAAGCAGCGTGCCCAAAAGCATCAGCCCGGCCGACGCGATCAGCGCGCGTTTTGACCATTGATCGGGCGCGTGTTTGGGCCACCCGCCCTTGGTGCGTGCTTCCAGCATCCATTCCTCGAAGGAGAAATCGAATTCTAACGTAACAGTATCCGCCTCCAGCAGGCCCCGATCGCCGTAGGTGAACATCTGCGGCCCTACCCCCACCTGCGGAGAGGCCGCATGAATGAGGATATCATAGCGTTCTTCGGCCTCACGTATGCCGGAATTGATCAGGAATTGATCATAGTCCAGCACGAGCGATACGATCCCCCACAGCTGGCGTTTGCTGCCGTCAACATCGCCTTCGGTGGCAAAGTCAGGATCGGGCCAATAGACCGGGGCGCGCAGGATCAGCCCCTTACCGCCTTGCACCAGATCGACGGGGCCGGTCATCAGTTCTTTGCCCAGGTTCAGCATCCGTTCAATGCCGGGAAACTGGTCTTCGTTTGTGCGGTAATCTAACCCAAGCGCGCCCATGTTCGGCGCGAGCGGGTGGATCAGGGTCACGACGAGGTCAGGCGCGGCAGCGATATTGATGACCGTGTCGTCGACTTCACGTATATTTTGAACCCGCTGGGTAAACTCTTCCTGTTTGGCAAAGGGGTTCTCGCCGATGAACGTCGCAAGTTCGCGCAGCGCGAGGGACCGTTCGTGAATGATTTCTTCAAACTGTTCGCGCACCTCAAGCAGGTCCAAGTATGTCTGGGCGCGGGCTTCGTATACGAAAGCTTCGGAGAGCAGACGATCCAGACGGCCGGCGGCGTAGGTAATGATGACTGCCGCGACGAGGAATGCGACCAGTGACCATATACCGCCGATGTGGGTGCGCTTTGTTCTACTTAAGGGCAAGCACTGTTCCGCCTGAAGCGCAGCGTAGCTGCGGATTACCTGAAGCATCCAAGTCTAAGAGATCAATCTATGCGGCGGCAGGGCGAGAATTTGCCGACCAAATGTTACCCGTGAGCTGTGGCGCGCGCGCCGCATTCGTTAACTTTGCGTAAACCTTAACCTTCGTGCCCAAATAAGTTGCGCGCGCCGGACATATCTCCGACGCGCGCCCCACGTTTACCGTTGCCTCGCAGGCTTAGGGCAGGAAAATCGCCTTGGCGTTGGCGAATTCCTTCATGCCGAATCCGCCATGCTCACGCCCATAGCCGGAATCTTTCACCCCGCCAAAGGGCATATTCGGATCGGCAGCCCCGAAGGAGTTGATGCGGATCATGCCTGTGTCGAAATGCTCTTTCGCGAGCTTCAAGGCGCGGTCCTCATCCTTCGAGAATATCCCGCCGCCCAGACCGTAGCGGCTGTCATTCGCCAGACGCATGGCATCTTCATCATCCTTCGCACGGATGATCGACGCAACGGGCCCGAAGATTTCATCGTCAAACGCCGGCATACCGGGTTTAAGATCGGACAGAACGGTCGCGGGATAATAGGCCCCCGTACGGTCAGGCACCTCGCCACCGCACAGCACCTTCGCTCCTTTATCAACGCTTTCTTTCACCTGATCGCGCACGGTCTCGAACTGGTCTTGACTGGACAGTGGACCCAGCTGAACGTTTTCGTCGGTCGGATCGCCCATATTGATCTTCTTCATCTCGGCGACGAAGGCATCGACAAAGGCGTCATGGACCTTATCGGCGACAATAAAGCGTTTTGCCGAAACACAGGTTTCCCCGTTGTTATAGAGCCGACCCATAACCGAGAATTTGACCGCTGTTTCGATGTCTGCATCCTCAAGCACCAGATAGGCGTCGTTGGACCCGAGCTCGAGCACGGTCTTTTTCAGCGACTTCGCGGCGACCGACCCGATGTGACGGCCCGCACCATCGCTGCCCGTCATTGTCACGCCACGCACCTTGGGGTGTTCGATGAGCTTGTCGCTGGTGTCGTGGTCGATCAGGATCACTTGGAACAGGTCTTCGGGTAGCCCTGCCTCGATACAAAGTTCGCGCAGCCGCAGGCCCGATCCAGTGCAGATGCTCGCGTGTTTCAGAACACAACCGTTGCCCGTCATCAGGTTCGCCGCAAGCACACGGGTGGGCTGATACAGTGGGAAGTTCCACGGCTGGATCGAATAGATGACGCCGATAGGCTGATAGTTCACGACCCCGCGTTTGCCGTCGGCACCGTGGGTGCGCTCTTCATCCGCAAGCACGTCGGGGCCATTCTTGGCGGTATACTCAAAGATGGCCGCGCAAATCTCTACCTCGGTCTTGCCATCTTTCAGCAGCTTACCTGTCTCGCGCGTCATGAGAGCGGCTAATTCATCCGCGTTCTCGCGCAGCTTGGCGGCGATCTTAGTCAGATAGGGCGCGCGTTCCTTGTGCGACAGTTTGCGCCATTCAAGATGCGCGTCGTGACAGGCTTCGACCCGCTGTATCGCCTCTGCCTCGCTCATCAGATCGTAGGACTGGATCTCTTCTTCGGTGGCGGGATTGATTGTCGTGATCTTGGACATGTCTGCTCCTTCTTCGCTTATTCGCGTCGAAGGGCAAACACATGGCCGTCGTATCAAGTTCCTGCGGTTGCGGCTGCTGCGGTCACGTCTGCGTGTGCGGCCCCCGCGCCCTTAGCCGCCGAAGCCCGTGCGCCCGCTGCCCACCTTCCCGAAACCGCCGCGGGATTTCGCCGTCGCACGGGTCATCGGGGTTTTGCCCACGGTCGTCGCGGGGCGGGTGAATTGCGAGGTGCTGAGCTTGGCGGCCCCCTTGTTGCTGGAATAGGTGCTGGTGCGCGCCGCATTGGTGAACTTGCCATCCGCCGTCTTATACATCGGCTGGCTTGCGGCCATCCCCGACCGCCCGCCCAGCATGTTCCCGATCAGATAGCCCGCGAGCAACGGCATAAAGATACCGCCCGATCCGCCCTGTGTTTGCTGCGCCTCTGACCCGCAGGCCCCTTCGCCGTGTTGTTCTTCGCAGACATCCAGACTGTTGTAACGCGGCGCGGATTCCACATGCAGCGTCTCTGCCTCGGCAAAGGCGGTTTCACAATCGACGGCGGTGAATGTGCCCCCGAAAGACGCCTCGTTCTTGCAGCTTTGCACATCGGGAAAGGCAGCGGCATCAATCTTTTCGTCGCGGCAACCGGCCAGTGTAAAGGCGGTGGCCCCGATGATCGCGATGGCGACGCGTTTTGACCGTTTTGTCATGATGATCTGCTTTCTGCTGTGGTTCGGCGATTGGGCGACGATGCTAACCGGAATATGGCGCAATGTAATGGGGTTTGAAACGTGACAAATCCTGCGTGATCCTTGACCGGTCCTCGCGCAGGCCGATGCCCGCACAGGTCTGCCCAATGATCCACGCGCCGACCACGGGGCGCATCCCGTCGAACTGCGGCAAGGGCGCATACGCCTGAAGGATACGGTCGTGTTCAGCATACTCCGTGTTGCTGGCACTTTCGATGATCTGGCCGGATTTCACGATCTCGACCGAGGCCCCTTCGCGCGACAGGATCGGTTTGCGCACATGGGCCCGTGCAAGCCCTGCCCGCGCACGGTCAAAGGCATCCGCCGCACGCCCCGTGACAGAGCCGCGCCCCGCTATCGCCTCGCCCACATCCTGTTCAAAGAACGCAGGGAGCAGGTTCGGGTGATCCTCGAACATCTCCCACAGCACGGGCAGCAGGCCCTTGTTGGAAAGCAGCGCTTTCCATGCGGGTTCAAGGAACAGACAGCCAGAGCCTTCGATGTGGTCCGCGTAATCGTCGCGCAGCAGGTCTTCCCACGGGTAGAGTTTGAACAAGACGGCGATGCGGCGGTCCTCATCATCCAGAAACTGCCCGTCATCGCTCAGCGCGATTTTATCAAGGTCGCAATAATGCGCGCCCAACCCCGCCTCGCGCGCGGCCCAGCCCATGGCCTCTACCGTACCGTAATCTTCGGGATTGCCCGCCACGGCGGTGAAATGCAGATCGCTATCGGGTTCAAACACGTCGGCGAAACGGGCGACAAGCGCCTCGTGGATGCCGTTGAACTGATCCGCCCCCTCGGGCAGGTTGCCTGCCTCTAGCTGATCTTCCAACCACTGCCACTGGAAGGACGCCGATTCATAAAGCGAGGTCGGCGTATCGGCATTATACTCCAGCAGTTTGGCAGGCCCCTGCCCGTCATATGCCAGATCGAAGCGGCCATAGATCTCGGGGTCGCCTTGCTTCCAGCTGTTCGCAATGAGGTCACGGTGCGCTTCGGGAATGGCAAGCTTGTCTAACAGCTCTTCGCTGGCAAGGATGTGATCCACCGCCTCGCGGCACATACCATGCAGCGCGGTCGCGGGGTCTTCGATGTCATTTTCGATCTGGTCAAGCGAGAACGCATAGACAGAGGTTTCGTCCCAATAGGGTTCGCCGTGCATGTCCGCGAAGGAAAAACCGACCTCTTTGGCGTGGTCGCGCCAGTGGGGCCGTTCGGCTAGTTCTACTCTATGCATCCGGCCGGACCTTTCCCGCGAAAAACTACCGCGGGTTTAATCGCTTTGCCGCCATGGTGCCAGAGCATATCCGCCATTTCAGAACCCGCACCCGCATCATTCACAAAAACGTCAGACATATCGCGGAACAACGGGCGCGCCCATTCGTTGAACGGTCTACGCGGTCGTTATTGCGGCGTCTCGGATGACGCCCTGACCGGTATAAGAAATGAATTGAAAGGCCCAAAAACATGAAAATTCTCATGGTACTCACCTCCCACGACAAGCTGGGCGACACTGGTAACAAAACCGGTTTCTGGCTCGAAGAGTTCGCGGCCCCCTATTACGTGTTCAAGGACGCTGGTGCAGAGATCACTTTGGCATCGCCCAAAGGCGGACAGCCGCCGCTTGATCCGTCCAGCGATGCAGATGATGCGCAGACCGACGCGACCAAACGGTTCAAGGGCGACGACGCCGCACAGAAAGAGCTGGCCAATACCGAGGTGCTGTCGAGCGTTTCGGCTGATGGTTTCGACGCGATCTTCTACCCCGGCGGCCACGGCCCGCTGTGGGATCTGGCTGAAGACAAGGCCAGCATCAACCTGATCGAAAGCTTTGCCGCCAGCGACCGCCCCGTCGGGGCCGTCTGCCATGCGCCAGCGGTGTTCAAGCACACCAAAGGCACCGACGACAAACCGCTGGTATCGGGCAAAACCGTCACCGGTTTCACCAATACCGAGGAAGAGGCCGTGGGCCTGACCGATGTGGTCCCCTTTCTGGTCGAAGACATGCTCAAAACCAATGGTGGGACCTATAAGAAGGGTGACGACTGGGCATCCTTCGTGGTGACCGATGGCAAGCTTGTCACCGGCCAGAACCCCGCGTCTTCGGAAGAAGCCGCCCATAAGCTATTGTCGCTGCTGTAAAGTGCCGCCCGCTGCGCGAAGGCCGCGCGGCGGGCAGTTTTTCCGCGACACGTATAACAAGGATTACAACCATGAATATTCTCGTCGCCGGCGCGACCGGCAAAACCGGTATCCGCGTCACTGAACAACTCCGCGAACAGGGTCACACGCCGATCGCCCTTGTCCGCGATTCCTCTGACACCAGTGCGCTGGCCTCTGACGTGGTGCTGCGCAAGGGGGACCTGACCAATCTGACCGCTGACGCCTGCGAAGGCTGCGATGCGGTGATCTTTGCCGCGGGCTCCGGCGGGTCCACAGGGCCAGAGATGACCGACAAGGTCGACCGCGATGGTGCCAAAGATCTGGTTGATATCGCCGCCAAGGCCGGCATCTCGCGCTTTGTGATGCTCAGCAGTGTCGGCGCAGACAACCCCGACCCAGACAGCGAGCTTGCGCATTATCTGCAAGCCAAACACGACGCCGACGTGCATCTGCAAAACTCCGGCCTCGAATACGCCATCCTGCGCCCCGTCGCACTGACGGATGATGCGGGCAATCGGAATATGATCTTTGGCGACAGCGTTGACGTCAAAGCCAAGGCCGCCCGTGGCGATGTTGCCGCCGCTTTGGTCGATGCCGTCACCGACCCCGAATGGAAGAACCAGGCTTTGCTGATGCAATCGGCATGATCACGGGTTTGCGCCTGATCTGACTGCGCGCGGGCACCTCCCACCCGTTCGCGAGAGGAATGCGCCGTACCGCCAGACCCCACCGGTCTGGCGGTTTTTCTATGAGTGACGCTGCCAATGCGACATTTCGCGCCAAATCCGCCCCATTGCCCCCCTTGGCATCCCTGATCGTCTCGTCTATCAGGCGCCTTCCCGGTCGCAGCCTACCCGGGTATCAAAACAAGGGTTAAGAAATGAAAACGATTGTCATCTGCTCCGGCGGATTGGATTCTGTGTCGCTCGCTCACATGGTGGCGGCAAATCGCAAGCTGACGGGGCTGGTGTCGTTCGACTACGGTCAGCGTCACCGCAAGGAACTAGACTACGCCGCGCTCTGCGCCAAACGTCTGGATGTTCCCCATGACATCATCGATATGCGCGGGATCGGTGCGGCGCTGACAGGATCCGCGCTGACCGATGATGTGGATGTACCCGACGGGCATTACGCCGAAGAAACGATGCGGGTCACCGTTGTCCCCAACCGGAATGCGATCATGCTGACGGTCGCCTATGGCATTGCCGCCGCACGGGGGGATCAGGCGGTCGCAACCGCGGTGCATGGGGGCGATCACTTTATCTACCCCGACTGCCGCCCCGATTTCACCCAAGCGTTTGAGTTCATGCAATATATGGCGCTGGACGGCTACGCCGATGTGTCGCTTTACACGCCTTTCGTGCACCGCTCAAAAGCGGATATCGTGACCGAAGGCCAGCGCCATAACACCCCCTTCGCCGAAACGTGGTCTTGCTACAAAGGCGGCGCGCATCACTGCGGGCGCTGTGGTACCTGCGTGGAACGGCGCGAGGCTTTCGATCTGGCGGGGGTTGCCGACCCGACCCATTATGACGATCCCGATTTCTGGGCCGAAGCGGTCAAGCGGAAGATCCTCGCCTAATGTATACCATTACGAAAGAGTTCCATTTCTCCGCCTCACATCAGCTGTCGCATCTGCCCGATGGCCACCAATGCGCCCGTCTGCACGGGCATAACTATGTCGTGGTGGTGGAGCTTCGGGCCAAAGAGCTGAACGCCGACGGTTTCGTTCGCGACTACGGA
Organism: Sulfitobacter sp. PM12; assembly: GCF_045586035.1. NCBI lineage: Bacteria > Pseudomonadati > Pseudomonadota > Alphaproteobacteria > Rhodobacterales > Roseobacteraceae > Sulfitobacter > Sulfitobacter sp. PM12. Next base: position 2,126,695 of record NZ_CP151529.1, read on the forward strand.
GAGCTGAAGCCGCTCAAGACCTATATAGACGAGACCTTCGATCACCGTCACCTCAACGACGTGCTGGATTTTGCTTCCACCGGCGAAAACATGGCGCGTCATCTCTATGAATGGTGCGCGCAGCACTGGCCCGAAACCACCGCCGTCAAGGTCAGCGAGACGCCCAAAACCTGGGCAGAGTACCGGCCATGAGCCAGCTACGCATCGCCGAGGTATTCGGCCCCACGATACAGGGCGAAGGCGCGCGGATCGGTGAACCCACCGTCTTTGTGCGCACGGGCGGCTGTGACTATCGCTGCGCGTGGTGTGACAGCATGCACGCGGTTGACCCCGCATTCCGCCATGACTGGGCCAACATGTCGACCGACGCGGTCTGGCAAGAGGTGCAGCGTCTGTCGGACAACACACCGCTGACCGTATCCTTGTCAGGCGGCAACCCCGCCATTCAGGACTTCGCGCCCTTGATCCAATTGGGTCATGCTGCCGGCTACCGTTTTGCCTGCGAGACGCAAGGCTCCATCGCGAAACCGTGGTTCGGTCAGCTGGATTGTCTTGTGCTGAGCCCGAAACCACCATCCAGCGGCGAGACGGTGGATTGGGCCGCTTTCGACCGTTGCGTTGCGGCTGGCGAAACGGCGGCCCAGACGGTGATGAAGATCGTGATATTCGACGACGCGGATTACGATTGGGCCCGCGTCGCCGCCACCCGCTACCCCCAACTGCCGCTTTATCTGCAACCGGGCAACGACGAGGTCGACCCGAGCGTCGCTGTCGATCCGCAGGTGCTGGCGGATAAGCTATTGTGGCTGGTGGATAAAACCATGGCAGATCGCTGGTTCACGCCGCGCCTGCTGCCACAACTTCACGTATTGCTATGGGGCAACAAACGCGGGGTCTGACCCGCCACCGGAGGATTTATGGAAACGATTTACAGCGATTTGCAGCAGCTTGGCGGCAAGACAGAGCTTCCCGCCTCGCCCGAAAAAGCGATGCTTGAGAAAGTCGCGAACCCTCAGGCCGATGTCGATTATTGCGTGCGCTTCACCGCGCCCGAGTTCACCTCGCTTTGCCCGATGACCGGCCAGCCCGACTTTGCCCATCTGGTGATTGACTATGTACCGGATCAGTATCTGGTCGAGTCCAAATCGCTCAAGCTTTACCTGGGGGCATTTCGCAACCACGGCGCCTTTCACGAGGATTGCACCGTCTCGATCGGGCGCCGTCTGGTAGAGCTGCTGTCGCCCCGCTGGCTGCGCATCGGCGGTTACTGGTATCCGCGCGGGGGCATCCCCATCGACGTGTTCTGGCAAACGGGCGAGACCCCCAAAAGCGTCTGGATTCCCGATCAAGGCGTGCCGCCCTATCGCGGGCGCGGGTGAAGCGAGAGAATCCCCAACACTACCCAAGGTAGATCACAGCCGCGCAACGAGTGCCTCGCTGCGCGGCTTTTTTGTGCTCGGATTTCTCGGCATATTCTTATGCCAAACCTGCCGATTACCTTTAGATATGAGCGCAAAGCCCGGCGATCAGTTAGCCCCGTCTCGCAAGACCAAGAACAACTAAAACTTGTTACCGCACGTAAGCTGTTAGCCTTAAAGGTCATTTATCGCTAGACATTGCACTTTTAAATTGCGTTAATATTTCGATAGCGAGTGATTTCAGTACGAGTATCGATTTTTACACTTCGCCAAGTTTTTTGGCAGACATTTCAGGTGACACATGTTTTCGAAGCTCGTCCGGGCGCTTTCGCGCGTGCCGTGCAAATTTGGTATTCATCGCTGGCGTGACAGTACAACCATGCCGCAAAAAGTCTGTACGAGGTGCCACTGTCGGCGACAGACCTACGTTTAAGGTTACTGCCTCCGCTTCATAATGCGCCCTTCTGAAGACCACATATAACGCTCCTGCCCCGCATATATTCTATACTGTGGGACAGAAGAAAGCTCAGTCACCGGGACAGTGGCCTGCCCCGGTGAAGCATTCATCAGCCGTTGATCAGCACTTCGCCGAAATTTTCGCGCAGATCACGTTTCAACACCTTGCCGGTCGCGTTGCGCGGCAATGCGTCGGTAAAGACGACGCGATCAGGGATCTGCCATTTGGCGATCTTATCTTCGAAGATCGACAGAATCTCTGCCTCGCTCGGGTCCTGGCCTTCGGCTTTCACTGCAATCAGGATCGGACGTTCGTCCCATTTCTCGTGACGGGCACCGATGACGGCCGCATCCGCGATTTGCGGGTGACCGATCGCGATGTTTTCAAGCTCGACCGAGCTGATCCATTCGCCGCCCGACTTGATGATATCTTTTGACCGATCGCGGATCGTGACATAGCCGTCGGGGTCCATTGTCGCCACATCGCCCGTGTCGAACCAACCGTCCTTGTTCAGCGTCTCGCTGCGGGTCTTGCGGAAATAGCTGTCGAGAATCCAGTAGCCTTTGGTGACCAGATCGCCCTGCGTCACGCCGTCATGCGCCACGGGATTGCCGTCGTCATCAAGGATTTCAAGATCCACACCAAAGACCGGACGACCCTGGTTTTCGCGCAGCTTGTTTTGCGCGTCGGCAGGAAGCTTGGTGTGTTTGGCCAGCAGCTGGTTGATGCTGCCGACGGGCGACATCTCTGTCATGCCCCAGGCGTGGATCGTCTCTACCCCGTATTTCTCGCGGAAGGCGGTCATCATCGACGGTGGGCAAGCAGAGCCGCCAACGACCGTACGCTGCAGGCTTTCCAGCTTGCTGCCGATCTTATCCGCCTCGTTCAGCAGCCCCAGCCAGATGGTTGGAACGCCAAGGGCCAGCGACACATGGTTGGTGTCGATCAGTTTCACCAGCGACGGGCCATCCAGACCGGGACCGGGCATTACCATCGCCGCGCCAACCATAGCGCAGGCATAGGGCGCGCCCCAGGCGTTGACGTGGAACATCGGGACGACGGGCAGCACCACATCCTTGGCCGTGATCGCAATGCTGTCGGCCAGGTTGATCCCAAAGCTGTGCAACACGGTCGAACGGTGCGAAAAAAGAACGCCCTTGGGGTTACCCGTGGTGCCCGAGGTGTAGCACAGGCTGGAGGCGGTGTTCTCGTCCAGCTCCGGCCAGATGAACTCGGGGGCGCCGCTGGCGATCAGGTCGTCATAGAACTTGATCCCGGGCAGTTGCGCGGCGGCTTCTTCATCGGTGCCTTCCATCAGAACGACATGCTCAAGATGTTCAAGCTTGTCCTGAATGCCCGCAATCAGCGGCACAAACGTCTTGTCGATGAACAGCACCTTATCTTCGGCGTGGTTCAGGATATAGACAAGCTGTTCGGGGAAAAGACGCGGGTTGATGGTGTGGCAGACGAAACCGCCGCCCGATGCACCAAAGTAGATTTCGAGGTGACGGCGGTTGTTCCAGGCGATGGTGCCGCAGCGCGACTGCGGGTCCAGCCCCAGATTTGTCAGCGCAGAGGCCAGCGCACGGGCGTTGCGCGCGACTTGCCCCCAAGAGGTCTGCTCCAACCCGCCGGTGGTCTTGACAGAGACAATCTCTGTCTCGCCGTGAAAGCGTTGTGCGTGTTCGATCAAGCTCGAAATCAGCAGCGGTTTATTCATCATTTGGCCAAGCATGGCGCATCCTCCCAATTAGTCGTTGGGTGCAAAATGGACAAATCACCCCAGTCTTGCAAGCGCCCTCATTGCTGCTTACGCAGGGTTCATGACAGTTATTTATCACACGCCCCTTTCCCCCGATCAGCAACGCGCCGCCGGTATGCCAACACCGCAACCGCTGGCCATGGCAGATCAGGTCCGCTTCTCTGATCTGGACACCAACAACCACGTCAATAACACCGTCTATTTCGAATGGTTCGAACGGCTGCGCATCCGCTATACGCAGTCATTGGTAGAACGCGGGCTGATCGACAGCCCCGGCCCGCGCGTGGTTATCCGGTCAGGGTCGATCCGCTATCTGCAAGAGATGCTGGAGCGCGAGAATTACATCGTGACCTGCCGCTGCACCAGCTTTCGCAACACCTCTTACGCTTTGGCGCAAGAGGTTTGGGTGGGCCGCGAACTGCGGGCGACGTTCGAGTGTATTTTGGTACTGCTGGAACGGGACGGCTCCGGTCGGTATCCCCTGCCCGACCGTTTGAAACAGTATTTTGAGCAGACTGAAAACGCCCGCCCCGAGGGGTAACCGCCGCGCGCGCATTCACCGAAAGGAACATAAGCTATGACAGTCACCACCCGCCCGATGGACGCCGCGGATCGCAGCGCCTGGGAAGCGCTTTTTGCCGGCTACGCCACCTTCTACAAGGTCGATCAGACGCCGCAGATGCGTGAAACCGTCTTTGGCTGGCTGATGGACCCCGATCACGGCAGCAATTGCATCGTGGCGCAGGATGCCAGCGACACGCTTGTCGGGTTCACCCATTACCGCCCCTTTGTCAGCCAGTTGCGCGCGGCGACGAACTGTTTTCTGGATGATCTGTTCGTCAGCCCGCAGGCCCGCGGTACCGGGGCCGCGCAGGCGCTGATCAAAGCGGTTGAGACGGTGGCGAAAAACAACGGCTGGGGCACGCTGCGCTGGATCACAGCAGAGGATAACTATCGCGGGCGTGGGGCCTACGACAAGCTGGCGACCCGCACGGACTGGGTGACCTATGACATCGCGCTGAAGGGGTAGGCTGCAGCGCTGTGCGCGAGGTTGGGGATGAGGGGCGCTGCCCCTCACACTCCCCGGAGTTTATTTGGCAAAATGAAGCCGTGATCCTAATCGGCGTGTTTTGCAATAAAGGCGACAAGAGCGGCGGTCGAGCCGTCTTTATCGGTCGCAGGTGCCGCGCCCTCGACGATGGGTTGCAAAGAGGTGGCGAGCTCTTTGCCCAGTTCCACACCCCATTGGTCGTAGGAATTGATGCCCAGAATGACGCCTTCCACAAAGACGCGATGTTCATACAGCGCGATGATCTGCCCCAGGGTGAACGGGTCGAGCAGAGGGTAGCTGAGCGTGGTCGACGGGCGGTTGCCGGGGAAGACGCGGTGGCGCGCCTGACGGTCCAGCTCGGCACCGGTCAGACCTTTTGCCGCCATCATCTCTGACGCTTCTTGTAAGGATCGACCGCGCATCAAAGCTTCGGATTGCGCAAGGCAATTGGCGATCAGCAGCTTGTGGTGATGTGTCAGGTCCGGCTCGTGCCCATTGGCCGCGATCAGGAATTCGCAAGGAATGACGCGGGTGCCTTGGTGGATCAACTGGTAGAACGCGTGCTGGCCATTGGTGCCCGCTGCGCCCCAGACGACGGGACCCGTGTGATAGGGCGCGGTGCTGCCATCCATCAGGGTCGACTTGCCGTTGGATTCCATTTCAAGCTGCTGGAGGTAATCGGGCAGTTGCCCCAACCGCTGGTCATAGGGCAGCACGACGCGGGTGGCATAGCCACAGATCTGATTGTGCCAGATGCCGACCAGGGCCAGCAGCATGGGCATGTTCTCGTGAGGGGCGGCCGCGCAGAAGTGACGGTCCATCGCCTGCCCGCCGCGCAGAAACGCATCAAAGGCGCGTGGGCCAATGGCGATCATCAGCGACAGGCCGATGGGCCCCCAGACAGAATAGCGCCCACCGACCCAGTCTTCGAAGCCAAAGACCTGATCCGCATCGATACCGAAATCGCTGGTCTTGTCCTGCGCTGTGCTCAGGGCGGCAAACTGCTTTGCCGGATCGCCGCCATTCTCTGTCATCCACGCGCGCGCGGTTCGGGCGTTGGTCATCGTCTCGATCGTGGTGAAGGTCTTGGAAGCGACGATTACCAGCGTGGTTTTCGCATCGAGCCCGCGGAGCGTGTCCGAAATATGCGCGCCGTCGACATTCGACACGAAGTGGCAGCGCGGCCCGTCATGATACGGCGAGAGCGCCTGCACCGCCATCGCGGGCCCAAGATCGGACCCGCCGATACCGATATTCACCACATCCGTAATGTCGCTGCTGCGGATCTGATCCGCGAAACCGCGCATCCGGTCGAGCGTATCATGAACGCCGGGCATCACATCCGCCCCATCCACCATCACCGCCCCGCCATCAAGATTGCGCAGCGCCGTGTGCAGTACCGCGCGGTCTTCGGTCTCGTTGATCTTTTCGCCTGCGAACATCGCATCGCGACGCGCGGGCACGTCCGCGGCATCGATCAGCGCCAGCAGCGCATCCATCGTATCGCGGTCAAGATTGGTTTTGGAGAAATCGAACAACATGTCGCCGGTCTGCGCGCTGAACGTCTGGGCGCGATCGGCTGTGTCGAACAACGACAGGATAGAGCGGTCTTGCACCGCCGCCTGCATACGGATCAAATCATCAAATTGCGTCATGGTGCCCAATGTACTGTTGCCTCGTTCAATACTGCGCCGATGGGGGCCTGGAGGGCCGGCAGGCTTTGCGCCTGTTCCACCGCTGCACGTTTTTCATCGCCAAAGATCACAAGATGTTTTGACATTGCACCTTCCAGCACCCTGCGCGACAGGGTGATGCGCCCGATGTCCTGCCCGTCGACATCGATCGGACAGAGCGCCGGCGCGTCCGCGGCCATCGCCGTCTTAAGCCCGTTGGAACCCGGAAAGAGCGAGGCCGTGTGCATATCCGCGCCCATGCCCAGCAATAGCACCGACAGCGGCAATCGGGTTTCGATCTGGGGGGACAGTGTTTCTGCGGCCTCGGCCGAGGTCAGCCCGTCGATGTAGAAAGGGGTGAACGCTGCCTCGGCCGCGCGGCCCACCAGCAGGCGATTGCGCAAGAGCCGCGCGTTCGACATCTCGTGGTCGGGGGCGACCCAGCGTTCGTCACCCAGCATGACCTGCACCCGCGCCCACTCAAGATTGGCCCCGCTCAGGCTGTCAAAGATCGGCCCCGGGGTTGTTCCGCCCGGCACCGCAAAGCTGACCGTGTCATGGGACAACAGGGCGTTCTTCAACTCCCCCGCGATCAGATTGGCGAGGTCCATCGCAAGGACTTCGCGGTCGGCATATTCGATCAACTTCATGCAGAATACTCCCGCCATTGGCGCTGGTCACGGCGCATCAGTTCGTTGGCATCTGTCGGGCCGTCAGACCCGCTGTCGTAGGGTTTGGGCACGTCATTGCGCGCTTCCCAGCCCTGGATGATCGGGTCGGTCCAGGCCCAAGCGGCCTCTACCTCGTCGCCGCGCATGAACAGGGTCTGGTTGCCACGGATCACGTCCATGATCAGACGTTCATAGGCGTCTACCTGTTCAGCGCCTTCTGGCCCCAAAGCGTCGGCGAATGTCATATCCAAGGGCACGTCCACCAAACGCATGCCGCCCGGGCCCGGTTCCTTGATCGTCACGCCAAGGGTGATGCCTTCGTTCGGCTGCAAACGGATCGACAGAACATTGCGGTGGCGGCCTGCGTCTTCTGCAAAAATCGAATGGGGTGTTTCCTTGAAGACGACCGTGATCTCGGAGGACCGCGCCGCCATGCGTTTTCCTGTGCGTAGATAAAAAGGCGTGCCAGCCCAACGCCAGTTACTGATGTGGGTTTTCAGCGCGACGAAGCTTTCGGTGCGCGAGCGCGGATCCCCCACAGCGGTACGGTAACCGGGTTGTTCGGCCTCGTTGCACGGTTCTGCCTGATATTGACCGCGGGCGATGTGATGCGGCAGCACAGGGTCCAGCGCGCGGATCACCTTGAGCTTTTCATCGCGTACCGCGTCGGGATCAAACCGCGCGGGCGGCTCCATCGCGATCAGGCACAAAAGCTGCATCAGGTGGTTTTGCACCATATCGCGCATGGCACCTGATTTGTCGTAATATTCGCCCCTGCCCCCGACGCCGACGGTTTCAGCCACGGTGATCTGGATGTGATCGACATATTGGCTGTTCCACAGCGGCTCGAACAGCATGTTGCCAAACCGCACAGCCATCAGGTTTTGCACCGTCTCTTTGCCTAAATAGTGGTCGATCCGGTAGATCTGGCTTTCGTCGAAATACTTGGCGAGCGTGGCGTTGAGCGCCTGCGCGGTTTTCAAGTCGCGACCAAAGGGCTTTTCGACGACGATCCGGCTTTGCGCGTCCGCCATGCCCCATTGTTGCAGACGTTCCGCCAGATCACCGAACAACGCGGGCGAGACGGAGAAATAATAGGCCTCTACCCGTTCGGTCCCGGCCATGAGCTTTTGCAGCTCGGCCCAGCCGTCCTCGCCTTTGGCGTCAATCGCGACATATTCCAGCCGGTCGATGAACCCGTCCAGCTGCGCCTTCTCGTGCTCGAAGTCGCCGTTGAATTCGGCAATCGCCTCGCGGATCATCTGCTGGTAGCCCGCCCGGTCCATTTCTGTGCGCGCGGCACCAATGACACGGGCGTTTTCGGGCATCTGCCCTGCGCAAAAGCGCCGGAACAAGCCCGGCAGGATCTTGCGGCGCGCCAGATCGCCTGTGCCGCCGAAAATCACCAGATCAAAAGGATCGACCGGAATGACGCGTGATACCATGTGGATGCTCCTTGTCGCGAGGCTACGACGTTTGGGTGCCGAGATGTGATGTTAGCGCAAACATACTGAGATTTCCGTTTTTCACAAGTCTGTGCACCAAATGACACGGGGTTTTATTGCGCATACCATTCGCATAGACAAAGAAAAGTAATTTATACAGGTGAGGCCCGGTTTCCTATGAAAGACGTTGTCGACGCAAATATCGGTAAATTTCAGGACCCTGCCCTGACGGCCAAGGGTGAACCCCGTGCGACTGTCAGCCTGACAAACCCGCAGACGCTGTGGTTCAACACCGGTACCCTGTGCAACATTGAATGCGTGAACTGCTATATCGCGTCCAGCCCGACGAATGATGCGCTGGTCTATATCACCGCCGACGAGGTGCGCGATTATCTAGGGCAAATCACGCAGCGGAACTGGCCGGTGACAGAGATTGCCTTTACGGGCGGCGAGCCGTTCATGAACCCGCAGATGATCGAGATCACCGAAGCCTCGCTGGCCGCCGGATATGACGTGCTGATCCTGACCAACGCCATGCGCCCGATGATGCGTAAATCGGTGCAAGCGGGGCTGGTGCGCCTGAACGAAGCCTATCCCGGCAAGCTGACATTGCGCATTTCCGTCGATCACTACCGCACCGATCTGCATGACGCAGAGCGCGGCGCGGGCGCGCTGGAAAAGACAGTGACCGGCATGAAATGGCTGCGCGACAATAACATCCGCATGGCCGTTGCAGGGCGGTCGGTCTTTGGCGCGACGGACGAAGACAGCCGCGCCGGATACGGGGCTTTCTACGCTGAACACAACTTTGACATCGACCCGCAAGACCCTGGGATGACAGTGCTTTTTCCTGAGATGGATGAAACCGTCGAAGTGCCCGAAATCACCACCGCCTGCTGGGGAATTCTGGATAAATCCCCCGACGCGGTGATGTGTTCAAGCTCGCGGATGGTGGTAAAGCGCAAAGGTGCGGCGACCCCTGCCGTGCTGGCCTGCACTCTGCTGCCCTACACCGAAGAGTTCGAGCTGGGCCATTCGCTGGAAGAGGCGGAAAAAGACGTTGCCCTGAACCACCCTCATTGCGCCAAATTCTGCGTCTTGGGCGGGGCAAGCTGTTCGGCCTAACCCCGCGCCGGCACAGCACTAGGGGCGGATGATCGCGCCGACCTTGGGGTCGGCCTCCCCCCGTGCGAGGGTGGCATAGACCTCTTCCGCATCGGCCACGCCGTCATGTACCTTCACCTCCATCCAATCGGATGCGCTGGCCGCGATGCGTTTCCACGCGGCGGTGATCTGCGCCTCGATCTTGCCGGGGCCCCATTCCTCGCGCCGCTTGGCGACCTGTGAGGGCGCAAAGAAGAATTGCGGCTTGGGGCCATCCAACGGGGCTGTCGGGGTGAACTGATCCCAATGGCTCAGCCCGACAGCCGAGGAATGTTTCAGCTGATTTTTCAACGTGCTGTGCAGTTTGGCTTTGACCGTACTATTGCCGGACATATCGACATAGACGGATGGGACATGGTCCAGCGCGTCGATCTGGTCGTAGGTCAGCACCGTATCGCAATGCCCCAAACCTTCAACAAACGCGCGATTGCCAGCAGACGTGAGGCCCACGATCTTGACCCCGCGCGCCTCTGCCTCGGCGAGGTAGCTGCACAGGCCCAATCCGGTCTTGGACGATGCGCTGCCCACAATAATCTGCTTGGCACCGAAGAATTCGTTATCCAGCAGCCAGTCGTAGATCAGATACGACGTCGCCAGCAGCGGTTGCAGCAAGGCGCGCAGGTGATCCTCTGATGCGGGGGCGGTTTTGACGGGCGTGTACTGATTATAGATCAAGGGCAGTTTCGCGCGATGTGCCGCCGCATCCACCAGACCCGCCGCGCCTTGTTCAGGCGTGATCACCAGCTCGGATGCCATTGGATAAAAGCCATAAAGCCGCGTGCCGACCTCAAGCACATCTGTGCGGCTTTCGACGACTTTTGCAGTCCCCCACACGGGCACGATCCCCCATCCATTCTCGGATGTCGGGAAAAACTGCCAATAGCCGATATCGAAACCCGCCGCCGCATAGGTCACATTGTTCGATGTCACCGCGAAGCTTTCGATCGCAAGACGTGCCTGCCCCGGTGCCAGCGGCTCTCCCTCCGCCTCGAGCATGCGGGTTTCGGTGATTGCGTTTTGATTGACCAATATCTGTTGCACGTAGATGCCTCCCCCTCGTTTTGCTTTAGCCTACCCCAAACGCGCGGGCTTGAACCACCAATTGACATTGACGTTACGCCACAAAAATCACGCCGGATTTAGTATCATTACATTTCAACAACTTAGCCTGATGAGCAAGTGAATCCCCGCCTGCCAAGGCCGCAGGCATTGCACCCGATATGCCCCGTCTGCTATACAAAACCGCAAGATATAGAACCAGCAAGAGCTAGGCAGATTACGTGAACGACACGCCAGAAACCCCTGAAAACGATGACGAAATCCCGGCTACGCGCCCCGTGTATGATGGCCCGTCGGTCAATATCGAACACGAGATGCGGACATCCTATCTGGATTACGCCATGTCGGTCATCGTTTCGCGCGCCATTCCCGACCTGCGAGACGGGCTGAAACCGGTTCACCGCCGCATCATCTATTCGATGTATGAAAAAGGCATCACCCACGAAAAAGCCTACCGCAAGTCAGCAAAATCCGTGGGCGACGTGATGGGCTCCTATCACCCGCATGGGGACAGCGCGATCTATGACGCTTTGGTCCGCATGGCGCAGGACTTCTCTATGTCGCTGCCGCTGATTGACGGTCAGGGTAACTTTGGCTCGATGGACGGCGATAGCGCTGCGGCGATGCGTTATACGGAATCGCGCCTTGATAAGGTCGCGTCCTTCATGACCGGCGATCTGGACAAGGAAACCGTTGATTTCATCGACAACTACGATGGCAAAGAACGCGAACCCACTGTTTTGCCTGCACGGTTCCCGAATATGCTGGTCAATGGCGCGGGCGGTATCGCCGTTGGTATGGCAACCAACATCCCGCCGCATAACCTGGGCGAAGTGATCGACGCCTGTCAGGCCCTGATAGAGAACCCCGATCTTACCTCGGAAGAGTTGATCGAATATATCCCCGGCCCCGACTTCCCCACCGGCGGGATCATGCTGGGTCGTTCAGGCGCGCGCAAAGCCTATCTTGAGGGGCGCGGCAGTGTGATCATGCGGGCCAAGACCCGTGTCGAAGAGATTCGCAAAGACCGTTTCGCCATCGTCATCGACGAGATCTGCTATCAGGTGAATAAATCCACCATGATCGAAAAGATCGCCGAGCAGGTGCGCGAGAAGAAGATCGACGGCATTGCCCATGTTCAGGATGAATCTGACCGCAACGGCGTGCGGGTTGTGATCGAGCTGAAGCGCGACGCGACGGCCGAAGTGGTGATGAACCAGCTTTACCGTTTCACCCCGATGCAGACCTATTTCGGCTGTAACATGCTGGCGCTCAACGGCGGTCGGCCCGAACAGCTGACCCTGCGCAAGTTCCTGACATCCTTCATCGATTTCCGCGAAGATGTCGTCGCCCGCCGCACTGCCTATCTGCTGCGCAAGGCGCGTGAACGCAGCCACATCCTGTGTGGTCTGGCCGTGGCTGTTACCAATATCGACGAGGTCGTCGCGACGATCCGGTCCTCTGCCGATGCCGCGGAAGCGCGCGAAAAGCTGATGACCCGCCGTTGGCCCGCGGAACAGATCCTGCAATATATCGCACTGATCGACGATCCGACACATACCGCCAACGACGACGGCACCTATAACCTGTCCGAAGCACAGGCCCGCGCCATTCTGGAACTGCGTTTGCAGCGTCTGACACAGATCGGGGTGAAAGAGGTCACCGACGAGCTGGAAGAACTGGCCAAGAAGATCAAGGAATACCTTGAAATTCTGAGCAGCCGCGAACGGATCATGGGCATCATCTCGGACGAGCTGGCCGAAGTGAAAGACCAGTTTGCCGTGCCGCGCCGCACAGAGATCGTCGACTGGTCCGGCGACATGGACGACGAAGATCTGATCGCGCGCGAGGATATGGTCGTGACCGTAACCTCCGGCGGCTATATCAAACGCACCCCACTGGTCGATTTCCGCAGCCAACGCCGCGGCGGCAAAGGTGTTTCGGGCATGCAAACGAAGGAAGAGGACGTCGTCACCACCCTCTTCGTTGCCAATACCCACACGCAACTGCTGTTCTTTACGACCGACGGCATGGTCTACAAGCTCAAGACCTGGCGCTTGCCTCAAGGCGGGCGCACGTCAAAGGGCAAGGCGATCGTTAATATCCTGCCCATCCCGACCGGCGTTTCCATTGCGGCGATTATGCCCGTGGACCGCGACGAAAAAGAATGGGACGATCTGCAGGTGGTCTTTGCGACATCTGCCGGTACCGTGCGCCGGAACAAGCTGTCGGATTTCACCAACGTCATGCGCAACGGCAAGATCGCCATGAAGTTCGAGGACGACCACGCCGACACCACGCTGATCAACGCACGCATCGCGTCGAATGATGATGATGTCATGCTGGTGACCAATTCGGGCCGCGCGATCCGCTTCCCTGCGACGGATGTGCGCGTCTTTAACAGCCGCGCCTCTGTCGGGGTGCGTGGGATCAAGCTGAACGGCGATGACAAGGTCGTCTCCATGTCGATCATCCGTCACTTCGACGCCAGCTCGGAAGAGCGGACGGCCTACCTCAAGATGCGCCGCGCGATGGCCGGTCTGGCAGATGACGCGGAAGGCGACGAAGACGAAGCCCCCGCCGATCCGAATTTCTCGCAAGAGCGCTACGCCGAAATGTCCGCGGCCGAGAACCTGCTGCTGACAATCACCGAAAAAGGCGCGGGCAAACTGTCCTCAAGCCACGACTATCCCGTGCGCGGGCGTGGTGGCCTAGGCGTGACCGCGATGGACAAAGCGATGCGCGGTGGCGATATCGTCGCCTCCTTCCCTGTCGAGATGGATGATCAGATCATGCTCGCGACCTCTAAAGGGCAATCGATTCGCGTCCCGGTAGAGGGGATTTCCTTCCGGTCGCGCAGTGCCGGTGGCGTCAAAGTCTTTGACACCGGACGCGGCGAAGTTGTGGTAAGCGTTGCCTGGATTGCAGACCAAGGTGATGAAACCGGCGACGACGAGATCGCAACGCCTGAAGCGTAAGTCGCCCACCAGAATGCTAAAAGCCGCCCCTCTTCCTGAGTGGGCGGCTTTTTTCTTTGCGCGCTACGGATTGCAAACCCATAAAAAAACGCCCCCGAGGGGGCGCTTTCGAAACTCTCAGATCGTCAGATCTGTATTGCTTACGTACCGTTGGAACCATTTGTGCCGTTTGCGTCGTCATCGTTGCTTGCGATAACTGCGACAGCAACGATAACCGCTGCGATACCACCGGCTGCGGCGGGGCTCAGGCCCTCAAAGCCAACGCCACCAGCGGCGCTTGGATCGATGCAACGACGTGCAATGATGCCATCGATTTCGGTAGGTGCTTGGCAAGCGTAGGTAACGCCGTTTTCGCCAACAACTGTGGTTGGGTAGCCGGGAACGCCGGAATCACCGCCAACAGCGGCTTGGGTTGTAACTTGAGCGGAAGCTGCGCCGGCAGTCATCAAAAGCGCGGCAGCAAATGCTGTGAAGCGTGTCATATAATTTCTCCAGTGTGCGAAGGTCAAAAATTTTGACCATCATATCGCATATTTCGGGCGCAAAAGCAAACTTGATATTGATGGTACAGTTGTCAGATCAAGTAAATGCAATTCAACCGACCGTTTTCGGGCTCGGCCAGACTATAATGCATATAGAGTGCTGAATTTCTCCGTCAAATAAGAAAGCAAGGGGGCCTCGCTCGGCTGCTCCCCGGTGGCGCGCGTGATCAGATCCCGCGGGGCATATAGCCCGCCGTGGCGTTGGACATTCTCACGCAGCCAGCCCGTGGCCGCAGAGGTATCGCCCTGCGCCAATTGCGCATCCAGTTCCGGTACATCGCGGCGCAGCGCCGTATTCAGGCACCCGGCATAGACGTTGCCCAAGGAATATGTCGGGAAATAGCCGAACAACCCGACCGACCAATGGACATCCTGCAACACCCCATTCGAGGGCCGATCAACCGCATAGCCGAAATCGGCTTCGAACCTGTCGTTCCACGCGGCTTCCAGATCACCGACCTGCAGATCACCCGCCATCAAAGCGCGTTCCAGATCAAACCGCAAAAGCACGTGCAGATTGTATTGCAGCTCGTCGGCCTCGGTCCGGATATAGCCGTCAGAGACGCGGTTGACGATGCGGTAGAAGGTCTCTTCATCCGCTACGCCAAAATCACCGAAGGCATCGCGCATCTGACCATACAACCAGCCGGTAAAGGCACGGCTGCGCCCAAGCTGGTTTTCATAGATCCGGCTTTGACTTTCGTGGACCCCCATAGACACCCCCGCCCCAAGCGGCGTCAAAAGGTAGTCCTTGTCGATGCCCTGCTCATAGCAGGCATGCCCGACCTCGTGGATGGTAGAATAGAAACAGTTGAACGGGTCCAGCTCGTTGGTGCGTGTGGTGATCCGCACATCAAGCCCAGACCCGCTTGAGAACGGATGCACGGCCTTGTCGACACGCCCCATGGACATATCATAGCCGAAGGTGGTGGCGAGCTGACGTGTCAGCTTCATCTGGGTCTCCGCGTCAAAACGGCCCTCTAGCACCGGTGGTGCTTCGGCGGCGCGCACGGCTTCACGCAGGCGCGTCAGCTCGGGGCGCAATGCGCCGAACATCGCCTCCAGCTCGGCAGCACGCGCTCCGGGTTCATAATCATCCAGCATCGCGTCATAGACATCGCCGCCAGCAGCCAGCGCCTGCCCTTCTTCGCGCTTCAACGCGATCACCTCGGCCAGGGTCGGGGCAAAGGCCGCGACATCATCGGCGGCGCGCGCCTCGGCCCAGATGCCCTGCGCTTCCGAGGTGACCCGCGCGATGCGCGCGGCAAGGGCTGCGGGCACTTTAGAGCTGCGCGCGTGACCGCGACGGATTTCACGCAGCTGTGCTTGTCCGACGGGGTTCAGCGCCGCCTCGTCGATCCTGTCCAGCCACTCGGGAATGCGCGGATCAACACGGCGCGCATGAAGCACGCCTTCCATTGCCGCCATTTCCTCACCACGCTGCGGGGCGGCCCCGCGTGGCATGACGGTCTCCTGATCCCAACCCAACCGGCCCGCGACCTGTGCCAGCGCCTCGGTTTCGCGCTGGAACGCCATCAGCTCATCAAAAGCACTCATCAGGATTTACCTCGTACAGATGTCGGAATGGGATAGGCGCTCAGGAAGCGGGCGCGCAGGATCAGCACCCACAGCACCACGGCAAGCACCTGATGGAAGATCGCGATATGTACCGGTGCGGCGTTGATCACGGTCACAATGCCCAAGGCGATCTGCCCCAGCATCGCGATCATCATCAGGTTGAACGCTTTGCGCGTATTGGGATGCGCCGATTTACGGCCGCGCAGCCAGACCACGATAGCAAAGGCAAACAGCAG
This sequence comes from Sulfitobacter sp. PM12, assembly GCF_045586035.1. Lineage (NCBI taxonomy): Bacteria > Pseudomonadati > Pseudomonadota > Alphaproteobacteria > Rhodobacterales > Roseobacteraceae > Sulfitobacter > Sulfitobacter sp. PM12. The sequence continues at coordinate 2,142,729 of NZ_CP151529.1, forward strand.
ATAGCCCGCCATGCGGTGCATGAACTGCACCAGCCCGGGGTTTTCAAAGAAGTTGCGCCAGACCGGCGTGATGCTGAAGGCGTCAGGCGGAAAGAACTGCCCCTGCATCAGCGGCCAATCGACAAAGAACCGCCCCGCATCGATCCCCGCAACCAGCGCGCCCAACAGGATCTGCAGGAAGGCAAAATGCAACAGGCCCGTGGACATGCCGAACAGCTTCGCCTCCTTGGCGCGTCGCGCCTGCATCAGGTCACGCTCGCTCCGGCCCAAGAGCAACGCATACCAGGTGATGAACCCGAGGATGACGAAGGCAAGCCCCAGATGCGTGGCCAAACGGTAGCTGGCGACATCCAGAACCGCCTCTCCGGTGGTGACGCCCGACGACACCATCCACCAGCCGATCGCACCCTGCAGACCGCCAAGACCGCCCAACACAAGCAAACGCCCGGACCAGCCAACGGGGATCTGGCGACGCAAGAGAAACCACAAGAACCCGACAGCCCAGACCAGACCAATCACCCGGCCCAACTGCCGGTGGCCCCATTCCCACCAGTAGATTGCTTTGAAATCAGACAGTTCCATCCAGGAGTTCTGGACCTGAAACTCGTCAATCTCTTGGTATTTGGCGAATTCCGATTGCCAGTCCGCCTCGTTCATCGGCGGCATGGCTCCGGTAAAAGGCTTCCATTCGGTGATGCTCAGGCCACTGTCGGTCAATCGGGTCAGACCGCCTACGGCGATCATCACAAAGACCAATGCGAATAGGATGAACAGCCAGATACGGATGCCACGGCGTGCCCCACCCCGCCCGCGGTCAATGCCGCCAGCCTGTGCCACGGGGCGCGTGGCCTGCGCCTCGCCTACGTCCTCGAACAGCTTTCGTTTTTCGGCCATGGTGCCTCTCGTCTGCTAGGGTTTGTGCAGAAGTAGGACACAAGCGCACAAAGGTCTAGCCGCGCTCTTTCCAACGTACCATCTGTCGCAGGGTGCCGTGCAAGGTCTGCACGTCGGCACGGGTCAGCGGCAAACGCGACCACATGTTGCGCAGGTTGATCTTCATGCTGGCGGCCTTGTGCTCGGGATAGAAAAAGCCAGCGGTGTCCAGACGGTCCTCGAAATGCCGTGCGAGATGTTCGATCTCGCTGTTGTCGGCCCAGTCGGTGCCCGCCATCTCGACTTGTTCGGCCACGACGTCGCCCTGCGCGCGCATCCACTCATAGCCCATCAACAACACACATTGCGCAAGGTTAAGCGAGGCAAAGGCAGGGTTTACCGGCACCGAAACAATCGCATTCGCGCGGCTGATATCATCATTCTCAAGCCCTGCCCGTTCCGGCCCGAACAGCACCGACACACGGCGGCCCTCGCGGATCATCTGCGCGGCTTTGGCCATAGCCGCTTCAGGACTATAAACCGGCTTGGTCAGATCTCGATCGCGCGCCGTGGTGGCAAAAACAAAGGCAGCGTCGCCCACAGCACCGGCCAGATCATCATAGATCACCGCCTCATCCAGCAACCGCCCCGCACCAGATGCCATGGCAACGGCCGATGGGTTCGGCCAGCCGTCACGCGGCGCGACAATGCGCATGCGATCAAGGCCAAAGTTCCACATGGCCCGAGCGGCGGCACCGATGTTTTCGCCCATCTGCGGGCGCACAAGCACAAAGGCCGGGATCTGCGGGTGTTCTACTGTATCATTCATGGGCACCTCATACGCGCGCGGCGCGCACCTCGCAAGAACGACGGGGCGCTCCATCCGCCTTCCAAATGGGAAAAAATCCTCGCCGAAGGCATAAAAGTTTTTCTTTCCCCGCGTGATCCGCTAATTGACGCGCAATAATGCAAAGGACAGCAAGCCATGGATACGCCCGAACAGCCGCAGCTTTACCTGATTACCCCGCCCGAGCTTGAACTCTCCAGCTTTCCCGACCAGTTGGCGCGTGTGCTGGATGCGCATGATGTGGCCTGCGTGCGTCTGGCGCTCAGCACCCGCGACGAAGATCGCGTGATGCGCGCGGCGGATGCGCTGCGGAGCGTCACCGACGCGCGTGACATTGCGCTGGTGATTGCGGATCACACTTTGCTGGCGGAACGGTTGGGGCTTGACGGCGTGCATCTGTCGGATGCGGCACGCTCCGTGCGTCATGCGCGCAAGACCTTGGGCGATGACGCCATTGTCGGCAGCTTTTGCAACGGCTCGCGTCACGACGGCATGGCCGCAGGCGAAGCGGGTGCGGATTACATCAGCTTTGGTCCGGTGAACGCGTCCCTGCTGGACGATGGCACCCACGCCGAACAAGACCTGTTCCAGTGGTGGTCCGAAGTGATCGAAGTGCCGGTCGTCGCCGAAGGCGGGCTCAACACCGATCTGATCCGCGCGCTCACCCCCGTTACCGACTTTTTCGGCATCGGGGATGAAATCTGGACCAGCGAAACACCCCAGCAGGCGCTCGCTGATCTGATTGCCGCGATGAAGTAACCGCGCAGGGCGGGTGTTACAGGAACACCCGCTCTACGAACCAATAGGCCCCGATGACCGCAATCGCGACCGACGCTGGTATGGCGACAAAGCGACGGTAGGGCGCCGCGACCTGACGGAACTGCACCGACAGGAAACACCCGGTAAAAACCAGCGCCAGCGGGACCAGGAACACCGGCACCGGTGCCTCCAGCAGCGCGGCCACGGCGGGCATCGGCACGATGCACAGCGCCAGCGCAATCACCGTCAGCGCCACGTAAAGCCCCTTGGCCGCACGCGGGTCACCCTGCCCGCGCATCACCCGCAGCGCTTGCCAGACACACAGGAACATGACGGCAATCACGGTGAGCTGCCCGATCTCTACCCCGATGTTGAACCCGATGAGCGCAGGGATGAACTGGTCTTGCGGCAAGCCGAATTCCCCCAGCACCGAGGCAAAACCAAGCCCGTGCAACAGACCAAAGCCAAAGATCACCAGCGGTCTCCATGGGCTGAGCCCTGCAAGAAAGATATTCTCGACCGCGACGTAGACGATAGAGGCGGCGATCAGCGGCTCGACAATGCTACCGGGGACAGTCACCCAGCCAAGCGCGCCAAGCGCCAAGGTCACCGTATGCGCTGCCGTAAACGCCGTGACCTGCCAGATCAGCGGGCGCAGATGTGTCGACAGGAAAAATAGGCCCAGCACGAATAGGATATGATCCAGCCCCTTGGGCAGGATGTGGTCAAACCCGACGGGAATATAGCTGGCAAACGCCTCCCACGCGGATTGCTGTCCGCCGCCCGCAAGCAAAATTTCGGGGCTTTCCGCGCCACCGTCCAGATAACCGGTATAGGGGTTTTCGACCCCTTGCTGACGCAGGACCAGCGCGCCCGACCCATCGGGCCATGACACCACCAGCCCGCGCGTGTCTTGCGGCACCGTGCCTTGCAGCGACCATTCGGCGATGCGGGGCAGCTCTGGGTTCACGTCTTCGGGAAGCGTCAGCGCGACTGCCTCCAGCGCCACAGGCTCCCCATCGGCGCGCAGCAGCGGTAGCGCGTTCCACTGGGCCAGCAATTCCGGCGCACGGGCCGCGACCTCATCGGCGGGCAAGGCACGCAAGCTGTCGTAATCGCTGGCATTTTCGGCATCATTCGTATCGGCCACCGCGTCCAGATCAATGCCGGACATCAGCGCCTCTAGGTTCACGCGCAGATCAAGCGTGACCTGACCGTCGCTGCTTTGCACATCGGCGATGGTCGGCACGACTTCATGCGCCTGCGCGAGCCCTGCCATCCCACTTGACAAAACCAGCGCATAGGCCAGCTTGAGTATCAGTTTATAAAAGGTTGTTGTCATGTTTCTGTCCCGTTTCGTACTCGTACTATCATTCTTATTACCAACTTCGGCTGTCACTGCGCATGAATTCTGGTTGGACGCGCCCGCGTATCAAGTACAGACCGGCACCGAAATAACAACCGACATCCGCAACGGTGAGTTGTTTGAGGGCACACGCCTCGCCTATTTCCCGAACAGCACCGAACGGTTTGACGTGACTTTTGACGGGGAAACCACACCGGTCTCAGCGCGCATGGGCGATATCCCGGCGCTGAAGATGACCGCGCCGGATCAGGAAGGGCTGGCAATCGTCGCGCATCAGTCCAAGGCGACAATGCTGACCTATAAAGACTGGCAAACATTCGTCGGATTTACCGTGCATAAGGATTTCATGCAGGCATTGGCCGAGCACCGCTCGAAGGGCTACCCCCAAGACAAGGTGCGCGAACGCTATAGCCGCTATTCCAAGGCGCTGATCGCTGTCGGCGACGGACAAGGTGAAGACAAAGCCTTGGGGCTTGAAACCGAACTTGTCGCGCTCACCAACCCCTACACGCTTGCGGCCGATCAGCAGATGGAGGTCGCGTTGACCTACCAGCAAGAGCCGCGCCGCGATGTGCAGGTTGAAGTCTATGAACGCGACGCTGACAAGAACGTCACCGTGACCAAATACCGGACGGATGACGCGGGGCACGTCCAATTTCCGGTTACCGCGGGGATGACCTATCTGGTAGATGCCGTGGTGCTGCGCCCTGCCCCGGACGTGGAAACCACCCCCACCAGCCCCCAATGGGAGAGCCTTTGGGCATCGCTGACATTTGCCGTGCCGGAATAGGCCTTTTCGCGCCGCCGCGCCTTGCGCCCGCCATATCGGTTGGGCCATACCGGCGGCATGACACATACACCTGACATTCTCTGCATCGGTTCCGTGCTTTGGGACATTATCGGCCGTGGCGATACGGTCATGCGGCAAGGCTCTGATATGCCCGGTCGCATCTCGCGTCTGCCCGGTGGCGTTGCGCTGAATATCGCGATGGCGCTGGCCCGCTTTGGGCTGTCCCCTGCCCTCATCAGCGCCGTCGGGCGCGACCCCGAAGGGGACGAGCTGATCGCCGCGTGCAAGCTGCGCGGGCTGCATACGGATCATGTGTACCGCTCGGATGATCTGCCCACGGACCGCTATATGGCGGTCGAGGGCACCAACGGCCTGATCGCCGCCATTGCCGATGCTCATTCGCTCGAGGCTGCGGGCGATAAAATCTTGCGCCCGTTCGAAGACGGATCGCTGCCCACCCCCTACCGCGGGGCCGTTGCGTTGGATGGCAACCTGACGCTGGACCTGCTGTCGCAAATGGCCCGTAGCCCGCTGCTTGAGCATGCCGATCTGCGCGTCGCTCCTGCGTCGCCGGGCAAGGCGCAACGGCTCACACCGTTTTTGCAGGCGGAACGCGGCACGCTTTACGTCAACCTCGAAGAAGCGGGTCTGCTGTGTCAGGCGACATTCGACAATTCGCGCGATGCGGCCACGGCGCTGCTGTCGCGCGGTGCCGTGCGCGCGGTGGTCACCGATGGCGGCAATCCCGCGACGGTGGGTGCGCCAAGAGGTCTGATCACCCAGAACCCGCCGCCCGTCTCTGTCACCCGCGTCACCGGTGCCGGTGATACGTTCATGGCTGCCCATATCGCGGCTGAAATCAAAGGGGCGGCACCAGACGCGGCCCTGACCCAAGCGCTTAGTGCCGCTGCCCAATATGTTTCTGGAGAGACCAAAATATGATTCCCCTGCACCGCTCTGCCGAAGTCGCCAAAGCCCATGCGAATGGCACCCCCGTTGTTGCGCTGGAAAGCACGATCATCACCCACGGGATGCCCTATCCGCAAAACCTAGAGGTCGCGCGTCAGGTCGAGGCGGATGTGCGTGAGGCCAGTGCGATCCCCGCCACCATCGCTGTGATCGACGGACGGTTGCACATCGGGCTGGAGGACGAGGAGCTGACAGCACTGGCGCAGGCCAAGAATGTCGCGAAACTGTCGCGCGCCGATATGGCGGCCTGCATCGCCACGGGGGGCACCGGCGCCACAACGGTTGCCGCGACGATGATCGCCGCTCATCTGGCCGAGATCGCGGTTTTCGCCACCGGCGGTATCGGCGGCGTGCATAAGGGCGCAGAAGACAGCTTTGATATCTCTGCCGACCTGATGGAGCTTGCCCAAACGCCGGTGACCGTTGTCGCCGCAGGGGCCAAGGCCATTCTGGATGTGGCCAAAACGCTCGAGGTGCTGGAAACCCAAGGTGTGCCGGTGATCACCGTCGGCCAAGACAGCTTCCCCGCCTTCTGGAGCAGCACCTCCCCGCTGAAATCGCCCCTGCGGATGGATAACGCGGCAGATATCGCCGCCGCCCATAAAATGCGCGGCCATATGGGTCTGCCCGGGGGGCAGCTGGTCGCCAACCCGATCCCGAAAGAGGATGAAATCGCCGCCGCTGATCTGGCACCCATCATCAAGGCTGCCCAAGCCGATGCCAATACCCACGGCATCAGCGGTAAGGCCGTGACCCCCTATCTATTGCAGCGCATCTTTGAACTGACCGAAGGCCGGTCGCTGACCGCGAACATCGCATTGGTGCGCAACAACGCCCGTTTTGCGTCCAAAATTGCGGCTGCACTTATGTCAAAAGACGCATAAAGCTTAATTATTATGCGTCCTCCATTGTAGCAACGCGTGAAACGCCCTAGCTCTAACGCATTGCTGCAGTGGGATAACCTTCATTCATGAACACACCGTTTACGCCGCCCCTTCCTCCCGCACCGCGCCGGACTTTGTTCGCGCGGATCAGGGCTTCGTTCCTGACGGGGCTGGTGGTGATTGCGCCGGTCGGCCTCACGATCTGGCTGATCTGGACCGTGATCGGCTGGATCGACGGGATCGTGCTGCCGATGGTGCCGCTGGCCTATCACCCTGATCGGCTGATCCAGACGTATTTCGGGTTGGACCCGTCTGCCCAGATCAACGTGCGCGGCATCGGTGTGATCATCTTCTTGCTGTTCACGGTCATCGTCGGTTGGCTAGCCAAGGGCATTATCGGCCGGTCGTTCATCCGTTTCGCCGAAAGTCTGGTAGAGCGTACACCCGTGGTGCGGACCATCTATTCCGGCATCAAGCAGATCTCGGAAACGATTTTCGCCCAGTCAGAGCGCAGCTTTGAAACCGCCTGCATGATAGAATATCCGCGTAAGGGTATGTGGGCGCTTGGTTTTATCTCTATCCCCGCAAAGGGAGAGGTCGCCGCCGCAGGGGGTGAAGGATCGAACCTTGTGGGGGTGTTTGTGCCGACCACGCCCAACCCCACCTCGGGCTTTTTGTTGTTCGTGCCGCAAAAGGATGTGACCGAGCTCGACATGTCGGTCGAGGACGCGGCCAAGCTGGTGATCTCTGCCGGGCTGGTCTATCCGCCAAAGAAACCGGTGCCTGTGGACCCATCCGCGACCCCGCGGCCCGACCGCATTTCCCCTAGCTGAACATCTTGCGCAGATCGACTGAACTGCACTTGCCTATACTGTCGATATCCGTTTGCAGAAACCGCTCGGCCGAGGTGCGGCCCGCGGATTTAAGCGCGGTGATCACCGCCCCGTTCGGCACGCTTTTGGTAGCGGTGGACAGCTGTGACATCAGATCATCGTCAGCGATCATATGAATCCGCAACCGCTGCATCTGGCCTTCCTCGACACGTCCCTGATCCAGCAGGTTCTGCACAAAGTGGATCGCACGAAGTTCGCGTAACAGGCTGGAATTAAAGCTGATTTCATTCACTCGATTATGGATCATCTGCGGCGTGGTGGGCAGTTCGTCCCGTTCAAGCGGGTTGATATTGATGATGACGATATCCCCCGGCAGGTCCGAGGAATACAGCGGGAAAAGCGCCGGATTGCCGGTATAGCCCCCGTCCCAGAACGCCTCGCGCCGGCCCGATTTCGGATCCTCCATCTCGATCGCCTGAAACAGCGTCGGCAGACAGGCCGAGGCGAGGATCGCATCCGGCGTGATCTCTTCTTTCTCGAAGACGCGGATCTTGCCGTCGCGCACTTTCGTCGCGCTGACAAACAGCCGTGGTCCCGCCGCCTCGCAGATATGTTCGTAATCAAACGTCTCGACAATATCGCGCAGCGGGTTGCGATAAAGCGGGCCGTAAACATAGGGCGACACGATCTGCGTCATCGCCGTGCTGAGCATGACCGGCCAGCTATAGGCCATCGCCTGACTAAGCGCACCGACGCCAAAGGGGGCCATCCAGCCGTTCAGATGCAGGTTCCCGACACCGGCCACCCTGTCCCACAGCCAATCCAGATTATCGCGCGCGGCCTGATGCCCGCCCTTGATCAGCCCCGCCTTCAACGCAGCGCCGTTCAGCGCGCCAGCCGATGTGCCGGAAATACCGCTGATCTCAAGCTCTGGCTCTTCCAGCAGCCGGTCAAGCACGCCCCAGGTATAGGCCCCATGCGCGCCGCCGCCCTGTAAGGCAAGGTTGATCTGTTTTTTCTGCATCTAGACGCTCCGCCAGTCGCCGCGCGCGAGGTATCCCCGCGCGCGTGTTGTATTACAGGGCGGTCCAGCCACCATCGACGCTGATCGTTGTACCGGTGATCTGGTCCCCCGCCTCGGAACACAGGAAGGTCGCGGTGCCGCCCAGTTGTTCAACCGTTGCGAACTCTTTCGACGGTTGACGCTTGAGCATGACGTTCTTGATCACCTCTTCGCGCGACATGTCGTATTCTTTCATCGTGTCGGGGATCTGCTTTTCGACGATATCGGTCAGCACATAGCCCGGGCAGATGGCATTGCAAGTGATCGGGTCTTCGGCCGTTTCCAGCGCGGTGGTTTTGGACAGCCCTACGATCCCGTGCTTGGCCGCAATATAGGCGGATTTATAGGGTGAGGCCGTCAGCCCGTGGGCCGAAGCGACGTTGATCACGCGGCCCCAGCCCGCCTCGCGCATCATTGGCAGAGCCATCGCCGTGGTGTGAAACGCAGAGCTGAGGTTGATGGCGATGATCGCGTCCCATTTTTCGGTCGGGAAGCTGGGGATCGGCGCGACGTGCTGGATGCCCGCGTTGTTCACCAGAATATCGCAGCGCCCTGCATCGGTGATCAGCTGGCGGCATTCTTCGGCTTTCGACATATCCGCCTTGATATAGCGCGCGGTTACGCCGGTTTCGTTGGCGATGTCTTTCGCAATAGCGTGGTCTTCGTCGCGGTCGGTAAAGGAGTTCAGCACAACATCCGCCCCCGCCCGCGCCAATGCCCAAGCGATGCCAAGCCCAATACCGGAATTGGACCCCGTGATGACTGCTGTTTTTCCTGAAAGATCGATGCTGTAAGCCATGAAAATCTCCTAGCGTTTCTGCGGGTGCATCATGGCGGGCTGCGAAGCGAATGGAAACGGCTAATTCCGCCCCCCGGCGGAATGCCCCTGCTGCCCGGACATATGCCGGATCACAGGCAAAAAAAAACGTCCGCACGAAGCGGACGTTAAGTTATTGAGGCAGGTTTCATACAGGCAAGAAACCTATCGAGCAGTGAGTTCGTTATACGCAATTCGCCGCCGTAATCCAAGCTTAAAGTTTGAACTGTAGCCGCCGCATCGCTAAGGAATACGCTAATAAAACAAGGGCAGAGCGGGATTGTTGCTAAAATGGCGTTTAAATTTTTCCAAAGCTGTCGGGCAGTTGCAGCAGTTTCTTCACTGATTCTTCTCAGTGGATTCGCCCGCGCCGAGCCCGCACATGGTATATCTATGTATGGGGACCCTGCTCTCCCACCTGATTTTGTGTCGCTGCCCTATGCCAACCCGGACGCGCCCCAAGGCGGTGCGATCGTTCTGGGCAACACCGGCGGGTTTGACAGCCTCAATCCCTTCGTGCGCAAGGGCACCTCTCCGTGGCAATTGCCGTTCTTTACCCACGAAAGCCTGATGGGCCGTTCGTGGGATGAACCTTTCGCGCTTTACGGGCTTTTGGCCGAATCGATTGAGGTCCCGGAGGACCGGTCCTGGGTCGAATTCACCCTGCGACCCGACGCGCGCTTCTCTGATGGCAGTCCCGTCACCCCCGAGGATGTGATCTTTAGCTACGACATGCTCGGCACAAAGGGGCACCCGCGCTACCACGGGCTTTATGCCCAGATCGACAGCATCACCCAGACCGGTCCACGCAGCGTTAAGATGGAGTTCAACACCGACAACCGAGAGCTGGCCCTGCTGGCAGGGATGCGCCCGATCCTGAGCAAGGCGCAATGGGAGGGCCGCGATTTCGCCAACGCCCCGTTGGCGGAGATACCGCTGGGCTCCGGCCCCTATGTGGTCGCTGACTATAGGGCCGGCAAACAGGTCACCCTGACGCGTAACCCTGACTACTGGGGCAAGGATGTACCGTTTCGCAAAGGCACCCATAACATCGACGAGATAAAGCTCGACTTTTATGGCGACGCGAATGTGTTGTTCGAGGCGTTCAAGGCCGGAGAGATTTCCGCCCTGCGCGAATTCAACGCCGAAAGCTGGGCGACGCAATATGACTTCCCCGCCGTGCAGCGCGGTGATGTGGTCAAATCCACCTTCGCCCATAGCAAACCCTCGGGCATGACCGGATTGGTCATGAACACCCGCCGCGCGCCCTTTGACGACATCCGTGTGCGCGAGGCGCTGATCGCGGCCTTTAACTTCGAGTATATCAACGAGACGCTGACCGGCGGGGCGCAACCGCGCATTACCTCTTACTTCTCGAACTCCCCGCTGGCGATGCAAGACGGCCCCGCCACCGGCCGGGTGGCCGAGTTATTGACCCCCTTTGCTGATGACCTGCCCGCCGGCGCGCTTGACGGCTATGCGCTGCCCGTGTCCGACGGATCCGCCCGCAACCGCGCGGGCATCCGCCGCGCCATGGGCGCGCTGGCCGACGCGGGATTCAGCGCCGACGGCGGCACCATGCGGGGGCCTGACGGGCAGCCTTTGTCGTTCAGCATCCTGCTGTCCAAAGGCAGCAGCGAGAATATCGCCATTGCCGAGCTTTATATCCAGGCGCTGGCCCGTCTGGGCATCACCGCGCGCGTAGACGCTGTGGATGACGCGCAATTCGTCGCGCGCAACGCGGCCTTCGACTTTGACATGGCCATCTTCCGCCGCGCCCTTTCGCTGAGCCCGGGCAACGAACAACGCTATTACTGGGGGTCGGAGGCAGCCGATCAGGAAGGCAGCCGCAACCTGATGGGGGTGAAATCCCCTGCCATTGACGCGATGATCGATACGATGGTCGGGGCCAGCAGCGCCGAGGATTTCACCGCCGCCACCCGCGCGCTGGATCGCGTGCTGACCGCCGGGCGCTATGTCATTCCGTTCTGGCAGTTCACCGAAGACCGCATCGCGCATGTCGCAGCGATGAAATACCCTGAACACGTGCCGCTTTATGGCGACGGGCCGAACTATATGCCCGAGGTCTGGTGGATTGAACCGGCCCAGTAAGCGACGCGTGTAGGTATCAGGCGGCGGTGCCTGCGGCGTAGCGGCCCTTCGGGGAGAGTTTATTTGGCAAAATGAAGCGCGGGCACGTCGGTTAGGTGAGCGATGTGACCCAAAGGATCGTGGCGTCCTCATCGCTGGTAGAAACGACGTTATGCCCCATCGTCGCATCATAATAGGCGCTGTCGCCGCGGCGCATTTCGACGGGTTCGTAGAATTCGGTGTATAGGGTGATGACGCCGGTCAGCACGTAAAGGAACTCTTCCCCGTCGTGGCGCACCCAGCCGTCGAATTCATCCATCCGGCGGGCACGGATACGCGCGCGGTAGGGCAGCATCTGCTTTTTGCGCAGCGTATCGGCCAGCATTGTGTGCTCGTAGGTGGTCGTCGCCTTGGCCGCCCCCTCGCCCGATTTGGTGACCGCCATGCGCCCGTTGATCTGCCCCGCCGAGGGGGGCGTAAAGAGCTGTGGCACCGAGATTTCCAACCCCACGGCAAGCTTTTTCAGCGCCTCATAGGTGGGCGACATCTGGCCGTTCTCGATCTTGCTGAGCGTGGAACGGGCCAGTCCGGCCTGATTGGCGGCTTGCTCCAGCGTCCAGTTGCGCGCCTTGCGCAGCTCGCGCACGCGCGCCCCCAGATCTACAGGCGGGGCGGTTTCCGTCTCGCCGCTTTCGCGGGCGATCTGGATCATGGATTTCGGGCCGTCTTGCGTCATGCGCTGGCTATAGCGCCGCGCCGGAGCGCTTGCAACGCTGCTGCGCGCGGGGTAGCGATTGGGCATGCTGTCCGTCTCTGCGTCCTCCGGCTTTGCGCCTTGCCCCGCCCCGTTCAATCTTGCCGCCCATGTTCTGGGCCGCGCCGCCGATTTGGGCGACAAGACGGCGCTTGCCATTGTCGGGGCCGATCGCGTTGAGGCGTGGCGTTTCGACCAGCTTGAGGCCGCCGTACGCGGCACCGCGACGGGGTTGCTGGGCATCGGGCTGCGCCCGGGGGACATCGTGCTGATGCGCCTTGGCAATACTGTGGATTTCCCGCTGGCCTATCTGGGCGCGCTGACCGCAGGCTTGGTGCCTGTCCCCACCGCCGCCGCACTGACAGAGCCGGAGGTCGCCGCGATCATCGCAACCCTCGCGCCCAAGGCGATCTTGCGCGATCCCGCCGTGCCGTGTCCGCCGAATGACACCACCGTTGATCTGGCCCAGCTCAGGTCCATGCGCGATTTGCCCGCGGCCCCCTGGCATATGGGAGACCCCGACCGGCTGGGCTATATCATCTATACCTCTGGCACGTCGGGCCGGCCGAGCGCGGTGATGCACGCACATCGCGCCATCTGGGCGCGGCAGATGATGGTGCGCGGCTGGTATGATCTGAAGCCCGAGGATCGGGTCATGCATGCAGGCGCGTTCAATTGGACCTATACGCTGGGGACCGGCCTGATGGACCCCTGGACCGCCGGTGCCACCGCCTTGATCCCGGCTGCGGGCGTGGCACCTGCGGATTTACCTGCCTTGATGGCGCGGCATGAGGCGAGCCTTTTTGCAGCCGCGCCTGGGGTGTACCGTCAGATCCTGAAACACCACGACCGGATCAACGTACCAAGCCTGCGCCACGGGTTGAGCGCGGGGGAGAAGCTTCCCTCGGCCATTGCCCGGGCATGGGAGGCTGCCAGCGGCACGCCGATTTTCGAGGCCTACGGTATGTCGGAGTGTTCGACCTTTCTCTCCGCCTCTCCCGACCGTCCGGCGCGGGCCGGCACATTGGGCCAGCCTCAGGACGGGCGTCGCATCGCGTTGATCGGGACGGAAGGCCCGGTAGAGATCGGCCAAGAGGGCACCATCGCGATCCACAAGAGCGACCCGGGGCTGATGCTCGGCTATCTTAGCGCGCCGGATCAAACGGCCCAGAAATATCAGGGTGACTGGTTCCTGACCGGCGACCAAGGTGTCATGGGCACGGATGGGCAGATCACCTATCTGGGGCGCAATGACGATATGATGAACGCGGGCGGGTTCCGCGTCTCGCCGATCGAGGTGGAACAAACCCTCGCCAAATTCCCCGGCATCCATGCTGTCGGCGCGGCGGAGGTCGAGGTTAAACCCGACGTGACCGTGATCGCGGCCTTCTATACCGCCGATAGCCCGCTGGACGAGGCCGCGCTGGCGCTTTATGCACAAGACAACATGGCGCGCTACAAGCAGCCGCGCCTTTTCATCCACCTGCCAGAGCTGCCGATGGGCGCGAATGGCAAACTGCTGCGCCGGTCCTTGCGTGCAGCCTATGAGGCACAACGATGACCCAGACGATCAAGCTTGATATCATGTCCGACCCGATTTGCCCTTGGTGCTATATCGGCAAGGCCCATCTGGACCGCGCACTGGAAAGCGAGCCGGACCACCCTTTCGCGATCGAATGGCACCCGTTCCAGCTTAACCCCGACATGCCTGCCGAAGGGATGGACCGCCGTGCCTATCTGGAAGGCAAGTTCGGCGGCAAGGAAGGTGCGGTGCGGGCCTATGCCCCTGTGGTGGAACATGCCGAGAAAGCCGGTCTCAAGATCAACTTCGAGGCGATGCAGCGCACCCCCAACACGCTGAACGCCCATCGGTTGATCCACTGGGCCGGGATCGAAGGGCGTCAAACCGCGGCGGTATCGGCGTTGTTCAAAGCCTATTTTGTTGATGCGCGCGATATTGGCGATGCCGAGGTGCTCGCCGATATCGCCGACGGGATCGAGATGGATGCATCTGTTGTGACGCGTCTATTGGCGACGGATGAGGATATGGAAGACATCCGCAAACGCGACGCGCACAGCCGCGAGATGGGCATCAACTCCGTCCCGACCTTTATCGTGGGCGGGCGTCACGCGGTGCCGGGCGCGCAGCCGCCTGAGCTTTGGAAAAAAGTACTGGCCGAGCTGCGCAACGAAGGCTGAGGCCACGCGCCCGCACTGGCGATATGGGGCAGAAAGGCTTTGCCTTTGTGCTGAAACCCGCCTAGAATCAAACGGATAAAGGGGCAGAGACCCCTATCCAGACCGAGCGGGCAGCATGAAATACGATATCCCCTTTCCCTTCATGGGACGCGGGCGGGCGACGGTGGTGACACCGGCGGCGCGCCCGTCCAGCTTCACACCCTCCACGCCAATCACGCGGACGATCCTGACCTATGGCGGGTTCGACGGATTCCACACCGGTCACGCCGACTGGCTACGGCAGTTGGCCCGTATGGGCAGCGATCTGGTCGTCGGCTGCCAGAGCGAACAGTTCTGTCAACGAGCGGGGCGTCCGGCGCATAGAGGCTTTGCCGCCCGCCGTGCGGTGCTGGAGCGGTGCCGCTATGTCTCGCGGGTCATTCCGCTTGAGACATGGGATCAGGTGCGCAGCGATATCGTGAATTACAACGTCTCGGTATTGGCCCTGCCCGCGCATCTTCCCCTGCCGGTGTCGGGACTGGACGAGATCGTTCAAGTATTGCGTTTGCCGGTGACCGCCCGCGAGACAGTGCAGCGCCAGCGCGCCCAAGCCAGCTGACGGCGCGACGCCGATTGCACTATCTGTAAGGCAGCCTTATGAACACCATAGGCTGCGCCCTGCGGCCCACCGTCACGATGGAGCCGATGGATGACCGACGACCGCCCCGACATCAACATGAGCCGCCCTGAGTTTGTAGCGCTGATTGCGATGATGTTCGCAATCATTGCTTTCTCGACCGATGCAATGCTGCCTGCCCTGCCCGAGATCGGCGCAGAGCTGTCGCCTTTGGATATGACCAAAGTCCCGCTGATTGTGACCGCCTTTATTCTGGGCATGGGGATGGGCACTTTTGTCACGGGGCCGCTGTCGGACGCTTTCGGGCGCAAGAATATCATCTACCTCGGGTCTGCGATCTATATCTCGGGGGCTGTGGTGGCGTGGCTAAGCCAATCGCTTGAGGTGATGCTGATCGCGCGGGTCGTGCAGGGCGTGGGGGCTGCGGGCCCTCGGGTTGTGGCGCTTGCGGTGATCCGCGACCTTTATTCGGGCCGGCAGATGGCCAAGATCATGTCTTTCGTGATGATGATCTTTGTCGTCGTGCCCGCCTTTGCCCCTGCAATGGGGGCTGTGATCATCGCCCTGTCCGATTGGCGTGGCGTATTCTTGTCGTTCATCGTTTTCTCGGCAACCTGTGTGGTCTGGGCCATGCTCCGCCTGCCCGAAACCCTGCCCAAGCCCAAGCGTCGACCTTTGCAGATCGGCCTGCTGTGGAACGCGGTGAAAGAGATATTCAGCAACCCGATGGTATGTCTGTCGATCACGGTGCAGACGCTGGTGATGGGGTTCTTGTTCTCGACGCTGATGCTGGTGCAACCCATTTACGACCAAGTCTATGACCGCGCCGAGAGCTTCCCCTTCTGGTTTGGCGTCGCGGCGCTGATCTCGGGGACGTCGAGCCTGCTGAACGCGCTGCTGGTCGTCCGGCTGGGGATGCAACGGATCGTGATCCTTGCGCTTGGCCTGCAGATCGTATTGTCGGGCCTGATGCTGGGTCTTGGTCTGGGCGATCTGCCAGAGCCCTATGGTTTTGTCTTCTTCCTGATGTGGCAGGCGTCGCTGTTCTTTCAGGTGGGGCTGGTGATGGGCAACCTCAACGCGCTGGCGATGGAGCCTTTGGGCCACATCGCTGGCATGGCGGCGTCGGTCATCGGGGCGGTGTCGACGGTGATGGCGGCCATGCTCGCCTCGCCCATCGGGTTGATGTTCAACGGCACGATCACGCCGCTGATCGGCGCGGTACTGACGCTGGCGACACTCGCCTTTGCGCTGATGCTGCTTCTGGCGCGGGTCAACCGGCAGGCGGCAGCAGACCCCGCGGAATAGGGCTGAGCGACCACGTGGTGGCTGGTGGCGCCGGCTTCGCCCTTCGGGCGAGGATTTAGAGCCATTTGGAAGCGCGGACCATGGCGCTTTAGAGAGAGGTAACAAAAGGGGCACCGCTGATGGCGGTGCCCCTTTTGATCGTGCGTCGGTACCTGCGCGCTTATGCGGCGCGCTGCCCGGCTGGCTTGCGACGACGCCGCGCGGCACCGGCGGGTTTACCCGCACCGCCGCCATTGCCACCGCCCCCGTTGCCGCCACCGCCACCGGGGCGACCACCGCGACCACGACCGCGTCCGCCGCGACCCTTTGGCTTGGCGGGTTCGTCAATCGCTTCCCACGGACGGCCGGAGGCCACGGGGATCGAGATTTTCATCGTCTTCTGGATATCTTTCAGCTCGCCCATTTCATCCGGTGCGCAGAAAGCGATCGCCGCCCCGTCTTTGCCCGCGCGCGCGGTCCGGCCGATACGATGGACATAATTGTCGGGCACATTGGGCAGCTCGTAGTTGTAGACGTGCTTCACGTCGGGAATATCCAGACCGCGGGCGGCGACATCCGTTGCTACAAGCACGGTGACCTCGCCTTTCTTGAAGGATTCGATGGCGCGGTCCCGCTGACCCTGGCTTTTGTTGCCATGGATCGAGGCGGCTTTGAAACCGGCTTTGACCAAATCTTTCATCAGTTTTTCACAGCCGTGTTTGGTCCGCCCGAACACCAGGGCGCGTTCCTCGGTGTGCTTGCCAAGCAGTTCGATCAGCAGGGATTTCTTTTCCGCCTTGGCGATGAAATGCACCTCTTGGGTGATCTTGTCCGCCGCCTTGCCCGGAGGCGAGACTTCGATGCGGATCGGGCTGTTGAGGTAGCTGTTGGCGATCTCGTTCATCAGTTTCGGCATGGTTGCCGAAAAGAGCATCGTCTGACGCTCTTTCGGCAGCACCGCCGCGATCTTGCGCAGATCGTGGATGAAGCCCATGTCGAGCATCTGGTCTGCTTCATCCAGCACAAGGAACGTGGTTTTGTGCAGCAGCACCGCGCGGCGGTCCATCAGGTCCAGCAAGCGCCCGGGTGTGGCCACCAGCAGGTCGACGCCGCGCTCCATCCGTTTGATCTGCGGGTTGATCGACTGGCCGCCGACAATCATCATGGTTTTCAGCTGGGTCCCTTCGCAGAACCCCTTGAGGTTCTCCATGATCTGGTTGGCCAGCTCGCGGGTCGGGGCCAGCACCAACCCGCGCACGGTGCGCGGCTCGGGGCGGGCTTCGCGTTCCAGCATCTGGGCCACCAGCGGGATACCGAAGGCAGCGGTCTTGCCGGTGCCGGTCTGTGCCAGCCCCATCACGTCGCGGCCATTCATCCCGTGGGGGATCGCCTGTTTCTGGATCGGGGTCGGATCGGTCATGCCCATGTTGGTCAAGGCTTTGACCAGACGGCGCGGCAGGCCCATCATTTCAAAATCGCTCATCGTTTTGTCGTCTTTCCGCGGGATGCGGGGCAAAGCCCCTTCCCGCCATAGCAATCACGCGGGCCCTGTCGATGCAGGGAAACCGCGAGGGACGCAAAGCAGATCGCAGGGGGCAGCCTAGTGCCAACACCCTGTCTGTTGCGCTTGGCCCCACGCGTGATTTTGGGAACATCGGCGGCCTTTTGTTCAGCTGTCATAAGACGCGACGATTTTAGGTCGACAGGTCAAGGGCTGGTCTGCTCACGCGGCAGAAGGCATCGCTTGCGCCCCAGATGGGCTGTTTGGGCGGCAAAGTCAACGGTGCTGTGAAAGATAGCCTAGCGCGGGGTGCTGCGTGCCAGCATCAGGGGCAGCACAGCGCTGAGGATGAACAGGCGCATCATGTGGCAGGCGGCGACAAAACCCGGGCTGATCCCCAGCACGCTGCCCATGGCGATCATGGTCTCGAACCCACCGGGCGCAAAGGCCACGAGGATATGCGCCAGCGGCATGCCAAGCGCCATAGCGACCGGGATCGCCCCCAGCAGGGCCAACCCAACGGCAAGGCAGGTCACAGCCAGCCCCGCGGCAAGCCCCTTGGTCAGATCGTCAAGCCGCACGCCGGAGAACCGCGTGCCGATCAACGCGCCAAGCACCACATAGGCGGGCATCACCAGCCACAGGGGCAGCACACCGGGGGCGAGCCCTGTCACATGCGCAAGCGATGACACCAGCATCGGCCCGATCAACATCGGCGCGGGCACCCGGATGCGCCCCAGCAGCACCCCTGCCCCGACGGAGAGCACCGCCATCACCAGCAATGTCACCCCGCCCATAACGGGGCCGTCGGGCACGATGGACCCGCCCAGATCAACCCCCATCGCCAGTGCGACAAAGGGCACCACCAGCGTGAGCGACAACAGCCGCACCGACTGCGTGGTCGAGATACGCACCACATTATCCCCGCCATCGGCCGCCATCGCCAGCACAAAGCTGAGGTGTCCGGGGGCCGAAGCCAGCAGTGCTGCACGACGGTCAAAGCCAAAGAACCGCGCCAGCAGCCACCGGCTGAGCACCAGCATCGCCCAGACCAGCACGGCCATCCCTACAAAAGCCAGCGGCCAGCGCAGCATGGCATCGACCGCATTCTGGTCAAACCCTGCCCCCACCGACAGGCCAATGACGACAAAGCAGATGTTGCGCAGCGGCAGCGACACCCCCATGCGCGCGCCCGCCAGACCGGCCAGCGACACCAGCACCGCAGGCCCCAGCAGCATGTAAATCGGCGCGTTCAGCAGCCAGCCGATACCGGCCCCCACCGCGCCGATACAGACGGTGAAAACGGTCGTATGCGTATCAGACGGGGGGCGCGGCCATTTCATACGCTTGTGCTAGCAGTTGGTCCCTTCCGCCACCAGCCCCGTCACGGGATGCGCCGCGAGGCTTGCACATCCCCCGACAAAGGGACATGCATCCACTGACGGAATTTTAGAACGATTGTATGAAGGAATAGGATATGGACAATCTGCGCGGCGCTTTGATCATGGTGCTGTCGATGTTGGGCTTTGCCATTGAGGACATGTTCATCAAGCTGATCGGGACGGATATCCCGATCGGGCAGATTATCTTTATGCTCGGGACCGGTGGCGCGCTTTGCTATGGTGCGATGGTGGTGATGAAGGGCGAGCCCTTGATGGATCGCGCGATGCTGACCCGCCCGATCCTGCTGCGCGCCTTGGGCGAGATTGTCGGCACATTGGGGTTTGTATCGGCCATTGTGCTGACACCGATTTCTTCTGCCTCGGCCATTTTACAGGCGACCCCGCTGGTGGTGACCCTGGGGGCCGCGCTGTTTCTGGGCGATCCCGTCGGCTGGCGCCGGTGGAGCGCTATTTTGGTTGGTATGCTGGGCGTCTTGCTGGTGATCCGCCCCGGGATGGACAGCTTTCAGGCGCTGTCCCTGCTGGCGGTGCTTGGGGTGCTGGGGCTGTCCTTGCGCGATCTGGCGACGCGGCGGGTGCCGAAATCGACCTCTACGTTCCAGCTGTCGTTCCTTGCGTTTCTGGCGTTGGTCCCTGCAAGCCTGCTTTTCATGCTGGGCACGGGCACGGATTTTGCGCCGATGTCGGGGGTGCAATGGCTGTTCATGGGGGCCGCGCTGACGACCGGCATGGTCGCCTATTACGGCATCGTCGCGGCCATGCGTATCGGCGAAATCAGCTTTGTCACACCGTTCCGCTATGCGCGCCTGCTGTTCGCGATGGTTGTGGGCATCACGATCTTTGGCGAACGCCCCGATCTGCTGACCTATGTTGGCGCAACCATCATTGTTGCCTCGGGCATCTATACGGTATGGCGTGAGCGAAAGGTCAAAGAACAGGCCTGAACACTTTCCATCCTCCCCCCGGCACGCTAAACCGCTGCGCAATTGTCATCTGCAAAAGGATAGCCCCTTATGAGCACGATCATCGACATCCACGCCCGCGAAATCATTGACAGCCGGGGCAACCCCACGGTCGAAGTCGATGTGACGCTTGAAGACGGCACAATGGGCCGCGCGGCCGTTCCCTCTGGCGCATCCACCGGTGCCTATGAGGCGGTAGAGCGTCGCGATGGCGACCAAAAACGCTATATGGGCAAGGGCGTTCTGGAAGCCTGCGCCTCGGTCAATGGCGAGATCGCGGATGCGCTGGTCGGCATCGACGCGACAGAGCAGGTCGAGATTGACGGCACGATGATCGAGCTGGACGGCACCGACAACAAGTCGCGTCTGGGGGCCAACGCCATTCTGGGCGTCTCCCTCGCGACGGCGAAGGCCGCGGCTGATTATTGCTCGCAGCCGCTCTACCGCTATGTGGGCGGCACCTCTGCGCGCATGCTACCCGTGCCGATGATGAACATCATCAACGGGGGCGAGCACGCGGATAACCCGATCGACATTCAGGAATTCATGATCATGCCCGTCGCGGCAGAGAATATCCGCGACGCGGTGCGCATGGGCTCCGAGGTGTTCCACACGCTGAAGAAAGAGCTTTCGGCCGCAGGTCTGTCCACCGGTATCGGTGACGAAGGCGGCTTCGCACCCAACATCAGTTCCACCCGAGATGCACTTGATTTCATTCTGAAATCCATCGAGAAAGCAGGCTACAAACCGGGCGAGGAAATCTACCTCGCGCTGGATTGTGCGGCAACGGAATACTTCAAGGACGGCAGCTATGTCCTTTCTGGAGAAGGGAAAACCCTGACCAGCGCCGAGAATGTGGATTATCTGGCGGCCCTCTGCGCCGATTACCCCATCATCTCTATCGAAGACGGCATGTCCGAAGACGATTGGGATGGCTGGAAACTGCTGACCGACCGTCTGGGTGACAAGATCCAGCTGGTGGGCGACGATCTGTTCGTGACCAACCCCGAACGTCTGGCCGAAGGCATCAAACGGGGGTCTGCCAACTCCATGCTGGTGAAGGTCAACCAGATCGGCACCCTGTCCGAGACGCTGCAAGCGGTCGACATGGCGCATCGTGCGGGCTTTACCAACGTGATGTCCCACCGCTCGGGCGAGACTGAAGACGCGACGATTGCGGATCTTGCTGTTGCGACGA
The DNA here is from genome assembly GCF_045586035.1 of Sulfitobacter sp. PM12. Classification (NCBI taxonomy): domain Bacteria; kingdom Pseudomonadati; phylum Pseudomonadota; class Alphaproteobacteria; order Rhodobacterales; family Roseobacteraceae; genus Sulfitobacter; species Sulfitobacter sp. PM12. Next base: position 2,163,941 of record NZ_CP151529.1, read on the forward strand.
ACTGCGGTCAGATCAAGACTGGCTCGCTCGCGCGGTCCGACCGGTTGGCGAAATACAACCAGCTGATCCGCATCGAGGAATCGCTTGGCGTGACAGCGGAATACGCTGGTCGTTCGATCCTGAAAGGTTGATTACGGGGGGCGTCTTGCCCCGCCCGAAGATACGAAAGCGCGCCCGATCAAGGCGCGCTTTTTTTGTGCTTGCGGTGTCGCGTCCAGTGTCAGCTTTGGATCTGACGCAACAAGCCCGACTTGGTAAAGCCCACACGGATCATATCCGTGTCACTTTTCAGCATCGGCATCTTGATCTGGATCGTCCGCCGCTGCGCCCCAAAGGCGACGTTCATCCGGATGGTGGCCACGAATTTGCCTTGCGTCGACGGGCGCACGTCTTCGATCATACCCACGACTTCGCGGTCGGTCGTCATGACCGTAGCGCCCAATGCCGCCGTGATCGGGACAGAGGCCGCGGCGCGGGTCACATCGCCGCTGACACTGCGCGATACCGCGGCGGTCGCGCTGCTGGTCGTCCCGCTGCTGTCGGTTGTCGTGCCGCCGCCGCTGTTGGAGCCGCCGGTGCTGCCGACACCCACGCCAACGCCCGCGACGGAACCCCCGCCAACCGAGGCCCCGACACCAGCGCCCACGCCGCCGACAGAGGCACCTACGCCCGCATCAGCAACCGAACCGCCACCGACAGAGGCTCCCGCCCCCGCGCCGACGCTGCCTGCGCCCACACCAACACCGACATCCGCGGCGGACCCGTGGCCGACACTGGCCCCTACACCCGCGCCAATACCGCCCACGCTGGCACCGACGCCGACATCCAGCGCAAAGGCCGACGTGGCGATGAATACCGTTGCAACCGAAGTTGCGGCGTTTTTAAGAAACATACTCGTCATGGTCATTCTCCTTTTGAAAAGGAACGGCGCAAGCAAAGCCCCCACTTTCTGCGCCACCGTTCTGAGGTAGTACAATTCAAGGTAGAACGACCCCGATCCCAAGCAAGGAAACAGACTGTTTACGGAATACCACTGTGCAAGCGGGCAACAGCCCCTTGCCACGTCGGAGACCCGCGCCGCGCAACTAACCTATTCGGGAAAAACGAAGAATACGCACGACTATAGCGCGAAAAGCCAACGGGCGACTCACGCCGCAACACGTCCTGTCCAGAGAAAAGCGCAGGTCACAGGGGTGACGATACGCTGGCGCGAAACCCATCAAAGGGCCTTATTCTAAACGCTGATCGCCTCCGTCGGCATGCTCACGGTGCCGCCCCCGACCGCAGCCCGCACCCCCGTGGTGCCGGGGCAAGAGGTCGGCAGCCCGCGCGCCACCCGCACGGCAAGATATCCGAAGGCCTGCGCCTCCAGCATATCACCGTCCAGCCCGATCTCTTCTATCGGCATGACCGGACAATCCAGACTGACACTGAGCATCTTCATCAACACAGGGTTGTGCCGCCCGCCCCCGGTGACCAGCACACGATCGGGCAAACGAGGACAATGCTGCATTGCTTCGGCCACGCCAGCGGCACACATGGCCGTCAGCGTCGCGGCGGCGTCGGCGTCCGACAGTTCGGTCACCAGCGCGACCATCTCGTCAAAATCATTCCGGTCCAGCGACTTGGGGGGCATCCGTGCGAAATAGGGCTCGGCCAGAAACAGCTCAAGCGCGCCGGTCTCGACCTGCCCGCGCGACGCGGTCTTGCCGCCCTCGTCAAAGGGCAACCCCAGACGCGCCTGCATCAGATCGTTGATGGGCGCATTGGCGGGCCCCGTGTCGAAAGCCAGCAGCGCCCCCTCCGCCTCGGGCAAGGGGATCGCCGGATCCACCCAGGTCAGGTTCCCCACCCCGCCAAGGTTCAAAAAGGCCACCGGCCCCGTCAGCCCCGCATAGCGGGCGCAGGCGTGGTGAAAGAACGGCGCGAGCGGTGCGCCCTCTCCGCCCAGATGTACATCGGCGCTGCGGAAATCCCACACGACGGGCAGCCCCAGATGATCCGCCAGCGCGACACCGTCGCCCACCTGCAACGTCCCTTGCATGCGCGGCGCATGGGCCAGCGTCTGCCCGTGAAAGCCGATCAGATCGACATCGGTATACGCGCCAAGGGCATCGATATGCGCCGCCGCGACCACCTGCGTCGCCGCCGCCACCTCTGGCCCTGACCATTTGCCGAAACCGGCCGCGATGGTGCGGCGTTCCTCCGCAGAATAACTGCGGTAGCTCGACCTGCCGAAACCTATAATATCGCGGCCGTCCGTCTCGATCACCGCGACGTCCACCCCGTCGAGCGAGGTGCCGCTCATCGCGCCTGCGGCCCGCAGCGGGCCTGTTTTTGCGATCCGTGTCGGGGTTCTTGCCCCTTGGGCCTTATTCATGGCCTTTTCCTTTGTCTGCTCAGCACCTATAGAGTGCACCACCACCCAAGCTGAGGGCAAGCACCATGACATACCACCCCAAATCCGATTTCATCCGCATCATGATGGAGCGCGGCTTTCTCGCCGATTGTACGGACTATCAGGGCCTTGATGACGCGCTGATCAACGGGGCTGTGCCTGCCTATATCGGCTATGACGCGACAGCGAAATCCCTTCATGTGGGGCATCTGATGAATATCATGGTGCTGCGCTGGTTGCAGAAATGCGGCGGCAAACCGATCACCCTAATGGGCGGCGGCACCACCAAAGTGGGCGACCCGTCCTTCCGGTCGGATGAACGCCCCCTGCTCGACAATGACGCCATCGACGCCAATATCGCCGGCATGCAGCAGGTGTTCGAGAAATACCTGTCCTACGGTGACGGTGCCAGCGACGCGATCATGCTGAACAATGCCGAATGGCTGGACAATCTGAACTACCTCGAATTCCTGCGCGACATCGGGCGGCATTTCAGCGTGAACCGGATGCTGTCGTTCGAAAGCGTCAAATCCCGTCTTGATCGGGAACAGTCGCTGTCCTTCCTCGAATTCAACTACATGATCTTGCAGGCCTATGACTTCCTTGAACTCAACCGCCGCTATGGCTGTTTGCTGCAAATGGGCGGCTCGGATCAATGGGGTAATATCGTCAACGGGATCGACCTGACCCGCCGCGTGCTGGATCAAGAGATTTTCGGCCTCACCACGCCTTTGCTCACCACCAGCGACGGCCGCAAAATGGGCAAATCCCAGGGTGGCGCGATCTGGCTGAACGGGGACATGCTGTCGCCTTACGAGTTCTGGCAGTTCTGGCGCAACACCACCGATGCGGACACGGGCAAGTTCCTCAAGATCTTCACCGAACTACCGGTCGAGGAATGCGACCGTCTGGGCGCACTGGAAGGCTCCGACATCAACGCGGCCAAGATCATCCTCGCGAACGAGGTCACGACCCTGCTGCACGGTGTTGAAGCCGCAAAGAATGCCGAAGCCACGGCACGCGAAGTGTTCGAAAAAGGCGGCGTCGGCGATGACCTACCCACCCTGACGCTCAGCGCGGCGGATATCGGCGACGGCATTTCTATCGTGCAGTTGATCGTGAAATCCGGTCTGGCCGGTTCGGGCAAAGAGGCAAAGCGTCTGATCACCGAAAATGGTGCCCGCTATAATGACGAACCGCTGACAGACGCAGGCCTGATGGTCGATGCCGACACGCTGGCCACACCGATCAAGCTTAGCGCGGGCAAGAAACGCCACGCGCTGGTACAACTGGGCTAAGCCCCCGCAATACGCGAGGGGGGCGGGTCGCCCTGCCCCCTTTAGCTTTCGGCTTTTTCTTCCAGCATCAGCCACTCGGCCTCTGCGTCCTGCAGCTTTTCATTCCGCTCGACCAAGGCATCGGTCGCTTTCTGGAATTTCACCGGATTGTCGGAATAGAGCGTCGGATCGCTCATCAACTCTTCCAGTTTCGCGATTTCAGCTTCCAGACGCGCAATCTCGGCGGGCAGCGCCTCGAGCCGGTGCTTTTCGGTAAAGCTCAGGCCCGATTGCTGCGTCGCTTTGGGCTTTTCGGCTTTTGCCCCGGGCTTTGATTTGGCAACAACGCTTTGGTCAAAATCATCCTGCTGGCGCTGCGCCAGATAATCCGTCCAACCGCCCGCATAGACAGTCGCCTTGCCGTCACCTTCCATCGCGATGGTGGTCGCGGCAACACGGTCAAGGAAGTCACGGTCGTGGCTGACCAGCAGCACAGTGCCGTCATAGGTCGACAGCAGCTCCTGCATCAGATCAAGGGTTTCGACATCCAGATCGTTGGTCGGTTCATCAAGAACCAAGAGGTTGCTGGAGCGCGCCATGATCTTGGCCAGCAGTAACCGCGCCTTTTCACCCCCCGACAAGGACCGCACGGGCGCACGGGCCTGCTCCTCGTCGAACAGGAATTCTTTCAGGTACCCAACCACGTGTTTCGGCTGCCCGCGCACCAGAATCTGGTCCGCCTTGCCCGATACACGCATTTCCGGATCGCCGGTCAGACTGTCCCACAGCGACATATCGCCATCAAGCTGCGCGCGCGCCTGGTCGAACAGCGCGATCTCAAGGTTGGTACCCTGTTTGATCTCGCCCCCGTCGGGCTGTTCTTTCCCGATCAGCATATTCAGCAACGTCGTCTTGCCCACACCATTCGGCCCGACCAAGGCGATCCGATCACCCCGCTGGATCGTGATGTCAAAGGGACGTAGAATCGTCTTGTCGCCAAAGGCCTTGGTGATGCCCATAGCCTCGACCACCTTGCGGCCCGACTTCGGCCCCGCTTCCAGCGCCATGGCGGCGGTGCCCTGACGTTTGATCTGGCTGGCGCGTTCGGCTCGCAGGTCTTGCAGGGCACGCACACGGCCCTGGTTGCGCTTGCGCCGCGCCGAAATGCCTTCGACAGCCCACCGTGCCTCCGCTTTGATCTTGCGGTTCAGCTTGTGGCGCTGCATGTCCTCTTCTTCCCACATCTGGTCGCGCCAGGCTTCAAACCCGCCAAAGCCGATGTCCTGCCTGCGCACAACACCGCGGTCGACCCAGAGCGTCGCACGGGTCAACTCGCGCAGGAACGCCCTATCGTGAGAGATAATCACAAAAGCGGCCCGCGTCGCTTTCAGCTCGTCTTCAAGCCAGCGGATCGCTTCGATATCCAGGTGGTTCGTCGGCTCGTCCAGCAACATCAGCTCGGGCTCGGAGGCCATCAGACGCGCCAATGCCGCGCGGCGACGTTCCCCACCCGACGCGGTGCTGACAGGGCGCGCGGGGTCGAATTTCAGCCCCTCTCCGGCGCGTTCGACCTTGTACATCTCGGACGGGTCCAGGCCATGGGCCGCGAAGTCGCCCAAAGTATCGAATCCGGTCAGATCCGGGTCTTGCTCCATATAGCCTACCGAAACGCCGGGCCCGACGATCACGTCGCCGCTGTCGGCCTCGACCAATCCGGCCATAACTTTCATTAAAGTGGATTTACCTGACCCGTTCCGGCCCACCAGCGCCAGTCGGTCGCCAGATTGAACCACAAGGGACATGTCTTCGAATACGGGATCTCCGCCGAATGTCAGCGAGATCTCGTTAACTTGTAAAAGGGGTGCGCGTGCCATGACAGCCAGCTAGCGCCGCGCCGCGTCAGCGTCAATGACCCCTCTTCCAAATGGGCTAAAATCCTCGCCGAAGGCATGAAACTCTTAGGCGGCACCGCGCAGCAGGCGCTTACGCCCCTCGGGGATCGCCGCGATTTCAAGGCCGGTAAACACATGCAGCGTGTTCATCTGGTGGTCGATCACCGCATGATCGCTCACCCAGCCCCCCATCATCAGATAGCTCCGCAGCAGCGGCGGCAGCATTTGTAGCGCGGCTTTCTCGGCCGGTTTATCCAACGTCCGTTCCACAAAGCCCACCGTGTCGGGGGCCTTGACCAACGGCTGCCATTGCAGTGGCGCAAGGTGGCGGCTGTGCAAAAGCGCCATGACATCGCTATAGGGTGCCGGATTTGTGCCCTTGAAGGAGGTGCACCCAAAGAGCAACGCGACCGTATGGGCGTCCACAAACTGCGCCAGCGCGGCCCAGGCCATGCGCACGACATCCGGGTCTGTGACCCCCGGGGCCAGACAGAACCGCCCCAGCTCCATCATCGCGCCGGGGAAATATGTAAGCTTGGTCAGATCGTAGAATTGCGCGGCATAGCTTTGATCCAGCGACGCGCCCTCCATCACCCCGATCCGGCAGCAGCACAGCAGGTCACCGCTGCCTTGATGCCGCACGAGGATATGATGTTTTTGCGCATCAAACCCGTCGATATCGCGCGGCTGAACCAGCCCAAAGGCCCGCGCGCGCAAGGCTTGCGCGGCCTCGATATCCTCGGCTGTGATGGCACAATAGGCGCGGTACGGCCCGCGTAAAAGCGGCTTGATCACAGCACCCTGTGGCACCGTCACGGGCCTGCCCTAGCCAGCCAGCGCCGCAGGGTTCAAGCGGCCAATGTTGCCCAAAAGCTGGCGGATAAAGGATTTATCCGAGATCGGCGAGCTGGTGACGCGGCGGTCAAGGGTGACGACATTGCCACGCTCCAGCCCGAAACGTTCGACGTTCTGCACCACCCCGTTGCTGTCAAAGCTGACAGCGACAACTTCGCGCTCTGTCTCGCGCGGGGCCATGAACCACATCGCCTGACGGCGCGACCGCACATAGTAATACCCCGAATTGGTCAGCAACCCTGCCGACGCGGGCACGCCCACGGTTTCGGCCACGGTGTCGCGTGTGTCCTGGCCCACGGTGATCTTCTCAAGATCCTCTTGCGGCGGGATATAGCCGTGGTTGGAGTATTGCGGGGAGCAGGCCCCAAGCGTCAGACCAGCAGCGAGAACTGTGGCGGTCAGCAGTGTCTTTTTGACATGGCGGTCGATACGCATTCTTGGTGCCCTCTTGCCCTTGGGGATCATGGCTTTTATCTCGCATACACTAAGCACGCCCCATGGTTCAAGAAACGAAAGTACCCCTAACATGTCTCGCACGCCCCCAAGCCCCACAGCATTGCGCGTCGCAGAGCTGTCGCAGAATGCGCAAACCCCTTTCTCCCTGCGTCCCGACGCCGACAGCTTGCGGATGATCGCAGAAGAACTTGATCTTTCAGCCTTACGTAAACTTTCATTCGAAGGGCACCTCAAGGCGCTTGGTCGCAGTGATTGGGAGCTCAAGGCGCGTCTGGGGGCCACTGTGGTGCAGCCCTGCGTGGTGACGCTGGAGCCAGTACAGACGCGGATCGACGTCGATGTCACACGGCTTTTCGTGCAGGATTACGAAGAACCCGAGGAAGCCGAGGTCGAGATGCCCGAGGATGATCGCACCGAACCGCTTGGCGCGTGGATTGATCCCGCGGCCATCATGATCGAAGCGCTTGCGCTTGAGATTCCCGAATATCCCCGCGCCGACGGGGCTGAACTGGGGCAAGCGGTCTATACCAAACCCGGCGACACCCCGATGACCGACGAAGACGCCCGCCCCTTTGCGGGGCTGGCCGGCCTGAAGAACCAGCTTAAGGACGATACCACCGAATAACCCTGCCGGTTTGGGTGAAAAAAGGGTTGCTTCGGCGGGTTTTCGCAGTATTTTGCGCCCTTCACCCCAATTAAGGTTGGACATCGGATAGGCTTCGGCCTAAACGCACGTCACGCCCAAACCGGGAGTTGATCTGAAACACGGTCGTCTTTGGCAGGAAGCCGATGAACGACCCCGAAGGCAAAGGCACCAGACATGGCTGTCCAACAGAATAAAGTTTCCAAATCGCGTCGCAACAACCGCCGCGCACACGATTCGCTGACTGCAGCGAACCCGAACGAATGCTCCAACTGTGGTGAGCTGAAGCGCCCGCACCACGTTTGCGCAGCATGCGGTCACTATGACGACAACGAAGTTGTTTCTCTGAACGAAGAGATCGACCTCGACGAAGACGCGGCGTAAGCTCGTCACGTCAACCGCAGTTCATAAGAGGCATCGCACCAGATGACGGCCACGTCCGATCAGCCTAGCGCGAGAACTCAGCGCACCCTTATCTCAGTTGATGCGATGGGGGGCGATCAGGGCCCGGCAATCGTTGTTGCCGGGTGCTCTGCGTCCGCGCTAAAAAATCCCGATATCAGCTTTATCCTGCACGGCCCTGCCGAAACGCTGGAACCGCTGGTGGCAAAGCGGCCCGAACTGAAAGGGCGCTGCACCATTCGGGATGCCCAAGGGGTTGTCACAATGGATGACAAGCCCAGTAATGTCGTGCGCAATGGCAAGGGCACATCGATGTGGTCCGCCATCGAATCCGTGCGCGATAACGAAGCCTCGGTCGCGGTCAGCTGCGGGAACACCGGCGCGCTGATGGCGCTGTCGATGATCCGCCTGAAAAAGCTGCCGGGTGTGAACCGCCCTGCCATCGCTGTGCTCTATCCCTCTACCAACCCTCAGGGCTTCAACGTTCTGCTGGATGTGGGTGCGGATGTGCGTGCGGATGCCGATGACCTGCTGCGCTATGCGCTGATGGGCAAATCCTACGCCCGCAACGGGATGGACATCGACCGCCCGCGCATCGGGTTGCTGAATGTCGGCACCGAAGAACACAAAGGCCGGACCGAACTGAAAGAAGCCCACGAGTTGATTCGCGACGCCGCGGATGACGCGGGTTTTGAATTTGTCGGTTTCGTCGAAGGCGGCGATATCTCGGGTGATGTCGCAGATGTGATCGTCACCGATGGATTTACAGGTAATATTGCGATCAAGACCGGTGAAGGCACCGCGACGCTGATCGGCAATGGCCTGCGCCAAGCGTTCAAGAATTCGATCTGGTCCCGCGCGGCATCGCTGCTGGCCTATACCTCGCTGCGCCGCGTCAGCAAACGGTTTGACCCGCGCCGTGTGAACGGTGGTGTGTTTTTGGGGTTGAACGGCACGGTCGTTAAATCCCACGGTGCCGCTGACGCGACGGGGGTTTCCTCGGCGATCAAACTGGCCGCGCGATTAGCGGAAAGCGAATTTACAAATCGGTTGGCTGCGCGTGTTGCCGCAGCAAAGCCGACGAAAGAGACCGAAGAATGACAAAAAGAGCCGTCGTAATTGGTGCCGGACATTACCTTCCGGAACGCATTGTCGAAAACGCAGAGTTTGAAGGCAAGATCGACACCAGTGACGAATGGATCCGGTCACGCTCTGGCATTGAACGGCGTCACTTTGTCGGCGAAGGCGAAACCACGTCGACCATGGCCACAGCTGCCGCCAAGGCCGCACTGGCCGACGCGGGCAAGACAGCCGCCGATGTGGATGCCGTGATTGTCGCCACCTCTACCCCCGATCTGACTTTCCCCTCTGCCGCAACGATGGTGCAGGCGCAGCTTGAGATGGAGCGCGGCTTTGCCTTTGATGTACAGGCTGTATGCGCGGGCTTTGTCTATGCGCTGGCCAATGCCAACGCGCTGATCGTCTCGGGTCAGGCTGACCGCGTGCTGGTCATCGGCTCCGAGACGTTCTCGAAAATCATGGACTGGACCGACCGCAGCACCAGCGTGTTGTTTGGTGACGGTGCGGGCGCGATCCTGCTTGAAGCGCAAGACGGCGACGGCACGGCAGCCGACCGCGGTATCCTCTCCACCGATCTGAATTCGGACGGGCGCTACAAAGACTTGCTGTATGTCGACGGTGGCATCAGCACGGGCACGACCGGCTATCTGCGCATGCAGGGGAATCAGGTCTTCCGCCACGCGGTTGAAAAGCTCGCCGCGTCGGCAAACACAGCGATGGACCGTGCCGGCGTCAGCGCCGAGGACGTCGACTGGATCGTCCCGCATCAGGCGAATATCCGTATTATTCAAGGCACTGCCAAAAAGCTGAACCTGTCGATGGATAACGTGGTCGTGACGGTTCAAGACCACGGCAACACCTCTGCCGCGTCGATTCCGCTGGCCCTTTCCGTCGGGCAAGAGCGTGGCCAGATCAAGAAAGGCGACCTGCTGGTCACCGAGGCGATCGGTGGCGGGCTGGCCTGGGGCGCGATCGTTCTGCGTTGGTAAGCGGCTTTTCTTCGCGCGAACAGCACGTTACGCCCCATAGTTGTTGACTTGCGGAAAAATCACAGCCTATGCTGCTTAAAACACATGGGGGGAAGATATGGCCGACAAAACGTTGACCCGGATGGATTTGAGCGAAGCAGTCTTTCGTGAAGTAGGTCTTTCCCGCAATGAAAGCGCGCAGCTGGTCGAAGCGGTGCTTGAACATATGTCCGACGCGCTGGTCAAAGGCGAACAGGTCAAGATTTCATCTTTCGGCACTTTCTCGGTGCGCGACAAGTCGGCCCGCGTTGGCCGGAACCCCAAAACCGGCGAAGAGGTCCCGATTAACCCGCGCCGCGTGCTCACATTCCGCCCGTCCCATCTGATGAAGGACCGGGTTGCAGACGGGAACAAGCGATAACCTAATGCCCAAGTCTCCGGACGCATTCAGAACCATCTCCGAAGTTGCAGAATGGCTTGAAATTCAGGCGCATGTCCTGCGTTTCTGGGAAAGCAAGTTCACGCAAGTCAAACCGATCAAACGCGCAGGCGGGCGGCGATATTATCGCCCCAACGATATGCTGCTGCTTGGCGGCATCAAACGCTTGCTGCATGAAGACGGGCTGACGATCAAAGGCGTCCAGAAGGTATTGCGCGAAGAAGGCATGGGCCATGTCGCGGCCCTGTCTGCGCCTCTTGACGGGGTCACGCAGGATGATCTGGATGCCGGTGGCGACACCATCGACATGACCCCCGCGCCGATGCAAGAAGACGCAGAACAGACCCACGAGGGTGTTGTCCTCCCGTTCGAGCAACGCGGGAGCAAAGCGGCCAAGCCTGCCCCTGTCGAAGCGTCCGAAACACACGTAGAAGCCGCTTCCGCGCCCGAGATGTCGGCCGAGGATACCACGCCACTACCTGCCGACGAACCGACCCTCGACGCGACAGAGCCGGAGCCGGAAGAGACAACCGTCGCCCCCGCCGATACCTCTGCGGAGGACGAAGCAACCCTGCCCGGCTTCCTGCGCCACCCGATGACCGACGCACCGGTGCCGCCAAGCGATAACACACCGGACGAAGCCCCTGACGCTGCGCAAACACACACCCCGGATCAGGACGCGCCCGCGCCGACCATCGACAGCGCGCCAGAGGCAGCGCCGGAAGACAGCACCGCCGAAACGCTTGAGGCGGAAACGCGGGACGTCGAAGCGCCAGAGATCAACGAGGCACCGGAAGCCCCTATTGTTGCAGGTCCCAAGCCGCGTATCATCGATCTGCCGCCTCTGACGGCAGAAGAAGACTTCCCCGCCAAACCCTCTGTGCTTTCTGCTGCATTGCTGTGCCGCGATCTGCCCGAGGATTCGGCCCGCGATATCGCCCCTTTGCTGAGCCGTTTGGGCGAACTGCGCGATTCCATTCGGGCCGATGTGGTCCGCGGCACAAAAGTCTAAGCCGCGCGTGCGATTTGCGACAATTCCCCCTTGCACGCACGGTTTTATCAGGTATGAAACGCCTCATGTCGGGCTATGGCGCAGCCTGGTAGCGCGTCCGTCTGGGGGACGGAAGGTCGCAGGTTCGAGTCCTGCTAGCCCGACCAACCGACATAAAACAAACGCCCGTACCCTAATGGGTGCGGGTGTTTGCATTTGAAAGGCCCGGATATGATCGGCGTAGTTCCCAACCAGCATATCACCGACATGATCGTTTCGGGTCAGATCATCGGCACACCGCCTGTCGACGGTGCCCAGATCCAGCCTGCGAGCCTTGATCTTCGTCTAGGAACAGTGGCTTACCGCGTGCGTGCGTCTTTTCTTGCGGGGCATGGGGCCAAGGTCGCCGACCGTCTGGAAGAGTTCGAGATGCACCGCGTCGACCTGACGAATGGGGCGGTGCTGGAAAAGGGCTGCGTCTACGTTGTCCCGCTGATGGAAAGCCTCGCCCTGCCCCAAGGCACCTCTGCGGCGGCCAATGCCAAAAGCTCCACCGGGCGGCTGGACCTGCTCACGCGCACCATCACCGACGGCGGGACCGAATTTGATCGCATCGCGCCGGGCTATACCGGCCCGCTTTACGCAGAGATTTGTCCGCGGTCTTTTTCGGTGCTCGTGCGTCCGGGCATGCGGCTGAACCAGATCCGTTTTTCCACCGGTGCCGCCACGCTTGACGATGCCGCGCTGCGCGCATTGCACGCCGACAGCCCGCTGGTGGATGGCGAGGCCGTGATCGATGATGGTCTGGGATTCTCGGTTGATCTGCGCTTGCCTGACACCACGCTTGTCGGCTACCGCGCCAAGCCGCATACGGGTGTGATCGATCTGGACAAGATCGGCCATTATGACCCCGCGCAATACTGGGAAGAGGTCCACAGCGACAACGGTCAGATCATCCTCGACCCCGGTGCGTTCTACATTCTGGTCAGCCGTGAAGCTGTAACCATCCCGCCCGAATACGCCGCAGAAATGGCCCCTTATCTGGCGATGGTGGGCGAATTCCGCGTGCATTACGCGGGCTTCTTTGACCCCGGTTTCGGCCATGCCTCCGCAGGGGGTGCGGGATCACGGGGCGTGCTTGAAGTGCGCTGCCACGAGGCCCCTTTCGTGCTGGAGCATGGTCAGGTTGTCGGACGGTTGGTCTATGAGAAAATGATCGACGTACCGACCCAGCTTTACGGGTCGGGCATCGCGTCGAACTATCAGGGTCAGGGCCTCAAGCTCAGCAAGCATTTCAGCGCGCCGCGTTAAACTTCGCAGCGCCTGATCACGCGGGTTAGAAACGCGTCAGCTTGCGCATGTTCTTGACCATATTGCGCGCCTGTTTGCCCTGCTCGCGGCTGCTTTTGTCACGACGGGCCATTTCCTCGGCGCTTGGTTGGACAGGATTGCCGTCACGGTCCACTGACGCCCGACGCCCCTTGCCCAGCTTTGACGCCTGATCAAAGCCGATATCAACGCCTTTGTTGATCAAACGCCCCATCACGCGACGCATAATCATATTAATTATCTGGTTCATGTCCTGACCTCTTTACCGCGCGTTAAACTGTGTCTGAGGCTAATATAACACCTATTGCGGCGATTTTCAGGCCGCCTGCGGGATTAATCCTCGAACAGCTCGCTCTGGCCCTCGGTCGCTTCTGGCTCTTCTTCGCTGTCGACACCGGGCATCTCGCCAAAGGCGGGGCGGCTTTCTAGCAATCCGGCAGAGCGGAGCTCCTTCAACCCCGGCAGGTCGCGGGGGCTTTCCAGACCGAAGTGGGCCAGAAATTCCTGTGTCACGACAAAGGTCACCGGACGACCGGGGGTCATTTTGCGGCGGCCAAAGCGAATCCAGTCCAGCTCAAGCAGCTGATCCAGCGTGCCGCGCGATACGGATACGCCGCGGATCTCTTCGATCTCGGCGCGGGTGGCGGGCTGGTGGTAGGCGATGATCGCCAAGGTCTCGATCGCGGCGCGCGACAGTTTGCGCGTCTCGACCGTTTCGTGTTGCATGAGATACCCCAGATCCGCCGCCGTGCGCATGGCGTAGGCATCCCCGATGCGACACAGCTCCACACCGCGGCCGGTGTAGCGTTTGCGTAGATGCACCATCGCTTCGGCAGGGTCACAGCCATGCGGCAGACGCGCCGCGATCTCGCGCAGGGTCATCGGCTCTGCGGTGGCGAAAAGGATCGCTTCGATCATGCGCTCCTGTTCGGCCAATGGCGGGGCCTCGAACAGGCTTTCTTCTGTTTGTTCAACGGGTTCGGCCACGTCAGATATCCTTCTTACGCAACTGGATCGGGGCAAACACGCCCTCTTGGCGAATTTCCAGATGCCCTTCCTTTACCAATTCAAGCGACGCCGCAAACGTCGATGCCGTGGCCGAGCGACGCATTGCCGGCTCTTCGCCCCATCCGTCGGGCATGTAGCTCGTCAGGTCAGACCAATCACCAGAAAAGCCAATCAAGCCGCGCATCCGCTCCAGCGCCTGCTCCATCGTAAAGACCTTGTCACGGTCCATCACGAAGGGGCGGAAATCGTCGCGCGTGCGGATACGCGCGTAGCCCTGCATCAGGTCCAGCAAGGTCGCGGTATAGGTCACGCGGCGGGTCTGGCGCATTTCCTGCGTCTGGCCGCGGGCAAAGAAGTCGCGCCCCAACTGGTCACGGGCCATCAGCTGGGCCGCCACGTCGCGCATCGCTTGCAGACGTTCCAGCTGGAACGCCAGATGCGCGGCCAGTTCCTCGCCCGAGGGGCCATCGTCCTGCGGATCAGGCGGCAGCAGCAGGCGGGATTTCAGGAAGGCGAGCCACGCAGCCATGACCAGATAATCCGCCGCAAGCTCAAGCCGCAGCGCCTTGGCCTTGTCCACGAACATCAGATATTGGCGTGCCAGTTGCAGCACCGAGATTTTGCGCAGGTCGACCTTCTGGGTGCGGCTGAGGGTCAGCAACAGGTCCAACGGGCCCTCGAACCCGTCTACATCCACGATCAGCGCCTCGGCCGCGAGCCGTTCAGCAACTTTCGTTTGCCCGTCTTCCAACTGCGTTTCAGCCATATACCGTCCCGCCCAAAAGCCTGTCGAGCTTTGCAGTCAGGGCAGGAATGTCAACATCACCAGGGGTCCGGCGCATGGCAAGGGCGCGCACGGCCCGTGTTTGCGCAGCCTCGGACATCTCTCCGGCAGCATCGGCAACGCGGGTGCGATCCTCAAGCGTGGCGTTGCAGTACAACACCACGTCACAGCCTGCTGCCAAGGCACCGGCGGCGATGTCATCCACCTCGCCCGACAGTGCTTTCATCGAAATGTCATCCGTCATGATCAGGTTATCAAAGCCGATATCCTCGCGGATCAGCTGCATCATCACCGGCGACAGTGTGGCAGGGCGCGGATCAATCGCGTCATAGACCAGATGCGCCGTCATCCCCATCGGCAGGTCGTTCAACGCCTTGAACGGGGCGAAATCATGGGTGTCCAACGCGGCACGCGGCGCGTCAACCTGCGGCAAGTCAAAATGACTATCCATCGTGGCGCGCCCATGTCCGGGCATATGTTTGACCACGGGCAAGACGCCCCCCGCCAACATGCCGTCTGCCGCCGCACGGCCCAAAGCCGCCACCGCATCGGGCGTCGTGCCGTAACAGCGGTTGCGCAGGAATGTGTGGGTTTCCGCCCCGGCGACATCGACCATCGGCGCGCAATTGCTGTCGATGCCCACGCGGTGCAGCTCGTCCGCGATCAGTCGAAAGCGCAGATACATTGCCTCTGCCGCGTTGGGGCCTGCCGCCTGCACGAAGTCCAGCGGTGCCGTCCAGTCGCGCCAATGCGGTGCGCGCAACCGCTGCACCCGCCCGCCTTCTTGATCCACGGTGATCACAGCCTCGTGGCCCGCCGCCTCGCGCAGTTCATCACACAGCGCACGGACCTGATCCGGCGTGTCGATATTGCGCGCAAAGAGAATGAACCCAAAGGGCTTTACGGCGCGAAACAACGCCTTTTCCTGCGCCGTCAGCCGAAGCCCCGACGCGTCCAGTATCGTCGCCCCGTATCGCATCAGCGTGTAACGACGGGAATGCAGTCGGTGTTTTCAGCAACCAGCGCCGAACAGAAGCGTCGCGCATCCGCGATGTCCGAGAACCCATGCGCACGCAGACGGTAGAAAGTGCGCCCGCCGCTGCTGGCCTCTTGGATGATGCGGTCCTTGCCTTCCATATAGGCCCCGAAACGCGCGTTCAGACGGACCCATTGCGCCCGTGCGATCTGCGGTGAATCGAATGCGCCAAGCTGCACCAGACGCGTACCGGTGGGCAGGCTGTCGGGCGAAAGCTCTTTCACTTCGGCGGCGGCAACTGGTGCCGGTTCAAACGACGCTTTGGTCGCGACGGCACGGCCACCGGGGCGCGTTTGAGGACGCAAGGATGCGCGGACGCCCGGCTCTTGACCCATGGCAACGGCCACCGCGTTCGACACCGCCATCTCAAGCGGATCGACATCCATCGTGGCACTTGCGTTCATCGGCTCTGGCAGGGCGGTGCCGTCTTCTTCGTCTTCCAGTGGTTCCACCCCATCGGTGAGAGAGGCGACAAGATCGTCCACATCGCCGTTTTTCAACGCCTCTGCCACGTCAGCCGCAGGCGATGATTGCGTTGGTGCCTGTTGCGCAGGTGCAACCATCGCGACGGGAATGGGCTGGTCTTCTTCTTCCAGATCCAGTGGCTTCGGGGCCAAAATCAGCTGTTCCGCGAATTGGTTCGCCGTCCCTTCCGAGGCCACAGCATTGACCGACAACCCTTGATTGTCCGCCAGTTGGCCGCCCGGATTTTCGGGCCGCACGCGCATATCGCCCTGGGCCGCACGCACCACCGGAATGCCGGTAACATCGCGCACCAGCAGCTTGTAGCCCCAGACCCCGATGCCGACGATTAGGGTGATGGAAAGCGCCGCGCCCGCGAAATTTGCAAACTTGGTCAAGGGCTTGGCCGCAACTTGCGGTGCCAACCCTGCGTCATGTTCAAAGGAGTACCCCCCACCCTGGGAGGAGGACGTGTAATCTGCCATTTCTGCCTCACTGCCCGCGTCAGATATCACCCGCGCGGGTCTGTTTTTTGAACCTGCCTGACCAGCAATGGTGCGTTATCGCATCTCTTCCGCTGGCTTGACCCCAAGAATACCAAGACCTGACGCAATTACAATCGCTGCGGCTTGGGCCAGCGCGATTTTTGACTGGGACAGGGCCACATCATCCTGCAGGAAACGCAGTTCAGGCACGTCGTTGCCGCGGTTCCACAGCCCGTGGAAATCGCCCGCCAGCTCGTAGAGATAAAAGGCGATCCGGTGCGGTTCGTTGCTGCGCGCCGCGGTCTCTACCATCCGGGGCCATTCGGCCAGCTTTTGCGCCAGTTTCAGCTCTGCTTCGTGGTCAAGCTGGCTCAGGTCGGCACGCTGCAAGGTTTCCATATCGGTGGCAACACCCGCCTCTGCCGCCTTGCGCAGGACAGAATGCACACGCGCATGGGCATATTGCACGTAGAACACCGGATTCTCGCGCGACTGCTCCAGCACCTTGGCAAAGTCAAAGTCCAGCATCGCGTCATTCTTGCGGGTCAGCATGACAAAACGCGTCACATCAGGGCCCACCTGATCAACCACATCGCGCAGGGTGACAAATGTCCCTGCCCGTTTGGACATCTTGAATTCCTTGCCGTTCTTGAACAGCTTGACCAGCTGCGTCAGCTTGATGTCGAGCGGCACCGCCCCCTCGGACAGCGCCGAAACAGCGGCTTTCATCCGTTTGACATAGCCGCCGTGATCCGCGCCAAAGACGTCGATCAGCATGTCAAAGCCACGCTGCACCTTGTCGTAGTGATACGCGATATCGGGCGCGAAATAGGTCCAGCCGCCGTCGGACTTCATCACCGGACGGTCAACGTCATCGCCATGGGCGGTGGATTTGAACAGGGTCTGCTCGCGCGGCTCCCAGTCCTCGGGCTTCTTGCCTTTTGGCGGCTCAAGCACGCCCTCATAGATCAGCCCTTTGGCTTTCAGGTCATCAATCGCGGATTCGATCCGGCCCGTGCCATAAAGCGACTTTTCGGAATAAAACACATCCATCTTCACCCCGAGAGAGGCGAGATCATCGCGGATCAGCTTCATCATCTCGTCGGTGGCAAAGTTGCGCACCTCTTCAAGCCAGACGGATTCATCGGCGTCGATATAGGCGTCGCCCACCTTGTCTTTCAGCGCGGCCCCCACATCGATCAGATAGTCGCCGGGGTATGTGCCTTCGGGAAAGGCGACCTCTTGGCCATGCGCCTCCAGATAGCGCAGATAGACAGAGCGCGCCAAAACATCGACCTGCGCGCCGCCGTCGTTGATGTAATATTCGCGCGTGACATCGAAGCCCGCGAAATCCAGCAAGGACGCCAGCGCATCGCCAAAGACCGCTCCGCGGGTGTGCCCCACATGCAACGGCCCCGTCGGGTTGGCCGAGACATATTCGACGTTGACCCGTTTGCCTTGCCCCAGATCGCCGCGGCCAAAGTCTGTGCCCTGCCCCAGAACGGCACCGACAACGCCCTGCCAAACCGCAGCACTCAGCCGCAGGTTCAAGAACCCCGGGCCCGCCACATCCGCCGCGGTGATCCGTGGATCCTCACCCAGCTTTTCGGCCAGCTTTTCAGCGATATCGCGCGGTTTCATACGGGCCGGTTTCGCCAGCACCATCGCGGCATTGGTCGCCATATCCCCATGCGCCGCATCGCGCGGCGGCTCTACGGTAATGGCGTCAAAGCTCAGCCCCTCGGGCAGAAACCCGTCGGCAACCAGCGTATCAAGGGTGGACAGCACGAGGCTGCGGATATCGGCAAATAGGTTCATAACGGGGTTCCTTCGACTTGGCCCCGTGTATCACCTGAATATGCGCCCATAATCAAGGGCGGTTCAGCCTTTAACGATCAACCGCTCATGTTCCTGCAAAGCAAAGCGATCTGTCATCCCCGAGATATAGTCGCTGACGATCCGCGCAAGCGCCGTATCGCCGTCCGCATCCTCTACATCCTTGCGCCATTGCTTGGGCAATTGGTCCGTATGCGCGCAGAAATAGGGGAACAGATCCTCGACCACCTGCGTCACCTGCTTGCGCATGATCACCACGGATGGCGCGCGGTACATGCGGTCGAACAGAAAGGCGCGGATGACCTTGAGATCCTGGAAAACCGGATCGGAGAACTGGATCAATGTGCGCCCGGCCATGCGAATATCGGTGGCGGTTTCGGGCTTCATCTCGGCCAGACGGTGGCGAGCGACGCTGATCACGTCCTCCACCAGCACGCCAAAGAAACGGCGCAGCGCTTCGTGACGGCGGCGATAGTAGTTCAGACCGGGATACAGCCTGTCCACTTCGGCGAAATTCTGCTTCAGGATCGGCAGTTCGGCCAGCTCGTCCGTCGAGAACAGCTCGGCCCGCAAACCGTCATGCAGGTCGTGGTGGTTATAGGCCACATCATCGGCAATCGCCGCCACCTGTGCCTCGGCACTGGCGAATGTCTCCAGCTCAAGATCATGCTGACGCTCATAGGCCGCAAGCGCCCACGGCAGCTCTCCCGTCACCGGCCCGTTATGTTTGGCCAACCCCTCCAGCGTGTCCCAAGTCAGGTTCAGCCCGTCGAAATCCGCGTAATGCCGCTCCAGATGGGTGACGATGCGGATGGCTTGGGCGTTGTGGTCAAACCCGCCGTAGGGGGCCATCAAGGCTTCCAGCGCGTCCTCGCCCGTGTGACCAAAGGGCGGATGCCCCAGATCATGGGCCAGGGCGACCGCCTCTGTCAGCTCGGCATTCAGACCCAACGCACCGGCGATCGTGCGTGCCACCTGCGCCACCTCGATCGAATGGGTCAGCCGCGTGCGATAGTAATCGCCCTCATGTTCGATAAAGACCTGCGTCTTGTGCTTGAGCCGCCGGAAGGCGCTGGCGTGGATGATCCGGTCGCGGTCCCGCTGAAAGCAGGAACGAAAGGTGCTTTCCTCTTCCGGTATCAACCGTCCCCGGGTCAATGCCGGATCAGAGGCAAAAGAAGCGCGCATAGTCGGTGGTCCTTGTGGCCTGTCCTGCGGGTTTCTATATTGTAAGACAACACAGATGGAAACCGATCACACCGGAGCCCGAAAATGAACCTGCCCCCCCAAGTTACCCCGCGCGCCTTTAACCGCCTTGCCGAAATCGGTGCCGCCGCAGAGGGCAAAGCCCTGCGCGTCGCCGTAGAGGGCGGCGGCTGCTCAGGCTTTCAGTATGACATCGCGCTGGATGATCCCAAAGACGATGACCTGATCCTTGAAGGGGCTGGCCAGAAAGTTGTGGTCGACAGCATCTCCCTGCCCTTTCTTGCGAATGCCGTCATCGACTTTTCCGAGGAATTGATCGGCGCGCGTTTCGTGATCGAAAACCCCAATGCCACCAGCGCCTGCGGCTGCGGCACGTCTTTCTCGATGTAACAGGCACCCGATACACGCGCCCGCTTCATTTTGCCCAAGTAAACTCCCGCCGGAGGCTGGCCTCATGCCCGCATGAGGCCATTCTAGCGCCGCAGCTGCACCGCGGAGGGCATGGCCGGGATCGGTGCCCGCGCAAACCGCGCGAAAAACGCTTCAAATTGCGGGCAGGACGCCTCTGCCTCGGTCAGTATCTCTTGCGCCTCTGGGTCCAGCGCCCTCATGACCCGTCCACGCATAAGCGACCACTGCGCTTGCCGCGTCTCCCCCATTTCAAAAAGCGCCGCCGACAGCGCCTGCAGCGCACCGTTTGGCGGGGTATAGCGGATGGCCACAGCCCCTTGTGGCACCGGTTGGCAGAATGCCGCCCCTCCGGACATGTGCGCGGCCCAGCCGGTCACCAGATAGGCGTGATACCCGTCCACCGGTCCGCCCCCCTGCTGCGGTACGATCCGGCAGCCACGCGCAGCGGACTGAACCGCATCCTCCCACAGTGCAGGTGCCGCAGCGCCTGCAAACCGGAGCGCGGCACAAATCTCGGCCAGCAGATCCATATCCTGATCAAGATACGCCAGAATACCGGCAAAATTCAGGCTTCTGATCGCTGTCGCCGGCAGTTGGGGGGCGCGCTGACCGTAGTCAGAAAGATAGAAAACGATATGTGCCAGCTCATAGGATGCTTTCTTGTTAGGCAGCGCAAAGGTTTCGGATCGCGTGAAAAACCGGCGAAAGCGGGATTGCAGGGCGTCGTCGCGCGGCACGGACATCCGACGCGCCAGTAGGCGCTGCGCTTCGGCGCGTTGCAGGTCAGACAGCTCCCCATCCGCCAGCCGCATACGGGCGACCCAATGCACCAACCGCTCCCCCGCGTCGCCGGGCAAGCCCAGATCCTCAAGGTCCAGCGCGAGGGACAAGAAAAATCGGTAGTACTGCGGGAAGAAGCGGATCGTCTCTTCGATGCGGTCGTAGAAAGACGCATAGGGCACCAGAGCGTCTGGCGGGACAGGCATGTTCGCACTTGCCAGAATCCCCAGCCATTCCGCGTTTTCCTTCAACCAGAACACATCCCCCGCACGGCGTCGCTGCACCGCAAACATTCGGCTGATCGCGGCGGTATCGGCGTGTTTGCGACCGCTATTGCGCGCACGTACGGATGACAGCGGTATAACATTCGACATAGGCCCCCCTTCGGCAAGAACCCCCTGCGCCGGTTCCAGCGCAGGGTGTGTCTGGATTAGCAGCCGGTGGTAAACAAACCGGTAAGCTCCCCAGTCGCCATGTCGCCTGCCTGCGGTCCCGACCGTAGCCCTGTGGTGAACAGCCCGGTGCCGTGGCCGCAATGGGGGTCTTGCCCTGCACGGATACAGCCGGTGGTATAAAACCCTGTCCCCGCCCCCTGATGGAGCGATGCCGCCCCGGCGTGAACATTCGGGAAAGCAGTTTCGACGTAGGCAATAGCGGTCATGAGTTTTCCTTTTTGACGTGATTTTGAAATCGGCAACTACACCTCAAGCTGCACTCCCCTCATCAATCACCACCTAAGGGCTTTGACCTAGGCGACAAAAAGATCGCATTTTAACGATGTAAATCATCCACATGCGCTGCGTCTTTGATCCGGTTGAAACCACGCGGCGATGCCGTGTTCTCCACAATAGTGACAATTTTAACGGAACTCTGGCCAAGCGCCCCGCGGCGGCGTAGGCACTGTCGGCTCACCTTCGAATCGCGGGCGAAACATGCCCAAACCGGTCCAGCCCCCTTGCCCCATATTGCGGTATGCGCGATAGCTGCGGGGACCAATGCAGGGGGCCGCCATGAAAATCGCCACGTTCAACATCAACGGGATCAAAGCGCGGATCGACGCCCTGCCTCAATGGCTCGACGAAGCGCAGCCCGACGTCGCCATTCTGCAAGAGATCAAATCCGTCGACGAAGGCTTCCCGCGCGAGCTGTTCGAGGATCGCGGCTATAACGTGGAGACCCACGGGCAGAAATCCTTTAACGGCGTCGCGATCCTGTCAAAGCTCCCGCTTGAGGATGTGACCCGTGGCCTGCCCGGGGACGACAGCGACGAACAGGCACGCTATATCGAGGCGACGGTCGTGGGCGATCATTCCTCTGTGCGGCTTTGCGGGTTGTATCTGCCCAACGGCAACCCCGCGCCGGGCCCGAAGTACGATTACAAACTGGCGTGGATGCAGCGTCTTGAAGACCGTGCGCGCGCACTCTTGGCCGAGGAAACACCGTTTCTGCTGACCGGCGACTTCAACATCATCCCCCAAGCCGAAGACGCGGCAACGCCGGATGCCTGGCGTGAAGATGCGCTGTTTCGCCCTGAATCCCGCGCCGCCTGGCGACGTCTGCTGGCCCTTGGCCTGACAGAGGCGTTCCGCGCACGGACCCAAGGGCCGGGGCATTACAGCTTTTGGGATTATCAGGCAGGCGCGTGGAA
The DNA here is from genome assembly GCF_045586035.1 of Sulfitobacter sp. PM12. Classification (NCBI taxonomy): domain Bacteria; kingdom Pseudomonadati; phylum Pseudomonadota; class Alphaproteobacteria; order Rhodobacterales; family Roseobacteraceae; genus Sulfitobacter; species Sulfitobacter sp. PM12. The sequence continues at coordinate 2,186,327 of NZ_CP151529.1, forward strand.
CCGCAACAACGGCATCCGTATCGACCATTTCCTGCTGAGCCCTGCCATCGCCGACAGCCTGCGCGACTGCCAGATCGACAAGGATGTACGCGGACGCGAGAAACCCTCCGATCACGTGCCCGTCTGGGTGGAGCTTGACCTCTAACGCGGACGCACACGCGCGGCCCTAGATCACGCCTGAAGCTCGGCATCCCAATAAAGAAAATCCATCCAGCTATCGTGTAGGTAGTTGGGCGGGAATTTCCGGCCCATATTGCGCAGATCCTCGGCTTGCGGCTGGCGCGGCGGTTTGCGCAGCTGGAATCCGGTCTGGTGCAGCGCCTTGGAACCTTTTTTCAGATTGCACGGGCTACAAGCCGCAACAACGTTCTGCCAGCTTGTGATACCGCCCGCCGCACGGGGCACCACATGGTCAAAGGTCAGATCCCCCCGTGCACCGCAGTACTGGCAGCAGAATTCGTCCCTCAGAAATAAATTAAAGCGCGTGAAGGCCACGCGCTTTTGAGGTTTGACGTAATCTTTGAGAACGACCACCGACGGGATGCGAATTTGCATCGACGGGCTGTGAACATAGTCGTCATATTCAGCGACGATATCCACCCGATCCAGCCATTTGGCCTTCACCGCTTCCTGCCAGGGCCACAGCGACAGCGGATAGTAGGACAAGGGCCTGTAATCCGCGTTCAGCACAAGGGCCGGTTTGTTTTTCAGCCCTGCCGGGCTTCGGGTGAATTCAGTTCTAAAGTCGCCGTCCATTGTTCGATAGCCCCTTGCCGTTCCGCGTCCGGTCCAGCGGGACAGCCCCGCTGATGCTTTCGACTATATCTCGTGGTTTGCGTCTGACAAGTCGCAAACGGGTACAAGATGTCGCAGAATGCGTAAGCTGATTACGTAACAGGCATGTGACGGAAACGGCCAATCCGGCCGGGGCCCTCCTGCGGGTCGCGCATGCGCCCGCAGGGCATGGGATCAAAGACCCAGTTTGTCGCGCATAAAGGCCAGCGCCACGCTCAGCCCGTCGGGGGCAATTCCGTGGCCTGTACCCTTCATGATATGGGCGAAAACGTCCGTCCATCCGGCCTCTTGCAAGGTTTCGGCGGCCTGCGGCAGGGATTGCGGCGGGACAACATCATCGGCGTCGCCGTGCACCAGCAAGACCGGAGGGCGCACGACCGCTTCGTCTTTCAGGCTCTCGGGCGACAGCAAGCGGCCCGAAAACGCGACAACACCGGCCACAGCATCTTCGCGGCGCGGCGCGACATGCAGCGCCATCATCGTACCTTGGGAAAAGCCAAACAGCACGACCTGTTCGGGCAGCAGATCTTCGTCCACCATCAGCGCATCGAGAAAGGCGTTCAGGTCATCGACCGCCTGCATCATCCCGCGTTCGGCTTCTTCCTCAGAGGAGTTATCGATCCAGGGGATCGGGAACCACTGGAACCCCATGGGCGCACCGGCACAGGCTTCGGGCGCATCGGGGGCCACGAACAGCGTGTCGGGCAGATGTTCCCCCAACGGGTCGGCAAGCCCCAGCAGATCGGCACCATTCGCGCCATAGCCATGCAGGAACACGACGGCAGACCGCGTTTCCCCCGAGACCGGTTCGCGGCGCTCTGCGTTTAGTACTCGTGTCATGAAATCCCTTCCCGTTGTTTTGCCACGCGGTAGTACGAAAACAGGATGCGGGCTGCAACCGATCGCCAGGGCGACCAGTCCTGCGCCATGTCCGCAAGCTGCTTCGGCTTTGGTCGCTGGGGCAGATCAAACAGGATTTTCGCGGCCTCTTGCAAGGCCAGATCGCCCTGCGGCAGGATATCGGCGCGGCCTAGCGAAAACATCGCATAGATCTGCGCCGTCCACAGCCCGACACCGGGCACCGCGGTCAGCGTGTCAATCACCACCGCATCCGGTGCGCCCCTCAAGGCGGTATAGTCGATCCCGGCCTCGGCCAAGGCCAACGCATAGCGGATTTTCTGGCGGCTCAGCCCCGCCGCGCGCAGGCCATCCTCGCCCGCGGTGAGTATCGCCGTCTCATGGGTCAGTCCCGCCGCATCCATCTTGGCACGCATGGCATTTGCCGACGCGACAGAGACTTGCTGGCTGATGATCGCCCCGATCAACGCGTCAAACCCGTCCGCACGCAATCGCAGAGGCAAAGGGCCAGTCGCGGCCAAGGCGGTAGCAAACTGGGGCACATGCGCAGCGAGCCAATCCGCCCCTTCGGCGACATCCGCGTCGCCAGTGATAATCCGTCCGATGCTCATCCGGCTGTGCCCCCCGTTGTCAGCGTCTCGACCCAGCAGATCGCCGCATCCGGCGCGGCGAGAACCTGCGCGCCGACGGGGGCCGCCGGACGGTCGATGGCAATCACCCGCAGACCCATCGCGCACGCTGCGTCCAGTTTGGGGCGGCTTGGCACGCCACCGACGTTGCGCAGAACCAGCGTATCGATCTGCAAGGCGCGAAACAACGCCTCCTCCGCCGCCTGAGTGAAGGGCGGCTGGCCATAGACGGCTTCGGCAAAGGGGGGCAGCTTGGTTCGGGCCTGCGCGTTGGTCTGCCGCAGATAAAGCCGCGCGCCTGCGAAGGGGGCGTAATCCTCCACCGTCCCGCGCCCCGTCGCGGCAAAGACCCGTGCTTGGGGTCGTATCATCCGTGCCGCTGCCGCGACCGACGCGGCCCGTTCAACCGGTGCCGAGATGTCCCACATGGGCCGCAGGACACGCAGATAAGGCAGCCCCAACCGCGCGGTGGCGTCAAAAGCGATCTGCGAAATATCCGCGTCAAACCCGTGTCCTGCGTCCAGCACCGCGGTAAACTCATGGGCGCGCAGGTAAGCTGCCATCTCATCCATGTTGCGCGGCGACCAGATCTCGGATGGTACGGCCAGCGGGCCAAAGCTCCGCTCCGCCCGCCTTAACACCGCCCGTGCACAGACGTCAGACCCCGCCATCGCAGCAGCGATCTCATGCGCTTCGGCGCTGCCAGCGATCAGCAGAATATGGGGGCCCCGGTTCATGGCGCGACCATCGTTGACCCCGCCGCCGGACGCAAGGGCCTTGCAGCCCCCCAAAGCCCGGTCTACGCATTCACCATGACAGTGATTGATGACACCCGCGCCAAGCGCAACGTCGCCGTGCTGGTGACCGCGCAGGCCTTTCTTGGCAGCCAGATGCCGATGTATTTTGTGGTCGGCGGATTGGCAGGGCAACAACTGTCGCCCAACGTCTGCCTCGCGACGCTGCCGATCTCTATGATCGTCTTCGGGTCGATGACCACGGCCCCGTGGCTGTCGACGGTGATGCAACGCTTTGGCCGTCGCGCGGGCTTTGTGGCGGGCGCATTTGGCGGGATGACGGGGGCCGCGCTTTGCGCCTATGCCCTGACGATCCAGAGTTTCATGACCTTCCTGCTGGGCAGCTATCTGATCGGCATCTACATGTGCTCGCAAGGGTTTTTCCGCTTTGCAGCGACGGACACCGCATCTGACGCGTTCCGGCCCAAGGCGATTTCCTATGTCATGGCGGGCGGGCTGATCTCGGCCATCATCGGGCCGCAGCTGGTGGGGTTTCTGACCGGTGCCAACGGTGATGCGACGATGATGCGGTTTTTCCCGGTCTACCTCGCCGCGATTGCGCTGAACGCTGTGGGCATGGTGCTTTTCGCCTTCCTCAACATTCCCAAGCCGCCCGTGCCGGCCGTGGATGCCCCCAAGGGCCGCACCCGGATGGAGCTTTTGAAGACCCCGCGCATCGCCGTCGCTGTGATCTGCGGCATGGTATCCTATGCGCTGATGAACCTTGTCATGACCTCGACGCCGCTGGCGGTTGTGGGCTGCGGCTACGACATCGTCGATGCGTCCCATGTGGTCACAGGCCACGTTCTGGCGATGTATGCGCCATCGTTTTTCACCGGCCACCTGATCGCGAAATTCGGGGTCGAAAAGATCCTCGGCCTTGGCATCGCGATCCTTGCGGGGGCCGGTGTGGTCGCGCTGCAGGGGGTGGAGCTGAACAACTTCTACATCGCATTGATCCTGCTGGGGATCGGCTGGAACTTCGGCTTTATCGGCGCGACATCCATGCTGGCCGGTGCCCATGAACCGCATGAGCGTGGCCGCATGCAAGGTCTGAACGATCTGTTGGTCTTTGGCGGGGTGACCTTTGCGTCCCTGTCAAGCGGCGGGCTGATGAACTGCTCGGGCGGCAACCCTGTCGAAGGCTGGGCCGCCGTCAATATCGCGATGATCCCGTTTCTGGTGCTGGCAGGCGGGTCGCTGATCTGGCTGATGCTGCGGCAACGTAGCGCGCGGGTCTAGCGCTACCAACGTCCCGACAAAGCCCGCCACGACAGGGCGAAATCATTCATCGGCGGCAGTTCTGCGGCGCTGACACGCCCGGGGGCGGCGATGGCCGCGCTCAGCACCTTGTCTGCCGCGCCGACGCTATACATCGCCGGTCGCGCCGCTTTCGAGATTTTGCCACGGTTGGCCCGCGCCTGTCGTAACCGCGCCCGTGCCTTTTGGGCCAGCGCCACAACGCCAGCGTCGGTGCCGTCCAACAAAGGGACGCGCCCCTGCTCTACCAGCTGCGGGATCGCGTGCAGCCAAGCCGCCACCCCCGCCCCATAGGCCGCATCGCGCACCGTGGCCTCTTCCGCTGGTCCCAAAGACCGCGCGGCCACCCACATCAGATGGCCCCCGGTCTGGTCGATATAGGCGTCGAAATGGGCGGCATCTTCAAAGGCGTCGCGGTAGATATCCCACCGCCGCGCGGCGGCCAGCGTGTCCAGCAACACCGCGTCTTCGGGCGAAATTGCCAGTGCAAGGGGCGTCGCAACCTCGTGCCGCCGCACAACGCCACGGTTCGCGATCTCGTCACAGACATCGCGCCACCACTGCAAACGCATCTCCGCGATCATGGTTTCCTGCGTCACCCAGGGCGCGCGCGCCACCTCGATATTAAAGGCATATAGCGGGAACAACACACGGCGTGCGGCCACGGGGGCCGCCATGCTGGCGCGAAAGCGCAGCGGATCGGCACGCTCAATAATTGCCGCGCAGGCGCTTAGATCGGCATCAAATTCCATGGGTTCCTATCCCTTGCGGTCGCGGATCAGCTTCCAGCGGATCGCGTCCAACAGCGCTTCGAAAGACGCATCGACGATGTTGGCCGACACACCTACAGTAGACCAGCGCCGCCCCTGCCCGTCTTCGCTGTCGATGATCACCCGCGTCACCGCCTCTGTGCCACCTTGCGTGATCCGCACCTTGAAATCCACCAGATGCATATCCTCCAGCAGCGCCGAGTACTGCCCCAGATCCTTGACCAGCGCCTTGCTGAGCGCGTTTACCGGCCCGCGGTCGCAGCCTTCGGCATCCATGCTCTCGCTTACCGACAGACGTTTCTCGCCATCCACTTTCACGACGACAACCGCTTCTGACAGGCTGACCATCTGGTCGTATTTGTTTTTGCGCCGCTCGACGGTCACACGATAGCGTTTTACCTCGAAGAGGTCCGGCATCTGCCCCAGAGCTTTACGCGCCAGCAGCTCAAAGCTGGCCTGAGCGGTGTCATAGCTATAGCCTTCGGCCTCGCGCGCCTTCACCTCGTCAAGGATCCGCCCCAAGGCCGGATCCCCCTTGGCGATGGTCAAGCCCGCACTTTCCAGACGCCGGCGCAGGTTTGACTGGCCCGCCTGGTTCGACATGGGGATGATGCGCGTGTTGCCGACCAGCGCGGGGTCGATATGTTCATAGGTGGACGGGTCTTTCAGGATCGCGCTGGCATGCAGCCCCGCCTTATGCGCAAAGGCCGACGACCCGACAAAGGCCGCCTGTTTGGTCGGTACGCGGTTCAAGATCTCGTCCAGCGCACGGCTGATCTGGGTGAGGTTCGCCAGACCATCTAGCGGGATTCCCGTGTCGAACCGGCTGGCATAGGGCTCTTTCAGCAGCAAAATCGGGATCAGCGTGGTCAGGTTGGCATTGCCGCAGCGTTCGCCCAAGCCGTTCAACGTGCCCTGTATCTGCCGCGCGCCCGCATCAATGGCGGCCAGCGAACAGGCGACCGCGTTTTCGGTGTCGTTATGGGTATGGATGCCCAGATGATCGCCGGGGATGCCTGCGGCGATAACCTCGGCCGTGATGCGCCCGACCTCGGCGGGCATGGTGCCGCCATTGGTATCACAAAGCACGATCCACCGCGCGCCCGCCTCATAGGCCGCCTTGATCGCGGTCAGCGCATAATCGGGATTGGCGCGGTAGCCGTCAAAGAAATGCTCCGCATCGAACAGCGCCTCGCGGCCCTGCGCCACCAGATGCGCGATGGATTTCGCGATGTTATCCGTGTTCTCGTCCAACGTAATCCCGAGCGCTGCCGAGACGTGAAAATCATGGGTCTTTCCCACCAAGCAGACCGTCTGCGTGCCCGCATTCATCACCGCCGCCAGCACATCATCGTTCTGCGCCGACATGCCGTTGCGCTTGGTCATACCAAAGGCCGTCATCTTCGCCCGCGTGGTAGGTGCCGCGTCGAAAAAGGCACTATCCGTCGGGTTCGCCCCGGGCCAGCCGCCCTCGATGTAATCCACCCCCAGCGTATCAAGCGCGGTCGCAATCGTGATCTTTTCGGCGGTCGAGAATTGCACCCCTTGGGTCTGCTGCCCGTCGCGCAAAGTCGTGTCATACAGATAAAGGCGTTCGCGGGTCATCGCAGCGATCCCTCCTTCATTTTGCCAGATAAACTCCGGGGAGCGTGAGGGGCTGGCCCCTCACTCCCGCAGGTCACACAAACACCAGCGCTGGACGCGGCGCAGATCACTTTAACACATCCAGTTTGGCAGGGTCGAAGGTGGGACCCGCTATAACTTCGGTTCCCAGCTTGCTTATCCTCACTTCGCACCCCGCTGCCAGCAATGCAGACTTGAGGGCGTCGACATCAGAAAAATCCTTGGTTTTCATAGCCATCTGCCGCAGCTCGTCCAAGCGATTGGCCAGCTCGGTCTCGACCCCAGAGCTACCGCTCCCGAAACTTGTCGTGTAGGCGGCACGTGCTTTCGCATCATCCTCCCGCGATTTATCGCTAAGAAACCCTAGCCATCGCGCATGATCGAGCAGTTTTTGCGGCTGCGCGGTCAGAGCGTTCAAATAGGTCAGCGCGAGATGCGTATTCAGGTCGTCGGCAAGCGCGTCGATCAGTTTCTGATCGGGCTTAAAGGCGGCAGGGTCGCAAGGCTCTAAGTCTCGCGTAAGGTCCATCCACTTCCTCAACGTCTTAGTCGCCTCGTCCCGCTTTTTCTCGGTCCAGTCCATCGGCTTGCGGTAATGCGTGCTGAGCATGACGAAACGGATCACCTCTCCCGGAACGCCTTGATCCAGCAGATCGCGTACGGTGAAGAAGTTACCAAGCGACTTGGACATCTTCTTGCCCTCGACCTGCAGCATCTCGTTATGCAGCCAGTAGCGCGCCATCTCGTCGGTGCCATTGGCGCAGCAGCTTTGGGCGATCTCGTCCTCGTGGTGGGGGAACTGCAGGTCCAGTCCGCCGCCGTGGATGTCAAAGACGTGAGGTGCGCTCTTTGCCTCATCCGACAGACGGTCCTGACGCAGGGGCTCTTTCCACAGCAGCTCGTCCGCCATGGCGGAACATTCGATGTGCCAGCCAGGGCGGCCACGGCCCCAGGGGCTGTCCCAGCCCGGCGTCGCGTCGTCCGACGGCTTCCACAACACGAAGTCCATCGGGTTACGCTTGTAGGGCGCAACCTCGACCCGCGCGCCGGCAATCATATCTTCGATCGACCGGCCCGATAGCGCGCCATAGGCTTTGTAGCTTTCGACAGAGAACAGCACATGCCCCTCGGCGGCATAGGCGTGGCCCTTTGCAATCAGGTCTTCGATCATCGCGACCATCTGCGGAATATAAGCGGTGGCGCGTGGCATGTGGTCGGGCTCAAGCGCGCCGACGGCGGCCATATCGTCCAGAAACCACTGGGTTGTCTCGGCGGTGATCTCGCCAATCGACCGCCCGCTTTGTGCTGCGCGCGCGTTGATCTTGTCATCCACATCCGTGAAGTTGCGCACATAGGTCACATGGGCGTCGCCATAGACATGGCGCAGCAACCGGTTGAGCACGTCAAACACGATCACGGGGCGTGCATTGCCAAGATGGGCGCGGTCGTACACCGTCGGCCCACAGACATACATCCGCACGTTTTTATCATCAATCGGGGTGAAATCCTCGCGTTTGCGGGTTTTCGTGTTGTGCAGCTTGATCGTGGTCATGGCGCGTCCTTACGCAAGGATTGCGCGGGCATGGCACAGAAATCTCGGGAAGAAAACGATGTGAGCAAGCCCGCCGGAAGGTCTTAGCAGGTAATACAGCAAATAATGAGTGGCATCATCTTCATGCCGTCTGCGTAGCCCGACCCGCCACTAGCGGTCAAGCCTGATTGACAAATCAACCATGCTCTGCGCCCCTGCGTCTTCAAGTTACGAGGGAGAAGACGGCATGCAACTATCATCGCGCATCACAGGGCTGCTTGGCGGCGGATCAGACGGCTGGGGCGTTTTCCTGCGCGCCCGCCAGATGATTGAACAGGGTACGCAGGTGACAGAGCTGACGATTGGCGAACATGACATCCGCACCGCCGCACCGATCCTGCAAGATATGCACCGCGCCGCTTTGGCCGGTCACACCGGATATGCGGCCATCCCCGGCACCACGGGTCTGCGCGATGCCGTGGCCGCGCGGTTGCAGGAACGTACCGGCGTGCCGACAACACGCGACAATGTGCTGATCACGCCGGGCGGACAAAGCGCGCTGTTTGCCGCGCATATGGCGACCTGTAACCCCGGCGATACAGCGCTTTATATCGATCCCTATTACGCCACCTACCCCGGCACGATCCGCGGTGTCAGCGCCCTGCCCCATGCGATCGCCGCCCGTGCGGAAGATGCGTTCCAGCCCCGTGCGGACGTGATTGCCGCCGCTGCGAAACAGACCAACGCGGCGTCGCTGTTGGTGAATTCGCCCAACAACCCCACCGGCGTTGTCTATTCCCGCAAGACGCTTGAAGGCATCGCGCAGGTCTGCCGCGATCACGACATGTGGCTGATCTCGGACGAGGTTTACGACACACAAGTCTGGGAGGGCGAGCACCTCTCGCCGCGCGCGTTGGACGGGATGGCGGAGCACACGTTGGTCGTGGGGTCGATGTCGAAAAGCCACGCGATGACCGGGTCGCGCTGCGGCTGGATCGTCGGGCCCGTGGATGCGATCGAGCATCTGACCAATCTGGCGACCCATACGACCTATGGTGTGCCCGGATATATCCAGGACGCGGCGCTGTTCGCGCTGAACCAAGGTACCGGTTTCGAGACAGAGATCGCTGCCCCCTTCCAGCGCCGCCGTCTGCTGGCGCAGGATATTCTTGCGCGACAGAACGCCGTCAGCCTCGTGCCCGCCCAAGGCGCGATGTATCTGATGCTGGATGTGCGCAGCACCGGCATGAGCGGCGAGGATTTCGCCTATGCGCTGCTGGAAAAACACCACATCGCGGTGATGCCCGGCGAAAGCTTCGGGACGGCAGCGGCAGGCCATATCCGCGTCGCGATGACCATCCAGGACACGCGCTTTGCCCAAGCGCTGGCGACAGTATGCGACTTCGCGGAGGGCCTCGCCGCCTGACGAAAGCGTCGCGCGACCACAGCTACCAACAGACGAAAAAGGCCGGAGGATGATCCTCCGGCCTTTTTGACTGGCACATTATTATTTCCTGCCGAGAGCACCGTTATGCGACGCCCTCGGCAGATACACCGCCAGTTTTCAGCGTGTCAGCTTAGAAGCGGTAGGAACCACGGATGTTGAATGTGATTACGTCCGCGTCGTCACCGGAAACACCGTTTACGTCGTCAAACTTGTGCTCAAGCAGTTCTGCGCCAACGCTGTATTGCTCGGTGATTTTGTAATCCATGCCGATACCATAGAAGGCACCGTCTTCGTCACCCAAGGATGTGTCGGCACGAGCGTAACCGCCGGTTGCATAGATCAGAGTGTTGCCCAGATCGTAACCACCTTTGATTTTCGCACGAGCAACGGAGTCGATGGAAGCGTCTGCGCCCAGCCCGTCTTCCAGGTCGATGTCTGTTTTGTCGTAGTCTAGCTCACCGCCCAATACGAAGCGACCGAAGTCGTAGTTGTAACCAGCGTGGAAACCGTAGGACCCGTTGTCACCTTCCAGACCGTTGTCGACCTCAGCGTCGGAATAACCCAGTTGCAGACCGGTGTAGAAGCCTGTCCAGTCGCCACCCAGGTCGGGTGCAGGAACAGGTGCGGTCATCACGGGCTCAACCACTGGCTCTGCCAGGCTGCCGGCGTATGTTGCGCCAGCGAATGCTGTGGATGCCAGAACGGCTGCGGATGCAAGTTTCATAGTGCGTTTCATAATCGTAACTCCTCGATCAGTTTGTACCGGAGCGGGCGCTTCCCGCTTCATCGACACAACACGGCAGCTAAGATCTGGTTTCGGGATTTCCCAATCACGGGTTGGTGATCGGAAAATTGTTGCTCAAATGCACGGCGTCTCGGCGGCCCGTCGCCGCTATTAACCCTTTTTACCAAGGCCAAAACGCAGTTCCGCGGAGATGCGCCAAAATCACCCGAAATTAAATTTTCAAGAAGATGGAACAATCTGCCCGCAGGCTGCAGCAGGAATCCCGCGAAAATGGTGCAAAAAGTGGCGTTTACCCCCCTATGTGCTAGGTAGCGATGCGGCGCGGATGACAGCATGTCCGGCATAATCGAGGCGAAACGAGTATGATCGAATTCTTCATTACCCATATAGAGGTCGTTGGCGTCATCCTTTTGACCCTCGGCGTGGCCTTCATCCTGCTTCAGCAGCGCCGCAGCCCACAATCAACTGCCGCCTGGATCCTGTTTCTGGTGGTGATGCCCTATGTCGCCGCGCCCTTGTTCCTGGCGCTCGGCTTTCGCAAACAGGGTAAACGCTACGAGCCAATCATCTTTACCCAGAAAGAAGACCCGCAAACGCCCGTGCATGCGCTGGACGAGATGTTCCAGAGCTTCAACCTGCCCCCCGCGCTGGAAGCACAGCGACTGAACCTGCATGACACACCCCAAACCGCCTATGCCGCCGCGATGGAGGTGATCGAGAGCGCGACACAGACGATTGATGTGCTGTTCTATATCGTCTCGGACGATGACACCGGCAATCACGTGGTTGACGCCCTGACCGAAAAAGCCCGTAGCGGCGTCAAGGTGCGCCTGCTGATGGACCGGCTTGGCACTCTGCGCGGGCCCTCCAAGGCGGTCAAGGCGCTGCGCAAGGCCGGCGGCGAGGTGCTGTTCTTTTCGCCGATCCTGCAACTGCCCAGCAGTGGCCACCTGAACCTGCGCAACCATCGCAAGATGATCATCGCCGATCATGCCCGTGTCTTTTCAGGCGGGATGAACATTGGCGAACACTATATGTCAGACCACCCGCACAGCGATCATTGGGTTGATCTGGCCTTCACCCTTGAAGGGCAATCGGTACAGACCTTCTGCGATGTCTTCCGCTCGGACTGGGAAGTCGCCTGTGGTGAGGACGTGGACCATATCACAACGCCTGCCCCCACCACCGCGGGCAATGCGACGGTGCAGCTGATCCCCTCGGGCCCTGATATTATCGAAGACCCGCTGCACGACGGGATTATCCGCGCGCTGCATCTGGCGAAAACCCGTATCTGGATCGCCACCCCCTATTTCGTCCCGACCGAGCCGCTGGCCAATGCGTTGCGCATCGCGGCGCTGCGCGGGGTGGATGTGCGTATTCTGGTGCCGCAGAAGTCGAACCAGCATATCGCGGACTTCGCGCGTGGCGGCTATCTGCGCGATGCGCATACCGCGGGGGCCAAGGTCAAATACTTTGAACCTGCGATGATCCACGCGAAAGCCGCGCTGATTGATGATGTGGGGCTTGTGGGCACGGCAAATTTCGACGTGCGCAGTATGCTTTTGAACTTTGAGGCGATGTTGTTCGTTTATGATGCACGCAGCGTGTCAACCCTGTCGGACTGGTTCACGGCCCGCGAGGCCGACTGCCACGAGGATATGCCAAGCCCGCATTTGCCCCGCCGTCTGGCCGAGGGCGTCTTTCGCATAGGAGCACCGATCTTGTGACCCAAGCCCCCCTTCGCATCGCCAGCTATAACATGCGCAAGGCCATGGGCACTGACCGCAAACGCGATCCCGCCCGCATCCTGCGCGTGATCCAGACGCTCGCGGCGGATATCGTCGTGCTGCAAGAGGCCGACATGCGCCTTGGCCCCCGCCCCTCGGCGCTGCCCATAGATCAGGTGACGGCGCAGACCGGTTTGATCGCCGTGCCTGTCCCCAGTGAGGTCAGCATCGGCTGGCATGGCAACGCCGTGTTGCTGCGCCCCGAGGCAGAGCTGATCGAGGTCAAACACCTGAACCTGCCGGGGATGGAGCCGCGCGGTGCGATGGTGGTGGATTTCGACCTGTGCGATGTCCCGCTGCGCATCATCGCCACCCATCTGGGGCTGATGCGCCGGTCGCGGCGCGCTCAACTTTCCGCGCTCATTGCCCATCTGGATGCGCAGTCCAAACGGCCGACGTTGATCGCGGGCGATATGAATGAATGGTCGCTGAACGTCGGGCTTGGGCGTCTGGCGCATCACTTTGACATCTATGCACCGGGTAAAAGCTATCACGCGCGCCTGCCTTTGGCCGCACTGGATCGCATCGCGGTGGATGACGCGCTGCATGTGATTGACGGTGGCGTCTGCGAGACTGACGATGCGCGCCGCGCCTCGGACCACCTGCCCATCTGGCTGGATTTCGCGCGTTCTACCGATCAGTAAAGCGCGCGACGTCAGTTAAATTATCAGATGAGACTGCCAACATAACCCACTGATAATTGTAATACAAACGCCACACTTAAACCAGTTTCTGAAGTGCCGTCAGAGCAATTTCCGCAGCCGCGCCTCCTCTGCGCGCGCCTGTTCGATAGCGGCGTGTTTCACCGGCCCATAGCCCCGAATATCCATCGGCAGCGCCAGCAGATTCTGCACCGTCTCGACCGTTGCCTCGCCGGTCTTGGCGGGCAGCTCTGCCAGCAAGGCTTCGTACCAGCGGATCAAAGCCACTTCTTCGCGACGTTCCTGAGTGTAGGAAAACACATCCAGCGTCGTGCCCCGTAGCGGACGCAGCCTCGACAGTGCGGTCAATACCGGCGTGAACCATGCACCGAACGCGCGCTTGACGGGCCGCCCCCGCGCGTCCTTGCGCAAAGACACGATCGGCGGAGCCATGTGGTAGTTGATCTTGAACCCCGGCTCGAACTCCTGCGCCAACATTTCGGCAAAGGCAGGATCGCGGTGCAGCCGCGCGACCTCGTATTCATCCTTGAACGCCATCAGTTTGAACAGGGCCTTGGCCGCAACCTCCGTCAGCGCGTCGGCATGGGCGGCGGGTAAGGTGGCGCTGAACTGTTCAAGCCGGTCGCGGTAGCGCTGCGCGTAGCTGTCGTTTTGATAGGCCCGCAACCGGTCGGCCCGGTCCGCGATCAACGCGGCGCTGTCCAAGACTGGCTGTTCGCTCGACGGCAGGGCCAGCGCGTCAGGCGTTTCGGCCATCACGCGGCCCAGATCAAAGGCGCGATGATTCTTGTCTATGGCCACGCCATTCAGCACGACCGCCTGCCGCAGCGCGCCGTGGGACACGGGCACCAGCCCTTTCTGCCACGCGAAGCCCAGCATGATCATATTGGCAAAAACCGTATCGCCCAGAAACCGTTCTGCCATCGCATTGGCATCGAAACCGGCAAGGTTTTCACCCCCCACGGTATCACGGATCACACTCTCGCGCTGGTCAGTGTGCAGCTGCGCGTCACGGTGCAATACCAGATCGCCCGTGGGCATTTCGGCGAGGTTCAGCACCACCTTGGTCGCGGGCCCATAGTAGACCGACGCCTGCGCGGCAGAGGAAACAACGATATCGCAGCCAATCACCGCATCAGCCGCCCCGTGATCAATGCGCACCTGATGGATCGCATCAGGACGCGCCCCGATCCGGATAAAGCTAAGCACCGTGCCGAACTTCTGCGCGAAGCCGGTGAAATCCAGCACGCTGGCCCCCTTGCCCTCCAGATGCGCGGCCATGGTGATCAGCGCGCCGACCGTGATCACGCCGGTGCCGCCCACGCCTGTGACCAACAGATCAAAGGGCGCATCAAGGCTGGGCAGTTCGGGACGCGAGATTCCCGCCAGCAGCGCGTCCACGTCGACCTCTGCCCCGGTTTTCTTGCGCCGCACCGCCCCTTCAAGGGTGACGAAGCTGGGGCAGAACCCGTTCAGACACGAGAAATCCTTATTGCAGCTAGACAGGTTGATCTTGCGCTTGCGGCCCAGATCCGTCTCTAGCGGTTCGATGCTCAGACAGTTGCTTTCAAGCGAGCAATCGCCGCAGCCCTCGCATACAGCGGGGTTGATGAAGGCAAAGCGTTTGGGGTCCTCCATCTGCCCGCGCTTGCGGCGGCGGCGTTTCTCGGTGGCGCAGGTCTGTTCGTAGATCAGCACCGACACGCCTTTGACCTCGCGCAGTTCGCGCTGCACGGTGTCCATCTCTTCACGCGGGTGAAAGCTGGTGCCTTGGGGAAAATCGCCGCGGTCGAATTTGTCGATCACATCCGACACCAAGGCGATGCGCTGGACCCCTTCGGCACGACAGGCCTGCGCGATTCCGGTCACGCTGATCGGCCCGTCCACCGGTTGCCCCCCGGTCATCGCCACCGCGTCGTTATAGAGGATCTTATAGGTGATATTCGTCCCCGCCGCGACAGCCTGCCGAATGGCGAGCGACCCTGAATGGTACCACGTGCCCTCGCCCAAATTCTGGAACAGGTGTTTGCCGCCGTTGAACTTGGAAGCCACCACATGCGGCACACCCTCGCCGCCCATCTGCGCATAGCCACCGGTTTCGCGGTCCATCCACCCCGCCATGACGTGGCAACCGATGCCCGATGCGGCTTGCGACCCCTCGGGCAGCTTGGTCGAGGTGTTATGCGGGCAGCCCGAACAGAAATATGGCGTGCGTTTTGCCCCCGGCACATTCAGCAGGACAGGAGGCTTTTCCGTCAGCGCGCGCGCTTTTTGCGGCAGGTTTTCATCAGGGAAGAACGCGTCCAACCGCTCGGCCACCACGGGCACCAGCGCCAGCGGGCTTAACTCGCCGGTCCAGGGCAGCAGCGGATCACCTGCCGCGCGGTGTTTGCCGACCATGCGACCGGGTTTGTGCCCCGGCCAGTCGTAGAAATATTCCTTCAGCTGGCTTTCGATGATGCCGCGCTTTTCCTCGATCACCAGCACTTCTTCCGTGTCGGCAACAAAGGCCAGCGCATCACGCCGCGCCAGGGGCCAGACCATACCGACTTTGTAGATATCGATGCCAAGACGGCGGCAGGCGGCTTCGTCCAGACCCAGCAGACGCAGCGCCTCCATCAGATCCAGATGGCCCTTGCCGGTGGTGACGATGCCAAAGGTGGCATTGTCCAGATTATAGATACGCCTGTCGATCGGGTTGGCCTCGACAAAGGCTTCGACGGCGCTGAGCTTATGCTGCAACCGGGTCTCGATCTCGGGGCTTGGCATGTCCGAGCGGCGCACATGCAGCCCGCCGGGCGGTGGCGTGATCTGGGGCAGCGTAAACGCGCGGTCAGGCTGCAACGCCACCGATTGCCCGCTTTCCACCGTCTCGGAAATCGCTTTGAACCCGACCCATGTGCCGGAAAAGCGGCTTAGCGCGAGCCCATAGGCCCCGAATTCAAGAAACTCTCCGACATTCGCGGGATTCAGCGTCGGCATCATCCAGGTCATAAAGGCGACATCCGATTGATGCGGCATGGACGACGACACACAGCCGTGATCATCCCCCGCCACAACCAGCACGCCCCCCTTGGGCGAAGAGCCATAGGCGTTGCCGTGGCGTAGCGCGTCCCCCGACCGGTCCACCCCCGGCCCCTTACCATACCACATGGAGAATACGCCCTCGACCTCGCAATGGGGATCGAGCACAGCCTGCTGCGCCCCCAGAACCGCTGTGGCCCCAAGGTCTTCGTTCACCGCGGGCATAAAGGTGATGTTGTTGTCCTTGGTCACATCCCGTGCGCGCCACAGCTCAAGATCCACCGCGCCCAAGGGCGACCCGCGATACCCCGAGATAAACCCCGCGGTGTTCAGCCCCTGCTGCTTATCGCGCCGCGCCTGATCCAACATGATCCGCACCAGCGCTTGGGTGCCGGTCAGAAACACCGTTCCTTCTGTGCGCGCGTAGCGGTCGGATAAGGCATAGGGGTAAAAATCGTGGGTTTCTTTGGTCATGATGGCAATCCTTGGCTGTCTTGACCATCAAACCACGTTTCCGTGAAATATCTGCCCCGTCTTGCGCGTACACGCGGAATAAACGAATATTTTATTCAGCAGATAGGGGATCGATGAAATGTCTGACCAAATGCGCTTTGACGACCGCGACCGCAAGATACTGGAGCTGTTGCAGCGTGACTGCCGCATCTCGAACGCCGATCTGGCAGAGCGGGCCGGCATGTCCGCCTCCGCCTGCTGGCGACGGGTGAAAGCGTTCGAGGACGCCGGCGTGATCGAACGCTACCGCGCGGATGTGTCCCCGACCAAGGCGGGCAACAGCTTTCAGGCGCTGGTGCAGGTGCAGCTTGCGCGTCACAATCAGGAAAAGCTGGCCGAGTTCATCAAAGCCATCGCGCACCGCGCCGAGGTGCTGGAATGCTATGCCACCACCGGACAGGCCGACTACCAAATGCGCGTCCTCTGCCGCGACATCGCCGCCTATAATCGCTTTCTCGAAGACTTCCTGTTCCGCCTCCCCGCCGTCGAAAGCGCGCAAACCAACGTGGTCCTGCGCGAGATCAAACGGAATACGAGCATTCCGATGTAGCCCCCAAACGAAGAAAGGGTGCCCGATGGGGCACCCTGAGTTTCGCCTGACCTTGCTCATCGTTCACCGCTCGTTTGTTTTATGCCTGCGGCAAGGCCAGCGTCAGGGGCAAGCGCACCTGCCCCATGTAGAAAGCCCCGACCGCAAGTGAAACGCCAACCAATTGAAGCCCATAGCAAGAAGTTAAGGCCTTATTTTTAATGAATCTTTTTCGACCCACAACCAAAAACGGCGGTTTAAGTGTACTTTTGCAAACCAATTATCGCCCACTGAAAACTGTGTTGAACAAAAAAAACCGCCCCAGAGGGCGGCTAAATCGTTTAAAGTTCGAGGTTTAGATATCTGCGATCCTGTAGAATTCCGCGTTTGCATCCGCAGGATTCCAAACTGGAAAAACCCCTCTCGCTTGTAAGTTGGTTCGTAGTCGATTTGGATCCCCACCCCAGTAGCCTTCAATCGAAGATAACTTTCGATAGCGCTCTTTGAAACGTGTCACACTATCTCGGTCGATAAGATTACGCATGACCCCCATGTGACGGACGCGACCACTGACATTTAATGGCGTCTGGCCTTTACCCTCTTCAGCAATTAACAAAAATTCGACCGTTTCAGCGCTCACACCGAGAGCCTTAGATGTCGCTGAAACGGTCATACCGCCCTCGCCCGTTCTCGCGCCGAGCTTGTAGGCAACTTCCTGAACGCTGACTAATACGGAGTTGAACTTCAGTTTTTCAGAAAGCAACTCGACATGTTCAAGCTGGCCTTGCAGCACCAGCGAAAGCACTTCCATCGATGAAACATTGAGTGCCTTTGCAACGTGGCCGATATCATTCATGCCTTTGCTTGGCACTCGAATTTCGTCCCCAAACCGCCGCATTTCAACAATGAGCTGGTCAAGGTCGTCGACATCGACACCTTTATAGCGCGCTGTACGGTTTTCACCGTCTTCAACGACAGTTCTTAAGAAGCCTTTTTCCAGTAGCAAAGCGACCTGAGGCCGCGTGCAGCCGATGCGCTCTGGAATCTTGGCGACTGGAATTGCGCGCTTCAACTTGGCAATAAGTTCTTCTGCTGGCTCCGCCTCAACAGTTCTCCGACTATCTGCTTGATATACATCTTTGGGCAACATACCCGACTGTGACAAAATATTGGCTACGGTTTTCGGGTGTACCCCCATTGATGTGGCTAGGGAGGCAACGGTATGCCGCCTTCGTTTTTCAACAACCCGTCCAAATAGTACAGCTCCGGGTTTGATCGGATAATGATCTAGGATAAATTCGCTTAGAGTATCCAAAATTGGGCCAACCGGCTTATCCGACTTTCTGAACTGCACCCATTGATAAAGCCTCCCAAATGTCCCTTGTGGTCCACATTTAACCGCGCCCTTTTGAGGCTTCGTGTATAGATACTCTAAGGCTTGCCGAATGCCCGCGTCACCATTTGAAGTAAACTCAAATCCGACCTGACCGGCTCGGTCCCAGTCGTCATCAGTCAGTTCTGGGAGTGACGCATGGGGACCATATTCAACACATACTCCCAACATTTCAGTCGCTTTACACGCAAGGTCGATCTGTTGGGCGTCCAACCATGACGGCCCAGTGGCACCAGCAAAACGCGCAGTGACGTATTCTTGGAGAGCGGATGGTTTACGCTTTATTGAGTTACGCCAAAGCTCTTCCAAAGCTTTATGATCAGGTGTGTGTGCCCATACATTCAGTTCAAGGCCGACCCCACTTTGGCGAGGCTTCCTATATAATGCCACACCGTGGTGTTCGCACGTTCTGATCGCGCTAAAGGCCCATTTGCTACGCCCAATACCAATGGGCATACCTCCCGGGCGTCCTGAAATATCAGACAACAGACACGCTGGGCAGAAGGTAACTTGGCTTCGCAGCAAAAATTCCTTGAAAAAGACCTCACCATTATATCGATAGAGGCGATCCGAAACATGCTGAAAACTTTTGGATGCCAGCTCATCCGCAGGCATACCACAGATAGGCGATAGCCGGTCACAAATCTCGCGGCGACCCAAATTCAAATCTTGCTGCCTTAACCCGATAAATCTGAGGAAGTTGTCGAGTGATAACCCGAAATGTAAATGTCCAAAACGGTGCAACCAGGAAATCAAGCTCTCACCTGGCTCGGGAAGTAAGCATGGCTTCAACAAGTCCATTCAGCGTCTCCCGACCTGACGGGTTTGCCGCTTGGTCCGCTCTGCTTCGAAATTTTCTGCATCCGTATCAAGCTCAATCGCGGCCCAATCAGTAGCGGCAAAGACGTTTTGCTCCCAGTCACATCCCTCCTGCATCCCCCAAGCTGTTGCGAAATGCTCCCATGTCAGAACTCGAGTTCCCTCCTCCAACGCGCTTTCGATAGCATTGATAACCGTTTCAATTGCTCGACCAAAACGGTGTCGGCTTGCGTGGATCAAGCGAAGTGCCAATGTGTCATCGACCTCAGGTTTTAGCCCGACCTCCGCACAATACTCTTCGATCATACTATAGAGCGGCCCCTCATCCACTCCCTGACATAAGGGCTTTGGTACGACCTTGGTTAGCCGCCGGTTCACTTGTTCATCAAAACGCGTGATTTCCGCCAGGCGTTGAGTGCCACTGAGAATGGGGATTACGGCGGAGTCATTCTGCATCAACGATTTCAACATTTTCAGCATATCGTCGATTTCACGCGCAGAACCGGAGAGAAACATGTCGTGTGCTTCATCAAACCAGAGAACAACGATACCTAAAAGAGCGAGCCTGTGTCGGACGACCCCCCAGATTTCCCAGGCAGATGCTCTCGGTGATACGTCTACTAAACCTGTAGCTTTTAGGACCTCCCGACCGAGACTCTTCAGAGTAGCCGGGCTAGGAACTTGGATTCGCAGGAACTTCGGCGGGTCGCCTGCCGAAGTCGGTTTTAATACAGGGTGTGTTGATAGCACTCGATCCACAGCAGTCGTTTTGCCCGAACCCGAGCCTTCGATAAGGGCAATGCCGCGAGTTTCAAGGTTGCCTGTAAACCGCATCGGTTCAGCAATAAGGCTCCCTTCGTCGTCATGTTTTAAGAGCCGGTTTAGCTGCCGCAGAATTTCTTCGTCGCGCTCAGTAGAAATGTGATGACCCCGGAGTGTGGCGAGAGATTTTCTCCAGCTATGTTTTGCTACGCGGCCCATTATTGATCTCCCTTTTCGATTTTCCAGCTTTTCTTCATGGTCGTTTCTGGTTTCGCCGGAGCAGGACGTGTTGATTTCGTAGGTGTAGCCTCAAGCCGGGCTTCTGAAGGTTGCAATGTTCGGCCGAACTGGCTCGAAGCACTTGTGGTAGGAGCTTCTGTTCCAGCAATATTGAAACCGCAGAAAAGAGCTTCTTCAGCAGACGCAATGCGCTCTGAATTCCAAGGCTGTGTAATTAAACCGAACTCCAGAGTGCGTTCGCCATTCATATTTTGAATGGCACTAATAGCGTTGCACACGACATCGTCGCGCCATTTAAGCTTCGCGGGGTCGCTTGTCTTCAAGCTGCGCCGCGCTGTGAGCCATTGCTGCGCATGCACCCCATCGAAAATACCAAGCACAGCCTGTACCTGATGCCACTCATCACCCAAGCGAACTTCGACGGCACCGATATCATTGGCCAGCCATCGTACATTCAAATCCTGCTTACCAAATTTGTTGTACCAATTCGAAAGCATCTCCGAGTGGTATTTGACACCGAGAACTGTCACACCGTATTTATCCAGCTGCCGTTCAACTGTTGTACCAAAAGCGAGCCGGTCATTGCGTACGGATGGGCTTGCTTTCAACGGATAGTTGCCAACTTTCATGTCATCTTCCCATTGTTCGAGCGGTGTTTTACCTCCCAAGCCCGAGTGTGGCGTATTATGGTAAATATCTACAATCCACCGGACAAGGGCGAAACAAAGGTCCTCAGGCTTCAGACAGGCTCGTGCCTCTGCAGGATGACTTCCTTTTTCCAGTACGGACGAGAACGTTCGGCCGTTCAACCGAGGCAAAAGGCCCATCGACGCTGTTCGGAAAAGGCGTTCTACGGTTCCCCTCATACTTGGCAATCCAGCAATTGAACGTTCATGAGTGATGCCCAAGTCGCTACACGCGGCCAAGAAATTCAATGCTTTGAAGGCTGATCCATTATCGGTCACCAGCGTCTCTGGTGTAGCAGCCATATGCCATCCCGAAACAGCGCCGACGGCATCCGCCCAATCGCCTTTGTCGGAGGTCGTCATGCGGAGACAGTCAAGAGCTGCGCAGGAAGTCGGATTAAGGGTCAATTTCATACCCAAAACGCAGCGTGTCCGACAATCGATAGATGCCGTGATCCACCAGCGTCCCGATTTATCGTCGAGACCTAAACGTTGAAGCTCTTCCATCGTAAAGAGCGACTTGAGCCCTGAACCGGCCAGAATGGTGATCAAATCGATATTCCACTCATCCATCTCTACTCGTTCATATGGACGATAGACCTGCAACCCAGAGCTAACCGGTTTAAACATCTTTACTGCCTCTTCGTGCCCTTTCCTCTTCAAAACCACTTGGAACTTATCAATACTGCCGATTGCGTTGCGAACAGCTTGGCGAGAAGGAACTCGATGCGGTGTCAAGCCTTGAGCTTTGCGTTTCAGGTTCTCGTTGTGGAATGCTACTTTGACGTCGTCTGCCGTAGTCTTTTGGGATGGCCGGTTCAGCGATAGATAGCTTTCGTAAACAGTGCGCATCAGTAGCTCCTTCTCCTCGGCACTGAAGTAGCTTGTCCGGTTCCCTCGATTTGCAACGGAGTCGGCCAAACCTGTCATTCCGAAATCGTTGAACAAAGCGAGCCATTTTCGAAGCGTTCGCGGATGCACAGGCGCTACCGACGGTGTGACGCACCCGCCACGAGGTTTTCGACGCAAACCATCGCGAATTTCGTTTTCGCGCAAAATTGTTTCAGGGCTTGGAGCCTCCTCTAACAAGAACGCTTGTGCGCGCCGACAAATTTCGGGCATATTCTCTTCAATCGAAGCATCATTCACTGACACAAGCGCTTCATCCCGCATTTCCACCAAAGCTGAAACCAAAGCGTGCCTTACATGAAGCCGCTTACGTTGTTTGACGGAAAGATGCGACATTTGAGTGCTAACGCCTGTAGGACGATGCGCCGCCACATCAGAGTTATAGAAATCAGGCTCATGCAAAATCTGTTTGCTAGCGTTCAAGCGAGAAAGAAGGCCAAAATCAAATGTTTCTGAGATGCCTGATCCGTCTGCATCCATCAAGACATAGCCATTTCGTGTTTGATGCGCCAAGCGCAAAGCACGCCCTCGGATCGTGATCTTGTCGTGAGGCTTGATGTGAAAACGGCCAAAGTAGGTTTCAGAGTAGCTGGTCATTGTACGACCTCCATTTTGTTTACGAGAGTTTTGGGGTTGATAATTTCATGGTTCACAGGACGGAGATGATGATCCCGAACTAAACGGAGCAGAGCACGGTAGCCCTTCTCGTTTAGACCGGTCCTGACGGTTAGATCCCGAAGCGAAAGAGCTCCCGAAAGTTCAGATACGGTCTTCAAGGCAATGCGATCTGCTTCGGAATCAAGTTCGCGAACAGCCGCTAACTGCCTAGCGTTATTTTCGCTGATTGGATCGATGTCCCTCTCAGTGACCAACCTGACCTCGTCACAGAATCCGGCATCAAGCGCATGACGTGTAACGTCCTGCATTTCTGCAAGAAATTTGCCGGAGAGAAGACGGACCTCAGGTTTGACGGTAAAGGCAATCTTGCGGCCATCGACGAAAACCGCGATAATGTCGAAGTAGTGTTTTTTGTGACTTGCACCCTCGCACCATTCGAAGAGCACCTGCTCTTTGATTTGCGCGACACCTGGCAAGTCATTCACCACAAACAAGGTACGCAGTTCGAGATGGGACTCCGCCTGAAATCGACGGCCGTTGTCACTTCCTAAAATGACATGAGCCGTACAGTGGCCTTTGGAGGCCTTCGCAATAGATCGATCTGCCTGCGAAGCGGCAGGTAGTCGAATACCGGCTGTATTGGTATACATTTTTCTTCCCCACACTTGACCAGGTGACAGCCCAAATCAGGGCAAATACACCAAGTCGATTTCGAATATGACGTGTGAAAGGCGGCTTAACCGCCGTATCAGACGACTATTCGCGTGAGGGAATTGCTACGACGATAACTTTGGGTAATTGAAATTCCAACAAAGCTACAGTGCGCTTCGCTAACTCCAATAAAATAAGGATAGGATTTCATGATGAAGATTCCGATACCAATTGAACACTAAGTTAGGGATTCAAGGTAACGCTCAATCAAGGTAGCAATCGTTAGCCAAACAGATGATCGAGAGCCCTTTAAAGGCCCCATATCTGGGTAAGTGCAATATGATCAGCTACATTCTTCATACGTATATTTAAAAACAACTTTTTTGGAAGCGCAAGACCAAAAATGGAAAAAATTGATTTTGCTAAGATATCATCAAATTTTGGTGGTCGGCAGAGGTGTAGAACCAACCTATTCATTCTTGCAGTCAAGTTGACTCAAAAAATTGATTTTGAAGAAAAATTCCCAAAAATGGTCATAACTCACATCAAACTTAGCGAGAGAATCAGCTGAGAAACCGACATCGATATGAGGTGATTCGGTGGAAATGAAGCAGATATTGGATACGAAATTACCAATTTAGGGCACTAACGGTTTAAGGATAGCGAAATCAGAAAAGGTTTCGCTATCGTTTAATTTCCCCGCATCCAATTCTTTTACAATTCATTGCATGATCCGGACAGAGGATTAGGCGTAGCCTAATCCTCTGAAATTATAATTCTGAATTTCAGCCTATCCATGGATAAGCTATCCTTATCAGATACTTATTGACTCAACCTCTTCCAAATCCCACAATTTACCCATCAGCGGATTGTCAGTTTTGATAGTCTGGAATTTGGGATTGGAAGTGGAGGATACAATGACGTTTGCGAACGAGATGAACGAAAGCTCAGATCAGCGCGTTCTAGAGTGCGGCCCAGGTTACACAAGGAACCCGTGCACTGGTCCGAGAGCCAACTGGGTAATGCCTGCTGAAATCTATCGCGATGGCGTTCTGCGAAATTGGACTTATGCCAGCATCGCATTTTTGTACTTTCTGATGAAGAAATATCTTCAATCCATAAGATAAAATCCGCTATTGAAATAGTTGATAGATGCAAACAATCGAATACATCCAGTTTATAATTGGCTGGAGAAAAACAGCCCCACCATTTTAAATGAATGAAACTATCTTGAACAAATTTTCCAAACGCATTGCGCGATTTCCCTCAGCGAGCTTTTACGCCTAACGTGAAAACACAGCCCAAGAATTCAGTTAGTACGCCCGAAGGAGCCCCCCCATAAACTATTGCTTGTAAATTTCGCTCAATTCCATGTCAGACTATTGGCACTATGTAGTTCGAAAGCCCCCCACTACTCGGGCTCGCCTACCAATACGCCCTCTACCACCTCGTCGAGCACCTCTTGTCTACATTGATCCTGATTATGGCATAGTCGACGGGGAGATCAGGCCTGGATCGTGAAACTGGGATCACCTTAATCTTGGCCACCGAATTTTGCGTGATTACGTTACAAATCAACGAAGTATAAATGATCTCATGCTCACTAGGTACCAGTTGACGGAACAGCTCAACTCACAATTGTCGCGGTAGAAGCTTGACGGCGCAGATTATCTCGATCTATCAGTGAAGGATGACCTATAGATTCCACATAACTCTGAGCGCTCGAATACCGTTTTGATTTTCAAACGGATTTTCGGGAGTGCCATGGTGGGACGCGGGATTTATACACCCTTCAGCAGTAGATGACTGTGTAGTCGACGGTTCAAATCCGTCCATTCCTACCAACCGTTTGGTTGGTAGGGTAACCGAACGAACAAAATTTCGGCCCCATTTAAAACTGATGCGACTGTTCTCGCCCTTATTACAGATCTCATGTCACTGATGACCGCTTCCGGTCACCTGAGACCTTGAGTAAAGTATGTCTGCTACGATAAAGCTGCGTATGGTGTCGAATTCTGATCAGCGTTGACCACGCAATTTGTAGCTCCATCAGCTAGGCTATGGTTACTTCAGCGTTATTTGCACCCATCCACAGTTCTCAGCATTGCACTCAAGGGTGTAATTTCCAGCGGCTTGCGAGCAGATAGAGCACATCGCACGACCTCTTACGGTCGCTTCCAATGCCTTCTACGCCCTACCACTTACCGGACTGTCCGGCAACAAGAGCACGAACAGCGACGCTGGCGAATTGCCCTTGGTCAATCATACCAGTCTCTCGAAACACCGTTTACACACATGCCGCCTCAAGAGCACCGATATCGGGGACAGAACTTCGGACATCACGAATGCTCGCCATGCCCCACCTCCCTTTCCGTAGCTTTGAAATTTCATCATCTAGTCCGGGCTCTAACGGTTAACCAATGTGGGATCGGTTAGGGATTGGCGTTTTTGTGAGCGGGGGTTTCTTAAATCTGATCGCAATTGCGTATGTTAGGTCCATACTGCGACAGCAACTTACGCACATAATGAACTTATCGGCGGATACGGATCCCCGGCAAAAGAGAGTAACTGGCCAAAATGTGAACTCCCCCCATATTATCGTAACGAATGTGCGCTGACAGCATCACCACTAATTTCTTGCGGACTACCACGCAAGGTAGCCGGTTTTTTACCCTATTCTAGTTATTGAAATAGGGTAAAAATTTTTGCTGAATGAGAGGTTCCAGACTTGCTCGTTTAGGACTGAAACTCAGCCTCTAAGTCATCGCAGAAAACTCCAACCATAAAGTAAATCAATCTACGTTCGCGCGAAAGTTTGAGATCCGGAAACCCTACGGCTCAAAGTGATACCTCTGCGTGCCTAACGGCATCAAAGTCACCCCATGTACAGGTAAAATCCAATATTGTGTTCGCGCTCCTCGTCAAGAAGGGCCGGAAGCTGACCTTCGTAGCGCTCTGCATTGCGACCCGTAGGGCGGATTTTGCTGCCTTATGCTGCGGGCGCACATCCTCCATTGCAGTTGAGAAGACCTCTTGGAGGAAGGGCGGAAAGCGGTCGTTCGCTACATCTAGAGCCAAGGTCACCAAAGTGCAGAAACCAGACTTTCCCAAGTTTTGAGCTTGGCCTGACCTGAAACCCCAACCAAGTTGTAAGTTGCCCCGGTCAAACCCCGTACAGATCCTCGGTATCGTAGTAGCGTAAAGGCTGACAACCAGAAATCTGTGCAAGAGGCTTTGGCACACCCATTAAAGGTGATAGAAATTCCCAAACGTAAATGAGTAAAAGAGACTGAAGTGAAATTTTGCAAAAACTTTTTATGTAACTTACTAGGCTTTTTCGATGAAAAAAGAGAGACAAGACCGCAAAGCCGTCGGTTCGTTGACCTCGCGCCAACCAATCAGGCGGACGAAAATGGAATATATGCAGAAGCGCTCAACTTCGCAATAAACAATGCAGATGTATTTAATATCGCCCTGACCGGTCCTTACGGCTCAGGCAAAAGCAGTGTGATCAAGTCTTTCCTCAAACGGTACAACAAGAAACGCAATCGGGCCGCCTTGGAGATATCACTTGCATCATTCGTATCAGACCTTGAAGCGGACAGGGAGGACCCGTCCGCCAAACCAAAAGGTCAGAAAGTCGAGATTAGTAAACAAGAAATCGAAAGAAGCATTCTTCAGCAGATGCTCTATGGTGCCGACGCAAACAGATTACCGCTATCCCGATTTAAACGCATTCAAACGCCAAGTCGGTGGGCATGGGCGTTTTCCTTACTGATCATGTTTGGCGGCGCGTCGATATGGTATCTGCTCCAGCACACGTCCGAGATTGTGCAAGGAGATTTTTTCAAACCTTTTGGAAAGTCGAACTGGCTCAATCTCAGCGCGTTTATTATTGGGACCTTATTCATCTGGCTGATTATTTATCGGCTTTATATTCAAAGCTTCGGGCTGACGTTGAAAGGAATCAGCTTAAAAGACGCCGAAATCGCCCCAAAAGCGGCAGACGAAGAGTCGATCTTGAATCGCCATCTGGACGAAATCATCTATTTTTTTCAATCAACTTCCTACGACATGGTCGTCATTGAAGACTTAGATCGTTTCGAAAATCCAGAAATTTTTGTGACACTTCGCGAAATCAACAGATTGATCAATTCAAACGCGGGTGTAGAGCGGCAAGTCCGATTTTTGTATGCCTTGCGCGACGACATTTTCGGGAACACGGACCGCACAAAGTTCTTTGAATTCATCGTACCCATTGTACCAATCATCAACCATTCAAACTCAATCGATATGGTTCTTGAGCAAGGGCAGCGCTTGTCGATTGTCGAACGCCTCAATCAGCAGTTTTTGCGAGAGGTTTCACGCTACCTGACCGATCTCCGGCTCATCCGCAATATATTCAACGAATATGCCATCTACATTCAAAACCTTGAACGGGAAGGTGAAAACGATCTTGATCCAAACAAGCTTCTTGCGGTCCTGATTTACAAAAACGTGATGCCTAAAGACTTTGAAGCACTTCATCGGCAGAAGGGAGCTTTAGCAAGCTTGCTGGGTCGGTATGATGAACTGGTTGAGCGCTGTGAATCCGACTTGAACGACCAGATCTCCGGAATTGAAGATGAAATTTCTCTGGCCAAAAAACAGCTACCTAAAGACATCCTCGAATTGGAAAGAATTTACGCTATGGCGCTGGTTGAGAATCTACCCACAAACCACTCACAACTTCGCTTTAACAACAAAAGTATCCCCATTAATCAACTTTCAAAGCGCGAAGATCTGGGGCAGATTATCACGGCGGCTAGCCTCGCCACAGCTCCACACCAAAATAGCGGATGGACCCACTTCAATGTTGGCGACATTGAGAAGCTAGTTGACGAACGATTGACTTATGCGGAACGTCGAGAAGAAATCGCGAAGAAATCGACCAAGTTCGTCGGTCAATCGGTCAAGAGAACTCAGGAACTTAAGTCGAAAATTTCAACTTTGCGGGTCCGACCGTTTTCGGAGGCCGTCCGAGCAAACCCCGAGCTTGCGGATGATTGTTTTGTCGACCTCGGCGACAACAAGGAACTTATGAAGTTCTTGGTTTTCGAAGGATATCTTGATGACACATACTACCAGTACATTTCGCTCTTTCACGAAGGCCGCCTGTCTCCCCAAGACAACAAATTCCTCAGAAAAATTCGCAGTTTTAATACGCCTGAACCGGATTTTCAGATCGACACCCCCGCAGAAGTCATCGCCGCAATGCGGTCGGAGGACTTTGGCCAAAGCTATGTGTTAAACCGCCACCTTTTCGATTTTCTGTTTGACGCACCATCGCCTTACCGAATGCAGATCAACGCTGCCTTGCGGTATATCGCAGAAAATTTCGATGATTGCGGT
Organism: Sulfitobacter sp. PM12; assembly: GCF_045586035.1. Taxonomy (NCBI): domain Bacteria; kingdom Pseudomonadati; phylum Pseudomonadota; class Alphaproteobacteria; order Rhodobacterales; family Roseobacteraceae; genus Sulfitobacter; species Sulfitobacter sp. PM12. The sequence continues at coordinate 2,214,763 of NZ_CP151529.1, forward strand.
CCTTTCTTCAATAGCTACTATGAAAGAGGCCAAAAAGTACCCCAATTGGTGGAGTCGCTCATGGCACTGTGGAAAGGGTTTCCGGCCATTGCCGCCGAAAGCGACCAGAGCGTCTTACATGTTGCTAGGCTAGCCGCCTATGCGCCAGAAGCAACGCTAAGCGAGACACCGTTTGCAGATGGTCCCGTTGCCGCCTGCCTTTCCATGGAAACCGCTCATGTACTCGGACAGGGAGTCGAATTTGATCCATCAAGATTGGAAATTTTACGTGTTGAAGTCGCCGACTTATCAAGCTTAACCGACTTCCCAGAGGTGCAGAAATTCTTGATGGACGGGGGATTATACGCAATCAACATTTCAAACGTTCGGTTCGCGTTGGAACAATCCAAGAATTCAGCCGAGTTGAAATCACTGGATACACAACACTACACCACGGTCTTGGAATCCAACAACAAGAGCTTGCTACATCGCGTAGAGGCCGATTTCATAAGGTACATGCGTCATGTGTTACTAAAGCTTGAGGACAACACTAAAGAGGGCGGCTCTGCCATCTTGGCGGCGATACGCCATGATGAAGTTGCCGTCGAATTTCGAGAAGACTTCTGGAGTAGACAATCGACAATCTTGCCGCTGCTATCTGAAGTGCCTCATCACTTTCACGCCTTTGGACTCGAGCACAAACGTGTCGCAGCGACGTGGGAAAACTGTCTCACGTTTTTGTCTAGCGAGAGTTTCAATGCAGAGCGCCTCACAGCTTATTTGACAGATCCAAACGTGATGAAGGTCCTCTTGAAAGAAGCCATCCCAGACCACAAAGATGCGCTACCGCTCTCTCGCTTCCTGCTCAACAATGCCAGTTTCAAAAATGGGACATATCGATCTTATACTGCCATTCTCCCTTGGAAATTTAATAACTTCCCCGCAGCTTTTAGCGCGGAAAAACTGAAGATACTCATTGAAGAGAAACGAATTTCGTTCTCGACTGAGAGCTTTGAAAGCTTGAGTGAACAGCCCGAACTACAGGTGTCATTTTCCGCGACGAATATCGACGCCTTCCTAAGCAATTCGAGCAACTACGAGGTTGATGATGGCTTTCGGATGGGACTGCTACGGTCGAAGATCTCTGACGACAAAAAGAAAATAGTCATCCGAGATATTGACCCAGAGTCTATTACAGCAGACCCATCATGCGCGTCAGTAGTTGGACCTATTTTGGAAAGGACGGGTTTTGAACCCATAGAGCTTGGCTTTGATGTAATTCGTTCGTTGGTAGTCAACTCCAAGCCGATTGCGGTGCAGACGTCATTGCTAAACAAAAGCAGGGACTTTCTGTCTGATGACCAAGTTCGAGGTATTCTAGCTGAGTTCGAAGAACCCTACCGCGACATCGTTGCATTCGGGAAATCGCCCAGCATTCCAAATACCTCCGAAAACAGGTCATTGATTGAGTGGCTGGAGCAGCGGCAGATTATTTCATCTTGGAAACTAACGGTCACTGAAAAAGAACTGCGAATCCACACGTTCAGGTCCAAGCCGCAGGAGGGTGCGTCTGAATAGCCCCTAGATTTGTAGACGCTTTCTTCCTTAACTTTGAGGCAAGGAGGCCGTTGTGGGGAAGCCAAATTAAACAGGGCAAGGTCGCGATGGTTCTCCGCCAGTTCGAGCCGTACGCGGATTGCCCAGACGTGCTTAGGCTTCAGCGGGAGTTTTTGACCGACGATGCGCCCTTTGTTCCAAGCGGGCCGAAGCGCGCGAATGGCCGGTAAGTTTGGTGTTTGCATGATGAATTCTCCGATCCACCATTCCCTCTCACAGCGGCAACCAAACGTTGACAGCCCTGTATATCACAAGATGTGCGAAAACAGCGAAAGTCCGGAAAGAGCCCTGAGCCGTCATTGAAGATTGCCAAATTAGATAAGAGCGGCCTTTATCAGGAACTTGATTCAGTTAATAAGTTGAGGTGCGAAGTCAATATGACCAGAGCTATGCAATTTAACTCAGTAGCCAAGATCAACTCGCTTTTCTGGATAACCTCGCTTGGGGGAAATGAGATTGGAGTGACTAATCGCATCCTTGAGGATCTCGAGCCAAGCTGCGCATCGCGCGGCTTAACGTTCGAGAAACTTGCCCCTACGACCGCATCCGAGTTGCTGATCGCGCTCGATGAGATTGCGGCACGTGCCACCTCTGGCATGCTGCCTATTATCCATTTCGATACCCATGGATCAGTCGATGGTGGAATCCACATTGTGCAATCAGGAGAGAATATCAGCTGGCCGGATATCGCGGATAAGTTGCGCATCATCAACGAGATCACTGGCAACAATCTGTGTGTAGTCTCTTGCGCCTGCTTCAGCTTTCACGTTGTTAGTGAAATCGATATCAATAGAAGCGCACCATTCTACATCCTCATCGCTCCCGAGCAGGAAATACCAGCCGGTGACATTGAATCGAATATTGTCAAGTTTTACCAAGACATGCTTGATGAGGAAGATATCATCACTGCACATAAGCGCCGGTTTGACGGGACCTTGCGGGTTTTCCACTGCGAGAAAATGCTGGCTATCGTGTTGGCCAAGTATGTCAATAACGCAGGCCTCGGCAAGCAGCGAGCAAGACGTAAGGAAGATTTGGTGTCAATGGCCATCAATCTCGGACTCCCTAGAAATCGAAAGAACCTTCGGGCGCTGCGCAAACAGGCTAACAAACTCATCTCTGTGAGAGAAGATCTAATCAAACGCTTTTTGCCTACCTTTCTTTGCGGAAAACGCCCGGGCTTCAGTATTGCACAAATCAAGGATTTGGTTATCGAAGCCCGCGCCAATGGGCTAGAGCCTCAGGGTCCTTACGCTAGGCAAATTGGCATAAATCCAGCCAGCCTGTCAGAATTTCCAAAATAGCACACACAAGGAGACGTAGATAAGATCACGTACTTTGTAGATGGCATGCTGCCACTGCTAAAGCCATTTTCGCTTGCCACGTGGCGGCGTCTGTAGGCACGAACCAATTTGTGATACACTGTGAACGGCAGTCTTGTCCGCGATGCAGCCAGCGGACCACCCATTTATTTCGCAGAAGCGGCGAACGTCGGCTATGCGGGTAGCAACCGCAGCATCTTGACCGAGAGGAGAAGGTCCGGTTTGGGCCGTTCGTGTCGACTAACATCTTGGACGGAAAGCAGGCCTTAGCTGCGGGGGCGCAGATTTACTCTCAGTTGCAGCAAATACAAACCTTCATCGCGACTGCGGCATTAGCGCAGCAACGAGGTTCCCAGTCTAGGAGTACTTTTGTCGGATCAGTCCTCCCAGCCCCTGTTTTCGCTTAGCTTGTTTTGCCTCAAGATGAGCACGCAGACAGGAGATCGCACGCTTAACACGCCGGGCAAGAATATTGGCCTCGACCTCAATCAGTTTGGCGTTGTTTGTATGGTGGACTTTGATTTCACCACCAAACTTGCTATCCAACAAAGCTACCACCTTATCTTTTTCCATTTCACGCGCGGAACCTACTTCCTCCAGCTGTTCGGAATATTCGCCATAATATTTCCAATGAGCTTGGCGAAGAAAAAAGTTCGCACCTCCGTCTGTATGTGTATAGAAAATATCGCGCTCAATATCCCCACCATCGTCACGTCTTCGAGAAGAAATGTGCATTCGGGAGAAGAATTTTGACAGAACTCCAGAGGGGTTAGATTCCGGGTCAATTGAAGCAAGTTTTTGATCCAGTTTCATCACATTGGGGAGTAGGAACTCATCCTCAAAGTAGGTCCGGTCCATATCCGCAATCATATCAACCGTATCTTCGGAGCGAAAACTATCGGTCAGCCAGCCAATTTTCTGTTCCAGAGTAAGCCTGCGATCAGCGACAACAAATTTGGCATAGAAATACTCTTGGAAAGACCTGTGGGCAAACTCGTAAAATAGCCCGACCCGCTCCATAATTGAAATAGACTCCCTGAAATCCCTAATCACTTCCATGGTGTTGGCCTCGACTCCACATGCGTCAATGGCCTCATTGACAAAGCGCTCCATCTGCTCGTCATTAAACGAGAAAATGCGTTCAACATAAGAGACGGCACAAAAGAACATGAAAGCACGCTCGATTTGCTCCATTGCTAAGTTAGAAAACAACTCGCGTTTATATCGCCCCTTTGATGCGTCATGCTCTCGAGCAAGTACATCAAAGCACTTTGCATAGAAAATATGGCGTTTCTCGGGAATTTCACCAAATGAATCGTACGTTAGCAGCATCATTGCCGACAGGAGTGGGTTCGAGAGAAAGTCTTTGTTTTTCTCAAATTCTCCTCCTTCTAGGTCAGCAAGGAAATCTTGTTTTTTGTCTTCGTCGAAGCGTAGTTTTGAGATGTATTCAACAGCTTTTTCAAGGTCGAATGGAAGCAGCTTTGCCTCTGTGAAACCTTCCCATGCCACAAACTCGTCGGAAGGGCGGCTAGTTACCAAGAGTGCGCATTTGTTATGATTTCGCGCCAACGCTGTGATCTCATCGGAGACCTGCTCGCGAATTTCTTGGTTTAACTCGTCAAAGCCATCAAGGAGGAAGTAGAAAGCTCCACTTTTTAAGCCATAGTTGAACTGAGCGCGAGTAAAGGACTCGCAGCATTCATGGATCGACTCAAAAATCTCCGCCAGCAACATCCCCTTATTTTTGGAGGCCCTGTTCAAAGACCTAAGTTCAAAGAATATTGGGTAGTAGGAATATCCCTTTTCAATAACACTCCTGAAAGAATACTTAAGAAATACGGATTTTCCGCTTCCAGCCAAGCCGGTGATGACTACTTTTCCGCCGGATTTATTCATCTGCTCAAGGAACTCATCGGATGAGCTGCTCTCGCCTCCAGTTTCGAAATCAGGGGCAACGAAGCAATCCTCAAGTGCAATCGGGTCATTTCGATTCAAAAGTGTTTTAAGCGTTTCGCATTTGGCATAATTAGCTTCGAGATATGAGGGTAACCCCTTGTCCAGAACCAACCTAAGGGCATCGTATTTGTCTTTGGCGAACTTAATAGAGATTCGATCTACAAGACTGGCAGTGGATTTCTCAATGGCTTTTGTAGTGCCAGCGCCGATAGCCACAGCAGTGGCAGTTGAAATGGGTTCAACCAAATTTCACACCCCTTTAGGTTGCATTTTTGTTTGATCATGCATTCAAAGGCTTTCAACAACAAGGTGATTTAAAGCGTTTCGGGCGACTGGGAACTACCTTTGAAGCAAGAGAGCTCTTCGCTTTCTTGTCGACGCCAACGCCAGCTTTGGCGAAGCTGCAGCGCGGCGTCTGATTGACCGATGAATGTCACCTTTGGGCCGTGATCGTTTTAAGACCATCAATGACCAAAGGCAGCCCAATCACTAAGACACGTTCTATAGCTAATGAACTAAACTAAAATCCCTTCACCTCGCGCAGATACCGACCAAAGATTTATCAAGAAAAGAGCTCAGTGTGCGAATATAACTAACTCTTTTTAAACATGCATCGAAAAAAGGGTGCCCGGAAGGCACCCTAAGTTTCGCATAGCCAAGCTCATCGTTTACCGCTCGTTTGTTTTATGCCTGCGGCTTGGCCGTCGTTAGGGGCTAGCGCACCGGCCCCCTGTTCGATGGAATGAGAAAAGAAACTATCTCCTTTCTCATTCCGAAACTGCTAGCAATTTGACACCGGAATGAGATGTAACGTCATGCCTTTTGGTAGCTCACGTCCGATAGTTGCCTCGTTTCCCTCCGTTATTGCCGAACTAGACCATCAAACTCCATAAAGGATCTGCCCCCAGCTCGCGTCAATAAAATCAACAACTTACGCGAACTGGGCGTTAATCACCCTGTAAATGGCCGCCGAAACACTCGAAATGGGCTTCATATGCTTGGCTTTTCAGCAAGGCCGGGGCGTTTGTCTTAGCTGCAGCCCGACGTGCCGCCGCAGGTGTTGCACTTCATGCAGGTGCCGTTGCGGACCAGCGTGTAGTTGCCGCATTCTCCGCAGGCTTCGCCCTCGTAGCCCTGCATCTTTGCCTTGGTACGGGCGTCCATGCTGACCGCGCCGCTGGACACCGCTGTGGTCGACCCCATGCTGGCCGCGACCGAGGCTTGGCCTGCCTGCGGCATCACACGGTCAAGCGTCTGCGTGTCGCCGTGCCCCTGCCCGCCTTGCAGCAGCACCAGGTCCTGCGGCAGACGGTTGCGCAGATACCCGGTCGAGCTGATCTGCTTGAGCACCTCAAGCGAGCGGTTGGCGGCGGTTTCGGAGATTTCCGCCACATTGGCGACGCTTTCCTGATCGCCGCGGCCGAGGCTGTCAAAGCTGGCCCCTTCGGGTTGCACATGCGCCAGATCGGTACGGTCCAGATAGGACACGGCGAGCTCGCGGAACACATAGTCAAGGATCGAGGTCGCGTTCTTGATGCTGTCGTTGCCCTGTACCATGCCAGCGGGTTCGAACTTGGTGAAGGTGAAGGCGTCGACGAATTCCTCAAGCGGGACGCCGTATTGCAGCCCCACGGACACGGCGATGGCAAAATTGTTCATCATCGCACGGAAGCCCGCGCCTTCCTTGTGCATGTCGATAAAGATCTCGCCCAAGGAGCCGTCTTCGTATTCACCAGTGCGCAAATAGACCTTATGCCCGCCTACGTTGGCCTTTTGGGTATAGCCCTTGCGGCGCTGAGGCATCTTTTCGCGGTGCGATTTGATGATTTCTTTGACGATGACCTTCTCGACGATCTTTTCAGCCAGCACGGTGGCTTTCTCGTGGGTGGTGCCGCTTTCCAGCGTTTCGGCGGCCTCGTCATCATCCTCGACCAGCGCGGAAGCCAGAGGCTGCGACAGTTTTGATCCGTCGCGGTACAGCGCGTTGGCTTTGATGCCAAGCGACCACGACAGCTCGTATGCGTTTTGGCAATCCTCGATGGTGGCGTCATTTGGCATGTTGATCGTCTTCGAGATCGCGCCGGAGATGAAGCTTTGCGCCGCCGCCATCATGTAGATGTGGCTGTTGACGGACAGGTAGCGTTTGCCCTTCTTGCCGCAGGGGTTGGCGCAGTCGAAGATGCCGTAGTGTTCGGGCTTGAGGTGCGGCGCGCCTTCCAGCGTCATCGTACCGCAAACATGGTCGTTGGCCGCCTCGATGTCTTTCTTGGAAAAGCCCAGGGATTTCAGCAGGTCAAACGTCGGGTCGTTCAGCTTTTCGGCAGGGATGCCAAGGACTTGAGTGCAGAACTCCTCGCCCAATGTCCATTGATTGAAGACAAAGCGGATGTCGAAAGCCTGCGCCAGCGCCGCGTCGATCTTGGCCAGCTCATTAGGGCCAAAACCGTGGCCGACCAGCGTGGTGTGGTTGATCGCAGGCGCGTTCCCGATAGTGCCGTGACCGACGGCATAGCCGACGATCTCTTCGATCTGGGCGGAGCCGTAGCCAAGCTTTTCAAGCGCTGCGGGTACCGACTGGTTGATGATCTTGAAATAGCCACCGCCCGCGAGCTTCTTGAATTTCACCAGCGCAAAGTCAGGCTCGATCCCGGTGGTGTCGCAATCCATCACCAGACCGATGGTGCCCGTCGGCGCAATCACAGAGGTTTGCGCGTTGCGGTACCCGTGCTTTTCGCCAAGACGCAGGGCTTCGTCCCAGGTCGCGGTGGCGATGTCGATCAGGTTGGCTTGCGGGCAGTTTGCGTGATCCAGTGGCACGGGCTTGACCGATAGCGCCTCGTAGCCGTCGGTGTTGCCGTGGGCCGCATTACGGTGGTTGCGGATGACGCGCAGCATGTGGTCGGCGTTCTTGGCGTGACCGGGGAAGGCCCCCAGCTCGCCCGCCATCTCGGCGGAGGTGGCATAGGAAACGCCAGTCATGATCGCGGTCAGCGCCCCGCAAAGCGCACGGCCCTCGTCGCTGTCGTAGCTAAAGCCCATGTTCATCAGCAGACCGCCGATGTTGGCATAGCCCAGACCCAGCGTGCGGAAATCATAGGACCGCTGCGCGATTTCCTTGGACGGGAACTGCGCCATCATCACCGAGATTTCGAGCGTAACGGTCCACAGACGCGAGGCGTGCATATAGTCTTCGACCATGAACTCCCCGTCTTGCAGGAAGGTCAGCAGGTTCATCGACGCGAGGTTACAGGCCGTGTCGTCGAGGAACATGTATTCGGAGCATGGGTTCGACCCGCGGATCGCGCCGTCTTCGGGGCATGTGTGCCAGTCGTTTACCGTGTCGTGATACTGGATACCGGGATCGGCGCAGGCCCAAGCCGCGTGGCCGACTTGCTCCCACAGGTCACGGGCGCGGATGGTTTTCGACACGCGCCCGGTGGTGCGGTCCAGCAGCTCCCAATCGGCGTCTTTTTCGACGGAGTGCAGGAAAGCGTTGGTCACCCGGATCGAGTTGTTGGAGTTCTGGCCCGAGACCGAGGAATAGGCTTCGGAATCCCAGTCTGTGTCATAGGTCGGGAATTCGATCGAGGTATGACCCTGCTTGGCATAATCCAGCACGCGCTTGACGTATGTCTCTGGGATCGCGCATTTTTTCGCGCTGCGGATCGCGGCCTTCAGCTGGTCGTTCTTGGCAGGGTCATAGGCGTCGGCCTCTGCGCCGTCCCATGCTTTGATCGCGGCAAACAGCTTGTTCAGCTCGCGTTCATGCATCTTCGACCCAGCGACGATGCTCGCCACCTTTTGCTCTTCGATGACCTTCCAGTTGATGAAATCCTCGATATCGGGGTGGTCCGCATCAACGATCACCATCTTGGCCGCGCGCCGTGTGGTGCCACCCGATTTGATCGCGCCTGCCGCACGGTCACCGATTTTCAGAAAACCCATCAAGCCAGAGGATTTCCCCCCGCCCGACAGTTTCTCGCCCGCCGCCCGCAGGCTCGAGAAGTTGGTGCCGGTGCCGGAACCGTATTTGAACAGACGCGCCTCGCGGACCCACAGGTCCATAATGCTGCCGTCCCCTACCAGATCGTCAGCGACAGACTGGATGAAACAAGCGTGGGGCTGAGGATGCTCGTAAGAGGATGTCGACCGCGTCAGCTTGCCGGATTTATAATCGACATAGTAATGCCCCTGCGCGGGACCATCGATGCCGTAGGCCCAATGCAAACCGGTGTTGAACCATTGCGGGCTGTTGGGTGCGCCGCGCTGGCTGGCCAGGATGTGACGCATCTCGTCATAATAGGCTTGGGCGTCTTCTTCGGTGGTGAAATAGCCACCTTTCCAACCCCAATAGGCCCAAGCGCCCGCCAGACGGTCGAACACTTGCTTCGACGACGTCTCGCCGCCCATGGTCGCGTCATCGGTCGGCACCGAGCGCCAGAGGAATTCTGGCACGCCCTTTTCCTTGACCTTCTTGGTCTCGGACGGGACGCCTGCCTTGCGGAAATATTTCTGGGCGATCACATCAGAGGCGACCTGGCTCCAGCTGGAGGGCACTTCGACGTTATCGAGGCGAAAGACCACCGACCCGTCAGGATTGCGGATTTCGGAGGCTGTGCTCACAAAGTCCAGTTCTGCGTAGGCATCCTGACCGGATCGCGTGAATTTTCTCTCGATTTTCATAAGTGCTGCCCCAAATTTTCAAACTCTCAACCAGCGGCATGATCGGGCCGCCAAACCTATCGCCGGTGTGCATCGTCCCCCGCACCCGCATCAGGTTGGTCTTGGATCAAGCCGATTAACCGGCGCAAATGTGCGAAACCCAATTTCACCCGATCAGCACGCCACCCCGATCAATCACCAGATGTAGTGGCCCGCCCGTCGATTTACACAAACTGGCGTATGCAGCCCTATTGGGTCAACGGCTTTATTATCGAAATAAGGGAAGTTGCGTCTTGACCGGATCGGCATTTTTTGAAGCTTCGGTCGGCGCGGTGATTCAGCGAAATGATATGCACAGACAGCGGATCTCGAGGGTGATTTTCCACACCGCGGATAAAGTTAATAAACGCTAAGGTTTAGCGCGGCTGGCTCATGTATCGCTTGAGTTATCCACAAAATCCCCGACAGCGGGCTGGGGATAAACATGGCGGAACTGTGGATGATAAAAATTTATGCAGCCACCAGATATAGGTTCGAAAACCCGGCCATCTCACCAGATTTAGAGCGTGCTTCTGTGGCAAAAAAGAACGACTGCACACAAATACAGCGTTCTGATCTGCATGAAGCAGATCAGGAACACTATATGTGGTGGTTCTTAAAGTGGTCGGGGCGAGAAGATTCGAACTTCCGACCCCCTGTACCCAAAACAGGTGCGCTACCAGGCTGCGCCACGCCCCGACTGCGGCCTACTTAGCCCCAAGCAATCGGATTGAAAAGCCCTAAGTTCACAGAAAATGATAGTTTCTGACGAACTAACAGGGCCATGCCGGATTGCGCCCTGCAAACGCGGGATGGCGCAGCTCTGTCCCCGGTGTAATGCCCATCCGCGCGCTTAACCCGCCGTTAATTTCCAACACCGCCAGCAGCGCATCACTGCCCCCCTCAAGCGGAGATTCGTCGAGCGGAATCGCATTATGGTGGATGTGCTGCACCACACCGTGGGAATCGATGAACAATAGGTCGAGGGGAATCAATGTGTTACGCATCCAAAAGCTGAGAGGCTGCGGTTCTTCATAGATAAAGAGCATACCCGCGCTGCCCGCCAGTGAGGTGCGATGCATCAGTCCTTGGGCACGTTCACCGGCATCATCGGCAATCTCGACGCTAAAGCGCGCCTGCCCCCAGTCGCCGCGCAACGTCACGCTGGTGTCGCTGCATTTGGCAGCGGCCGCCCCCGCCATCGCCAGAGTGGCAAAGGCCAAAAGACCCGCGCGGATCAGCTTTGCGCGGTGCCAGATGAATCGAGTCGTACCGTTTCCCATGCATGTACCTCTGCCGCCATCTGGCCGCGTTCCCCGTTAATGACCCGCAGCGCCAATGCCTCGCCCGGTTGCAAATCCGACAGGCCCGACTGGCGCAACACTTCTATATGTAGAAAGATGTCATCGCTTTTGCCAAACACATTCGCGAAACCAAAGCCTTTGGATTTATCGAACCATTTAACCCGCGCGGGCTCCAGCGGTGCGGCGGCCACCAGTGCGGGATCAATGCCCACAATATCCGACAACGCCATCGCCTGAGCAGCAGCGGGCGGGTGTACCGCATGGACCTGCGTGGCCTGCACCCCGCGTTCGGTCTTTTGCACCGTCAGATCAATACGCGCACCGTCCGCGACAGAGCTTTGTCCGTAATTACGTAACACATTGACGTGCAACAGGATATCAGGCCCGCCAGCGTCTGAGACAACGAAACCGAACCCCTTCGCGGGGTCAAACCATTTCACCACGCCGGAAATGGCAGAGCTATTGCTGGATACTTCTGACACAAATGTCCTTTGGTCTTCTCTAGGTCAGGCAACAGCGTGCCCGCGTACAAAATATCAGCGACAAAAGCCGCCTTATGGGTTCAATCTCGTTACGCTCCAATCACCGTTTTGTTCGGCACGTCGCCAGACAAAACGGTCATGCAATCTATACTCTCCGTCGGCCCAGAACTCGATTTCAACCGGGGTGATCCGGTAGCCCCCCCAAAAAGGTGGACGGTCTGGGTTTGGCCCCTTTTTGGCGGTGACTTTTGCCACTTCGGCGACCAATGACGCACGGCTGGCTAAAGGGGACGATTGGTCAGAGGCCCAAGCCCCCAACCGGCTTTTGAGCGAGCGCGACTTGTAATATGCGTCCGCCTGCGGGCCTTCTTCTTTGGAAACCACGCCGCGCACCCGTATCTGGCGGCGCAGGGATTTCCAATGCATCACGAAAGCAGCCTTGCCCGCGTGATCCAGTTCTTGCGCCTTGGCGCTGGTGTAGTTTGTGTAAAAGACGAATGCCGCGTCTTCGATTTCTTTTAGCAACAGCATGCGCGCATTGGGCAAACCGTCGGCATCCACGGTCGATAGCGCGATGGCATTTGGGTCGTTAACCTCTGTCTGCGTTGCCTCATCCAGCCAGCGGCGCGCAATCACAAAGGGATCGTCACCGGCAAAAATGCCTTTGCGCACTTCCATGATCATGATCCCCTTCCTTGCGCATCGACGCAAACTTGCGACAATGCCTTACATCAAATGACATACTAGAACAACTAAACACACTGTCGCGCCTAAAAACCGCCAGGGCGGTCTATCACGGCGTCCTCTCAAGTGCCGCGATCACCGTGCAGCCTTGATGCCAAACTATCAATAGCATAAACCGGATAAAAGTTCAGTGACATAGTCGAAGGAAGTACAATGGCAAATGACCTGATGGCAGGCAAACGTGGGCTTATCATGGGCCTCGCCAATGACAAGTCGATTGCCTGGGGCATCGCACGCACCCTCGCGGATGCTGGTGCAGAGCTGGCATTCTCGTATCAAGGCGACGCGCTGAAAAAGCGGGTCGATCCACTGGCGGCGCAACTGGGCAGCGATCTGGTCCTGCCCTGCGATGTGGGGTCGGAAGAGTCGATTGACGCGCTGTTTACCGCTTTGGGCGAACGTTGGGACGGGATCGACTTTATCGTCCACGCGATCGGGTTCTCTGACAAGAACGAATTGCGCGGGCGTTATGTCGACACCAGCCGCGCCAATTTCGCGATGTCGATGGATATCTCTGTCTACTCCTTCACCGCTGTGATGCAGCGCGCGGAAAAGATGATGAAGTCCGGCGGCAGCGCGGTCACGCTCACCTATTACGGTGCCGAAAAAGTGATGCCGCATTATAATGTGATGGGCGTCGCCAAGGCCGCTCTGGAAGCATCGGTCAAATATCTGGCCGAGGATCTGGGCAAGGACGGCATCCGCGTTAACGCGATCAGCGCCGGCCCGATCAAGACATTGGCCGCATCCGGCATCGGCGACTTCCGCTATATCATGAAGTGGAACGAGTATAACTCGCCGCTGCGTCGCAACGTGACCATCGACGATGTGGGTAAATCCGCGCTGTTCCTGCTGAGCGATCTTGGCTCGGGCACGACGGGCGAGAATCTGCATGTGGATGCGGGTTACCACGTGGTGGGCATGAAAGCCGTCGACGCCCCAGACATGGCAAAGGAATAACGACATGAGCAAGGATGCCTCGCGCCTGCCCCATGAAAAAGGGTTTCACATCAGCTGGGACCAGATCCACCGTGACAGCCGTGCGCTGGCGTGGCGTCTGGACGGCATGGGCCCCGATGACGGCGGCTGGCGTGCTGTAGTTGCGATCACCCGTGGCGGTATGGCCCCCGCGATGATCGCCGCCCGCGAGCTGGATATCCGCACCGTCGACACGATTTCGATCAAGTCCTATGACCATCAGGATCAATCGGACGCGGTCGTGCTCAAGGCCCCCGATGCAGAGCTGATGGGCGACGGCACCGGTATCCTGATCATCGACGATCTGGTGGATTCCGGTAAAACCCTTGAAGTCGTGCGCCAGCTTTATCCCAATGCGCATCTGGCCACCGTCTATGCCAAGCCCAAGGGCCGCCCGCAGGTGGATACCTTCATTACCGAAGTCAGCCAGGATACGTGGATTTTCTTCCCCTGGGATATGGCGCTGCAATATGTAGAGCCCTACCGCGGCAAAGACTAAACGGCACCCCCGCAGATACCTGCCTTCGGCGAGGATTTAGGACCATTTGGAAGCAGCGGCCCCGCGCCGTGTCAGACTTTGCGCTGGTCCGCTTGCCGAAGCGCCCCCTCCCTCGCCCAGTCAGGAGCATTTACCATGACCCCGCGTACCGCCGCGACTTTCTCTCCTCCGGTGATGGAGGCGCGCCGCTGGTTGACGGGCGTCCATTTTGACGCCGACCGCCCCCTGATCAACGTGAGCCAAGCCGCCCCTGTCGATCCGCCCCCGCAGGCCATGCGTCAGGCCATGGCTGATGTCGCGCTGAACAACGATGATGCGCATCTTTACGGGCCGGTGCTGGGTCTGCCCGAATTGCGCGACGAGCTGGCCGCGCAGGTCAGCGCCCATTACGCTGGCGCGGTAGAGCCCGCGCAAGCGGCGATTACATCGGGCTGCAATCAGGCCTTTGCCGCTGCGATTGCTACGCTCTGTGCCGAGGGGGACGAGGTGATCCTGCCGGTGCCGTGGTACTTTAACCACAAGATGTGGCTGGATATGTCGGGTGTCGCCGCCGTGCCGCTGCCGGTGGGGGATGCGCTCTTGCCCGACCCGGAACAGGCTGCCGCCCTGATCACCGACCGCACCCGTGCCATCGCCTTGGTCACGCCCAACAACCCCGGCGGCGTTGAATACCCCGAAGAGCTGGTGCAGGCGTTTTTCGATCTGGCCCGTGCGCGCGGTATCGCCCTGATCCTGGACGAGACCTATCGCGACTTTGACAGTCGTTCCGGCCCGCCGCACCGTCTGTTTCAGGACCCCGACTGGCACGATACTTTGATCCATTTATATTCTTTTTCAAAGGCCTACCGTCTGACTGGTCACCGAGTGGGCGCGATTGTCGCCTCCCAGACGCGTCTTGCCGAGGTTGAGAAGTTCCTGGATACCGTTGCCATTTGTCCCGGCCAGATCGGTCAACATGCCGCCCTTTGGGGGATGCAGAACCTTGACACATGGCTGGCCGGCGAGCGGCGCGAGATCCTGGCGCGGCGACAGGCGATTGCCGACAGTATGCACCGTTTAGACGCGAAAGGCTGGAAGCTTTTGGGGCTTGGCGGCTATTTCGCCTATCTCTCGCACCCCTTTGACGAAAGCTCTGCCACATTGGCCCCGCGGCTGGTGCGCGAGGCGGCCGTGCTGACCCTGCCCGGCACCATGTTCCATCCGGCAGAGGATATCACCGGCGGGCGGCATCTGCGCCTCGCTTTTGCCAATCTGGATGTCGCAGGCATCGAGGTGCTGTTTGACCGTCTGACACAGGTCTAACGCGGCTCTTGCCCCCCTGCCGCGCACCGCATAGACAGGGCAAAACGTGCGTTTAAGGGATGACACCATGAAAGCCAAAGGCAACAGCTTTACGAAAACCGCAGTATGGGGGCTGATGGGTCTTTTGATCCTGGGTCTGGGCGGTTTTGGCGCGGTCAATCTGAACGGCAGCGCACGCACCGTCGGCGAAGTGGGCGACAAGTCAATCTCGGTTGACGATTACGCCCGCGAGCTGCAGCAGCAGATCCGAGCCATCGAAAGCCAGTCCGGCGAACAGCTTAGCTTTCAGGAAGCCCAAGCCATCGGGCTGGACCGTGCCGTGCTGCAACGTCTGGTTCGTTTGCGCGCGCTCGACAATGAGGCCGACGAGATGGGCCTGTCCATCGGCGACGCGAACCTACGCGAACGCGTTGTGGAAATCCCGTCGTTCCAAGGCGTTGACGGGAATTTCGACCGCGAGGGCTACCGCTTTGCCTTACAGCAGGCCGGTCTGAACGAGAATGAATTCGAACAATCGCTGCGCGAGGAAGCGGGCCGCACACTGTTGCAGGAAGCGATCACCGGCGGGGTTGCGATGCCCGACGCCTATGCCGACACGCTTGTCTCCTATGTGGGCGAGCAGCGCAGCTTTACCTGGGCCAAACTGACGCAAGATGATCTGGATGCGCCCCTGCCCGACGCCACCGATGCGCAGTTGCAGGCCTATTACGACGAGAACGCCGATCAGTTCATTCTGCCCGCCAGCAAGACCATCAGCTATATCACCATGGGCCCGCAGGATCTGCTGGACGAGGTAGAGCTGACCGACGAAGAGCTGCAGGCCGCCTATGACGACCGCGCGGATGAATACATCCAGCCCGAACGCCGCTTGGTCGAACGTCTGGTCTTCCGCGATCAGGAGGCCGCCGATCAGGCCGCCGCCGCGCTCGAGGTTGATGGCAACACATTTGAGGGGCTGGTCGCGGACCGCGGGCTTTCCCTGTCGGATGTGGATCTTGGCGATCTGAGCCAGCAACAGCTTGGTGCCGCAGGGGACGCCGTGTTTGCTGCCGAAGTGGGGGATATTGTCGGCCCGCTGCCCAGCAACCTCGGGCCTGCATTGTTCCGCGTGAACGGTGTGCTGCCGTCGCTGAACACCACCTTCGAAGAAGCCCGTCCGACGCTGGTGCAAGACCTTGCCGCGGACCGCGCGGCCCGTCTGGTAGAGGTTCGCGCCCAGGATCTGGATGACCAATTGGCCGGTGGTGCCACGCTGGAACAGATCGCCGAGGAAAGCAAAATGACCCTCAGCACCATCGAATGGACGCAGGACAGCAGCGAAAGCATCGCCGCCTATGCCGGTTTCCGCGAGGCCGCGACACGTCTGACCGAAGGCGACTTCCCCCAGATCCAACAGCTGGATGACGGTAGCGTTTTTGCCATGCGTCTTGATGGCACCAAAGAGGAACGCCCCAACCCGTTTGACGCCGCACGTGCAGACGTGGCCGAGGCGTGGCAGAACGAACAATTGATCACCGCCCTGCGTGCCAAGGCCGAGACCCTGCAGGCCGAGCTTGCCGATGGCGCTGATTTTGCCGAGCTGGGGCTGGAGCCCAAGACCGGGACCGACCAGACCCGCGACGCCGTGGTCAGCGCCGCACCGCAGGGGTTCATCGCCGCTGTGTTTGACGCAGCCCCCGGCGAGGTAGAACTGCTGGAAGGTGCCGATGAGGTCGCGCTAGTCCGTCTTGATAGCATCAAGGACGCGGGCGAGAATGACCGGATGACGCAGGTCAAAACCCAGATCGCCACCCAGCTGGATGACCAGCTGTCGCAAGCGCTTTTCGCCGCTTTCTCTGACGACGTGATCCGCCGGACGGCACCGCGTGTCGATCAGCAGGCGATCAACGCCGTCCACGTGAACTTCCCCTAAGTTAGGTCTCCCATGTCGTTGACACCCGATTATGACAGCTTTGCCGCAGGCTATGCGGCGGGCAAGAACCAGATCGTTTACACCCGTCTGGCTGCCGATCTGGACACGCCTGTTTCGCTGATGCTCAAGCTCACCGGTGCGGCACAGAACGCCTTTGTGCTGGAATCTGTGACCGGCGGCGAGGTCCGCGGACGCTATTCGATTATCGGGATGAAGCCCGATCTGATCTGGCGCTGTCAGGGCACCACGTCGGCCATCAACCGTTCGGCACGCTATGACGTAGATGCCTTCGACGATGTTGCTGGGGATCCGCTGGATACATTGCGTGCGGTGATCGCGGAGTCGAAGATCGACCTGCCTGATGACCTGCCGCAAGCCGCCGCCGGGCTGTTCGGCTATCTGGGGTATGACATGATCCGGCTGGTGGAGCATCTGCCGAATGTGAACCCCGATCCCATGGGGCTGCCCGATGCGATGATGGTGCGCCCCTCGGTGATTGCCGTGCTTGACGGGGTCAAGGGCGAGGTCACGATCGTGTCGCCAGCTTGGGTGTCTGACGGGCAATCGGCCAAGGCCGCTTATGCCCAAGCCGCCGAACGCGTGATGGATGCGGTGCGTGATCTGGAACGGTCGATGCCCGGCACCAGCCGTGATCTGGGCGACGCCCACGAAGAATCCGCCCCCGTCAGCAATTTCACCCGCGAAGGCTATAAATCCGCCGTTGAAAAAGCGCGGGAATACATCGTGGCGGGCGACATCTTTCAGGTGGTGCCGTCGCAACGGTGGGCGCAGGGCTTCTCGCAGCCGCCGTTCGCGCTGTATCGCAGTTTGCGCCGGACCAACCCGTCGCCCTTCATGTTCTATTTCAACTTCGGTGATTTCCACGTTGTCGGCGCCTCGCCCGAGATCCTGGTGCGCGTCTTCGGCAACGAGATCACGATCCGCCCCGTTGCAGGCACCCGTCGTCGCGGGGCCACGCCGGAAGAAGACCGCGCGCTGGAGGCTGATCTGCTGGCCGACCAGAAAGAGCTGGCTGAGCATCTGATGCTGCTTGATCTGGGTCGCAATGACGTGGGCCGGGTCGCCAAGATCGGCACCGTACGCCCGACCGAGGAATTCATCGTCGAACGCTACAGCCACGTGATGCACATCGTGTCCAACGTCGTGGGCGAGCTGCGCGAAGACCGCGATGCGCTGGATGCCTTCTTTGCAGGGATGCCCGCGGGCACCGTATCAGGCGCGCCCAAAGTCCGCGCGATGGAGATTATCGACGAGCTGGAGCCCGAAAAACGCGGGCTGTACGGCGGCGGTGTAGGCTACTTTAGCGCGGGCGGCGACATGGACATGTGCATCGCGTTGCGCACGGCCGTCATCAAGGATAAAACCCTGTATATTCAGGCCGGCGGCGGTGTCGTCTATGACAGCGACGCAGAGGCGGAATATATGGAAACGGTGCATAAATCCGACGCGATCCGCCGTGCGGCGGCCGATGCAGCACGCTTCGCAGGTCAAGGGAACAGCTGAGGATGCCGGCCCAAGCCCCGTTCGAGATTGCGGGTCAACACGTGGCACCCGGCTCTCGGGCACAGATCGACTTGCCGATCTCGATCCTGCCGGACCACACGCCTGTCGGGCTCTCGCTTGAAGTGATCCACGGCAAGCGCCCCGGGCCCACCATGTTTGTCAGCGCCGCTGTTCACGGGGACGAGCTGATCGGGGTCGAGATCGTGCGCCGTCTGCTGCGCGCACCGCAATTGAAATCCCTGCGGGGGACGCTGCTGGTGATCCCGGTGGTGAACTCTTTCGGTTTCCTGAACCGGTCACGCTATCTGCCGGACCGGCGCGATCTGAACCGTTGTTTTCCGGGGCACCCGTCGGGGTCTTTGGGGTCACGGCTGGCGCATATCTTTCTGAACGACGTGGTGCTGCGCTGTGATTTCGGTATCGATCTGCACTCGGCCGCGATCCACCGGACCAACCTGCCACAGGTGCGTATCTCTCCTTCAGATGCGGTGACGCGGCGCATGGCCGCCAGCTTTGCCGCACCGGTGGTGCTGACCTCGCCCCTGCGTGACGGATCGCTGCGCGCGGTCGCCGCCGCCAAGGGCACGCCGGTGCTGCTGTATGAGGCGGGCGAAGGGCTGCGCTTTGACGAAATGGCGGTGCGCGCGGGCGTTGCGGGTATCTTGCGGGTCATGCGTGCCGAAGACATGCTGCCGGCCAAGGGCATCGCCCCCTCGCGCAGGCAATCCCATGTCTGCTCAAGCTCGACCTGGTTGCGCGCGCCCGTGGGTGGGCTGCTGCGCACCTTCAGGGCCGAGGGGGAGACCGTGAAACAGGGCGACGCGCTGGCGACAGTCTCTGACCCGTTCGGCAAGACCGAAGAGGATATTATCGCCCCCCATGACGGTATCCTGATCGGCCGCGCGATCCTGCCCGTGGTGAACGAGGGCGACGCTGTCTTCCACTTGGCAAAGCTGCTGCCCAAGGCCGTGGCAGACACGGTCGAGGATATGATCACGCAGCTCGAAAGCGACCCGCTGTTCGACGAAGACGAGATTATCTAGGCAGATCACACTCAGGCACGTCGAGGCCCGCGCAGCGCGCAGGTTTTGACGGCTTTACCGGTGGATCATTCAGGCGTCGCGTTTTTCAGCACGGCTGAGACAGGGGCAAGTGCGACTTGGCTGGCACGGTCCTGTAACCCCCAGACCAACAGCGCCGAGATCGTCTCGGGCCGCATCCGCCCCATCATGATCACCGACCCTTCGATCCCCGCCTTGAACGCGGCCTGATCAAGGAACCGTCGGATCACGGTGGGCGTCTGCCCCTTGCTGTCAAAGTCGCGGAACACGGGTGCAGCGGGCACGCCCTCTTTCACTGCAAGCTTGGGCATCGTGTTCAGCCCCTTGTCCTGGGTCACAAGGCCATAGCCCCCCTGCCCAAGGATCGCAGTCACCTGATCTGCTGTCGCGCGGTCGGGTTGCAGCCCGGCACCCTGCCCTTCAAGCACGCCGATCACTTCGGGCATGCGCGAGAAGGCGACCGCCAGCGTGGTCTCTGCATCGCTTGGCTGCGCGCCTTGAGGCAGGTCGACCATTGCCAGAACCTCGAACCCTTCGTTGCGGTAGGTCTGCATGCGCTCTGCCGCGTCGGGCAGGCTGACGTCGACGGCAAAGCTCAGCGGATAGGGAAAGCTGCGCAGCGCGGCGATACCGACCTCGCCCCCTTGCAAATCACTGCCCACGTCCATCAACAGGACGCTCATCAGCGGTTTGTCATCAGGATTCGCGAAAGGCTGGCCATAACGGGTGATGGCGGGGCTTTGTGCGGTGGCTTGCGCCTCGGGGGCGGTCTGTTCGCCCGATTGGGCGGTCGGCAGGCGGTTGATCGTCACGCCCGTATCCCGTTCAGAGGTGATCGCCGCAGGGGTACCGATTGTGGGCCGCCCGTCTGTGCGTTGCTCGGGCGCGCCAAAAACAACATCGGCAGGGGCGTCTTCGGGTTGCGCGTCGGGCGCGCTTGGCGCGGTGGCGACATCGGTGTCCGGCGTGGGCGACACGGGGGTGGTGTCCGGCGTGGGCGACACGGGGGTGTCGACGCTTTCGTCGGCGGTGACGGGCGGTGCTGTCCGGGTCTCGATGCCAAGCGCATCCGGCTCGGTCGGTTCCATCGGCGCAAGCGCCATCGGATTGGGCAAAACAGGATCATCAAGCGTGATCTTCGGTGCAGCCGCATCGGGCACGGCCACGGGGGCTGTCGCGTCGATATCCTGTGCGATCTGCGGCGCGGGCTGCGGCGTTGGGGCGACCTCTGGCTCGGGCTCTGGTTCAGGCTGTGGTTCAGGCTCTACCGTCTCAGGCGCTGCCGCGACGTCCGGCGCGTCCTCTGAAGGTGCATCTTGCACAGCCTCTTGCGCGACCGGTGCTTCTACTTCTGGTGTGACCTCGGCTTTAGGTACAGTCTCGGGCTCTGGTTCAACGATGGGCTCCTCGACGACAGGCTCTTCGACAACTGGCTCTGGCGTGATCACATCCTCGTTAGTGTCCTCAGCCGCCGTCAGGGGCGTTTCATCAGCCGCTACCACCGGGGGTTCCGCCATTTCGGGCGCGTTGGTCGCGCGTTCGTCGTCAGGCGCGTCACTTGGCACAGGCGTGTCTTGCAAGGGCGCGGGCCCCATAGGTACCATGAAGGACGCGACACCGGCGACGCCGACACTGAATACCGCACCAATAAGGATGCCGCCAATAAACCCGCGTGACATAGATGATCGCTCCTGTTTTTGTTCCGGTTCGTGCGGCTCTCCGGCCTGCTGCCCTTGACGATAGGTCTTAACCCTGAACATGTATCAGCGGACATTATACCGTGGTTTTGCGCGGTTCCTCTAGCCCTAAACCCTGCCCCAATACAAAGAATTGCCGCATGCTGCTCTTGATAGATAACTACGATAGCTTCACCTACAACCTCGTACACTATCTGGGTGACCTCGGGGCCGAAGTCGAAATCCGCCGCAATGACCAGATCGACGTGCAGGCCGCGATGGCGATGAACCCGGCGGGGATCATCCTGTCGCCCGGCCCCTGCGACCCGGATCAAGCGGGCATCTGCCTTGCGCTGACGGCAGCCGCCGCCGAAACAAGCACGCCGCTTTTGGGTGTGTGCCTTGGCCATCAGACGCTGGGTCAGGCGTTCGGCGGCAAGGTCGTGCGCGCGGGCGAGATCGTGCACGGCAAGATGGGCATGATGCACCACAAGGGTCAGGGCGTCTTTGCGGGGCTGCCATCGCCCTTTGCCGCGACACGCTATCATTCGCTGATCGTTGACCGCGCCACCCTGCCCGACTGCCTTGAGATCACGGCAGAGCTTGAGGACGGCACGATCATGGGCCTGCAGCACCGCGACCTGCCGCTGCATGGCGTGCAGTTCCACCCGGAATCGATCCGCTCGGATCACGGTCACCAGATGCTGCAAAACTTCCTGAACAACGTAAAGGTGCCGGCATGAGCGATGCTCTGAAACCTCTGATCGATGCGGCCGCCAATGGCCCGCTGACCCGGGATCAGGCCGAAACCGCGTTCCAGATCCTATTCGAGGGCGAAGCGACCCCCAGCCAGATCGGTGGTTTCCTGATGGCCCTGCGCACCCGTGGCGAGACGGTGGATGAATATGCCGCCGCCGCCCATGTCATGCGCGCCAAATGCAATCCTGTCACAGCCCCCGAGGGCGCGATGGACATCGTGGGCACCGGCGGCGATGGCAAGGGCACGCTGAATATTTCTACCGCGACGGCCTTTGTCGTTGCCGGCGCGGGCGTCGTGGTGGCGAAACATGGCAACCGCAACCTGTCGTCCAAATCCGGTGCGGCGGATGCGCTGACGCAGATGGGGCTCAAGGTGATGGTCGGACCAAAGGTGGTCGAGGCCGCCCTGCGCGATGCGGGCATCGGCTTTATGATGGCCCCGATGCACCATCCCGCGATTGCCCATGTCATGCCCACACGGTCCGAACTGGGCACACGCACGATCTTCAACATCCTCGGCCCGCTGACAAACCCTGCGGGCGTCAAACGGCAGTTGACCGGGGCTTATCGCCGCGATCTGATCCGCCCGATGGCCGCAACACTTGGCGCGCTTGGCTCTGAAAAAGCGTGGCTTGTGCATGGCTCCGACGGGACGGACGAGCTGACGATCACCGGCACCAGCTGGATCGCCGCGCTGAACCCTGATGGCACCATTTCCGAATTCGAGATCACGCCCGAAGACGCGGGCCTGCCAGTCCATCCGTTCGAGGATATCATCGGCGGCACACCCGAAGAAAACGCGCGTGATTTCAACGCGCTGCTGGACGGAACCCCATCGGCCTACCGCGATGCGGTCTTGCTCAATTCGGCGGCGGCGCTGGTCGTGGCCGATGCCGCGCCCGATCTGAAAGCGGGGGTAGAGATGGCACGTCACAGCATCGACAGCGGTGCGGCCCGTGACAAGATCACCCAAGTCGCGCGGATCACCCAGACCGCATGAGCCGTTTTGACCTGTCGCGCCTCGGGGCCTGGCGCGACCTTGCGTTCTTTGACGACACCCTGCCCGGCATCGCCGCCGCGCTGGCCGCGGACCCGCGCGAGACGCTGCCGCCCCGACCGCAGGTTTTCGCCGCGCTGGAACATACCCAGCCCGACGCGGTGCGCGTGGTGATCCTGGGGCAAGATCCCTATCCCACCCCCGGCCATGCCCACGGCTTTGCCTTTTCCGCGCGCGCCGATACCAAACCGCTGCCCCGTTCGCTGTCCAATATCTATAAGGAAATGGTGGATGACATCGGCGCGTGCCCACCGGATGCCGATCTGCGGTTCTGGGCGGATCAGGGCGTGCTGTTGTTGAACACCACATTGACCGTGCCCGCGAGGGACGCAGGCGGCCATGGGAAACTGGGCTGGCAGCAGCTGACCACGCAAATTCTTGGCCGTTTGGCCGACCGTCCCCGCGCGTATTTGCTGTGGGGCGCGCATGCCCAAAAAGTCGCGCGGGATGTGGACGGGGGACCGAACTTCAAACTCGAAACCCCGCACCCGTCGCCCCTGTCCGCGCGGCGTGGGTTTTTCGGGTCACGCCCCTTCTCGCGCTGCAATGACTGGTTGCACGCCCAAGGCCAAGCGGCCATAAACTGGGCAACACCGGAGACATCATGACCGATACCAACACTGGCACCATCCTAGACAAGATCAAAGCCTACAAGCTGGAAGAGATCGCCGCCGACAAGGCCGCCAAACCGCTTGAGGCCGTAGAGGCAGAGGCGCGCGCCGCCTCGCCCGTGCGCCCCTTTGCCGACGCGTTGTTCGACGCCTCGCGCGAGGGGTACGGGCTGATTGCCGAGGTCAAGAAGGCAAGCCCGTCAAAAGGGTTGATCCGCGCCGATTTTGACCCCGCCACACTGGCCGCTGTCTATGCCGCGGGTGGTGCGACCTGTCTGTCGGTGCTGACAGACACGCCCAGCTTTCAGGGGGCCAAGGAATATCTTGTCGCCGCCCGCGAGGCCTGCACCCTGCCCGTGCTGCGCAAGGATTTCATGTACGACCCCTATCAGGTCGCCGAAGCCCGCGCGCTTGGGGCCGATTGTATCCTGATCATCATGGCCTCTGTCAGCGATGCCCAAGCGATCGAGCTTGAGGACGCCGCCGCCCAATGGGGCATGGACGCGCTGATCGAGGTGCATGACAAGGAAGAGCTGGACCGCGCCGCCGTGCTGAAAAGCCGCATGATGGGGATCAACAACCGCAACCTCAAAACCTTCGAGACGACGCTAGATACCACGCGCCGCCTGTCGAAACATGTGGATGTGGAAAAGATGATCGTATCGGAAAGCGGGCTGAACACGCCCGAAGATCTGGCCGATATGGCGAAATACGGATCGCGCGTGTTCCTGATCGGGG
Organism: Sulfitobacter sp. PM12; assembly: GCF_045586035.1. Taxonomy (NCBI): domain Bacteria; kingdom Pseudomonadati; phylum Pseudomonadota; class Alphaproteobacteria; order Rhodobacterales; family Roseobacteraceae; genus Sulfitobacter; species Sulfitobacter sp. PM12. Next base: position 2,238,988 of record NZ_CP151529.1, read on the forward strand.
AAAGCCTGATGCGTCAGGACGATGTAGAGGTCGCAACCCGCAACCTGCTGGCCACACCGCTGCGGCCGGGGGGTATGTAATGGCGCTCACGCATTTTGACGGTAAGGGTGACGCGCATATGGTCGACGTGTCGGACAAACCCGTGACGTCGCGGGTGGCCGTTGCTGAAACCCACATCAAGATGTTGCGCGAAACCTTTGATATCATTACCGAGGGCCGCGCCAAAAAGGGTGATGTCATGGGTGTGGCCCGTCTGGCGGGGATCATGGCTGCAAAACGCACCGCCGATCTGATTCCGCTGTGCCACCCTCTGCCGATCACCAAAGTGTCGGTTGAACTGACACCCGATGCCGACCTGCCCGGTCTGCGCATCGCCGCGACCGTCAAGACCACCGGACAGACCGGCGTCGAGATGGAGGCGCTGACCGCCGCCTCTGTCACCGCGCTGACAGTGTATGACATGGCCAAGGCCGTGGACAAAGGCATGGAGATCGGCGGCCTGCGGGTCGTGCTGAAAGACGGCGGCAAATCGGGCCGATACGAGGCAGAATGATCTCTGTCAGCGACGCCCTGTCGCATCTCTTTGATCTCGTCACCGCCACCGAAGTGGAAGCGGTCCCGCTGCGTCAGGCCGCGGGCCGTGTGCTGGCGCGCGATGTTGTTGCCACCCGCACCCAGCCGCCTTTCGCGGCCTCCTCTATGGATGGCTATGCCCTACGCCAGACAGAGGTCGAGCCCGACGCGATGTTTAAGGTCATTGGCGAAGCGGCGGCGGGTCATCGGTTTGACGGAGTGGTCAAGGCCGGTCAGGCCGTGCGCATCTTTACCGGTGCCCCTGTCCCCGAAGGCGCTGATTTCGTTGTGATCCAAGAGGATACGACCCGTCGTGGCGATCTGATCATGCTGGGCCATGACATCGGCCCCAAGACCAATATCCGCCCCGCCGGTGGGGATTTCCATGCAGGTGACACGATGGATGCGCCGCGTCTGCTGCGCCCTGCCGATATCGCGCTGCTGGCGTCGATGAATGTGGCGACGGTGCCGGTCTATGCCAAACCACGCGTCGCAATCATCGCCACCGGGGACGAGCTGGTGCAACCCGGCGAGGTGCCGAACCCCGACCAGATCATCGCCTCCAATACCTATGGTCTGGCCGCCCTGCTCGAACAGCATGGCGCGCAGTGCCGCATGATCCCGATTGCCCGCGACACGGTGCCCTCGCTGACCCAAGCCTTCACCATGGCGCAAGATGCCGATCTGATCATCACCATCGGCGGCGCCTCTGTCGGAGACCACGATCTGGTCGCCCCCGTCGCCGCCCAAATGGGGATGGCGCAGGCTTTCTACAAAGTCGCGATGCGCCCCGGGAAACCTCTTATGGCGGGGCGGCTGCGTGATGTCCCGATGATCGGCCTGCCCGGCAATCCGGTGTCGGCCATGGTCTGCGGGACGGTCTTTGTCGTGCCGGTACTGCGCAAGATGCTAGGCCTGCCCGCCGCGCCCGCCGCACGGATCGATCTGCCGCTTGGCGTCGATCTGCCCGCCAATGGGCCACGCGAACATTATATGCGTGCGATGGTCCGTAATGGTGCCGTCCTGCCCGAAGATAATCAGGACAGTTCGCTGCTGGGTATCCTGTCGCGCGCCGATGTCCTGATGGTCCGCCCGCCCCACGATGAGGCCCGCACTGCCGGAGAGATCATAGGCTGTATTCCCCTCTGACGGTTGACACAAAACAGGAACATCCCTAGAACAAACCCCAAATAGAAACGGGGAATGTCCGGATGCTGACCAAGAAACAACTCGATCTGCTGGCCTTTATTCACAAACGTGTGCAGCGCGACGGCGTGCCGCCCAGCTTTGACGAGATGAAAGAAGCGCTTGATCTGCGGTCCAAATCCGGCATCCACCGTCTGATCACAGCGCTTGAGGAACGCGGATTCATCCGCCGGCTTGCGCATCGCGCCCGCGCGATAGAGGTGGTGAAACTGCCCGATAGCTTGGGCAGCCTGTCCGGTGCGGGCTTTACCCCGCGCGTGATTGACGGCGACCGCCCCGATGGGCCGCCCCCTTCTGCCGCGCAGCCGGTCAGCGCGTCGTCCTTTGATGTGCCGATGATGGGCCGGATCGCCGCCGGTGTCCCGATCGAGGCGATCAGCACCATGACCCAATCTGTCGCCGTCCCCGGCGGGATGATCAGCGGCAGCGGCGAACATTACGCTTTGGAGGTGCAGGGTGATTCCATGATCGACGCAGGGATCAATGATGGCGACGTGGTGATCATCCGCGAAACCTCTGTCGCGGATGATGGGGATATCGTGGTGGCGCTGGTCGAAGACCACGAGGCGACGCTCAAGAAATTCCGCCGTCACGGCAGCTCTGTCGCACTCGAAGCCGCTAACCCCGCCTATGAAACGCGGGTGCTGCCGTCGGATAAGGTCAAGGTACAGGGACGTCTGGTCGGGTTGATCCGCACCTACTGACGCTTGCTACCGCGCAGGACTGTCCTTGGGCCATGCTGTCCACAACCGCGTGCCCGCCTTTTGGCGGGCCGTTTGCATTGTGACCCGCCCCTTATCGAGGGTGAGTGCGACTGCCCCTGAGGATCGCAACCGGTCGGGGTCAAACACATCGCAACCGCCCGTCAGCGGCGGATCGGGCACAACAGACAGCACGATGATCTGATCCGCACGGCACGCCCCGAACGCCGCCAGCGCGCGCCTGCCGGACAGGTGGATCACCTCTCGTTCCCCGATCTTTGACCTTGTGGGCCAACGCGCTGCGGCTTGGGCCTGATCGGCGCCGTCGCCGTCATTCTCCAGCCAGTTGAGCGCGACAAAGCCTGCGCCTTTTGCCTTGCTCAGCGCACGGCTCGTGGGGGTCATCACCCCCACCAGACTGCCGGTGTCCGAGATCAGCACCGTCGGACGCTCTGCACCGTGCCACACTACCCCCGCCGCAATCACGGCCCCCAGACCGGCAAACCGTAACCAGCCCTGCCACAGCAACAGCCACAAAAACCCGAGCGCCAGCAGCGGCAGCACCCAAGGGCCGGGGGCGGCCACATGCCCCTGCGCCCCGTCGATCCCCGCAACGCCCTGCGCGACCAGCAAGATCCAGCGCAACCCTGCGCCCATGACCTGCAGGGGAATCCACTCTAGTCCCAGCGGTGCCATGACCAAGGCCGCGACGGCGGCCGGCATCACCAAGATCCCCATCAGCGGGACCGACAGCAGGTTCGCGACCAAGCCATATTGCGCGATCGTATTGAAATGGGCCGCCCCGATGGGCGCGGTAAAGCCCCCCGCCACAGCCGAGGAAATCACCGTCGCCACAGCCGGTGCCAGCCACTTCGGCCCAAGCGAGACCTCGGCGTTGCGCAACCAGCCAAAGATCGCAACCAACCCCGTGGTGGCGGCAAAGGACATCTGGAACCCCGGCCCCGTCAATGCCTCCGGCCGCAAGACCAATACGATCGTCGCCGCAATCGCCACGGCCCGCAGGGTCAGCGCCCGTCGCCCGATCATCAACGCGCCAAGGGCCACGGCGACCATGATGAACGCGCGTTCGGTTGCGACATTGCCGCCCGACAACAGCAGATAGCCGCTGGCCGCCACCAGCGCCCCTGCCGCTGCGATGCTGCGCGTGGGCCAGCGCAGCGCGATCCACGGCACCAACGTCAGCACGATCCGCAACGCGCCAAAGACCACCGCGCTCAGCAACCCCATGTGCAAGCCCGAGATCGCCAATAGATGCGCAAGGTTGCTGGCACGCAGATCCTGCAGCGCGTCCTGGCTGATGGCGCTGCGGTCGCCGGTGGTGATCGCCGTGGCAAACCCGCCGATATCACCCGGCAAGATCCGCTGAATCCGGGCCGAGGCCGCCATGCGCGCCCGAAAGACCGTCAGCCCGCTATGCCCCGCCTCGGCCGGTGTCGCCGCCAGTAAAGGGGTGCGACTGTACCCCACAGCGCCCAGGCCTGCGAACCATGCATGCCGCTGGAAATCAAACCCCTCAGGCTCGACCGGGCCGCTTGGCGGCGACAGATGCCCCGTGGTCATCACCCCCAACCCCGGCGTGATATCCGCGTCAAAGCGTCTGTCGCCGTGCAAGGACACGCGCACATGCAACGGCGTACGCGCCGCAGACACCCGTTCCAGCACAACCCGATCCAGCGTCAGCCGCAAGGCGTCGGACTGGCTGCGATCCACCGCCACGACGCGCCCCGCGATCGGGCCGTAATAGCGCCACCCCAGCACCGGCCCGCCGACAGCATGGGCCCGCCACGCCGCCAGATCAAAACCGACCAACGCCAAGGCCGCGCCCAACAACACAGGCCCCGCGACCTCGCCCGCCAGAAAGGCCGCAGCCCCCAGCAGCGCCGCCCCGCCCGCGACCCAAAGCAGGACGGTCAGCGAAGGCTCAACCCGCAGCGCAAAATAGCTGCCGATCCCCGCGGCCAGACACACCGGCACCCAGCCGATCAGATGCCCCCGCTGTGCGCGCATGCTCTGCGCCATATAGGACAACAGCCCCATACTTGCCCCCGTTCTCTGCACTGGGTAGATAGTCGGGGACGCTATCTCCAAAGGAGTTAGCAAATGATAAACGGCACCCCGAACGGGCGTTTTCCGTGAACTTCTGCTGCAAAGGATCCTCCGCCCATGACAACGCCTGTCGTTACCCGTTTCGCCCCGTCTCCTACCGGTTATCTGCACATCGGCGGCGCGCGGACGGCGCTGTTCAGCTGGCTTTATGCACGCGGTCGGGGCGGTAAATTCCTGCTGCGTATCGAAGACACCGACCGCCAGCGCCACACCCCCGAGGCAACCGAAGCGATTCTGCAGGGCATGGCGTGGCTGGGACTGGATCACGACGGTGACGTGGTCAGCCAGTTCGAAAACGCCCCCCGCCACGCCGAGGTGGCGCTGCAACTTCTTGCCGAAGGAAAGGCCTATAAGTGCTTTGCCTCGCAAGAAGAAATCGCCGCGTTCCGGGATCAGGCCAAGGCCGAGGGCCGCAGCACCCTGTACCAATCACCTTGGCGTGACGCCGCGCCTGAAACGCACCCCGACGCCCCCTATGTCGTGCGGATCAAGGCCCCGCTGACGGGCGAAACCGTCATCCGCGACGCGGTGCAAGGCGACGTGGTGATCGGGAACGACCAGCTCGATGACATGGTGCTGTTACGTTCCGATGGTACGCCCGTCTATATGCTGGCCGTTGTTGTTGATGACCATGACATGGGCGTGACCCATGTGATCCGCGGGGATGATCACCTCAACAACGCCGCGCGCCAGATGATGATATATAACGCCATGGGCTGGGACGTACCGGTCTGGGCGCATATCCCGCTGATCCACGGCGCGGATGGCAAGAAACTGTCGAAACGTCACGGCGCTTTGGGCGCGCAGGAGTATCAGGCCATGGGCTTTCCCGCGGCCGGTATGCGCAACTACCTCGCCCGTCTGGGGTGGAGCCATGGGGACGACGAATTCTTCACCGACGCCCAAGCGCAAGAATGGTTCGATCTGGACGGTATCCGCAAAAGCCCCGCGCAATTCGACCTCAAGAAGCTGGAAAACATCTGCGGGCAGCACATCGCCGCCGCGGATGATGCTGCATTGCGGCACGAGATCGAGGCCTATTTGACCGCTGCCGGTCTGCCCGCGCTCACAAATGCGCAAGCTGACGGGTTGGAGCGGGCGATGTATTGCTTAAAGGATCGCGCGAAGAAATTCCCTGATCTTCTTGAAAAAGCTGAATTTATCCTCGCCGAACGCCCCATCCAACCGGACGAGAAGGCAGACAAGCACTTGGACAATGTATCCCGTGGTATGCTGACTGAATTGACGCCGCAGTTGCAGAATGTTACTTGGGACAGAGAAACGCTGGAGGAGGCGCTGAACGGCTTTGCCGCCGCTCGGGACACCAAATTCGGCAAACTGGCGGGGCCGCTGCGCGCAGCACTCGCCGGGCGGGCAGCAACCCCATCAGTTTTCGATATGATGCTGGTACTTGGGCGTGACGAAAGCCTTGCCCGTTTAAACGATGCGGCTATCTAAGATATGCAAAAGCATATTCCTGATATGCACAACAATAACTGAGGGGCGGACCGTTTCGGTATCTCCCCAGTCGACGGCATAACGCACGTCGATAAAACGATAGGAAGGGACTTCATGGCCGAAAGTACAAAATCCGCAACGTTGACCATCGACGGGAACAGCTTTGAACTGCCGATCTATTCCCCGTCGGCGGGCCCGGATGTCATGGACATCCGCAAGCTGTTCTCTCAGGCGAATGTGTTCACATATGACCCTGGCTTCACCTCGACAGCGGCCTGTGACAGCACGATCACCTTCATTGACGGTGACGAAGGCGTGTTGCTGCACCGTGGGTATCCGATCGACCAACTGGCCAGCGAATCCCACTACCTCGAAGTGTGCTACCTGCTGCTGTATGGCGAACTGCCCTCTGCCGCGCAGCTGGAAGAGTTCGAAAATCTGGTGACCAACCACACCATGATCCACGAACAGATGATCAACTTCTTCCGTGGTTTCCGCCGTGATGCACACCCGATGGCGATCATGGTCGGCGTTGTGGGCGCGATGTCTGCCTTCTACCACGACAGCACCGACATCAACGACGCGCACCAGCGCGAAGTGGCAACGATCCGTCTGATCGCCAAGATGCCGACGATTGCCGCGATGGCCTATAAGTACACCATCGGTCAGCCGTTCATCTATCCGCGCAACGACGTAGACTATGCCGGTAACTTCCTGCGCATGTGTTTCGCCGTCCCTGCCGAGGATTATGTCGTCGACCCCATCCTTGCCCGTGCGATGGACCGCATCTTTACGCTGCACGCGGACCACGAACAGAACGCATCGACATCGACCGTGCGTCTGGCGTCCTCTTCGGGGGCGAACCCCTTTGCCTGTATCGCTGCTGGCATCGCCTGCCTTTGGGGGCCGGCGCATGGTGGGGCGAACCAGGCATGTCTTGAAATGCTGAAAGAGATCGGCACACCGGACCGCATCCCTGAATTCATCGCCCGCGCCAAGGACAAGAACGACCCGTTCCGCCTGATGGGCTTTGGTCACCGCGTCTACAAGAACCACGACCCACGCGCGACCGTGATGAAAGAAAGCGCGGACGAAGTGCTTGAGCTGCTGGGTGTCGAAAACAACCCGATCCTGCAGGTCGCGAAAGAGCTTGAAAAACAGGCGCTGGAAGATCCGTATTTCGCAGAGAAGAAGCTGTTCCCGAACGTCGATTTCTACTCGGGCATCATCCTCGAAGCGATGGGTTTCCCCACGTCGATGTTCACGCCGATCTTTGCGCTGGCACGGACCGTTGGCTGGATCTCGCAGTGGAAAGAGCAGATCAGCGATCCTCAGCTGAAAATCGGGCGTCCCCGTCAGCTGTATCTTGGCGAAACACCACGCGACTATGTGGATATCGAAAAGCGCTGAATTTCAGTACATTAGTCAAAACGCCCCGCCCTCACGGCGGGGCGTTTTGCGTTTCACGGTGTGCTACCGCTGCCTGAAACCCAGGACAAAGAGAATCACCTGAAACCTCGCCCAAAAGCCCCCCGTGATCAAAGCGCCTCTTTCCAGCCCATTGTTTCAACTCACTTTTCCCCATTTCGAAACCATAGGGTCCGAAATATGGCAGTTTTGTGTTGTTGTTTCCAAGCTGGGCATAATGGTCAAAATTGATTGACCAACTGCCCCGATCATCCCAGATTCATCGTCAATTCAGCGCAGCTTTACCCTGTGCGATGCACAGCAGACCCCAATACGCCCGCTGCCCCCCGCGGAAAGGATGACCGGATGAACGACCCTCGGCCTCGCCTGCAATGGGATAACGCGACCAGCCTAAGCTGCAAGACCGCACGGCATCACCCCGCGCCGCAGGGATCGTTCGTGCATGATATCGAACAGAAATGTGACCAGATCGCGGTGGTCTATGACAAGGGCCAGACGCCGCCGCGCATCACGGTCAAGCAAGTGTCCGGCAGCGTGCACACGGTGCTCGCCGACGGGATAGCGGTGGCTGTGGTTGCCAGCGCCTCGCGTCCGACCCTCAACCCCGATGACGTGTTGCTGGTCGAACGCTCGGTCTAGCGGGATTAGCGGCCCTCGAAGCTCGCGGGGCGTTTCTGCATAAAGGCCATCACGCCCTCTTTGAAATCACGAGATTGCCCGCATTTCCCTTGTTCCTGCGCCTCTAGCGACAGCTGATCCTCCAGCGTATTGTCCCAGCTGGCGCGAATGGCGTTCTTGGCCGCGGCATAGGCTGCGGTCGGACCTTGCGCCAGATGCGCCGCCTTGGCACGCCAATGGGCGTCAAACGCGGCATCGGCCACGGCTTCCCAGATCATCCCCCAGTCATCCGCCTGACGGGCAGAGATTTTATCCGCGAACAAGGCCGCGCCCATAGCCTTGGCCGTGCCCATCTGGCGGGGCAACGTATAGGTGCCGCCCGCATCGGGCATCAGACCAATGCGCGTAAATGCTTGCAGGAAATAAGAAGATTCCGTCGCAAAGACCACATCCGCAGCCAGTGCAAGGTTCGCCCCTGCCCCTGCCGCAGGACCATTGACCGCGGCGATCGTTGGCACAGGGCAGTTGGTGATCGCCCGCAGCATGGGGCCATATTCCTCGCGCAGGGTGCGTTCCAGATCCAGCGAGCCCTTGCTGCTGCTGTCGCTCAAATCCTGACCGGTGCAAAACGCACGACCGGCACCGGTGATGACCACACAACGCGCGTCTTTGCCCGCTTGGGTAAACGCGTGCTCGATCTCTGCCCGCATTTGCGTGGTCAGCGCGTTCATCTTGTCGGGGCGGTTCATGGTGACCACGGCCAGCCCGTCGGTCAGTTCATAGGTCAGGGTTTGATAGTCCATGGCACGGGTTCCTCATCTTGATTTCCCCCGCACCTTACCCATACGACAGGCCACCGCCAGTGAAACCCCGCGTTATCGCTTCAGAATGTCGTCCAGCCGCGCCTGTTCTTGCGCGCTAAGCGGGGCCTGTTCCGCGGACGGTGCCTTCGCACGACCGCGCAGGTAGCCAAGCCCGACCCCAGCCGCGATCAATAGCATGAGGGGCCCCGCCGCCCATAACACCCAAGTCGATCCCCGCGCAGGCGGGTTCAGCAGGACATATTCACCATAGCGGTCGACGATATAAGCGACCGCCTCTTCGTCGCTATCGCCAGCCACCAGACGTTCGCGCAGCAGGATACGCAGGTCGCGCGCAAGGCTGGCATTGCTTTCGTCGATGCTTTCGTTGCGGCACACAAGGCAACGCAACCCTTTCGACAAGCTCCGCGCGCGTTGCTCAAGCGCAGGATCCGAGAGCACCTCGTCCGGCTGCACGGCCCAGGTCGGCGCAACCGATAGCACAGGTGCTACAAGCAACATCAGGGCGAGGATCAGCGCCCTCATTCTGCAGGCACCGGTTTTGTTTTCGCCGCCCCTGCCGCAACGCGGTAGCGCCGGTCTGAAAGGCTTAGCACGCCACCAAGGGCCATCAGCGCGCAGCCGATCCAAATCCAGTTGGTCAGCGGTTTGACATAAGTGCGCACCACCCAGCCGCCATTTGCCTGTTCATCCCCGATCACGACATAGACATCGCGCAGCAGATTATAGTCGATCGCCGCTTCGGTCGTGGGCATCTGCGCCACGGGATAGAAGCGTTTCTCCGGTCGCAACTGCGCAATCTCTTCCCCGTCGTGGAACAATGTCACGCTGCCGGTCGTCGCCGTATAGTTCGGACCCTGGCCCTGAGTGACATCGTCCAGCTGCACGGTGTAGCGCCCCACATCGTAGGAGTCCCCCAGCGGAACGGCGCGGATGTCATCAATCGACCACGCCGTCAGGCCAGCCACCCCCGCCATGGTCACCCCAAGGCCGGCGTGGGCCACCATCTTGCCCCAATCCGCACGCGGCAACCGCCCAAGCCGGCGCAGCCGGTTACTACCGCGCCCCGTACGCCCCCACAGATCAACAACGGTGCCCATCACGATCCACGCCCCCAAGAACAACCCGAGCGGCCCCAGCAAGCTGCGCCCCGACTGCATCGCGTAGGCCAGCCCCCCAATCGCAATCGCCAATACGAAGGCGTAGCGTAGCGGCTTTAGCGCCCGCGAAATCACCGCACGCTTCCAAGGCATCGCCGACCCGATCGGTAGGATCAGCCCCAGCATAATCATGAAAGGTGTAAAGGCGGCGTTAAAAAACGGGGGGCCAACGCTCAATTTTCTGTCGAAGAACATTTCGGCCAGCAGCGGCCACATCGTGCCAATGAACACGACGAAACAGGCAACGGCGAGCAATACGTTGTTTACCAACAAAGCCGACTCTCGGCTGACCATGCTGAACACGCCTTTCGCCTCTAACGCGCTAGCGCGCGCCGCGAACAGAACCAGCGCACCGCCCATGAAAAACGCCATGATCATCAGGATAAACACGCCGCGTTCGGGGTCATTCGCAAAGGCGTGGACCGAGGTTAGCAACCCGGACCTGACGATAAACGTCCCGATCAGCGAGAAGCCAAAAGCCAGGATCGCAAGCAGGATCGTCCAGCTTTTCAGGCTTTCTCGTTTCTCCACAACGATGGCGGAGTGAAGCAGCGCCGCCGCCAGAAGCCAGGGCATAAAGCTAGCGTTTTCAACGGGATCCCAGAACCAGAACCCGCCCCAGCCAAGTTCGTAATAGGCCCACCAGGACCCGAGCGCGATGCCGATCGTCAAAAACACCCACGCCGCCAAGGTCCAAGGGCGCACCCACCGGCCCCAAGCGGCATCAATCCGCCCTTCGATCAAAGCGGCAACGGCAAAGCTGAAGGTCATCGAAAGGCCGACATACCCCAAATACAAAAACGGCGGGTGGAAGGCGAGCCCGGGGTCCTGCAGAAGCGGGTTCAGATCCTGCCCGTCAAAAGGGGGCGTCGCCAGCCGCAAGAACGGGTTGGATGTGAACAGGATGAAGGCAAAAAACGCCACACCGATTGCGGCTTGCACAGAAAGAACCCGCGCCCGCAAAGTCGGCGGCAGATTGCCCCCGAACCACGCAGCCATCGCCCCGAATAGCGAGACAATGAGCACCCACAGCAGCATTGAGCCTTCGTGATTGCCCCAAGTACCGCTGATTTTATACAAAAGCGGCTTCATCGAGTGGCTGTTCAACACCACCAATCGCAGCGAGAAATCAGAGGTGACAAAGGCCCACATCAACGCCCCAAACGCCAGCAATGTCAGGGCGAATTGCGCGCCGGCGGCGGGCTCTGCCACGGCCATCCAACCGGGCCAGCGTTTATGGGCACCAATCAGGGGCACGACCATCTGAACGATGGCAACGCCGAAGGCGAGGATAAGGGCGAAATGTCCGAGCTCTGTAATCATACCCCGATCATAGAGCGGAGCACCGCCCCATACCATGCCGATTCACCGCGAAATCACACGACTGTGCGCAGCAAAGCGTCGCAGCCCCCCCTTACCCTGCAACCCTGCGCCAGTCCGCAAGCGCCGCGTTGTCCGATCTGTCGCGCACTGCGTCAGATGCGCTTTCCAGATCCCGCGGGGGCCCTTCTTCAACACCATCAACACGTAGCGTTTCCAGCTCTTCGATATGCCGCATCACCGTTGGTGTCTGCGCGATAGTGCGCGCGATAGAGCGTTGGAACTCTTGTGTTTTTACCTGATGCCGCGCGCCAAAGTAGAAAGACACGATAACCCCCAGAAGCCACCATAACGGCTCTGGCACCAGCGACACGCCCTGCATCCGGCTGGCAAACCAGACCGGGTCAACCATCGCCGTGATGAACAAGCCCAAGGTACCAAGCGCCAGCGCTGGACGCGGAAGCCGGTTCAGCCCGTCCATGAAACGGTCAAACCGTCCCTTGCGGGGCACAGCGAATTCCGCCCCAAATTGCACCATAGCCTGTTCCCGCGCGGTCGCATCACGGCCGGCCGTCTTTTCCGCATTGGCGCGAAACACCTCGACCGTGTCGCGCACCACATTGCGGCCGTCACCAAAGACCAACGCGAGCGCAGTATCAATCATCCCCATGCCGCGACCCTTTCGTTAAAGTCACGGATGCTCAGATGGTACCGCGGCGACATGAATTCCTCTGCCCGTTTGATCCATCCTCCTTTCTTTCCGGCCCTTGTGCGGGCGTATTTGCGACTTGCGGGGCGCTGATCCGCCAGCCCAAAGTAATAGTTGCGCCGCGCCACGGCGTAGGCGTCCACCATCTGCGCAGGTGCAGCGGCATAGGCGCGCCCCGTAGCGCCAAGCGTTTGCGGTCCAAGCACCCCGTCCACGGCCACATCAAACCCCATATCTCTTAACAATCGCTGAAGAATCTTCACCGCATTCGCCCCCGCATTCACGTACATATCGAAAACGGAGGGCTGGAGCGGACTGGGCAGCTGCGCGATCTTGGGTTTGTGGAAGTAATGGGTGATGAATATCTCGGTGGCTTGATCTTGAGTAAGCTCTTGAACATCGGAGAGATTTACTGCGCCGTCACGGTTCACATCCAGCCCCAGCCGACGCAGCGTGTGGATTGTGACGCCGTGGTTCGTTGCCCCGCCCGGATCATCGGGGTCATTCACAAAGCCCCCCTCACGCGCGACGATGGACTTTGCAATTTCCTCAACAGTTTGCATCAAATTGGCCCTTCTTGCAGGTTGCACTGCTGCAAGAATGACGTCTCAGATGTTAACGAAACCCGGCAGGCCCGTACGCATCACCCCTCGGGGGCAACATAAACGCCTTGCTCTTTCAGGGCGTCGACGACCTCTTTCGGCATGTAGGTCTCGTCATGTTTGGCAAGGATTTCAGTCGCTTCGAAGGTGCCGTTGATGTAACGCCCTGTCCCAACCATGCCTTGATTTTCCTCGAACAGATCGGGCAATACCCCGCTGTAGGTCACAGGCACAACCGCGCCGCCATCGGTCACGGAAAAGCGGATCGTCAGACCATCCCCGCGCACAAGGCTGCCCTCTTCAACCAGGCCACCGATGCGGAAAACCTCTGTCGGGCCGGGGGGTTCGGCGATCACCTGACTGGGCGCGCGGAAAAAATTGATCCCGTCGCGCATGGCATATCCAATCAGCGCCGTGGACAGCACAAGCGCCACGACCGCGACGCCGATAATCTGGATACGCCGTTGCTTTTTAAGACTTTTCATGCGCCCTCAGGGAAATAGCGGAGCCATCATCAGCCCCTCGACCTCGTCAATACCTAACATCAGGTTGGCGTTTTGCAACGCCTGCCCGCTGGAGCCCTTGGTCAAATTATCGAGCGCGGCAACCACAATGGCGCGGCCGTCGATCCGGTCTGCCACCACGCCGATGTGACAGAAGTTCGACCCGCGAATATGGCGCGTGCTCGGGGCCTCCCCCATGGGCAGCACCTCGATAAAGGGCTCGGCATCATAGGCCGCGGCAAGTGTTTTGTGGATCACCTCGGCGTCGCCTTTGACATAGACGGTCGCCAAAATCCCGCGGTTGGCGGGCACCAGATGCGGGGTGAACTGCACCTTGACCGGACGGCCGGCGATGGCGGAAAACTCCTGATCAAACTCACCCAGATGGCGGTGCGTCCCACCAAGGGAATAGGCGTGATACCCCTCGGACAGCTCTGCATGCAGCAGGTTTTCCTTCAACGACCGCCCCGCACCGGACACGGCGCATTTGAGGTCAAGGATGATGTCGTCCAGATCAATCACGCCTTTTTCGATCAAGGGGCGCAGGGCGAACTGGCCGGTGGCGGCGTTACAGCCCGTACCGGCCACAAGACGCGCAGATTTGATCTCTTCACGGTAGAATTCGGTGAGGCCATAGACCGCCTCTTTCTGTTGCTCCAGCGCGGCATGGGGGTTGCCGTACCACTTGGCGTAAGCATCGGGGTCACGCAGCCGGAAATCTGCCGAAAGATCGACGATTTTCAGGTCTTTAGGCAGGTTCGCGATGACCTCTTGACTGGTTTTATGCGGCAAGGCGCAAAAGCACAGGTCAATCTCCGAGAAATCGATCTCTTCAATGGTGACCAATGTGGGCAGGTCGAGATGGCGCAGATGTGGAAACACCTCTGCGATGGTTTGCCCCGCCTTGGAGTTTGCCCCCAAAGCTTTGATCTGCATAGAGGAATGGCCAGCGATCAGCCGGATCAGCTCGGCTCCGGTATAGCCGGAGGCACCAAGAATGGCGATATTATGGGTCATGTCGGGTTCCGTTCGGAAAGTGTTAGCAAATACGTGTTAGGCCGCTTGAAAGGTCAACGGTCGTCGCAAGAATTGCGTGGCACGGCTGCTGACCTTTTTGGGGTCGCCCGTGGTCAGGAAAGCCGCCTCGCCCGTGCCCAGCATATTGGGGTGACGCTTTAGATAGTCGCTCAGACTATGGGCGACCAGATTGGCCTGGCTGAACACTTTGACATCGGGGCCAAGCGCGTCCTGAAAGGTTTCCTGCATCAGCGGGTAATGGGTGCAGCCCAGAATGGCCGCTTCGGGCGCGGGCATCTTGCGTTTCAGCGCGTCCACATGGCTGCGCACCAGCGCTTCGGCGAGGATGAAATCACCGTCCTCGATCGCATCCACGACACCCCCACAGGCCTGCGCTTCGACATCGACGCCGATCGCCCGAAAGGCCAGCTCACGCTGGAACGCACGGCTTGCCACCGTTGCGGGCGTCGCAAACAGCGCCACGTGCTTGAGATCCACCTCGCGCGGGGGGGAATTGTCGCCCCATTGGCGTTCTGTCATCGCCTCGATCAGCGGCACAAAGACGCCCAACACGCGCTTGTCCGACGGGATCCACCCTTCCTGCATCCGGCGTAGCGCCGCGGCAGAGGCCGTGTTGCACGCCAGGATCACCAGATCGCAGCCTGCATCGAACAGACGCTGGGTTGCAGCAGTGGTCAGGTTATAAATGTCATCCGCATTACGCACACCGTAGGGCGCATGGGCGCTATCGGCCAAATACACGAAATCCACATCCGGTAGCTGTGCCTGCACGGCATCCCAAACGGTCAGCCCGCCTAGCCCAGAATCGAAAATACCAACTGCCATAACACCTTGCCGTCACCTGTCGGCACGATGCCGATCTTCAAATTCAAACCCCAGATCAAAGGATTTTGCCGGGTCTGGTGACAACTCATACGTCGCTTTGCGCAGGAAATCCATCATAGCTTTTGCGTCTTTTGCCATGGGGTCCAGCACGTTTCTGCCGATGGGGTCGCCGATGACCACGCGCACGGGCGTGTCGACGCGTTTGCGGAATTCCTTGATCAGCAGTCCCATGCGCAGGGTGTGATGCAGATGGCTGGCAATCTGGAACAGGCGGCTGGTGTGGCCGTCAAAGTAGATCGGCACGACGGTGGCATCCGATTTCGCGATCATGCGAGCGGTAAAGCTGCGCCAGCCCGGGTCCATAGGGCGCGAAAACGGCCGTGCGCTGGTGCTGACGGTGCCCCCCGGAAAGATACCAACCGCGCCCCCCTGCCCCAGATACTCCAGCGCGGTCTTGCGCGTGCGCAAGTTCAGCGCCAGCGCGGCCTTGTCCTCGTCAAAACTGATCGGCAGCAAATGGCGGTTCAGGTCGGGCGCGCGGTTAAAGACCGAATGGGCCATGATCTTGAACCCGTCCCGGCGGCGCGCCAACATATGCCCCAGCATCAACCCGTCCAGAATACCGTAAGGATGGTTCGCCAGCGCGATGACAGGCCCTGTTTCAGGGATGTTCGCCAGACTGCCGCCCACGACGTCAAGCGTCAGCCCATAGCGCTGCGCCATCACGTCAAAGAACCCCATCCCGCGCGCCATGTCGTCTTCATAGCCGGTTGCGCGTTTCATCAGCCCCAACCGCCCTGTGCTATTCTCCATCAGGCGGATGAAGGCACGCGCGGGCCGCGATTTGGCGGAATAGGCATAGCTGATGTCACGCGCTGTCAGAGGCCGAAGATCGGGCTGCAAGAGGGTCAAGGTCGGTTCCTTTTCACGGGCTTTGCCTTGCCCTCTAGCAGTGGATCATGACAGTCGCGTGACAGACAGCCTATTCAGCCTATTCTGCCTATTCAGCCGCGCGCGAGGTTTGCGTGCCCCCTGACCGGATGACGGCCAGCAGCTCTTCGCGCCGCTTTGCGGCCTTGGCTTCATTCGACTGTTTCACCGGACCAAAGCCGCGGATCTGCAAGGGAAGCTCTGCCAAGGCGACAATCGCGTCATGGGTTGCGTCGGTCAGCTTGGGCAGAACATCCTTCATGTCGGCCTCGTATCGCGTGATCAAGGACCGTTCCATCCGGCGTTCTTCGGTGCGGCCAAAGGGATCGAACGGCGTGCCGCGAAGGAACTTCATCCGCGCCAGCATGTTGAACGGCCCCTCCATCCACGCGCCAAAGGTCCGTTTCATCGGACGGCCATCCGCGCCGGTTTTCGACAGGATCGGTGGCGCAAGGTTGAAGGTGAGCTTGGGATCCCCCTCAAATGCCTCTGCCACTTTGGCGCGGGTGGATTTCAACAGGCGCGCGACCTCGTATTCATCCTTATAGGACAAGAGCTTGTGGTAGCCCAAGGCCACGGCCTCTTTCAGGCGCGCGTCGGTAATGCTGTCCACCATGGTGCCATAACGCTTCGCCAGCCGCTTGCCCTGATAGGCGATCAGGTGGTCCTTGCGGAAGGCGATCCGTTCATCCAGCGTTTTCGGCAGGGCGACAACATTGGGCGTCATCACGCGCTTGGCATCTTCGGGGTGCAGCACGGCCCAACGGCCCAGTTCAAACGCACGCAGGTTCCGCTCGACCGCGGCACCGTTCAACGTGATCGCCTGTTGCAAGCTGTCCAGCGACAGCGGGATCAACCCCTGCTGCCACGCCGCGCCGAAGATCATCATGTTCGAATAGATCGAATCCCCCAGC
Organism: Sulfitobacter sp. PM12; assembly: GCF_045586035.1. Lineage (NCBI taxonomy): Bacteria > Pseudomonadati > Pseudomonadota > Alphaproteobacteria > Rhodobacterales > Roseobacteraceae > Sulfitobacter > Sulfitobacter sp. PM12. The sequence continues at coordinate 2,255,921 of NZ_CP151529.1, forward strand.
GTCGCCTTCGCCAGATCAGAGGCATCAAACAGCGCGACGTCATCCTTCAGCCGCGCCTCAAGCGCGAGGGTGAGCCGGTCGTAGGGCATCTGGAACTCGGTATCACGGGTAAACTCGCCCGTGATGATCTGGTGCGAGTTCACGACCGCCCCCGTCCGCCCAGCGCGCGTCAGGCCAAGCGTCTTGGTCCCGGCAGAGACAACAAGATCGCCCCCGATCAACGCATCCGCTTCACCCGTTGCCACGCGAATGGCGCTGATGTCTTCGGGACGGTTCGCAATACGGCAATGGATATGTACGGCACCGCCCTTTTGGGCAAGGCCGGCCATTTCCATCATCCCAGCGCCCTTGCCGTCAATCTGCGCGGCTTGCGCCAGCACGGCACCGATGGTCACAACGCCGGTCCCGCCGACACCGGTGATCACCACGTTATGCGTGCCATTGATCACAGGCAGGGTCGGCATGGGCAGGTCGGGGATCTTGACCTCTGTCGTGGGATCCTTGCGGATCTTGGCCCCTTCCAGCGTCACGAAGGATGGACAGAACCCTTTGACGCACGAGAAATCCTTGTTGCACGAGGATTGATCAATCGCCCGTTTGCGCCCCAGTTCTGTTTCTTCGGGCACGATCGAGACGCAGTTGGACTGCACACCACAATCCCCGCAGCCTTCGCAGACATCGGTATTGATGAACACGCGCTTGTCGGGATCGGGGAACAGCCCCCGTTTGCGACGGCGACGTTTCTCGGCGGCACAGGTCTGGATATAGACGATGACGCTGACGCCTTTGTGTTTGGCGAAATTCTCTTGCACGGTCTGCAGGTCTGCACGCTCGTACATCGGCACGCCACCAAAGGCTTTTTCGTCTACGTCTTCTTTCTCGTCATAGACCACGGCGATATTCTTGACGCCCATGGCCTTCACCTCTGCCACGATACGCGGGGCGTCCAGATCGCCTTCGTTGTGTTGGCCACCCGTCATGGCAACGGCATCGTTATAAAGGATCTTGTAGGTGATGTTCGTCTTGGCCGCGATGGCCGCACGGATCGCCAGATTGCCCGAATGGTTGTATGTCCCGTCCCCGAGGTTCTGGAACACATGGTCGCGTGTCGAGAATTTGGATTCACCGATCCAGTTCGCGCCTTCCCCTCCCATATGGGTAAAGCCGGTTGTCTCGCGATCCATCCATTGCACCATATAGTGGCAACCGATCCCGGCGTAGGCGCGGCTCCCCTCTGGGAGCTTGGTTGACGAGTTATGCGGACAGCCCGAACAGAAGTAGGGCACACGCGCAGCGATGTCTTCGGCGTTATCGGCACGTCGCGCGGTATCCAGCGCTTCCATACCCGCCTTGATGCCATCGGTGGTCCGGCCTTCCTCGATAAAGATACCGCCCAGCTTTTCGGCAATCCAGATCGGGTCCAGCGCACCACGGGTGGGGAACAGCTCTTCGCCATGCTCCATCCCGGCACCACCGCCTTTGTGCCAGCCATAGACGCGACGATGCGTATCCGAGAACAGCGCCTCTTTGATCTGCACCTCGATCAGTTTGCGCTTCTCTTCCACGACGATCACCAGATCGAGCCCTTCGGCCCACTCATGGAACCCCTTCATGTCCAGCGGGAAGGTCTGCCCGATCTTATAGAGCGTGATCCCCAGACGTTCGGCTTCGTTCTCGTCGATGTTAAGCAAACTCATGGCGTGGATCACATCCAGCCAGTTCTTGCCGGCTGCCGCGATGCCGATCTTGGCCCCGCGCTTGCCCCACATGCGTTTGTCCATCTTGTTGGCGTGGCTAAACGCCTCTGCGGCAAAGCGCTTATAGTCGATCATCCGTGCTTCTTGCAGATGCGGCGTGTCTTGCAGACGAATGTTCAGCCCACCGTCGGGCATATCGAACTGCGGGGTGACCAGCTTCATTCGGTTCGGGTCACCATTCACGACCGATGTCGCCTCTACGGTGTCTTTCATCGTCTTGAGCCCGACCCACAGCCCGCTGAAACGGCTTAGCGCCCAGCCGTAGATACCGTAGTCCAGGATCTCCTGCACACCGGCGGGGCTGACGACGGGCATATAGGCATCCACCATCGCCCATTCGGACTGGTGCAACACGGTAGAGGATTCACCCGTGTGGTCATCCCCCATGGCCATCAGAACACCACCGTTCGCGGACGAGCCCGCCATATTCGCGTGGCGCATCACATCGCCAGAGCGGTCCACACCCGGGCCCTTACCGTACCACAGGCCAAACACACCGTCGTACTTCCCCTCACCGCGCAATTCTGCCTGCTGGCTGCCCCATAGGGCCGTAGCGGCAAGATCTTCGTTCAGGCCCGGTTCGAACACGACGTTATGCGCGGCCAGTGTCTTGGCGGCGCGGTCCATCTGAAGGTCAACGGCCCCCAGTGGCGATCCACGATATCCGGTCACATATCCGGCGGTATTCAACCCTGCCGCCTTGTCCCGTGCCGCCTGCATCATCGTCAGGCGCACCAACGCCTGTGTGCCGTTCAGCAACACGGGCGATTTCTCGAGGTCATACCGGTCAGTTAGTGAAATTTTTTGCGTACCCATAGCGCGTCCTCCCCTACGTGCAATCAATAGCTATGGCATCACACTAGGTCACAAAAGCTGACCTGTCTAGCGTTGTGTCTGACCCTAGGTCATAAAGCGCCAAGGCGCGGGGCTTGATCTTTTGCACCTCCGCCCGATCTATCCGTGATAAGATAACCGCACATATACCGATGCGCCGCGTCGGAGGGTTGTTTTTAAACTGTAAAACGCGCAAAGATGACCGTTCTTGCGAACACTGCGCTCATTATAAAGGTAGTCCTCATGGATTGGGACAAGCTCAGAATATTTCACGCCGTGGCGGACGCGGGCAGCTTGACCCATGCGGGCGACAAGCTGAATTTGTCGCAATCTGCCGTCAGCCGCCAGATCCGCGGACTGGAAGAGCAGCTGAACACCAACCTGTTCCACCGCCATGCACGCGGCCTGATCCTGACCGAACAAGGCGAGCTGCTGTTCGACGCCACCGTCGCCATGTCCAAACGGCTTGATACTGCCGCTGCGCGCATCCGCGACAGCGAGGAAGAAGTCTTTGGCGAATTGCGTGTCACCACGACCACGGGCTTTGGCACCCTATGGCTGGCCCCGCGTCTGCCGAAGCTCTACGAAAAATACCCCGACCTCAAGGTCGACCTGATGCTCGAAGAACGCGTCCTTGACCTTCCCATGCGCGAAGCCGATGTCGCCATCCGCATGAAAGAGCCGTCGCAAGCCGATCTGGTGCGCAAGAAGCTGATGATGATCAAGATGTGCATGTACGCCTCGCCCGCCTATCTTGCGGCGAACGGCACGCCCCGGCGGCTTGAGGATATGTCGGACCACCGTCTGATCTGCCAGAACACCGACAGCAACCAGGTGCATGCGGGCCTGAACCTGATCCAGCAACTTATGATGCATGACGTGCGGTCGATGCTGACGGTGAACAACTACTTTGGCGTATTGCAAGCGGTGATCAACAACCTCGGGATCGGCGTACTGCCCGACTACCTCATCCAAGACTTCCCCGATCTGGTGCAAGTTCTGCCAGAGACCGAGTCGGCGGATGTGCCCGTATTCCTTGCCTACCCCGAAGAATTGCGCGCCTCCAAGCGGGTCGCGGCCTTTAAAGACTTCGTGCAGGACGAGATCATTACCCACCGCAAACTGCTGCGCGAGAAAGAGTCCCACTAGCTATGCGAAAACCGCATATCGGACATGTCATAGATTAACGATTCCATCCTTGAACCGTGCACGAACGCCACTTAATTGGGCGGTATGAAGACGGGCGGCTCCGCGCCGCTACTTCATACCTCCCTGTTGGACTCGGCCGAGCTTCGTGCTCGGCCTTTTTTTTGGCTATGGCCCTTCACGAGCCTTAGGTCTTTTCCCCGCGCTGCGCTTGATCTAAGAGGTGTGGCATATTGCTAGGGGAAAACGCGCACCATGACCGAACCAGCCATCACCCAAGACCTGATTTCCAGCCACGGCATCAATGCCGAAGAATATCAGCGTATTCTGGATATCATCGGGCGCGAACCCACCTTTACCGAACTGGGCATCTTTTCGGCCATGTGGAACGAACACTGTTCCTACAAGTCGTCAAAGAAATGGCTGCGTACCCTGCCGACCGAAGGCCCTCAGGTGATCTGCGGCCCGGGCGAGAATGCGGGCATCGTTGATATTGGCGACGGCCAAGCGTTGGTCTTCAAGATGGAAAGCCACAACCACCCGTCCTACATCGAACCCTATCAGGGTGCGGCGACTGGCGTGGGCGGCATCCTGCGGGACGTCTTCACGATGGGCGCGCGTCCGATCGCGGCGATGAACTCTCTTAGCTTCGGGTCGCCCGACCACCGCAAGACCCGTCAGCTGGTGCATGGCGTGGTCGCGGGTGTGGGCGGCTACGGTAACTGCTTTGGCGTTCCAACTGTGGGCGGCGAAGTGCGCTTTGACACCGCCTATGATGGCAACTGCCTTGTGAACGCCTTTGCCGCGGGTTTGGCTGACACCGACAAGATCTTCTATTCCGCCGCTTCCGGCGTTGGCATGCCAGTCGTTTACCTTGGCGCGAAAACCGGCCGCGACGGCGTGGGCGGCGCGACGATGGCATCGGCCGAGTTCGACGACACCATCGAAGACAAACGTCCCACCGTTCAGGTTGGCGACCCCTTCACCGAAAAACGCCTGATGGAAGCCACGCTCGAACTGATGGCGACCGGTGCCGTGATTTCGATCCAGGATATGGGTGCGGCAGGCCTGACCTGTTCGGCCGTAGAGATGGGCGACAAGGGCAACCTTGGTGTACGTCTGGACCTCGAAAAGGTCCCGACCCGCGAACACGCGATGACCGCCTACGAGATGATGCTGTCGGAATCCCAGGAACGGATGCTGATGGTCCTGCGTCCCGAACTTGAGGCAGAGGCGAAAGCCGTCTTCGACAAATGGGACCTCGATTTCGCCATCGTAGGCGAAACAATCGCCGAGGACCGTTTCCTGATCGTGCACAATGGTGAGGTCAAAGCCGACCTGCCGCTTAAAGCGCTCTCGGGCAACGCGCCCGAATACGACCGCCCCTATGTCGAGACACCCGCAGCCGAACCGCTGTCGGATGTTCCCGGCATCGACCCCATCGACGGGCTGAGCGCGCTGATCTCCAGCCCGAACTACGCGTCCAAAGCGTGGGTGTTTGAACAATACGACACAATGGTCATGGGCGACAGCGCCCGCACCCCCGGTCTGGGATCAGGCATCGTACGCGTGCATGGCACCGACAAGGCGATCGCCTTTACCTCGGATGTGACCCCCCGCTACGTCAAGGCGAACCCTGTCGAAGGCGGCAAACAGGCCGTGGCCGAAGCCTACCGCAACCTCTGCGCCGTGGGGGCACTGCCGCTGGCGACCACCGACAACCTCAACTTCGGCAACCCCGAAAAGCCCGAGATCATGGGCCAGTTCGTTGGCGCGCTGAAAGGCATCGGTGAAGCGGTTGCCGCGTTGGACATGCCGATCGTATCGGGCAACGTGTCGCTGTATAACGAAACCGACGGCAAAGGCATTCTGCCCACCCCCACCATCGGCGCGGTCGGCCTGCTGAAGCACACGGACGAGATCATCGGCAAAGAGGTCCGCGAGGGCCATGTCGCTTTGGTTCTTGGGGCCACCGAAGGGCACATCGGACAATCCGCCCTGCTGCTTGAAGTGTTCAACCGCCGCGATGGCGACGCCCCCCATGTCGATCTGGCGCTGGAGAAGGCCCACGGTGAATTCATCCGTGCCAACCGCGCGTTGATCAAAGCCTGCACCGACCTGTCGGATGGCGGTCTGGCACTGGCAGCCTTTGAACTGGCGGACGAGGCCGGCGTCGGCGTGACCCTGGATTCTGCCGATACGCAGGTTCTGTTTGGCGAGGATCAAGCCCGCTATCTGATCGCCTGTAACTTCGATCAGGCCGAAGCCCTGATGATCGCCGCGCAAAACGCCGGCCTGCATCTGGAAAGCGTCGGCAAGTTCGGCGGGGATCAAGTGAACTTTGGCGGCGTCAAAGCGCCTTTGGCTGACCTGTCGGCGACCTATCGCGGGGCTTTTGCTGAAACCTTCGCCTAAGGGGTCGCCCCCATCATCTGCATCAATCGCGTTTTCTCGCCCCGGTCATCGGGGCGGGAGATCACCTCTGCCAGTTCTTGCAACGACGCAATCGAGTGACCGGCCCGAAAACTGTCGGTGAAGGGCAGCATCGCACGGATACCCGCCGCTTTGGGCGCGAACCCGTCCCACCGCAGCAGCGGATTTAGCCAGATCAGCCGACGTGCGGACAGATGCAACCGCTGCATCTGTCGCGCCAGATCATCGGGCGCATCGCGGTCCAGCCCATCAGTGATCAACAGCACAACCGCACCCTGCCCCATGACCCGCCGCGACCAATCGCGGTTGAACGCCTCGATACAGGCCCCGATGCGCGTGCCGCCCTCCCAATCCTGCGCCTCTGCCCCCGCCGCCTTGAGCGCTGCATCCACGTCGCGCGTCGCCAGATGGCGGGTGATATTGGTCAGCCGCGTGCCAAAGGTAAACGCATGCACCTGCGCCCACCCCGCGCCCTTGGCATTGCTCACCGCATGCAGGAAATGCAGCACCATGCGGGAATATTGGCTCATGGAACCGGAGATATCACAAAGCACCACCAGATTGGGATAGCGTGGGCGCGGGGTTTTCAGCACCAGCCTGTCCATCTCTCCGCCCCGGCGCAGCGCGGCCCGTAGGCTGCGCGCCGCGTCGATCCGCCCCCTTGGGGACGTCATGGCACGGCGTGACGGCATGGGTTTGACCGGCAGGCGCAACCGCGCCAGCATCTTCTTGGCCTCCGCCACCTCTGCGAGGCTCATCAGTTCGAAATCAAGACTGCGCAGCCGTTCTTGCGAGGACATGGTCAGGCTGGCATCGACCTCGATCTCTGTCTCGCGCTCGTCTTGCGGTTCTTCGCGGTCGCGTTCCGGCGCTTCGGCACCGTCCAGCAACGCCTCTGCCGCGCGTTTCTCGGCGGCTTGGGCGGGGCGATTTTCTTGCACGCCACGGATCGCGGGCAGCATCGCGGCCATCATATGTTCCAGATACCGCGGGTCGCGCCAATAAAGCCGGAAGAGCTGCGCAAAGATGGTCCGGTGTTCAGGACGATTCACAAAGCAGGCGTGCAGGGTCCAGTAGAAGTCGGTTTTATCGGTGAACCCCGCCACCTCTACCGCGCGGATTGCGTCAATCACGCGACCGGGGCCAATAGGCAAACCGGCGCGACGCAGGGCACGGGCGAAATGGGTGATATTGCCGGCAAGTTTGGGGTTATCGGGCAGCTCCAGGGGCAGATGTTCCATCAGGTCGCCTGCCGCCGGGGGCTGTCGGCCCCCGGACCCCCGAGGATTTTAGACCATTTGGAAGCGGCAGTATCCGTCAAGGGGTCGCGTCCAGCGTGGCTTTGGCTTGATCGAGGATGCGTTTCGCCTCTGATCCTTGCAGTTTGGCGATATCATCCTGGTATTTCAGGATCGCCCCAAGCGTATCCGCAATGGTTTCGGGGCTAAGGTTGATCACATCCAGCGCCAGCAGACATTTTGCCCAATCAATGGTTTCGGCCACGCCGGGCTTCTTGAACAGGTCCTCGGTCCGAAGGTGCTGGACAAAGGCCACGACCTCGCGGCTGAGCGCGGCTGAGGCTTCGGGGGCGCGGGCGGCCAGAATCTCCATCTCGCGGGGGAAATCGGGATAATCGACCCAGTGATAAAGACAGCGGCGTTTGAGCGCGTCATGCACCTCGCGCGTGCGGTTCGAGGTCAGGATCACAATGGGGGGCTCGGGAGCCTTGATCGTGCCGAGTTCGGGGATCGTGACCTGAAAATCGCTGAGCGCCTCAAGCAGGAAGGCTTCGAACGGGGCGTCCGTGCGGTCAAGCTCGTCGATCAACAGGATGGGGGCGCCGCGTCCGTCAGGGCGCATCGCTTCAAGCAAGGGGCGTTCGATCAGAAAGTCGTCGCTAAAGAGTTCTGTTGTGAGCTGCTGTCGCGAGCGATCGCCGGTGGCCTCAGCCGTGCGGATTGCCACCATTTGGGCAGGGAAGTTCCATTCGTAGACCGCCGTGGCGGCATCCAGCCCTTCATAGCATTGCAACCGGATCAACTTCCGGTCCAAGGCCAGCGCCAATGCTTTGGCGATCTCCGTCTTGCCGACGCCTGCCTCTCCCTCGAGGAACAGCGGCCGGCCCAAGGTCAGGCTCAGGAACACCACCGTGGCCAAAGGCCGCCCGCAGACATATCCCTGCCCCGCAAGCAGCTCTTGCACGGCGTCGATCGAAGGGGGCAGTTGCATGGCATTCTCCGGTTGTGATTGGGACGAGTGGTGCATTCTGATCCCGCGCGGTCAAGGGGTCTGCACGGGGTTCAACAGACTCTATGCCTTGGAGCGACCACAGAATGTGCTATAAATGTGCTTCAAATCTCCGCATTTTCGCCTTAATGCGCCGATACCTCAGACCAAAAGCCAGGGGGTTTCCTGTGCCCAGATACGATTGAGGAAGTTTACCATGATCGATACCGCCGTAACGCTCGACACGTCTTTTGAGGACTATTCCAAAAGCGAGTGGATGGATGCTGTGAAGCAGGTCGCGCAGAATGGCGGGTTCTATGAAGCGCTCGGGTCACGACACCACGCGATGTTTCTGGAAAAATCCTCTACCCTGCTGGTCAGCTTTGAAACCATCAACGGGATGCGCGCCTTGTCATCGATGGCGCAGCCTTTGGGGTGGGAAATGGTGCGCAGCGAAGGCTGGTCGCATCTTTGTCTGGCGTCAGAAGGGGATACATGGTTCCGCGACGCGCCCGTTTATGCGTTTTTCGACCGGCTGATCGACGATGGCTTTTTCGACAGCTTTGACCGCGTGGTCTTTTATGGCGCGGGTCCGGGCGGCTATGCGGCTGCGGCATTCTCTGTCGCGGCACCGGGCGCAATGGTCGTTGCCATCCAGCCGCAAGCGACGCTGGACCCCAGCGTGACCGAATGGGACGATCGCTTTGTCGAGATGCGGCGCACGGATTTCACCTCCCGGTTCGGATATGCCCCCGATATGCTGGACGCGGCCGAGGCCGCTTTTGTGATCTATGACCCGACTGTGCCGCTGGACGCGATGCATGCCAGCCTCTTTACCCGCCCCAATGTGACCAAACTTCGGATGCGGCGCATGGGCACGGCGCTGCAATCGAAACTGCTGGAGCTTGACCAGTTCGAAAACCTGCTGACCCTTGCAGCCGATGGCGAGCTGACAATCGCGAGCTTTGCACGCATCGCCCGGGCGCGCCGCGATCACCGCCCCTATCTGAAGGGCCTGCTTGCCGCGCTGGAACGCGAGCAGCGCGATCCGTTGACGCTCACGCTTTGCAATTTCGTGACAGGGCATATGTCGGCCCCTCGGTTTGTCCGGCGCAAAAAGCAGTTAGAGGCCGAACTGGCCCTGCGCGTCGCACAGGAAAACGGGGCCGCAGAGGAACAGGATACGCCATCGCAGGATGCAGCCAAAACCACCGGCTGACGGTTGCTGCGGTTCCTTTGACCAACCCGAGACTAGCGCGCCCGCACGCCCTGTGCTAGCGGGGAGCCCATGACACAGACCCTCACGCTTCGACGCCCCGATGATTGGCACCTGCACCTGCGCGACGGCGCGATGCTGGACGCCGTGTTGCCCCATACCGCCGCGCATTTTGCCCGCGCCATCATCATGCCCAATCTGGTGCCCCCGGTGGTGCGCGGCGCCGATGCGGCCGCCTACCGCGATCGTATCCTGGCGGCACTGCCCGAGGGCGCGGATTTCAAGCCGCTGATGACCCTGTATCTGACCGAGGATACCGATCCCGACGATGTGGCCGCCGCCCATGCCAGCGGGTTGATCACCGCGGTCAAGCTCTACCCCGCCGGTGCGACGACAAATTCAGCCAGCGGCGTGTCGAACTTTGACAATGTTGCACCCGTGCTGGAACGCATGGCCGAGATCGGCCTACCCCTGTGCACCCACGGCGAGGTCACCGACCCCGAGATCGACATTTTCGACCGCGAGGCCGTGTTCATCGACCGCGTGCTTGACCCGATCCGCACCCGTCATGCGGGGCTGAAAGTCGTGATGGAGCATATTACCACCGCCGACGCCGCCCAATATGTCACGGAAAGCACCGGTAATATGGGCGCGACCATCACCACGCACCATCTGGTGATCAACCGCAACCATATCCTCGCCGGTGGGATCAAACCGCATTACTACTGCCTGCCCGTCGCCAAACGCGAAAGCCACCGTCTGGCCCTGCGTGCTGCCGCGACTTCGGGCGACGCGCGCTTCTTTCTGGGCACGGATTCCGCGCCTCACACGGACGCGAACAAGCTGCTGCCCTGCGGCTGTGCCGGCTGCTTTACCGCGCCCAATACGATGTCGATCCTGGCCGAGGTCTTTGAACAGGAAGACGCGCTGGACCAATTGGAACGGTTTACCTCGCTGAACGGGCCGGATTTCTACGGGCTGGCCCCGAACGAGGCGACGATAACGCTGACCCGCACACCGGCGACCTACCCCGATCACATCGACACGCCCGACGGGCCGGTCACCGTGTTCGATCCGATGATGCCGCTGAACTGGTCCGTCACCGACTGACGCCCCCCCATACCAAAGACAGTTTGCCGGTCGCAGCAGGATGAGACCGGCCACCACCGCCCTCAACGCCAAGGCCCCAAAAGGAACGCATGACATGATCCCCACCAGCTACCCCGACTCTACCGAAATGGCGCGCTTGACCGCGCGGATGTTGCTGGAGATCAAGGCCGTTCATTTCAACGCGGCAGAGCCCTTTACCCTCGCCTCCGGCCTGCCGAGCCCGACCTATATCGATTGCCGCAAGCTGATCAGCTATCCGCGCATCCGCGCCACCTTGATGGACTTCCTGACCGTCACAGTGATGCGCGAAGCGGGGTTCGAGGCGTTTGACAATATCGCGGGCGGTGAAACCGCGGGCATCCCCTTTGCGGCGATGGTGGCCGAGCGCATGGCGCTGCCCATGACCTATGTGCGCAAGAAGCCCAAAGGCTATGGCCGCAACGCCCGCATTGAAGGTGAAATGACCGAAGGCCAACGGGTTTTGCTGGTCGAGGATCTAACAACCGATGGCGGCTCGAAGATCAGCTTTGTCGACGCGATTCGCGATACTGGTGCAACCTGCGCGCATACGGCGGTGATCTTTTACTACGGTATTTTTCCGCAGACAGAAAAGACCTTGGGCGATCACGGGGTTACGTTGCACAGCCTGTGCACCTGGTGGGATGTGCTGGCCGAGGCCAAAGCCCAGAACGCGTTTGACACAGAAACCCTGACCGAAGTCGAAGCCTTCCTGAACGCGCCAGAAGCGTGGCAGGATGCGCGGAAAAAAACCTAAGCAATCCACATGATATTGTGTCGCGTGGTGTAAAATCACGCGACATATACTACGCTAGCGCAGAGATAAGGTTATCCACAGCTTATAAAGATTGCGGGATGACGGGCGGCTCGGGTAGATAAGCCTCGGGTCATTAATCAGTGGGGCAACACGTAGCATGAACGAGATTTCAAGCATCGACGGTAACCAGCTAACGGTTCAAGCGGCCGAGACAATGCCGCATTCCATCGAAGCGGAACAGCAGTTGTTGGGCGCGATCCTGACCAACAACGATATCTACGACCGCGTGGCGTCTGTCATCGGTCCCAAGCATTTCTACGACCCCGTTCACGCCCGTATTTTCGAGATCGCCGCCGCGCGGATCGCCAAGAACAACCTTGCCTCCCCCGTGACGCTCAAAGCGTTTATGGAGGATGACGAAGGGCTGAAAGAACTGGGCGGCCCCGCCTATCTGGTGCGCCTTGCCGGTGCCGCGATCAGCGCCTTTGCCGTGCGCGACTATGCGCAGATGATCTATGATCTGGCGGTGCGCCGCGACCTGATCCAGCTGGGCCGTGACATCGCGGCCAAAGCCGCACAGGTCGATGTCGCGTCAGAGCCGCGCGAACAGATCGTCGAGGCCGAACAGAAACTCTATAAGCTCGCCGAGCAGGGTCAGACCGAAAGCGGTTTCCAGAGCTTTCTGAAAGCCGTGACCGATGCGGTCAACGTGGCCAATGCGGCCTACCAACGCGACGGTGGCCTATCAGGTGTCTCTACCGGTCTGATTGATATGGATAAAAAGCTGGGCGGTTTGCACCCCTCTGACCTTTTGATCCTTGCCGGTCGTCCGTCGATGGGGAAAACCTCGCTTGCGACGAACATTGCCTTCAACGTCGCCAAAGCCTACCGCCGGGGCACCTTGCATGACGGCACCGAAGGCGCTGTAGACGGTGGCGTTGTCGGGTTCTACAGCCTCGAGATGAGCGCGGAGCAGTTGGCCGCGCGTATCCTGTCCGAAGCGGCCGAAATCCCGTCCCACCAGATCCGGTCGGGTGATATGACAGAGACCGAATTCCGCCGTTTCGTCGATGCCGCCAAAGCGCTGGAAGCCTGCCCGCTTTATATCGACGACACGCCCGCCCTGCCGATCAGCCAGCTGGCCGCCCGTGCGCGGCGGCTCAAGCGGACCCACGGGCTGGACGTGTTGATTATCGACTACCTCCAGCTGGTACGCGGGACGGGCAAAGGCGAAAACCGGGTGAATGAGATCTCGGAAATCACCATGGGCCTCAAGGCCATCGCGAAAGAGCTCAACATCCCCGTGATCGCCCTGTCGCAGCTGTCGCGTCAGGTGGAAAACCGCGAAGATAAACGCCCGCAGCTGTCGGACTTGCGTGAATCCGGGTCGATCGAACAGGATGCCGACGTCGTGATGTTCGTGTTCCGCGAGGAATACTATAAGGAACGCGAAAAGCCCGGCGATCACGAGCTGGATAAAATGGCGATCTGGCAAGAAGAGATGGAGCGTCTGCACGGTCGCGCCGAAGTGGTCATCGGCAAGCAGCGTCACGGCCCTATTGGTACTGTCGATCTCAGCTTCGAAGGGCGCTACACCCGCTTTGGTAACCTTGTGAAACCGTGGCAGAGTGAAAATGGCGGCGGCGATCAGGAGTTCTGATCGCCACACCCCGTTAATTCGATGAATACACGCCCTGTGCGGAGGTCAGACAACCGCCGCGCGGGCGATCTCTGCCTCTGACAGGTTGTATTTCGCGGCAAAGCGCTCCCGCGCTGCGATCAGCCTTGGGTCATTGGGTCGCATCCCCAAAGTGCGAATGAATTCAATTCGTTGCTGGTGCTTTAGCGCCTCGCGGTCAATCGCCGTCCCCATAGCGCGGTCAATCACGGCCCCGCCGGGGCTGACGTGGAACCATTTGCTGAAATCACGGAAGTGATGCTGGTTGTGCAGCGTGGTCACGTAACGTTCTACCCGCGTTTTTGACACGTTCACATGGGCGGTCATGTGGAACCATTCATAGACCAGAAAGGTCAGCACCCCGCCCACTGGCACGATGGCCACGGCGATCCAGCCCGCCTGCGGCACAGCAAACAGGGCAAGAACGCCCCACAGCACCCCTCCGTTCACCAGTAGCATCGGCAAAGCGACCCAGATCGGCACAAAAAACAGTTTGGTGTTGGTCGGGAAATCATGATGACCGTAGTGCGCCATATACAGCAGGTTGAATGCCCATTGCGCCCGCGGGGGCGATAGGTGGAACACATAGCGGTGCAGGTTGTATTCATTCAGCATCTGCGCGGCGACCCCCAAGGGGATCAGCGCCCAGACCCATAGCGGCGCGAACAGCGCCAAGCCAACCAGCCCCGCCCCACAGGCGACCGCCATCACCACGACGGCCGCATGCGAGAACATGATACGCAAGCGCATCATCAGCGGTGCTCCTTACTCGGGCGACAGGGTTTCATAGCGCAACCCTTTGGCGGTGTCCTTGTCGAACCCCTTCCAATAGCTGTGATCCTCCTTCGGGGTGCCATCCTCGTTCATCGACCAGACCCCGTCGTTGGAGTTTTCGACCAGATCAAGATAGGCCCCCATCTCGGCATCGCCCTTGAGGTGCTGTGCCATCCAGACGGTGGCGAAGTGCTGCGCGATGTTGTTCATGCGCACCGTGTCCCAGACCGGATCGGTATAGTGGCCCGACACGTTGAACCCCAGATCAGCGTCATCGCGAAAGGATTCCGCAGGCGCAGGCATCGGGGCCGCCGCATTATGGCCGCCGTTTTCAAAGGTCAGCAAGGCGCGGTCGACGCTGCTGGCGTTTTCCCAAATGGCGCGCACGCCTTTTTCGTAAAGCGATACCATATCCTCGGACCCGGCCATGAACAGCATCGGGATCTGAACGCCCTTCAGACCTTCGGCATCCCAGAAGCCCGTGTTCATGCCCCAGGGGCCGATCGCGATGGCGGTTTTGATCCTTGGGTCGGGCAGGTTGTTATGCGTCTCGGACCCCGCCTGATGGATGCCCAAGGTGCCATGCGGCCCGCCCCAGCCATAGCCGACCGAGGCTTCGGTCACGCCACCACCTGCGGTGATCACCGCGCCGTAGCCGCCCATGGAATAGCCGATCAAACCGGTGTTATCCGCATCCACCAACCCATTGAGAAAAGAGCTTTCGTCTTGCGACAGACGCGCCATTTCATCCAGCACGAAAAGCTGGTCCAGCGACCGGTTCACCAGCGTAGAGCCAAAGGCCGCCTGCGTGCGATAGGTCGAATCCAGGTGATCGATGGACGCAACGACATAGCCCTTTGACGCGATATTCTCGGCCAGATGGGACATCAGGAAGCGGTTGCCGGGATACCCGTGGGAGACGATGACCAGCGGATAGGCCGCGTCGGGCTGTGCGGGGTCCGCGTCGCGCATGGCTTTGCCTTGCAAGGTGACCTCGGTCTTGCCATCGCGGATGAACGCCTTGATCGCGGTGTCGCCGGTGGCCCCGTCCGCGGCGGGGTACCAGACCTCGACCGTCAGCGGGCGATCATAGCGCGGCAGGGTTTCAGGTTTGTCCGCTGCGGGATCGATGGACAGGATATCGATCTGGTCCTTATGCACCAGGTCAAGCTGGCGCACGCCAATTGCTTCGTCGCCATAGGCCGCCATATCAGGGGCTGTGGGCATCTGGGTATCGATCCGGTTCTCGGCCAGCGCCATCGGCGCGGCCATCGCCGTGACCACCGCCAGCACGGGCCCCGTTGTCATTGTTGAAACTCGCATTAAACTCTCTCCCGTTTTATATGCGGCTACTGCGCGCAGCCTGTCTTTTGTCAGGAACCAAGCTATCGCGTTCGCGCCACCATGCAAGCATCATGCGAAGGTTTCGTTACGTTAGGGAAATGGGCCAAACATTCCGCCCGCGTCCCCGCAAGGCGAGGGATTATTGGCCGGTGGCCCTGCTCGTGGCTTGACCTTGGCGGGCATACGGTCAAAACAAATCCCATGACAACAGCCACCCTCTCTATCGACCTCAATGCGATTGCCGCCAATTGGCAGGCGCTGAACAAAATGACCGGCTGCGACACCGGTGCCGTGATCAAGGCGAATGCCTATGGTCTGGGCATTGACCGCGTGGCCCCGGTTCTCGCCGCCCAAGGCGCGCGCAAGTTCTTTGTCGCTGTCGCGGAAGAGGGCGTGGCCCTGCGTCGCGTCTTGGGGCCCGGCCCTGCGATCAACGTCTTTGCGGGGCATATGCCCGGTGACGCCGATATGATCCGGAGCGCGGCCCTGACGCCGATGATCAATTCGGTCGACCAGATGATCGCCCATGTCGAAGCCCTGCCCGGCCATCGTTTCGGGGTGCAGCTGAACAGCGGCATGAACCGCCTTGGCATGGACCCGGCTGAATGGGCTGCGCTGCGCGACATCGCCCTGGCGCAGAACCCGACCTTGATCATGTCGCATCTGGCCTGCGCGGACGAACCGAACCACCCGATGAATGCCCGCCAGCTCAAGACCTTCCGCGAGATGACGGATGGGTTGAACGTGCCACGATCCTTGGCCGCGACGGGGGGGATCATGCTTGGCCGTGACTACCACTTTGACCTGACCCGCCCGGGCATCGGGGTCTACGGCGGATTGCCCTTCGCCGATGCGATGCCGGTGGTGACGCTGGATGTGCCTGTCATTCAGGTGCGCGAAGTCGCCACGGGCCAGACCGTCGGCTATGGCTGCGCCTGGACGGCCCCCCGCCCGACATTGGTCGCCACGGTTGCTGCGGGTTATGCCGACGGGTTGATCCGCGCCTTGGGCAACGGGGCCACTTTCACCCACGAGGGGCGCAAACTGCCCGTTGTTGGCCGTGTCTCTATGGATCTGATCACCGTCGATGTGACCAGCCTGACAGAGGTGCCAGAGCATTTGCAGCTGATCGGGAACTATCAGTCTGTTGATACGGTCGCCGGGTTTGCGGGCACCATCGGCTACGAGGTGCTGACCGCGCTTGGCGCGCGCTATGACCGGGTCTATGTGGAGTGATGGGGCACGCCCCCGCGCAGATCGCTTTGATATGCTGCTGCGCGTCGCAAACCTGTCTTTGCTGATCCTCTACCCCGTTGCATGGGCCGCGCCCTTATTGCGGGCGGGCGTGCTGCCACTGTTCGGGCTCACCGAAATCTCTGTCCTGAGGGGGCTGAAATCCCTATGGGACACCGACCTGTTTCTGGCGCTGATCGTCGCGTTTTTTGCCCTTGTCGCGCCTTATGTAAAGACCGTCGGTCTGACGCTGGTTCAGTTCCGCCTGATCGGCCCACGCGCCCTGCCCATCTTGCAGGCAATCGGCAAATTGGCGATGGCGGATGTGTTTCTGATCGCGCTTTATGTGACCCTATCAAAGGGGATCGGGATCGGGCGGATCGAGACGGCTTGGGGGCTATACCTGTTTACAGGCTGCATCCTCGCATCCCTGTTTATCGGGCACCGCGCGCAGAAAATCGCCTAAGCAAGCTGGCGTTTTCACCCGACCAATCCACCCGCCTGGGTAGAATTGCTCGGAATTTCCCGAGTAAAATCGATTCATTTACGGAAATTTCAAGATTTTCTTCGCCTTTTGCCAACATCGGCATATTCTTGCTTACAACAGCAACTCAAGCACAAGGTGAGACAGATGAACGCGTTGACGGCACTTATTCAGTATCTTTTTCAAAGACTCGCATTCGCGGTTTTCGCTGTTGCCGCCGTGGCGATCACCGTCTGTACCGTTATGGCCGCGCTTGGCCAATGGGCCTGGATTGAACTGCCACTCAACTATGACGGGCAACCCGTTGAGAATGCAGGGATGTATGCGCAGATCGGCCTGACCATTCTGGCCGTGGGCATCTGCTTTTTTATCCCCACCAACCGCCGCATCATGCAGCTTGAAACATCGCACCGTAAATTTGCGCTCAACATGGACGACATCACCCGCGCCTACGGGGCGGTGCATGCGGCGGATCGGGGTGACGTTTTTCACATGTCTTCCGAATTCGACTCGGTCCGCGAACGGCTGGCCTATCTGCGCGATCACCCTGATCTCAGCACGCTTGAACCCGCCCTTCTGGAAGTCGCCGCGCAGATGAGCCACATCTCGAAAGAGCTGGCAACCGTCTATGCCGACGAGAAAATCGAACGTGCGCGCAATTTCCTCAAGCAGCGTCAGGAAGAAGTGAACCTGTTCAACAGCCGTCTGGATCAGGCCAAAGGCATCACATCCGAGATGAAGCACTGGCTGCACGAGGTCGAGCTGGAAGAAAGCGTGGCCGCGGCACAGCTGGACCGCCTGCGCGCCGAAATGCGCGAGATCATGCCCGAACTGGGAATCGAACGTACCGTATCGGCGGATGAAATGGCCCGCGATTCACGCGTGGTAGAGCTGCCCCCCAAAGCAGCGGAGTAACCCTGCGCGGGCACCAAGGTTTTGCTTTGACGTTTCCCCTTTGTTCGGCCAGAAAGACGCATGGCTAAATCTCCCGTTACATTTTCATGCACGGCTTGCGGTGCGACCTATAACAAATGGTCCGGGCGCTGTGATGCCTGCGGCGAATGGAACACGATCCAGCAAGACAAGGGCATTTCATCCGGCCCGCCCAGCAAATCGCTTGGCACCCGTCGCGGTGCGGCGATGGTGCTGACCGACCTCACCACCAAGGACACGCCCCCGCCTCGCAGCCAATCCGGCATTGCCGAGCTGGACCGCGTTTTGGGCGGCGGGCTGGTGCCGTCCTCTGCCATTTTGGTGGGTGGTGATCCGGGCATCGGGAAATCCACCCTTTTGCTGCAAGCAGCGGCCCATTTCGCCCGCAGTGGTTTGAAAACAATCTACGTCAGCGGAGAGGAAGCCTCGGCGCAGGTCCGTATGCGGGCGCAGCGTTTGGGGCTGTCCGACGCCTCGGTGCAGTTGGCCGCCGAAACCAATCTGCGCGATATCCTGACCACGCTTGAAGAGGTGAAACCCGATCTGGTCATCATCGATTCGATACAGACCATGTGGGCCGATAACGTCGATTCCGCCCCCGGGTCCGTCAGTCAGGTCCGCGCCGCCGCGCACGAGCTGACAAGTTTTGCCAAACGGCGCGGCGTTTCCGTGATTCTTGTGGGGCATGTCACCAAGGACGGGCAGATCGCGGGGCCGCGCGTGGTCGAGCATATGGTCGATACCGTGCTGTATTTCGAGGGCGAGCGCGGCCACCAGTTCCGCATCTTGCGCGCGGTCAAGAACCGCTTTGGCCCCGCGGACGAGATCGGCGTATTCGAGATGACCGGCGAAGGGCTGGCAGAGGTCACCAACCCCTCTGCCCTGTTTCTGTCCGAACGCGGCACGCCCGCCGCGGGCTCAGTGGTTTTCGCAGGTATCGAAGGCACCCGCCCTGTTTTATGCGAGCTTCAGGCGCTTGTGGCCCCGTCGCCTCATTCGCAGGCGCGGCGTACGGTTGTGGGCTGGGACGGGGGACGGCTTGCGATGATCCTCGCCGTGCTAGAGGCCCGTTGCGGCATCCCCTTTGCAGGGCTTGATGTTTACCTCAACGTGGCAGGCGGCATGAAAATCTCGGAGCCTGCGGCGGATTTGGCGGTCGCCGCCGCCTTGCTCAGCGCGCGCGAAGACGTGGCCTTGCCCGCGGAAACCGTTGTTTTCGGCGAAATCAGCCTGTCCGGTGCGCTACGCCCCGCCAGTCAAACCGAAAATAGGTTGAAAGAAGCGCAAAAACTTGGTTTTACCAGCGCCATCGCGCCCGCGGGCGGAAAACCGGTGGGCAAGAACGGCATAACGCTTAACACCATGAGCGATCTCACCGGATTTGTAGGCGAAATATTCGGGGCTGGCTAACCGCCCCTTCAAGGAAGGCAAGACGACCATGGAAGGTTTTACCATCATTGACGGGGTTGTGGCGCTTGTCATCGTTCTGTCGGCTTTGCTGGCTTATGGCCGCGGGCTTGTACGCGAATTTATGGCGATCGTGGGCTGGATTGCCGCCGCGATCCTTGCGTTTCTCTTCGCGCCGCAGGTTGAACCGCTGGTGTCAGAGATCCCTGTTGTGGGGGAATTCCTTGCCGACAGCTGCGAGCTTTCGATTATCGGGGCCTTTGCCATCGTCTTTGCCATCGCGCTGATTGTGGTCTCGCTGTTCACCCCGCTGTTTTCGTCGCTGGTGCAGCGCTCTGTTCTGGGTGGTCTGGATCAGGGGCTCGGGTTTCTTTTCGGCGTGGCGCGCGGCATCCTCTTGGTCGCCATCGCCTTCTTTGTCTATGACACCGTGATCACCGGCCAGACTTTCACCATGGTGGACGAAAGCCGGTCGGCACAGGTCTTCGGGCGCTTTACCGGCCAGATCGAAGAGCAGAACCCAGAAGCCGCATTGGGCTGGATCACCACCCGCTACGAGGCTCTGGTTGGTGCTTGCGGTGCCTAATCGCCGCTGACGCTGCCAAAAGTTAAACACGCGCCCCCGTTTTCGGGGGCGTTTGCGTTTCTGCCATATGTTGCATCGCAGCATATGCGGGGGCAAAATGTAACGGCGGGGTGACAAGGCCCGCCCAAAGTCCTACATAGCCCCTATCCCTTCATCGGATTCGGAGTTGCCCCGTTGTCCAAGATCATGCCCCCCGCGCACCCGTTTGATTCCTCCTATCTGCGTGATGCAGATGACGGGGATAAACTCAAAGAAGAATGCGGGGTGTTCGGCGTGATCGGCGTTGCAGACGCCTCGAACTTTGTGGCCCTCGGCCTGCACGCGTTGCAGCACCGTGGTCAGGAAGCCGGCGGGATCGTCAGCTATGATCCCGCTGCCGGTTTCCAGTCCGCCCGCCGCTTCGGCTATGTGCGCGACAACTTCACCTCGCAAAAGGTGATGGAGACGCTGCCCGGCGAACTGTCTATCGGGCATGTGCGTTATTCGACCTCTGGTCACAAAGGCCCGACAGCGATCCGCGATGTGCAGCCCTTCTTTGGCGAATTCGCCATGGGCGGTGCCGCGATTGCCCATAATGGCAATATCACCAACGCCAACGCCCTGCGCCGCGAGCTGATTGAACGCGGGTCGATCTTCCAGTCCTCGTCGGACAGCGAATGTATCATCCACCTGATGGCGCGGTCCCTGCAACGCAACATTCCCGAACGCATGGAAGACGCGCTGCGCCGTGTCGAAGGCGCGTTTTCGGTCGTGGCGATGACCCGCACCAAGCTGATCGGCGTGCGCGATCCTTTGGGCGTGCGCCCGCTGGTTCTGGGCAAGCTTGGCGACGGATGGGCGCTCAGCTCCGAGACCTGCGCGCTGGATATCATCGGTGCCGAATTCGTCCGCGAGATCGAGCCCGGCGAGATGGTCGTGATCACGCCTTCGGGCGTCGAAAGCCATTTCCCCTTCCGCCGTGTCGCATCGCGGTTCTGTATCTTTGAACACGTCTATTTCAGCCGCCCCGACAGCATCCTTGGCGGTCGTTCGGTCTATGAAACCCGCGAAGCCATCGGGCGCGAGCTGGCAAAGGAATCGCCGGTAGAGGCGGATCTTGTCTGCCCCGTCCCCGACAGCGGCACGCCTGCGGCCATCGGTTTCAGCCTCGAATCGGGTATTCCCTATGCGATGGGGATTATCCGCAACCAATACATGGGCCGGACCTTCATCGAACCGACCGAGCAGATCCGCAACATGGGCGTGCGGCTAAAGCTCAACGTGAACCGCGCGCTGATCAAGGGCAAGCGGGTCATTCTGGTCGACGATTCGGTTGTGCGTGGCACCACCAGCCGCAAGATCAAAGAGATGATCCTTGATGCCGGCGCGAAAGAGGTCCACTTCCGCATTGCTTCGCCCCCCACCGCGTGGCCCTGTTTCTACGGTGTGGACACGCCGCAACGTGAAAAGCTGCTGGCGGCCACCATGTCCGAAGAGGAAATGCGCGAGCATTTGCAAGTGGATAGCCTCAAGTTCATTTCGCTCGACGGGCTTTATCGCGCCGTGGGCGAGGCAGAGGGTCGCAACAACAAGTGCCCTCAATATTGCGATGCCTGCTTCTCGGGTGATTACCCCGTCACCCCTGCCGACCAGATCAATCAAGGGTTCGAGATGAAGCCAGCCGCCGAATAAGGCCGCCGCTTTCCGACAAGTTCCGCAAGGGCGGGCGCAGGGTTCAACCCCTCGCCCGCCCTTTTGCTGTGTTGTGCCCCCGTGCCGCTGGCAAAGCTTTGCCGACGTGCAAGCCAGTCTTTGCCAGCTTCCCCCGCGCCCTCTTTCGGCTGTCAGGCAGCTTTGTTAGCCCCTCGGTCTAACCATTCTTTGCCCCCCTAAGCGCAGCAAGAGGCACCCATGTCGACAGACGAAAAAGGCACTCCGACCCCGCAGAAAACACTTAATCTGGCAACGCAGCAGGCGTCCCTGCCCAAGCTCGCCCTGATTGGGACCTTCGGCAGCCTGACCGACCCCGGCGCGTTGATCCGCGATGGCCGCGGACGCATCCACCGCGTGACATTGAACGACAAGATCAGCGACGGCATCGTCGCCGCCATTGGCGACGACAGCGTAGTTCTGGCGCAGCGCGGGCGCACGGTGACGCTCAAACTTCCCAAAGGGTGAAACGCCCCGCGACATGACCCCGGGTGCCGCGCCCCTCTTGACGGGGGGCGGTGGCTCAGGCAAAGCCACCCCATGACAAAAACAGCTCTTATCACTGGCGCGTCCCGCGGTCTTGGTGCCGCCCTGGCCGAAGCACTTTGCGACACGCATCACATCATTGCAGTCGCCAAAACCACCGGTGCCCTGGAAGAGCTGGACGACCGCATCCAGTCCCGCGGCGGCAGCGCGACATTGGCCCCGATGGACATCACCAATGCCGATGCGATGGCGACCCTGTGCCGTGGCATCTATGACCGCTGGGGCAGCCTTGATCTTTGGCTGCACACCGCTGTCCATGCCGCCCCCTTGGCCCCGACCGATCACATCGACGCCAAAGACATGGCCAAATCTGTCGCCTGTAACGTCACCGCCACGTCTACCCTGATCACCTATGTGGCACCGCTGCTGGGGCAATCGGGTCAGGCCGTGTTCTTTGACGATCCGGTTGTAGCGACCAAGTTCTTCGGTAGCTACGGGGCCACCAAGGCCGCACAGATCGCGCTGGCCAAAAGCTGGCAGTCCGAAGCCGTGGCAATCGGCCCGCGCGTCCACATCATGACGCCCGCCCCCATGCCAACCGCGACACGCGCGCGTTTCCACCCCGGTGAAGACCGCGAGGCGCTGAACACGCCACAGTCGCAAGCCGCTGAAATTCTGGCGCAACTGGCTGTTTCCCAGCCTTAAAACATGATGCGGTGAAGGCTCCTGCCTTGCCGCGCCGCGCCCCGTCGCCTATCAAGGCGCAAAGGGGAATTTATGCGCATTCTGATCACCAACGACGACGGTATTCACGCTCCGGGTCTGAAGACCCTGCAGGGCATTGCCACCGACCTGGCCGGACCCGATGGCGAGGTCTGGACCGTGGCCCCCGCCTATGAACAATCCGGCGTCGGGCATTGCATCAGCTACACCAAGCCGATGATGGTCGAAAAGGTCAGCGACCGGCGCTTTTCGGTCGAGGGCAGCCCGGCCGATTGTGTGATGGCCGCACTGCACGACTGTATGTTGGATGCCCGCCCTGATCTGGTGCTGTCGGGTGTGAACCGCGGCAACAACGCGGCTGAAAACACGCTTTATTCCGGCACGATCGGTGGCGCGATGGAGGCGGCGCTGCAAGGCATCCCCGCCGTGGCGCTGTCGCAATATTACGGCCCTGCCAACCGTGATCTGGATGACCCGTTCGAGGCAGCCGCCGGCCACGGGGCCGATGTGATCCGCCGTATTCTGGATGCGACACCGGCGCATGGGGATGGCTACCGTCTGTTCTATAACGTGAATTTCCCGCCCGTCGCAGCGGCAGAGGTTCAGGGCATCCGTTTGGCCCCCCAGGGGATGCGCCGCGATACCAGCTTTTCCACGATCCCGCAGTTGTCGCCGTCAGGGCGGCGGTTCTTGTGGATCAAGGGCGCGGACCAGCAGATCCCGACGGACGACGGCACCGACGCCGCGCTGAACCTTGACGGCTATATCTCGGTCACGCCCATGCGCGCCGACCTCACCGCTCATGATACATTTGACGCGCTAAAAGCCATCAATACATGAACGACGAAGAAGACATCACAGACGCGACACGCAAGATGCAGTTTCTTTACGCACTCCGTTCCAAGGGCGTCACCGATGCCCGTGTCCTGAACGCGATGGAGCAGATCGACCGTGGTCCCTTCATCCGCGGCCTTTTCGCGTCCCGCGCCTACGAGGACATGCCCCTGCCGATCGCCTGCGGTCAGACCATCAGCCAGCCTTCGGTTGTGGCGCTGATGACGCAGGCGCTGGATGTGTCGTCGCGCGACAAGGTGCTCGAGGTGGGGACCGGATCAGGCTATCAGGCCGCGATCCTCAGCAAACTGGCGCGGCGCGTCTATACCATCGACCGCCACCGCAGGCTGGTGGTAGAGGCCCGCCAGATTTTCGAGGATCTGGCCCTGTCCAACATCACCGCGATCATAGGCGACGGCAGCTTTGGCCTGCCCGAACAGGCCCCCTTTGACCGGATCATCGTGACCGCCGCCGCCGAAGACCCCCCCGGCCCGCTTCTGGCTCAGCTCAAGGTGGGCGGCATCATGGTCGTGCCAGTTGGCCAGTCGGACACGGTTCAACACCTCATACGTGTACGCAAAACCGAGACCGGGCTGGAATATGACGAGCTGCGCAAGGTCCGCTTTGTTCCCTTGCTTGAAGGGCTGGGAAAAGACGGCTAAATGCAGTATAGCAAGGGGAACTCCGCCCGAACGGGGACCCCAAGGCGCTGACGGCACCGAAGACGAGGACGAGCAGATGACCCAACCAAACGTGACCCGTACCCTCAGGCTGACGGTACTGGCGGGCAGCTCTGCGCTTTTGCTCGCCGCTTGTGAACAGCCCCTTGATATGGATTTGCGCGGCGGCTTTGGCGACGGTTTCACCACCGCCCACGCAGCCACCGGCCCGCTGGATGAACGCCCCGCACCGGACAACCGCGGCGTGATTTCCTACCCCAACTATCAGGTCGCCGTGGCGCGGCGTGGCGATACGCTGTCTGACGTGGCCACCCGCGTGGGTGCCGATGTGGGCAGCCTGTCGCGCTACAACGGCATCGACCCCACTGTCCCCCTCCGCAAGGGAGAGATCATCGCCCTACCGACCCGCGTCGCCGAACCCTCGCCCGCGACTGGCGCGTCGGGCACCGGTCCGATCACCACCGCAGCGGTCGATATCCAGACCATCGCAGGCGGCGCGATCAACCGGGCGCCCGCCACCCCCGGCGTGCAGACCACCACCCTGCCCTCGGCGCAGACCACGACCCGCGAGAACCCCGCGAAACAGACCGGGATCGAGCCTGTGCGCCACAAGGTGGAACGTGGGGAAACCGCCTATACCATCGCGCGTCTCTATGCCGTGCCGGTTGAAACGCTGGCCGAATGGAACGGGCTTGGCGCTGATTTCTCTGTCCGCGAAGGGCAGTTCCTGCTGATCCCCGTGGCGCAGCAGGCCGCCCCGAAACGCAGCGCTGCAGTGCCAGCCGCCGCGACGGCCACTACACCGACAACGACCAGCTTGCCCGGCACCGGATCGCCAACGCCGACCCCGCCAAGCGCCGCGAAACCGCTACCGCCCGTGGACGAGAAGCCCGCCGCGCCAAAGCCCGAACCCGCCGCAGCCAAGCCTGTCGCCGATGTGGGCAAGACGACGCAACCCGCCTCTTCCGGCCGCATGTCGCCCCCGGTACAGGGCAGCATCATCCGCGCCTACTCCAAGGGCAAGAACGAGGGCATCAACATCAAGGGCACACCGGGTGCTGCGGTCAAAGCCGCCGATAGCGGCACAGTCGCCGCGATCACCAAAAGCGCCGAGGGCGTGCCGATTGTCGTGATCCGCCACCCTGACAACCTGCTGACCGTTTATGCCAATGTTGCAAATGTGTCGGTCGCCAAAGGGGATAGCG
Organism: Sulfitobacter sp. PM12; assembly: GCF_045586035.1. Classification (NCBI taxonomy): domain Bacteria; kingdom Pseudomonadati; phylum Pseudomonadota; class Alphaproteobacteria; order Rhodobacterales; family Roseobacteraceae; genus Sulfitobacter; species Sulfitobacter sp. PM12. The sequence continues at coordinate 2,281,474 of NZ_CP151529.1, forward strand.
TCTCTAAAGGGGCAAGCATCGCCAAACTGCGCCCGGGCGATGATTCATTCGTACATTTCGAGGTGCGCAAAGGCTTTGATAGCGTCGATCCCACGCCCTACCTGAACTAAGCCAACTGGAAAACTGAACAGCTTCAAAACGCGGCCCCTTTTCGGGGCCGCTTGCTTTTGTGCAGGCCGCTTATCGCTTACAGCGCGACGCCGCGCCGCCCTGCCAGATCAACGAAGTACTGCCACGCCACACGGCCCGACCGCGCGCCACGGGTCGCTTGCCATTCGATCGCCTCGGCGTGCAGAGTCTTGGCGTCAATCTCGACCCCGTAGGCCTCGCAATAGCCGCGGATCATATCCAGATACTGTTTCTGGTCGCAGGGATGGAAGCCCAGCCACAGCCCGAACCGATCCGACAGCGATACTTTCTCTTCCACCGCCTCGGCAGGGTTGATGGCAGAGCCACGTTCGTTCTCGATCATGTCACGGGGCATCAGATGCCGCCGGTTCGACGTGGCATAAAGCACGACATTCTCTGGCCGTCCCTCGATCCCGCCATCCAGCACCGCCTTCAGCGATTTGTAATGCGCGTCATCATGACCAAAGCTCAGATCATCACAATAAAGAATAAACCGTTGCCGTGCACCGCGCAGCAGGCTCAGCAGACGGCCCACCGATGGCAGGTCCTCGCGTTGCAGTTCCACGATGCGCAAACGGTCGTGCGTCTCGCGGACATGGGCGTGCACGGCTTTCACAAGGCTCGACTTGCCCATCCCGCGCGCGCCCCACAGCAGGGCATTGTTGGCGGGCAGACCGGCGGCGAATTGCATCGTGTTGGCCAGCAACGTGTCGCGCGCACGATCCACCCCGACCAGCAGCGGCAGATCAACCTTGCTGACCGTTTCGACCGGTGCCAGATGGTCCGGCCCTGTCTGCCAGACAAAGGCCCCCGCTACATCAAAATCCGGGGTTTTCAGCGGCGGAGGAGACATCCTCTCCAACGCCGCTGCAATACGGTCCATCGGGTCACGGTTCACTTCAGGTCGTCCTCATCCTCTTCGAACTCTGCGAGGATCGGGTCATCATATTCGTCGTCATAATACCCGTCTGCGCGCAGCTGTTCTTCTCGTTTGCGTTCAACCCGCCCTACAAGAAAGATAGAGATTTCGTAAAGCCCGTAGACCACAACAAACAGGATCCCTTGGGTGATCACATCCGGCGGCGTGACAAGTGCGGCCAGCACCAGAATACCAACCACCGCATATTTGCGCACGTTGCCAAGCCCTTCGGCGCTGACCAGACCGGCCTTGCCCATCAGGGTCAGCAATACGGGCAGCTGAAAGCACAGGCCAAAGGCCACGATGAACTTGATCGTCAGGCTCAGATATTCCTGAGCCGACCCCTGGAACGCGATGGCCGCGATCCCGCCTGCGTTATCCGTCCCCTCGCCGACAAGCGTGCCCGCCTGCTGGAACCCGAGGAAGAAATCGAAAGCCAGCGGCGTCACGACATAAAAGGCAAAGGACGCGCCCAAAAAGAACATCAGCGGGCTCGAGATCAGGAAGGGCAGAAACGCGCCCTTCTCGTTCTTGTAAAGCCCCGGTGCCACGAAGCGCCACAGTTGGTAGCTGATATAGGGAAAGCCCAAAACCAGCCCGCCCAGCAAAGAGATAGAGATGGCGACGAAAAAGCCCTCTTGCAGCTTGATCAGGATCAACCCGCAGTCTTCCTGCCCACGCTCGGCCATAGCCGAACACAAAGGGTTCGTCAGGAAGTTAAAGATCGGATTCCAGACGGTAAAACAGATCACCATGCCGATGATAAAGGCGATCACCGAATGGATCAGCCGCGTGCGCAGCTCGGCCAGATGCTCGATCAGCGGGGCGGCGCTGTCGTCAATATCGTCTGATGCACTCATGTGTCACTCTTTTTGGCCGCTGGCGCTTTGGGCGCGGCTTTCTTGGCCGCAGGTTTCGCTGCGGCAGGTTTCTTGGCGGCAGGCTTCTTCGCGGGCGTGGCTTTGGCTGGCGCTTTGGCGGCAGCTGCCTTCTTGGCTGGCGCTTTCTTGGCAGGAGCTTTCGCCGCCGGCTTCTCGATCTGCGGCGCGGCGGCGGGTGTCGCCAGTTTGGCCTCTGCGGCGTCGGCCTGTGCCAGCGCTTCGGCAGCTTCACGCTGCTTGCGCTCGGCACCGGCACGGGCGGTGGCGGCCTGGATCTTCTTGACATCCTCGGCCCGCTGCGAGGCCAGTTTGCCCGTCTCGCTTTCGGGGTCGAATTTGGACAGGGATTTGGTCGCTGACTTCACTTCGTCCATCGCCGATCCCAGCGGGTTCGTCGCGGTTTTCAACGTCTTGTTCAAACTGGACGACATTTCGCGCATGCCCGTGTCATCGGCGGCATCATTCATCGCATTGCTGAACTCGCGCGCCATCCCCTTGGCCTTGCCCACAAACTGGCCGACCTTGCGAAACAGCACGGGCAGGTCCTTGGGACCCACCACAATCAGCGCGACAACGCCAACGACCAACAGCTCTGACCACCCCATATCAAACATGAGAGATTACACCCGGTCCTTGTCGGTCTTCGTGTCGGTGACAACAACGGTGTCATCGCTCAGCTCGGCAGTGTCCTTGTCGCCGTTTTTCACGTCATCTTCGCCTTCGCTGATGCCTTTCTTAAAGCTGGTGATACCCTTGCCGACTTCGCCCATCAGGCTGGAAATCTTGCCGCGCCCGAACAGGACCAGCACCACAACGGCAATCAGCAAAAGACCCGGAAGGCCGATATTGTTCAACATAGTCTCAACTCCATAATCCGAATGTGAGGCAGGGGGACTGCCCCCGCCGGTAAACTCTGTCTCTTTTTAGGCCCCTGCTCTGGCAGCTTGAAGGGCCAAAGCGTTTCCCTCGCCGCGCGGCCCCGCAAAATTTACACCCTCCGACGACCGCCCCAACACTCCTGACAGTTTTTTGGCAGTTGTCTTGCACCCTGCCCGCCTGCGTGGCACATAGAAACCATGCGCCGCAGCGATCGATTGTTTTCCCTGCTCTCCCTCTTGGGCGACCACCAGCTTCACCGGGCCGAGGATATGGCGCAGGCGGCGGGCGTGTCCTTGCGCACGCTCTACCGCGACATTGCGCGGCTGCAGGCGTCGGGCGTTGCGATCACCGGCACCCGTGGCGCAGGCTACCGGCTGACACCGGCGACGGTGCTGCCGCCGCTATCCCTCTCCCCCGAAGAGATAGAGGCGTTGCAACTTGCCCTCGCCGTTGTGCTTGAAACAACCGACCCCGACCTACAGGCCGCCGCGACCTCTCTGGCGCAAAAAATCGATGCGGCCTTGCCCGAGACCGCACAGCCCGCAACGCAGGACTGGCAGCGCATCGAACACCCTTTCGCCAATGCCGCGCGGGGGATGGGGCATCTGCCCGTGCTGCGCGCCGCAATCCGCGCGCGCCAGAAACTCAGGATCGTCTACAACGCCGACGATGGCACGCTCGATACGCTGGTGCTCCACCCCCACAGGCTCAGCCATGCCGCCCGCAGTTGGACCCTGTCAGGTTGGGATGAAACCAAAGGGCAAAACACCACCCTGCGGCTTGACCTGATCGAGGCGACACACCCGCTGCCCGCGCTATTCACCGCGCCGCCCGCCTTCCAAATGGATTAAATCCTCGCCGAAGGCATCCCGCGGTGCCACAGGGGCAGCCGCCAGCGGTCTACCCTGCCGCATGCACCGGAAAGACAAAACAACGATCGCGGCGCACGGTCAGCCACATGATGGCCCCGGGCTGCGGCAAAAAGACATTGGGCACGGTGGCGCGCAGGGTGCTGCCGTCATGGTCCATGACAAACTCCACGAGACTCTCATTCCCCATGAAACGCGCACGCGCAACAACGGCGCGGGCTGCGGTGCCATCGGTCGAGGTTGGCAACGGGCCCTTGCCCGCACGGTCAAAGTCGATGCGCAAATGCTGGGGGCGGAATACGATATCCACCTGCGTCCCGTCCGGCACGCCGGGGGCCAGAAACCGGCCAAAGACCGTATGCGCAAGCGCCCCAGACACCTCGGCCCGCAGCACATTCGCGTCCGAGAAAAACGCCACCGACGCGCGGTCGACGGGACGCGTATACACGTTATAGGGGGCCCCCTGCTGCACGATCTTGCCATCGCGCATCAAGGCGATCTCGTCTGCCATGCGCATGGCTTCCTCGGGCTCGTGGGTGACCAGCAAGACGGCGGTACCTTCCTCTTTCAGGATGCCCAAAGTCTCGTCCCGGATGTCATCGCGCAGCCGGTTATCAAGACCCGAGAAGGGCTCGTCCATCAGCATGATCTTGGGCCGCGGGGCCAAGGCACGCGCCAGCGCCACGCGCTGTTGTTCGCCCCCTGACAGTTGATGCGGATAGCCGTCGATGAACCGCAGCAGGTCCACACGCTCAAGCAGTTCCTCGATACGGGCGCGGCGTTCGGCCTTGGTGCCGGTTTTTAGGCCAAAGCCCACGTTGTCGGCCACGCTAAGATGCGGAAAAAGCGCGAAATCCTGAAACATCAACCCGATCTCGCGCCGTTCGGGGGGCACGCGGAAAACCGTGTCACAGATCAGCTTGCCATCAACGTGGATCGTCCCGCTGTCCTGCATCTCGACGCCGGCGATCATCCGCAGGGTGGTCGACTTGCCGCAGCCCGATGGCCCCAGCAGACAGGTCACCTGCCCCGGCATGATTTTCAGGCTGACATCATCCACGACGGCCCGCCCGCCATAGGCGCGCTGCAGATTCTTGATTTCCAGTCGGGGATGCTCGTCAGTCAAGTCAGTCATGGGCGCGGTCTAATCCGATCAATTCGCTCGGGATCGACCGCTATCAGCCCCGCCGCGCGCCCGCAAGCACCGCCGCGAAGCCTGCGACCAGAACGACCACACAAATCACCAAAAGCTGTTCGTATTTATGCCCCTCTGGCAGCACCGCGGCAAAGGCGGGCCACGCACGGGCAAAATAGGCAAAGGCCCCAATCATCGCCGCCCCGAAGGCCGCCAGATAGGCCCATAGGGCGATCTGCCGCTGCATCACCAGCCCGACCACCAGCACCGGCGTCAGGAACATCGACGCAGTACCCGACACAGCCACCGCATCAAACAGCGTCGCATTGCCCCAGAGGGTCAGCACCGTGCCCGCGGCCATAAAGCCCAGCATCACGATCCGCCCGCCGTTCAGGCTACGCGGTGCGAGCTTCAGCTCTTCAACCACCAGACGCGCGGCAGACGAGAGCGCGGAATCCAGCGTGCTCAGCGCCGAGACCAGCAAAGAGATCATCAGCGCGACAAACACCCACGCAGGAAACATCGTGGCCCAGGTGCCGATCAGCTCGCCCTCGTAGGCCGCACCGACAAGGCTCGCCTGAATGCCGAAGAACCCGAAGCCGATGATACACAGGGTCGAGATCCAGAAGGCATGCAGAAAGGACCGGCGCGTCACCTCCGGGTCGGCGATAAAGCCGCGGTCCATCATCACCGGATCATGCGCGGGGTAGGAAAACACTTGCAACAACGCCACGGCCAGCAAGACCCAGCCGTTATAGGCCCCTGCGGTCCCCGGTGCCGTGACAACCGCCCCCAGATCGAAGCCGGGCGACACGACCAGCGCCACAAAGGCGACCCCGAAAACCACAAGGAACACGACCATCTGCACCACATCGGTGCGCAGCGCGGCACTTAGCCCGCCCCAAGCGGAATAGCCCAGCCCCACGAGCGCCACGATCAGGATCGCAGGCGTGCCGCTGCCCGCCAACACGGCGTTAAAGATCAGCCCCACCACCAGCAGATTGGCAAACACCTCGGACAAGAGCCGCAGCGCGATGACCAGATTATAACAGGCATTGCCCGCCCCGCCAAAGCGCGCGCCCAGCCAATCCTGCACCGACATGGCTCCGTTCTGGCGCAGACGTCCGACGATAAAGCCCCCGGTCAGGAAAGACCCATAGTAGGCCGCATAGGCCAGCGTGCCCGCGATGCCGTAGTAATATCCCAGGATCGCCGCGTTCATCAGGCTGCGCGCGAAAATCCATGTGGTGACCTGGCTGAGCACCAGCGTCCAAAGCCCCGGCGCACCGCCTTGGGCCGTCATCCCGCCAAAGAACCCCTCGACCGAGGCGCGGCGCGGTGCGGCCAGCAGACTTGCGGCGATGATGGCACCGAAGAGGACAAACAGAACAATGGGGGACATCCGGGAATACCTTTGAAAGGGACAGTAACGTCCATGGGTAGCCTAGCAAAAACCGCCGCGCTATCTGTTGCGCGGCGGTCTGTCGTAAACGTGATGAAATATGTCAGACGGGCGCGCGTGCCGCGCGGACATCACAGCGCCCGCCCCTCGCCCTTACATCGTGATATTGGTCGCCCCGCCGTCAAGCAGCAAGTTCTGCCCGACGATAAAGCCCGCGTGTTGCGAGCACAGAAAAGCACAGGCCGCGCCGAATTCATGCCGCGTGCCATAGCGCCCTGCGGGAATCGTCGATGCGCGCTCGGTGCGGGCCTCTTCCAGCGTGATGCCCTTTTGTTTGACGACGCCGCCATCCAGTGCATCGGCGCGGTCGGTTGCGTGGATGCCGGGCAGAAGGTTGTTGATCGTGACACCCTTGCCCGCGACCTGACGCGAGGTGCCCGCGACATAGCCGGTCAGACCGGTACGGGCCGAGTTGCTGAGCCCCAGAACGCCGATTGGCGCGCGTACGGATTGCGAGGTGATGTTGACGACGCGGCCCCAGCCACGGTCCATCATCGCAGGCACCAGTGCCTTGATCATCGCAATGGGGGCCAGCATGTTCGCGTCCAGCGCTTTGATGAAATCCTCGCGGTCCCAATCACTCCACATGCCGGGGGGTGGGCCGCCTGCGTTATTGACCAGAATGTCGATCTGGCCCGCGGCCTCCAGCACCAGATTCTGGCCTTCATCCGTGGCGATATCGGCGGCGATGGTGGTGACCTCGACGCCATAGTCCTGACGGATGCGTTCGGCGGCTGTTTCCAGATCAGCGGCACCGCGTGCGTTCATCACCAGATCCACACCCGCTTCGGCCAGCGCCTCTGCGCAGCCCAGGCCGAGGCCCTTTGACGATGCGCAAACCAATGCGCGTTTTCCCTTGATTCCCAGATCCATAGCGATCTCTCCCGGTTAGTGTTCGCGCAAGTCGTAGCACTGTCTTCGCGGACAATGCCAGCAAAAGGCCAAAGGCTTGACCCGAATGGGACACAATCCTATGGCAAAGAGATACGAACCACCGGCAGTTGTGTGACTGCCGGCCCCGATATCATTCATCTTTCGCGCGCAAAGGCCCGCCCCATGACCTCGCCCCGTCCTTCCCCTCCGCAAAGCGTCCCTGTCTTTCGTGCGACGCAATTCACGGCGACGGATGGTGCGAATATGGGCGACACGCTGTCTTTTGCCTCGGAACTGTTGCTGGATGATGTGTACGAGCTGTCCTACGGGGCGGAACCAGTGCGCCTGTCGATCCAGACGGCACCGGATGGCAGCCTGTCGATCGCGCCCGATACGCAAACCGGCACCAGCGGGGCCGCCCTGCATCTGGATTGCGCACTGACCTTCATGTCGCCTGACGGGCAGATCAACGATGCGATCCTGCTGGTCGAAGTGGCCGATGACGGCCATGCCGAAGCAATCTATCTCATCCCGCTCAGCGCGCTGTCGTCCAAAGTGGAATACCGGCTGGTTGGCATCGACACCGAGACGATGCGCCAGAAGTTCGCGCAGGTGGCCTGTGTGTCCTTCACACGCGGCACGCATATCACCATGGCCACCGGTGAGCAGCGCCCGATCGAAGAACTCTGCGTCGGGGACAAGGTCCTGACCCGCGATGACGGTGTGCAGGCGATCCGCTGGATCGGACAAAGCACCGTGCGCGCGGTTGGCGAATTTGCCCCGATCTGCATTAACGCGGGCACATTGAACAACGACAATGACCTGATCGTCAGCCCCGATCACCGCCTGTTCATCTACCAACGCGAAGACCGTCTGGGCGCCGGCCGGTCAGAGCTGCTGGTCAAGGTCCGCCATCTGGTCAACGGCGATACGGTACGGGTGCAGGACGGCGGCTTTGTCGACTATTTCCAACTGCTGTTTGACGGGCACCAGATCATCTATGCCGAAGGCATCGCGGCGGAATCCATGCTGATCGACAGCCGCACCAAAGGCGTGCTGCCGCAAGAGCTGTCGGACGCTATGGGCGATGTCATCCCCGGCCATTCTGACCTGCCCCATGCGGGGCTGGATGTGTCGGAACCCCTGCTGGACCGCCCCGACGCGGCAGAACTGCTGCGTCGCGCCAGCATGCGCTGATCAGCCAAAGAATTCCTCGCGCACGATCTTGCCATTGGCCACGTGGTAGATGGCGACCTCTTTCATCTCCATCTCGGTGCCGCTTTCCTTTTCGCGCGCCGCAACATCAAAGAGGACAGCAAAACGGTCATCGCCATGGAGCATCGGGTCGCTGACATTCTGACGCGTCACCTCCATCGCGCTGTCCCACCACGCATGCTTGCCCTTGATGCCCTCAAGGCCCTGCGTCTCGCGCCCGTTTCCGTGGTCCATCCCTTCAACCGACACGGCGTCCTGCGCGTAAAGCCGATCAAGGTTCGCCACCTCATGGCCCTCGCGGCAGCCTTTTACCAACGCATCTGCGATCTCTTTCAATTCCATTGTCACACCCCCTCTGGTTTCATCTGCCCCCATCATACCGCATTTTCGCGCCGACCCCCAAGAAAATGCCACCACCCGCCTGATCCAAGCAGACTTGCGCGTGTGTACGGGCGTGGATATATGCCAATCCATGTTGGATACCCCCTCAAACCGCCCCGCTTTGCCTGCCGAAATCGCTCGGCGTCGCACCTTTGCGATCATTTCCCACCCCGATGCGGGGAAAACCACGCTGACAGAGAAATTCCTGCTGTTCGGCGGGGCGATCCAGATGGCCGGACAGGTCCGGGCCAAGGGCGAGGCGCGACGCACCCGCTCTGACTTTATGGCGATGGAAAAGGATCGCGGTATCTCTGTCTCGGCCTCGGCCATGTCGTTCGATTTCATGAACAAGGGCACGAATTTCCGCTTTAACCTTGTGGATACGCCCGGCCACTCTGACTTTTCCGAAGATACCTACCGCACGCTGACCGCCGTTGACGCGGCCGTGATGGTGATTGACGGCGCGAAAGGCGTGGAAAGCCAGACGCAAAAGCTGTTCGAGGTCTGCCGCATGCGCGACCTGCCGATCCTGACATTCTGTAACAAGATGGACCGCGAAAGCCGCGATGTCTTCGAGATCATCGACGAGATTCAGGAAAACCTTGCCATTGATGTGACCCCTGCAAGCTGGCCCATCGGCGTCGGCCGCGACTTTATCGGCTGCTACGACATCCTGCGCGACAGGCTTGAGCTGATGGACCGTGCGGACCGGAACAAGGTCGCTGAAAGCATCGCAATCGAAGGGTTGGATGACCCGAAGCTGGCCGAACACGTACCCGCCGCCCTGCTTGAGAAGCTGCGCGAAGACCTTGAAATGGTGCGCGAGCTGATGCCGCCGCTGGATGCGGCGCTGATGGCCGAAGGGTCGCTGACACCGATCTGGTTCGGCTCTGCGATCAACAGCTTTGGCGTCAAGGAACTGATGGACGGGATCGCCACCTACGGCCCCGAACCGCAGATTCAATCGGCAGAGCCAAGACAGATTTTACCTGAAGAACCAAAGGTTTCCGGCTTTGTCTTCAAGGTTCAGGCGAACATGGACCCCAAGCACCGCGACCGCGTGGCCTTTGTCCGTCTGGCGTCGGGCCATTTTACCCGTGGCATGAAACTGACCCATGTGCGGTCCAAGAAAACCATGTCTGTCACCAACCCCGTGATGTTCCTTGCCGCCGACCGCGAGCTGGCCGAGGAAGCATGGGCCGGTGACATCATCGGCATTCCCAACCACGGGCAGCTGCGCATCGGTGACACCCTGACCGAGGGCGAGGCGATCCGCGTCAGTGGCATCCCGTCCTTCGCGCCAGAGCTGTTGCAGGGCGTGCGCGCGGGCGATCCGATGAAATCGAAACACCTTGAAAAAGCGCTGATGCAATTCGCCGAAGAAGGTGCGGCGAAGGTCTTTAAACCCGCCATCGGCTCGGGCTTTGTTGTGGGCGTCGTCGGGCAGCTACAGTTCGAAGTGCTCGCCAGCCGGATCGAGCTGGAATACGGGCTGCCGGTGCGGTTCGAACAATCGCAGTTCACCTCGGCGCGATGGGTGAACGGTGACCGACAAGCCGTTGATAAATTTACAGAAGCCAATAAACAGCATATCGCCCATGACCACGATGGCGACATCGTTTACCTGACGCGGCTGCAATGGGATATCGACCGTGTGGACCGCGATTACCCCGACGTGCGCCTGACCGCGACCAAGGAAATGATGGTCTGACTTGGGCTTGCCAGCCCGACCGACGCACCGCAAACTGGCCCCATGACTGATGTGACATGGGGCATCGCCTCTACCATTCTGGCACCGACGCGCGACATATTGCAGTTCGCCGCCTATCATCTGGCGGCGGGCGCGCAGCGGCTTTACATCTATCTGGATGCGCCCAATGACGAGGCCTTTGCCCATCTGGACGCCCATCCCAAGATCCGTGTCATCACCTGCGACGCGCGCTATTGGAAGCAGCGCAAACGCGATCGGCCAGACGCCCACCAGCAACGCCAGACGGCAAACGCGACCCATGCCTACAACCGCCGCCGCGAGGTGGACTGGCTGATCCACATGGACGCGGACGAGTATCTGGTCGCAGACCGCCCGATCGCTGACATTCTGGCCGATATCCCGCAAGCTGCGCCCGCCACCCGCATCCGCCCGATGGAGCAGCTTTCAGGCGATCCGACGGCGTTCAAGGGCTTCATCCCCGCGGGCCCCGACCGCGCGCGCATTGTGGCAGAGCTTTATCCGACCTATGGCGCTTATTTGAAGGGCGGGTTTCTCAGCCATCTTGCGGGCAAGGTATTTGTCCGCACGGGGCTGCCGAATATGCATCTGCGCATCCACAACGTCTTTCAAAAAGGCGAGATGCTGGACTGTCACGACGCCCCGCCCGACATCACGCTGGCCCATGCCCATGCGAAAACATGGGACGACTGGATCGCCGCCTACCGCTACCGCGTCACCAAGGGCAGCTACCGCCCCGAACTGCGCCCCAACCGCCCCTATGACCAAGGCGGTCTGTCGCTCAACGACCTTTTCTCCATGATAGAGAGTGAAAGCGGCGAGGACGGGTTACGCGCGTTTTTCGACGAAGTCTGCGCAGATACACCGGAATTGCGCAGCCGCCTGCGCGACCACGGGCTGCTACGCGAGGTTGATCTGGCGCTGCCCAACCAACTGGCAACACATTTCCCCCGTTTCACAGGGCTTTAGCGCATCCATTTGACGCGACGGGGAGTCTTTGTTAATGGGTGCAGAACATGTCGCGGAGAGCCTCCGCCCCTTGGGCCATGCGGGCCGACATGAATGCTGCCGCGGGCCAAGTGTATGTCCGCTATCATCGGACACACATGACAAAATTTTCTGATCTAAACCTTAATCCTAAAGTCCTGAAAGCCATTGATGAGGCCGGGTATGAAACCCCCACGCCGATTCAGGCCGGCGCGATCCCCCCTGCCCTTGAAGGCAAGGATGTCTTGGGAATCGCCCAAACAGGCACCGGCAAAACTGCCAGCTTTACCCTGCCCATGATTACCCTGCTTGCCCGTGGCCGCGCCCGCGCCCGGATGCCGCGCAGTCTGGTGCTGTGCCCCACGCGGGAACTGGCGGCACAGGTGGCCGAGAACTTCGACACCTATACCAAGCACCTGAAACTGACCAAAGCGCTGCTGATTGGCGGTGTGTCGTTCGGAGAGCAGGACAAGCTGATCGACAAGGGCGTCGACGTTTTGATCGCCACGCCCGGCCGTCTGATCGACCACTTTGAGCGCGGCAAGCTGATCTTGTCCGATGTGAAGATCATGGTCGTAGACGAGGCCGACCGGATGCTGGATATGGGGTTCATCCCCGATATCGAACGCATCTTCCAGATGACGCCCTTTACCCGTCAGACGCTGTTCTTCTCGGCCACTATGGCCCCCGAGATCGAGCGGATTACGAACACCTTCCTCTCTGCGCCCGAGCGTATCGAAGTGGCCCGTCAGGCCACCACGAGCGAGAATATCGAGCAAGGCGTGCTGATGTTCAAAGCCTCGCGCAAGGACCGCGAAGCGACGGAAAAACGTAAAGTGCTGCGCGCGTTGATCGACGCCGAAGGCGACAAATGCACCAACGCGATCATCTTCTGCAACCGCAAGATGGATGTGGATACGGTCGCTAAGTCGTTGAAAAAATACGGCTATGACGCGGCTCCGATCCATGGGGATCTTGATCAAAGCCAGCGGACCAAAACACTGGAAGGGTTCCGCAACGGCGATCTGCGCTTCCTTGTTGCCTCTGACGTGGCGGCGCGCGGCCTTGATGTGCCGTCGGTGAGCCACGTGTATAACTACGACGTGCCCTCCCATGCCGAGGATTACGTGCACCGGATCGGCCGCACGGGTCGCGCGGGACGTGATGGCAAGGCGATCATGATCTGCGTCCCGCGGGACGAAAAGAACCTCGAAGACGTTGAACGTCTGGTACAGCGCGAGATCCCGCGCCTCGACAACCCCTTGGGCGGTTCGGAGGCAAAAGTGGCCCCAGCGGCAGAGGCCAAGACAGCCGATGCCCCCGCTGCGAAATCCGATGAGGCGGCCAAATCTGAGAAGCCCAAACGCACCCGCACCCGTAGCCGTAAAAAGCCTGATGCGGCTAAGGTCGACGCTGAACAGACAGAGACGGCGCAGACAGACAGCCCCAAGGCGGACAAATCCGATGCCAAAGCGGACGCCAAATCTGATGCAAAGCCGCAAGACAAAAAGTCGGACAAACCAGCCAAGGAGTCCGCAGATAAAGCCCCTGCCCAAAAGGCAGACGCCGCTCAGGACGACAAACCCAACAACCGTCGCGGTGGCCGTGGCGGGCGCGGTGATAACAACCGCAATGACAACAACCGTCAGCAGAACAACCGCAACGACAACCGTGTCGTCGGTCTGGGCGATCACACGCCCGAGTTCATCGGCCTAAGCTTTGCCGAGCGTCGCGAATAACCCCACGCACCACTGACAGAAACGATTAAAGGCGCAGGGCATCCTCTGCGCCTTTTTCTTTGTGGCTAGCGCTTTGCCTTGCAGCAGCTCCGACGCGCCACACCCTGCCCTACAAACGCAAAACGCCGCGCAGGGGGCTGCGCGGCGTTTCTATTTAGCGTGAGAACGTTTTAGCTCAGGCGGCTGACCACGATGGTAACCTCGGGCTTTTTGCCGATCTCATCGTTGGCCGACTGACGCACAGTGCGCTTCAACCCATCGTGAAGCTTGTCGTCGTCGCGCAGGGTCTTGGCGTTTGCACGGCCAAGGAACTGGGCCAGATCGGCTTCCAGCACGTCAACCAGCGACGTCTTGGATCGTCCTTGCTCTGGCAGACCCATGGCATCGACCCAAGGATCGCCCAAGGCTTCGTCATTCTCGTCCATGATGACGGTCACGGTGACGTGGCCGTTCAGCGCCATGCGGATACGGTCGCGCACGACGCCATCCATCGCGCCAATCTGGGTAGAGCCGTCAAGATACGTCCGCCCGCTGTCGACATATTCAACGACCTTGGGCTCGTTGCCCGACAGGTCGATCATCATGCCGTTAACGGCCAGAACACCCTTCATCCCCTTGGCGTTGGCGATTTTGGTGTGCTCACGCAGGTGGCGGTGCTCACCATGCATCGGGATCAGAATCTGCGGCTTGACCACGTCATGTAGCGTTTCCAGATCGGGACGGTTGGCGTGGCCCGATACGTGATACAGACCCGAGCTGTCGTCGACGATATCAACGCCCATCTCGGAGAACGCGTTGATCACCTTGATCACCCCACGCTCGTTGCCCGGAATGGTTTTGGAGGAGAACAGGAACATGTCCCCTTCCTTCATTTCCAGCCCCATGTATTTGCCGCGTGCCAGCTGTGCCGACGCCGCACGACGCTCCCCTTGCGAGCCTGTCACCAACAGCATCAGGTTCTCGCGCGGGATGCCGCGGGCTTCTTCCGGGCTCACGACCGGGGGGAAGTCCTTCATCACGCCGGTTTCAAGCGAGGCTTCGACCATGCGTTTCATCGCACGTCCCAGCAGCACAACCGACCGCCCTGCCCGTTCGCCCGCATCCGCGAGCGTCTTCACACGCGCGACGTTAGAGGCAAAGGTCGTCGCGACGACCATACCCTGCGCCGTGCCGAGCAGCTTTTCAATCTCTGGCCCGACGGTCGCTTCGGACCGGCCTGCATGCTGCGAGAAGACGTTGGTACTGTCACAGATCAGCGCCTTGACGCCGTCTTTGGACACGTCGGCCCAAAGGTCGGGGTCGTAGGGTTCACCAACGCCGGGTGTCATGTCGATCTTGAAGTCGCCCGAGTGGATCAGCCGATCACCGGCCACGTCGATCACCAGCGACGACGATTCAGGGATGGAGTGGGACATGGGCAGGAAGCCCACTTTGAACGGCCCTACGGTCGTTTGCTGCGGCCAAGGGGCCACGGTGGTCACCGCATCGTCGGGGTGGCCGTATTCGTCCATCTTGCGCTTGGCGATATTGGCGGTGAATTTCCGCGTATAGATCGGCGCGCGCAGGCGGTCATAGGTATGGGCCACGGCACCGATATGGTCTTCGTGGGCGTGGGTGATGAAAATCGCCTCGATCTGGTCGCGGCGTTCTTCAAGCCAGGCGATATCGGGGATGATCAGATCCACGCCGGGGCTTGTGTCCATGTCGGGGAAGGCGACGCCAAGGTCGACAACAATCAGCCGCTCCTTACCGGGTTTCCCGTATCCATAAACATAGGCATTCATGCCAATTTCACCTGCCCCACCGAGGGGCAGATAGATCAATCTTTCGCTGCTCATATGACTAAGCGGTATCCTTGTTATAGTTATAAATCACGGTCAGGCCGTGCATCGTCAAATCATCTTGGTATGCATCAAACAGATCGACTGTCTGTTGAAAGAGCGGGGCCAGCCCGCCTGTGGCAATCACGCGCATTTCGCGGCCGCGCTCAGCCTTTATTCGGGCACATATCTCACGGACGAGGCCAACATAACCCCAAAAAATGCCCGATTGTATGCAAGAGACGGTATTTGTACCAATCACCGCCTGTGGTTTCGAGATGTCTACATGAGGTAAGGCCGCCGCGGCGTTATGCAATGCCTCAAGGCTCAGGTTTACACCGGGGGCAATCACCCCGCCGATATAGGCCCCGTCCGTATCGACCACGTCAAAGGTCGTCGCCGTGCCGAAATCGACAATGATCAGATCACCGCCATAAAGATCATGCCCCGCCACCGTGTTGACCAGACGGTCAGGCCCCACGGCGGTGCCTTCGTCAACGCGGACATCCACGGGCAGCAGGCAATCGGCTTTGCCCACCACAATGGGCCGCGTGTCAAAATAGCGGTCCGCCAGAACGCGCAGGTTGAACACCACCCGCGGCACGGTCGAGCTGATGATGACATCGGTGATATCTGCCTCGACGCCCTGAAACTTCATCAAGGTGCTGAGCCAGACGTAATATTGGTCAGAGGTACGCTGCCATTCGGTAGAGGTCCGCCACGTCCCGAGGAACCGCGCCCCGTCCCAGATCGAAAAGACTGTATTGGTGTTTCCGCAGTCAATCGCCAACAGCATGGCACATCCCTCCGCTCGCGCTTAGAAAAATACATCCGCCGCAGTGATGGGCACACGGCCTTTAGGGGTGCGCAGGATCAGGTTGCCTTGCGCGTCCACGTCTTCGAACACACCACGGGTTTCGTCCTTCATGGTGCGCGCGACGATCTCTTCGCCCAAACGCGCGGCATGGGACAACCACGCGGTACGGATGGGGGCAAAACCATAGGTCTGGAACTGGGTTTCCAACTGCGCGTATTCCGCCGCCAGCGCATCTAGAAAGACCTCGGGCGGGACCACCTTGCCGGTCTCTGCCACGACGGAAACGGGGCGCAGGGCCCCTGCTTCGACCTGATCGGCACCGGGCGCATGGGCAAGGTTCACCCCGATTCCGATGGCCAGAAAATCACCGATGCTTTCCAGCAGGATGCCCGCGACCTTACCGCCGTTCAGCAGCACGTCGTTCGGCCACTTCAGGGTAAAGGCCCCCTCGTCCCGCGTGGTGGCGACAAAGGCGCGGCGCAGGGCAAGCGAGGCGACAAAGCTGCGCAACGCCGCGGTCGAGGGGCTTTCGGACCGGCGCATCATCAGAGTCGCTGCAAAATTGCCCCGTGGCGTGGCCCAGGACCGACCGCGCCGACCGCGTGCGGCGGTCTGCTCCTGCGCGAGGATCCATGTGGACCCTGTCAGCTCGCTCGCTTGGCGTGCCGCCTCGCTCAGCGTGGAATCGACGCTATCGAAAACCTGCCGCCCATAGCCATCGGGCCAAGACGCGTTTTGCGCCTTGGCCCCCGTTGCTCCCGCGGTGGAAGCGCCATTGTTCACCGATGTCACCGGCAGATCAGTTGATCAGCGTCGCCGCTGCAGAGATCGCAGCAGTTTCGACGCCAAACATGTTCAGGATACCCACGACCATGATCACGGCAGAGGCAACAACGAACCCCGACAGCAGGCTGCTTTTACCCTCGTCCAGGCGGTCATCGCCTTCGGCACCGAAATACATCAGGAAAACGATACGCAGGTAATAATAGGCACCGATGGCCGAGGCCACAGCGCTTGCAACAACCAGCCAGACCAGCCCCGCATCCACACCCGCCTGCCAGACACCCAGCTTGGCGAAGAAGCCCAGCATTGGCGGCACACCAGCAAGCGAGAACAGCAGCACCAGCATCGCCAGCGCCTTACCCGGCGCGCGTTTGGAATACATATTCAACGCCGAGATATCGGTGACCGGCTGGCCGTCTTTCTCCATCCCGAGGATGAAGGCAAAGGTGCCGATGTTCATGGTCACGTAGATCGCCAGATAGACCAGCATGGATTTGACACCCAGCTCGGTCCCGGCGGCAAGGCCGATCAGCGCATAGCCCATGTGGGCGATCGAGGAATAGGCCATCAGGCGTTTGATGTTGGTCTGACCAATCGCGGCGACGGCACCAAGGAACATGGACAGGACCGACAGCAGCGCGACGATCTGGCTCCAGTCGGCGACAGCATTGCCGAAGGCGTCATGCAGCACGCGGGCAAACAGCGCCATCGCGGCAACCTTGGGGGCTGTGGCGAAGAAAGCTGTAACCGGCGTCGGTGCGCCCTCGTAGACATCAGGCGTCCACATGTGGAACGGCACGGCCGAAACCTTGAACGCCAGACCAGAGACAACAAAGACGATCCCGAACAACAGGCCAATCGATGTCTGCCCTGCGCTCGCGAGGCTCATGACGCCCGCGAATTGCGTGGTGCCGGCGTAGCCATAGACCAGCGACACACCGTACAGCAGCAAACCAGAGGACAAAGCGCCCAGAACGAAATACTTCAGACCCGCTTCGGTCGATTTCACGCTGTCACGACGCAGAGAGGCGACGACATAAAGCGCCAGCGATTGCAGCTCGAGGCCCATGTAAAGGGTCATCAGGTCGCCCGCGCTGACCATCATCATCATGCCGACGACGCTCAGCGCGATCAGCACCGGATATTCAAACCGCAGCAGCCCGCGCTTTTTCATATATGCTTCGGACATCGCCAGCACCGCCGCCGCGCTGAGCAGCATGGTGACCTTGGCAAACCGGGCAAAGCTGTCTTCGACGAACAGACCGTTGAAGGCGATGCGCGTGGTGCCACCGCTGGTCATACCGATCCAGATCGCCAGCAGCGTCATCACGATTGCTGTGGCCCAGACGATCACCCCCGCGGCGGCGTCCTTGTTGGTGTAAACCGCCCCAAGCAGTGCCAGGATCGCGAAAAGCGCCAGCAGGATTTCGGGCAGGATGACATTCAGATCAGCGGAAATCATCGCGCGGTCCTTTATTCTGAGGCCGTCTGGACAGCGGCACCTGCCGCCTCCAGGGCCGTATCATAGCTATCAACAAGGGCGGCAACCGATGGCCCGATCATGTCGAGCACCAGCGCCGGGTAGACACCCAACAGCAACGTCATTGCCACCAGCGGGGCAAAGATCCAGCGTTCGCGGCGCGACATGTCGGTGATGGTGCGCAGGCTTTCCTTGATCAGATCGCCCATCACCACGCGGCGATAGAGCCACAGCGCATAGGCCGCCGAGAAGATCACCCCGGAGGTAGCTACCGCCGCGACCCAGGTGTTCACCTGGAAGGTCCCCATCAGCGTCAGGAATTCCCCGACAAAGCCCGATGTCCCCGGCAGTCCGACGTTGGCCATGGTGAAGAACATGAACACCAGCGCATAGGCAGGCATCCGGTTCACCAGACCACCATAGGCGTCAATCTCGCGGGTGTGCATCCGGTCATAGATCACGCCCACACACAGGAACAACGCAGCCGAGATGAAGCCGTGGCTGATCATCTGGAAGATCGCGCCATCCAGGCCCTGCTGGTTAAAGGTAAAGATACCCATGGTCACGAAACCCATATGCGCAACTGAGGAATAGGCGATCAGCTTTTTCATGTCTTCCTGCACCAGCGCCACCAGCGAGGTATAGACAATCGCGATCGCCGACATCCACAGCACCAGCGGGGCCATCACATCTGCCCCCACGGGGAACATCGGCACCGAGAAGCGCAAGAAGCCGTAGCCGCCCATTTTCAACAGGATCGCCGCCAGCACCACGGAACCGGCTGTCGGTGCCTGAACGTGTGCGTCAGGCAACCATGTGTGCACCGGCCACATCGGCATTTTCACCGCGAAGCTGGCAAAGAACGCCAGGAACATCATGGTCTGCAAACCGCCGACCACGGTGATCCCCGCAATAGAGAAGCTATCGGAGGCAAAGGTATGGGTCAGCAAGCTGACCTCGCATCCGCCAATACAGGTTGTGCCGGCATCCGCGTACATCATCACCATCGCCACCAGCATCAGGACGGACCCGAGGAAGGTGTAGAGGAAGAACTTGAACGAAGCGTAAATGCGGTTCGCCCCGCCCCAGATGCCGATGATCAGGAACATCGGGATCAGACCTGCTTCGAAGAAGAGGTAGAAGAGCACCAGATCCAGCGCCATGAACACGCCAAGCATCAGCGTTTCCAGCAGCAGGAAGGCGATCATATATTCCTTGACCCGCGTCTCTACGTTCCAGCTGGCGGCAATGACCAGTGGCATCATAAAGGTGGTCAGCATCACGAAAAGGATCGAAATCCCGTCAACGCCCAGGCGATATTTCAGGCCCATCAGCCACTGCGCCTCGTCGACGAACTGGAACCCGGTGTTGGACGGGTCGAAGTCGAACAGGATGAACAGCGAGATCAGGAAGGTGACCGTCGTCGTGATCAGTGCGAGCCACTTTGCATTGCGCCCCGCTGCGGCGTCATCGCCCCGCAGGAACACAGCCAGAATAAGCGCCGCAAAGCTGGGCATGAAGGTAATGATGGAAAGCAAGTGATGATCCATTAGTGTGCCCCCCCGCTCATCGTCATCCAGGTCACAAGGACCGCGATGCCGATCACCATGGCAAAGGCGTAGGTAAAGATATAGCCGGACTGCGCGCGCCCTGCCAGTCGGGTGAGGAACGGGATGATCCCCATAGCGACACCGTTCAGCGTGCCGTCGATCACATTGCCGTCCCCGCGCTTCCAGAAGAAGCGACCGATGGCCATCGCGGGTTTGACGAAGATCACGTTATACAGCTCGTCGAAATACCACTTGTTCAGCAAGAACAGATAAAGCGGCCGTTGGTTCGCCGCCAGACGCGACGGCAGGGTCGGGTTCCAGATGTAGAACCACAAGGCCATCACAAGGCCAAAGACCATCGCGATGAACGGGCTGACCTTGACCCATGCTGGTGCGGCGTGGGCGTCGTCCAGAACGTGGTTGTCGGGTGCGATATACAATGCCCCCTCGCCCGGTGCACCGGCGAAGGCGGGACCGTGGTGACCAGCATCGGCACCGTGGCCGTCTTCAGCGTGGTCACCTGCGTCGGCGTGGCTGTCTTCCGCCCCTTCAACATGGGTTTCACCACCGGCGGCCATCTCGGCCATGGGGATGCCATAGAACTCGCCCACATCCTCGGCATGGCCAAAGAAGCTGTTGTACCAGATCATACCCGCAAAGATCGCGCCAAGGCTCAACACGCCAAGTGGCACCAGCATGACCATCGGGCTTTCATGTGCGTGGTCATGGGTATGCTTGTCGCCGCGCGCCTTGCCAAAGAAGGTCAGGAACATCAGGCGCCAGCTGTAGAAGCTTGTCATCGCAGCCGCGATCACCAGCATCCAGAAACCATACATGGACCCGCCACCCCAGGCGCTTTCGATGATCGCATCCTTGGACAGGAATCCCGCGAAGCCAAAATGCGTCAACGGAATACCGACACCGGTAATAGCCAGCGTACCGATCATCATCGCCCAGAACGTATAGGGGATTTTCTTACGCAGCGCGCCATAGTTACGCATATCCTGCTCGTGGTGCATGGCGTGGATCACCGACCCCGCCCCCAAGAACAACATCGCCTTGAAGAACGCGTGGGTGAACAGGTGGAACATCGCGGCAGAATACATGCCAACGCCAGCGGCCACGAACATATACCCAAGCTGCGACATGGTCGAATAGGCGATGACGCGTTTGATGTCGTTTTGCACCAGACCGATGGTCGCGGCGACAAAGGCGGTGGTGGCCCCAAGGAAGGTGACGAAAGTCATTGCCTCGGGGGCGACCTCCATCAACGGAGACATACGGCAGACAAGGAAAACACCGGCCGTCACCATCGTCGCGGCGTGGATCAGCGCCGACACAGGCGTCGGGCCTTCCATCGCGTCGGGCAACCATGTGTGCAGGAAGAGCTGCGCCGATTTACCCATCGCACCGATGAACAGCAGGATCGCGATCAGGTTCGCGGCGTTCCAGTCGGCCCAAAGGAAACCAACGGTTGTTTCCGCCAGCTCGGGTGTTGCGGCGAAGACATCGTCGAACTTGATCGAGTCGGTCAGATAGAACAGGCCAAAGATACCAAGGGAAAAGCCGAAGTCACCGACACGGTTGACCACAAACGCCTTGATCGCCGCCGCATTCGCCGAGGGCTTCTTATAGTAGAAGCCGATCAGCAGATAGGATGCGACGCCCACGCCTTCCCAGCCAAAGAACATTTGAACAAGGTTGTCAGATGTCACGAGCATCAGCATCGCGAAGGTGAAGAACGACAGATAGGCGAAGAAACGGGCGCGATAGGGTTCGGCGTCCGAGAAATTCTCGTCATGGGCCATGTAGCCGAAGGAATACAGGTGCACGAGGCTGGAGACCGTGGTGATCACGATCAGCATTATCGCGGTCAGACGGTCGAGACGGATCGCCCAATCGGTCGACAGGCTGCCGCTTTCGATCCAGCGCAGGATCTGGATGTGCTGTGTTTCACCGTCAAACGAAAGGAAGACGATCCAGCTGAGCAGCGCCGCGAGGAACAGTAGACCCGTTGCCACATATTGGCCGGTCTTCTCCCCGATCAGCTTCCAGCCGAAACCACAGATCAATGCACCGACAAGTGGTGCGAAAAGAATGATCGTTTCCATGATCTTAGCCCTTCATCACGTTGACATCTTCAACCGCGATCGTACCCCGATTGCGGAAGAAGCAGACCAGAATGGCCAGCCCGATTGCGGCCTCGGCCGCAGCGACGGTCAGGACGAACAGCGTGAACACCTGCCCCACCAAATCACCCAGATAATAGGAGAAGGCGACAAAGTTGATGTTCACCGCCAAGAGCATAAGCTCGATCGACATCAACATGATGATGATGTTCTTGCGGTTCAGGAATAGCCCGAAAATGCCAATGACAAACAGCGTCGCCGCTACTGTCAGGTAATGTTCAATTCCGATCATGTCGTCCCTCGGTTCTTTTGCCCGTTTCAGGCGTTCTTTAGTTCTTGTCGCTGGATGTTTCCATCCCGATCCCGTCGCATCTAGAAAATGCTGTAGCCGCCCACGACCACGATCAAAACCACGACAAGCACCACAATTGTATTACGTGACATGGATCACATCCTTGATTGAGCAGGCCGCTTAAAGGCCCTGCCCGGGTTTCACATCATTCAGTTTCATCGCCAGCTTCGGATCACGCATCATCTGGTCGACCACGTTCTGGCGTTTCACATCCGCACGGTGGCGCAGCGTCAACACAATCGCCCCGATCATCGCGACCAGCAGGATCAGCCCCGACAGCTGGAACAGCAGGAAGTATTGATCATAAAGGATCAGGCCCAATGCAGCGGTATTATGCACCTCGTCGGTGATCACCTGCGTGCGCAGCCCTTCGGCGGCAGAGTTCGCATCCCACGCGCCGAACGCCATCACAAATTGCATCAGGATCACCAGACCGATCAGCAGGGCCAGCGGCATATAGCGCGCCATTTCGGCCTTGAGCTCGGCGAAATCGACATCAAGCATCATGACAACGAACAGGAACAGAACCGCGACCGCGCCGACATAGACAATGATCAGCAGCATCGCGACGAATTCGGCGTTGAGCAGCACGAAAAGCCCCGCCGCGCTGAGGAAGGACAGGATCAACCACAGCACCGAATGCACGGGGTTGCGGCTGATCACAGTGAACAGCCCGCCAGCGATCACGCTGATCGCGAAGAGGTAAAATGCGAAAACGCTCATGCGTCACCTTCCTTGTCATCCAAAACACCCTGCGCGATTTCCATTGCGCGGGTCATGGCGGGGATGCCGGCGAAAACCGCCATCTGCCCGATCGTCTCTATCACTTGCTGCTTGTGGGCCCCTGCCTCTACCGCGTGGATCACGGCCTGACGCAGCGCCACGTCATTCTGGGCACCCTGCATGGTCAGCCCCGAAATCGTCAGCAACATCCGTGTTTTGGCATCCAACCCGTTGGGGTTCATCGTATTGCCAAAAAACGTTTCCATCATGTCTTTGGGCATCTTGCCCATCATCGCCTCGAACCCTTTGGGGGAAAACGCATCCATTGCAGGAAAGCCTTTGGCCATATCCTGCATCTGACGCATCATCTCTTCAAAAGGGTTCTGGCTGTCGGTCATCGGTACGGCGCGTCCAGTTCAAGGTTGCGCGCGATTTCAGCTTCCCAGCGTTCGCCGTTGTCCAGCAGCTTGGCCTTGTCATAGAACAGCTCTTCGCGGGTCTCGGTCGAGAATTCAAAATTCGGCCCCTCGACAATCGCGTCAACCGGGCAGGCTTCCTGACAGAAACCGCAGTAGATGCATTTGGTCATGTCGATGTCGTAGCGCGTGGTGCGGCGGCTGCCGTCATCGCGCGGTTCCGCGTCGATGGTGATCGCCTGCGCCGGGCACACCGCTTCGCACAGTTTGCACGCGATGCAACGCTCTTCCCCGTTGGGATAGCGGCGCAGGGCGTGTTCACCACGGAATCGAGGGCTCAGCGGGCCCTTTTCATGCGGGTAGTTGATCGTCGCCTTGGGCTTGAACATATACTTAATGCCCAGCTTCAAGCCTTGATAGAAATCCTGCAGCAGGAAGTATTTCGCGTGACGAGTATAGTCGGTGTTAGCCATATCAGCCCCCTACTGTCCAACGGGCATAGATACCCCAGAACCAATCGAATTTCGCGGCGAAGGATACGAAGACAACCCAGAACAGGCTGAATGGCAGGAACACTTTCCATCCCAGACGCATCAGCTGGTCATAGCGGTACCGCGGCGTGATCGCCTTGACCAACGAGAAGAAGAAGAACACCAGCCCCATTTTGGCGACCATCCAGAAGATGCCGTCCGGCAGGCCGGGGATCGGCGACAGCCAACCGCCAAAGAACATCAGCGAGATCAGCGCGCACATCAGCACCACGGCGACCAGTTCGCCGATCATGAACAGCAAGAAGGGCGTGGAGGAATATTCGACCTGATACCCGGCAACCAGTTCCGATTCCGCTTCGGGAAGGTCAAACGGCGGGCGGTTGGTTTCGGCCAGCGCAGAGATGAAGAACAGGATCAGCATCGGGAAGTGCGGTAGCCAATACCAGTTCAGCAGACCGTAGTCGCCGCTTTGCGACAGCACGATGTCCCCGAAGTTCAACGAGCCAGAGCTGATGACGACGCCGATGATGATCAGGCCGATCGACACTTCGTAAGAGATCATCTGCGCGGCAGAGCGCAGCGAGCCCAGAAACGGGTATTTGGAGTTTGACGCCCACCCGCCCATGATCACGCCATAGACTTCAAGCGACGAGATCGCGAAGACATAGAGGATCGCGACGTTGATGTTCGACAGAACCCAACCGTCGTTGAACGGGATCACCGCCCAGGCGACCAGCGCCATAACCAATGTGACCATCGGAGCCATGAAGAACACGGCGCGGTCCGCACCAGCGGGCACGACCACCTCTTTGACGATGTATTTCGCGAAATCCGCAAAGGATTGCAGCAGACCGTAGATGCCTACAACGTTCGGGCCGCGGCGCAGCTGTACCGACGCCCAGATTTTCCGGTCGGCGTACATCAGGAACGCAAGGGCAAGAAGCAGGGGAATCACAACAAGGAAAATCTGGCCAATAATCAGCAGGATCGTCCCCAGCGTGGTGTTGAAAAAGAAGTCAGCCATAGGTCCTCACACCGTCGGTATGCCTTTTTCCATGCAGTTCTGCACGGTCACTTCAGCATCTATTGTCTTCAAGCCCGCAGGCAGGCTCGGCGAGATGGTGTAAACAGCATCTGCGTGCCAGACACCACCCTCGATCTCAACATTTGTACGCACGTGGCGGGCAAAACCAAAGCCCCGGATCAAAGTATAGCGCGCCGCGGCACATTCCGCGTATTCCGCTACATTCTCGGATGACTGTGCTTTGGTCATCGCCACGTCGAACTGGACAAGGTCCCCGTCCAGCAGTTTGGTTTCAACACCGCGATACTCGGGAATGAAATCTTCGGCCATGGGCGCTTGCGTTTCGCAGGCACCCAGAACCAAAGGCAACATCATCCCCAAAATCCTCACTCCGCCGCCAGTGGTTTTTCGCGGCGGGCTTTGGCGTTGGCCGAAAGCTCTGCCATCAACTGGCTGGCGCGGGCGATGGGGTTGGACAGGTAGAAATCGGCAATCGCAAAGCGCAACGGGCTGCCGCCCAGATCGCCTGTGGCCACAGGCTGCCATGCGTTTTCAGCAACCTGATCGATATTCCCCAGATGCGGGACATCAGCGACCAGCGCCTTGCGCAATGCCGCAAGCGAATCGAACGGCAGCTTGGCATCCAGCTCGGCACTCAGCGCGCGTAGGATGGCCCAGTTTTCCTTGGCCTGACCGGGGGCAAAGCTGGCACGCGCGGCAAGCTGCGGACGGCCTTCGGTATTGACGAACAAACCGCCCTCTTCCGTATAGGCGGCACCGGGCAGGATGATATCGGCACGGTGCGCGCCGCGATCCCCGTGCGAGCCTTGATAGATCACGAAGGGGCCAGCAGGAATGTCGCCTTCATCGGCGCCAAGGTTATAGATCACATCGGCGGCCAGCACATCGTTGATGCCATTTTCGGCAACGGCACCGACGTCCATCGCACCCACACGGGATGCGGCAGTGTGCAAAACCATAAAGCCGGATTGCGTCGCCTCGGCCAGCGCCATGGCAGCGGCCAGAACCTCTGCCCCGTCTTCGCGCGCCAAGGCCCCCATGCCCACAACGATGACCGAGGATTTCTCGGCAATGTCGGCGTGGTCCTTTTTCAGCAGGTCATTCAGCAGCGACGGGCTGTCGCCCAGATGATCGTAATCGTAGGTCAGATCGACCGCTGGGCCCATCAGCGCCACATCCGCGCCGCGGGTCCATGCCTTGCGGATACGGGCGTTCAGCACCGGTGCTTCCACCGCGGGGTTCGCGCCGATCAGCATCACGGCTTGCGCGTGATCCAGATCTTCGACCGTGGCGGTCCCGACATAGCCCGACCGGTTGCCCGCAGGCAGCTTCGCGCCATCGGTCCGGCATTCGACAACGCCGCCCTGCCCCTCGATCAGTTGTTTCAACGCATATGTCGCCTCGACCGAGGCAAGGTCACCGATCAGACCGGCGACTTTCTTGCCCTTCATCGCAGCAGCGGCAGCGGCCAATGCTTCGGGCCAGTCAGCTTTGCGCAATTTTCCGTTTTCACGAATATAGGGCGTGTCCAGACGCTGGCGGCGCAGTCCGTCCCAGACGAAACGGGTTTTATCGGAAATCCATTCCTCGTTCACGCCATCATGGTTGCGCGGCAAGAAGCGCATGACTTCGCGGCCTTTGGTATCCACACGGATGTTCGACCCAAGCGCATCCATCACGTCGATCGATTCGGTCTTTGACAGTTCCCACGGCCGCGCGGTGAAAGCATAGGGTTTCGAGACCAGCGCCCCCACGGGGCACAAGTCGATGATGTTGCCCTGCAGGTTCGAATCGAGCGTCTGCCCCAGATAGGCTGTGATCTCGGCGTCTTCACCACGGCCAGTCTGGCCCATCTGGTGAATGCCCGCGACCTCGGTGGTGAAACGCACACAACGAGTGCAGGAAATGCAGCGCGTCATATGGGTTTCGACCAATGGACCCAGATCCAGATCTTCGGTCGCGCGCTTCGGCTCGCGGTAGCGGCTGAAGTCAACGCCGTAGGCCATCGCCTGATCCTGAAGGTCACATTCGCCGCCCTGATCGCAGATCGGGCAATCCAGCGGGTGGTTGATCAGCAGGAATTCCATGACGCCCTCGCGGGCCTTTTTAACCATGGGCGAATTGGTTTTGACGACAGGCGGCTGGCCCTCTGGGCCAGGACGCAAGTCGCGCACCTGCATGGCGCAGGACGCCGCAGGCTTGGGTGGGCCGCCCACGACCTCCACAAGACACATCCGGCAGTTACCGGCAATCGACAGACGTTCATGGTAACAGAAACGCGGAATTTCCACCCCTGCTTCCTCGCACGCCTGAATGAGCGTCATCGCCCCTTCGACTTCGACTTCCTTGCCGTCAATGATGATCTTGCGGGTATCGCTCATATGCTTATTTCGCTCTCAGTAACGAACCGATCCGGCTCGATTTTTGGATTTCTGCACGCCCTAACGCACAATAGCTTTGCGGGTCCGAAGTATCGACCCCCTTCGCCTTTAAATATGCGGCCCCACGGGCCTTCATGCGCGCCTTTTCAGCATCGCTTTTGCGGTAGGCGTCAATTTCGTCCGACGTATAGCCCAAAGATTTCGCCGTATTGTGCACATTGTTCAAATAGCTGAGTGCGCGGATCATACGGGCCGAGATATCGGGGCATTCTTTGCGAATCCGGTCGGCCAGTCCAAGATCAAGCAGCGCATCATCAACAGCCGGTACATCACGCAGCGGCGGCTTTGCGGCGACAGGGCTGGCCATCAGGGCCACGGTTGTTACGGCGATCAATACGTTACGCATCTTACTCTCCTCATGTAGCGGGGCGGACTGCCCCTTGCTACACATGGGAACTGACCCCGATGTTATTCAATAACATCTCCGGATCAGCCATTTGCCAGCGGTATGTCGCGCAAACGGTCAGGAAGGGCAAGCCCCCTGAAACGTCAAAGCGTCGTCCACAAGGCGCAAATTCTCGGGCGGGGTGTCCGGCCCCACGACCCATTTGATATCCGAACTGCCATAGTTGGTCACACAATAAACCGTCGCTTCATAGCGCGCCGCTTCGCGGGCACCGTTGATCGACTGTGACGCATTGCGCACCCGCAGGGTAAAGACATCGCGTTGCCCGTCGACTTTGCTCAGCTTGGTGCGGAAATATTTACCATCAAAGGCCAGACGGTCTTCGCGGGCGGTACAGCCGGCCAATACCGCGGCCGTTATACAAAATAGAACAATCTGCTTCATCTTCCCTCACTCTGCCGGTGTGGCCGGACCCGTCTTTTTGTGCAGCCCCCTGCCCGATCAACGGGTGAAAGCTATCGTTCTTCAGTCGTGCCTCAGAAGGCTGCGAAAATCGCCAGGACCGCCAAGGCCAGAATACAGACCAGCCCCAGCATAAAGAACAGCGACCGCATCGGCTGGTTGGTTGTCCCGATATGCACCACGGCCATCGCGACCCGCACCACCACGAACAGCGCCGCAAAGAGGTTCACCCAAAACACAGGCGCGCCAAGCAGCACCGCCGCGAGCGTCGATGCCAGAAACGGGCCCGACGCCTCTATCGCGTTCATGAACGCGCGTTCGCGGCGATAGACCACATCGTCGTAGTTCCGCTTGGGCTTGCCGCAATCGCAGCGCCCCTCTGGCGTGCGCCCCATGGTAGAGAGCGCGCCGAGGACACTGATCAGAATGGCCCAAAAAGCCAAAGCAGTCAGCGCGTGGCTATAGGCGGCAAAGCTTTCCATCAAAGCTTACTCCGCCGCGACGGCGCTGACGCGGCCGGTGCGTTTGTGCTTGATGCGATCCTCGATCTCGTCGCGGAAGTGACGGATCAGACCCTGAATGGGCCAAGCCGCTGCATCCCCAAGAGCGCAGATCGTGTGCCCTTCGACCTGCTTGGTCACGTCGAGCAGCATGTCGATTTCTTCGGGCTCCGCATCGCCGCGCACCAAACGGTCCATCACGCGCATCATCCAGCCCGTGCCTTCGCGGCATGGCGTACACTGACCACAGGATTCGTGCTTGTAGAACTTCGCCAGACGCCAGATCGCCTTGATCACATCAGTGGAGTTATCCATTACGATGACCGCAGCCGTCCCCAGGCCCGAGCGTTGTTCGCGCAAATAGTCGAAATCCATGATCGCGTCGCGCATCTGCGCACCGGGGATCATCGGCACAGACGACCCGCCGGGGATCACAGCCTTGAGGTTGTCCCAGCCGCCACGGATACCGCCGCAATGCTTTTCGATCAGCTCTTCAAAGGTGATGCTCATCGCTTCTTCGACGACACAAGGATTATTCACATGTCCCGAGATCGCAAACAGCTTGGTGCCCGCGTTGTTCGGACGGCCAAAGCTTGAAAACCATTCTGGACCGCGACGCAGGATTGTTGGAACCACCGCGATGGATTCCACGTTGTTCACCGTGGTCGGGCAACCATAAAGACCGGCCCCCGCAGGGAACGGCGGCTTCATCCGCGGCATGCCTTTCTTGCCCTCAAGGCTTTCCAGCAGCGCGGTTTCCTCGCCACAGATATAGGCACCTGCCCCGTGGTGCAGATAGATGTCGAAATCATAGCCGGATTTGCAGGCATTCTTGCCCACAAGCCCCGCGTCATAGGCCTCGTCGATCGCGGCTTGCAGCGCCTCGCGCTCGCGGATGTATTCGCCGCGAATGTAGATGTAGCAAGCGTTGGCGTTCATCGCGAAGCTTGCGATCAGGCAGCCCTCGATCAGCGTGTGCGGATCGTGGCGCATGATCTCGCGGTCCTTGCAGGTGCCGGGCTCGGATTCATCGGCGTTCACCACCAGATAGCTGGGGCGACCGTCGCTTTCCTTGGGCATGAAGGACCACTTGAGACCAGTAGGGAAGCCCGCACCGCCACGGCCCCGCAGCCCCGACGCTTTCATCTGGTCGATGATCCAGTCGCGCCCGTTCTTGAGGATGCCCGCCGTGCCATCCCAATGGCCACGCGCCTGCGCGCCTTTCAGCGTGCGGTCGTGCATACCGTAGATATTGGTAAAGATGCGGTCTTGATCCTGAAGCATGAAGCTAACCTTTATGTGTCACGGCTGGCCGCGCGGGCCCGCCTCATCTGATATATATTGACCATCGCCCAGATCAGGGCTGCCAGCGCGGCAAAATCGAACAGCAGCGCATAGCGTCCGGGCAAGCCGAACTGCGGCGCAAGCCATTGCGCCGCGATCCAAAGCAACATGGTGCCGGCAATGACAAGGCCGACCATCCGGCCCTTACGGGCCAGCGCGATTTCTTCCTTATCTGTCATCACACGGCATCCATGTCAGGCTCAGGTCTTTTTACTACGGGTGGAGAATTCGGTCTCTCCACCGGAGGCGAGGGTTTTGGCCTGCGCCATCCAGTCATCACGTTGAATACGGCCTTTGAACCGCACGCGGGCATCAACCCAAGCGATTTCAGCCGCGGTCCATTTGGCGATCTGATCAAAGTGATAGATCCCCAGCTCATTCAGCGTTTGTTCAAGTTTCGGCCCTACCCCACTGATAAGCTTGAGGTTATCGGCACCGCCAGTGCGCGGTTTGTCCAGCGTTTCGGGGCTGCTTTCGACCGTACCCGCCGGAATATCCGCGATTCCCGAACGGGTCGAGGTCGCCCCCTTGACGGTGGCCGGTGCCTGAGCTGTTTCAGCCGGCGTTGGTTCCGGGATAGAGGCGACAGGTTCCGCCGCCGCTTCTGTTGCTGGCGCAGGAGCCGGAGCCGCCTTGGCCTTTGCAGGCTCGGCTGCGGGGGCTTCGTATTTGTAGCTGCCCTTGCGCGCAGCGAGTTCCTCTTGGCCCTTCAGCTTGGCCGTGGGCTTGATCCCCGAGAAAGCGGCGGGTTCGTCTTTGGCCGCCGGCGAGGTGCCCGCTGTCGCCTCTGACGCGGCACCGCCGACATCGGCCTCGGCCTGACCGCCGGTCGTGTCTTCGGGGCGAGTCTCTACCGTTTCGGTGGCAGCGGGTTCCGCTTCCAGCGTCGGCTCAGGCTCTACCTCGGCGTCGCTGGTTGGTGCGGCGCTGGCCGCCTGGGTTGTGGCCGCCGTTGCAGGTGCCGCCGCCGCCGCAGGGGCGCTGGCCGTCTGCATAGGCTCATCCCGAAGCGACCCGCACATGAGTTTGGACAGGACCACAAAGGTCACAAGCCCCAGTATGATTCCAAGGAACAGGGAGGCGATAAAGCCCCAGCCGAAAACCAGCCAAAATAGCAACGCGAGGACAAGGCCGACCCCGGCCCCCCACCGCATGCAACCGCGTTTGCATTGCTCTTTTTGCGTCAAATCAGTCATGTCCGTCCCTTCGTTCGCCATTCAAGATGATCTATTATGTGTTATAGATACCATCTTTTGTGGCGCGCGACGAGAATTCTGTTTCTTCACCAGCAGCAAGTTTTTTCGCCTGCTCGACCCAGTTGTCGCGGGTCACGCGACCCTTGAAACCTTCGAGGTTCTGATCCACCCAGGATACCTCGTTCGGGCCCCAGTCAGCGATCTGGCTAAAGTGGTAAAAGCCCATCTTGTTAACCAGCGCTTCGAGCTTGGGACCGATGCCCTTGATCATCTTGAGGTCATCCGCCGCGCCGCCTTCGGGGGCATCCAGCGTCTTGGGCTTGGTGGCCGCAGCATCCGCATTGGCCTCTGCAGATTTCGCAACCGATGCTTTTTTGGTGCCCGCGGTCGAGGCTTTGGGCGCAGGGGCCGGATCGCCGGGTGCGACGCTGCCTGCTTCGGGTTTGCCCACAGCTTCGGTGCCGTCAGCCTCCCCCGGTGCTTCGGAGCGTTGATCCGAGGCATCGCCCACATCACGTGGTGCGTCTTCCTCTGCAGCGGTACGACCGCCTTGGGCACCGTCAGGGCCTTCGGGTGGCATATTGTCATCCCGCGCAACAGGCTGTTCCTTGTCAGAACCGGCGCTGTCTGCACCATCTTTACCCTGCCAGGGTGCTGTCAGCGGCACTTCGGTACCATCGATGCGCTTGAGCGTATCGCCGATGTCCACGGCCAGCTGCGCGCTCGCGTTATATTGTGTCTTGCCGCTGTCGTGATCGGTCAGGCTGGTCAGCCCGGACAGCGGTTCAGAGGCATAGCGCCCGTTCTGCGGGCCGGGTACAGGCACCTGCCCCGCCGCCATCTCGTCGATCATGGCCCGGAAGCCGTCGACGGTCAGATCTTCGTAATAGTCCTTGCCGATCTGCGCCATCGGCGCGTTCGAACAGGCGCCCAGACATTCGACTTCTTCCCACGAGAATTTGCCGTCTGCGCTGATCTGATGGGCCTTGGGCGCGATGCGCTCCTTGCAGACCTCGATCAGGTCTTCAGCACCGCAGATCATGCAGGATGTCGTGCCGCAAATCTGGAAATGCGCGACCTCGCCCACAGGCTGAAGCTGGAACATAAAGTAGAATGTCGCAACCTCGAGCCCGCGGATATAGGCCATGCCCAGCATTTCAGAGACATGTTCGATTGCAGGGCGGCTCAGCCAGCCTTCCTGTTCCTGCGCACGCCATAGCAAAGGGATGATCGCGCTGGCCTGACGGCCTTCGGGGTATTTCGTGATCTGCGCTTCGGCCCAGGCCTGGTTGGCAGGGGTGAAGGCAAAGCTTGTCGGTTGGTCAGGGTGCAAACGGCGCAGCATCAGATCAGGCTTTCGTTCTTGCGGAAACGGCAGGCGCCTCCGGCGGGAGTTTATTTGGCAAAATGAAGAGGACCCGGCTCAACGGTCGACCTCTCCGAAAACGATGTCCATGGTGCCGATGATCGCCGCGACATCCGCCAGCTGATGCCCCTTGGCGACATAGTCCATCGCTTGCAGGTGCAGGTAGCCGGGCGCGCGCAGTTTGGCACGGTAGGGTTTGTTCGATCCATCCGCCACAAGGTAGACGCCGAATTCGCCCTTTGGGGCCTCGACCGCGCAATAGACTTCGCCGGCGGGGACGTGGAACCCTTCGGTGTAGAGCTTGAAGTGGTGGATCAGGCTTTCCATGTCGGTTTTCATCGCGGTCCGGCTGGGGGGCGTGATCTTGCCCCGCGCCAATACATCGCCCTGCCCTTCGGGCGCGCGCAGCTTTTCGATGGCTTGCTGGATGATGTAGGTGGACTGGCGCATTTCTTCCATCCGGACGAGGTAGCGGTCATAGCAATCGCCGTTCACACCGGTCGGGATCTGGAAGTCGAATTCATCGTAGCATTCATAGGGCTGCGCACGGCGCAAATCCCATGCCAGGCCAGAGCCGCGGACCATCACGCCCGAGAAGCCCCAATCCTGGATGTCCTGTTCAGACACGATGCCGATGTCAGCGTTACGCTGTTTGAAGATCCGGTTTTCTGTCAGCAGCTGATCCACGTCGACCATGAAGCCCGACAGGAACTTGTGGGTCCATGCCTCGATATCATCAAGCAGCGCGGGCGGCAGATCCTGGTGGACCCCGCCGGGGCGGAAATAGGCCGCGTGCAGACGGGCACCGCAGGCGCGTTCGTAGAAGATCATCAGATCTTCGCGTTCTTCAAAGCCCCAGAGCGGCGGTGTCAGCGCACCCACGTCCATCGCCTGTGTGGTGACGTTCAGCAGGTGTGACAGGATGCGGCCAATTTCGGAATAGAGGACGCGGATCAGCGAGGCGCGACGGGGCACTTCGACACCGGTCAGCTTTTCGATGGCCAGACACCAGGCGTGTTCCTGGTTCATCGGGGCCACGTAATCCAGCCGGTCGAAATACGGCAGGTTCTGCAGGTAGGTGCGGCTTTCCATCAGCTTTTCGGTGCCACGGTGCAGCAGGCCGATATGCGGATCGCAGCGTTCGACAATCTCGCCGTCGAGTTCGAGAACCAGACGCAGAACCCCGTGCGCCGCAGGGTGTTGCGGGCCGAAGTTGATGTTGAAGTTGCGGATCTTCTGCTCGCCGGTCAGGGCGTCTTCGAAACCTTTGGTGCCGTCCATCATTTACGCTCCAGCTCAGTCAGTTTGACGCCCATCCACCACAAAAGGGCGACGGTGCCCAAAGGCACGATACAGGCAACAGACCAGTATTTATTGATCCCGAAAAACGGCAACAGCTTGACCATCGGGATGATTGTGAGGGCAGACAGTATGAACCACCACATGCCCCCCATTATTTTGCCTCCGGCTTTTCATCGCCCGGCAGAATATATTCGGCCCCTTCCCAAGGCGACATAAAGTCGAACTGGCGATATTCCTGAACGAGGCTCACGGGTTCATAGACCACGCGCTTTTCCGTCTCGTCATAGCGGACTTCGGTATAGCCGGTGGTTGGGAAATCCTTGCGCAGCGGGTAGCCGCGGAACCCGTAGTCGGTCAGCAGGCGACGCAGGTCGGGGTGGCCGGCAAAGATGATGCCGAACATGTCAAAGACCTCGCGTTCGAACCAGTTGGCCGACGGGTGGATATCGACGATCGAGGGGACCATATCCTCTTCGCGCGCGGCGACGCGCAAGCGGATGCGCTGGTTCTGGTACATCGACAGAAAATGATAGACGACATCAAAGCGTTTGGCGCGGCCCGGGTAATCCACCGCGGTGATATCCACCAGCGAGGAGAAACGGCAGGTCGCGTCGCTTTTGATAAATTCTACTAGACCGGGCAGATTGGCCTGGGTGACATCCATGTTCAGCTCGTCAAAGGCGATGTCCCAGCCGAGGATACAGTCGGGGCGTTTCGCTTCGATATACGCGCCAAGTTCGTTCAGTTGTTCTGACATATCAGCCCCTTAGCGAACAATTGTGCCGGTGCGGCGGATTTTGCGCTGCAACTGCATGATACCATAAAGCAACGCCTCTGCCGTGGGCGGGCAGCCGGGCACATAGACATCGACAGGCACGACACGGTCACAGCCGCGCACCACGGAATAGCTGTAGTGATAATAGCCGCCGCCATTGGCGCAAGACCCCATAGAGATCACATAGCGCGGTTCCGGCATCTGGTCATAGACCTTGCGCAGGGCCGGCGCCATCTTGTTGGTCAGCGTGCCCGCAACAATCATCAGGTCGGACTGACGCGGAGACGCGCGTGGCGCGGTGCCAAAACGTTCCAGATCGTAGCGCGGCATCGAGGTGTGCATCATCTCGACGGCGCAGCAGGCCAGACCAAAAGTCATCCAGTGCAGCGAGCCGGTACGGGCCCAGTTGATGATGTCTTCGGTCGAGGTCAGCAGGAAGCCCTTGTCCTGCAGTTCCTTGTTCAGGTTCTGGGTGGCCACATCGCGGTCCATCCCGGCCACATTGGCCCCGGCGGCTGCTACTGCCATTCCAGTGCTCCCTTTTTCCACTCATATGCAAAGCCGGCGGTCAGCACGGCAAGAAAGACCATCATCGACCAGAAACCGGCCATGCTCACGTCCTGAAAGGCCACGGCCCAGGGGAAGAGGAAAGCGATTTCGAGGTCAAAGATGATGAACAGGATCGACACGAGGTAGAACCGCACGTCAAATTTCATCCGGGCGTCGTCAAAGGCGTTGAACCCGCATTCATAGGCCGACACTTTTTCAGGGTCCGGGTTGCGCACGGCCAGCACGACGGCGGCCAGGATCAAAACAATGCCAAGGACAATCGCCACGGCAAGAAAAAGTAGGATCGGCAGGTATTCCCGCATCATGTCGTCCAAGGGGAAGCTCCTTTTGCGTATGCGACGCGCCACGCGCCCTGTCAGCCAAACGGCACTATTGGCTTTGGTCGGTTTACTCCGCTGTCCGGTCAGGGTCAACCGAGCCCGCCATATTTGCGTCATCCTGTCGTGGGGCGCGGCGCGCCCTGCCCGCGCCTGCGTGATTGGCGCTATTTTTCCAGCAGATCGCGGCTCTCGCGCCAGCTGTGCTGCGGCGCGAACCCCAGCAGGTCACGCGCCTTTTCGATGCTGTAGAATGTCTCGAACTGGTCCATATCGCGGGTCTGGCGCACGTCTTTATAGTAGCGATCAATCAAGTCAGACGTTTGTGCGGCGACAGAGGTGTCGGCGTTGGCCACATTGAACACCTCGTAGCCCAAGCCGTCCACATCAAGACAGCGCTGCACCATCTGCCCTAGATCGCGGGCATCGATATAGGCGAAGATATTGCGCCGACGTTGATCGGGGTCGTGAATGAAGCCGGGGAAAAGGCTGGCGTATTCATGCGGTTCGATCACGTTGTTGATTCTCAACCCGTAGATATCCGCCCCCGTGCGCGCCTGAAAGCTGCGCGCCGTCGCCTCGTTGCAGACCTTGGACATGGCATAGCTGTCTTCGGGCACGGTCGGGTGATCTTCATCGACGGGGATATAGTCGGGCTTGCGCTCCCCCTGGGCAAAGCAGACGCCATAGGTCGTCTCGGATGAGGCAAAGATGATCTTGGGCACCCCCGCCGTCACGGCAGCATCAATGACATGATAGTTGCCAAGCGTATTGACCCGAAACACCTCTGTATCCGACGTGATCAGGATGCGCGGCACGGCGGCGAAATGCACAACGGCGTCAAACCCCAGCACGCCGGTGCCCTCATCCAGTTCGCCCAGATTCATCAGACTATGCATCACATCATGCATCTGGCCCGCGTCGGTGATATCGGCAATGCGGTTGTCAACGCCGGGGTGATCCAGCGGCTGCTGGTCCACGTTCAACACCTGATGCCCCTGATCCATCAGATAGGGGATCACATGCCGCCCCGCCTTGCCGCTGCCGCCGGTGAATAGAATACGCATGGGGGCCCCTCTCGCCGTTGATGTCGTGGCAAAGCCTAGAGCCTTGCCGCCCCGCTTCAACCCGTAACCCAGGCCGCCTTGCGCTTGTCGAAGAAAGCACCGATTCCCTCGGCCGCCTCTTCGGTTTCCCAGCGGTCGGCCAATGCGGCGATGGTATGGTCCACGACCTGCGCGTCGATCCGCGGTCCCAGATCC
Source organism: Sulfitobacter sp. PM12 (assembly GCF_045586035.1). Lineage (NCBI taxonomy): Bacteria > Pseudomonadati > Pseudomonadota > Alphaproteobacteria > Rhodobacterales > Roseobacteraceae > Sulfitobacter > Sulfitobacter sp. PM12. The sequence goes on from NZ_CP151529.1 coordinate 2,318,159, forward strand.
CGCGCAAGCTGTTTCGCCGCAGCCACGGCCCCCGGCGCACAGGACAGATAGGGCACGACCTCGGCCTCGATCGCAGCGTCCAGCGCATCCGCCGACACCGCACGGGCCAGCAACCCCAGATCGACCGCCTCCGCCGCGTCAAACAGACGGGCCGACATGAACACCCGCCGCGCGCGCCCCTCGCCCATGCGGGCCAGCACATAGGGGCCGATGGTGGCCGGAATGATCCCCAGCCGCGTCTCGGTGAACCCCATCTTCAACGTATCAACCCCGATCGCCACGTCACAGACCGAGGCCATGCCGACACCGCCACCAAAGGCATTCCCCTGCACCCGACCGATCAAGGGCTTGGGCAGCGTGTTCAGCGCGCCCAACATCGTGGCCAGCTTGCCTGCCTCGGCCGAGCGTGTCGGCCCATCCATATCGCGCTGCGCCTGCATCCAGCCCAGATCACCGCCCGCGCAAAAGCTTTTGCCCGCTCCGGTCAGCACCACGACCCGCACAGCATCATCAGCGGCCAAGGCGGCGGCGGCCCCGGTCAGCTCCGCGATCATCTGCGCGGACATGGCGTTGTGCTTTTCCTCGCGCGCCAACGTCAAGGTCGCGACCCCGCGCGCGTCGGTCTCCAGCTTCAGTGTCTCGTACATCATCCTGCCCTCATCCGCCGCGCCATCTCGGCGGCTTCCTCGATCACCGCCTGATCCAACCCGGTGTCATAGCCAAGCGCCATCAGATGCGCGTTGACCTTTTCCGTAGCAACATTGCCCGCAGCCCCCGGCGCATAGGGGCACCCCCCCAAACCGCCGACGGCGGCATCGAACACCCGCACGCCCATGGACAGGGATGCATCGATATTGTCCATCGCCCGCCCGTTGGTGTCATGGTAATGCCCGGCCAAACGCCCCACAGGCACCACATCGCGCACCGCCAGCAACATGCGCGCAATCGTATCCGGCGTGCCCGCCCCGATGGTGTCACCAAGCGAGACCTCATAGCAGCCCATAGAGAAAAGACGATCCGCCACTTCCGCCACCTTGGATGGCGCGACCGCCCCGTCATAGGGGCATTCCACCACACATGAGACATAGCCCCGCACCGGCATATCCACATGGCGTGCCTGCTCTAAGATCGGCGCGAAACGCTCGAACGCCTCCTCGATGCTGGCGTTGATATTCTTCTGGCTGAACCCCTCGCTGGCCGAGGCGAACACCGCGATCTCTCCCGCTTTGGCCGCGACCGCATCCTCGTAGCCCCGCATATTCGGCGTCAACGCGGCATAACGCACCCCCTCGACCCGAGCAATCCCGCCCAGAACCTCACCCGATCCGGCCATCTGCGGCACCCATTTGGGGCTGACAAAACTCGCCACCTCGATCCGGGAAAACCCCGCACGGCTCAGCAGGTCGACCAGCGCGATCTTCTCCGACACCGGAATTTCGCGCGCCTCGTTTTGCAGCCCGTCCCGTGGACCGACCTCGAATATCTCGCAGACCCCTTTATCCATAACGCCCCCTCCCCTTCATTTTGCCAAATAAACTCACCTGCGTGACGGTAGCATCACTCGACCGGCCACGGGTCATAAAACGTCCGGTCAAACAACGGCACGTCTTTGGGCAGCGACAGCTGGAACGCCTCGCGGTCGGTGATGCGCGCATACCAGGCCGCCACATTAGGGTGATTGTCGAGCTTGGCGAAATGCTGCGCCATATAGACCGCCTGCCCCACGTTCACATCCGCCGCGGTGAAACCGCTCATCAACAGATAATCCTGTGACAGTATCCCGCCGCCCAAACGCGCCTCGATCGCGTCGTAACACTTTATCAAACGCGCGGCTTCCAGCTTCATCACGATGGGGCTGCGCATGGAATCATCGCGCAGCGCCACATGCTGCTGGGTCAGCGCGGCACAATGCTGCGATACCGTCTCAGCAAAATGGATCCACACCAACCACGCCATGCGATCCGGTGCCCCCGGCATCCGCCCCAAACGGTCGGGGCTGAACCGTTCGCAAAGATATTCCGCGATGGCACCCGTCTCGAACATGCGCTCCCCGTCGATCTCGAGCGAGGGCACACGCCCCGCCGGGGAAATCGCCAGATAGCCCGGATCACGCAAGGATTTATCGAAGGCGTGGATCGACACCTCGAAGGGCACCTCAAGCTCGTGCAGCAACCAAAGGGTGCGCATGGAACGGGTCTGTTCGACGTGGTGCAGGGTAATCATGGTGCGGTCTCCTATGCCTCGGGCTCTAGCCGCACCAGTGCTACACCCGCCTCGACCTGATCACCAGCCTGCGCCAGAACCTCGGCGACCACGCCATCGCGCGCGGCAAGCAGGCTGTGCTCCATCTTCATGGCTTCCAGCACCGCAAGGCGGTCGCCCTTGGTCACCGTCTGGCCGACCTTGGCATCCACGACACGCACCAATCCGGGCATCGGGGCCTCGATCAGGTTGCCGTCGCCGTGACCACCCGCGGCACGGGCCAGCGGGTCGATAACGTCAAACACCAGCCCATAACCGTCAAAGACCGTCACGCGCCCCTCGGCGACGGATACAGCCGCTGCCTGTTGCCCGCCCACGGACCAACGCCCGCCGATGCGCTGTGCCACGACCTCTGTCCCGTCCACGGTCCAGATCTGGTGATCCGCCGAGACGACCTGCACCTGCAGCAGATGATCCTCTCCGCCCCAGGTCAATCCGACCGCGCGGCGCAGCGGCTGCCACAGCGTAAATCCCGCGCCCGCGGCCGGATCCAGCAACGACAGTGCCGCCATCCCGGCAAGCGCCGCATGGCGCGGCTCCACCTCGGGCGCTTGGGTCAAAGCATCAATGTCACGGGCGATCAGCCCGGTATCCACATCCCCCGCCGCAAACCCTTCATGCGCCGCCAAAGCGCCCAGAAACGCAAGGTTTGTCACCGTCCCCGCCACCTCACAGCCGGTCAGCGCGGCGCGCAGGCGCGACAGGGCGATCTCGCGCGTGTCGCCATGCACGATCACCTTGGCGATCATCGGATCATAGAAAGGGCTGATCGTATCGCCGGCGCGCACCCCGCTATCGGCACGACAGGCGGGCGTGAACTGCAAATGCGTCAAGGTGCCCGTGGCGGGCAGGAAACCCTTGGGCACATCCTCCGCATAAAGCCGCGCCTCAAACGCATGTCCTTGGATCGACAATTCGTCCTGGCGCAGGGGCAGCCCCTCGCCTGCCGCCACACGCAGCTGCCAGGCCACCAGATCAACGCCGGTAATCGCCTCGGTCACGGGATGTTCCACCTGCAAACGGGTGTTCATCTCCATGAAAAAGAAGCCGTCCGTCTGCAACCCGCCAGAGCCGTCGACGATGAATTCAATCGTGCCCGCCCCGGCATAGCCAATCGCCTCGGCTGCTGTGACGGCCGCCTGCCCCATCGCTTCGCGCATTTCGGGCGTCATGCCGGGGGCCGGAGCCTCCTCGATCACCTTCTGGTGACGCCGCTGAAGCGAGCAATCGCGTTCAAACAGATGCACGGCCTTTTTGCCGTCGCCAAAGACCTGCACTTCGATATGGCGCGGTTTGGTGACGAATTTCTCGACCAGCACATCGGCGTTGCCAAAGGCTGTCTTGGCCTCTGAGCGCGCACTCTCCAGCGCGGCCTGAAAACCGTCCGCCGCCTCCACCAGCCGCATGCCCTTGCCGCCGCCGCCGGCGACGGCCTTGATCAACACCGGATAGCCGATCTTATCCGCCTCTGCCGCCAGCAGCGCGTCATTCTGATCGGCCCCGTGATACCCCGGCACAACCGGCACGCCCGCCTCGACCATCAAGGCCTTGGCGGCGTCTTTAAGCCCCATCGCGCGGATGGCCTTGGCCGACGGGCCGATAAAGACCAGCCCCGCCGCCTCTACCGCATCCACGAAATCGGGGTTCTCGGACAAAAAGCCATAGCCCGGATGGATCGCCTGCGCGCCCGTATCCAGTGCCGCCTGAATGATAACCTCGCCGCGCAGATAGCTATCGGCAGGGGCCGAGCCGCCGATATGCACCGCCGTATCCGCCATCGCCACATGTTTCGCCGCGCGGTCCGCGTCGGAATAGACCGCCACACAGCGCACCCCCATGGCCTGCGCTGTCTCCATCACGCGGCAAGCAATCTCGCCCCGGTTCGCAATCAGGATCGTATCAAACATCACGCAGTTCCCTCACATCCATCTTATCTTCATTTTGCCCCTTAAACTCCGGGGGTCCCGGGGGCTGGCCCCCGGCCTTATAAAAGTCTTGGGCTGGCCCCCGGCTTTATTAAAACCTTGGGCTGGCCCCCGGCCGCATAAAGACCCGCCGCAGCCTACATCCGGAACACACCAAACTTCGTATCCTCGATCGGTGCGTTCAAACTGGCGCGTAGCGACAGCGACAGCACCTCGCGGCTGTGGCGCGGGTCGATCACGCCGTCATCCCAAAGCCGTGCGGTCGCATAAAGCGGATGCGACTGTTCCTCGAACATATCAATCGTGGGCTGCTTGAACGCGGTCTCTTCTTCCTCGGTCCAGCTGTCGCCCGCGCGTTCAATGGCATCCCGTTTGACGGTCGCCAGAACGCCCGCCGCCTGTGCGCCGCCCATGACCGAAATGCGCGAGTTCGGCCATGTCCACATGAAGCGCGGGGAATAGGCGCGTCCCGCCATACCATAGTTACCAGCCCCGAACGACCCGCCCACCAGCATGGTGATCTTGGGCACATTGGTCGAGGCGACAGCCGTCACCATCTTGGCCCCGTGCCGCGCGATGCCTTCGTTCTCGTATTTGCGGCCGACCATGAAACCGGTGATGTTTTGCAAGAAGACCAGCGGGATCTTGCGCTGCGAACACAGCTCGACGAAATGCGCGCCTTTCTGGGCGGATTCCGAGAACAATACGCCGTTGTTGGCGATGATACCGACGGGGCAGCCTTTCACATGGGCGAAACCGCAGACCAGCGTCTCGCCAAAGCGCGCCTTGAATTCGTCGAAGCGGCTGCCATCGACCAGCCGCATGATGACTTCGCGGATGTCATAGGGCGTGCGCAGATCGGCGGGGACAACGCCCAGCATCTCGGCCGGATCATAGGCAGGGTCTTCGGCCGGTTGCCACTGCACATTCATCGGGACCGCGCGGTTCAATCCCGCCACGGCACGCCGGGCGAGCGCCAGCGCGTGGGCGTCATCCTCGGCCAGATAATCCGCCACACCTGACAGACGGGTATGCACATCGCCGCCGCCCAAATCCTCGGCGCTAACAACCTCGCCCGTGGCGGCCTTGACCAGCGGCGGACCAGCCAGAAAGATTGTGCCCTGCTCTTTCACGATGATCGACACATCCGACATCGCGGGCACATAGGCCCCGCCCGCGGTGCACGATCCCATGACCACCGCGATCTGGGGGATGCCCTTGCCGCTCATCCGCGCCTGATTATAGAAAATCCGGCCAAAGTGGTCACGGTCGGGAAAGACCTCGTCCTGATTGGGTAGGTTCGCGCCGCCGCTATCAACCAGATAGATGCAGGGCAGATGGTTTTCCTCGGCGATCTCTTGGGCGCGCAGGTGTTTCTTGACGCTCATCGGGAAATAGGTGCCGCCCTTCACCGTGGCGTCGTTGCACACGATCATGCAGTCGATGCCCTGCACCTTGCCGACCCCCGCGATCACGCCCGCCGCTGGGGCCGCCCCACCATAAAGCCCATGTGCCGCCAGCGCACCGACCTCAAGGAAGGGCGAACCGGGGTCGAGCAGATTGGCCACCCGTTCGCGGGGCAGCATCTTGCCGCGGCTCACGTGTCGGGCGCGAGATTTCTCGCCGCCGCCCAGTTCCGCCGCATCCGCCGCCTCGCGGATGGTTTGCAGGGCGGCCAGATGCGCGGCCTCGTTCGCCTTGAAGCTTTCGGACGAGGGCAAGGCTTGCGAAATCAGCTTCATGTCGGTCTCCTTGATCGGATGGAATTGGGGGACGTCACAGGGGGGTATTGCATCACGCAGCCCCTTCGGCAGCGGCGCGGGCTTTCAGCTCGCGGCGGATCACCTTGCCTGTGACGGTCATCGGCAAGGCATCCAGAAAGGCCACCTCGCGCGGGTAGGAATAGCTGGCAAGGCGGGTTTTCACCCAGTCTTGCAGGGTCTGTTCATCGACAGTCGCACCGGATTTGCGCACGATATAGGCTTTGACGATCTCTGTCCGCAGCGGGTCGGGCTTGCCCACCACACCGCAGGTTGCCACATCGGGATGGGTCAGCAGGCAATCCTCGATCTCTGCCGGACCGATGCGATAGCCGCTTGAGGTGATCACATCATCCTCGCGCCCGATAAAGCGCAGGTATTCACCGTCGAACACGCCGCGATCACCGGTCAGCATCCAGTCACCCCGGAATTTTTGTGCTGTCTCGTCGGGGCGCTGCCAGTAGCCCAGCATCATTGCGGCTGATCCCTTGCGGATGGCGACATCGCCTTCGCCTGCCGTCGGCGCACCGTCATCATCCAAAACTTCGACGTTATGGCCCGGCACAGGTTTACCGATGCAACCGGGGCGTGGTGGGAACTGGCTGCCCGCGCTGGTGGCGACCATATTACATTCGGTCTGCCCGTAAAATTCGTTGATACTCAGGCCAAAGGCTTGCTGCCCCCATGCCAGCATCTCGGCCCCCAAAGGCTCCCCCCCAGATGCGACAGAGCGTAGCCCCGCGATCGTGGCTCCCTCGGCCTTGAGCATCCGCAGCGCGGTCGGGGGGAAGAACACGTTGCGCACATCGCCCTCGCGGATGATGCGCGCACAGGCGTCGGACGAGAATTTCGCCAAGCGCGCCGCGACAACAGGCACGCCAAGCGCCAGCGCGGGCATTGCCACATCGAACAGCCCGCCGATCCACGCCCAATCCGCAGGCGTCCAGAGACAATCGCCGTCCTGCCCCAGCACATCATGGCTGAGCGAGACGCCGGGCAGATGGCCCGTCAGCACCCGATGGCCGTGCAGCGCACCCTTAGGCGACCCCGTCGTGCCCGAGGTATAGATCAGCACCGCCGGATCGTCAGGGCCGGTGTCGGCAAAGGCGACAGGATCGCCCGCCACGCCGACGCTATCTGCCATCAAGGGCGTCGCCAGCCCCCCCAGCAGATCGCGCCCTTCGGGATCGGTCAGCACCAGCGTCACGCCCGCATCACGCACCCGCGACGCGAGGGCATCATACTTGAAGAGTTTGAACAAAGGCACTGAAATCGCGCCGATTTTCCAGATCGCCAGATGGGCCGCAGCACACCACGGGCTTTGCCCCAGCAGCACGCCCACACGGTCGCCTGCCTGGACCCGCTGCGCCAAGGCGCGGGCGAGTCCGTCCACCATATCGGACAGGGTGCCAAAGCTGACATCGCGTCGCGCGTCACCTGTCAGATCAATGATCGCAAGCCGCGCGGGGTCATGGGACAGACATTGCGCCGCCATGTTCAGCCGCGCCGGAATCTCCCACGCGCCCGTTGCGTCCAGACCTGGCAGGACGTCAGCCATCAGCCTTCCCACACGTCCAGCGACAAAGCCTGACGCGCGGTCTGTTGCATCAGACAGTTAATCGCCGCAGGTCCGCGCCCCGTGCCCCCCTGCCAAAGCGAGGCTTCGTAGGTGCACGCCTTGTCGCGGAACACGATCCACGCCCGCTGCATCTCGCGCAGGGCATCCGCCACGCCGGGGCTTCCCTCGGGCCCCGGGATCGCATCGGCATCCATCCGTTTGGCCTGCACCATCACCGCGGCGTAATTATCGTTCAACCGCTGGTCCCAGAATTGCAGCTCACGGTCCAGACACCCGCCCATACCATAGGTGCTGCTCCCGCCCGGAGAATCCTCCATGCACTGGTTCGCAGAGACACCGACGCAGGCCATCTCGGCGGCAAAACCATCGGCGTCGGCGAGGCAAATCTCTGTGCCGCGATCGGTATATTGCAGATCCTGCGCGGCAAGCGGTGAGGCGCAGAGCATCAGGGCGATGCCGAGAGGTTTCACGCCATCGCTCCCATCATCTCGCGGCCCACCAGCATCCGGCGGATTTCAGAGGTGCCTGCCCCGATCTCCATCAGCTTGGCATCGCGGAAGATGCGGCCCACGGGGTTGTCCGACAGGTAGCCCGCCCCACCCATGGCCTGCACCGCCTGATGCGCCTGTTTCATCGCTTCTTCGCTGGCATAAAGACAGCAGGCGGCGGCATCCGCACGGGTGACATCACCGCGATCACAGGCCTTGGCGACCTCGTAGACATAGGCGCGGGCCGAATTCATCGCGGTGTACATATCCGCCATCTTGCCCTGCATCAGCTGGAAGTTCCCGATGGGCTGCCCGAATTGTTTACGCTCGACCATATAGGGCATGATCTCGTCCAGACAGGCGGCCATGATCCCCAGACCGATCCCCGCCAGCACCACGCGTTCGTAGTCCAGACCCGACATCAGCACCGCCACGCCGCGCCCCTCTTCCCCAAGAACGTTTTCAAACGGGACTTCGACATCGTCAAAGATCAGCTCTGCCGTGTTGGACCCGCGCATGCCAAGCTTGTCGAAATGCGGGCTGGTGGTGAAGCCTTTCATGGATTTCTCGATCAGGAAGGCGGTGATGCCCTTCGATCCGGCATCGGGGTCGGTCTTGGCATAGACCACCAGCGTGTCGGCGTCAGGGCCGTTGGTGATCCAGTATTTGTTGCCCGACAGGCGGTAGTGATCGTTGCGCTTTTCGGCGCGCAGTTTCATCGACACCACGTCGCTGCCCGCAGAGGGTTCGGACATCGCCAGCGCGCCCACATGTTGGCCCGAGCACAGGCCTGGCAGGAATTTCGCCTTCTGTTCGGGGCTGCCGTTGAGACGGATCTGATTGACGCAGAGGTTCGAATGCGCCCCGTAGGACAGCGAGACCGAGGCCGAAGCGCGCGCGATTTCTTCAACCGCGACGGTGTGTGCGACATAGCCCATGCCCGAGCCGCCGAATTCTTCCTCGACCGTCATGCCCAGCAGACCAAGGCTGCCCATCTCTTCCCAGAGCGCGGGCGGGAATTCGTTCTTGGTGTCGATCTCGGCGGCCATCGGTTTGACCCGTTCCTGCGCCCAACGGTGCACCATATCGCGCATCTCGTTCACGTCATCGCCCAGATCGAATTTCATGGTGGTGTTGAACATAGACCCCTCCCCCGAGTTTATTGAACAGTTGTTCATTACACTACACTTCTCGCGGATTCGGTCAAGCAAATGTCGCAGGCTGCGCGGAACTGCACCCGCGCCGCCGATGTTACCCCCGTGACACAGGATAGAAAGGACGCCCCGATATGAGCACGTCATTGAAGAAAGAATTCTGGGACCGCGTAGACGACACCCGCATCGGCATGCTGGCCACCGATACCGCCCGCGCCATCCCCATGAGCCACTATGCCGACCACGACGCCAACTGCCTTTGGTTCATCACCGCACGGGACACCGATCTGGCGAAATCCGCCCAGACCGGTGCTGCGGCAGAATATCTGGTGACCAGCAAGGACGAACACCTATACGCCCGGATCGACGGTACCGTTCAGGCTGTGACCGACCCTGCCAAACTGGACGAGCTGTGGAACGCCTTTGCCGCCGCCTGGTTCAAGGACGGACGCAAGGATGACGACGTGCAACTTGTGCGCATGGACCTCAAACAGGCGGAGGTCTGGCTGACCGGCGGCAGCCTGTCCTTCCTCTACGAAATCGCCAAAGCCAATGTGACCAAACAGGTTCCGGATGCGGGCGAACATGGGACCATTCGCTTCTGAACGGCGGACACGCCATCAATCGCAGCAAGGGCGGGCCGTTGTGCCTGCCCTTTTCGCGATGCCATGCTAGGGTGCTGCCGAACACCCGCGGGCTTTGCATCAGACCCGGCCCGATACAGCCATGAACGGATGAATTGATATGAAAATCTATGTGACCAGCATCTTCGTTGACGACCAAGACAAAGCCCAGAAGTTCTACTGCGACAAGCTGGGATTTGAGGTGAAGAACGATATCCCCCTCGGGACGCACCGCTGGCTCACTGTGATATCGCCCGAACAGCCCGACGGGACAGAGCTTTTGCTAGAGCCCAGCGATCACCGCGCCGTTGGCCCCTACAAACAGGCGCTGGTGGAAGACGGGATCGCAGCCCATTCCTTTCAGGTTGAGGATCTGGATGCCGAAGTCAAACGGCTGACCGACAGCGGTGTCGTCTTCACCCAAGACCCTATTGATGCCGGCCCCGTCCGCATGGCGGTGCTGGATGACACCTGCGGGAACCTCATCCAGTTGATCCAGATGGCGCCCCCCGGCGCGGCCTAGCCCTGCTGGAACACCGCCGAGACTTCCGCGCGAATGATCCGTGCGATCAGCGCGCAGTCGTCCAACGAGAATGTCAGCGGGACGCGCATGTCGATGATACTGGCGAGCACCGCATCGCTGGCGGGTAGCGCAGAGGGTTCGGCATAACGCCATGAATCGTAGCGGCTGGTAAAGCCCACAGGCTCCGCCCCGCCGAACCACTTCAGTTCCACCCCGCGGGCGGCGCAACGGGTCAGCACTGTTGTGATGGCCTCGGGGGCCCAGCCAGACAGCAAGAACTGGAACGACGATCCGACAAAACGTTCCACCGCGGGGCGATTGATGAGGGTCAGGCCGGGCGTGTCGCGCAAGCCGTCCTGAACCACGTGATACCGCGCATTCCACCCGTCGATCTGTGTCTCAAGCCGCTTGAGCTGCGGGCGCAGGATCGCCGCGCGCAGGTTATCCATCCGGCCAGAGATATTCGGTGTGTCGTATTTCACCGTCTCGAAGGCTTCGGGCGGCGGCCCCGCCAGATGCCGGTCGTAAAGCATATAGGACCCTGAGAGCATGATCGCCCGCGCCGCGAGTGCTGCATCGTCGGTGACCAGCAGCCCGCCCTCGCCCGCGTTGACGTGTTTGTAGGTCTGGCAGGAATAGCACCCCACCGCCCCATGCCGCCCCGAGGGCACGCCGTTCCAGCTTGCCCCCATGGTATGGGCGCAATCCTCTACCACGGTGACACCGGCGGCGTCACAAAGCGCCATCAACCGGTCCATATCGCAGATATGCCCGCGCATATGGCTTAGCAGTAGCACCCGCGCCTGATCCAGTTTGGCGGCCAGATCGTCCAGATCGATCACCAGCCCTTGGGTGACATCGACAAAGACCGGCGTGGCGCCGACCGCGGCAATCGCGCCGGGCACAGGGGCCAGCGTGAAAGCATTGGACAGCACCCGATCCCCCGGCTTGACGCCAACGGCCCGCAAGGCGGTGGCGATGGCATAGCCGCCCGAGGCCACAGCAAGGCAGTATTGCGCACCCACCATCGCGGCGAACTCCTGCTCGAGCAGCGCGGCCTCGGAGGTTTCGCCGGGCGCCGTGTTATAGCGGTGCAGCCGCCCGTGGCGCATCACGGCGACGGCGGCGTCGATGGCTTCCTCGGGGATTGGTTCTTGCTGGGTGAAGCTGCCGGCGAACACCTCTGCCGTGTCAGATACCATGTCAGACAGCACCGATCAGACGGGTGACGATGTCGGGCAGATCGTCATAGTGGTCCAGCAGGGCTTCGGGGCCAAGTGCCGCCATATCATCGCCCGAGGGACCGAAGGAGACCAACACGCAAGGCACCCCCGCCGCGCGCGCCGTCTCGCGGTCGGTATTGGTATCGCCCACAATCAAGCACAGCGCAGGGTCGCCCCCGGCACGCCGCGCCGTTTCGAACAGATGCTCCGGATCGGGTTTGCGGATCGCCAGCGTATCGGCCCCCACCATCGCGCCAAAGGCATCGCGCACGCCAAGCTTGGTCAGTAGCGTATGGGCCAGCCCCTCGGGTTTGTTGGTGCAGATCGCCACGCGGTAGCCCGCGGCTTTCAACGCCTCCACCGCCTCCATCGCGCCGGGGTAAAGCACGGTATGGGTATCGATCTCGCGGCCATAGGCTTCGAGCAGCATGGGATAGTAGCGGTCAATGGTCTCGGCGTCGTCGGCGCGCCCCAAACGTTCCATGCCCAACCGCAGCATCGCCCGGCCGCCTTTCAGCGCCGTGCCTGCATCGGTCTTGGCATCCAGCACATCGCCCTCGCCCATGTCGCGGAAACAGGCATTGGCCGCGGCGATCAGGTCTCCGCTCGTGTCCGCGAGCGTCCCGTCGAGGTCGAATACGACTGTTTTCATCGGCATTCCTTTGCTGAATGTGTTGCAGGCGGAAATCTTCTTTGATGACCCCTAGCCTTGCGCAAAATCGCCAACAAGGTAAAGAGAGCAGACATTAAATTGATTAAAGAGATTATACATGGAAGTTGCACTGATCCTTTTGGCCGCAGGCAAAGGTACCCGTATGCAATCGGATCTGCCCAAGGTTCTGCATGCGGTCGCCCACGCACCATTGTTAGAGCACGCCATGGCATCAGGTGCCGCACTGTCGCCTGCCCGCACGGTCGTTGTAGCAGGCCACGGGGCAGATCAGGTCCGCGCCGCAGTGCAGGCTTTTGATGACGAAGCACAGGTCGTCGTGCAAGAGGAACAACTGGGCACCGCCCACGCCGTCGGTCAGGCGCGCGAGGCGCTGGCAGACTTTGACGGCACGGCTATCGTGCTTTATGGCGATACGCCTTTCGTGCAGACCGAAACGCTTGAAAACATGTGCGCGGCACTTGAGACGAATGATGTCGTCGTGCTGGGCTTTGACGCCGCTGATCCTGCCCGTTACGGCCGGTTGGTGATGCAGGGCGACAGCCTTGACCGCATCGTTGAATACAAAGATGCCACGGATGAAGAGCGCTCGATAACCCTTTGTAATAGCGGTGTTGTCGCGTGCAAATCCGATCTGCTGTTTGATCTGATTGATGCGGTCGGCAACGACAACGCATCGGAAGAATACTACCTCACCGATATCATCGGCATTGCACGGGAACGCGGGCTGAAAGCCACTGCCGTCACCTGTGACGAGGCCGAGACGATGGGCGTGAACTCCCGCGCGGATCTGGCCGCTGCCGACGCCGCGTTCCAGTCGCGCGCCCGTGCAGCCATGCTCGAGGACGGTATCACGCTGATGGCCCCCGAGACGGTCTATTTCGCCCGTGACACCTATATCGGCCGCGACACGGTGATCGAACCCAATGTGGTCTTTGGCCCCGGCGTGACGATTGAATCCGGTGCTACCATCCGCGCGTTCAGCCACCTTGAAGGCTGCCACGTCGCACGCGGCGGGGTCATCGGCCCCTACGCCCGCCTGCGCCCCGGTGCAGAGCTGTCCGAGGATGTGCGCATCGGCAACTTTGTCGAGATCAAGAACGCGCAGATCGCCGAAGGGGCCAAGGTGAACCACCTGAGCTATATCGGCGACGCAACCATCGGCACCAAAGCCAATATCGGCGCGGGCACGATCACCTGCAACTATGACGGCGTGATGAAGCACCACACCCATATCGGGGCCAACGCCTTTATCGGGTCGAACACCATGCTGGTGGCCCCCGTGCATATCGGCGACGGAGCCATGACGGGATCGGGGTCGGTCATCACCTCGGATGTGGAGGCGGACGCGCTGGCGCTGGCGCGTGCACATCAGGTCGAGAAACCGGGCATGGCGCGGAAATTGTTGGAAATGTTAAAGGCCAAGAAGGCCAAACAGCAGAGAGGCAGCTAATCATGTGTGGTATTGTCGGTATCCTTGGCCAACACGAAGTTGCGCCTACCCTTGTCGAAGCCCTGAAACGTCTGGAATATCGCGGCTACGACAGCGCCGGTATCGCGACGATTGACGCGGGCAAGCTGGACCGCCGCCGCGCGGTCGGCAAACTGGTGAACCTGTCGGATCTGCTGGTGCATGAACCGCTCGCCGGGAAGTCGGGCATCGGGCATACCCGTTGGGCGACCCATGGTGCGCCATCGGTCACCAATGCGCACCCGCATCAGGCGGGGCCGGTGGCTGTCGTGCATAATGGCATCATCGAAAACTTCCGCGAGCTGCGCGCCGAACTGGCCAAGGACGGCGTTGAATTCGTGACCGAGACGGATACGGAAACGGTCGTGCTGCTCACCCAGAAATACATGGCCGAAGGGCTGGGCCCTGTAGACGCCGCGACCAAGACCATTGCGCGGCTGCATGGGGCTTTCGCACTGGCGTTCCTGTTTGACGGTGAAGACGATCTGATGATCGGCGCGCGCAAGGGGGCTCCGCTAGCCGTCGGCTATGGCGACAACGAGATGTATCTGGGCAGCGACGCGATTGCGCTTTCGCCCATGACGGACCGTGTTACCTATCTCGAGGAAGGCGACCGCGCCGTGCTGACCCGCACGTCGGTCAAGATTTACGATGCCAATGATGCCCCTGTTGACCGTGTGGTCAAGAAGATCAGTCTGGATACCACCCGCATCGACAAGGCCGGCCACAAGCACTTTATGGCGAAAGAGATCGCAGAGCAGCCCGCCGTCATTGGCGAGGCCCTGTCGCGCTATCTCACCGCGGACGGAGAGATCATGCTGCCCGATCCGGGGCTCGATTTCACCAAGATCGACCGTATCACCATGGTCGCCTGCGGCACGGCTTTCTACGCCTGCCTCACCGCGAAATACTGGTTCGAACAGATCGCCCGCATGCCGGTCGAGGTCGATGTCGCGTCGGAATTCCGCTATCGTGAACCGCCCATCTCGGACCGGACCATGGCGCTGTTTGTCAGCCAGTCGGGCGAAACCGCCGACACTCTGGCCGCGCTGCGCTATTGCGCGGGCAAGGCCGATCTCATCACTTCGGTGGTCAATGTGACTGAATCCTCCATCGCACGGGAAAGCAATCTGGCGTTGCCGATCCACGCGGGGGTCGAAGTGGGCGTCGCCTCGACCAAAGCCTTCACCTGCCAGTTGACCGTCTTGTTCCTGATGGTGCTGAAAGCCGCCGTCGACCGCGGCGCGATCACCAAGGAAGAGCTGGCCGATTATGTCTCTGGTCTGCGGTCCATGCCGTCGCAGATCAACACCGCGCTCGAACAGAACGCCGCCCTGCGCGACGAAGCCTACAAGCTTTCCTCGGCCCGTGACGTGTTGTTCCTGGGGCGTGGCGCGATGTTCCCGCTTGCTCTTGAAGGCGCGCTAAAACTGAAAGAAATCAGCTATATACACGCCGAAGCTTATGCGTCAGGAGAACTTAAACACGGACCGATCGCGCTGATCGACGAAAACGTGCCTGTGGTGGTCATGGCCCCCAATGACACGCTTTTCGACAAGACCGTCAGCAACATGCAAGAGGTCATGGCGCGCAAGGGCAAGGTGATCCTGATCTCGGATCGTGCGGGGCTGGATGAAGCCGCCGAAGGCACGTGGGGGCAGATAGAGATGCCACCCGTTGCCGATGCGCTCGCCCCCATCCTCTATGCGATCCCGGCGCAGTTGCTGGCCTATCACACCGCGATTGCCAAAGGCACCGATGTCGACCAACCGCGCAACCTGGCAAAATCGGTGACTGTGGAATGAACCTTGCCCCCTATATGGCGCAGCTGAACGAACTGGCTGATCCCGCCGCTGTCGAGAAGATGCAGGCCTATCACAAGGTGGATCGCCCCTATCTGGGCGTTGCCAACCCGCAGATCAACGATCTGACCAAAGCGTGGCGGACCGAGCTGTCTCTGACCGACCGGATCGCGCTGGCCGATGCCCTGTGGCAAACGGATATCTTCGAGGCGCGGGTGGCGGCGGCCAAACTGTTGACCCAGGCCCGCCTGCGCCCGGATGACGAACCCGCGTGGCAGTTGATCCAAAGCTGGGTACCGGACTTCGACAGCTGGGCCATCGCGGATCATGCCTGCATGGCGGCGCAAAAACGGTTGCTGGCAGACCCTCAACGTCTGGATGTGGTCGAGACCTGGACCCAATCGGGCGAACTCTGGTCGAAGCGGGCGGCGCTTGTCGCGACCCTGCCCTGGACCAAGCAGAACAACCCCAAGCCCGAAGAGCTGGACGCGCGCGAGCGCATCCTTGGGTGGGCAGCGGGGTATCTGCCGGTCAAGAACGGCATCCTGCAAAAGGCCATCGCGTGGTGGGTGCGCGACCTCAGCCGTCATGACCCCGTGCGCGCCGCCGCCTTTATCGAGGACAACCGCGCCACCCTCAAACCCTATGCGATCAAGGAAGCCGCGCGCCATATGCCGGATTTCCCGCTGGAAGCCGCAGTGACGGCGGACGTGACGGCGGAAGACGAAGCCCCCGCATCAGACAGCTGATCCCTACAGAAAACGGGCGTCCAAGGTTCCCCCCTCGGACGCCCGTTTTGTATCTTACACCGTCACCGCGCGGCTTAACCGTTGGTGGACACTTCAACCTTGGTCAGATCCGTCAGCGACGCGCCAATCAGACGCAGCGCCGACAACGACATGCGGCTCCCGCCCGAGGCAGGCCCATCCAGCGGGATCAGTTCAACCGTAGAGGATTTGCCCGTCGCGGGGTTCGTCACGCGGCCCTGCATTTCCGATTTCACCAGCGGTGTTTTCATCCAAAGCCCCGGCTCTGTCGCGCTGCCAAGCGAGGCGACGGTGGTGCCCAGCGATTTAGCCCCTGCCGCAGCAGGTTTTGACGCCTCGGCGCGTTGTTCGGCCGTGGTGGTGTCAAGCGCATCGGCTGTGCGTGCCCCAGCAGGCGGACGGGCAGCCGCGGTGGCGGAGGACAGGGACGCCTCTGCACGCGCCTCGGCCTCGGCCGTGGGTGGGGCTGCGTCCGCCCCGCGTTTGCCCAAACCCAAACGATCCGTTACGCCCGCACATCCGGCCAGAGCAACAACAGCGACACCTAGAATAATATAATGTTTCATGGGTTAAATCTAACGCTCCGCCCCTGCCGCTTCAATCTCCTAAATGCTACTTGCCCCGGGATGGGCCGATGTTTACCTATGGGATATGAATGCACCTTTGATTGACCCGTTCGCCCGCGCTATCACCTATCTGCGCGTCTCTGTCACAGACCGCTGTGACTTTCGCTGTGTTTATTGCATGTCCGAGAATATGAATTTCCTCCCCAAGAAGGAACTTCTGACCTTGGAAGAGCTGGATCGGCTGTGCACCAACTTTGTCGATCTGGGTGTGCAAAAGCTGCGCATCACCGGCGGTGAGCCTTTGGTCCGCAAAGGCATCATGACCTTCTTCGACAGCATGACCCGCCATCTGGACGCCGGCACGCTGAAAGAGCTGACGCTGACCACCAATGGCAGCCAGTTGGAACGCTATGCCGCCGATCTTTATGCTGCGGGCGTGCGCCGTGTGAATGTCTCGCTTGATACGCTGGACGATCAGAAATTCGCCGACATCACCCGTTGGGGGCGTCTGCCGCAGGTGCTGCGCGGGATCGACGCGGCGCAGAATGCCGGGCTGCGGGTCAAGATCAACGCCGTTGCGCTGAAAGGCTTCAACGAGGCAGAACTGCCGTCGATGACCGCATGGTGTGCGGATCGCGGGATTGATCTGACCTGGATCGAGGTGATGCCCATGGGCGACTTGGGCAACGAAGACCGCTTGGGCCAGTATTGGTCGCTCAAGGATGTGCGCCGCACCTACGAGGAACATTACACCGTCACCGATCTGGCTGAGAATACGGGCGGCCCTGCCCGGTATGTCCGGCTGGAAGAGACCGGCCAGAAAATCGGCTTTATCACGCCGCTGTCCCATAATTTCTGCGAAAGCTGCAACCGCGTACGGATCACCTGCACCGGTGAAATCTACATGTGTCTGGGGCAGGAAGATGTGGCCGACCTGCGCGCGCCCTTGCGCAACCACCCCGATGACGACGCGCCCTTGAAAGACGCAATTCGCGCGGCGATCAACCTTAAGCCCAAGGGCCACGACTTTGATTATTCACGGCAAAAGCTGGATGGGCAGATGCCCCGCCACATGAGCCACACAGGCGGCTGACGCGACCGTGTCCGCGCCTTTCCTGTACCGCGCCTGGGTTCTTGCCAGCCGCTGCCTGATCCCCTTTGCCGCCAGCGCAGAGGCGCGCAAGCTGAACGCGCAAGACGTGCCCGCCGCCCGCGCGGGAGAGAAACGCGGCATCGCCACACAGCCGCGCCCAAGCGGCCCGCTGGTTTGGGTGCATGCGGCCTCCGTGGGCGAAAGCCTGTCGGTGCTGGCGCTGATCACCCGCATGGGGCACATTTTGCCCGACGCGCATTTCCTGATCACCTCGGGCACCGCGACCTCGGCCAGGCTGGTGGATCAACGTCTGCCGCCGCGCAGCTTACACCAGTTTGCCCCGCTGGACGCCCCCGGCCCGTTAAAGCGGTTCCTGGCCCATTGGCAGCCCGACGCCGCGATATTTGTCGAAAGCGAGATCTGGCCGCAGATGCTGCGACGGACCCACGCCACCGGCGCGCCGATGGCGCTGGTCAACGCGCGCATGTCTGACAAAACGGTCGAGTTCTGGGAGAAATGGCCCCGCACTGCCCGCTACCTGTTCGATGTCTTCACGCTGATCGTGACGCAGAATGACGCGATGGCGCGCAATATGATCCGCATGCATGTCCCCGCCGATCGTGTGTCGCCGGGCGTGAACCTGAAATCCATGGCCGGCCCGCTTCCCGTCGATGCACAGGCGTTGGCGTCTGCGCGCACAGCGCTTGGCGGGCGGGCGGTCTGGGTCGCCTCCTCCACCCACGAAGGCGAAGAGCGCAGCGTTCTGGACGCGCATAAGAAGCTGCTGCGCGAGATCCCCGATCTGTGTCTCATCCTCGCCCCCCGCCACCCCGAACGCGGCGACGCGGTAGAGGCGCTGGTTCAGGACGCGGGGCTGACTGCGCAGCGCCGCAGCCGTGGGGACGCCCCCGGGGGGCAGGTCTATCTGGCCGACACGTTGGGGGAATTGGGCCTTTGGTACAGCCTGTCCGATGTCGTGTTTCTGGGCGGATCGCTGCTGCCCATTGGCGGGCATAACCCGTTCGAGGTGGCGCAATCGGGTGCCGCCGTGCTGTCGGGCAACCATGTTGCGGCCTTTGCGGAAACCTATGCCCAGCTCGAGGCTGAAGGCGCTGCGCGGATCGTGGCGGATGGCGATGATCTGGCCACCCGCGTTGCCGCGCTCTTGACCAAACCGGACGAGCTGGCGACGATGACCGCAGCCGCTGCCCGCTTCATCGCGGCACAAGATGACCAGCTTGATGCCATCGCCAGCCGTCTGATCACCACATTGAACTTGGATACCCCATGACGCACCCTCTTGCCCGCACCGATGTGATCGCGCCGAATTTCAAACGCAGGCTCAGCGGCGTCACGGCCACTGTGATGCGGCTGGTGCCGGTGCAATCGCGCGATATCTCTATCGCGGCAACGGGCCCCGTCGTGCCTGATGACGTGCCGCAGGTGCCGCTGGCCTCACTTGTGACCATGTCGCGCCGCGGGCCGTCGCCGTCGGGCTGGCGGGTCTGGCACGCGCGGCGCAACGTCGAGATGCTGGGCGGGCTGGCGCTGCGCTATCTGCTGGGCAAGCGGCTCAAGCTGATGTTCACCTCGGCCAGCCAGCGCGAACAGACCGGCCTGACGCGCTGGCTGATCCGGCGGATGGATGCCGTGGTGGCGACCTCGGACCGGACCAACGCCTATCTGGAAAACCCCGGCCATGTGATCATGCACGGGATCGACACCGAAGGCTTTGCCCCCTCGCCCGACCGCGCCGCCCTGCGCGCCGAGCTCAAGCTGCCAGTGAACGCGACGCTGGTGGGCTGCTATGGCCGTATCCGCGCCCAAAAGGGCACCGATGCCTTTGTCGAGGCGATGCTGCCGATCCTGCGGGACAACCCCGATGTCGTCGCCCTTGTGATGGGACGCGCGACCGAGAAATACGAGAGCTTCGAGAAGGGCCTGAAAGACCGCGCCCGCGCCGAAGGGCTGTCGGACCGGATGCTGTTCCTGCCAGAGGTGCCTGTGGGCGATATGGCGGATTTCTACCGCGTGCTCGACCTTTACGTCGCCCCCCAACGGTGGGAGGGCTTCGGCCTCACCCCGATCGAGGCGATGGCCTGCGGTGTACCCGTGGTCGCGACCCGTGTGGGTGCCTTTGAAAAGCTGGTGGTGCAAGGTACGACGGGCCTGCTGGTGGACCCCGATGACATTCCCGCGCTCGAGGCCGCGACGCGCGATGCGCTGTCCGACCGGACCCGTCTGGCCGCATGGGCAGAGGCCGGGCGCAGCTATGTGATGTCGGATTTCTCTATCGCGCGCGAAGCGGCGGCGCTGGTCAAAATCTATCGCAAGCTGCTGGCGGCATAGGGCGCGGGTTTCCCCCCGCCCCATGCCTGTGTGATCAGCCGATGGGCATGCGTTGTTCGGCGATACCCGCCCACCAGCTGCAGCCTGCGGGAATGATATCGTCGTTAAAGTTATACATCGGGTGGTGCACCATCGCGGTGTCGCCATTGCCGACCAGAATATAAGCACCGGGCCGCTCTTCGAGCATAAAAGCGAAATCCTCGCCCCCCATGACCAAAGGTGCTTCGTCGCATTGACCCGAGATGCCGCGCGCGACATCCGCCGCGAATTCAGTCTGTTCGTCGTGGTTCACCATCACCGGATAGTTGCGCACGTATTTGACCTTTGCTGTCGCGCCGAAGGTTGCCGCGATGCCTTCACAAATCTCTGTCACGCGCTTTTCAGCCAGATCGCGCAGGTCATTGGACAGGGTGCGCACGGTACCCAACAGATTCACCCGCTGCGGGATCACGTTGAACGCCTTGGACGAGGATTCGATCGAGGTGATCGAGACAACGATATTGCCCACGGGGTCCGCGTTCCGGCTGACGATGGTTTGCAGCGCGGTGATGATATGTGCGGTGACCACACCGGTATCGATGGTCTCGTGTGGTTTGGCCGCGTGGCCGCCCAGACCCTCGACTTCGATTTCCAGCAGGTCGGTGGCTGCAAAGAACGGGCCGGGGCGGATGCCGAATTGTCCCGCGGGAATGCCGGGCCAGTTGTGCATGCCATAGACTTCCTGAATGCCCCAGCGTTCCATCATGCCGTCCTTGCACATCTCGCGCCCGCCACCGCCGCCTTCTTCGGCAGGCTGAAAGATCACCACAACAGTCCCGTCAAAATTCCGTGTCTCGGCAAGATACTGCGCCGCGCCCAACAGCATCGCCGTGTGGCCGTCGTGGCCGCAGGCATGCATCGCATTGGGCGTTTTGGAGGCATAGTCCAGCCCCGTCTGTTCGTGGATCGGCAGCGCGTCCATATCGGCACGCAGCCCGATGACCTTGCCCGAGGTGGTGGCATTGCCCTTGATCACGCCGACAACACCGGTACGCCCGATGCCTTCGACAACTTCGTCACAGCCGAAAGCGCGCAGTTTCTCGGCCACGGTGGCAGAGGTGCGATGCGTCTCGAACAGGATCTCGGGGTGTTCATGCAAATCACGTCGCCATGCGGTGATGTCGTTGTGCAATTCGGCAAATCGGTTCTTAACGGGCATTTTTCGAAGTCCTTGAAGTCTGTGAAAAAAGGGAACGCGCAGCGCCCCTTTCGGGCAAAGCCGGCGGCTAGGCTGGCAATCTTGTTTCAATCATTTCCGCGAACCAGCTACAACCTGCGGGGATCGCGTCATCGTTGAAATTATACATGGGGTGGTGGACGGTCGGACCGTCGCCATTGCCCAGCATGATATAGGCACCGGGGCGCTGGTTCAGCATATACGAGAAATCCTCTCCGGCCATGATCGGCGGCGTGTCGCGGTCCACACCGGGGGCGATATTCTCGGCCACATCGGCGGCATAAGCGGTGTTCGCGTCAGCGTTCACGGTGATGGGATAGCCGCGCGCGTAAACGATGTCGACAGTGCATTGGTGGGCGGCGCAGGTGTGGGTCACGACAGCCTCCAGCCGGTCCTGCACCAGATCGCGAACGCCCGCATCCAGCGTGCGGACCGTGCCGCGCAGCCGCACGGTTTGCGGCAGGACGTTGTGGCTGTCGGTATCGGACCGCAGGGTACAGACCGACACGACAGCATTCTTGATCGGATCCACGTTGCGTGCGGCGATGGATTGCAGCGCGACAACGACATGCGCCGCGGCAAGGTTGGTATCGATCGCCTCGTGCGGGGCTGCGGCATGGCCGCCCTGCCCGGTGATGATGATGTCGAACTCATCCGCCGCCGCCAGTAAAGGGCCACTGCGGATCGCGAATGCGCCGACGGGATGGCCGGGCATATTGTGCAGCCCGTAGACCTCGTCGATGGACCAACGCTCCATCAGGCCTTCCTCGACCATGACGTTGCCACCGCCGCCGCCCTCTTCGGCGGGTTGGAAGATAAGCACTGCCCGCCCGTCGAAATTGCGCGTTTCTGCCAGATATTGCGCGGCCCCGAGCAGGATCGCGGTGTGCCCGTCATGGCCGCAGGCATGCATCTTGCCCGGCGTTTTGGACGCATACTCAAGCCCCGTCGCCTCGGTGATGGGTAAAGCGTCCATATCCGCGCGCAAGCCAATGCTGCGCCCCGAGGCATTGGTCTTGCCCTCGATCACCGCGACGATGCCGCTTTGCGCCACGCCGGTGGTGATATCGGTGATGCCAAAGCTGCGTAGCTTCTCTTCGACGAAAGCCGCGGTCTGCGGCAGATCGAATTGCAGTTCGGGGATCGTATGCAGGTGACGCCGCCACGCGGTGATGTCGGCATGGGTTTCGGCAAAGCGGTTCTTGATCGGCATCGCGGTGCGTTCCTTTATGTGTCTAGACGTTCGGGCCCAGGATCATCGGGCTTCCATCGGTGAAACGTGCAAGGCGAAAGCGGGTCAGATCGTGCCCGGCGCTTTGCCCCGTGGCCAGACGCGCCAGAACCCGGCCCATGCCCGGCCCGATACCAAAGCCGTGCCCCGACATGCCCGTGCCGATGGTCAGCCCCGGCAGTGCTGCCACAGTATCCACGACAGGTACAATGTCAGGCATGGTGTCGATCATCCCCGCCCAGGCAGATTTCAGCTTTATCGGCCCCAGCTCGGGAAACATTGCTGAAAAATCACGCAGCAGGCGGCGGATCTTGGCCATATTGGGCGTGGGGTTAAGGATGCGCATCGCCTCGAATGGGGATGGGGTATCGGCCTGCCAGCGCCGCTTGGTCGTCCAGGCATCGGGAAAGCCCTTGGGCGCAAAAGGGTGAAGCCGTTGACCAAAGGGATCGGCGCGCAACTGGGTCAGGTAGTGGGGCAAGGCGCGAAAGGCGTCAGGGCCCACAAAAAGCTCGGGCGCGCCGGGAGGGGCCAGCGTATAGCCGCCATCCTCGCGCCGCCGGAACGCGACCCGCCCGTCCGACACCGCCCCTGCGTAAATCTCAGGCAAGCTTTCGGTCGCCGCCACATTTTCGCGCACCGACAGCTGCGGCATAGAGATACCGTGATTGCGCAGGAACAGCGCCGACCACGCCCCGCCTGCCAGCACCACCTGCGACGACGCGATACGCCCCTGTTCCGTGATCACCCCGGCAACCCGCCCCGCCGCGATATCCAGGCAGCGCACGGCGCAATTCTCGATGATCTGAACGCCCTCTCGCGCGGCGATACCGGCGAGAGCGGGCACCGCGACCCAAGGCTCCGCCCGCATGTCCGACGGGGTGATCAGCGCGCCGATCTGAGGTGTGGCAAGGCCGGGGAACATGGCGGAGACCTCGGCCGCCGTCATCATCCGGCTGTCCGCGCCATTGGCCCGCGCATGGGGCAGCCAGTCTTCGTAGCCCGCAAGCTGTGTCGGCCTTTGCGCCAGATAGGCGATGCCGCCCTGCCGCAGGCCGATATCCACGTTCGTTTGACCTGCAAGTTCGCGCCAGAGCGCCTGCGCCTCGGCCATGATCGGCATCTCGTCAGGGTCGCGCCCCTGTTGCCGGATCCACCCCCAGTTGCGGCTGGATTGTTCAGCGGCGATGCGACCCTTTTCCAGCAAGGTGACCGAGTGACCCTCCCGGGCGAGGAACAGCGCCGTGCAGACCCCGATGATCCCGCCGCCGATAACGACGATATCCGACGTCGCTGGCTGGGGGCCGGGATAGGTGACGGGGGTGGTCGTGTGGATCGGGAAAGGCTGCATGGGTCAGGCTTTATATTGCGTGGGCGTCGCGGGCAAAGCAGGCCTGGATCGGGGGCCAGCCCCCGGTGCCGCGCTGCGGCCCCTCCCCCGGGATGTGATGCCATTTGGCAGAAGGGGGCCGCTGCGCTGTGTCATTTCAAACGGTCAAGCAGGTCGCGCATGAAGCTATGGCCGGCCTCGAATTGCGCGACTTCGATATATTCGTTGGGCTGGTGCGCCTGTGCGATATCGCCGGGGCCGCAGATCACCGCGCTATACCCGGCTTCCTGGAATTGTCCGGCCTCGGTCCCGTAGGAGACCTTGTGGCTGGCATTGTCGCCGGTGATCTGGCGCACGAATGTTTCAGCCAGCCCGTCTTTTTCGGGTTGTAGTGCGGGGACGTCGAAACGGGGGGTGACCTCGATATAGGTTTCGGGGACGACCTCTTGCATCTGCTTTTCGACCTCGCGCACCTTCTCCAGATAGGCGGTGCCCCAGGCGTCTTTGTCTTCGCCCGGCACGACGCGGAAATCCATGGCGAAGTGGCAATCCTTGGCGGTGATATTATGCGCTGTCCCGCCCGAGATCACGCCCACATGGGCGGTGGTAAAGGGCGGGTTGAACATCGCGGCTAGCTCGCTGGGTTTGCGGGCCATGTTCTCGGTGTTCACCTCATTGGCCCATTCGATCAGCTTGGCCCCCGCCATGATCGCGTTGACGCCTGTGTGCAGGAGCGAGGAATGCACCTCGAAGCCGACCACATGGGTGTTGAAGCCCGCGCCGCCCTTGTGGCCTGTAACGGCCTGCATGGTGGAGGGTTCCCCCACGATCACCAGCGCCCCCTTGGGCAGCACCGGTTGCATCGCCTCGATCATCGGAGGGGCACCGGTGCAGCCGATTTCCTCGTCAAAGCTGAGCGCGATCTGGAGCGGGCGTTGCACGTCGGCGTAATGCGCTTCTACCAGTGCCCAGATGGCCAGCGCATCAAAGCCCTTCATGTCGCAGCAGCCGCGCCCGTAATAGCGCCCGTCCCGTTCGACCACGGTGAAAGGGTCGCTGTCCCAGGGCTGGCCGTCCACCGGCACCACATCGGTATGCCCCGACAGAACCACCGCGCCCTCTTCCCACGGGCCCACATGGGCGAAAAGCGCATGTTTGGGTTGATCGGGGTGGATATAGCGATGGGACGCGATGCCGTGGCTTTCAAGGTAATCGGCCACCCAGTCGATCAGCGGGATATTCGTATCCCGCGACACAGTGGGAAAGCTGACGAGTTTTTCCATCAGCTCGAACGGGGTCATGCGCGCAGTCATTTATGTGGTCCTTTAGTATCCGCTATCGGTGATCAAGACCTGATGGCCGGGGGATACGGTTTTGTAAACAGAGGGTTCCGCGACATAGCTTGTCGGATGGATCGGGGACGGGATCGGCTTGAAGTTCAGCTCGCTTTCCTTTTTGCGACGCCGTGGATCGGCGATGGGGACGGCTTTCATCAGGGCCTGTGTATAGGGGTGCTGCGGGTTTTCAAACACCTGCGACCGCGTGCCCATTTCCACGATCCGGCCCAGATACATCACGCCGACGTGGTGGCTGACCCGTTCGACCACAGCCATATCGTGGCTGATGAACAGGAAGGACAGCCCCATTTCCGCTTGCAGCTCCAGCATCAGATTGACCACCTGCGCTTGTACCGACACATCTAGCGCCGACACGGCTTCATCCGCGACGATCAGCTTGGGGTTCAGCGCTAAGGCCCGCGCGATGGCGACGCGCTGGCGCTGACCACCTGACAGCTCGTGCGGGAAGCGGCGCATGAAGCTGCGCGGCAGTTCCACACGGTCAAACAGCATCTCGATGCGTTTGGTCAGTTCGGCCCCTTTGAGCGTGCCATAATTGTGGATCGGTTCAGCCACCTGATCCGATAGCTGCATCTGCGGATTGAGCGAGGCAAACGGGTCCTGAAAGATCATCTGCATGTCCAGCCGCGCCTTGTGCAGGCCACGTGAATCCAGTGCCATGATGTCTTTGCCATCGAGGTTGACCTCGCCCGACTGGGGGTCGACCAGCCGCAGCAAGGACCGCCCCGCCGTAGATTTCCCGCAGCCGGATTCCCCCACAAGGCTTAGCGTCTGGCCCTTGTTGATGGTAAAAGACAGGTCCTCGACCGCATGGACATTGGCGACGGTGCGGCGCAGGAAGCCGCCCAGCACCGGAAAGCGCGTGGTCAGGTTCTTGACCGTCAGCAGCGTTTCCTCTGTGCCCTTGATGGGTTTGATCTCTTTATCCGCAGTCCCGAGCAGTTTCATCGGTTCGGGATAGGGTTTGCCGCGCATCTCGCCCAGCTTGGGGACGGCGGCCAGCAACGCCTTGGTATAGGGGTGTTGAGGGTTTTCGAAGATTTCCTCGACCGTGCCTTCTTCGACCTTGTTACCGCGGAACATGACGACGACGCGATCGGCCATCTGGGCGACAACGGCCATGTCATGGGTGATGAACATGACGGCGGTGCCGGTCTCGCGTTTCAAGCGGTCGATCAGCGCGAGGATTTCGGCCTGAATGGTCACATCCAGCGCGGTGGTGGGTTCATCCGCGATCAGCAGCCGCGGCGAACAGGCCAGCGCCATGGCGATCACCACACGCTGGCGCATCCCGCCCGACAGCTCGTGCGGGTATTGTGCAAGACGGCGGGCCGGTTCGGGGATACGAACCTGGGTCAGAAGCTCCAGCGCGCGGGCCTCTGCCTGCGCCTTGGACATGTTCTTGTGCAGGCGCAGCCCTTCGGTCAGCTGGCGACCGACGGTAAAGACCGGGTTCAGCGCTGTCATCGGTTCCTGAAAGATCATCCCGATCTCATTGCCGCGAATATCGCGCATCACATCCTGATCTGTGCGCGCCAAATCGACAGCGGGATCGTTCTGGCGCTCAAATAATAGGCACCCACCCGCAATTTTTCCGCCGCCGAACTCGACCAGACGCATCAGCGACAGCGAGGACACCGATTTACCCGAGCCGGATTCGCCCACAACGCAGACAGTTTCACCCGCATTGATGTCAAAGCTGACGCTCTCCACACCTAGAACGGGTCCGTCCTGGGTTTGAAATTCGACCCTAAGCTCTTGAATTTGCGCGATTGGTGTCGGCGTTGCCTCGTCTAGCATGGTATTTTCCAGCGCTTCTCGTTTAATCAATTTGACGACGCTAAGGCACTTCGTCATCTGGTGTCAAATCGGTCCAAGGGACCGCTAACATCCGCTGCTTTGGAGGCTTGCATTTTTTTTCAAACCTGTTTCGATGCTTCGACGTTATTGGCGTGGCTGGAAAAACGGGCGTTTTGGCGGGCATCCCTGTCTGTCGCAGCACCCTGCCCCCGGCCGTGATCAAGATTGACGTTTTTGGCATTGCCAGAAAAGACAGACCATAAAAAAAGGCACCTCAAAAAACCAACGGTGTCCAACAAGGAGTAAGCTATGAACATGAAAACCCTGTTACTGGGAGCCGCGGCTTCGGTAGCGATTGCCCCCGCCGCATTCGGCGCCGCCCACGAGGGCGAGCGTGGACGCGACGGCGAGGTGAAAGTTATCTACTGGCAAGCGCCCTCGATCATGACCCCCTATCTGTCGGGCGGCACAAAAGACCTCGAGGCGGCGAGCCTCGTGCTGGAGCCTATGGGCCGCTATGACGAAACCGGCGCGTTGGTCCCCTATCTGGCGACCGAGATTCCCACCGTTGAAAACGGCGGCGTGGCCGAAGACCTGAAATCCATCACCTGGAAGCTGAAAGAGGGCCTGGTTTGGTCCGACGGCACGCCGGTGACCTCGGCGGATCTGAAATTCACCGCTGAATACTGTATGCACCCCGAAGGCGGCTGCGCGCAGGCGTCGAAGTTCGATGGCGTTGAAAGCATCGATATTGTGGATGATCTGACGGTTACCGTTCATTTCACCGACGCCAAGCCAAACCCTTACGGCCCGTTCATGGGCGCGCAATCACCGATCATTCAGGCCGCGCAGTTCAAGGACTGCCTGGGCGCGAAAGCCCCCGAATGTACCGAAGCCAACTTTAACCCCATCGGCACCGGCCCGTTCCGCGTGACAGATTTCCGTCCCAATGACGTGATCCAGATGGAAGCCAACCCCAACTACCGTGACCCCAGCAAACCCGCGTTTGCGACACTGACCCTCAAGGGCGGTGGGGATGCGAATGCCGCGGGTCGTGCGGTGATGGAAACCGGCGAATACGACTATGCCTGGAACATGCAGCTGGCCCCCGATGTGCTGGCGAAAATGGCCGAAGGCGGCAAGGGTCAGGCGATCTCTGCATTCGGGACATTGGTCGAACGGATCGAGATGAACCTGACAGACCCATCGCCGGACCTGCCAGAGGGCGAACGCTCCACCGTGGCGCATCCGCACCCGATCCTGTCGGACTTTAAGGTCCGCAAGGCGCTGTCCATGGCGATCGACCGTCCTTTGCTGGTCGAAGTCGGCTATGGCCAGGCGGGTCGCGCGACCTGTAACCTTGTGCCCGCGCCCGAGCTGTATGCCTCCGACAACACCGAATGTCTGACGCAGGATTTGGAAGGCGCGAAAGCCCTGCTGGAAGAAGCCGGCTGGACCGACACCAATGGCGACGGCATCCGCGACAAAGACGGTGAAAAACTGTCCCTGCTGTACCAGACCTCGACCAACGCTGTCCGTCAGGATTTCCAGGCGCTGATCAAAGACTGGTGGAATCAGATCGGTGTCGAAGTCGAACTGCGCAACCTTGATGCGTCGGTCTTCTTTGGTGGCGACCCCGGTTCGCCCGATACCTTCCAGAAGTTCTATGCCGACGTTGAAATGTACGCGAACAACTTTGACGGCACCGATCCGCAGGCTTACCTGTCTGCCTATCGCTGTGGCAACGAGCCCAAGCCTTCCAGCCAGTGGCAGGGTGAAAACATCAACCGTTTCTGCAACGAAGAATACGACGCGTTGCTGGACGAACTGTCGCGCACGGGCGAGTTGGACAAGCGTGGCGAGATCGCCAAGCAGCTGAACAACATCATCACACGTGACACGATGACCATCGTTCCGCTGGTCGACCGTGGTCGGGTTTCCGCTGCGTCCAACACTCTGGGCGGCGTGATCCTGAACACATGGGATTCCGAACTGTGGAATGCCGCCGACTGGTACCGCGTGAAAGAATAATCACGCCCAAGCTCAGAGGAGCACGCAGCGCGCGTGCTCCTCATGACTTGATGCCTGTGAGAATGTGTGCGAAATCGCGCCTCCCTTCGATTTTGACATGCTTCCCCTCCCCTAGACCGACTTGCAAAGGCGCTGTGCATGCTGACCTTCACCATTCGTCGACTACTTTTGTCGATACCAACGCTTTTGTTTATCAGCCTGGTAATCTTCCTGCTGTTGCAACTGGCCCCCGGCGATCCGATGGCCCAGGTGCCGCTGACAGTCCCACCAGAGGTAAAACAGAAAATGCGCGAGGCGCTTGGCCTCGGGCAGCCGATCTATGTGCAATACTATAAATGGCTGATCCAGTTCTTCTGGGTTGAACCGCAGGTTTTCATTGACTGGGCCACCCGCGACAGCTTCCTGCTGGGCTGGCTGCCCGACACCAGCCTGTCGACCTTCATTGACCCCGACACAGGTGCTGTGCGTCCCGTTCAGCGTGCGATCAGCTGGCAGACCCGCAGCCCGATCATGGACATCGTGATCCAGCGGATGCCGCAGACGCTTTGGGTGGTTGGGCTGAGCTATATCGTGGGCATCCTGATCGCGATCCCGATTGGCATCTATTCGGCCTACCGCCACTATTCACTATTCGATCAAGCCGGCACCTTTGTCACCATGATCGGCTTTTCGATCCCGCCCTTCTTCACCGGGCCGCTGCTGATCGTGATTTTCTCGGTCTCGCTGGGGTGGTTGCCGTCGATCTATGACACAACCCATGTGGTGACCGACTGGGAGAGTTTCAAATTCCAGTTCATGCAGATGATTATGCCCGTGATGGTGTTGGCGCTGCAAACCACCGCGCAGATCAGCCGCTATATGCGCGGCGCGATGCTGGACAACCTGAACCAGGACTATGTGCGCACCGCCCGCGCCAAAGGGCTGCGCGAGAAATCGGTCGTTCTGGTCCATGTGCTGCGCAACTCGATGATCCCAGTGGTCACGGTGATTGCCCTTGGCATGCCCGCGATCTTTGGCGGCGCGATCATTACCGAGAATGTGTTCAAGGTGAATGGTATCGGGCAGCTGCTGCTGACGGCGCTTTTTGCCAACGACCTGCCGATGGTGATGACGCTGACCTTTATCTTCGCCATCCTCATCGTTCTATTCAACCTGATTGCCGATGTTCTATACGGCCTGCTTGACCCAAGGATCCGCTATGACTGAGCAAGCCACCCCCGCAAGCCCGATCGAGGCCGACATCGAATTCTATGGCGCGCTGGTCGATAAAGAGCCGCAAAAGCCGCCGCGCAGCCAGTGGATCGACGTCTGGCAGCAGTTCCGCAAGCACAAGGGCGCTGTCTTTGGCGGAGGCTTCTTGCTGTTCATCACCCTCGCGGTGTTGTTCGGCCCCTACCTTTGGGATGTCGACCCCAAGGCGTTGGATATCCGCAACAAGAACTGGCGCCCCGTGTATCAACTGCTGTTCGACAGCGAGGCCAAGGCCGGTTGGGCACATCCCTTTGGCACCGACCAGCTGGGCCGTGATATCATGGCACAGATGATCGCCGGCGGGCGTGTGTCTATGGCGGTGGGCTGGCTGGCCATGGGGCTGGCGCTGGTCATCGGATCGGCCATCGGCGTCATCTCGGGCTATTTCAAACGGCTCGATTTCTGGCTGATGCGCTTTACCGATCTGGTTCTGTCGCTGCCGATCCTGCCGCTGACGCTGCTGGCGGTGACCCTGTTCCGCCAACCGCTCAACGCACGGTTTGGCCCCGAAGGCGGGATGTTCATCCTGATCGTCGGCATCATCGGGCTGACTTCGTGGATGCAGACCGCGCGGATCGTGCGCGGCGACATTCTGGCGCTGAAAGAGCGCGAGTTCATCCTCGCCGCGCGGTCCATCGGGACGCGGTCGGGCAAGATCATCCGCAAGCACCTGCTGCCCAACGTCATCTCTCCGATCATGGTTTCGGCCACGCTGGGTCTGGCGACCGCGATCATCACCGAAAGCGCGCTGAGCTTTCTGGGCGTCGGCTTCCCGTCGGACTATCCGACATGGGGCAAGCTCTTGTCCGATGCCGTGTCACGGATGCAGGAATTCCCCGAGCGGGTGATCCTGCCCGGCGTCGCGATCTCGCTGACCGTGCTGAGCGTGAACTATCTTGGCGACGGGCTACGTGACGCGCTGGATCCGCGGTTGCGCGGACGGTGATCCGGATCGGACCGTCACCTTTTGGGGCTGCTGTCGGGTTTGAGTATTTGAAAAAGGGTGAAGGGGGGCTGCGGCCTCCCTTTGTCGTGGGGGCGCAAAAGGCTTGAATTCGGGCGGTTTCCGCGTCAGGGAACTGTCGTGTTGTCGTCAAGGGGATCACGGGGATGTTTGAACAATTCGGTTTTGAGACCACCACACCGCAACAAGCGGCTGTCTGGTTCGCGCTGGCGGTTGGGGTGATCTTTGGCATACTCGGGCAGATCACCAAATTCTGTTTTCGCCGCTCGCTGATTGGCGAGGACCGGCGCGCCGCAAAAGGGGTCTGGCTGACGGCGCTGGCTTTTGCCGTGCTAGGGACGCAGGTCGCGGTCGCCATGGGCTGGATCAGCTTTGCCGAACACCGCTTTATGGTGCCGGATGTGCCCTATCTGGCGATTGCCATCGGCGGGCTGTTCTTTGGCGCGGGGATGGTGTTGACGCGGGGCTGTATCTCTCGGCTGACCATTCTGGCGGGCTCCGGCAATTTGCGCGCGGCGTTGGTCGTGGTTGTCTTTGCCGTTGTGGCCCATGCCACGTTGAAAGGCGTGCTGGCCCCAGTGCGCGTAGCGCTTGGCAGTGTGACGCTTGGGCTTGGCGATTACGTCAGCCTTGCCGCCCTGCCCGGGGGGGTGATGCTATGGGGCGGTCTGATCGTGGTGGCGGCCCTTGCCGTGGCGCTGCGATCGGGCAATCGCTGGACCCATCTGGTGATGGCGGCGATGATTGGTCTGCTGGTCCCGCTGGCCTGGGTCGGGACGGGGTTTATACTGTTTGACGAATTCGACCCTATCGCGATGGAAAGCCTGTCGTTCACCTCTCCTTCGGCCGATGCGCTGTTCTGGGTGGTGGCCAGCAGTTCGATCCCCGCGGGCTTTGGCGTCGGGCTTTTGGGGGGCGTGGCCCTGGGGGCCTGCGCGTCGAGCCTGATCTTTGGCGGCTTTGGCTGGCAGAGTTTCGAGACACCCGCCCAGACGGGCCGCTATCTGACCGGAGCAGCGCTGATGGGTGTGGGCGGTGTACTGGCGGGCGGCTGCACGCTGGGGGCCGGATTGTCCGGCGTGCCCACGCTGTCCCTTGCCGCGATCCTTGCGATTGTGATGATCGGTGTCGGCGTGCTGGCGATGCATGCCTTCCTGCGCGCAACACCGGCGGGCAACTGACCCTATTTGATCTTGTGGCGCAGGCGGCGCAGCAGTCCCCAGACCAACAGCACTACCACCGGGACGGCCACTGCCGTGAGCGTGCCCTTGCTGACCCCGATACGGTCGGCCAGCGGGTAAAGCATATAGCCCACCAGCGACACCGCGTAATAGCTGATCGCCACCACGGACAGCCCTTCGACCGTGTGTTGCAAGCGCAGTTGCAGGTCAGAGCGTTTGTCCATGCTGGCCAGTATCGCCTGATTTTGCGCGGATCGTTCCACATCAACCCGTGTCCGCAACAATTCGGCCGCGCGGCTGGCGCGGGCGGACATTTTATTGAGCCGTGTTTCCGAGGATGTGACCGTTCGCATCGCAGGCTCGTAGCGGCGCATCATGAATTCATCAAACCCTTGCCGCGCCATGAACCGTGTTTCGCGCAGGGCCCCTATCCGCTGTGCGACGATGGCTTGATACGCCTCTGTCGCGCCCAGACGGTAAGACGCATCGGCCGAAAGCGCCTCCAGCCCGACAGAGATATCCAGCAGCCGGTGCAGCGTGTCTTCGGCCATGGCAGAGGTGCCTGCCATACCCGCCATCAGATCGTTCAGCTCTGCATCGATACGGTCCAACTGGCCCGCGAATTCGCGCACCTTGGCAAAGCCGAGCATCGACATGGATTTATAGGTCTCTATCTCGCACAGACGTTGCACGATACGGCCCAAGCGGCGGCTGCCCGTGCCTTCGCTCGCAAAGACCGCCATGCGCATGTGACCCGCGGGATCGATGCGAAAGTCGCTGGCGATGACGGCAGCATCTTCAAGCACCGATGCCACGGCGAGGCTTTCGGGGACGAACCAGTCTTGCAACGCCTCGGCGATCTGCGCGTCCTGTGGCAGGCGGGGCACCAGCCGCAGCAGAATAGAGGTGATCCGCTGCGCGTTCAGGCCCGCGCGCCAATCCTGCGGGAAGACATCAAACTCTGCCGGATCAAAGGGGCGCTGGCCGAGCTGATCCAGAAACACCGTATAGGTCACGAACTCGGTATGCTGCTCCCACTTCAGCGTGTATTTTCCCATCGGGCCGAAATAATGGGTCGCGTCCGCGGCGGGTAGCGGCGCACCATAATGGGCCAAGAGATCACGGAGCTGTTGCAGATCGACAGAGCGGTCCCGCCGCGCGGCCTCCCCCAATGGGCGCACGGCCAGATAGGCCGCAACATGGGGCGCGGTGAGCGAGGGGAACGGGCGGGCGTGCAGCTCGCTATTGAGCGTATAGCGCAGGGGGTGATCGTCGAGGGCGGGCACGATGCGGGCTTTCTACAAGGGGACAATCAAAG
Organism: Sulfitobacter sp. PM12; assembly: GCF_045586035.1. Classification (NCBI taxonomy): domain Bacteria; kingdom Pseudomonadati; phylum Pseudomonadota; class Alphaproteobacteria; order Rhodobacterales; family Roseobacteraceae; genus Sulfitobacter; species Sulfitobacter sp. PM12. Next base: position 2,352,094 of record NZ_CP151529.1, read on the forward strand.
CAGTCTATCGTGACCACCGCCATTCGCCTAGATATATTTCACATATCTTTCATAGGGTTAACCGTATACCGCGGAATACCGGAACCGTTTCAGAACCGGTTGACCGGTATCTTGAGGTAAGCGTGACCGTCGTCTTCGGCCTCCGGCAAGCGCCCTGCCCGAAGGTTCATCTGTAAGACATGCAGCATCCGGTCGGGCAGCGCGAGGGTTTTGTCCCGCGCCTCGCGCTGGTCGACGAAGCTTTGCTGCGACACGCCACCGCCGATATGGGCGTTGTGCCGGCGTTGTTCGGCCACGGTGGATTCCCACATGGGTTGGCTGCGATACTCGGTGCCATAGTCATGGCCGATGAACAGGCGCGTTGCATCCGGCAGGGCAAGGATATCTTGCAGGGACTGGTAGAGTTCAGCCGCGGTGCCCCCCGGAAAATCGGCACGCGCAGTGCCCACGTCAGGCTGCATAAAGCTGTCATGCACAAAAGCCGCGTCAGAGCCTACAACATAGGTGATCGACCCCAACGTGTGCCCCGGCGACAGCATCACCCGCACGGGCAGCTCGCCGATGGTGAATGTATCGCCATCCTCGAAAAGGTGGTCGAAATCGGCGGCGGGGTCAAAGGCGTCGGGCATGTTGTAATAGGCACGCCAGAGCTCTGCGATCTCTCTCACCTTGGCCCCGATGGCATTGGGCTTGTTCAACCGCTGTTTTAGCACGTGCGAGGCCATGAGATGGTCCGCATGGGGGTGCGTGTCGAGGATCCATTCGATCTCGTAGCCCGCGGCTTCCGCGTGGCGCAGGATGGTATCGACATGCTGCGTGTCAGTCGCCGCACTTTGTGGGCTGAAGCCCAGAACCACGTCGATCACCGCCGCTTTTGAGGTCGCCGGATCCGCCACCAGATATTGGATGCTGCCGGTATCGTCATCGTAAAAGCCGGTCACTTCAGGGGAACCGGGGCCGGTCGAGGGGCTGGTGCGCGAAAACTTCATATTCAAATCCTCCTATATGACAATTCAACACGTGCCACCGGCTTGAGTTCCACTGCCTTCGCCCCAAAAGCAAAAGGGGCGGCGCATTGCTGCACCGCCCCTTGGTTTGTCGCCTGTCGCGTGATCAGTCGATCAGCGGCAGCAGCTTGTCGAGGCTCGCCTTGGCGTCGCCGTAAAGCATCCGCGTGTTGTCTTTGAAGAACAGCGGGTTCTCGATGCCGGAATAGCCTGTCCCCTGCCCGCGTTTGGACACGATGACGTTCTTGGCCTTCCAGCATTCCAGAACCGGCATACCGGCGATGGGGCTGTTGGGGTCGTCCTGTGCGGCAGGGTTCACGATGTCATTGGACCCGATCACGATCGCCACGTCGGTCGACGGGAAATCATCGTTGATCTCGTCCATCTCCATCACGATGTCATAGGGCACTTTGGCCTCGGCCAGCAGCACGTTCATGTGACCCGGCAGACGCCCCGCAACGGGGTGAATGGCGAAACGCACGTTCTTGCCTTTGGCCCGCAGCTTCTTGACCAGCTCGCTGACCGCTTGCTGCGCCTGAGCCACCGCCATGCCGTAACCGGGGATGATGATTACGCTGTCGGCCTCGTTCAGCAGGGTGGCAACACCGTCAGTGTCGATCGCGACCTGCTCGCCCTCGACCTCCATCTGCGGACCGGATGTCCCGCCGAAGCCGCCGAGGATCACGCTGACGAACGACCGGTTCATCGCTTTACACATGATGTAGGACAGGATCGCACCGGACGAGCCGACCAGCGCCCCCACGACGATCAGAAGATCGTTGCCAAGGCTGAAACCGATCGCCGCCGCAGCCCAGCCAGAGTAGCTGTTCAGCATCGACACAACCACGGGCATATCCGCGCCGCCGATACCCATGATCAGGTGGTAGCCGATAAACAGCGCCGCCAGGGTCATGATGAACAGCGGCAGGAAGCCACCGGTGTTGAAGTACCAGACCAGACACAGCAGCGACAGGCCAGCAGCCGCCGCGTTCAGGATGTGACCGCCGGGCAGTTTTGTCGCCGACGTATCCACGCGCCCCGCCAGCTTGCCATAGGCGATGACCGACCCAGTAAAGGTGATGGCACCGATGAACACACCAAGGAACAGTTCGACCCGCAGGATCGCGATCTCGACGCTGTCTTTCTTGGCCAGCAGCGCTGCGAACCCTTCGGTCGCCTTGCGGGCGGTGTCATCCATCGCCAGCACGTTGCCCAGTTCGATATGCGCGTTATAGCCGACAAAGACCGCCGCCAGACCCACAAGGCTGTGCATCGCGGCAACCAGTTCGGGCATCTGCGTCATCTGCACTTTTGTCGCCAGTTGATAGCCGATGGCACCGCCACCCGCGATCAGGATCAGCGACAGCAGCCAGAAGCCGGCCCCCGGCCCGATCAATGTCGCAGCCACGGCCAAAGCCATGCCCACGATCCCGTACCATACCGCGCGCTTGGCGCTTTCCTGACCCGACAGCCCGCCAAGGCTGAGGATGAAGAGGATGGCGGCGACTACGTAAGCCGCTGTTGTAAAACCAAAATCCATTTACCTGAACCCTTTACGATTTTTGGAACATGGCAAGCATGCGCCGTGTCACGAGGAAGCCACCAAAGATGTTGATCCCGCACATAAAGACCGACAGCGCGGCCAGAATAATCACCAGGAACGACCCGGACCCGATCTGCATGACCGCCCCCAGAATGATGATCGACGAAATCGCATTGGTCACAGCCATCAGCGGTGTGTGCAGACTGTGTGCCACACCCCAGATCACCTGGAAGCCGATAAACACGGAGAGCACGAATACGATAAAGTGCTGCATAAAGCTCGCCGGCGCGACCAGACCTACCGCCAACAGCAGCACGCCACCGATGGCCAGCAGGCCGACCTGATTGCGGGTTTGTGCCTTGAACGCGGCCACTTCGTTGGCGCGTTTCTCTTCCGCTGTCAGCTCTTTCGGCTTGTCTTTCTTCGGAGCCGCCGCAATCGCGGCCACTTTGGGTGGAGGTGGTGGGAAGGTGACTTCCTTGTCATGGGTGATGGTCGCCCCACGGATCACGTCGTCTTCCATGTTGTGGTTGACCACACCGTCTTTTTCCGGCGTCAGATCGGTCATCAGGTGACGGATATTGGTCGCATAAAGCGTCGAGGCCTGCGTTGCCATTCGGCTGGGGAAATCGGTGTAGCCGATGATGGTCACGCCATTCTCGGTCACGATTTTCTCGTCCATCTTGGTCAGCTTGCAGTTGCCACCCTTTTCCGCCGCCAGATCGACGATCACCGACCCGGGCTTCATCGCTGCGACCATATCTTCGGTCCACAGCTCAGGCGCTTCGCGGTTGGGGATCAGGGCGGTGGTGATGACGATGTCGACCTCGGGGGCCAGCTCGCGGAATTTGGCCAGCTGTGCCTCGCGGAATTCAGGCGAGGAAACAGAGGCATAGCCACCGGAGGCAGAGCCGTCCTGCTGCTCTTCCTCGAAATCGAGGTAGACAAACTCGGCCCCCATCGATTCAACCTGTTCGGCCACTTCTGGACGCACGTCAAAGGCCAGCGTGATCGCGCCAAGGGATGTGGATGTCCCGATCGCGGCCAGACCGGCAACACCGGCACCGACAACCAGAACCTTCGCCGGAGGCACCTTGCCCGCCGCCGTGATCTGACCGGTAAAGAAGCGGCCAAAGTTGTTGCCTGCCTCGATCACCGCACGGTAGCCCGCGATGTTCGCCATGGACGACAGCGCATCCATTTTCTGCGCGCGGCTGATCCGGGGGATCATCTCCATCGCGACGACAGTGGTGCCTTTCTCTGCCGCCTCTTTCATCTTGGCCTCATCGGCCACAGGGCTGAAGAAAGAGATCAGCGTCTGGTCGGACCGCAGCATCGCCATTTCTTCGGTGTTGGGGACGCGGACCTTGGCCACGACATCCGCCGTCTCCCAAAGCTCGGCCGCCGTGTCGATCACCTCTACCCCGGCTTCGACATATTTATCGTTGGAAAAACCAGCCGCCTCGCCTGCGCCAGCTTCGATCATACAGCTATGACCAAGCTTTTGCAGCTGCAGTGCTGATTCCGGAGTCATCGCAACGCGATTTTCCCCTTCAAATGTTTCTTTTGGCGTCCCGATCTTCAATCCAGAGTCCCCCGTTTGTGCTTCTACGCCCAGTGTGGCGCAATAATATTACCCAGAGCGATAGCGCTTGGGTTCCTATAGTACAAGAGACGGACATAATTAGAACAGCGTTTTGCAGCGTCAATAGCGCTAACAGCCCGATTTTTAGGTTTACGACGTTGCGTGAAAACCCGCGCGCCCTTGCACCTGCCCCCTGCTGCCGACAGCATGCCCCCCATGATGATCCATTTCATAAGGGAGAGCAGAATGGACCTACAGGGAAAACACGCGCTGATCACGGGCGGCGGCACCGGCATCGGGCTGGACATCGCGCGGGATCTGGCCGCACGGGGCGCACATGTGACCATCACAGGCCGACGCCAAGAGGTGCTGGACGAGGTCGCAGGCGATAACATGACCGGCATGGCAATGGACGTGCGCAGCGAGGAAGACGTGGTCGCCAAGATCGCCGCCGCCGTCAAAGCCCACGGTCCGATCCAGATCTGCATCCCCAACGCCGGCATCGCCGAGGGCAAGGCCGTGCATAAGACCGATATGGAATTCTGGCGCAATATGATGTCGACCAATCTCGACGGTGCTTTTCTGACCATCCGCGAATCGTTGAAAACCATGCGCGATACCGACTGGGGCCGCGTCATCGCGATCTCTTCGATGGCGGGCCTGAAGGGGCTGCCCGGGGCTGCGGCCTATTCGGCGTCGAAACACGGGATGATCGGTTTGGTCAAATCGCTGGCGGCGGATTATCTGGGGCAACCCTATACGTTCAACGCGATCTGCCCCGGCTATGTCGACACGCCCATCGTGTCGCGCAATACGGCGTCGATCTCGGAACGTGCTGGTATCTCGGAAGAAAAAGCGCGCGCGATCATGGTCAACTCCAACCCGCACAAGCGTCTGATCGAGGTGTCCGAGGTCACAGCCGCGGCCGCATGGCTCACCGGTCCGGGGTCGCAAAGCATCAATGGCCAATGCATCCAAGTCACCGGCGGCGAGATGTAATCGCTCACCGGTCATGATTTGTTAACTTTGGGGCGGCTAAGGTCGCCCCATGCACAAGATCACATACCCGATAGCCCCGCCCCCAAGCGCCGTCGCTTTTCAAAGCTGCCGCAAACGGCACCTCCAGCACGCGGGCAAACCACGCGCGCCGCAGCCAAGATCTGCCGCGCCGCCGGATTTCCTCTGGCAGAAGATCGACACGCTGACCGCCCGCTATCTAGCAAGGTCAGGCCCCTTGCATGTGCCGCGCATCACGCTGTCGGGGTAACCTGTCAGGCGGATTTCAACATTCGCTGATGCTTGCTGTCCGCCCAGGCCTGCGCCGCCGCACCAAAGCGTTCGAACAGGGGACGCGACACCGGATCATTGCCCGCGTCCCATTCGGGGTGCCACTGCACGGCAAGGGTGAACCCCGGCGCGTCCTTGATATATATCGCCTCTGGCGTGCCGTCTTCGGCAAAACCATCGATCACCACACGCGGACCCGCCGCCTTGATCCCCTGCCCATGCAAGGTATTTGTCCGCACTTTCGGGGCCCCCAAGACCTCGTGGAAGACGCCACCTTGGGTAAAGGTCACGTCGTGGCGCAGCTCGAACTTCTGCTCCATCGTGCCATCGGGGGGCATACGGTGGTTCATACGGCCGGGCAGTTCACGGATTTCGGGGTAAAGCGTGCCACCCATGGCGACATTCACCTCTTGGAACCCCCGGCAGACGCCAAAGAACGGCTGCCCGCGTTCAACGCAGGCGCGCACCAGCCCCAGGGCGATAGCGTCGCGCGCACGGTCAAAGGTACCATGCGCCTCGGTCGCGGGTTCGCCGTATTCCTCGGGGTGCACATTGGGCCGCCCGCCGGTCAGCAAAAAGCCGTCGCAGGTCTCCAACAGCTCTTCCACCGACACAAGCGACGGGTCGCTCGGGATGATTAGGGGCAAACAGCCAGACACCTGCGCTACGGCGATGGTGTTCATCGTGCCGGCGGCATGGATCGGATATTGATCGTTCAACAGGCTGGTGTTTCCGACAATACCAACAACAGGACGCGCCATATTCAGCCTCAGAGTTTGATTTCGCTCAAAGCCTACCGCGTCCTCAATCCGACCTCAACACCCCAAAGCGGGCGTTATTCCTCGCCTTTCAGCCCTGCCGCTTCAATCCCTGCCAGCGCTGCTTTAACATCATTGTCCGAGGTATCCCCCGTCACGCCCAGCGCGCCAATCACGACGCCGGCGTCATCGCGCAGCAGCAAGCCGCCGGGCACAGGCACCACCGCCCCGCGGTACACACCGTTCACTGCCGCCATGAAATAGGCCTGCTGTTCGGCCCGTGCCATCTGCGCGCGCCCTGCCATTCCCAGCATCACCGCGCCATAGGCTTTGCCGTGGGCGATCCCGAAACGCCCCGGTGCGGCACCGTCTTCCCGCTCGAAGGCTTGCACGTGGCCGCCCGCATCAAGCACCACTGCCGACAAGGGCTTCAGCCCCAGCTCATGCCCCTTCTTGAACGTCTCGGCGATCATCGTCCGCGCCTGCTCTAATGTGACTGCCATGCTATCCTCATTGTTACTTCATTTTGCCAACTAAACTCCGGGGAGCGCGAGGGGCTGGCCCCTCGCCCTTTCCGAAACTTCAAACTCAGCCCTGCGCGGCTTTCAGCTCCAACCGGCGGGCATGCAGGACAGGTTCGGTATAGCCCGAAGGCTGCACGCGTCCTTTCAACACCAGATCGCTGGCCGCTTGAAAGGCGATGCCGTCAAAACCCGGTGCCATAGACTGATACAGCGGATCGCCCGCATTCTGCCGGTCCACAACAGCGGCCATCTTCTTGAGAGCCGCCGTGACCTGCTCTTCCGAGATCACCCCGTGGTGCAGCCAGTTCGCCAGCGCCTGAGCCGAGATGCGGCAGGTCGCGCGGTCTTCCATCAGGCCGACGTCATGGATGTCTGGCACCTTCGAGCACCCCACACCCTGATCGACCCATCGCACAACATAGCCAAGGATACCTTGGGCGTTGTTCTCAACCTCCTGCGCGATATCCGCGTCCGACAGGTTACGCCCGTCCAGGACCGGAATGGTCAGCAAATCGGCCAGCGTGCCACGGGCCCCGCCCTGTTTGATCTCGTCCTGACGCGCCAGCACGTCGATTTTATGGTAGTGCATCGCGTGCAGTGTGGCGGCCGTGGGCGATGGCACCCAAGCGCAGTTCGCACCCGCCTTGGGGTGACCGATCTTGGCCTCCAGCATTGCCTCCATCATATCGGGCATGGCCCACATGCCCTTGCCGATCTGGGCACGTCCCTGCAGGCCGCAGGCCAGACCGATATCAACGTTGCGATCCTCATAGGCGCTGATCCAGGGGGCGTTTTTCATCTCGCCCTTGGGCACCATCGGCCCTGCCTCCATAGAGGTGTGGATCTCGTCGCCGGTACGATCAAGGAAGCCGGTGTTAATAAAGGCCACGCGCGATTTGGCCGCGCGGATACACTCCGCCAGGTTGACCGAGGTGCGGCGCTCCTCATCCATGATGCCCAGCTTGACCGTATTGGCGGGCAGACCCAGCACGGTTTCCACGCGGGTAAATATCTCATCAGCAAAGGCCACTTCCTCGGGCCCGTGCATCTTGGGCTTTACCACATAGACCGATCCCGCGACCGAGTTGCGCATGCCCCCGGTCTTTTGCAGATCGTGCATCGCGATCAGCGTGGTGACCATGGCATCCATCAGCCCTTCGCCAATCTCGCGCCCGTCGCGGTCCAGAATGGCGGGGTTGGTCATCAGGTGGCCGACATTGCGCACCAGCATCAGCGACCGTCCCTTGATCGTCAGCGCGCTGCCGTCTGGCGCGGTATAGTCGCGATCCCCGTGCATCTCGCGCGTGACCTGCTGGCCGCCCTTTTCAAAGGTTTCCGACAGATCGCCTTTCATCAGCCCCAACCAGTTACCATAGGCCACGACCTTGTCCTCTGCGTCCACGGCGGCAACGCTGTCTTCACAATCCATGATCGTGGACATCGCGGATTCCAGCAGCACATCCGCCACGCCTGCCGGATCGGTCTTGCCGATGTTATGCGCGGCGTCGATCCGGATTTCGATGTGCAGCCCGTTGTTGCGCAGCAAGATCGCCTCGGGCGCGGCTGCATCGCCACGGTAGCCGACAAACTGCGCCGGATCTTTCAACGCAGGTGTCAGCGCGCCGTCAACCACGGCATACCCCGTTACATCCGCGTGACTGCCTGACGCCAGCGGCACCGCGTCATCCAGAAACGCCTTGGCCTGCGCCACGACCCGTGTACCACGGTCCGCATCGTATCCCTTGCCCTGCGGCAGATCACCCAAAGCGTCGGTGCCGTAATAGGCGTCATACAGGCTGCCCCACCGCGCATTGGCGGCGTTCAGGGCAAAGCGGGCGTTAGTGATCGGCACCACCAGCTGCGGGCCAGGCACCTGAGCGATTTCAGGGTCGACGCCTTTCGTGTCAATCTCGAACGCGGGGCCTTCGGGCACCAGATACCCGATCTCGCGCAGAAAGCTTGTGTAGGCGTCCGCATCATGAGGCTGGCCGGCCCGTTCCTTGTGCCAGCTGTCGATCTTGGCCTGCATGTCTGCGCGGGTCTGCAACAGCGCGCGGTTCTTGGGGCCAAGGTCATGTACCAGATCGCTGAGCCCCGCCCAGAACGTTCCCGCATCGATGCCGGTGCCGGGCAGTGCTGCACCCTCGATAAAATCAACCAGTTCGGCGGCAACCTGAAGGCCGTTCTTGTCGGTACGCTGTGTCATCTCATAGCTCCTGTCGCTCGCGTGGAATTTGCTTTGCGACAAGACTTAGAAGGTATCCCCCCGTGGAGCAACATGTATTGGTAAAAACATCTTACCAATGCAGCCCCTACTGAGCGCTAGCGGCCCCCCGCGCCCTGCGGCATCGGTCAGAGCAGTATTTCACCGCCTCCCAATCGCGCGCCCACTTGCGCCGCCAGCTAAAGGGCAGCCCGCAGCTTTGGCATATCTTGGTCGGAATATCTGATTTCTTGCGCATTTTCGCCATTGCGCCTTTCCCCCCGGATAATCCCTATCATCATAAAAAACGGCAGACCTTGTCGCCAAGGTCTGCCGTCCAAATCATTAAATCTTCAATCGTTAAAAGCGCTTATAAAACTCAGTTGCTTTCGTTTGTCCCCGGTGCGACGGGATCCACAGGCGCTGCGTTGGTATCACCCGCCTGTGTTGCGCCGCTTGTGTCTTCCTCGGTCACCGCGGGGACGGTGCTGTCAGTGGTAATGGCCTGCGTGCCTTCTTCGGCAGCGGGCTGACGGTCTTCGCGACCGTTGTCGATCAGGATGAAGCCAAGAATGGCCGTAATCACGATGCCGAAGATCATCGCGCCTTTAACGCCAAGCAGCGCGGGTTTGTGCTGTTTCTCTTGTTTGTCGATATTTGTGTCGGGTGCAGACATGATGCCCTCCGATGGGTTCGGTGAAAGTTGATCTTCTCGGGTGGCGACCTTGCAGGTGCCGTGTTGCAAGACTAACTTGAGCGCTGGACATCTGGTTCCAAACAGAAGGAAAAAACATGCGCGACGCTGCCCCCCAGACGATATATCTGGCCGACTACACGCCTTATGGCTTTATCATCGACGATGTCGCGCTGCACTTCGATCTGGACCCGCGCAAGACCCGCGTCAAAAGCCGTATCTCCTTTCGCCCCAACCCCGATGCAAGCGACAAGACGTTCTTTCTGCACGGGGAGAACCTATCGCTCGTCTCGGCCACGATTGATGGCACGCCCGTCTCGCCCGAGGTGACGCCCCTGGGGCTGACCTGCGCTGTGCCAAACGCGCCCTTCGTCTGGGAAGCCGAGGTAGAGATCGACCCGATGGGCAACACCGCTCTTGAGGGGCTTTATATGTCGAACGGCATGTATTGCACCCAATGCGAGGCGGAAGGCTTTCGCAAGATCACCTATTACCCCGACCGCCCCGATGTGATGGCAGTGTTTACCGTGACCATCAACGGACCACATCCGGTATTGCTGTCCAACGGCAACCCCGTCAGCAGCGGCAAGGATACCGCCGAATGGCATGATCCCTGGCCCAAGCCTGCCTACCTGTTTGCTCTGGTCGCGGGCGATCTGGTCGCACACCCCGGCAGCTTCACCACGAAATCCGGCCGCAAGGTTGACCTGAACCTCTATGTGCGCCCCGGTGACGAAGGCAAATGCGCTTTTGGGATGCAGGCGCTGAAAGACAGTATGAAATGGGACGAGGACGTTTATGGTCGTGAATACGATCTTGATCTGTTCAACATCGTCGCCGTGGATGACTTCAACATGGGCGCGATGGAGAATAAGGGGCTGAACATCTTCAACTCCTCCGCCGTTCTCGCGTCGCCCGAAACCTCGACCGATATGAACTTTGAACGGATCGAGGCCATTATCGCGCATGAGTATTTCCACAACTGGACCGGCAACCGCATCACCTGCCGTGATTGGTTTCAGCTGTGCCTGAAGGAAGGGCTGACGGTCTATCGCGACAGCCAGTTTACCTCTGACATGCGCTCTGCCGCGGTGAAGCGGATCGGTGATGTGATCGACCTGCGCGCCCGCCAATTCCCCGAGGACCAAGGCCCGCTGGCGCATCCCGTGCGCCCCGAGAGCTTTCAGGAAATCAACAACTTCTACACCGCCACGGTCTATGAAAAAGGGGCCGAGGTGATTGGCATGCTCAAGCTGCTGGTCGGGGACGCGGCGTATTCAAAAGCGCTTGACCTCTATTTCGATCGCCACGACGGGCAGGCTTGTACCATCGAAGACTGGCTACAGGTGTTCGAGGATACAACAGGCCGCGATCTGGGGCAGTTCAAGCGCTGGTATTCCCAGGCGGGCACGCCGCAGCTGTCGGTCACCGAAAGCTGGGACCACGGCACATTGACGTTGCATTTCAAGCAGCACACCCCCGCCAGAGCGGCCACCGACGACCCGCAGCCCTATGTGCTGCCGATCGCTGTCGGGCTGATCGGTCAGGACGGGGACGAGGTGCACGAGACCACGGTGCTGGAAATGACGCAGGCCGAACAAAGCTTTGTCTTTGACGATCTGGGGACGCGCCCTGTGGCATCCGTGCTGCGCGGCTTTTCCGCGCCGGTGGTGCTGTCCCAAGACCTATCGGACGCAGACCGCGCGCATCTGCTGGCCCATGACACCGATCCGTTCAACCGTTGGGAACAGGGGCGCATGCTGGCTTATGGGTCGCTGCTTGGGATGATCCGCGAGGGCAAGGCCCCGAACAAGGATTGGCTGGCCGGTATCCGCGCGGTGATCGGGGATGAAACCCTTGATCCGGCGTATCGCGCGCTGATGCTGGGGCTGCCGTCGCAATCCGATCTGGCGCGCGCGCTGTCAGAGGCAGGCGACACCCCCGACCCCGACATCATCTATGCCGCGACCGAGGCGACCCGCGCCGCGATGGCCGACGCCTTTGCCGATCTGTTGCCGACGCTTTATCGCCGTCACACCGTCGACGCCCCGTTCGAGCCAAACGCGAAACAGGCGGGCAAGCGCGCCTTGTCCAATGCCGCCCTGTCCCTGCTGACGCGCAATGACGACGGCGTGCTCGCGCAAGAGCAATATGACGCGGCCGACAATATGACCCAGCAGCTTTCCGCGCTGGCCAATCTGGTCCGCGCCGGTCGCGGCAACAAGGCTGTGGAGGCCTTCGAGGCACAGTGGAAAGCGGACCGTCTGGTCATGGACAAGTGGTTCGGCCTGCAGGTGATGGAAGCCGACCCCGAAGACGCCCACGAGGTGGTCGAGACGCTGACCAAACACCCTGACTTCAACTGGAAGAACCCCAACCGCTTCCGCGCTGTGCTGGGGGCCTTTGCTGCGCATCACGCGGGCTTCCACCATGCTTCGGGGGCGGGCTATCGTCTGCTTGCCGATTGGCTGATCCAGCTTGATCCGGTGAACCCGCAGACCACTGCGCGGATGTGTTCGGCCTTCCAGACATGGAAACGCTATGACACTGACCGTCAGGACATGATCAAGGCAGAGCTGGACCGCATCCTGTCGCAACCCGGCCTGTCGCGTGACACGACCGAAATGCTGACACGTATCCGCGGTGCATGATGCCGCCGAAGGTGTCCCGCCGCGGGGCACCTTCCGCTACCGGCGTGCGGGGCGCAGCCTTTGGACGGCTTTGGTGGTCGCGGCTGTCTGGCTGGCGCTGGTCACTGCCTATGTCGTGATTGAGGCGTCCCCGGTGATACTGGCGATCGTCGCCCTCTTCACCCTGCCCGCGCTATGGGAACTTGCGACGAACCCCATCGCCAGCCTGAGCCTCTCCCCGCAGGCGCTGGTCTGGCAGCGGGGCAAGGATAAGGTCACGATCCCGCTCGACACAATCGACCACATCCGCCTTGATACGCGGCTGGACCTCTCTGTCCGCGCGACGGTGGTGCTGCGGTCGGGGCAGCGGTTGCGTGTTCCCCCCGATACCATGCCCCCGCACCGCCCGTTCGAGCACGCGCTGCACGCCGCTGGCGTCCCCACGCAGCGGCACCACTTTAGCCTGCGCGGCTAGGCCGGCCACGGGCGGCGCGTTCAGGGTCGCGGCTTGGGGCGCGTCGCACCCAGTGGTTTGCAATAGGCTTGCTGCTTCAGCCAGCGCGACATGTCCCGACGTTTCGCAGGGCTGCGCAATGGGCCCCAGTCCGCCGCGACACCACGCCCGCCGCGGCCATAGATCACCCCGTCACGGGGCACGGTGACCGCCATGATCCGCACCGCACAGCTCAGGTTCGCGGCCCCGTTCTGCAACCCCGCGCCCGTGCCGACGTTGCAGCCATAGCCGCGCGCGGTGGCAGGCAGGATCTGCAGCAGCCCGTACCACAGACCGCCGCCCCCGACCGCGCGGGCCTTATACGTACTCTCATGTTTCGCCAGCGCCGACATGAACCCGACCCAGAACGCCCTGCGGTCCGCGTCCGAGGCGGTGGGATAGGCCGGGCACCAGTCGTCGATGTCGGCAGGCACCATATCAACCAGGGGCTTACCGTGGGACTTGAGCGCGGACAGCGCCGTGCGCGTCCAGACCGCATGCCCGCGCCGGTGCTGCCACCTTGTGCGCGGGATTACGCCGTTGCGCGCAGGCGGCGAGACCTCGTAAAGATTGATCGGCGCGGCGGTCGCAAGGTCGGGGCCCGCTGTGGCCCCCTCTCCGGGCACGGCGGGCGCGGGTTCAATCGGCGCGGCGGCGGTCGGCGGCGTGGTGTCAGGATCAGGGACCGCGCTGCGGGCCACAGGGCGCAGGACATTCACCGTCTCGGCCGCCAACGGCAGTGCCACGCCACCGGACAGTAGCGCGACCATCACCGGCGCGAGAATCACCCGCCCCAGACCACCGCGCCGCATGCCGCTGCGGCGTGCTGTTATCTTTGCTGACATTCCTACTCCCCCAGTCGTATTCGCGCACAACATAGCGTGTTCCGCGCCATCGTCGCCGGTCTTTGAACAATCAGGCATTATTCAGCCTTAAAGCCGCGTTCAGACGCTTGGCAAATCCCAGACTAACCATCGCGATGCCATCTTGGTGCCTAATTATCCCGCCATTTTCAGTGGCAGAAGACGGGTTCATATAGGACTGGACAAACGATGCGGCACCTCAAGAATTTATTCAAACGCAAAAGCGTTCCGACGCTGCTGTTGGATTCTGACGATCTTGGCCAAACGCCGCGCAAGCAAGAACCCCGCCCGCAGCCTCAGAAAACCGCGCAAACCGCCGTGCCGCGCCCTGATGCTGTGCCGCCTTCGCCCCATGAAATGCTCAGCATCGACTGCCCTGATCCCACCGCCGAGGACCGTCTTTGCGATGAAAACCACCAGTTGGGCCAAGGCTTGGTGCGGCAGGAGAACTGGGCGGCCCTGTCAAAGGTGATCCGCGCGGCAGATGCTGATAGCAGGCTCACCCCCGGGTCCATGCCTGTGGCCGAGCTGATCGCCTATGGTGCCCGTGCCGATGTGGTGATGGCGACAGAGCACGCGATCGAGGACGTGGACAGCGGCTTTGCCAAAGCCTTGCTGAGCGGGATCGAGGATTTCGAACATGTGCTGGAGGAGCACCAAGACGATTACGTCGTCGCCTGCGTCGTGGCACAGGCGCATATCGACATCGGCTGGGCGTGGCGCGGCAAAGGCGAAAGCAACGTGCTGCCGCAACGCAACCGCGACGCCTGCATCGCCCACTTCGAGCGCGCCGGAGAGATCATCGCTCCCTTCATTGCCCAGCATCCCACCAGCGCGCTTGTCGCGGCCACCTGCTGCGCCCATGCGAGTGGGCCGTTCAACCACCAAGGCGGGCTGCGCGAAAGCTATGAAAAGCTGATTATGCTCAACCCGCTCAACCCGCGCCCCATGCGCGCCTTGGGCAACCACCTGCTGCCGCGCCATCACGGCGGCTATTCAGAGCTTGAGCTTGAAGCCAGACGCACCGCCGCGCGGGTGCAGAATGTCTGGGGGGCCGGTGGCTATACCTGGGTGATGTTTGACGCGATCTGCTCTGATGATACGGCCTGTGTCAATCTGGACGTTGACTATTTCATCGACGGCTTGCGCGACATCCTTGCGCATCACTCCACCGCCTATTTCGCGAACCTGCTGGCGGCCTATTGCGCCAATATGACCAGCTTTGGCGGCGGCGGAAACGAACGCGCCGACAGCATTCGCGCCCGTATCGGTGCCTGCACCGAATGGATCATCCGTGCACATCTGACAGAATTGCATCCGATGATTTGGGCCCATGCCGCCCACGGCTTTGACAACAACCTGCGCATCCGGTCGCCGCATAAATTCGCCGCGTCCGGCCGCGAGGATGCGATGCAGGTGATGACCAGCCTGTTCCGGTCCGAGCTCGCCTCGGGGCAGCGGATCGTGTTCACCAGCAAGGGGCCACAGGCCACGCCTGCCTAAGATCGCCTTTGGGCAGCACCTCTTGGCCAGTCCGGCGCGCATTGGCGCGGCCTGCCTCTTGCAGCACCCCGCCCCCTGTCTTATGACCAAGGCGTTCTGTTTCTGACGCCAAAGGTGCCCCCATGCTTGACCTGACCTATGACACCCCCAAAGTGCGCACCATAGCGGGTGCCAAACATGACTGGGAACTGGTCATCGGGATGGAGGTGCACGCGCAGGTTCTGTCGAACGCAAAGCTCTTTTCCGCCGCCTCGACCAAATTCGGGGCCGAGCCGAACAATAACGTCGCTTTCGTTGACGCGGCCATGCCCGGCATGCTGCCCACCATCAACGAATACTGTGTCGAACAGGCCGTGCGCACGGGTCTGGGCCTGAAGGCCGAGATCAACCTGCACAGCGCCTTTGACCGCAAGAACTATTTCTACCCCGACCTGCCACAGGGCTATCAGATCTCGCAGCTTTACCACCCCATTGTGGGCGAAGGTGAAGTGCTGGTGGAACTCGGCGACGGCACCGCGCGGCTGGTGCGCGTTGAACGCATCCACCTTGAACAGGATGCGGGCAAATCGATCCACGACATGGACCCGAACATGTCCTTCGTCGACCTGAACCGCACCGGTGTTGCGCTGATGGAAATCGTGAGCCGCCCCGACATCCGCGGCCCCGAAGAGGCAGCCGCCTATCTGACCAAACTGCGCCAGATCCTGCGCTATCTGGGGACGTGCAACGGCGACATGCAATCCGGTGCCATGCGCGCCGATGTGAACGTGTCGATCTGTCTGCCCGGTCAGTACGAAAAATATCAGGAAACGCAGGATTTCAGCCATCTGGGCACGCGCTGCGAGATCAAGAACATGAACTCCATGCGGTTCATCCAGCAAGCGATCGAGGTCGAGGCGAAGCGCCAGATTGCCATCGTCGAGGCCGGTGGCGAAGTGGTGCAGGAAACCCGCCTGTTCGATCCGGACAAGCAGGAAACCCGCTCCATGCGCTCCAAGGAAGAGGCGCATGACTATCGCTATTTCCCCGACCCCGATCTGTTGCCTTTGGTGATCGAACAGGCGTGGGTGGACGACATCGGTGCCAACCTGCCCGAATTGCCTGACGCCAAGAAAGCGCGTTTCATCAACGACTTCGGCCTAAGCGACTATGACGCTTCGGTGCTGACCTCGGATCTGGACAGCGCAGGCTATTTCGAGGCGACCGCACAGGGTCGCGACGGCAAGATGGCGGCGAACTGGGTGATTAACGAACTGTTTGGCCGTCTCAAGAAAGACGAGAAAGCCATCACCGACAGCCCCGTCAGCCCTGCTCAGCTTGGTGGTGTGATTGATCTGATCGCCTCTGACGCTATTTCGGGCAAGATCGCCAAGGATCTGTTTGAAATCGTCTATACCGAAGGCGGTGATCCTGCGGTGATCGTTGAAGAGCGCGGGATGAAGCAGGTCACAGACACCAGCGCGATCGAGGCCGCCGTGGACGAGATCATCGCCGCGAACCCCGATCAGGTCGCCAAGGCGCGCGAGAACCCAAAGCTCGCCGGCTGGTTCGTCGGTCAGACGATGAAGGCCACGGGCGGCAAGGCGAACCCCAAAGCGGTCAACCAGATCGTCGCGCAAAAACTGAACGGCTAAGACATCGGGCCGGGGTTTACCAAAACCCCGGCCCTTTTCTTGCCACGCTCCCCTCTCCGACATCCTGTGAAAGGTCATTTATGGACACGCCCTTCCGGTCATCGCCGCGCATCGTTCAGCCCGAATGGATCGACTTTAACGGTCACCTGAACATGGCCTATTATTCGGTACTTATGGATAACGCCGTCGATGATGCCTATCACCAGATCGGGTTCGGACCAGAGTATCAGAAGACAGGCCACACCACCTATGTCGCTGAATTCCACATCTGCTATCTGCGCGAGCTGCACGAAGGGGCGTCGACCTATTGCACCTTCCAACTGCTCGACTTTGATGAAAAACGTTTCCATTCCTTCACGCAGCTTTGGCACGAAGACGGATGGCTTGCCGCCACGGGCGAGGCGCTGACGCTGCACATTGACCAGTCCGGCCCCCGTGTGGCCCCCATACCCGCCGACCTCATGGCGCGGCTTGAGGCGATGAAAACGGACCATGCCAGCTTGCCCTATCCTGAACAGGCGGGCCGCAAAATTGGTCTGAAACGCTGAGTGTATCCCGTTGCCCACCCCCGTATTGATTTGAAAGCCAGCCGTCATGCCACGCTATGAATACAAAGTTGTGCCCGCCCCGACCAAAGGGTTGAAAGCCAAGAACGTCAAAGGGGCCGAAGCGCGTTTTTCTCATGCATTGCAAGAGCTTATGAACGGTCTTTCAGGGTATGGATGGGAATATCAACGCGCCGAGACCCTGCCGTCGATCGAACGCGCGGGCCTGACCGGCAGCACGACAGAGTGGCGCAATGTGCTGGTGTTTCGCCGCCTCCGCGAGGCCGAGCCCGAGGACGAAGCCGTCACTACAGAGCTGCTTCCCCCGCCGCAGCCCGACACGCACGACACGCCCGAGCCCGAAGCTGAAACCGCCCAAGCAGAGGTCACAGACGACGCGCCCTATTTCGAGGATGAGCATGGCGAAACGAAAGACGACGGCAAGACCGCCGTGGTGGCCCCATCCCTGCTGAACGCGCTGGCGTCGCGCCGCAAATCAACCACCGTGAAAACGCCTGCCAAGCCAAGCGCCACAGCCGCAGAGACCGCCCCGAAGACCGAGGCAGACACCACGGCCCCCGAAACGAAAACGGCAAAGACGGATAAGACGGCGGACTAGCCGCGAACTGTAACGCAGCGCTTAAACGTCGAGATCCAGCGCAAGCGCGTGAATGCGGCCAATCAGATCGGGGCCAAGCGCGCCATGCACGGCACGATGCCGCGCAACACGGTTTAGCCCCTTGAAATGGGCCGACCGGATTTTCACATTAAAATGACTTTCGCCGCCCTCGCGATAGCCCCCGTGGCCGCGATGGCTTTCACTATCGTCAACGACGCTTAATTCCGACGGGGCAAACGCCTCTTCCAGCCGGTCGGCAATTTCTTGTGTCACTGACATTTTTTAGCTCAGCCCCCCTTCAATCTCACAGCCCAAGGTCTAAACTGACCGGCCTGAGTCGGAAAGGTCCATATCATGCCCAAAAGTGATCCCTTTGGATTCGACATGTCCGTGTCGTCTTCGAAAAAGAAAAATCCCCGTGGCCGTCGCGGGATGTCCGGTGCGTCCGAGACATCGCAACGCGTCTGTTCGCACGAAGGCTGCGAAGAACCGGGCAAGTACCGTGCGCCCAAAGCACCGGACGTGCTGGATGATTATTTCTGGTTCTGCCAGAAACACGTGCGCGAATATAACCTCAAGTGGAACTTCTTTGACGGCACCACAGAAGCCGAATTGAACGCCCAGCAGTCCAAGGACAAAGTCTGGGAGCGTACGACCAAGCCCCTTGGCGACCCCGAAGCACGGGCCTGGGCGCGTTTGGGCATCGAGGACCCGCATCAGGTTCTGGGCAAGAACGCGACGCAGAACCCCGGCAAAGGGCCTGCCGCAGGTCGCCGCCTGCCCCCCACGGAACGCCGCGCGCTCGAAATTCTGGAAGCCAAGGACACCTGGACCAAACCCGAAGTGCGCAAGGCCTATAAGGCGCTCATCAAGGTGCTCCACCCCGATATGAACGGCGGGGACCGCAGCCAAGAAGAGCAGCTGCAGCTCGTCGTCTGGGCCTGGGACCAGCTGAAGGGCAGCCGCAACTTCAAGGACTGACGCCGCGGCATTGCGGCGGGCCGAGGGCATCGGCAACCGCCTGTGATGGGGCAGAAAAGCCATAGGGATGGGGCGGTGCAGACAAATGCGCCGCCCCTTTTCCATGTGTCCCGGGGATTCGCGGTTTTGCCGCAGGTGCGAATTGCCCCTTTCCCTCGCGCTCAGGAAAGATATGTTGCCGTGGACGCCACCCTTGATCCGCAAGCGGTGCGCAAGACAGAAGCATGAAGGACGTACAGAATATGGCCGAGACCTCATTGGACCTCACAACCAAACCCACCAAAGAGATCTCCGTTCGCGAAGTCTTTGGCATCGACACCGACATGGTGGTGCATGGCTTTGAAGAACGTACAAGCCGCGTTCCCGATCTGGACAGCACCTATAAATTCGATCCCGACACCACGATGGCGATCCTTGCGGGGTTCAACCATAACCGCCGCGTGATGGTTCAGGGCTACCACGGGACGGGCAAGTCCACCCACATCGAACAGGTGGCAAGCCTGCTGAACTGGCCCTGTGTCCGCGTCAACCTTGATAGCCACATCAGCCGGATCGACCTGATCGGCAAGGATGCGATCAAGCTGAAAGACGGCAAGCAGGTCACGGATTTTCAGGAAGGCATCCTGCCTTGGGCCCTGCGCAACCCCACAGCGATCGTGTTTGATGAATATGACGCTGGCCGCGCCGATGTGATGTTCGTGATCCAGCGTGTGCTGGAAGTCGACGGCAAGCTGACGCTGCTGGACCAGAACCAGGTGATCGAACCTCACCCCTATTTCCGCATCTTCGCGACCGCGAACACGGTGGGTCTGGGCGACACCACGGGTCTTTACCACGGCACACAGCAGATCAACCAGGGCCAGATGGACCGTTGGTCGCTGGTGGCGACGTTGAACTATCTGAGCATCGACGCCGAAACCCAGATCGTTCTGTCGAAGAACCCGCATTACAACACCGAAAAAGGCCGCAAGACGATCAAACAGATGGTTACCGTCGCCGACCTGACGCGCACCGCCTTCATGAATGGCGAACTCTCGACCGTTATGTCGCCGCGGACCGTGATTGCCTGGGCTCAGAACGCCGAGATTTTCCGCGACGTGGGCTATGCCTTCCGCCTGTCGTTCCTCAACAAATGTGACGAGCTGGAACGCCAGACCGTGGCCGAATTCTATCAGCGTCTGTTCGACGAAGAGCTACCGGAATCCGCCGCCAGCCTGAGCCTTGGCTAAGCTACGATCCACCCCGTGCCCGCGTTGGCAGGGATGAAGAACAAGACGTCCACCGGCAGCTTGATCGGTGGACGACAGTCTGACCGCAGCGCCCCGTTTCGTGTGGCCGCGGTGACCAAAGCCGCAGGTCGGCCGCACTCGGATGGGAGAATGACATGAGCAAACAATCAGATAACCCCGCCGACGCGTTCAAAAAGGCTTTGGCCGAAGCGACCAAGGTCATGTCGAACGATCCTGACCTCACAGTCAGTTATTCCGTTGATCCGTCGGGGCTGAGCGGGGATTCCATGCGCCTGCCTCAGGTCAGCCGTCGCATGACCCGCGAAGAAGTCCTGCTGGCCCGCGGCACCGCCGACGCGCTGGCGCTGAACCGGCGCTATCACAACGGCCAGACCCACGCGAAATACATGCCCGCCGGTGACATGGCCCGCGATCTTTATGAAGCGATGGAAACCGCCCGCTGCGAAGCCGTAGGTGCCCGCGACATGCCCGGCACCGCGGGCAATATCGACGCGAAGATCAAATACGACTCCCTGCGCAAGGGCTATGATCAGGCCAAGCAGCCCTCGGACGTGCCTTTGGCGACGGCGGCAGGCTATCTGGTGCGCCATCTGGCGACGGGGCGTGACATGCCCGCCGGTGCCGCCAACGCAATGGAACTGTGGCGCGGCTATATCGAGGATCAGGCCGGTGGCACGCTCGAGACGTTGAACGACACGCTGGATGATCAGGCCGCATTTGCCCGCTTTGCGCGCAAGATGATCGTTGATCTGGGCTATGGCGATCAGCTGGGCGATGACCCCGACCAAGGCGACGACGACCAAGACAGCGCCGAGGAAGAAGGCACCGAAGAAGAGCAAGAGCCCGATAGCACCGGTCAGGACGATCAAGACGACGACGAGGCAGAAGCCTCGCCCGAGCAATCGCAAGAGCAGCAGCAGGATGAATCTCAGGCGCAGGTGTCGATGGATGACACCGCCGATCAGGAGCTTGGCGAAGAGGCCGAGATGCCCGATGGCGACGCCCCGATGGAGCCGCCCGCCCCGCCGCAAGCCTCGGACGCGGACCCGAATTATCTGGTGTACCAGACCGATCATGACGAGGTGATCGGGGCCGAAGACCTTGCCGAACCGGCAGAGCTTGAACGCCTGCGCGCCTATCTGGACCAACAGCTTGAACCGCTGAAAGGCGCGGTCAGCCGTCTGGCCAACAAGCTGCAACGTCGCTTGCAGGCGCAGCAGAACCGGTCGTGGGAATTCGACCTAGAGGAAGGCACACTGGATGCCGGCCGTCTGGCCCGTGTCGTGGCCAACCCCACAACCCCGCTGTCGTTCAAGGTCGAACAGGACACCGAATTCCGCGACACCTGTGTGACCTTGCTGCTGGATAACTCCGGCTCGATGCGCGGGCGTCCGATTTCCATCGCCGCGATCTGCGCCGATGTTCTGGCCCGCACGCTGGAACGTTGCAACGTCAAGGTCGAGATCCTGGGCTTTACCACCCGCGCCTGGAAAGGCGGCCAAGCCCGCGAGGCCTGGTTGAACGACGGCCGCCCGGTCCAGCCGGGCCGTCTGAATGACCTGCGCCACATCATTTATAAATCCGCCGACGCCCCCTGGCGGCGTACGCGGCCCAATCTGGGTCTGATGATGAAGGAAGGCTTGCTGAAAGAGAACATCGACGGGGAGGCGCTGGAATGGGCGCACCGCCGGATGATCGCCCGCCACGAGGCGCGCAAGATCCTGATGGTGATCAGCGACGGTGCGCCTGTGGATGACAGCACCCTGTCGGTGAACCCAGCGAATTATCTGGAGAAACACCTGCGCGACGTGATCGCCATGGTCGAGAAACGCAAAGCGGTGGAACTGCTGGCCATCGGCATCGGCCACGACGTCACCCGCTATTATGACCGCGCCGTTACGATCACCGATGTCGACCAGCTGGCCGGTGCGATGACCGAACAGCTGGCGGCGCTGTTTGATACCGATCCCCGCGCGCGGGCCCGTGTCATGGGCATGCGCCGCGCAAGCTGAGGGTCAGGGACGCTCCGCGGGGAGTTTTAAGAGCAAAATGAAGAATGGGGTGGGGATATGTTTCAATCGTTCGAGGTAACCTCGCGGCCGGAACAAGGGCCGCCACGGCTGGCGGCGCTGCGCAAAGAGCTGCAGGCAGCGGCGCTTGACGGGTTTCTGGTGCCCCGCGCTGACGCGCATCAGGGCGAATATGTTGCCCCCCGTGACGACCGCTTGAAATGGCTCACAGGGTTCACCGGATCGGCCGGTTTCTGTGCCGCTTTGCGCGATGTGGCGGGCGTGTTCATCGACGGGCGCTACCGCACGCAGGTCAAGGCGCAGGTAGCGGATGTCTATACGCCCGTGGCCTGGCCCGAAGTCTCGTTGGCCGAATGGCTGCGCGCACAGCTGCCTCAGGGTGGCGTGATCGGCTTTGATCCGTGGTTGCATGCCGCCGGGCAGATCGTCCAGCTTGAGGACGCCTTGGACGGCAGCGGCATCACGCTGCGCCGCACCGATAATCTGGTCGACCGCATCTGGGAGGACCAGCCCGCCCCGCCCATGAACCCCGCCAAGGTCCACCCGATCGACTATGCGGGCGAGTCCCATGGCGATAAGATCGCGCGGCTGGCCGAAGGGCTGCGCGACAAGGGCCGTGGGGCGGCGGTGATCACCCTGCCCGACAGCCTGTGTTGGCTGCTGAACATCCGCGGGTCCGATATTGCGCGCAATCCGGTCGTGCATGGCTTTGCCGTGCTGCACAGCGAGGGTCACGTGGACGCGTTCGTCGCCCCATCCAAGCTGGAGGGGCTTGAGGCGCATTTGGGCGCGCATGTGACCCTTCATGCGCCAGAGGCGTTTTTGGAAGCTCTTGGCGACCTGTCCGGCCCCGTGCTGGTCGAGAAGGCCACCGTGCCTGTGGCAGTCTCGGACGCTTTGGGCGACAGGGTCGTCTGGGGCGACGACCCCTGCGCCCTGCCCAAAGCCTGCAAGAACGCGGCGGAGATCGAAGGCTCTGTCGCGGCGCATTTGCGCGACGGGGCGGCCTTGGTCGAGGTGCTGGCCTGGCTGGACGCGCAGCCTGCGGGCAGCGTGACGGAGACGCAAGTGGTGACCCAGCTGGAGACCGCGCGCCGCCGTGATCCGGCCTTGCAAGAGATCAGCTTTGAAACCATTGCCGGCACCGGCCCCAATGGTGCGATCATGCATTACCGCGTGACCGAGGACACCGATAGCATTTTGCAAGACGGGCATCTGCTGGTGCTGGATTCGGGCGGGCAATATCTGGATGGCACCACCGACATCACCCGCACCATCGCCATCGGCACGCCGCCGGTCGAGGCGAAAGAGGCGTTTACCCGTGTGCTGAATGGTTTGATCGCCATGAGCCGTCTGCGCTGGCCCCAAGGGCTGGCCGGGCGCGATATCGAGGCTGTGGGGCGTTTGCCGCTCTGGATGGCGGGGCAGGATTTCGATCACGGGCTTGGCCATGGCGTCGGGGCCTATCTTAGCGTGCACGAAGGGCCGCAACGTCTGAGCAAGCTCAGCACGGTGCCCCTGTCCGAAGGCATGATCCTGAGCATCGAGCCCGGCTATTACCGCGAGGGGGCCTTTGGCATCCGGCTGGAAAACCTTGCCGTGGTGCGGTCTGCGCCTGATCTTCCGGGCGGGGACGCGCATCGCGCCATGCTGTCGTGGGAGACGCTGAGCTTTGCGCCCATCGACACGCGGCTGATTGTGCCGGAGATGCTGACCCAAGATGCGCGAGACTGGCTGAACGCCTATCATCGCGACGTTGCGGAAAAGATCGGGCCGCGGCTATCACCGGTTGCAAAACTGTGGTTGGATGCGGCAACAGCGCCGGTTTGAGCGCGATATATTTCAGTTCATTCAGGGAGGACGGTCAGCAATGGCAGACCATATCAAGATATTGAAGTCGAACGGAACATGGACAGTGCGCGCAGGGGGCGCGGTACTGGCCGAAACACGTAACGCGCTTGAGCTGCGCGAAGGCGACCACGACGCGGTAATCTATATCCCCCGTTCGGATATCGCCATGGCGTTTCTGGACAAGACCGACAAGACCACCCACTGCCCGCACAAAGGCGATGCGCATTATTTCTCGGTCGTGACCAAAAGCCGGACGTTGGAAAACGTGGCATGGTCCTACGAGGACCCCAGCGAGGATGTCGCCGAGATCAAGGGCCATCTGGCCTTCTACCAATTGCCCGAGGTTGCGGTAGAACAAATCTAGGGCCCCGAAAGGGCCCTGGAAATTCACGATTGAAGCAAAGGGGGGCTGCGGCCCCTCTTATGCGTTCAGCAGCCAGCTTGTGTCCGCGCTGAGATCGGCGGCGCTGGTGTTTTGCACGATCACCACGACATTGCCATTGACGACAAGTTCACTGTCGGTGCCATTGGCCGCGGCGCGGATTTCGAACATCCCGTCACCGGGGGCAAATTGCGCGGGTGAGCCTTGGGTCTCCTGCAGGTACAGCCCGTCTTCGGCGAGATTAAAGTCGGTCACGATGACCGGGGCCTTGCCCACTTGATCATAGCCGATGGCATTGATCACATCGGCCCCTTCGCCCCCTGTCACGGTATCGCCGTCGTTGGCGCTGATGGTGTCACTGCCATCGCCCCCCAGCACGACGTCTGCCATCGTATCGGTATCACCCGACACATTGCCGTTGAGGTTGAAGTCGAACGCGCGGATCACATCGTCACCGGCACCGCCGTCAATACTGTCGGTCCCCAGCCCCGAGATCAGGAAGTCATTCCCCGCCCCGCCGTTCAACGTGTCGTCGCCCATGCCGCCGAATAGCGCGTCATTGCCAGCGTCGCCATCAATCAGGTCGTCGCCCCTGTTGCCCGCCAGCTTGTCCGGCCCCTCGCCGCCTGACAGCGTGTCATTGCCGGGGCCCGCGTTGATCGTATCGGCACCTGCGTCGCCAGACAGCGCATCATTGCCACTGCCGCCGTTGATCAGATCGCTTTGGGTGCCGCCGCTGATCACATCGTCGCCGCCATTGCCATTCAGCGTGTCGTTCAACCCGCCTCCCATCAACGTGTCGTTCCCGGTGTTGCCGTTCAGCAGGTCGTTGCCGCCCTGCCCGTCAAGCATATCATCGCCCGCCAACCCGCTCAGCGTATCGTTGCCAACCCCGCCCATCAGGGTGTCATTGCCCTGCCCGCCGCTGAGCCCGTCGTTGCCTTCGTTGCCCATCAGGATGTCGTCGCCGTCGTTCCCTTCGATGTAGTCAAAGCCTTCGCCACCGCTTAGCGTGTCATTGCCGCGCCCTCCCAGCACGGTATCCGCGCCAAAGTTGCCCATGGCGTCGTCATCGCCGGACCCGCCGTTGACCAGATCGTTGTTGGTGCCACCGCGCAGCACGTCGTCGCCGGAACCGCCAAAGAGCGTGTCCATCAGCCCGCCGCCCAGAAGCGTATCATTATCGGCCCCGCCATCCAGATTGTCGGACCCGAGCCCGCCCACGAGGGAATCCGCGCCGCCAAAGCCGCCAAGGCTATCGTCGCCGCTACCGCCGATCAGGGTGTCATTATCGGCACCGCCATCAAGCGTATCGCTGCCGTTGTTCCCCTTGAGCAGATCATCACCCAGACCACCGCGCAGCATATCGCTGCCCTGCCCGCCAGAGAGATCATCGGTGCCCCCGAAGCCTGAAAGACTGTCGGCACCGTTCCCGCCCAGCAGTGTGTCGGCACCCGGCCCGCCGTTGACGGTATCGCGCCCCTCTTCGCCATTGCCAAGATTGTCGCCACCGCCAAGGTTCAGCAGGTCATTGCCCGCGCCGCCCTGCACCGTGTCATCGCCGCCAAAGCCGTTTACCGTGTCGTCACCGCCAAACGCGTCGATGTCGTCATCCGCGCCCGTGCCCGTGACCAGATCAGGGCCGTTGGTGCCCTGCTGCGTGGCGATCTGCGGGTCTGTCACCTCGGGCTCTGCCACGTCTTGCATGTCGTCGTTGGTATCGTCGTCATCGCTGTCGCTGCCAATCAATCCCGCAAATCCCAAAAGCGCGAGCGCTGGTAGTAAAGTCAATCCAAGCATGTTCAAATCCCCCTAAGCTATACCCAGAGTGTAGCTTACGCCGAGGAACGCAAGAAAGACAAATTACCGCCGCATTTCAGACACATTTCAATATTTAGGACAGTTCATCCCTGCCGCACCTACTGTCGCGAATACAGCGACAATCAAGAATGTTCCTCGGCCGCTGTCTCGGCCAGGGCGCGGTTATAGGCCTTAAGCGCATCCACATGGAACAGCGCGCCCAGCAGTTCGGGCGGCGATTCGGGCTTGAGCGTGACCACGGGAATAAACGCCGCACCGGTCTGCTCGAAAATCGGCATCGCGGCCTCTAGCGTGGCGGTGCCGTCGATATAGGTACCCTCGCCGATCAGATCCCAGCAGGTTTCTTCGTTCGCAGCGCGCAGGTCGTCGGGGCGGCGCATGATGCGGCCCACCATGAACATGCCCAGCAGATAGGCCTGAGGACCGGCGGCAAGGTGGATACCACGGCGTTCCATCTGCGTCAGGAAAAAGCTGCGGTGCACCAGACGCGAGGCAAGCGCGGTCGACATGCTAACAGCAACCATCACCGCCAGACCTGTCTGCCAGTCTCCGGTCAGTTCGAATACAATCAAGGTGGTAGAGATCGGCGCCCCCAGAACGGCAGCTGCCACCGCGCCCATGCCCGCCAGCGCATAAAGCGACGTGGCCCCCGACATCGTGGGAAAAACGCCCGTGGCGATCAACCCGAAGGCCAGCCCCGTCAGCGCCCCCAACATCAGCGAGGGCGAAAACACCCCACCGCCCATCCGCCCGCCAAGGGTGATCGACACCGCGATGATCTTGAGCACGGCAAAGACAACGGCTTCGTGCAGGATCATATCACCGCTTAGCGCGCGGGTCGTCGTCTCGTATCCGACGCCGATGATATGCGGGAACCACAGCGCGATCACGCCAAGGATTGCCCCTGCCACGGCAGGGCGCAGGTAGCGCGGCAGCTTGCTGCGGGCCTGTATGAAGTTACCGAAATCCTCGGCCCAGAAAATACCGCGCATCAGAAAGACCGCCACCACACCGCAGGTCAGCCCCAGCAGCAGGAAGGCGGGCAGCTCGGCATAGAAGGACATATCGCCCACGGTGGGCAGGGCAAATTCGGTCAGGCCGCCGAATTCCAACCGGTTGATCACAGTGCCCGCGGCCGACGCGATCACGATGGGCGCAAAGGCGTGCACGGCAAAGTGGCGCAACACGATCTCGAGCGCGAAAAGCGCCCCTGCGATCGGGGCATTAAAGCTGGCAGAGACGGCCGCCGCAACGGCGCAGCCCAACAGGTCACGACCGGTAATACCGCTGGCATTGATCCGGCGGCTCACGAGGGTCGAGATCACGCCCGCAAGGTGGACCACCGGCCCTTCTCGCCCTGACGATCCGCCAGTGCTCAGCGTGATCAGCGAGGCCAGCGCCGACGCAATACCGGCTCGTGTTTCCACCCGACCTTCGTGCAATGCCGCGCCAAGGATCACATCGCCGACGCTGCGCACACGGGCGTCTCGGGTGAAATTATGCAAGATCAGCCCCACGGTCAGCCCGCCGATGGTGGGGATCAGAACGACCCAATACCAATCAAGGCTGCCGATAAAACTATGCAGGTGCTGCACATCTTCGGTGCCGTAAAGAAACGCCTGTAGTGCGTTGATTCCTTTACGAAAAAATAGCGCGGCAAAGCCTGCCGAGATGCCGATTGCAAGCGCGATGAACCAGAAGGTGACCTTGCCCGGCCCTTTTTCACGCAACACATCCCAACCCAAACGCGCATGGTTGCACAACGTGTCATACTGCTGGTTCAGAAAGGGGCGCGGTTTCAAAGGCATGGCGGCTTTGCTGTCAGGGTTTACCCATGTCTAGGACAGAGCCGCCTGCGTTAAAACCCCTGCAATCAAGACTGTGCCGTTAGCTGGCGAATTCTTCGCCCAAAAGCTCGCGCGCGGCGGCGCGTGCGGCCTCGGTAATCGTATCCCCTGCCAGCATCCGCGCGACCTCGTCCACGCGTTCCGGCGCTGACAGTGGCGTGACGGTCGATAGGGTCATGCCCTTGGACACGGCCTTGGACACGCGCCAGTGATGCGCGCCCAAAGCGGCAACCTGGGGGGAGTGGGTGACAACAAGCACCTGCCCGCCCTGCGACAGCGCCGCCAGACGACGCCCCACCGCATCGGCTGTCGCACCGCCGACACCCCGGTCGATTTCGTCAAAGATCATCGTCAGGCCGGTTTGCCCCTTGGCCAGACAGACCTTAAGCGCGAGCAGAAAGCGGCTGAGCTCCCCGCCCGATGCGATCTTGCCCAGTGGGCCCGCAGGCGCGCCGGGGTTGGTGGCCACGGTAAAGGACACCGCATCGCGGCCTTCCGGTCCGGGCGTTTCGTCGGTGATCTGCGTGGCAAAAACCGCGCGCTCCATCTTGAGCGGGGCAAGCTCTGCCGCGACGGCCTTGTCCAGCTTGCCCGCTTTCTTGCGGCGCGCATCGGTCAGGGCGTCGGCTGCGGCATCATAGGCGGCTTGGGCGTCGCGCACGGCTTTCTCCAGCCCCGCCTGTGCGGCCTCGCCAGCGTCCAGCGCGTCCAGCTTGCCGCGCAACGTCTCGGCAAAGCCCGCCAGATCATCGGCCAGCACCTCGTGCTTGCGGGCCATGGCGCGGATCGCAAAGAGGCGCTCTTCGGTTTCTTCCAGCTCGATCGGGTTGAACGACATGGTGTCGATGGCGGCAACCACGCCTTCCATCGCCTCGTCCAATTCGACCATCGCACGCGAAAGCGCGGCCATCGGAGCCTCTAGCGCGCCGTCGGCTTTATGGGCCACCCCGTCGAGCCAGCGCAGGGCGTCGCCCAGCTGTGTCTCTGCCCCGCCCTGCCCCATCATCTCGTAGGCGTTGACCACATCGCTGCGGATCTTTTCGGCGCTTTGCATCAGGCGCCGGCGCGCGTCGAGCTGTTCTTCCTCGCCCGCTTGCGGGCCCAGCTTGTCCAGCTCTGCCACGGCATGGCGCAGGTATTCTTCTTCGGCGGCAATGGCATCGCGTTCGGCGGCGGCCTGTTTGGCAGCCTTGCGCGCCGCAGCCAAGGCAGACCACGCCTGCCGTACCTTGTCGCGCAGCGGGGCGGTGCCCGCAAATTCATCCAGAATGGCGCGGTGGCCCTTGGGGTCAAGCAACCCGCGGTCGTCATGCTGGCCGTGCAATTCGACCAGCGTTTCCGACAGCGCGCGCAGCACCTCGCCCGAGCAGCGGCGGTCATTGACCCAAGCCGTTTTGCGCCCGTCAGACCCGTTGATACGGCGCAAGATCAACTCGCTCCCGCCGGGCAGGCCCGCCTCTTCCAGCACCGCGTGGGCTGCGTGGCCTTCGGGCAGATCGAACCACGCCGTGACCTCGCCCTGTGACGCGCCCTGACGCACCAGATCGGCGCGCCCGCGCCAGCCCAGCACGAACCCGAGACTATCGAGCAAGATCGATTTACCTGCCCCGGTTTCGCCGGTCAGAACGTTCAAACCCGGCTGAAACGCAAGTTCCAGCCGGTCGATGATCAGCATATCCGAAATATCTAGGCCGCGTAGCATGGGTCACTATCCGTGTGGGCCGTCAAAAGGCGCTTGGGTCAGATCCATTCGCCCTTGATCGTTTGGCGGTAGATCGCGGTCAACCAGTTATCGCCGAAGGACTTCATTTCAAGCCCCTGACCGGTCAGCAGCTTATAGCTTGCCTCGTACCATTCGGTGGACTGGTAGTTGTGCCCCAGTATGGCGCCTGCGGTCTGCGCCTCGTCCGTGAGACCCAGCGACAGATACGCCTCTACCAGACGGTGCAGCGCCTCGGCGGTGTGGGTGGTTGTCTGGAAATCCTCGACCACGACGCGGAAGCGGTTGATCGACGCGGTATAGTGTTTGCGGCGCAGATAATAGCGCCCTACTTCCATTTCCTTACCCGCCAGATGGTCAAACGCCAGATCGAATTTCAGCACGGAAGACCGCGCATATTCGCTGTCAGGATAATCCTCGATCACGCGACGCAGCGCTTGCAGCGCCTGAAAGGTCAGCCCTTGGTCGCGGCCAACTTCGTCGATCTGGTCATAGTAGCTTAGCGCGAGAAGGTAGCTTGCATAGGACGCGTCATCATCATCGGGGAAGAAATCAATATAGCGCTGCGCGGCAGAGCGGCTGTTGGGGTAATCCTGATCCTGATGATAGGCGAAAGCCTGCATGATCAGCGCCCGCTTGGCCCATTCGGAATAGGGGTACAGGCGTTCAATCTCGGAGAAATATTCAGCCGCTTCGGCAGGGCGCTTGCGGTTCAGTTCAAATTCGCCACGCTCGTAAATCTGCTCGGCCGAGTATGTTTCAAGCGGAATTTCCTGAGGGTTGAAGAAGCTGTTGGTCGTCCGACCCGTGTCCTGAGCACCACCGCACGCGCCAAGAACGCCCGCCAAAAGCACCGCACCGACCACCCGCTTGCGCGACATCGTACCCGTCATGCGTTTCACCCTCGCTTTAAACTCTGCGTCACGTTTCACGATACGCCTTTGCCCGTGACTAGCACAAGGTTTCGCGCAACAAAACGACCATTCGGCAGTCCCCTGCAAGGGCGGCTGTCGACGGGCCAAATCGTAAACAAAGGATTACCCAAGCCCCACCGGAGTTTCAACCGTCGTTAACGCCCTGCCCTGCGACATCGCGTTACCGTTTTCAGGCAACGGCGGGGATTTCGTCCCACTCAAGACCAAAGCCGGGCAGACGCGACGCCATTTGCGCGTCACATTCAACCATGCGCACGGCACCGGGGGTCGCGAACAGCGCCCGCAGCAGCGTGTTGGTCAGGCTGTGGCCGGCGCGCACGCCGGTGTAATGGCCGATCAGCGGTGCACCGGCCAGCGCCAGATCCCCCAAGGCATCCAGCATCTTGTGGCGTACGGGTTCGTCCGCGTGGCGCAGACCACCGGGGCTCAGCACTTGGTCGCCGTCGAAGACGACAGCATTTTCACCAGCGTGACCGCCCAATGCCAGACCATTCGCCTGCATCGCGTCGACATCCGCCTGACGGCAGAAGGTCCGGCTGTCGCAAAGTTCGCGGGCGAAGCTGCCGTTGTTCATGACCAGCGATTTTTCCTGATGGCCAATGGCGGCATCGGCGAAATCGATGATAAAGTCGATCTTCAGGGTGTCTGCCGGTGCGATGGTGGCCGAGGCTTCGCCATCCGTCACGGTGACCGTTTTCAGTACTTCGAAAGCGCGCACAGGGGCCGCAAGAACGCGAACGCCGCGCTGCATGATACCCCGCACGAAGGGCGCGGCAGAGCCGTCGAGGATCGGCACTTCGGGGCCGTCAATCTCGACCAGCGCGTTGTGGATGCCA
The DNA here is from genome assembly GCF_045586035.1 of Sulfitobacter sp. PM12. Classification (NCBI taxonomy): domain Bacteria; kingdom Pseudomonadati; phylum Pseudomonadota; class Alphaproteobacteria; order Rhodobacterales; family Roseobacteraceae; genus Sulfitobacter; species Sulfitobacter sp. PM12. Next base: position 2,383,635 of record NZ_CP151529.1, read on the forward strand.
CAACCGGCCAGTGCGGCCATCAGGTGTTCAACAGTAGAGATTTGCAGGCCCGCCGCATTTTCCAGCTTGGTGCAAAGAGGCGAGCGATTCACCGCATCCCAGCGGGCGGGGATCAGGCGATCGCCAACATCCACGTCACTGCGCGAGAACCAGATACCGTGATGCGCGCCAGCCGGACGGATCGTCACAGTTGCAGGACGGCCGGAATGAAGGCCGGTGCCGCTAAAGCTGATCGCTGTCTTAATGGTTGTCTGCACGGTCAATACTCACTGTCCAAAGATCATCTGTCTAAGTTGAACTCTGTCCTAACGGGGCCGTTCCTAATGCTCAATTCAATCATTGCTACCGTCTGAAACATCACTGTCACAATTGGGCGTTAACGTGCGCATACCCCCAATAAGCCACTGTTATATATATGTTTCAAGTCGCAGATCGCCCCTGAAATGCCGGCGAAGCGTGAACATATAACAGCAATATTTCAACGAATGTTATTGATCCGCACACAGCAATTGCTGCACCGCAGCACGCCTAAAGTTGTGGCGCTAACGAAAAAGACCACCCCTAAGGGTGGCCTTTCGGACGTTTACGAGGACGTCTTAGGTAAGCTTAGTTCGCCTGACGACGCAGGAAGGCGGGGATTTCGATCCGCTCTTGATCTTCGTCCTGAACGTCGCGCGGCTGTGGCGCGGCAGAACTCGCGCGGGTCTGAACCGGCGGCTGCTGACGTGCGGGACGCTGCTGCTGTGCTTCCGCCTCACCGTGACCGGTCATGCGGTTGATCAACGAGTTGATGCCAAAGCGCTTCTCGCCCTGCTCGGCGGCGGGTTGTTGACGCTGCTGCTGCGGCTGCGCTTGTGGCTGACGCTGTTGCTGCTGGCTTGGCGACGCTTTTTGCGCGGCGGCGCGCAGACGGGCCAGTGCTTCGGGCGATGGGGTGCCGGGTGCAGGGGCGCGTGGCGCGACAAACGCCTCTTGCTCTTGCGCGTCGACATTCACCTCTTCGCGGCGCGGCTGGAAGGACGCAACCTCGGGACGGTAGGCGGGGGGTGGCAGATCATCTGCGTCCGACGCTTCGTCTTCGTAGGATGTGTCAGAGAAACCGCTGTGGTTGACCGCGGCTTCTTCTTTGAACAGCTGCTGCTGTGGCTCTTCTTCGTACTCGGCCTGTGCGGCAACGGGTGCAGGTGCTTCGGCGGCTGGGGCTTGTTCAACCTCTGGCGCTTTGGCAGGCAATGGCTGCGACATGGAACGGCGCGGCACGGGCATCTCTGTGTTGACGTCAACCGCATCGATCCCAGTGGCAACAACGCTCACGCGCATCACGCCACCCAGTTCGGTGTCGAGCGTGGAACCAACAATGATGTTCGCGTCTGGGTCGACTTCTTCGCGGATACGGTTCGCCGCTTCGTCCAGTTCGAACAGGGTCAGGTCGTGACCGCCGGTGATGTTGATCAGAACGCCCTTGGCACCGCGCAGGCTGATTTCGTCCAGCAGCGGGTTCGCGATGGCCTTCTCGGCGGCCTGGATGGCGCGATCTTCGCCCTCTGCCTCGCCGGTGCCCATCATCGCTTTGCCCATCTCGTCCATCACGGCGCGCACGTCCGCAAAGTCGAGGTTGATCAGGCCGGGGCGGACCATCAGATCCGTGACGCCTTTGACACCTTGGTACAGCACGTCATCCGCCATGGAGAATGCTTCGGTAAAGGTGGTTTTTTCATTCGCCAGACGGAACAGGTTCTGGTTGGGAATGATGATCAGTGTATCGACGACCTTTTGCAGCGCCTCGATACCGTCTTCAGCCTGACGCATCCGCTTGATGCCCTCAAACTGGAACGGCTTGGTCACGACACCAACGGTCAGAACGCCCAGTTCACGTGCAGCCTGCGCGATGATCGGCGCGGCCCCTGTCCCGGTGCCCCCGCCCATACCGGCGGTGATAAAGCACATGTGCGCGCCGGCCAGGTGGTCCACAATCTGTTCAATGCTTTCTTCGGCAGCGGCAGCACCGACAGAGGCCCGCGCGCCCGCACCCAGACCTTCGGTCACTTTGATGCCCAGCTGAACGCGGCTTTCCGCTTTGGCTTGCTGCAACGCTTGCGCGTCTGTGTTGGCAACCACGAAATCAACACCGTCGAGCTCTTTCTCGATCATGTTGTTCACGGCGTTGCCGCCTGCCCCGCCAACACCAAACACTGTGATGCGGGGTTTCAGGTCGCCCTGTCCGGGCATTGAGAGATTAAGGGTCATGAGCCATCCGCCTGTATTGTTTAGCTCGCTTACGGAGCATTTTTTGTGCAATCCCCCTTATTGTATAGGGAGAACGCCCATGCGTCACCTAGAAAACACGGTTTTGACACATTATATGGGCGTTTTTTTGCCGGTTTTCTCATGATTTCGACGCGCGCACCGCATCTGGGGGTTACCAGTTGTCGCGGAACCACTTGACAGCGCGCTTCAACGACCGGGATGGGTAGCGGTCGGCGGGAATGTCAAAGTCCCACCACTCGTCCTGCGGGTGCGCGGCAAACAGCGCCAACCCTACGGCAGAGGCGAAACCCGGACCGGTTGCGGCTTGTGGCAGGCCATGCACGCGCAGCGGGCGGCCCAAACGGACCTGTTGGCCCAAAATCTTGCTTGCCAGACCATCAAGGCCCGGAATCTGACTGCCGCCGCCGGTCAGCACGATCTGCTGGCTTGGCAGGTGGTCAAAGCCCGCGGCATCCAGACGGGCGCGGACTTCTTCCAGAATTTCTTCGACACGGGGGCGCATGATGCCGATCAGCTCGGCACGGCTCACGGTGCGACGGTCGTGCTCGTAATCCCCGGTATCGCCACCGATATCAATCATCTCGCGGTCGTCCATGCCTGTCGCATGCACCCCGCCATAGAAGGTCTTGATCCGTTCAGCATTGGCCGTCGGCACCTGCAACCCCATAGAGATGTCAGAGGTGATGTGATCACCGCCCATGCGCACGCTGTCGGCATAGATCATGTGTTTGCGAATGAAGATCGAAACAGAGGTCGACCCGCCGCCAAGATCGATACAGGCGGCACCAAGTTCCTGCTCGTCCTCGACCAGCGACGAAATCCCCGAGACATAAGCCGAAGACGCAACGCCCGCCAGTTCGAGGTCACAGCGTTTGATGCAATGGGCAAGGTGTTGAACCGCCGCCGCGTCCACGGTCAGCATATGCATATCGACCGACAGGGTATTACCCAATTGGCCGCGGGGATCGGATAGGCCCGACCGGTTATCCAGCGCAAAGTTCACCGGCTGAGCATGCAGCACTTCGCGGCCCTCGCCGTATTCGGGCACGTCGCAATTGGCCAGAACCTGCGCGACATCCTGCTCGGACACGACCTGCCCTTCCAGATCCAGCGCCGCATCCAGACCGTAGCTGCGCGGTTCAGCCCCCGAGAAACAGGCGATCACGTGATCCACACGGATGTTCGCCATTTTCTGCGCCGCCTGCAGCGCGGTACGCACAGCGCGTTCGGTTTCCTGCATGGCGCAGATCTCGCCAAAGCGGACCCCGCGCGACCGCGTGGTCGCAGCCCCGATCACGCGAAAACCGGATTGCCCCGCGAGTGATCCGATCTCGCCCTCCTCAGAGACGCGGCCCGTGCCGTCAAACCGCAGCACCAGGCAGGCGATCTTTGACGTGCCCACATCCAGAATAGCCACCACGCCGCGTTGCATCGCAAGCTTACGCATGTGGCGCATGGATCGCTGACTATCGTATAGGTCCATCATCTTTTCACTGTCCCGAAATCTGCCTGATGCGCCACAATTCTTGTGTGGCGTCCTTGTTCATTTGCACGGTGGGCCGTTGGGCCAACCGCATGTCTACCCGCGCGACGTCGCGGGCCAGCACATCCTGTGCGCCTTCCAGCGCGATCACCCGCTCCAGCGCCTGAACGGCCTGGGTTTCGGGCAGCAAGATACGCTGTTCACGGTCAAGAACGACGTCCCATCGCCGCTCTCCCATGCGTACCAAACCGCGCAGCCGCTCCCCCAACGGAGCCGCCGTGCGGATCAATTCAAGCGCTTCGCTCACGCGCTGGTTCGCCGCCTCGCCTACCACCAAGGGCAGGTCCGTGCGATCGCCACGCGATGCAAGCTGGCCGATGGGGCTTCCCTCGGCGTCGATCAGCAGCAGCCCGTCCTGGCTGCGCCAAACGGCGACCGGCACCCGTGGCTGTACCGACACCTGCAACACGCCGCCCGGCTTCACCCGCAGCGACGCCTGCTTGACGCCGGGAAGATCGGTGATCGCCTGCCGCAATGCAGGCAGATCAAGATCAAAGGAACTGGTTGGGAATTCGACAGGCACAGCAGCACGCACGTCGGCGGCCAAAACGCCTTCGACACCATCGATCGCCATGAGCTTGACCATGAATTCGGGGCGCTGCTGGATGCTGGTGCGGGCATTGGCATAGACGTCGGCCAACTGGCCGCGCCGTGCTTCGTCCGACAGATAGATTGTCCCCGCTGCCAAGGCCAAGCAGAACGGCACCCCGACGCGCAGCCCGAAACGGAACGTCGGCGTCAGCATCAAGCGCTGCATGCGCCACGCCCAACGTGACGGTGCGGGATCTGCCTTGGCCGGCTTGGCGGGTTTGACGCGTTTGATCAACGATTGCATGACGCGTCCTCGACCATCCAGGCGCAGAGCTCGCCAAAGGAAATGCCAACCGCCTGCGCCTGTTCGGGCGACAGCGACGTGGGGGTCATGCCGGGCTGGGTATTGGTTTCCAGCAGGAACAGCCCCGCTGCCCCCTTGCTTTCATCCCAACGGAAATCCGTGCGGCTGACACCGCGACAGCCAAGCGCGTTATGCGCCCGCAGGGCGTAATCCATGCAGAGTTCAAAAATTTCGTGCGGGATATCGGCAGGGACCACATGGGTCGACCCGCCCGCCTTGTATTTGGCGTCATAGTCATACCAGCCCGTCGTGTGGATGTCGGTCACGGTCAGCGCACGTTCGCCCATCACGGTGGTGGTCAGCTCGCGACCGGGGATGAATTTCTCGACCATGACCTCGGCAGGCATGGCATCATCCAACTGTGGCGGGCCGTTGTTTTCAATCTCGACAAGGTAAACACCGACGGATGACCCTTCGTTGTTCGGCTTGACCACATAGGGCGGGTCCATCACATGGGATCCCCGCACAGTCGCCGCCGACACGATCAAGCTTTCCACAACAGGCAAACCCGCGGCACGAAAAACTTCTTTGCTGCGCTGCTTGTCCATCGCAAGGGCAGAGGCCAGCACGCCGGAGTGTGTGTAAGGCAGGCCCATCCATTCCAGCAAACCCTGCACGCAGCCGTCTTCGCCCCAGCGGCCATGCAGACAGTTCAGAACGACATCGGGTTGGGCAGCGCCCAGATCGGCACAAAGGTCGGGGCCGCAATCGACCTCGATGACTTCGAAACTCCGGTCCCGTAAAGCCGCTGCGCAGGCGCGCCCTGTTGACAGAGACACCTCGCGTTCCGCCGAGGGGCCACCCAACAATACTGCAACTCTCGGGGGTGTCCTGCTCGACAATCCCACTCAATCTGCCTTTTTAAACGGGCCTGTTGCGACCCTTATTCGTTCTGTTCCGGGCCTTTTGGCGGCCCTAAATCATGACGCTCGAACGTTTATTTTTCGCCGATCCGCATAATTTCCCACTCTAGCGTAATCCCGCTGGAATCGTAAACCTTTTTTCGCACCATTTCACCCAATGCTTCAAGGTCTGCTGCCGTCGCGGAACCCGTATTGATCAGGAAGTTGGGGTGTTTCGGGCTCATCTGCGCGCCACCCAAGGTGGCACCGCGCAAACCGGCGTCGTCTATGACCTTCCACGCCTTCAGATCGTGGCGGTCATCCGCTTGCCCCGTGCTGGAAAACCCCGCCGGATTGCGGAACGTCGACCCCGCGCTGCGGTCCTTGGTGGGTTGGGTTTCGTCCCGTTTGCGCAGCTGGTCCTCCATCCGGGCGTGCAGCGCTTGCGCCTCGCCTTTGGGGGGCGCGAAACGGGCAGCGGTGATGACATACCCGTCTGGCAAAGCGGTCTGGCGATAGGCAAATTGCAGATCGTCCGGCCCAAGCGTGACCTCTTCGCCTGTGCGGGTGATCGCGTCTGCGCTGATGAAATAATCAGCAGTATAGGCACCATAGCAGCCCGCGTTCATCCGTACCGCGCCGCCAATGCTACCCGGGATTGTGCGCAGGAAGGTCAGGTCCAGCCCCGCGTCTGCTGCCTTGCGCGCGACATGGGCGTCCAGCGCCGCAGCACCTGCGGTGACGATTCCGTCTTCGCAACTGATGGTGTTGAACCCGCGCCCCAGCCGGATCACCACAGCGCGCAAGCCGCCGTCGCGCACGATCACATTCGACCCGACCCCCATCGGCATGACCACGACATCGGCGGGCAGCGCCGTCATGAAAGCTGCCAGATCATCCGCATCGGCAGGCTGGTAGAAATAGTCAGCAGGGCCGCCCACGCGCAGCCAGGTCAGATCAGCCAAGGGGCGGTTTTGCGTCAGCTTACCGCGCATATCGGGAAAGGAAATATCTGTCATGCCCATCGCCTAGCCCGCTTTGGGAGGGAGGTCAATTTTCCACATGTGCCCGAAGCGCGCCAAAAACCGCCCAATCAATCAGGTCGGTTCGCCCGCAGCTCGCGCGTGATACGGCCGGCCAGCCATCCCGCAAGAAACGCGCAAACCGCATAGCCCGTGGCAGCGGCTTGCGCCATGAACACCGGACGCTCCAGCGGTTTCGCGCCAAGGCCCCAGATCATCCACGCCCAGTTCAGCGCGAGCCCTGCCAGCAGGACCAGCACAAAGCCGCCATACCGGCGCATCAGCCCGCACCAGCCCGCGGCAAGCATCCACACCACGAGGATGCTGATCAGGATCACCAGCGTCAGGTTCACTTTGCGGCATTCCGTACAGCAGCGCCGCGCAGCCAGCGCATCAGATAGATCACCGGCCAGCGCAACACCGAACACCCGCCCGCGAACACCAGCATCCCGACCCAAGGGCCATGCTGCATGGTGACAAACCCCAGGACGGGGATGCCGACGGCAATCAGCACATAGGCGCTGCGCCAATGCTGGTCAGAACTGGGCGTCATCGCCAACACATTGGCAACGACCGCCCAAAAACAGGCAAGAACCAGTGATATACTCATTTTGGAACCTCCGGGTTTTGTCCGCGCAGCTTGGCCAGCAAAAAGCGCAAGGGATTGCGGAACATGGACACAAAGGCAGCAAGAGCAAGCAGGCTATAGAGCCAGCCCACCTGAAGACCGATCAGGATGATCAGCACCGGTGCGGCGATCAGCAGGATCACACCGGGAATATATTGCAGACGCATGGGCAGCGTCGCCACCGTGGCCGAGCAAAAGACCCACAGGATGCAAGCCCAAAGCAAGGTCATGACCGGCCCCCGTATGATGGGGTCCGCGCCATTCAGACGGCTTCCTTCTTCAAGGCTTCAAGCGCAGCAGGCAAGGCGTTGGCCCAGGTGCTGATTGTCCCTGCCCCAAGGCAGACAACCATATCCCCCGGCCCTGCCTGTTCGCGCACCAGTCGCGCGAGATCATCCTCGCTTTGGACGGCGCGGGCGTGGCGGTGACCATGACGGATCAACCCTGCGACCAGATCATCGCGCCCTGCGCCCTCGATCGGGGCCTCGCCCGCGGCATAGACCTCGGCGATGCCAACAACATCGGCATCGTTGAAACAGGCGCAAAATTCCTCGAAATGGTGGTGCAAACGGCTGTAGCGGTGGGGCTGGTGGACCGCGATCACGCGCCCTTCGGTGGCCTGACGTGCGGCTTTCAGCACGGCGGTAATCTCGACCGGGTGGTGACCGTAGTCGTCGATGATCGTGACGCCATCCACCTCGCCCACTTTGGTAAAGCGACGGTTCACGCCGCCGAACCCAGCAAGCGCGGCACGGATTTCTTCGGTTTTCATGCCAAGGTGGCGCGACACGGCAACCGCCGCCATCGCGTTTGACACGTTGTGATCCCCGGGCATCGGCAGGCTGCAATCCTTGATCGTGATGCCTTCGGTCTGGAACATGATATCGAAATGCGCCACGCCCGCCTTGTAGTGCAGGTTGACTGCGCGCACGTCGGCCTGGGTGTTGAAGCCATAGGTCATGACACGGCGGTCGGTGATCTTGCCGACCAAAGCCTGCACCTCGGGGTGGTCGATGCAGCAGACCGCCAGCCCGTAGAAAGGAATGTTCGAGACGAAATCCAGAAACCCTTTGCGCAGGGTATCGAAGTCGCCCCAATGCTCCATATGCTCGGGGTCGATATTGGTCACGATGGCAATGGTCGCGGGCAGACGGTTGAAGGTGCCGTCGGATTCATCCGCCTCGACCACCATCCATTCGCCCTGCCCCATCCGCGCGTTCGACCCGTAAGCATGGATGATCCCGCCGTTCACCACCGTCGGATCGATCCCGCCGTTGACCAGCAGTTCGGCCACCATCGTCGTTGTGGTGGTCTTGCCGTGGGTTCCGGCCACCGCAATGTTGGATTTCAGGCGCATCAGCTCTGCCAGCATCTCGGCGCGGCGCACGATAGGAAGGCCCGCCACCCGTGCGGCATCCAGTTCAGGGTTGCCCGGCTTGATCGCGGAAGAGATCACGACAACCGCGGCCCCTTCGATATTCGCGGCCTCCTGCCCTTCGAACACCGTCGCGCCAAGGTCCACCAGACGGTCGGTGATCTTGGTCGATTTCAGGTCCGACCCCTGCACGCGGTAACCGTGGTTCAACAACACTTCCGCAATGCCGGACATGCCGATACCGCCAATACCCACGAAATGGATCGGGCCCACATCGGTGGGGAGTTTCGTGGCTGCGTTCATCGTTTCTTTCCTTCGGTTGCCAGGGTTTCCACCATCTGGGCGAGTTCTTCTGCGGCGTCCGGCTTGGCGACAGACAGGGCGGCACGCGCCATCTGCTGTGCGCCCTCTGCATGGGTCAGCACCATTTCGATCTGGGCCCGCAGACTGTCGGGATTGGCCATGTTTTCGGGCACCATGATCGCGGCACCGGCGTCCACCAATCCACGGGCATTGGCCGTCTGATGATCGCCCGTCGCCGCCGCAAATGGGATCAGGATCGACGGCCGCCCGATGATAGAGATATCGGCAACGCTGGACGCGCCAGCGCGGCTGATCACCAGCTGGGCTTCGGACATGCGCCGCGGCACGTCATGGAAAAACGGTTGCACATCGGCATTGATCCCGTTTTCGGCGTAAAAGGTAGCGACCCGTTGGCCATCCTCGTCCCGCGCCTGATGGCTGACACGGATATTGCGCAGCAGTTCCATCGGCAGATCGGCGATGGCGGGGGGGATCACCTCGCTCAAGATGCGCGCGCCCTGGCTGCCGCCCATCACCAACAGCTCCATCGGGTAGTCACCCGGCGCGATATAGCCCGCGCCCGCACGCTCCAGCACCGCGGCACGCACCGGATTGCCGGTGTGTTCGGCGCTGACACCATCGGGCAATGTGGTCGGCCATGTGCCGCAAGCCACGGCATCAACATGTTTGGAAAACAGATCATTGACCCGACCGAGCACGCCGTTTTGTTCGTGGATCATCCGGGGCTTGCGCAGCACCCAGGCCGCTGTCAGCGCGGGAATCGACGGATACCCGCCAAAGCCGACAACCACATCAGGCTTGTCGCGCAGCATACCGAAAATGCCGCCAAGCACACCGCCCAGAATACGAAACGGCGCGATGGCCTTGGCCACCAGACCGCCGCGCGCGAAAGTGGCGCTGCTGACCTGCTGAATCTCGACCGCCTCGGGGAAACCGCCGGTATAGCGCGCACCACGCGCGTCGGTGGACAGCTTTACCCGCCAGCCCCGCGCCAGCATGACTTCGGCAAGCGCTTGGGCGGGAAACATATGCCCCCCTGTCCCCCCTGCGGCGATGACCAGCAGCGGCGCCGTCATCGGGCACGGCTCCGGCCCAATAGATCAGAGATCTGGCCCTGTGGTCGTGTACGGGTAAACGCCAGCAACATGCCCACGGCGATGCCGGAGGCGATCACCGACGACCCGCCGTAGCTAACGAAAGGCAACGTCATACCCTTGGCGGGCAGCAGCCGCACAGCCACGCCCATGTTGATCATCGCCTGCACGCCGAACATGCAGGCCAGCCCGGTGCCCGCCAGACGGATAAAGGGATCACGCTCGCGCACCAGACGCAGCAGCGACCGCACCACGATCACGGCGTAAAGCGCGATCACACACATCACGAGGATCAGGCCGTACTCTTCGGCAGCAACGGCGATGATGAAATCGGTATGCGCATCGGGCAGCGACCATTTCACCTGCCCCTCGCCCACGCCGACCCCGAACAGACCGCCTTCGCGGATCGCATCGGTGGCATAGCCAAGCTGCGTGCGCGGATCGATGTCGGGCGACAGGAACCCATCAATCCGCCGGGCAAAGTGTTCAGAGTTGGAATAGGCAAAAGTCCCCGCCAAGACGACCAGCCCGGCCATGCCCACCAGCAGCACCAACGGCGCACCGGCTACGAAATACATGACCCCCCAGCCGAACAGGACCAGACAGGCCTGACCAAAGTCGGGCTGCAACGCCAGCATCAGCACGATGGAAATACACAGCGCAAAGGACCACGTCTTGCCCGGAGGGCCGTTGATCTCGAGCGCGGCCGCCATCATCCACGCCGCCACAACGACAAAACCGGGCTTGAGGAACTCTGACGGCTGGAAGGACGCAAAGCCCATGGAGTACCAGCGCACAGCACCTTTGCCAAAGTCGGTACCAAAGAACGGCAGCAAAGCCAGCGCCACAAAGGACACCAGAAAGCCGACAATCGCCAGACGCCGCACCATCACCGGCGTCATCATCGACGTCAGCACCATGGCAATCACGGCAAGCACACCGAAAACAGCCTGTCGCTGCACATAATGAAAAGAGTCAAAGCCGTTTTTCGCGGCCAAGGGCGGGGAGGCCGCCAGCCCCAGCAACATGCCCACGGCAAACAGCAGGAGGATGCAGGACATCGCCCATTTGTCGATCGTACGCCACCATTTGGGAAGAATCGGTTCGCCATCCCGAACGGGAACCGCGCCATAGACCATTTCTGTCATGGGACCTGCCTTACACTGCCTCGTTCCGCCCCTTTTCGGGGTCTATCTTGCAGTGTAGCGCGAAAGGTCACGCGGGGCTAGTCTGTTTTAACCAGCCCCGCGCAAAGCTGCCTATGCCCCCGCGTGCGTGCCGCGGATCGGATAGTCGTTGTCACGCACAAACTTGATCCCGTTCAGCAGCCCCTCCAGATCAGGCCGCGCGAAGGGCGCGTTCGAGATGTCGAGGATCTGGATATTGCCGTCGCCATTCACCACGAAAACGCCGGGCTCTGCGAAAGGCTGATCGGTTTCTTGCGGGCTGCGCGGGTCAGAGACATAGAGCCCCAGTTCGCGCATCTGTGCGATGCTCATGTCATAGCCGATGGTCAGGGACAGATCCTGCTCTTGCGCCATCTCGCGCGCCTTGTCTTTCGGATCACCCGACACGGCAACAACGTCCACACCTGCCTTGTTGAAATCCGCGACCAACCCGTCCAGCGTCGACAGGTATTTTTTGCAGATCGGGCAATGCAGACCGCGATAGACGACCACCAGTTGCCAGTCATGATCGCCCCGCGGGGTGCCAAGGGTCAGCATGCCGCCTTGCAGCTCTGCCACGGTCAGTTTCGGAAATGCGTTGCCTGCGTCCAATACGTTCATCGGGTCTCTCCTTTAATTGCTTCGTCTCTCACGGAATTAGTCTTCATGCGCCGGGTTACCACCCCGCTCACGGCCACTTGACCGGCTTGCGTGGCGGGGGCTATGGCGGGGCCATGCAATATGACACGGTAATTTTAGGCGCAGGGGCCGCAGGCATGATGTGCGCGGCCCACGCGGGCGGATCGGTGCTGGTCGTGGATCACGCCAAAGCACCGGGCGAGAAAATCCGCATTTCGGGCGGCGGGCGCTGCAATTTCACCAATATGCACTGCACGCCCGATGCCTTCATCTGCGCCAACCCCCATTTCGCCAAATCGGCGCTGGCACGTTATACCCAGTGGGATTTCATCGAACTGGTAGACGCACATGGGATCGCGTGGCACGAAAAGACCCTCGGCCAGCTCTTCTGCGACACTTCCGCCAAAGAGATCGTCGCCATGCTGCGCGGCCTGATGCAAAAAGCCGGTGTTGACCTGCGGCTGCACAGCACGCTGACAGATATCGCCGCGCGTGATGCCGGATATAGCATGACCTTGCACACGCCCGACGGCACCACGCCGATCACCACGCGCAACTTTGTCGTTGCCTCTGGCGGGAAATCCATCCCCAAGATGGGGGCGACGGGGCGCGCCTACGAGATCGCCGCGCAGATGGGTATCCCCGTCACCGACACGCGGGCGGGGCTGGTGCCCTTCACCTTTACCGACGCCCGTTTCGCGCCCATATCCGGCACCGCAACGCCCGCGCGGGTGACTGCCCAAGGCCCCTCCTTTGACGAAGCCTTGCTGTTCACCCACCGTGGCCTCTCCGGCCCCGCCGTGCTGCAAGCTTCAAGCTACTGGACCGAAGGCGCGCCGATCACGGTGAACCTGCTGCCCGACAGTGATCTGCTGACCAAGCTGCGCAGCCAACGCCAGACCTATGGCCGCCGCAACCTGACGACAGAGCTTTCCCACCACCTGCCCGCGCGGCTGGTGGATCATCTGTCGGGGATCATGGACCTTGGCGGCAACCTCGCCGATTGGTCGGATGCAAAACTCGGCACCCTGATCGACACGCTGTCGCATTGGGTGATGACCCCTTCTGGCACCGAAGGCTACCGCACCGCCGAAGTCACCCTCGGCGGGATCGACACCGACGCGCTGTCCTCCAAAACAATGGAGGCCAAGACACGCCCCGGTCTCTACTTCATTGGCGAGGCCGTCGACGTGACCGGATGGCTGGGCGGCTATAACTTCCAATGGGCCTGGTCGTCTGCCATGGCCTGCGCCGCACATATCGCACAGAAGCAATAGCTTCCAAATGGCCCTAAATCCCGGGGGAGCCGCCATAGGCGGCGGGGGCAGCGCCCCCAGCCCGACACCATCGACCCAAAGCTGTCATCGACGCATGGAAGCGACCCCGCAATGCAGCTTCCCCAATGCAGACATGCGCCACACTATCGGTAAATCCAGAAAGGAAGACCATGCGTGACCCAGAAACCGACAAGGCCAACGTCATCGCCTTTTACGAAATGATGTTCAATGATTGCCGCCCCGCCGACGCCATAGCGCGCTACGCCGGAGCGCAGTACATTCAGCACAATCCCCATGTGGCGGACGGCAAGGCGGCCTTCGTTGACTATTTCGAACGGATGGCCCGCGAACATCCGGGTAAACATGTCGAGGTCAAGCGGTCATTCGTGGACGGTGATCATGTGATCCTGCATTGTCATCAGCTATGGCCCAACGGTCCCGATTATGCAGGGATGGACATTTTCCGTCTCGATGATCAAGGCAAGATCGTCGAGCATTGGGACGTGCTTCAGGAAATGCCTGTACAAAGTAACAACGACAACGGGATGTTTTGATGCAATGAATGCCGTGCGAGCACAGCAATGAAAGGCCAAAGCTATGCGTTGGCATTTTTTCCAAGAACCGAGCCGCAAGCCCTTTAACAGCGTCGACAATCAACGTGCCGCCAACCCCAACAAGCGTCGCAGTTATAAGAACTTGTGACGCAGGCATGTTACGTTCTTCCTTGAGGTTGGCGTTACGTTGCAGTTTTTGAGACAATATTGGCACCGCCCTATACGCGCCGCGCCGCTTGCCAGACCAATGGCGCAAGCACAATGGCGATGAAGGGGAACATCATGAGATTGATGAGATGCCATCCCGACGCCTGCATCAACGCGCCGGAAAAGAACGAAAGCGCCGCGACTGTGCCGAAGACGGCGAAATCATTCAGCCCTTGGGCACGCCCGCGCTCGGCCTCTGTATGCGCGGCAGCTACCATCGCAGTCGCTCCGATGAAGCCAAAGTTCCACCCGATCCCAAGAAGGATGAGAGAGATAAAGAAATGCCTCAGATCCAGACCGGTCAGCGCAACAGCACCTGAAATGCCGATGATGATCAGGCCAGCGGCGGTGACCTTTTCCTTGCCGAACCGGGCGATCAGCTTGCCCGTCACAAGGCTTGGCGCGAACATCGCCAGCACATGCCACTGAATACCCCAGGCTGCGTGGTCAATCGAATGCCCGCACCCGACCATCGCCAGCGGTGCGGCCGTCATGACAAATGACATAAGCCCGTAAGACACCACGCCAGCGGCGACCCCAAGCATGTATTTAGGCGACGCCAGAAGTTGGAGCACGGTGCGCCCCCCGTCATCGGAAGACGTTTGGGCTGTCGCTGCGGGTTGGCGGCCCCTTAACCGGGTCAGAACAAAAAACGCGTGAGCGCCAGCGCCGCTTGGCTCAGGAAACTGCCCGCAAAGGGCACGCCCGGCACAGCGTCGCGCGTGGCAATGACCAGTTGCGGGCCGATAATGGCAGCGATCAGCCCGCCGACCATGACCCATGAAATGGCGCGCCCCCTGTCTGCCCCTTCGCGCCCGTCGGCAGCTGCGAAACGGTAAGACTGGACATAAGAGGCATAGAGCCCCGCCAGAAACGTTCCCAAACAGAAGAATATGAACGCCCCAAAGGATATCGCACCAGCGGCGACCAATCCCGACAACACGCCGATCATCGCGCCCAGAAGATAACCGCTGCGCCGCCCGTATTGTCGCATGATCCAAGCGGCAGGCACCGTTCCAAGGGCAAGCCCGAGATTATAGATGCTGACCGGCAGGGTCGCCAAAGCAGGGTCAGTCGCGAGATCCTGACCAACCAATCCCCCCAGCGAGATCACAATCGGTCCGCTGGCAGCCCCTAAAGATTGGGCGAGGATCAGCACCGTAAGGTTGCGCCGGAACCCGGCGGTTTCAGTCCGGTCTATTGTCTGTGTCATCATTTTTCATCCGTATGGCCACCATGCCCGTTGGATTGGCTTGGCGCGGCGTGTTTTCATTTTTCTATTGCATGCCCAAACCCCCTGCGGGCGGGTGGTGATCAGGTCTGCATGGGGTCGTGCAGCGCCAGCGTGCTGGCCGCATGTTCGGCCGCCTCTAATGCGCCCTCAAGAAAGCCTCCGAATTCCGGGGCGGTTTCGGTCGACGCAAATATCATCCCGCGTGCTGACAGGGCACGCAGGTTGGACGGCAAACCATAGCGGGGATGGCTTCGAACCGGTTGTCGGTCCTGTGGGCGCGCGATGTGGGGAATGGTCGCCCAGTCTTGCAAAACAAGGTGCATCGGGTTGGCCATTTCCGGCCCGAACATCGTCGTCAGCTGCGTCACCGCAAGGCGCATCATCTCATCTTTGTGCTGGGCACGCGCATCCGCAGGGACCCCGACAAAACCAAATAGCGCATAGGGACCGCCCTGCCTTGGCGAAGCATCATGGATTTCGACCATCGGCCCCTGCTGGCTCATGGCGTCGCCGGACAGCCCGGCATTTCGCCAATGAGGCTGGTCGTAAACCGCGACGATCTTGGCCTGACCAGCCATCCAGGTCGGCAGGTTTTGCAAAGCCTGCGTTTGGGCCGCATCCAGAGCGGGGTCAAAGGAGACGGTATCGGCAATGACCCGAGGCGGCATGGCCATCACGATCCTGTTGGCCGTGATGATCTGCGCTGTGCCGTTTTGATCAACCTGCGCCGTGATGTTGCCCGCCGAATGGTCGACCGACGTCAGTCGCGTGCTGGTCATGATCTTCGCCGGATCCAACCCTTTGGCCAAAGCATCGACCACAGAGCCGATCCCACCGGCCAAGCGGTAGGCCCCCTCCATAGAGGCATAGCCGCGCCCGCGCTGCACGGTGCCGTTTTGCTCTTGATAGACCAAGTCACCCGTCGAGAACTGCCCAAACACCGGGATCTGAAAGCGTTCCGCGAGGGCCGCCATGCGCGGCTGGCCCGGCCAGAACCACGCAGGCCCAAGGTCGAAGGCACCGCCCGAAAATTCTTTGGTCAGGATACGCCCGCCAAGGCGGTCCTGCGCTTCAACCAGCAAGAAATCGCGGCCTTGGCGGGCCAGATCGTCGGCAAGCGCAAGACCCGACAGGCCGCCGCCCACAATCAGAACATCGGTCTGCATCAGAACGCCCCTCCCATCGGCCTGAGGTCCAGCTCATGAGTCCAGGTGGACCGTGGTTGATCCACCAGCGCCAAATAGATGCGGGCAATATCGGCTGGCTTTTTCATCCGTATAGGGTCCATTCTGTGTAGGGCGCGGTTAGCAAGACCGGCACCCGCCCCGCCAATGATTGCAAGTGGATCTGACATCTTATCCCCCGACATTCGGCGCCGTCGGCGTGTCTGCAAGATGGCCAGATTTGACCCAAAGCCGCGCCCCATCAGGGCCGGAAACAGCGTTCAGCGGCGTGTGGGGCGGTAGGCGCAGCCAGGAATTGACCCCGAAGACCTCATCCCCTTCGATAAAGCTTCCTTCGACCACAAGGGCTTCGAACCCGTTGTGGCCGGCCTGTGTCACTGCCACGTTGGGCTCCCAAAGCTCGATCCGCACCCGTTCCTGCGCATCCTCGAACAGCGGGATTTCTGAAACACCCGCACGCACCGGCCGCGGGGTCTGGGTGGTGGTGTCTATGGTGATCTGCTGACGGTCATTCATGTCGAACTGCCACAGCTTGACGAAAATCACCGCCCCCTCGGCAGAGCTTGGGGTGTGCGAAGACGTCGGCGGGTTGCGCACATATGTGCCGACCGGAAAGTCACCGTGTTCATCCTGAAACACGCCCTCAAGCACCAGAAATTCTTCGCCGCCCGTATGGGTATGTGCCGAAAACGCGCTGCCCGGCGCATAGCGGACGATGGTCGTCGCCCGCGCGACTTCATCCCCGATCCGGTCCAGCATCCGCCGGTCCACGCCCTTCATCGGGGATGCAACCCACGGCTGCCGATCCGAATGTACAACGGCACGTTCATCGAAATTTTCGTTCAGGTTCATGGTACATCCTTCCGGTTCAGCGCGAAGCGGCGCCACATAGCTACCTATCAGTTGATAGGCTTCCAGTTAGATATTGCCCTCCTCGCTGTCAACACCTATCTACCACATGATAGACAGGAGCCCCAAATGCCGCAGACAATGAAAGACAAAATCCTTGATGCCGCTGAAAAGCGTGTCCGTGGTGCCGGTTTCTCGGCGATGAGCTTTCGCGACCTGGCAAGCGATGTCGGCATCAAAAGCGCAAGCGTTCACTATCACTTTCCGACCAAACCCGATCTGGGCGAAGCTTTGGTGGATCGCTACACTAGCCAGTTCAAGGAGCACCTTGAACAGATCGATACGGCCAGCTTGCAAACGGCGTTGGACAGCTACGTCGCGCTTTACTCTCAGGCTCTGGTCTTGGACGAAACCATCTGTCTTTGCGCGATCATGGGCGCAGAAGCGATCGGGCTGCCCAAGAATGTTAACCAGAAAACAAAAGCATTCTTCAAAATGAACAGGATGTGGCTGCTTGACCTGTTCCAACGCAATGGCGTCGAAAACCCTGAAGACACGTCCTGCCTCATCGTCGCGGCGCTGGAAGGCGGCATGATCGTTGCGTCATCCTCCGACGATCGTGCGATGTTCGACCAGATCGCCAAGGCCGCGATCCGAAGTATCGCCAAGATCTGACGTCAATACAGAGCGCTCTCGACTGCCGTGAACTGCGTTTGCACGTCGAGAAACTATATCACCGCCCCGAACAACCGCTTTTTGGCGGCCCGAAGTATCAAGCGCGTCATCTTGACCCCGTAAAGAGAATGCCCGCGCTCGGAAAATTCTAGGGCGCTATATTTCTGTTGAATAAAAACGACGGAAAGTTGGCACGTGTCCGTTTAAGGCCTAGCTTCGGCTTGGCAGCGCCTCGACCCGAAGTTGGAAGTAAAGATACCGACATCTCATGGGAGATCAGAAAATCATGTCCAGGAAAACTCTCTATGGGACAGCCGCCGCATCGGTTGTGCTGGCCGCCGCATCCCTGATCTATTCGCCTTCATCGGCTCAGAATGTGAAACAGTCGAATGACACTGCGGCGGTCGTTCAAGCCGCAAATTGGGCAGATCATGTCAAGATCACGGTCGATGCTGACGCAAAAACCTTCCGCTTCCAATCCAACGGCATCCCGGACCACGGTTTCGCGGAACAATATCTGATTCCAAGCGATCCCAACGATCAACCCTTTGCCGACAAGCCACTGGAATTCTTTGATGTGCAGAACTCTGCCGATTACTTCAAAGAGACCGAGATCGACGCGACAATCACAACGCAGCCGGTCTATTCAGATACATCAACGGACACCTCGCTGGGGAGAATTGGCGTGGCCTTGAGCGGCGCACAGATTTTCAACGACTATGAGAACCCCGACCGCTCCGTCGTTGCGATTGACGATCAGATTGTTCATGATCACGTGGCATTTCTGGACAACTGCAACGGGCACACGCTCGTGGACGGGACGAATTACCACTATCATGGCATCCCTGTTTGTATCGCCGAGGCCGCGGCGCAAGCCGGGCAACATTCGCGGATGATCGGTGTTTTGGCCGACGGCTTTCCGGTCTATGGCAACAATGATTTCGGTGGCATTGTCGTGGTGAATGACGATCTGGATGCGTGCAGCGGCCACTCCGGCCCGACGCCTGAATTCCCGGAAGGGATTTACCACTACCACCTTACGGCAGATGAAGCGCCCTATATGATCGACTGCTACCATGGTGAGGTCGACGTGGCCGCGAACAATGGCCCCGGTGGCGGTGGTGCCGCACCGGATTTTGCCGCAGTTGCCGATCAACTGGGCATCACAGAGGCTGAATTGGTCGGGGCGCTTGGTGACACGCGCCCGCCGGACTTTGCCGCGGCGGCTCAGGCACTTGGCGTCAGCGAAGCCGACCTGCGCGCAGCTATGCCCGCACCCGGCCAGTAAAGACCGGATCTGGTGGAAAAACTCGCCTATGCCATAATCGGGGCGTCGATGGCTGTCGTGGTCATGACGCTTTTACCCATGTCCCGCGCCCCCAATGCCCCCGTGTCACCTGACATCGGCAAGGCAACGATGGATATTGCAAGCGTGCCTGGCGCGATGCAAGCGCACCGGCATCCCCCGCGCGACGTCTCTGCCGAACTGCCACATCCAAGTGTCACGCATCTGGTATTTCCTGACGTGATGGGCGGGTATAATGTTCAAATCCTGCCCGTTCATTTCAAGTTCACACCCGCAGCGATCAATCACGCACCGAAAGACAACGAAGGTCATGCCCATATCTATGTGAATGGCGTGAAAATAGCGCGGGTCTATTCCAACTGGTATCATCTGTCGGGCACTTCACTGGTGCCTGGCGAAAATGAAGTCAGAGTGACGTTGAACGCAAATGATCACAGCGCATGGTCGGTGAACGGCGTCCCGATTTCATCAACCGTCAAGGTTTTCACCCCCGAGACCGACCCATAGATCACGTCTTTGAAACAAGGCCGAACCTCTGGTTGCGTATCCCCGATACGCCGCAAGTAAATCTCGTCGGTTCTCGGCCGCATACGACTAGGATCAAGCCATTTTTCTTCGATAGCCGGCCTCGAAACCTGCATTCCTAAACAAGCCATCAATTATCCGATGGCCCCGATCAAACAATCAGTCACGCGCCACAATCTGGACCGGAGCAGACCGAAACACCGCAATCATTACCCATTCGGCGCTCCTTCCCCATAAACGCAGTTACGTGTCCGTCAGATGCTTCTGGACCTGCGCGACAAAGTCCTCTCCGCGGCGCTCGAAACTGTCGTATTGGTCAAAGCTCGCCGCCGCAGGGGCCAGCAGAACGACGTCCCCCGCCTCTGCATCCTCGACAGCGCGTGCAACCGCGACGTCCATCGTGCCACAGACCTCGGCCTCGACCCCCAGTTTCATGGCAAACTGCGCCGCCTCGCGCCCGATCACATAGGCTTTGCGCACCGTCTCCAGCGGTTCTGACAAACTGCCCAAACCGCCCTCTTTCTCAAGCCCGCCGCAGATCCAGCGGATGTTCCTGAACGCCGCCAGTGCCTTGACCGCACTGTCCACATTGGTCGCCTTGCTGTCATTGACGAAGCGCACGCCGCCCGCCTCGCCCACGGTCTGGCTGCGGTGCGGCAGGCCGCCAAAGGAATGGAACGCCGCTTCGATGATCTTGGGCGCGAACCCCAGCGTGCGACAGGCGGCATACGCGGCACAGGCGTTCTGGTGGTTATGCGCGCCGGGCAAGCCGGTGATGCTGCGCAGATCGATGGACCCGATCTGCTTGCCGCCGCGATATTCCGACAAGAAGCCTTTGCGCGCGAAGACCTGCCAACCAAGACCCGTGAGCTTACGGTCCACCGACACGCGGATCACCCGGTCGTCGGCCGCCCCTTCGCTGAGCTGTCCCGCCAGAAAACGCCCTTCGGGTTCATCCACGCCAATGACGGCACGATCCGGCCCGCCTTCCGCAAAGAGCCGCCGTTTGGCCGCGAAATAGCCGCCCATGCCCGCATGGCGATCCAGATGATCGGGGCTAAGGTTGGTGAAGACGGCGACATCCGGCGTCAGATTGCGCGCCAGATCGGTCTGGTAGCTCGACAGCTCCAGCACCACGACCTCGCCGTCAATGGCAGGCTCTATGTCCAGCACCCCGCGACCGATATTTCCCGCCAGCTGCGTCGGGCGGCCCGCGTGTTTGAGAATGTGATGCACCAACGCCGAGGTGGTGGATTTCCCGTTCGACCCGGTGATCGCGATGATCTTGGGCACCACGTCAAAATTATCCCAGGCCAGCGTCGCGAAGCTTTGAAAGAACAGCCCGATGTCATTGTCCACTGGCACACCTGCGTCCTGCGCGGCGACGATCACCGGGTTCGGTGCCGGATAAAGATGCGGGATGCCGGGCGATACGATCAGCCGCGCGATGTCATCAAAGACGCCGGCTTTGCTCAGATCCACACAATCGAACCCTTCGGCCTGCGCGGCGGCGCGCGCGGCGGGGTTGTCATCCCAACAGATAGGCACAGCGCCCCCGGCGGCCAGCGCACGGGCCGCAGATAGCCCCGACCGCCCGAGCCCCAGAATGGCGACCTTTGCGCCGGTCAAACCTTGAACTGGTATCATGCCTGCTCTCCTGTTAGCGATGACCCTGAAACTTTCGGAGCCCCTTATGCCCCCTCTGCCAGAGATTTTAGCCCAGCTCAACGCCGACATGCGCGCCACGGATGACTGGGGAGACGTGGCAGCCTATATCCCGCAGCTGGCCTCTGTCGATCCTGCACAATTCGGTATCGCGATCACCACCGCGGACGGCGAGGTCTTTACCGCCGGCGATGCCGATACGCCGTTTTCCGTGCAATCCATCACCAAGGTCTTCACCCTTGCCATCGCCCTTGGACGGTCAGGCGACCAGCTGTGGAAGCGCGTGGGCCGCGAGCCATCGGGGCGTGCGTTCAATTCCATCGTGCAGCTTGAGGCCGAACAGGGCCGCCCGCGCAATCCGTTCATCAACGCCGGTGCCATTGTCACCACGGACGAGGTGCTCACGGGCCGCGAACCGCGCGAGACCCTTGCCGAAATCCTGCAATTCGTGCGCGCCGCTGCCAGTGACGACGACATCCACATCAACGAAACCGTCGCGGCCTCTGAAACCGCCCATGGCCACCGCAACTTTGCCTTGGCGCATTTTCTGGCCTCCTGCGGAAACCTGAACAACCCGCCGGAGAAGACGCTCGGCACTTATTTTCACCACTGCGCCATCGACATGTCCGCGCGGCAACTGGCCATGGCCGGACGGTTCCTGATCGAAACCGACAAGCTGCCCCGCATGATCCTGCCGCCCCGCATCCGGCGTCTCAATGCGCTGATGCTCACCTGCGGGCATTATGATGGGTCGGGCGATTTTGCCTACCGCGTAGGGCTTCCGGCGAAATCCGGTGTGGGCGGCGGTATTCTTGCCATCGTCCCCGGCCGCGCCAGCATCGCCGTCTGGTCCCCCGGTCTGAACCGCTATGGCAACTCGAAAAAAGGCACCCAGGCCATGGCCCGCCTCGCGCGCGAAATGGGCTGGTCGATCTTCTGACGCCCCCCGCGTCAAGCCTCGCCCGCCCTTCATTTTGCCAAATAAACTCCGGGGGACGCGGCCCCTTGGCCGCGCGGGGGCTGGCCCCCGTCCGCCATAAAAAAACGCGCCACATCCCTGCAGCGCGCCCTCTTGTTTCTTTCCGCTTTGATAAACGGCTCAGCGGACCTTCAGCGTCGCCAGCCCGATCATCGCGAGGATCAAAGAGATGATCCAGAAGCGGATGACGATCTGCGGCTCGGCCCAGCCTTTCTTTTCATAGTGATGGTGGATCGGCGCCATCAGGAAGACCCGTTTGCCCGTGCGTTTGAAATAGAGCACCTGAATGATCACCGACAGCGCCTCGACCACAAACAGGCCGCCGACGATGGCCAGCACCAATTCGTGCTTGGTGGCAACCGCGATGGCCCCCAATGCCCCGCCAAGGGCTAGCGATCCGGTGTCGCCCATAAAGACCGCGGCGGGGGGCGCGTTATACCACAAAAAGCCCAGACCACCGCCAAAGATACCGGCGGTAAAGACCAGAATCTCGCCCGTCCCCGGCACATAGTGCACGTCCAGATATTCGGTGAAATCGACGCGGCCGACGGCATAGGCGATCACGCCAAGCGCTCCGGCGGCGATCATCACGGGCATGATCGCCAGCCCGTCCAGCCCGTCCGTCAGGTTCACCGCATTCGCCGCCCCCACGATCACGATGATCGAGAAGGGCACGAACAGATATCCAAGGTTGATCAGCGTGTTCTTGAACACGGGCAGTGCCAGTTGGTTCTGCAACTCTGCGGGGTGAAACTGCGCCGCCCAATAGGCCGCGCTGCCCGCGATGATAAAGCCAAGCAACAGACGCATTCTGCTGGAAACACCAGCGGTCGTCTGCTTGCTGACCTTGGCGTAGTCATCGGCAAACCCGATGGCGGCAAATGCCATTGTCACCAGCAGCACCATCCAGACAAACGGGTTGTCCAGCCGCGCCCACAGCAGGGTAGAGGTCAGCAAGGCCCCCACAATCAGCAGCCCGCCCATGGTCGGCGTCCCCGCCTTGACAAAATGCCCCTCGGGACCGTCATCCCGGATCGGTTGGCCCTTGCCCTGCCGCTTGCGCAGCACGGCGATCAGCGGCTTGCCGAACAGAAAGCCAAACACCAGCGCTGTCAGGAAGGCCCCACCGGCGCGGAAGGTGATGTAGCGGAAAAGGTTAAAGAAATCGCCGCCATCTGACAGGAGGGTCAACCAATAGAGCATCGTACGCGTCCTAACTCAAAATCTTGTGGGCTTAGCCCTGTCGTTCATTCGGGACCGGATGGCCCATTTTGCGGATCGCGTCAACGATCAGCCCTAGTTTCATGGACAAGGAGCCTTTGGCGAGCACAACATCGCCACTGTCCAGATGCGACGAAAGCGCGGGCAGCAGATCGGCGGCGGTCTCGGCCCATTCCCCGCGTTGATGCGCGGGCAGCAGGTCATAGAGCGACTTCATCAGCGGGCCCACACAGTGGATCACATCCAGCTTTTTGGTGGCGTCAAGATGCGCGAGCCCTGCGTGCAGGGCGATCTCGTCCGGTCCCAGCTCCTTCATGTCGCCCAGATAGGCGATGCGCCGCCCCTTGCTGACGCGGCCGATATCATGGGTCACCTCGGCGGCGGCCAGCACCTCTAGGGCGGCGGCCATCGACGTGGGATTCGCGTTATAGCTGTCATCAATCAGGTTCAGCGTCAGATGGGTGTCGACCACGTCAAGATGGATGACCTCTCGCACGCCGCGCCCCTTATACGGTGTCCAGCGTCCCAACGAGGCCGCAGCCAGCGCCAGATCAGCCCCCATGGCCTGTGCAGAGGCCAAGGCCCCCAAGGCGTTCATCGCGAAATGCCGTCCCGGCGTTCCGATCTTGAACAGCAGTGGTGTGCCGTCCGCGCCGGCGCGCACGACGGTGGTGTCGCCTTGCACCTGCACATCCAGCAGTTTGAACTGATAGCCATGCTCGCCAAATTCAACCTCGCGCAGGCGGCGATCCACGGCCTTGGCCATCAGGATCGCGGCGTGTTCGATGTCAGCGTTGATCACCGCCACGCCCCCCGGTTGCAGCCCGTCAAAAACGGCGGCTTTCTCGACCGCGATTTCCGCGACATTGGCAAAGGCTTCCAGATGCACCGCGGCGACGGTGGTGACCATCGCGACATCCGGCTTGGCCATCTGCGCCAGCGGAGAGATCTCTCCGGGGTGGTTCATGCCGATCTCGATCACGGCATATTCTGTATCCGCAGGCATCCGCGCCAGTGTCAGCGGCACACCCCAGTGGTTGTTATAGCTGTCGACAGAGGCATGTGCCCGCCCCTGGTCGGCAAAGATCGCAAGCAGCATTTCCTTGGTCGAGGTCTTGCCGACGCTGCCCGTCACCGCGACGACCTTGGCCTGCGTTCGGGCCCGCGCGGCGGCACCAAGCGCCTCCAGGGCCCTCAGCACATCCTCGACGATCAGCAGCGGAGCATCCTCGGCCACGCCCTCGGGCACATGGGTGACCAGCGCGGCCCCTGCCCCTTTTTCCAGCGCCATGGTGACAAAATCATGCCCGTCGCGCACGTCTTTCAGCGCGACAAACAGATCCCCCGGTGCAAGGGTGCGGGTATCAATCGACACGCCGTCACAGGTCCAGTCCCCGATGGCGCGGCCGCCGGTGGCGCTTTCGGCCTCTTTTGCTGTCCACAAGCTCATGCCAATCTCCCATCCAGCGCCGCGACGGCGACGCTGGCCTGTTCCACATCATCAAAGGGTAGCACATCGTCACCGATGGTCTGTCCGGTTTCATGGCCCTTGCCCGCGATCAGCAGCGCGTCGCCCGTGCCGATGGCGTCGATGCCCCGCAGGATCGCCTCGGCACGGTCGCCCACCTCGGTCGCTTCTGGCGCGCCCTCCATGACGGCAGCACGGATGGTCGCCGGATCTTCAGAGCGCGGGTTGTCATCGGTCACGAACACCAGATCCGCATGGGCCGCCGCCGCCTGCCCCATCAGCGGGCGTTTGGCGCGGTCACGGTCGCCGCCTGCGCCCACGATAGCGACCAGCCGGCCCATGACATGGGGGCGCATCGCTTGCAGCGCGGTGGCAATGGCGTCGGGGGTATGGGCGTAATCCACAAACACCGCCCCGCCATTGTCCCGTGTGGCGGCAAGCTGCATGCGGCCGCGCACGGTGGTCAGATGCGGCAGAGTATCGAACACATGGGCGGGGTCCGCCCCGCAGGCAATCACCAGCCCCGCCGCGAGCAACACGTTGTCCGCCTGAAACCCGCCAATGAGGTTCAGACGTTTCTGGTAGGTCTTGCCGCGATAGCTGAACCGCAGGTCCTGCCCCGTCGCATCAAAGCGCTGCCCCGTCAGATGCAGATCGCCGCCGTCGCGCCCCACGGTAATCACCTCGCAGCCGCGAGCGCGTGCGATGGCGACCATATCGACCCCTTTGGGATCATCGATATTGATCACCGCCGTGCCGTCCTCGGGCAGCACCCGCGAGAACAGTCCGGCCTTGGCGTCGAAATAGGCCTCGAAGGTCTCGTGGTAGTCGAGATGGTCTTGGGTAAAATTCGTGAACCCCGCCGCCTTGAGCGTCACGCCATCCAGCCGTCGCTGGTCCAGCCCGTGGCTCGACGCTTCCATCGCGGCGTGGGTGATGCCGTTGGCAGAGGCCTCGGCAAGGGTGCGGTGCAGGGTGATGGGCTCGGGCGTGGTATGCGCCAGCGGTGCGGTCCATGCGCCTTCCACGCCAGTGGTGCCAAGGTTAACAGCCGCCACCCCCATCTCGATCCAGATTTGCCGCACGAAGGTGCTGACAGAGGTTTTGCCATTGGTGCCGGTGACGGCAATCATCGTCTGCGGCTGCGCGCCGTACCACAGGGCTGCCGCGCGCGACAGCGCCTCGCGGGGGGCATCGGTGACGACAAGGGCCACGTCAGCCTGTGCCAGCGAGTCAGCGGCCAGCGTGGCACCCTCGGCGTCGGTCAACACCGCCACCGCGCCCATGCGCAGCGCATATTGGATAAACTCGGCCCCATGGACCTTGCTGCCGGGCATGGCGGCGAAGAGGGTGCCGGGCTGGACCTGACGGCTGTCGACGCTGATACCTGCAATGGGCGGGTTGCCCCCCCCTTTCGCGGTCAGACCAAGGGAGGATAACGGGACGGCCTGTGTGCCCATGGGGACGCTCTTTATATTAGTTGCTGCTGGAGAGCGTTATATCAGCGAGGCTGTCCGGTTCAACAGTCGGTCGCAGACCCAGCAGAGGCGCGACGCGACGGACCATTTCCGCGGCCACGGGCACGGCTGTCCAACCGGCCGTGCGGCGCGGTTTGTCGCCCGAGGTTTCGACAGGTTCGTCCAGTGTGACGATCAGCACGTATTTGGGATCATGCGCCGGGAACATGCTGGCAAAGGTCGCGATGACCGTATCCTCAAGATAGCCACCACGGGGGCCGGGTTTATCCGCCGTACCGGTCTTGCCGCCGATCTGGTAGCCGGGCACTTCGGCAAAGCTGGCCGTGCCTTCGGTCACCACCGCACGCAGCATTGCGCGGGCATCCGCCGCCGCGCGTTCAGACATCACACGGGGGCCGACCACGGGGCCAGATTGCTTGCGCAAAGTCGGGGTGACCTTGTGCCCGCCATTGGCGATGGCAGAATAGCCCGCCGCCAGATGCATCGGGCTGGAGGACAGGCCGTGGCCATAGGAGACGGTTACGGTGCTCAGCTCTTGCCAGCGCTGCGGCAGCAAGGGCTTGCCGCCAGAGGCTTCGACGATCTCGAAGGGGGTTGGTTCAAAGAACCCGAGGTTTTTCAGGAATTCCTGCTGACGCTCCGCGCCGATCTCAAGCGCAAGCCGCCCTGTCCCGCGGTTGGAACTGTGCACGATGATCCCCGTCACCGTCTGCTTGCCGTAGTTCTTGCCGTGGAATTCGCCAATGCGGAAGCCGCCGACCTTCATCGGGCCAGAGGTGTCGATCACCGTATCCGCAGTGGCAATGCCAAGGTCGATCGCCTGTGCCGCGGTGAAAATCTTGAAGACAGAGCCCAGCTCGTAGACGCCTTGCACCGACCGGTTGAACAGCGGGCTGTCGGACGCATCGCCTGTGACGGCGGCATGGGGCCGGTCGTTGGGGTCGAAAGAGGGCAATGATACGGCGCTGATCACCTCGCCCGTGTGGACATCCATCAGGACCGAGGTCGCCCCCTTGGCGTTCATCAGCTTCATGCCGCCATAAAGAATACGCTCGGACGCGGCCTGTACGGTCATGTCGATCGACAGTTCCAGCGGTTTGTTCCCATTGGCCGGATCGCGCAGATAATCGTCAAAGTATTTCTCTGCCCCCGCGACGCCAATCACCTCGGCGGCATGGACACCCTCGCGGCCATAGCTGGCCCCGCCCATGATATGCGCGGCAAGCGACCCATTGGGGTAAAGGCGCATATCACGCGGCGCGAACAGCAAGCCCGGCTCGCCGATATCATGCACGGCCTGCATCTGCTCGGGGCTGATTTTCTTCTTGATCCACAAGAACTTGCGCTTTCCGGTAAAGTCGCGCAGCAGGCGTTCCTCGTTCAGATCGGGGAACACAGCCATCAGCTTTTTCACGGCCCCCTGCGGGTCGATCATGTGGTGCGGCTGCGCATAAAGCGCATGTGTCTCAAAATTGGTCGCCAGCAGATTTCCGTTGCGATCGACAATATCGGCGCGGGTGGCCGAGATCACGGAACCCGGGGCCGCCGCGCGCGGCTCTGTCGGGTCGGTGGTCGCCATGACCCCCATACGCGCGCCCACAACGGTGAAGGCGCAGAAAAAGAAGACCCCCAGAACCAGCAAACGCCCCTCGGCGCGCTGCCGCGAGGCGTCGCGCATCTGCTCGTGGCGGATACGCTTGTTCTCGCGCTCGATCGCATCGGGGTTTTCGCCCTTTTGACGGGCTTCAAGAATACGGGCCAGCGGGCGCAGCGGGGTGCGGATCATTCGGGGGCCTCCATCGAGGATACGTCAACGCCGTCGGTGATCTCGAACAGCGGCAGTTCTGGCAGCGGCGGGTAGCTCACCTGATCGATAGATCCGAACTGGTCGGGATGCAGCGGCAAGAGGTTCAGCCGGTCAAAGTTCAGCTCTGCCAGATCGCGCAGACGGTCGGGGCGGTTCTGATAGGCCCATTCCGCCTTGAGCACGGCCAGACGGCTGTAGGCTTCGCGGATTTCATAGCGCAGGTCATCGGCATCACTCAGGGCTTGCTGGGTCGCGTAATTCTCGCGGTAGGCCCAGAAGGCCAGCCCGATCACCGAAAAGGTGGTTAGGATGTAAAGCACGGTTCTCATACGGTTAATCCCCTGACCATAGGCATGCCGAGTGCCTTGGCATCGATGCTGCCCGCAGGCGCATCAGTGCGAATTGCGACGCGCAGCTTGGCCGAGCGGCTGCGCGGGTTCTCTTCCAGCTCTTGCGCATCCGGCCCGATGGCCTTGCGCTTGAGGATCTTGAATTGCGGCTCGGGTGCTTCGATTTCGGGCGCAAAGCGATTGGCATTGCCCCCTGCCCCCGCACGCGCCGTCAGGAAGCGTTTGACCATACGGTCTTCGACCGAGTGGAAGGCCACAACGGCCAGCTGGCCACCGGGTTTCAACGCGCGTTCCGCCGCCATCAACCCGTTGAACAGCTCGCCATATTCATTGTTCACCGCAATGCGCAGCGCCTGAAAGCTGCGGGTCGCGGGATGCGACTGGCCGGGTTTCGAGCGCGGCAAACAGCTTTCGACCAAGCCTGCAAGCGCCAGCGTTGTGGTGATCGGGGCTTCTTCGCGGGCACGTACGATCGCTTTGGCGATGCGGCGGCTGGCACGTTCTTCACCGTATTGGAACAGGATATTGGCGATGACCTCTTCCTCGGCCTCGTTGACGATATCCGCCGCCGAGGGGCCGTCCTGGCTCATCCGCATATCAAGCGGCCCGTCACGCATGAAAGAGAACCCGCGCTCTGCCAGATCAAGCTGCATGGAGGACACGCCCAGATCGAGCACGATCCCGTCCAGATCCTGCGCATAATCGTCCATCTTGGAAAAGACGCCGCGCTGCATGACGATCCGGTCGCCATAGTCACCGGCCCAGGCCTGCGCCATCTCAAACGCCAATGGATCACGGTCCACGGCCACCACCTGCGCAGCGCCCGCGTCCAGCAGGCCACGGGTATAGCCGCCCGCGCCAAAGGTGCCATCCAGCCAACGCCCCGACACAGGGGCCACCGCCGCCAGCAAGGGGCGCAGCAGAACCGGTGTGTGCGGGGCGGAGGGGGTATCGCTGGGTCCGCTCATATCGATCAAGCCTCCGGCTTGCCGTCCAGGAAGGCCATCGGATCAAAGTCTTCTGGCAGATCGTCCAGCCACTCCTCTTCGCGGGCCTTTTCCTCGGTCTCGTAGGTTTCGGGCTTCCAGATCTGGAAGGTATCACCGGCGGCGATAAAGAATGCTTCGTTTTCCAGGTCGATCTTGTTGCGCAGCTTGGCTGGAAGAACCAGGCGGCCCGTTTCATCGACCGATGTGGGAAAGGACTGACCGTGGAACAGGCGCTGCAGCATCTTGCGTTCCATCGACCCGCGCGGCAGCGCGTCGATCTTGTCGTCCACCTCTTCGATGGCCTGCATGGTATAGCATTCAAGATAGCTGCGGCGGCTGTCGCCATAGACGATCACCAGCTCGGGCGTGCCACCGTTTTGCCAATTCGGATCACCGGCTTCCAACACACGACGAAAAGAGGCTGGGATAGACACCCGCCCCTTCGTATCGACCTTGTGTTGGCTTTCGCCTCTGAACCTGCGGCTCACGTGTTTGTCCCTGCCTGCGACGCTTGTGCGCCCTAAAATCATGCCCCCGGCGGTAGATGTAGAAACGGCGGGCTGATCTGCTGCCACTGATCAACCCGCCGCCCGTCCCGCCTTGGCGGGGAAGTCCGACTGCGCGCGCCACCTGGGGGGATGTCTGCTCGCTCGCGCGCCGGATCTCTTGGTCTGATGAAAGCGAGGTGCCTGTATGAACCTGCTAAAGTTTTATTTGGTCGTTGGGGTCGTTTGGTGCCCCGTGTCTCGTTCTCATCCGATGCACTAGGGATGCCATGGGAATTGATGGGCGTCTATAAGTTTTTTGGGAAATACACACCAAATTTGGTTTTGCACAGGGTTGTAAATCAACATGTGGGAAAGAAATATCAGCAATTTTTAGCTTATCTCGATTAAACGTGAAATTTGACCACAACATATTGATGTTAAAAACGCGTGCTGAAATTTCCCACAATTTCCCAACAATTTTAGACCACAGAGTTATCCACAACCTGTGTTCGCGGCTTGTTCCCCGATCGCAACGCCAATTGCAACTGTTTTATCGCGCAAACTGAGGATTCCGCGCCTCAGACAGCCATTTTCCGCCGAATCACCTTGCCAATCCGGCAGGGTCCGGCCGGCGATCTCCCATGTTTTCCCATGAAGTTTTCCCATGCGATCCCATAGGCACGTCCACACGACGCCGATGAACGCGAAACGCCGCGCAGGGGGCTGCGCGGCGTTGAGTATAGATAGGATGGTGATGGAGATTGCCCCTTAGGCCATCCCACC
Organism: Sulfitobacter sp. PM12; assembly: GCF_045586035.1. NCBI lineage: Bacteria > Pseudomonadati > Pseudomonadota > Alphaproteobacteria > Rhodobacterales > Roseobacteraceae > Sulfitobacter > Sulfitobacter sp. PM12. The sequence goes on from NZ_CP151529.1 coordinate 2,414,470, forward strand.
CTTGATCAAACCTTCGGCGATGCAGGCATAGGCCTGAGCCATCGGCCCATCCCCCGCGGCCACCGGCGTGCCACCATCGCCCGAAAGCCGGGTATCAAGATCGATGGGTAAACTGCCGAGCAAAGGCACCTCCATCTTCGCAGCTTCGGCTGCAACCCCGCCATGGCCAAAGATTTCATGTTCGGACCCACAATCAGGACAGACAAACAGCGACATATTCTCGATCAATCCCAACACGGGCGTCTTCAACGTATTGAACATATCAATCGCCTTGCGCGCATCGATCAGCGCCACGTCCTGCGGCGTTGACACCACGATCGCGCCAGACAATTCGGATTTGGTACATAGTGTCAGCTGCACATCGCCCGTGCCCGGCGGCAGATCGACAAGCAACACGTCCAGCTCGCCCCACTCTACCTGCCCCAGCATCTGCTGCAGCGCGCCCATCAACATCGGGCCACGCCAGACCACAGCCTTCCCCTCCTCCATCATAAAACCGATGGACATCAGGGTCACACCATGGGCGTGCAGCGGGATGATCGTCTTCCCATCCGGCGAGGCGGGCCGCTTGTTCACCCCCATCATACGCGGCTGACTGGGACCATATATATCGGCATCCAGCAAACCGACCTTGCGACCTGCTCGCGCCAGCGCCACGGCGAGGTTCGAGCTCACGGTCGATTTGCCCACGCCCCCCTTGCCCGACCCAATGGCGAGAATGCGCTGCACGCCAGCCGGTTTCATCGGGCCATCCTGCGCCTTCGGGTGCCCGCCAATCTTTAGGCTTGGGGCCGATTGCTTTGGCGCGGGGCCATGGGCCGTCAGGGCGACTGTTACGCTGCCAACACCATCAACCTCGCGCACCACGGCCTCTGCCGCGTCGCGCAGCGGGGCCATCTGCGCGGCGACCTGCGCATTGGGGGCTTCTATTACAAAGCGCACCACATCGTCCTCGACCGTCAAAGCGCGGATCAGATCGTGATCAAGGATAGATTTCCCATCCGGCAGCATCACCCGGGCCAGAGCAGATTCGACGTCGGATTTAGAGAGCGGCATGACATATTCCTTTCGAGACTGCTTTTGACATGGCAGTTTCTGGCCAAATCGCAACCCTACGTTCGCATGCCGCACAGCACCAAGGCAAAACGAACATTTAGCGCCCAAAAATTACGCAAAACCCCTATGTTTTCGCTGCATGGCAGCAATGCACAATTTGAGAATTGTGCAAACGCAGCAAATAGGTCAAAAAGGTTTCAGGAGCGCAGACACTGCGAGCCAAGAATAAGACCAAACTCATCCATCCTCCTCCCGGATGTGTTTGCTTTCGGCGGCGATACCCTCCTCCTCCCTGGTATCGTCGCCATTTTTTTCATACAATTCCTCCTGACTGCTAAAGCGCTTGCGCTAGGGTTATTTTGTTCCCGATCAAGACGTTACGTCACCTTTTGCCCATGCATTTTCTGCATAGCAGCATTGACGATCTGACTATTGTGCAGATGCAGCATTTTACTACATAACCAACACAAGACGAATGATAACGAACACAGACGAAACAAGACGAGGTATCCGATGGCCTACTTGAACGCTACAACCGCACCGACCCTGGCAGACCGCTTTGCCGCGCTGATGTCCGCACTCGAGACTCGCCGCAAGCAACGCCGCGTATACCGCTCGACTTTCAACGAGCTGAGCTCCTTGTCCAACCGCGAGCTGAACGACCTGGGCATGGGCCGCTCGCAAATCCGCGGCATCGCGCTGGAAACAGCACGCAACGCTGCATAAATCATACTGGATCGGGCACACGCACCCTCCCTGTTGTGTGCCTGTAGAAAGCTTCGGGTCTCCTCCTCCTCCCTGAGACCGGCGGCTTTCATAAACGTCCCCTTCCCCCTTTCCTCCCGATTGGATTGGGGACGTAGATAAAGACGGCGGTGCTTTCCTCCCAAAGCACCGCCGTTCTTGCATCTAATTCTTGATATTTCGTAAAACTCATGACGCCCGTTTAGAACGGAACGTCATCCGATGCGCTCAGATAGCGCGACACGACCTTCTTGATCCCGGCCTTGTCAAAGCTGATCTCAAGCTTATCCCCTTCGATTCCAACGACTTCGCCATAGCCAAATTTCTGGTGGAACACCCGTTCTCCCATCGCAAAACTGCTGACGGCGGACATGTCGATCGTCACATTTCGGGCTTCCGAAGGCTGGCTCACGCTGCGCGCTTGGCTGCGCGTCTGCAATCTGCGCCACCCCGGAGAATTATATACATTCGCTTCAGCGGCTTTTTCATGCAGATTCGATTTAGGCATCGCTGCGCCATACCCGCCACCATACAGCCCCGGCGGGGTCAGCACATCCACATGGGCTTCGGGAAGTTCGTCGATAAACCGTGACGGCATGGCGCTTTGCCACTGACCAAACACGCGGCGGTTGGCCGCAAAAGAGATCGTGCAAAGCTGCTCGGCCCGCGTGATTCCGACATAGGCAAGCCGCCGCTCTTCCTCTAGCCCCTTCAGGCCAGATTCGTCCATCGATCGCTGCGACGGAAACAGCCCATCCTCCCAGCCGGGGAGAAACACCGCCGGAAACTCTAGCCCCTTGGCCGCATGCAACGTCATGATCGACACTTTGGCGCCACCATCGTCGCTTTCATTATCCATGATCAAGCTGACGTGTTCCAGAAAACCTTGAAGATTCTCGAACTGCTCCAACGCTTTAACCAGCTCCTTCAGGTTCTCAAGCCGCCCCGGAGCTTCCGGCGTTTTGTCGTTCTGCCAAAAACCAGTATATCCGCTTTCATCCAAAATAATCTGCGCCAATTCCACATGGCTGACTTCGGGCGGGCCATATTCCTCGTGAAACAGCGGCGCACCTTCGTCGATGACGCTATCGTCATCAACCACAGTCTGTAGGCGCGGGCCCCGCGCCAGTTCGGACCAGCGCTGAATCCCGTCGATGAGCAGACGCAACTGCGCCGCCCCACGACCGCCAATCCCGCCATTCGCCAATAGGATCCGCGCCCCCTCCACCAGGTTCACACCGTTTTCCCGCGCGGTTTTCTGTATATTTTGTTGCGCTTTATCGCCCAAACCACGCTTGGGCGTGTTCACGATTCTCTCAAAAGCAAGATCGTCATCAGAGGAGGTAACCACCCTGAAATAGGCCATGGCGTCGCGAATTTCTAACCGTTCATAGAAACGCGGTCCACCGATCACGCGGTACGGTAGGCCAATGGTCAGGAATCGATCCTCGAACGCGCGCATCTGGTGCGATGCCCGTACAAGAATCGCCATATCGTCCAATGTGTATGGATCAAGCTCGCGTGTGCCGCGCTGCAACGCTTCGATTTCGTCGCCGATCCAGCGCGCCTCTTCCTCGCCATCCCAATGGCCGATGAGACGCAGCTTTTCACCCTCACGGGATTCCGTCCACAAGGTCTTGCCCAAACGCCCCTCGTTTCCTGCGATCACGCCCGAAGCGGCCGCCAGGATGTGCGGTGTTGACCGGTAATTCTGTTCCAAGCGCACCACATGAGCGCCGGGAAAATCTTTTTCGAACCGCAGGATATTGCCAACCTCGGCCCCTCGCCATCCGTAGATCGACTGGTCGTCATCCCCGACACAGCAGATATTCTTGTGGCCAGAGGCCAGCAGACGGAGCCACAAATACTGTGCCACGTTGGTATCCTGATACTCATCCACCAGAATATATTTGAACCACCGCTGATATTGCCCCAACACGTCTTCGTGCTGCTGGAAGATGGTGACCATATGCAGCAGCAAATCACCGAAGTCGCAGGCGTTCAGATCTTTAAGCCGCGCTTGATACTGCGCATAAAGCTCTGCTCCACGGTGGTTATAGGCCCCCGCATCGGCCGTAGGAATTTTGTCGGGCGTCAATGCGCGGTTTTTCCAGCCATCAATAACGCCTGACAGCAAACGCGCGGGCCAACGTTTGTCATCAATCCCTTCCGCTTTGATCAACTGCTTGAGCAGGCGCAGCTGGTCATCCGTGTCCAGAATGGTGAAGTTCGACTTTAGCCCGACCAATTCAGCATGGCGGCGCAACAGCTTGACGCAAATCGCGTGAAACGTACCCAGCCAAGGCATCCCTTCAATGCTCTGCCCCAGCATATGCCCCACACGGTTTTTCATCTCGCGCGCGGCCTTATTGGTGAAGGTTACCGCGAGAATCTCGTTCGGGCGGGCGCGCCCGGTGTTCATCAGATGCACGATCCGCGCCGTCAGAGCCTTGGTCTTGCCCGTGCCTGCCCCCGCGAGCATCAAGACAGGGCCGTCCATCTGCTCCACCGCGGCACGCTGGGCCGGATTCAGCCCATCAAGATAGGGTTGCGGACGCGCAGCCATAGCGCGCGATGATAGGGAAGCGCCCTCAAAGGCGGCCATTTCGTCAAAATCATTCATGCGGCCAATCTATCCTGCGCACGCACCAAATAAAAGACACGTTCGCAAAATGTTCCCGCCGCATTTTCTATAATGCAGCGGCGGTTTGCTAGCCGTCTAGCGTCAAAGCCGCAGGAATTATTGCTATCTGTTCCTCCTTATTACTCATGTCATTGCATAGGTACGATCGCGCCCTCGACTCGGCGTAGCACCCCATCTCTTTCCAAATGGTTAAAAATCCCCCGCGGAGCGCAAAAAACTTCTACTTGCACACCGTGTCAAACAGACGCAACAATGCCGCAGCGCAGCGTTAGCGCGTGCTCTAGACGCTTGAAAATTAAGATTTCTCGCCAGCAGGAAGGCCTAGCTATGACCGACTTTAAGAAAATTCTAATCGCAAACCGCGGCGAGATCGCCATTCGAATTATGCGCGCGGCCAACGAGATGGGAAAAAAGACGGTCGCCGTTTTCGCCGAGGAAGATAAGCTGGGCCTACACCGTTTCAAGGCCGATGAAGCCTACCGGATCGGGGCCGGTTTGGGGCCTGTCGCCGCCTATTTGAGCATCGATGAAATCATCCGCGTGGCCAAAGCCTCGGGCGCGGATGCGATCCACCCGGGCTATGGGCTACTGTCAGAAAATCCCGATTTTGTAGATGCTTGCGCGCAGAACGGTATTACTTTTATCGGGCCGCGTGCGGAAACAATGCGCGCCTTGGGCGACAAGGCCAGCGCGCGACGCGTAGCGATGGAGGCCGGCGTGCCGGTAGTCCCCGCGACAGACGTTCTAGGCGATGATATGGAGGTCGTCCGCAAGCAGGCGGCAGAGGTTGGCTACCCGCTGATGCTCAAGGCCTCCTGGGGCGGCGGGGGTCGTGGCATGCGCCCCATCGCGAATGAAGACGAACTTAAAGAAAAAGTGATGGAAGGCCGGCGCGAGGCAGAAGCGGCCTTTGGCAATGGCGAAGGCTATCTGGAAAAGATGATCCTGAAGGCGCGCCATGTCGAGGTGCAGATTTTGGGCGACAGCCACGGCGAAATCTACCATCTATTTGAAAGAGATTGTTCCGTTCAGCGTCGCAACCAAAAGGTCGTCGAACGCGCGCCTGCCCCCTATCTTACCGAAGAACAACGCGCCGAGATTTGCGAATTGGGCCGGAAAATCTGTGCACATGTTAACTATGAATGTGCCGGTACGGTCGAATTCCTGATGGATATGGACGACGGCAAGTTTTATTTTATCGAGGTAAATCCAAGGGTTCAGGTCGAACACACGGTCACCGAAGAGGTCACTGGCATCGATATCGTCCAGGCGCAAATCTTAATTGCCGAAGGCAAGACCATCGCCGAGGCGACGGGCAAGGCCTCGCAGGCAGATGTGCAGCTGAACGGTCATGCGTTGCAGACTCGGATCACCACCGAAGACCCCCAAAACAACTTCATTCCTGATTATGGCCGCATCACCGCCTTTCGTGAGGCCACCGGCATGGGCATCCGCTTGGACGGCGGTACCGCCTATTCGGGCGGGGTGATCACGCGCTATTATGACAGTCTTTTGGTCAAGGTGACGGCGAAAGCTCAAACGCCCGAGCAAGCGATCGCCCGCATGGACCGCGCCCTGCGCGAGTTCCGCATCCGGGGCGTGTCGACAAACATCGCCTTTGTCGAAAATTTGCTGAAACACCCGACCTTCCTCGACAATAGCTACCACACCAAGTTTATCGACCAGACGCCCGAACTTTTCACCTTTGAAAAGCGCCGCGACCGGGCGACCAAAGTATTAACATATATCGCTGATATTACGGTGAACGGGCACCCTGAAACCAAAGGGTTCGACCGCCCTGCGGCGGCCGTCCGCGCGCCGCAGCCGCCCGCCGCCCGAGCCGAGCCGATGATGGGCACCCGGAACCTGCTTGAACAAAAAGGGCCGCAGGCTGTTGCCGATTGGATGGGGCAACAGCGGCAGCTGTTGATCACCGACACCACCATGCGCGACGGCCACCAGTCATTGCTTGCGACGCGGATGCGCAGCCATGACATGATCAAGGTCGCCCCGGCCTATGCCGCTAATCTTCCACAGCTTTTCTCGATGGAGTGCTGGGGCGGTGCGACTTTTGATGTGGCCTATCGGTTCTTGCAAGAATGTCCGTGGCAGCGCCTGCGCGACCTACGCGCTGCCCTGCCAAACGTGATGACGCAAATGCTGCTGCGCGGGTCGAATGGCGTGGGCTATACCAATTATCCGGACAATGTGGTGCAAGAATTCGTCCGCGTGGCCGCGACCGAGGGTGTCGATGTTTTTCGCGTGTTTGACAGCCTGAACTGGGTTGAAAACATGCGTGTCGCCATGGATGCGGTGATTGAAAACGGTAAGATTTGCGAAGGTACCGTTTGCTATACCGGCGACATTTTTGATCCGGACCGATCCAAATACGACCTGAAATACTATATTGCTATGGGCAAGGAACTGAAAGCGGCCGGTGCCCATGTTCTGGGTCTGAAAGACATGGCCGGCGTGCTCAAGCCGAATGCGGCCAAAGTATTGATCAAAGCGCTGAAATCCGAAGTCGGTCTGCCGATCCATTTCCACACGCATGACACCGCAGGCACGGCGACCGCGACGATCATGGCTGCCTCCGAGGCGGGCGTGGACGCGGTAGATTGCGCCATGGACGCGCTTTCGGGCAACACGTCTCAGGCGACGCTCGGGTCCGTAGTCGAAGCGCTGAAACACACGGATCGCGACACGGGCCTGTCGATGGACGCGGTGCGCGAAATCTCTAACTACTGGGAAGAAGTGCGTGGCGAATATGCCGCGTTCGAGACCGGCATGCAGGCCCCTTCCTCCGAAGTCTATCTGCACGAGATGCCCGGCGGGCAGTTCACCAACCTCAAGGCGCAGGCCGCGTCGATGGGGCTGGATGATCGTTGGCCCGAGGTCGCTAAAACCTATGCCGAGGTGAACCAGATGTTTGGTGATATCGTCAAGGTGACGCCGTCGTCCAAAGTGGTCGGCGACATGGCTCTGATGATGGTATCCCAAGGGTTAACCCGCGCGCAGGTCGAAGACCCGAAGGCAGAAATGTCCTTTCCTGACAGCGTGATCGACATGATGCGCGGCAATCTGGGCCAGCCTCCGGGCGGGTTCCCTGACGCGATTGTCGACAAAATCCTGAAAGGCGAAAAACCGAACACGGAACGCCCCGGTGCCCATTTGCCCCCTGCCGATCTTGAAGCGACACGCAAGGAATTGCGCGACCTTCTGGAAGGGGCTCAGGTTGAAGACGATGACCTGTCAGGGTACCTGATGTACCCCAAGGTTTTCCTGGATTACATGGGTCGTCACCGGACCTATGGCCCTGTCCGTGTATTGCCGACCCGCACCTTTTTCTACGGGATGGAACCGGGCGAAGAGATCACCGCGGAAATCGACCCGGGCAAGACGCTGGAAATTCGTCTGCAAGCCTTGAGCGAGACCAATGAAGACGGCGACGTTAAGGTCTTTTTTGAACTGAATGGCCAGCCGCGCGTGGTGCGCGTGCCCAACCGGATGGTCAAAGCGACGACCGCACAACGTCCCAAGGCCGAGATCGGCAACGTCAATCACATCGGAGCGCCGATGCCGGGGGTTGTTGCCTCGGTCGGGGCGACGGTGGGTCAAAAGGTCAAATCCGGCGACCTGCTTCTGACCATCGAGGCGATGAAAATGGAAACCGGTATCCACGCGGACCGCGATGCTGTGGTCAAAGCGGTTCATGTCACGCCGGGTGGCCAGATCGACGCCAAGGATCTGCTGGTCGAGCTGGAGTGATCCTATGCGCCTTTCTGCCCTGACTTTGATCGTTCCCAGCTACGACGAAGGAATATCCTTTTACTGTGGCACGATGGGGTTCGAGCTGACACAGGACGAGGACCAGGGGCATAAACGCTGGGTGCGCGTCACCCCTTCGGGTGGCGGCACCGGCTTTATCCTCGCCGAACCGGGCGACGATACTCAGCGTGCAGCGATTGGGAACCAAGGTGCGGGCCGGGTCTGGTTGTTTCTAGAGACCGAGGATTTTGCCCGCGACCATGCCCGACTTTTGGCTGGGGGCGTGACATTCGAAGAAGCCCCTCGCCATGAACCCTATGGCACTGTCGCGGTGTTCCGCGACGCTTTCGGCCATCGCTGGGATCTGATTGAACCGCGCACGACCCCCTAGAAAAAACATCGGCCCTGACACTTGGGGTCGGATGCATTCTGCCGCATTGATCAGGCCCGTTCTGCTGCTACGTTCAGGGCTTGGCACGACAGATGGACACCCCCCATGCCCTATGAATGGAAAACCCGACCCGACGCCTCGACGCAGGTTCTTCGCCTGCGGCCGCACCAATCCCTGCCGGCAAAGGGATTCGCCAGTTTTATCCTTATCACGTTCGTCCTAATTCTGATCCCCGTTCTGCCACTGTTGGGGACTGTTTTGCTGTGGGGGCTTCTTCCTTTCATGCTGGCCGCCGTCGCGGCGATGTATTGGGCGCTACAGCGCAACCATAAGGCCAGACAGATTGAAGAAGTGTTTACGCTCGACCACAATACAGCACATTTATCCCATCGCACCGCGCGCGGAGAGGTCAAGGAATGGCAGTGCAACCGGCATTGGGCCGTCGTGACGAAATATGAAAATGACGGCCCCGTACCCCATTACGTGACCGTGCGCGGCATGGGCCGCGAGGTCGAAATCGGGACCTTCCTGAGCGAAGAAGAACGGATCGCCCTTTATGACGAGCTGAACCGTTCGCTGATGCGCTGAGCCTTAGCTCAGCCGCTCTTTCACTTTGGGGCCAACCGCGCCAAAATCCATTTGCCCCGTGTACTTACCTTTAAGCAGGCCGATCACCTTGCCCATATCACGGATCGATGTCGCACCCACTTCGGCAATGGCGGCATCGACGGCCTTGGCGGTTTCTTCTTCGGTCAGCTGACGGGGCAGAAACTCTTCGATCACGGCGATCTCTTCACGCTCGCGATCCGCAAGATCAAGCCGCCCGCCCTCTTCATAGGCGCGTACGGATTCCATACGTTGTTTCGCCATTTTACCTAAAATCGCGAGCACTTCGGCATCGCCAACACCCGTGTCGCCTTCATCGGCGCGCGCCGCGATGTCTTTATCCTTGATCGCCGCATTGATCAGCCGCAGGGTCGACAGCCGGTCCGCCGCCTTGTCTTTCATTGCCTGTTTCAGTGCATCCGAGATGCGAGTGCGCAGTACCATTACATCGTCCTTTTGACCCTAGGGGGTATTAAGCCGTGCAACATAGAGATATTGCGCGGCGCAGGCAATGCCACAAGCCTCGCGCAACCCATTGAATAACAACGATATTTCATTTTCAACCTGCTATTGACCCCGACGAACTGCGGCTTTAGGTTGCCACCGTTTAACTCCATATACCTGCCGCTGGAGGCCCCCGACATGACCGCGACCACATCACCTCGTCCGACTGCCTGCCTGGCGCTAGCGGACGGATCGATTTTCTACGGCATGGGCTTTGGCGCAACGGGAGAGACCGTGGCCGAGCTTTGCTTTAATACAGCGATGACGGGCTATCAGGAAATCATGACCGACCCGTCCTACGCGGGGCAGATCGTGACCTTTACCTTCCCCCACATCGGCAACACCGGCACCAACCCCGAAGATGACGAAACCGGCGATCCGGTCGCAGCGGGGATGGTTGTCAAATGGATGCCCACCGACCCGAGCAACTGGCGTTCGGTCCAGCCGTTGTCCGAATGGCTGGCATCGCGCGGGCGCATCGCGATTGGTGGTATTGATACACGCCGCCTGACCCGCGCCATCCGGCAGCAAGGGGCCCCTCACGCGGCATTGGCGCATAATCCTGACGGCGTTTTCGACGTCGAAGCGCTGGTCGCTGCAGCACGCGGTTTCGCGGGGCTGGAAGGCATGGATCTGGCGAAAGATGTCAGCTGCAAACAATCCTACCGCTGGAATGAAATGCGGTGGGCTTGGCCCGACGGCTATACTGCGCAGGAAAACGCGCCTCATAAAGTGGTCGCGATCGACTACGGTGCCAAGCGCAACATCCTGCGCTGCCTTGCCTCGGCCGGCTGCGACGTCACGGTGCTGCCCGCCTCTGCCACGTATGAAGATGTGATGGCGCATAATCCTGACGGGGTTTTCCTGTCAAACGGCCCCGGCGATCCGGCGGCGACCGGCGTGTATGCCGTGCCGATGATCAAGGATGTCATCGAAAAGACAGAGCTTCCGGTTTTCGGCATTTGCCTTGGCCACCAGATGCTTGCGCTGGCTCTTGGGGGGCAGACGGTCAAAATGGGTCACGGTCACCACGGCGCGAACCACCCCGTGAAAGACATTGATACCGGCAAGGTCGAAATCACCTCGATGAACCATGGTTTTGCCGTCGATGCGCAAAGCCTGCCAAGCGGAGTGGTTGAAACGCATCAGTCGCTGTTTGACGGCTCCAACTGCGGCATCCGGATGGAGGGACGGCCCGTCTGGTCCGTTCAGCACCACCCCGAAGCGAGCCCCGGCCCGCAAGACAGTTTCTATCTGTTTGAACGCTTTGCCGCGGCGATGGCAGAGCGGGCCAGCTAAACCTGATAATTGCGGGCGTTCTCTTCATCTGCAATTAATATCCCATTAAGTCATCTCTCCCAAGGTGGTCCTATTCCGACAGGAAGGGATTCGCCCGTTGAGCAACCTTGGATTAGAGCTGAAAGCACCCAGTCCCGCGCGTGTGCGCGGGCGCTATCGTCCCTTGGGGCGCATATTGGTCGACGCAGGGTTGATCGATCAGGCCGATCTGGTGCACGCGCTGGAAGCGCAGCGCGATCTGGATGCACCGCTTGGGGAAATCCTTCTGGCTCAAGGGCTTGTCTCGCGCAGTGAGGTGACCAAAGCACTGGCGCTGCAACATCAGATCCAGCAGGTCGACCTTGACGCAGACCCGCCCAAACCGATGCTTGCGCGCCATCTGTCTGCCGAAGCCAGCTTGCACCATAAGATTGTGCCGTGGCGGCGGATGAGACAAACGCTGTTTGTAGCTACCAGCCGGCCGGATACCCTTCATACCCTTACCAGCGACGCCTTCGGTACTAGCGATCTGGACATCGTACCGGTGCTGGCAGAACCCGCGCAGATCAACCGTCAGATCACCGCACTTTACGGGACCGAACTGGCCAAACGCGCGGCGGAGCGTGTGCCCTCTCATGAAAGCTGCCGAACATGGCGGGTTGCCGGGCCGCGCCGGCGTATTTGGGCCGCCGGTGCCATTTTTGTCGCGGGCATGCTGTTCGCGTTGCTCCCCGCGGTGACGTTTACGGCGTTTGTTCTATGGGCATTGTTCTGCAGTACCATGATCATGACGCTACGATTGTCGGCCTTTCTGGCGCGCTGCCTGTGGGGGAACACACCACTGCCTTCAGACCCGGCCGCACCATCGCCCCCGACACGATGGCCAAAGGTATCGGTTCTCGTCCCGCTTCTTCATGAGGAGGAGATTGCCAGCGCCTTGATCGCACGCCTGTCGCAGCTCAGCTATCCCAAGGCGCTGTTGCAGATCGTACTAGTACTGGAGGAAGGCGATCAAATGACCCGTGACACCATCGCGCGAACCGAACTGCCCTTTTGGTTCGACGTGATCGAAGTACCGCAAGCAGGCAAACTGCGCACCAAACCCCGTGCCCTGAACTATGCGCTGGAATTTTGCAGCGGCAGTATTATCGGCGTGTGGGATGCCGAGGACGCGCCGGAGGCCGACCAGATCAACCGCGTTGTACAACACTTTGATCAGGCGCACAAAAACGTCGCGTGCGTCCAAGGCGTTCTGGATTTTTATAATGCGCGCACCAACTGGATCTCGCGCTGTTTCACACTGGAATATGCGACTTGGTGGCGCGTGATCCTACCCGGTGTCGCGCATCTGGGGCTGATCATTCCCCTCGGCGGCACCACATTATTTTTCCGCCGCGCCGCTTTGGAGAAACTGCGGGGCTGGGACGCCCATAACGTCACCGAAGATGCAGATCTTGGCGTCCGCCTCGCGCGGCATGGCTATAAAACCGACCTACTGCCGACTGTCACTTACGAAGAGGCCAATTTCCGTGCGTGGCCGTGGATCAAACAAAGGTCACGATGGCTGAAAGGCTTCTTGATCACATGGGTCGTGCACAGCCGTGCCCCCCTCCGGCTGATCCGTGATGTCGGGCTCATTCGGTTTTTGGGCGTGCAGGTACTGTTCCTCGCGACCTTCTGCCAGTTCATCTTTGCCCCCCTGCTCTGGTCTTTCTGCCTACCGCTGTTCGGCGCAGCACATCCTGTCCAGACAACACTGGGCGCTGACGTGTTCTACGGGCTTTTCGGATATTTCCTCTTTGCGGAAATCCTCAATATATCTGTCGCGATGACGGCGGTTTCGGGTCCGCTGCATCGCCACCTTATACCCTGGGCGATCACCCTGCCGTTTTACTTTATTCTCGGCTCTTTCGCGGCCTATAAGGCGCTATACGAATTCGTGGTCACGCCGTTTTATTGGGACAAGACCGAACATGGCGTACCACATAAATCCAGCCCCATCGGTTCTACGGCGTCACCACTTCATCCACCCTAGCCTTCGTCTTTGCGCTGCGCCGCTTCTTGCTTGAGCCGCGTCATGAAGGCGACAGAAATATGCGTGCGCAATGCTTCATCCGCACCATCTTCGTCACGCTGTTCGATCATCTGAACAATGCGGTCATGTTCATCCTGCGCGATCGCACCGCGCCCATCCACGGCCAGTGACGATGTCGCCATCAGCGCCATGGACCGGTGCACCAGATCAAGTTGCTGCACCAGATACCGGTTGTGCGACGCGAGATGAATTTGTTTGTGAAAACGGCGGTTCGCACGCGCCAGCGCCGCTGGATTGTCGCGAAAAGCGTCGTCTTCCTCGACCATTTCGCGCAATACACGGACTTCTTCAGCGGTGGCGTGACGGGCGGCAAGCCGCGCGGCCAACCCCTCCAACTCGCCGCGTACGACGTAAAGTTCGGCCACCTGATTATGGTCCAAGGATGCAACGATCAGGCTCCGCCCGTCCCGCGCGAGCAAGGATTGCGTCTCAAGCCGTTGTAATGCTTCACGAACCGGCGTTCTTGAGACACCGAAGCGTTCGGCCAGTTCGCTTTCCACCAACCGATCACCGGGGCGATAGGTGCCCACGTCAATCGCGTCCAGGATCATGGAATAGGCGTCTGTGGGTCCGGAGCGTGGCGTCGTCATTGGTTCTCTTTCAAAAGGCTCCGGCACCTTAGCCCCCGCGTCCAATTGCGCAACCCCGTGATCTTGCGCAGATCATCTGGTCAGCGTAGCAAGTCCCCATGCCACACACCTCTTTTTCTCATGTGAATACTTGGGTCTTCGACCTTGATAACACATTATACCCGCCATCAGCCCGCCTGTTCGACCAGATTGAACAGCGGATGACGCATTGGGTGATGACCGCCTTGAACGTCGATGAGCAGCGCGCGGATTATCTGCGCAGACATTATTGGCACACCTACGGCACCACGCTGGCCGGGCTGATGCGCGAACACGACCTTGATCCCGGCCCCTATCTGCACGAGGTGCACGAGATCTCCTTTGACGCGCTGATCCCGGATCCTCTGCTTGCCGCGCGGATCGCCGCCCTGCCGGGGCGCCGGATCATCTATACCAACGGCACTGCCCCCTACGCCGAAAAAGTCATTGCCGCACGGGGGCTGTCGGGCCTGTTCGATGCCATCTACGGCGTTGAACACGCGTCATTTTTACCCAAACCCGAACGTGCGGCCTACGACCTGATATTTGCCGCCGACGCATTGACCCCAACCACCGCCGTGATGTTCGAGGACGACCCCCGCAACCTGATCGCCCCGCATGACATGGGGATGGGCACCGTCCATGTGGCCGAGCACCCCGCGCCCGCGCCGCATATCCATTTCCACACCGATGATCTTTCGGCTTTTCTTGCACAGATCACGGGCTAACTGACGGGCATGACTATGGCATGTGATATCTTGATTTCGGGCGGCGGCATTGCCGGTTTGACGGCGGCAGCGGCTTTCGGCACCGCGGGTTTCAACGTGGTCTGCGTCGACCCCACGCCCCCCGTCACCGATGGTGCGGCGAAAGGGGCCGACATGCGCTCTACCGCGATGCTGCAACCGGCGCGCCGCGTGCTTGAGGCAGCGGGCATCTGGGCCCATCTGGAAGAACATGCCGCACCGTTGCAGGTGATGCGTATTGTGGATGCGGGCGGTGACGGCGTGACCCCGCTGACCAGCCGCGCTTTTGATGCTGCCGATATCTCGGATCAGCCCTTTGGCTGGAACTTCCCGAACTGGCTGCTAAGGCGCGCGCTTCTGGAGCGGTTAGAGGCTTTGCCGAACGTCGATTTCCTCCCCGGCACCGCAACCACCAGCTTGTTCACCCGCACCACCGGCGCACGCGTAAGCCTCAGCGATGGCACGAAAATTTCGGCAAAGCTCGTGATTGCCGCAGACGGGCGCGACAGCCCCATGCGCGACGCCGCCGGCATTGAGGTTACCCGCCAAAGCTATGGCCAAAAGGCGCTTGCCTTTGCCGTGACACACCCGATCCCGCATGAAAACGTGTCGACCGAAGTGCACCGCAGCGGGGGCCCCTTCACCCTTGTACCCCTGCCCGATCGCGACGGTCTGCCCTGCTCTGCCGTGGTGTGGATGGATGACGGCGCGTCCTGTCTTGCGCGGATGGCGCTTGACGCAGATGCGTTTTCCCAAGCCGCGACCGACCGCAGTGCCCATGTGCTCGGCCCGTTGACGCTGGCCTCCGAACGGGCGATCTGGCCGATCATCAGCCAGCATGCCGCGCGCCTCTCGGCCGAACGCGTCGCCCTGATTGCAGAAGCCGCCCATGTGATGCCCCCCATCGGCGCGCAGGGGTTGAACATGTCGCTGCAAGACATCGCAACGCTGCTGGAACTGGCGCAAAAGCACGGCGCTGATCTGGGCAGCCAGCACATGCTGGACGCCTACCACAAGGCGCGGTTTGGCGACATTCAGCTGCGCTTGCGCGGCATCGACCTTTTGAACCGCGCCAGTCAGGCGACAACGCCGCTGGCCCGCGATGCGCGTGCCAAAGGGCTCAGCGCGCTATACGCCCTGCCCCCCGTACGGCGCATGCTGATGGAGATGGGGTTGGGTATGCGGCAGGGCTGACCTGCCGCTCGCCTTTATTTACAGCACCTTATCGACCACAGCTGCCAACCGCGCCAGCGTGGCATCGACGTCGTAAAGCTTATCCAGACCGAACAGCCCCAGACGGAAGGTCTGGAAATCCTCCGGCTCGTCACACATCAACGGCACGCCAGCGGCGATCTGCATCCCTTCGGCAGCAAAGGCCTTGCCGTTTTGCACGGAGGGATCCGCAGTATAGTTCACCACCACCCCCGGCGCGCCAAAACCTTCCGCCGCGACAGAGGTAACGCCCCTCTCCGCCAGCATCTTGCGCACAGAATCCCCCAGACGCCACTGCGCCTCTTTCAGACGGTCAAACCCGTAGGATTTCGTCTCAAGCATGGTATCGCGGAATTGACGTAGCGCATCGGTCGGCATGGTCGCGTGATAGGCGTGGCCGCCATCTTCATAGGCTTTCATAATGCTATGCCACTTGGCCAGATCGATGGCAAAACTGTCCGATGTTGTCTCTCCCATGCGTGCAACCGCGCGATCCGACATCATGACCAGCCCGGCAGAGGGCGAAGCGCTCCAGCCTTTTTGCGGCGCTGAAAGCAATACGTCGACGCCAAGCGCCTTCATATCCACCCATGCGCAGCCCGACGCGATGCAATCCAGCACCACCAGCGCGCCGACGGCATGGGCCGCTTCTGCCATCTGCTTGATATAGTCATCGGGCAGGATCACCCCCGCACTGGTCTCCACATGAGGTGCGAAAACCACCTGCGGCTTATGCGTCTCGATGGCTTTGACAACGTCATCAATCGGGCTTGGGGCAAAGGGCGCGGGCGTGCTGTTGCCCTGCATCTGCGCCTTCATGACGGTGGCATTGCCGGTCAGATCGCCGCTCTCGATGATCTGGCTCCACCGATAGGAAAACCAGCCGTTGCGCACGACCAGCACCTCGGCCCCCCGTGCGAACTGACGGGCGACTGCCTCCATCCCGTAGGTGCCGCCCCCGGGGACGACAGCCACGGCATCGGCCTTGTATACGTCCTTGAGCAGAGTACTGATGTCGCGCATGACCTCTTGGAACACGGCGCTCATATGGTTCAAGGACCGGTCGGTGAACACGACCGAAAACTCTTCAAGCCCTTCCGGGTCAACTGAATTTAGCAAAGCGGGCATGATATCCTCCTGATGGTTTCGCGCGAACATAGCCGCTCGCGTGGTAAAGTCACAGGCCCAATGGTCCGGTCAGTCGTTCCTCGCTTAGAAGCACATTTGCCTCGACGGCCCCCGCCCCCGGCAGGGTCATGATCCGCCGCCGCAGTACCCGTTCGAAATCCGCCAGATCCCGCGCAACAACCCGTAAACGGTAGTCATATAGCCCCAGAACATGCTCCACCGTTTGGACCTCGGGGATGGCACTGACGGCGCGTTCGAAATCCTCTAGGCTAACCCGCCCTTTGGTCGCAAGCTTGACGCCAAGAAAGACGGTGACACCGAACCCCAATGCCTCCCGGTTCAAGCGCAGCCTCTTGCCGCGCAGGATGCCTGCCTCCTCCAACCGTTTGATCCGACGCCAAGTGGCAGGCTGCGACAGCCCCAGATGACGCCCCAGGGCACCGGCGCTTTGTGTGGCATCCCGGGCAAGCGACCGGATCAGCCGGTGATCCACCTCATCCAGCGTGATCATAGCGGTAACGCCTCCTCTGACTTGATCCGCGCCACATGCATCAGCGCCTCGATATCGGCAATATGCGGCAAGGTCAGAATACCCTCCCGGTAAATCTGCTGATAATGCACCATATCCCGCGCAATTACCGATAGGCGCACATCCACCCGCCCCAGAAAGGTCTGGAGCTCGATCACCTCAGGCAGTTGGCGTGCCTCTTCAAGAAAGCGGTCAAAGGCATTGCCCTGTGTCTTGTCCAAAGTGATCCGCAAGGACACCTCGACCGTGTAGCCCAATGCCGCCCAATCGACGACAGCCGCCACCCCCTGCACGATACCGGCTTCCTGCATGCGCGTGATCCGCCGCGACACCTTACCCGCAGTTAGCCCCGTAAGGTCGGCCAACTCCGCCGGCGACAACCCCGCATCCGCTTGCCAGTGGCGCAGAAGTCGTCGATCCATATCATCAAGCATGATTTTTCCATTTTTACCGCATACCGCGCATTACCATCTTCATTTTGCCAAATAAACTCACAATTCCGCAATGGCATCTCGCAGCAGCTTCGATATGGTCTCCCTAGATTTCAACGAACCCGAAAGGACGCCCCAATGCGCGTTTATTACGACCGTGACTGCGATGTGAACCTGATCAAGGACAAGAAAGTCGCCATCCTCGGCTATGGCTCCCAGGGCCACGCCCACGCGCTGAACCTGCGTGATTCCGGTGCGAAAAACCTCGTCGTTGCGCTGCGCGAAGGCTCCGCTTCGAAAGCGAAAGCCGAAGGCGAAGGCCTGAAAGTCATGGAAATCGCCGAAGCAGCAGCTTGGGCCGATGTGATCATGTTCACCATGCCCGACGAATTGCAGGCTGAAACCTACAAGAAATACGTGCACGATAACATCCGCGAAGGCGCTGCAATCGCATTCGCCCACGGCCTGAACGTCCACTTCGGCCTGATCGAACCCAAACCCGGCGTTGATGTGATCATGATGGCCCCCAAAGGCCCGGGCCACACTGTGCGCGGCGAATACACCAAAGGCGGCGGCGTGCCTTGCCTGGTTGCGGTAGACACCGACGCCACCGGCAAAGCGCTGGAAATCGGCCTGTCCTACTGTTCCGCCATCGGTGGCGGCCGTTCTGGCATCATCGAAACCAACTTCCGCGAAGAATGTGAAACCGATCTGTTCGGCGAACAGGCTGTTCTGTGCGGCGGTATCGTTGAACTGATCCGCTGCGGCTTTGAAACACTGGTCGAAGCCGGCTACGAGCCCGAAATGGCCTATTTCGAATGCCTGCACGAAACCAAGCTGATCGTTGACCTGATCTATGAAGGCGGCATCGCCAACATGGACTACTCGATCTCGAACACAGCGGAATACGGGCAATACGTCTCCGGCCCGCGGATCCTGCCCTACGACGAGACCAAAGCGCGCATGAAAGCCGTTCTCAGCGACATCCAGTCGGGCAAATTCGTGCGTGACTTCATGCTGGAAAACTCCGTCGGTCAGCCCACGCTGAAATCCTCGCGTCGCGCCAATGACGAACATCAGATCGAAGTCGTCGGCGGCAAGCTTCGCGAAATGATGCCCTGGATCTCTGCCGGCAAGATGGTCGACAAATCCAAGAACTGATCGCCATTGCAGCGATGTGGAAAGGCCCGGTTCTGCACCGGGCCTTTTCTTTTGCGCAACCGGCTGTCACATCTGGCGGGCCGAGAGTTCCCACAGGATATGTCATGCCGGACGCGCCCCAGATCACCAAATCCAGCTGGCTGATGATCCTGCTGCTTGCCTTCATCTGGGGAGGCACGTTTCTGGTGACCGAAATCGCTTTGACTGAAATGCCACCCTTCTGGATCGCGGCCACACGTGTCGGGTTCGCGGCCACGGTGATGGTGGTTATCTGGGCTCTGCGCGGGTTTCGGCTCTTTACCCAATCCCCCACCCGCGGCGACATCGCGGCCGTGATCTTTATCGGTGCCGCCAGCTCTGCCGTGCCGTTCAGTCTGCTCGCATGGGGTCAGCAATATGTCACCTCGGGCTTCGCGGGGGTGACCATGGCGGCGACGGCGCTGATCATCCTGCCGCTTGCGCATTTCTTCGTGCCGGGCGAAGCGATGAGCCCGCGCAAGGTGATCGGGTTTGCCTTGGGCTTTGTCGGCGTTGTCATCCTGATCGGCGCGCAAGCCTTTGAAAGCACCGGCACCGCGCTTGAAACCCAGGGGCGTCTGGCCTGCCTGGGTGCGGCGGGGTGCTACGCCACCAGCTCGATCATCATGCGCCGCCTGCCCGCGGTGGACGCGATCGGCCTTGCGACCATCTTGCTGATCATTGCCACCTGCATCACCGTCCCCATGGCGATCATCATCGAAGGTCTACCGCCCCGCCCCTCGCCGTCCATCTTCGCGGCGCTGGCGTTTCTGGGCCTGATCCCCACCGCCGCCGCGAATTTTCTGCGCGTGTTGGTGATCCGCAGCGCAGGCCCGGTGTTTATGTCACTGGTGAACTACCAAGTCCCCGTCTGGTCCGTCTGCCTCGGCGCGCTCTTGCTGAATGAACCGCTGCCGCCATCCCTGCTCTACGCGATGGTGCTGATCCTCTCGGGTGTCGCACTCAGCCAATATGGCGCGTTCCGCCGGCTGTTCACCCGCACGCGCGCCTAGCTTCCAAATGGCTCTAAATCCTCGCCGAAGGCATCCCACAGCCACAGCGCGCGGCGCGTCCCGCGAGGGCAAGGCAGGGCCGCCGCGCAGGACATCCCCGCCAGCAGCCCTGCCATCAGCTTAAGGTGCGACAGCCGCCGTGACCGCATCCACCACAGAATCGACAGCGCGTTCCATCAGCTGCGCGTCTTCATGTTCTGCCATCACACGCACCAGCGGCTCGGTGCCGGATTTGCGGATCAGCAAACGCCCCTGACCAGCCAGATCGGCTTCGGCCTGTGCGATGGCCCCTTGCACCTGCGCGTCTTCCAACGGCACCTGACCGGCAGAAAACCTCACGTTCTTAAGCAGTTGCGGCACGGGTTCAAAGTTGTTCAGCAGCTCGGACGAGGTCTTTTCCGACCGGATCATCTCTGCCAGAAACTGCAGCCCCGCCATCAGACCGTCACCCGTGGTGGCGTGGTCGGTCATGACGATATGGCCCGATTGCTCGCCGCCCAGATTGAACCCGCCTTCGCGCATCCGCTCGACCACATAGCGGTCGCCGACAGAAGTCCGCTCAAGCCGTAGCCCCTTGCCCTGCAAGAAGTTTTCAAGGCCAAGGTTACTCATCACGGTGGCAACTAGGGCGCCATTGGCCAGCCGGTCTTCGGCCGCCCAACGGGACGCCATAAGGGCCATGAATTGATCCCCGTCACCGACCTTGCCGGTTTCGTCAATCAGGATCACGCGGTCCGCGTCGCCATCCAGACAAATGCCCACATGGGCACCGTGCTCTACCACCGCCGCTGCGGCGCGTTCGGGGTGGGTCGAGCCGCAATTCTCGTTGATATTAAAGCCGTTCGGCGACACGCCAATCTCGATCACCTCGGCCCCCAGTTCCCATAGGGTTTCGGGAGCGACGCGGTGTGCGGCCCCATTGGCACAGTCGATCACGACCTTAAGCCCGTCCAGACGCATCTGGCGCGGGAACGATGACTTCACCCGCTCGACATAGCGGAACCGCCCGTCATCGATCCGCTTGGCACGGCCGATTTTGTCGGCGGGGTTCAATTCCACGCCGCCTTCGATCAGCGCCTCGATCTCGGCCTCCACAGCGTCGCTCAGCTTGAACCCGTCGGGGCCGAAGAACTTGATGCCATTGTCCGTCGCCGGATTGTGACTGGCCGAGATCATGACCCCCAGATCAGCCCGCATCGACCGCGTCAGCAGCCCGACCGCAGGCGTGGGCACCGGCCCCAGCAGCAGCACATTCATCCCCGAGGACGTCAGCCCCGCCGTCAGCGCGTTTTCGAACATATAGCCCGACAACCGCGTGTCCTTACCAATCACCACACGGTGCACACCGTCACGACCCGCGCTAAAATAGCGCCCCACAGCGGCCCCGATTTTCAGGGCGACCTCGGCTGTCATCGGATGCACATTGGCCTTTCCGCGAATACCGTCTGTTCCAAATAATTTTGTCATAAAATGCTCCCAAAATATGCGGCATGCCACAGAGCGACCGCTTGGCGGGTGTCGTCCACGTCATGCACACGGATCATTTGCACACCCTGCCCCAATCCTGCAAGCGCCACGGCGATCGACCCCGGCGCGCGGTCCTGTGCCTGCGGTGCGTTGCCGATCGTTCCGATAAACCGTTTGCGCGACACGCCTAACAGGATAGGTGTCCCCAAAGCGTGAAACAGGCTAAGCCGCGCCAGCAGAGCCAGATTGTGATCCTGCGTCTTGCCAAACCCGATGCCCGGGTCCGCCAGAATGGCCCCCCGCGGGATGCCTGATGCCTCCAGCATGCTGATCTGCCGCTCCAGCGCGTCAAAAACATCAAGCAGCACGTTATCATACTGTGGGTCCAGATGCATGGTCGCGGGATCGCCTTGGGCATGCATAACGCAAACCGGCAGCGCCAGTTTTTGACACAGGGGCCCAAGGGCGGGATCAAAGGTGAAGCCCGAAACGTCGTTTACCAGATTGGCACCAGCGCTGACCGCGGCCTCGGCCACGGCGGCCTTGCGGGTATCGATAGATATCGGCGTGTGCAGCCCCGCACCCCGCAGTGCGGCGATGACGGGAGCGGTGCGCGTGATCTCTTCGGAGACAGGCACAAAATCCGCGCCGGGGCGTGTGGACTCGCCGCCAATGTCCAGAATATCCGCGCCGGCGGCCACCATCTCTTGTGCGACGCGCAGCGCATCGGGCACGGCATTATGCTGCCCCCCGTCCGAGAAACTATCGGGCGTCGTGTTCAGAATGCCCATGATGCGCGGGCGGTCCAGCGTCAGCCCTGCCATCGCGGGTCTGGGCGCGGTCAGCCGTGCCATCACGCTTGCCGGGATATCGGCCGCGGGTACAACACGGGGCGGCGTGCTGCGCGACAAGACCTCGGCATGGGTGAACCAGCCCCACCCCCCCGCGAGAGACACCGCGGTGTCAGGCCGCGCGGGGCCGATCTGGACGAGAGGTCGAAAGTAATCGGTCATGTCTCACAGCCTGCCCTGGTCCACCGCTACGGCGCGCAGCGGAACAGAGGCGTCAGCCGGCAGGTCCGCCCCGATCACCAACATCTCTGTCGCGTCGAAGCTGGCGGCGAACCACGCGGCCAAGGCCACGGCATCGCGCGGCTGCGCCGAGGGCGTATCCACGCTATCAAGCACGATCTTCGACGGGGCCCAAACGCTCGTCTGGCCGTTCTTCATGGCCCAATCCAGCTCTGTCCGCGTCGCCACCACAACGCAGCGATCATCTTTTGCGGCCAGCACCCAGGCGTTCTGTTCAATCGCCAGCAGATCAATGCGGCGCTGCGCCATTTTATGCCCGACCTGCGGCGCGGCGGTGTCCGATGCGCCGACACAGAGGATCAGGGGCCGCCCCATCTGGTGCAACTGGTCCAGCCACCCCGCCAGATGCGGCGAGGCGATGGCATCATTGCTCAGATAGACCAGCTCGGGGTGTGGCACCTCGCGCGCCTCGGCCTGACTGTCGGGGGTATCATCACGGGCGCGCACGATCTCGACGCCCAAAGCACCGGGGCCACGGTCCAGCTTTTCGATGCGCACAAACACCCGCATCGCCTGCCGTTCCAGCAGGATACGATCCGCGACCCGTTCGGCCAGCGTCTCGAGCAGGTTCAGCCGTTCGTCCGACAGCTCATAGGCGATGGCCTCGGTCACGCGGTCGTAGGACAGGATACGGTCCACATCGTCGTCGACGGGGCCGGTCAGCGGCTGCACCTCGACGACGACATTGAAACAGATGCGCTGCGTTACGCCACGTTCGGCCTGAAAGGCGCCGATCTCGACCTCAACGATATGATCGCGCAGGGAAATCCGGTCTAGAGGTTCAGGCCCCGCCGTCGCAGCAGCGCGTTCGGACGGGTGCGCAAAGGCAAGCCGCGTGTCACTTGTCATGGGGTTGGGCCTTTGCTTGTCTCACTTGCAAACGATCCTAGACCGTTTGCGCGGATGTACCAAAGCCAGACACGGCTGGCCAGCCGTCAAAGACGACAGAAACGCCGCTTAGTTCGACGCGGTCTGAACGCCGTCACGATAGAACATGTGCACGCCGATCTTGGTGGTGCGGGTAAAGACGCGCGACCAGCGGGGGCTTACGGCGGTGGTATGATAATACGTCGCCCCCCCTGTCAGCGATGGTGCCTTGCCGTCCAGCACCGCGCGCGCGACCTTGCCGACCTGCGCATAGGCGCGCGGTTCGGCGATCACTTCGGCATTGCCGTCGCAGGTGTAGGTGAACTGGCACTGGTACTTGCGGCCTGTCCCCTGATTGATCACGCTGCACAAAGACCCGGGAAACTGCGCGGATTTCACACGGTTCATGATCACTTCGGCCACAGCGAACTGGCCCTTGACCGTCTCGCCGCGCGCTTCAAAGTACAGCGCCTCTGCCAGACAGCGCCATTGTTCGCCACCCGATGCTTTCGGCTGTTCGGCCAGCCATGCGCGGGTGAACTCCACCTCGCTTGCGTTGTTCGATGCGATCATGCTTTCCAGACGTTCCGACCCGACAGAGCGTAGCCCTTTGGCTTCGATGTCAGCCAGTGCTTTGGCCTGTTGCGGGCTGGCGGACGCCACGGCAGGAGCAAGCAAAGACAGCGCCAGCAGGGCGCAGGACGAGAATTTCTGAAAAGAACGCATTGAGCGCCTCGCAAGTAGTTTCGGACAGCGCCCCCTACCCAAACTGGCACCAAGCGTAAACCCTGCCGAAACCGCCTGCGCGGGAACCCGCACAGGAAAACAACATCTAGGCGATCAGCCGCGCAAAACTACCCGATCTTGTCCGCGATTGCGAGTTGAGCCGCCGCCAATCTGGCGACCGGAACACGGAAAGGCGAGCAAGAAACGTAGTCAAATCCCGCGTCACGGCAAAAAGCAATCGATTCGGGGTTGCCGCCGTGCTCTCCGCAGATCGACAAGGTAATCCCAGGTTGTGCTTCCCGCCCCCGCGCGGCACCAAGCTGAAGCAGCTCTCCGACGCCGTCACGGTCCAGCATATGGAACGGATCTTCGGGAAAAACGCCCTGCTGCACGTAGGTCGACATGAACCGTCCCGCGTCATCACGGCTCAACCCATAGGTCATCTGCGTCAGGTCGTTTGTCCCGAAGCTGAGGAAGGAACAATGGGGCGAAATCTCTCCGGCGCGCAGGGCGGCACGGGGCGTTTCCACCATCACGCCCAAACGGTAGGTAAAGCTCGCGCCGCGTTCGGATTTCACCGCCGTTGCGATCTTGTCGACGCTGGCCTTGATCAGCTCAACCTCGCGTTTGGCCGAAACAAGCGGGATCATGATCTCGGGCACCACGGGGTCGCCATCGCGGCTGGCTTCGATTGTAGCCTCGAAGATCGCACGGGCCTGCATCTCGTAGATTTCGGGCACCGTCACGCCAAGACGCACGCCGCGCAGGCCTAGCATCGGGTTATATTCGGTCATCGCCTCGATCCGGCGGGTCACGTTGGACAGCGGCAAATCCAGCGCCTCGGCCAGATCGCGTTGACCGGTGCGGGTCGAGGGCAGGAATTCGTGCAAGGGCGGATCGAACAGACGGATGCACACCGGCTGACCCTGCATGATGCGGAAAAGCTGAATGAAATCATCGCGTTGCATGGGCAGCAAGCGTTCTAGCACGGCGCGGCGGCCTTCGCTGGTATCGGCAAAGATCATCTCGCGCATCACGGTCAGGCGGCTGGGGTCAAAGAACATATGCTCTGTCCGGCACAGCCCGATCCCCTGCGCGTCGAAATTGCGCGCGGTTTGTGCGTCGGCGGGAGTGTCGGCATTGGCACGTATCCCGATGTCGGCAGCGTCTTCGGCCCAGGACATGAGCTTTTGGAAGGTCGCGTCCAGCAGCGGCTCAAGCATATCCGCGGCCCCGCACAGCACCTCTCCCGAGGTGCCGTCGAGCGTGATTTCATCACCCGCCTTGAACATCCGCCCGTCAGGGGCCGTGATCACCCCCTTGACGAGATCGAAACGCATCGACGAGGCACCGACGACGCAGGGCAAGCCCATGCCCCGCCCGATCACCGCGGCGTGGCTGGTGATGCCACCGCGTTCGGTCAGCACGGCTTGGGCGGCATGCATCCCGCGAATATCCTCGGGCGAGGTTTCACGGCGCACCAGAATACACTTCTCGCCCCGTGCGGCACTGGCTTGCGCATCATTCGCGTTGAACACGATCCGGCCGGTGGCGGCACCGGGGCTGGCGGCAATGCCGCGCCCGATCACATCGCGTTTCACCCGTGGGTCAACCTGCCGGTGCAACAGCTCTGTCAGGGTGCGGGGCTGGACACGCATCAGCGCCTCTTCGCGGGGGATGATCCCTTCGTCCGCCAGCGCCACCGCGATCCGCACCGCCGCCCGCGAGGACCGCGACACGCGCACGCCATCAAGGATAAACAACTCTCCGTCAGAGATGACGAATTCCACCTGCATCTCGGCGCGCAGCCGCACCCGCATCAGCGCTGCGTGCTGTTTGAGCATCTCGAAGGCTTCGGGGGCGTGTTCCTCAAGCGACGGTCCGCGCGGATCGCGCGTCAGGTAAAGCGCATCGGCCGTGTCCTGCAAGGCGTCGCGCCCCTGCGACTGGCTGAGGTACCGCCCGGTGATCTGTGGCAGGCCGGTGGTGCTGTCCACCAGTTGCAACACGCCCGAGCCGCAAATCCCCGTGCCCACACCGAACACCATCTGCTGCACGATCAGGCCCAGCCCCGCATCTGCAGGCGCCCCCTTGGCCTGGCGCAACAGCCGCGCCGAGGTGCCCTCCCACGCCCGCGCCATGGAACTGAGCACGGCGGTCAATTGGGTCACACGGTCCTGGGGGAAGCTTTCTTCGGTCTCAAGCTCGTAGGCCCGCAGGGATTGCAGCAGCGCCTCGCGCCCGTCGCCTTCGACGTCGTCGAACATATCGGGGTCCAGCCGCGCCACATTGACGGCGTAGGATTGCACGAAACGGGTATAAAGCGCCGATGCGGGCCCCTCGCCCATGCGTTCGCAATAATCGGCATAGCGGTCATCGTTCATGCCGATGTTCATCACCGCCCCCGGCCCGCCCCAATCCGGATCCTGGCTAGAGGGGCGCACGCACAGCAGCGCGTCGTGGGGGAATTCATCAGCGACCGCTTGCAGATCGGGGATCTGCCCCTGCGCGATCTCGAGCACGACATCAAAGGGCAGCGCCACGGTGCGCGGCACCGGCAGATCAAGACGGACCAGACGTTGCAGACATTTCGCACGCCCCCCATGCGTATCATTCGCGATGGGGGCGGTTTGGGTCACAAGGGTTGTCATGGCGGTTTTCTGCACTGCGGCACCTTTTGGTTCCTGCGCAGCATAGGCTTTCGCCGTGGTGTGGCAAGGCGTGATCGCCTTGCCCACGTGTCGGGTCTGCTGCGTTACCCGTCGATTTTCGTCAGATCCGCGACCGAGCTACAGATCGTGCGGATACGGCTGAGCAGGTTCAACCGGTTGCGCCGGACCGTCGCATTGTCCGCGTTCACCTGCACCGCATCAAAGAACGCATCAATCGGCCCGCGCAAGGACGCCATCGCGGACATGGCTGTGCCGAAATCCTGTGCCTCCATCGCCGGTTTGATCTGCGCCTCTGCGGTATCAAGGGCGGCAAACAGCGCGCGCTCTTCTTCCGTCTCGGCAAATTTGATATCCGCCCCGAAAGAGTATTCCACCCCATCCGCATCCTCGGCCTGACTGAGAATATTGTTGGCGCGCTTGAACCCCTGGATCAGGTTTTCCCCGTCATCGGTTTTCAGCGTCTCGCTCAGCGCCTTGGCGCGTTTGACAAGCAGGGTCAGGTCGTCGTTGCCGTCCGTCGCACCAGCAGGTGCGCCATCAGAAGAACTGATGCAAGCGTCGATGATGTCATGACGGACGCCTTGGTCTTTGAGGTAGACCTTAAGGCGGTCATGGAGGAAGGAGAGGAGGTTTTCTGCCGTCTCTTCGGCGCTTCCAGCAGCCGGTGCAGGGGCTTGAGACAAATGCTCAAGGATGGTGTCACGCAGTTTCAGCGACACATCATTCTCAACCAAAATCCGAATAACGCCCAAGGCCGCGCGACGCAGCGCAAACGGGTCTTTGCTACCCGTCGGCTTTTCGTCAATCGTCCAGAAGCCGGTCAGCTTGTCGATTTTCTCTGCCAGCGCCACGGCGATGGACACGGGCGCGGTTGGCACGTCGTCGGATGGCCCCAGCGGCGCATAGTGGTCTTGGGCGGCGGCGGCGATGGCGTCGGATTTGCCGGCGGCTTTGGCATAGTAGCTGCCCATAAGGCCCTGAAGTTCGGGGAATTCATAGACCATTTCGGACGAAAGATCGGCCTTGGCGAAACGGGCGGCGGCGCGGGCCTCTTCTGCGTCGGCCCCGACCATCGGGGCGAGTTCCCCAGCCAGTGCCTCCATGCGCGAGATCAGCTCTGCCTGTGTGCCCAGCTTGTTGTGGAAGGTCACGTTGGACAGGCGGTCCACCCAGGTCTGCATCCCGGCCTCCGATTGCGCGATGCGCAGATCGTTTTCCCAGAAGAATTTAGCATCCGACAGGCGCGCAGAAAGCACTTTTTCATTGCCCGCCAGAATGGTCGCGCCATCGTCGGCGGTGGTGCGGTTGGCGACGGTGACAAAGCGTTCGATGCGGCCCGACTTGGGGTTGCGCACGGAAAAGAACTTCTGATGCTCTTTCATCGAGGTTTGCAGCACCTCGGGCGGCAGACCAAGGAAATCATCGCCAATCTGCCCCATCAGCACGACGGGATATTCCACCAGCCCTGCGACCTCGGCCAGCAGCCCCGCATCCTCGACCACCTCAAGCCCGTTGGCAAAGGCCATATTGGTCGCGTCGTTCCAGATCGTATCGCGCCGCTCTGCCGGGTCGAGCACGACAAAGGCGCGTTTCAGCTTGGCGCTGTAATCGTCAAAGCTGCTGACGGTGATTGTATCGGGGGCCAGAAAGCGGTGCCCGCGCGTGGTGTCGCCTGCGGTGATCCCGTCGATGGTCAAGGGCACGGTCTGCGCGCCATCCTCGGCCGACAGGATACACAGGATCGAATGCAGCGGGCGCACCCACCGCAAGCTGCCACTGCCCCACCGCATGGATTTGGGCCAGGGGAAATTACGAATGGTGGTTTCCAGCACTTCTGCCACGATCTCGGCTGCGGGGCGGCCCGGCTTGTTGATCATGGCAAACAGGATCTTGCCCTTGGGCATGTCGCGTTCTTCCAGCTGGTCGCGGGTCAGCCCTGCGCCGCGCAGAAACCCTTCGATGGCTTTTTCCGGCGCGTCGGCCTTGGGGCCTTTGCGTTCCTCGACCAGCGACGGGCTGGCGTCCAGCATCCCCTCGATCGTCAGGGTCAGACGACGCGGCGTCGAAAAGGCCGCGGCAGAGGCATAGGTCAGCCCCGCATCCACCAGACCGTTCGTCACCAGTTTCTTTAGATCATCCGCCGCGCGCGCCTGCATGCGGGCGGGAATTTCTTCCGAGAAAAGCTCTATCAGGAGGTCGGGCATGGGTTCGTACCTTTCGGGGCCGCGTGTCGCTTGGGTGCGGTTAAATATGTGTCGCGCAAACAGCGCTTATGTCAAAGGGCCGGTCGATCCGGGGCGGATCAGTCGGCGGGGCGTTCCGGGCAGGCTTCGCCCACCACGGTGCCATCATAGGCTTTGTCGCCACAATCGTTCAGCTCGTGCCAGACATAGCCGCGCCCGTCCGAAGTGATCGCAACGATACGGTCAACGCCGAAATGCACGTTCTTCTGCCCCAGAAAGGTCAGCGCCGTGCCTGCCTCGATCTCTTCTGCGATGGCTTTGGCGTCGAAACAGTCGAACCAGCCCGGTGCATTGCGCGGCGTGACCTCGTCGCTGACGACATAGGTTTCGGACAGCATGGCGAGGCTGAGCGAGGTGTCGAAACATGCGCGGTAGCGGATGGGCGAGCTGTCGGCGTCGATGGCGCGGAAATTGTCGGTCAGGATCGGCTCGGACGCATTGCTGGAGATCGACACCAGCGAGACGCCCTCATCCGGTGCCGGTGCCTCGTGATAATAGCCGTAGACCTGTAGATAATAAAGCGCGAGACCCGCAATGGCTGCTGCAACCAAGATGACGCCTCCTACAATTTTACCGTTCATGCCGCGTTTTCCGACCAACCGCCGGCCCGTGTCTGAACAAAGGCGTCAGCGCAGGCTTTGGCAAGGGTGCGCACCCGCCCGATATAGGCCTGACGCTCTGTCACCGAGATGACACCGCGTGCGTCCAGCAGGTTGAAAATGTGGCTCGCCTTGATGCATTGGTCATAGGCGGGGTGCGCCATCACGATGCGCTTACCGGTCTTGGGGTCCACGGCGTCTTGCGCAAGGATCGCCTTGCACTCGTTCTCGGCCTCGACAAAGTGGTCCAGCAGCACGTCGGTATTGGCGACATCAAAGTTCCAGCGGGCGTATTCTTCCTCGGTCTGTTTGAACACATCACCATAGGTCAGCGGGATCGGCGCGTCGGGGCTGTTAAAGGGCATGTCCATCACGTGATCGACGCCCAGAACATACATCGCCAAACGCTCGAGCCCGTAGGTCAACTCTCCCGAGACAGGGTGGCAATCATGGCCGCCGACCTGCTGGAAATAGGTGAACTGCGACACTTCCATGCCGTCACACCAGACTTCCCAGCCCAGTCCCCATGCGCCCAAAGTGGGGCTTTCCCAGTCATCCTCGACAAAGCGGATGTCATGCAGCGCCATATCGATCCCGATCGCCTCAAGCGATCCGAGGTAGAGCTCTTGCAGGTTGGGCGGGCTGGGTTTGATCAGTGCCTGAAACTGGTAGTAATGCTGCAGACGGTTGGGGTTTTCCCCATAGCGCCCGTCGGTCGGGCGGCGCGAGGGCTGCACATAGGCGGCGGCCCAAGGGTTGGTGCCAAGCGCGCGCAGGGTCGTGGCCGGGTGGAACGTACCCGCACCGACTTCCATGTCGTAGGGCTGCAGGACCGCACAGCCCTGACGTGCCCAATAGGACTGTAGGGCGAGGATGATTTCCTGAAATGAACGGGGGCGCTGGACCGGGTCGGACATAAGATTTTGCCTTTGCTGCTGCGCGCCTTTCCTAAGGTGCTGTCGCGGTAGGGTCAATTGGCAGCTTTGTGATGATTTGCGCTGTCTCAAGCATGGTATTTTGCACAGGTTCCTGCTTATCTACTGCAAGTTTAAATCCTTGAGAGCACCCATACCTATGACGCGACTGTTTGCGGCCCTGATCGCCGCCTTGTTTATTGCCCCGTTTGCCTTTGCACAGTCTGCCGATGATGTGGTTTGGATACAGGTCGAAGCCCAGCCCAATCTGGCCGCGGCGACAGATCGCGCACGTGCCTATAGCGCCAATCTTGAGGATGTGAACGGCTTTGCCTTGGGCGGCAGCTGGTATGGAATCGCGGTCGGCCCCTATCGCCGTGATGACGCAGAGCTGTTGTTGCGCCGCTACCGCCGGGACGGGGTGATTCCGCGCGACAGCTTTATCCAGCTTTCTGAACGGTTCCAGCAGCAGTTCTGGCCCGTGGGCGCGAACGTCCTGAACATTCCGCTGATCGCACCGGTTGACCCCGCATCCCCCACCGATACGCAGACAGACAGTGAGATCACGCAAACCACCCTGCCCCCCGCCAGCGAAGCGCTGGAGCAAGAGAACACCGCCACCGCAGAGGCAGAAACCACGCAAGTCCCCGTCCTGCCCGAACCACCACGTGACGAAACCCTGGCCGAAGCGCGCGCCAGCGAACGGGAGCTTGACCGCGAGGCGCGCGAACAGCTGCAGGTCGCGCTGAAGTGGGCCGGGTTTTACAATGCCTCTATCGACGGTGCCTTCGGGCGGGGTACGCGGGGGTCCATGGCCGATTGGCAAGGGGCCAACGGCTATGACGCCACCGGCGTGCTGACAACGCTGCAACGCGCCGCCCTTCTGAAACAATATAACGCCGTGCTCGAAGGTCTGGGCCTGCAGGTCGTGCGCAACGCCGACGCCGGGATCGAGATGGTGATGCCGACCAAGATCGTGGGGTTTGACCGGTTCGAGCCCCCCTTCGCCCATTACAATGGCACCGGCGACATCGACGCGCGGGTTCTGCTGATCAGTCAGGCGGGCGATCAGGATACGCTCTTTGGTTTGTATGACATCATGCAGACTCTTGAAATCGTCCCCGAAGAAGGCCCGCGCGAGCGGAAGTCCGACAGTTTCGAGCTGATCGGCGAGAACGGCCGCATCGTCAGCCAGACGCAGGTGTCGCTGCAGAATGGCGAGATCAAGGGCTTCACCCTCATCTGGCCCGCCGGGGACGAAGACCGCCGCCGCCGCGTGATTGCCGAGATGACGAAATCCTTCACCCGCCTGCCCGGTACGCTGGATGCCGCAGCGGGGGGTGGCGACCGTCAGGCTGTCGATCTGGTGTCGGGTCTGCAAATCCGGTCGCCGAAAATCTCGCGCTCGGGCTTCTTCATTGATGGGCGCGGTACTGTCGCGACCACATCAGAGGCGGTGCAAAGCTGTGGTCGTCTGACGCTGGACGACGAGACAGAGCTTGATGTGGTTGTTGATGATGCGGCCAGCGGGATCAGCCTGCTGAAACCCCGCGCAGCGCTTTCGCCCCTGGATGTGGCGGCGTTCAACACCGTGCCCCCCCGTTTACAGTCAGAAATCGCGGTTGCGGGTTTCCCCTATGAAGGCGTGCTTGGATCAGCGACGGTGACCTATGGCACGCTGGCCGATGTGCGTGGGCTGCAAGGCGAAGAGAACATCGCCCGCCTCGCGCTAGAAGCCCGCAGCGGTGACGCGGGTGGCCCGATTCTGGATCGTGACGGGCGGGTCTTGGGCATGTTGCTGCCCCGTGCCAATGGCGCACGCGAATTGCCCGAAGATGTCGCCTTTGCGGTTGAATCCAAGGTCATCGCAGAGCTTGCGCAAAAGGCCGGTGTCACCGTTGATACCACGGCCAGCAACACCACGATCAAGCCGCAGGACCTACGTGAAAAGGCCAAGGGCATGACCGTACTGGTCAGCTGTTGGGAATAAAGAAAACCCCGATCCCCCGTTTAACGGGGGATCGGGGTCAGTCGTTTGAACCGCCTCGGGCAGCGCCCTTGATCAGACTGCGGTCTGGGGCGTCAGATAGATCAACGTCGGGCGGTCGGCCTTGAAGGCTTGCGCCAAGACCTCTGGCAGCTCCTCCAGCGATTTCGGTGCCGCGGCATAGGCTCCATAGGCTTCGGCCAGTTTGCAAAAATCGGGATTGTGAGCGATGACCGCATTTGGCGCGATCTGCGCGCGGGTCATGCTGTCTTCGATTTCGCCCAGTTTGCCATTGTCCCACAGGATGATCGGCAGGGGCAGCCCCAGCTCTACAGCAGCCCCCAGTTCCTGCACTGTGTACTGAAAGCCATAATCCCCGATGATCGCCATGGTCGGCAGTCCGGGCCGGCCAATGGCCCCACCAATCGCAGCAGGTGTTGCGTAGCCAAGCGTGCCGAACCCGTAAGGATGATGCCAATATCCGGGGCGCTCCATCTCCCAGACCTCTGTCGCGGCATAGGCGAATTGGGTCATGTCCGAGTAGATCATCGTGCCTTCGGGCGTCGCAGCCTTGACCGCCTCCACCACGGCAAGGATGCCCGGACGTTCCATATCCACTTCTGACCGCCAGCGTTTGCGCCAGCCTGCCACCTCGGCCGCATTCCAACCCGCTGCTGTGCGTTCGTCCGGCAAGGCAGCGTCAAGCGCGGCCATTACCTGTACCGCATCACCAAGGATGGCAAAGGGTGCCGCTTGCGGGTCCGCCAGAACCGACGGATCAATATCAACCCGCACCAGCTCGCCGGAATGGCCCAGATGATCGCGCCAGAGGTCCACCTCTGCCAGCTCGGTCCCGACGGCGATCACAAGATCCGCCTGCGCGATCACATCGACGCTGCTTTCCCGCGCGAGATAGGCCCCGAAATGCAGCGGCGCTCCGGGCGAGACGATGCCACGTCCGGCATAGGTCGTCAGGCTCGCCGCCTGCCAGCGGGCCAGCAGGGCGTCAACGTTCTGAACGCCAACGGCACCACCGCCAAAAATGAACAGAGGTTTTTGCGCTGCGGCCAGTTTTTGCGCCAGAAGGTCGATCTGCGCAGAGGGCACCGCCGGCAAGGTCGCGCTGACGGCAAGGGCATGCGCGGGGGCGGCCTCTGCCTCCAGCAGGTGAATGGGAACAGAAATATGCTTGGACCGCGGGCGGCTGGTGGCAAATTCGGTCAGGGCGCGGTCAATCAGCTGGTAGGCCGCCGGTGCCGTCAGCGCCATTTCGGACCAATCGCACACGGTTTCCGCCGCCGCGCGCTGATCGTTCATCTGGTGCAGCTGCCCCTTCCGCGCCGCCGTTTCATCCAGACAGGAGGACAACACCAGCACCGGCACGGAATCGCTGTAGGCCTGTCCCATCGGCGTCATCACATTGCACAGCCCCGGGCCGGTGATCACATAGGCGACCCCCGGCTTGCCTGTGGCCCGGGCATAGCCATCTGCCATAAAGCCCGCCCCCTGTTCGTGCCGCGCCAGCACATGGGTCAGCCCTGCTTCCTCGATCCCGCGGTACATCTCTTGGTTATGCACGCCGGGGATGCCAAAGATCACCTCTACCCCGCGAGACTTGAGCATATGAGAAATCTGTGCCCCCAAAGGACGGGTTTGTACTGCGCTCATTATGCTCTCCAGAATTTGAATGTCAGAATGACGTATACCGCCATAAGCTCCAGCCGCCCGACCAGCATTGCGGCGGTCAGGATCCATTTGGCTGTGTCGTTAAGGGTGCTGAAATTGCCCGCCGGCCCGATGATCTTGCCCAGACCCGGCCCGATGTTCCCCAAGGCCGCCCCCGCCCCCGAGATCGAGGTCACGAAATCCAGCCCCGTCATGCTGAGCGCCACGGCCACCAGCCCTAATGTCAGCGTGAAGAACATAAAAAACGACATGACCGAGATCATGACATCGCCGCTGATCGGGCGTCCGTCATAGCGCGGGGTAAAGATGCCGTGGGGTGACCGGATTCGCTGCAACTGCGCACGGATGGATGCGAACAACAGCTGATAGCGGAAGATCTTGATCGAACAGGCGGTGGACCCCGCGCAGCCGCCAATCAGCCCCGTAAAGAAAAACAGCGCCACGGGAAACGGCCCCCAGGTCATATAATCGACCGAGGCAAAGCCCGTGCCCGAAATGATTGAAGTGATGTTGAACAGCGCCTCGCGCAAGGATTGCTCCCAATGATGCGGAAAGACCGACTGGATAGAGATAAAGATCAGCCCCACCAGCACCGCAATCGTCAGCAAGAAACCCTTTACCTGCGGATCACGATGCAGGGCCAAGGGGTTACCGTTCAGCAGTTGCACGTAGCGCACGAAAGGCAGCGCCGCGAGCACCATGAAGATCGACGCCGCATATTCCGCATTGCCGCTAAAGGTCCCGAAAGAGGCGTCATAGTTTGAAAACCCGCCCGTAGACACGGTGGTCAGCGCGTGGACCGTCGCGTCAAAGACGTTCATTCCCAAGGTCAGATAGGTCAGCGCGCAGGCAAAGGTCAGCCAGACATATATGACCGAGATCTGGCTGGCGATCTGCCCGGCCCGCGGCAGGATTTTACCAAAGGTATCAAAAGCTTCCGACTTGAAAATCTGCATACCACCGACGCGCAGCTCGGGCAGGAACACCATCGCCACAACAATGATACCGATGCCGCCCAGCCACTGCAGGATCGCACGCCACAACAATAGCCCCTTGGGCAGATCATCAAGCCCGGAAAACACCGTTGATCCGGTGGTGGTCATGCCCGACATGGCCTCGAACACCGCATCGACGAAACGCGCCTCTGTCGCGCCCAGCATGAACGGCAAAGCGCCGAAGAGCGGCAGCATCAGCCACACGGCCGTCGTCAACAAAAAGGTCTGCTGGATCGTCAGCCCTTCCCTGACCCCGTTGGCACAGGCCAGCGCGATCATGCTGCCCCCCAGCATGGTGATCAGCCCGGCCTCGACGAAGACGGGCCAATGGCCGCGCCCTTCGGCAATATCGACCAACATTGGCACGATCATCGCGATGCCAAGCACCGACACCAAAAGGCCGATGACATATCCAACTGGGCGCAAATCCAACATCTGCGCAGCGTTGGCGCGGCGGCGCGCCGGTGTCAAGGACGCGCCCTGCGGTAAAACGCAAAACGGCCCGGGCAAGACACACCCGGGCCGTCAATACTCAACCTGTAAACCGATCAGACGTAATATGTGTCGCGGAAAACATGGTGCACGATGTCATCACGCTTGATACCCATCGCGGCCAGCTCTTCGTCGGTCTTGGACTGCAGGAATGTCACCTGACGCATCCGGCCCGAATTCGCACCCGCTGCGATCAAACCGTTCCAGATGGCAGCAAAAAACCCGCCGATGACGGCGAAGGGGGCTTTGATAGTGGGGACGTTGCTTTGCGAAATTGTGCTGTTGTAAGCCATAATAAACTCTCGATTTATCTTGGCATTTCTGCCGGTTACCTTGTTCTGCCTCTTAATATAACGAAGCAATCCCCAATGAGAACCGACGTTTCTGCATAGCAGCATCCCGAAGATGCCGCATCGCAGCATGGCTTTGTGCATGTTTCAAGCAAGCACCACAAACCTCCGCGCAATAAATGCGCAGAATGAAAACATGTCAGAGTAACTGCCCTAAAACCGTGCAAACATCAGCCGACGTGAAACAGCGTGCTGAACAGTCTGGGGTCAATGCTTTGAGCCGCAAAGGTATCGCCCTGCGTCAGAACAGAGATCGCATCATGACTGTGCAGGCTTTCTTGGTGGCTGGCTACAACGCGAAAATCACGCACCCGCGGTTCGGCTTGCAACTGCTCGCAGAACAACCGCGCCGCGTCTTCGACAAAGATCGGGTTAGCGGCGTTCAACTCGGCAAACGCCTGTTCGTCCTCGCGTTTGACCATCACCTGGGTCTCTGTCGGCACCGCGCGCCGCGCCGCGTCGATCAGGTCTTCGAACCACAGGCAGCTTTCCTCGCAGTTCACCTCGACCGAGATCCGCGCGACAGAGCGTTGCGAATGCGGCGTGGCAAGCTGCCCCCGTGTCGCACGGGCATGCTCGGACAGCTCCAGCGAACAGGGACAGGTAGAGGAATAGACGTAATCAAGGTGGATGATCTTCTTGCGCGCGCCTGCGGCCTCGACCAGCTCAAGCGCAATGTCGTAATACTGGTATCCCGACAGGCCCGACCGCAGGCTATCAATCTGCACCGGAAAGGAAAACCGCATCTGGATGCGGGCATCATAGCTTTCGAGGTCGGACTTATAATCATCCAGCGCAGCTTCCATCACCTCGAAGCTGAACACCTCATCCGCATGTTTATAGAAACTGCGCATGATGCGGGACATGTTGATGCCCTTCTTATCCGCCTCAAGGCTGACCGATCCGGTGACCGATGTCTCGAGCGTCAGATCGCTGCCCTCGCGGGTGTGAAACCGCATGGGCAAACGAAAGTTCGATATCCCCACATGCTGGATCTGCTGTTTCGCACCACGGATCAGGCTCGACGGGCCGTTTTGCAGATCGGGTAGCGTGGCCTTGTAATTGTCACCCACGGCGAAATCACTGGGGTAATCGCGGCTGAACTGCGGGTAGCTTTCGGCGCTTTGCAGCAGACGGGCCAGCGACGGGTCCAGCGTCTCAATCTCGGCGGCGCTGGCCTTGCGCGCCCAGGCCCGCAACGTATCAAGTGCCGCAACCGCGTCATCACGGTCCGGTATCACTGTCGCGGCGATATTCATAGCAAGGCCCTTTCGCAAGTTGCCCCCTATATAGGCGATATCGGGGGCTTTACCAATGCTCCGTCCAGCCAAGCAGGCAAAGCCCCCGAGTGATCACTTCAATGTGTCCAGCGCCTGACGGATGTCGGCAATCAGATCATCCACGTCTTCAAGCCCCGCAGACAAGCGCACAAGGCCGGGGCTGATCCCCAGCGTGGCCTTCTGGTCATCCGGCAAACGCTGGTGCGTGGTGGTCGCCGGATGGGTCGCGATGGATTTCGCATCGGCGAAGTTGTTCGAGATGGTGATAATCTCGAGCGCATTAAGGAATGCAAAACACGCGTCCTTACCGCCCTTGACCTCTACCGCCAAGACAGTCCCCGCCGACGGCGCATGAGACGTGGCGAGCGCGTGCTGCGGATGGCTGGGATGTGTCGGATAGCGCACAGCGCTCAGGTTGGGGTGCCCGTTCAGCGCATCAGCGATCTTATAGGCGGCATCCGCCTGGGCACGCACACGCAGGTCGATGGTTTCAAGCGCCTTGAGGTGGGTCCAGGCGGTAAACGGGTTCATCGCGCCGCCGGTGTGTTTCATATAGGCTTCGACGGGTCCGCGGATCAGCTCTTTGGGGCCGCAAATTGCACCGCCCAGCATACGCCCCTGCCCGTCCACATGTTTCGTGGTCGAGATAATGGCGATATCCGCACCACATTCCTTGGCATAGGAGAATACCGGCGTCGCCATCGCGTCATCCGCCAGCACCAGCGCGCCGACGGCATGGGCCGCTTTCACCACATGGCGCATGTCAACGACTTCCAGGGTGGGGTTCGAAATGCTCTCGAAGAAGACCATGGTCGTGTCAGGGCGAATGGCAGCATCCCAGGCCGCATTATCCGTGCCGTCGATCAAGGTCACCTCGACCCCGAAACGCGCCAGGATATCCTCCAGCACATAGAGGCACGACCCGAAAAGCGCGCGCGCGGCGACCACGTGATCGCCTGCTTTCAGCAGCGATGTCAGCGCGCCGCTGACCGCCGCCATACCAGAGGTACAGGCGAAACAATCCTCATACCCCAAAAGGCCCGAGATCCGGTCCTCGAACATGCGCACCGTGGGGTTGCCATAGCGGGCATAGATAAACTCGTCATCCCCCAGCGACTGGAACCGCGCCTCGGCCTGTTCGGCGCTGTCATAGACAAAACCCTGTGTCAGGAACACGGCCTCGGACACTTCGTTATACTGGCTGCGGCGGGTGCCACTGTGAACAGCCTTGGTCCGTGGTTTCCAATCAACGCTCATTCTCTCATCCTTCCTGTCCCGCCGTGCAGCGGGCGTAAAAAAACCCCAGACGCGGTCAAGCGAAAGGGGGCTTTCATCCTGACCTTTTAGCGGAATTTGGCAGGTTACTCTGCCCGTGGCCCGCAATCCGGTATCAAATCGCCACGTGTCATCTGCTACGCCCCTCGCCCGCTCGCGTCAACTATAACAGCAAGCCGCCTTCCAAATGGCCGTAAATCCCGGGGGTGCTGCCCCATACGGGGCAGCGGGGGCTGGCCCCCGTCCTAGCTTTCGTCTTTTTCCAAACCATAGGTCTGGAACAGCCGCCCTTGCGTCATGAAAAACACAAACACCGCCGCCGTCAGCCCGAATGTCTTGAAATACACCCAAGTCTCGGTGCTGGCAAAGCGCCAGATCAGCTCGTTCGCGAGCGCCAGACCGAAAAAGCACAGCATCAGCCGTTTGGTCAGGATCATCCAGCCGGCGTCATTCAGAGGCATCATCTCTTCCATCACGAACTTGAGATAGGATTGCCCCCGCGCCAGACCGATCGCCAGCAGCACTGCAAACAAAAGGTAGATGGCGGTCGGCTTCATTTTAAAGAACCTCTCGTCATTCAGCCAAACCGACAGGCCCCCGAACAGCGTCACCAGAATGACTGTGGCAACCTGCATGCGGCTGATCTTGCCCGTCAGCGCCCACAGCGCGCCCGTCGACAGGATCAACAGCGGCACGAAGGCCGCCGTCACCACGATAAAGCCGCTGTAGTCGGTGCCCCACAGGGTGAAGGTCTCGTCCTTGAAGCGCAGATAGGCGACAAAGAATATCAGCACCGGCCCGTATTCCAGCGCCGATTTGACGAAAGGGTTTATCTCGCGTGTCGTGCTCATCTTGCTCTCCAGTTATCCGCCCATTTCGACGATCACCGCGCCAAGCGCGATCAGCGCCATCAGGGCAATACGGCGCGGGCCTACGGTTTCTTTCAGCACCAACCATCCGATCAGCGCCGCAAACACGGTCGAGGTTTCACGCAGCACGGCGGCCTCGCCCACTTTGTCCAGACGGGTCGCCAGCATGATCGAACCAAAGCTGAAAAAGGCGACAAAGCCACCCGCCACGCCGCGGGTCATCAACGGGCCAAGGTCGGGGCGATCCTCCATCCGCAGCCAGCGGCGCGCGGCGATCACGGGCATGACCAGCCCGTCGATCATGAAAAACCACGCCAGAAAGGTAAACGGGTTGTCCGTCGCGCGGATGCCATAGGCGTCGAATGTCGTATAAAGAGCCACGAAAAGCCCCGTCAGCACCGCCAGCCCAAGGGCGGCGTTCAGCGTATCGCGTTCGGACACGAGGTAGACAAAGTTATACAGCGCCAGCCCGAATATGCCGGCCACCAGCACCGCAACGCCCAACCATTGCACGCCCGAAAAGCTCTCTCCAAAAATGAGGTAGGCGCCGATCACGGTGAACAAGGGCCCCGTGCCGCGCACGACAGGGTAGACGACCGTATAGGCCCCCTTGGTGTAGGCCCAGGCCTGTAACAGCTTGTACACAATATGGATCGCCCAAGCCCCGGCAAAAATGACCCACATATGGGGCTCGGGCCACGGCACGACAAACAGCGCAAAGGGCGCTGCCATCAGGCAATAGGAAAAGTCGATCGCCCCGCGGGTCAACCACGGATCATGCCGCCCTTTCTGAAGCGCGCCAAAAACGGCGTGCAGAAAAGCCGCGGCCAGCGCAAGCCAAAGCGCCGCTTGGTGCCCCGCTGCGGTGCCTTCAATTTGGCTGATCCATTCGGTCATGTCGCCGAACCTTTATGCTGCGTCACTGCGGGTCCAGCCCCATCAAGGCATCCGCAAACTCCTGCGGGTCAAAAGGCTGCAGATCATCAATCTGTTCGCCCACGCCGATGGCGTGGATCGGCAGCCCGAACTTATCTGCAAGCGCCACCAGCACACCGCCCTTGGCCGTGCCATCCAGCTTGGTCATGACCAGACCGGAAACATCTGAAATTTCCTGAAAAACCTTCACTTGGTTGAGCGCATTCTGCCCTGTCGTCGCATCCAGCACCAACAGCGTGTTATGCGGCGCGCTTGGGTCTTTCTTGCGAATGACCCGCACGATCTTGGCCAGTTCTTCCATCAGGTCGCCGCGGTTCTGCAACCGTCCGGCCGTGTCAATCAGCAGCAGATCAGCGCCGTCACGCTCCGCCTGTGTCATCGCGTCAAACGCAAGGCTCGCCGGGTCAGACCCCTGCCCTGCGGTCAATACCGGCACGTCGGCACGGTCGCCCCAGACCTGCAATTGTTCGACGGCGGCCGCGCGAAATGTGTCACCGGCGGCGATTACGACGTTCTTGCCTGCGGCTTTGAACTGGCTGGCCAGCTTGCCGATTGTGGTCGTCTTGCCCGACCCGTTTACCCCCACCACAAGCACCACCTGCGGTGTCTTGGCATAGATCGGCAAGGGCTTGGCAATCGGGTCCATGATCCGCGCGACCTCTGTCGCCATGAGGCGCTTGATCTCGTCCACAGACAGACGCTTGCCAAAGCGCCCCTCGGCCATATTCGCGGTGACGCGCAGGGCCGTATCCACGCCCATATCGGTCGAGATCAGCAGCTCTTCGAGCTGTTCGAGCATCTCGTCATCCAGCACACGCCGCACAACAGGGGCCGCGGCGCTGCGTCCCATCAAGCGGCCCATCAGACCGGGTTTGGCCGGTGCTGCCTCGGGGGGTGCGGGCACCAGATCGGGGGCCACGGGGGTCATCGTCTCGCGCAGCGGCAAGGGCGCGGGCGTATGCTCTTCATCCGCGGGCCTCGGTGCGGGTTCATCATCCACCGCTTCGGGCAATGCTTGGGCCGCGGCCTGCGGCGCATCCATCACCTGATCGACAGGAACTTCATCCACCGTTTCAGGGGTATCCGTCGCCCCGCCATCTTCGACAATCGCCTCAAGCCCCTCGTCGATCTTGGACGAGGATTTGAACATTTTGGATTTCAGCTTTTGAAAAAAGGCCAAGCGCGCTCTCCGAATTGTCAGGCGTTTTCTATGATCTATAGGCTCGACCGGCGGGATGGAAGGGCGACAAGAGCAATTGACAGCAAGGGGCCCGTCGCGCACCAAGTCTGCATGCGGTTTTTTTGGGTGCTCTGGGTGATACTGATGGCAGGGGCGGCGCAGGCCGAGCCGGACCGGCGCTACTGTTCCAGCACCAAATGGGGCCATGCCCACTGCATCCGCCCTGTGCATTTCGTGTATGACACGTGCAACGCGATCAAGGTCTTTTCCGAGCGGCACGGGCTGGACAGCGGATTTTTCGCGCGACTGATCTGGCAAGAAAGCCGGTTTGACCAAAACGCGTTGAGCCATGCCAATGCGCGCGGCATTGCGCAGTTTATCCCCTCCACCGCCGCGCTGCGCGGGCTGAAAGACCCGTATAATCCAGCTGATGCACTGGAACACTCTGCCCAGTATCTGGCTGAAATGACGCAGAAATACGGGAACGAAGGACTGGCTGCGATCGGCTACAATGGCGGCGAACGACGTGCGGAGGGGTTTCTGGACGGCAAGGGGCTCGCCCCCGAGACGGTCGCCTATGTCCCCATCATCACCGGTCTGGACGCAGAGCAATGGCGCGATGCGCCGCCCAAAACGCCCGATTTCCGGCTCTCAAAAACGCAAGCTTTCCTGCCCGCCTGCTACGAGATGGCGCGCAATCGTCGGGTGACCGCCCTAAAAGTGACACCCCCTGCCCCGGTGATCAAACCCTGGGGGGTTCAGGTATCCTTCGGGACCAGCAAGGACCGCGCGCGGGATAAAGCCAATGCCCAGACAGCAAGCTGTCGCAGCGCGGTAAAAGGGCGGCGTCTGGATTTCCTGTTAAAGAAAAACCGCGTGTCGCGCCGCAAGGGATTCTACTTTGGGCAATACGGCAGCAACACCCGCACCGACGCCCAGCGCCTGTGCGATAGGATGCGCGCGACGGGGTGCACCTGTTTGGTGGTGCAGAACTAATTCCCCCTCTGGCGCGGTGGCTATCCCGTTCTAAACCTCGTCCGCGAAGTGTTTGATCACTAGGCGGATCGGGTTCGGCGCTGCCTGCCCCAACCCGCAGATAGAGGCATCGACCATAGCGGTCGAGAGCTCTTCCAGCAGGGGTTTATCCCATCGATCCGCCTGCATCAGCTTGACGGCTTTTTCGCAGCCCACGCGACAGGGGGTGCATTGCCCGCAGCTTTCATCCTCAAAAAAACGTAGCATATTCAACGCTGCGGCCTTGGCGCTGTCTTGGTCCGACAGAACCACCACAGCTGCAGAGCCGATGAAAGACCCGTGCGGCTGCAATGTATCAAAGTCGAGTGGTATATCATCCATCGCAGCGGGCAGCAGCCCCGAAGATGGCCCACCCGGTTGATAGGCTTTGAACCGGTGCCCGTCGGCCATGCCACCCGCAGCCTCGATGACATCGGTGATCGTGGATCCCGCAGGCAGTTCATACATCCCCGGTTTGGCAACGCGCCCGGATACCGAATAGCTGCGCAGGCCCTTACGCCCGTTCTTTTCCGTGCTGCTCAGCACCTCGGCCCCTTCGCGGCAGATGCGCGCCACCCAATGCAGGGTTTCAACGTTATGCACCAAGGTGGGCCGACCAAAGACACCCACCTGCGCCACATAGGGGGGACGGTGCCGCGGCAGCCCACGCTTGCCCTCGATGCTTTCAATCATCGCGGATTCTTCTCCGCAAATATAAGCCCCCGCACCGCGCCGCAGATCGATGTATCCTGCGGGAACAATGCCTGCAGCCTCGAGCGCCGCAATCTCTGTCCGAAGGAGCGCGAGCACCTGCGGGTATTCGTCCCGCATGTACAAGAACACTTTCTCTGCCTCTACGGCCCATGCGGCGATCAGCATCCCCTCTAGGAAAAGATGTGGTACGCGTTCCAGGTACCAGCGATCCTTGAAGGTGCCGGGCTCCCCCTCATCGCCGTTGACCGCCATATAGCGCGGGCCCGCATTATCCCGCACGAACCCCCATTTCTTGCCCGACGGGAAACCGGCGCCGCCAAGACCGCGCAAACCAGCGTCGAGCAGGTTTTGCTGCACGTCCTCCCAATCGCCATCACGGCGCAGTTTCGTGAGCGCCTCATACCCCCCGTCAGCGACATAGGCGTCGAACGCTTCGTAGTCGGGCATATGAACATGGGTATCGCCTGCCGCGATGACCTGCTTCACCTGTTCCAAGGTTGCGTGGTCGACAAAGTTATGCCCGATCTCAAGCGCCGGTGCCGTATCACAACGCCCCATACAAGGCGCACGCACGACACGCACCTCTGACGCGTCCAACCCATCTTCCAGTGCGGCTTTCAACGCCTGCGCACCGGCCAATTCGCAGGACAGAGAATCGCAAATCCGTATGGTCAGCGCGGGCGGTGGTGTTTCCCCCTCTTTCACCACATCAAAATGGGCATAGAACGTTGCGACTTCGTAAACTTCCGCCATGCTCATGCGCATTTCTTCGGCCAAAGCGCGCAGGTGCGCCGCAGAAAGATGCCCGAATTTATCTTGAATAAGATGCAAATGCTCAATCAGCAGATCGGCACGTCGCGGTTTATCCGCCAATAGGGCGCGCACCTCATCCCACGCGTCCTCTTGCAGCTGACGACCCTTGGTGTGGCTGCGCCCCTTACCCTTGCCGGATTTCCACACACCTTTGCGCGGTGCGTTTGCATCTGAGGTATCATGATTATCCAACGCCATCGGGCTGCCCTTTTGTATCGCTTTCGCATCACGCTATCAAAGCCGCATCAGCTTGCGCAGAGTAAAAGCGACCAATCCGCAGCACTTTACGCGGTACCTGCGGCGACCTAGGCCCTTTTTCACGCGCCGTTTCGCGTATAAGAAACACGGGTCCCCAGCGGAGCCGCCCTATGTTCTGGTACAGCATCGCCAGCCTGACCCCAGCGATATTTCTGTTTCTCGCCTGTCTACGCGGCGGCCCCTGGCCCCTGATCGCGCTGCTGTCGATCACTGTGGTCGTGTTTTGCCTTGATAGGCTATCTCGCCGACTGCCAGTGCGAAACTCTTCGGGTCGTGTTC
Source organism: Sulfitobacter sp. PM12 (assembly GCF_045586035.1). Lineage (NCBI taxonomy): Bacteria > Pseudomonadati > Pseudomonadota > Alphaproteobacteria > Rhodobacterales > Roseobacteraceae > Sulfitobacter > Sulfitobacter sp. PM12. The sequence goes on from NZ_CP151529.1 coordinate 2,459,109, forward strand.
TAAGCCTGACACTGGGCGCTGTGCATTTCACGCTTTTACCCCTTGGGGTCTGGGCGCTGGGCGCAAGCGACGCGTTGAAGGTGACCGACAAGCTGTTGATTTATATCGGGCTTGGTCTGTTTCTTGGCCAGATCTCGAACTCCAACGCGCATGAGCTGATCCACGCCGCATCGAAATGGCCCCGACGGATCGGCACCGCAATTTATTGCAGCCTTTTGCACGGCCATCACGTGTCGGCCCACCTGCGCGTGCATCACATCTACGTCGCAACGGAGCATGATCCGAATTCGGCCAGATTGGGCGAAGGCTTCTATACCTATGCCCTGCGCGCCCTAAAAGGCGAGTTTATGGCCGGGCTACGGGCTGATACGCGGCAGCGGCGTGGAAAACGGCACCTGCTGTCACACCCTTATGTCACCTATGTCGCCGGTGCGTTGATCACCCTCGCCGCCAGCTTTGCAGTGGCCGGAGCACGCGGGGTCGTTGCGATGCTGGCGCTGGCGGTCTATGCGCAAATGCAGCTGTTGCTTTCCGACTATGTGCAACACTATGGCCTGCGCCGCAAAATATCCGAAAATGGCAAGCCCGAGCCCGTGGGCCCGCAGCATAGTTGGAATGCGCCTGCGTGGTATTCCTCGGCGATGATGCTGAATGCGCCGCGCCATTCGGACCATCACATGCGCCCCTCGCGCGCCTTTCCGGCGCTAAAGCTGACACCTGGCACCATGCCGATGCTGCCGCGGTCCCTGCCGGTGATGGCTGTGCTGGCGCTGGTCCCACCACTGTGGCACCGGGTGATGGACCGCCGTGTCGCGCGTTGGCAGCCGGTCCGCGATCAAGACTAGATCACGCCCCGGGTTTCTGGCACGCTGCGGCTATGAAAAAGCTTGCCCTGATCCTCGCCCTGACACAGGCCGCCCCTTTGGCCGCGCAATCCATGATGTCGGCGGCAGAATTTGACGCCTATACACGGGGCAAAACCCTGTTCTACGCCCAAAACGGAGAGACCTACGGTGCCGAGCGGTATCTGAGCAACCGGCGCGTCGAGTGGTCTTTTCTGGACGGTGAATGCAAGTCAGGCAGCTGGTACGAAGATGCGGGAAAGATCTGCTTTACCTATGACGAGAATCCGGCACCCCAGTGTTGGCGCTTTCGCGAAGGGGCGTCCGGGTTGATCGCGCAGTTCGAAAACGACCCGACCACCACCGAGCTTTACGAGGCGCAAGACAGCGGTCAGGATTTCACCTGCCTCGGCCCGAAAGTAGGGGTCTAAGACCTAGAAGAGACTGCCTTGTTCGGGCGCTTTCTTGGGGGTCTTTTTGGGGGCCGCCCCGCCGCCGATCTTCATCTTGCCGTCGATAAATTCAATCTCGAGCGCCGAAGCATCCTGCGCCGCCTGCTTGGTTGTCACCACGCCCCCGTCGCCGCGCACCACGGCGTAGCCCCGTGCCAACGTCGATTTATAGCTCAGCATTTCATGCAGACGGTCAAGCCCTGCAATCTGTTTGTGCCAGCCTTGGGTCTGCCGTTGCCCGGCATCTGAAAGCCGCCGCGCAAGCGATTGAAAGGCTTCCTCTTTCCGCTTGCGGTCCTGCTCTAACGCGTCTGGGCGGAAACGGGCGATCAAACCCTCAAGACGGCGCTTTTGCTCGCGGCCCAATGCCTCGGGGCGGAAGCGATCGGCCAGGGCGGCCAGCCTGCGTTGCTCTGCCTGAAGGCTGCGGCGCAGGCTGGCAGGGCGCAACGCGCCAGAGATGTCAGAGAGATGCACCTTGCGTTTCTGCACACCCGCGGTCAGCGCCGGACCCAGACGGGCGCCGCGCATATCGAGCCGTTGGCGCGGACCATCAAGCAGGCTGTCGGGCCGAGGCAACGCGCGCGCCATGTCGCGCAACCGCTGGTCGCGGCGCGCAAGGCCCTGGCTGAGCGCTTGGGTCATCCGTGCCTCCTGCCCATCAAGCAGGGCGACAAGTTCATGGCGCACAGGCACCGCAAGCTCGGCTGCCGCCGTCGGTGTGGGCGCGCGCTTGTCAGAGACATAGTCGATCAGCGTGGTATCGGTTTCATGCCCCACCGCCGAAATCAGCGGAATGTCGGAGGCTGCGGCTGCCCGAGCGACGATCTCTTCGTTGAACCCCCATAGATCCTCGACCGAACCGCCGCCCCGCGCCACAATCAACAGATCAGGCCGCGGCAAGGCACCCCCCGGGGTCAGCGCGTTGAACCCCGCAATGGCGCGCGCGACTTCTGGTGCGCATTTCGCACCCTGCACGGCGACGGGCCAGATCAACACCTTGCGCGGAAACCGGTCGCGCAGACGGTGCAGGATATCGCGGATCACCGCCCCCGAGGGCGAGGTCACGACGCCGATCACCTCTGGCAGGTAGGGCAGCGGGCGTTTGCGTTCAGGGGCGAACAGCCCCTCGGCCGCCAGCGCCGCCTTGCGCTTTTCCAGCAACGCCATCAGCGCGCCCATGCCCGCGGGTTTGATATCTTCGATCACGATCTGGTATTTCGACTGCCCGCCAAAGGTGGTGATGCGCCCCGTGGCAATCACCTCCATCCCCTCTTCGGGTTGGGTTTCAAGCCGTGCTGACACGCCTTTCCAGATCACACCGGAAATAACCGAACTGTCGTCCTTGAGATCCAGATAGATATGCCCCGAACGTGGCCGGCTGACACGCCCCACCTCGCCGCGAATCCGGACGTGGCCAAATTCGCCCTCGATCACCCGTTTGATCGCGCCCGAAAGCTCGGTCACGGTGAATTCGGGGCTGTTCTGCCCCTCGCGCGGGTCGTCGATCAGATCCATCAGCGGTGTCTTTCCGTGTTTATCTTGTGTCGGGCTCAGTCCCAGCTTAGAACGCGCAGCAACCAAGGCCAAGGGAGTGCAACCATGAACATCCTCATTCTGGGCAGCGGCGGGCGCGAACACAGCCTGGCCTGGGCCGTATTGCAAAATCCTAAATGCGACAAGCTGATCGTGGCACCGGGCAATGCCGGAATCGCCGCCATCGCGGATTGCGCCAGTTTCGACATCAACGACGGGGCGGCGGTGGTCGGTTTTGTCGATGAAAACAACATCGATTTCGTCATCATCGGGCCAGAAGCCCCGCTTGCTGCAGGCGTTGGCGATGATCTGCGCGCTGCCGGCGTATTGGTGTTTGGCCCGTCAAAAGCGGCCGCGGCGCTGGAAGCCTCCAAAGCCTTTACGAAAGAGATCTGCGACGCCGCAAACGCCCCCACTGCCGCCTATGGGCATTTCACCGACGCAGACGCGGCGCGGGCCTATCTGGCCGACCACCCTGCCCCGATCGTGATCAAGGCCGACGGCCTTGCAGCGGGCAAAGGCGTGATCATCGCCGAAACCGATGCCGAGGCGCTGGCCGCCGTCGATACGATGTTCGACGGTGCCTTCGGCGACGCGGGCGCAGAGGTGGTGATCGAAGAGTTTATGGACGGCGAAGAAGCGTCCTTCTTTGTTTTGTGTGACGGCGACACCGTGCTGCCGATCGGCACTGCCCAAGACCACAAACGCGTCGGCGACGGCGATACCGGCCCCAACACCGGCGGCATGGGGGCCTATTCGCCCGCGCCGGTGCTGACCGACGAGATCGCCGAACGTGCGTTGGCAGAAATCATCCGCCCGACCATGGCCGAAATGGCCAAGCGCGGCACGCCTTACCAAGGGGTGCTTTATGCTGGTTTGATGATCAAGGACGGTGCCCCCCGTCTGGTCGAATACAACGCCCGTTTTGGCGACCCTGAGTGTCAGGTCCTGATGATGCGCCTTGGCGCGCAGGCTTTTGACCTGATGCATGCCGCCGCCGAAGGGCGCCTGAACGAGGCCCGCGTGAACTGGGCCGACGATCACGCTGTCACCGTCGTTATGGCTGCGCAAGGCTATCCCGGAAGCTATGACAAGGGCAGCGTTATCAAGGGATTGGATGCCCTCCCCGAAGACAGCCGCAACATGGTGTTCCATGCGGGCACCGCCAAGAAAGACGGGGCGATAACGGCCAGTGGCGGACGGGTACTGAACGTCACAGCGCGCGGCGACACCCTGGCCGAGGCACAGGCACGCGCCTATGAGATGGTCGAGGCGATTGACTGGCCGGGCGGGTTCTACCGCCGCGATATCGGCTGGCGTGCGCTGTCCTGAGGGCGCGGCCTGCTGGTCTGACGAGATGAATCGGGGGCTTGCCCCCGGACCCCCAGGATTTTTAACCATTTGGAAGCAGGTCTGTGTTCAGCTTGGGTTGAGCGTACAGGCCTGGGCGGCGGCGATATTGCTGGCCGTGAAGGGCACGTCGAAGCTTCGCGGGCTTAGTGTTTTGCCGTCAAGCTGAAGGGCCACCATTTGCGATGGCGCACTGCGCTGCCACGGCATCTGCGCAAGGATCAATTCGGGGTGTGGGCCGCATGTGCGGATACCCCCCGCGATGTCCGGATCGCCGATGCGGTGGTTGGTGAACCCCTCTGCCGTAGCAATGACGGTGAGGCCGCTGTTATCGTAAGCGAGCAGCTGCACCGAACCGGACAGATGCGGAGTGACGACGATCGCGATCTCGAGCCGCCCATTGCTGGTGAAGTCCGCAGCACCAATCGGGGCAAGCCAGCGGTTTTTCCGCCCGATAAAGGGCGTCTGCGCGATGCGCCCGGACGCGCCATAGACCGCAAGCCGCGCACCTTTGGACTGATGGCTTTCAACCACGATCACTTCGGGTTGGCCATCACCATCCAGATCCGCAATCCGGGGCGATGTGTCTTCGAATACAAGGACTTGGGGCAAGATTATGCGGCGGCTGGTGCCGTCAGCCAAGCCCAGCGTCAGGCTGCCCCATTCGACCGCATCGCCCAATACGCCGTGATCATAGCGTGTGGTCGGATCACCAAAGCTGGCGCGGGCGATGTCTTGCGCAGATGCGGGCAGCGCATTGATCACGCATGCCGCAACGATCGGCAAAAGGCGCGACGACATATGTCGCGCCAGCCGTCGCATCAGATTTGCTTTTCGGGCATTTTCACGCGCAGGCCGTCCAGCGCGTCTGTGACCTTGATCTGGCAGGTCAGGCGGGACGTGGCGGGATCGGGCTCGAACGCGAAGTCGAGCATATCTTCTTCCATGTCGTCCTTGGCGGGCACTTTTTCGACCCAGTCGGGATCCACATAGACGTGGCAGGTGGAGCAGGCGCAGGCACCGCCGCAGTCGGCCTCGATCCCGGGGATGTTATTGTCACGGGCCCCTTCCATGACGGTCAGGCCATTGGCCACATCGACGACATGTTCGGTGCCATTGTGTTCTACATAAGTGATCTTGGCCATCTGAATGCCCCTTCGAATTTAGAATTTCGACATATGTAAACAGCAGCCCGCAGCTTCGCCAGCCCCTTTTCACGGCTCAGGCAAGGGGATGGCATTATTCACATCCCTATGGGCCTATCATCTAGGCATTGCTGCGAAAAGCCGCTAGCCTGCGACGGACCCTTTGACCCGCAAGGCCCGGCTGTGCAGTATTTATCCCGATCACATTTAGTTCAATTTGCCTGCGCATTTACGGTTCTCGTCTCGCTCGGAGCGTGTAATGCCCCCTCCCAAGACGCAGAGGCACCCGAGCCTGGCGTTCGCGAGGCGACAACCAAGGGCCCGGCAGGGGCTGCACCGGGCAGCTGTTGGGGGCGGACCGTATCACCTGCAGTGATCGAAACGGTGACGGAGCAGGTACAGGTGCAGCCGGCGCAGATCAGCTCTACCGGCGAGATCCAGTCGCTGCCGATCTACCGCACGGAAACACGGCAAAAGATCGTCTCTCCCCGTGTGGACAACTGGTTCGAGACGCCCTGCACCAGCGCGCTTACGCCCGACGTGATCGCAACGCTGCAACGCGCGTTAGAGGCGCGAGGGTTCTATGGCGGGGCCATTAATTCTGAGCTCGACGACGCGACACGGCGGGCAATGCGGGCGTATCAGATCAGCACTGGCGGGCCCGATAGCCCCGTTCTTGCACTGGCCACCGCGCGATCATTGGGTGTCATCGCTGTAGACATCCCCGGTGTTTCTCGGGACAGCAGCGGTTAAGAAACGACCTCAAGCGGCTGGAAAACAAAACCTTTGTCGGTGACTTCACTGAACGCAGTGATGCCGAAGACGGCTTTGACAATCTCTGTCGTCAGCGCCACCTGTGGCAAGTCGTCTGCGACAACTGCGCCGTTGTGTAACACGATCAACCTTGTGCAATGCCGCGCTGCCAATCCCAGATCATGAAGCGAGACGAGCACCCCACGTCCTTGGCCCGCTGCTTTGGAAAAGCTTTCCATCGCGGCGATTTGATGGGCGGGGTCTAGCCCGGCGGTGGGCTCGTCTGCGATCAGCAAGGGTGCCTCTTGCGCGAGGCTACGGGCGATCAGCACGCGCGCCTGCTCCCCACCCGATAGCTGTGTGGCGGGACGATTGCGGAAGGTGTCCAAACCCATCTGCGCAATGGCACGATCTACGGCAGTCTGATCTTCTGCCTGTATTTTCTCCCCGCCCCGTAGATGGGGTGTGCGGCCCAGTCGAATGATCGTTTCAACCGTGACCGGCCATGCAATCTCGCGCGATTGGGGCATCCACGCGGCGGCACGCCCGCGCATGCGCGGGGCAAGTGCGGCGATTGAACTTTGGCCATCAGCGGGGATCAGGCCCAGTGCCGCGCGCATCAAGGTGGTCTTACCGGCACCATTCGGCCCGACCAGGCCTACGACCTCTCCTTCACGTAAGGTCAGGTTGATGTCGGATAAAACGGTTTTCCGCCCCCGATGAACGGAGAGGTTTTGCAGTGATAGCAGGGTCATAGCCCTTCCCTCCGCGTGCGATAGATCAGGTGGAGAAACAGCGGCGCGCCCACCAATGCCGTCACAACCCCAAGCTTGAGATCACGGTCGGGCACCACAAGGCGCACAAGGATATCCGATGCGAGGATCATCGCCGCGCCGCCAAGTGTCGCGGCCCATAGCAGCGCCCCCGGTCGCGCGCCAACAAAGCCACGTAGCAGGTGCGGCATGACCAGCCCCACAAACCCGATCGCCCCCGCCACGGCGGTAGAGGCACCAACGACCGCCGCCGTACCGATAATGACCGTGAGGCGAAGCCGGAATAGGTTGATCCCCATCGCCTCTGCCGCGTCTTCGCCCAAGGTCAGCGCGTCAAGCCCGCGCCCGAGGGTCGCCAACAGGACACCGCCCCCAAGCAGAAAGGGCATCGCGATCCAGACATGGGTCATGGACCGGTCCGCCAGGGAGCCCATCATCCAGAATACGATCTCATTCGCCGCATAGGGGTTCGGCGACAGGTTCAGCACCAGCGAGGTCAATGCCGCAGCAAAGGCCGATATTGCGATACCAGCGAGGATCAGCGCCAGTGACGTGCCCCGAGGACCTGCCAACAGCAACACCAACAACACCCCCAGCAGGGCACCGCCAAGCGCCATCGCGGGGAGCGCGAGCGTTGCCAGCGCGGCCAATCCGGTCTGTATCGCCAGCACAGCCCCCAACGCTGCAGAGCCCGAGACCCCGATCAACCCCGGATCCGCCAAGGGGTTGCGCAGATAGCCCTGCATCGCAGCCCCGGAAAGCCCCAAGGCACCGCCGATCATCACGCCCAATAGCGCACGCGGGAGCCGTATCTCGCGCATGACGGTGGCCAGCGGGCCGCCCTGCCCGGTGACCAACGCGTTCAAACTGTCGCCCACGGAAGCGCTGGACGGGCCAATCAGCAGCGACCCAACAAATAGCACGCACACAAGGCTGCCGAGACCAAGCGCCAGGACCGCTGACCGCCCCATCAGTAACCGACCCGAGCATATTGGCACTTCATTTGCCCCACTGCATAGGGCGCAACACTTAACATTGGGTGAATGGATATGCTCATCGTTCCGCTCATAATTTCTCCCCGACCCTCCTAGTCTCATCACAGTTGCGCGCAACCTTCGAGGGGCGTTTGGATACTGCCGCAATATAAGCTCACACACCCGTGAACTTTTCCACGCGCTACGGCGTTGAGGTTTAAATCCTTCAACTGCTGGAGCCATATTTGGAACATCTGCCCTCAATCCGGCGCTCGCTTCAGTTGCTGGTCCTGATTTCCCTTTTCGTCACCGCGTATTTCGCCAAGGACTTGATATTGCCCATTGTTCTGGGTTTTTTGCTTGCCCTGACCCTGTCGCCCGTGGGCCGTGCGCTTTATCGCATCGGCGTGCCGCATCCTGTGTCGGCCTTTTTGCTGGTGACGGCGACGAGCTTGGTGATTGCTGCCGTGGTTTTACTGTCCGCGGGCACCGTGGCGATCTGGAGCGACGAGATCCCGGAAATGGGCCGCGAGATCCAGATAAAGCTGAGCGGCGTGAGCAATGCGGTCGAAACGATGCGATCTGCCTCGGAAGAGGTAGAGAAACTGGGCACCGAAACCGGCGGCAAACCGCAAGAGGTTGTCGTGCGCCAACCTGGCTTGCTTGATACCGCGATGGATACGGTGAGCAAAACTGGGGCGTCGCTGGCGGTGATCCTGATTCTGGCGCTGTTCTTACTTGGCTCTGGCGAGCTGTTTTACTTAAAACTTGTGCAATCCATGCCGACGTTAACGGAAAAGAAACGTGCGCTGCATACGGTCTATGACGTGGAGAAGCGGGTGTCGCGCTACCTGCTGACGATTGCCACGATCAATGCCGTGCTCGGCATATTAGTCGGGACCTATCTGACAGTGCTGGGCTTGCCGTCGGCCTATATCTGGGGGATCGCGGCGTTCATGCTGAACTTCCTGCCTTATATCGGCGGGTTTGCGGGGGTGCTCTTGGTCGCGGGATTCTCTCTCGTGACGTTTGATACCATCGGTTATGCGATGTTGGCCCCGATCGGTTACCTGACGCTGACCCTCTTAGAGGGGCAGATTATTACCCCGTGGCTGGTCGGGCGCCGGTTGGAGATGAATACCGTCGCGGTATTTCTGACTGTGGTGTTTTGGGGGTGGCTATGGGGCATCCCCGGCGCATTGGTCGCGGTGCCCTTTCTTGTGGTGTTCAAAGTCGTGTGCGAGAACTTTGAACCGCTTCATACCATCGGGAATTTCCTGTCCGCAGAGCAGGTTAAACCCGATGATATGAAGGATCAGGAAGTCATGTCAGCCAGCGAGTGAGGGCAGCCACAACACGATGGACGGGAAGGCCACCAACAATGCGATTGTCACGGCATCCGCGATAAAGAACGGTGTCACGCCCTTGAACACGTCCTGAACGCTCAGGTCAGGTCGTACCCCTGCAACCACAAAGCAGTTGAGGCCAATGGGAGGCGTGATCAGACAGAACTCTGCCATCTTCACCACCAAGATTCCGAACCAGATCGCACACATCGGCCCCGACATGCCAAAGGCGCTATCCGCGGCAGAGACGAACTCGCCCCCGTTCAACGCCATGACGGCAGGATAGACCACCGGAAGTGTCAGAAGCAGCATGCCAATCGCATCCATGAACATCCCCAGCACCGCATAGGCCAGCAGGATGCACACGAGGATCAGGATCGGCGAGGCCTCAAGCCCCGAAATCCAGTCGGCGAACGCGCCCGGCAGATCGGCAAAGCCCAGGAACCGAACATAAATCAGCACGCCCCAGATGATGGTAAAGATCATCACCGTCAGCTTCGCGGTTTCAAGCAGCGCGTCCTTGAGCTCGGCCCACCGCATGCCGCGATAAAGCGCCATCAGGAACACGATAAACGCGCCCACGGCCCCGCCCTCGGTCGGGGTGCCCCATGCGTCGCCGAAGGGATTGTAAACAAAGAAAATAATGATGATCACAACCGCAAAGATCGGCATGGCGGCAGGGAGAGACGCGAACCGTTGCTTCCAGGTAAAGCCGCTTACAGGGGGGCCGACGCTTTTCCAGATGGTCGCAATGCCCACGATCAGGACGGCATAGACGATGGCCGAAAACGCACCGGGGATAAAGCCCGCCAGAAGCAGCTTGCCCACGTCTTGTTCAACGATGATCGCATAGATGACAAGAATCGCTGACGGCGGGATCAACGAGGCCAAAGTGCCCCCGGCCGCCACGACGCCCGCCGCGAATTTCTTGTTGTACCCAATCGCCAGCATCTCGGGGATGGCGATACGGGCAAAAACCGCTGCCGTCGCGACCGAAGCACCGGAAACCGCCGCAAAGCCCGCGGTTGCAAAGACAGTCGACACAGCAAGACCACCGGGCAGCCAAGCAATCCAGCGTTTTGCGGCCTCGAACAAGGCGCGGGTCAGACCGGCGTAATAGGCAAGAAAGCCGATCAGAATGAAGGTGGGAATCAAGCTTAGCGTCTGGCTCGACACTTTGGAGTGTGGCACCTGCCCCGCGGTCTTGATCGCGACCGTCAGCGCCCAGTCCAGTTCGGACCACTGCATGCCTTTCTTGGACCAAAAGATCCAGATCAGGCCGACCAGACCCGCCATTGCCGCGGCGAAAGCCACGCGCATACCGAGCACCACCATAAGCAGCAGCCCGCCCGAGACCCATAGGCCAATTTCAATAGGATCCATAATCAGTCCCGCCCGTCTAGATGTTCAGCTTCCGCCATCGCCTGTTCGGCCGCGGATTGTACCAAGGGTACAGCAACGGGGTTTTCCAACCCCAATACAAAGGCCCGCCCATAGCCCCAGATCTGCAGCAGCAACCGCAGAGCCAGCACCGTAAAGGCCATTGGCACGATCAGTTTCGCAGGCCAAATCGGCAGACCGATATCGATGGAGCTGTCACGGCTCCACATCGGGGCGGCGAAGTCAAAGCTGCGCTGGAAATGTGCCCAAGAGCCCCAGATCAGCGCCAGCATAAGGATAAAGATCAGCACGACCGAGAATGTCTCGGCGGCCCATAGCGCGCGGCCTTTAAGCTGGCCGATCAGGATGTCCATGCGCACATGGCCGCCGTTCCGCTGGGTATAGGAAATGCCCATGATCGCGATCAACGGCATGGCGAATTCAATCCAGTCCACATACCCCGCCAGCGGCGTGCCAAAGAACTTGCGGCCGCCAACGGACCAAACGGCAAGCACCATCAGCATGAAAACGGCAATACCAGAGACCAGAGCAAACACGGTTTCAAGGCGTAAAAGCCCTTTGTCGATACGGCTAAGCAGACTGCCGTCTTCGAGCACGGCGGAGGAACCGGCCATGATGCTTTCCTTTCAAATGAGTGGGAGGGAGATCGTACAAACAAAGGGGGCCTGCAACGGCAAGCCCCCTCCTCGCGCCAATTAGTTGGACGCGCGTTTTTCTTCAAGCGTTTTGACGACCAGGTCATAAAGCTCTTGGCCAGGGATGCCTTGGGCTTCCATGTCCTTGATCCAGGCTTCACGCGCAGGGTCAGCTGCCTTGGATTTGAACTCGGCCAGAACTTCGGGCGTGAACATCACTTTTTCAACGCCCTTTTCTTCCAGCACGGCGTCCCAGCGGTTCAGCAGCTCGCCATAGTTCGCCAGATAGTGATCCAGCGCCTCATCGACAGAACCGTCCAGCGCTTCTTTTTCCGCGTCCGACAGGGCCTCATAGGCGTCGATGTTCACCACGACAGGGCAGTTCACCGTGCCGGGGTTGAGGTTGGCGGTCCACCAATCGGCCTTGTTGATCGTACCAAAGCTCAGGTGTGCGTGCTGCGCGAACGCCACGGTATCCACAACACCGGATTCCATTGCGTTATATGCCTCGGAGGAGGTCACGGAGGTCGGGACAGCGCCCACGGTTTCGAAGGCTTTGCCCAGACCACCTGTCGCACGCACGCGCATGCCGTCAAAGGATTCCAGCGTATCGCGAGGCTCGCCCGTGCCAACAAGATTGTACTGCGGCATTGGCGAGGTCATCAGCATCTTGGCGTTCCACTGTGCCATCTCTTTGGCCACGGCGGGGTGTGCATACACAGCGCGGGATACGGCAACTTCTTCTTCAAGGTTCTGAACCCCAAGGAAGGGCAGTTCTAGCACGGTGATCGCGCGGTTCTTATCGGCGTGGTAACCAGCACAGAATTGCGCCATCTCGAAGGCACCGATGGAAATACCATCAAGGTTGTCTGAGTTCTTGGACAGACCGCCATAGCTGACATTGATGGTGAATTCGCCATTGGTCTTTTCGGACACAAGCTCGGCAATCTTTTCGACATGCTCGGTGAAGGCACGACGTTTACCCCAGACAGAGGCGTTCCATTCCGTCGCGGCCGCTTGCGAGGCAAAAGCGAAAGTCAAAGCGCAGACAGCTGCGCCGTTCAGTAGATTGTTCATTGATATCTCCCTTATGCGGGCTGTTTGGGGCCCGCTTGGGCGAAATACTATCCTTAGGGAAACTTGCTGCCAACCCCTGAACATATCTCTTGATTGCCCCTGTGGGAGCCTTCGGCGAGGATTTTTTACCATTTGGAACCATGCCCCGCGCGCGATCGGCCCCGTTAACAGGCAATCGGTGCTGTTTCCTAGGGTTTTGGCAGGGTTGTCAGCGAAATTTACTAGTCCGCGCAGAAGACGGAAAAATATTTACAGACAAACCGCGTGTTTCCATATGCTTATTTCCTTCTTTTCACTTCCCGTTATGATCTGCCAAGGGAGAGCCGCCACGACTATGCGTCCGAGCGGCAGAAAACGAACAGAGTTCTGAGGGAGGAACCATGTCCAACGTCGCCACACAGACCTATCCGCCATCCGACGACATGGCGGCCAATGCCCATGTGAACGCCGCGAAATATGACGCGATGTATCATGCCTCTATCGCGGACCCCGAAGGGTTCTGGCTGGAGCAGGCGCAGCGCATCGACTGGATGAAGCCATTTACCAAGGTCAAGGACGTCGATTTCACTTTCGGTCAGGTCAAGATCAACTGGTTTGCCGACGGTGCGCTGAACGTCAGCGCCAATTGCATCGACCGTCATCTTGAAACGCGCGGCGACCAGACCGCGATCATCTGGGAGCCGGACCGCCCGGACGAAGAGGCGCAGCACATCAGCTATCGCGCCCTGCATGCCCAGACGTGTAAAATGGCCAATATCCTGCGCGATATCGGCGTCGGCAAAGGCGACCGGGTTATCATTTACATGCCGATGATCCCCGAAGCTGCCTATGCCATGCTGGCCTGCGCGCGCATCGGCGCGATCCATTCGATCGTCTTCGCCGGGTTCTCTCCGGATGCGCTGGCGGCACGGGTACAGGGGTCGGACGCCAAGGTTGTGATTACCGCAGATTATGCGCCCCGCGGGGGCAAAGCGACACCGTTGAAGACCAACGCGGACAAGGCTTTGGCAGGCTGCGACCCATCGGTCAAATGTCTGGTTGTGCGGCGCACTGGCGGTGATGTGGCATGGAATGATGCGCGCGACGTGGATTATACCGCGCTTGAAAAAGAGGCTTCTGACACTTGCGCGCCGGAAGAGATGAACGCCGAGGATCCGCTTTTCATCCTTTATACCTCTGGCTCGACCGGTCAGCCCAAAGGGGTCGTGCATACGTCGGGTGGCTATCTGGTCTATGCCGCGCTGACCCACGAGGTCACCTTTGATTACCACGATGGCGATGTCTATTGGTGCACGGCCGATGTGGGCTGGGTGACGGGCCACAGCTATATCGTCTACGGTCCGCTTGCAAACGGGGCGACAACGCTCATGTTCGAAGGCGTGCCCACCTACCCCGACGCCAGCCGCTTTTGGCAGATCTGTGAAAAACACAAGGTAAATCAATTCTACACCGCCCCGACCGCCATTCGCGCGCTGATGGGCAAGGGGCGCGCCTTTGTTGACGGTTGCGATCTGAGCAGCCTGAAACTGCTTGGCACCGTGGGCGAGCCGATCAACCCCGAAGCCTGGAACTGGTACAATGACGTTGTGGGCAAAGGGAACTGCCCCATCGTTGACACGTGGTGGCAGACGGAAACCGGCGGTCACCTGATGACGCCGTTGCCCGGTGCCCACGCCACCAAACCCGGTGCCGCGATGAAGCCGTTCTTTGGGATCAAACCGGTCGTACTTGAACCCACCACCGGTGCCGAGATCGAGGGCAATGACGTCGAGGGGGTTCTATGTATCGCGGACAGCTGGCCAGGCCAGATGCGCACGGTCTGGGGCGATCACGAGCGGTTTGAGCAGACCTATTTCAGCGACTACAAGGGCTATTACTTCACCGGTGACGGGTGCCGCCGGGACGCGGATGGCGATTACTGGATCACGGGCCGCGTGGATGACGTGATCAACGTCTCCGGTCACCGGATGGGCACGGCCGAAGTCGAAAGCGCTTTGGTCGCGCACCCTAAGGTGGCAGAGGCCGCGGTCGTCGGGTTCCCCCATGATATCAAGGGACAGGGCATCTATTGCTATGTCTCTTTGATGAGCGGCGAAAACCCGAGCGAGGACCTGCGGGCCGAGCTGCGCAACTGGGTCCGCTCTGAGATTGGCCCGATCGCCTCGCCCGATATGATCCAATGGGCCCCCGGCTTGCCCAAAACCCGTTCAGGCAAGATCATGCGCCGCATCCTGCGCAAGATCGCAGAGAACGACTATGGCACGCTTGGCGATACATCTACCCTGGCAGAGCCCGAGGTTGTCGACGATCTGATCGCGAACCGGATGAACCGCTAGGACCACATAACGCGAAAGGGGCACCAAATGGTGCCCCTTCTGCAAGTCGACCTATTGGCCTGAATTAACCTTCGACGCGTTGCAGCGTAATTTCACCCACGCCAATGGCAAAGTTTACGCCGTTCTGCGTGTTGACGCTCACCGGTTGCAGCGCCAGCGTGTCTTCCGAACCGCCGACCATGACATTGGCACCTAGGCCAACACCAACAGTGGCTTCAGCAGAAACACCCTGATAGTCGCCGTTCAACCCGCCTTCGTAATATTCAGATTCAGTTGGTGCCAGCACCAACCAGGACATCTGACCATTCTGGGTCTTACCGATATCAATGCCGTAGCGTTTGATGTCGCCGATGTATGTCTCGTCAGCCAGACCCTCTTGCACGGGATTGAAGGTGCAGGTTAGCTCACGGGTAGACCCGAAGATGAAGCCTGTGCCATCACCAACATCACAGCTCAGCGAGCCGACCTCGGTGTGGTCCACAGTCTCGCCGTCGTCGGCCAGTGCAGGTGTGGACAAAGCAGCGCCGGTGACAAGGGCTGCGACAGTCAGCTTGATGGGGGCAAAACGATTCAGTGTCATAGTTAATCCTTCCGGCGGGAAACCCGCCAATAACAGTCGTGAGCGTCGGCATTCGGGTGCCTGTTGGCGGTAGCTGGAACCTCATATCCCAACACCCCTTCTCCGACAGGCAGTCCGAAATCTCGAAGTCATGCCTCTCAGTGGGGGAACAACACGGCAGGCGCTATTCGGTTCCAAACAGCGGTATTTATCGACCACCATCGCCACTCGCAGAGGGCGTGCCGCAACGGGCCGGGGTTTGCTGTCTGGACAAATCCGGCTCCCCGTGGCACCGCTGCGGCATGGCTGATCCTTTGCACCACTTCATCCCCCTGCCCGATGCCACAGTCGAGCTTCGCCGCGCCTTTGGCCGTTTTGGCACAGGGGTCACGATTGTGACGGTGCAGACCACGAATGGCCCATTGGGGATGACCGCGAACTCCTTTTCCTCGGTTTCGCTGGACCCGCCCTTGGTGCAGTGGTCCCCCGCGCTCAGTTCCAAACGTCATGACGCATTTACCAACGCGGCGCAGTTCGCTGTGCATATTCTGGGTAGCGGTCAGCGGGCACTGGCAGATGCCTTTGCTGTCTCTGGCGACGCGTTTGACCAATTCGACTGGACGATTGGCCCCAATGGCGCACCGACACTGGCAGGCTGCCTCGCCAGCTTCCACTGTGACACCTTCGGCGTGTATCCGGCGGGTGACCACTCCATTATCCTCGGGCAGGTCACGCACGCCGCATATGACCCAGATGACAGCGTTGCGGGCCTGATGTATGACCAAGGCCGCTATGGCCGTTTCACACCGCTGACGGAATAGCCCGTAAGCCGCTCCAAATGGTCAAAATCCCGGGGGTGTCCCGGCATCGCCGGGACGGGGGCTGGCCCCCATCCTAGCTGAACCGCAGAACAAAGCGCTTAATGGCGGATCAATAATCCTTCTCAAAGAAGATACCGATCCCGGTGTTCCCATCGGACCCGACCGTCCCCTTCGCCGTCAGGTTCTTGGTCAGATCAAGGTTGATAGACACATCCGCTGTCCCGTCAGAGGCGGCGGTCACATCGGTGTAGACATTCTCGGAAATGTACTTACCCGCGCGGACAGCCGTGGCACCGCTGTCGGTGGTGGTCACATCCAGATCGTCCAGCCCGAACCCCGTGCGCAGATTAGAGATCACCCCCGCACCACCGCGTCCGGCAAGTGTCGCCACCGCGCTGGCGAGTTGCAGCGCCTGAAACGCCGAGATTTCAGAGATGTTTCGCCCAAACAGAAGCTGTGCCAGCACCTCGTCCTGCGGTGCATCGGGTGTCGATTCAAAGGAAACCTCGGGCGATGTGGCTTTGCCCTCGATCACGATACGAACCTCGCCTGTGTTGGTGGTCGTCGAAGTTACAAACCTCAGGTAGGGTACCAGATCGCCTTGGAAGCGCACGGCCCCTTCGTCCAGCTCGAACCGTTTGCCAAGAATATCCAGACGACCACGGATCAGGTCGAAGCGACCGGCAGAGATGATGCGATTGGTCGATCCCGTCAGCAACAGGCTACCGCCCAGTTCCGCATCCAGACCACGGCCGCGCACGAAAATCCGCCGTGGCGCATTGATGCGGACGTTCAGGCCAAACCCCGGCCCGCTGTCGCCACTTGCCGCGGGATCCGTGCCCGCGTCGGCACCGGTCAAACCGGCCTTGCGACGGGTCGCCACAACATCTGCTGGCGCGCCGATGAAATCGATCTGTGGAATATCACCGATGCTGGTCATACCGGTTGACGGCACGCTTACCTCGGTCTCGCCCACGTCGATCTGACCGCTGATATTCGCCCCCCCCGAAAGCGGTCCCGCAAGACGCAGGTTGCCATCAAGCGACGTGCGATACAGCGATGGATCGATCAGCACGAGGTTGTTCAATCCGATCTGGATATCGGCGGGCAGTGATCCGGTCAGGGTCACCGCCCCGCCCGCCTTGATCTGCCCCCCGTCCGCGCTGCGCGCAGATAGGTCGATTTGCGCGCGATTATTGGCCAGCCGGATATCCGCTGCGATGTCCTGAAGTGTCACCCGAAGGTTGGGGGCGGACAGCGACGCGTTAGAGGTTTGAATGCTCCCGTTGACCGACCCAAGTGCCGGCGGCCCGTTCACCGTCAAATCGAACCGTGCCTGACCTTGCAAGCTCCGCGGCGCAATGAACGGGGCGGACAGCCCCAATGGCGCGTTCCCGTTCACGTCAAGGTTCAGATTGCCATCGCTGCCCACAAGCCCCGCGATCGTGGCACGGGTGCCCGCTGGTCCGGTGGCGTTCGTATTGACCCGCCAGCCAGCGCTTTCCTGCTGTGCGGTACCGGTCACATTCAGCGGGCCGGACAGTTTTGGCACCACGGCCCCCAGATTGGGGATCGTGACATCATAATTCAGCGCGGGCGCATCCCCCGTGACAACCCCCTGCACAGACGCCCGGGCCGCATAGGGGCCCGTCGCGTTTGTATCTACGGCGATGCCGGCGGGCGTTTGCCGCACCGATCCTTTTGCCGCCAGCGGGCCGGACACGCCCGGCACCAGCGGCTGCACATTTGGCACCGACACGTCAAACGTCAGCGACATATCGGGGCCTGTGGCCAAGCCTTCGACCATCGCGCGCGCGCCATATGGGCCTGTCGCGTTGGTGTCGACGAAGAACCCCTTTTCCGTCTGACGCACGGTCCCTGTCGCCGCAAGTGGCCCGTTCACCTGTGGCACCACCGCCTGAAGATTCGGGACCGATGCGTCGAAAGAGATATCGACCATAGGTGTTAACATCCCCTGAACTGCAACCTGCGCGGCGTAGGGGCCACTGGCTTTCGCGTCGATCTGGAACCCTTCTTCCAACTGCTTGAGGTTGCCCGACGCCTCTACCGCGCCGGTCACCTGAGGTGCAAAAGCCTCTACCCGCGGGATCGAGGCGCTAAAGTCCAGATCCAGCGGCGTCAGCAGACCCTGGACCGAGGCGGTAACATCTTCGGGGGCGGAGGCTTTGGTGTCGACCTGCCACCCGTCCGGCGTCTGGCGGAGCACACCATCCAACGCGATAGGGCCCTCGACCGGCGCGTCGGGCACAAAGTCACGCAGTTCGGGCACATCGGCGGTGAAGTTGAGCACCGCATTCTCGCCCGTTGCCAGCCCTTTGGCGGTCAGCGCGGCTCCGTAGGGGCCGTCCGTCACGGCATCAACAGTCCAGCCACGGGTGTCCTGCTCGGCCTCGGCCTTGATCGTGATGGGACCGGAATATTGCGGCAGCACGGTCGCGATATCGTTCAGCTTTGCATCAAACCGCGCTTGCGACTTATTGCTGCGCAGCTCGACGCCACCGCTGGCGGTCAATGCGTCATTTTCCAGCAGCAGGTCACGCACGAAGGTGCCCGTCTCGTCACGCGATGCGCCAAGGCTTAGCGTCGTGTCGCCGACCAGCAATGCGTCCGCCTGTTCGATCCCCACTTTCAAATCTTGCGTCAGGCCAGAGATGTTCAGGTCGAACGTCCCGTCCAGTGGCGTGATCTGACCCGCGATCTCTACATTCGCGGCCCCGTCCATCTCGCGTCCGGCAAGAGCGGAAAAGCGGCTGATGTCAGTGGCTTCAAGGCGGGCTTTCAACTGGGTAAGAAAGCTATCGGCTGGCCCGCTAATCGTGACATCGCCGGTCAGACCATAATCCGCGCCAGAAAGATCAAGCCCCGTGATCTGAACCGGTGTGCCTTCGGTATAGGCGATGGTTGTACGTCCATTGATGGACTGGCCGACAGCTTCGGAAACCGCGGCGTTGGTCAGCGTCAGCCCGTCAGCCGAAAATGCCAGATCGCCCATGAATTCGCCGACGGTCCCTGCAGCACCTTGCAACGTCCCGTTCAGCGTCAGTTGCGTCGCGTCAATCGCCAGCGCGTCTGTGGCCAGTTCGGTCACGTCGAACGTCGCGTCAATCGCGTCGCCATCTTGCGCGTTATAGTTCACATCAAGCCCGACGCGCCGCACGTAAGTATCGCCTCCGGCCACTGGCAGCAAAACGCGACTGCCATCGGCGCTGGCAACAGTGCCCGTGATGTCGATCAGGCTGGGCCAGTTGTCGCTGTTCAGCGTGACCTTGCCCTGCAATTCCGCGGATTGCGCCTTGAGGGCAAAATCGCTGACCTCGACACCGCCTTCAGCCTGCACCAAAGCATCCACGGTCAGCGCGACATCGGGGCCAAAAAATTCGCGGTACTGCGACAGGATCAGCGCGGTCACGTCGCCGTTCAGGTCGGCCTGAATACGGCGGTCAGGTGCGGCGCTATCGCCTTGGGCGGCAACGATAACCTGACCGGCAAGCCGTTGTTCGCCGTCGGTCGAAAGGTTGATATCCGTCGCGAAATCAGAAAGCGGCCCCTGCCCCGCAATCACCAGATCGACGGACGGCTCATCAGGCAATTTCAGCGTGCGCGAGATGATGCCCTTGGCTTCCTCTGAAAGGGTCACGGCCATGTCCAGCAGGCTGTCATTGCGATCCAGATCAGCGGTGATTTTGAACTCGCCCTTCTTGCCATCGGTGCGCGCGGCCAGAATATCTACCGTCGCCGTGTCGTCATTCAACAGCGCCGTGGCTTGAACGGTCAGTGTGGCCGCTTCGCCCAGAATTGGCGCACCCAGATTGATCTCGTCGACCGAAAAGTCAGCCACATCGATGGCGACGGGCAGATCGGGGATCGCGGGAAAGGTAAAGGGTTTCGCCTCGGGATCGGGGAGCGTTTCTTCCTGCGCCACCGGCAATCGCGGCACGCTCAGCCGCTTTGCGGTCAGGGCCTGCACCTCCAGCCGACCGCGCAACAGTGCGGATCGGTTCCAGTCCAACTCCACCTCTTCCAGCGTCAGCCAGACCCCTTGGTCGTCAGCGATGGTCATCCGGTCGAACCGCGCGCGCGAGCTGAGCGCACCCGCGAAACCGTCAATACTGACCGTGCGGCCCGCGCCGCTGAGGGCGTCTTGGATCGTGCGGGTCAGGAAGCCTTTGTCATCCTCTTGGGCCGAAGCGACAGAGCCGACAAAGATCAGGGCAAAAACCAGAAAGCTGCGCATGAAGTGGATCAAAACGATTGTCCAATACCGATATAAACTTGAAAATTCTCATCTGTTTCGGGGCCCGACACAGGCACCGCGAGGTCGACGCGGATGGGGCCGATGCCCGTGGCATAGCGCAGACCAAGCCCTGCGCCTGACTGCCAAGTGCCTGAACCATCGTAGAATTCCTCGGCACCGATGTAGCCTGCGTCGGCAAAGGCCACGACGCCGATCTTGTCGCGTACCTGCCAACGTGCCTCTGCGGATAGGCCAGCAAAGCTGCGACCGCCCACTGTATCGCCACTGGCCAGATCAACGCCAAGCGATTGGTAGGGTTGCCCGCGCACGGTGCCGCCGCCGCCGGAATAGAACAGATAGTCCGCGGGCGATTCAGCCAGTGTCGGGCCATAGACCGAGCCGAGCTGTCCCCGCAGGGCAAAGGTCACGGGCCGCGTGGTGCCAAAGGTTTTATAGCCGCGCACGTCGATGTAGGTGCGCACGCCGTTATCCGACCCCGACAGCGCCACAAAAGGCGTCACGCTGGCCTTGGCGTAGTAGCCATCTTTCGCATCAAGCCGATTGTCGCGGTAATCATGTTCCGCGCTTAGGGGCAGCGTCAGCAACGTATATTTGTTCTCGCCAAAAGCGTCGCGGGTTTCAGCGGTACGCAAACCGACGCCAAGCGTATAGGTCCGTTCCTCGCTGGCGATGCGTTCGATCCCGGCCTCAAGGTCGAGCTGACGCGAGAAATAGTTCACCTCGTCAAGCTGTTCGATCTCGGCCAGCGCGTAGAAATTCGTGTCGGCATTAAAGGTCGCAGGGCGTTCAAAACGTGTGCCAAGACGATAATCTGTGCCGCCGGAATCGCCGCCGATCCCCGACACCTCGCCCTCGACACGTAGGCTTTCGGCACCGCCCAGCAGGTTACGGTGCAGCCAGTAGGTGCTGACGCTGAGCCCTTCAAGCGACGACAGTTCCCCGCCGAAACCAAAGCGCCGCTTGGGCGCGTCAGTGATCTGCGCTGTAATCGGCAGAACATCGGGCGCGGTGATCTGTTCGGCCTCGATCATCGCGACAGAGCTGAAAGCGCCCGTGCGCCGCAACCGTGTGGCGGCCAGATCAAGTTGCTCTTGTGAATAGACCTCTCCGGTGGGCAGGCCGGCGATTTTGACGATCCGGCGCAGGCGCACATCGCTTTTTCCCTTTACCGTCAACTCTCCGAAACGCAGTCGCGGTCCCGGACGCAGACGCAGGGTTGCCGCCAGCGTGGCATCGGGCACGCGGGCGGTCAGCTGCTGGTCGGCCAGTTCGGCTTTGGCGTGGCCCTGATCGCGCCAGCCTTCGATACCGGCGGCGACGGCCTCTTTCATGACGCCGAGACTTGCGGTTTCACCTGCGGCGAATTGTTCGGGCAGCTCGGTTTCGGGGGCGACAGGGGCGATTTCGGCCTTGGAAAAGCTGAACTTGCGACCGGTTTCGATATTGATCACAGCGCGGTTGATCTGGCGCGGCGGGGCGACCGGCGCGATGGCAGAGGCGTCTACACCGTCGATGGTAATCTTGATGACCGCAGCAAAATACCCTTCGTCATAGAGCACGGCCAGAAGGCGGGCATAATCGGCCTGCGCGGCAGCCAAAAGCTCTTGCGTGGTGGGGTCTGCATCTTCGTCTGTTTGTTCGCGCAGAAGCGATCCGCCGAGCACCGTCTCGTATAGATCAGAGTCCTTATCGATGCCGGTGATGTCGAGCGTCGCCGCGAGACCCACCGTGCATCCTCCCCAGACCAAAGCTGCCGCGGCCGTAGACGCCCGCAAGAACTTTGCAAAACTGTCTGATTGAAAATGCCCCATGCGGTGCTCCCTGTACTCATAGAACGACGTGCCGTTGGGTGAGACATAGAGCGCGCGACCGCAACGTCAGCAAACTTGTTTATTATTCCCTTGTGCATAGCGGAAAGCGCCTGCCATCGGCAAACAGTCTGTTGGCCAAAATCGCGATTGTGAACCGCAAAACACATCCGGTTATGTCATTTTACGCAAGCAGGCGGAAGTTTGCCGTGAAAATGGCGGCGCATATGCAAAACGCCCGCCAGGGGGAACCTGACGGGCATTCTTTTCAAGGCCGTGCGAAACGGCCAGTGGCCGGTGGTTAGGCCGATTTCGCGAGGTTGCGCAGCACGTAGTGCAGAACGCCACCGTGTTCGATGTATTCAATCTCGATCGCGGTATCGATCCGGCATTTGATCATGATCTCTTTGACCGAGCCATCTGCCATTGTGATCGTGCAAGGCACTTCTTGCAGCGGCTTGATGGTGTCCAGACCGCTGATCGAAACGGTTTCGTCACCGGTCAGGCCCAAGCTCTTGCGGGTGTCGCCGTTGGTGAACTCGAACGGGATAACACCCATGCCAACCAGGTTGGAGCGGTGGATACGTTCAAAGTTCTCGGCGATGACCGCCTTGACGCCCAGCAACGCCGTGCCTTTGGCCGCCCAGTCACGGGACGAACCCGCGCCGTATTGTTCACCACCGAAGATGACCAGCGGCGTGCCGTTTTCCTGATGCGCCATAGCCGCGTCAAAGATCGAGGTCTGTTCGCCATCGGGGCCTTTGGTATAGCCGCCCTCAACACCGTCCAGCATTTCGTTCTTGATACGGATGTTGGCGAAAGTGCCGCGCATCATGACCTCGTGGTTACCACGACGGCTACCGTACGAGTTGAATTCACGCACAGGCACCTGACGTTCCACCAGATACTGACCCGCTGGCGTGGTTTCCTTGAAGGAACCGGCAGGCGAGATGTGGTCGGTCGTGATCATGTCACCCAGAACGGCAAGCACTTTGGCGTTCTCGATGTTGGTGATCACACCCGGCTCTGGCGACATGCCCTGGAAGTAGGGCGGGTTCTGCACATAGGTCGAGGTTGGTGGCCAGTCATAGGTCTTGGCGTCGGTGGTTTCGACGGACTGCCACTTTTCATCGCCCTTGAAGACGTCGGCATATTTTTCCTGGAAGGCTTCGCGGGTCACGGTCTGCTCGACCAGATCAGCGACTTCCTTGGATGTTGGCCAGATGTCTTTCAGATAGACGTCATTGCCGTCCTTGTCCTGACCCAGCGGGCTGTTGGCCAGATCGACGTTCATGTCACCGACCAGCGCGTATGCCACGACCAAGGGAGGCGACGCCAGATAGTTGGCGCGCACGTCAGGCGAAATCCGCCCTTCAAAGTTCCGGTTACCCGAGAGGATCGATGTCCCGATCAGGTCGTAGTCGTTGATCGCCTTGCTGATCGGTGCTTCGAGCGGGCCAGAGTTACCGATACAGGTGGTGCAGCCATACCCGACGAGGTTGAAGCCGATGGCGTCCAGATCCTCTTGCAGGTTTGCGGCCTCAAGATAGGCGGACACAACCTGGCTACCGGGCGCGAGCGACGTCTTGACCCAAGGCTTGCGTGTCAGACCCAAGGCACGCGCCTTGCGTGCAACCAGACCGGCACCGATCATCACATAGGGGTTGGACGTGTTGGTGCACGATGTGATCGACGCAATGACGATGGACCCGTCATGCAGCTGGTAGTTGCCATCTTCGGTTTGGACGTAGCCACGCTTGTGGTTGCCCTCGTCACCGGGGATGTCTTGAGGCTCGGGCTGGCCGCCCTCACCTTCCCAGCGGACTTCGGCGTTGGCTGTGGTGTCTTTACCTTCGCGCACGCCCTTCACGTATTCTGCAAATGCAGTGTGTGCCGAGGTCAGTGCAATGTAGTCTTGCGGACGCTTCGGACCCGAGATCGCAGGCACGATGGTGCCCATGTCGAGCGACAGAGTGTCGGTGTAAACCGGCGCATAGTCATCGCCGCGCCACATGCCGTTTTCCTTGGCATAGGCTTCGACCAGCGCGATGCGGTCTTCATCACGGCCGGTGGTGCGCATGTAACGCAGGGTTTCGGCGTCGATCGGGAAGAAGCCGCAGGTCGCACCGTATTCGGGGGCCATGTTAGCAATTGTCGCGCGGTCCGCCAGAGGCAGGCTATCAAGGCCGGCACCGTAGAATTCAACGAATTTACCAACCACGCCCTTCTCGCGCAGCATTTCGACCACTTTCAGTACCAGATCGGTCCCGGTAGTGCCTTCCATCATGGCACCGGTCAGTTCAAAGCCGATCACCTCGGGGATCAACATCGAAATCGGCTGACCCAGCATCGCGGCTTCGGCCTCGATCCCGCCAACGCCCCAGCCCAGAACGGCCATGCCGTTTACCATTGTGGTGTGGCTGTCGGTCCCGACGAGCGTGTCAGGATATGCGACTTCGACGCCGTCCTGATCCTTGTCGGTCCAGACGGTCTGCGCCAGATATTCAAGGTTCACCTGGTGGCAGATGCCGGTGCCGGGGGGCACAACGCGGAAGTTGTTAAACGCCTTCTGACCCCATTTCAGGAAGGTATAGCGTTCGATGTTGCGCTCGTATTCGCGGTCAACGTTCATCTGGAACGCGCGCGGATTGCCGAACTCGTCGATCATGACCGAGTGGTCGATGACAAGATCAACAGGGTTCAGCGGGTTAATCTTGTCGGCATCGCCACCCAAGGCAACCAGCCCGTCGCGCATCGCCGCAAGGTCGACAACTGCGGGAACACCGGTGAAATCCTGCATCAACACGCGTGCGGGACGGTAAGCGATCTCGCGCGGGTTCTGGCCGCCCTTGGCACCCCATTCGGCGAAGGCCTTGATGTCATCGACGGTGACAGTTTTGCCATCTTCGAAACGCAGCATGTTCTCGAGCACCACCTTAAGCGCGGCTGGCAAGTTAGAGAAATCACCCAGACCGGCTTCCTGTGCTGCAGGAATCGAATAATAAGCGATGGATTGGCTGCCCGAAGATAGAGTTTTGCGGGTTTTGGCGGTGTCCTGGCCAACGAAGATGGTCATGGATGGCTCCCTTTATGGGTTAAAAAAGGTCGGTGACTTGGGGCCTAAATGCCTTATTGCGCGGGTCGTTTCAACTGCAAACACGCGCTTCTGGCGCTTTTGTATACCGTTGTGTACTGGATTGAGGCATTTCATACGCAATCCCGTGACGTTACAGCGCCTCAACAAAGGTTGAGTGGTAATTACAACGGGTGCAGTCTACGAATTGAGCATCCAAACCGAAAGTACCCTGCGATGCCCCGCCTGTTTACGTCCCTGATTGCCGCTGGCCTGCTGTCCATAGCGCCCGCTTTTGCTCAGGATCGCCCCGTTGTCGTCGAACTCTATACCTCGCAAGGGTGCTCTTCCTGCCCTCCTGCTGACGAGATGTTTGCCGAGCTGTCCAAAAGGGACGACGTGATCGCGCTGGCGCTGCATGTGGATTATTGGGACTATATCGGCTGGCAAGACCCCTTTGGTGCGCCTGAGCACGCCGAACGCCAGCGCGCCTATGCGCTGACTGGTGGGCGGACGTCGATTTACACGCCCGAGATGATCGTCAACGGCCAGTCCGATGTGGTCGGTGCCAAACCCATGAAGCTGATGGAGGCGATCAACAAGCACAAAGAAGACGCCCCGCAGGTCGACCTATCTATCGCACGCGACGGGGAAACCCTGCGCATCAACGCGCATACGGTATCGGGTGCCGCCGGACCGTTTGACGTGCACATGTTGCGCTATCACCCGATGGCGGTCACGCAGGTCAAACGCGGCGAAAACGCGGGCCACACGTACGAGAATTATAACATCGTCGAAGGCTGGCAGACGGTTGACCAGTGGGACGGGCAAGCGCCGCTATCACTCTCTGCCGCCATCACCGGCGATATGCCGGTGGTTGTGCTGGTGCAGCGCAGCAACGCGGGGCCGATCGTGGCAGCGGCGCGGATCAAATAGTCGTTCAAAACACCTAGATATTTAGGCATTAATTGTCGTGGATGCGCCAGCGACGATGGACCCAGAACCATTGCTCGGGATCCGCTTTGACCCGTGCGGTAAGACTGTCATTCAACGCCTGCGTCATCGTGACAGCATCGCTGTGTGGCACAGGTGCCTCCAGCACCGTTTCGAATGACACCCCATCAGCTTGTCGAATGCCGTAGAACGGGATCAACAGCGCATCATAGCGCAGTGCCAGCTCGGCGGCAGAAAGCGCTGTATTGGCAGGTTGCCCCAAGAAATCGAGCGCCGGCGCGCCAAAGACGTGTTGATCAAACAGCAGTACAAGCTGCCCGCCCTCTTTTAGATGCCGTACGAAACCCGCCGTGCCGCGTCGGCCTTGCGGGAAGACAGGGCCGCCGAAAGCCTCCATCGTTTGGACGTAATGCGCGTTGAAATAAGGGTTTTTCATGTTGCGGTAGAGCCCGCCGATGTCATACCCTCGCGCCACAAGACAGGCACGCATCGCTTCGTAGTTGCCATAGTGGCCCGTCACCAGAATGACCGGTTTGCCTTGTTCTGCCGCTTTTTCCAGCGCCGCGACGCCTGCGCCGGTCGGCGTATTCTTTGCCATACGCTTGGGGAAGTCGCGCGCTGAATAGTTTTCGATAAAGCTGCGCCCCACGTTGTTAAGGCACTTTGAAGCAATTTCTGCGCGCCGTTCTTGCGGCATCTGCGGCCAAATCATCGCAAGATTTTCAAGCGCCCGCGCCCGATATCCCGCGACCGGCCCGATCACATGTTGAACAACCCAGCCGACGAAGGCTATGCGCGCTTTATACGGCAGCACCAAGGCCAGTCGAATAAGGCCGACGATAAAGGCATTGGTCAGGTAGTGCCCTGCACGTCGGCTAAATCGAACTTTCTTGGGATATTTGGGACTGGCCATGCGCATCTGCCTGCAAGGAAAAGCGCCCCTAAGGGGCGGGGCCTGCCGTTCATACCGCGCAGGGCCCCGCGCAACAAGCGTGTTTCACCCAGGCGGCAATGCGCCACCGGATGCAACAGCGGCTGGTTAATAGCTAAACGTCTGACCGGTTGCGATCGCTGTCCGCAAGGAGGTTTCGGCCCATGTCCCTGCCCCGCCATGCGCGCGAATGGCACGAAGTTCGGCCAAAGCTTCGGGGATATCGCCCTGCTCTACCAAAGCTTGCCCGCGATAGGACCGCGCGAGAACATTCGCAGGGTTGACTGCCAGCGCACGCGCATAGAACGCCATTCCGCCAGCTTGGTCGCCCATTTTGCGCGACGTGAACCCCATGTAGGTCAATCGACGATCGTCCTGCTCAGGCATAGCGGCAAGTACGATCTGCGCATCCGAATATTCCCCTGCATAGGCCAGTTCACGAACAGTTTGATAAAGGTCATCCGGTGTTAACCGGCTATCCTTTGCATCGATACAGGTCTTTGACTTCTTGTCATACACCTGCCCGTCTTCGCACTTCACAACGGGCTTGGGTGGGGACGTATCATTGGAGCCAGCGGCAAAGGCCGCGAAAGGAATAGCCAATGACAGGATGGACGCAAACACAACACGCATACTCAAACACTCCTGAACTAAATACACGGCTGATGTTAGACGATCCGCGCCATAGGTAAAGCACTAGGTTCAAACCTACCGTCTCGATATGGCGCGAGATAGGGCATTAATACGCAGCTTTTGAATCAAAAAGGCTGCACCGCCGTCAAGCGATGCAGCCCTGAATGCCTGCGCGTGTATCAGTCCTTGAAGACGCGCTTAAAGATCGTATCCACATGTTTGGTGTGGTAACCCAGATCGAATTTTTCTTCGATCTCTTCTGCACTTAGTGCGGCCAGAACCTCTTCGTCAGCCAGCAGCTCGGTCTTGAAATCCTTGCCGTCTTCCCAGACCTTCATGGCGTTGCGCTGAACCAGCTTGTAGCTATCTTCGCGGCTCACGCCGGCCTGCGTGAGCGCGAGCAAGACACGTTGCGACATCACAAGACCGCTAAACTTGTTCATATTTGCCAGCATATTGTCAGGATAAATCAGCATATTGTCGATGACGCCGGTCAAACGGTGCAGCGCGAAGTCAAGGGTGATGGTGGTGTCGGGGCCGATCGCACGCTCCACGCTGGAGTGGGAGATATCGCGTTCATGCCACATGGTGACGTTTTCCATCGCTGGAATCACAGCCATGCGAATTGTACGGGCCAGCCCGGTTAGGTTCTCGGTCAGCACAGGGTTTTTCTTGTGCGGCATCGCCGAAGACCCCTTCTGACCCGCCGAGAAAAACTCCGCCCCTTCCAAGACTTCGGTCCGTTGCATGTGCCGCACTTCGGTCGCAACGTTCTCGATAGAGCTGGCGATCACACCAAGTGCTGCGAAGAATGCCGCGTGACGGTCACGGGGGATGATCTGCGTGCTCACGGGTTCGGGCGACAGGCCCAGCTTTTCGCAGACATGTTCCTCGACCCGCGGATCGATATTCGCAAATGTCCCCACAGCGCCGGAAATCGCACCGGTAGCAATCTCGGAGCGTGCTGTTTTCAGCCGCGTCAGGTTGCGGTCCATCTCTGCATAAAAGCGCGCAAAGGTAAGGCCCATCGTTGTGGGTTCAGCGTGGATCCCGTGGCTGCGCCCGACGCGCACAGTATTTTTATGTTCCATGGCACGGCGTTTCAGCGCGGCCAGCAGCAAGCCCATATCTTCGATCAGAATATCAGCTGCGCGGGTTAATTGCACGTTAAAGCAGGTGTCCAATACGTCAGAAGAGGTCATCCCCTGGTGCACAAAACGCGCCTCGTCGCTGCCCACATGCTCTGCCAGATGCGTCAAGAACGCAATAACGTCATGCTTTGTAACGGCTTCAATCTCGTCAATCCGCGCGACGTCGAACTCGACATCTTTGGCTTTCCAAACCGCCTCCGCATTTTCGCGCGGGATCACCCCAAGGTCAGCCATGGCGTCACAGGCATGCGCCTCGATCTCGTACCAGATGCGGAACTTGGTTTCGGGGGACCAGATCGCAACCATCTCGGGGCGGGAATAACGGGGAATCATGTGGTGATACCTTTGTTTTGGGGTGTTTTGATGTACGCGCGGGATAGACCGCGGGGGGGTAAAGAACAAGTCTGAACCCTTGCGCCACCAAGGCAGGGACGCTTGCTGCCTCGCCGATAGGCGCCTCCGGCGGGAGTTTTCAGAGCAAAATGAAGAAGGGGCGGGTTTGTCCCATTCAGGTCTGGCAGTTTACCTTCGGACAGGCAAAGGTGCCGCAAATTGAATATATTACGCCATTAGGGAATCGCTAAGAAATGTCTGATACGTCTCGCTTAAGCCCCGCTACGATTGCTGCCCAAGCAGCGGGAGCGGTTGATGCGCAAACCGGCGGGGTGGTCCCGGCGCTGCCTATGGCCACGACCTATCTGCGGGATGAAGCATACCAACCGCTGCGTGCAGACAACATCTACCTGCGCGATCAGAGCGATATTGTACGCGTTGCAGAAAAAGTGCTCTCTCAACTGGAGGGGGCGAAAGAATCGCTGCTGTTCCCGTCAGGCATGGCAGCGCTTGCCGCCGTCTTCCGTACCGTCCCAAATGGCGGGCGCGTGCTGGTGCAAAGCCAGATTTACTGGGGCACCACCAAGTGGATCCGGGATTTCTGCACCCGGCGTGACATTGAGCTGCGAGAGGTCGAAGCCTCTGACAAGGCGGCGTTTGCCGCCGCCTGCGAGAGCTTTAAACCAACCTTGGCGCTCATCGAAACGCCGTCAAACCCGTGGCTTCGCGTGGTCGATATCCAAGCTGCGGCTGATGCGGTGCATAGCGCAGGTGGGTTGCTCGTGGTGGATAGCACGGCCGCGACGCCGATTCTGCAACAGCCGCTTAAACACGGTGCCGACGTTGTAATGCATTCTGCCACAAAGGGCATTAATGGACATTCGGACGTATTGGCGGGCGTTCTGGCGACCAATGACGTCACGGGCCGCGTGTGGGAAGATATCAAAGCGGACCGGCATGATGCAGGCGCGGTTATCGGCCCGTTTGAAGCATGGTTGCTGGTCCGCGGGATGCGCACCCTGCCCCTGCGCGCCAAGCAAATGTCGTGCAACGCCATGGAATTGGCAGAATTTTTGCAAAATCACCCGAAAATCGAAGAGGTTCTCTATCCGGGTCTTGCGTCACATACGGGCCACGAATTGGCGACGCGGCAAATGTCAGGAGGATTTGGGTCGCTTTTGTCGTGCATTGTAAAGGGTGGCGGCGCAGCGGCGCTGGAGGTTGTTGGCAAGCTGGAAGTTTTCCATCGCGCAACGTCTTTGGGCGGGGTCGAAAGCCTTGTCGAACACCGCCACACGATCGAACCCCACACCGGGATTCCCGAAGGGTTGCTGCGTTTATCGGTGGGGATTGAAGATATCGAAGATCTAAAACGCGACTTGAGCCAAGCGCTTGATGCATAAAGATACTTCGGGGCGCTCGCGCCCCGGGACCCCATGTCTTTCGAAGATGATTTGAAGGATACAACCAGTGGTGCGGTCGGAGAGACTCGAACTCTCACGGGTGTTACCCCACAGCGACCTCAACGCTGCGCGTCTACCATTCCGCCACGACCGCACGCCATGGTTGGTGAGGGTCGTTTAGACAAACTCTTTCACAAAGTGAAGAGCAAAATTGCGCCAGATTAAGTCCTTGTTCAGATTCGTGTGATTTATCATTCAATCGGGCGGGGTGGCTTGAAAAACAGTGCGAAGACGTAAACTTAAAGGAGGATATGAATCGAGGAACAATATGACCCAAGCGCCCATAGATCCCCCTGCCCTGCAGATCGACATCGTTTCTGACGTGATGTGCCCTTGGTGTATTGTCGGGTACCGCCAGCTAGAGCAGGCGTTAGCCGCCTTGAATATCGGCGCGTTCATCCGCTGGCACCCTTTCGAGCTCAACCCCCAAATGGGCCCCGAAGGACAGAACCTGACCGAACATATTACCGAAAAATATGGTGCATCACCTGAGCAATCGGCGCAAAACCGTGCGCATCTTGTGCAGCTTGGCACCGAACTTGGAATCGACTTCAATTTCAACGCCGATAGCCGCATCGTCAACAGCTTTGCCGCGCACCAGCTGCTGGATTGGGCTCAAGATCAGAACCTGCAGCACCCTCTTAAGCTTGCTTTGTTTGAAGCACATTTTACGAAGGGATTGGATGTTTCAGACCAAAGTGTTCTTGTTGATGTCGCTGCAGATGTCGGATTGGATCGTAGTTCTGCACAGGACGTTCTCGACAGCGGCAGCCATGTAGAACGTGTTCGCGAACGCCAGTCGGTTTGGACATCGCAGGGGATTTCCGGCGTGCCTTCAATGATCTTCGCGGGCAAATACCTTGTGACTGGTGCGCAGGGTGTCGATAATTATGTGCAAATTATCCAGAAAGTAATTCAAGAGGTAAGCGCCGCGGAATGACTGTTTCGTTTACCTCGGCTCAATGGTGCGCACAGAATGGTTGAATGGATCACCTCCAAGGGCCTTGTCGATTACCGGGAAGCCGAAGCATGGATGGAGGAACGCGCGGCCCTTATCGCCGCGGGAAATGCCGATGAATGCGTCTGGCTTGTAGAGCATGCTCCGCTATATTCTGCGGGCACCTCAGCAAAATCAGAAGATTTGACTGACCCCAAGCGGTTTCCGGTATATGAAACGCGCCGCGGCGGACAGTACACATACCATGGGCCGGGGCAGCGGGTTGTTTATGTGATGCTGGACGTCGGTAAACGCGGCCGGGACGTCAGACGTTTTGTTCAAGACCTTGAACATTGGGTGATCGCGACCCTTGCAAGCTTTACCATCAAAGGCGAGATCAAGGAGGGGCGCGTCGGCGTCTGGGTGGAACGTCCCGAGAAACCGCTCACGGCGCAGGGTGGCATTCGCGAAGATAAAATCGCGGCGATCGGTATCCGACTTAGAAAATGGGTCAGCTTTCACGGAATCAGCATAAATGTTGATCCAAATCTTGAGCATTTTTCCGGGATCGTCCCCTGTGGGATCCAAGAACATGGCGTTACGTCTTTAGTTGACCTTGGCCTGCCAGTTATGATGGAAGACGTTGATATCGCCCTGAAAGCGCAGTTCGACACGGTTTTCCCTCCGCTGTCTGAATACGCGCCCAAAGACGGATAATGTTCCTCGCCGCTCAAACGTTTCACTGCGCTTGTGCTATTTCCGCCGCGGCTTTACGGTTTCTTCATCGCTAGAGGCGTATGTCATCCAGCATGATGAGCACTTCTGACACCTCCTCCCCCCGTCACGACAAGGCTGTGCGCCTCCGACACAGTTTGATAAATGATCTGTCTTTTTTCGTGCCCTGCGTCAAAGGCGGCCATTGCCCATATTGGCAAGCCGCACTAGAACGAACCTTAATTCAATGCGCGCCCCCTGTCGGGGCGTGAGTTGACAACCCAATCTCAGGAGGCACCGCATGGCAGACGCAGCCATTCACGGGCAAGACCATCACGACGAGCGCGGATTTTTCACGCGCTGGTTCATGTCCACAAACCACAAAGACATCGGGCTATTGTACCTGATTGTTTCGGCCCTCGTTGGCTTTATCTCTGTATGTTTCACCATATATATGCGCTTGGAGCTTATGCACCCAGGCGTGCAATATATGTGTATGGAAGGCGCGCGGTTTATCGCTGATAGCGCAGCGACCTGTACGCCAAACGGCCACCTTTGGAATGTTCTGATCACCGCGCACGGCATCTTGATGATGTTCTTCGTGGTTATCCCCGCTTTGTTCGGTGGTTTCGGCAACTATCTGATGCCATTGCAAATTGGCGCGCCTGACATGGCGTTCCCGCGGATGAACAACCTCTCTTTCTGGCTATATGTTGGCGGCACAACGCTTGCAGTCTGCTCCGTGCTGACACCCGGCGGCAGCGGCCAGCTTGGGTCAGGTGTGGGCTGGGTTCTCTATCCTCCGCTCTCTGTTCGTGAAGGCGGCATGTCGATGGATTTCGCGATTTTCGCTGTGCACGTATCCGGTGCGTCGTCGATCTTGGGTGCGATCAACATGATCACAACATTCCTCAACATGCGCGCCCCTGGCATGACGTTGTTCAAAGTGCCGCTGTTCAGCTGGTCCATCTTTGTTACAAGCTGGTTGATCCTTCTGTCCCTGCCCGTTTTGGCCGGTGCCATCACCATGCTTTTGATGGATCGCAACTTCGGATTCGCATTCTTTGACCCAGCAGGCGGTGGTGATCCGGTTCTGTATCAGCACATTCTGTGGTTTTTTGGTCACCCCGAAGTGTATATCATTATTCTTCCAGGCTTCGGCATCATCAGCCACGTCATCGCAACCTTCAGCCGCAAACCTATCTTCGGATATCTTCCGATGGTTTGGGCGATCATCGCGATTGGCGCATTGGGCTTCGTCGTTTGGGCGCACCACATGTACACCGTTGGTATGTCTCTGAACCAACAAGCTTACTTCATGTTGGCCACCATGGTTATCGCGGTGCCGACGGGCGTTAAGGTATTCAGCTGGATTGCGACCATGTGGGGTGGTTCGGTTGAATTCAAAACACCTATGCTGTGGGCCTTCGGCTTCCTGTTTCTTTTCACCGTTGGCGGTGTGACAGGTATCGTTCTCTCGCAGGCAGCTGTGGACCGCTACTACCACGACACATACTATGTGGTTGCGCACTTCCACTATGTGATGAGCCTTGGTGCCGTCTTCGCGATCTTCGCCGGTATCTATTTCTACCTGCCGAAGTTCACGGGCCGCATGTATCCTGAATGGGCTGGCAAGCTGCACTTCTGGGCGATGTTCATTGGCGCGAACCTGACGTTCTTCCCACAGCACTTCCTGGGCCGGCAGGGCATGCCACGCCGCTATATCGATTACCCCGATGCGTTTGCATATTGGAACCTGTGGTCGTCGATCGGCGCGTTCCTCAGCTTTGCGTCCTTTATCTTCTTCTTCGGTGTTATGTTCTACACGTTGACACGTGGGGCCCGCAGCCCAGCTGCGAACCCTTGGAACGAATATGCGGACACTCTGGAATGGACGCTGGCAAGCCCCCCACCAGAGCATACGTTCGAAATTCTTCCCAAGCAGGAAGAATGGGACAAACAGCCTAGCCACTAAGCTAGCACACCATTGAAATGAGAGGCTCCAACGGCGGTTGGGGCCTTTTTTCGTTCTACCCGGGCTCTCGGTACAGTTTCATAAAGACGAATGTTTATCGGCGGTTAGCCAAAATCTTACCGCGTCCCCCCGTAAAATAAGGGCTTCCCAAAATTGTCTGAAATTAATTTCGAAAAATGTTATTTTTCCTCTTGCGGCTCACCGCCGCTATGGGTATTCCACGCCCTACCAGAGGATGCGGGCGTAGCTCAGGGGTAGAGCATAACCTTGCCAAGGTTAGGGTCGGGCGTTCGAATCGCCTCGCCCGCTCCAACTGGTTCTCTGCTTACCCAGCAGGACAGCAAGGCCACCTTCGGGTGGCCTTTTGCTGTTCCGGGCTCCTGTAACAATGCAGCTGTTCACAGGCCTGCAAAGGACCAGCACACTTACCAGTTCGGACAACGATCCGTGCGTTTATGCCCAGTCTAGCACTCTGATCAGGGATGAAGCAGGCACGGCTGCGGCGCAAAATATACTGTCGCCACAATGATACGCCCAAGCGGCACGTGACAAAGCTTTCACCGCTGAATGCCCTCACTCTACGGCCTACAAGGGCTCCCTAGGCCTCTCTCTGAGGGCAGCAGCACAACAGGCCCGATACCCCTCCCCCGTTGCTACGAGAGCACCTGAGGCGTCTCAGGCCTGTACCAACGAAGCTGGGGCAAGTGGATACTCGCGAGGCTCTACGCGCTCAGCCTGTCCTTGCGGATCATCGCTGATGAGTTGGATTAAACGCCCCAGGCGCGTGCCGCAGAGTCAAATACAGAGCACGTTTCAATATGGCAACGAACGAGTTTCTGCCGACGCCTAACGTCAGTCAAATACCGTTGTGATCAAAAGAAAAAAGCGGGCGCTGAAAGCACCCGCCTGCGTCGGCTTATACCTGTTCGAATGATGGCACTATGAACACGACCGCCATACAGCAAACGCCGGTGACGCAATTATTTTCCGCTTAAAGAAGAGATATCGTCGAACGTGCTGATAGTGTTTCACGCTCCATCTGCTCGATGGCGCGAATGTGCCACTCCAAACCGGTTTGACCCTGATCGGCCGCTTCGGCCAAGTTGTTCTGCGCCAGCTTCGCCTGGTCGGCCGACAGAACCAACGCCTCGGCGACCTCTGCGCGGCTGGTGCGTATATCGGCAAGCTGCGCGTCATAGGCATCCTCCGAAATCGCCCCTGAGGCCTTGAGCTGATTCAACGTCGCCACATCTTCTTGCTGCTGTGCGAGCATCTGGGGAAGATGTGTCGTGATATCATCCAGCTGGTCATTGGACTTGCGGATACTGCGCACGAGGTCATTCGCGGAAACCAGCTCCATCCGTTGGGCGACTTCTCGTTTGCCAGCGAGATTCCCACTCACCGCACCAACAACGCCACCGGCCGCAGCGGCTCGCAGACAGCCCGAGGCATCGGATGCGGCAAGCACCGAGATACCGCAGCCCACCGCGGCACCAACCGCGGCATGCTTGATTGTGGAGTTGCGGACAATATCGCGCATCAACGCGTCAAGCGCGGCGGTTTGCTCCACCATACCGGCGTCATTCTCACGGTTTTCCTTGAAGCTTAGCGTGCCGGACGAAGGGCCGAATTGCGCAGCGCGATCGGCAGTGGGCGCAGCACATCCTGAAACAAGAACGGCAGCGGCGAGGGAAATCGTTAGAACAGTGGTTTTCATTACATAGATCCGTTGAGCTAGGCGTATTCGCGACAAATAGACGAAAATTATGCCGATTTTACGGCATGTTCGCCATGAAGTTTTCCGACGTTAACGTTTATCTATTCACCTTCGTGCCACAAATGCCCATAGTTCCCGCACAGGGTGAATTTTTTAAAAAGTCATATTGTTGCCGGTTTTGTTCACTATCGTTTAGGGAGTTCGACATAGGTTGCCTCGGAGCCCCGAAGCAAATCTTGGAAGGAGACCACATTGAAAATTCTAGCAGTCGACGATGATCCATTCATTCTAGAACTCCTTCCCGCGATGTTTGAACAGGCAGACCTGAACGATCTGCACACGGCCCCTTCGGGTCCGGCTGCTCTCGACATGATCAAAGCTCAGAAGGTGCCATTCGATTGCATGCTGCTGGACGTCGATATGCCGGAAATGGACGGGATCGAGCTTTGCCGAAGAATTCGCACTGTCCCCGGGTATGAGGATAAACCGATTTTGATGCTGACGGCGAAGACAGATTCGATCTCTATCGAGAAAGCGTTTGCCGCCGGTGCGAATGACTACATCGCCAAGCCATTTAACCTGAAGGACATCTACAACCGCATTCGCGTGGCCGAACGCCTGTTGGTGTCGTCCAAGACCATCAAACGCATCGACGCGAACGACCTGTCCAAAGAAGGCACACAGGTAGCTGAAGATATCACACTGGCCGACAAGGTCTTTTTGGCGAATGTCGGCAGGCTGATCCTGTCATTCTCCCTTGGGAACTACATTACGCAGCTCGATCGGAGCGAACTGGACAACTATCAGGTTTTCGGCGTGTCGATTGATGACGCGGAACGTATTTTCGAAGAAACGTCACAACAGGGGTTCCTTCATATCCTCACCAGCGTGGCAGAAACCCTGACCGACCTTATCACCTGCCCCCATCTGCTGATGTCCTACGAAGGCAACGGTGCCTTCCTGTGTATCACGCGCGACCCGAACCTGCCCGAATGGGACCGGATGGAGGCTGGCCTACAGGCCAAGCTGGATGCGCTGAACTTGCTAAGCGATGATCTGAAGCAAGAGAGCATCAGCCTGTCAGTCGGCACGCCCATTGCGCCGAATGCGAACCGGACGCAACGGGTGAAAAAGACCTTCGAACGGGCGCTATCGCGGGCTGAAATGCGCTATGCGAGCAAATGCGCCGCCGCCTGATCCTAGTTGATCGGGAATTGCACCAGACACTGCGCCGCATGTTTACGGTAATCCTCTAGCGTCTGATCGATCGAGCGGCGGTCGCGCATTTTGCCCATGGCCGATTTCTTTTGCGCCCGCGTGCCGCTCACATGGCGTTCTAGGATCAGGACCGTTACGCCCAGCATGATGGTCTTCTCATCCTCACCGATCATGTCCGCACGCGCCAAGGTCACCGCCGTATAGGCGATCATATTGGCGCAGCGCAGCGCCGCGGCCTCTTCCCCTTCATAGGTAAGCGCATGCGCTGGCCCCCAAAGAACAGATCCGCAAAGAAGCGCAGAAAGCAGGAGCCTCAAAACGCTTTGAACGTCATCGTTGTAAGCGAACGTTCAATCCCTTCGATGTCCAGAAGGTTATCGTTGATGTAAACGCCAATATCTTTTCCCGAAGGAATATAAAGCTTCATCAAAAGATCGTAATCACCAGAGGTTGAATACAGCTCGGAGTGTATTTCCCGCAGCGCGACCTCTTCGGCAACGCGATACGTACTGCCGGGCCGGCACCGGATCTGGATAAAAACGCAGGTAGACATGGACAGGCCTTAGGCTGGTTACAACACGTCCAAGCTGACATAAGGGGGCAACAGCCGCAATCGCTGATTGGGACCGATCGGCATCGAAACGCTTTGTCTTGGCGCGACGGCCTGCCCTGCTATAAGAGCCCGAAAGACGGAGATATTCATATGCGCCAGACCACCATCAATCGTTCGACCGCAGAGACCGAGATCAGCGTCGAAATCAACCTCGACGGGACAGGGTCCTACGCCAACCACACGGGCATCGGGTTCTTCGATCACATGCTGGATCAATTGGCGCGTCATTCGCTGATCGATATGAAAATCAGCGCAAACGGCGACCTTCACATTGATGATCACCACACCGTCGAGGACGTAGGCATCACGCTGGGCCAAGCGCTAAGCACCGCATTGGGCGACAAACGCGGCATTCGCCGATACGGCGCGTGCCTGCTCCCAATGGACGATGCCTTGGTGCGTACCGCGCTTGATCTTTCGGCGCGGCCTTTCTTGATCTGGAATGTGAACCTGCCGACTGCAAAAATCGGGAATTTCGACAGCGAATTGGTACGTGAGTTTTTCCAGGCGCTCAGCACGCATGGCGGGATCACCTTGCACATTGATATGCTGCATGGCCTGAACAGCCACCACATCGCCGAGGCCGTCTTTAAGTCTGTCGCCCGCGCCCTGCGCGAAGCGGTAGAAACCGACCCTCGGAAATCTTCTGATATCCCCTCGACCAAGGGTGCGCTGTAACGATGTTAACCGCGATTATCGATTACGAATCGGGCAACCTTCATTCGGCGCATAAGGCGTTCGAACGGATGGCGCGTGAGTGTAATGCTGGCGATGTGGTGGTCACTGCTGACGCCGATGTCGTGGCGCGCGCCGACCGCCTTGTTCTGCCCGGCGACGGCGCATTCCCCTCCTGCATGGCCGCGCTGAAAGGCCAAAGCGGCATCTATGCCGCAATGGTTGAATCCGCCGTCGACAAGGGCCGCCCCTTCCTCGGGATCTGTGTGGGCATGCAGTTGATGGCATCCATGGGGCGCGAGTATGAAGACACAGCAGGCCTAGGCTGGATCAGTGGCGAAGTGACCAAGATCACGCCACGCGACCCATCCCTAAAAGTACCGCATATGGGATGGAACGACCTTGTCATAGACCACCCTCACCCCGTTTTCGACGGAATCGAAACCGGGGATCACACGTATTTTGTCCATAGTTTCCATATGGATGTACAGGACGAGTCCGAGCGGTTGGCGCATGTCGATTATGCTGGTGACGTCACTGCTGTTATCGGCCGTGACACCATGATCGGCATGCAATTCCACCCGGAAAAAAGCCAGACAACCGGCCTTCGTATGATTGCGAACTTTCTGAACTGGCGCCCCTGAACCGGGCACCGCCTTCTACCGAAGGCGGGTCCAGATCATTTCGTCGCAAGCATTTCCTGTGCAGGTCTGTAACCGCATCGCATTGCCGTCGACCAACATCTTCGCCTTATGTTTTTTTGAGGCAGAAGGCTCCAGCAACGTGCCGACATAGCTCCCGTCTGGTTGCGGCTTCATATCCCAGAAGACCCGTTTGCCAACCGCTGTAGAGCGTTTGTCATATCCACGCCGATCCTTGGCACGCTCGACGGTGCCGCATAACGCAGGCCCGCAGGGCTTCGCCCGTACGTGAACAACCAATCCGTTAACATCCGGCGCAGATTTCCAGACACCTTCAACTACATCAGCAAATACAGTGGTCGAAGAAGCTGCAAAAATAGCAGCATAGAAAATATATTTTGTTAAAAACATCGTATCACTCCCCCAAGCGACACATGCCTTACAGCTTTTTAGCAACGCACCAAAAAACCAAGGCGCGGGCATATTCTACACCCGCGTCCCGATTCGCGCAAATCCCACTCATTTGGGATGGAAATGAAGCTTACTGGACCCGCTGCCAGTCCTGCTTTGAACACAGCAACCCGCCCGCGACACAGCCCGACAGTTTCAGGCTGTTACCGGCAACGGTCATCTTGCCGATGTAGATTTTGTTGTTTGAAGGTCGCCAAACCTTACCTGCATATTTGCCGCTCCCGTCAGGTTTCATGTCGATGACCAACTGCTTTCCGATATTTTCGGACTTATATTCGCCCGACGCGTTGAACGTCCGCTGAATCGTACCGCAGATCGCCCCACCACAGGGGGTCATTTTGACATGCGCATAAGCCCCGTCATCCGGTTGCGTTTTCCAAACGCCAACCGCCGGGTCGGCAGCCATGGCTGTTCCTGCAAAACCAATGCCAACGATGGCCGCAATAATCGTTCTTTTCATGATATATCCTCCCGATATGCTCTCAGATTGAAGCGAATACGACGATTCAGGCAAGCTTGACGTAGGGGACACCTCTGCCGCGTTGCAAAAACCCGCCCGCCGTGGCAATTGAAACCAACTCCCCCAATGCCAAGGGCAACACTATGATCCTCTACCCCGCTATTGACCTTAAAGACGGCCAAGCCGTTCGTCTTGTGCACGGCGACATGGAAAAATCCACTGTTTTCAACGATGACCCCGCGGCGCAGGCCCGTGAGTTTGTGGATGCGGGCTGCACTTGGCTTCACTTGGTGGACTTGAACGGTGCCTTCGCAGGGACGCCGGTCAATGCCGCCCCGGTGGAAGCGATTTTGAAGTCTTGCAACGTCCCCGCCCAGTTGGGAGGCGGCATTCGCGATATGGCGACGATCGAAGCTTGGCTGGACAAGGGTCTCGCACGCGTCATTCTGGGCACTGTCGCGGTCGAAAATCCCGCTTTGGTGCGTGAAGCAGCGCGAGCTTTTCCAGGCAAGGTCGCGGTCGGCATTGACGCCAGAAATGGTCGCGTGGCAACCAAGGGATGGGCTGAGGAAACCGATGTAATGGTTACAGATCTCGCTAAATCTTTCGAAGATGCAGGTGTCGCGGCGTTGATCTACACCGATATCATGCGAGATGGGGCCATGGGCGGTCCAAACATTGACGCCACCGCCGCTTTGGCGCGTGCCGTCAATATTCCTGTCATCGCCTCCGGGGGCGTCAGCTCCCTTGCCGACCTTGAGGCGCTGAAAAAAACTGGCGTGATATCCGGTGCCATTTCCGGCCGGGCGCTTTATGATGGCGCGATCGACCTGAGCGAAGCTTTGAAGGCCCTCGCCTGAGTTTCCAAATGGTTTCAAATCCTCGGGTGGTTTGGAGGGCAGACAGCCCTCCAAAGGTTTGTTCCGCTGCCCCGTCGCGAGAAAGAAGACATGCTTAAGACCCGTATTATTCCCTGCCTCGATGTCGCCGATGGTCGCGTTGTCAAAGGCGTTAATTTTGTTGGCTTGCGCGATGCCGGTGACCCGGTTGACGCAGCGATCGCATATGACGCTGCAGGGGCGGACGAGCTTTGTTTCCTTGATATCCACGCCACACACGAAAACCGTGGTACCATGTTCGACCTGGTCACACGCACAGCCGAACACTGCTATATCCCGCTTACTGTAGGTGGCGGTGTACGCACCGTTGCAGATGTTCGCGCCCTGCTTTTGGCTGGCGCCGACAAGGTCAGCTTTAACTCTGCCGCGGTGGCTAATCCGGACATTATTGCGCAGGCAGCAGACCAATTCGGCAGCCAGTGCATCGTCTGTGCCATCGATGCGAAAACCGTCGCCCCCGGGAAATGGGAGATTTTTACCCACGGTGGCCGCAAACCCACGGGCATAGATGCCGTCGAATTCGCAAAGACGGTGACAGAGAAAGGCGCGGGAGAGATTCTGCTTACCTCCATGGATCGTGACGGTACCAAGCAAGGGTTTAACATTCCGCTAACGCGCGCGATTTCCGACGCGGTTTCTGTGCCTGTCATCGCCTCTGGCGGTGTCGGAACGCTGGATCATCTTGTCGATGGCGTCGTTCAGGGCGGCGCTTCAGCGGTGCTCGCAGCCTCGATCTTTCACTTCGGCGAATTTACGGTCGCTCAGGCGAAACAACACATGGCTGATGCCGGTATCCCAATGAGGCTCTCATGACGCTCGACGATCTATTTGAAACAATCCAATCAAGAAAAACTGCTGATCCATCAAGCAGTTGGACGGCGCAGCTTTTGGCAAAAGGTCCCGAGAAATGCGCCGAAAAATTCGGTGAAGAAGCGGTCGAAGCGATCATCGAGGCCGTGAAGGACGATAAAGCTGGCCTGACGTCGGAAGCCGCAGATGTGCTGTACCACCTGCTTGTCATGCTCGCATCCCGCGACGTCGCGCTGTCAGATGTACTGGATGAACTGAGCCGCCGACAGGCGCAAAGTGGCCTCGCTGAAAAAGCCGCCCGCTAACACGGGGCACGTTTACCACAGTATATTTCTTGACGCGTAGCAAACTGGGGTCAAAGCTTGCTGGAGATTATTCCCGTTGCAAAGCCTCCCATGCGCAATTCGCCGAAAAGGCGCTGATATTCAATCTTCGGGCATCTGTTTTGAATAACGGTCACGCCCTTTGCTTCCGCTTTTGCGGCAGCTTCAGGATGCTGCACCCCGATTTGCATCCAGATCGTCGCCAGATCAGGAAACACCTCTAATGCCTCGTCAACGATTTCTGGCACAGTCTCTGACCGTCTAAAAATATCGACCATGTCAACGCCACCTTCGATGTCTGACAGCTGCGAAACCACCGTTACCCCCAATAGTGTCTTCCCCGCATGCACCGGATTTACCGGAACAATATCGTAGCCCTTGGTCTTCAAATATCGCGCGACATAATAGCTTGGCCGAACCGGGTTCAACGAAGCCCCCACGACCGCGATACGCTTCGTCTGCGTCAGAATATTTTTCAATTGGGTATCGGTGTAGGTCATGCTTCTTACTAAACCTCTAACGGTTCAAAAAAAAGCGCCCTCGACGATAAACGTGAGGGCGCAAAGGTATGGAACGAGGGACAGTTAGGTGATCGGCGAGAGTTCCAAACTCGCCGTCATACACGATAGGTAGGAACGATTTGCTCCATTCAAAGTGCATGTGACAAATCCGTGAAGAAACGATGAATGCGCCAGCCATTTTCCGCCGAATCTCGCTCCTGACAGCGTAAACTAGTCAAATATATCGTCGATCACATCCGCGACCTCACTCGCGACCTTTGTGATCCAGGTTTTCTTTTTCTTCACTTTTCGATGCTTAGGCTTGCGAATAGCAGCTGCCGCTTGGGCATGTGGAAATTTCCGCAGCCCCGCCGCAGGCCTGCCGCTGGTATTGGGCTTTTCAGAATTGCGAGGGAGCGGAATTTGTTTCAGATCATGCAATGGTGCGCCGCATTGTGCGCAAGCCAGCTCGTGCCGCCCTGCCCCCAATGTCAGCGCTGCCTTGCTGCCGCAAAAACAGCATGTCGCGATTTTTGTCGGGTAACTCATGCAATTATGCTCAGCTGTGATCCCGCGACGCATATAGCGCGATCGCCGCTGCATTTGACACGTTTAGCGAACCGAACCCGCCCCCTGCGTCGATTCGGACCAGCGCATCGACGGTTTCTTTGGTTTTTTCACGCAGACCTGGCCCTTCGGCCCCCAGCACAAGCGCCACCGGACGGTCGCGCTTCCCCTCCAGCGCAGATTCGACAGTCATATCGGCTTCGCCGTCCAGACCAAGAACAAGATACCCCATCGATTGAAGCTCCTTGATCGCGTCGGCTAGGTTCCGGACACGCAAATACGGCTGCCTCTCCAGCGCGCCACTCGCTGTTTTCGCAAGCGCCCCGGTCTCGGGCGCAGCGTGATGACGCATGCCCACAACCGCCGATGCGCCTAATACCTCTGCGGACCGCAGAATTGCACCAACGTTATGGGGGTCTGTCACCCGATCCAGCAGCAACACGCGCGGTGCTTCAGCCCCGATGCAGACATCCTTGAGCGCCCCCCAACTCAGCGGTTTGACCTCTAGTACGGCTCCTTGATGCACGGACCCGGGGTCCAGCGGCGGGCGAAATTTTCGCGGATCAACGACCTCTGGTTCAATGCCGGCCTTGGCAATCGCCTCTTCCAGCTTGATCTGAGCATTCGGCGTGACCATCAGCTTAATCTTTTCACGCGCGGGATTTTCCAGCGCGTCGCGCACCGCATGAAGGCCAAACAACCAAACTGTTTGGTTCGCATCTGCCTTCTTTTCCTGCTCTTTTTGCACAACCCACTTAGGTTTTTTCATCGCCGAACCTTCTATCTTTCATCGCAAGGTAAAATTCCCTGCATTTCGCGCCGGTTTTCGCCTTGACGCCTATACTGCCCGCTTGTAATCACGCCTTCACATCCGGTGCAATGCACAGGGTGAAAGTGGGCGACAGGCCGCAAGGTGTGGCAGGGGACTGTAACTCCCTCGCGGAGACGCACGCCTGGTTCGATTCCAGGGTCGCCCACCACTTTCCCCTCTTCGACTATCCTCAAGTATAGCGGCACAGCCGTTTGATACATTGTGTTCCGATGTGAATTTGTGACACATCTTATGCATTTAGAACGCATACGAAATGATAGGGGTGACCCGTGTCCCATGCTTCCCGGCCGGATCAGGCTTTCAACATCGCGATCGTCGGGCAACACGGGCGGCTGGCTTATGAGGCTCTGTTGTTTGCTGCATCGCTGCGCCACCACAGCCCCCATTTTTCGGGCAACCTCTATGTGATGGAGCCGCAGCCCGGCCCGCTTTGGTCGGGAGATCCACGAATCAAGAACCCCGATGTTATCAGCGCGCTCCACAATCTTGGCGCAGAGGTGATCCCGTTTGACACAAAGTACTTCGGCGAGAGCTATCCATATGGAAATAAAATCGAAATGCTCAATGCGCTTCCAAAAGCTGAGCCCTTCGTTTTCTTCGATACGGACACGTTGATCACTGGCGACCTGATGTCGGTCCCCTTCGACTTTGACCGCCCGATGGCATCCATGCGGCGCACAAACACATGGCCTGTTCCCCAGCTGTACGGACCACAATACGCCGGTCTGTGGAAATCCCTTTATGACAAGTTTGACCTAGATTTTGACAGCAGCCTCGACCTGTCTCAGCCCGACGACTATTGGCAACGGTATCTGTATTTCAACGCAGGCTTCTTTTTCTATCGCTGCCCTCACGAATTTGGTGAAAAGTTTTTGCACTATGCCCTGGCGATCCGCGATGACGCGCCGGAAGAGCTGTGCGCGCAGTCTTTTGACCCTTGGCTTGACCAAGTCGCGTTGCCGCTGG
Organism: Sulfitobacter sp. PM12; assembly: GCF_045586035.1. Lineage (NCBI taxonomy): Bacteria > Pseudomonadati > Pseudomonadota > Alphaproteobacteria > Rhodobacterales > Roseobacteraceae > Sulfitobacter > Sulfitobacter sp. PM12. Next base: position 2,504,049 of record NZ_CP151529.1, read on the forward strand.
TTATTCATGCGCTTGGTGGGTCGCGCGATACCTTGCCTGACGGGCTGATCGACGGGTCTGTTAGCTGCCACTATCGCCTGCTGCCCTTGCTTTACGCACGCGAACCGGACCACGTCGTTGAGACTTTAGAAACGATTGCAGCACCAAATAAACTGAAGAAAGTTTTAAAGGGTTCGGAGCCGATCAAGCGGATGGTCTATCAAGGCCGCGGTCGCAAGGCGCGGGCTCTCTTTGATCAGGACAACCTGCCGCGCAAAGAGCAGGCCATTCGGAACCGTTTGAAATCAAACGGCTACTGGATGCGGTAGCGTCGACCGCATTTTATCCGAGTCGGCAAACAACATCCTAAGCGTGACAGAAGCGACCTACAGCTTGTGCGTTCACATCGGTTCACCTAACCATATTGAAGACAATTTTAGGGAGAACAACGATGACAGATAGCCCCAACTATGGTTTTGATACCCTGCAGATACACGCAGGGGCCAAACCTGATCCGGCGACCGGTGCGCGGCAGACGCCGATCTACCAAACCACGGCCTATGTGTTTCGCGATGCGGACCACGCGGCGGCGTTGTTCAACCTGCAAGAGGTGGGGTTCATCTATTCCCGCCTGACGAACCCGACCGTTGCTGTCTTGCAGGAACGCATCGCCACGCTTGAGGGGGGCGTTGGTGCCGTGTGTTGCTCTTCCGGGCACGCGGCACAGATTATGGCATTGTTCCCGCTGATGGGGCCGGGCAAAAACATTATCGCCTCTACCCGTCTATATGGGGGCACGGTGACGCAGTTCAGCCAAACGATCAAACGTTTCGGTTGGTCTTGCAAGTTTGTCGACTTTGACGACGTTGATGCCGTGAAAGCAGCGGTTGACGACGATACCCGTGCGATCTTTGGCGAAGCCATTGCCAATCCTGGCGGCTACATCATGGACGTACGTGCCATTGCCGACGTGGCGGATGCGGCAGGCGTTCCGCTGATCATCGACAACACAACCGCGACACCCTACCTGTGCCGCCCAATCGAACTTGGCGCGACTCTGGTGGTACATTCGACGACGAAATACCTGACCGGCAACGGCACGGTAACAGGCGGCTGTATTGTGGATTCAGGCAAGTTCGATTGGTCCGCGAATGATAAATTCCCGTCGCTGAGCCAGCCGGAACCTGCTTACCACGGTCTCAACTTTCACGAGACCTTTGGCGGCTTGGCCTTTACCTTCCACGGCATCGCGATCGGTTTGCGGGATCTTGGCATGACAATGAACCCGCAGGCCGCGCATTACACCCTGATGGGGACAGAGACACTTTCGCTGCGCATGGAACGCCACGTAGAAAACGCCCAGAAAATCGCGACTTGGCTCGAGAATGATGACCGTGTCGACTATGTCACCTATGCGGGGCTCGAATCCTCGCCCTATTTCGAGCGTGCGAAAAGCGTTTGCCCCAAAGGGGCCGGCGGGTTGTTCACCTTTGCGGTGAAGGGCGGATACGACGCCTGCGTCAAATTGGTAAATGCGTTGGAGATTTTCAGCCATGTCGCAAATCTTGGCGACACCCGGTCGCTGATCATCCACTCTGCCTCCACCACGCACCGTCAGCTTAGCCCCGAGCAGCAAGAAGCCGCGGGCGCCGGCGCGAATGTTGTGCGCGTTTCCATCGGGACAGAGGATGCCGCCGACCTGATCGCCGATCTAGATCAAGCGCTGTCCAAAGCGACGGCTTAAGCTACGACCTATAAAAGACCCCCGCCAAAGCAACCCTTCGGCGGGGGTATGTTTACCCATTCAAACCTTCAAATGCCGCGAGGCAGCAGAGGTTTAGTCAGCCTCGGCGATTTCGAACTGCAGCGTGACTTGCGCGCTGATGTCGATCTCTCCGGTCTCGATGGGCATATCCATACTTTTCATCTGGGCACCCCGCATCTCCATCGGGCGGAAACCCTGGCTCGATTCGGACATGCTGGTGAGTTTACCAAGCTTAACGCCAGCGGCATCTGCAAGCTGCTGCGCACGCGCCATCGCATCCTCAACGGCCCTCTCTCGGGCCTTGGCCAGCGCCGCTGCATTATCCTGCAAGCCGAACTGCAAGCCGTTAAAATCATTCGCGCCCTCGGCCACGACCGCATCCAGCAATTGCCCAAGTTTGCTTAGATCGCGAACCGTTACACTGACGGTGTTACCCGCCTCGTAGCCCGATACTTCCACCGGGGACGCATCTTCGCGGGGGCGATTGTCATAGACGGGCCGCAGATAAAGCCCGCTGGTCTGACGGTCGAGGCCCGCGATCTTCAATGTGTCCAATTGGTCTAGAATGCCGCGCACTTTTTCAGACGTCTGCGCCATTGCGTCCGAAGCAGAGGCCGCCCGCTCGCTCACGCCCAAGCGGATCGTCGCGGTATCAGGGGCAAGCGATACAATGCCCTCGCCATTCACGGTGATCCCCTGAGGTGCTTGTTGCGCCAACGCCCCTGACGCAAAACCGGCACAGACGATCGCAGCAATTTTCAACATTCGCATATTCATGACCTTTTTTTACTGTGATATCCCTTGGCAACATATGTGGCCTCCCGCCTAAGTTGCCGCAAGCCTCCTCTGCGCTCCGCTCTTTTCATGAGCAAACTACTGCTCTATTCTTTTGCTGTGAACGGGCGCTCTGTTTTGCAGGCGATCCCCATGGTATTGGCAATCTGCTGCCGTCCGAATGTCCCACCGTCCCAATGCCTCTAGTCAAAAGCGTTCCAATGAAGCCCAATTTTGCACTGTCTCTCTCCTTCGAAGGTATTCGCCTCCTGCACCGCGCCCCTGATGGATGGCGGCAGGTGGGTGAAGTGGCCGTCGACGCGGAGGATATGGCCGCCCAACTGGCCGCCTTGCGAAGCACCGCCACCGCGCTAGAGCCGAGCGGCCTGCGCAGTAAGCTGCTGATTCCGAACGATCAAATCAAATACATGACAATCGACACCGCAGGGCTTAGCGATCAGGCGCGGCGCGAACAGGCCGAAGTGGCCCTTGATGGCGCGACGCCCTATGCCGTCGAAGATTTGGTCTTTGACATCAGCAATGACGGCCCCCGCACGCATATCGCCGCCGTCGCCCGCGAAACACTGGCCGAGGCCGAGGCCTTCGCGACCGAGCATCGTTTTCACCCCGTCAGCTTTGCCGCCCAGTCCGACGATCATGATTTTACCGGCGAGGCATTTTTCGGCCCAACAGACTCCGCCCCCAAATGGTTGGAGCCGGGCGATTCTGTGGAGCGTGACAAAGGGCCATTCGTTATCCTGGGCGATGTGGAGCTGCCTCCGGAGGATACTTTGCCGCCGAAAGGTGATACGGCTGCTGAGACGGAAAACCCCGGTAAAGCCGATGATGTGACGGCGGATGCGTCGCAGGAGGGTGACAGCACGTCGGATGCTCCGGCGGCTGATGCCGCAAAGCCGGAAGCAAAGACGGCTGATGCGCCTCAGCCTGCAAGCCAGAAACCAGCAGACGCCCCCGCGCCCAAAGCGGCAAAGCTTGACGCGCCTCGCGTTGCACCCGCGTCCCCATCGGTGACGCCCCCGCCACGCAGGGCGTCGGCCCCTGCCCACGCCAAAACGCCCGAAGTGTCAACTGGAAAGGCACCGGCACCCGCGGTACTGAAACCAGATGCCACATCTGTTGAAAAAAATGGGGCAGCGACACCCAAGCCCGCGCCCGCCGTGTCCAAAGCCCCGCCCGCGGCACCTGCCGCACCGAAAGCCCCCGCGGATTTTTCCAGCCGACGCAGCGCGCCCATCGTCACGGGTGCCGCCGTGCGCGGTAGCGTGCAGCCCTTGTCGCACACGGGCGGGCCGGTCCCCGATAGCAGTTCGTTAACCGGTGCCAAACACACACAGCCCGCCAAGTCGTCGCCTTTCGGCTTTCTGAAACGCCGCAAGCCCCGCGCGACACCACCTCCGCCCAAACCAATCGCCGCAAAAGCGGCCCCCATTCCCGGCAAGGCCCTTGCCACGGGGGCCAGCGAAGTCGACCAGATGACCGTTTTCGGGGCCCGCAAAGAGCAGTCCATCGGAGGCAAGCCGCGCTTTTTGGGGCTGGTTCTGACCGCAGCTTTGCTGGTGTTCCTCGCGGGCGTTGCAGCTTGGGCGTCTGTCTTCCTTGATGATGGGTTAGCGCTTTCGCGGCTCTTTGGCGGTCGTGACACCACGCAGACCGCCTCTGCCCCACCGGAGCCGGTGGTCAAACAGCAGGTGGAAAGCCGTGAGGACCCCATCATACCGCAGGCCCCGCCCGAGACTACGGCTGACACCACTGTCGCCGCGCTTGATCCCACGCTCAGCGATGAAGACGGTGCGGTTTTGGACGCGATGCGCGTGCCACAGCAGCTGCAACCGCGCGAGCTGACCGCGCAGGAAATCGAAGCGAAATACGCGACAACCGGCATTTGGGCCATCGCGCCAAAGACACCAAAAGCGCCGTCGATGGTGACGCTGGATGATCTGTTCATGACCAGCATCGATCCCGTCAGCACCTCGAATGACGCTGTTGCACTGCCGACGCTCGCGTCCTTTGGCGGGGATACGGTCGATATCAGTTCGGCCCCTCCGGCGGCGGCGGGCACGTCGTTCACGCTGGATGATCGTGGTCTGGTTGTTCCAAGTCCGAATGGCACGTTGAACGCGGATGGGGTTTTGGTTTTAGCCGGGAAACCGGCCCGTGTGCCCCCTGCGACCCTCGCCCGCCCCGGTGCGGTCGAAGAGGAAGAGGTTGAGGATACGGTTGTTGCGGCCCTGCTCGGCTTTCGCCCCAAGCTGCGCCCCGAGGATCTGCCCGAACAGAACGAGCGCGCCAATCTGGGCGGGGTGACCCGCAACGAACTTGCCGCGTTCCGCCCCACCCTGCGCAGCGCCGACGTCATCAGGGCCGCCGCTGCAGCCAAACAAGCCGAGGTTGACGCCGCAGCAGAGGCAGCAGCCGCCGCGATCAAAGCCGCCTTGCCGCAAGAGCCGGTGAACAACGCGACGCAATACGCGACAGAGGTGTCCAAGCGACCAGACACGCGCCCCGGTAACTTTTCGCGCATCGTACGTCGGGCCGAACGGGCGCAGCCTGCGCCTGTGACGGTCGCCAGTGCGCCGGCTGCGGTCACGCCACAGGTAGTACAGCCTTCGGTGCCGTCGAAAGCCTCCGTATCTAAGCAGGCAACTGTGAAAAATGCGATCAAACTGCGTCAAATCAATCTGATCGGGGTCTACGGCAAACCATCAAGCCGCCGCGCCTTAATCCGGCTGAGCAACGGGCGGTACCAGAAGGTTGCCGTCGGGGATCGTCTGGATGGCGGCCGCGTCTCCGCGATTGGCGAGGCCGAATTGCGGTATAACCGCCGCGGGCGCGATGTCGTGCTCAAGATGCCGCGCGGCTAAACCACGCAAGATCTGACTGCTCGCTACATGAAAAAGCCGCATCCGAAGATGCGGCTTTCTGTCGTTTCAGGCTTCGCTCAACTCGCCACTGTCGATTTGTTCTTGCTCGATGCTTTCGAACAGCGCCTTGAAGTTCCCTTCGCCAAAACCGTCGTCCCCTTTACGCTCGATAAACTCGAAGAAGATCGGCCCGATGACAGTTTTCGAGAATATCTGCAGCAAAATACGGGTTTCGCCGCCATCGACGACCCCTTCCCCGTCAATAAGGATGCCGTGTTTTTTCATCCGATCAAGCGGCTCTTGGTGGCCGGTGACGCGATCCTTGCTCATCTTATAGTAGGTCTCGGGCGGGCCGGGCATGAATTTCAACCCGTTGTCCGCAATGGCATCTGTCGCATCATAGATGTTCCGCGCGCCCACGGCGATGTGCTGGATCCCCTCGCCGTTGTATTTCTTGAGATAGGCCACGATCTGCCCCTTCTCGTCGCGATCCTCGTTGATCGGGATACGGATGCGGCCGCAGGGAGATGTCAGCGCGCGCGAGGTAAGGCCGGTAAACTTGCCTTCAATATCGAAAAACCGGATCTCGCGAAAATTGAACAGATCGCCGTAGAACTTGAACCAGACGTCCATGTTCCCCTTAAAGACATTGTGGGTCAGGTGATCGAGATAGTAGAAACCGACGCCAGCGGGTTTGGATTGCGCGATCCAGTCGTATTCCTCGTTATAGGGCGACGTGTCGTAGTACTGATCCACAAAGTAGATTAACGACCCGCCGATCCCCTTGATCGCGGGCACATCCAGCACCTTGCCTGCGCCTGTATATTCCTCCGCCCCTTTGGCAACAGCGTGGTCCAGCGCCTTTTGCGCATCCACAACCCGCCAGCCCATCGACGGCGCACAGGGGCCATGCTCGGCCACAAAGCCTGCGGCAAAGCTGTCAGGGTCAGCGTTCAGCACATATGTGATGTCCCCCTGCTGCCAGAGTTCGATTTTCTGCGTCTTGTGGTTCGCCACATGGGCATAGCCCATACGGGTAAATAGATCGCGAAGCTCCTGCGGGTCGGCGCTGGCGAACTCGACGAATTCGAACCCGTCGGTGCCGGCCGGGTTTTCATCGGTGATTTTGGATTTTTCGGCGTCATGCGGAAACGGACCCATGAGATGCTCCTTTAATAGCGTTCGTGCGCAGTCTATCGCCGGAATCACGCTATCTTTGCGCAAACATACAAGTGTGACTGGCTATTCGCGCGGGGTTGACGCATGGTTTTATCATTCTATGTGAGAATACCGCATGACATTAGATGATATCGATAAACGCCTGCTGGCGGCGCTGCAAAAGAACGCACATCTCACGGCTCAAGAGCTGGGAGAGAAGCTGCACCTATCCCCGTCCCAAGCAGGTCGGCGGCGGCAACGGCTTGAAACCGAAGGGTATATCCAAGGCTATACGGCTCGGCTCAACCCCGAACGGTTGGGGCTGACGGTACAGGGCTTTGTGCAGGTCCATCTGGGCACCCACGGGCCCGAACATTCCGCCAGCTTTGCGCGGCTTTTGGCCACCCGCCCCGAAATCGTTAGCGCCTGGACGATGACGGGGGATGCGGATTATTTGCTGCGCGTCTATTGTGCAGACCTGCCCAGCCTGAACCGCCTCATCCATGATGTGCTGCTCCCCCATGGTGCTGTCGCAAAAGTGCATAGCCAGATCGTTATGGATCAGCTTAAACGAGACGGGCCCTTGCCCACCTGATTGACCCGCTCGGGGCCTGCCCGACACAAAGAAAGTATGCCCCTTATGGAAGGTTTCCTGTTTCAAGCCTCGATCTATCTCGCTGCGGCGGTGATTGCGGTTCCCATCGCATCGCGTCTGGGGCTGGGGTCGGTGCTGGGATATCTCGCGGCGGGGATCCTGATCGGGCCGGCCTTCGGGCTGGTTGGATCGGAGACCAAGGATTTGCAGCATTTCGCCGAATTTGGTGTGGTGATGATGCTGTTCCTCATCGGGCTAGAGCTTGAACCCCGCGCCCTGTGGAACATGCGCCACCGGCTGCTGGGGCTTGGCGGGATGCAGGTCGTGCTTAGCGCTGCGGCGCTGATGGGCATCGCGATGGCCTATGACCAACCGATGGGTGTGGCGATTGCGATCGGCCTCACGCTGTCGCTGTCGTCAACCGCGATCGTGCTGCAAACCCTTTCAGAAAAGGGTTTGATGCAAACAGCGGGCGGTCGGTCCGTCTTTTCGGTGCTGCTGACGCAGGATATCGCGGTGATCCCGATCCTCGCGTTCCTGCCGCTGCTTGTGGCGCAGCTGCCCGCGCAAATGCGACCGGACGGGTCGATCTCGGTGAACCCCGAGGATGCCGCCCACGGGACAGAAGCAGCCTCGGGGCACGGTCCTGCGGCGGCGGGTCATGGTGCGGAAACCGCGCAGGCGGCAATTTCACTGGTGCAGGGGCTGCCGGGTTGGGCCATCACGCTGGTCACCTTGGGTGCCATTGCCGGGATCATCATCACCGGCGTGTTTTTCACCCGCCCCGTTTTCCGGTTTATCCATGCCGCCAAGCTGCGCGAGATGTATACCGCTTTGGCCCTGCTGATCGTCGTCGGGATTTCCTTCCTGATGATGCTGGTGGGCCTGTCGCCCGCACTTGGGGCCTTCCTTGCGGGGGTGGTGCTGGCCAGCAGCGAATTCCGGCACGAACTGGAAACCGACCTCGAGCCGTTCAAAGGGCTGCTGCTGGGGCTGTTCTTCATCACCGTGGGGGCGGGTATTAACTTTGACCTGCTGTTCGCCGATACGATCATCATCGTCGGGATGGCGCTGCTGGTTATTCTGGTGAAGGGCCTGATCCTTTACGGGCTTGGCACCCTGTTCAAGCTGCAAGGGCGCGACCGTTGGCTCTTTGCGCTTGGTCTGGCGCAGGCGGGTGAATTCGGCTTTGTGCTGGTCAGCTTCTCGGTCGCCACGGGGGTCATGCCCAATGACGTGGCCGAGACATTGTTGCTGGTCGTCGCCCTATCGATGCTGATCACACCGCTGCTGTTCATCACCTATGACCAGATCAGCAAACGGATGGATACGAAATCCGGCCCCATCGTTGCGGACGAGATTGACGAGCAAGGCACCGTGATCATCGCAGGTGTCGGGCGGTTCGGGCAGATTGTGAACCGTCTGGTGCAAGCCAGCGGCTTTCGCACCGTCGTTCTGGACCACAACCCCGAAACCATCGCCGTCATGCGCCGCTTTGGCTTCAAGGCGTTTCTGGGCGATCCGACCCGCGCTGATATTCTGCGCAAGGCCGGTCTGCGCGATGCCAAGGTTCTGGTCGTCGCGCTGGATGATCCCAAGTCGGCCTTGCAGCTTATCGCCTATGCGCGCAAGGAACGGCCCGACCTGCATATCGTAACCCGCGCCCATGACCGGACGGATGTGTACCAACAATACCAGGCCGGCGCGAATGACATCGTGCGCGAGATGTTCGACAGCTCGCTTCGGGCGGGGCGCTATGTGTTGGAAAACCTCGGGCTCTCCGACTACGAGGCGGCAGAGGCGCAGCGGATGTTCTATTCGCACGACCGTGCGTCTGTCCGCGAGCTGGCGGCCCTGTGGCGCCCTGACATCCCACCAAGCGAGAACAAAGCCTATGTGGCCCGCGCGAAAGAGCTACAAAAGGATCTGGAAACCGCGTTCCTGAACCGGATCGACCAAGAGGATAAGACCCAAGGGTCGTAGCCCCCCTCGCCCTTCAGACACCAAAAAGCCGCGCCCGATATGATATCAGGCGCGGCTTTTCTAAATTTAACGGATGCGATCAGGCCGCGGCGACGCGGCTTTCCAACACATCACCGACCTGCTTGGAGGCCGCCAGTTCGTCCCCACCGGCGACGGCGGCAACTTCACGGGTCAGACGCTCAAGCGCGGCTTCATACAGCTGACGCTCGGAATAGCTTTGCTCGCGCTGGTCGTCGGTGCGGTGCAGGTCGCGTACGACTTCGGCGATGGCGATCAGATCACCGGAGTTGATCTTTTGCTCATATTCCTGCGCGCGGCGCGACCACATGGCGCGTTTGACCTTGGCCTTCCCCTTCAGGGTTTTCATCGCATGGCTGATCACGTCAGGGCTGCTAAGCGCGCGCATGCCAATTTCTGTGGCCTTATGGGTGGGCACCCGCAGCGTCATCTTGTCTTTCTCGAACGCGATCACGAACAGCTCCAGCGAGATGCCCGCGACTTCCTGCTCTTCGACCGAGATGATCTGACCAACGCCATGCGCCGGATAAACAACGAATTCATTCGGGCGGAAATCTAGCTTCTTCGACTTGCTCATACAGTGGCTCCTTGGGCGCGGGGACGGCCCGCATGGGTAAATATGCTGTCACAACGACAAAGGCCGACCGGCCCAAAGAGCCGTCAGCCTCATTTCATAACTTCAGATGTTCTGGTTCAACCTGTGCAAAACGGTTGAGATTTGGCGCGTAGGTATCATCATTTGCGACAACGTATATCACAAAATTGCCCCCCCCGAAAGCGGGGGGCGGCATAGATTCGATCAAATACGTGTTAATCGAATAAATAAAGGGGATCAGGTGGTGTCACACGCAGCGATCAGCCCATGCGCCCAAGTCCGAATCGCTTAGCCGCCTTCGCCGGGTGCTTCAGAGAAATACTTCTCCAGCTTGCCCTCTTCACCATCACGTTCCTCTGCCTCGGGCAGTGGGTCTTTCTTGGTGATGATCACGGGCCAAAGTTCGGAGTATTTGCGGTTGAATTCAACCCACTTCTCCATGTCCGGCTCTGTATCGGGGCGGATCGCGTCGGCGGGGCATTCAGGTTCGCAAACGCCGCAGTCGATGCATTCATCTGGATGAATGACCAACATGTTTTCGCCTTCATAGAAGCAATCCACCGGACATACTTCAACGCAGTCAGTGTATTTGCAGGCGATACAGGCATCGTTAACGATATAGGTCATAACATCATCTTTTATGGCAGGTTTAACGCAGGAGATACGTCAGCACAGCGTATCATTCAAGGTGGCGCGCCCGAGAAAGATCAAGCACGCGGCGATCACGCTTACTGGGGCGCCCTTTTCCCTCAAATGCCGGATTTTCAGGTTGTATTTTCTCGGATCGGGGGACCGGCGGGGACAGATCGGTGTAAAGCGTTTGCGCCTCGGGGGCCGGACCACGGCGGGTGCCGATGCCATCTATCTGGATCACCCGCACATCGTCGCCCATAGCAAAGGTCAGCACGTCGCCAACCACAACCAGCGTCGCACGCTTTTGCGCGACGCTGCCGTTGACCCTGACGGCTCCCGCTTGCACGCGGGCAGCCGCCAGAGAACGCGTTTTATAAAACCGCGCATGCCACAGCCATTTATCAAGCCGCAGCTTTGTCGGCGCTTCGGACAATTACTTGTTGTCTTTCAGCCCCATCAGCGCAGCGGCGAATGGGTTGTCGGGGTCGATCGGCTTTTCGGCACGGGCGGGCTTGCTGCTGAACTTCTGGGCTTTGCCGCCCTTGTCCCCGCGTGGTGCACCCTTTTTGCCACGCGGTCCGGGTTTCCCCTTCCCTTGTGGGCGATCCCCGCCGCCGCGACGCTGGCCTTGGGCATTGCCACGGGGCGTTCGCCCCCAGGTGAAGACATAATATGTCTCAAGCTCGGCACCTGCGATATCGGCGTCAGGCGCTGTGCCTTGGGGGTTTTCCTCGGCAGGGGTGTCGGGGATGTGGTCGTCGACCTCCGGTGTCTCGGCCAGTTCCTCGACCATCGGGGCGATCCCGTCGTCGGGCATATCCGCGGTTGCGGGCACTATGTCATCCGCCTGAGCAGCCGCCGGATCTTCGACGATACCACCGGCTGGTTGCTCGTCCGCGACATCCATCACGGGCGTCTCGGCATCTGCGCCTTTGTCGGCAGCCATCGGCGCACCGTCATGAGGCACGACAGTATCAACTGCTTTTACCTTGGTGCGCTCGGCCTTTTCGGCCTTATAGCCCAGACCTTCCATCAACGTGGCGAATTGTTCAAGCGTCATGCCCGTGATCGACAGCATATCGGCCTTCGCCTCGAACCCGCCGCGCGAATCTTCGGAGCGCAGCATATCGGCCAGACGTTCCAGCATATCGATACGGATCGCGCGTTCACCAGCATTACGGTACCCAGCCATCGTCGCAGCGCCTTCGGGCGCGCTGGTGTCTACGGGGATGGTGACCAGCCCAGGGGGCGGCGATTCAGGGAATTCGTTCAGCCCCTTGGAAATCGACCATAGCACCAGACGCAAACGGGTCGGCGCAGGCTTCAGCAACAACGGCATAAAGATGGTGAACTGACCAAAGCGCAAACCATGCTTGCGCAGCGCGCCACGGGCGTCCTGATCCAGGGCTTTCACCTCATCCGCCACATCAGCGCGGGGCAGAATACCAAGGTTTTCAACCATGCGGAAGGCAAAGCCACGAGCCAGACCAGTCAGCGCCTCATCCTTTGACAGGGCGATCAGTGGCTCGAACAGGGCTGCGACCTTGCGATCGATGAAATGCTGCAAGCGGCGCTGCACTTTTTGCGCGACCTCGGGGCCCGCAACGTCATCGACGAAGACCTCGACACCGGGCTTCAGCGGATCGGAGCCCGCAACCAGTTTACCCACGGCAGAGCTGCCCCACATGAGGCCGCCCTGCTCTGTGAAATCAATCTCTGTATCAGGCGCGTTGTAGAAACGATCCGCCCGCAAATGGAACTGAGGAGCCAGCGCCTGCAACGATGCAGCTTTGATCGTTTTATCTTCGGCAACGCCTGCGCCTTTGTCTTGGCGAAAGCGGAACCCGTCCAGCTTGCCAACAAATTCGCCTTCAACGGTTACTTCACCGGTCTCGTTTACTTCGGCCACCATGGCTTCCTTCTGTCCTAGCCGGCGCAAAAGCACGGATGTGCGCCGATCTACAAATCTTTGGGTCAGACGCTCGTGCAGCGCATCCGACAGTCTGTCTTCTACGACACGCGCCTCGTGTCGCCAATGGCTTTCGTCACCTGTCCAGCCTTTGCGCTGTGTCACGTAGGTCCAGGTGCGAATAAACGCCAATCGTTTGGATAACGCATCAATGTCGCCATCGGTTCGATCTATGCGTTTAATTTGCCGCGCCAGCCAGTCGTCGGGGATCGAACCGCGCTGGTGCAGGAAGTTGAAAATCTGCTCCAGCAGGCTGGCGTGCTCTGCATGGCTTATTCCACGAAAGTCGGGAATCCGGCAGACATCCCACAGTAGGCGCACCGATGGCCCATCGGTACAGCGCGCCGCGATCTCGGCATCAACGGCGAGATTCTTGAGCGCGCGCAGATCATCGGCCTCGCGCGCTTTGAACAAGCGTTCATTGTCCGGCGACATTTCAAGCGTCTGGATCAGCCGGTCAATGGACCCGAACTGCAGCGCGGGGTTGCGCCAGTTGAGCTTGTTCTGCGGTGCGAACTGATGATCCATAATGGCCCGCGCGACACCATCATCAAGCGGAGACGCATCGCCCGTGACACCGAATGTACCGCTCTTGAACCCGCGCCCTGCCCGTCCGGCAATCTGCGCCAGTTCGTTCGGGGCCAAGGGTCGCATCCGACGCCCGTCAAACTTGCTGAGCGCCGAGAAAGCGACGTGGTCCACATCAAGGTTCAACCCCATCCCGATGGCATCAGTCGCCACCAGATAGTCGACCTCGCCATTTTGATACATCGCGACCTGCGCGTTACGTGTGCGCGGGCTGAGCGCGCCCATAACCACCGCCGCACCGCCCTTCTGACGCCGGATCAGCTCTGCAATCGCATATACATTCTCAACCGAAAAACCAACGATTGCGCTGCGTGGACGCATCCTGCTTATCTTTTTCTGACCAGAATAGATCAATTCCGACATTCTCTCACGCCGGATGAACTGCGCCTCTGGCACAAGCGCCGCGATTGAGCCGCGCATGGTGTCGGACCCCATGAAAAGCGTCTCGTGTTGACCGCGCGCACGCAAAAGACGGTCGGTAAAGACATGCCCCCTCTCAGGATCCGCACAAAGCTGGATTTCATCGACCGCAACCAGATCAGCGCCCATACCTTCGGGCATCGCCTCGACAGTGCAGACCCAATATTGGGTGCGCGGCGGCACGATCCGTTCTTCGCCTGTGACCAGTGCCACGATGGACGGGCCACGCAGGGCAACGATGCGGTCATAGACCTCGCGGGCGAGCAAACGCAGCGGCAGCCCGATCACCCCCGTGCGATGCGCCAACATCCGTTCGATTGCATAGGTCGTCTTGCCTGTATTGGTCGGGCCCAAAACGGCCACGACCCTGCTGTCACCTGCCACCAGAAATTCCTTAGATCGTTAAAGCGTGCGCCCGATTCCGTCGCGCCGCAGCCCGTCGAGCGCCCTTTGCGCGTTATCATGGTGAGGGTTAATGCTTAACACTCGGCGATAGAGATCGGCAGCCGCCCGCAGATCGCCAAACTCCTGCAGGATCGCCCCCAGACCGAAGATGGCGTTATACTGCTGCGGGTTCAAGGCAAGCGTCGTTTCCAGATCATCGATTGCAGGGCCATAGAGACCTGCGGCGAAATAGGCCTGTGCACGGGCGTGATAGCCTTCGGCAAAATCAGGGGCGTGATCCGTCAGAGCTGTCAGATGGTCGATCGCCAAGGTGGTGTCCCCCTCTGACATGGCATCACGACCACGGGAATATAGCAAATCCATCGCGGCCGAGCCGGACCGCGCCCACGCGCGCTGCACATCACGTTCGATTCGCGCCGCCTCTGCCGCGGGGGCATCGCGTAAATCCTGCAGCAATTCCGCCGCCGCGGGGGGCGACATTTGCGCGAAACTTATACCCCCAAGCAACACCCAGAGACCAAGTGCCGCGACGGTATGTTTGAGGTTGACGATGCGGTTGCCCATAACAAGAGTGAATGTAACAGGCTGCCGCCACAATTCCAGACGTGTCGGCACCATTTGCCAAGAAAAGGGCCTATGATGAGCGATATTGTGAACCAAGCTGTAACAGTGCTGAACGAAAAACTGGCGGGGGCCGACTTTGACGGCACAGCCAAGTTCGACATCGAAGACGAAGGCACTGTCATGATGGATTCGACCGGCGCACGCGCCGCGGATGAAGAAGCGGATGTAACCCTTTATGCTGACGCAGAAACTTTCCAGGCGATCCTGTCCGGCGACACCAACCCGACCGGTGCCTTCATGAGCGGCAAGCTCAAGATTGACGGCGACATGGGCATGGCGATGAAGCTGGCGTCCGTTCTCTCCTAATATGCTGGAAACCGCGCCCTTTTTCACCGACATTGCGCCGCTGCCCGAAACGGGTCAGGCGCATTGGGCCGAGACATCGGATGGTAAAAAGCTGCGCGTCGCGCATTGGCCGCTGGACGGGGCAAAGGGCACCGTGCTGCTTTTCCCCGGCCGCACCGAATACGTGGAAAAATATGCGATGACCGCAAGCGCCTTTGCGAAAAAGGGGCTGGCGGTCATGGCGATTGATTGGCGGGGGCAAGGTCTGTCGGACCGGTTGATCCCCGACCGCAACATCGGCCATGTCGATGTCTTCTCTGACTATCAAAAAGACGTGGCGGCCATGATGCGGACAGCCCGCGCCTTGCAGCTGCCGCGCCCGTATTTCCTGCTGGCGCACTCCATGGGCGGGGCCATCGGCCTGCGCGCCTGTATGGAGGGTCTGTCGGTGCAGGCAGCCGCCTTTACCGCGCCGATGTGGGGGATCCATATCGCGCCGCATATGCGTCTGGTGGCGGCGGGGCTGTCCAACCTGATGCCGCGCATCGGTCAGGGCTACAAGCTGCCCATGGGCACGCAGGCGGCATCCTATATCTCGACCGCACCGTTCGAGAACAACATGCTCACCACCGACCCCGAGATGTACGAGATGATGCGCACGCAACTGGCGGCCCATCCCGACCTGTCTTTGGGCGGGCCCAGCTTTATCTGGCTGCGCGAGGCTTTATCCGAGACCAAGCATCTGTCCCTGCGCGCCGCCCCCAGCCTGCCCTGCGCCACATTCCTCGGGTCCAACGAACGTATCGTGCACAAGGGCCGCATCCACGCTCGAATGGAGACTTGGAAAGGCGGTAAGCTGCATATCATTGACGGCGCAGAGCACGAAGTGCTGATGGAAATCCCCGCCACCCGCGACAAAGCGGTGGATGAGATGGCGGCCCTGTTCTTTGGAAACGCCAAAAAATAGCGCGGATCGCAGGATGAACCTCCGCCTGCAACCTACCGCTATTCCAACGGAAAACTCGGCATCGACGAGGATTTTCTCACCCACCCTGTTCAAACGCGCGCGCCCCGCTAGCTTATGCGCATGGCCAAGCAACCTGTTCTGACATTCAACGAAAACGGCATTTATTGCCCCGCGGGTGATTTCTATATCGACCCGTGGCGGCCTGTGGACCGTGCCCTGATCACCCACGGGCATTCCGATCACGCCCGCTGGGGCATGAACCGTTACCTTGCCACCGACATCGCCCTGCCCGTCATGCGCCACCGTTTGGGCGACATCACCGCTGACGGCATCGCATATGGCGAGGTGCGGCAGATCGGCGGGGCGCAGGTGTCGTTTCACCCCGCCGGCCACGTCCCCGGCTCTGCCCAGATACGCGTTGAGGTCGACGGCGAGGTCTGGGTTGCCTCGGGCGATTACAAGGTGGTCAATGACGGGCTGTCCGACCCGTTCGAGCCGGTGAGATGTCATCACTTCATCACCGAAAGCACCTTTGGCCTGCCGGTGTTTCGCTGGGCTGAGCAAGCCGCCGTGGCGGCAGAGATTAACGCATGGTGGGCAGGCTGCGCGGCACAGGGCAAAACGGCGTTTCTGGGGGCTTACGCCTTGGGCAAGGCCCAACGTTTGCTATCGATGCTCGACCCCGACATCGGCCCGATCCTGACCCACACCGCGACCGAGAACACCAACCGCGTCATGCGCGATCAGGGGATCCCCCTGCCCGACACGATCCTCGCCGATGCGGATCTGAACCCCAAGGATCACCGCGGCGCGATTGTGCTGGCCCCACCCGGTGCCTTGGGCAGTGCGTGGTCGAAAAAATTCGGCCCGCAGGAAACCGGTTTTGCCAGCGGATGGATGGCCGTGCGGGGTGTACGTCGACGTCGTGCGGGCGATCGCGGCTTTATCATCTCGGACCATGCGGACTGGGATGGGCTGCTGTCGGCGATCAGAGCAACCGAAGCCGAAAACATATATGTGACACATGGTTACACCGATGTCTTCAGCCGGTTTCTGGCCGATAGCGGCTGGCAAGCGCAGGTTGTGCCGACCCAGTTCGAAGGTGAGTCCCTCGATAAGGACGCAAGCGAATGAAACGGTTTGCTGCGCTGTTCAACGCCATCGACCAAAGCACCAAGACGACAGTGAAAGTCGCCGCACTGGCCGATTATTTCAGCGCGGCACCGGATGACGACCGGCTATGGACCATCGTCCTATTTTCCGGCCGCCGCCCCAAACGCGCCGTCACCACCACCAAGCTGCGCGAATGGGCCGCCGAGCGCGCGAACATCCCCCTGTGGCTGTTCGAGGAAAGCTACAGCATCGTCGGCGATCTGGCCGAGACGATCACGCTCGTTCTGCCCCCCAACCCGACGCAGGATGATCAATCGCTTGCCGCGTGGATCGCGGCACTGCGCGAGATTTACACCCAGGATGAAGAGGCCCGCAAAGCCTTTGTCCTTGACGCATGGGCGACGCTTGGCGGGACCGAACGGTTTATCTTCAACAAGCTGATCACCGGCGGGTTTCGAGTGGGCGTCAGCCAAAAGCTGATGACCCGCGCCCTGTCTCGCGCCACAGGCAAACCCGAACCCGAGCTGGCGCATCGCCTCATGGGGAACTGGCACCCCGACGACACCACATGGCATGGGCTGGTAGAGGCAGAGGATGCCTCTGCCGACGCATCGCGCCCCTATCCCTTCTATCTGGCCTATGGGCTGGAAGCCGAGCCGCAAGAACTGGGGGATCCGCAAGACTGGCGAGCCGAATGGAAATGGGACGGCATCCGCGGGCAATTGATCCTGCGGGACGGTGCCTATTTCGTCTGGTCGCGCGGTGAAGAGCTGATGACCGACCGCTTCCCCGAGCTCGCCCGTGCAGTGGACTTCATGCCCGACGGCACGGTTCTGGACGGCGAGCTGTTGGTCTGGCCTGACGGTCAGCCTGCGCCCTCCTCCTTCAATGCGCTGCAAGCCCGGATTGGCCGCAAGATCGTGCCGAAGAAACTGCTGGCCGAAGCCCCTGTGGTGCTGCACGCCTACGACCTGCTGGAATGGCAGGGCCAAGATATTCGCTCCCGCCCCTTTGCCGAGCGCCGTGCGCTGCTGGAACAGGCCTGCGCCGCCCTGCCCGACGATGCGCCGATCCGCCTGTCGCCGCAACTGACCTTCCCTACATGGGATGCACTGGCCGACCAACGCGCCACCGCACGCGAAGCGCAGGCCGAAGGGGTCATGCTGAAACGTGCCGACAGCCCCTATCTGGCGGGGCGTAAGAAGGGCGATTGGTGGAAATGGAAGCTGGACCCGCTGACCATTGATGCGGTGATGATCTATGCCCAATCCGGGTCAGGACGACGCGCCAACCTGTTCACAGACTTCACCTTTGCGGTCTGGAACGGCAATGATCTGGTGCCTTTTACCAAAGCCTATAGTGGTCTGACGGATGCCGAGTTTCGCAAGATCACGGCCTGGGTGCGCAAGAATACGCTCGAAAGGTTTGGTCCCGTGCGCAAGGTCACCCCGCATCATGTGTTCGAGATCGCCTTCGAAGGCATCCAGCGCAGCACGCGGCATAAATCAGGCGTCGCCTTGCGCTTTCCGCGGATGCTGCGCTGGCGGCAGGACAAGCCCCTGCAAGAAGCCAACACATTGGCCGATCTTGAAGAAATGCTGCGGATTTACGGCTAATCCGCGCCGCCATCGCCTTGCTTTGCCGCGGACCCGTGCTTAGGTAGATTTAACGTCAAAAAGAGGTTTTTCATGTTTCAACTGCCCGTCCCCGTCCTTGATGCCAACGCCGGTTCCGGGGCCTCTGCCTTCGGCAAGCTGCCTGAATGGAATCTTGACGACCTGTACACCGGTGAAGACGCGCCCGAGCTCAAGCGCGATCTGGACTGGCTTGAAGAGGCCTGCCGCAGCTTTGCCGAAGATTACGAAGGCAAACTGGCCGAACTGGATGCCAACGAATTGCTGGACTGTGTGCTGCGCAATGAGAAGATCAACCAGATCGCCGGTCGCATCATGTCTTACGCGGGGCTGCGCTATTACCAGCTGACCACCGATTCCGTCCGTGCAAAATTCATGTCGGACGCGCAGGAGAAGATCACCAACTTTACCACGCCGCTGGTATTCTTCACGCTTGAGCTGAACCGGCTGGAGGATGACCACCTTGCCAACCTGCTAAGTCAAAAAGCGGATCTGGCGCGGTATAAGCCGGTGTTCGACCGTATCCGCGCGATGAAAGATTACCAGCTTTCCGACGAGATGGAGAAGTTCCTGCATGATCTGGGCGTCGTCGGCGACGCATGGGAGCGTCTGTTCGATGAAACCATCGCCGGCCTGGAATTCGAGGTAAACGACGAGCCGCTGAACATCGAAGGCGTGCTGAACCTGCTGACCGACCCGTCGCGTGATCTGCGCGAAGCCGCGGCGCGCGAATTGGCAGATGTGTTTCAGGCCAATATCCGGACCTTTGCCCGCGTGCATAACACGCAAGCCAAGGAAAAAGAGGTCATCGACCGCTGGCGCGGGATGCCCACACCGCAAACCGGCCGCCACCTGTCAAACCACGTTGAGCCCGAGGTGGTCGAAGCATTGCGCGATGCGGTGGTCAACGCCTACCCCAAGCTCAGCCACCGCTACTACGAGCTGAAACGCAAATGGCTGGGCCTCGACACCATGCAGGTCTGGGACCGCAACGCCCCCCTACCGATGGAAGATCCCAAAACCGTCAGCTGGGAACAGGCCGAAAAGACCGTCATGGACGCCTATAACGCCTTCGATCCCCGTATGGGCGAAATCGCAGCCCCCTTCTTTACCGAAGGTTGGATCGATGCAGGCGTCAAACCGGGTAAAGCCCCCGGTGCCTTTGCCCACCCCACCGTGACCGACGTGCACCCTTATGTGATGCTGAACTACTTGGGCAAACCGCGCGATGTGATGACACTGGCGCATGAGCTGGGCCACGGCGTGCATCAGGTGCTGGCCGCAGGTCAGGGCGAGATGTTATCCTCCACACCGCTGACCTTGGCCGAAACCGCCTCTGTCTTTGGCGAGATGCTGACCTTCCGCAAGATGCTGGACGGGGCCAAAACTAATGCCGAGCGCAAAGTGCTGCTGGCCGGCAAGGTTGAGGATATGATCAACACGGTCGTGCGCCAGATCGCCTTTTATGATTTCGAATGCAAACTGCACGACGCCCGCCGTGGTGGAGAGCTGACACCAGACGATATCAACGCGCTGTGGATGTCGGTGCAGGGCGAGAGCCTTGGGCCAGCGTTTGAATTCATGGACGGCTACGAGACCTTCTGGGCCTATATCCCCCACTTCGTCCATTCGCCCTTTTATGTCTATGCCTACGCCTTCGGCGACGGCTTGGTAAACGCGCTGTATGCGGTCTACGAAGAAGGCGAGCCGGGTTTTGAGGACAAGTATTTCGATATGCTGAAAGCGGGCGGATCGAAGCACCACAAGGAGCTTCTGGCCCCCTTCGGCCTTGATGCCTCTGACCCCGCGTTCTGGGATAAGGGCCTGTCGATGATTTCGGGCTTCATTGATGAACTGGAAGCGATGGAGGATTGATCCGGCGGGAAGGCATAAGAGTTTAATGCCTTCGGCGAGGATTTAAGACCATTTGGAAATTGGTCGGGGCGGTGCAGATGCAGCGCCCCGTTTTGCTTTTGGCTATTTCAGCTGGCTGTCTTTGCTGCCGCGCCGGTTGATGCCACCGCGGGCCTGCGCCAGACCGTCCCGTTCGCGCACGCAATCAATGCAGAGCTTTACGCCCGGCAAGGCTTGGCGGCGCGCCTCGGGGATCGGCTCTTCGCATTCGGCGCAATGGGTGCGGCTTTCGCCCTGAGGGGCCTTGCGCGCCTTGAGGCGGGCCAGTTCATCGTTGATCGACGCTTCGATCTGTTCACTGACAGCGCCGTCTTTCGCCCATCCTCCGGCCATGATCATCCCCCTTGCGTGTTACCCCTTATAGGTAGGGCGCATGCCCCAAGGCTCAACCCCCAGCGGCAAAGGCCATATCCGTCATGCGTTGCGTGCCGCGGCTGAATTCAAGCGGACAGGGATAGGCCGCGCCCTCGGTCACTGACGCGCCAAAGTTTTCGACCTGCTGCACATAGTGGTTAACGCCGGGGAAGCGTTCGACGGTGGTGCTGTTCTGTGTGGTCTCGAGATGCAGCTCGGCCTGGGAATAGACCGTCGGGTTGAACGGGCAGGTCAGACGCAGAATACCTTTTTCGCCGTGAATAACGACCTGCTGAAACGGGAACATACGCATGGACACGGTTGCGGAAAGGTCAAACCCGTCGAAGCGGGCCGCGACCTGTGCGAAGACATCGACATCGTTTTCATAGTCGATCTCGGCATGGGAGATCGCGGTCGGCTCTTGCCCCGTGACGAAGCGAGTGCAGCCAAAGGCATAGGTGCCGATGTCCGGCAGCACGCCCCCACCGGCCTTGGGGTCGTTGCGGATGTTGCCGGTATCGTCGTTGAAGAACGAGAAGTTGACCGCCACGTGGCGCAGCCGACCCAGGCTGCCCGATTGCACGATCTCTCGGGCGCGTATCCATTGGGGGTGATGGACGATCATGAAGGCTTCGGCCGCCAGCAGGCCCGTGGAATCGCGTGCGGAGATCAACTGCTCATAGTCTTGCGCCTGCATCGCCATCGGCTTTTCGCATAAGACATGCTTGCCCGCCTTCAGCGCCTTGAGCGTCCATTCCACATGCAAATGGTTGGGCAGTGGGATATAGACCGCGTCGATATCCGGATCGGCGAGCAGCGCCTCGTAGCTGCTGTGCACTGCAAGCTGCGGGGCAAAGGCCTGAAATGGCGCGGCTTTGTCAGGGTGAGATGTGGCGAGGGCAACCAGTTCGGCCCCTTTCGCCGCGTGGATGGCCGGGGCCATCTGTTCTTGTGCGAATTGGGCAGCCCCGAGGATGCCCCAGCGTAGCGTTTTCATCGTGATCCCCTGATGTTTGGTGTCGCGCGACTGTAGGAGGAGCCGCAGCAGATCATCAAGGGGCGCATAAAAAATCCCCGCAAAGCGACGCGCCTTGCGGGGATCAATGTTCAAAACCGTGGCTGGCGATCAGGCGGTGCCCATCAGACCTTTTTCACGGGCCAGATCACGCATGCGTTTTTGCAGTTTCTCAAAGGCGCGCACCTCGATCTGGCGGATACGCTCGCGGCTAACGTCATACTGGCTGCTCAGATCTTCGAGCGTGACCGTTTGGTCCGACAAGCGACGTTGGGTCAGGATGTCTTTCTCGCGGTCATTGAGCACATCCAGCGCCTCTGCCAGCATCTCGCGGCGGGTTTCCAGTTCGTCCCGTTCCTCGTAGTCGGTGGCCTGGTCGGCGTCTTCGTCTTCCAGCCAGTCCTGCCACTGCATCGTCCCCTCGCCTTCGGAGCCGACCGTGGCGTTCAAGGACGCATCACCGCCCGACATACGGCGGTTCATAGAGATGACTTCGGTTTCAGTCACGCCAAGGTCCGTCGCGATGCGTTTGACGTTATCGGGGTGCAGATCGCCTTCTTCCAGCGCGCCGATGCGGTTCTTGGCCTTGCGCAAATTGAAGAACAATTTTTTCTGGCCCGAGGTCGTGCCCAGTTTCACCAGCGACCAAGACCGCAGGATATATTCCTGGATCGAGGCGCGGATCCACCACATGGCGTAGGTCGCCAGACGAAAGCCTTTTTCAGGATCGAAGCGTTTGACCGCCTGCATCAGGCCGACGTTGGCTTCTGAAATCACCTCTGCCTGCGGCAGACCGTAGCCGCGGTAGCCCATGGCGATCTTGGCCGCCAAACGCAGGTGCGAGGTGACCATGCGATGCGCGGCTTCGGTGTCTTGCTCTTCGACCCACCGTTTGGCGAGCATGTATTCTTCTTCCGGCTCCAACAGGGGAAACTTGCGGATTTCCTGCATATAGCGGTTCAATCCGCCTTCCGGTGTTGGCGCTGGCAGATTTGCGTAATTAGCCATCTTTGTCCCTTTCCCCAATTTCCGGGGCCCATGTTATTAGGATTAACATAGATATGGAGAGGGCCCCGCTCCGTTTCAAGTGCCCAGCCTAACGCATGGGACGGTGAATTGGGCCCAATAATCCTTAAAAAACCGTTTTACTACAGGTCGATCACACAACTGTGCACTAGGGCAAGTTGTAGCCTACGGCCCCGAGCAGGTCGGTCATATCGCCGGGCAGCGGCGCTTCGAAGCGAACGTAGTCGCCCGTGACCGGATGATCGAACCCCAGTACCGCCGCATGCAGGGCCTGGCGCGGAAAGCTGCGCACCGCTTCGGCGGCGGTGTCAGAGACCGCACCTTTTGCGAGCTTGCGTTTGCCACCGTAGGTCGGGTCGCCCACCAATGCGTGACCGGCATGGGCCATATGCACCCTGATCTGATGGGTACGGCCGGTTTCAAGCCAGCATTCCATCAGCGCCAGAACCTCTGGATTGCCAAGCCGCGCAACGGTGCGCGCACGGGTCACGGCGTGGCGGCCGCCCTGAAAGAACACGGCCTGACGCTGACGGTCGGTACGGTGACGCGCCAGCTGCGTGGTGAGCTTGAGGATATTGCCCGGCTCGAAGCTGGCCCCCTTCACCCCCCGTAAGCGCGGATCGTTGGCATCCGGCACGCCGTAGACCAAGGCCTGATAATAGCGTTCAACGGTGTGTTTCTCGAACTGTTTGGCCAGCCCGTGGTGGGCTGCGTCAGACTTGGCGACAACCAGCAGACCCGAGGTATCCTTGTCGATCCGGTGCACGATGCCTGGACGTTTCATGCCGCCCACCCCCGACAGGTCATCGCCGCAATGCGCTAGCAGCGCATTGACCAACGTCCCCGACGGGCTGCCCGGCGCAGGGTGAACCACCATGCCTGCGGGCTTGTTGATCACGATCAGATCCGCGTCTTCAAAGACGACCTCCAACGGGATTTCCTCGGCGAGGATATGACTGTCTTCGGCCTCTTCCACATCGACGGTGATCTGCTGCCCCGCTTCGGCACGGCTGCGCGGGTCGGTTACCACTGCCCCGTCGACACGCACGGCCCCTTGTTCCAGCAAACGCCCCAGCCGTGTGCGCGACAGGTTCGCATCCTCTGGCACATCGCGCGCAAGCGCCTTATCAAGGCGAGGTGGCGGGCTGTCCGCGATGGTAAACGTAATTTGACGGTGCGACATGACTGATCCTTCCGAGCCCCCGAACATCAAATTCCTGCGGCGGCTGGTGACGGTGCTGACCGCCACAATGATTTTCGGCCTTCTAGTCGTGATCGGGCTACTTGTCATCCGCTTCTCGAACAAGAGCCCCGATTTACCGGCCTCTATCACCCTGCCCGACGGCGAAAAAGCGGTGACCTTCACCCAAGGCCCCGACTGGTATGCTGTGGTGACACAGGAAGATGTGATTCTGATCTTTGACCGGATGACAGGCGAGCTGCGGCAGCGCGTTACGATCGAGTAACGCGCGCAGCCTATGCGCCACAGTGCCGAGGCAATGCGCACAAATACATCACGCCCATCAGACATGTGGTCTTTTTTTTGGGGGGGGGAGTGGTACCACCTCCTGGTCTCGAACCAGGGACCTCCTGATCCACAATCAGGCGCTCTAACCAACTGAGCTAAGGCGGCACTGCGGTCGATCTAGCGTTCATGAAAAAGGAATGCAAGCACATATCCGTCGCAAACTTCGATTTGTCCTGTCGCAGGTGAGAATGGCAAAACTTGCCATTTCCAGCGCCGCAGGGTACGGGACCTGACACAGTTTCGGAGAAACCTCATGGGCATCGACACAGAACGCGACATTGAAGCCAACCTGCAAATCGGGCCAACCGATAAGGGCATGGTCCGGCTGTTCATCGAAGCGGAAGGCGGGATCGAGATCCCGATGGATTTCACCACGGATGAAGCCGTTGAAATCGCGGAAGAGATTATGGCCGCTGCCCATCGTGCGGGCAAAGCTGGCAAGAACAAGCGATAAGGCACGTTGCCCGGTCGGGATGGGGGCCAGCCCCCGCCGCGCCTTTGCGCGGCACCCCCGGGATAGTTTCCATTTGGAATATTGATGTGCCCTAGCCCCACTGCGGCATGGCATGCGGGTCGCGCAACATATGCAGCCGGCGCGCGGCATGGGTGGCAAAAAGATGGGTCATCTTTTTGCGGCGCGCGGCAGCCAGTCGGGTTTCCGGCCCCATGCGCACGAGCTCTGCCCCGTAGCTGTCGCCGATAAACAGGCCGGTGTCCTCGGGCAGCAGGTCGACGTCGAAATCCGCATCCACCGCCCAAAAGAACCTGTCGGCCCATTCGAGGTACCCGTCCCATTTGCTGTCGGACATGAAATCGGCGCGGCTGGATTTGCATTCGACGATCCAGATCTCCCCCTTGGGACCAAGCGCCATCACATCCACACGCAGCCCCCGTGTCGGCACCAGTTCCTCAACGCTCGCGAAACCGAGTGCGGCAAGCTGGCGGGTCACACCACGGGCAATCAACTGTCCGGGTTGCAAGGTCGGGGCGGTCATCAGGTCGGTCTGGGTCATGGGGGTAATATGAACAATTCATGAACATCAGGCAAGCGCTTGGTAATCCGCAGCGCGCAACCTATCTAGTTCAAAAGAAAACAGGGTGGGCATATGGCGCGCGACGGCGAAAACTCGACACATCAACAGCGCGGCATCCGTTATGCGCGCGAACTTGAAGGGCATCTAGGCTGGCTCGATACGTTTTCGGGCACAGCGCTTGGGGTACTGGCGGTGGCGTCGGGCATCTACACCTATCTTGGGGTATCGTCTTTGCTGGATGACAACGGGGCGATGTCGGCCTTTGCCGCGATCGCCTATTCCGCTGCTGTTTCCGTGGGCATCTTTGTGTTCTGGTCCTATATGCTGCGCCTGTTTCCGGCGGTGCGCAGCGCCCGTGCGCGGGTCGGGCTGTTGGGGGCCATGTCGCTGGGAAGCGTCGCGATCATCGCCATGTCGAGCTGGCTGAACGCCGCCGCCCTTGCCGGATCTGCAGCGGTGGAACAGCATCTGGCCGAGACCGTGCAGGATTACCAAGGCTCCTTGGAGCGCGCGCATGAGATCACCCTTTCCGCCCAAGGGCTGGAGCGTGACGTTGCCCGTGTCCGTCAAAGCTTCGAGGATCTGAGCGAACAGGAGGCCACGGGCGGGCTGTCGGGCTTGGCGGGGCGTGGTGCCGTGTTCCGCGTGCTGCGTCAGAAATCGGCAGAGCTGTCGGGGCTGGAGGCGCAGATCGCCACCCAGACCCCGCTGGTCAATGACGCCTTTGTCGAGGGCAACCAGATCCTCAGCCGGATGCGTGCGCTGACGGTCGAGCCCGGTCCGGTGGAAGCGCGATCAGTCGAATTTTCCGAACAGGCGGTACGGCTTGCCGGGTTGATCACGCGCTTGCGGCAACTGTCAGTCGCCCCGCTAGTCGAACGCGCCGCGCAAGATCTGTCGGCCTCTGTCGTGCTGCCCGAACTGGATGGCAGCAGTGTCGAGGTGCGGGGCAATCAGGCCTCGACCATCAGTGCCGTGCTTGAGGTTCTGGCCCAACGTGCCGCAACACTGGAGCGTGCAGCCCAAGACGTGCTGGCCATGGCCCCGCCAACAGAGACGACCTACACCCCGATTTCCAGCGCCGATGCGGTGATCAAATACGCGCGCAACTTCGTGCCCTCCTGGGCTGGCGCGATTGCCATTGATCTGTTGCCCGCCGTGTTGGTCTTCATTCTCGCCATCACCCAAGGCGCGATCCGCGAAGGTCGCGAGGGCAGCGCGATCGAGGAAACACTCACCCTCGCCGAACTGCGGGCCGCGGTGCTGGCGATGCGTGACATGGATGCGGCGATGAAGGGCACATCTGTTGATGAGGACGCGCATGATGACCGCGATGAAAGCGCGCCCCGTGATATCGTGACCGAGAATCCTGCCCTTAGCACGCCTTCGAAAACCACATGAAACTGCGACGTGATCCTTCCAAACGCCCTCCCGTGGCACGGGTTCTGGGCGGCGTTCTGATCTTTCAGCTGGGATTGGCGGGGCTGCTTTTTTGGGGTGATCTGGACGAGGGGCTGCGCCTGCCCGGCTTTGGCCCGCGTGCCCCGGGGCTGACCGAACCCACGCGCCCCGGCGACCAAACCCGCCGGTTTCAACCCGACCGCGCCCGCCCCGGCGGCCGCCCCATGCCGGACACACCCCTGCCCGAACGGCTGACCCTGACCGTGGTCGAAGGCGGCGCGCGCGTGCTGCTGGAAGGGGGCATCATGGCGGGTGATGCCGAACGCATCGAGAAACAGATCTCCGCGCTTGATCCCCAACCAGAGGGCGTGATCCTGAATTCCCCCGGTGGGTCGGTCAGAGACGCGCTGCGTCTGGGGCGGTATCTGCGGGATGCTGAGCTCACGACCGCCCTGCGCAGCGGCGATATCTGCTATTCCGCCTGCCCCTATCTATTGGCCGCAGGCACCAGCCGCGACGTGCCAGAGGATGCCTCTGTCGGGGTGCACCAGCATTTCTTCGGTGAAAGCACCCTGCTGCCCGCCTTTGTCGCGGTGGAGGACATCCAGCGCGGCCAAGGCGAGGTCATGACCTATCTGGATCAGATGGGCATCGACCCGCTGGTCATGCAGCACGCGCTGGTCACGCCGCCTGATGAAATCTATCTGCTGCTGCCCGAAGAGCTGACCCGCTACCGCTTTGTCGAAAACACCGAGCCAAGCTAGAATACCCCTTGTCGCAGGCTATGGTCGCGCCTACTTAACGGGGGTGACGGGTTCTGCCCTGTTTGTAAAAGTTACATTCCAGTGGCCTTAAGCAAATCCGAGGGAGCTGGCTCTGTTCGAGCCCTGGTTCGTTTATCTGGCGCCCACCTGTACATACAGGTCCTCGGGAATATAGAACAGAACGGCAGCGGTGGTCCCGTCACACTTTCCCGAAAATATCAGATTTTTCGCTGGCTCGTCGCTGCCTACCAAAGACGATGATCTGAGCCTGTCCGGCTCAGAACTCTTCCGGACGGGCTTCGCGGGCCATATGATCCAGAACGGCGTTCACGAACTTCGGCTCGTCGCCCCCCTCAAAGAATGCACGGGCGACGTCGACATATTCGTTGATCACGACCCGCGGCGGCGTTTCCTGCGCGCGCAGCTCGGCACCGGCGGCGCGGAACAAGGCACGCAAAGTAGGGTCGATCCGCGCAATGGCCCATTTAGCCACCAGCGCACGGTCGGTCATCTGGTCAATCGCCGCCTGATAGTTCACCGCCGTCTCAAGCAGGTCTGCAAAATGCCGGATGTCACCATCGATCATTTCCTGACCGTCGTAAGTGGCGCCAAAGCGGTGCTCAAGGAACTCCTTGCGCACGGTGTCAAAGCTTTGCGAGGAATGCTCCATCTGGAACAGGGCCTGCACGGCATAAAGCCGCGAAGCTGATTTCATCTTGCGTTTTTGATTGCCCGAAAGGCCGGCGGAGGATGTCATGCTGTCTTGGGTCCGTCATTGTCGCCCGCCATCAGATATTCATCCGAGCGCGGCTTGAAACCGATGTCTTTGCGAATGTCGCCCCACTTACGGCTCAGCGCGATCAGATGCAAGGCCGCAGCTGCCGCACCGCCCCCCTTGTTTTGCCCCGCCGGATCAGCGCGCACGGCGGCCTGTTCGTGGTTCTCGACGGTCAGGATGCCGTTGCCGATACAGATGCCCTGCAACCCCATCAGCTGCAAAGCGCGGCTGCTGTCGTTGCACACGGTCTCGTAATGGGTCGTCTCGCCGCGGATGACACAGCCAAGCGCCACGTAGCCGTCGAAATTGCTCTTGCGGTCAGAGATGCCGATGGCGGTCGGGATTTCCAGCGCGCCGGGCATTTCCACCACGTCCCATTCAGCCCCGGCGGCCTCGAGCTCTGCCTTGGCGCCTTTCAGCAAACCCTCGGCGATGTCCGAGTAATAGGGCGAAATGACGATCAGAACCTTAACCGGCGTGTCAAAACGCGGTGTGGTCAGCGTCGTATGATTTCCAGCAGCCATTGCATTTACTCCTGCGTGATGGGGCGCGTGCCCACGATGCTAAGGTCATAGGCGTCCAGCCCCAGATAGCGCGTATCGGGGTTATCCGTCAGCAAGATCAGCTTGTGCAACCCAAGGCTCGCCATGATCTGCGACCCAAGGCCGGTGCGTTTGACGGTACGGGGGCGATCATCCTCTTCGTCCTCGAAACGCAACCGCGGGTCGGGATCGCGGAACAACAGCACCGCGCCACGGCCTTCGTCCGCGATGATCTGCATCGCGCGTGGCAATTCGTCGGCGGGGCTTGGCCCGAGGCCGAGGATATCCTCAAGCGCGTTGATCGCATGGGTGCGAACTAGAACCGGCGCATCCGTCGTAATATCGCCCTTGGACAGGACCACATGATCGGTGCCGCTGATCTCGTCGGTGAAAATCTGCATCTTCCAGTCACCCCCATAGGCAGAGGTTACGGTGCGGCTGTCGCGCTCCACCAGCAGGTTGTCATGCTTGTGGCGATAGGCGATCAGATCGCTGATCGTGCCGATCTTCATGTCGTGCTGCTGACAGAAGGCAACCAGATCCGGCAGGCGGGCCATGGTCCCGTCTTCCTTCATGATCTCGCAGATCACACCCGACGGATGCAGCCCCGCAAGGCGCGAGATATCGACGGCAGCCTCGGTGTGGCCCGCGCGGACCAAGACACCGCCATCGCGTGCGCGCAGCGGAAACACATGCCCCGGCGTGGCGATATCCACCGCGCCTTTATCCTCGTCGATGGCGACCTTGACGGTCAGCGCACGGTCGGCGGCGGAAATACCGGTGGTCACCCCCTCGCGTGCTTCGATCGATACGGTAAAGGCTGTTTCATGGCGGGCAGAGTTATTCACCGCCATCATCGGCAGACCCAGCGTGTTGACCCGTTCCTCGGTCATCGGCAGACAGATCAGCCCGCGCCCGTGGGTGGCCATAAAATTGATCGCATCCGCATCCGCAAATTGCGCAGGGATTACCAGATCGCCTTCGTTCTCGCGGTCTTCGTGGTCGACCAGCACGAACATGCGACCCTGCCGGGCCTCTTCGATGATCTCTTCGATGGGCGCGATGGCATCCGCCAATTCAGCCTCGACCGGTCCGGGCGTTTCAAATTGCATGGGGTCACCTCAATCGTTGTTGCATTGGCACATACCCCACCCCACGCGCCTTTGCCAGAGCAGGGCCGCCCCCCGCCCTGCTTCATTTTGCCAAATAAACTCAATTCCGCACCGTCATCCCGCGCGACGGTCCGCGTTAAGCGCCGAAATAGCGCGCGGCCTCCACATAGCCCGCCGCCTTGCTTGCAGTGGCCCAGTCCCGTTCCAATCCGGTGTCGCCGATGATCAGCACCTGATCGCCGACCAGCTTGCGCCCTTGAACCACCTGCCCCAGATGATCGCGCATCGCGCTCCAGCTGTCGGTGAACTTGGGGGCCTCGGCCACGTGATCCAGCACGGGATTCGCCTGTGCCACACTGTCGGGGCGCAGCGGGCGATGTACCAGCGCCAGCTTTTGGGCGCGCTGCACCTTGTCCAGCACCTCGGCCTCGCGCAGGGGGATATGCGGTGCCCCCGCACGCACCACCCGCAGCGCATTGGACGAGAACAGCAGCGCCAGAATATCGCGCCCCGTGGCCTGACGGATCGCGGCATAGGCCTTGTAGTCCAACCCCAGCTCGCGGGCGCGCGCCACGCGCATCTTGACCACCATCAGCGGGATCGCTGAAGGCATCGCCGCCTCGCGTGCCTTTTGCCACTGGAAAGCGCGCCACTTCTGGCCGCGCTCAAGGCTGGGGCCCTGATTATGTCCGATCCCCGCGATCACGACATTTCTGCCAGCCGCGCAACATAGCGGGCCAATGTGTCGATCTCCAGGTTGATGCGGTCCCCGACAGCGACATCACCCCATGTGGTCACCTCTTTGGTGTGGGGGATAAAGTTGATGCCGAAATCGCAGCCGTCGACCTCGTTCACGGTCAGCGAGGTGCCGTTCAGCGCGACAGAGCCTTTGGGGGCAATGAAACGCGCCAAGTCTTCGGGCGCGCGCAGGGTCACGCGGGTGCTGTCGCCCTCATCGCGCAGCGCCACCACCTCGGCCACACCATCGACATGGCCCGACACGATATGCCCGCCCAATTCGTCCCCGACCTTCAGCGCGCGTTCAAGGTTCAGACGGCGTCCGACCTCCCATGCGCCAAGGTTGGTCTTGTCCACGGTCTCGGCGCTGATCTGCACCTCGTACCAATCGGCCCCCAGATCCACCACGGTCAGGCACACGCCATCACTGGCGATAGAGGCCCCCATATCGATGCCGCTGGTATCATAGCCCGTTTCGATCCGCGCGCGCAGGTCGCCTTGCTGCTCAAGCTTGGTGATCTTTCCGATGTCCGTGATAATGCCTGTAAACATGCGCCTGCCTCTTCTATACTGGTCGCTACCGAAGTAGACCTCTGCCCGCAGCATGACAAGTCCACAGACACGCCACATTTTCGCCGGTATCCGGTGTTTGTCTGCCCGATGACCAAGATAAACCGAAAGCAACCGATGAACGCCGCAGCACCCCGTGAACGGGTCTTCCTTTTCCTGCAAGGGCCGCATGGCCCCTTCTTCAACCGTCTGGGCAAGATGCTTCGTCTGGCGGGGGCGCAGGTCTGGCGTGTGGGGTTCAACGCAGGCGATCGGGCCTTCTGGTTCCACCCGCGCAGCTATATCCCGTTTCGCGGAACAGCTGACACGTGGAAAGACACCTTTGTTGCGCTGCTCGCCGACAAGGGTGTCACAGATATCGTGCTTTATGGCGACACCCGCCCGATCCACGCCCAAGCCGTGGCCGAGGCCAAGGCCCGCGGGCTGACCGTGCATGTCTTTGAAGAAGGCTACATGCGCCCCTATTGGGTCACCTATGAACGCGGCGGGTCCAACGGCAATTCCCGGCTGATGGACATGACCATCGAACAGATGCAGGCCGCACTGGCCAATTCGGATATGGAGGCCCCCCTCCCCCCCGGTCATTGGGGTGATATGCGCCAGCATGTGTTCTATGGCGCGCTCTATCACTGGTTTGTGCTCTTCCGGAACGGCGACTACCGTAACTTCCGCCCGCACCGGAGCTTGCCGGTGACCAAGGAGTTCAAGCTGTACCTCAAGCGGCTGCTGCTGATGCCCGCGCTGGCGCTGGACCGGCTGATCGCAACGCTGCGTATCCGGCTGGGCGGCTTCCCCTACCATCTGGCACTGCTGCAGCTGGAGCATGACAGCTCGTTCCAGGAACACTCCTCCTTCGAGACGATGACCGATTTCCTGACCGTGGTGCTGGAAGGCTTCGCCAAGGGCGCGCCGCGCCACCATCATCTAGTTGTGAAGGCCCATCCGCTGGAAGACGGCCGCGCACCGCTGCGCCGCGTGGTCAAACAGGTGGCGCGGGATTTAGGTGTCGCGGACCGGGTGCATTTCGTGCGCGGCGGCAAGCTGGCGCAGCTGCTCAACGATGCCCGCACCGCCGTTACCGTGAACTCCACCGCCGGTCAGCAGGTTCTGTGGCGCGGAATTCCGCTCAAGGTGTTTGGCAGCGCCGTCTATGCGAAACCCGAATTCGTCTCGGACCAGCCGCTGGCGCAATTCTTTGCCGCCGCCTCGCGCCCCGATAACAAGGCCTACAAGGATTATCGCCGGTATTTGCTGGAAACCTCGCAGGTACCGGGCGGATTTTATGCGGCACGCGCGCGCACGCAGTTGATGCGGCAAGTGGTCGATATGATGCTTGCCCCCGAAGACCCCTACGACGCGCTAGAGCTGGGAACCGCGGCACCAAGGCAACAGTTGCGGGCCGTCACCTGAGCGTTTTTCGCCCAGACAGTAGCTTTTCGATCCAATCTGCGCTAAGCCGATGATAATTACGCCGAAAAAATCGGCGAATTCGAGGCAGAACAAGAACAGGTCGAGGAGACCGGGCAGTGAAATCCGTACCCTTCCGGTGGGCGCGTCCCATCGCATTACTTGCGGCTATGGCCGTGGTATCTTCATGTGGCCTTCCGCAGGTTGGCCCGAACAAACGTCAGATCTTTGCCGGATCGGTCCAGAAGGAAGGCGACGCATTTGTTGTCGCCGTCAACGACCGTGTGACCCGCGCCACCGCCGTCGCCCCCGCGCTTGGCTTTAGCCCGGGGTTCATCAACGCCGGTCAGCTTGGGTCGGATACGATCAACCCCGGTGATACGCTGGGGCTGACGATCTGGGAAAACGTCGATGATGGCTTGCTGGCCGCCCAAGGGGCCAACGCCACCGTGCTGGAAGAAGTGCAGGTCGACGGATCGGGGTTCATCTTTGTGCCCTACGCGGGCCGGATCAAGGCCGCTGGCAATTCCCCCGAAGCGATCCGCCGCATCATCACCAACAAACTGTCCGAACAAACGCCAGACCCGCAGGTTCAGGTGCGCCGTCTGGCCGGTGACGGGGCGACCGTGTCGCTTGTCGGCTCTGTCGGGGCGCAGGGTGTCTATGCGATTGAACGCCCGACACGCACGCTTGCCACCATGCTGGCGCGGGCCGGTGGTGTGACCATCACCCCCCAGATCGCGCAGGTCACCGTGCTGCGTGGCAATCAGCGGGGCAAAATCTGGCTTGAAGATCTTTACAGCCACCCAGAGCTCGACATCGCCCTGCGCGGCGGGGATCGCATCCTGATCGAGGAAGACACACGGTCCTTCGTGGCCCTTGGTGCCACCGGCGCGCAGCAGAAAGTCCCGTTCGAGACCAAGAACCTGTCGGCGCTTGAAGGCATTGCACAGGTCGGCGGCCTCAACGCGGGCACCGCTGACCCGACAGGTGTTTTCGTCTTCCGCAACGAACCCGAAGCGGTCGTGGCACAGGTTCTGGGCCGCAATGACCTGCAAGGCGCACAGCGCATGGTCTATGTGCTTGACCTGACCAAGCCCAACGGCATGTTCATGGCCCGCGATTTCGTGATCCGTGATGGCGATACGCTCTACGTCACCGAAGCCCCCTTCACCCAATGGAGCAAGGTCATCTCCTCGATCACGGGGTCGGCCAGCTCGGTCAACAACCTGTCGTCGCTCGCGTCGAGCAACTGATCTGGGCCGATGGCTTTAGGGCCTGAAATATACGACACACCCGCCGCCGGTTCCCCACGGGACCGGCGGCTTTTTGTGTTTAACGGCGGCTTCATCACCAACCGACGGGTGCGGCGCATCTTGCAGCTGTCGGGCTATAGCCTGCATCTGGGCATGCCGCGCGACGGGGATGCCATCGCTGTCTGGGGCAATGCTGGCACCGCGCATCGTGGGTTGGCCGTTGCATCCAAAAAGGGGCTACCCGTTGTCCGCGTCGAAGACGCGATGCTGCGGTCGCTGTTTCCCGGTCGCGCAGGCGAGCCGCCGCTGGGGCTGCTGATCGATCACAAGGGGCTGCATTTCGACCCGGCACAGCCCTCCGAGCTTGAGAACATCCTGACCAGCCACCCGCTGGATGACA
The DNA here is from genome assembly GCF_045586035.1 of Sulfitobacter sp. PM12. Classification (NCBI taxonomy): domain Bacteria; kingdom Pseudomonadati; phylum Pseudomonadota; class Alphaproteobacteria; order Rhodobacterales; family Roseobacteraceae; genus Sulfitobacter; species Sulfitobacter sp. PM12. Next base: position 2,538,275 of record NZ_CP151529.1, read on the forward strand.
CGGCTTTGCTGGACCGCGCGCGCGGTGCCATCCACCGCATCACCGAGGCGCATCTGACCAAATACAGCGGGTTCGACACCGCGCACCCCGCGCCGGATCCCGGCTATGTGCTGGTGATCGACCAGACCTTGGGTGATGCGTCGGTCGCGGCCTCGGGCGCGGACCGGTCGCGGTTCCTTGAGATGCTGGTCTTTGCCCAGCAAGAGAACCCCGGCGCGCGGATCATCATCAAGACCCATCCGGAAACCGCAAAGGGCTATCGCAGCGGGCATTTCGGGCCTGAGGACGCCAACGACCGCATCACCCTGCTGACCGCCCCCATCAGCCCTTGGACCCTGTTTGAAGGGGCCGTGCGTGTCTATACCGTGTCGTCACAAATGGGGTTCGAGGCGATCTTTGCAGGCCACAAGCCACGGGTCTTCGGGCAGCCCTTCTATGCGGGGTGGGGCCTGACCGAAGACGAATTCCCCGTGCAGCGGCGGCAACGTGTGCTGACCCGTGCGCAACTTTTTGCGGGGGCGATGATCCTTTATCCAAAATGGTACGATCCGCACCGTGACTGCCTGTGTGATCTGGAAACGGTGATAGAGGCGATGGCCGCGCAAACTCGGGCCTGGCGCGAAGACCACCGGGGCTGGGTCGCCTCTGACATGCGCCTGTGGAAACGTCAGCCCTTGCAGCGTTTCTTTGGCCGCTGGTCGCCGGTGACCTACCAGAATGATCCAAAGGCCGCCCGCGCCACAGGCAAGCCCTGGATGGTCTGGGCCTCGAAAGCAACGCAGGCCCATGCCGGTGCCCTGCGGGTGGAAGACGGTTTCCTGCGCTCGCGCGGATTGGGGGCCGATCTGGTGCCGCCCCTGTCGCTGGTCTGCGATGATCTGGGTATCTACTATGACCCGCGCAGCCCCAGCCGGTTGGAACAGCTGATCACGTCGCGCGCCAAAATGCGCCCCGACCAGTCGCGCCGCGCGGCACGGTTGATTGCGGTGCTGCGCGACGCGGGGCTAAGCAAGTATAACCTTGGCGGCGGTGGCGATCTGTGCGCCCTGCCCGCCGGACGGCGCATTCTGGTACCGGGTCAGGTGGAGGACGACGCCTCCATCCGTGCGGGCACCGAAGCGGTATCCACCAATCTGGCGCTGCTACACGCCGCGCGCGCCGCGCATCCCGACGCCGTGATCCTGTACAAGCCCCATCCCGATGTAGAGGCCGGGCTGCGCCTTGGCGCGATTGACGCAGGCGGGCTGGCGGACCGTGTGCTCACCGATGCCGACCCCATCGCTCTGCTGGCGCATGTGGATGAGGTTTGGACCATGACATCGCTGCTGGGGTTCGAGGCCCTGCTGCGCGGCGTCAAGGTGGTGACCTTAGGTGCCCCCTTCTACGCGGGCTGGGGGCTGACCGAAGACCGCGGCGATATCCCGGCGCGGCGAAGGGCAGAGGTGAGCATCGAAGGTTTGGCGCATGCCGCCCTGATCGATTATCCGCGCTACTTTGATCCGCGCAGCGGTACCGCCTGCCCGGTCGAGGTGGTGGTAGAGCGGTTGGCCTCGGGTGATCTGTCGCGGCGCGGGGTGGCGAACCGGGTGCTGGCGAAGCTGCAGGGCGTGTTTGCCACACAGGCGCATTTGTGGCGGCGGCGATAGCACAGCGGGGCCAGCCCATGTGCAGATCAGAGGCGGGGGCCAGCCCCCGCGCCCCCGGGATTTTAAGCCATTTGGAAGGGGTTAGGCGGGCGTGTTGCCGCGGGCCCAGATGTGGAGGAGGTCGGGGCCGATGCGCGAAGTTTCGGTCAGGGTGAAACGCGGGGCCTGTGCCAGACGTTGAAGCTGCAGCGGCGCGATGGCGGGCAAGCCGTCCGCGCCAAGGGCCAGACCCGCCGTAAACCCGACGAGTTGATCCACGAGATCCGCCTTTAGCAGCGTCGCAGCCAGTCCGCCGCCACCCTCGCAGAAGATGCGTGTCAGACCGTGGCGTCCAAGCTGCTGGAGCATGTCATCGGCGTCGATTTGGCCCATCTTTGGTGCGCAAGAGATCAGCGTCGCGCCAAGGCTTTCCCAGGTCTCGATCAGCTCTGCCGGGGCCTTGGGGCCGTGGCAAAGGATCAGGGGGATGTCATTGGCGGTTCTGGCGAGCGCGCCATTCAGCGGGATGTCCAGCCCGTTCGACACAACAATCCGTGTCGGCTGGCGCGTGGTGCCAAGGTCGCGCACGGTCAGGCTGGGGTCATCCTGCCGCGCCGTGCCACCGCCCACCATGACCGCATCATGGCGACTGCGCATGGCATGGACCACGCGGCGGGCGGGCGCGGCTGTGATCCATTGGCTTTCGCCCGACGCGGTGGCAATGCGACCGTCAAAGCTGTTCGCGAGCTTGAGCGTCACCATCGGGCGGCCTTCGTCGACACGCAGGAAAAAGCCCAGATGATCCGCGCGGGCTTCATCTTCGAGCACGCCCACGTCAACGATAATGCCCGCCGCACGGAGGATCGCAATGCCCTTGCCGCTGACGCGTGGATCACTGTCGGTGCAGGCAATCACCACGCGCGCAGGCTTGGCGGCGACAAGCGCATCGGCGCAGGGCGGCGTCTTGCCGGTATGAGCGCAGGGTTCGAGGGTGACATAGACCGTCGCCCCCTGTGCCGCAGGTCCGGCCTGACGCAGCGCTTGGGGTTCCGCATGGGGCCTGCCGCCCGGCTGGGTCCAGCCACGCCCGACAATGCGGCCTTGTTGCACGATGACGCAGCCCACGGCGGGATTGGGCCAGACAGCCCCCTGCCCGCGCCGGCCCAGCGACAAGGCCAGCGCCATAAAGCGCGCGTCGTCAGGCATGTTTATTCGTCCGCAGGGGTATCGGGTCGCAGTTCCTGCACGAATTTATCGAAATCATCTGCCGCCTGAAAGTTCTTGTAGACGCTGGCAAAGCGGACGTAGGCGACGGTGTCGATGCGGGCCAGCGCCTCCATCACGATCTCGCCTATCTGTTTCGATCCGACATCGGTTTCGCCCATGCTTTCCAAACGGCGCACGATGCCGCTGATCATCTGATCGATCCGTTCCGGATCAATCGGGCGTTTCTGCATCGAGATCCGGATAGAGCGTTCCAGCTTGTCACGGTCGAAATCCTCGCGCTTGCCCGAGGTTTTGACGACAACCAGATCGCGCAGTTGCACCCGTTCGTAGGTGGTAAACCGGCCCCCGCAGGCGGGACAGAAACGGCGGCGGCGGATCGAAACGTGATCCTCGGCCGGGCGGCTGTCTTTAACTTGGGTGTCGATATTTCCGCAAAACGGGCAGCGCATGGCCGGTCCCCTTATCTTAAACCTGCTCAATAGGGGGTGAAACACCCCCATTCCCCAAAACTATAGGACCAACGCGAGGTTTTGGGTAGGGGCGAAATGCCCATCTATATGTTGTAGCGGGGAAAACTGCCCTGAACTTTGCCTGATACCATGCGTTGTCCCTGCAAGACGACTGATCTGAAAGGAATTCACTATGACCAAGACGCTTTTCATCACCGGAGCCTCAAGCGGGATCGGTGCTGCCACCGCCCGCGCTGCGGCCAAGGCCGGCTGGAACGTCGGGCTGTTCGCCCGCAGCGAAGACAAGCTGAAAGATCTCGCGCGCGAGATCGGGGATCAGGCGCTGGTGCTGACCGGAGATGCCACGCAATACGACGATCAGGAACAGGCCATGAGCCGTCTTGCCCAGAAGTTCGGGCAAATCGATGCTGTCTTTGCCAATGCAGGACGGGGGACATCGCCGGGCGGCACCGAAAAGGGTGACCCGGACGACTGGAAATCGATGGTCGATCTGAACGTGATGGGCGCGCTCTATACGGCCCATGCCGCTATGCCATATCTGCGCAAGACCACGGGGCAGTATGTTGTGACCGGTTCCGCCGCAGGACGCCGCCACATCAAGGGGTCGATCTACGGCGCGACCAAGTTCTTTATCCATGGCTTTGCGGGCAACCTCGCCGACGAAATGGCGGAATGGGGTGGGCGCTGTATGGTTGTCTCTCCCGGTATGGTGGACACGGCGTTCTTTGACGAAGCCAAGCCCGACAAGCTGAAACCAGAAGACGTGGCATCGGCCGTGATGCACGCGCTAGAGGCACCGGCCCACGCAGCCGTGCGCGAGATCCACCTGATGCCGGTGGATTGAGGTCAGGCGAAATGCACCGCGATGCGCCTGCTATGGGGCGCGTCGCGGTGTTCGAAGAGATAGATGCCTTGCCATGTGCCCAACACCATGCGGCCTGCAACCACGGGGATGCTGAGCGTAACGGGCAGCACTGCCGCCTTGATATGCGCGGGCATGTCATCTGGTCCTTCCAGCGTATGCCGGAGGTAGGACATTGACGGGTGATCCGCAGGCGGCACCAGACGCGAGAAATAGGCCAGCAGATCGCGCTGCACATCCGGGTCCGCGTTTTCCTGTATAAGCAGCGAGGCGGAGGTATGGCGCAGAAACAGTGTCACCAACCCGTCAGAGCGCTGCCCCGATAGCGCCTGATGCACCTGATCCGTCACCTCGTAGAGCCCCTGCCCGCCGGTCTTGACCGTAAACTCGCTATTCATTCCGCCCGCCTTGTGCTGATGGGTCAGGCTAGCCTCAACGCCCGGGCGATTGCAAACCACCGCAGAGCGTGATCCCGTGGCTGATGGTCATGGCCGACCCGGCCTTAGTCAAGGATCCGCCCAGGATCACGACGGGCGATGGGGTCAGCCCCGCGGGATCCAGCGTGAAGGTGACGCCACCATCGCCGCCAAAACCACGCGCGCGCGGCTCGCTTACATAAAGCTTCTGACTGTCCTGCGCGCCCATTTCGCGCAGCGCATAATCCGCCGCGGCACACCAATGCCCGCGCGCACCAAAGCCGGTGCTGCCGCTGATATGCACGCCGCCCTCGGTGGGTGTGAAAGTCAGACGGTCATTCGGCACATAGGCCTGTGCGAAGGCCGGGGTCGTTGCCAATGCGGCCAGTACGAAAGCGGTGGTCAGGGTTTTCATTGTGGTATTCCTGGTTTTCAAAAGTCTTTAAGTTCAAGGATGTAGTCCTTGCAGAACTGGATGGCGTGGCCCACGGGCAGGGCCTGACCCGCGTTGCGCACCGATACCGAATAGGATTTGAACGCAGGCTCCGACAGCTCTGCATCATTCAGGGTAAAGACGACGCCCTTGCGCCCTACCCCGCTGATAGATGGCCCGCGCGGCGTCTTGACGTAGATCTCAGCAGCGCTTGGCGTGCCCAGCCTTTCCTCGGCAAATTCGGCGGCGGCACACCACATGCCCCGGGCCCCTTCACCATGATCCTCGATCACCTCGAAGGATGCGCCCGACAGCGGGATGACCTGCAGCTCGTTCACCGCTGTAAAGGATTGCGCAAACGCGGCGAGCGGGGCGGCAGAGAGAATGGCGGCAAGGGCAAGGCGTTTCATGGCGGCTCCTGTTTGGTGCGTGGTTCACAGATAGGCTGCGCGGCGGGATTTTAAATTCACAGCTTCGAGATCGTCGCTTCAGTCCATGAAAAAAGGCGGGTACCTGGACACCCGCCTTTCAAAACTCTCGCGATCACGCGCTTACTGATCGAGGAACGACCGCAGCTTGCGCGACCGGCTTGGGTGCTTGAGCTTGCGCAGCGCCTTCGCCTCGATCTGACGGATACGTTCGCGGGTCACGCTGAACTGCTGGCCGACTTCTTCCAGCGTGTGGTCGGTGTTCATGCCGATGCCAAAGCGCATCCGCAGCACACGTTCCTCGCGCGGGGTGAGGCTGGCCAGAACCCGTGTCGTGGTCTCCTTGAGGTTTTCCTGAATGGCGCTGTCGAGCGGCAGCACGGCATTCTTATCCTCGATGAAATCACCAAGCTGGCTGTCTTCCTCGTCACCAATAGGCGTTTCGAGCGAGATCGGCTCTTTGGCGATCTTCATCACCTTGCGCACTTTCTCAAGCGGCATCTGCAGTTTCTCGGCCAGCTCTTCCGGCGTCGGCTCGCGGCCAATCTCGTGCAGCATCTGACGGCCGGTCCGAACCAGCTTGTTGATCGTCTCGATCATGTGGACCGGAATACGGATGGTGCGCGCCTGATCCGCGATGGAACGGGTGATCGCCTGACGGATCCACCATGTCGCATAGGTCGAGAATTTATAACCGCGACGGTATTCGAACTTGTCGACGGCTTTCATCAGACCGATGTTCCCTTCCTGAATAAGATCAAGGAACTGCAAGCCACGGTTGGTGTATTTCTTGGCGATCGAGATCACGAGACGCAGGTTCGCCTCGACCATTTCTTTCTTGGCCTGACGGGCCTCTTTCTCGCCCTTCTGAACCTGCTGCACGATGCGGCGGAATTCAGAGATATCAAGACCGACGTATTGACCCACCTGCGCCATATCGGCCCGCAGCTCATCCACCTTGTCAGAGGACCGTTCGATGAACATCTGCCAGCCGCGACCGGATTTCTCGGCCATCCGCTCCATCCAGTTGGGGTCCAGCTCGTAGCCGCGATAGGCGTCGACGAATTCCTTGCGGTTGATGCGCGCCTGATCGGCAAGCTTCACCATCGCAGAGTCGATCTGCATGATGCGGCGGTTGATGCCGTAAAGCTGGTCGATCAGCGCTTCGATACGGTTGTTGTGCAGGTGCAGGTCGTTGACCAAAGCCACGATCTCGGAGCGGACGCGCTGGTACTCTTCCTCATCGGTCTTCGAAAAGGTGCCGTCCTCGTTCAGGGTGGCCGAAATCCGGCTGTCCTGAATTTGGCTCAGCTTGACGTAGTCATCGGCAATGATGTCGAGCGCTTCCAGCACTTGCGGCTTCAGCGCGGCTTCCATCGCGGCCAGCGACATGTTGGCCTGTTCGTCATCATCCTCGTCGTCGTCATCGTTCGAGATCGGGTTGCCGTCGGCGTCCACTTCGCTTGTGCTTTCGGCGGGCTTTGTCTCGGTGCCCGCGGTTGGCACGACCGGAGTCGTTTCTTCTTCGTCGCCCATCTGGGTGCCGAATGTCGCCTCAAGGTCGATGACATCGCGCAGCAAAATGTCTTCGGACAAAAGTTCGTCGCGCCAGATCGTGATCGCCTGGAAGGTCAGCGGGCTTTCACACAGCCCCGCGATCATCGTGTTGCGCCCTGCCTCGATCCGCTTGGCGATGGCGATCTCGCCCTCGCGGCTCAGCAGTTCAACCGATCCCATCTCGCGCAGATACATGCGAACGGGGTCATCCGTGCGGTCCAGTTTTTCGGACGTGCCAGAGGACAGCGCCACATCACGGTTGCTTTCCGTGGTCGCAATTTCGGTCCCGCCCTTGGCGTCTTCTTCTTCGGCTTCTTCGTCTTCGATCACGTTGATGCCCATTTCGGACAGCATCGACATCACATCCTCGATCTGCTCCGAGCTGACTTGGTCAGGGGGCAGAACGGTGTTCAGCTGATCGTAGGTGATATAGCCCTTTTCACGGGCTTCGCCGATCATCTTTTTGACGGCGGCTTGGCTCATATCAAGCGAATGGCCGGCATCCTGGTCGTCAGACTTCGCGTCTTCGTTCGTGTCTTTGGCGGCCATGAAATTTCCTCCAGCGAATGGGTGCGAATCACGTGACGTGATTCGGTTGTTCGAATCATGCGGGGTTCTGGGTGATTCTTAAACCCGTTACCCTGTATTTTGTTAAACATCCCGGCGAAAAAGCCACGCCGGGTTCATTTTTCGTCTTTCGCATCACCCTTCAGGATCGACCCCAGCAATGCGTCAAAAGCGCTGCGTTCGTCCCGGCTGATGTGGGCACCGTTCTCGGCAATGTCGTATTCTGCGGTATCTTCCTGCCCGCTGCGCTGTGCGCGATCAGCGTTGCGTGCCGCTTCGCCCAACCGCCATGTCAGCCCTTCATCCGCGGTGCCGGTCAGATCTTCGACCGCATCGGCAATCTCTTCGTCCAGCCCGCGCACGGCTTCCAGCTTGCCCAGTTCTTCGGCGACAGTCATGCGCGTCTTTTCCAGGTTGCCAGGGCTTCGGATGCAGGGCGTGATGGCTACGTGGCGCTGCGCCAGCATGTTTTCAAGGGTGTACTCCCCCACTGCGTCATAAATCTTTTCGCGCAACACCGCCGGATCGTGATGTACATGGCGCAACATCAAATCGCGGATACGCCCGTGATCAGGATCCTGGCAACGCATCGCGGCCAGCCCGTTCTCGAACTCTTCCACCAACTGCGGACAGCCCAGCAGGGCCATCAGGATCACCGCCTCGCGCAGATGCTCCGTCGCTCCCAGCCCGGCTGCGGTCACCAGAATAGAGGACTTCGCACTCGGGGACGGCCCCTGCGGCGCGGGGGCCCACTTGCCTCCACCGGAGGCGCGCGCGACGGGGCTAAAATCTCTCTTGGCCTTTTGCGGACGGAAAAGCTGCCAGCGCAGATCCTTGATTTCCTGGCCATAATGGCTGCGGATCGACGGGTCTTTGATCATCATGATCTTTTCGCGCAACGCCTTGTCCAACCCTGCCTTACGCTCGGGGCTGTCGAAAACGCGACCGTCGGTCTCGCGCTGCCACAGCAGACGCACCATCGGCATCGCGTTATCCAGTAACTTTTGCAACGCTGGTGCCCCGTGCGCGCGGAGCAGATCATCCGGATCCTGCCCGTCAGGCATCACGGCAAAACGCAAGGATTGCCCCGCCTCAAGCAGCGGCAGCGCCAGATCGATCAAGCGCATTGCCGCACGTTGACCCGCCGCATCCCCGTCCAGCGTGATGATCGGCTCGGGCGAGATGCGCCACAACATCTGTAGCTGGCTCTCGGTGATCGCCGTGCCCAAGGGGGCCACCGCCGCGCCGAAACCGGCCTGCACCAATGCAATCACATCCATATAGCCTTCGGCCACGATCAACGGCTTGCCCTGCCCTGCCGCTGTCCGCGCATCGCGCACATTGTAGAGGCTGCGGCCTTTGTCAAACAGCTCCGTCTCGGGGGAGTTCAGATATTTGGCGTTGTCATTCGGGTCCATTGCCCGCCCGCCAAAGGCAATCGCCCGCCCCCGGGCATCCCTGATCGGATACATGATCCGGCCCCGGAAAGTATCATAAGGCCGCCCGCCCTTGGACGAAGGCTTGGCCAGCCCCGCCCCAAGGATCAACGCATCCTCGATATTCTTGGCCTTGAGGTGATCCCAAAGCCCTTGCCACTGGTCCGGCGCGAAGCCGATTTCCCATTGCTCCAAGGCCTGCGGCGTCAGCCCGCGCCCGGCAAGATAGTCGCGCGCGGCCCCTGCCGCGGCGGTGCGCAGCTGCAGCCGAAAATACTGCACCGCCAGCTCCATCACCTCGGCCAGTTGAGAGCGCTTATCCGCCTTCTCCTGCGCGCGCGGGTCTTGTTTTGGCATGGGCATCCCAGCCTCACGCGCCAGAATCTCTACCGCTTCCATAAAGCTGACATTCTCGGTCTCGCGCACGAAAGAGATCGCGTCCCCCTTAGCGTGGCACCCGAAACAATAGTAGAATCCCTTGCGGTCATCGACATGGAAGCTGGCGGATTTTTCCTGGTGGAACGGGCACGGAGCCCACATATCGCCCTTGCCCTGATTGGACTTGCGCGGATCCCACATCACTTTGCGCCCCACCACCTGTGACAGGCTGGCACGGCTGCGCAGTTCATCCAAAAATCCAGGGGGCAGGCTCATACTGTTTTATATTGGGTCGGCAGGGCCAAAGTCCAGCACCCAAAGCCTGCGCGACGGGCTTCATTTTGCCGGATAAACTCCGGGGGGATCGTCCGTCAGGGCGATGGGGGCTGGCCCCCGTCCTACCGCCCCGACAGGGACTACGGCGCGATCAAACGACGCGCGCGGGCGTCATTGGCCCAAACACATTTCGTTCCAGGCGGCAGAAAGGTCGTTGCCCTTCACGTCGCGCATTTTCATTTCATAGACCCAAGGGGCGACCAGCGGGACAACCGCGTCATAGCGATCGGGCCATTCGGGGTTCTTGGAGGCGATGTGATCCGGCACGTCACGCTCTTTCACGCGGTCGATCCGCGCTTGCCGGACGGCCTGCACGACATCTGCCTGATACTGGCAATCGGTTTCAGCGCTGGTGGCGGCGAAGACAGGCGCGCTGGACGTCGCCAGTGCTGCGGCAATCATGAGTTTACCAAATTTCATCGTCACATCTCCTAAATGTTTCTTTGCAAGCCCGCCGCCCTTCCACGGCCTACGCCGTTTAAAGTTAAAGGCTGCAGCGGACATGAGAGCGGGTGCTCATGGCGCAGGAACCTAGCCAGCCCCCGTTGGAATACAAGTGACAGAGCGGTTTTCCGCAGTACGCGCTTGGCGGTTTGGCGCGTCTTTGCCGAAAGCCGCTATCACAGCGGCTTTCGGGGAACTTTTCAGGGGCGCAGCATAGGGCCCGCGCGAGGTTACAGCCCCTTTGCGCGGTAGCTGGCGGCGACCTTGCCGATGCTCACCAGATAGGCGGCGGTGCGCAGGTCTTCGACATCGTCGCGGCTGTGCCAGACTTCCGCCATCGACCGGTAGGCGTCGCTCATCGTGTCGTAAAGACCGGAGCGGACCAGCTCAAGCTCCCCGGCACCCCGCAGGTATTTATCCTTGAAGTTCGGGCTTAGCTGCCAGCCGACACCGCTATCGGCGCTCAGACGTTCCAGCTCGTCCACCAACAGCTGGTGGCGGCTTTCCTCGTTGCGGCGCTGCATACGGCCAAAACGGATGTGGCTCAGGTTCTTGACCCATTCGAAATATGACACCGTCACACCGCCGGCGTTGGCATACATGTCAGGGATGATCACGACGCCCTTTGCACGCAGGATATCATCGGCACCGGCGGTTACGGGGCCGTTGGCGGCTTCGACGATCAGCGGGGCCTTGATGTTATGCGCGTTGGTCAGGTTAATCACCCCTTCCAGCGCCGCAGGGATCAGGATGTCACAGTCCGCTTCCAGCAGCTTGGCACCGTCTTCTTCAAGGGGCGCATCGGGATAGCCCTTGATCGTACCATGCATGGAAATCCAGCGGTGCACCTCTTCCACATCAAGACCACGGTCATCGAACAAAGCGCCGTCGCGTTCAATGATCGCGGTGATCTTGCAGCCATCCTCTTCGCTCAGGAACTTGGCGGCGTGGTAGCCCACATTGCCCAAGCCCTGCACCACGACGCGTTTACCGTCCAGCTCACCGCCCAGACCGGCCTTTTCCATCCCCTCGGTGTCGCGGAAGAAAGCGTGCAGCGCATATTGCACACCGCGGCCTGTCGCTTCGGTGCGGCCATGGATGCCGCCCGCGTTGATCGGCTTGCCCGTCACACAGGCAACCCCGTTGATATCCGTGGTGTTCATGCGCTTGTACTGATCCGCGATCCAGGCCATCTCGCGCTCGCCCGTGCCCATGTCGGGGGCGGGAACGTTTTGCGCGGGGTTGATCATGTCGCGCTTGATCAGCTCGTATGCGAAACGGCGGGTGATCAGTTCCAGCTCGTGTTCGTCATAGTCGCGCGGATCAATGCACAGCCCACCTTTGGAGCCCCCAAACGGTGCCTCGACCAGCGCGCATTTATAGGTCATCAACGCCGCCAGCGCCTCTACCTCGTTCTGGTTTACGCCGGGGCTGTAACGGATGCCGCCCTTGACCGGCTCCATGTGTTCGGAATGGACCGAGCGATAGCCGGTGAAGGTCTGGATACCGCCGCGCAGGCGCACGCCGAAACGCACCGTGTAGGTCGCGTTGCACACGCGAATCTTCTCTTCCAGACCCGGCGACAGGTCCATCAGGGCCACCGCCCGGTTAAACATGATGTCGACGCTATCGCGAAAGCTCGGTTCGGTTCCGGGGTTCATTCTACGCTCCTAAATTGGCTCTGCGACCCTGATGCGGGCCGGTTCATCGCCTCGCCTTTTGAACATGGCACCTGCGTCAAGCAAAGCTGTAAATCACCATATTTCGAAGTTTTCGCACAAATTTTAATCAGTTTGAAAACTTATCACGCAAAGCGAGTAGTCACGGCACACAAGACAAGTCCTGCGCGAAGTTTCCTGACAGGGGACAGTCCGGCTGCTCCGGCGGGATCTGCCCCAAAAACGGTCTGAGTATACACTTTTTTAAACGTATTTCGCCCTATTTCGGCCAACTTCACCCCGCATATCTGCTGGCAACGCCGATCCGCCCGAAATGCGTCTGTCGCATGGGTCGCACGAATAAGGACATGGAAATGCCGGTGAACGATACAGTGAGTAAATGGGTAACCCTCCCCCTGAGCAAGCGGCTGACGCGGTTCGCACGTGAAGACGACGGGTTGGTGACGATCCTCGCGCTTTTCATGATCATGATGATGATCGCCGTGGGTGGCATCCAGCTAGATTTCATGCGCCACGAGATGGAACGCTCGCGTCTGCAAGCTGTGTCGGACCGTGCCGTTCTGGCCGCTGCCGATCTGGATCAGATGCGTGACCCCAAAACGGTGGTGGAAGACTACTTTGCCAAATCGGGCATGACCGAGTTTCTGTCGAATGTCGTGGTGGATGACGGTCTGAACTTTCGCACCGTGACGGTCGACGCAAGCAAGGACATGGACACCCAGTTTATTGGCCGCTTTGGTTTCCCCACGCTCGAAGTGCCCGCCCATAGTCAGGCGGAAGAACGCGTTGCAAAGGTCGAAATTTCGCTCGTGCTCGATATCTCGGGTTCGATGGCCACCAATAACCGTCTGGGCGAAGTACAGAATGCCGCCGATATCTTTCTGGACACTGTGCTGAAGGACGAGAACGAAGACCTGATTTCAGTCTCCCTGGTCCCCTACTCGGAACAAGTGAACGCGGGCCCGCTGATCATGGACCGTATGAACGTGAACAGAAAGCACGACTATTCCCACTGCATTGATTTCGACAATGGCGACTTTGATTCAATCGCGATGAACAGCAGCACACGGTATAACCAGATGCAGCACTTCCAGTGGAACTACGACGGCCGCAACAACTATCGTGACGATACGGTTTGCCCGCGCTACGATTACGAGCGTATTACCCCGTTTTCACAAAACAAACGCACGTTGAAGAACCAGATCGATGATCTTGTACCGCGCGCTGGTACGTCGATCTTCCTTGGCATGAAATGGGCCGCGGCGATGCTTGATCCGGCGTTCCGGGACATCAACAACTCGCTGGTGAATGCCGGTCATGTCGACCGTGAATTCTATAACCGCCCCGCGAGCTATACCGATTCAGAAACGCTTAAGACTGTTATCCTTATGACGGATGGCGCGAATGATAACTCGTTCCGCATCAGTAATACGTACTACAACGAAGATAGCGAGTATGTTCACTGGAATAGGTACAACCTTTGGTGGTATCTACGCCGCGAGGTAAACTCGCGCTACTGGGGCTACTTCTATTATCAGAAGTACAACAAATCGCTGGGCAACACGTTGCTGTCGAATATCTGCGACGCCGCCAAAGCCAAGCGGATCGTGATCTGGTCCATCGGGTTCGAGGTCGATGACGAGGACGTGCCCGCGATGCAGGATTGCGCCTCCTCGCCCAGCCACTTCTTCCGCGTCGAAGGTGTCGAGCTTTCCGAAGCCTTCCGCGCCATCGCCCGCCAGATCAACCAGTTGAGATTGACCCAATGATCGCCCGCATTTCACAAGCGCTGCGCCGGTTCCGCCGGGGTGAGGATGGCGCAGTTGTCCTGATCGAGTTCGTGATCCTCTTTCCGGTCATCTTCGGCATGTTCCTCGCGTCGGTCGAGGTCAGCCTTTATTCCCTGCGGCAGTTCCACCTGAACCGCGGGCTGGAAACGGCAGTACGGTATATCCGGCTGAACACACGCACGACGATCACCCACGACATGATCAAAACGATGATCTGTGACAACGTGGGCTATATCGGCGACTGCAAGGATACCCTGCGCCTTGAGATGGTGCTGGTGAACCCGCGCAACTTCGCCGCGATGAACGCCTCGCCCGACTGCGTGGACAAATCCCTGCCCGTCAAACAGGAACGCGGTTTTACCCTTGGGGCGCAGCACCAGCTGATGCTGCTGCGGGCCTGCGTCAAGTTCGATCCGATGCTGCCGGGCAGCGCTATGGGCTTCAAGTTCGAAACTGATGGCGCGGGACAGGGCAGCATGTACGCCGTATCCTCCTTTGTGCAGGAGCCAAGCTAATGGTTATCACTTATCTCAAACGCCGTGTACTGGCGCGTTTTCTGCGCGATCAGGACGGCAGCGCCTCGATCGAAGCGGTAATCATGATGCCCATGGTCTTCTGGGTCTATCTGGCGATGTTTACCTTCTTCCAGACCTATCAGGAATATTACACCAACCAGAAAGCGGCCTATACCATCGGCGATATGATCTCGCGCGAGACGCTGCCGATGGACACCGAATATATGGACGGCATTCAGGATCTGCTGGACTATATGACCCGTTCCTCGGGTGAAACGACAGTGCGCATCACCTCGGCGAAATACGATCAGAAGAACAAACGCTTCCTGCTGCATTGGTCCCGCGCCCGCGGCAGCCTAAGCGACGCGACCCAAGCAGATGTGACGGGCTGGACGGATAAAATCCCGGAACTGGAGGATGGTGAATATATCACCGTCACCGAGACATGGACGTCATTTGCCCCGCCCTTCAACATCGGGCTGCCGGTGCAAGAGGTGAAGAACTTCGTCTTTACCCGCCCGCGCTACGCCCCTTGGGTGCTGTACTCGGACGGGGCGTAAAAGCTGACGATAACGACAAAAAGAAAAGGCCCGCGGCGATCTGCCTGCGGGCCTTTTGCTTAGGATCGTTCAGCCATCATGGCAGAGATGATCTCGGACATGAACTTGGTCTGACTGCCGGGGGTCATGCCGCCGACACCGATGCGCCGGCCAATCCGCCACCACAGGCCCGGCCGCCAAATGCGGTCACCGCCTGTGCCGGGCTTGGTGCGCAGTAGAAAACCGTTAGACGGCTTGAACGCAAAAACGCCGCGATCCAGCCCGATGATGTCTTCGACCCGTGCAATCACCGTACCGTCGCTGTCGCGTAATTCGGTGGCGGTCAGCTCGATCGCGCCCGCGGTTGCGCGGCGCATCTTGTCGGCCATCCAAAGCGCCAGCCCCCCCATTGCCAGCAAGAACACCTGCCAGCCCAGACCGGGCGACGAGGTGAACGCGACGTAGATCAGGAACAGCCCCAATATCCCAAGCGCCGTCAGCCCGATGGCCCTCCGCCCAGAGGAGGCACGCGTGGTGGCAAGAACTTCGTTTGGATCGTTGAATTCAGGGAGCATGGGGCGCGACTTTCGTTAAGGTCGCTTTGCCTACCGCGCCGGGCGCGCATTTGGCAAGCCCGCGCCGCGCAATCCCGCACGGCAGGCCCTGACCGCTTGGGCCAGTTGCCAGCCTATTGACCGGCCTTCGGAGACTTTGCGCCGTCGCGTTTGCCCTTTTTGCCGCGCTTGAGCATTTCCTCGACACGGTCGGCATAGGCTGCACGCTCGGGTGCCGACATCTCGGCCAACTCGGACAGCCACGCGTTTTGAACGGTCTGCTGAACGGTCAGCGTGGCGTCGCGTTGCAGGTCCAGCACACGGCGTGCCTCTGCGGGGTCGAAGGGCTCTGCGCGGATGGCGGTCAGCGCCTCTTGATACAATGCGCGGCGTGCGGCACGGCTGACGGATTTATCCTCGCGCCCCTTGCGCGCATCGGCAAAGACGGCGCGGCGGCGTTCTTCAGGCAGCGCCATGACGTAGGGCGTGCCATAGTCGCGCATGTGCCGCATCGCGCCACCATGCGGCCCGTCAAAGCGATAGACCGCCCCCGCAACCAGCCCCAGCACCAGCAGGTTCACCCCCAGCGACAGCCCCAAGGCCCACCGCAGTGTCTTCGTGCTTTTGAATGCAAAGCCTGCCATTTTCTATCCCTCGTCCAAGTCCCAGCCGAACGCCGTCAGATCTGACGTATAGGTGTCCAGCGATGTCGCATCGGCGACGATGTAATCGTCGCCGCCCGTGATAATCTGCGTCGCGACATCCGGCAGGCCGCTTGGCGGGGCGACCCCGATCCAGAACCCGACAGCCGTTGCGGTGATCAGCCCGCCCAAAGCCGGTGCGCCGCCGATGGCGCGCCAGAACCCACGCCAGCCCCCTATCGCAGGGGCGGGCTGTGCCGCCAGCGCATCGGCGATCAACCGGTCCATCATGCCCGCAGGCATCTGCGGCGGGGTCGCCCGCGCCTGTTCGAAATGCGCCTCTAGCGTCTCTGTTTCACGTTTTGTCATCATCGTATCCCAAGGCGTCACGTCGTGCGCCCAAAAGTTTCGCCAAAGCCCTTTTGCCCCGTGCGGTCAGGCTTTCAACCGCTTCGACCCCGACATCCAGAATGGTCGCGATCTCGGGGTTCGCCAACCCGTCTATGTGGCGCAGCACCACCGCCTGCCGCTGCCGCTCGGGCAATCTGTCCAGCGCCGCTTGCAAGGCATCCTCGCGCGCCGTGCGCTGCAGCCGAGCCTCGGCGCTCTCCGCCGGATCGGTGGGTTCCGCGATGTCCTCAAGCGGGACACCCCGGCCGCGTTTGCGCAGCCGGTCGGTGCACAGGTTGGCGGTCACACGGTACAGCCAGGTGGTCACCTTCGCTTCGCCATCGCGCCAGTCCGGAGCGATCTTCCACAGGCGCATCAGCGCGTCTTGCGTCACGTCTTCAGCCTCGGCCGCGTTGCCCAGAATGCGGAAGGCGTGACCAAAGATGCGCGGTGTCAACTGGAGCGTCAACAGCCGTGCCGCCGCCGCATCCCCCTGCACATAGCGGTGCAGCAAGGCGCGTTCGGGGTCATCCACCCCGTCGGCATCCGTCGTATCGTGCATATCCATCAAACCGGAGGTAGCCTTTGCGGGCGCGCCGTTCAAGCGCGCCCGCATGCTTGCCTTATTCCGTTGCAGCCGCGTCGCCGTCATCGGACTTGTCGTGCTTCATGTGTTTGCCGGGTTTACCGTGCCCGTCCTTGCCGCCATGACCACCGCGTTTGCCGTGATGCTTGCCACCCATACGGGCTTTGGCGAACTCTTCCGCGCTCAGCGATCCGTTCTTGTCGGTGTCCAGCTTCTCGATCATCTGCTCGGGGCTGTGACGCCCGGCCATTTCTTCCATCGACAGCTTGCCGTCTTCATTGGCATCCATGCGTTTCATCATCTTGTCGTGGCGCTTGGCCATCCGGTCGCCTTTGCCTTTGCCCATGGCTTCAAGCTCGGTCGCGGAAAGCGACCCGTTGCCGTCGGTGTCCAGCTTCTCCAGCATGCGCTGGCTGCGCTCGGCGTGGCGTGCCTTGGCTGCGGCGGCCAGTTCATCCTGTGTCAGGAAGCCGTCGCCATCCGCATCAGCAGCAGCGAAACGTGCCGCAGCGTGGGCTTTCATTTCTTCGGCAGTGACTTCACCGTTCATATCGGTGTCCAACTGGACAAAGTGGCTTTGCTTGCCGCCCTCTGCCTTCTCCGCATTCTGCGCGACCAGTGTCGTGCCGCCCAATGCGATCAACCCGCTCAAGAGTGCGATCTGAAGATTTGCTCGTTTTGTCATCTGTTTCTTCCTTTGGTGATCTATCTAACGCCCGCCGTTTTCAGCGTGGCGATACCGGTTCAAACGACAGCCGCCCGTCATTCCGTCGCAAAAATGTGAAAAAGTTTTGGGCACCCCTGCGCGGGCTTTGCGACATGGCGACGCAACTGCCCCGAGATCCCTTTATTTCGCGGCGTTTTGGCCGCATGTAGGATGGGAACAAGGAAGCCCAGATGACTGACCAGACCGTAAATATGCCTCACGTAGACACAGATGAACGCAGCATGAAGAAATCCCTGCTGCGCGGCTGGCGGCGTAAATGCCCCAACTGCGGGGCCGGTCCGATGCTGAAAAGCTATCTGAAGGTCAATGATACCTGCACCGTCTGCGGCCAAGAACTGTTCCACCACCGCGCCGATGATGGTCCGGCCTATCTGACGATCCTGCTTGTCGGGCACCTGCTGGCCCCGGGGCTGCACATCGCCTTTGTGGTCTGGCGACCCGAGCCGCTGACGTTGTTTACAATCTTTTCGGTTGGCTGCGTCGGATTGTCCCTCTACCTTCTGCCCAGACTGAAAGGAGCCATGATCGGCTTCCAATGGGCAAAGCGCATGGGCGGGTTCGGCAGCACCAGCTGACCGGCACCCCGAAAGCCCCGCTAGAAAAACAGGATATGGGGCAAGGCGATGACCATCGACAAAAGTAAAATCCGCAACGCAGCCACGGTGATCGTGATCCGCGACCGGCATACCGCGCCGCGGATCCTGATGGGGCAACGTGGCGCGACAGCGGCCTTCATGCCCAATAAATTCGTTTTTCCGGGCGGCGCGGTCGATCTGGGCGATGCGCAGGTGCCGCTTGCCAGCATGGTCGATGAAACCTGCCAGAACCGTCTGGCCGAAGACGCCGATGACAGCCTTGCACATGCCCTGGTGGTGGCCGCGATCCGCGAGCTTTGGGAAGAGACCGGCCTGATCCTTGGCCAGAAAGGCGCATGGGAGGGCACGCCCCCTGCCGATTGGCTGACCTTTGCACAGCGCGGCTATCTGCCCCACGCGGCCCCGCTGCAATTTGTTTTCCGCGCGCTGACGCCTCCCGGCCGTCCACGCCGCTTTGATGCGCGTTTCTTTCTGGTCGATGCCGAGGATATCGCCACCGATCTCGACAATTTCGACGACGCCTGTGACGAGCTTTCGCATCTGCAATGGGTGGCCCTGTCGGACGCGCGCAAATTCGACATGCCCTTCATCACCGAGGTGGTGCTGGCCGAAGTCGAGGCCCGCGCGCGGCAGCTTGACCCGCCCGCCTCGGTTCCGTTTTTCAAGAATAGCGACGAAGAAAGCCTGTTCCTGCGTTTGCGCGGGCGCCCGATGCCAAGCTAGGCGACCATCACCAGCATCAGGATCGACGCGATCAGCACCGCCATGCCTGCCGCCTCTCGGGGGCTGATTTTCTCGCGGAAGAACAGGGTGGAGGCCGCGACGCTCAGGATCAGCTCTACCTGACCAAGGGCTTTGACATAGGCTGCGTTCTGCAAGGTGAAGGCGATGAACCAGCACAGCGATCCGCCCATCGAGGTCAGCCCGATCCAGACCGCGACCCGGCGCGCGCGCCAGACATCGCGAATCTGCCCCGGTTCGCGCAGCCGCAGGTACACCGCCATGATCAGCGATTGCATCGTCACCACCGCCGCAAGGGTCACGCCTGCGCGCAGCACCGGCAGATCGGTCTGCACGGCCAGCGACGCCCCGCGGTAGGACACGGCCGACACCGCGAAAAGCGCGCCTGACGCGATCCCCAGCCCTGCCGCGCGATTGCGCAGGTCGCGCAGGTGAAACCCCTTGGCCTCTGCCCCGCCGGACAGCAGCAACAACCCGACCACGCCAAGGGCAATCGCGGCGAAGCCAGTGGCGCTGACGCCCTCGCCCAGAATGATCCAACCCACCAGCACCGTCAGGATGACTTCGGTCTTCTTGAAGGTGATGCCCACGGCAAAGTTGCGCTGTTTGAACAGTAGCACCACACAGACCGTCGCGAGGATCTGCGCCGTGCCTCCGACCAACCCATGCGCCCAGAACCCCGGCCCAAGCGGCGGCAGCGGTGTCGCGCTGAGCGCCAGATAGGCCACGAGCCCCAGTAGGATGAAGGGCGCGGAATACAGAAACCGCGAGAACGTCGCCCCCGCCGCCGACAGGGTCGCGGTCGCGAGGTATTTTTGCAGCATGAACCGTCCGGTCTGAAAGACCGCCGCGGCCAGCGTCACGAGGATCCACAGATCCGGCAGCGTGTCAGCCATGGGCGCGGACCCCGATCACCGCGGCGCGCCCACAAAGCGGCCCACGCCCTCGGGCATCGGCAAGGCCGCATGGGCTTGGGCAAAGCGCGTCAACGCCGCCGCGATCTCCGTAGACGGATCAGAGGGTTTGCGGGTTTCAAGGCTGACATGCAGCAAGAAGTGTTCCCCCGTGGCAAGCAGCCGGTCGCCTTCGTACATCTCGTGCCACAGATGCATTTTCTTGCCCGCCCCCAGCAGCACGCGGGTGCGTATGTCGATCACCGCGCCCGCATGCACTTCGTCCACGTGGCGGATATGGGTTTCAGCAGTGAAAAAGCTCCCGCCCGAGGCAATATACGCCGCGTCGCAGCCGATCAGCTCCATGAAACGGTCGGTCGCGTCGGCAAAGGCCTGAAGGTATTTCGCCTCGGTCATGTGGCCGTTGTAATCGGTCCAGTCCAGCGGCACGGCACGATGGACGGTGGGCACCGGCTGGGACGGGTCGTCGATATCCGCCGCTCGCGCCTCAAGCACGGTGCCTGCGCGCAAGGCCGCCTCGTGCTGTTTCATCAACCGTCCTGCGCCCCAATCCTGCTGTTTCAACGCCCGCATCATCGCGACCAGATTATTGTCGCGGATGCGTTCAAGGTCACGGATGCCATAGGCCCCCGACTGCGCGTCCGATTGCCCCGCGATCAGGTCAACAAGGGTCTCGTCAAATTCCGGCACATCCATCAGCTTGGTCCAGGGCCATTTCAATGCCGGACCGAACTGCGACATGAAATGCTTCATCCCCGCTTCGCCACCGGCAACGCGATACGTCTCGAACAGGCCCATCTGCGCCCACCGAATGCCAAAGCCATAGCGGATGGCGTCGTCGATCTCTTCCGTGGTGGCGATGCCGTCCTTGACCAGCCAGAGCGACTCGCGCCAGACGGCTTCGAGCAAACGGTCTGCCACATGGGCGTCGATCTCTTTGCGCAGATGCAGCGGGTACATCCCAAGCCCTGTCAGCAGTTCCTTGGCGCGGTCTACCAGCGGGCCGTCCTGCCCCTCGGCCGGGACCAGCTCGACCAGCGGCAAAAGGTAGACGGGATTGAACGGATGGGCGACCATGATCTGATCGGGGCGCGTGCTGCCCGCGCGCAGTTCTGACGGTTTGAACCCCGATGTCGACGATCCGATCACCGCCTCCGCATCACAGGCGGCCTGAATTTCGGCGAGCGTGCTGTGTTTGACCTCAAGCCGCTCGGGCACGCTTTCCTGTATCCACACGGCGCCCTCCACCGCCTCGGCGATGCTGGAGCAAAACCGGAGCCCCCCTTCGGCGGGCAGGGCGACATCGGTCAGACCGGGCATGGAGCGGCGGGCGTTTGCCAGAACTTCGGCGATCTTGCGTTCGGCCTGCGGGTCGGGGTCGAACACCTGTACCTGCCAGCCATTTAGTGCAAAACGCGCGGCCCATCCGCCGCCGATTACACCACCGCCGATGATTGCTGCGATTTTGGTCATTGTCGTATCCTCAGCTGGTCCGTGTCATAGCCGTTAAAGTCCAATATCTCGCGCGCGGCCGCGATCCGGTCCGCGCCGCCGCTGGCGCTGCGGTCAAGGATCCAGCCAAAGTCGCCGGCGGGATTGCCGACCACCGCGGTGCGGAACCCTTCGTCGATCCAAAGCACCCAAAGCGTGCGCGTGCTGCCATCGGGGCGCGACAGCACATAGCGCCCCTGCCCCTGCTGCTGCGCCAGCCACAGCGTGCCGCCGTCGCCGCAGCCGACCTGTGTGCACAGCTGGAACGCGGGGCCCTTCGTCGTCTCGACCAAGGCCACCTGCGCCACGCCGTCGCCAAAGCTGTCACGGACCAGCCACGGCCCTTTGAAGCGCGCCGCGTCATAGCGGCTGGTCGCGCCAATCAGCGCTTTGCTATCCCGCAGGCCCTGCGCGGTATCGGGGACCCGAGCCGCGCATCCAGCCAGAAGCGCCAGCACCAGCGACAGCAGCGCGCGCTTCATGCGGCGGCCCGTTTGGTCAGCCCAAGCTGTTCGCGCACCTGCGCCGGGCCGATGACCCGTGCGCCCATATTCTCTATGATCGTTCCGGCGCGTTCGACCAGCTGCCAGTTTTCCGCCAGAACGCCCTTGTCGAGCCAGAGGTTATCCTCGAGCCCCACGCGCACATTGCCCCCCGCCAAAACGCTGGCGGCGACATAGGCCATCTGGTGACGCCCCAGCCCGAAGGCGCTGAAGGTCCAATCGTCCGGCACGTTGTTCACCATCGCCATAAAGGTGTTCAGATCATCGGGGGCGCCCCAGGGCACGCCCATGCATAGCTGCACCAACGCAGGGCTACCCAGCACACCGTCCTTGACCAGCTGTTTGGCGTACCACAGATGGCCCGTATCAAAGGCCTCGATCTCGGGCTTCACGCCAAGCTCGGTCATCATCCGGCCCATGGCGGTCAGCATACCAGGCGTGTTGGTCATCACGTAATCGGCTTCGGCAAAGTTCATCGTGCCGCAATCAAGGGTGCAAATCTCGGGCAGGCATTCCTTGATATGCTGCACCCGTTCCGCCGCGCCGATCATATCGGTCCCGGCCACAGGGGGCAGCGGCTGCTCGGTCGAGCCAAAGACGATGTCGCCGCCCATCCCCGCTGTGAGGTTCAGGATCACGTCCACCTCTGCCTCGCGGATGCGCTGCGTCACCTCGCGGTACAGATCAAGCCGACGGCTCGGCGCGCCTGTTTCGGGGTCGCGTACGTGGCAATGGACCACCGCAGCCCCCGCCTTGGCCGCCGCAATCGCGCTGTCGGCGATCTGTGCGGGCGACCGTGGCACATGGGGGCTGCGGTCCTGACTGCCCCCCGACCCCGTGACCGCACAGGTGATGAATACGTCCTTGTTCATGGTGAGAGGCATCAGAATCTCCTTGGGTTCAGGGCCGGCGTGGCGTTTGAAGGGTCAGAACGGCATTGGATGTGCTTTATGCGCGGCATCCAGATCGGCCATCACCTCGTCATCCAGATGCAGGTCGATCCCGCCGAGGATCACCTCGAGCTGGTCAAGCGAGGTCGCGCCAAAGATCACCGAGGTCATGAAGGGCCGTTGGCGCGTGAAGGCCAGGGACATCTGCACCGGATCCAGCCCGTGTTTCTGCGCGATCTGCAAATAGGCGTCCACCGCATCAAACACGCGATCCGTCTTGCGCCCGCCCAGATCCCCGTTGATCGCCATGCGCGATCCTTCGGGCAACGCGCCATTCTGGTATTTGCCGGTCAGCAGCCCCGCCGCCAGCGGAGAATACGACAGCATCCCGATATCTTCGTTGTGGCATGTTTCGGCCACGTCGGTATCAGCGATACGCGCCAGCAGCGAATATTCGTTCTGGACCGAAACGGCACGCGGGCCGCCCGTGCGTTCGGCGGCATTCACCCATTGGGTCAGCCCCCAAGCGCTTTCGTTGCTCAACCCGAAGGCGCGGATGGTGCCGCGGGTCACCTCGTCTTGCAGCGCGCCAAGGCAGTCCTCCATATGCGCCATCGTCTCGGCACGGCTCTGCGACGAGGGGTCATACTCCCAGTTCTTGCGGAACATGTAGCTGCCGCGATTGGGCCAGTGGAACTGGTAGAGGTCCACATAATCGGTGTTGAGCCGCTTCAGCGATCCTTCAAGCGTGCTACGGATCGTATCGGGTGAAATCCCCGCGCCGTCACGCACCGGAGCCCCCGCGCCTGAGTGCTTCGTCGCCAACACAAAGTCGTCGCGCCGTCCGGTCTTGGCGATCCACTGGCCGATGATCTCTTCAGTGCGGCCAATGGTTTCCGCCTTGATCGGGTTAACCGGATACATCTCGGCGGTGTCGATAAAATTGATCCCCGCATCAAGGGCGCGTTCAATCTGCGCATGGCCTTCCTCGGGGGTGTTTTGCGTGCCCCAAGTCATTGAACCCAGACAGAAATCAGTCACTTCGATACCTGTGTGACCCAGCGTGTTCTTTTGCATTGGAATTCCTCGTTTAGATTTGCGCCTACCCTTTCTGTTCCGCCACGTCACCGCAAGCGCATTTTCCGGGCAGCCGTGCCGTGCAAAAGCCGAAGGGTGAAAATTTTCGCGTGACTGTCGCTTTGGCCATTGGTCTTGCCCGAAAATGGGCACAGAGTACCATGATATGCGCCTTCTCATTTCCTTCGCCGCCCTGTTTCTTTCCGTCATTCTGCTGCAACTGTCGTCAGGCGGTGTGGGGCCGTTGGACGTGTTGTCGGGCACGCAACTGGGGTTCACCAACCAGCAGATCGGTCTTTTGGGCTCGGCGCATTTCGTCGGCTTTTTTCTGGGCTGCTGGGGCGCGCCGCGCCTTTTGGGCACTGTCGGGCACAGCCGCGCCTTCGCCGCCTTTACCGCTGCGGGCGCGATCGGGCTGCTGTCGCATATGATGGTGCTGGACCCCTATGCCTGGGCGCTCATGCGGGTCGCGTCCGGGTTCTGCGTCGCCGGATGCTATACGGTGGTCGAAGCATGGTTGCAGGCCAAGGTCACGAACGAGACGCGGGGCCGCACCATGGGGGCCTACCGTGTGGTGGATACCAGCGGGTCATTGGCAGCGCAGATGATCATTGGCGTGCTCGCGCCTGCGTCCTACGTGTCCTACAACCTGTTGGCGATCCTGTGCTGTGCCGCGCTGATCCCGCTGGTGCTGACCCGCCTGCCCCAACCCGAAACCCCCGAAAAAGGGCGGCTGCGCCCCAAGCTCGCGATTGATAGATCCCCGCTGGCCGTCGCCGCCGTGGTTGTCGCGGCACTGTCCAGCGCGTCTTTCCGGATGGTCGGGCCGATCTATGGGCAAGAGGTCGGGCTGACCGCCGGTCAGATCGCGTGGTTCCTGTCGGCTTTCGTGCTGGGAGGCGCTTTGGCGCAGTTCCCCGTGGGCTGGCTGGCCGATAAATTCGACCGCCGCTGGGTGCTGATCTGGCTGTCGGCTGCATCAATGCTTAGCTGTGCGGTCACCGTGATGTCAGCAGGCATGGGCACGCAGGCGATCTTCCTTGCCGCGACCTTCTTTGGCCTCACGACCTTTCCGATCTATTCCGTCGCGGCGTCCCACGCCCATGACTTTGCCAGCAGCTCGGAACGGGTAGAGCTTTCGGCGGCGCTGATGTTCTGGTTCGCGGTCGGGGCGATCTTTGCGCCCTACATCGCCTCGGTGCTGATCGAAGGCTTTGGCCCCGCGGCGCTGTTTACCATGATCTCGGTCGGGCACGGGGTGCTGGTGCTCTTTGGGCTGACGCGGATGCGCGCCCGCCCTACGGCGACAAAACGCACCCCCTATGTCTATGCGCCGCGCACATCCTTTACCATTGGCCGCCTGATGCGCCGCAGCCGCGAACGCGACGCCCCCTAGCCCTTGCCCCGCCGCTGCGCTAGAGACGTGCAAAAGTAGTTTCGGGGTCCAAGTCATGACGCGCCACCTTATCACCTCCGCCATTCCGTACATCAACGGGATCAAACATCTGGGCAACCTCGTGGGCAGCCAGCTGCCCGCCGATCTATACGCCCGCTATCAGCGCGGGCGCGGCCAGGAGGTGTTGTTTCTCTGCGCGACGGATGAACATGGTACGCCCGCTGAACTGGCTGCTGCCAAAGCAGGTAAACCGGTGGCGGAATACTGCGCCGAGATGCACGAGGTTCAGGCGCGGATCGCGGAAGGGTTCGGCCTGTCCTTCGATCACTTTGGCCGGTCCTCCAGTGCGCAGAACAAGGCGCTGACCCAACATTTTGCCGCAGCACTTTATGATCAGGGCCTGATCGAGGAAGTCGAACAGCGCCAGATCTACTCCGAGACCGACGGGCGGTTCCTGCCCGACCGCTATGTCGAAGGCACCTGCCCCAACTGCGGGTTCGAGGATGCCCGCGGCGACCAATGTGACAACTGCACCAAACAGCTAGATCCCGAAGATCTGATCAACCCGCGATCGACCGTTTCCGGTGCCACCGACCTCGAGATGCGCGCCACCAAGCATCTGTTCCTGCGTCAATCGCAGATGAAGGACAAGCTGGACGAATGGATCAACAGCAAGGCCGACTGGCCCGTGCTGACCACCTCTATTGCAAAGAAATGGCTGCATGACGGTGACGGGCTGCAGGACCGTGGTATCACGCGCGATCTGGACTGGGGTGTGCCTGTCAAACGCGGCGACGCAGATTGGCCGGGGATGGAGGGCAAGGTCTTTTATGTCTGGTTCGATGCCCCCATCGAATACATCGCCTGCGCGCAGGAATGGGTCGATGCGGGCAAAGGGTCGGATTGGGAAAGCTGGTGGCGCACCGACAAAGGTGCCGACGACGTGCGCTATACCCAGTTCATGGGCAAGGACAACGTCCCGTTCCACACGCTCAGCTTCCCTGCAACGATCATGGGTTCGCAAGAGCCGTGGAAGTTGGTCGACTACATCAAATCGTTCAACTATCTGAACTATGACGGCGGCCAGTTCTCGACCTCGCGCGGGCGTGGGGTGTTCATGGATCAGGCGCTGGAAATCCTGCCGGCGGACTACTGGCGCTGGTGGCTGCTGTCCCATGCGCCCGAAACCTCGGATGCGGAGTTCACGTGGGAGAATTTCCAGTCCTCCGTGAACAAGGATCTGGCGGATGTCTTGGGCAACTTTATCAGCCGCATCACCAAATTCTGCCGCTCGAAATTCAGCGAAGACGTGCCAGCGGCGGGCGAATACGGGCCCGAAGAACACGCGCTGATCGCGGATCTGACTGAACGGGTAGCCCGCTATCAAACCGCGATGGAGGCGATGGAAGTCCGCAAATCCGCCGCCGAACTGCGGGCGATCTGGGCTGCGGGTAACGAATACCTGCAAGCACAGGCCCCTTGGACGACCTTCAAGACAGACCCCGACAAAGCCGCGGCTCAGGTGCGTTTGGCGCTGAACCTAATCCCGCTTTACGCGGTCTTGTCTGCACCATTCATCCCGACGGCCGCCGCCAGCATGCTTGACAGTATGAAGGTTGAAAACGCCGCATGGCCGGATGATGTGCCTGGCGCCTTGGCCCAACTGGCCCCCGGTCACACCTTCGAGGTGCCAGAGGTGCTGTTCGCGAAAATCACCGACGACCAGCGCGACGAATGGGCCGAAAAATTCGCAGGCGTGCGCAGCTGATCTGCCAAGGCTCCGCCGTCTGACCACACCGAAAACGATCAAGGGCCAGCGCATCGCGCTGGCCCTTGATGTAGTCCCACCAGAGAACCCTGAACGGCGTTCAGGCCGCCAGCAACGGCACACGGAACGCAAATGTGGTAAGACCGTCATCGCAGGTCACGTCGATCTGACCGCCATGCGCCACCGCGATCGAGGATGCGATATGCAGGCCAAGCCCTAGCCCCTCGCCCTTGGTCTGGTCGCCACGTTGGTAGGGTTGGAACAGCTTTTGCTTCAGGCTTTCGGGGATCGGCGCGCCGCGGTTGGCAACGGAAATCACGGCCTCCGCCCCGCTGACGCGCCCGCGCACCGTGACCTCGCTGCCGTCATCGGCATAGCGCACGGCGTTCGATAACAGATTCGACACCGCCTGCGCCACGCGCGCGGCATCGCAGCTCACGGGGCGGTCAAAGTCCAGATCGACGGTGATCTTGTGATCGGGTGCTGCGGCGCGCACCTCTTCGACCACGTGGTTCAACGCGTCTTCCAACCCCGCGTCCGGCGTGGCCGAGATGCGGATACCGCCGCCCAACCGCGATTTTGCGTGCAGCATGATATTGTCGATAAGCTCGCTCATCCGGTGGATAGAGCTCCCCATCAGCGGCAGAATTTTCCGCGCCTTATCTGACAGCGGCTCCTTGTCGAGCTGGCGCACACCTGCGTTCAGCGCGGCGACCGAATTGCGCAGGTCGTGGCCCAAGACGGCGACGAACTCCTCTTGCACCGCGGCCATCTGGCGTTCGTGCTCTACCAGTCGCTCCTGCGCCTCAAGCCGCTCTTCGGTTTCCAGACTGCGCCCGATGATATCGGCAAACATCTCGAGCATGGCCACAACGCGGGGATGTTTGACGTCGCGCGGTTCGGTATCGATGGCGCAGAGGGTGCCAAAGAACGACCCGTTGCTGCGGAAGATCGGGATGGAGGCATAGCTGACGATGCCGAATTGCGCGGCAATCGGATGGTTACGATAGACATCATCCGTGGCGACATCGTTGAACATCACTTTTTCAGAGGTCTCGCGCACCGATTGGCAGAAGGTCTGGTCGATCCCGATCTCGTCACCTTCGGACAAGCCAAAGTTCACCTCGTCCACCGTGCGACAGGCGACCCAGCGATCGGTCGTCACCCGCGCCACAGCAGCAAAGCGCATATCTGTCGCCAGCATTACCGTTTCCAGCAACGTCCCCACAGTTTCGCTTGCCGCGAGCATTTCGATATCTGACTGGAAATCATGCGCACCGGCAAGATAGGCCTCATGATCCTGAATGATCGCGCGCATGTTCGTTTTGTCGTCCACCCGATATCCCCCATTTGTTTCGCATCCGCTACCATATGCACAGCCACGAGCAACGACAATGCCATGATAACCGGCCTGTCACGCTTTTCGGAGACTGGATTTAAGTGGAGGGATGAGTGGTGCGGGCGGTGGGACTCGAACCCACACGGGCACAAGGCCCAACAGATTTTAAGTCTGGTATGTCTACCATTCCATCACGCCCGCAGTGCCGCGCACAATAGCTAGGTTGCGGGCGGTGTAAATGGTCAGATGCAGGGCAGCCGGCATCAAAATCACGATTGGCCCCGTGCGCCTTCGCGGCTTACGCCATGTCCGCGAGCATGATTTCCTTGACCGCTTCCATCGCCACATAGGTAGAGGTGTTGGCGACATAGGGCAGCGTGGTCACCGTCTCGCCCAGAAAACGACGGTAGGCGGCCATGTCACGGGTGCGCACCTTAAGCAGGTAATCAAAGTTCCCTGCGATCATATGGGCCTGTTCAATTTCAGGCACACGGGACACGGCCTCGTTAAAGGCGCGCAGGGCGACCTCGCGGGTGTCTTCCAAACGGACCTCTACGAAAGCGACGTGATCCAGCCCCAGACGGATCGGGTCCAGCAGGGCGCGATAGCCCAGAATGACGCCGCTATCCTCAAGCCGTCTTAGCCGCGCTTGGGTGGGAGATTTGGACAGCCCGATCCGTTTGGCGAGGTCAGTGATGCTGATGCGCCCGTCTTCGGCCAGTACCGTCAGAATCGCCGCATCGAAGCGGTCCATTTTAAAGTCGTCGTTTGTCACGCAAGAGGCCCAATAATAAAGCGGTTTACCCACCAAACTGGCCGGAATCAGGAACTAATACTACTATTCCCGAGCTATTCTAGCGCAATTATCAGTTGGAGTACCTCATGGCACGCGATTCTTCCCCTATTTTGCGCCACCAGATTGACGCAGGCACCTACACCGACCAAGACAACGTCTTGCGTGAACTGGTGCGCAATGCGCATCTGTCGCCAGAGGAACGGGTCAAGATCACGCAAGACGCGGCGCAGATCGTGCGCGATATCCGCGGCCATACCTCCCCCGGTATCATGGAAGTGTTTCTGGCCGAATACGGTCTGTCCACCGACGAAGGCGTCGCGCTGATGTGCCTTGCCGAAGCGCTGCTGCGTGTGCCTGACGCCGAGACCATCGACGCCTTGATCGAGGACAAGATCGCGCCCTCTGACTGGGGCCGCCATATGGGGCACTCCACCTCGCCGCTGGTGAACGCGTCCACATGGGCCCTGATGCTGACCGGTCGCGTGCTGGACGATGACCAACCCGGCCCCGTGCGCCACCTGCGCGCAGCCATCAAACGTCTGGGCGAACCGGTGATCCGCACCGCCGTCAGCCGTGCGATGAAGGAAATGGGCCGCCAGTTTGTTCTGGGCGAGAACATCAACGCCGCGATGGAACGCGCCAAGGGCATGGAGAAGAAAGGCTACACCTACAGCTATGACATGCTGGGCGAAGCCGCGCGCACCGAAAGCGATGCCAAACGCTATCACCTAAGCTACAGCCGCGCGATCTCTGCCATCGCGACGGCCTGCGTGCACAAGGACAGCCGCAAGAACCCCGGCATCTCGGTCAAGCTGTCGGCCCTGCATCCGCGTTATGAGGTCGCGCAAGAAGCATCCGTCATGCGTGATCTGGTGCCGCGTCTGCGGGCGCTTGCCTTGCTGGCGAAATCCGCCGGCATGGGGCTGAACGTCGACGCCGAGGAAGCCGACCGTCTGGGCCTGTCGTTGGATGTGATCGAAAAAGTGCTCTCCGAACCTGCGCTGTCCGGTTGGGACGGTTTCGGCATCGTGGTGCAGGCCTATGGCCCCCGCGCTGGTGTGGTGATCGATGCGCTGTATGACATGGCGATCCGCCACGACCGCAAACTGATGGTCCGCTTGGTGAAAGGTGCCTACTGGGACACCGAGATCAAACGCGCACAGGTCAAAGGTGTCGAGGGCTTCCCCGTCTTCACCCAAAAAGCCGCGACCGATGTGTCCTATATCGCCAACGCGCGCAAACTGCTGAACATGACCGACCGGATCTATCCGCAGTTCGCCACCCATAACGCGCATACGGTCGCCGCCGTACTGCATATGGCCGAGGATAAAGAGAAGTTCGAATTCCAACGTCTGCACGGCATGGGCGAAACCCTTCATAACATCGTGATGGACAAGCACGGCACCCATTGTCGCGTCTACGCCCCCGTGGGCGCACATGCCGATCTGCTGGCTTATCTTGTGCGACGCCTGTTGGAAAACGGCGCGAACTCAAGCTTTGTGAACCAGATCGTTGACGAAGACGTCGCCCCCGAGGTCGTGGCTGCCGATCCCTTTGACAGCCTCGCGGAAAGCGGTTTGCACATCCCCACCGGGCCCGAGCTTTATGCCCCTGCGCGCGTGAACTCGATGGGGTTTGATCTGATGCATACGCCGACGCTGGACGTGATCGAATCCGCCCGCGCGCCGTGGAAAGCCCACCGTTGGGCCGCCGTGCCACTGTTGAACGGCGAGGCAAAGCCCAAGAAATCGGCACGCCTGATGAACCCTGCTGCCTCTGGCCGCAGCCCCGGCACCGTGCGCAACGCGTCCGAGGCTGACGTCGCCAAAGCGTTGGACAATGCCGCCGTCTGGGACGCCCCGCTAGAGGAACGCCGCGAGGTCCTGTTGCGCGCAGCCGATATGCTGGAATCGCACTACGGCGAGATTTTCGCCCTGCTGTCGCGCGAGGCCGGCAAAGGCTTGCCCGACTGCGTGGCAGAACTGCGCGAGGCGGTGGATTTCCTGCGCTACTACGCACAGCAGGCGACCAACACGCCCCCCGCTGGCATTTTCACCTGCATCTCGCCGTGGAACTTCCCGCTGGCGATTTTCTGCGGGCAGGTCAGCGCGGCACTGGCTGCGGGTAATGCGGTGCTGGCCAAGCCGGCGGAACAGACCCCGCTGATCGCCTTCCTTGCCGTGACCTTGCTGCATGATGCCGGCGTGCCCCGTCACGCCTTGCAACTGCTGCCCGGCGGTGGCGAGGTCGGCGCGGCGCTGACCTCCGACAAACGGATCAACGGTGTGGCCTTCACCGGATCTACCGCCACAGCGCTGCGCATCCGGTCCGCGATGGCTGAACATTGTGACCCCGGTGCGATCCTGATCGCGGAAACGGGGGGGCTGAACGCCATGATCGTCGACAGCACCGCCCTGCCCGAACAGGCCGTGCAATCGGTTGTCGAAAGCGCGTTCCAATCTGCCGGGCAACGCTGCTCTGCCCTGCGCTGCCTCTATATCCAGGAAGACATCGCCGAAGATGTGATCGAGATGCTGGAAGGCGCGATGGACGCGCTGGTCATGGGCAACCCTTGGGACATCTCGACCGACGTGGGCCCCGTGATCGACGAGACCGCGCAAAAAGGCATCGCCGAGCATATCGAGACCGCCCGCGCCGAGGGCCGGATCATCGCCGAGCTGACCGCCCCAACCGTCGGCACTTTCATCGCGCCGACCATGATCCGCGTGAACGGGATCGCGGATCTGGAGCGCGAGATTTTCGGCCCCGTCCTGCACATCGCCACGTTCAAGGCGACCGAGCTCGACAAGGTCATCGACGCGATCAATGCCACCGGCTACGGGCTGACCTTCGGGCTGCACACCCGCATTGATGACCGTGTGCAGCATGTCTCGGAACGGATCGAGGCGGGCAATATATACGTCAACCGCAACCAGATCGGCGCGATCGTCGGCAGCCAGCCCTTCGGCGGCGAAGGCCTGTCGGGTACAGGTCCGAAAGCGGGCGGTCCGAACTACCTCCCACGTTTCAGCGCGCCTGACCTCAAGGTGGTGGAGGACACATGGGACAGCACGCAGAAAGACCTGCCCAAGCTGCCCGGCCACAGTGGGGCCTTCCTCGAAACCATCACGCTGCCGGGGCCTACGGGCGAATCCAACCGGCTCAGCACCCTGCCGCGTCCGGCGCTCTTGTGCATGGGGCCGGGCAAGGACACCGCAACCGAGCAAGCCCGCGCGGTCACGGCCCTTGGCGGGAATGCGGTGGAGCTGTCAGGCAGCATCGACGCGACCGCGCTGACCGATGGGCCAGCCTATGGTGGTGTGCTCTGGTGGGGTGACGAGGCGACCGCGCGCAAACTGGAACAAGCCCTGTCTGAACGCGAAGGGCCGATCATCCCGCTGCTGCGCGGGCTTCCAGATACCGCCCGCGTCCGCGCCGAACGCCATGTCTGCGTCGACACCACCGCCTCTGGCGGGAACGCGCAACTGCTGGGGGCTGCCGGCTGATCTGCCACATGGGCGGGCGTTCCGACGCCCGCCCTTGACCACACCCGCGCAATGGCTAAGGGTCAGCCCATGCTCCCCATTCGCGATCACAACCCGTCCGGCCGCACGCCCTATGTCACCTATCTGCTGATGGCGGTGAACATCGGCGTTTTCCTCAGCTATGTCGGGCTTTTCAGCGACGACCGCGCGCTCAATATCTTCTTCTTCGACTGGGCGCTCATCCCCGGCCGCGTCACCACGGGGGATGGCTATACCGGCATCCTCACCTCGATGTTCCTGCATGGCGGCTGGATGCATCTCGCGGGTAACATGCTGTTTCTCTACATCTTTGGCGACAATATAGAGGACGAGATGGGCCACGGTGCCTATCTGCTATTCTACCTCGCCTGCGGGCTGCTGTCGGCGCTCGCCCATGTGATCTCTGCCCCCTATTCGCCGGTCCCGACAGTCGGGGCATCGGGCGCGATTGCGGGGGTGATGGGCGGCTATCTGTTGCTTTACCCCAAAGCCAAGGTCGACATCCTGATCATCTTTATCGTGTTCTTCCGCATCTTCCCGATCCCCGCATGGATCATGCTGGGCTTGTGGCTGGGGATGCAGTTTATCGGTGGCGTCGGGGCGGACCCGACCGTGGGCGGCGTCGCCTATTGGGCGCACGCGGGCGGGTTTATCGTGGGGATGGTACTGACCATTCCATTGTGGCTGCGCTTGGGCGGGCCCCGCTTCTGGTCGGCCACGGACGGCCACCCGCCGCACCCGCAAGCGACCTACCCCACCTCCGCCAGCCGTATCCCGAAAGTGAAACGAAAATGACCGCCAGCACCCATAGCGCGACCTGTCACTGCGGCAGCGTCACCCTGACCGCCACCCTGCCAGAGGGGCTCTCCTCTGCCACACGCTGCACCTGTTCCTTTTGCCGCCGCCGCGCGGCACCGGCGGTGACGGCGCTCACCAGCACGCTCAAGGTGACCAAAGGGGCCGAGCATCTGACGCTCTACACCTGGGGCACCCATACGGCGAAACATTACTTCTGCAGGATCTGTGGCATCTACATGTACCACCAGCGTCGTTCAGACCCCGCGCAATGCGGCGTCAATCTGGGGTGTATCGACGGGGCCGCGCCCTGGACACAGGAACCGATCCCCTACACCGACGGGATCAACCACCCGTCAGACAAATAGCCGACGGGCGCTTCCAAATGGTTTAAATCCTCGCCGAAGGCATCCCGCCCTCGGCCACAGGATCACCCGCGTGCGATTTTTGAAAATCCGCTGAACAACGCCTCATTGGCGCAGACGATCTCGCCATCGTCCAGAATGTTGCCCTCGGGGTTCAGCGGCTCGACCATGCCGCCTGCTTCGCGCACGATCAACATGCCCGCGGCCAGATCCCATTTGTTCAACCGGCGCTCCCAGTAGCCATCATAGCGACCGGCGGCCACATAGGCCAGATCCAGCGCGGCAGAGCCCCAGCGACGCACACCGGCGCAAACCGGCAAGATGCGGCCCAGATCACGCAGGGTGTCCGGCAAATCTCCGCGACCGCCAAAGGGCAGACCGGTGGCAAAAACCGATTCAATCATCCGCGAACGGCCCGAGACACGCAAACGGCCTTCGTTCATCCAAGCACCCGTGCCTTTTTCGGCAAAGAACATCTCGTCCTTGGCGGGATCAAAGACGACGCCCGCAACGATCTGGCCTTTATGCTCCAGCGCGATGGAGACCGCCCAATGGGGCAAACCGTGCAAAAAGTTTGTTGTCCCGTCCAGCGGATCGACGATCCAGCGGCGTGTGGGGTCTTGGCCCTCTTCCTCGCCACCCTCTTCGGCCAGCCAGCCATAGGTCGGGCGTGCGCCCATCAGCTCGGCCTTGAGCGTCTTTTCCGCCTGAATATCGGCGCGGCTGACAAAGTCGCCGGCCCCCTTCATGGACACCTGAAGGTTCTCGACCTCACGGAAATCCTTGACCAACCCGCGCCCCGCCCGGCGGGCCGCCTTGATCATGATGTTTAGATTTGCACTGCCAACCATATTTCCGTGTCCTTTGATGGATCAGGCCGTGCGTATAAGCCCCCATGCCGCATTTGCCAAGGGGGCAGCGGCATCTGACGCAACGTGGCGCGCGCGGTTGCCTTGCTTGCCTTCGATTTCCATATAACGTGCCAGAAACATTGCTAAGGAGGAAAGCAAAATGTCCGACCAGATGAAACGAATTGTGCTTGCGTCGCGCCCTGACGGGGCCCCGACCGCCGATAACTTCCGCCTTGAAGAAGGGCCCGTGCCCACCCCCGGCGACGGCGAAGTGCTGGTCCGTGTGAAATACATGTCGCTTGACCCCTATATGCGTGGCCGCATGGACGACGCGAAATCCTATGCGGCCCCGGTGCCTGTCGGCGGCACGATGGAGGGCGGTTCGGTCGGGGAGGTCATCGCCTCCAACAGCCCCGACTTCAAACCCGGCGATCATGCCTTCGGGATGTTGGGCTGGGCCACACATGGCGTGCTGCCAGCGAACCAACTGCGCAAGGTCGATCCGGATCAGGTGTCGATCACCACGTCGCTTGGTGTTCTGGGCATGCCCGGATTTACCGGCTGGCAAGGTTTGATGGAATATGGTCGCCCGAAGGAGGGTGAAACACTCGTCGTCGCGGCGGCAACGGGTCCGGTCGGCTCGATGGTCGGCCAGATCGCCAAGTCGCACGGGCTGCGCGTTGTGGGCATTGCGGGCGGCGCGGACAAATGCGCCATGGCCAAGGAACACTTTGGCTTTGACGAATGCATCGACCACCGCGCCTATGATGACGCGAAATCCCTGCGCGCCGCGTTGAAAGACGCCTGCCCCAAGGGGATCGACATCTATTTTGAAAACGTCGGTGGCAAAGTGCTTGAAGCCGTGATCCCCATGATGAACCCGCATGGGCGTATCCCGATCTGCGGTATGATCGCATGGTATAACGCCGGTGGTCTGGGTGCTGGTGCCGCCGAAGAGGCGCTGACCGCGCCGAAACTCTGGCGCACGATCCTTGTGAACTTCCTCAGCGTGAACGGCTTCATCATCTCGAACCACTGGAACAACTTCCCCAAGTTCCTCAAGGAAGTCGCCCCCAAGGTCGCCGACGGCACCATTGCGGTGAAAGAGGACATTACCGAGGGTCTGGAAAACGCGCCACAAGCGTTCATGGACCTGTTGACCGGTGGCAACCAAGGCAAGGCCATCGTCAAGGTTGGCTAACACCCTACCGGCAGGGGCGTGCGCGCCCCTGCCCTTCATCGCATGAATGCGAGCCCCCCGCCCCCTTGAAAAACACCGCGTCACGTGTCATATATTTTACGACACATGACGAAAAGGAGTTCAGCCATGGGTGCGACGGCCTTTCAATCCGACAGCAGTGCAATCCCCCTGATCGACGTGGATGCAGATGACGCCGTGCGTGCCTTTCATCTGCTGGGCGGCCGCAAGGTGATCAACCAGACGGTGCGCAACTCGCTTGATGCGCATGATGTGATCGTCAAAGGCATCTCCTCCAAAGCGCTGCTGCATCTGGTCGATACCGTGTCGGTGTTGTCCTCGGGCGATGCGCTGAACAAGGCGATCGGGATGAGCCTGCGCACGCTTCAGCGCAAGAAAGCCGACAAGGGCAAGGACCGTCTGTCCCCCGAACAAAGCAGCCGCGCGTGGCGCTTTGCCGAGCTGCTGGCACAGGCGACGGATGTCTTGGGCGATCAGGACGCCGCAGAGGCATGGATGCTGGCCCCTGCCATCGGCCTTGATAACCGCCGCCCGATTGACCTGCTGTCGTCGGCAGCGGGGGCGGAAGCCGTTGAAAACGCGCTCACCCGGATGGAGTACGGGGTCTACGCTTGACCCCTTTGCCCCCGCCGCTTGGGACGGGCGAGCTGCGTTTTTGGCGGCTGGATCAACGGCAGCATGCGCCCACATGGCACAGCGGCGAAGGGGCTTACCGCGTCGGTGGACGCTGGAACAGCAGCGGTGTGCGGGCGGTCTATACCGCGCTCGACCCTGCCACCGCGATCCTCGAGGTTGCGGTGCACAAGGGGTTCAAGGCGCTGGACACCGCGCATCACGTGCTGACATCGGGCCGTGTGATCGACCCGACGACGGTGCATATGGTGCAAGCCGCGGATGTCCCCAACCCGAACTGGCTGGTGCCCGGTGCCCATGGTGCGGGGCAAAAGGGATTTGGCGACGCGCTGCTGCGCGATCACCTGTTTGTGCTGATCCCGTCGACGGTATCGCGGCACAGCTGGAACTTGATCTTTGACGCCCAAAAGGCAGCCGATCACTACGACGATGTGGTGCAGGAAGACTTCGCGCTCGACCCGCGGCTACATCGCTAAGGGCAGCAGCGATCAGGCCCGCTGCAGCTTGCGCGCCTCTTCCCCTGCCAACCCCAAGAGCTTGGTCATAAACGGTTTCTCCAGATCATCCTCGCGCACCGCCGCATAAAGCCTGCGGGTGATGCCGTTCTCGGTCAGCGGACGGGTGACGTAATCATTGCTATATTTCACCTCGCGCACGACCCAATCGGGCAGGACCGACACGCCCCTGTTCGACGCGACCAGCAGCAGGATCACCGCCGTAAGCTCCACCTGCCGGATCGCCAGCGGTTCGACCTTGGCGGGGATCAAGAGCTGGCTGAACACATCCAGACGGGTCCGTTCCACCGGATAGGTGATCAGCGTCTCGCCCCTGAAATCCGCGGCCTCAACATAGGGCTTCTGAGCCAAGGGATGCGTGCTGGAGGCGACAAAGACCGCCTTGTAATCAAACAGCTCGACGAATTTCACGCCCGGCAGCTCTTCGGGGTCGGAAGACACCACCAGATCGACTTCTTCGCGCAGCAAGGCAGGTAAGGCGTCAAAGGCCAGACCGGGGCGGATATCGACATCCACATCGGGCCAGCTTTTGCGGAATTGTTCGAGCACGGGGAACAGCCATTCGAAACAGGCGTGACATTCGATCGCGATATGCATGCGGCCTGTGCTGCCCGCGCGCAGACCCATGAATTCGGCCTGCGCTGCTTCAAGCTGCGGCAAGACCTGCTGCGCCAGCTTGAGCAGCCGCAACCCGGCGGGCGACAGCTTCAGCGGCTTGGACCGGCGCACGAACAGTTCCACGCCAGCCTGATCCTCCAACCCCTTTACCTGATGGGACAGGGCTGATTGGGTGATGTTCATCGTCTCTGCCGCGCGGGCCAGCCCGCCTGCTTCGTGAATCGCCTGAATGGTGCGCAGGTGACGGAACTCGATATGCATATGAGGCGCTCCTCATGTTGAAAATGAAAGTTATGAGTTTGTTTCACAACCGCATCTGTGCGACAAGAGACGAAAGCTAAAAACAGGATCGTAAAAATGACCAGTCCCGCCGTTTCATTCGAAGTCTTCCCGCCCAAATCCGTGGACGCGTCGTTCCGTCTTTGGGACACGGCGCAGGCCTTGGCACCGCTGGCCCCACGTTTCTTTTCCGTGACCTACGGCGCGGGCGGGTCTACCCGCGACCTGACCCATGATTCTGCGCATGTGCTGCGCCGCACCTCCGGCCTGCCGGTTGCCGCGCATTTGACTTGCGTGGGGGCCAGCAAGGCCGAAACGCTTGAGGTCGCCGACAGCTTTGCCGAGATCGGCGTGACCGATATTGTCGCCTTGCGCGGGGATCCCGAAAACGGTGCACCGACCTTTACGCCCCACGCGGACGGCTTTGCCGACAGTGTCGAGCTGATCGAGGCGCTGGCAAAGACCGGCAAGTTCACCCTGCGCGTCGGGGCCTACCCCGAACCGCACCCCGAATCCCACGATCAGGCGCAGAACGTCGAATGGCTGAAACGCAAATTCGATGCTGGCGCGGACGAGGCGATCACCCAGTTCTTCTTCGAGACCGAAACATTCCTGCGCTTCCGTGACGCCTGTGCCGCGGCGGGGATCACCAAGACGATCACCCCGGGCATCATGCCGGTGACAAATTGGAAGTCGGCGCGCAACTTTGCCACCCGCTGCGGGGCCAGCGTGCCAGCAGCACTGGACGAAGCCTATGCCGCCGCGAT
Source organism: Sulfitobacter sp. PM12 (assembly GCF_045586035.1). NCBI lineage: Bacteria > Pseudomonadati > Pseudomonadota > Alphaproteobacteria > Rhodobacterales > Roseobacteraceae > Sulfitobacter > Sulfitobacter sp. PM12. The sequence continues at coordinate 2,576,952 of NZ_CP151529.1, forward strand.
CCGCGATGACCGGCACGATCTGCTGTCCACCGCGCTCTGCACCGAAATGTGCAGCGAACTGGTGTCGGAAGGTGTCGAGAACCTGCATTTCTACACGCTCAACCGGCCCGAGCTGACCCGCGCCGTCTGTCGTGCCCTTGGGGTGAAGGCGCAAACATCGCTGTCCGACGTGGCGTAAAACCACCGCACAACTTGCCCTTGGGTCAAGAACAGAACAGTCTTCTCCGGCATTCAACTGCCGGAGATTTTTTATGCCACGCCTCGCCGAAACACCCGAAGATTTGCTGAGCCAATCCGAAGCGCTCTCTCTGAGCGGGTTGGAATTCATGCAGAAGATCCTGGACGGCACCAACCCCGGCCCGCCCATTGGCGGCACCTTGGGCTATGCGCTGCATGACGTGTCCGAGGGCCGCGCGGTGTTTCGCGGCACGCCCGAGTTCAACGTGACCAACCCGATGGGGACCGTGCATGGGGGCTGGTACGGCACCTTGCTCGATTCCGCGATGGCCTGCGCCGTGATGACCAAAGTCCCGCGCGGGTCGGTTTATACGACCCTGGAATACAAGATTAACATTCTGCGTTCGATCCCCTTGGGCATGCAGATCGACTGCATCGGCACGACCGATCACGTGGGTCGTTCTACCGGTGTCGCGCATGGTGAGATTCGCGGGGTCGAGGATGGCAAGCTGTATGCCACCGGCTCAACCACCTGCATCGTGATGAAGATCACGGGCTAAACCCCTGTCTCGGGGCGGGTGATGCGCCCCGAGACAAGCCAAGCTCACTCTGCCGCGATGGCGCTGTCGTTCAGCAAGGCCCAGACTTTATGCGGTGTGAACGGCATGTCGGCCTGACGCACGCCACGCTCCCACAGGGCATCCTGTACCGCGTTCGACACGGCCGCCAGTGCGCCCACGGTTCCCGCCTCGCCACAACCCTTCATCCCCATCAGGTTCGCCGTAGATGGCACGGGTTCGGAGTTGAAGGACACGAACGGCACATCCGCCGCGCGCGGGATCGCGTAATCCATGAAAGAGGCCGTCAGCAGTTGGCCGTCTTCGTCATAGACCACATGCTCCTGAATAGCTTGGCCGATGCCTTGCACCACCCCGCCATGCACCTGACCTTCGGCCAGCATCGGGTTGATCAGATTGCCAAAATCATCCACCACCGTATAGCGGTCAACGGTCACAACGCCTGTTTCGGGGTCGATCACAACTTCTGACACATGCGCCCCGTTGGGATAGCTGCGCCCCGGCAAGGTCGCCCGTTCGTGGTGCACCAGCAGATCGTCGCGGCCTTTCTGGCGCGCCATCTCGGCGACCTCCAGCATGGTGGGGGTCATGTTCGACCCGTCCGCGCGGAAGCGTTCGTCGTCAAAGCTGATCTGTGTCGCGGGCACGCCCATTTCGTCAGACAGAAAGGCGGTGAAAGCTTCGGTCATCTTGGCCACCGTCGCCAGCGTTGCCGTGCTTTGCGTGGTGACAGAGCGCGAGCCGCCGGTCCCGCCGCCCTGTTTGATCAGATCGCTATCGCCTTGAATGACATGGATCAATTCAGCCGGGATCCCGGTCTGATCCGACAGGAATTGCGCATAGACGGTTTCATGCCCCTGCCCGTTCGATTGAGTGCCAACATAGATGAACACGGTGCCGTCTTCGTTGAACGCGACCTTGGCCCCCTCTGCCGGATCGCCAAGGATGCTTTCGATATAATAGCAAAGCCCCTGCCCGCGCAGCAGCCCCTTGGCCGCATCCGCCGCCTTGCGCGCTGCAAAGCCATCATGATCCGCTTCGACGGCGACGCGGGTCAGCAAGCGGTTGAATTCGCCCACATCGTAAAGCTCGCCTGTGGCAGAGGTATAGGGAAACTGCTCGGGCTTGATAAAGTTGATCCGGCGCAGCTCCCACGGGTCGACGCCCAACTCGCGTGCGGCGCGGTCCATCAAGCGCTCCAGCACATAGATCGCCTCGGGTCGGCCGGCACCACGATAGGCATCGGTCTGCACCGTGTTGGTGTAGTAGCCTTCGACCTGCAGCCATGTGGTCTGCACATCATAGACGCCCATCAAGACCTTGCTGAACAGCAGCGCCTGAATGGGCTGGCCGAACTGGCTGTTATAGGCCCCGAGGTTGCATTTGGTGCGGACGCGGTAGGCCGTGATCTTGTTGTTTTCGTCAAAGGCGAATTCCGCAAGCGACGTCAGATCGCGCCCGCCATTATCGCTGAGCATGGCTTCGGTCCGGTCCGACATCCAGCGCACCGGACGCCCCAAGGCCCGCGCCGCCTGCGCGACCGAGAAATATTCGGGATAGGCGGCCGCCTTCATGCCGAAACCGCCGCCTGTGTCGGGGTTTGTGACTTGTACGTGGTCATCATCCAGCCCGAAAACGCGCTTGAGGTTGCCCTTGTGCACCCAGACGCCCTGCCCGTTGTTCGCAAGATGCACCTTGCCGTCGTTCCATTCCGCATAGCAGCCGCGCGGCTCCATCGCGTTGACGATGATACGGTTGTCGCCCACGTTCAGGCTGACGGTTTTCGCTGCGGCATCAAATGCCTTTTGCGTCGCCGCCTCGTCGCCCATGCCCCAGTCGAACGCCATGTTGTCCGGCGCTTCGGGGTGCAGCATCTCTCCGCCCCGTTCCAACGTCATATGGGTGGGCAGATCGTCAACGTCGAATGCGATCAGCTCCGCCGCGTCGCGCGCCTGGTTCAATGTCTCGGCAATCACCACCGCGACGGGCTCCCCCACGAAGCGCACGCGCCCCTTGGCGAGCATCGGACGCAAGGGCTTGGCCCCTTCCGTGCCATCGCGGTTCTGCAACACGGTCGCCGCCATAGAGATATCCATCCCCGCCGCTTCCAGATCCTCGATCGTGAGCACCGCATGCACGCCCTCTGCCTCGGCCGCATCTGAGACATCCAGGGTCGTGATCACCCCATGTGCGACGGGCGAGCGGAAGAAATAGGCATGCAGCGCGTCGGTTGGCGCGATGTCATCCACATAGCGCCCCTCGCCGGTCAGAAACCGCACATCCTCGACCCGTTTGACCGGTTGGCTTTTCCCGAATTTTTCCATCTGGCGGCATCCTTTGATCATCATCTTGGTGTTGCGCCCGACCTTAAGCGCCAAACCGGCGATGTCCATACGACGCGGGGCGAAAGCTGGGGCTGCTACGCCAAGTTTTCGGCCCCCCAGCCTTCCCCTTTACGCCCCGCTCGGCTAGATCATCCCAAAGCTCAAAGCGCTACGTGAATAGAAGGACGCTGATCATGGCCCTCGACAAGAATTTTGACGCCGCCCAGGCCGAAGCCCGCCTCTATGCCGCATGGGAAGAGTCCGGTGCCTTCAAGGCCGGTGCCAATGCCTCGCGCAAGGAAACCTTTTCGGTCATGATCCCGCCGCCCAACGTGACAGGATCGCTGCACATGGGCCATGCGTTCAACAATACATTGCAGGATATTCTGGTACGCTGGCACCGGATGCGCGGCTTTGACACGCTATGGCAACCCGGTCAGGACCACGCCGGTATCGCGACGCAGATGGTGGTGGAACGCGAACTTGCCAAAGACGGCAAACGCCGCACCGATTTCACCCGCGAGGATTTCACCGCCAAAGTGTGGGAGCAAAAGCAGAAGTCCGGCGGCACGATCATCGGCCAGCTCAAACGTCTTGGCACCTCGCTTGATTGGTCGCGCAACGCCTTTACCATGTCCGGTGCCCCCGGTGCCCCCGCGGGCGAGGAAGGCAACTTCCACGACGCCGTGATCAAGGTCTTCGTGGATATGTACAACAAGGGCCTGATCTATCGCGGCAAGCGCCTGGTCAACTGGGACCCGCATTTCGAGACCGCGATTTCCGACCTCGAAGTCGAATCCACCGAAGTCGACGGGCACATGTGGCACTTCAAATACCCGCTGGCCGATGGCGCGACCTATACCTACGTCGAGAAAGACGAAGACGGTAACGTGACGCTTTCCGAGGAACGCGACTATATCTCTATCGCGACGACCCGCCCCGAAACCATGCTGGGCGATGGCGCGGTCGCGGTACACACCTCTGACGAACGCTATGCGCCGATCGTTGGCAAGCTGTGCGAAATCCCCGTCGGCCCCAAGGCGCAGCGCCGCCGTATCCCGATCATCACCGACGAATACCCCGACAAGAATTTCGGCTCGGGCGCGGTGAAGATCACCGGCGCCCATGACTTCAACGACTACGGCGTCGCCAAACGTAATAATATCCCGCTCTACGCGCTGATGGACACCCGCGGTGCCATGCGCGCCGACGGCCTGCCCTATGACGCCGCCGCCGCACGCGCGGCCGCCATCGCTGAAGGCCGTGAAGACGCGCCCGCGGACGCGACAGAAATCAACCTCGTCCCCGACGCATACCGCGGCCTCGACCGGTTCGAGGCGCGCACCAAGGTCATCGCCGACATCACCGCCGAAGGATTGGCCGTCATGGTGCCGCCGACCGATCCACGCCTTGGCAAACCCGTCAAAGCCCCCCTCGCCCCCGAAGAAGGCGGCGAAGAGCGGGACGAGACGCTGGTCCCGTTGGTCGAGCCCAAAAAGATCATGCAGCCTTTCGGCGACCGGTCGAAAGTGGTGATCGAACCGATGCTGACCGACCAATGGTTTGTCGAGACCTCGAAGATCGTGCAACCCGCCATCGACGCCGTGCGCAACGGCGAGGTACAGATCCTGCCCGAACAGGACCGCAAGGTGTATTTCAACTGGCTGGAAAACATCGAACCCTGGTGCATCTCGCGCCAATTATGGTGGGGGCACCAGATCCCTGTGTGGTTCGACGACGAGGGCAAGGAATACTGCGCGGCAACCGAAGCCGAAGCTCAGGCGATGGCCCCAGGCAAGACGCTCACCCGCGACCCTGATGTGCTCGACACCTGGTTCTCCTCGGGCCTCTGGCCCATCGGCACGCTCGGCTGGCCAGAACAGACGGATGAGCTGGCGAAATACTTCCCCACTTCAGTGCTGATCACCGGCTTTGACATCATCTTTTTCTGGGTCGCCCGGATGATGATGATGCAATACGCAGTGGTCGATCAAAAGCCGTTCGACACCGTCTATGTCCACGCGCTGGTGCGCGACGAGAAGGGCAAGAAGATGTCCAAATCGCTTGGCAACGTGCTGGACCCACTGGACCTGATCGATGAATACGGCGCGGATGCGGTGCGCTTTACCCTGACGGCGATGGCCGCCATGGGGCGCGACCTGAAACTGTCGACCGCGCGCATCGCCGGTTACCGTAACTTCGGCACCAAACTGTGGAACGCCCACCGTTTCGCCGAGATGAACGGCGTTTTCGAGGATGGCGTCGCGGCAGTGACCTACACCAGCCACACCCAGGTCGATCACACGCTGAACAAATGGATCATCGGCGAAACCGCCCGCGTCCGCGAAGAGGTCGACGCCGCACTGGACAACTACCGTTTCAACGACGCGGCCAATGCGCTTTATGCCTTTGTCTGGGGCAAGGTCTGCGACTGGTACGTTGAACTCTCCAAACCCCTGCTGCAAGACGACGCGCCAGAGGCCGCCGAGACTCGCCAGACGCTGAATTGGGTGCTGGATCAATGCCTTGTGCTGCTCCACCCGATCATGCCCTACATCACCGAAGAACTGTGGCAGACCACGGCGACCCGTTCCAAGATGCTGGTGCATGGCGACTGGCCGACCTACAGCACCGCCGAGATGCTGGACGCCGACGCCGACCGCGAACTCAACTGGGTGATCGGCCTGATCGAATCTATCCGTTCGGCGCGCGCACAGATGCATGTGCCTGCGGGGCTCAAAGTGCCTATGCTTTATACCGACATGGACGACGCCGGCCAAACCGCATGGGACCGCAACGAGGCGATGATCAAACGTCTGGCGCGGGTCGAAACCCTCGAGCAGACAGAGAGCTTCCCCAAAGGCACCGTCTCCATCGCCGCACCGGGCGCGAGCTTTGGCCTGCCGCTTGCGGGGCTGATCGATATCGATGCGGAAAAAGCGCGTCTGCAAAAGTCGCTCGACAAACTGGGTAAAGAAATCGGCGGTCTGAAGGGGCGCCTGAACAACCCCAAATTCGCCGCCTCCGCCCCGGCGGAGGTCGTTGCAGAAGCCCAAAGCAACCTTGATGCGCGTCAGGAAGAAGCGGACCAGCTTCAGGCCGCTCTGAACCGTTTGGCAGAGCTGGGATAATCAGCACCGCTTCCAAATGGCTTTAAATCCTCGCCGAAGGCAAAAATCTCTTTTGACGCTCCAAAAGATGCCTTCGGCGAGGATTTTTTTACCATTTGGAAACGAATACCGGCGCAAGATACGCCTGCGGTCCTCGCTGGGAAGCAAAGATCGTCCATTTGGAAGGCCCCGTCTGAGCGATCAGGCGGGGCTGACTTTTTTGCGGCGCTAGTCTTTGAAGACCGCCGGGCGTTTGCCGAATTCGGCGGCGATGACTTCCATTTGGTGCGGGCGTCCCAGCAGCGCCGCCTGTTCACGGGATTCCGCGCGCAAAACCTCTGTTTCGGTTCCCGTCTCTGCCAAGGCGATCAGACGTTTGGCGGCCTTGATGGCGCTTGGACTTTTGCCAGCGATGGTGGTGGCAAGCGCCATCGCGGCGGCCAGCGGGTCTTCGGCGATCTGGGTGATGAGCCCCCAGCGTTCGGCTTGCTCTGCCCCGATGGGTTGCGCGGTATAGGTCATCAGGCGCAGCACGTCGCCGCGCACCAGTTTGGGCAGCAGGACCATGCCGCCCATGTCCGGGACGATGCCCCATTTCATCTCCATTACCGCCATTTCGGTATCAGGGGCCGCGATGCGGATATCGGCCCCGAGCGCGAGTTGCAGGCCCGCGCCGTAGGTCTTGCCATGCAGCGCCGCGATCACCGGCACGCCGACGCGGGTCCAGACCATCGCGACCTCTTGCCACTGGTTAGTGGTGCCGTCGCCATGGGTGCGCGTCATCATCCGTTCCGTCGGGTCGCCGCCCGCCAGCGCCCCCATATTGCCGATGTCGATGCCTGCACAGAACGCCCGGCCCTCGCCCGAGATCACGACGGCACGCGCGTTCGATGCAGCGACCTCGTTCCCGGCGGCGATTACGGCGTCGATCATATCCTGATCAACGGCGTTCATTTTATCGGCGCGGGTCAGGCGCACATGGGCGATGTGATTGTCATAGGTAACGGAAACGCGGCTCATTGGATCCTCCTTGAATTTTCGTCAGTTTGGGCATGAAGCCTGCGTGTTGCAAAGCGAAACGCTACGGCACCCAAAACCGCGCGCGGGCATGCTGATGTCACTTGCTCGAAGCAGGTCAGATGCAGTAGCTGATCCCCATGACACAGTATCGCCTCACCCCGCTTGCCGACGCCCTGCCCTCTACCGTGCCCTTTGTCGGCCCCGAAACGCAGGAGCGCGCCATGGGGCGCGCCTTTGATGCGCGGTTGGGGGCGAACGAGAACGTCTTTGGCCCCTCTCCCCGCGCGATAGAAGCGATGGCGCAGGCCCAGCAGTGGATGTACGGCGACCCGGAAAGCCACGACCTGCGCGCAGCACTTGCGGCGCATCATGGTATCTCGCCCGCCAACATCATCGTGGGCGAAGGGATCGACGGGTTGCTGGGCTATCTGGTGCGGCTCATGGTGACGGAGGGTGACGCGGTCGTGACCTCGGACGGGGCCTATCCGACATTCAATTATCACGTGGCAGGCTTTGGCGGTGTGCTGCATAAGGTGCCCTATGCCGGTGATCACGAGGATCCTACGGCCCTATTTGCCAAAGCTGCCGAGGTAGATGCCAAGCTGGTCTATCTGGCGAACCCCGACAACCCCATGGGCAGCTGGCATGAAGGGCCCGTCATTTCCAGCGCGCTAGAGGCATTGCCGAAGGGCTGTCTGCTGGTGCTGGACGAGGCCTATATCGATTGCGCCCCCGAGGGCACCGCCCCCGATCTTGTCGCCGATGACCCGCGTCTGATCCGGATGCGGACCTTCTCCAAGGCCCATGGTCTGGCGGGGGCGCGGGTTGGCTATGCCATCGGCGCACCGGATCTGATCACAGCCTTTGGGAAGGTGCGCAACCATTTCGGGATGAACCGCGCGGCCCAGGCCGGGGCGCTTGCAGCCTTGCAGGACAGCGACTGGCTGGCCCATGTGCAGGCTCGAATCGCTGAGGCGCGGGACCGGATTGCGCAGATCGCTGCGGATAACGGGTTGGTTGCCCTTCCCTCTGCCGCGAATTTCGTGGCGATTGATTGCGGGGCGGACGGCAGCTTTGCCAAGGCGGTGCTGGACGGTTTGGTGGCGCGCGGCGTCTTTGTGCGCATGCCCTTCGCGGCGCCGCAGAACCGCTGTATTCGGGTCAGCTGTGGCACGCCAGAAAACCTTGATGCCTTTGCCGCGGCGTTGCCGGGTGCCCTTGAGGATGCGAAAAAAGGCTGACGTAGCGCATATCCCGCCTATGCTGGGCCATGATCCAGTTGCGAGGTGGCATCATGCGCTCTTCCGACCGCGGCCAATCGGCCCCTAACTATACCAGCGCCTGTGTCGTGATGTTCGGCGTCAATATCCTGTGGCTATTCGTTGTGATCTGGGCGCTATGGGGCTTGTTGGCGGTGGTGCTGTCGGGCTGGGCCGTCAATGCCATGATCGATCGCATAGCCGCGCGACGGGGCTAGGCCCCGCCGATCACCTTCGCCGCCGCCTCTAGCGCGCCGGAGCCGCGTTTGATCCCGAGTGCAGACATCCCGGCCTCTATCCCGCCGAGCATCCCCATGATCATCTGACCGTTCACGTGCCCCATGTGGCCCAGACGGAAGAAACCGTGGCTTTCGGGGCTGTCCTTGGGGGCCATGCCCAGACCGATGCCGAGGGTCAGGCCGATGTTGCCTTCGACCCAGTCGCGCAGCTCTGTCGCTTGGGGGGCCTTGAGCCGCAGCGCTGTCACCGCATGGCTGCGCAAAGCGGGATCGGCGATGTTCAGGGAAAGATCGCCCTCTGCCCCCCACGCGTCACAGGCCGCCCATACCGCGCGCGCCAAGGTCTCGTGACGCTGCCAGACGGCTTCCAGCCCCTCGTCGTGGATCATATCCAGCGCCGCGCGCAGGCCGTAGATATGGTGCGTGGGGGCTGTGCCGCAGTGGTACTGGTAGAACTCCTCGGGATTGGCGCGCGGGGTCCAGTCCCAGAAACGGCTGACCCGTGGCATCGCATCGCGCACCGCAGCCGCACGGTCGTTGAAAAAGACGAAGCTCACCCCGGGCGGGACCATCAGCCCCTTCTGGCAGGCGGTGACCATGACATCAGCCCCCCAATTGTCCATCTCGAAGCGGTCGCACGCGAAGGACGCGATACAGTCCACCATCAGCAGCGCGGGGTGATCTGCCGCATCCAGTGCCGCGCGCAGACCGGCGATGTCATTAACCACCGAGGTCGAGGTATCCACATGCACAGCCAGCACGGCTTTGATCTCGTGGTTTGTGTCCGCCTCAAGACGATCGGCGATCCGGTCGATGTCCATTGTGGATTGCAGGCCGAAATCCATCACCTCGACGTCTGCCCCGATCCCCGTGGCGGCATCGCCCCAGCCGTGACCGAACCGCCCTGTCGCGGGCACCAGCACCTTGTCACCGGGGGCTACGACATTGCTAAGCGATGCCTCCCAGGCGGCGTGGCCGTTGCCAATATACATCGCCACATGATGCTGCGTGCCCGCGATACGGCGCAGGTCTTCCATCAACGGCGGCATCATATCGACGATCTCACCGGCATAGATATTGGGGGCCGGACGGTGCATCGCGTTCAACACAGCCTCGGGCATGACCGACGGACCGGGGATCGCGAGGTAGCCGCGCCCTTGGGACAAGTTGGAAAGTTTCGGCATGACACGGGGGCCCTTTAGCAGGAAAAATCTCTTGCAACTTATCCGCAGCCAGCGCCGCGTCAATCACACAAAGCGCGCAGGCAGCTTGCCCTGCCTCTAAGGGCTGCGTAAACCCGTAGCTGTATATGCCCAAAGGAACCGGCCTTTATATGAGTGATGTGACCTATACCTCGCGCGAACTGCTGACCTGGCTTTGGCGCGACTATCTGAAAAAGCATATGTGGGTGCTGCTTGTCGCGATCATCTTCATGTCGATCGAGGCCTCGACCATGGGCGGGTTGGCAAAGCTGATGCAGCCGATGTTCGATCAGGTGTTCGTCGCTGGTGAGAAAGGCGCATTGCTCTGGGTTGGTTTGGTGCTGGTGGGCATCTTCGTCCTGCGCGCCGTGTCAGGTGTGGTGCAAAAGGTGCTGCTGACACGCATCAAGCAGAAGTCGGCGGCTGATATGCGGATCGATCTGCTGGACCGGATGATGGTGCAGGACGGGGCCTTTCACCAACAGAACCCCCCGGGTTTTCTGATCCAGCGCGTGCAATCGGATGTGAATGCCATCGGGTCGGTCTGGCAGGCGGTGATCACCGGTGCCGGTCGCGACTTGATCGGGCTGATCGTGTTGCTTGGCGTCGCGATCTCTATCGACCCGGTCTGGGCGCTGCTGGCCTGCATTGGCTTGCCCCTGATGGTCATGCCCGCAGCATTGGCGCAGCGCTTTGTGCGCGCGCGGTCGCGCGAGGCACGGGATCTGGGCGCGACCCTGTCGACACGGCTGGACGAGGTTTTCCACGGCATCGTGCAAATCAAGCTCAACGCGCTCGAGAAGTATCAGGCCAAGCAATACCGCGACCTGACCAGAACATATATCCGTACCGAGGTACGTGCCTCCTTCGGGAACTCGGCCATTCCGGGGATGATCGACATCATCTCGGGCCTCGGGTTCATGGCCGTGATCCTTTATGGCGGCAACGAAATCATCGAGGGCGAGAAAACCATCGGTCAGTTCATGACCTTCTTTACCGCGATGGGGTTCACTTTTAACCCGCTGCGCCGTCTGGGGGCGATCAGCGGGTTGTGGCAGACGGCTGCTGCCGCGCTGGAACGCCTGAAAGAGCTGATGGACGAGCCGGTACACCTCACCTCGCCCGCCAAACCCACGCCTGTGCCCACCACCCCACCGCATATCGCGCTGGAAGGGGTGAGCCTGTCTTACGGGGATGCCAAGGTGCTGGACAATCTCACGCTGCATGCGGCGGCGGGCGAGACGACGGCGCTTGTCGGCGCATCTGGCGCGGGGAAATCGACGATATTCAACCTGTTGACCCGTCTGATCGACCCACAAGAGGGCAACGTCAGCATCGCGGGCGTCCCCCTGACAGAGATGGACATCCCCGCGCTGCGCGGCTTGTTCTCTGTCGTGACGCAAGAGGCGCTTTTGTTTGATGAAACCCTGCGCGAGAATATCGTATTGGGCCGCGAGAATGTATCTGACGAAGAGCTGCAGCAGGCGCTGGATGCGGCGCATGTGTCGGACTTTTTGCCCAAGCTCGAACACGGGCTGGAAACCCGCGTCGGCCCGCGCGGCTCTGCCCTGTCGGGGGGGCAGCGCCAACGTGTCGTGATCGCCCGCGCCCTGCTGCGCAACACACCGATCCTGCTGTTGGACGAAGCCACCAGCGCGCTGGACGCGCAGTCAGAAAAAGTCGTGCAGCAAGCGCTGGACCGTCTCTCTCAGGGGCGCACCACCTTGGTCATCGCCCACCGTCTGTCTACCATCCGCGGCGCGGATAAGATCGTTGTGATGGACCGTGGCCGCGTCATGGACGAAGGCAAACACGAAGACCTTCTGGCCCGTGGCGGCATCTATGCCGATCTCTATCGGCTTCAGTTCGAGGATGGAAAAACCGTCAGCGACGGGCGCAATCTAGCGGCGATGCGGCGCATGGAACGCGGCCTCAAACCTGTCGAGCCGAACCTGCTGCAACGTATCGGGCTCCGGCTGTTCGGCAACTAGGCCACCCCCCGGCACGCGGGTCACTTGGCATAGCCCTCGGCCAGCTTGGCCGGGGCGACCCCCGCGAAATAGCGGATCAATGTCCAGAGGTTGCGCGCCCCGCGACGCAACCAGCCCTGCCGCGCGTATTTGTCGGCGGACGTCACCGCGGTGACCTCCAGCCCCAGCAGATGGCCGCGCAGGGCACGCGCCAGCGCTACATCCTCCATCAGCGGCTGATCAGGATACCCACCAACCGATTGATACAGCGCACGTGGCAGCAGCAGCCCCTGATCCCCATAGGGAAGCCCCAAACGGCTACGCAGGTTCGCCCAAGCGGCCACCGCTTTGCCGGCCATGCCGCCTTGGTCAAATTGAAGCTGGCACCAGCCCGCTTTCTGCCCCTGCAGATGCGCGGTGACGGGCCCCGTCCACCCCGGTGCCAGCCGCGTATCGGCGTGTAACACCAGCAGCCAGTCGGATTGCGCTTTCGCACAGCCGCGCCGCAACTGTCCGCCCCGCGATGCCGGACCGCTGACGATCTCTGCGCCCCATGCGTCTGCCATTGTCAGGGTCATGTCGGTTGATCCCCCGTCGCTGATGATCAGCTCGCGGATGAGCCCCGCCTCCAGCCCCTCCATCAGGGCGGTCAGACAGCCGGTCAGGGGCGCTTCGGCATTCAAGGTCGGAATGACAACAGATATAGGCGCGCGCATGGTTGCCCCTTTCAGCTTCGAACTGCGCTGCTATATGTCATGTTAACCATTGAAAGGACAAGCGATATGACCAGCCGCCGCATCCTGAGACTGTCAGGCCCCGACACCCGCGAGTTTCTGCAGGGCCTTGTGACCAACGATATCCGCAAGCTGGATCAGGCCCCGATCTATGCCGCGATCCTGACGCCCCAAGGCAAATTCATCACCGATTTCTTCCTGTCTGCCGACGGGGACAGCGTTTTGCTGGACGTGGCCGAGGCGGATGCCGACGCGCTGGTGCAACGTCTGACCATGTACAAGCTGCGGGCTGATGTCACCATAGACGCGACCGGCCTGCATCTGCACCGCGGGCTAGAAAACGCACCGGATGATGCCTATAGCGACCCTCGCGATGCCCGCATGGGCTGGCGCGCCTATCGTGACACACCGCAAACCGATGACACCACGGATTGGGACGCGCTGCGGGTGACCTATATGATCCCCGAAACCGGGGCAGAGCTTACCTCGGACAGCTTCATCCTCGAAATGGGGTTCGAGCGGCTGAACGGCGTGGATTTTCGCAAGGGCTGCTATGTCGGACAAGAGGTAACGGCCCGCATGAAGCACAAGACCGAACTGCGCAAAGGCTTGGCCCAGGTCGAGATCAGTGCGCCGGTAGAACCCGGCACGGACATCACCGCCGATGGCAAACCTGCTGGTACGATCTTTACCCGCACCGGCACCCACGCGCTGGCCTATCTGCGGTTTGACCGCGCCAAGGCGGCGATGCAGGCGGGGGATGCCACGGTGACCATGGTGACGGACGGCTAAGGCCCCGCAACGGCCCTGCGCAAATATTAGGCAGCCCGAAATGACAGCGTGCGCAGCCTGTCGGAAGAGTTGCATATCGGCAACAAATACCCGTGATTGGGGAGTTTTGAGGCTCCCAAATCCGATACCCCGCAGCCCCGCAACGCAAAAGAGCCCCGGCATTCACCGGGGCTCTGCACTGCAGCGAAGCTATGACGTAGCGTCACACCACAGCTTACGCGCGTTCGGAATATTCCATCGTTTCGGTGTTCACGATGATCTCTTCATCCTGTCCGACGAAGGGCGGCACCATCACTTTGACGCCGTTATCAAGCACCGCTGGCTTGAAGGAATTCGCCGCTGTCTGGCCTTTGACGACCGGTTCAGTTTCGACAATTTTACAGGTTACTTTTTGTGGCAAGGACGCGTTCAGCGCCTCTTCTTCGTGATACTCGACCACAACCATCATACCGTCCTGCAAGAAGGGGCGACGCTCTCCCAGAAGCTCGGCTGAAAGCTGCACTTGCTCGTATGTTTCGGTGTCCATCAGAACCAGCATACCTGCGTCTTCATACAGGAATTGTTGGTCTTTTTGCTCTAGCCGGACCTTTTCAACCTTGTCGGCGCTGCGGAAGCGTTCGTTCAGTTTCGACCCGTTTCGCAGGTTGCGCATTTCGACCTGAGCAAAGGCACCGCCCTTGCCCGGTTTGACATGATCGACCTTGACCGCTGCCCAGAGACCACCGTTATGCTCGAGCACATTTCCTGGCCGAATTTCGTTCCCGTTAATCTTTGGCATGTATCAGCACCATAGCAATGAAGTTGAAGAGAGATTGGACCGACCTATATATATCAACGTCGACCCCCGCAAGACAGCGCACCCGATGCTGCAACCGCGAAAGCCATGCAGTAAATGCATGAGTGTTATGCAATAAAGGTGTATCCGAATCGAGCTCTTTCGGTCATAAGGAACCCCACGCCTAAATGACAAGAGCAAGAATAATAGAAAGGACGACGAGATGAAAGATTTCGTTGATGGCACTGCCTTTAACAATGAACAAGGTAACCGTGCCCGCAAACTTTTCGCAGCTGTGGTACTGGCTGCATTGGACGATGCGATTGCCGATGACAAGAAATACGGCAACGGTCCTGAACAGATTGCCCGTTGGGCCCGCTCCCGCGATGGCCGCGAAGTATTGAGCTGCGCGGGCATCGACCCCAACGAGCGTGTTGTCGAAGGTCTGATGGACTTTGTTGGCAAAGGTGTCCGTACCTCTGTCGCCCTGTCCCGCGAAGAGTCCGAGCGTCGCCACGCAGCACAACAGGCTGAAGCTGCCTGAAGACTGCCAAAAGTTTGAACAAAAAGACGCGGCTCACGGGCCGCGTTTTTTTTGGCTAAATGCGATTGTGTTATGCCGGAAAGCGTCGCGCCCGCCTGATGCGCTAAAGGGCAAGGTGTGACACCCGAGCCCCCTACCTGATGCGTTGCTCCGAAACGGTAAACTCCCGACAGCGGCGAATTTCTGCGAGAGTGCTGGGTTCTTGAATCTAGGTTGTAGCGACGAAGCTGGCGTTCGCTGAGGGTGCGCGATCAGGAAAAGTGCTCGCGCTGCTTTCCAAAAAAGCTGGGTAGTAGAATTTATCTGCGCATGAACTTCTGGCGAGCTTCACGAGCGATGTTGTATCGCAGTTCAAGGCGAGCGAGTTCAGCCATCGCTTCCTTCCGTTCAGGCCCGTTCGCAAGCGTGGCAAGATGGCTCTGATGCGCAGCCATCTTCTTCTTGAGTTCGATTTCTTCGGGCACGACACCGGCTTGAGCCATAATCCGGAACCCCGCAGCTTCTCCCGCATCCACAAAAGCATCTGCTGAGCGATCAGGCAGTGGTTTGCCTTCGCCCTCAAGACCTTCAAGCTGACCTTGCAGCTTCGCCTTCTGTATCTGGCGCTCGATGAGTCTCTGAAGATTTCGGATCATGCTGACCAATAGCACAGTGTTGAGGTAACGGATACTAAGGGCTCGAAGCGGACGTTGCGGCGGCGGCGTCTTGACCTGAGCTGCAACACATCTGGCAAGGGGCTTGCGTGACGCCCTGCCCCTTAATCCGCAAAGATGCGCCTTCGCGGTAAAGGCTCTTTATTCCAGATCTTGCGACGTCAGGGCGCGGTGTATTTCACGGCGCACCAGTTTGCGGACGTTGCGGGTGATCCGTTCACCCAAGGCCCCCTGCAGTTCCGTGCGCACAATTTCAGACACCAGGTCACGCAACATCTCTTCGTCCAGATATTCATCCGGCCCGAACCCGAGCGTCGCATCATCATCCTGCGCCGTTTCGGCAGGGGCGTCGGTGGTATCGGTCACAGTCGCATCTGCTGCGGTCACACGGGTGGCAAATGGGCCGTCCACAACACGATCTTGGGATTCGGCACGCTCTTGGGGTGCATGGGGCTCGACTGCATCGTGCCAGCCCATATCCTCGTCCAGCGGGGCCTCTTCCGCAGCGTTTTGGGCGGCATCGGACACAGGCGCGCCGGTGGCGTCGAATTCAACGTCGTCTTCCCAGGCCATCGCGGGGTCTTCGCTGCCGGAATAATCGCTTTTGCCGGGCTCGTCAGGTTCCCAGTTTTCGGGAATGCGGCTGATCGCTGTTTCGAGGGCAGCGATTTTCGCGCTCAACCGGTCCGGCGTCGGTGGCACGTCATCGACCAGCTCGGAAGAGCCAAGGTTGAGCATATCGGTGGAGTATGCCGCGGCACGTGGCGCGCTAAAGGCCAGCTTGCGCGGCGGCTCGGCCGTATCCTGCGGCTTGCCATCCCCTGCGGGCGTAGCAAACTGGGCGCGAAAACGCGGTTCGCGCCCGGAAATAAACTTAAAATCTTCGGCAACTTGATTGCGATCCGAGGCGGACAAATCCGCCGCCTCGCCCGTCTCAACGTCGGTATCCATGTCCTGCATCGCATCCTGATAGGACGCCGACCGGGGCTGAACCGCCTCTGGCTTCGCTTCTTTCCGAGGGGCAGCCACAGGCGCGTCATTGGACACGCGCAAAGACGGCGTCAGCACAAGTTTCTCTTCAATCGCAGGCGCTTCCGACGGCTTCTGCGCCGGTTTGCGATCCTCTGAGACCAGACGGCGGATCGAAGACAGAACGTCTTCGACCTCTGCATTTGTGACGGTTTCGGACATATTTAATCACCACTCGTTCTTCGCGAATAGTCTAACCCGAAGGTTGGCTTCTCACAATGGGGGTGGTGAAAATGTCAGTCTTTTTGCAGCGCCTTCAGCACACGATCCAACTGCTTCCCCTCTTTGGAGTATTTCGTCGGACCGTCCTTAACCATATTATAATAGGCGGATGGATCATAGATTTGCACCGGCAGTTTCAGGTCCTGCGCGGTCAGCTGACCCGTCGCGGAGAGCACGGAATAGGCCGCAACATAAAGCTGCGATTGCGCCGACACACGGGCAGAACGGGCGTCGAGCAAGGATTGCTCTGCGTCCAGCACATCAAGTGTAGTGCGCGCGCCCAAGCTGGCTTCCTCGCGGATACCGTCAAAGGCGATCTGTGCCGCGCGGACCTGACGTTGGGACGCCTCGATCTGCGCCCGGGCAGAGGCAAGACCGGCATAGGCATCGCTGACCGCGC
The DNA here is from genome assembly GCF_045586035.1 of Sulfitobacter sp. PM12. Taxonomy (NCBI): domain Bacteria; kingdom Pseudomonadati; phylum Pseudomonadota; class Alphaproteobacteria; order Rhodobacterales; family Roseobacteraceae; genus Sulfitobacter; species Sulfitobacter sp. PM12. The sequence goes on from NZ_CP151529.1 coordinate 2,593,980, forward strand.
GCTCCACGTCTTTAACCACCACATGCAGATTGCCGCGCTGTGCGTCGCGCTGCGCCTGGCTTTTGCGAACACCGGCCGACAAGGCACCGCCTTGATAGATCGTTTGCCCGACCTGAAAGCCGATCGACCCGCTGCGTGTCGAGGCTTGGGAATCAAACGTCTCGGTCAGACCGTAAGACCCCTGCACCGAGACATTGGGCTTCAGCGCGGTTTCGTTGCTGCGTACCAGCAGATCGGCAGCCGCGACCTGGTGCTGGACGGACAGGATATCGGGGTGCTGACGCACCGCCAGTGCCTTGGCCGTGGCGATGCTGTTGGACAGTTTCGGCAGGCTTGGTGGCGGGCTTAGACGACCAGGCTCACGCCCCACGGCCACCTTGTAATAGGCTTTCGCGCTGATGAAATCGCCCTGCGCACCGGCAAGATTGCTGCGTGCGGCGGCCAGCTCTGCTTCAGCCAGCGATACGTCGGTGCGGGTCACCTCCCCCACTTCGAAACGGTCACGGGCGGCGCGCAACTCCTGCGTCAGAACCCGCACGTTATTCTCGGCCAGAGAGACAAGCTGCTGCGTCTGGATCACGGTCATATAGGCATCAACAGCGCGCAGCAGAATCTGCTGTTCGGCGCTGACCAGCGTTTCGCGCGTGGCAAGCACGGTTTCTTTTGCCGCCTCGATCGAATAGCGCGACGACCCGAAGTCATAGACCAACAGCGACGCCACAAGGTTCACCGATGTCGTCAGTGAATCGGTGGAGTTCTTAAAACCTGCCGGTGTTGTGCCACCACCGCTGACCGACCGGTTATAGGATTGCGTCAGGTTCCCCGTCCACTGCAACACCGGCTTGAGCGCGGATTTCGCGATCGCCACATCTTCGTCTGCGGCGCGCAACACGGCGCGGTTCTGGTCCAGCAGGCCCGAGTTGTTATAGGCCCCGACCAGCGCATCGGCCAATGTCTCTGCCTGTGTGGCCATCGGTGCCAGCAGCCCCAAACCGACGCAGGACGCCGCGATCATGCTGCGGACAGACCGCATCTTGCCCGTATTCATCATATTTCACACTCCATCGGTGTCACTGCATCTGCCGTCATCTGCAGCAGTTCTGATAGCTTAAAGCTGGAATTCTTTCGCGCGGGTAAACCCGTCCAGGACAGGTGCGGCGGCGTTGAAACTTTTGCGCCAGCTGATGCCACGTTCGCTTTTGTAGCCCAAACGCACCTCGCCCAGGGGGCCGTCCATGAACAGGCACGCGATCCGCCCGCCATCCTTGAGCTGCGCCAGCAGCGTTTCGGGTACGTCAGCCACGCCGCCTTGCACGATCACCACGTCATAGGGCCCATGTTGCTGTGCCCCTTCAGCCAGCGGGCCGTGGTGTACGATGACATTGTCGATATCCGCGTTGATCAGGGTTTCCTGCGCTTCTTTCGCCATCTGCTCGTCATCCTCGACGGCAACGACGGCTTCGGCCATATGTGCGATCACGGCAGAGGAATAGCCGTAGCCACAGCCGATATCGAGCACCAGCTCGTCATTCTCTACCCCAAGATCGTCCAGCATCTTGGCCAGCGTCCGCGGCTCAAACAGCACGCGCCCTTCGCCCAAGCTGATGTTTTCGCCCAGATAAGCTGCCTCGCGGCGGGCCACCGGCACAAAATCCTCGCGCGCCACCTTGAGCATCGCATCAATGATCGGGAACTTGGTAACATCCGAAGGGCGCACCTGAGTATCAACCATCATGGTGCGGCGGGCTGTGAAATCTGTCATCAGCTAAACTCTTTCGTTCAGTTATTTGTCTCGTGAGATGCCACATCACCGCCCGCCGGGCAACGGCCAGTCGGGTCAATAGGCGCAATTTTCCGTGTTTGGCGGATAATACGGTTAAAACATAGAGGATGCCATAGCCACGACGCATGCCACGCGCGACCAGCCTGTGAGAAACATAATTTAGAGAGGGAAATATAGTGGAGGCGAGTAGGAGAATCGAACTCCTGTACACGGATTTGCAATCCGCTGCGTAACCACTCCGCCAACTCGCCTCGGCCGCGATGACGCGGCTGGCACATGGGCCACTGGCCCCTATGCGTTTGGCGCTTATCCCGATTTTCTCGGGAAATGTCTAGCCCAGTTTAAAGCAAAACGGCGGGAAAAATATCTCCCGCCGTGAAATGGACAATTACAGGGAAATGACGGGCTTGTCGTCTTCTTCGGGCGCGTCGAGCTGCAGGTGGTGATCTTCGAGGATCAGGATGTTTTCCGCCCCCACAACCGCGCTTTTGGTTTTGTAGCCGATGACGTCTTCGATCTCCATCTCGGGGTTACGCGCCATCAGGATCGTCTCTTCGGACGAGAAGTTGGTCAGCCCGCGGGCGAACTCGTTCCCCTGCTCGTCATAGACGTGCAGCACATCACCTTTAGAGAATTCGCCCTGAATCGATACCAGATCATCACGCTGCAAGCCGCGTTCCTTGGCGGTGATCGCGCGGACAGCCTCGTCCGTGACGACCAGCGTTCCGGCAACCTGCAAACGGTTGCTTAGCCAGATCATCAGCGGCGACGCGGCCTTGCCCGACGCCAGACAGCGGGTGTGGCGGCGTTCGTTGTTCAGTACCGAGGAAATTGGGCGTTCGATGATACCGTCGGCGATGATTGTCTCGACACCGGCGTTCTGTGCCATATTGGCCGCCAGCATCTTGGTCAGCATGCCGCCGCTGCCCAATTCGCTGATGCTTTTGGTGGATTCGAGGTGTTCGGACACGTCTTCGATTTCCTCGATGAACTGGGCACCGGGTTCGGAGGGGTCACGGTCATACAGACCTTCGACGCTGGTCAGGATGATCAGGTGATCGGCCTCGACCATCTGGGCCACCTTGGCGGAGAGACGGTCATTGTCGCCCACTTTCAGGTCGCGTGTGGCGATGGAATCGTTCTCATTGATGATGGGCAAGATCTGGTTTTCAAACAGCCGCAGCATGGTGTTCTTGATGTTCAGAAAGCGGCGACGCTCTTCCATGTCCTCGACAGTCACCAGCATTTGCGCCACGTCAAAATTGTATTCATTCGCAACCTGACGGTAGGCGTTCATCAGCAGGGGCTGACCACAGGCGGCCGCCGCTTGTTTGTCCAGAATACCGGCCTCTTCGGGGCGTTTCCCGATCATGTTCAGGCCAAGCGCGACCGAGCCTGACGAGGTCAGGATGATCTCGTATCCCTGGTCCTGAAGGTCCCCCAAATCCGCCATGAGACCGTTCATGAAAGCATAGCGCAATGTCAGCTTTTCTTCATTGGCCAACAGGCTGGATCCGATTTTAACGACGATACGTTTCTTCTTGGACACGGGGAGATTTCTCCGGTTTATTGTTAAATTTCAACGCGTCATCCCGCGCGACACAGAATGCCGCAACGCAGAAAAACGCTGTGATTCGGGGATGTATAACATGTGGACACCAAGCATTTGCAACCGCCAAGCTAGGGCGCGCGGGATTACGCCACGCTCATGCCGTGGTTTTCAGCCCTTCTAGCGCGGTACGGGTCGCGGCGGGAATCTCGGTCGGGCGGTGGTCGTCGCGGTTCACATAGACATGCACAAAGAACCCTTCGGCAGAGGCGTTTTCCTCGTCGTTCCGGAACAGGCCCAGCTCCATCCGGACGGAGCTTTTGCCAAGCTGCGCCACCCGCAGCCCCGCTGTCACGCGGTCGGGGAAGGCCATCTCTCCGAAATAGCGGCACCCGGTTTCCACGACGAGGCCAAAGGCGGGGCTGGTCTGCGGGTCCAGCAGCCCCCGTTCGATCAGCCAGCCGTTTACGGCCGTGTCAAACAGCGCATAGTGCACGACGTTGTTCATATGCCCATAGGTGTCATTGTCGTTCCATCGCGTCTGCAATGGATAGAAATCCGCGAAATCGGCACGGGTGGCGGCAGGTGCGCGGGCAGCCATTACCAAGCCGCCTCGTAGATTGCCTGAGTATCGGCCTGTGTCACCTCGCGCGGGTTGTTCACAAGCAGACGGGCCTGCACCATCGCGTCTTCGGCCATCTTGGGGATCGCGGACCGGGGGATATCGACATCGCGCAAGCGCGGCGGCAGCCCAAGCCGCTTGGACAGATCCGTCAGCGCATCAACGAAGGCGGCGGTGCGGGCCTGACCGCCTTCGACCTCTGCCAGGTCGGGGAAGGCATCGGCAGCGATCTCGGCATAGACACTGCCCGCTTGGGGCGCGTTGAAGCGCAGCACGTGGGGCAGCACCAGCGCGTTGGACAGCCCGTGCGGGATATGGAAGGTGCCACCGATGGGATAGGCCAGCGCGTGTACCGCCGCGACGGGGGCATTGGCAAAGGCTTGCCCCGCCAGCATCGACCCCAGCAACATCGCGCCGCGGGCCTCTAGATTGCTGCCATCCGCAACGACGGTTTCGATATTGGCCCCCAGCAGGCGCAGCGCCTCGCGGGCGAGAAGCTTGGACACAGGGTTGTTGTTGGCATTGACCGAGGCATAGGATTCGATCGCGTGCACCATCGCGTCAACGCCTGTGGCCGCGGTGATCGACGCGGGCAGACCGACGGTCAGGGACGCGTCCAGAATGGCCATGTCAGGCAGGATCACGGGCGAGGATACGCCGCGCTTTTCCTCTGCCCCGACGGTGATGATCGACACAGGCGTGACCTCTGACCCGGTGCCAGCGGTGGTGGGGACCAACACCAGCGGCAGGCGCGGCCCCTTGGCCTGCCCTACCCCCCAAGCGGCATCCAGATCCTCGTCAGAGCCAAGCAAAAGCGCCACAAGCTTGGCCACGTCCTGCGATGACCCGCCGCCAAAGCCGATGACTCCGGTCGCCCCCGCGCTGCGCCCTGCCTCTACCGCGCGCATCAATGTCTCGCGCGAGGGGTCGGCCTCTACATCATCGAAGACGGTGACCTGATGACCGGCTTTCTCAAGCGCGTCGATGCAAGGGTCGCACAGGCCAAGTTTGCGCAAACCGGGGTCGGTGATCAACAGGCACGTCTTGCCCAGCAACCCGCCTGCCAGCGCGGCGATACGCACGGCGGCCCCGTTTTCGAATACGACGGATTTTGTGGTGTTGAATACAAAAGGGTTCATATGCCCGCGCCTCTCCCATAGCTGGCTGCAGCGTTCCTCCGCGCTGCGACTTGGGGCATTAAAGGGAATTATCCTGCACGCGCATAGCCGTTATTTCGGTTACTTTTTTCGCTCTGCGAAACTGAGGTAAGAGCTTGGCCCGCCACGCGACAAATGTGCATAACCGCCCTGCGCGATTGGGTTTTTCAACGCGGCATCCAGCGCCCACGTGGATAAATCGGGCGCGTTTGACACATCAGACAAGCCGTCAGGCCCTTCAGGGCAAGCGGCGGACTTCGTTGGTCTGGCTGCGCAGATACTCCATCACCGCGGGACGTACCGATTGATCCCCGCGATCACGTGCGGCGTGGATCACCTCGCGGATTTCCCCCAGATCAGAGCGGTGCAACATGCTTTTGACCGGCCCGATGGACGCGGGACGCATGGACAGCGTTGTGATCCCGATGGCAGCAAAGCACAGGGCCTCTATCGGGCGGCCCGCATCCTCGCCACAGAACGACAGTGGCGTACCGGTTTCGCGGCAACGGTCCACGATGTTCTCCAGGAAGGTCAGGAAACTGACGTTCAACGTGTCATAGCGGCGGCGCACCAGCTCGTTCTCGCGGTCGGCGGCAAAGAAGAACTGCTTCAGATCGTTGCCTCCGATCGACAGGAACTCGACCTCTTCGAAGAACTTCGTCGGGGCAAAGGCCAGCGACGGGGTCTCCAGCATCGCGCCCACTTCGATTTGTGACGGCAGCACATGGCCCAAGCGCGCCTCGCGGGCGAGCGTCTTGTCCATCTCGGCACGGGCGGCGCGGTATTCTTCGAACTGCGCGACAAAGGGGAACATTACCGACAGGGGGCGCCCGTTCGCCGCACGGATCAACGCCTGCAGCTGCATCCGCATCATGCCCGGTTTGTCCAGCCCGACACGGATCGCACGCCAGCCCAAAGCGGGGTTCGGTTCGTCGTTGGGCTTCATATAGGGCAGCACCTTGTCCGACCCGATATCCAACGTCCGGAACACCACACGTTTACCCGACGCGGCATCCAACACACGGCTATACAGCGCGGACAGCTCCGACCGTTTCGGCATCTGGCTGCGTACAAGGAACTGAAGCTCCGTGCGGAACAGCCCCACCCCTTCGGCCCCAGACCCGTCAAGCGAGGGAAGATCCGCCATGAGACCCGCGTTCATATGCAGCCCGACCCGCGTGCCGCATTTGGTGATCGCCGGTTTGTCGCGGATCGACGCATAGCGTTCCTGCGCCTCGGCCTGCATCGCGATTTTGTCGCGGAAGGCAGAGGCAACGGTTTCCTCGGGGCGCAGATGCACCACGCCCTGTTCGCCATCCACCATGATCCGGTCGCCGTTCAGCGCATCATTGGTCACGCGGCTGGCGTGGACGATCAGCGGGATCGCCAGCGCCCGCGCGACAATCGCGGCATGGCTGCCAACCGACCCGCCCTCCAGCACGATACCGCGCAGAGAGCGGCCGTATTCCAACAGCTCAGCCGGTCCGATGTTGCGCGCCACCAGAATAGGATCGGTGGGCATCTCGGCCCCCGTGTTCGACCCCTGCCCTGTCAGGATGCGCAGCAAGCGATTGCTGAGGTCATCGAGATCGGACAGACGTTCGCGCAGATAGGCGTCGGCTGCCTGCCCCATACGGGCGCGCGCCAGAGATTGCTCTTTCTCGACAGCCGCTTCGGCAGACAGGCCACGGCCGATGTCTTCCTCCATCCGGCGCAACCAGCCTTTGGAGTTGGCGAACATCCGATAGGCTTCAAGCACCTGTTGCTGGTCCTTGTCCCCGCCCGCCATTGCCATCATCTGATCCACGCTGACGCGCAAATCATCGACCGCCTCGTTCAGGCGTGCGGTTTCACTGGCAGGATCGTCGGCCACAAGCTTTGACACGACAACACGCGGCTCGTGCAGCCAGACGTGGCCCTCGGCAACGCCCTCTTGCGCCACGGTGCCGCGGATCAGAACCGCCTGACTGTGCCGCGCCGACATCGCGGCACCCTCACCGACAAAGGCCCCCAGCTCGGTCATTTCGGCCAGCACCATGGCGACCACTTCCAGCGCATAAACCTCGTCAGCCGAGAATTCCCGCGCGGCCTTGGATTGCACCACCAGAACGCCCAGCATCTCTCCCAAGCGCTGCACCGGTATACCCAGAAAGCTTGAATACAGTTCTTCGCCCGTTTCCGGCATAAAGCGGAAACCGGGGGCCTGCGGGGCATTGGGCGTGTTGATAATACGTTTGCGTTTGGCGACGCGGCCGACCAGCCCCTCGCCCATCTTCATGCGCGTCTCGTGGACCGCATCGGCCTTCAGCCCCTCGGTCGCGCAAAGTTCCAGCGTGTCTTCATCGCGGAACAGGTAGATAGAGCAGACCTCGCAGCCCATAGAGGACGCGATCAGATGCGTGATCTTGTCCAGCCGCGCCTGCCCTGCATCATCACTGGCCATGGCATCGCGTAAGCGACCCAACAGCTTGCGGCTTTCTGTCTCTATCCCATCAGCCATGTGATCATTTCCCCCCGGCGATGCCAGCTTAGATCACAGGCGTCCCAAAATTGAAACGCCTGATATCATTGACATCTATCATCTGCTCCCCGAGGCCGGAAGATGCGTTTTCCCCTGTTGCGGGAAAACGCTGTGATCTTCGCAGATGGGGTGCCCGGGAATTAGGCGCGTTTGTCCAGCTCGAACGCGTCATGCAGCGCCTGAACGGCCAGCTCCATGTATTTGCGGTCGATCAGAACAGAGATTTTGATCTCGGAGGTGGTGATAACCTTGATGTTCACACCCTCGTTCGACAACACCTGAAACATCTTCGCCGCAACGCCGGTGTGGCTGCGCATGCCGATCCCCACGACCGACACTTTCGCCACATCGGTGTCCGCGATCAGATCGTCGAAATTCAGCTCGCCCGATTTTTTCGCAACATCGATCGCGACTTCCGCGCGTTTGATCTGATCGACGGGGCAGGACCACGTCATATCGGTGCGCCCCTCTTCCGAGATGTTCTGAACGATCATATCGACGTTCACGCCACCATCGCTGAGCGCGGTGAAGATCGCGGCGGCAATGCCGGGGCGATCCGCGACCGATACCAGCGTCATCTTTGCTTCGTCACGCGAAAACGCGATACCGGATACTACATTGCTTTCCATAATTTCCTCCTCGGCACAGACCAGCGTTCCAGCCTCGTCTGATTGTTCCTCAAAACTGCTCAGCACGCGCAGCTTGACCTTGTACCGCATGGCCAGTTCGACCGACCGGGTTTGCAGGACCTTGGCCCCCAGCGACGCCAGTTCCAGCATCTCTTCAAAGGCGATCTTGTCGAGCTTGCGCGCCTTGGCGCTCACCCGCGGGTCGGTGGTGTAGACCCCGTCCACATCGGTGTAGATATCGCAACGCTCTGCATCAAAGGCAGCGGCAAAAGCGACGGCGGTGGTGTCCGACCCGCCACGCCCCAGCGTGGTGATCCGGCCCTCGGGGGAAACGCCCTGAAAGCCCGCGACAACCGCGACGCGCATGCCTTCGCCGAATTTCGCCATGATGTTTGCAGGCGGAATTTCCTCGATCCGGGCGGAGGAATGCGCGGAGGTCGTCTTGACCGGCACTTGCCAGCCTTGCCAACTGCGCGCCGGTACGTCCATTTCCTGCAAGGTCAGCGCCATCAGGCCCGCGGTGACATTCTCCCCCGAGGAGACGACAGCGTCATATTCGCGCGCGTCATATAGCGGAGAGGTTTCGTTCACCCAGCCGACCAGCTCGTTCGTCTTTCCCGACATGGCGGAAACGATGACGATCACGTCATAGCCCTTGGCCACTTCAACGCCCACGCGTTTGGCCGCGCGGCGGATACGGTCCAAGGTGGCCACCGACGTGCCACCAAACTTCATCACCAGAACAGGCATATGTCCCCCGTTGCAAAACTCCGGCGCGGTGTACGCGCAAGCGCCGCCCTTAGCAAGCCCGCAGGCCGCTGTCGTAACGCAGGGAAATTATGTGTGAACCGTAAGTTGCAAGGTGACGGGGCGCGGTATCCGCCCGCCCAAGGTCGCCTGCGACCCGCCGTCTATGACGTGGTGCGTTTGGCCCGAAACGGCAGCGGGGTCAGCGGGATACCCTCTTCGATCAGGGCGACGGCTTCGTCCAGACGCGCCTCGCCATAGATCGAGCGGTCGGGCGCATCCCCGATGTGGATGGCACGGGCTTCACGCACGAAATCATCGCCCACATATTCCGAGGAGGTTTCGACCTCTTTGCGCAGCGCCTTCAGCGCCTCTTCCAACGCGCTTTGAGGTTTCGATAGTACCGGCACTGCGGCGTCCGGCTTTTGACCATCCTCACCGCGGTTCTCGCGGCGTTCGCCGGTTGTGACACGGGGGGCCATCATGCCCTTGGTCACCTTGGTCGACCCACACAGCGCGCAGGTCAGATGCCCCGCCTGCGCCAGCGCATCAAAGGCGGCGGCAGATTTGAACCAGCTTTCAAACTGGTGGTCCTGATCACATTTCAGCGAAAACTTGATCATCGCGCCCGCAGGCATCCTCTCGTCGTTAAGATATGTTAAAAATGGGGGCGCAAGCCGGTCCCGTCAAGCGGCTCAACTCCGCCCGCGCGGATCGAAGTCCCGGATCATGCGCGCCAGCTCGGGCTCTGACACCATTTTGGCGGCCTTCTTGCGCGACATCCACTTGCGGCGCCGCTGGCCGGCTTCGGGGTATTTATCGGCGGTGATCTTGACCTCTACGGGATAGAGCATGGCCACGACCGGCAACATCTCTCCACCGTCCATTTCCTTTGTGTAGGAATAGACGCCAAGGCAGCCGCCCGTGACCCGCCCGCGCACGCCCGCTTCTTCCCATGCCTCGCGCGCGGCGGCGGCACCGGGGGTTTTGGCATCCATCGGCCAGCCTTTCGGCACAATCCAGCGTTTCGCCCCCCGAGACGTGATCAACAGCACCTGCACCTTGCCTTGGCGCACACGGTAACACAGCGCGGCGAACTGTGTTCGCACCTCTCCCTTGCGGGCACCTTGCAGTGATATAGGTAGCTGTTTCATGCGGGGCATTCTGTCTCCGGGGTGGTACGGCAACAAAAGCCTACCCGTGCCGTGATGACAAGACCAGTCGCCCTTGCACGCCCCTACGGCATGGCGGATACTGCGGGAATGAAACGTTTTTTGCCGCTCATTTTTGCAGCGCTGCTGCCCACCCTCGCGCAGGCAGAGCAGCCTTCGGTGACGGTCTTTGCGGCCGCCAGCCTGCGCGGTGCCCTGGACGAGGTCGCGCGCGGCTATGACGGCGATGTGGCGCTGTCTTTTGGCGGGTCCGGCACGATGGCGCGGCAGATCGATGCGGGTGCCCCTGCCGATGTGGTCTTGCTGGCCGCACCGGTCTGGATGACATGGCTGCGGGATCGCGGCGCGGTCAAATCGGACGCGGTGGTTGATCTGCTGGGCAATTCGCTTGTGGTGATCGCCCCCGCCGACAGCAATATCGCCCCGGACCCCGCCGATCTTGCGGGTGCCCTTGGCGATGCGCGGTTAGCGATGGGTCAACGGGACGCCGTGCCCGCCGGTATCTATGCACGCGAATGGCTTGAGGTTACCGGACAATGGGAGGCGATCGCCCCGCATCTGGCAGAAACGGATAACGTGCGCAGCGCACTGGCTTTGGTCGCGCGGGCAGAGACGCCTTTGGGCGTGGTCTACCGCACCGATGCTTTGGCCGAACCACAGGTCCGCATCCTTTACGATATACCGCAGGACACACACAGCCCGATCACCTACCCCGCCGCCGCGCTTACTGACAGCGGCGCGGCCTTCATGGCGCATCTGCAGTCCGACGACGCCCGCGCGGTCTTTGCCCGCCACGGCTTCAAGCCGCTGCCTGAATGACCGCAGACGCCGCCGCCTGGGACGCGCTGCGTCTGTCGCTTTGGGTTGCAGTTTGGGCGACGCTGCTGGCAATTCCGCTGGCGCTTTGGGTGGCGTGGCTGCTGGCGCGGCGGGATTTCTGGGGCAAGGCGCTGCTGAATGCCGCCGTGCATCTGCCGCTGGTTTTGCCGCCAGTGGTCACGGGATATCTGCTGCTGATGGCATTCGGGCGGAACGCGCCCTTGGGCCGCGCACTGGACGCCATCGGATTGCAACTGGCGTTCCACTGGTCCGGCGCGGTGCTGGCGGCGATTATCATGGGGTTCCCCTTGATGGTCCGCGCCATGCGACTGGCGATAGAGGCGGTGGATCCCAAGCTTGAAGACGCCGCCGCAACCTTGGGTGCCCCCCGCGCGGCGGTTTTCGCCCGTGTCACCCTCCCCCTCATTTTGCCGGGTGTGCTGGCGGGGACCGTGATGGGCTTTGCCAAAGCCATGGGCGAATTTGGTGCCACGATCACCTTTGTCGCCAATATCCCCGGCCAGACGCAAACCCTGCCAAGCGCCATCTGGGCCGCCTTGCAGATACCCGGTGGCGAGGGTCAGGCGGTGGCGATGGTGCTCATGTCTTCGGCCATCGCGGTCAGCGCCGTGCTTCTGTCCGAGCTGCTCGCCCGCCGCGTTGCCAAAAGGATCGCGGGCACATGACGCTTTCCCTGTCCCTGTCGCACCGCTTTGACGGCTTCGCGCTGGACCTCGCGCTTGAGGCCGGGCCGGGCATCACCGCGCTGTTTGGCCGGTCGGGGGCCGGAAAATCCACCGTGATCAACGCCGTTGGTGGCTTGCTCCACCCCGACCGCGGGCGCGTCGTGATCGATGGTGAGGTACTGCTGGACACCGAGGGCGGCATCTATGTCCCCCCACACAAGCGACGCCTTGGCACCGTGTTTCAGGACGCGCGGCTGTTCCCGCATCTCAGCGTGGCGCAAAACCTGATGTTCGGTGCCCGCTATGCGCCGCGCGGCAGCAGCGGCCCGTCTCAACGCGACGTGGTGGCACTGCTTGGGCTAGAGACATTGCTCGACCGCGCGCCCGCCACGCTATCAGGCGGCCAAAAGCAGCGCGTCGCCTTGGGCCGCGCCTTGCTGAGCCACCCGCGCATGTTGCTGATGGATGAACCGCTCGCCAGTCTGGACGGGCCCCGCAAGCAAGAGATTTTGCCCTTTCTCGAACGGCTGCGCGACGGGCCGCTCGGGCTGCCGATCCTGTATGTCAGCCACGCGGTGGACGAGATCGCGCGACTGGCAGATACGCTGGTGCTGATCCAGAACGGAAAGGTTCAGGCGCAGGGTCCGCTGTTCGATGTCATGGCCGATCCCGCCGCCGTGCCCCTGCTTGGTGTCCGCGAGGCGGGTGCCGTGATCGAGGCGGATGTCCTTGAGCATGGCAATGACGGGATCACGACCCTGCGGATCAGCGCCGGAGAGCTTGAGCTGCCCGGCGTGCATGCCGATGCCGGTGCCCGCGTGCGTCTGCGGGTGCTGGCCCAAGACGTGATCCTGTCCCTGACCCGTCCCGAGGGGCTGAGCTCGGTCAACGTGCTGCCCGTCACGGTCGAGGCGGTTCATCCCGGCGACGGTCCGGGCGCGGCCATTGCCCTGCGTGCGGGGCGTGACCGGTTGCTCAGCCGTGTGACGGCCCGCGCTGTCGCCGAGCTTGGCCTGACACCGGGCATAACCTGCTATGCGATCCTCAAGGCCACCACGGTCGCGCCGGGCAGTATCGGGCGCTAGGCGATCTTGCGCAGCCCGACCTTGGCGCGCAGCCGTTCGACCAGTTCTTCGTGGGGGACATCCGCATCAATCGCCAGCTTGCGTAGCCCGAAATGCACATGGGCCATATCTTCGTAATAGCTGGTATAGGCATAGTTGGTCGCCGCACCGGCCACCGCCCCCAGCACCGGCACCGCCTGCGCGGCCAGCTTCTGCCCCAACACCAGCGCCAAACGCGGGGCCACTTTGGCAATCACCGCCTGCATGGCCCGCCCGCTTAACGCGACCCGCGCCGATAGAAACGCCAGATCGGCGCCGTCATCCTCTGACAAGGGCCCCGCGGCGCTGAACACCTGCACGCAATCGAACTGCACATTCTCGGCATGGGCATCAAAGCCGTGTTCCACCGCCACCCCCTGAATAACGCGGAGCAGCAAGGTCGTCGTCACCGGCAGCTCTGCCAGTGCCGTGGGCAAGCCACCTGCGCCGCCAGCCGCCCCCATCGCCGCGCTGACCGCCTGGTTCAGCCAGCTTTTCTGGTCCGGCACCATTGACCGCGTCGACGTCGCTGCCTTCATCGCCTGGCCCAATGCCTTGACGGTGGCGCTTTCGAGATTGCGGCGCACGGGCAAGGGAAGCTTGTCGATCAACCCCTCGGCGCTGCCGCCGATGACGTTCAACACATTGATACCCACGCCGCCCGCGCTTTTGTAGCGCTTGGCGATCTGGTCCAGCCGTGCCTCTACGTCAATGGTGCTGGGTAGGTTGCTTTCAATCTGCATGGGGTGGGGCCTCCGCCTGTTTGGCTAGAATGTGGGCCATCCCGCCGCCGCTTTCAATGTGGCCAAGCGGTGACATCGCCCGCGATGCCCTCCCACGCGCCATCGACCAGCGCACGGCCCAACACCCGTTCAGGGTTCGTTGGCGGCGGCATCACCACATCGGTCAGCAAGGTAAAGCCGAAGCGGTTATAGTAAGGCGCATCCCCCACCAGCATCACGCGCGACCACCCCAACGGGGCCGCTTGCGCCAGACTGCCCTCGATCAGCAAGGCACCCAAGCCTTCGCCCTGCCGCGTCGGGTGCACGGCAACGGGGCCCAACAGCAGCGCGGCATGGGCACCGATACAGATCGGCCAATAGCGTATGGCCCCGGCAAGGATACCGCCCGCGTCACGTGCCACATGGTTCAGCCCCGCCACCGGCGGCACCCCGTCGCGCAGGCGGTAGGACGACAACGCCTCGCGTCCCGGCGCAAAGCAGGTGTCGTACAACGCTTCGACTTCCCAGTGATCGGCAGCCGTCTCGGGGGTAATATGATACAAGGCGTGGCCCTCTGGACGGTTTTCCTGTGGCGCTGCCTTTATCATGGCGCTAGCCATAGGTGCAAACCATGAGGAGAGTTTGATGTTCTACCGCCCGCAAGACGGCCACCCCCTGCCCCATAACCCGTTCAACGCGATTGTCACCCCACGCCCGATCGGATGGATTTCCACCCGAGACGCGGACGGGAACGACAATCTGGCCCCCTATTCGTTTTTCAACGGGGTTGCCTATACGCCGCCGCAGGTGATGTTTGCCTCTACCGGGACCAAGGCCGATGTGGACGGGACCAAGGACAGCATGGCCAACATCCGCGAGACCGGCGTCTTCTGCGTGAACATTGTCGAATACGCGATGCGCGACGCGATGAACGCCTCCTCTGCGACGCTGCCCCATGGCGCGGATGAATTCGGCCACGCTGGCATCGAAAAGGCGAACTGCGACCAGATCAATTGCGCCCGTGTAGCGACCGCCCCTGCCAGCCTGGAATGCCGCATGACCCAGATGGTCAAGATCGAGGGAGAGAATAACTTTGTCGTCTTCGGCGAGGTCGTCGGCGTCCATATGCGCGACGATTGCATCAAGGACGGGCGCTTCGACGTGACGACCTACCAACCGCTGTCCCGCTTGGGCTACCGCGATTATGCCCGCGTGACCGACGTGTTCGAGATCATCCGCCCCGACGATTGATCCCGCCACATCCCGAAAAGCAAAAAGCCCCCGATGCGGACTGCATCGGGGGCTTTTTATTTCCCTCGGTCGGGCGGTTTAGTGACCGCCAAGAATGCCGGTACGGACCTGATAGTTCGCCGCGATCTCGTAATCGGGATCATCGTCGCTATCGATCATCAGATGCCCGGCCTTCTTCAGCAAACGGTGACAATCGCGGCTGAGGTGGCGCAGCTGGATGCGCTTGCCCGCGCCTTCGTATTTCGCGGCAATCGTCTCGATCGCTTGCAGGGCGGATTGGTCCACAACGCGGCTGTCCTCGAAATCGACGATCACCTCGCTAGGGTCGGCCTTGACGTTAAAGAGCTCGGCGAAACCTTCGGACGACCCAAAGAACAGCGGCCCCTGGATCTGATAGACCTTGGCCCCTTCAGGTGTGGTGTATGTCTTGGCGTGGATGCGACGCGCATTGTTCCACGCATAGGCTAGCGCCGACACGATTACACCGACGACCACCGCGACCGCAAGGTCTTCGTAGACGGTGACGACGGTAACCAGCAGGATCACGAAGGCATCGGTCAGGGGCACTTTGCGCAGGATCCCAAAGGAGTTCCACGCAAAGGTGCCGATCACGACCATGAACATCACCCCGACCAGCGCTGCCAGCGGGATCTGTTCGATCAGCGGCGCGCCGACCAGAATGAACAGCAGCAAAAAGACCGCAGCCGCAATCCCCGCAACCCGCGTGCGCCCGCCGGATTTCACGTTGATCATGGACTGACCGATCATGGCGCAACCGCCCATACCGCCGAAGAAGCCGGTCACGGTATTGGCCACGCCCTGCGCGATACATTCCTGGCTGGCTCCGCCACGGGTGTTGGTCAGGTCGCTGACAAGGTTCAACGTCAGCAGCGATTCAATCAGGCCGATGGCCGCAAGGATCACCGCATAGGGCAGGATGATATACAGCGTCTCGAGCGTGAAGGGTGCCAAGGCCGTGCCGTACAGGCCAACACCTTCGCCAAACGGCATGTGGAACGTCGGAAAGCCGCCCTCGATCGAGGCCAGATCGCCGACCCGTGGCACATCCATGCCCGTCGCGATCACCAGAATGGCGATGATGCCGATGCCTGCCAGCGGTGCGGGGATCAGCTTGGTGATGCGCGGCATGACCCAGATGATCGCCATCGTCGCGGCGACAAGCGCCAGCATCAGGTATAGCGGCCCACCCGACAGCCATTCGCCACCCGACATGCCGTGACCTGTATCAACCATCGTGCCCGGCACTTTGAACTGGCCCATCTGGGCAAGGAAGATCACGATGGCCAGACCGTTCACAAACCCCAGCATAACAGGATGTGGCACCAGCCGCATGAACTTGCCCCATTGCATGACACCCGCGAAAATCTGGATCAGCCCCATGAGCACGACCGTGGCGAACAGATATTCAACACCGTGCTGCGCGACCAATGCGACCATCACAACCGCCAAAGCCCCTGTCGCCCCCGAGATCATCCCCGGACGCCCGCCGATCAACGCGGTGATCAACCCCACGAGGAAGGCCGCATAGAGACCCACCAACGGGTGGACCCCTGCGACAAAGGCAAAGGCAACCGCTTCGGGCACAAGGGCCAGGGCGACGGTCAGCCCCGACAGCAATTCAATGCGCAGCCGCGACGGAGAGAACCCCTCTCCCGGCATCCATCTCAGGTCGGTCACATCAAGATTTTTGGTAAAACTACGGAACGTGGTACGCGCCATCGGGCATCCTTCGGGTCAAATCGCATCAATAAGTCGGAAAGGTCTTTGCGGCCTCCTAGCTGAAACGTGAACAAAATGGAAGCCACGCGACGGCGCGGGCCGGATTTGAGGCTTTCCCTATGGGCCAAGCTTGATACTCTGCCCGCAACTCAATCCAAGGGCGACTTCATGACACAGACGAAAATTGCCGTGATCGGCGGCTCCGGCATCTATGACATCAACGGGCTGGAGGGGGCCGAATGGCTTACCGTGGAAAGCCCCTGGGGCCCGCCCTCCGATGCGATCCTGACCGGCACGCTGGACGGGGTAGAGATGGCCTTTCTGCCGCGCCACGGACGCGGACATGTGCATGCGCCCTCTACCGTTCCCTACCGCGCCAATATCGATGCGCTGAAACGGCTCGGCTGCACAGATGTGATCAGCGTCTCGGCCTGCGGGTCGTTCCGCGATGAAATGGCACCGGGAGATTTTGTGATCGTGGACCAGTTCATCGACCGCACCATCGCACGGGAGAAATCTTTCTTCGGCACCGGCTGCGTGGCCCATGTCAGCGTGGCGCACCCCACCTGCCCACGTTTGGGCGACGCCTGCGAAACCGCTGCGCGCGACGCGGGCATCAACGTGCACCGCGGCGGCACCTACCTTGCGATGGAGGGGCCGCAGTTCAGCACATTGGCGGAATCCAAGATGTACCGCGAAAGCTGGGGCGCGGATGTGATCGGCATGACCAATATGCCCGAAGCGAAATTGGCCCGCGAGGCAGAGCTTTGCTATGCCTCGGTCGCGATGATCACGGATTACGACAGCTGGCATCCGGACCACGGCGAGGTCGATGTGACCAAGATCATCGAGACGTTGATGGGCAATGCCGACAAGGGCCGTCAGTTGGTCGCGCGCCTGCCCAAACTGCTGGGAGCCGACCGCGCCCCCTGCCCGCATGGCTGCGACCGCGCGTTGGAATATGCGATCATGACCCAGCCAGAAATGCGCGACGCGGCACTGGTGGCCAAGCTGGATGCCGTCGCGGGGCGCGTGCTTTAGGGCGCACTGCAAACGCCGTCGCAGCGCCCTTTGCAGGGGCTGTGGCAGGTGAGTTTATTTGGCAAAATGAAGCGGGGCCTTGCGGCTTTGACGTGATGTCCCGCGGGGCCGCGCTGTTGAAGATGCTTGCTGACAGGGGGCGTGTCGCTTAACGCTGTGGCGCGGTTGTTGCGCTGGTGTGGCGACCGACCAAAGCCCAACGACCGGAGCACTGCATGAAACAGGTTCAAGATTACATCCGTACCATTGTCGATTTCCCCCACGAAGGGATCATGTTTCGCGATGTGACCACGCTTTTCGCCGACCCGCGCGGGTTCCGTATGGCCATCGACCAGATGCTGCACCCCTATGCCGGCATCGACATCGACAAGGTCGTCGGGCTTGAGGCGCGCGGCTTTATTCTGGGTGGCGCGATCGCGCATCAACTGTCCGTCGGCTTTGTGCCTATTCGCAAGAAGGGCAAGCTGCCTGGTCGCACCATCTCTCAGGATTACAAGCTGGAATACGGCGAGGCGATTGTGGAACTGCACGACGACGCGATCCAGCCCGGTGAGAAAGTGTTGGTTGTCGACGATCTACTGGCCACCGGTGGCACCGCCGAGGCGGGGATCAAGCTGATCCAGCGTTTGGGCGGCGAGATCGTGTCCTGCGCCTTTATCATCGACCTGCCGGAACTTGGCGGGCGCAAGCGGCTGGAAGCGATGGGGATGGAGGTCAACGCGCTCTGTGCCTTTGAAGGCGCGTAAACCGCGTTGCCGAGACTTTATTCCGGCGCGGGGAACATCGCGCCGGGGTTCATGATCCCGTTCGGATCCAGCGCCGCCTTGATCGCGCGCAACGCAGAGAGCTTTGCCGGATCGCTATAACGTTCGAGGTCTTTGACCTTGAGCCGCCCGATCCCGTGCTCCGCACTGACAGAGCCGCCGAGCTCGTGCACCAGATCATGGATCGCCGTCTTGATGGGCAAGCGATCCTCCAGATGATCCTCGCGGCTTCGGCCCTGCACCGGGAAAACGTTGTAGTGCAGGTTGCCGTCGCCCACATGGCCGAAACAATTGATCCTGAAATCGCCCAGCGCGCCGATCTTTTCCCCCGCACGGATGATAAACTCGGGCAGCGCGCCCAAGGGGACCGAGATATCGTGGCTGGAGATCGACCCGATCTGGCGGTTGGCGTGGGGCATCATCTCGCGGACGGCCCAGAAATCTTCGGACTGCTGCTGACTTTGCGCGATGAGCCCGTCTGCCACCAGCTCCGCCTCGAAGGCGGCGGCAAACAGCGTCTCGAGCGCCGCCATCGGTTCCAGATCACCGCTGAGGCCCAATTCGATCAGCACGCTCCATTCTGGCGGGGTGTCGAAGGGCTGGCGGAGTTCGGGCATCTTTTCGGTGAGGAAATCCAGCCCGACGCCGTTCATGATCTCGAACGCGCTGATCATCTCGCCCAATTGACTGCGCGCGAGCGACAGCAGCTTCAGCGCCGCCGCCGGAGAGTTCACGACCAGCAGCGCGGTCCCCGTCTTGGCGGGCCGCGGGAAGAGTTTGAGCGCAGCGGCGGTGATGACGCCAAGCGTGCCCTCGGCACCGACCAGCAGGTGACGCAGATCATAGCCGGTGTTGTTCTTGCGCAGCCGTGTCAGGCCGTTCCATATCTGGCCATCGGGCAGCACGGCCTCTAGCCCCAGACAGAGATCACGGGCGTTGCCATAGCGCAGCACGCCGGTGCCGCCCGCATTTGTCGCGAGGTTCCCCCCAATTCGGGCAGAACCCTGTGCCGCGAGGGTCAGGGGAAACAGGCGATCCGCCGCCTCGGCGGCGTCTTGCACGTCGGACAGGATCATCCCCGCTTCGGCCACCAGCACGTTTTCATCGGGGTAGACTGCGCGAAGTTTGTTCATGCGTTCCAGCGACAGGATCAGCGGAGCGGGGCCAGAGTCTGCCACCTGGCCGCCCACAAGTCCGGTACCACCGCCATAGGGGATCACGCCGACCCGTGCTGCATTGGCATGGCGGATCAGGGTCGCGACCTCTTCGACCGTGCGTGGCAGGGCCAGCACGGCCGATTTTCCGGCATAAAGCCCGCGGGGTTCTTCCAGATAGCGGGGTTCGACCGCACGGAAGACGTCGGGCGACAGATCGGCACGCAGCGCGGCCTCGAATGCGGGATCGGCGGGGTTCAATGTCATGGCCTATTGATCGCGCCAAGCGGGGCGGGATGCAAGCGGCTTTGGTCCTCGCTAATGCAGGATCGGCGGCTTTGACGGGTCAGAGCCGGGGGCCTCCATCCGCGGGGTTTTTTCCAGCGGGTCCATCTGGGGCAGATCAAAACGCAGCCCGACTTTCGACAGTTTTTCAACCGTCGGATCAGAGGGCGCGAAGAAGCCCACATCCATCGCCCCCGCATCGATACCCGAGAAGGTCAGCGCCTCGGAAGCGGCACGTACCAGCGCGTCTTGTGCGCGCGGGATGGCCCCGACAAAGCCCAGCAGATGCCCGCGCCCGCCGCCGGTGTATTCAACCCCGACCAGCCACGCACCTGCCGCCATGCCTGTGGCGGTCGCCAGCTTGGCATCAATCGCGGCAATCAGCGTTTCGGGCAGGCCCTTGGGCGGCAGAACACGGTCGATGCGCGCCTCGACTTCTCCGGCTTCATGGGCGAGTGTGTCGCGCAGCCAAGCCACGGCGCTGTCGGGCAGCAGGATCGCCGAAGGGGCGACATCCAGGTTCACCGCCATGCCAAGCGGTTGGCCATCCAGCATCCCCGCGATCGCGCGCCCCGACAGTGCCACATAGGGCGCGGGCTGCCCGACATAGGCCGCAAGCCGTTCGATCCGGTCAAAGACCAGCACATAGGCGTCCTCGAGCAGGACAGGGCTGACCTGATCGGCGTCCGGTTCGTCTTCGAGCAGCAGGAAAAGCTCCACATCCGCCATGCGTTCATAGAACCGCAGGCGGGCAGCGTCATCGCTTTCATCGGCCATCATGGCGGCATGGGCGATGTCCAGTGGCGTCGCTTCAGTCATCCAGTACATTCCTTACAGCAGCGCGGAGCCGGGGAAGCACGTCCTCCTCGAACCACGGATTTTTCTTGAGCCAACCGGTATTGCGCCACGAGGGATGAGGCAAGGCAAAGACGCCCTTGGGGTGGTTTTGCCAATCGGCGACGGCGCGGGTGACTGTGGTGAACCCGGGCAGGTGATAGCGCATGGCATAGGCCCCGATCAACACGGTCAGCCGGACATCGGGCACAGTATCCAGCGCCCGGGCCCGCCATGTTTTCGCACAGATCGGCGGAGGCGGCAGATCGCTGCCCTTGGCGTCATAGCCCGGAAAGCAAAAGGCCATGGGGATGATCGCCACGCGGCTGCGGTCGTAAAAGGTCGTCTCGTCCACGCCCAGCCAGTCGCGCAGCCGTTTGCCCGAGGCATCCCAGAAGGGGGTGTTTGCCTCGTGCACTTTCAACCCCGGCGCTTGCGAGGCGATCAGCAGCCGCGCGCCCGGTTGGAACCAGACCACCGGATTGGGCCGGTGCCCCGTCGCCGTAGCCGCA
This sequence comes from Sulfitobacter sp. PM12, assembly GCF_045586035.1. Lineage (NCBI taxonomy): Bacteria > Pseudomonadati > Pseudomonadota > Alphaproteobacteria > Rhodobacterales > Roseobacteraceae > Sulfitobacter > Sulfitobacter sp. PM12. The sequence continues at coordinate 2,615,071 of NZ_CP151529.1, forward strand.
AAGCGGTCGGCGCAGAGGGTGCATTGGCTGAGTTCGGAGCGGATGTCGGTCATGGGGGTAGACCTAAGCGGTGGCGCGCCGGTTTCAAAGGGGGCGGTGACGCGGTGGTGTCCAGCACTCATTTCGAAACCTTTTGAAATGAGCTTGACGCGGCTAGTCATTTCTATATTTCTAAAAACATGAAAATGAATCCCGCCTCCCCCCATGATCTCGCCTTGGCTGCTGCGCGCTTTGCCGCGCTCGGATCAGAGCAACGTTTGCAAGTTCTCCGTTTGCTGGTGCGCGCAGGCCCTGACGGGCTGACCATCGGCACGCTGGGTGATCGCGCGGGCATCACCGGGTCGACGCTGACCCATCATCTGAAACTGCTTGTGGCCGCGGGGCTGGTGCGCCAGCAGCGGCAGGGGCGCAGCATCATCTGCGCGGCGGTATCCCATGATGCGGTACAGGATCTGTCCGAGTTCCTGATGACAGAGTGTTGCGCCGACGCCGCGGTCCCCTGCCCTGATCATCCCCACGGTAAACATCACAGATAGCGAAATCCCCCCATGTCACACGGTCACCATCATCACGTCGATCCCGACAGCGGCGACGGCAAGATTGCCCTCGCGGTGGCGATCAACCTCGGCCTCACGGTCGCGCAGGTCATCGGCGGGATCGTCGCGGGCAGTCTGTCGCTGATCGCCGATGCGCTGCATAACTTCAGCGACGCCATCGCGCTGATCATCGCCTTTGCCGCACGCAAGATCGCCCGCCGTCCAGCCAATGCAGATATGACCTTTGGCTACGGCCGGATCGAGGCGGTCGCGGCGCTGATCAACTATACCACCTTGATCGTGATCGGCCTGTATCTGGTCTATGAGGCCGCGATGCGCTTTGCCAATCCCGAACCCGTGGCGGGCTGGATCGTGGTGATCGTCGCCGGCTTCGCCTTGCTGGTAGATCTGGGCACCGCCGCGTTGACCTTTCGCGCATCGAAATCCAGCGTGAACATCCGCGCGGCCTTTTTGCACAATGTGGCGGATGCCTTGGGGTCGGTTGCCGTGATCGTGGCGGGGACGCTGATGATCCTGTTCGGCTGGGCTTGGGTGGACCCACTGGCCACGCTGCTGATTGCCGGATATATCCTTTGGCAATCCGCGACCGAACTGCCGCAGGTGGCGCGGATCTTGATGCTTGCCTCGCCCGATGCGCTGCGCACCGAAGACGTGATCGCGGCACTGCGCGACCAGCCCGGTGTTGCAGACGTCCATCATGTGCACCTGTGGCTGATGGAGGAACACGGCGCGGCCTTTGACGCCCATATCGTCGCCGAACTAGGCACCGACCCAAGCGCCCTGCGTCAAGCCTTGAAATCCTACCTGAAGTCCGAGTTCGATCTGAACCACGTCACGCTGGAGCTTGAGACCCAGGATGCCCATTGCCACGATGCCAAGGTGATCGGTCACTAACACCCGCACCCCTCGACCTTTCGTATAGCGCGCCCTGCAAACCATCGCCGATGGCACCGCCTTCGGGCGCGTGGGTCGTTTTGGCTCCTTGTAATTTCGGCCTCAACTACGACATAATATAGTCAAAATAGAGGGCTAGACACCTCCCAAGGCTCGGGAAACAGGGCGCGACATACCCGCAACAGCACCAATCGGAGCAGGCATGCTGGAATTCGACAACGTCTCCAAGTCCTTTTGGACTGGCACGCAACACAAGGTCATTCTCGACCATGTGTCATTTCGTGTGGATTTGGGGCATTCCCTTGGCATCCTCGCCCCGAACGGCACCGGCAAGACGACCCTTATCAATATGATGGCAGGGCTGGAAAAGCCGGACGAAGGTGAAATCAGACGCGGCTGCAACATCAGCTTCCCGCTGGGGTTCATGGGCGGTGTCGTCAACAAGGTTTCCGCGGTAGAGAATGCCCGCTATATTGCCCGTCTCTATGGGCTGGACCCTGACTACGTCGAAAGCTTTTGTCGCTGGCTGTGTGGGTTGGGGGAATATTTTGACCAGCCCGTCGGGACATATTCGGCCGGGATGAAATCACGGTTTTCGTTTTCACTGCTGCTTGCGCTTGATTTCGACATCTATTTGATCGACGAAGGCATGCCGAGCACCACAGATGTGGAGTTCAACCGCAAGGCGGGCGAAATTCTGCAAGAACGGCTGCGCACGACGACGATCATCATCGTTTCGCACCAAGCCGAGACGTTGGAACAATTCGCGCGGTCCGCTGCTGTCTTGCTTGGCGGAAAGCTACATATCTTCGACACCTTGGAAGAGGCCAAACAGCTTTATGACTACGAAACCCAAGGCTAGAAAATTCCGCATCAAACGTGCGACCCCTGCTGCGGCCCCAAAAGGAACCGACGCGGTCGAACGTGATGCCCCCGCGGCAGCCCCGCCAAAGCCGCAGGCCCCCGACGCGCCACGCGCTGCGGCTGCATCACGCGGCGAAGCACCGAAAGCTGCAGCGCCCAGCCAAGCTGCCGCAGCCTCCGCTGCGCGCCCGACCCCACCCACCGACGCCCGCAGCGGCGAGGTGTCATCGGCGACCGAAGTCAGCGGAGAGCAGGACATCGACGCGATCCGCCGCGAAGGGCTGACCGGCCGCCAGTTGCGCATGGCCCGTCGCGTGGCGCAAAAACACGGGCTTGCCCCGACATCTGACTTCGATGCGGTGCGGCTGCTGCGCGCCGAAGGGATCGACCCGTTCCAACGCTCCAACATGCTGGAACTGGTCGTTCCTCAGGACAAGCAATCCACCGGCACGGCACTGCAAAAAGGGCGCATCCAGCTTCCCCAGACAGTCCCTGCCGGGGGGCGCAATCTGCCCTCGACCGACGTTAATCCGATGGAACGCCGCATGCGCGAGATCTCGGACATCCAGCGTGACATCACCAAGCGCCGCCGTCGCAAGATGGGGCTGCTTATGGTGCGTCTGGCGTTCTTTGTCGGGCTGCCCACAATCATGGGCGGGTATTATTTCTACAACATCGCCACCCCGATGTATGCGACAGACAGCCAGTTCCTGATTATCCAGAACGAAGGCACAGGCGGGCTTGGCCCCCTTGGCGGGCTGCTGCCGACGCAATTTGCCAACTCCGCCGATAGTATCGCGACACAAAGCTACCTGCAGTCAAAAGACGCGATGCTGCGGCTGGACCGTGATGTCGGCTTTATGAAGCATTTCTCGGACCCCGCGATCGACCCGATCCAGCGGATGAGCCCCGATGCGTCGAACGAGGAAGCGTATAAACACTATAAGGACAACGTTAAAATCGGCTACGACCCGACCGAAGGCATGATCCGCATGGAGGTGATTGCCGCCGATCCCGAGGTCGCGAAAGACTTTTCCGAACACCTGCTGGAATATGCCGAAGAACGCGTGAACGCCCTGTCGCAGCAAAAGCGCGAAGATGGCATGCGCGACGCCCGCGAAGCCTTTGAGCAGACGGTCGCCAAACGCCGCGAGGCGCAGGAAGCGCTGATCAAGCTGCAGGTCGACAACGGGGTGGACCCGCAGGCGGTGATCGCGTCGATCCGCGGGCAGATCACCAATTATGAAACCTTGCTGCTGGAAAAAGAGCTTGAACTTGCCGCCCTGCTCGACAACCCGCGCCCGAACCGCGCCAAGGTGGACGGTGCCCAAGGCGACGTGCGCCGGCTGAGTGCGCAATTGGACAAGCTGAACGAACGCATGAACAGCGCGACCGAGGGCACCAACTCGCTTGCACAACAAGCGGTCAGCTTGCAACTGGCGCAGGCCGATCTGGCAGCGGCGGATGCCGCCTTGCAGGCGTCCCAGACCCAGATGGAGCAAGCCCGAACAGAGGCCAGCCGTCAGGTCCGATATCTGACCGTCGCGGTGCGTCCGGTGGCGTCGCAAAGCGCCTCATACCCACGCAAGTTCGAGAACACGATTTTGACATTCCTGATCTTTGCGGGCATCTACCTCATGCTATCGCTGACCTCCTCCATTCTGAAAGAACAGGTAACAAAATGACCCAAGTCACCGTTGGAAATGTCGTCATCGGGAATGATCGCCCGCTGACGGTGATCGCAGGCCCCTGCCAGCTGGAAAGCGAAACCCACGCACAGATGATCGCCGGCCAGATGAAAGAGGCATGCGATGCCGTGGGTGCCCAGTTCGTGTTCAAGGCAAGCTATGACAAAGCCAACCGCACCTCCCTTAAGGGTAAACGCGGGCTTGGCATCGACGAAGGTCTGGCTGTGCTGCAATCGGTGGGCAAATCCATCGGCGTGCCCGTCCTGACCGACGTGCATACCGAAGCGCAATGCGCCATCGCGGCCGAGGCTGTCGACATCCTGCAAATCCCCGCCTTCCTGTGCCGCCAGACCGATATGCTGCTGGCCGCGGGCAATACGGGAAAGGTCGTGAACGTCAAAAAGGGTCAGTTTCTGGCCCCGTGGGATATGCCCAATGTCGTCGCCAAGATCGAATCCACCGGCAACAAGCGTATCCTGCTGACCGAACGCGGCACCTCCTTTGGCTACAACACGCTGGTCGCTGACATGCGCAGCCTGCCGCAGATGGCGCAAACCGGATACCCTGTCGTGATGGACGCGACCCATTCAGTCCAGCAGCCCGGTGGGCAAGGTGGCTCCAGCGGCGGACAGCGCGAGTTCGCCCCCGTCATGGCGCGCGCAGCGGTCGCGATTGGCGTGGGCGCGGTCTTTATCGAGACCCACGAAGACCCGGACAACGCACCGTCGGACGGGCCGAACATGATCTATCTGGATCAGATGCCTGCGCTGGTTGCGTCGTTGATGAAATTCGACGCGCTGGCCAAGGAATACCCCCTCACCTTCTAAGGGGCCATCCTGCCAATACTAGACCTTCGCGGCGTTTCCGAATGCCGCGATCAGCCCCGCGTCCTTTACACCCGGCGCGCTTTCCACACCGGAAGAGACATCTACCTGACGTGCCCCGGTCATACGGGCGGCCTGAGCCACATTGTCAGGGGTCAGCCCCCCTGCCAGCATCCACGGCTTGTCCCATGTGCGATCTGCGATCAGACGCCAGTCAAAGGACAATCCATTGCCACCGGGCAGCGCTGCCCCTTTGGGCGGTTTCGCGTCGATCAGGATCTGGTCTGCCACGGCCATATAGGCATCAATCTGTGGCAGGTCATCTGCATCGGCCACACCGACCGCCTTCATCACCGGCAGCCCATAGCGCGCCTTGACCTCGGCGACACGCTCGGGCGTTTCCTTGCCGTGTAGCTGCAGCATATCAATAGGCACAGCCGCCGTCAGCGCGTCCAGAAAGGCGTCATCCGCGTTGACCGTCAACGCGACCTTACACAGCCCAATTGGCACCTCTATGGTCAGTTCAGCGGCTTGATCAATCGTGACGTGCCGGGGAGATTTTTCAAAGAAAACAAAGCCGACATAGCGCGCGCCAGCGGCAGCCGCCGCCGCAATATCCTGCGTGCTGCGCAAGCCGCAGAATTTCACGTGCAAATTTTGGGTCATCGGATACTTCCTGCGCTAAGGGGCGTAGGCCCGCTTAGCTTGCTTGATCCAGCAGCGCCAGAACCTCGTCCTGGTCCTGATATTTCTCGCCCTTCAGGCGTGCGACTTCACGTTCCAGGCGGCGCATTTCGCGGGCCTGACGTGCGGCTTCGGCACGCTGGCCGTATTCGCGGATCCATTCCCAGACGAAACCCACCAGCAGACCGGCGATGATGCTACCCAGAATGACAATAAACAGCGGCACCTGAATTTCAGGGTTCAACGCGAACCAGCCCGATACCTCGGTCGGTAGCAACTTCAGCGACACCATAGACCGGTTGGCCAAGGCAACCGCGATCAGTGCAATGGCGAAGATTGCGATGCAGAGGTAGCGAACATAACGCATTAGGAATTCCCGTTTAAACGATCTCTAAGCAGTTTACCGGTCTTGAAGAACGGCACGTGCTTTTCTTCTACATGAACCGTTTCCCCAGTGCGAGGGTTCCGGCCCACACGGGCGTCACGTTTTTTCACTGAAAAGGCACCAAAGCCGCGCAGCTCTACCCGATCACCGTCGGACATCGCGCCGGTGATCTCTTCGAAGATGGTATTTACGATCCGTTCCACGTCGCGCTGATAGAGATGGGGATTGTCGTCGGCAATCTTCTGGATCAGTTCTGACCGGATCATTTAACGTCCTCCGAGGTGCGCAATTAATGTCTTAACTAGATGGGACTATAGCAAACCAAACGCGTTCGTGAAGTCATGCATATTTCTATTATTGCGATTAAGTAGCGGGAAGTCGCTGTTTTCCAGTCATTTTTTAGTCACATTTCACGCAACCACCCGGAACAGCGCTGCCAGCCGCCCTTCCCTGCCCCTCGCCACAGATTGCGATTCGCAACGAAAAAGGGCCCCGCAGTCTGCACTGCGAGGCCCCTGATCTGTGCAACAAGCGCTAAGGCTTATTCGTCGCCTTTCAGAGCGGCACCCAGGATATCACCCAAGGATGCGCCGGAGTCAGAGGAGCCATACTGCTCGACTGCTTCTTTCTCTTCTGCGATTTCACGTGCTTTGATCGACACGCCCAGACGGTGCGCTTTCGCGTCAACGTTGGTGATGCGGACGTCAACCTTGTCACCAACCGAGAAACGCTCGGGGCGTTGTTCGGCACGGTCACGCGACAGATCGGAGCGACGGATGAAGGCTTTCATGCCTTCGTATTCGACTTCGATGCCACCGTCTTCGATGGAGGTCACGGTCACAGTCACAACGGAACCGCGCTTCACGCCGCCCACTGCTTCTGCGAACTTGTCGCCGCCCACACCTTTGATCGACAGGCTGATGCGTTCTTTTTCCACGTCAACTTCGGAAACAACGGCCTGAACCGTGTCACCTTTGCGGTAGTCCTGGATCGCTTCTTCGCCGCGCTGGTCCCAGCTCAGGTCAGAGAGGTGAACCATGCCGTCGATGTCGCCTGGCAGGCCAACAAACAGACCGAATTCGGTGATGTTTTTGACTTCGCCTTCAACTTCGGTGCCTTCTGGGTGTGTTTCAGCAAACACTTCCCATGGGTTGCGCATGGTCTGTTTCAGACCAAGGGAAACGCGACGCTTGGCGCCATCGATTTCCAGAACCATGACTTCGACTTCTTGGCTGGTGGAAACGATCTTGCCGGGGTGTACGTTCTTCTTTGTCCAGGACATTTCGGAAACGTGAACCAGACCCTCAACGCCTGGCTCCAGCTCAACAAATGCACCGTAATCGGTGATGTTGGTGACGCGGCCAGTGTGCGTGGATTCCAGCGGGTACTTGGCTTGAACCAGATCCCATGGATCTTCTTGCAGCTGTTTCATACCCAAGGAGATGCGGTGCGTCTCTTTGTTGATCTTGATGACCTGAACCTTGATGGTTTCGCCGATCGACAGGATCTCGGATGGGTGGTTCACACGGCGCCATGCCATGTCTGTGACGTGCAGCAGGCCGTCAACGCCGCCCAGATCAACGAAGGCACCGTATTCGGTGATGTTCTTGACCACACCGTCAACTTCCTGACCTTCGGTCAGGTTGCCGATCACTTCGGCACGCTGTTCGGCACGGGATTCTTCAAGGATTGCACGACGCGAAACAACGATGTTGCCACGACGACGGTCCATTTTCAGAACTTGGAACGGCTGCTTCAGACCCATCAGAGGGCCGGCATCGCGCACGGGGCGCACGTCAACTTGGGAACCGGGAAGGAAGGCAACTGCGCCGCCCAGATCAACGGTAAAGCCACCTTTAACGCGGCCAAAGATCGCGCCTTCAACGCGCTCTTCTGCGGCATAGGCTTTTTCCAGACGGTCCCAGGCTTCTTCGCGACGGGCCATCTCGCGCGAGATGACAGCTTCGCCACGGGAGTTTTCTACCTGACGCAGGAATACTTCGACTTCGTCGCCGACTTCCACTTTGGGTGCTTCGCCAGGCTCGGCAAATTCTTTCAGTTCAACGCGGCCTTCCATCTTGTAGCCTACGTCGATAATAGCTTGGCCCGCTTCGATCGCGATAACCTTGCCTTTGACAACAGAGCCCTCTTCGGGCGTGTCCATTTCAAAGCTTTCTTCCAAAAGTGCTTCGAAGTCTTCCATTGAGTTCATAGCCATGTAGCTTGATTTTCCTTTAGCATTTGGTTTCTGGCCGCGCGGTTGTCTCCGCCGGTCTGTGGTTAAAATTGTCATCCGCGATGGGATTCGATCCGCAAAACAAAGAGGGCCGGATGAAACCGACCCTGCCTGATATCTCGCGCCCGAAACGTGTATCCGCCCCTTAGACAGTCGCGCGTATAGCCCTGTTTCGGGGCAAAGGCAAGGGCCGGCACGGGTGAACCCCTGTTCATACAGCTTCATACAGGGCGATGTCAGCAAAAAGGGCAGACCGTAGCCTGCCCTTGTCCATTCGGTCATCCGCGTAGCGGCGCGATCAGCTTTCAGTCGGGCCGCCCGCCTCTTTCCAGCCGGGAAAACCGCCGATGTTGGTGACATTCGTATAGCCCATGTCGTGCAGCGTCTTACCCGACAGCGCGGCCTGACCGCCTGCGCCGCAGATCAGGTAAATCTCTGCGTCTTTTTCGAAGATCGGGTTATACATCTCTTCCTTGTTGGGATCGGCGCGGAATTCGATCATGCCGCGCGGCACACGATGCGCGCCCTTGATGGTCCCGCTTTTAGCGATGTCGCCGGAATCGCGCACGTCGACAAAGACGCCCTTGCCTTCGGCATGTTTCGCAATCGCGTCCTTGGCGTCCATCTTGGGGACAACGGCATTCGCATCGTCGAGATAGTCTTGAGCGGTCTTCATAGTCAGCACCTCTTGTTTATTCCTATCGTGCCCAGCCTATCGCCAGACACGTCTTAGTCCAACGTCAGGCACCGACATTCGTTCCGCCGCGTCTAGTCACCTCTACGTGCGGCCACCAGTTCGATGGCGCGGGCCACGGCTGTCTCGATATCCATGGTCGAGGTATCCATCAGCTCTGCATCCTCGGCGGGCTTCAGCGGTGCTTCGGCGCGGGTGCTGTCGCGGGCATCGCGGGCCTGCACATCGGCCAACACCCCTTCCAGCGTGACCTCGGCCCCCTTGGCGCTAAGCTCGGCAAAGCGGCGCTGTGCACGGACCTCGGGCGTGGCGGTAATGAATAGCTTGACCGGCGCATCGGGGCAGATCACCGTACCAATGTCGCGCCCGTCCAGCACCGCGCCCCCTGCCCGCATGGCAAAGCTGCGCTGGAAATCGACCAAGGCGGCCCGCACAGCCGGGATCGCAGCGGCGCGGCTCGCGGCCTCTGCCACGGCATTGGTGCGCAGCTGGTCATTCTCAAGATCATCGGCTTGCAGGGTCAGGGCGGCCTCTTCGGCGGTCATGCCCTCCAGCACTTTCGCCCCTACGGCGCGATAGAGCAGGCCGGTGTCCAGATGCGCAAAACCGAAATGCGCCGCAACAGCGCGCCCGACGGTGCCCTTGCCCGCCGCAGCCGGCCCGTCAATCGCAACGGTAAAGCCCAGCATCACGCATCCCCCCGCGTCACATCCGCGCCAAGGCGTTTCATCAGCGGTTCGAAGATCGGGAAGGACGTGGTGATCGGCGACCCGTCGTCCACACTGACAGGCGAGGTTGCGGCCATGCCAAGGATCATAAAGGACATCGCGATGCGGTGGTCCAGCTGGCTGGCGCAGGTGGCCCCGCCCGGCACGTTCCCGTGCCCCCGTCCGGTGACCGCCCACCAATCGGGGCCCTCGTCCACTTCGATCCCATTGGCGCGCAGCCCCTTGGCCATCGCGTCGATCCGATCGCTTTCTTTGACCCGCAGCTCTTTCACGCCGCGCATCATGGTCTGGCCCTGCGCAAAGGCGGCCACGACAGAGAGCACCGGATATTCGTCGATCATCGACGCCGCGCGCGCTGGCGGCACCTCGATCCCTTTGAGGTCGGGCGAGAATTTGGCGCGCAGGTCGGCGACAGGCTCGCCGCCCTCGGTCCGCTCGTTCTCATAGGTCAGATCGGCCCCCATCTCGCGCAGCGTGGTGAACAGCCCTGCCCGTGTCGGATTCAGCCCGATCCCCGGCACCAGCACGTCGGAGCCCGGCACAATCAAGGCGGCACAGACCGGAAACGCAGCCGAGGACGGATCGCGCGGCACATCAACATGCTGGGCCTGTAGCTCCGGCTGGCCGGTCAGAGTGATCACACGGCCCTCATCCGTGTCTTCCACCGAGATCTCGGCACCGAAGCCCGCCAACATCCGCTCCGTATGGTCGCGCGTTGCCTCGGCCTCGATCACGACGGTCTTGCCGGGGGCGTTCAGCCCTGCCAGCAAGACGGCGGATTTCACCTGTGCGGACGGCACTGGCACGGTGTAGCGCACGGGCACAGGGTCAGCCGCCCCCACGATGGTCATGGGCAGGCGTCCGCCCTTCCGCCCGACAGATTGCGTGCCGAACAAGGCCAGCGGATCGGTGACCCGCGCCATGGGGCGGCCGTTCAGGCTGGCGTCGCCGGTGAATGTCGCGGTGATGGGGGAGGTCGCCATTGACCCCATGATCAAGCGCACCCCCGTGCCCGAGTTTCCGCAGTCGATCACCCCGTCCGGTTCTGCGAAACCGCCCACGCCCACACCGCGCACAGACCAGTTGCCGCCGCCCATATTGGTGACTTCCGCGCCAAAGGCCTGCATCGCCTTGGCCGTGTCCAGCACGTCGTCGCCTTCAAGCAATCCGCTGATGGTGGTTTCGCCAATGCACATCGCGCCCAAAATCAAGGACCGGTGCGAGATCGACTTGTCCCCCGGCACCTCGGCCACGCCGGACAGCGGGCCGCAAGCGGTAGAGGTCATCGGGACGGGCGTGGCGTGGCTGGACATGGATAACCCTCAAAAAAACTTCCTGAAAGCCCGTCTTAAACCAGCGATCCCGCCCCGTCCATTGCCCGCGTTCTTGCCCGCGCCCGCCCGCTCAGGTCTTGCGGAAAGTCAGGTAGTGCGGCACGCGCCCCTCGCGCAGGGCTTTTTGTTCGTAGCGGGTGGAAATCCAGTCGCCCCAGGGTTCTTTCCAGTCGCCGGGGCGTTCCGCCAGCCATTCGAACCCGTGGCGCGGCACCTGCTCAAGCGTCTGGCGCACATAGTCTTCGATGTCCGTGGCAACGCGAAAGATCGCGCCGGGCTTGAGCACCTTTGCCAGCGGTTCAAGATGTTCCGGCGTCACAAAGCGACGACGGTGGTGGCGCGTTTTCGGCCACGGATCGGGGTAAAGCAGGAAAGCGCGGTCAATCGACGCCTCTGGCAGCACGTCAAAGATATCGCGTGCATCGCCGGGGTGGATCGCCACGTTATCGACACCCGCGCGGCGGATCTTGCCCAACAGCATCGCGACCCCGTTGATGTAGGGTTCACAGCCGATGATGCCCACGTCAGGGTTTTGCGCGGCCTGATGCACCATATGTTCGCCGCCGCCAAAGCCGACCTCGAGCCAGACGGGCTTGCCGCCAAACAGCGTCGGCAGGTCCAGCGGTGTACGGTCGGGGTTCGCGTCCCAATCGACAGGACCGGGCGACAGCGCCTCTAGATCCTCTTCGATATAGCCTTTCTGGCTTTGCTTAAGCGATTTGCCTTTAAGGCGACCGTAGAAATTGCGGCGGGGGCGTTCAGGATGTGTCATGGCGCTGGCTTTAGCCTGCGCGGGGGACGGGCGCAACATTTCGCGTAATCCTGCGCCGCAAAAGCCCACGCGCCCCCTGCGCAACGGCGGTGCCGCCCCTGTGAAGCGCAGCAAACCCGGAACGATCACAGGGACTTTACGTTGAGCCACAGGGTTCTACCTGACCAAGAACCGATAATAATGCAGCGGAGGACGTGCGAATGCGGGAACTGGCAAGCCGACTAGGACTACGAACGGACCCTACAATCTTCTTTGTTTCCGCCCTGTGTACCGCCCTATTTGTACTGGCTCTTGTCCTTGCCCCTGAACCGATCGGGGATGCTTTCGCCGCAGGCCGCGCCTGGATCGTATCGCATCTGGGGTGGTTCTTTATTCTTGGCGTCAACGTCTGGCTGGGCTTTCTGATCTGGGCCGCGATGAGCCGTCACGGCCATATCCGCCTTGGCCCGCGCGACAGCCGTCCCGAGTATACAAACCTGTCGTGGTTCACCATGCTTTTCGCGGGCGGCATCGGCACCGTGCTGATGTTCTGGGGCGTGGCCGAACCGATCAGCCATTTTTCGGACCCGCCCCTGCCCGGCGTTGAACCTTTCACGGAACAGGCCGCACAAGACGCCATCTCTATCGCCACATACCACCTTGCGCTGCACACCTGGACGATCTTCGCGCTGCCCGGTCTGGCCTTTGCCTATTTCATCAACCGCTATGATCTGCCCGTGCGGGTCAGTTCGGTCTTTTACCCGCTGTTGAAAGAGCGCATCCACGGCCCTTGGGGCAAGGCGATCGACATTGCGTCGATCCTCGGCACGCTGTTCGGCGTCGCGGTCTCGCTTGGGCTGGGGTCATCGCAGATCGCAGCGGGTCTGTCGGCGCTGTTTGGGTGGAACGACGGCGTGCCGCTGCAGGTCGGCATACTGACCGCGCTGACCGCCGTTGCCGTGGTGTCTATCGTGGCGGGGCTGGATAAGGGGGTAAAGCTGCTGTCCAACCTCAATATCGGCATGGCCGTGGCGTTGATGGTCTTTGTGCTGGTGACCGGTTCGACCCTGTTCCTGCTGCGCGGCATGGTCGAGACCTTTGGCCTGTACCTAAGCAACCTGCCACGGCTCGCCTTCTGGAATGATATGCTTGCCGATACCAATCCCGCGAATGGGGATTGGGGCTGGCAAGGCAGCTGGACGGTGTTCTACTGGGCCTGGACGGTCACGTGGTCGCCCTTCATCGGGCTTTTCGTCGCGCGGATTTCGCGGGGGCGCACGATACGGGAGTTCGTCTTTGGCGTGCTGCTGGCCCCGTCCCTGTTCACGCTGATCTGGTTCTCGATCTTCGGCTGGCAAGCGATGGAGATTGACGGCATCGGCACCGCCGCGCGCACGGCTCTTGGCGCGCAGGCCGGTTCGCTGAGCGCCGCAGTGGCTGACTCAGTCCCGCTTGCCATGTTCGCGTTTTTCGAAAGCTTCCCTTTCGCCGATATCGTGCAGGGTATCGCCGTGCTGGTGGTGGCGATCTTCTTTGCAACATCCTCGGATTCCGCGTCGCTGGTTGTCGACATGCTGTGCACCGGTTCGCCCGAACCCGGCCCCACCCGTCAGCGGGTGTTCTGGGGCGTGTCCGAAGGGCTGGTCGCGGCGATGCTGCTGATTCTTGCAGGTGATTTGGGGCTGACCGCCTTGCAACAGGTGATCACGGTCGTCGGCTTGCCGATCTTCCTGCTGGTCTTTGCGATGATCCCTTCGCTGATCAAGGGGTTCCGGACCGAAGATATCGACCACGTCTCTATCGGCAAACGCCCCGGCCTAGGGGATCTATAGCAGCCCCCATCAACGCAAAAGGGCAGCCCATCGGGGCTGCCCTTTCTTGTACCATGAAGCATGTGTTTACAGCGCGGCCTTCAGCGCATCGACCAGATCGGTCTTTTCCCAGCTAAAGCCGCCATCCGCTTCGGGCGCGCGTCCAAAGTGGCCGTAGGCCGCGGTGCGTTCAAAGATGGGGCGGTTCAGCTGCAGATGCTCGCGGATGCCGCGCGGTGTCAGGTCGATGATCTGGCGGATCGCCTTTTCAATCGCCGCATCCGTGACATCCGCGTCGCCCCCATAGGTATCGCAGTAGATCGACAGGGGTTTGGACACGCCGATGGCATAGCTCAGCTGGATCGTACACTTTTCGGCCAGACCGGCAGCCACGACGTTTTTCGCCAGATAGCGCGCCACATAGGCGGCAGAGCGGTCAACCTTCGTCGGGTCTTTCCCCGAGAACGCGCCGCCCCCATGAGGTGCCGCACCGCCATAGGTATCCACAATGATCTTGCGCCCGGTCAGGCCCGCGTCGCCGTCAGGGCCGCCGATGACAAAGGTCCCCGTCGGGTTCACCCACCATTCGGTGTCGGGCGTGATCCAGCCTTCAGGCAGAACCTGGGTGATATAGGGTTCGACGATGTCGCGGATGTCGGCACTGGTCTGGCCTGCATCGGCGTGTTGCGTCGACAAGACGATAGAGGACACGCCAACAGGCTTGCCGTCTTCATAGCGCACGGAAAGCTGGCTTTTGGCGTCCGGGCGCAATGTCGGCTCTGTCCCGTCTTTGCGCACCTCGGCCAGACGGCGCAGGATCGCATGGGCATAGTGGATCGGCGCCGGCATCAGCTCTGGCGTCTCGTTGGTTGCGAAACCGAACATGATGCCCTGATCGCCCGCGCCTTCTTCCTTGTCGCCTGACGCATCCACGCCTTGCGCGATATGCGCCGACTGCGGATGCAGCAGGTTGGTGATCTCGCAGGTGGCGTGGTGGAATTCATCCTGCTCGTAGCCGATGTCCTTGATGCAGGCGCGGGCGATGCCGTCGATCTTGCCAAGGTATTCATCCAGCTTGTCCTTGTTCGACAGGCCAACCTCGCCGCCGATGACCACGCGATTGGTGGTGGCAAAGGTCTCCGCTGCGACACGCGCTTCGGGTTCTTCGGTCAGAAAGGCATCAAGTACGGCGTCGGAAATCCGGTCGCAGACCTTATCCGGGTGGCCCTCGGAAACGGATTCCGAAGTGAACGTGTAGTTTTTGCGGGACATTTAGTGCTCCAATAGATTTCTTAGCCACGTCAGGAAGCCGTTGTGGCCGATTAACGGGGCTTAGCTTTGCCTGCCCCTTTGGTCAAACTTTAAGTTGCGTCGTCGGCGCAGGATAACAAGGGCAAACCCCGCCAAAGTGATGAAAAGAAACGGCCATTCTCCCCACCTGCTATAGGGTGTCGCAGGGCGTGGTGCGGGCAGAGGGGCATCCAGAAAGCCTGCCTCGTTCAGGGCCAAACTCTTTGTGATGCGGCCCCAGGGATCAATCATCGCCGAAACGCCCGTGTTGGCGACGCGTGCCATGGGCAGACCTTGTTCTATCGCGCGCATCCGGGCCTGAGCCAGATGCTGCAACGGCCCCTGCCCCTTGCCGAACCACGCATCATTCGTGAGCTGCATCAAGAACGCGGGCCGCGCCGGTGCAGCGTTGACGTCCCGCGCAAAGACGGCCTCGTAGCAGATCAGGGGCAGCGCCTGGCCCAAGGGCCCCAGATCCATCAGCGCGGCCCCCGGACCCGAGGAAAACCCGCTGCCAAACTGCGCCGCCATGCCGCGCAGACCGATACGGCCCAACAGGTCGCCAAAGGGGATGTATTCGCCAAAGGGCACGAGGTGGTGCTTGTCATAGGTCTGCACAACCTCGGCGTCTGGCCCCAGCAACACGGCCGAGTTGTAATAGGCCATGTCGTCGCGCCGCTGCACCCCCAGCACCACAGGCGTACCGGCGGCGGCTTCGCTGATATAGGTCAGCGCGCCATGGGCCAAATCAAGCGGCCACGCGATGGCGGTTTCGGACCAGAGTATCAGATCAGGCGCCGCATCCCCCTGCGCAGACGGCGCAGCTGTCAGCGCCAACTGGCGATCAAAGAATTCGGGGATTTTGACGGGGTCCCATTTGTCTTTCTGCGCCGCGTTCGGCTGCACCATACGGATCATATGGTCGGTGATCGGAGCGTCGCCCCCCCAAAAGGGCACCGTCAACGCCGCCACACCCAAGACCCGCGCGCCCCAGACAGCGCCCTGCCGCAGCAACGTGCCCCGCGCGCGCTGTACCACCGCCACAGCCAGCGCGACCAAGGCAAGGGTCATGCCGTAGGGCCCCACCAGCGCAAGCCCCTGCCCCGGCCAATGGTTGACCAAAGACTGAGAGAACATCCCCCACGGGAAGCCGGTGAACAGATAACCGCGCAGCATTTCCGCGGCGGGCAGGACGAAGATCAGCGGCCAGACCTGTGCCGACAACCGGCGGGACACGTAGAACGCCAAAGCCCAATACAAGGCCAAACCGCCCGTCAGCCCTGCCACAGCAAAAGGTGCCATCCAGGCATAGCGTTCAGGGTCGACCATGAAGGGCGAAACCAGCCACGACCAGCCATGCAAGAAATAGCCAAAGCCAAAGCCCCAGCCGAGCGCTGCGGCCTGCCGGGGCGTTGCAGCAGCACGGTATATCAACAGAACAGCCGCAAGTGCAGCCAGCAAGACCAACGGCAAATCATAGGGTGCCTGCCCAAAGGCCGCGACAACGCCCGCAAGCACCGCGGCCCCGAACCGCATCCAAGCGCCACTGCGCAAAGTCATCAGTGAGATCCGGCCATACGCACGCGCAAACGCTTGATCCGGCGCGGATCGGCGTCGATCACCTCAAACTCGGGGCCATCGGGATGCACGACCACTTCGCCACGCGCCGGCACCCGTCCCGACAGCATGAAGACCAACCCGCCGAGGGTGTCGATCTCTTCTTCGTCGACATCATCGTGGTCGGTCAGCGAATGGCCAATCTCGGCCTCGAAATCATCCAGAGGCGTCTTGGCCAGCGCAAGATAGCAGCCGGGCTTTTCGACCGTCCAGTATTTGCCTTCGTCCACGTCGTGTTCGTCTTCGATCTCGCCGATGACCTGTTCGATCAGATCCTCGATCGTGACCAGCCCGTCGACGCCGCCGTATTCGTCAATCACCAGCGCCATGTGGCGCCGTTCGGCCTGCATCTTGGTCAGCAAGACGCCAATGGTCATGGACGGCGGCACGAACAGCAAGGGACGCAGCATCGCCTGAAGGTCAAATTCGGTGTTTCGGCCATTAAATCCGTGGGTCAGAGCCAGATCCTTGAGGTGGGCCATGCCAACGGGGGTATCGAGCGTGCCGTCATACACCGGCAGGCGCGTCAGACCGCTATCCTTGAACACGCCGACCAGTTCATCCAGCGTCGAGGTCACCGGCACCGCGGTGATATCCGCCTTGGGCACCGCCACATCATCCACCCGCATCCGGCGCAGGTTCATCATGCCGCGGGTCGACAGTCTGTCAGTCTGTGCCGCAGTGATCTCCTCCTCTTCCTCGTTGTCTGACGCGCTGAGTGCGCCCATGACCCGGGAAAAGAAGCCACCGGATTTCGGGGTGTCTTCGGTTTCTTCGGCCTCGGAGGCCGGTATGATGTCTTCCAACTGCGCGCTCTGCGCCGCCTCAGATGATCCGTCTGTGTCGCCCATCGGGTCCTGTCTTTATGTGTTTAGGCAGGCGGTTGCACTGCGTCGTCTCTATATGGGTCATCCAACCCCAATTTGCCAAGTATTTCTACCTCTAACCGTTCCATCAGGGTCGCATCCCCGTCCCGTTCGTGGTCATACCCCAACAGGTGAAGCAGCCCGTGCACGATCAAATGGGTCACGTGATCGGCCATCGGGCGGCCTGCGGCCTCTGCCTCGGCGTGGCAGGTGTCAAATGAAATCGCGATGTCGCCCAGTTCCAGCATATTGTCGAACCCCGGCGTGACCGGCAGCGGAAGTTCGCCGTCGCGCGCGGCACCGCGTTCCTCGGCGGGCCAGCTGAGCACATTTGTCGGCGTGGGCTTGTCGCGGAAATCTGCGTTCAACGTGGCGATATGTGCATCGTCGCAGGCCAGCACCGTCACCTCGGCGGTGTCGGCATCCAGCGACAGATGCGCCAATGTGGCGCGCATCGCGCGGGGGCATAGGGTATCAAGGTCCAGACCGGCCCAACGGGGGTCTTCCTCCATCACGTCAAGCGCCTGCATCAGCGCCCCACCGGGGGCCAGCCCCCGGCCCCCCGGAGTTTATCTGGCAAAATGAAGCAGCCGGGCATCACGCGTGGCCTGCATCTGCTTCATAGGCTTCGATGATCGCGGCCACGAGCGGGTGGCGCACCACGTCTTTCGAGGTGAAGTAGTTGAAGCTGATCTTGGGGATCGTCTTGAGCAGCCGTTCCGCGTCTTGCAAGCCCGATGGCACGCCGCGTGGCAAGTCGATCTGGGTCCGGTCACCGGTGATCACCATCCGCGAGCCTTCGCCCAGACGGGTCAGGAACATCTTCATCTGCATCGAGGTCGCGTTCTGCGCCTCGTCCAGCACGACGAAGGCGTTGGACAGGGTGCGCCCGCGCATGAAGGCCAGCGGCGCGATCTCGATCTTTTTCTCTTCGATCAGCTTGGCCAGTTGCTTGCCGGGCAAGAAATCATTCAGCGCGTCATAAAGTGGCTGCATGTAGGGATCGACCTTGTCTTTCATGTCACCGGGCAGGTAGCCCAGCTTCTCCCCCGCCTCCACGGCAGGGCGCGACAGGATGATACGGTCCACATGGCCACCAATGAACATCGACACGCCGACGGCCACCGCAAGATAGGTTTTACCCGTACCGGCAGGGCCGATGCCGAAGGCCAGTTCGTTGTCGAACAGTGATTGCACATAGGCTTTCTGCGCAGCCGTGCGGGGTTCGACGCGTTTCTTGCGGGTCTGGATTTCGACGCCGCCCAAATTCGGCATCTCGATCTGGTCACCCGGGCGCACCCCCGTCCCAGCCGCTGAATCACCCATGCGTAGCAAACTGGTGACATCGGCGGGCTCCACACTGCGGCCGCCTTCCAACCGGGCATAAAGCCCTTCGAGCACTGAGGCCGCGCGGGTGGTCGCGTCTTCCTCTCCCATCACCGACAGGTGGTTGCCCCGACGCACGATCTGGACCTCAAGCGCCGTCTCTACGGCGGTCAGGTTGGCGTCATAGGGGCCGCAGAGATCGATCAGAAGCCGGTTGTCCGGAAATTCAAGTTGCTGCGCGTGAGAAGCGGGAGGCGTCATTGTGTCACTAGATGGCAAAGCGTTTTCCTAATTGGAGGTGTCTTTGGATTAATATGGGTCCCATATTCAAACTATGTACCCCTTTGAGCCGACAAAAAAGGGCCGGAGCGTAAAACGCGCCGGCCCGATCCTATGTGCAGGAGTGGTCGCAAGATCAGTTGGGATCTCGGACGCGCGAGCCGCCTTTGAAGTCGCCCGCCGTATATGTGGGCTGGGCCACGCCAGAGCAGACCGGCTTGCCGTATTTGTCCAGTCGCTGGCTCAGGTAGCCTTCGACGCCGTCGTCGATGATCCAGTGGTCGCAGCCATTGGGATCGACCCAGATGCCGGCCTGAAGCTGGCTCAGGTGCTTTTTGTCAAAGCCACGGTCGACGGTTTTATCGGCGGGATAGCCCCGGCCTTCGTAGTCAGCGCAGGCACCCAGTGTCAGGGCGCAGGCGGTGACCATCATAATCTTAGCTTTCATCACGTTACTGTCCCCTTAGCGAATGCAGATGATTTCGACGCGGCGGTTCTTGGCCATACCGCCCGCTGTGCCATTGGACGCCGCTGGCATCCGTTCGCCATAGCCGCGGACATCCGCAATGCGGGCCCCCGATTGCTGGGCGATGCTGGCAACCGCATTGGCACGGTTCAGCGACAGCTTCATGTTATAGGCATCCGACGCGCGGCTGTCTGTGTGCCCGCTGATGATATAGGACACGGCACCCGTGGTCTTGAAGAATTCAGCCAGACGGGCGCGGCCCTGCGGGTGCACACGGTAGCTGTCGGTGTTGAAAAACTGGTCCGTATTCATCACGCCGCAGACGTTACCCCGGCGGCAGACCGGAATACCCTGACGGGTGACATGCGGTGTCATATAGCCTTCGGCACCGTCATCCATGACCCAATGTTCACACCCATCGGGGTCAACCCAGATCGTTGGAATATACTGGCCCTTGTCGCGGCCCTGTTGAGATCTTGTTTGTGCATCGGCAGCAGATGCCTGAAGCACGAATGTTGCGGCAATCATCGTGCCCGCAAACAGCCGTAGCCCCTTGGAAATTGTATTAAACACAGCCCTCGTCCTTTTCTTACTGTCCCCCAGTCGGAAGACCCACAGATACCCCAGGCACCACGGTCGTCCGCTATATGTTGTGAGATTAAGAGGTAAACGCGCTTCTGTGAAGCGCGAATGCGGCCATATTTACTATATTACTGCCACACTTACGCCATTTTCCGGCCATTGCAGCCGTTTTGGTCTACAATCATTGCGGGCAAATCGCGACCGGTGACACCTAAATCTGACGCGCCGTCAGCGAATTGGTTTTGGCATCAACGATTCTGACGCGGACAACGTCGCCAACTTCGGCCTGCGCCTCGTCGATATGCACAGAGTGGAGGTATTCGGATTTCCCCACCATCTGCCCCGCCTCGCGGCCCGTTTTTTCGACAAGAACAGAAACATCGCGCCCCACCATGCTGTTCTGGATCTCGCGCTGTTGACCGGTGATCAGCCCTTGCAAGCGCTGGAGGCGTTCGTCGGCTATGGCGGGTTCTACCTGCGGGCGTTCGGCGGCGGGGGTGCCGGGACGGGTCGAGTATTTGAACGAATAGGCGTAGCCGTATTTCACCTCGCGGACGAGCTCCATCGTGGCTTCGAAATCCGCGTCGGTTTCTTCGGGGAAGCCGACGATGAAATCACCCGACATCACGATATCGGGGCGCGCGGCGCGGATGCGTTCGATCAGCCGCAGATAGCTTTCGGCGGTGTGGCTGCGGTTCATCCGCTTGAGGATACGGTCCGAGCCGGATTGCACGGGCAGGTGCAGATAGGGCATCAGCTTGTCGATCTCGCCGTGGGCGGCGATCAGCGCATCGTCCATATCGTTGGGGTGGCTGGTGGTGTAGCGGATACGCTCTAGCCCGTCGATCTTGGCCAACTCCTTGATCAGGCGGGCAAGCGTGTAATCCGCCCCCTCTTCCCCCACGCCGTGATAGGCGTTGACGTTCTGACCCAGCAGGGTGACTTCGCGTACGCCGCGTTCTACCAATTCGCGCGCTTCGGTCAGCACGCGGGTCGCGGGGCGCGAGACTTCGGCCCCGCGGGTATAGGGCACCACGCAGAAGGCGCAGAATTTGTCGCAGCCTTCCTGCACGGTCAGAAACGCAGAAGGCGCACGCGTCGCTTTGCCGCGGCCTTTCAGCTTTTCGAATTTATCCTCTTCGGGGAAATCCGTATCAAGCGCGGTTTTGCCAGAGCGCACGCGCGCCTCCATTGCGGGAAGGCGGTGATAGGATTGCGGCCCCACGACCAGATCGACGGCCGGCTGACGGCGCATGATCTCTGCCCCTTCGGCCTGCGCCACGCAGCCTGCGACGCCAATCTTCAGATCGGGGTTCAGTTCCTTAAGAGGCTTCAGGCGGCCCAGTTCGGAATAGACTTTTTCTGCTGCCTTTTCACGGATGTGACAGGTGTTCAGCAGGATCATATCGGCGTCAGCTGCGGTCTTTGTCTCGACGTAGTTATCGCCCAGAGACTCGGCCATACGTTCACTGTCGTAGACATTCATCTGGCAGCCGTAGGTCTTGATGAACAGCTTTTTTGGCGCGGTCATGGCAGGGTCCGTTGATCAAAGGTGCAAAAGCGCGGTCTAACAGCGCCAGCGTTCTCTTGCAATGCGTCCCGATTTGACAGATTTAAGGCACAGTACAAATAGAGCCGAGGTGTCATGCAGTACCGCAGTCTTGACCATTTTATCAGCGACAGCAAAGCGGTGCTGAGCAAGGGGCCCATTGCCCTCATCATGGTCGAGGACGCGATAGAGATCGAGACGACGCTGCGCCACCACCAGCAGCTTGGCTTTGCCACCGTTGTCGCGTTTATGCCCGCCAGCTTCGCGCTGGCCCGTGATGTCGCCGAAAGCAAAGGCGTGCTGCGCGTGGACTACGACATGGACCGCGAGGGCGCGCTGGAAAATGCCGTAAACGCCGTGATCGAGGCCGCACCGGGGCAATGGCTTTATACCTGCTACAACGCCGAATATCTGTTCTACCCTTTCTGCGAGACGCGCACCGTGGGGGAGTTGCTGGCCTTTCACACGGAAGAGCGCCGCGATGCGATGCTCACCTATGTCGTTGATCTTTATGCAGATGATCTAGGTGCCGCTCCGAACGCGGTATCGCTGGACAACGCCTTTCTGGACCGATCCGGCTATTACGCGCTGGCGCGGCCTGACGGCACGCCGGACAACCACCCCAAGGAACGGCAGCTTGATTTCTTTGGCGGATTGCGTTGGCGGTTCGAGGAACATGTCCCCGCCGCGCGGCGCAAGATCGACCGTATCTCGCTGTTCCGCGCCAAGCCTGGCTTGCGGATGCGGGACGATCACACCTTCACGGATGAAGAATACAACACCTACGCCTGCCCGTGGCACCACAATATCACGGCGTCGATCTGTTCTTTCCGCACGGCCAAGGCGCTCAAGTCCAACCCGGGCAGCAGGGATCGTATCGCCAGCTTCAAATGGCACAACTCCGCGCCGTTTGAATGGCATTCTCGCCAACTGCTGGATCTGGGGTTGATGGAACCGGGGCAGTGGTTCTGAACGCAGGGGACCGGAAAAAACCGTGCCCCAGACCGAACAGCCCTAGCCCTTGCGGCGTAGACGGATCACCACATCGACCGAGGCGATCTCGGCCCCTTCGGGGGCGTCGGGCAGTTGCGCGATCACCAACTGGTCAGAGGGCGCATCGGACAGGCGTGCCTCGTCCTCCCAGAAAAAATGGGGGTGATCATGGGTGTTGGTATCGAAATAGCTTTTGGACCCGTCAACCGTGACTTCCTGCATCAGCCCCGCGTCGCAGAAGGCGCGCAGGGTGTTATAGACCGTCGCCAGCGACACGGCATCGCCCTGCCCCTTGGCCGCGTCAAACAGGCTTTCGGCGGTGACATGCCGGTGCTGACCGTCGCCCACCAACAGATGCGCCAGCGTCATGCGCTGCCGCGTGGGGCGCAGGCCCGCCTTGGCAAGCCACTCAGAACTGATCTGCTGTGTTGTTTGGGTCATTGGCTATAAGTACCTCTCATGCGCTATATATAAGGGGCAATGGGGACGGTTTTCAAACGGAAATCCGGAAACTCTTGCCAGCGCCGCCTTTCGCCGTCGCGTAAATGTGGTGTGCCTGCGCCCTTGCGGGCCTGCGGCGCGCAATGCTAAACCTGCCGGGATTTGAAATTCAGCCCTCAGGAGCCGCGATATTATGGCCGACTACCCCACCAGCTTTGACAAAGAAGCCCTGCTCAAATGCGCCCGTGGCGAGCTTTTCGGCGAAGGCAACGCGCAGCTGCCCGCCCCGCCGATGCTGATGATGGACCGGATCACAGACGTCTCCGCCGATGGCGGTGCCCATGGCAAAGGCCACATCACGGCGGAATTCGACATCACGCCCGACCTGTGGTTCTTTGACTGCCACTTCCCCGGCAACCCGATCATGCCCGGCTGCCTTGGCCTGGATGGTCTGTGGCAGCTGACCGGCTTTAACCTTGGCTGGCGCGGCTGGCAGGGGCGCGGCTATGCGCTTGGCGTGGGCGAAGTGAAGCTGACCGGCATGGTACGCCCTGACCGCAAGATGCTGACCTACAAGATCGACTTTACCAAAGCGATCCAGACCCGTCGCCTGACCATGGGCGTTGCCGATGGCATCGTCGAAGCCGACGGCGAAGTGATCTATCAGGTCAAGGACATGAAGGTCGCGCTGAGCGAGAGCTAAGCCCACCCGTCAGATCATCGCTCGGATCACCTTGCTGATCATCCAGACAGACTGATGACTTGATTTGTCGCCCCATAGGCGGCAAACGGGAAACGAACGTGCGGCCCCGCGACAAGCGTGCGGGCCGCGCAGCATCAAGAGGGCACCCGCCCCACACAGATCAAGGGAGTGCAGCCCATGCGCCGCGTCGTCGTCACAGGATTGGGAATTGTCTCGTCCATCGGAAACAATGCAGAAGAAGTTCTGGCATCGCTGAAAGACGGGACCAGCGGCATCGTCGCCAGCCCCGAAATGACAGAGCACGGCTTTCGCAGCCGCGTTGCAGGGACGCTCAAGATTGATGTGGCCGACCACATCGACAAACGCGCGCTGCGTTTCATGGGCGGCGGTGCGGCTTATGCCTATATCGCCATGCAGCAGGCCATCGCGGATGCGGGCCTGAGCGAAGACCAGATCAGCAACCCGCGCACCGGCCTTGTGGCGGGCTCTGGCGGGCCGTCGACTTCGGCGCTGTTCACTGCGCATAACGTGGTGCGCGACACCGGCGCGACCAAGCGGATCGGACCGTTTGCCGTGCCGAAATGCATGTCCTCCACCGTCAGCGCGAACCTGTCCACCGCCTTCAAGATCAAGGGCATCAACTATTCCATCACCTCGGCCTGCTCTACCTCGCTGCATTGCATCGGCAACGCGGCGGAACAGATCATGCTGGGAAAACAGGACGTGATGTTCGCTGGCGGCGGCGAAGAGCTTGACTGGACGCTGTCCTGCCTGTTCGACGCCATGGGCGCGATGAGCAGCAAATATAACGACGCCCCCGAAACCGCGAGCCGCGCCTTTGACGCCAACCGCGACGGGTTCGTCATCTCGGGCGGCGGCGGCATGCTGGTGCTCGAAGAGCTTGAGCACGCCAAGGCGCGCGGTGCCACGATCTATGCCGAAGTCACTGGCTATGCGGCGACATCCGATGGTCACGACATGGTGGCCCCGTCCGGCGAGGGCGGCGAACGCGCCATGCGCTTGGCACTGGAAACCCTGCCCGAGGGCCGCAAGGTCGGCTATATCAACGCGCACGGCACCTCCACACCTGTCGGCGACGTGGGCGAGATCGAAGCGGTCCGTCGCGTTTTTGGCCAGGGCAGCACGCCCCCCGTCAGCTCGACCAAGTCGATGACCGGCCACGCCCAAGGAGCCGCCGGCGCGCTCGAGGCGATCTTCTGCCTGCTGATGCTCAAGAATGACTTTATCGCCAAATCCATCAACGTCGTTGATCTGGACCCGAAACTGGACCCGTCCGAAATCGCGCTGGAGCGTGTGGACAATGCCGGTCTGGATTCGGTGATGACCAACTCCTTCGGGTTTGGCGGCACCAACGGATCGATGATCCTTTCCAAATTCCAAGAGTAAGGGCAGCAGATGTCAGACATGCTTAAAGGAAAACGCGGCCTGATCATGGGTGTCGCGAACGAACGCTCCATCGCTTGGGGCATTGCCAAGGCGATGGCCGAAGCCGGTGCGGAACTGGCGTTCACCTATCAGGGCGAGGCCTTTGGGAAGCGTCTCGAACCTCTGGCGCAGAGTGTAGGGTCGGACTTCATGGTCGATGTCGATGTCACCGACGACGCCTCGCTTGATGCCGCGTTCGAGCAGTTGGGCGCGCGTTGGCCCACGATCGATTTCGTCGTCCACGCCATCGCCTTTTCCGACAAGTCCGAGCTGACTGGCCGCTTCCTGAACACCAGCCGCGCGAACTTCAAGAACTCGATGGATATCTCAGCCTACTCCTTCATCGAGATCGCCCGCCGTGCGCACCCGCTGATGGTCGAGAATGGCGGCACCCTGCTGACGCTGACCTATATGGGATCAAACCGCGTGACGCCCAACTACAACGTCATGGGCGTGGCAAAGGCCGCATTGGAAAGCGCCACGCGCTATCTGGCGAATGATCTGGGCCCCGAAGGCATCCGCGTCAACGCGATCAGCCCCGGCCCGATGAAAACGCTTGCCGGTGCCGCGATTGGCGGGGCGCGCAAGACCTATAAACACACCGACACAAACGCCCCCATGCGCGCCAATGCGACACTGGAAGCGGTTGGCGGCACGGCGGTCTATCTGGCCTCGGATGCCGGTGCTTGCACCACGGGCGAGATTATCCGCGTGGATGGCGGGTTCCATGTGCTGGGGATGCCGCAGGCGGAGAACCTTTAACGGGACTGGCGGACCGGGGCGCTGCCACAAATTCTATTTCCGGGGCGCTGCCGCAAAGTTCTATTTACGGGGCTCTGCCCCGGACCCCGGGATTTCAGACCATTTGGAAATAGGGCGGCGCGTTTAGCGTAGGGGCGGGGTTTGATAGAGCCAGACCTTCATGCCGCCATGGGCGATAGCAGGGCCTTGGGGTTTCCACGGCAGGCCGGTTGCTTTGGCCAAGGGCGGCTCGGACGTGACAAGGCCGACGCGCCAGCCTTTAAAGCGGGTCAGCAGCGTTTGGCCGAGCGTGCCATAAAGCGGATAAAGCAGTTTCTTGTTGCCGATGCGCCCGCCGTAGGGCGGGTTCACCATGACAAGGCCGGGGGGGGCATCGGGCGGGGACAGCTCGCCCGCGGCGTGGTTTTCGAAGGTTACGGCATCGGCCACCCCTGCCCGTTCGGCATTCATACGGCTCATCCGAACGGCACCCGCGTCACGGTCAGAACCATAGAAACGCAGCGGCGTGGATGTGGTGGGGGTGTCGCGCATGGCGGCCCATTGGTCAGCGTCAAAGCTCGCGAGGTCTTCGAAAGCGAAAGGGCGCGAGCGGCCGGGGTTGAGGCCCATGGCGATCTCGGCCGCCTCGATCACGAAGGTCCCTGAGCCGCACATCGGATCGACCACCGTCTCGGTGCCCGTGTACCCCGCCTGACGCAGCATCAGATAGGCCAGGTTTTCGCGCATCGGCGCTTTGCCCACGGCTTCCTTGTGGCCGCGTTTGTGCAGCGCATCGCCCGAGGTATCGAGGCTGATGGTCACCACATTGTCGTCGATCCGGACCTTGAGCACGAGAGCCGCCTCGGGCGAGATCGTAACCCCGAGGCTTTCGCGCAAGGCGGTTTCAATCCGCTGGGTCGCGGCACCAGCGTGATAGATTTTAGAGGCTTTCGTGGTTACCTGCACCCGCAGCGGCACATCGGCGCGCAGCACATCGTCCCAGGGGAACTTGCGCGCGCGTTTGTCCAGCTGCGCCAGATGGAACGCCATGAAGGACCCGATCCGCGCCAGCACGCGCGAGGCTCCGCGCAGTTGCAGGTTCGCGCGCCAGACCTCGGGCCAGCCGCCCTGCACCGTGATCCCGCCGGGCGAGGCCACAGGATTGGCAAAGCCTTTCTCTGTCACCTCGGCGAGAAGCATGTCTTCCAGACCGGGGGTGGCCACGATAAAAATGTCGAAGGTGTTTTGACTGTCCATAACCGCTGCTTACTGCGCGGCGCGCGAGGTTTCGAGCGGTTTCTTGGAGCAAGACAGTCCGGCGCGATCAAAAGCGCCGGACTGTATGGGCCTGGTTCAGGCGATTTTTACCAGTTCGATGTCGAACTGCAGGTCTTTGCCCGCCAGCGGGTGGTTGGCGTCAAGTGTCACAGTGGCGTCGTCAACCTCGACAACCATCACCGGCATCGCCTGCCCATCCGGGGTTTGCATCTGCAACTGCGTGCCGATTTCCAGCGGGATATCCGCAGGGATACCTTCGCGTGGCACGGCCTGACGCATCTCGGGGTTCACATCGCCGTAGGCCTCTGCGCTGCCGATCTTGACGACTTTTTTGTCGCCGACTTCCATGCCGGGCATCGCGCTGTCGAGGCCGGGGATGATCTGGCCGGACCCGACCGTGAACTCCAAAGGCTCGCGCCCTTCCGAGCTGTCGAAGGTGCTGCCGTCAAGCAGGGTACCAGTGTAGTGAATAGCAACAGTATCGCCGGATTTAACCTGCGTCATAGAAAGCTCCGATCCATAAAGGGAAAATACAGGAGGCCGCGTATCTGCGCGGGTGCTCCGGGTTCGGCGCGCAGTGTTTCAAGCCTGCGTCCCGTCGTAAACCCCCATGAGGCCAGTTTTTCGGCCTTTTCTGTCGTGACGGGTCGTGACAGTCTTGCGGAAGAAATATTCAGGGGGGAAATCATGGCGATTACAACATGCGTGTTCGACGCATATGGCACCTTGTTCGATGTGGCCGCCGCCGCACGACAAGCGGCGTCAGAGCCGGATTTTGCAGCGATAAAAGACAGCTGGCCGCAGGTCGCCGAACATTGGCGGCAAAAGCAGCTTGGCTATTCCTGGCTGCGCGCTGTCACCGGGGCCCACGATGATTTCTGGCAGGTCACCCAAGAAGGTCTGGACTGGGCACTGGAAAAGACCGGAAACGATAACGACCCCGCCCTGCGTGAACGCCTGCTGGCGCTTTACTGGGAGCTTCAGGCCTTCCCCGAAGTGCCCAAGATGCTGAAAACACTGAAGGAAGCTGGGCTGAATACCGCGATCTTGTCGAACGGATCACCAGCCATGCTGGACGGTGCGGTTTCCTCCGCCAATCTGCGTGACACGCTGGATGCGGTGCTGTCGGTGGAAAGCGTCGGCGTCTTCAAACCACATGCCAAAGTCTATGAACTGGTCGGTCAGCGCTTTGATTGCGCGACCTCCGAGGTGTTGTTCGTCTCGTCCAACGGATGGGATGCGGCGGCGGCGACAGGCTTTGGCTTTACCACCGCTTGGGTCAACCGCGCGGGAGAGCCGATGGACCGGCTGCCGTGGCAACCGGCCCATGTGCTGCAGGACCTCAACGGCATCCCAGAACTGGCAGGCGTATAATGGCTCATTTCACCACATCCGACGGGCTATCGCTGTATTTCACCGACGAAGGGGCGGGTCTGCCGATTCTCTGTCTTGCAGGATTGACGCGGACCACAGCGGATTTCGACTATGTCACCCCCCATCTGGAAGACGTGCGTCTGATCAAGATGGACTATCGCGGGCGCGGGCAATCAGACTTCGACCCTGACTGGTCACACTATTCCCCCCCTATTGAATGTCGTGATGCGCTGGAGCTGCTGGATCATCTGGGCATCGACAAGGCCGCCGTGCTTGGCACCTCGCGCGGGGGGCTGAATGCATTGGGGCTGGCCAAGGGGGCCAAGGATAGGTTGCTGGGCGTCGCCTTTAACGACGTTGGCCCGCATATTGACCCGCAGGGGCTGGATTTCATCATGGGCTATATCGGCCGCAACCCTGCTGCCAAGACCCATGCCGAGGCCGCCGCCGCCATGCCGCGTGTGTTTCCCGAATTTGACGACGTGCCCGACAGCCGTTGGATGGCAGAGGCGCAAAAGCATTACACCCAGACTGAAAGCGGTTTGCAGATCACGTATGACAAGCACCTGCGCGATGCGGTGGCCAAGACGTTCTCTGCCCCCTCCCCCGACCTGTGGCCGTTCTTTGACGCGCTTGACTGGCTGCCGATTGCCTGCATCCGTGGCATGGCGTCCAATCTGCTGAGCGAGGAAACCTTGCAAGAGATGGAACGCCGCCGCCCCGATATGGTGGTCGCGCGGGTGCCGGGACGTGGGCATATTCCGTTTCTGGACGAACCAGAGGCGGTTGCGGCCTTGAACGAATGGATCGAGAAGATGCAATGAATATCGACATGATCCGCGCGGCAGCGCGGCGGCTGGAGGGGCACGTGCGGCGCACGCCTTTGCTAAACTCTCCGTTTCTGGATGACATCGCGGGGCGGCGCGTTTGGGTCAAGCCCGAGTGCCTGCAACACACCGGCAGCTTCAAATTTCGCGGCGGCTGGTCGGCGGTGTCGGCACTGGAGCCCTCCGTGCGCGCCAAGGGGGTCATCGCCTTTTCCAGTGGCAACCACGCCCAAGGTGTTGCCTATGCGGCCAAGCTGCACGGGGTGCCCGCGGTGATCATCATGCCCGCCGACGCGCCCCGTCTTAAGATCGCCAACACCCGCGCGCTTGGGGCCGAGGTCGTACTTTATGACCGCATGACGGAGGACCGCGACGCCATCGGCGCGGCTATGGCGGAGGAACGCGAATTGACGCTGATCAAACCGTTCGACGACCCGCTGGTGATTGCCGGTCAGGGGACAACGGGGCTCGAGATCGCGCAGCAGGCCGCCGAAGCGGGGATCGCCCGCGCCGATGTGATTGCCTGCTGTGGTGGCGGGGGGCTGACCTCTGGCATTGCGCTGGCGCTTGAAGCCGAGGCACCCGGGCTGCGCGCGCGCACCGCCGAGCCCGAAGGCTTTGACGATGCCGCGCGGTCGCTCGCCGCAGGAGAGATCACGCGCAACGCCGCCCTTGGCGGGTCGATCTGCGACGCCATCGTCACGCCGCAACCGGGCGATCTGACCTTTCCGATCCTCAAGCGGCTTTGCGGCCCCGGCCTTGTGGTCAGCGACAACGAAGCGCTGCAGGCGATTGGCCATGCGTTCAACCGTCTCAAACTTGTGGCCGAACCCGGCGGGGCTGTGGCCCTTGCCGCCGCGCTGTTCCGGCAAGACGAGATCGACGGCGACGATGTGATCGTCACCATCTCGGGCGGGAATGTAGACAGTGATATTTTCTCGCGGGCGCTTGCCACGCTTGACTGACGCCCCACAGGAGGTTCTGACATGAAGATTTTCGATACTGGCGACGTGCGTCTGCACTACCGTGTGGATGGCCCCGACGATGGTGCGCCTGTGGTCTTTGCCAACTCACTGGGGACTGATCTGCGCCTGTGGGATCCGATCCTGCCGCTGCTGCCCAAGGGTCTGCGCATCATCCGTTTTGACAAACGCGGGCATGGGCTGTCGTCCTGCCCGCCTGCGCCCTATGCGATGGGGGCGCTGATTGGCGATACGGAAAAGCTGCTGGATCACCTGGGCGTAAAGGACTGCGTCTTTGTCGGGCTGTCCATCGGCGGGATGATCGCCCAAGGGCTCGCCACCAAGCGGCTGGACCTGATCCGCGCCATGGTGCTGTCTAATACCGCCGCCAAGATCGGCACCAAGGATATGTGGGCGGACCGCGTGCGCGCCGTGCAAGACAGCGGGATCGAACCGATGGCAGACACCATCATGGAACGCTGGTTCGCCGCCCCCTTCCGCGCCACGCCCGAGCTTGAGCTTTGGCGCAATATGGTCGTACGCCAACCGGCCGAAGGCTATGCCGGTTGCTCTGCCGCGATTTCGGGGACGGATTTCTATACCCCCACGGCGGCGCTGCGCCTGCCGGTGCTGGGGATCGCGGGCTCCGAAGACGGGTCCACCCCCCCTGATCTGGTGCGCGAGACCATCGAGCTGATCCCGGGATCCAAGTTCAAGATCATCCGCAAGGCCGGCCATCTGCCCTGCGTCGAACACCCGCAGGAATATGCGGCGCTGCTGACCGAGTTTTTGCAGGGCGTTGGCCATGTCTGACATCCTTTTGGTCCACGGCTCGTGCCACGGCGCGTGGTGCTGGCGTGATCTGATCCCTGCGTTGCAAGAATTGGGTCACAGCCCTCGTGCGATTGACCTGCCCAGCCACGGCGACGACAGGACGCCGGTCAACGCGGTCACGCTCGACAGCTATGCCGATGCGGTGCTTGCGGCCTCTACCCCCGATACGGTGGTGGTGGGTCATTCGATGGGCGGTTTTGCCATCGGGGCGGCGGCACAGAAAGATCCAAGCGCCATGGCGCGGCTGATCTATCTATGTGCCTACGTCCCTGCGGCGGGGCTATCGCTGGCCGAGATGCGCAAACAGGCCCCGTCGCAACCGCTGATGCCCGCTGTGCGCCTCGCCCCCGACGGCAAAAGCTTTACCCTTGATCCCGCAATGACAGAGGCGCTGTTCTATCACGACTGCCCGCCGGATGTCGCAGGTTTTGCCGCACCGCGCCTCTGCGCGCAGGCCGTGGCCCCGACGATCAAGCCTTTGCCGGATACTGCCCGTGCGGACGCCATGCCGCGCAGCTATATCCGCTGTATGGACGACCGCACCATCCCGCCCGCCTATCAGGTCACGATGACGAAAGACTGGCCAAGCGCGGATGTTCATGAGATGGCCTGCGGGCATTCACCCTTCTTTACCGATCCCGCCGGTCTGGCGCGGATCATTGACGACATTATCCCGAGGTAACCCATGGCCGCCAGCGTCTTTGACAGCCCCCTGTTCGCACAGCTTTTCAACACCGGTGACGCAGGGCGCCTGTTCTCGGACAGCGCTGCGATCCGCGCGATGCTGCTGGTCGAAGGGGCGCTGGCCAAGGTGCAGGGCAGCCTTGGTATCATCCCCGAGATGAGCGCCGCCGCGATCCACCGCGCCTCTCTCGAGATTCAGGTCGACCCCGGGGCGATTGCCGCCTCTACCGGAGAAAACGGCGTGTCCGTGCCGGGGCTTCTGGCGCAGTTCCGCGCCGAGATGCAGGCACCGGAATTTGCCCAGCACGTCCATTGGGGCGCGACCAGTCAGGACATCATCGATACCGCGCTGATGCTGCGCCTGCGTCAGGCGCTCAAGCTGGCGGAAACCGATCTGCGCGAGATCATCGCGGCCCTTGCGGCAGGGGCCGAACAGCACCAATCCCTGCCGATGCCTGCCCGCACCTATGGCCAGCACGCCACCCCCACCAGCTGGGGCGCGGTGCTGGCGGAATGGGGCATGCCACTGTGCGATGCGCTCGACCAGCTTGAGGCGCTGCGCGAAGGGTCGCTGTTCGTGTCCCTGTCGGGGGCAGCGGGGACGGGCTCTGCCCTTGGTCCCAAGGCTGCCGAGACCCGCGCGCAGCTGGCCCAAGCGCTTGGGCTGCAAGACCCCGGGCGCAGCTGGCATGTGGACCGCGGTCCCGTGCTGCGCATCGCGGATTGGCAGGGCCGCGTGATGGCAGCGCTGGCGCATATCGCGCAAAGCACGCTGGCGCTGACCATGACCGAAACCGCCGAGCTTGCCCTTGGGGCGGCAGGCGCATCGTCGACCATGCCGCAAAAACAGAACCCCGTGGGGCCCTCGGCGATTGTCGCCCTCGGGCACCAGTTCACCGGCCAGCGCGCCACGCTACAGGCCGCCGCGGCGCATCAGCATCAGCGTGATGGCGGCGCGTGGTTCGCGGAATGGATGGCCGTGCCTCAGCTGGCACTGAGCCTTGCCGCCGCGCTGAACCACACAAAAAGCCTTGTCGCGGGGCTAACGCCGCACCCTGTGAAAATGCACAGCGCGCTGACAGAGGGGCTGGGCCTGATCCACGCCGAAGCGCTGAGCTTTGCCCTGGCTAAGACGATGCCCCGCCCCGCGGCCCAGAAGATCACAAAACAGCTTTGTCAGGATGCGCTGGCCAAACAGGTGCCGCTGGCCGATCTGGTCCACGCGGATTACCCCGACTTGGCCGAGACCCTCTTTGACCCGTCAACCCAGATGGGACAGGCCCCCGCAGATGCAGCCGCTTTTGTGGCCCGTGCGCGTGCGCTGTAACCGCGCAACCGGCGCGCAATAGCCCATGCGTCCGGCGGTCATATTTATCATCCTGACCGTCATGATCGATGCCATGGGCATTGGTCTGATCATCCCTGTGATGCCGGACCTGATCGCGCAGGTCCAATCCGCCGATCTGTCACGCGCCGCGCTGTGGGGCGGTGTGTTGGCGACGACATTCGCGGTGATGCAATTCCTGTTCAGCCCGCTGGTGGGCAGCCTGTCCGACCGCTTCGGGCGCAGGCCGGTGCTGCTGACCTCGCTGACCGTAATGGCGCTGGTGGTCGCCTTGGTGCTCTTCCGGCGCGTGCGTATAAATCCCGCGCATGTGGACTGACATAACGTAAGCCTGATGCAGCGCGGCGCATATAGGCTTGCGGGAGGGGGCAGAGCTTGCCACCCTTCCCAAAACTCACGCGCCCGGAAGGACCCGTTATGCCGTTGATCAAAGCCGCCGTTTGCCATGAATTTGGTGCTCCCCTGAAAATCGAAGACGTAGAACTCCGCGCCCCGGAGGGGGCCGAGGTCGAGGTGACGCTGGATGCCGTAGCGATCTGCCATTCGGACATCTCTTTTGCCAGCGGCGGCTGGGGCGGATCGCTGCCCGCGGTCTATGGTCACGAGGCCGCGGGACGGGTGACCGCTGTGGGTGACAGGGTAAGCGGCGTCTCGGTCGGGGATAGTGTCGTGGTCACGCTGATCCGCGCCTGCGGCAGCTGCCCCAACTGCGCCAGCGGTCGTCCTGTGATCTGCGAAACCCCCTATGACGGCGACACCGGCCCGCTGAAAACCAAGGACGGCGGCAAGCTGCATCAGGCCATGGCATCCGGTGCCTTTGCCGAAAAAGTCGTTGTGGATCAGGCGCAGGTCGTCAGGATCAGCGCCGATATTCCCAAGGATGCCGCCAGCCTGATCGCCTGCGGGGTGATCACCGGCGTCGGTGCGGTGGTCAATGCTGCGCAATTGCGGGCCGGTCAGGACGTTGTGGTCATCGGTGCCGGTGGCGTCGGGCTGAACGCCATTCAGGGCGCGCGCATCGCCGGGGCCCGCCGCATCGTCGCCGTGGATATGAGCGCCGAGAAGCTGGAGGTCGCCAAGGAGTTCGGGGCCACGGATGGTATCCTTGCCACCGAAGACAAACCCTGGGGGCAGTTGGAACAGGCGATTGGCCGTAAGGGCGTGGATGCGGTGATCGTGACCGTTGGGGCGATCCCTGCCTATAACGACGCGCCGAAATACCTTGCCGCGGGGGGGCGTGTGGTCATGGTCGGCATGCCTCATATCGGCGACGGCGCGACCTATGATCCCGGCACATTCGCCGCAATGGGTCAGGGCACGGTCGGCTCCAAAATGGGCGATGTGGTGATCCAGCGCGATATTCCGTGGATGGTCGATCTATATGTCCAAGGACGGCTGAAACTGGACGAGCTGATCTCGGGGCGGTGGTCGCTGGAGCAGATCAACGACGCAATCGAGGATACCAAGACCGGTGCCGCGCGGCGCAATGTCATCCTGTTTGACCGCTAGCGCCACGGGGGCCAGCCCCCGTACCCCCGGGATTTTGAACCATTTGGAAAAGAGGATCACGCGATGAAATTGCAAGATCTTGAGGTTATCGTCACAGCGCCCCCTGCCCCCGGTTGGGGCGGGCGCTATTGGATATTGGTCAAGCTGACCACGGATACCGGCATTGTAGGCTGGGGCGAATGCTATGCGGCGTCGGTCGGGCCGCAGGCCATGCGCGCGGTGATCGAGGATGTTTTCGCACGCCACATGCAGGGCGAGAATCCCGAAAATATCGAGCTGATGTACCGCCGCGCCTATTCGTCAGGCTTTACCCAGCGGCCCGACCTGACCGCCATGGGCGCGTTTTCGGGGCTGGAGATCGCCTGCTGGGATATTCTGGGCAAGGATCGGGATCGTCCGGTCTATGCCTTGATCGGCGGCAGGATGAACGAACGCGTGCGGGGCTATACCTATCTTTACCCGCTGCCGCATCACGATATGACCGCCTTCTGGACCTCGCCCGAGATGGCGGCGGAATCGGCGCTGGACTGTGTGGCGCGTGGCTATACCGCGATCAAGTTCGATCCGGCGGGGCCCTATACCATGCGCGGCGGGCATATGCCGGCGATGACCGACATCTCGCAATCTGTCGCCTTTTGCAAAGCGATCCGCGCGGCGGTTGGCCACAAGGCCGATCTGCTGTTCGGCACCCACGGGCAATTCACCACCGCAGGCGCGATCCGACTGGGACAGGCCATCGCGCCCTATAGCCCGCTGTGGTACGAAGAGCCGATCCCGCCAGATGCGGTCGAACAGATGGCCGCCGTAGCGCGTGCCGTGCCGATCCCTGTCGCGACCGGAGAGCGGCTGACCACGAAGGCCGAATTCGCGCCTGTGCTGCGGTCGGGGGCGGCGGCGATCCTGCAGCCTGCCTTGGGGCGTGTCGGTGGCATCTGGGAGGCCAAGAAGATCGCCGCCATGGCAGAGGTCTATAACGCGCAAATTGCGCCGCATCTTTATGCGGGCCCGGTGGAATGGGCGGCCAACATCCATCTGGCCACGTCGATCCCCAATATCCTGATGTGCGAATGTATCGAGACACCGTTCCACGACCAGTTGATCAAGAGCACGATCAAGGTGGAGGACGGGTTCATCACAGCCCCCACCGCAGCAGGTTTGGGCATAGAGGTGGACGAGGCATTGGCCCGCGCGCATCCGTATACCGGCAACGGGCTGCACCTGGAAATGCAGGAAGCGCCGTGTGATTACGTCAACGGGAATGCGTTTGAAGGGGGGGCACCGTCGGTCAAATCCTGACGGGTCCGGTGGTATGAGGGGGCCGAAGCCCCCTCTGCCAGAGATTTAGAAGAACGCCTGCAGGCCGGTCTGGGCGCGGCCCAGGATCAGCGCGTGCACATCGTGCGTGCCTTCATAGGTGTTCACCGTCTCGAGGTTCAACATGTGGCGGATCACCTGGAATTCGCCGCTGATGCCGTTGCCGCCGTGCATGTCGCGGGACATGCGGGCGATGTCCAGCGCCTTGCCGCAGTTGTTGCGCTTGACGATAGAGATCATTTCCGGCGCGGCGTTGGCGTTGTCCATCAGACGGCCCACTTGCAACGAGGCTTGCAGGCCAAGCGCGATTTCGGTCTGCATATCGGCAAGTTTCTTTTGGAACAGCTGCGTCTGCGCCAGCGGCTTGTTGAACTGTTTGCGGTCCAGACCGTATTGACGCGAGGCGTGCCAGCAGAATTCAGCGGCCCCCAGTGCGCCCCAGCTGATGCCATAGCGGGCACGGTTAAGACAGCCGAACGGGCCTTTCAGACCTTCGACATGAGGCAGCAGGGCATCTTCGCCGACTTCGACGTTGTCCATCACGATCTCGCCTGTGATCGAGGCGCGCAGCGACAGTTTGTTGCCGATCTTGGGCGCGGACAGACCCTTCATGCCTTTTTCAAGGATGAAGCCGCGGATCTTGCCGCCGTGCTCTTCGGACTTGGCCCAGACCACGAAGACATCCGCGATCGGCGCGTTCGAGATCCACATTTTAGAGCCGGTCAGCTTGTAGCCGTTGGCAGTTTTCACCGCACGGGTTTTCATGCCCGCAGGGTCGGAACCCGCATCAGGTTCTGTCAGGCCAAAGCAGCCGATGAATTCGCCGCTGGACAGTTTGGGCAGATACTTCATGCGCTGCTCTTCCGAGCCATAGGCGTAGATCGGGTACATGACGAGGCTGGATTGCACGGACATCATCGACCGATAGCCGCTGTCCACACGTTCCACTTCGCGCGCGACCAGACCGTAAGACACATAATTGCCGCCCAAGCCGCCGTATTGTTCGGGCACGGTGACACCGAGAAGGCCCATGTCGCCCATCTCGCGGAAGATCGCGGGGTCGGTGGTTTCATTGGCGAAAGCGTCGATCACGCGGGGCTGCAGCTTTTCCTGCGCATAGGCGCGCGCGCTTTCCTGGATCATGCGTTCGTCTTCGGTCAGCTGTTCGTTCAGGCGGAACGCATCCGCCCAATCAAAGCTGCCCATGTCGGGGGCGTCTTTGGCTTTCAATACGGGCAATTCGGTGCTCATGGTATGTCCTCCTCGGGGTTCGGATTTGGGCGCAGTATTGCAAAGCCCGGCGGCAATGACTATCGCTGGTTACTCCTGAACCTATGAGTCAAAGTCATATGATCGCCCCGCGTCGCTTCCTTCCGTCGGTCAACGCCCTGCTCGCATTCGAAGCAGTGGCACGCTTGGGCAGCGCCACATTGGCGGCGCAGGAACTGTCCCTGACGCAAAGCGCGATCAGCCGGCAGCTCAAGACGCTCGAGGCGCAGTTGAATGTGGCGCTGCTGGATCGCCAGGGGCGTCAGCTGGTGCTGACAGAGGCGGGAAAAAGCTATGTTATTCAGGTGCGTGACGTGTTGAACAGGCTGGCTCAGGCATCCATCACCGCGCGCACGAACCCGATTGCGGGGGCGCTGAACCTTGCCATTCTGCCGGGGTTCGGGATGCATTGGCTGGCCCCGCGGCTGCGCGACTTTGCCCAGTCCCACCCGGAGGTGACGGTGAACCTCAGCACGCGGCTGCATCCGTTTTCCTTCCAGAACAGCCCCTTCGACGCTGCAATACATTTTGGCAAGGAAGACTGGCCCGGTGTGCGCTATTTGCCGCTGATGCCAGAGACGGTGGTCCCCGTCTGCGCGCCCGAGCTGCTCACCGAACCGCTGGAGGATCCCAGCCAGATCCTGCGCTATGCGCTGCTGCATCTGGATACCCGCCCGCGCGGCTGGTCGCGGTGGCTGAGCGCGCTTGGTGTCACGCAAGAACCCCCTGCCGGCATGATGTTCGACCAGTTTTCAACTATGGCGCAGGCGGCGGTGCACGGGTTGGGCGTGGCGCTGCTTCCTACCTTTTCGGCCGAGCCCTACCTGCGCGACGGGCAGCTTGTGCTGGCATCAACGCAGACGACACAGAGCATCGGGAATTACTACCTCGTCTGGCCCGAGGACCGTGCCGAAACCGCGGCCTTGCAGTCGTTCAAGACGTGGCTCGACGGGCAAACGGGTCAGGTTCTTTAGCATAGGCCAAGGTTCTGAAGCATATCCGCCCTATTTCCGCCGCAATCCTGCATTAGCACACCCTTCATCAGTTTTAAGGGGGGGGCCCCTTTTGAAAGGGAGCATGGATATGCCAATTTCACTTACCAAACTCATTTCTGCTGGCGCGACAGCGGTCACACTTGCGGCTGCCACCGCAGCGACCGCGCAAACCCATGACGTCGTGATCTTTGACGACGCCTTCTTTCCTGCCGTGATCTATGTCGACGCCGGGGACGAGCTCCGTTTCGTCAACAACGCCAGCGCCGCGCGCAACGTCAGCGCGGGCGACGGATCGTGGTCATCCGGCACGCTGGAAACCGGCAGCAGCTTTAGCCAAACGGTAGAGGCAAACAGCCAAGTGACCTTTATCGGCACATCGCTTGGGGAAAACCCCAAAAGCTACTCCGGCGAGATCAGCTTTGACCCCGCACCGCTGAGCGAGTGATCGGGTCCATCCCTGCGCTTGTCGCAGGTGCTTGAAATAAAAACGGCGCGCCCCTGTTTCCAGCGGCGCGCCGTTTCGCGTTGATATGGCGATGTGGCTTACTTCACCGTGATGCGGCCATCGGTGTAGGGCGTATAGGCCCCGTTGGCGGCGATGAATTCAGCCGTTACATCTGCCAGATCGGGACCGTAGTCATAGGCGTTCTGCGCAGAGGTAAACGGCGCATAGCCGTCGCCGCCATTGCGCACATAATTGTTGGACACGACGCCATAGGTCTTTTCGGGATCAAGCGGCATGCCGGATACGGTGACATCGCTGATGCGGCTGCCCGGCTCGGCGCTGGTGTCCACGGTAAAGGTCATGCCCGCCACTTGCGGGAAACGACCTGCGACCTCTTCGATCTGGCTCACGCCATTTTCCAGCGCCTCTACCAGTGCCGCACCGGTGACCTGAAAGGTCGACAGGGTGTTCTGGAACGGCAGCACCGCCAGCACTTCGCCCATGGTCACCTCTCCGGCGTCGATGGAAGAGCGCAAGCCGCCGCTGTTCTGGATCGCGACCTCGATCCCCTGATCCGCCACACGGGCCAGCATCGCATCGGCGACGAGGTTGCCCATCTGACATTCCTGCACGCGGCAGACCGACCGGTCGCCCTCGATCGGCTCGGTCGTTTCGGCGACGACCTTGCTGCGCAGTTCTTCCAACGGTTGGGCCAGCTCGCCGATACGGGCGACGGTGGTCTCGTCCTCTGCGACGCCTGCGTCGATCAGGATCGGATCGCCCGAGGCTTCCTTGATCTTACCTTCGTCATCGAAGGTCACGTTCAGCTCGCCCAGATATTTACCGTAGGCATAGGCCTGCACGATCGCCGTATCCTTGACCATCGTCGGATAGGCCCCTTCGGCTTTTTCATCGGTATTGGACAGCAGCGTATTGGTGTGCCCCCCGACGATCACATCAACGCCTGTGGTATTCTCGGCGACCATCTGGTCGACCCCATAGCCCGAGTGGCTGAGCACGATGATCTTGTTGATACCCTGCGCTGTCAGCAGATCGACCTCGCCCTGCACGGCAGCCACGGAATCGGTAAAGACAACGTTGTCTCCGGGGCTCGACAGTTCGTGGGTGTCTTCGGTGGTCAACCCGATCAGGCCGATCTTTTCACCGCCACGCTCGATCACGGCAGATTTCGCCAGCTTGTCCGCCAGCAGCGGTTCGGCAGAGACATCGGCATTCGACATCAGGATGGGAAAGTCGATCGCTTCCATGAAACCGGCAAGCACTTCGGGGCCATCGTCGAATTCGTGGTTGCCCACGGTCATGCCGTCATAGCCCAGCATGTTCATCATCTCGGCTGCCATCTTGCCCTTGTAGTGGGTGTAGAACAGCGAGCCCTGAAACTGGTCCCCGCCGTCGACCAGCACATAGTTGTTGGTGCGCGCCTTGGCGTCCTTGATCGCGTTTACCAGCCGTGCCGTCCCGCCAAAACATTCACCGGCGGTATTGTCCTCGGCGGAACAAGGGCCATCGTATTTGCTGATCGGTTCAAACCGCGCGTGGAAATCATTGGTGTGCAGGATGGTCAGACTATAATCCGCCGCTGCCATGCCCGAGGTCAGCGCAAGCGCTGCCGTGGCTGTCAGGAATCGTTTCATGATGGGTCCCCCCTTTGGGTTGAATTATGCACCTATGGTGACCCCCAGTTTGCCCCCTTGTCAAAGACCATCTGAGCGCAAACCCGCCCTTCCCCAAGGTCACCGCCCTGCGCTGCGGCAAAGCGCACAGCCCTTGACCGTTTGCACCGACCAAGGCATCACAGCGGCTATGTTGATTTACAAAATTTTCCGCTCCGATGAATGGCAGGCCCTGCGCCGCGACGGCTCTACCACGGGCGCGCCGGTTGATGTCGCCGATGGCTATGTGCATTTCTCGACCTCTGAACAAGCGGCTGAAACGGCTGCGAAACACTTTGCCGGTGAGGCAGACCTGTTTCTTCTGGCCGTAGAGACCGACCGCCTTGGTGATGCACTGAAATGGGAGGTGTCGCGCGGCGGCGCCGAGTTCCCGCATCTGTACCGCATGCTCATGCTAGA
Source organism: Sulfitobacter sp. PM12 (assembly GCF_045586035.1). Taxonomy (NCBI): domain Bacteria; kingdom Pseudomonadati; phylum Pseudomonadota; class Alphaproteobacteria; order Rhodobacterales; family Roseobacteraceae; genus Sulfitobacter; species Sulfitobacter sp. PM12. The sequence goes on from NZ_CP151529.1 coordinate 2,655,749, forward strand.
GGATGTGGTTTGGGCCCAGCCCCTGCCCTTGCTGAACGGGGCGCATGAATTTCCCGCTGGCTTTAAGGAAGCTGAATGATGACAGGATATATCGACCCGGATCGCGCACAGTTCGACGCCTTCAAGGGGCTGGACCGCGACACGCCGCTGAATATGGTGAACCTTGTCAAACTGCGCGACAAGGCCGCCTACCCCGACGATCACTCGCTGGCCGCCAAGGCGCTGACAGGGGCGCAAGCCTACAAGAATTACGGCGCGGAAAGCGGTCCGGTGCTGGCGGATGTCGGCGGATCGATCCTATGGCGCGGCCAGTTCGAGGCGACGCTGATCGGCCCCTCGGACGAGGATTGGGATGTGATGTTCATCGCGCAATACCCCAACGCCCATGCCTTTTTGCAGATGATCTCGGACCCGCGGTACAAACAGGCGGTGGTTCACCGTCAGGCCGCGGTTGTGACATCGCGCCTGATCCGCAGCGCACCGCTGCCCCTGACGGATGAATTTGCATGAAACGCATGGCCGAGCAGCTGGGGCTGCGCGCCCTGCATCAGGTTGACCCCGAAACGGCCCATGGTCTGGCGATCACCGCGCTGCGGCTTGGCTTGGCCCCGACACCCGGTCCGGTCACATCGAAGCGGCTGAAAACCTCGCTTGCCGGGATGAGCCTGCCCAACCCTGTCGGCCTTGCTGCGGGGTTTGACAAGAACGCCACCGCCGTCGCGCCGCTGTCCAACGCGGGGTTCGGCTTTATCGAGGTCGGGGCCGCAACGCCTCTGCCCCAACCCGGCAACGACAAACCCCGACTGTTCCGCCTGACCGAGGACCGCGCGGCGATCAACCGCTTTGGCTTCAACAACGAAGGCATGCAGGCGATCTGCACGCGTCTGGCGCGCCGCGGCGCGGGCGTGCCCGTAGGGCTCAACCTTGGGGCCAACAAGACCAGCACCGACCGCGCCGCCGATTTCGCCCGCGTGATGGAGCTTGCTCGCGATCACGTGGATTTCGCCACGGTCAATGTATCCTCGCCCAATACCGAAAAGCTGCGCGACCTGCAGGGCAAGGCCGCCCTCGCAGCACTTCTGGCCGGCGTGATGGAGGTGCGCGGCGATACGCCCGTGTTCCTGAAAATCGCCCCCGACCTCACCGAGGCGGAGATCGCCGATGTGGCCGAGGTCGCCAATGACGCAGATGTTGCCGCGATCATTGCCACGAATACAACGCTGGACCGCGCCGGCCTGAAGAACGCGCAGCGTGACCAGATGGGCGGGCTGTCGGGCGCGCCCCTTTTCGAAAAATCCACGCGCGTGCTGGCGCGCCTGTCGACGCTTACCGATATTCCGCTGGTGGGCGTCGGGGGCATCGGCTCGGCCGAGGATGCCTATGCCAAAATCTGCGCAGGCGCTTCGGCGGTTCAGCTTTATACGGCGCTCGTCTATGGCGGGCTGTCACTGGCGGCGGATATCGCCAAGGGGCTCGACAAACTGCTGAAGCAGGACGGGTTCGATACCGTGGCCGATGCCGTGGGCAGCAACCGCAGCGCTTGGCTTTGACAGGACGCCCCGGCGGAGATCGGGGCGCTATCCGCGCGACTTCGCCCCGACCCTGCGCGGGCGGGGCCTATCCCGCCGCACGCTCCAACGCGGGGTAGCGCAGCGCCAGCGTGACCCCACGCGCGACAAAGGACACCAGCAGCGAAATCCACAGCCCATGGTTGCCCAGCCACGGCACCAGCAGCGCCGCGCTTGCACAGTAGATCACAAAAGACACTGCCATCATATTGCGCATGTCCCGTGACCGCGTGGCCCCGATAAAGATCCCGTCCAGCATCCATGACGCCCACCCCAGCAGCGGGGCCGCGACCATATAGGGCAAGAACACCCGCGCCTCTGCGCGCACAAGCGGGGCCGTGGTCATGAGGTCGATGATCATGCCCCCGCCCCATGCGAAGCCCACGGTCATCAAGGCACAGGCCAGCAGACCCCAGCCGCTGGTCAGCACCGCGCCGCGCCGCAGGACATCACGCTGCTTGCCGCCCATAGCCCGCCCGACCAGCGCCTCGGCCGCAAAGGCGAAACCGTCAAGCGCAAAGGCCGTGATCATCAGGAATTGCAAGAGCACCTGGTTGGCGGCGAGTTTCACGTCCCCCAACCCCGATCCCAGAAACAGGAACGAGACGAACACCGCCTGCAACAAAAGCGACCGCACAAGGATATCGCCGTTGACCTTCATCATGTTAATCCAGCGCGGCCCGTCGAACACCTGCGCCCAGTCCCGCCATGCGGGCACTCCAAACGCCGCACGGCAGAACCACAGCCCAAGTGCCGCACCCGACCATTCCGCCAGAAAGGTCGCGATGGCGACGCCCTGGATACCCCAGCCGAGCCCCAGCACGAACCACAGATCCAGCGCGATATTCAGCCCGTTCATCCACAGTTGCACCACCAGCACGGCACGGGTGCGTTCCTGCGCGATCAGCCAGCCGGTGATCGCGTATATCGCAATCGCCGCCGGGGCGGACCAGACGCGGATCCCCATATAGGACCGGGCGAGGCTTTCGACCTCGGCGCTGGCCGGAGAAACCTGAAACGCCGCCCAGAACAGCGGTATCTGCAGCATCACCAGCGCAAGGCCCGCCAGCCCGCCGATCAGCAGCCCGCGTGTCAGCAGTGCCGCGACCTCTGCCGCGTCGTTGTTGCCTGCCGCCTGCGCGGTCAACCCGACGGTGCCCATCCGCAGAAAGCCGAATACCCAGTAGAGCGATGACAGGATGATCGCGCCGATGCCCACGGCTCCGATCGGGGCCGCCAACCCGATCTGCCCGACGACGCCGGTATCCACCGCGCCCAAGATGGGCACGGTGGCGTTGGAGATAACAATCGGGATGGCGATATTCAGCACGCGGCGGTGGGTCACCACGTCTTTCGCGGATAGTTTGCCTTGGGCGACGGCGCTGACTTCGCCCTTGGGGATCGCGTCAGTCACGGCGTTGGGGCATCAGGAAATGGCCCGTTGCCTGCGCGAAAAGCTTGCTGCGGTTGTCCTGCCATGCCTCGACATGCACCGAGGCATAGCGCCGCCCCGACCGGTTGATCCGCGCGCGCGCATAGGCATCGCGCGGCAGGCCCGAACGCAGGTAATCGACGGTAAAGTCGATGGTCTTGGGCAGTCGTGGCAAATGCGTTGCATCCATCTTGTCGACGGCCAGCGCACCGGATTCAAGATCCTCCCACAGGTATTCCCAGCTGAGCGTGATGATCGACGTGACCTCAAGGAACGAGGCCGTGACCCCACCGTGCAGCGCCTGCAACAGCGGGTTGCCGATCAGCTTGTCGGAAAACGGCAGAACGCCGGTCAGCTCGTCGCCACGGCGGTCGAACTCGATCCCCAGAAAGCTGATGTAGGGCACGCCGTCCACCAGCGCGCGCAGCGCCGCATCGCGACGCTTTTTGACGACCTGTACCGCCTCTGGTTTGCTCCGTGTGCTCATCGTTTGCCCTCCACCGTGAAACTGCCGGTGGCGGTGGCGACCGGGCTGCCGTCTTCTTCGTCCTGTGCCGTGGCGCGCACAAAGGCAACATTCCGCGTCACGTGATAACATTCCGCCCGCGCCGTGATCCGTTGACCGGGCACAGCCGCGCGCAGATATTCGATGCGCAAATCAATCGTCGCCGTCCCACCGGGATTGCTGGGGTGGCTCATCACCGCGGCCCCGCAGCAGGTATCCATCAACGCCGACACGGCCCCGCCATGCAAGACACCTGTGCGCGGATCGCCGATCAGCCGTTCATCATACGGCATGTCGATCACGGCGACGCCACCATCCAGCTCTTGCAGTTCCATCCCCAGGGCACCGCTGTAAGGCAGCGCCGCGATGAACTGCTTGGCGATGCGAAGTTTGTCTGACATTTTTTACTTCCTTGGCGTTATTCTCCCCATATCAACCGAGCGGCCAAGCAAGAGCAACCCCAGTGTTGCGCTTGGAAAGTGAACCGCATAGTTTCCGAACTTGAGGAGACCAAGATGACAGACAAACGCCTGAACTTTAAAGAAATGTGTGCGGAGTTTGACGTCACGCCGCGCACGCTGCGCTATTACGAGTACATAGAATTGCTCCACCCCGAGCGCGAAGGCCGGTCGCGCAGCTATGGCGCGCGGGAAATCGCCCGCATGAAGCTGATCATGCGGGGACGCAAGTTCGGGTATTCGCTGGAGGGCATCCGCCAGTGGCTGCTGATCTATGAAAACGAAGGCACCGAAGCGCAAATGCGGGCGTGGGTCGTGAGCGCGGACCGCCAGTTGGGAGAGCTGGCAGAACAGCGCAAGCAGTTGGACGAAGCCATCGAAGAGCTGCAAAAATCCCGCGACGATACAGAGGCCGCATTGGCCAAGCGCGACTGATATTTGCGTAGCGCCTTGGGTTTACGGGGCGCTACCACAACTGACAGCCGCTGGCTGGAGGGTGCCGTCGTTGGCAGCATCAAGCTATGGTATTAGAAACCGACGCGATGCGGGCCGGCTTACGCCTGCCGCGCGGCCATCCGACCCATCACATCGGAAAGACGGGTAAGATCTGCGGCTGTCACAATCAGCTCCGACAGTGAATCAGCGTCGAGACAGGCAGCAAATTCATACGCCACGTCTTCAACAAGCTTGGCCGCATCCTTGAGCCCCCGCGATGCGGAAGACGCCGAAATCACGGGCCCCTGCGCAAGATCATAGGTATTCGGTGTTGTTGAGGGTTTCGGGGGTTTGTTCTGCGCCACGGCCTGTCCACTTACGGTTGAGAATTCGCCACGACTATGCGTCCGACAGGTGATGCGCACGTCCCGTAAGTGCGCGACATCCGGGTGCGCCCTCTTGCATTTACGACAGGTTATCCAGCGACGGGTCGATCAGGCCAAAGGCCAGGCCCCGCACCGCCGCGCGAGTCCGGTCGGTCACATCCAGTTTGCCAAACAGACGCCGCATGATCGTATCGACCGTGTGCCGCGACACCCCCATGATCTGCGCGATCGAGGTGTTGCTCTTGCCGCGCGCGATCCAACGCAGCAATTCCAGCTCGCGCGGGGACAAGCGCCGATTGGGTGCAGCAGGGCCTGCCACAAGCGCGCAAAACCGCATATGGGCAAACTGGCTGGCGACGTGCAGGTCCAGAACCTCTGCATCGCTCGGGCGCGGCCTGTCGTGGTGGAAGCCGATACTGACCAAAGCATTGCGCGCCTGTGGCCCAAAGACCTGACAGACCAGCCCATCGGCAAAGCCGAATTCTCTCGCTCTGTTCAGATAGGCTTTCTGCTTTTCGGTCAAGGTGGTCAGCTGCGGCAGGTCACGCCAGAAAAACGGGGTGATCTGTGAGGCCGCGAAGGGGGGGAAGGGATCGTCCAGATACAGGTGCTCTTCGGTATACATCCGGTGAAACTCTGCCGGGATACCGATCGCGACAGCGCCAAAGCTGGAGTCCCCAAGCGATTGCACATCAATACTGTGATAGGTGACCGTGCGAAAATCCTGCGCTTTGGCAAAGCGTTGCACCAGCAGCCATAGCGCCGAAACGCTGCTGACCTCGCGCAGACACTCTGTGAATAGTCGCGGATCCATATCCTCGGACATATCACCCCCCCCGGCCGATAAAACTTGCTCCCCCAGACCACTTAGTCGGCGCGAGATACCGATCAATGACCGCCTCGGGAAAATCCTCGCGGGGTTACGCAGATTTACTCAACGTAAAGCAAATGTTTGACGTAGCGTCCAACTTACGTAAGCTTGTTTCTGGGTTATACCGCTCCCAGTTTAGGTGAAGTTGACCGTTCTACAGCAGTGATAGAATAGCGAGTAACTGATATGTCCAACACTACGATGACCATCCGCGAGATGTGCACCGCCTTCGATGTGACCCCGCGCACCTTGCGGTTCTACGAAGCGAAAGAACTGCTTTTCCCCGAACGTCAGGGACAAAAGCGCCTGTTTACCAAACGGGACCGTGCGCGGCTGAAACTGATCCTGCGTGGCAAGCGCTTTGGCTTCAGCCTCGAAGAAATCCGCCAGTTGCTGGACCTGTACCACATGGGCGACCAGCAACAGACCCAATTGGCGCGCACCTATGACATCGCGCGCGAACGTCTGGCCGACCTCGAAGCACAGCGCGAGGATCTGAACAACGCCATCGACGACCTGCAAAACCAGTTGAAATGGGGGGAGAAAATGATCGCCTCCATCAACAGCGCTCGCAACGCGGCAGAATAGGCCCGCAGTCCGGCGCACCCGAACACCTGATACACCGACCTAGATATACTGACCAAACGACGGCCAGATGGCCAAGGGAGAACACCACATGCCGAGCTACACCGCCCCGATCAAGGATATGCAATTCGTCCTGCACGATGTGCTGAACGTCACCGCGTCATCCACCCCCGGCTACGACGAGCTTGAGGCGGATTTCACCTCTGCCATTCTGGAAGAAGCAGGCAAGCTGACCTCCGAAGTCCTCGCTCCGCTGAACGCGGTAGGTGATCAGGAAGGCTGCCGTCTGGAGAACGGCGTCGTCTACACCCCCAAAGGGTTCAAGGACGCCTTTGCGAAGGTCAAGGAAGGCGGCTGGACCGGTCTGGACATGCCAGAACAATACGGCGGCCAGAACATGCCCTATATCCTCGGCACCGCCGTGGGCGAGATGTTCTCGGCGTCCAACCAGGCGTTCACCATGTATCAGGGCCTGACCCACGGTGCGGCCTCGGCGATCCTCGCCCACGGCTCTGACGCCCAAAAGGATACATATCTGCCCAACATGGTGTCCTGCGAATGGACCGGCACCATGAACCTGACAGAGCCCCACTGCGGCACCGATCTGGGCCTGATGCGCACCAAGGCAGCCCCGCAGGAAGACGGCAGCTATAAGATCACCGGCCAGAAGATCTTTATCTCGTCCGGTGAACACGACATGGCCGATAACATCATCCATCTGGTGCTGGCCAAGATCGAAGGCGGCCCCGAAGGTATCAAGGGCGTATCGCTGTTCATCGTGCCCAAGTTCATGGTCAAGGAAGACGGCTCGCTTGGCGAACGCAACGCGGTGTCCGTCGGCTCCATCGAAGAGAAAATGGGCATCCACGGCAACTCTACCTGTGTGATGAACTATGACGGCGCGGTCGGCTACCTGCTGGGGGACGAACACAAAGGCATGCGCGCGATGTTCACCATGATGAACGAAGCCCGCGTGGGCGTCGGCATGCAGGGTCTGGCGCAGGCCGATGTGGCCTATCAGAACGCGCTGGCCTACGCCAAGGACCGCCTGCAAGGCCGTGCCGTCACCGGGACAGAGCACCCCGACAAGCCTGCGGATCCGTTGATCGTCCACCCCGATATCCGTCGCAGCCTGATGGAGCAGAAATCCTTTGTCGAAGGGGCCCGGGCGTTCATCCTCTGGGGGGCCAGCCTGATCGACGCGGCGCACCGCGCGGATGACAAGGATGCCGACGGGCTTGTCTCGCTGATGACCCCCGTCATCAAAGGCTTCCTGACCGACATCGGCTATGACATGACGGTCAAGGCGCAGCAGGTCTATGGCGGCCACGGCTATATCGAGGAATGGGGCATGTCCCAGTTCACCCGCGACGCCCGTATCGCCATGATCTACGAAGGGGCCAATGGCGTTCAGGCGCTGGACCTCGTGGGCCGCAAGCTGGCGCAGGACGGTGGCAAACACGTCATGGCCTTCTTTGATATGGTCAAGACCTTCATCAAGGAAAACGCAGGCCAGGACGCCGAGTTCGACGCCAGTTTTATGGAGCCGCTGAAGGCTGCTAGCAAAGACCTTCAGTCGGCGGGCATGTACTTCATGCAGAACGGCATGAAGAACCCCAACAACGCGCTCTCGGGGTCGAATGATTTCATGCATATGTTCGGGCATGTCTGTCTGGGCCTGATGTGGGCGAAAATGGGTCTGGCCGCGAAGAAAGCGCTGAAAGATGGCACCGGCGACGCGTCCTTCTACGAGACCAAGCTGGCAACCGGCCGTTTCTACATGGCCCGTCAACTGCCCGCGACTTCGCTGCACCTCAAGCGGATCGAAACCGGCGCGGATACTGTGATGGCGCTGGACGCGGCAAACTTCTAGGTTGCACCGGGGTGGGGACATCCCCCACCCCGATGCTGACTGAAAGGACGCCCGATGCCCAAACGTTTCCGCCTGACCCGCCGCTTCCCTGTCGCCATGACCGAAGACGGCTACCGCCGCCTGAAGAAATTCGCGGCAGAGGCCGGATTGGATGAAGGCGAAGCGCTGTCGTTTCTCTTCGAGAACTTCAACAGCGTGATCGACGAAGAGAACCTGACCGCGCGACTGCGGCTGTTCAACGCGGAACTGGACGGACGAAAGAGGTAGCACAGCACCACACCCCGAACGCCCTGCCGAACCCGACCCTTCGGGGAGAGTTTAAGGGGCAAAATGAAGCGCAAACACCCTGCCCTGATCCTGCGATCCGCACGACCAAAGCAGGGCTTCACTTTGCACGCGGCTCAGCTCTCCAGCCTGCCGCGCGGGGGTTGAATACGACAGGATGATTAGTAACTGATTAACGCAAACCCGCGCATCTTCATTTTGCCGGATAAACTCCACGGGGGTGTGGGGGTGTGAAACCCCCACGGGACGACAATCGACACACAGGACTTGAGGGAGGGTTCAGATGACCATCAAACTGCATTGCTTCGGCGAAAGCGGAAACGCCTATAAGGCGGCGCTTGCGCTGCAGCTGTCGGGGCTCGACTGGGAGCCGGTGAAAGTTGATTTCTTCGGCGGCGAAACCCGCACGCAGGATTACCGCACGACGATCAATAACATGGGCGAAGCGCCGGTGATGATTGATGGTGACATCCGTCTGACCCAATCCGGCGTGATCCAGGATTATATCTCGGAACAATCCGGCAAATTCGGTGGGAGCAATCCCGAAGAGCGCCGCGAGATCCTGCGGTGGGTGCTGTGGGACAACCACAAGCTCAGCTCGAACGCCGGTATGACGCGTTTTTTGATGAACTTCCTGCCCGAAGACAAGCAACCCAAAGAAGTCATCGGCTTTATGCAGGGGCGTTTGTCTGCGGCCTATGCCGTGCTGAACGACCATCTGAACGGCCGCGACTGGATTGTGGGCGACGGGATCACCAACGCCGATCTGAGCTGTTGCGGCTATCTGTATTACCCCGAGCCTTTCGGCTTTGTCCGCAAGGACTGGCCCCATATCGACGCGTGGCTCACGCGTCTGAGCGACACACCGGGCTGGAAAGCCCCCTACGACCTGATGCCCGGCAGCCCTGCTGACCGCGCCTGACCCAAAGGGAGACACCACATGACCGAAGCATATATCTACGACGCCCTGCGCACCCCGCGTGGCAAGGGCCGCAAAGACGGCGCCCTGCACGAACTGACTTCGTTGCGCCTGTCCGCACTGACGCTCAATGCGATGAAAGAGCGCAACAACCTGGAAGGCCATGCCGTCGAGGACGTGATCTGGGGGAACGTGACCCAGGTGATGGAACAGGGCGGCTGTCTGGCGCGCTCTGCCGTGTTGGCATCCGATCTGGATGAACGCATCCCCGGCCTTGCCATCAACCGTTTCTGCGCCTCTGGCATGGAAGCTGTGAACCTTGCCGCCAACCAGGTGCGCGGCGGCGCGGGCATGGGCTATATCGCCGGTGGCGTTGAAATGATGGGCCGCGTGGCCATGGGCAGCGACGGTGCTGCGATTGCCGTTGACCCTTCGCTCGCGATGGAGCGGTATTTCGTGCCGCAGGGCATCTCGGCTGACATCATCGCGACCGAATACGGCTTTACCCGTGACGAGGCCGACAAGCTGGCGATGCAGTCGCAGCAGCGTGCCAAGAAAGCCTGGGACGAAGGGCGCTTTGATAAATCCGTGATCGAGATCAAGGATCAGAACGGTCTGTCGATCCTCAGCCATGACGAATACATGCGCCCCCAGACCGACATGCAGTCGCTTGGGTCGCTGAACCCTGCGTTCCAGCAGATGGGCGAGGTCATGCCCGGCTTTGATAAGGTCGCGCTGATGAAATATCCGCATCTCGAAAAGATCAACCACATCCACCACGCGGGGAACTCCTCGGGCATCGTGGACGGTGCGGCGGCTGTCCTGATCGGGAACAAGGAATTCGGCGAGAAACACGGTCTCAAGCCACGCGCGCGCATCCGTGCAACCGCCAAGATCGGGACCGACCCGACCATCATGCTGACCGGCCCAGTTCCCGTGACCGAAAAGATCCTTGCCGACAATGGCATGAACATCAACGACATCGATCTGTTCGAGGTCAACGAGGCCTTTGCCGCCGTGGTCATGCGCTTCATGCAGGCGTTCGACGTCGATGAAAGCAAGGTCAACGTGAACGGCGGGTCGATCGCCATGGGTCACCCCTTGGGGGCCACCGGCGCGATGATCATCGGCACGCTGCTGGACGAGCTTGAGCGTTCGGACAAGGAAGTCGGGATGGCCACGCTTTGTATCGCCTCCGGCATGGGTGCCGCCACCATCATCGAGCGCGTTTGATGGGCGACCAGCCGCATCCTTTCCACGCCGTGGCCGAACTGGCAGCGCGGCGTGGGCTGAGGGACCTTAAGCTCGCAGAAGAACGCGGGGGGCAATATGTGCGCCTGTATCAGGCCACGCCGCCGCTGTTCTTCAAGCATCGCAACGATCCAAGCGACAGCTATGACCGCGAGCGGTTCAAGGACTTCAAACGGATACTGCTAAGCGAGGAAGACTGCGACAAAGGCCCCGAAGCCACCATCGCCTTGATCCGCTCACTGCTTGAAAAATTCGCTGACTATACGCCTCAGCGCTCGTAACACACTCCAAATCAGGGAGAGATTTAAATGACCGATTTCACCATGAAGACAGACGCCGACGGCGTCGCCATCATCACCTGGGACGTGCCCGGAAAATCCATGAACGTCATGTCGATCGAGGGCCTGTCCGAGCTGGACAGCATCATCGACACGGTCCTGTCCGACGACGCCATCAAGGGGGCCGTGATCACCTCTGGCAAGGACGGGTCCTTTGCCGGTGGTATGGATCTGAACCTGCTCGCCAAGATGCGCGAAGACGCAGGGGACGACCCCGCACAGGGGCTGTTTGACGGCACGATGAAAATGCATGCCCTGCTGCGCAAGATCGAACGCGCGGGCATGGACGCCAAGACCAACAAGGGCGGCAAGCCGATTGCCTCTGCCCTGCCCGGCACTGCCGCGGGCATCGGGCTTGAACTGCCGCTGGCCACGCACCGCATCTTTGTCGCAGACAACCCCAAGGCCCGTATCGGTCTGCCCGAGATCATGGTCGGTATCTTCCCCGGCGCGGGCGGCACCACCCGTCTGGCGCGCAAACTCGGCGCGATGGCCGCATCGCCCTTCTTGCTGGAAGGCAAGATGGTTGCCCCTGCTGCCGCGAAATCTGCCGGTCTGATCGACGAAGTTGTCGCTGATCCGGTAGCCGCCGCGAAAGAATGGGTGCTGAATGCCAAGGATGCGGACATTCTGAAACCCTGGGACGCCAAGGGCTACAAGATGCCCGGCGGTGCCCCCTATCACCCTGCGGGCTTCATGACCTTCGTCGGGGCCAATGCGATGGTCAACGGCAAGACCCAAGGTGCCTTCCCTGCCGCCAAGGCCCTGCTGAGCGCCGTATACGAAGGCTCGCTAGTGCCGTTTGATACCGCGCTAAAGATCGAGGCGCGCTGGTTCACCAACATCCTGCTGAACCCGTCCTCCTCTGCCATGATCCGGTCGCTGTTCCTGAACAAGGAAGCGCTGGAAAAAGGCGCGGTACGTCCCGAAGGCGTTGCCGACCAGCGCGTCAAGAAGTTGGGCGTTCTGGGGGCTGGCATGATGGGTGCGGGCATCACGCTTGTCTCCGTGCAAGCCGGGATCGAGGTCGTGTTGATCGACCAGACCCAAGAAGCCGCCGACAAGGGCAAAGCCTACTCCGCCAGCTTCTTTGACAAGGGCATCGCGCGCAAGAAATCCACCGAGGAAAAGAAAGCCGCCGCCCTTGATCTGATCACCGCGACCACCGATCTGGACGCGCTGAAAGGCTGTGACCTGATCATCGAAGCGGTCTTTGAAGACCCTGCCGTCAAGGCCGAGATGACCAAAAAGGTCGAAGCCGTGATCCCCGAGGATTGCATCTTTGCCTCCAACACCTCGACCCTGCCGATCACCGAGCTGGCCAAAGCCTCCAGCCGGGCGGATCAGTTCATCGGCATCCACTTCTTCTCGCCCGTCGAGAAAATGGCGCTGGTCGAGATCATCAAGGGGGCCGAGACTGGCGACCGTGCGGTGGCCAAATCGCTCGACTATGTGCGCCAAATCCGCAAGACGCCGATCGTGGTCAACGACGCGCGGTTCTTCTATGCCAACCGCTGCATCATCCCCTATGCCAACGAAGGCGCGCGGATGATCACCGAAGGGGCGGCACCGCAACTGGTCGATCACGCGGCACAGCTTTTGGGCTTCCCTGTGGGGCCGGTGCAGCTGACCGATGAGACCTCGATCGATCTGGGGGCCAAGATTGCTCGCGCGACCAAGGCGGCCATGGGCAATGCCTATCCTGCCAGCCAAGCGGATGATCTGATTTTCTGGATGGAAGATCTGGGTCGTCTGGGCCGCAAGGCGAACGCGGGCTTCTTTGATTATGACGAAAAGGGCAAGCGTCAGGGCTATTGGAAGGGGATGCACGACAAGTTCCCGCTGGCCGAGGAACAGCCAGACCTGCGCGACGTGCAGGACCGTCTGATGTTTGTTCAGGTGCTCGAAGCTGTACGTGCGCTGGAAGAAGGCGTGCTGGAAGACATCCGCGAAGGCGACGTGGGCGCGATCCTTGGCTGGGGCTTTGCGCCTTGGTCCGGCGGCCCGTTCAGCTGGCTCGACATCATCGGCACGCCCTATGCCGTGGAACGTTGTGACCAGCTGGAAGCGCAGTTCGGCGAGCGGTTCAAATGCCCTGACCTGCTGCGTGAAATGGCCGAGAAGAACCAGACCTTCTATGGTCGCTTCGGGCCGGACGCCAAAGCCGCCTGAGACGTCAAAGCCTGATAGAGAAACGGAAACGGCCAGCAGTTCTTGCTGGCCGTTTTGCTTTGCGGGGGATGTACCGCCCGCGCGCTCAGCCGTCGAAGCTGTAGCCGAAACGCGCGATATCCTCGGCACAGGTCGTGGCGATCAGGTCGCGGGTTTGGGGGGTGTAATAGTCCCCATAGCCCGCCGCGCGGTCAGACGCATTCGCATGCGGCAACGTCAGATCAAAGCCCAGATGGTCAAACAGCGGCTGCGCGTCCTGCGCGAAATGCTCGATCCGGATGAACAGGTTGCTTTGATCCTCGCCTGCGCCGTCACGCAGATATGACCCGTAGGGAGAGGCCAGAAGGCTGCCCTGCACGGTAGGCGTCTGCACGAAGGCGTCAAACGCCAGCGACTTGGCAAGCCCCACGGCGGGATGATCGAACCCCTGCGCGCGCAGCCAATGGTAATAGCTGACCATCCGGTCCCACGGGTTGCGCACCAGCGCAAAGGCGAACATCCGGGCAATCTCTTGGCGGGTGACCACGCCTTCGATATCGGCGAGGGTTGCGTGTTTCCAAAGCCGTCCTGCCGACGCCGCCCCTGACAGACGCTTGCGCCGCTTGACCGCCTTGGGCGTGTCGCCCAGCATCAGATCGTCCTTCATCGCCCGTGCTTCCAGCGCGAGCGCAAGGGACGTACCTCCGGTCTTGGGGATATGCACAAAGATGTAGTTGCGCCCGCGGCTGATGATCATGACCGCCCCGCCGCATCTGTGATTGGCCGCTTTACGCTCGTGCCCATATCCTGCCTCTGCCCTGCTTTTATCATCCTTCCCAAAACGGGGGATGCTGCGCAATAGTAACCGGGACAAAGCGAAAAAAGACAGGGTGCGCCATGGGCTGGATGACGAACGAAGACGGGTTGGACAAATGCGCGGCGAATTACGTGCCGCTCACGCCTCTGTCGCACCTGAAACGCGCGGCCCATGTCTTTGCCGATGTGACGGCGGTGATCTACGGCGCGCATCGGGTGACCTATGCGCAGTACCATGCGCGCTGTTCGCAGCTTGCTTCGGCCTTGGTGGCGGCGGGGGTTGAACCGGGTCAGGTTGTGGCGACGATCCTGCCCAATATCCCCGCGCAGGCAGAGGCGCATTTCGGCGTGCCCGCCTGCGGTGCCGTGCTTAACACCATCAACACGCGGCTGGATGTGGATACGGTGGGCTACATCCTCGACCACGGCGAAGCGCGGGTGCTGCTGGTCGATACGCAGTTCGTCGATCTGGCCGAGGCGGCCTGGGCAACGCTCGACGGCCCGCCCCCGCTGCTGATCGAAGTCCCTGATCCCGCGGCGGGGTTTCCGGCAACGGGTCGCCACACCACATACCATGATTTCATCGCCACCGGTGACCCTGCGTTCAACTGGATCATGCCGCAGGACGAATGGGAAAGCCTTGCGCTCAACTATACCTCTGGCACGACGGGGCGGCCCAAGGGCGTGGTCTATCACCATCGCGGGGCCTATCTGATGACCATGGGCACGGTGGTCAGCTGGCGTATGGTGATGCGGCCCGTGTTCATGCAGATCGTACCGCTGTTTCACTGTAACGGCTGGAACCACACGTGGATGATGCCCCTCTTGGGGGGCACACTGGTCTGCTGCCGCGACATCACTGCCGCTGCGATCTATGACGCCATCGCCGACGAAGGCGTGACCCATTTTGGCGGTGCCCCCATCGTGCTGAACATGATGGTGAACGCAACGGAAGCCGAACGCCGCGCCTTTGATCATCAGGTGGAGGTCTTTACCGCCGGTGCGCCCCCTGCCCCTGCCACCCTGTCCAAGATCGAAGCTTTGGGGTTCAACGTCACGCAGGTCTACGGGCTGACCGAGACCTACGGCCATGTCACTGAATGTCTATGGGACCCCGCATGGGACAGCGCCCAAGGGGCCGAGCGCGCCGCGATCAAGGCCCGTCAGGGCGTCGCCATGCCGATGATGGAAGAGATCACCGTCATGGACAGCGAAATGGCCCAGGTCCCGCTGGACGCTGCCACACAGGGAGAGATCATGATCCGCGGCAATTCGGTGATGAAGGGATACTTCAAGAACCCCGCCGCCACGCGCGCGGCCTTTGCGGGCGGGTATTTCCATTCGGGCGATCTGGCGGTGCAGCATCCAAACGGACATATGCAGATCGCAGACCGCGCCAAGGACATCATCATCTCGGGCGGCGAGAATATCTCGTCCGTCGAGGTCGAAGGCGTATTGATGGGCCATCCGGATGTGAACCTCGCCGCCGTTGTCGCGCAACCGGACGAGAAATGGGGCGAAGTGCCCTGTGCTTTTGTCGAGCTAAAACCGGGCCGGAGCGGGGACGAAGCCGCCATGATCGCCTTTGCGCGCGACACGCTTGCGGGGTTCAAAGCACCCAAACGCGTGGTGTTTCAAGAGCTGCCGAAAACCTCGACCGGCAAGATCCAGAAATTCGAACTGCGCGCACAGGCCGCCAGGCTTTAGTGCGGTCTACATCGCGCGCTGTGTGACAACCGGATCGGCGACGATCACCGCCTCTGCCTGCTCTTGCGGGCCGAGCCGTTTTTCGTACCGCCAAACGTCAATCTGCAACGGCCCCTCGCCGGTTTCCACCTCGTAAGGGATCGTGCCGGCCTGCACCCAGCCGCAGGCCTCATAGAACCGCGCGGCGCGGGTGTTGCCAACCGAACAGGCCAGCCATTTCAGCCCATGTCCCAGTTCTGCTTCGGTCGCCGCCATCATCTGCTGCGCCAGACCGCTGCCCTGAAAAGCATCACTGACATAGAACTGGTAGATCTCGTCATGGTCCACCATGAAGAACCCCGCGATCTGCCCTTCGACCCAGACCACCTGCGTATGCTTAAGGTGCACACGCATCCGCATCGTGAACTCTTCGAAACTGCGCAGGGCGGTCAAGGCGGGCGGCACGACATCGGCATGGGCCTGATGCCAACCACGATACCAGATCTCGACAAGTCTGGCGGCATCATCGGGATGTGCGGGCTTGATCTGCATGGGACGCTCCTTTCGAATTCTCCTATGCTGTCTTAAGTCCACCCATTGCTCAACCCGTGTCAGGTGGTAAACTATCCAAAACAGTTAGGCACTATACTTCAGGATATGACAGCCCTTTCCAAATACGCCCGGTTGGAAGCAACCGGACTATGGCGTTCGGCCCCCGATGCCCAACGTCGCGAGGTCATCGTGTCGATCGGCGATGCGACACTGGTGATTTCCGACCTCAAGGATCAGGCGCTGACCCATTGGTCACTGGCGGCTTTGGCGCGGTCAAACCCTGGCACCCGCCCTGCGATTTTCCACCCCGACGGCGACCCCAGTGAAACGCTGGAAATCCCCGACAGCGAGGGAGAGATGATCGACGCCATCGAAACCCTGCGCCGCGTGGTCGAACGCCGTCGCCCCCGCCCGGGGCGGCTGCGCTTTGCCGGGGTGCTGACCTCGGCGCTGGTGGTGGCGGCGGTGGCGCTGTTTTGGCTGCCGGGCGCGCTGCAAGATCACACGCTGCGGGTGGTGCCCAAGGTCAAACGCGCCTCCATCGGGGCGGCGCTGCTGAAAAAGATCGAACGGGTGTCCGGCCCCGCCTGCACCAACGCCCGCGGGCGCACGGCGCTGGCAAAGCTCGGCGCGCGGCTGTCGTCTGATCCGATGGTGGTTCTGCCCGCCATGACCCGCCCCAGCCTGCACCTGCCCGGCGGGCTGATCGTGCTGAACAAGACCCTGTTCGAGGATTACGAGTCTCCCGATATCGCGGGCGGCTATATTCTGGCGGAGCAAGCGAAACGCGCCGTCACGGACCCGCTTGAACATATGCTCGCCACCATCGGCATCCGCGAAAACTTCCGCCTGCTGACCACCGGCGATGTGTCGGATGCGGCCCTCACACGCTACGCCGAACATCTGATGGCCGAACCCGCGCCGGAACCGCCCGTTGACGCCCTGCTTGCCCGTTTCGAAAAACAGCGCCTGCATAGCACTCCTTACGCGCAAGCCCGCGACATCACCGGAGAGACGGTGCTGCCCCTGATCGAAGGCGATCCGATGAACGGCAAGGAAACCGACCCGCTGCTGAATGATGCCGACTGGCTACGGCTGCAAAATATCTGCGGCGGCTAAGGCAGAGATACACACTCCGACCTTCAACGTAAAAGGCCAGCCGGATCGCCCCGACTGGCCTTTTATCTGCACTGTCCTGCGGTTGCGTCAGCGAATATAGGCATCGCCGTAACCGGCACCGCGCAACTTACCCAAAGCCGCCGGGGCCGCGGACGTGCCAAAGGGCCCCGCCTGCACCGACAGATAGGTCTTGCCGCCGCGGGTGGACTTACCGATGCGCGCGCCCATCCCCATCCGCGCGATACGCTGTGCCGCACGCTGCGCGTTTGCGCTGTCCCCATAGACGCCGATCTGCACATAGGTCTTGCCTGCGGCACGCGGGGTCGCTGGGGCTGTGGCGACTGGCTTGGGGGTCGAACGGCTGGAGTAGACCGGCTTGCGCGCGGCAGGCGCTGCGTTCTTGTTGCGGACGATACGTTTGACCAGTTGGCCGTTGCGCTTGGCAAAGCTCACCTCGCCCAACTCGCGGCGCTGCTGCTCGACCGAGGTATAGGGGTAGACCAGCGGCAAACGCGCGGTCACGTCCTGCCCGGTGCTTTGGTTCACTAGACGGCGCGGCACGGTGTTGGTCCAGATCAACAACATCTTGGACCGCCCCTCAAGGTTCTGTTCGGCCCGCTTGGGGTTCAGACGGTCGTCTTCCCACACGGGGCGGTATCCTTTGGGCACCGAGACGTTGGCATAGGTGTTCTGGCGGTTGATCGCGACATGTTTCGGCACGATCCGCGTATGCGCATGCGCCGCTGCGGGTCTCGCCGTGGTTGTGACGCTGCCTGTGGTTGCCCCATAGGACGGCGCAGATGCCACCGCCCCGGCCTGCGCGGTGGAGGGCAGGATCGGCGCGGTTTGCGGGCCGCAACGCACGGCGAGCCCCTTGGTCCGCGACCCGGAATATTGCTGGCTGATGGCAGAGCGTCCGGCACAGGTGGTCGGCACCTGCGCCACCGCCACCGGCGCTTGCGCGCGCGGTGCGGCCGGCACGTCGACCGAGCGTGGCACCGGCTGGCGCACCGGCTTGGGTGCTTTCTGGCGTACAACAACCGGCTTGGCCTTGCGCTGTGGCAGAGGGCGTGCCGCAACCGTGGGCTGTTTGGCCGCGGCGGGCGCGTTGTTTACGGTGATCTGCACCGGCGCATCAGCACCACCGGCAGGCGCGCTGGCCGCTGTCTGCACATTGGTCGGCTTGAAGCCGCAGACCCCCTGACGCTTGCGCGACACGCGCGGCACCCAGGTCACATTGCCGTCGATACCGGCCCGAATAAACACACAGCCTTTGCTGTCGACATATTGCTTGCCCTTATACGAGGCCGACGGGAATTCCGCCGGCTGATCGCGAAAGCTTTGCGCTTGGGAAATACCTGCCCCAAACGTCGTCATCAATGCCGCAACTGCCACAATACTAGTAAATTTCATCTGCGCCCCCACACAATGTAGTACATAAACCATGCGCGATCCCGGTTTCAGAGTAAAGCACCCTGATCACCGGATCGCCCATTTTGCGCCTTACTTGGTCCCGAACATCCGGTCACCGGCGTCACCAAGCCCGGGAATGATATACCCCTGCTCGTTCAGCTTCTCGTCGACCGCCGCGGTGACGATCGGCACATCGGGATGCGCCTCTTTCATGCGGGCCACGCCTTCGGGGGCCGCCAGCAGACACAGGAAGCGGATATTGGTCGCACCGGCTTTCTTCAGCATGTCGATCGCAGCCACGGATGAATTACCGGTGGCGAGCATCGGGTCCACGGCGATCACCAGACGGTCGTCCATACCCTCGGGCACCTTGAAATAGTATTCCACCGGCTGCAACGTTTCCTCGTCACGATACAGGCCAACAAAGCCTACCCGTGCCGACGGGATCAGCTCAAGCACGCCATCCATCAACCCGTTGCCCGCCCGCAGGATAGAGATCAGCGCGAGCTTCTTGCCGTCCAGCGTAGGTGCGTCCATCGGCTGCATCGGCGTGTCGATCCGCTTGGTCGTCATCGGCAGGCCGCGGGTCACCTCATAGGCCAGAAGCTGGCTGATCTCGCGCAGCAACTGGCGGAACGCCGCGGTCGATGTGGATTTATCCCGCATGATTGTCAGCTTGTGCTGCACCAGCGGATGATTAACGACGGTCAGGTGTTCAACGATATCGGACATCGGGGCGCTCTCCATATTACTTGGCTGAACTCATGCCCCGAAAAGCCGTGCCCCGCAACCATCGCATCTTCGCCAGCTTCATTTTGCCAGTCAAACTCCGGGGGGATCGCGGCCCCGCCGCGATGGGGGCTGGCCCCCACCCGACCGATACGCCGCCGAACAGAGTTCAGTCGGGCACCGCAACCCCAAGATGCCGCGCCACCAGCCCAGCGACATCGCGAAAGCTGATCTGCCCCAAGCGGCCAGCACCCTGCCCTGCCACCAGAACCGGTGCCCGTTCGCGGGTGTGGTCGGTGCCCACCCATGTCGGGTCGTTCCCGTGATCTGCGGTCAGCACCAGCAAATCCCCGTCACGCAGTTGCCCCAGCAGCTTACCAATCTCGGCATCAAACCACTCAAGCGCGCGGGCATAGCCCGACACATCGCGCCGGTGCCCATAAAGACTGTCAAATTCCACAAAATTCGCAAACGTCAGGCTGCCGTCTTCGGCGTGCTCGACCAGATCGCCAAGATGGCCCATCAACGTCTCGTCAGACCCTTTGCGCACCTCGTCAAAACCGGTCATCGAAAAAATGTCGCCGATCTTTCCAACGGCATAAACACGGGCACCACTGTCCTGCACCCAGTTGCTCAGCACCGGCGCGGGTGGCTTGATCGCAAAATCACGACGGTTGGTGGTGCGGGTAAAACCGCTTTGCGCATCCCCGATGAAGGGACGCGCGATCACCCGTCCGACTTTCATCTCATGCGCGATCGGGGCCATGTTTTCGCATAGGTCCAACAGCCGTTGCAGGCCGAAACTCTCTTCATGCGCGGCGATCTGCAACACGCTGTCAGCCGAGGTATAGCAGATCGGGAAACCGGTCTTGATATGCTGCGCGCCGAACTCCTCAATAATGGCGGTGCCGGGGGCGTGGCAATTCCCCAAGATCTCGTCCGTGCCGGCAAAGGCCGCAAGCTGCGCGACCAGCGCGGGCGGAAAGGACTTCGACACATCGGGAAAGTAATGCCACTCCCACGGGACCGGCAAGCCGGCCAATTCCCAATGGCCCGAGGGCGTATCCTTGCCGCGCGAAATTTCTGTCGCCGCGCCCCATGTGCCGCTGACGGTGTCATCAAGGCTTGCGATATGCAGCCCGCTGGCCAGTTCAATCGCGGGGCCAAGCCCCAGCGACGCCATATGCGGCACGTTCAAAGGGCCGCTGCGCCCGTCTTCTGCACGGCCCTCTGCACAGGCCTGCGCGATATGACCAAGGGTATTCGCGCCGGTGTCCGGCACACGCCCGTTAAAGAAGGTATCCGCATCAGGGGCACCGCCGATACCGACTGAATCCATCACAACCAGAAAAGCACGCGCCATCAGCCGACCCTCTCTACAATCAAATCCGGCACGGCGACCGGCTTCGGGCCGATGGTGATCGCACCGCGCACCGCCTGTGCGGCCCGCTCTGCGTCACCGGCACGGGCGGCATGAACCACCGCCAGTGGCCCCTTGGACGATACTTTCGCCCCCAGGCGGACGACATCCGAAATCCCCACGGCCGGGTTGATCTGGTCCGTCTCGACCGCGCGCCCGCCGCCCAAAGCGACGACGGCAAGGCCCAAGGCCTCCCCATCAATCGCGGTCACATATCCGGTTTTCGGTGCGGGGACCTCTCCGATGATCGTCGCCTCGGGCAGGAACCGCGTCCAGTTTTCGACAAACTTCGCAGGCCCGCCCATGGCCGCGATCATCACGCCAAAGCGTTCCGCCGCGCGGCCCGACCGGATTGCCTGCACGATCATATCCGCCCCGACCTGCACATCGCCCGCCAGCCCTGCATTGGCCAGCAACACCCCCCCAAGAGCCGCACAGACCGAGACAATCGGCCCCTTGTTGTGCCCCGTCAGCACGCGCATCACCTCGGCCACTTCCAGCGCGTTCCCAAGGCTCGGCACCAGGGGCTGGCTCATATCGCTGATAACCGCCGTCGTCCGGCATCCACTCGCATTCGCAGTCTTGGTCAACGCCGTCGCCAGCGCCTGCGCCTGCGCCAGATCTTTCATGAAGGCACCGCTGCCGACCTTGACGTCCAAGACCAGACCATCCAGCCCCGCCGCCAGCTTCTTCGACAGGATCGACGCGGTGATCAGATCGAGGCTGTCCACGGTCGAGGACACATCGCGCACTGCATAAAGCCGCTTGTCTGCGGGGGCGATACCGTCGGTCGCACTAACAATCGCACAGCCTGCCTCGGCCACCACGGCGCGAAACTGCGCCTCGTCCAATGTGGTATTCACACCCGGAATGGCCTCAAGCTTGTCCAGCGTCCCGCCGGTATGCCCCAGCCCACGCCCCGAGATCATCGGCACATAAGCCCCGCAGGCGGCCAAGGCAGGGGCCAGCACAAGGCTGACGCAATCGCCCACACCGCCCGTCGAATGTTTATCCAGCACCGGCCCGTTCAGATCCCAGTCGAACACCCGCCCGCTGTCGCGCATGGCGAGCGTCAGGGCAACGCGGCCCACATCGCTCAGCCCGACCTGACAGACCCCCATCGCAAAGGCCCCCGCCTGCGCATCACTGACCCGCCCGTCGGCAAGGGCCATCGCGAACCAGACAAGCTCTTCTCGGTTCAGCGACCGCCGGTGCCGCAGTTTGGACAGGATCGCGCGGGCATCCATGGCTTAGCCCTCCATATGCGCGCGGCCAAAGGCACCGGGCAACAGCTCGGCCATGGTCATCACCTCTTCAACGCCCGACAGGGTCGCCATCGTCACCCGCGCGTCCCCCTGACCGAATTCCGCCAGTTTCTGACGGCAGCCGCCACAGGGCGTGACGGGCGTGGGGCTGCCCGCAATCACATAAGCCTCTACAAAAGCCGTCTCGCCCGCCGCGATCATGGCGGCGATGGCACCGGCCTCGGCACAGGTGCCTTCCGGGTAGGCGACGTTTTCCACGTTGCAGCCGACAAACACCGCACCCGAGGCGGTGCGCAACGCGGCCCCCACTTTGAAATTGGAATAGGGCGCATAGGCATTTTCCTGCACGGCGATGGCGTGCTGTCGCAAATCACTGGTCATAATTCCCCCACGTTTCACAAAACTATAAAAACCTTTCGCCAAAGTTGCGATGCCAAAAGCGGAAAAATGCCGTGCTTCATTTTGCCAGACAAACTCCGGGGGAATCGTGGCCTGCCACGATGGGGGCTGGCCCCCTTCCCGCCCCATAATCTGCGCCGCATGGGCGGTGACACGCCCCGCTCCAAAAGTCGTGTTGGCGCGGCTGGCAAAATAGTTTAACGCTAAACTACTCTCTTAAAGGACCGCCAAAACATGACCGATGCGCCCAATCTGCGCCAAGCCGCACTTGACTATCACGCTTTCCCCAAGCCCGGAAAACTCGAAGTGCGCGCGACCAAACCACTGGCGAACGGCCGCGATCTGGCGCGCGCCTATTCCCCCGGCGTGGCCGAAGCCTGCCTTGAGATCAAGGCCGACCCGACCACTGCCGCGCATTACACAACCCGCGCGAACCTTGTGGGTGTGGTGACCAATGGCACGGCGGTTCTGGGGCTCGGCAACATCGGCGCGCTGGCCTCCAAACCGGTGATGGAGGGCAAGGCCGTCCTTTTCAAGAAATTCGCCAATATCGATTGTTTCGACATTGAGCTGGACCAGAATGACCCCGAAAAGCTCGCCGAACTGGTGTGCGCGCTAGAGCCGACCTTCGGCGCGATCAACCTCGAAGACATCAAGGCCCCCGATTGCTTTACCGTCGAACGCATCTGCCGCGAGCGGATGAACATTCCGGTTTTCCACGACGACCAGCACGGCACCGCGATTGTCGTTGGGGCCGCCGTGAAGAACGCGCTTTTCGTGGCGGGCAAGAAGTTCGAGGACATCAAGATCGTATCCACAGGCGGCGGCGCGGCGGGCATCGCTTGTCTGAACATGCTGCTGAAACTCGGTGTGAAGCGCGAGAACGTCTGGCTTTGTGATATTCACGGTCTGGTCTACGAGGGACGCGAGATCGACATGAACCCGATCAAATCGGAATACGCGCAGAAATCCGACCTGCGTGATCTGGCCGATGTGATCCATGATGCCGATCTGTTCCTCGGCCTCTCTGGCCCCGGTGTCCTGAGCCCCGAAATGGTGCAGAAAATGGCGCCGCAGCCGATCATCTTTGCGCTGGCCAACCCCACGCCGGAAATCATGCCCGATCTGGCCCGTGCGGTGGCACCTGATGCGATTATCGCAACGGGCCGGTCGGATTTTCCCAATCAGGTCAACAACGTATTGTGCTTTCCCTTTATCTTCCGCGGTGCGCTGGATGTGGGGGCAACCACGATCAATGACGAGATGAAGATCGCCTGTATCGACGGGATCGCCGCACTTGCCCGTGCCACCACCTCGGCCGAGGCTGCCGCCGCCTATCAGGGCGAACAGCTGACCTTTGGCCCCGACTACCTGATCCCCAAACCCTTTGACCCGCGCCTGATCGGGGTCGTCTCTACCGCCGTCGCGAAAGCCGCGATGGACACCGGCGTCGCCACCCGCCCGATCGAGGATCTGGGCGCCTATCGCCACAAGCTGGACAGCTCGGTCTTCAAATCGTCCATGCTGATGCGCCCCGTGTTCGAGGCCGCGCGCGTGGCCCCGCGCCGGATCGTCTTTGCCGAAGGCGAAGACGAACGCGTGCTGCGCGCCGCCCAAGCTATGGTTGAGGAGACCAAGGAACGCCCGATCCTGATCGGCCGCCCCGAGGTGATCGAACGGCGCATCGAAAAGGCTGGTCTGACAATCAAGCTGGGCGAGACGGTGGATCTGGTGAACCCCGAAAACGACCCGCGCTACCGCGACTATTGGGAGACCTACCACAACCTGATGGCCCGCCGCGGCGTGTCACCTGATATCGCGCGCGCCATCATGCGCACCAATACCACCGCCATCGGCGCAGTGATGGTGCACCGAGAAGAGGCCGACAGTCTGATCTGCGGCACCTTCGGGGAATTCCGCTGGCATATGAATTATATTGAACAGGTTCTCGGTCGCGACGGGCGGCGCCCCCATGGGGCCCTGTCGCTGATGATCCTGGAAGATGGGCCCTTGTTTATCGCGGATACGCAGGTGCATCTGCACCCCACCCCCGAACAGATCGCCGAAATCGCCATCGGCGCTGCACGTCACGTGCAACGTTTCGGCATCGAACCCAAGATCGCCCTGTGTTCGCAAAGCCAGTTCGGCAATCAGGGCGAAGGGTCGGGCAAACGTCTGCGCGCGGCGCTGCGGCTGCTGGATGCGGGCAACCATGATTTCTGCTATGAGGGCGAGATGAACATCGATGCCGCCCTCGACCCCGAGCTGCGCAGCCGTCTGCTGCCTTCGAACCGGATGGAAGGTGCTGCGAATGTTCTTGTCTTTGCCCATGCGGATGCGGCATCGGGCGTGCGCAATATTCTGAAGATGAAGGGAGGCGGGCTTGAGGTCGGGCCGATCCTGATGGGGATGGGCAACCGTGCTCATATCGTCTCTCCGTCGATCACCGCGCGCGGGCTGCTAAACGTCGGTGCGATCGCCGGTACGCCGGTCGCCGAATACGGCTGACGCCCCGCGCGAAAACGCCGCCCTTATGCGGGGCGGCGCATGGACCGGAACCGGCCGAAATTACTTGGCCGGTTTGGTGCCCTTGGCCGCAAAGGGTGCCTTGATGTCAGACACGCTGCTTGGCATCGGCTTGGCAGGCCGTGCGTCTGCTTTGGCCTTTTTCTTCTTGTTGGCGAGCTTATCACCCATTGTTCTGAACCTTTGTTCAAAGACGAAGGGCGGCGACATGCCGTCCCTATCCGTGATGCTGCGCCCCTTTGCGCGATCGATCTGATCCAAATTCGACGCGGTAAGTCATATTCGACACGCGCTGTGCGAAATTCTGTGCGCTATCGGAAATAGGCCGAAACGCGCTTGTAAATTTTGACACCGCGCGTGGGGGAGCGGCTGTAAACTTTGTTGCCGGATGGCCGCGATATAGGCGCAAGCTCTTGCTCTTTCCCGCGGCCGTGGCCTACCAAATGGTATTCGCGTTCACGGGAGGGAGCCGCATATGGGATATCACGACATTTACAAAAGCTGTCAGGACAACCCTGAAGCCTACTGGCTAGAGCAGTCCAAAGCCATCGATTGGGAGGAAGCGCCCCGTCAGGCTTTGTTCGACAAGGGCAATGATCTGTACGAATGGTTCGCCGACGCCAAAGTAAATGCGTGCTATAATGCCGTTGATCGCCATGTGGAAAACGGCCGTGCCGATCAGGTGGCGATCATCCATGACAGCCCGATCACCGGCACCCAGACCAAGATCACCTTTGCCGAGCTGCAAACCCGCGTCGCCACTGTCGCCGGTGCGCTACAGGCCAATGGCGTGGGCAAAGGCGACCGCGTGATCATCTATATGCCGATGGTCCCCGAAGCGCTTGAGGCGATGCTCGCCTGTGCGCGGATCGGGGCGGTACATTCGGTCGTGTTCGGCGGCTTTGCCTCGAACGAGCTGGCCGTGCGGATCAACGACTGCACCCCCAAAGCGATCATCGCCGCATCCTGCGGGTTGGAACCGGCACGCGTCGTGGCCTATAAGCCGCTGCTTGACGGGGCCATTGAACAGGCCGACCACAAACCCGATTTCTGCCTGATCCTGCAACGCGAACAGGCCCCCTGCGATCTGACACCGGGGCGCGATCTGGATTGGCACGCGGCGCAAAAAGGCACCACCCCCGCGCCCTGCGTCGCGGTGGAGGGCAACCACCCCGCCTATATTCTTTACACCTCGGGCACGACCGGCGCGCCCAAGGGCGTGGTGCGCCAAACCGCGGGGCATCTGGTGGCGCTGAACTGGACGATGAAGAACATCTACAATGTCGATCCGGGCGATGTCTTCTGGGCCGCCTCCGATGTGGGCTGGGTCGTGGGGCACAGCTATATCTGCTATGGCCCGCTGGTGCATGGCAACACCACCGTTGTGTTCGAAGGCAAGCCCGTGGGCACACCCGATGCGGGCACCTTCTGGCGCGTCATTTCCGAACACAATGTCCGCAGCTTCTTTACCGCCCCCACCGCGATCCGCGCCGTCAAACGCGAAGATCCCACGGGCGAGGAGATTGGCAAATACGACATTTCCTGCCTGCGCGCGCTGTATCTCGCGGGCGAGCGCGCCGACCCAGACACCGTGATCTGGGCGCAGGAAAAGCTGGGCATACCCGTCTATGACCATTGGTGGCAGACCGAAACCGGCTATACCATCGTCGGCAACCCCGCCGGACTAGAGGCGCTGCCGGTCAAGGTCGGCTCCCCCACGGTGCCGATGCCGGGCTATGACGTGCAAATCCTGAACGAGGCGGGTGAACCGCAACCCGCTGGTACTTTGGGGTCTATCGCGATCAAGCTGCCCCTGCCTCCCGGCACGCTGCCTACCCTGTGGAATGCCGAAGATCGCTTCCGCAAAAGTTACCTCACGACCTATCCCGGATACTACGAAACGGGGGATGCGGGCAGGATCGACGAGGATGGATATCTGTATATCATGGCGCGCACCGATGATGTAATCAACGTCGCCGGTCACCGCTTATCCACCGGCGCGATGGAAGAGGTTCTGGCCGGCCACCCCGATGTGGCTGAATGTGCCGTGATCGGCGTCAGCGATCCGCTGAAGGGCCAAGCCCCGATGGGGTTTGTGTGCCTGTCCAAAGGGGTCGACCGCCCCCATGCCGAGATTGCAGCCGAATGCCAGCAACGGGTACGTGACCAGATCGGGCCAGTGGCAGCCTATAAGATGACGCTGGTGGTGGATCGCTTGCCCAAGACGCGTTCAGGCAAGATCCTGCGGGCGACGATGGTTAAACTGGCCGATGCAGAGCCGTTCAAACTGCCCGCCACGATCGACGATCCGGCCATTCTGGACGAGATTAAGTCGGCGCTGCAAACCATCGGCTACGCCAAGGACACCTGATAGATCCGGCACCCCAGAACGCGAAAAAGGCGGCTGTAACAGCCGCCTTTTCTATTCGATATCTAGGCCAGTTAGTGTTTGGCCACGAAGCTGTCTACCTGACGCTCCGCCTCGTCTTTGGCAACGCCGTAGCGCGCCTGAATCTTGCCGACCAGCTGGTCGCGTTCGCCGGCGGCTTCTGTCAGGTCATCGTCGGTCAGATCACCCCATTCTTCTTTGACCTTACCGGTCATCTGGCTCCAGTTACCTTTGATTGTATCCCAATTCATGTCAGGTCTCCTTTTGCTAAAATTCCAAACGATGAAAGCACCTGAACGGCCTCTCATGCGTCTCGGAATATCAACGCGCCAAAGGCACCGCGGTTCCGTCTGAAACGCGGATTAGTTGAACTGCTCGCTGATCAGCCGTTCTTCCAGACCGTGGCCCGGATCGAACAGGATACGGTGCTTGATCAACGGGTCCGAGGTGATCTCGACCGCGACGACATCGCGATAGGAATTCCCGTCGGCGTCGGCCATCACAGGGCGTTTGGCGGGCTCTAACACATCAAAGCGCACGGTCACCGTTTTCGGCAGCAAGGCCCCGCGCCAGCGCCGTGGCCGAAACGCCGCCATCGCCGTCAGGGCCAGCACATCCGCGCCAATCGGCAGGATCGGGCCGTGCGCGGAGTAATTATAGGCAGTGGACCCGGCAGGCGTCGCCACCAGTGCCCCGTCGCAGACCAGCTCTTCCATCCGCACGCGCCCGTCGACGCTGATCCGCAGCTTGGCGGCCTGCGGTCCCTCGCGCAGCAAGGCGACCTCGTTCAAGGCCAGCGCCTTTGAGGTCTCGCCATTCGCATGTGTGGCGACCATCACCAGCGGGTTGATCACCGCCTCTTCTGCTGCGCGCAGACGATCCACCAGATCCTCTTCGGCATAGGCGTTCATCAAGAACCCGATGGTGCCGCGGTTCATGCCATAGACCGACGTCGACAGCTCTTGCGAGTCGTGCAGCGCCTGCAGCATGAACCCGTCCCCCCCGAGGGCGACGATGACCTCTGCCTCCTCGCGCGTGACATTGCCGTATCGTGCGCTCAGCGCCGTCAACGCATCCTGTGCAACATCAGAGCGGCTGGCGATAAAAGCGATCTTCATGGGCGGATGTTTCCAATGAGGGATATTCACAGTCAAAAGAACCACATATCGCGCCGACCTACCAGCTTTGCCGCATATGACGGTGCGACCGGCGCATTACGACCTTCACCCCCGTGCCGGATTAAGCTAGATAGCCCGCAACCCGCACACGTAGTCAAAGGAACCACGCCCATGTCCGGTTTTTTCACCACCCCCCTGTCCGAAGCCGATCCCGAAATCTTTGGGTCCATTACAGACGAGCTGGGTCGCCAGCGTAACGAGATCGAACTGATCGCCTCCGAAAACATCGTGTCTGCGGCTGTCATGGCGGCGCAGGGGTCGGTGATGACCAACAAATACGCCGAAGGCTACCCGGGCCGCCGCTATTATGGCGGATGTGATTTTGTCGATGTGGCGGAAAACCTGGCGATTGAACGCGCGTGCAAATTGTTCAACTGCGACTTCGCCAACGTGCAGCCGAATTCGGGCAGCCAAGCCAACCAGGGCGTGTTCACCGCGCTGCTGCAACCCGGTGACACCATTCTGGGCATGAGCCTCGACGCGGGCGGCCACCTGACCCACGGGGCCAAGCCGAACCAATCCGGCAAATGGTTCAACGCCATCCAGTACGGCGTGCGCAAACAAGACAACCAGCTTGACTATGACCAGGTCGAAGCGCTTGCGAAGGAGCACCAGCCCAAGCTGATCATCGCCGGTGGTTCCGCCATCCCGCGCCAGATCGACTTCAAGCGGATGCGCGAGATTGCCGATATGGTCGGTGCCTACCTGCAGGTGGACATGGCCCATTTTGCCGGTCTGGTCGCTGCGGGCGAACACCCGTCCCCCTTCCCCCATGCGCATGTGGCGACAACCACCACACATAAAACCCTGCGCGGTCCGCGCGGCGGCATGATCCTGACCAACGACGAAGCGCTGGCGAAAAAGTTCAACTCGGCCATCTTCCCCGGTATTCAGGGGGGCCCGCTGATGCATGTGATCGCGGCCAAGGCCGTGGCCTTTGGTGAAGCGCTCAAGCCCGAGTTCAAGACCTACATCCAACAGGTCATCAAGAACGCCCAAGCACTCAGCGACCAGCTGATCAAAGGCGGGCTCGACACGATCACACACGGCACCGACACCCACCTGCTGCTGGTCGACCTGCGCCCCAAAGGCGTCAAGGGGAACGACACCGAAAAAGCCCTGGGCCGCGCGCATATCACCTGCAACAAGAACGGTGTGCCGTTTGACCCTGAAAAGCCCATGGTCACCTCCGGCATCCGTTTGGGCTCACCTGCGGCAACAACACGCGGGTTTGGTGAGGATGAATTCCGTCAGATCGCCGACTGGATCATCGAGGTCGTCGACGGGCTGGCCGCCAATGGTGCCGATGGCAACGCCGAGGTCGAAGCCAAGGTCAAAGCCGAAGTCGAAGCGCTCTGCGCCCGTTTCCCGATCTACCCCGACCTCTGAAGCCCCAACCTCTAAAGCAATGCGCCCCGGGCCCTTCCAAATGGATTAAATCCCGGGGGGCCCGCAAGGGCGGGGCAGCGCCACAAACCACGCCTCGAAACAAAGCCCCGCTTGCAGGTCCGCAGCGGGGCTTTTGCGTATTTGATCGTAACAGCAGCGCCCGTCAGACGTAGCCGCGCCACCACAGAAATGTGATGAACGCCACCGCAACGCAAATCAAGTTGAACGCCACACTTGCCGCAAGACCAAGCCAGCGGTCCTTGCGCCGTTCGGCCACGTCGATCCCGGCAAGATGCTCCATCACGCGGTCATAGGCGGACTGCACCGTTGCCCCCTCGAGCCTGCGTGCCATCTTAGGGTTGCGCGCCATAAAAGCCGCCTGTGCAAAGACCTTGCCCTCACGCCGCACCCGCGCAGGCAGACGTCGCCCTGCGCGCGCCAACGCATGAGAGACATCGCGCCCCTGCACACCCAGCTTTGCCTGCAAGCCGCGCTGCATTTCACGTGCCTTGGTCTCTAGGTCTTTTTGATCCAGCATGTTTCGACCCTAAACGGTCTGGCACATCGGCTGCAATGGCCCTACATCTTGGGCATGTTGAATTACACTGAATATGGCACCACAGGCGACGCCCCTGCCCTGCTGATCGTGCATGGTCTTTTCGGGTCAGGCCGCAATTGGGGCGTGATCGCCAAACGGATGTCCGACCAGCGCCGCGTGGTGACCGTCGACATGCGCAACCACGGGGACAGCCCGCGCGCGCAGACGCAAAGCTACCCCGAGATGGCCGCCGATCTGGCAGAGGTCATCACCCATCTTGGCGCGCCAATGGACGTCTGCGGGCATTCGATGGGCGGTAAGGCGGCGATGATGCTGGCGCTGAACCATCCCGAACTCGTGAAACGTCTGGTGGTCGCCGATATCGCGCCTGTCGCCTATGGCCACAGCCAGCAAGAGTTTATCGATGCGATGCGCACGGTTGATCTGGCCACGCTCACCCGCCGCTCCGACGCCTCTGACCAATTGGCGGCTGCAGGGGTCGAGCCTGCGTTGCAAAGCTTTTTCACCCAGTCTCTGGATGTGCCCAACAAGACTTGGAAGCTGAACCTTGATGTGCTTGAGGCAGAGATGTCCAAGATCGTCGGCTGGCCCGATGGGGTCGATGGACAATACGAGGGGGAGGTGCTGTTCCTGTCCGGCGGCAACTCCACCTATGTCAAACCCGAAGACCGCCCCGTGATCAAGGCGCTGTTCCCGCAGGCGCGCTTTGCCAAGCTGCCGGGCACAGGCCATTGGCTGCATGCAGAAAAGCCGCGCGACTTCGAGGCGTCTTTGCGCGCTTTCCTGACGCTCGGGTAAGGCAAAGCGGCACCGCATCGGGCGGTGCTGCGCCCCTGCCACATGGGTGTTGCCTGAAAACACGCCCCATATCCCGACATGCCCCCTTGCACCTCTCCCCCCAAAGCCTATAACGCGGAGAATTTGCAAACATCCGGGGGCCTGAGCCATGCCAAAAAGAACCGATATCCAGTCGATCATGATCATTGGAGCGGGGCCCATTGTCATCGGTCAGGCGTGCGAGTTCGACTACTCCGGCGCGCAGGCCTGTAAGGCCCTGAAAGAGGAAGGCTACCGCGTCATCCTCGTGAACTCCAACCCTGCGACGATCATGACCGATCCGGGGCTGGCGGATGCCACCTACATCGAACCCATCACCCCAGAAATCGTCGCCAAGATCATCGAGAAAGAACGCCCCGACGCGCTGCTGCCAACGATGGGCGGTCAGACCGGGCTGAACACCTCGCTCGCGCTCGAAGAGATGGGCGTGCTCGAGAAATTCAACGTCGAGATGATCGGCGCGAAACGCGAAGCCATTGAAATGGCAGAGGATCGCAAGCTCTTCCGCGAGGCGATGGACCGTCTGGGCATCGAAAACCCCAAGGCGACCATCGTCACCGCGCCCGTTGCCGCCAGCGGTAAGAAAGACCTTGCGGCGGGCGTGCAGCTTGCGCTCGACGCGCTGGAATATGTCGGCCTGCCCGCGATCATCCGCCCTGCCTTCACCATGGGCGGCACCGGCGGCGGCGTGGCCTATAACCGCGACGATTACGAATTCTACTGCCGCTCGGGGATGGACGCGTCGCCGATGGGGCAGATCCTGATCGACGAAAGCCTGCTTGGCTGGAAAGAATACGAGATGGAAGTGGTGCGCGACACCGCTGACAACGCGATCATCGTATGCTCGATCGAGAACGTCGACCCGATGGGCGTGCACACAGGCGATTCGATCACCGTGGCCCCTGCCCTGACGCTGACCGACAAAGAATACCAGATCATGCGCAACCACTCGATCGCCGTGCTGCGCGAAATCGGCGTGGAAACAGGCGGATCGAACGTGCAGTGGGCCGTGAACCCCGAAGATGGCCGCATGGTCGTGATCGAGATGAACCCGCGTGTATCGCGCTCTTCTGCGCTGGCGTCCAAGGCGACGGGTTTCCCCATTGCCAAGATCGCGGCCAAGCTGGCGGTGGGCTTTACCCTGGACGAGCTGAACAACGACATCACCGGCGTGACCCCTGCGTCCTTCGAGCCGACAATCGATTATGTCGTCACCAAGATCCCGAAATTCGCGTTCGAGAAATTTCCCGGCTCCGAACCCTACCTGACGACCGCGATGAAGTCTGTCGGCGAAGCGATGGCGATTGGCCGCACGATCCACGAGTCGCTGCAAAAAGCGCTGGCGTCGATGGAATCCGGGCTGACCGGCTTTGACGAAATCGACATCCCC
The DNA here is from genome assembly GCF_045586035.1 of Sulfitobacter sp. PM12. NCBI lineage: Bacteria > Pseudomonadati > Pseudomonadota > Alphaproteobacteria > Rhodobacterales > Roseobacteraceae > Sulfitobacter > Sulfitobacter sp. PM12. The sequence continues at coordinate 2,688,473 of NZ_CP151529.1, forward strand.
GGTCTGGACAGTGACCTGCCCGCCGACGCACCACAAAACGAAGCCGCGCTGATTGCCGCGATCAGCAAGCAGACCCCCGACCGGATGCGCACCATTGCTCAGGCGATGCGACACGGTATGTCCGACGTGGATATCCACGGTGTGACCATGTTCGACCCGTGGTTCCTTGCCCGCATCCGCGAGATCGTCGACGCCGAGGCGCAGGTCCGCAAAGACGGGCTACCGCTGACCGAAGACGGGATGCGCAAGCTCAAGATGATGGGCTTTACCGATGCGCGCCTTGGCACGCTGACCGGTCGCGACGAAGACAACGTGCGCCGCGCGCGTCTGAACCTTGGCGTCAAGGCCGTGTTCAAACGGATCGACACCTGCGCCGCCGAATTCGAAGCGCAAACGCCCTACATGTATTCTACCTACGAGGCACCCGCCTTTGACGAGGTTGAATGCGAAGCCCGCCCCAGCGACCGTCAGAAAGTCGTCATTCTGGGCGGCGGCCCGAACCGGATCGGCCAAGGGATCGAGTTCGACTATTGCTGCTGTCACGCCTGCTATGCGCTGACCGACGCGGGCTACGAGACGATTATGGTCAACTGTAACCCCGAAACCGTCTCGACCGACTATGACACCTCGGACCGGCTGTATTTCGAACCCGTCACCTTTGAACACGTGATGGAAATCCTGCGGGTCGAACAGGAAAACGGCACGCTGCACGGCGTCATCGTGCAGTTCGGCGGCCAGACACCGCTGAAGATCGCGCAGGCGCTGCAAGAGGCGGGCATCCCGATCCTTGGCACCACGCCCGACATGATCGACCTTGCCGAAGACCGCGAACGGTTCCAGCAGCTGGTGCAATCGCTGGGCCTGAAACAGCCGCATAACGGTATCGCCCACTCCGACGCCGAAGCGCTTGAGATCGCAGCAGACATCGGCTTTCCGCTGGTGATCCGCCCGTCTTACGTTCTGGGCGGCCGCGCGATGGAGATCGTGCGCGATCAGGCCAGCCTCGAACGCTATATCCGCGACGCGGTGGTCGTATCGGGCAAAAGCCCCGTGCTGTTGGATCACTACCTCTCGGGCGCGGTAGAGCTGGACGTAGACGCGCTGTCAGACGGCACGGATGTCCACGTTGCGGGCATCATGCAGCACATCGAAGAGGCCGGCGTTCATTCGGGCGACAGCGCCTGCTCGCTGCCCCCCTATTCGCTGAGCCGCGAGATCATTGCCGAGGTCGAAAAACAGACCAAGGCGCTGGCGCTGGCATTGAATGTAGTGGGCCTGATGAACATCCAGTTCGCGGTCAAGGACGGCGAGATCTACCTGATCGAAGTCAACCCCCGCGCCTCGCGCACCGTGCCCTTTGTCGCCAAAGCGACGGACAGCGCGATTGCGTCAATCGCTGCGCGGATCATGGCGGGCGAAAAGCTGTCGGCCTTCCCGCAACGCGCGCCCTACCGTGAGGATGCCGCCTATGACGACGTGCTGCCTTTGGGTGATCCAATGACACTGGCGGACCCGAACATGCCTTGGTTCTCGGTCAAGGAAGCCGTGCTGCCCTTCGCCCGCTTCCCCGGCGTCGACACGCTGCTTGGGCCGGAAATGCGGTCAACGGGCGAGGTTATGGGCTGGGACCGCGATTTCCCCCGTGCCTTCCTCAAGGCGCAGATGGGTGCGGGCAACCCGCTGCCGCGCAACGGCTGTGTGTTCTTCTCAATCAAGGATATGGACAAGTCGGACGACATGCTGACTGCCGCGCGTATCCTGCTGGAGCAAGGGTTCACCCTGCGCGCCACCCGTGGCACCGCCGCCTGGCTGACAGAGCATGACATCGCCTGCGAGATCGTGAACAAGGTCTACGAGGGGCGCCCGAACATCACCGACATGATGAAGGACGAAGCGATCCAACTGGTGATGAACACCACCGAAGGCGCGCAGGCGGTCGAGGACAGCAAATCCATCCGCTCTATCGCGCTGTATGACAAGATCCCGTATTTCACCACGGCCGCCGGTGCCTATGCCGCAGCGCTGGCCATCAAGGCGCAAGCCGAAGACGAGATCGGCGTTAAATCGCTTCAGGGCTAACCTGCCCTTTCTGACCTGCGCCGCGTCTTTGATGCGTGGCGCAGGTCTTTCCCCTCTCCTCCCCCCCCTCTCATTGTCCGTCGCCCTTGCATGCCAGCCCCCGCTGGACTTGACCCCGCAGCCGTTTCTTGGCCTACTCGGACAACGCTGAAAAAGGTTTACCCATGTACACACCCGCCATTACTGGTAGCGGCATCTTTACGCCGGAACAGGTCATCACCAACGCCGAGCTGGTCAAGGCGTTCAACGCCTATGCCGATCTGTACAACGCCGAACATGCCGCCGAGATTGACGCCGGAGAGTTGCCCGCCAAGGAACACTCCTCGGAAGAATTCATCGTCAAGGCGTCGGGGATCGAACAGCGCTATGTCATGGATAAGACGGGTATTCTGGACCCCAAAGTGATGCACCCCCTGCTGCGCCAACGGTCCGACGACGAACCCGGCCTGATGGCCGAGATGGCGCTGGATGCGGCACAGAAGGCGTTGCAGGCGGCAGGGAAAACCACGGCTGATGTTGATGCCGTCATCTGCGCGGCGTCGAACCTTGAACGCGCCTATCCGGCGGTAGCGATCGAAATCCAGCAGTTGCTGGATATCAACGGCTTTGCCTTCGATATGAACGTCGCCTGTTCGTCCGCGACCTTCGGCATCCAAGCGGCGGCGGATATGATCCGCTCCGGCTCGATCCGCTCGGCGCTGGTGGTCTGCCCCGAGATATGCTCGGCCCATCTGGAGTGGCGCGACCGTGATTGCCACTTTATCTTTGGGGACGTGGCCACCGCCGTGCTGATCGAACGCGCCGAAGATGCAGCCGGTGCTTATTTCGAGATCAAATCAACCCGTTGCGCGACCGAGTTCTCGAACAACATCCGCAACAACAATGGCTTTTTGCGCCGGTCCCGCCCCGATGGCGTCGCGGACCGCCGCGACATGCAGTTCATGCAAAACGGGCGCAAGGTGTTCAAGGAAGTGCTGCCGATGGTTGCCGAACACATCGCGGGCCACATGGCTGACGAAGGCGTTGAGGCCGCTGATCTAAAGCGTCTGTGGCTGCATCAGGCGAATAAATCGATGAATGACTTCATCGGTCGCAAAGTGCTGGGTCGCGCGCCCGAAGCGGGCGAGCAGCCCAACATCCTGCAAGACTACGCCAACACCTCCTCTGCCGGGTCGATCATCGCGTTTTCAAAATACTCCGACGATCTGACCGATGGGGACACCGGGCTGATCTGTTCCTTCGGGGCCGGATATTCCGTGGGGTCTGTGCTGGTGCAGCGCCACGGCTAAGCCCACCGGCACAGAGCCACCTCAACACCTGTGACATGTGGGGCGCGGTCTGCGACAGACGCGCCCCCGCTGCCCTCCCCCCACCTTGAACGCCAAGGTCGCCTGACGCTAAAGAGGGCCATGGCAAAGCTTTACTTTCATTATTCGACCATGAACGCGGGCAAATCGACCGTGCTTCTGCAGGCGGCTCATAACTATGTCGAACGTGGCATGGTCCCCTATCTGATGACCGCGAAATTCGACCACCGCGCCGGACACGGGCGGATCGCATCGCGTATCGGGATCGGGCACGAGGCCGATACCTTCGAGACGGACGAAGACCTCTTGGCGAAGATCGAAAAGCGTTTGGCTGAAGGCCCTTGCGCCTGCATTTTCATCGACGAGGCGCAGTTTCTCAGCCCTGATCAGGTCTGGCAATTGGCCCGTGCGGTGGATGACCTGCGGGTGCCTATCATGTGCTATGGGCTGCGCGTGGACTTCCGTGGTCTGCTCTTCCCTGGGTCTGCGACGCTGCTCGCCCTTGCCGATGAAATGCGCGAGGTGCGCACGATCTGCCACTGCGGCAAGAAAGCGACGATGGTGGTGCGGCAGGATGCCGAAGGCAAAGCGATCCGCGAAGGGGCGCAGGTGCAGATCGGCGGCAACGAGACCTATATCTCATTATGCCGCCGACATTGGCGCGAGGCCGTGGGCCGTTAAACGAGGTTCGGTGGCGTTTCGCCCGCGACGCCCGCTTTCAAATTCTCAACCGCCATCATCCACATATCCACACGCACCTCCCGGGAGGACGTGCCTAGATGCGGTAATAGCACCACGTTATCCAGATCCCGCAGGGCTTGCGGCACCTCTGGTTCGAACTCATACACATCCAGCCCTGCGCCGCCGATGGTGCCCGCTTGCAGGGCCTCGATCAAAGCGGCTTCCTCGACGATATTGCCGCGCGCGATGTTGATCAGGAAGGCATGCGGCTGCATCGCCGCCAGCACATCCGCATTGATCAGATGCTGCGTGTCATCCCCGCCCGGCACAGCGATAACGACCACATCAACAGCGGCGACCAACTGTTTGAGATCACTGATATGTTCCGCCGGATAGGCGACGCTTTTCGCACTGCGGCTAAAGTATTTCACATCCATCGAAAAGCCGTAGTGACAGCGCCGCGCGACGGCTTGGCCGATACGTCCCATCCCGACGATCCCGACAGTCTTGCCCGTCAGATGCATGCCCAAAAGCTGCGAAGGCTCCCATCCGGACCATTGACCTGACCGCACCAGCCGTTCGCCTTCTCCCGCACGCCGTGCGGCCATCAGCATCAGCGTCATGGCGATATCGGCGGTGGCATCGGTCACAGCACCGGGCGTGTTAGAGACCTGAAGCCCCGCCGCCTTTGCCGCCTCGACATCGATGTGGTTATAGCCCACCCCGAAATTGGCGAGCATCTTGCACCGTGGCATGCCGACCTTGCCAAAGACATCCGCGGTAAAGCGGTCGCCCAAGGTGGCCAGCACCCCGTCATAGTCGCGCAGGGCGTCCTGCATCTCGTCCTCGGACAAGGGCGCGCTGTCCTCGCGATAGGTCACGTCAAAGCCTTCCAAGGCCTCGTGCACTTCGGGGGGCGCAGGGCGGGCGATCAGTAGTTTCGTCAATGCAGACGTCCTCCGTTCGGGGTGGGTTGCGTGGGGCGCATCAGCACAATCGCCCCGTCCTCGTCCGGCACCCCAAGCACCAGAACTTCGGACATGAACGGCCCGATCTGACGCGGTGGGAAGTTGACCACCCCCATCACCTGCGTGCCGATCAGCGTCTCGGGCGTGTAATGCACCGTCACCTGGGCCGAGGTTTTACGCTCACCGATATCGGGACCAAAGTCGATCCACATCTTGATCGCGGGCTTGCGCGCCTCGGGGAAGGGTTCGGCACGGGTGACCGTCCCGACCCTGATGTCGACTTTCATGAAGTCGTCAAAGCTGATCTCAGCCATTCGAAAGCTCGCGCGAACGATCGGCGGCTGCCGCCACAGCGCGTTTGAGCAGGACCGGAAAGCCGTCTTGCTCGTTCATCAGCACATCCAGCGCGGCCTGTGTGGTGCCGTTGGGGCTGGTCACGTTGATGCGCAGCTGGTCCGGGCCTTCGTCGACGGATTTCGCCAGCGCCCCGGCCCCTGCCACCGTCGCCGTGGCGAGTTTTAGCGCGAGCTCGGGGCTGAGCCCTTGCGCGATCCCGCCCGCGGCCATGGTTTCGATCATGTGGAAAACATAGGCCGGACCCGAGCCGCTGACCCCTGTGACCGCGTCGATCTGGGATTCTTCCTCAAGCCGGACAACGTCGCCCACGGCCGACAGCAGCTCTTCGGCTTCGTCCATGCCTTTGGCGTCGACGTGGTCGTTGCCGACGATGGCGGTGATGCCTTGGCTGATGGCGGCGGGTGTGTTGGGCATGGCGCGCACGATTGGCGTCTGTGCCCCCAGCGTTTTCTCAAACGTCGCGATGGTGGTGCCGGCGGCGACGCTGACAAACACCGTCTTGCCGTTGCCCATGGCCTGCAACGTGGGCAGCGCGTCACCCATCATCTGCGGCTTCACCGCCACAAGAACCACAGCGGGCTCCTTGGGCAGATCGACGTTCAACTGCACGCCCTGCTCTTTCAACCAATCAGAGGGTTTCGGATCGATGACATATACCGAAGATGTCGGAAGCCCGCGTGCCAGCCAGCCCGCCAGCATCGCGGATCCCATCTTGCCACAGCCCAGTAGAACCAAACCGTCTTTGGCGATGCGCGTATCTTTCATATCTGTACCCCTAAATTAACATTCGGGGATACACCTATGCGTGGCCGTACGCCTCTGCAATGGCAACCTGAAGGGCTTGTCGGGGCGTCTGGTCGCCCCAAACCGCCAGTTGCACCGCGGGATAATACCGCTCTGCGTTGCTCACGGCGGCGTTGATCATGGTATCAATCTGCTGCGCAGAGGCATCCTGCCCCCCGGCAAGAACCAGCCCATAGCGATAAACCATCAGCTTTTGTTCCGGCCAATAGGTGAAGGCACCGGTCCAGCATTGATCGTTCACATCGTTGAGCAAGTGATAGAGCACCGGCAGTTTTTCCGCGGGCGGATCCATTTCGAAGGTGCAGACAAGGCGCAGGGTTTCGTCAAAGGGCGACCACGCGAGGGTGATGGAATAGGTCCGCCACTGCCCTTCGACGGCCATCGCGATCTGTTCGTCCGATATACGGTCGAAGTCCCAGTCGTGATACGCCGCGAGATTTTCTACGATGTCGATGGGGTGAATGTCTTCTTCAAGATACTGCTCTGTCAGGGCCATGTGGTCACCTCTTTGGATCCGGGTATTCATATGCGCAGGCACATCAATACATGGGTGCATCTACCATAAATCGCCGAAGCTCTTAGCGACCTATACCAAATATGGTGCGCGCAACGCGGCCCTGAGGCAAGTCTTTTTCTGGGGGTAACCACGAAAGATAGGGGATAACCTCAGTATCTTGTGGATAAAAGCAGCATAACCCCCAATCTATAGAGCGCTGACCCCGACAGACAGCATTCGAAGCGGAGGTGCCACCGGGAAAACGAACACACCCGCCAAAAGGCGGGTGCGGATCACATCGTTCAACGTAGGCCGAAGGTAAGCGCGGCGATCAGCCCTTGCTGTCCATCGCATCAAGCCGCGCTTTCAGCGCTTCATTCTCTTCGCGGGCTTTTTGCGCCATGGCGCGCACCGCGTCGAATTCTTCGCGTGTCACAAAATCACGGTCTGCCAGCCAACGGTCCAGCATGCCCTTCATCGCGGTCTCTGCTTCGGTCTTGGCCCCTTGGGCCACGCCCATGGCATTGGTCATCATCTGCGAGATGTCGTCGAAAATCTTGTTGCGCGTTTGCATGGTCATTCTCTCCTGATCGGCTGTTGCTCACTATATGGTGTGCAAAGCGGGTTCTCGCAAGGTTGACTTCCGTTTACGGTCAGGCTCAATCAGCGCATGAATGCAATGCTCCCCTTCCCCGACCTATCGCCCGAGATTTTCTCGTTCACGTTATTTGGCATGACCGTCGCCCTGCGCTGGTATGCGCTGGCCTATATCGTCGGCATCCTCGTTGGCTGGCGCATCGTAGTGCGCGCGGTTGAGCGGCCCAAGCTTTGGGCGGGCAATACCCCCGTCATGACCAAACAGCAGGTCGAGGATCTGCTTTTCTGGGTCATTCTCGGCGTCATTCTGGGCGGGCGTCTGGGATATGTACTATTCTATCAACCGGGCTATTACCTCAGCAATCCCGCGCAGATCCTGCGGATCTGGGAGGGGGGCATGTCGTTCCACGGCGGCGCGCTTGGGGTGATCTTTGCGGGCATCGCCTATACCAAACGTCACGGCATCAGCACGATCTCGACCGGCGATGTCGTCTGTCTGGGGCTGGCACCTGGCCTGTTTCTGGGGCGTCTGGCGAATTTCATCAACGCAGAGCTTTGGGGCCGCCCCACCGATCTGCCCTGGGGCGTGGCCTTTCCCACGGTGGCCGCACAGGACTGCCCAGACATTGCAACGATCTGTGCGCGGCATCCCTCGCAGCTATATGAGGCGCTGCTTGAGGGGCTGATCCTTGGGGCCCTGCTGATCTATCTGGCATGGCGGCGCGGCGGGCTGAAATCGGAGGGGCTGATCGGCGGCGTCTTTCTGGCCGGCTACGGGGCCGCGCGTTTCATCGTCGAATTCGTACGCCAACCTGATGCGCAATTTGTCAGCGCCAACAACCCGCTAGGGCTGGCGTGGCATGTAAACGGCTGGGGACTGACCATGGGCCAACTGCTGAGCCTGCCGATGATTGCCATCGGGGTGTTCCTGATCTTGCGAGCGACGCGCAAGGCATGACCACACTGCGCGACATTCTACACAGCCGCATCGCGTCCAACGGGCCGATGCGGATCGACGAATATATGGCCACCTGCCTGCTGCATCCGACGCAGGGCTATTATACCACCCGTGACCCCTTTGGCACCCAAGGCGATTTTACCACTGCCCCCGAGATCAGCCAGATGTTCGGAGAGCTGTTGGGCCTGTGTCTCGCGCAGAGCTGGATCGCCCAAGACGCGCCCTCGGCCTTCACCTTGGCCGAGCTTGGCCCCGGCCGCGGCACCCTGATGGCCGATATCCTGCGCGCGACCCGTAACGTGCCCGGCTTTATCGAGGCGGCGCAAATTACGCTGGTAGAGGCGTCCCCGACGCTGCGCGATGTGCAGGCCAAGACCCTTGCGGGGCATCAGGTGATCTGGGCCGACGGGACCGACGCGCTGCCCGACCAGCCGCTTTTTCTGGTGGCGAATGAATTTTTCGACGCGCTGCCGATCCGCCAGTTCGTCCGTGGCGAAACATCGTGGCGCGAACGGCAGGTTGGGCTGGCGGACGGCGCGTTGAGCTTTGGGCTGGGGCCCGAACTGCCGCAACCCGCGCTGGCCGACCGGCTGGCAGATACCACGCCCGGCGATCTGGTCGAGGATTGCAACCAGCTTGCGCCGATCCTCCACCCTGTGTCGGAACGGATCGCGACCCACGGCGGTGCCGCGCTGATCGTGGATTATGGCGACTGGCACAGTCTGGGCGATACCTTGCAGGCGCTGCGGGGGCATGAAAAAGCCGATCCGCTGGCCGCCCCTGGCCAGGCCGATTTGACAGCACACGTCGATTTTGAAAAGCTTGCCCTCGCGGCCGCACCGGCTAGCCACACTCGCATCACCCCGCAGGGCGTCTTTCTTGAACGCCTCGGGATCACTCAACGCGCACAGACCCTTGCCAAGGGCATGACCGAGGACGCGCTGAACGCCCATGTCGCCGCACATAGACGCTTGACGCATCCGTCAGAAATGGGAAATTTGTTTAAAGTGATGGGGATTTATCCTCCGCACCACAGCCCGCCCCCAGGATTGGAACCATGACGCTGGAAATACTCACCTCCGATAGTCTTGGCGACGTGCGCCACGGGTTCTTTACGCGCCGCGGCGGAGCCTCCTCTGGCGTGTTTGCCGGGCTGAATTGCGGGGTTGGCAGCTCGGACCAGCGCGAGGTCGTAGAGATCAATCGTGCCCGTGTCGCCGATGCAATGGACGTGGCACCGGACCATCTGGTTGGCGTGCATCAGATCCATTCCGCCACCGTCATTAGCGTCGATGCCCCCCAGAACGAGAAACCCCGCGCCGATGCGCTGGTCACCGCGACACCGGGGCTGGCCTTGTCGATCCTGACCGCCGATTGCCAGCCTGTGCTGTTCCACGACGCCGAAGCCGGCGTGATCGGGGCGGCGCATGCCGGTTGGCGCGGCGCGCTCGACGGGGTGCTGACCGCCACAGTCGAGGCGATGGAAGACCTTGGGGCCACACGCGATAATATCACAGCAGTGATCGGCCCCTGCATCAGCCAGCGCGCCTATGAGGTCGGGCCAGAGTTCATCGATGCGTTCCTAGCAGAAGATCCGACATTCGCCCGCTATTTCGCAAATGGCACCGATGACCGGATGCAGTTCGACCTTGCGGGCTTTGGCCTGAACCGCCTGCGCGCGGCGGGTGTGGGCCATGCGGAATGGACGCGCCACTGCACATATAGCGATGCGGATCGTTTCTATAGCTACCGTCGCAGCACCCACGCGAAAGAGGCTGACTATGGCCGGCTGATCGCTGCGATTGTGCTATAGAAGCGTGAATTTAGGCAGCAATGCGACAGGCACCTGCCCAAATTTCGCCCCATAGCCGGCCAGCAGCCTGTTTGAATGGCGGCGCATTTTCTACCACAGGTCATAAATTCAAGGGTGTTTCGCGCTTTTGAGCGCGTGCCACAAACCGCGCCCAGGTCTGCTCGAATTATCTGTATTTTTTCGTGAAATGCCCAATCGGTGCCCGAAAGCATTTGCATAGTGATCCTCGACGAAAGGGCATTGCCCATAGACAATAGGATACAGAGCATGAAAACCAACGCACGCTTCATCAAATCGGTTATCGACGCTTCCAACAAGGAAGGCGTGAACCTGCCTTGGTCCCGTGGCACACGCCGCGCCGCGTTTATCGCGAAACGCGCTGCCCTGACGTCCCAGCAAAAAGCCGCCTGAACAGGGTCGGCTTATGGCCCGGGGGTTCTCGGGCCAGCCGGTGACCCTGCGCGCGACGGGCGGGTGCCTGTCCGAACAGATGGTTTGAGACCGATCACAAACATTCTATGCGCGCGGGCCTCTCTCGCGCGGATTAATCCGGATCGCAGGTGTTTCAGCGGGGGCTAGGCACGTGCGATCGACCATATAAAGGTCACATTATGACATTGCATACTGCCCCTGATTTTCCCCCCTCCCCTACACATACGACGCAATCAGCAGCCTCCCGTTCGGTTCTGCGGGAAGCGCGTGCCAGATCTACCGGACGCACCCGCGCGTATGAGATTGCGGTGCTGCGTCAGGACGGCTCCGTCTTTGTGACCGAAGGCTACGCCCCTGCCACACCGTTGTTCGAAGAACCGTTTTCCGCTTTCGCCCATGGCACGTTGATCCGCACGACCCAAGGGGAAATCCCGGTCGAAGACCTTTGCCCCGGTGACCGGATCGTACAGGCCGACGGGCTGCACACTCCGCTTCTTTGGGTTGGATCAAGCAAGTTCGTCCCTGCGGATATCGGCCATCGCACGCCGCTTGTACGGGTCATGGCGGACAGTCTGGGGCTGGCGCGCCCCTCTGGTTTCCTGACCTTCGGCCCCGCTGCGCGCATCCTGCATACGCCACAAAGTCTTCGCGGCGCAGAGCAGACGCGCAAGGTCTTTACCCTGATGCGCGATCTGGTGGACGGGGTAAATATCATCGAAATTCAGCCTCCGACGCCGGTACGGCTGTATCACTTGGGTCTTGCCCGTCATGCCGCGATCAGCGTCAGCGGTCTAGAGATGGAAACATTTCACCCCGGCCCGTCGACAATCGCAGCCCTGCCGCTGCATCAACGTGACGCGTTTTTATCAATGTTTCCGCATATCAGTAGTGCCAAGGATTTTGGCCCGCTGTGTCACCCCCGCGCGTCAGAACGGTCAGACCCGATCTACGCTGCGCAATAGCCTTTAGGGTTCGCTTTTCAGACGGCTTTCCAGCACATCAAAAGGTACGCCAGGTTCGTCTTTGGCCGGGCGGATCACAAGGCTGGTTTTGACGCTTTCCACATTGGGCGTCGTCAGCAATTGTCCGGTCAGAAAGCTCTGGAAGCTCGACAGATCGGGGGCGACGCATTTCAGCAGGAAATCCACCTCGCCGTTGAGCATGTGACATTCGCGGACCAGCGGCCAGTTGCGGCACTTCTCTTCAAAGGCGGTGAGGTCGGATTCAGCCTGGCTGGCCAGACCGACCATCGCAAAGACCTGTACCTCGAACCCCAGCTCGCGCGCGTTAACATTCGCGTGGTAGCCGCGGATATATCCGCTTTCCTCAAGGGTCCGGACCCGGCGCAGGCACGGCGGCGCAGAGATGCCTACACGTTTGGCCAACTCAACGTTGGTCATGCGCCCGTCCGCCTGCAATTCGGCTAAAATTTTCCGATCAATCGGATCAAGCCGCGTCCCTGCCATAATACCCCCATAGGATTTTCAATTGTTATAGCACCAACATCGTTGGACGCAATAATCTTTCGCCGGTGCGCAATGTTCTGAATTCAAGCAAAAATCAACCGCATTTTCGATGACGGCGATCTTTGCAGGGCGGATATGCAAACTTGGGGTTTAAGGCAACCCGAGGGGCGTCTATATCGGTTGGAACGCAACAAATTATACATTCTGGGGTTCTTTATCATGGCCGAAACTCGCGAAACCAAGCTTTTGATCATCGGCTCCGGCCCTGCCGGATATACTGCCGGTGTCTATGCCAGCCGCGCGATGCTGAACCCGATCCTTGTACAAGGCATCGAACCGGGCGGGCAGTTGACCACCACGACCGAGGTTGAAAACTGGCCCGGCGACAGCGAGGTCCAGGGCCCCGATCTGATGATCCGCATGCAGGACCACGCCAAGGCGATGGGGACCGAGATCATCGGCGACATCATCACCGATCTGGACCTGTCCAGCCGCCCCTTCCACGCCAAGGGCGACAGCGGCACGACCTATGTGGCCGACGCCGTGATCCTTGCAACAGGCGCACGGGCAAAATGGCTGGGGCTTGAGACCGAAGAGAAGTTCAAAGGCTTCGGCGTTTCGGCCTGTGCCACCTGCGATGGCTTCTTCTATCGCAATCAGGAAATCGTGGTCATCGGGGGTGGCAACACCGCCGTGGAAGAAGCGCTGTTCCTGACCAACTTCGCCTCCAAGGTCACCTTGATCCACCGCCGGGACGAGCTGCGCGCCGAGAAGATCCTGATCGACCGGCTGATGAAAAATCCAAAGATCGAACCGCTGTGGTTCCATCAACTGGATGAAGTCTATGGGACCGATGCGCCGCTTGGTGTCGAAGGGGTCAAGGTCAAGCACGTCGAATCCGGCGAGATCACCGATATTCCGTGCAAAGGTGTTTTCGTCGCCATCGGTCACGCGCCCGCGAATGAATTGGTCAAGGATACGCTGGAAACGCATATGGGCGGCTATGTCGTCACCAAGCCGGACAGCACCGAAACCTCTGTCCCCGGTGTATTCGCGGCGGGCGACCTGACCGACCACAAATACCGTCAGGCCGTGACCAGCGCCGGCATGGGCTGTATGGCCGCGCTAGAGGCTGAACGATTCCTTGCGGAAGTTGGCGATGACGAAGGCAAAGACACATCGCTGCCGCTTGGCTATGGAGCCGAGGTAAAAGACGACGCATAACGTTCGCCTAGGATGGCATTTGCTGGGATAAGATTGCCTTTTCCCAGCAAAAAACACGTCGCTGTCCGTAATTCGCCGCAAAGCGGCTACAAAGGTTGCCTAGCCCAATCGGTGCGGTCTATCAGCCCGAATATTCGAATTTGAACCTAAAAAATTGCGAGACGCCCATGCAAACGCCCAACCTTGCTCCGATCCCTGAACTCTATGTCTCTTACGACTCGGCGCAGAAGCTGAAGGTGGAAGCTGGCGATCTGGTCAGCCATGACCTGACGCCGCGCCAGATCTGCGATCTAGAGCTGCTGATGAACGGTGGCTTCAACCCTCTTAAGGGTTTCTTGACCGAAGAAGACTATGACGGTGTTGTCGAAAACATGCGTCTGGCGGATGGGTCGCTGTGGCCGATGCCGATCAACCTCGATGTGTCGGAAAAGTTTGCCGAAGGGCTCGAGATCGGGCAGGACATTGCGCTGCGCGATCAGGAAGGCGTGATTTTGGCGGTGATGACCGTCACCGACCGCTGGGTTCCAAACAAGGCTCGCGAGGCCGAGAAAGTCTTTGGCGCGGACGACAGCGCGCATCCGGCGGTGAACTATCTGCACAACACCGCGGGCAACGTCTATTTGGGCGGCCCTGTGACCGGCATCCAGCAGCCCGTCCACTATGATTTCAAGGCGCGTCGCGACACGCCGAACGAGCTGCGTGCCTATTTCCGCAAGATGGGCTGGCGCAAGGTTGTGGCCTTCCAGACCCGCAACCCCCTGCACCGCGCGCACCAGGAACTGACCTTCCGCGCCGCGCGTGAAGCGCAGGCGAACCTGCTGATCCACCCCGTTGTCGGCCTGACCAAGCCCGGCGATGTGGACCACTTTACCCGCGTGCGCTGCTACGAGGCCGTGCTGAACAAATACCCCGCCGCCACCACCGCAATGAGCCTGCTGAACCTCGCCATGCGCATGGCCGGCCCCCGCGAGGCCGTGTGGCACGGTCTGATCCGCAAGAACCACGGCTGCACCCATTTCATCGTGGGCCGCGACCATGCGGGCCCCGGCAAGAACTCTGCCGGTGATGATTTCTATGGCCCCTATGACGCGCAGGATCTGTTCCGCGCCCATGAGGAAGAAATGGGCATCGAAATGGTCGACTTCAAACATATGGTTTGGGTCGCCGAGCGCGCGCAATACGAGGCGATTGACGAGATCGAAGACAAGGATGACATCACCATCCTCAACATCTCGGGCACCGAGTTGCGTCGCCGTCTGCAGGAAGGGCTGGAAATTCCTGAATGGTTCTCCTTCCCCGAGGTGGTTGAAGAGCTGCGCCGCACCAAGCCGCCGCGCAACAAGCAGGGCTTTACCGTCTTCTTCACCGGTTTCTCCGGCTCGGGGAAATCGACAATTGCCAATGCTTTGATGGTCAAACTGATGGAGATGGGCGGCCGTCCCGTCACGCTGCTGGATGGCGATATCGTTCGCAAGAACCTGTCGTCGGAATTGGGCTTTAGCAAAGAGCACCGCGATCTGAACATCCGCCGCATCGGCTATGTCGCGTCCGAGATCACCAAGAACGGCGGCATCGCCATCTGCGCGCCCATTGCGCCTTACGCCACCACCCGCCGCGCCGTGCGCGAAGACGTGGAAAGCTTTGGTGCCTTCGTCGAGGTGCATGTCGCCACCTCCATTGAGGAATGCGAACGCCGCGACCGCAAGGGGCTGTACAAGCTGGCCCGTGAAGGCAAGATCAAGGAGTTCACAGGGATCTCAGACCCCTATGACGTTCCCGAAACTCCCGAACTGCGCGTCGAGACAGAGAACGTCGACGTCGACAACTGCGCGCATCAGGTGCTGCTCAAGCTGGAAAGCATGGGGCTGATTAAGGGGTAACCCTTTCGACAAGTCGACTACAGAAAGGCCAGCCTTCATAGGCTGGCCTTTTTCATGCGTGTTGTTGGACGTCGTGCAAAAAAAAGGGCCGCAAATCAGCGACCCTTTTTGTTTAATTTTAGATGTTAGGACTTAATGCACCATCACTGGCGCATAGTCATGATCGCGCGCGAGGCTAAAGGCGAGCTTGCGGTCACCGACCAGCGCCAGCTGCTGCCCTTCGGCGTCATGCACGGCGTATAGCTGTTTTAACCCTTCCGCCTGCTCGCGCACTTCGAGGGGAAGGTCGGACACGGCAATCATCTTGACGTAGACGGTACGGTCCTGAACATGCGTTTCTTCGTTATGCATTTTATTCCCCTTTTCTGATCTTGATGGTCTGAACGACTTTTTCGGGCTTCGCGCGGGTGAGATCGACGTGTAACAGGCCGTTTTCAATCAGCGCTTCGCCAACGTCTACACCGTCGGCCAGTACGAAGGATCGTTGGAACTGGCGTGCGGCGATCCCGCGGTGCAAAAAGATTCGGTCTTCTTGCGTGTCGACCTGACGGCCACGGATCACAAGCTGTCTATCCTCAACGGTTATAGAGAGATCTTGTTCCGCAAAACCTGCAACCGCAAGCGTAATGCGGTAGCTATAGTCCGACGTTTGTTCAATGTTGAACGGTGGATAGCCTTCGTTTCCGGCCTTCGCCGTACGTTCCATCACCCGTTCCAACTGCTCGAAACCCAGCATATGCGGGTAGGAAGCCAGCGTTAATTTCGTCATAAGACACGTCCTTTAAGATAAGCGACAGTCAGTCATCCGGCCCCGTATTCGGCGACCTGCATCAAATATGGGGGCCATGGGGGCAGGACGCAAGGGCTATGCCTTTGAATTGCAACCGCCTATATTCGCAGGCCTAGATATAGCAAGAATCAGCCAAACCTATGAATCCTCCCTCCGACCTGTCGATGAAGAATGACGATGTCCTGCGTGTCGAGCTTGAGGTGTTTCGCCGCGAGCATCGCGATCTGGACGATGCCATTCAGGCGCTGGTCGACAAGGGGACGGGCGATCAACTGACGCTGCAGCGGCTGAAAAAACGCAAGCTGCGCCTGAAAGACCTGATTGCCCAGATCGAAGACCGGCTGACCCCCGATATTACCGCCTGACAGCGCCCGCCAGCGGATTGCCACGCGGGCGATCATGGCTATAGTGCGCGCTTCTTATACGCTCTAGCAAAGGCCCTTTTTCATGGAAAATCCACCTGTCGGCATCATCATGGGCTCGCAGTCCGATTGGGCCACGATGCGCGAGGCAGCGACGCTGCTGGATGAACTTGGTATCGCTTACGAGGCCAAGATCGTATCGGCACACCGCACTCCCGACCGGTTGTGGAGCTATGGGAAAACCGCCGCCGACCGTGGCCTGCAGGTGATCATCGCCGGTGCGGGCGGTGCTGCGCATTTGCCCGGCATGATGGCGTCCAAGACCCGCGTGCCGGTGATCGGCGTGCCAGTGCAAACCAAGGCGCTGTCGGGTGTGGATTCGCTTTATTCTATCGTGCAGATGCCCCGCGGCTTTCCGGTCGCGACGATGGCGATCGGTGCAGCAGGTGCCGCGAATGCCGCGTTGATGGCGGCGGGCATTCTGGCCCTCCAAGACCCTGCCCTTGCCGCCCGTCTTGACGCTTGGCGCGATGCGCTCAGCGCCTCCATCCCAGAGGAGCCTTCGGATGACTGAAGCATTGAAGACAGGGGCCACCATCGGGATTTTGGGCGGCGGGCAATTGGGGCGCATGCTGTCCGTTGCCGCCGCACGTCTGGGGTTTCGCACGCATATCTTTGAACCCGGTGCCAACCCGCCTGCAGGTGATGTCGCCCATGCGCTGACCACCGCTGGCTATGATGACGTCGACGCGCTGACCGCCTTTGCCAAATCGGTTGATATCGTCACCTTCGAGTTTGAAAACATCCCGACAGATGCGCTGGATGTGATCGAAAACATCACCCCCATCCGTCCCAACCGCGAGGCGCTGCGCACCAGTCAGGACCGTCTGGTGGAGAAACAGTTCCTCGAAGGTTTGGGCCTGACTGTCGCCCCTTTTGCCGATATCGCCAATGCCGCCGATCTGGAGGCCGCAATGACGACCATCGGCGCGCCGTCGATCCTGAAAACCCGTCGCTTCGGCTATGACGGAAAGGGGCAGTCGCGCCTGCGCAGCGCGGATGATGCGGCGGGGGCCTTGGCAGATATGGCTGGCAATCCTGCGGTGCTGGAAGGCTTTGTGAACTTCACCGCCGAAGTGTCCGTGATCGCCGCGCGCAGCCCCTCGGGCGAGGTTGCCTGTTTCGATCCCGGTGAGAATGTGCACCGCGACGGCATCCTGCACACCACCACCGTCCCTGCCCGGCTAAGCGCCGCACAGCGCATGGATGCGGTACTGCTGGCCGCCAAGATCCTGAATGCACTGGATTATGTCGGCGTTCTGGGGGTCGAGCTTTTCGTCACACCGCAAGGATTCATCGTGAACGAGATCGCGCCACGGGTGCATAACTCGGGCCATTGGACGCAGAACGGCTGTGCGGTGGACCAGTTCGAACAGCACATCCGTGCCGTGGCGGGATGGCCCTTGGGCGACGGCAGCCGCTATGCAGATGTGGTGATGGAGAACTTGATCGGCGACGATATGGACCGTGTGCCCGAGCTGGCGAAACAGCGCGACACAGCGCTGCATCTGTACGGCAAGGCCGACGTCAAACCGGGCCGTAAGATGGGCCATGTGAACATCGTCAAACGGCCCAGCTAGGGCGCTATCCGCGCGGGCCTAGCGAAGGAACCGCGCGGCAATATCGCCGGACATATAGCTGACGCGCCCGCCCGACATCGTCAGGGCTACACGGCGCGTCTGCGCGTCGAGCACCAGTAGATCAGCCCGCTTTCCGGTGGCGATCACGCCCCGATCCGACAGCCCCAGCACCGTCGCGGGCCCTGCCGACACCAAGTGCCACGCCTGCGCCAAGGGCAATACGCCACTATCCGCCAGCATGAAGGCCGCGCGTCGTGGCGACGGGTAATGGTAGTCAGAGGCAAGCGCCCCGCCGATCCCCATCGAAATCAGGTCAAGCGCGGAAACATTGCCGTTGTGCGACCCGCCGCGCACCACATTGGGCGACCCCAGCACCACATGATCCCCCGCCGCCGCTGCGGCTTCGGCTGCCTCCTGCGTCTCGGGGAACTCGGCGACGCGCACGCCACGCTTGCGCCATAGGGCGCGCCCTTCGGCGGTGGTGTCATCATGGCTGCCCATCTGGATACCCCGCGCCGCCAGCACCTTGCACAGCCAGTCCAGCGCGCCGGGGACATCCGCGCTTTGGGCGTGCAGGTCTTCCATCATCCGCAGATGGTCGTCCGGGTTGCGCCCTGCCTTCAGCGCTTGCCCTACCATGCGTTTGGGCACCTGCCCCTTCGCCAGCCGATCGTGCGGCAGATGGTCGTTGAACACGACATAGGACAGCCCCCAGTCCTGCATGCGCTGCGGCAGATCGGCGTAGAGGTCCAGCAGATGCGTCTCGAGCCGGAGCTGTCCGCGCAGGTCCGTAACGAACGTATCCGACACCTGCTGGATCGCGCCAAAGACCTGTTCGGCAAATTCATAGCCGCGCAAGCCGCCTTCCCAGCTGATGAACTGCGCCAGCACGGCGGTGGTGATGCCATTGGCGGCCAGCTCTGCCTCGGCGGCGACCAGACCCTCTTGCATGGTTTTCATCGCACCGCGGCGGGGGGCGAGGTGCCGTTCGAACCCATCCCCATGCACATCGACGATCCCCGGCACAATCATGTAACCATCAAGATCAACGCGCGTGGTTTGCGCCACATCGGTAATCAACCCCTGCGCAACCGCCAGCGGGCGGGGCTCAAGCGCATCCGCGCCCAGGACGTGCGCCCCCGTAAATTCAACGTTCAGCATCGTTAGCCTTTTGTCCCGGCAAGCAGGCCCCATCGGGGCAGCCGATTGAATCAAGCACCGCGTCCACGAACCCCAGCGACCGGTCGAATTTCCCTGTGTCCAGATAGGTCATCGTCTGCGCAATCACCGTCGGGTTCATCATCATGAACGTATGCGTCACCGGCAGCATCAAAAAATCGCTCATCCCGTCGACCCGCGCGGATTGGACGGACACTTTGCCATCATCGCGCCCCGGCAGCAGCGACGAGAAATAGGGGTTCAGCGATTGCGTGCCCGCGATCACGCCCAGATCAAAGGTAACCGGAGGCAACCGCAGCGGGAGGGAGTTTTCACCCGTCCCCATCTGCGCCCCTGCGGGACCGTTCATCCAGTCAAAGGCGGCAAGATCACCCAGCGTGTCCACGACCTCGCTGCCGTGATTGGGCGGGGCCAGCATGACGACGCGGCCAATACGCGCATCGCCTGTTTCGGCAACCCATTGCCGCAGAAGGATACCGCCCATGGAATGGGTCACAAAATCAACCTTATCCGTCCCGCAGGCCGCGACTGCGTCGGGCAAGGTGCGGCGGGTCAGCTCTTCGACGGGGGCGGTGGTTGACGGGTAGCCGGGGCGCACCACGGTGTAGCCCTCGGTCTCGAGCGCGGCCTCCATCACGGCAAAGGAGGTCTCTGTCCGGGCGAGCCCGTGCAACAGCACCACGCAGCGCCCCTCTCCGGCTATGGAAAGTGGCGCTTGCGCCTGTGCTACACCCGACAGCACGCCAAGCGAGAAAGTGATTGTGACCAGTGTTTTCATAGCTAGGGTCAAATAGACTGAAAACGCCGCATGTGAAATGCTTTGACGCATGCGCCGCGAGATTGAGGGTAAGATGGCGGAAAATAGCCCGCGTTTGGCGGTTCGTGCCGTGTTGGTCCATGAAGGCCGCTTGCTGCTGGTCAACGCATATCCCGATGGCAAAAGTGACCTGATGTGCGCGCCCGGTGGCGGGGTAGAACGCGGCAGCGCCCTGCCCGACAATCTGATCCGCGAGGTGTTTGAGGAAACCGGCCTGCAGATCGCCGTAGGGGTGCCCTGCTTGGTGAATGAATTCCACGACCCCGAGGGGGATTTCCATCAGGTGGATATCTACTTTCGCTGCACGGTGACCGGCTCTGCCGATGTGGACCCCGCGTGGCAGGACGCCGAAAGGATCGTGACCGACCGCCGCTGGGTCACCCCCGACGAGATGCGCGGCCTGCGGGTCAAGCCGGATAGTCTGGCGCAGGTCGCCTTTGGCAACGACCCGATCAGCTACGACCCGCTGGAGCCGATCGTGCGCTGACCGCCAGCCCGATCCCGCCAAGCACCAGCGCGGTGGCAATGACCACCTTTGCGCCCAAAGGCTCTGCCAGCAAAAGCGCACCGGCAAGGATCGCGATGACCGGCACCGACAGTTGCACCACCGCCGCCGTCGCCTGCGCCAGCCTTGGCAGCACCGCATACCACAGCGCGTATCCGAGGCCCGAGGTGACGGCCCCGCAGACCACGCCAAGAGCAATGCCCGCGGGGGTGTAGAATGTCGGCTGCACCAGCAGCAGGATAGCGACCAAGGGCGTGCAGATCACAAAGTTCCCCGCGCTGCCTGCCAGCGGGTCAGACGCACCGCGGCCAATGATCGTATAGGCGGCCCAGCCGAGCCCTGCGGCGATCATCAACATGGCGCCCAATGGGTCAACCGCCACGCCTTGCGACGGCCAGAGCACCAGCACCAATCCGGCAAAGGCCACCCCCGCCCCTAACAGCTTGCGCGGTGTCGGTGTCACGCCGAACAGCGCACCATGGGCGAACATGGCGATCTGGACCACACCGAACAGGATCAACGCGCCCAACCCTGCATCCAGCGTGAGATAGGCGAGCGAGAAACCGATGATATAGATGGCCAACGTGACCGCCCCCAGCCCCTGTTGACGTCGCAGCAAGGGCACCCGCCCGCCGCGCAGCACGACCAGCAGCGCCAACAGCACCGCCCCTGACAACACCCGCACCACGGCAAATCCGGTTGGATCAATATGCCCGCCCGCGATGGCAAAGCGGGTCAGGACAGAGTTGGCCGCGAAGGCGACCATCACAAGGGCGGTGAGCAAGAAAATACGCATGGCGACTGCTTAGGCTACCGACGCGCGACGTACCACGAAAAAGGGGCGCATCTGGTGATGCGCCCCTTCATTCTGTCAGCACAAGGGCGTGATCGCCCCCGCGGCGTGATTTACATCATGCCGCCCATGCCGCCCATGCCACCCATGTCGGGCATGCCGCCGGCTGCGCCGCCGTCTTTCGACGGTTTGTCGGCAACCATGGCTTCGGTTGTGATCAGCAGACCAGCAACGGATGCCGCGTCTTGCAGCGCTGTACGCACAACTTTGGCAGGGTCGATAACACCGAATTTGAACATGTCGCCATATTCTTCGGTCTGAGCGTTGAAGCCGAACTTCAGGTCGTCGCTTTCGCGGATTTTGCCGGCCACTACGGAACCGTCAACACCAGCGTTTTCAGCGATCTGACGCAGAGGCGCTTCGAGCGCTTTGCGGACGATGCCGATACCAACGTTCTGGTCTGCGTTGTCGCCTGTCAGCCCTTCGAGCTTTTTGCCCGCTTGAACCAGTGCAACACCACCACCAACAACGATACCTTCTTGAACAGCGGCACGTGTCGCGTTCAGGGCATCATCAACGCGGTCTTTGCGCTCTTTAACTTCAACTTCAGACATGCCGCCAACGCGGATCACGGCAACACCGCCTGCCAGTTTGGCAACGCGTTCTTGCAGCTTCTCTTTGTCGTAGTCGGATGTGGTTTCTTCGATCTGGTTACGGATCTGAGCAACACGTGCTTCGATCTCTGCCTTCTCGCCAGCGCCGTCAACGATTGTTGTTTCGTCTTTGGTGATGGTGACTTTCTTGGCCGAACCCAGCATGTCCATGGTCACGGACTCGAGCTTCATGCCCAGATCTTCGGAGATCACTTGACCACCTGTCAGGATTGCAAGGTCTTGCAGCATGGCTTTGCGGCGATCGCCGAAACCAGGTGCTTTGACCGCTGCGATTTTCAGGCCGCCGCGCAGTTTGTTGACAACCAGAGTTGCCAGCGCTTCGCCTTCAACATCTTCGGAGATGATCAGCAGTGGTTTTTGCGACTGGATCACTTGCTCAAGCAGGGGAACCATTGGCTGCAGCGAGGACAGTTTTTTCTCGTGCAGCAGGATGATCGCGTCTTCCAGCTCGACAGTCATCTTGTCGGAGTTGGTGACGAAGTAAGGGGACAGGTAACCGCGGTCGAACTGCATGCCTTCAACAACATCGGTCTCTGTTTCTAGACCTTTGTTCTCTTCGACGGTGATCACACCTTCGTTGCCGACTTTCTGCATCGCGTCCGCGATCTGACGGCCGATTTCTTTCTCGCCGTTTGCAGAGATGGTGCCGACTTGGGCAACTTCGTCGCTGTCGTTGACAGGGCGCGCTGCTGCTTTGATCGCTTCGACGACAGTGGTGGTCGCCATGTCGATGCCGCGCTTCAGGTCCATCGGGTTCATGCCAGCGGCAACCGATTTCATGCCTTCTTTAACGATGGCTTGGGCCAGAACGGTTGCGGTTGTTGTACCGTCACCCGCTTCGTCGTTGGTCCGGGAAGCAACTTCCTTGACCATCTGTGCGCCCATGTTTTCGAACTTGTCTTCCAGTTCGATTTCTTTCGCTACGGATACACCGTCTTTGGTGATGCGAGGCGCGCCAAAGGATTTGTCCAGCACAACGTTACGGCCTTTGGGGCCCAGTGTGACTTTGACGGCATCGGCAAGGATGTTCACACCCTTAAGCATCTTGTTACGGGCGTCGGTCCCGAATTTTACGTCCTTAGCAGACATAGTGTCTCTCCTAAAATCTTGGGTTGATGTCAGCGTATCTTGGGTGAGGCGCTAGGCCCCGGTCTGCCTGAGCTCAGGACAGGATCCCCATGATGTCGCTTTCTTTCATCATCAGCAGTTCTTCGCCGTCCAGGGTGACTTCTGTGCCGGACCATTTGCCGAACAGAACCTTGTCGCCGGCTTTTACAGCCATTGCGATCAGCTCACCGCTGTCCTTGCGCGCGCCTTCGCCACAAGAAACAACTTCACCCTCGGAGGGTTTTTCTTTTGCGGAATCAGGGATGATCAAGCCACCCTTGGTTTTTTCTTCGCTTTCGGTGCGGCGCACCAGCACACGGTCATGCAGCGGTTTAAATGCCATCTTTCAGCTCCTTAAGGCTCAAAGTTATTCTCCCAAGCCGCCCCTCCGGTCGAGGGGTGCAGCCATTAGCACTCAGCCCTGCCGAGTGCTAACGAGGGATAGCTAAGGATGTGCACGGCCCTAGTCAACCACGGTAATTTGAAAAATTTTAGCCAACTTGCACCGTGGCCCGCGCAGGCTAGTCCGACCCAAGCACCCGCCCCGCGGCGGAAACGG
This sequence comes from Sulfitobacter sp. PM12, assembly GCF_045586035.1. Classification (NCBI taxonomy): domain Bacteria; kingdom Pseudomonadati; phylum Pseudomonadota; class Alphaproteobacteria; order Rhodobacterales; family Roseobacteraceae; genus Sulfitobacter; species Sulfitobacter sp. PM12. Next base: position 2,711,961 of record NZ_CP151529.1, read on the forward strand.
CTTCGGCACCTGTCGGGGTCAGGCCGTATATGCCTGTCTCGATCTTTTCAAACCATCCGTAGTGATTGTCGCGCATCATGGCGGTGGCCCGCTGAACCTGGGTTTCGCGCGCGACATGGGCACCTTTGCTGGCCCCTGCCTCGAATAGATACATCGCGAGCTTCAGCGCATCCTGCCGATAGGCGGTGACCAGCCCTGCCCGCGTCTGCCCGCCGTCATTCGGGTCGCCCTGACGCCGTGCGAATTCGCGCAGCAGCCGCGCCTGCCGCTTCGCGCTTTTGCGCGGCGCATAGGGGCCCGGATCGCAATGCACCTCGACCAGACCATCCTTCAGCCGCACGGTGATCAACCCCAACCCCAAACGCCGCGCCAGCGCTGTGTTGTCCTTGACCGCCTTGGCAAAACGTTTGCCCGGCTGACGGGCGACCGCCAGATAGACATCATCGCTGACCGACAGACGCGCGATACATTGATGGAACAGCGCGAGGCTAAAGCCCAGCTTCAGCTCGACCACCACCGGCGGCTCTGCCCCGCGAACAGCCACGACATCGGCAGCCCCCACCTCTGACTTCACGACATAGCCCTGATCCTCGAGAAAGGATTTGATCGGCGGGTAAAGGTCGGTTTCGCGCGGGTTTGTCATGGGTGCAGTGCTACCAGCTTTGCCCCGCTGCTGAGAACCCCAAAGCCGCGGCTATCAGGCAGGTGGTGACAACTGCGCCAACCAACCATATAAGGCGCGCAAATCAACACTCTCCCACTGCAGGACATTCCTATGACAACGCTTGTTTTTGGCCATAAATCCCCCGACACAGACAGCACCGGCAGCCCGATCATCTGGGCATGGTACCTGAATGAAATCAAAGGCGTCGACGCCGCCCCCGCCCTGCTGGGCGAGCCCAACACCGAAGCGCTGTTCATGCTGGACCACTGGAAGCTGGACAAGCCGCAGATCATCGACGACGTGCAAGCCGACCAGCCCGTTGTGATCGTTGACACCAACAACCCTGCCGAGCTGCCCGCCAGCATCAATGACGCGGACATCACCGCCATCATCGACCACCACCGTCTGGTGGGCGGGCTTGAAACCAAAGGCCCCGTCAACATCGTGATGGAGACGCTCGCCTGCACCGCGACGATCATGTACAAGATGATCGGTGATGACATGGCGCAGATGCCCGCCAATATCAAAGGCGCGATGCTGACCTGCATCCTGTCCGACACGCTGGAATTCCGCAGCCCGACCACAACGCAAGAAGACACCGCCATCGCCCACGCGCTGGCCAAGGATCTGGGTGTCGACATCGCTGAATACGCGGCGCAGATGTTTGCGGCGAAGTCCGACGTCTCGTCCTTCTCCGAGGCAGAGCTGCTGCGCATGGATTCGAAAGAATACGAAGTCGACGGCAAGAAATTCCGCGTCTCCGTTCTGGAAACAACATCGCCTGCAGCCGTGCTGAGCCGCAAAGACGCACTAATGGCCGCAATGCCCGGCGTTGCCACAGAAGACGGGGCCGATCAGGTATTGCTTTTCGTAGTCGACATCCTGAACGAAGAAGCCACCATGCTGATCCCCAACGACTTTACCAAGTCTGTGGCAGAGAAAAGCTTTGGCGCGACCGTCACCGGTGACAGCGTTGTCCTGCCCGGTGTGATGAGCCGTAAAAAGCAGATCATCCCGAACATCAAAGTCTAAACGGACCTATCTGGCTCCCTGCTTGGCGGGGGCACAAACGCAAAAGCCCCCCTGAGATCAGGGGGGCTTTTTTCATTTCAATGCCGCGCCGAAGCGCGAGGGGCTTATACCTTCAAAGGGGTATCGCCGCGTTCCCATGCCAGCGGCTTGAACACGTCGTCGACGGGCGTCTGCGCGACGTGGTTCACGTAGTTGGAGATGGTTTTCTGCGCCATCCCAAGGATCACATCCAGCACCGCACGGTGGCCATAGCCCGCGTCGAAGAACGCTTTCATCTGATCGTCAGACACGTTGCCACGCTGGCGGAACATCTGGACGGTAAAGGTGCGCAGCGCTTCCAGCTTGGGTGTCGGCAGCGCGGTTTCGTTGCGTAGCGCGTCGGAGATTTCGTCCGATACCTTCATCATCTTGGCGATACCTGTGTGCGCGGGGACGCAGTAGTGGCATTCGTTCTCGACGTTGATCGCCTGCCAGACCACAGTTAGCTCTTCCGCATCAAAATCGGTTTCGGTGAACAGCTTGTGCAGCACCTGATAGCCTTCGTAAGCCTGTGGGCTTTCGGCCAGAACCTTGTGCAAACCGGGCAGACGGCCAAAGGCCTTTTGCGACTGCTCAAGCAGCGGCTTGGAGGCTTCGGGTGCGGTATCAAGATCGTGGGATGGGAAGGACATGGAAAAGCTCCTGTAAATGTTTCGCTAAAGTACATTTAGGGTTTATTGAGCGATCACTCAAGTATATAATTGAGCAATCATTCAAGAAAAGGTGATCCCATGCCCCGCAAACCCAGCTATGACCGTGAAGATCTGATCGAACGCGCCCGCGATCTGTTCTGGCAACGCGGTTGGGCGGGTACGTCGCTGAAGGACCTGGAGGCGAGCCTCAAGATGAAGCCGGGCAGCTTTTATGCAGCTTTCGGGTCAAAGGATGCGCTGTTCGAACTGGCGCTGGATCGCTACGCCGCTGACGGGTCAGAGCGGATGAAGACGCTTGCCCGTAACGAAGGCCCCCTGCCCGCGCTACAAAAATTTCCCCGCATGGTGATTTCGAATGACACCGCACCGGCCAAAGCCTGCATGCTCTCGAAAACCCTGCTTGAACTGCAAGCCCACCGTCATCCGCTGGCGCAAAAGGCAAACGCCCATCTGCTGAAGATGGAGCAGATGTTCGCAGAGCTGTTTTCCCAAGCCCAAGCCGCCGGTGACATCAGCACCGAACACGATCCGCGCAGTCTGGCGCGGCGCTACCAGTCCGATGTGCTGGGGCTGCGCGTATCTGCGGAACGTGAGGGGGTGGATGCCGCCGCCATCGCGGGCGAAATCGCGGACGGCTTGGCGCGGCTCTGACGCACATCAGGGCGCGGGCCTGTTGCGCTGCCCAGTTGCCCCGCGGGGGGATGTGTGCTTTCTGCGGTGCAAAGCTCTTGCAGATTGGAAAGCGGCCCATGACCCAGATTATCAATAACCTTTTCGAAATCTCTGACCGCTATGACGCCTTGTTCGTCGACCTTTGGGGCTGCGTCCACGACGGGGTCAAGGCGCTGCCGGATGCGGTCACCGCGCTGCAAGCCTATCGCAACGGCGGCGGCAAGGTGGTGCTTGTCACAAACTCCCCCCGCCCCCGCGAAGGCGTGATCAAACAACTGGCGCATTTCGGCGTACCGGATGATGCGTGGGACGATATCGCCACCTCGGGCGATTCTGCGCGCACGGCGATGTATCGCGGCATGGTGGGCACGCAGGTCTGGCACCTTGGCCCGCCCACGGACAAGCACTTCTTTGATCCCAGCGACGTGCTTGATGATCCTGTCGATATCCAGCGCGTTGATCTGGAAGACGCCGAAGGCATCGTTTGCACCGGCCCTTTCGATCCGTCCGAAGACCCCTCCGTGCTGCGCCCGCAACTGCTTTATGCCAAGCAAAAGGGGCTCAAGCTGCTTTGCGCGAACCCTGATATCGTGGTGGACCGTGGCGATGTGCGCGAATGGTGCGCCGGTGCTGTCGCGGCGCTTTATACCGAGATGGGCGGGGAAAGCCTGTATTTCGGCAAGCCGCACCCGCCGATTTATGACCTGGCCCGCCGCAAGCTCTACGCATTGGACAAGGACATCACCGACAATGGCATTCTCGCCATCGGTGACGGCATCCATACCGATGTCAAAGGGGCCATGGGCGAGGATATCGATTCGCTTTTCATCTCTGGCGGTCTGGCCGCGCGGGAAACCGAAACGCAGACCCAGCCCGATCCCGAGGCGCTAATCCGTTATTTGGAAAAGGAAACATCGGCTCCGACCTACACAATTGGGCACCTACGCTGACCTACTTTTTCCTTGCGTTTCTGCGCCTGCAAAGTAATTAAGTTTCACACTAGATAAAACTGGCGTCACTTTATTACTGAAAGGGCTGGCATGTTGGACAATCTGCCCCGTGGAACGATCTGTATTGAAGATATCGAAATCGGCATGACGCGCTATCTGCGCAAGGTCATCACCGACGAAGACATCGAGATGTTCGCGCAAGTGTCCACTGATCGCAATCCGGTACATCTGGACGACGCCTATGCACAGGACACGATCTTTGAGGGACGGATCGCCCACGGCATGCTGACTGCGGGCCTGATCTCTGCCGTGATCGGAGAGCAGTTGCCGGGGCATGGCACAGTCTACATGGCGCAGTCGCTCAAGTTTCTGGCCCCTGTGCGCCCCGGCGATCTGGTCTATGCCGAGGTGAAGGTCACCAATATCGAATTCGACAAGCGCCGTGTGAAACTGGATTGCCACTGTGCGATTGACGGCAAAAAGGTCCTGATTGGCGAAGCAACCGTTCTGGCCCCGTCGCGCAAGTTCGACTGACGATAGCCCTCCCGCCAGCGCCCGTCCCACGACGCTGCGGTTTTTCGGTACCGTGACCCGCCCCGCTGCTTGTCAGCACCGGCAGAGGGGGCTACCACCAAGCGCATGGAAATCATTCGCGACTATCAATTTGTAACCGCTTCCGATCAGGGGGCGACCGCCGCTATTGGCAATTTCGACGGGGTGCATCTGGGGCATCGGTCGGTCATCGACATGGCCCGCGCCGCCCTGCCCGACGCGCCCTTGGGCGTGGTCACATTCGAGCCACACCCCCGCGAATATTTCGCCCCCGACGCCCCGCCCTTCCGCCTGATGGGCGCAGAGGCGCGCGCGCACCAGTTGCAAAAGATCGGCGTCGACAAGCTGTATGAGCTGGGGTTCGATGCAGCCCTATCCGGCCTCAGCCCCCGCGCCTTTGCGCAAGAGGTGATCGTTGATGGGCTGGGCCTGCGCCATGTGGTCGTGGGTGCGGACTTCCGCTTTGGCAAGGCGCGCGCGGGCACCGCTGAACAGCTGCAGGCCTTCGGTGCCGAGATGGGGTTCGGCGTGACCATCGCGCCGCTGATGGCGAAGGGCCCTGATACCGTGTCTTCGACCGCGATCCGCAACGCGCTGACAGAGGCACGCCCCCGCGACGCCGCCGCGATGCTGGGCCATTGGCACCGCGTTGAAGGCCCGATCCTGCACGGTGAAAAGCGTGGCCGTGAACTGGGCTACCCGACGGCGAATATGTCGATCGACGGGCTGCATCCGCCGGCCTTTGGTGTCTATGCGGTGCTTGTCGATGTGCTTGAAGGGCCGCAGGCAGGGCGCTACCACGGCGTTGCCAGCCTTGGCGTGCGCCCGATGTTCGGCGAGAACAAGGCCAACCTCGAGACATTCATCTTCGACTTCAAAGGCGATCTCTACGGCAAGCATGTATCGGTTGCGCTGGTCGACCACCTGCGTGGCGAGGAAAAATTCGACAGTCTTGACGCCCTGATCACCCAGATGGACGCCGACAGCGCACAGGCCCGCAGCATTCTGGCCGCGCTATGACCGATCCGATTGCCGCCAAAGGTCTTGCCAAACGGTTCTGGGAAAAGAAGCCGCTGACCAAGATGTCGCAAGACGAATGGGAAGCGCTGTGTGACGGCTGCGGGAAATGCTGCCTGAACAAGCTTGAAGACGAAGACACCGAAGAAGTCGCCCTGACCCGTGTGGCCTGCCGCCTGCTGGATGATGCGACCTGCCGGTGCAGCCACTACGAGAACCGGCACCAATTCGTGCCCGATTGCATCGTTCTGAAGCCCGACAATCTGGATACCCACGCCTATTGGATGCCGCTGACCTGCGCCTATCGGCTGCTGTGGCAGGGCAAGCCGCTGTATGACTGGCACCCGCTGATCAGCGGTGACCCTGATAGCGTGCATCGCGCGGGGATCTCGGTGCAGCATAATACCGTCTCGGAATTCGACACCCCGTTCGAGGAATGGGAAGACCACATCATCGAGGAGCCAACCTGATGTTTTTTGCCTCTGACAACGCGGGCCCTGTTCACCCCCAGATCATGAACCGTCTTGCTCAGGCAAACACCGGACACGCGATGCCCTATGGCAACGATCCCATCATGGATGAAGTCCGCGACGCGATCCGCACCGCGTTCGAGGCACCCGAGGCCGCGGTCTATCTGGTCGCAACCGGCACCGCGGCCAATGCACTCGCGCTGGCGTGCTACACCCAGCCGTGGCAGACGATCTTTTGCTCCGTCACCTCGCATATCCACGAAGACGAATGTAATGCGCCCGAGTTCTATGCCGGTGCCGCCAAGCTGACTGTGGTTGAAACCGACGACAAGATGACGCCCGAAGCGCTGACAAAGGCGGTCGAGAAACACCCCGAGGGCAATGTACATGGCGCGCAGCGCGGGCCGGTGTCGATCACGCAGGTGACCGAACGGGGCTCGGTTCACTCGCTGGAAGAGCTGAACGCCCTTACCGCTGTTGCCAAAAGCTACGACCTGCCGGTGCATCTGGACGGGGCGCGCTTTGCCAATGCGCTGGTTGCCCTGGGCTGCACCCCGGCAGAGATGACGTGGAAAGCGGGTGTCGATGTCGTCAGCTTTGGCGGCACCAAGAACGGTTGCATGGGTGTCGAGGCGGTGATCTTCTTCGACCCCGCCAAGGCTTGGGAGTTCGAGCTGCGGCGCAAACGCGGGGCGCATCTGTTTTCCAAACACCGGTTCCTGTCTGCGCAGATGGCGGGCTATATGCAGGATGATTTGTGGAAGACGACCGCCGCCCGGGCCAATGCCAACGCGCGCCATCTGGCCGAGGGTTTGCGCACCGCAGGGGCAACGCTGCTGCATAAACCCGACGCCAATATGATCTTTGCCAAGTGGCCCCGCCGCATCCATCAGAAGCTGCATGATGCGGGGGCGAAATACTATGTCATGGATGGCCCGTTAGAGGGCGACGACCCGAATGAGCCCTTATCGGCGCGGCTGGTCTGTGACTGGTCGATCGGCACAGAGGCAATCGACCAGTTCCTATCGCATTTCTGACGGCTATACCGTTTCTAGAAAGCTGCGGATTTCAGCGGCGACGGCCTGCGGGTGCGTGATCGGAGCCATGTGCCCCGCCCCCTCGATCGCCTTGCGTGTCACGTTCGGCAAACGGCGGGCGATGGACGTGCTGATCGCATCTACCATATCCGCCGATGTGCCCCCGTCCATCAACAGCACCGGCATCGCGGCGCGGGCAAACTTGCCCGGTTCTAGCAATCCGGCATTGTCGTCCCGCAAAAACGGCTGGCTGGCGGGCACATAATGGATACGGTCAGCCATATACTGGCGCAGCTTTTCCGGCGTCTGTTCCCATCCGCTGCCATCGCCCCAGCCGGTGTTGAAGATGCGCGCGGCCTCCATCCGGTCGCCCGCGTCAAAAGCCGCATCGAACCCGCCGGAGTTGCGATCCGCGGCCGCCACCCGTGCCGGATCGTCAGCCAGAGCCGCCGCGAAATAGACCGGTTCGATCATCGTCAGGCTACGCACCAGTTCGGGGTTCTCGATGGCAATCCGCAAGCCGATCGTCGCGCCAAAAGAATGGCCGATAATATCAATCGGTTCGGTCACCAGTTCCCGCACCAGATCGGTCGCCCGGGCATGGATATCCCCCTGCCCGTCCCAATCGGCGGATTTCCCGTGGGAGGGCAGATCGGGGCACAGCAGCGTCAGCTCATCCGCCAACGCCTCGCCCACGCCGCGCCACGCGCCGGAATGGGCAAGCGTGCAGTGAACAGCCAGCGCGTGCCGCGGACCATGCCCGAATTGCCGAGTGTATAAACCTGAACTCACAGTTTACCTGCCATCACGAGGTCAAGATCTTCAAGCCGATCCTGGCCCCAGAACTTGTGGCTGTCGTCCAGAATATAGAATGGCGCGCCAAAGACGCCCTTTTCGACCGCCTCTTCTAGATTGCGCGCGTAGGTATCAGCCCCCTGCAGCAAGCCTTTGTCGGCCAGCGCGGGGTCAAAACCCGCTTTTTCAAGACAGTCGCGCACGACCGCATCTTCGGCAATATCGCGTTCCTCGGCCCAGACGGCGGTCATGATCAGCTGGCACAGCTTGCCTACGTCGCCGCCTTCGTTCTGCGCTGCGATGATCGCATAGGATGAAGGCGCACCGTTGGTGGGCCAATGCGCGGGTTTGAGGTTGAACGGCATCCCCACCTTCTTAGCCTGACGCGGCAGTTCAATCGCGCGATACTCTTGCCGCGACGGATGCCGATCTTTCGGAGGCTGCCCGCCCGTGCGCCCGAAAGCGGTAATCAGATCGAAAGGTTTATAGGTGATCGTCGCCCCGTGTTTGGCGGCGATTTCCTCCAGCCGGTTTCCCGCCAGATAGGCATATGGTGAAAGTGTCGCAAAAAAATAGTCGATATGGGGCATTTGGGTCTCCGATCAGGGCTGTGCAGCTTTGCCAGACCGTAAGGCCATGCTAAGCGGTGTCAACGTCACGATTCTGTCACATGTTCTGCATCCAGGGACCCTTTGCACATGGCTCAAACCACCGAACCCAAACTGATCTCAGGTAACGCGAACATGCCGTTGGCCAAAGCCATCGCACGGCGGATGTCGCTGCATCGGGGGGTCAACGTAGGGCTGGTCGACGCACGGGTCGAACGGTTCAATGACGGCGAAATCTTTGTGGAGGTTTACGAGAACGTCCGCGGCGAGGATATGTTCATCATCCAACCAACGTCGAACCCCGCCAATGACAACCTGATGGAACTGCTGGTCATGGCCGACGCGCTGCGCCGGTCCTCTGCGGCGCGTGTCACGGCTGTTCTGCCCTATTTCGGGTATGCCCGTCAGGACCGCCGCACCAAGGCACGCACGCCAATCACCGCCAAGATGGTCGCGAATATGATGGTCGGCAGCGGCATTGAGCGTATCCTGACGATGGACCTGCACGCCGCACAGATCCAGGGTTTCTTCGATATCCCTGTCGACAACCTCTATGCCTCCCCCGTTTTTGCGCTGGACATCCAGAACGAATTCAAGGGCCGCATGGACGAGCTGATGGTCATCTCTCCGGATGTGGGCGGCGTGGCCCGCGCACGCGAACTGGCCAAGCGCATCAACTCCCCCCTCGCCATCGTGGACAAGCGCCGCGAAAAGCCCGGCGAGATTGCAGAGATGACCGTGATCGGCGATGTGACCGACAAAGTCTGCCTGATCGTGGACGACATCTGTGACACCGCCGGCACCCTGTGCAAAGCGGCCGAAGTGCTGATGGAAAACGGCGCGAAGGAAGTCCACTCCTACATCAGCCACGGCGTTATGTCCGGCCCTGCGGTCGAACGCGTTAGCAATTCGGTGATGAAATCGCTGGTCATCACGGACAGCATCGCGCCGACGCCCGCCGTCAAGCAAGCTACAAACATCCGGATCGTGCCCACAGCGCCGATCTTTGCGCAGGCGATCCTGAACATCTGGAACGGCACCTCGGTCTCGTCCCTGTTCGACGCCGACACGCTAGAGCCGATCTACGACGGCATGTACAAACCCGGCTAAGCGCCCCTGAAACAACGGCTGGGGGCGCTGCTTAAAGCTCCCAGTCGTCTTGCTGCGGCAACGGCCCGATGGCCATCCAAGACGCCCTGACGCGCGCGATACGCGTATCGCCCCAGGTGCGGAACACCAGTTCAAAACCTTCCTTCGTCACATTCTCCGATCGCAGATCCGCGCGCATGACCGTGGCGTTATCCACGTCCCACAGCGCAAGCGAGGCGTGTACCGTGGGGATATCGCGGTACGGCGTGGAGAAGGTAATATGGTTGCGCCGCTCGCGCTGGCCCTGCCCCGTCCACATCTCGCCACCATCCTGAAAATCGGAGAACAACACCGTTTCTCCGCTATCGATACCAACGCTGTTTGCGTTCATTCTTTTCATGGTGATGGCCTGCCCCAACTCGTCCTACCCCTACAATCTGACAACCATAAGTTAAGGTTATCAAATAGAAAAGGCCCCGCGGATGCAGGGCCTTTTCATCAAAACGGGCAAGGAAACGTCAGAGGCTGGGTTGCTTGCTCGACAAGCCGATTTCGTCCCCCATGGCAACCATGTCGGACAGCAGCTTGGCTGCGTCGTCTACGGGGCCAGGTTCATTCACGAAACCCTCTTTTGCCGTTGTGTACATGGCTTTGGCTTCGGCGATCATTTCGTCCAGATGCTCTTGGGTCATATCACCCTTGGACACCGCGCGTTCGGCCAGAACCGATACGCCTTCGGAAGAAATCTCGGCAAAGCCGCCGGTTACCACATACTCAGCAGTGCCTTCCGGGCCTTCAACACGCAGCACACCGGGGCGCAGCGTGGTGATGGTGGGGGCATGATCAGGCATTGCTGTCATGTCCCCGTCCGCACCCGGAATCTGAACGGCCGTCACCTGCATCGAGGCCAGCCGCCGCTCGGGCGAAACGAGGTCGAATTGCATTGTGTCTGCCATTTTCAGCGCTCCTTAAGCGGCGTCTGCCGCCATTTTTTCAGCTTTCGCTTTCACTTCTTCGATGCCGCCAACCATGTAGAAGGCACCTTCGGGCAGGTGATCGTATTCACCGGCAACAACCGCCTTGAAGGAGGTGATTGTCTCTTCCAGTGGAACCTGCTTACCGTCGGAGCCGGTGAACACTTTCGCAACGTCGAAAGGCTGGCTCAGGAAGCGTTCGATCTTACGCGCACGGGCAACGGTCAGTTTGTCGTCTTCCGACAGTTCGTCCATGCCGAGAATCGCGATGATGTCCTGCAGCGACTTGTAGCGTTGCAGGATACCCTGAACGTCACGTGCCACGTTGTAGTGCTCTTCGCCAACGATGGATGGGTCCATCAGACGCGATGTGGAGCCGAGCGGATCAACAGCAGGGTAGATACCCTTTTCCGAGATCGAACGGTCCAGAACGGTTGTCGCGTCAAGGTGCGCAAAGGATGTCGCGGGCGCAGGGTCGGTAAGGTCATCCGCAGGAACGTAAACGGCCTGAACCGATGTAATCGAACCGGATTTGGTCGATGTAATACGTTCTTGCATCGCACCCATGTCGGTCGCCAGTGTTGGCTGGTAGCCCACGGCCGAAGGAATACGACCCAGCAGAGCCGAAACCTCGGAACCGGCTTGGGTAAAGCGGAAGATGTTGTCGACGAAGAACAGAACGTCGGTACCGGATTGGTCGCGGAACTGTTCGGCCAGTGTCAGACCGGTCAGAGCAACACGCATACGCGCTCCGGGAGGCTCGTTCATCTGGCCGTACACCAGCGCAACCTGCGATTTTTCCAGATCATCAGGGTTGATAACGTTGGATTCGATCATCTCGTGGTACAGGTCGTTCCCTTCACGGGTACGTTCACCAACGCCCGCGAAAACCGAATAACCGGAGTGCACTTTGGCGATGTTGTTGATCAGTTCCATGATCAGAACGGTTTTACCAACACCGGCACCACCGAACAGACCAATTTTACCACCCTTGGCGTAAGGCGCCAGAAGGTCGATAACCTTGATGCCTGTTTCCAGTACTTCGGATGTGGTCGACTGTTCCGCGAATTCGGGCGCGTCCGCGTGGATCGAGCGACGCTCGGCCGACTGGATGTCGCCTTTTTCGTCGATGGCTTCGCCAACAACGTTCATGATGCGGCCCAATGTGGCGTTACCCACTGGGATCGAGATTGGCGCGCCTGTGTCTTCGACGCGCTGGCCGCGAACCAGACCTTCGGTCGCGTCCATCGCGATGGTACGCACGGTGTTTTCGCCAAGGTGCTGAGCCACTTCGAGGATCAGTTTCTTGCCGTGGTTTTCAGTTACAACAGCGTTGAGGATCTCTGGCAGGTGATCCTCGAACTGCACATCGACGACGGCGCCGATGACTTGTGTGATTTTGCCGACTGCATTTGCCATGTCGTTTCTCCGATTTGTTCTACAGCGCTTCCGCGCCGGAAATGATTTCGATCAGCTCGTTGGTGATGACGGCCTGACGCGAACGGTTATACTCGATGGTCAGATCTTCGATCATGTCACCGGCGTTCCGTGTAGCGTTGTCCATTGCCGACATCCGGGCACCCTGTTCAGAGGCCGCGTTTTCCAGCAGAGCCGAGAAGATCGCCGTTGCAACGCCGCGCGGCAGCAGGTCGGCCAGGATGGCCTCTTCGCTGGGCTCGTAGTCGAACAGTGTCGTCGCCTCGTCCGCGCCTTCGGTCTCTTCGAAGGTCGCCGGGATGATCTGCTGTGCCGTCGGGATCTGGCTGACGACGTTCACGAACTTCGCATAGAAGATCGTGGCGATGTCATATTCACCCGCGTCAAAACGGCCAAGTACGTCCTTGGCGATCCCCTGCGCATCGGCATAGCCAAGGCGCTTGACGTCGCTGAGGTCAACGTGACCGACCAAAAGGTCGCCAAAGTCACGACGGATGCTGTCGCGGCCTTTCTTGCCAACGGTCAAAATTTTGACCTCCTTACCCTTGGCGATAAGGCCACGAGCATGGGCTTTGGCAAGCTTGGCGATGTTGGCGTTAAAGCCACCGCACAGGCCACGTTCAGCGGTCATGACAACCAACAGGTGAACCTGATCCGACCCTGTGCCGCTCAGCAGCTTGGGGGCGGTGTCAGACCCACCTACCGATGCAGCCAACCGCGACATCACAGCGTTAAAACGCTCTGTGTAGGGGCGGGACTGCTCGGCAGCTTCCTGCGCGCGGCGAAGCTTCGCCGCGGCAACCATTTGCATGGCTTTCGTGATCTTGCGGGTCGATTTGACCGACGCGATCCGGTTTTTTAGGTCCTTGAGGTTTGGCATGTGCCCTCCCTCCCTTAAGCGAAGTCAGCGGCGAAAGAATCGATGGCAGCTTTGATCTTGTCTTCCAGCTCACCCTTCACCTTGCGGTCGTTGTTGGTGATGTCAGCCATCAGGTCGGCGTGCTTGCTGCGCAGGTGCGCCAGCAGGCCCGCTTCAAAGCGGCCAACTTCATTGACGTCGATCTTGTCGAGGTAGCCGTTTGTACCCGCATAGATCACGCAGACGATTTCCGCGTTGGTCAGGGGGGAGTACTGAGGCTGCTTCATCAGCTCTGTCAGGCGCGCACCACGGTTCAGCAGCTGCTGAGTGGAGGCATCAAGGTCGGAACCGAACTGAGCAAAGGCCGCCATTTCGCGGTACTGAGCCAAGGACAGCTTAACCGGACCAGCAACAGAGGACATCGCTTTGGTCTGAGCCGAGGACCCAACGCGCGAAACCGACAGACCGGTGTTCACAGCAGGACGGATACCTTGGTAGAACAATTCGGTTTCCAGGAAGATCTGACCGTCGGTGATCGAGATCACGTTGGTTGGAATAAACGCGGAAACGTCACCACCCTGGGTTTCGATGATCGGCAGAGCTGTCAAAGAGCCGTTGCCTGCGTCATCGCCCAGCTTCGCCGAACGCTCGAGCAGACGGGAGTGGAGATAGAAAACGTCACCTGGGTAAGCTTCACGCCCGGGCGGACGACGCAGCAGCAGGGACATCTGGCGGTAGGACACGGCTTGCTTGGAAAGGTCATCGTAGATGATCAGCGCGTGACGGCCGTTGTCGCGGAAGAATTCCGCCATAGCTGTTGCGGAGTATGGTGCGAGGTACTGCATTGGTGCAGGCTCGGACGCGGTGGCGGCAACAACGATGGAATAGTCAATCGCGCCTGTTTCCTCGAGCTTTTTAACCAGCTGGGCAACAGTCGAACGCTTTTGGCCGATCGCAACGTACACGCAGTACATTTTCTTGCTCTCGTCGTCGCCTGCGGCGTCGTTGATCTGCTGTTGGTTCAGGATCGCGTCCAGAGCAACGGCAGTTTTACCGGTCTGACGGTCACCAATGATCAGCTCACGCTGGCCACGACCAACGGGGATCATCGCGTCAACGGATTTCAGGCCAGTCGCCATTGGCTCGTGCACCGATTTCCGTGGGATAATGCCGGGGGCTTTAACGTCCGCGAGGCCACGCTCGGTGGATTCGATGGGGCCTTTGCCGTCGATGGGGTTACCCAGACCGTCAACAACACGACCCAGCAGACCGTTGCCGATTGGCACGTCCACGATGGAGTTGGTGCGCTTGACGGTGTCGCCTTCTTTGATGTCGCGGTCGGAACCGAAGATAACAACACCGACGTTGTCTGTCTCGAGGTTCAGGGCCATGCCCATGATGCCGCCGGGGAATTCGACCATCTCGCCAGCCTGGACGTTGTCCAGACCATACACGCGAGCGATACCATCACCAACGGACAGAACGCGGCCAACTTCGGCAACTTCTGCTTCTTGACCAAAGTTCTTGATCTGGTCCTTCAGGATCGCAGAAATCTCTGCAGCTTGGATACCCATTTATCCGACCTCTTTCATTACATTCTGGAGGGAATTGAGCTTTGCGCGGATCGACGTGTCGATCATCTTAGAGCCCACTTTTACGATAAGACCGCCAATGAGGGAGTCATCAACGGTCGCATTCAACGTTACTTTTTTGCCTGTGGTCGCGGCGAGCGACTTGGACAGTTTTTCGGACTGCGCTTTGGTCAGCGCCTTGGCCGAAATCACATCAGCAGTCACTTCGCCTTTTTCAACGGCGATGATGTCACGCAGGTTCTGGACCAGCTGCGGCAGGACGAACAGACGGCGCTTGTTGGCCATCAGTTCCAGCGTGCTGGCGAGCGTCTGGGACAGGTCCATCTTTTTGGCGATGGCACTGATCGACGCGGCTTGCTGTTCGCGCGTGTAGATCGGCGAATTGATCAGATCGCGGAAATCTTCGCTTTCGGCCAGTGCGGCTTGCAGCGCATCAAGATCTTTCTCGATCTGGGGAAGGGCTTTGGCCTCTTGGGCCAGCTCGTACACGGCGGTCGCATAGCGTTGTGCGATACCTGTAGAGATTGATGCTGTTTCGGACACGTCCATCCTCTCATACGTCAGGGCCGGATAAGCGAATACATCGCGTCACCGGGGTGTTGGCGCGACTTGAAATTACCCAAGACGTCTAAATCAGGGCGGATGTAGCAGACGGACCCGCATCCCGCAACACAGTATAGTGAGGTTGCCACAGGAAAGCGCCCCTTATTCTTAACGCAATGCACCCCTGCGACGCTTTGACCTGATCAACCTGCCTAAAAATCAATAGACATCCGGCAATTTCGGGTGTGGCAGCGATTCTTGCCGCCGTGGCGCGGGGGTCACATAGGCTGCGGCAGTACCGCCTGAACTGCCGAAGGTGTCACCGCGCCGACCCCTTCCAAAACGCGGATCGACCGGCGCGCTGGTGTGCGTGCAACCTTGCCTTTGGGCGGGTACACCAGCTTGGTCACCTCGACCATAAACGCCCCGCCCGCCATGATCGTCGGCATGTGCCGCCCGACCTTTTCAAACAGCGGCCCCGCGCGCCGGAACGTCCGTCTGGTCGAGGGCATCAGATACAGCGCACCCAACTGGCGCTCGGGCAGGAACTGGTGTTTGCGCAGTTGCGTTTCGAGCTGCCCCAGCGAATAGGGCCGCCCGTATCCGAAGGGCGTGATATCGCTACGCGCCCAGAACCCTGCACGGTTGGGCACGATGAACAGCGCCCTGCCCCCCGGCCCCAACACGCGCCAGCATTCCTCTAGCAGGTCGCCCTGCCGGTCAGACGTTTCAAGCCCGTGCATCAGAACCAGCCGGTCGACATGTCCGGTTTCGATCGGCCAGAGCGTTTCTTCGGTCAGCACAGAGGTATTGGGCATGCCCGCGGGCCAAGGCATGACCCCCTGCGGCCCCGGCATCAGCGTCATCACCCGCCGCGCATCGGCCAGATAGGGGCGCAGCAAGGGGGCCGCGAAACCAAAGCCCACAACGGTCTGCCCCTTGGCCTCGGGCCAAAGCTCAAGCATGCGGGTACGCAGGGAATGCTGCGCCGCGCGGCCAAGGGCACTGCGATAGTAAAAGTTGCGCAGGTCTTGGACATCAAGGTGCATGGGCAAAGGGCCTTGTTGGGTGGATCGCCCCGACCCTAGACCAAAGCCACGCGCCGCAAAAGAGCGGACTGCGCGAAACCCGTTTGCAGCACCGCCCCGCCCGCGCTAGCGTGGTGATCCGCACCCCGAAACCTCGACCGGAGCCGCTGCCATGTCCTTTGATCTTGTGACCATCCCCTGCCTGTCCGACAACTACGCCTTCCTGCTACGCGACCTGACCAGCGGCAAGGTCGCCTTGATCGACGTGCCCGAGGCCGCGCCGATCACTGCCAAGCTGGACGAGTTGGGCTGGACGCTGACAGAAATCTGGCTGACCCATCACCACCCCGACCACATTCAGGGCGTGCCCGCGCTGATTGCCGACCACCCTGCCCGCGTGATCGGTGCCAAGGCTGATGCCGAACGCCTGCCCCCGCTGGACGCGGCCTATGACGACGGACAATCCTTCACCTTCGGCGCGCATACGGTCGATGTGATCGATGTGTCGGGCCATACCGTCGGGCATATCGCCTTTCACGTCCCCGCGGCCAAATGCGTCTTTACCGCCGACAGCCTGATGGCGCTTGGCTGTGGTCGTTTGTTCGAAGGCACGCCCGCGCAGATGTGGGACAGCCTGCAAAAGCTGATGCGCCTGCCCGCCGATACCACCGTATGTTCGGGTCACGAATACACGCAGTCGAACGCAAAATTCGCCCTGACGGTTGATCCGGAAAACACGGCACTTATATCTCGTGCAAGAGAGATCGATCAGGCCCGTGCTGATGGCGAGCCGACAGTTCCCTCGACGCTTTCAACGGAACTTGAAACCAACCCCTTTCTGCGCCCGTCCGATCCGGGCATCCGTGCGCAACTGGGGATGGTCAACGCCACCGACACCGATGTGTTTGCCGAAATTCGCGCGCGCAAAGACCGTTTCTGACCGCCGCAATCATGGTCTAAAATCGACGTTCACGATAAATGTGACAGCGATATTGCAGAAAAACCTTGAAGCTGCGCCGTGATCAACCAAACTCTAATACTATGAGGCCATGCTCGGTTGCGGCGCGTCCTGTTTCTGACGCCCCCTCCGACACAGATCGAAAAGGAGCACGCCTGTGCCTTCATTCTCGTCTACCCTAGAACAAGCCATTCACGCGGCGCTGGCGCTTGCCAATGCGCGCAAACATGAATTCGCTACGCTTGAACATCTTCTTTTGGCCCTGATCGACGAACCCGACGCCGTGCAGGTGATGAAAGCCTGTTCTGTCGATATGACCGAACTGCGCGAAACGCTGGTCGAATTTGTCGATGAAGACCTGAACAATCTGGTCACCGATGTTGACGGCTCCGAAGCGGTGCCAACGGCAGCGTTCCAGCGGGTGATCCAGCGTGCGGCGATCCATGTGCAATCCTCTGGCCGGACCGAAGTGACCGGCGCGAACGTGCTGGTCGCGATCTTTGCGGAACGCGAAAGCAACGCCGCCTACTTCCTGCAGGAACAGGATATGACGCGCTATGATGCGGTCAATTACATCGCGCATGGCGTCGCCAAAGATCCGGCTTTCGGTGAACCACGCCCCGTGTCCGGTGCGCCGGATCACGAGGAAGAAGCTCAAGGTGTCACCGATGGCGACAAGAAAGAATCCGCGCTGGCGAAATACACCGTTGATCTGAACGCGAAATCCCGCGAAGGCGACGTTGATCCGCTGATCGGCCGGTCGGACGAGGTGGAACGCTGCATTCAGGTGCTGTGCCGCCGCCGCAAGAACAACCCGCTGCTGGTGGGTGACCCCGGCGTCGGGAAAACCGCCATCGCCGAAGGGCTGGCGCGCAAGATCGTTGCCGGTGAAACGCCGGAGGTCTTGGCCGAAACCACGATCTACTCGCTCGACATGGGCGCGTTGCTGGCCGGCACCCGCTACCGCGGTGATTTCGAAGAACGTCTGAAAGCCGTCGTGACCGAGCTGGAAGAACATGACAACGCCGTCCTGTTCATTGACGAGATCCACACCGTTATCGGTGCCGGTGCCACATCCGGCGGCGCGATGGATGCCTCCAACCTGCTGAAACCCGCGCTTGCGGGCGGAAAGCTGCGCACCATGGGGTCGACCACCTACAAGGAATTCCGCCAGCATTTCGAAAAAGACCGTGCCCTTGCGCGTCGTTTCCAAAAGATCGATGTGAACGAGCCTTCGGTCGAGGATGCGGTGAAAATCCTGCGGGGCATCAAACCCTATTTCGAGGATCACCACTCGGTCAAATATACCTCTGACGCGATCCGGACCTCGGTTGAACTGGCGCACCGCTATATCAACGACCGCAAACTACCTGACTCCGCCATCGATGTGATCGACGAAGCGGGCGCGGCGCAGCATCTGCTGGCCGCCTCGAAACGGCGCAAGACCATCGGCACCAAAGAAGTCGAAGCCGTGGTGGCCAAGATCGCGCGCATCCCGCCCAAGAACGTGTCCAAGGATGATGTGATTGTGCTCAAGGATCTTGAGGCATCGCTGAAACGCGTCGTCTTCGGTCAGGACAAGGCGATCGAAGCCCTGTCTTCCGCGATCAAACTGGCCCGTGCCGGCCTGCGCGAGCCCGAAAAACCCATCGGCAACTACCTGTTCGCAGGGCCGACAGGTGTGGGTAAGACCGAGGTGGCGAAACAGCTGGCCGACACGCTTGGTGTGGAACTGCTGCGTTTCGACATGTCTGAATACATGGAGAAACACGCCGTTTCCCGCCTGATCGGTGCCCCTCCCGGCTATGTCGGGTTTGATCAGGGCGGCATGTTGACCGATGGCGTTGACCAGCACCCGCACTGCGTTCTGCTGCTCGACGAGATGGAGAAAGCCCACCCGGACGTCTACAACATCCTGTTGCAGGTGATGGATCACGGCAAGCTGACGGACCATAACGGCCGGACAGTGGATTTCCGCAATGTCGTGCTGATCATGACGTCGAACGCAGGCGCGTCCGAGCAGGCGAAGGAAGCGATCGGCTTTGGCCGTGACCGTCGCACCGGCGAGGATACCGCCGCGATCGAACGGACCTTCACGCCCGAATTCCGCAACCGTCTGGACGCGGTGATCAGCTTTGCGCCGCTTCCGAAAGACGTGATCTTGCGGGTGGTCGAGAAGTTCGTGCTGCAGCTTGAAGCTCAGCTGATGGACCGCAACGTGACGATTGAACTGTCCACCAAAGCCGCCGAATGGCTGGGCGACAAAGGCTATGATGCACGAATGGGTGCGCGCCCCCTTGGACGCGTCATCCAAGAGCACATCAAAAAGCCCCTCGCCGAAGAGCTGCTGTTCGGCAAGCTGGCGAAAGGTGGTGTGGTCAAGGTCAACGTCAAGAAGGGCGAGCTGGACCTGACGATCCTCGGGTCGGAAAACCCCAAGCTGACAGGCAACAAGCCACCGTTGCTGACAGCTGAATGATACCACGCAGCGCCGTATTTGCGCTTGCCCTGCCCTTTGCCAGCCCCGTGCTGGCAGAGGGTTTTCTTATCTCCCCGCCCCTTGACTGCGACCTTGGCACAGATTGCTTCATCCAGCAGTATGTCGATAGCGACCCGTCGTCTGATGCGATGGATTTCACCTGTGCCGCGTTAAGCTATGACGGGCACAAAGGCACGGATTTCGCACTGCCCAGCCGGGCCCGTATCGCCGACAACATCCCCGTCCTTGCCAGCGCCGCAGGCCGTGTCACCGGTATGCGCGACGGTATGGCTGACAGCGGTTATACCAGCGAAAACGCCGCCGATATCGACGGTAAGGAATGTGGCAACGGCGTCGTGCTTGACCACGGGAACGGTTGGGAAACCCAGTACTGCCACCTCAAACAAGGCTCCGTCAGCGTTACCACGGGGCAAGAGGTCGCCTTGGGCGACACCATCGGCTTTGTCGGGCAGTCGGGAAAGGCCGCCTTCCCCCATGTGCATCTGTCGGTGCGCAAAGACGGGGACGTCGTTGATCCCTTCGATCCCGATGGGACCACCAGCTGCGACGCGCCCGGTGATAGCAATCTTTGGGCTGAACGGCCCGACTACCGCGCCGGTGGGCTGATCAGCATTGGTTTTGCCGATGCGGTCCCCGCCTATGACGCCATCAAACAAGGCGAGGCAGCGGCGGCGTCCCTGCCCGTGGACGCGGATGCGCTGGTTGTCTGGGGCTATATGTTTGGCACGCGGGCAGATGACATCGTGAACCTGTCCATCACCGGCCCTGACGGCATGGTGATCGCGGATGATGTGACGCTGACCAAAACCCAGGCACAAGCCTTTCGCGCCATCGGCAAACGTGGCCGCGTGGACTGGCCGGCGGGCATCTATACCGGCACGGTGACGATGATCCGCGGCCTGCAGATCATCAGCCAACGCAGCACGGAAATCGAGGTCAAATAACGCTACCTCTCGGTCAGCTTCAGCTCGATACGGCGGTTTTGCGCGCGCGCGGCTTCGGTATTCCCACTGGCAACGGGTTGATATTGACCAAAGCCGTTCGCGGCCAGCCGTTCCGGTGCGATCCCGAGGAAGTTGATCATATATTTGACCACCGAAAGGGCGCGCGCCTGACTAAGCTCCCAGTTATCCGCAAATTCGCCCAACCCCGACAGCGGCTGGTTGTCGGTATGCCCGTCTACGCGAATGACCCAGTCGATTTCAGGCGGGATATCGGCCGCGATGTTGCGTAGGATACCGGCGACCTTGGCGATCTCTCCACGACCATCGGCGGACAGCGTGGCGGCCCCCGGGGGGAACAACACCTCGGAAGAGAAGACGAAACGGTCCCCCTCGATGCGCACACCCTCCTGATTGCCCAAAAGCGCGCGCAGACGGCCAAAGAACTCGGACCGGTATTGTTCGAGGTTCTTTGTCTCGGCCTCAAGCCGCGCACGTTCAGCCGCTTCAAGCTCGGCGCGGCGGCGTTCTTCGGCGGCGACCCGTGCGAGGGCGGTGTTCAGATCTGACCCCAACGATTGCAACTGCACCTCTTTCGCGGCATCGCGTGCGACGGCATCATCCAGCAGGGATTGCAGCTCCCCCAACTGGCCGCGCAGGGCGGCGACCTGCTGGTTCAATAGTTCTGTCTGGCGTTGTGCAGCGGCAGTCGCCGCTTCTTCCTGCGCCAGCTCGGACCGGGCGGCCTCCAGCAAAGCGGCCTGTTTCTCTGCATCCGACAGCTCTGCCTCGGCGCGGCTCTCAGCGGCAAGCTTTGCAGCAAGCGCATCCGCCAGTTTGGCGCGCAGCTCTGCCCGATCGGCCTGAGTTGCTTCAAGAGTTTCGGTTTCCGCCAGCGCAGCGGCAAGTTCTGCATCCAGCGTTTCCTTGGCAGCGCGGGCGGCGGCCAGCAGGGTCAGCGTATCCTCGGCCTCTTTGCGCTGCGTCTCTAGCGCCAGCGTCATTGCGGTCAGCTCTGCATCGGCGTTTTCCAGCTTTTCACGCAAGCGTTCGGCGGCAGCGGCTTCGGCCAGACGGGCGGCTTCGGCCTCTGACAGCGCCGCGGCATTCTGCGCGGCGGCGGTTTCCAAAGCGGCCTGCGCATCCTGATTTTGCGCCCGCAGATCATCCACCAGCGCCGTCAGCGCATCACGGCGGGCGGCGGCAAGGCGGGCGGCTTCGGCCTGGGCGTCCGTCTCTGACCGCGCCTGCGCCAAGGCAAGGTTCAACGCCTCTTGCGCGCTCAGCAGTTCTTCTTGTCGTGTTTCAAGCGCTTCTCCACGGGCGACCGCCGCATCCCGCTGGGACAACAGGCTTGCCACCTGCGCCTCGAAACCGGAGATCTTGGCCTCTGCCGCGTCAAGCTGTGCGGCCTGCGCATCGCGTGTCGCGGTCAAGGAGGCGATCATCTCCGCCTGCTCTGCCGCCTGATCGCGTGCAGCGGTGAGGGATGTGTTCAGCGTCCCCAATTCTGCCTCAAGCTCGGCCGTGGTTTGCCGTTCCATCCCAAGCGCTTGAGCCAGCGCCGCGACTTCACCCGACAGCGAATTCAGCTCGTTCTCTTGCCCGTTGATCCGCTGGGTCTGTACGGCTTGCAGCACCATAAAGATGGTCAACACGAACATCAGCACCAGCAAAAGACCCGTCATCGCATCCACGAATCCCGGCCAGATCGAGCCCTGAAACCGTGCCCCAGTGCGTCGGGAAAGCGCCATGATCAGCTGCCCTCGGTGTCGGTACGGTCAGGGGTGCGCAAGCGGCGCGGCTCAGCGCCACGCGGGGCCGACAGCGCCTTGGCCAGCAAGGATATATCCTTGCGCAACTCGGCCATCGTCTCCTGCCGTCCGGCTGAAATCTCTTCGAGAATACGCAGCATTTGCACGTCGATCGACCGCAGGCGCATCCGGCTTTCCGCATCCGCGCGTTCGTGTTCACCCTGCCCTTCAAGCACGGCCACCATACGCTCCTGCCCTTTGGCGATCCGGTCAAGGCTTTCGGCCGGCGTATCGGTCTGTGCGGCCCGCGCCGACAGTTCCTCCATCGTGGCGGCCAGCGCACCGATCTTGCTGTTCAGCGCGGTCTGGCTTTCCGCCGATTGTCCGATCAGCTGACGCAGGCTGTCCATCTGTTCGGCCATGTGATCCAGTACACCTGCCACCGCGTTTTGATCCGACGCCCCGTCCTCGCCCGAGGAAAAACCAACGCGGGTGATCGAGCTGAGCCAATCTTCAAGCTCTTGATAAAAGCGGTTCTGCCCGTGACCAGCAAAGAGTTCAAGCAAGCCAACCACCAGCGATCCCGCCAGCCCCAAAAGGGACGACCCGAACGCCACCCCCATACCGCCAAGCTGCGATTCCAGCCCTGTCATCAGGCGCGCGAACATATCGGTGCTGCCGTCCCCTTCTTGCGGGGCGAGGCTGCGGATGGTTTCAACCACCGCCGGTACAGTCGTCGCCAAGCCGTAGAACGTGCCCAGAAGCCCGAGGAAGATCAGCATGTTGACGATATATCGCGTGATCTCGCGCGCTTCGTCGATGCGGGTGGCGACGGAATCCAGGATAGATCGGGTAGAGGTCGCGTTCACCTGCATCCGCGCGCCGCGTGTGCGCAGCAGCGATGCCAGCGGTGCCAGCAGTTGCGGGGCGACGGCATCGGCATTGGGCGCGTCAGAGGCGAAATTCTCGATCCAGCGCACAGAGCCGATCAGCTGCACCACCTGATAAAAGCAGGCGATCACACCGATGAAGAAGACGACAATAATGACCCCGTTCAAATAGGGGTTCGCCGCAAAAATAGGCAAAACGCTTGGCAGCGCTAGAAAAGCCCCGATGCAGGTCAGCCCGAGGGCGATCAGCATCAGCGTGATCTGCCGCACCGGCTGGGAAAACTGTGGTTTGGATTCGCGATCTGACTGCGCCATGCCTCGTGGCTCCTGACACTTTTGTGCTTCTGTTGCCGCAGCCTACACTTAATCCCGACGGTTATGCCACGGGTTTATGCGCATAAACTCTTTACGCGGTCGTGCAGCCACGCCAGCGACGGATCATGCAGCCCGATCTGCGTCAGATGCGCTGCGGTGTTGAACAGATATTCGGTATTCGGCCCCATGCCGCCAACCGCGCCCGAGATGATCTGCGCCTGCTCTTCCAGCGGCAAGCCGCCGCAGTATTGGTCATGTTCCGCGTCAATCACATAGACCAAAGCCGCAACCGTGCGCCCGTCCTCTAGCTGCACATCCAGGGTTTTCTCTACATAAGCCGACGACACAAGCTCGCGTTCGCGCAAATAGGCCAGCGTCGCCTCTTCGGTGCCCGGTGCCACCCGCAGCGCCATGCCATCACAGGCCGTGCCGGTATCCGCATCCAGCGCCAGCACAAGTCCCGGACGTTCGACCGAGCCACGGTGGTGGATGGAGCGCATGCAGAAAGACCGCGCATACCCGGGCAACCGCCCGATCACGCTTTCCGCGACGTCAAACCCCGGTTTCCACAATAAGCTGCCGTAACCGAACACCCACATTGCCATGTCTCTGGTCCTTTATCATTGGCTTGTTTAAAGCTGCGCTATCGCAGGCGTTAATAAGGTGTTGGGTAAAATGGGCAAGGTCGTGTTGGTTATTGTCGTTCTGGCGGCGGTTTGGTGCGGATGGTGGGTCGCTGCCTCGTCCGGATTGCAGCGGGGCATCGCGAAACTGATCGAAACGCGCCGCGCAGCCGGATGGCAGGCAGACGTGGGCGAAATGAAAAAGCAGGGCTTCCCCACGCGGTTGCAAACCCGTCTGACCGATGTGACCCTGACCCCGCCGGCCCAAAGTGCCGGGCGCGGGATCGCCAGTGCCGTCGCGGCAAAGCGCATCGACATCTCTACCCCCGCATACTGGCCCGGATATGTCACCGTTGCCTCGCCCTATATCGAACTTGGCCTGTCCGGCCCCAACTTGCGCGCCATGTTGTCGGCCGAGGACGTGACAACCGATCTGCGCCTACGCCCCAGCGTTTCCGGCCAGCTGGACCGGTTGACGCTGGACGGCGGTGCCTGGGTGCTTGACCTACCCGTCACCGGCCCTGTCGAGGGGCGCGGGTTGAACGTCAGCGCTGTGCAACAGACCGTCGGCCAGCCGATCTATGAACTGGCGCTGGACGCGCAGAACGTCACCCCCAGTGCTGCACTGCGCGGCCTGTTCGGCCTGCCCGACGATTGGGCAGAGGCGTTTGACACCGTCACCGCCAAAGCGACCATCACCTTTGACCGGCTGTGGGACCGTAAGGCCCTTGGCCGGACCCGCCCCCAGCCCCGCGTGATCGACCTGCGTCATGCCGAGCTTGCCTGGGGCGACATTGCCCTGTCCCTGAGCGGCACAATTGCGGTCGCCGAAGATGGTCTGGCAACAGGGACATTGTCGGTCGCGGCACAAGACTGGCCGACGATGCTGACCATGGTTGAGAGCGCGGGATACATCCCCCCCAACTTCCGCCCCCAAGCGGAACAAATGCTGAAGGGGTTGGCGCAAATGTCGGGAAACACCGATGCGCTGGATCTGGACATCACCGTGAAGGACGGAAAGATGTCTATGGGTTTCATTCCCTTGGGCCGAGCACCCAAGATTATCTTGCGCTGAATTGCGTTAAATCAACGGCAATAGGTCCCCTTGCGATACCGCGCCGTGTCGAAATGAAAGTGATCCAGATGGAAGCGGTTCGCTTTCGGGCCAAGCACGGTGCCAAACGGCCCGCAGGCCCCCTTGTGCACCCGACGCATGGCCTTACGGCTGGCGGGGGCATTCCAGCCCTTCAACACACTGACCTCGGCTCCGCTGTGCATCTGGAAACCCGAGATATCGATCGCCCGCCCGCGCCCGTGTTCTGATATCTTGCCACCCGGCTGGTTGTTGCGCGTCCGGCAGGCGTAATGGGCGGCGACACGTAGCCCTCGCAGGCCACCCTGACCGGCAAAAGCGGGCTTTGCCGATTGATCAATCCATGTTTTCAATGCTTTGGCAGTCTTGCAATCCATCACCGCCGCTTGGCTCAACCGCACGCCCGACACCGACTGGATCTGCACCGCATCGCTGACGCCGCAGCCCTTGAGCTTGGGTTTCACCCGTCCGATCGCCTTGCCCTGAATGGAAATATCCCCGCATACAGCGCCCTTGGCCAGCAGGCGGCGCTTGGCCTTGGCCGCTTGCTCTGCCTTACGGCTGCGCAGGCTGGGCCGTAGCGAGTAGGCGATCCCGCCCGTGGCCGCTATCGCGCGTTTGGCCCCCGCATTGCGCGGCGGCGTGGCAATCGACCCTTGGGGTGTCAGCGCAGCACCCCCGGCCACTGCCGGCGGGCGCAAAGAGGTATCGGGGCCGGCCAGTGCGGCACCGGAAAGCAGCGCGTATATCAGCGCCGCCCGGATCATTTATTGCCGGGTTGGCGACCAAAGTTCGGCGCGTCCGTGTCCTGCCCCGCTTCGATAATCCCGCGACGGATCGCGCGGGTACGGGTGAAGTAATCATGCAGATGATCGCCATCCCCCATACGGATCGCGCGCTGCAAGGCGAAAAGCTCTTCGGTAAAGCGGCCCAGAATCTCGAGCGTGGCCTCCTTGTTGGTCAGGAAAACATCGCGCCACATGGTCGGATCGCTTGCCGCGATGCGGGTAAAGTCGCGAAAACCCGCGGCGGAATATTTGATCACTTCGCTATCGGTCACACGGCGCAGATCATCGGCCACGCCCACCATCGTATACGCGATCAAGTGCGGCGCATGGCTGGTCACCGCAAGCACCAGATCGTGATGCTCCGCATCCATTTCCTCGACATTGGCACCCATACCATCCCAGAGGTTCCGCAACCGCGAGATCGCATTGGCGTTGGTGTCGGGCACAGGCACCAGCAGGCACCAGCGGTTGTCAAAAAGCTCTGCAAAGCCGCTGCGTGGACCGGAGTGTTCGGTCCCCGCCAAAGGGTGTGCGGGGATGAAATGCACCCCGTCGGGCAGCAGTGGGCCCACTTGCGCGATCACATCCGCCTTGACCGACCCCACATCCGTCACCGTGCAGCCGGGTTTGAGATGCCCGGCCATCTCGGCCGCGACCGACCCCATGACGCCGACGGGCACACAAAGCACCACCAGATCCGCGTCTTTCACCGTCTTGGCAATGGAATCGCAGACCTCGTCGCACAGGCCAATCTCGCGGGCGGTGTCGCGGGTTTCGGCGCTGCGTGCAAAGCCCGACACATGGCCCGCAAGCCCGCCGCGCTTCATCGCCCAGAACATCGAAGAGGCGATCAGCCCCAAGCCGATCAGCGCGACTTTCTCATAAATTACGGGCATATCAGTCGCCTTTAAACTGTCGGATCGCATGCACCACGCGGCGGCATGCGCTTTCATCGCCCACGGTGATCCGCAAGCAGGTCGGCAGCTGGTAGCCCGCCACGCGCCGCACGATCAATCCTTGGGTCTTGAGGTATTCATCACAGGCCTCGGCCTCGTCCTGCGACTTGAACCGTGCGAGGATGAAGTTCGCGCAAGACACATCAGACGGCACGCCGATCTCTGCCAGCGCATCAGCCATCCAACTGCGCCATTTGGCGTTCTCGCTCCGGCAATGGGCGGCGTAGCCGGTATCCTTGATCGCCGCCGTCGCGGCATTCAGCGCGGCCTGCGACAGGTTGAACGGCCCGCGCACACGATTCAGCACGTCGATAATATGCGCCGGAGCATAGCCCCAACCGATCCGCAGCCCGCCCAGACCGTACAGCTTGGAGAACGTCCGCGTCATCACGATATTATCGTGGCTATCGACCAAAGCCGCGCCGCCGTCATAGCCTTCGACATATTCGGCATAGGCCCCGTCGAGCACCAGAATTGCCTGTTTGGGGATACCGGCGGCCAGACGTTCAATGTCGCTCAGCCCGATCATGGTGCCGGTGGGGTTGTTCGGGTTCGCAATGAACACCAGCCGCGTTTTGTCGGTGCAGCCCGCGAGCAGCGCATCCACATCCGTGACCCGTTCGTTTTCGGGCACCTCGACCGGGGTCGCCCCGTTGGCCAGCGCGGAGATCCGGTACATGCCAAAGCCGTGCACCGTGTGCAGCACCTCTGTCCCCTCGCCCGAGAACGCTTGGCACAAAAAGGCGATGATCTCGTCCGAGCCGGCCCCGCAAATAATGCGGTCAGCGTCCAGCCCGTGCACCTGCGCGATCGCCTGACGCAGCGCGGTATGATCAGAGGACGGATAGCGATGCAGATCATAGGACGCATCGCGGAACGCTTTGACGGCCGCGTCGGACGGGCCAAGCGGGTTCTCGTTCGAGCTGAGCTTGATCACATTATCAAGCCCCGCCACATGGGACGCCCCGCCTTGATACAGCGCGATGTCCATAATGCCGGGTTGCGGGCGAATAGCGGTTGTCATCTGTCATGTCTCCTGTCGGGCGGACCATAAACGCGCGCCGTCGCCAGCGCCACTACGATCTTGTCCCAGCGTCATATGGCCCCGCGCTAAAGGCGCGTCACCAAACGCAAAAAGGGCCACGCCGGTCTTTCCAGCGTGGCCCCTTCGGCATTGATATGCGAGGAACCTTAGTTCTTGGCGTAGAATTCGACCACGAGGTTCGGTTCCATCATGACAGGGTATGGCACGTCGCCCAAAGCGGGGGTGCGCACGAATGTCGCTGTCATCTTGGAGTGATCCGCCTCGATGTAGTCAGGCACGTCACGCTCTGCCAGTTGCGTCGCTTCGAGCAGGGCAACCATTTGCTTGGAACGGTCACGCACTTCGATCACGTCGCCTTCTTTGACGCGGTAGGAAGGAATGTTAACCTTCTTGCCGTTCACTTTGACGTGGCCGTGGTTCACGAACTGGCGCGCAGCGAAAACGGTCGCGACGAATTTGGCGCGGTATACAACGGCGTCCAGGCGACGCTCCAGCAGACCGATCAGGTTTTCACCTGTGTCACCTTTTACACGCTCGGCTTCGCCGTAGATGCGGCGAAATTGCTTTTCGGTCAGATCGCCGTAGTAGCCTTTCAGCTTCTGCTTGGCGCGCAGCTGAATGCCGAAGTCGGACATTTTGCCCTTGCGGCGCTGACCGTGCTGGCCGGGGCCGTATTCACGACGGTTCACTGGGGACTTAGGACGGCCCCAGATGTTTTCGCCCATACGGCGGTCAATTTTGTGCTTGGCAGCTGTACGCTTAGTCACGGCTGTTCTCCTTTTTGAGGCCCCCGCAGGATTGCGACGGGCGGTAAAGGGCGTTGTCCTCTGGCCGAAGCCTGACAGGGTTCCCCTTGCGGGGTCCACCAACACCAATCAAGCGGCGCTTATACGGTGCTGCGGGTTGGAGTCAATGCACGAACTTGGCCCAATTAGCCTCAAATCGTAGCTTATTAGGCAGCAGCGGCCGGGAAGTCCGTGAAAATGCGCATTTCGATGAACGCTCCGCCGCCCTACGTCATGTGACCCGCTGAACGTTGCCTTAAAATCGCCAAAATCGTTAACAAAAGGTTAAAGCGAGCACTATTAAGTTGAAAAGTTAACGATTGTCACGCAGCATCAAGGTGTTGAACGGTTTGAGGGGGCTAGTGTGACGCATAACATGGGCTATCGCGGCGGATACCGTTGGCATCCAATGCACTTCATCGGAACTCGTAATGCAGTTGTGGTGCATAGCGTCGAAAGACCACGCGCATGAGAATCTTGGCCGTCGAGGACAATCAAGATCTGCGCAATTTGCTAGAAGAATATCTTCGGACGCAAGATCACGAATATGTCCGCACGGCCGCCTCCGGCAAGGAAGCGCTTGAAATCATCCATAGCGCGCCTGTTGTTTTCGACTGCCTCCTGCTCGACATCCAGATGCCGGAAATGTCCGGCGTAGAGCTGATCCCCCACATCCGACAAATCGACGGGTACGAATTTGTGCCCATCATCATGCTCACCGGCGTGAAGAACAGCGAAAGCATCGCGAAATCCTTTGTGGCGGGCGCGTGGGACTATATCATCAAACCGTTCGAGTTCTTCGACCTTGAGGCACGCATTCATGGTGCAGAAATGCGCAACGCCGAATTTGTCCGGCACCTGAAACGCCCGCATGAATCCCCCAACCAAGAGAATTTCGACGTTCTGAAAGAGCTCGCGCTCGACCGTCCGATGTCGCCCTCCGAGCTTTCCGAGAGCGGCCTTGTCCCGCAGGACGCCTTTGAAAACTGCATTATGCGCATGCAATCCGAGTTTGGTGGCGGCATGCAGATCGCTGTGATCGTGCTGCAGAACTTTGCGGATGTGCTTGCGCAGGTTCCGCAAGACCAGCGCGTCGAGTTTTCTGTCGGATTGGCACGCAGGTTGACCGATGCGCTCAGCAGCCTGAACCTTATCGTGACATATCGATCAAACGGCACCTTCGCCGCGCTCTCGCCCGCGCTTAAAACGCAATCCACGCTCAACATCGCTGACGTGGTAAAGAACGCGGTCCAGACCTCGCCAGAGGCAGCATGTCATCGCGATATCGTGGTCAACGTCGACTACTGCCGCACCAAGGCATTCTCGACCAGCGGCGACACGATTGTGATGCTTGACCAACTCGCAAAGCGCCTAAGTTCCGTTACCGCCTAACATGGTCAAAGTGACCTAGCCAGCGTCCCAGTCATGTTTGGGCCTTTGCGCCACAGCCTGATGACGGGGACAGCACGTCAAATGGTCATTCACCATGCCCACAGCCTCCATGAACGCATAGACGATTGTCGGGCCGCAGAACTTAAACCCCCGTTTTTTCAAGTCAGCCGATATCTGCTTTGAAAGCGGCGTCCATGCGGGAACATCCGACTGACGCTCAAACCGGTTTTGCAGTGGCTCGAACCCCACGTATTTCCATAAATACCGATCAAATCCCTCCTTCTTTTCAATCTCTTGCCAAACGCGTGCATTTGTAATCGCCGCCTCGATCTTTCCGCGGTGGCGGATAATGCCGGGGTTGGCGAGCAAGCGTTCAACCTCGGCGTCACCCCATGTGGCGATGACATTAGGGTCAAAACCGGCAAAAGCCTCGCGGAAATTCTCTCGCTTTTTAAGTATCGTGATCCAACTCAGCCCTGCCTGAAAGCCATCAAGGATCAGTTTTTCCCAAAGCGCGCGGCTGTCATACTCCGGCACACCCCAGTCAGTGTCATGATAATCCAGATAAATTTGCTCTGGCCCAGCCCAGTCACACCGCTGCATCCACATCCCCTTCTCCGACGGATCTAGCCGGATGGCTAAAATTTGTACTGCATTGCCGCGTTAACCCGGCGTTACAAGTTTCCGCGCCAAGGTGACATGAGTACAGCGATAAATGGAAGCGCCACTTTGGAAGATATATCACCACACCCGCTTGCCGATCTGCCCGAGGGAACGAAAAACCCGCTCGACTACGCGCTGACCCAACGCGACGGCAGCACATTGGCCATGGTCAGGGCTGCTGTCGCGCATAATCAGACATTGATGGCATACCAGCCTGTCATGCGGGACGCGGACGACCCCAAAATCGCCTTTTACGAGGGGTTTATTCGCATTCTGGATCCCACCGGTCGCGTCATCCCCGCCCGCGAATTCATGCCCGTGGTCGAGAAGACCCAGCTTGGCCGCGAGATTGATGTGCTATCGCTCAATGCGGGGCTTGCCGCGCTGAGCGAAAACAAAGGGTTACGCCTTTCCATCAACATGTCTGCGCGCTCTATCGGGTATGCGGGATGGACGACCCTTTTGAACCGGTGGCTGTCGCGCGACGGTACCATTGGCGAACGTCTCATCCTGGAAATTAGCGAAAAATCGGCGATGCAAATGCCCGAACTTGTCGCCAGCTTTATGGACCAGCTCCAGACACGGGGCGTTTGCTTTGCATTGGATAACTTTGGCTCTGACTACATCGCCATCCGCTATTTGAAAGAGATGTTCTTTGACATTCTGAAGATCGACGGGCAGTTCGCCCGCGGCGTAAGCGACCACCCCGACAATCGTGCAATCGTGTCGATCATGGTGTCGATCGCGCGCAACTTCGACATGATAACCGTCGCCGAACAGGTGGAAAATCAAGACGATGCATCCCTGCTTCTCGCGCTTGGGGTCGATTGCCAACAGGGCTTTCTGTATGGCGCACCAACCACCCAACCCTACTGGCAGAGCACGCCGGAAGAGCGCAAAAATGCGTAAGCGAACATGGCGCGATTGCCGCATGTGCAGCAATGGGATATGTCCAAACTATAGAAGACGGGGGAACGGGGAAACGCCGTATTATATTACCCCACGTCAGTAGTTCAGGGGAAGAACACATATGACCAACGTTGTCATCGCATCCGCAGCGCGCACGCCTGTCGGCAGCTTCAGCGGATCCTTTGCAAATACACCCGCGCACGATCTGGGCGCCGCGGTACTGAAAGAGATCGTCGCACGTGCAGGCATCGACCCTTCCGAGGTCAATGAAACAATTCTGGGTCAGGTTCTGACCGCTGCTCAGGGGCAAAACCCTGCCCGTCAGGCACATGTGAATGCGGGTCTGCCCATCGAAAGTGCTGCATGGTCGATCAACCAGGTCTGCGGCTCTGGTCTACGCGCGGTCGCTTTGGCAGCGCAGCACATCCAATTGGGCGACGCCGATATTGTGGCAGCCGGCGGTCAGGAAAACATGTCGATGAGCCCCCACGCACAAAATCTGCGTCCGGGCCAGAAAATGGGCGACATGCAACTTATCGATACGATGATCCGCGACGGCCTGTGGGATGCGTTCCACGGTTACCATATGGGCCAAACAGCTGAAAACGTTGCCGCGAAATGGGACATCAGCCGCGACGCCCAAGACGCATTCGCGGTGGCCTCGCAGAACAAAGCCGAAGCCGCCCAGAAGGCCGGTAAATTCCAGGACGAAATCGTGCCTTTCACCGTCAAAACCCGCAAGGGCGAGGTGGTTGTCGATCAAGATGAATACATCCGCCACGGTGCCACGATGGAAGCGATGCAGAAACTGCGCCCCGCCTTCACCAAAGACGGTTCCGTCACAGCAGCCAATGCGTCCGGCCTGAACGACGGGGCCGCTGGCGCATTGCTGATGTCCGCGGACAACGCCGAAAAGCGCGGCATCACACCTTTGGCGCGCATCGCGTCCTATGCGACCGTTGGCCTGGACCCGACGATCATGGGTGCTGGCCCGATCTATGCATCGCGTAAAGCGCTTGAGAAAGCGGGTTGGAAGGCCGAGGATCTGGACCTTGTCGAAGCCAACGAAGCGTTCGCGGCGCAGGCCTGCGCGGTCAACAAGGACATGGGGTGGGATCCATCGATCGTGAACGTGAACGGCGGTGCCATCGCAATCGGCCACCCCATCGGTGCCTCCGGCGCGCGCATCCTGAACACGCTTTTGTTCGAGATGCAGCGACGCGGCGCGAAAAAAGGCCTCGCGACCCTGTGTATCGGCGGTGGTATGGGCGTGGCCATGTGTCTTGAGCGCCCATAACGCTGGATAATCGATCAAGCGTGGCGCGTGTTCGGCAAGAACGCGCGCCACGCGAAAAACATCTGCTTTTTCCCTGCGTAAACTGTTGCAATGAATTTCAAGCCTGACTACAAATTCCCCACGTAATTAAATTACGAAATTAACAAGGCAAACGAAACAACATTGCCTTAAGGGGAGAGATTTATGTCACGTGTTGCACTTGTAACAGGGGGAAGCCGCGGGATCGGGGCGGCTATTTCCACAGCTTTGAAAGACGCCGGATACACCGTCGCGGCAACATATGCCGGGAACGACGAGGCAGCCGCGCAGTTTGCAGAAACCACGGGCATCAAAACCTACAAGTGGAACGTCGCCGACTATGACGACTCCAAAGCCGGGATTGCCAAAGTCGAAGAAGATTTAGGCCCGATCGACGTGGTCGTAGCAAACGCAGGCATCACCCGCGACGCGCCTTTCCACAAGATGACGCCCGACCAGTGGAACGAAGTGGTTGGCACCAATTTGACGGGTGTTTTCAATACGATCCACCCGGTTTGGCCTGGCATGCGCGAACGAAAATTCGGTCGCATCGTCGTCATCAGCTCGATCAACGGGCAGAAAGGTCAGTTCGCCCAGGTGAATTATGCCGCGACCAAAGCAGGCGATCTGGGCATTGTGAAGTCACTCGCGCAGGAAGGCGCGCGTGCCAATATTACCGCGAATGCGATCTGCCCCGGCTATATCGCGACGGATATGGTGATGGCGGTGCCCGAGAAGGTGCGCGACTCTATCGTGGCGCAAATCCCGACCGGCCGCTTGGGCGAACCCGAAGAAATCGCCCGCGCGGTTGTATTCCTAGTCAGTGATGACGCGGGCTTTATCAACGGGTCCACGATCACCGCGAATGGTGCACAGCATCTGGTCTAAACGGCCTACCTGAACGCAAAAGGCCAGCGCATTTCGCGCTGGCCTTTTTGTCGGCGGCCCACCAATGGGCACGCCAACGGAATTGAAATCTATCAGGCGGAAAGCCGGGTAATTTCCTCTTTCAAGCGCAGCTTTTCCTTCTTCATATTCGCAACCTTTAGCCCGTCCATACTCGGCGATCGTTGGGCCTGTTCTACAGCGTCACTCATTGCCAAATGCTTCCGTTTCAGAGCATCCAGATGTGCGTCAAAAGCCATGTAACTCTCCTTAGGTTATGTTGCGTAGAATGATTGAAGCACGAAATATTCCACCTGTCACGCGGCAGCGCAGCAAAACTATCGACAAGTTGAGATATCGGCGAGAGGCTGCTTAGAATGGCAGCGCTGCGCCCTCGCGCAGGACCGCTCGTATTTCGGGCACATAGCTGTCGCCGTCGCTCAAATGTTGTGCGCCTTCGTGCATGATAAGGGGCGCGTTCAAGCGAAACGCCCCCCGCCCGCTTTTGCGCGCACGCAGGATGACCAGTTCAGCCATGCGACCAATGCGCGGTGCGATCGGCAGCACCTCTATGCTGCCCATATCATGGGGTAGCGCGCGGATCAGATCGGGCAGGCGTTGCGCCCGATGGATAAAATGCGCCTGTCCTTTCGGGGCAAGGCGTTTGGCCGCGATCTTGACCCAGGTTTCCAAAGGGGTCGCTTCACCCAGGGCGGTTTCACGACCGCTGTTGGTCGCCGCGACAGAGGCGTGGCGATCAAAATACGGCGGGTTGGCAAGAACGTGGTCAAATTGTCGCTGCCGCAGGGCCAGCGGCATAGCATCAATGTCGGCCTCGACCACTTCAAATGCTGGATTATTGCGCCGTGCAAGCGCGGCATAGGCAGGCTGGATCTCGACCCCCGTCAGCTGCAAGCCCGGCACCCGCGCGCCCAGACAAAGCGACGCCGCCCCTACCCCGCAGCCCAGCTCTAGCACGCGCTGACCGGCCTGCGCCGGAACCGTTGCAGCCAATAAAACAGGGTCGACGCCCGCACGGTAGCCTTTACGCGGCTGCCACAAATGCAGTTTGCCGCCCAGAAACGCATCCCGCGTGAGCGCGTCGGGGTCAAAGACGTCCACAGCGGTTATTTGGGCAACCCGGTGGGGATGTCGTTGTCGCGCAACACCCGCGTTGCGGCGGAGTGATCGTCGTCGTGCACCATCAAGCGGCGGGGGAAAATGCCGATCCCGCCTTCAAGCACGCTCATGTTTACGTCCAGCGGAAAGCAGTCTATATCCTCGCCCTGAAGAAGGGCGCTGGCAAAGGCGATTATTGTCGGATCGGTTGTGCGCAAAAGTTCCTTCATAACAGAGATGTAAGGGCAATCGACGTTGATTGTCGAGCCTTCCAATTAAGGTCGTGTAAATGACGAGCGAAAACACCCAGAAACCACATGACCGGATGGCGGCCTATCTCAACGCGGATATGACCGCGGTGAACGATCTGATCCGCGACCGCATGGCGTCAGAACATGCGCCGCGCATCCCCGAGGTCACGGCGCATCTGGTAGAGGCAGGCGGCAAGCGGCTGCGCCCGATGCTGACCCTCGCTGCGGCGCGTCTGTGCGGCTATGACGGCCCCTACCACGTGCACCTTGCCGCTACGGTGGAATTCATTCACACCGCGACCCTGCTGCACGACGATGTGGTCGATGAAAGCGCGCAGCGTCGCGGGCGGCCGACGGCCAACTTGCTGTGGGATAACAAATCTTCGGTGCTGGTGGGCGATTACCTTTTCGCGCGCAGCTTCCAGCTGATGACCGAGACGAATAACATGCGCGTACTGGCGATCCTTGCCAATGCCTCCGCCACGATTGCCGAGGGCGAGGTACTGCAACTGACCGCCGCGCAGAATCTGGCCACGGATGAAGGCATCTACCTACAGGTCGTGCGCGGGAAGACAGCGGCGCTGTTTTCGGCGGCGACGCAGGTGGGCGGGGTGATTGCCACGGCCCCTGACGCACAGGTTCAGGCCCTGTTTGACTATGGTGATGCCTTGGGGATCGCGTTCCAGATTGTCGACGATCTGCTTGACTACCAAGGCGACCCGAATGCCACCGGCAAGAACATCGGTGATGACTTCCGCGAGCGTAAGCTGACCCTGCCCGTGATCAAGGCGATCGCCAAAGGCGACGCGGCCGAACGTGCCTTCTGGACCCGCACCATCGAGAAGGGCAAGCAGGAGGACGGCGATCTTGAACACGCTGTGTCACTGCTGAATGCACATGGCACTCTGGATGAAACCAAGGCAGAGGCGCTGGCATGGGCGGAACAGGCCAAGACTGCGCTGAACACCCTGCCGGACCACGAGCTGACGCAGATGCTGCGCGATCTGGCCGACTACGTCGTTGCGCGTATTAGCTAATCGCCCCCCATTGGGGCGCGTCGAAGCTACCCCAGCATCGGTGCGGCGGTGACCCACCAACCGGGCTGTGCCGCAGCAATACGCGTGACGGCGCGCTGCGCCAGTGCCTCGGTCTCGTAAAGGCCAAAGCAGGTCGCACCAGAGCCCGACATACGCGCCAGCAGCGCGTCCTTTAGGCTGCCCAGACACTCTGCCACCTCTGGCACCACCTGGATCGCCGGTGCCTCCAGGTCGTTGCGCTGTGTGGCCAGCCAGGCGGCGAACGCAGGCGCGCTGGTGAATGCGGGCAGCTCTTTGGGCATGGGCGCGTTGGCGCGGGACTCGAGCCTTGAGAAGACCTCGGGCGTGGCGGCGGATCTATTCGGGTTGATCAGCACCAGCCAGCAGGGCGGCAGCTTGGGCGCGGGCGTCAATCGCTCGCCGATCCCCTCCATCCGCTGGGGGGTGTCATGCAGGCAAACCGGTACATCGGCTCCCAGTCGCGCCACATCCTCGGGCACCGGAAGCCCCCAATGCGCCGAGAGCAAGCGCAGCGCCGTGGCCGCATCCGCTGATCCTCCGCCGATCCCTGCCGCGGCGGGGAGGTTTTTCGTCAGATGCAACCGCGCCCCCCTGCCCGCGCCCGCGTCCAGCAGCCTTGCCGCACGCACCACGAGGTTGCGGTCATCATGGGGGGCGGCACCGCCATAGGGACCATCGATAAACAGCTCAAGCTGGTCAGAGGGAGACACCGCGATCCGGTCGCCCACGCCGGCGCGCACCACAAGACTATCCAGCAGATGGTAGCCATCGCTGCGCTGCCCAGTGACATGCAGGGTCAGGTTCACCTTGGCCCAGGCGAAACCCGCGTTGGCAACCCCGAGGGCAGCGGCTTGGGTCGTCATTTCTCGGCAGAGGCTTTGCTAAGCGGCTCGGCCCCTTCTTCGGCCAATACCGCGTCCAGCCCCACCTCGAGCTTGCGGCGCATGCGGTCGGGATCGGCCTCGCTGTCTTTGTCTTCTGGATCCACAAACGATAGCGCCCGACGCCATTGGAATTCAGCCTCGCGTTGACGGCCAACGGACCAGTAAACGTCACCCAGGTGATCGTTGACCACCGGATCGACGGCGACCAGTTCAACGGCCCTTTCCATCTGGTCGACGGCCTCTTCGTAGCGGCCCAAACGGTACAAGACCCAGCCCAGTGAATCGACGATATAGCCTGATTCAGGGCTCGCCGCGACGGCGCGTTCGATCATGTTCAACGCTTCGTCCAAATTGCGCCCCTGTTCCACCAGCGAATAGCCGAGGTAGTTCAGCACCTGAGGCTGATCCGGGTTGATCTTGAGAGCGGCGCGAAAATCACGTTCGGATGCCTCGCCATTGCCAGAGCGTTCTTCGGCAATGCCGCGGGCGTAATACAGCACCCAGCGTTGCGGATTGCTGTCGGGTGTCAGCTCTATCGCGCGGTCATAGGATTTGATTGCGGCCTTGAAGTTGTCCTGCGCCCGCAACGCATCGCCCAAGGCGGAATGGACCGACGGCAATGTGCCGTGGCTGCGGGTCAACTGTTGCAGAACCTCGATCGCCTGTTCCGGTTTGTTCGACCGTCGCAGCGCCGCCGCACGCCCGAGTTCGGCTGCGTGATAGGCGGGGTTGTCGGCGGGTACGTCCTGCAGTTCCTCGATCGCCAGCTCGTACTGGCCGATGTTTTCCAGCAGATCCGCGGTCAGCAACAGGTCGTCGATATGATCGGGGCGCAGGTAACGCGCGATGCGCGAATAAAGCAGCACATAGTAGTCACCGGCACTTTCATTGCGCAACACGGCAGCGAAGGTAAAGAAGACTTCGGCAATGCCAGCCTTGGCATCGGGGATCTGGGTAAAGGCGACCTGCCCCTCCCCCTGCAAGGCGGCGACCAAGCCGTCAAGTTCGGGGTCGCTGCTGGCCCCGAAACTATCGGTCAGCAGCGCAAGCGCCTGTTCATTTCGCCCGAGCTGGCCCAGGATTTCCGCCCGCGCGATCACACCGCGCCGTGTCTGCCCTGCCGATCCCGCCTGGTTCGAAGCAAAGATCGCCTCCGCCCCTTCGTAGTCGCCGACGGACGCCAGTGCCAAAGCCTTGTGATACAGCACGAACCCCTGCATGCTGGCTTCTTTGCTCAGATCGTCGAACTGGGTGATGGCGGCGGTCATGTCGCCCACGCCCACATGCGCCCAAGCCTTGACCAGACCGTCCACCCAAGGGCCGATCCCGCCCTCGTCGGCGGATTGTTCGATCAGACCCGCATAGTTTTCTTCCTGCGCCATGCCAGCGGTTGTCACCAGATAGGCGATCTGCCCGGGCTGGTCCGACGCGGCCATGATGCGCGCCAAAGGCAGGGCGCGGTCGATATCCCCCAGAGAGAGCAGCGCCAGAACCGTGCTTTCAAGGAATTCGGGGTTCTTGGGATCAAGCGCCAGCGCCTCGCCATAATACTTGGCAGATTCCGCAAAATCGCTGCGCACCGCAGCATGCCGACCGGCAAGATAGGCCCCCGCCGCCGATTGCGCCTGTAAGGGCATTGCAACGGCTCCGGTCAGCGCCAAAACGCTTGCGGTCAACAGAAGGTTACGGATCATACTGGCACGCCTCATTTGTATTTGGCGCAAGGCTAACAGGTTCACGACCAAGCGCAATGCCGCCTATCCAAAGGGACATCCCGCTTATCCTCTATCGGCGGAACCTTGCATGAAAAAAGGCGCGCCGCAGCACGCCTTTGATCGATTTCATCCAGTAAGTGATGCCTACACGTTAAGCCCGCAAGCGACGCTTACATATTAGGCCCGCAAGCGACGCTTACATGTTAGGCCCGTAAGCGACGCTTACATATTGGGATAGTTCGGGCCATCCCCACCCTGCGGCGTGGTCCAGACGATATTCTGCGTCGGATCCTTGATGTCGCAGGTCTTGCAGTGCACGCAGTTCTGGAAGTTGATGACAAAGCGCGGATCCTTGCCGTCTTCCTCGACGAATTCATACACGCCCGCAGGGCAATACCGCGCCGAGGGGCCAGCGTATTCCGGCAGGTTGATGTTCACCGGCACCGACGGGTCCTTCAGCGTCAAATGCGCGGGCTGGCTTTCGTCGTGGTTGGTGAATGAAAACGCCACGTTGGTCAGACGGTCAAAGCTGAGCTTGCCATCGGGCTTGGGGTAATCGATCTTCTTGTGCTTGTCGGCCTTTTCGGTCGCTTCAGCATCGGATTTACCATGCCCCAGAGTCCCCAGCAGCGAGAAGCCGAAAGTATTGGTCCACATGTCGAACCCACCCACGGCGAGCGAGGTCACAAGGCCGTACTTGCTCCACAACGGTTTGACGTTGCGCACTTTTTTCAGGTCTTTGCCGATCTCGCCGCTGCGGACATCTTCCTCGTAGGCGGTCAGCTCGTCACCGGCGCGGCCCGCTTGGATCGCGTCATAGGCCGCTTCAGCGGCAGCTTTGCCCGACAGCATCGCGTTGTGGTTGCCCTTGATGCGCGGCACGTTGACCATGCCCACCGAACAGCCCAGCAACGCCACACCGGGTGCGACCATCTTGGGCATCGACTGGTAGCCGCCTTCGGTGATGGCGCGTGCGCCGTAGGCCACGCGCTTGCCGCCTTTAAGCAGCTCGGCAACCATCGGGTGGTGCTTGAAGCGCTGGAATTCCATGTAGGGGAACACATGCGGGTTTTTGTAGCCAAGGTGGACAACGAAACCGACGTACACCTGGTTGTTTTCGATGTGATAGATGAACGACCCGCCACCCGCGTTGCTGTTCAAAGGCCAGCCCATCGTGTGGGTCACGGTGCCCTCTTTGTGCTTGGCGGGGTCGATCTCCCAGATTTCTTTCATGCCAAGGCCGTATTTCTGCGGCTCTTTTCCGGCGTCCAGATCGTATTTCGCAATCACCTGCTTGGACAGGCTGCCGCGCACGCCTTCGGACAGGAAGACGTATTTACCGTGCAGTTCCATACCGGGCTCATAGCCGTCGCCCTTGGTGCCATCGGCACTGATGCCGAATTCACCGGCCACAACGCCTTTGATCTCGCCATTGTCGCCATAGACAAGCTCTGAGCACGCCATACCTGGGAAAATCTCTACCCCAAGCTCTTCGGCCTGTTCTGCCATCCAGCGGCAGACATTGGCCATGGAAACGATGTAGTTCCCGTGGTTGTTCATCAGCGGCGGCATGGGGAAGTTCGGCACCCGGATTTTACCCGCCTCGCCCAGCATGTAAAAGTTGTCTTCCTCGACCTTGGTCTTGATCGGCGCGCCTTTTTCTTTCCAGTCGGGCATCAGGGCGTCCAGACCGATCGGGTCCAGAACCGCACCCGACAGGATATGCGCCCCCACCTCAGAGCCCTTTTCCAGCACGACCACATTGCAGTCGGCGTCGAGTTGTTTCAGACGGATCGCGGCGGACAGACCGGCAGGGCCCGCACCGACGATAACGACGTCATATTCCATTGCTTCGCGTTCAACTTCGGCCATTTGGGGCTCCTCTTCGGGCAGAAAACGGTTTGGATTTCGCTAAACCAGCACGGTCGCTATTGCAATCGCAACACAGCGTAAATTAGCGC
This sequence comes from Sulfitobacter sp. PM12, assembly GCF_045586035.1. Classification (NCBI taxonomy): domain Bacteria; kingdom Pseudomonadati; phylum Pseudomonadota; class Alphaproteobacteria; order Rhodobacterales; family Roseobacteraceae; genus Sulfitobacter; species Sulfitobacter sp. PM12. The sequence continues at coordinate 2,752,772 of NZ_CP151529.1, forward strand.
ACCCACGACAGTTTGCATCTTAAATGTTGCAGGTGCAGCAATATTGTTTCGCATCGCAAAATGCTAGCTGCGCGGATCTCCCATCAGATAGCGCGGCCCCTGCCCTTTCTCTCCCGCACGGTCTTGAGGGTTATAAAGCGCACAGGCCTGTAGGCTCAGGCATCCGCATCCGATACATCCATCTAGGTCGTCACGCAGGCGGGTCAACGTCGCGATGCGGTCGTCCGGCGTTGTACGAAACGCCTGGCTGATACGCGCCCAGTCCTGTTTGGTGGGTGTGCGCCCATCCGGCAGGCGATCCAGCTCTTGCTTGATCTGCGGCAAGGTAAAGCCGAATTGCTGCGCGATCATCACAAAGCTCAGCCGCCTCAGATCGGCACGCTCGAACCGCCGCTGCCCGCCGCTGTTGCGCCACGGTTTGATCAACCCTTGCGCCTCGTAATAGCGGATGGCGGACACCGCCAAGCCTGTGCGCCGCGCCAAAGCGCCAATCGACAACCCGTCATTCACCGCCATAGACATTCCCCGAAATAATCCTTGACCTAAAGTTAGGTTTAGAAATTACACACCATAGGGTCAACGTCACAAACACGGAAGGAAGACCCGACAATGCCAGCACAATTGGAACATGCAAACATCACCGTAACCGACCCGCAAGCCACCGCCGCCTGGATGGCGCAGATCTTTGGCTGGCGTATCCGCTGGCAAGGCGATGCGATAGCGGGCGGGCATACTATTCACATCGGAACCGACAGCTCATACGTAGCGCTTTACACACCGGAAAAGACGCCGGCCACGGGCACCAGCAGCTATGACACCACCGGCGCGCTGAACCATATCGGGGTGACCGTCGATGATCTGGACGCCGCCGAAACCTTGGTCAAAGCGCAGGGGTTCACGCCGGTGAACCACGCCGATTACGAACCCGGGCGGCGCTTCTATTTTCGCGATCACGACGGTGTTGAATACGAGCTGGTCCAATACGATGACTAAGCGCGGATTGCCGCGGACGGGCTGACTCTGCTCTTGCAATCGCGGGGCAGTTTGGGTCAGGTAAGGATCAATTCAAATCGGTTGCACCCTCGGACGACAGTTCGGGGGCTGTGACCCTCATTGCGTGGACGCCCCCTGATGGAAAAAATCCCCATGACCCGCGCCGGTCACACGGCTTTGGAAACCGAACTCAAGCATCTGAAGTCGGTTGAACGCCCTGCCATCATCAAAGCCATCGCCGAAGCCCGCGAACACGGTGACCTGTCCGAGAACGCCGAATACCATTCCGCCAAGGAAAAGCAGTCCTTCATCGAAGGCCGCATCAAAGAGCTCGAAGGCGTGATCTCCCTTGCGGATGTGATTGACCCGGCCAAGATGTCCGGCGCGATCAAGTTCGGCGCGACCGTGACCCTCGTGGACGAGGACACCGACGAAGAGAAGACCTACCAGATTGTTGGTGAATACGAGGCCAACATCGAAAAAGGCCTGCTGAACATCAAATCCCCTATCGCCCGCGCCCTGATCGGCAAGGAAGAAGGCGACAGCGTCGAGGTGCGGACACCCGGGGGGGACAAATCCTATGAGGTTCTCAAAATCGTCTACGCATAAGCCGGGGACAAAGAGATGACCGACAAACCGCAGCTGAAACCGAACGCGCCGCGCCAATCCGCGCGGTCGACCCCCTTTGGCGTCTATTCGCGCCCGAACGACGGCGGGATCTCGAACATTGAACTCATCGCCGCAGCGCTAAGCGCTGTTTGGTTGCTGGGGTCCGCGATCTTTTTCTTGATGCTGCCGTCGGATCAGCAACCTGATACGGGCGGCGCCGGCTTGCGGTTCCTGATGACGATGCTGGCGATCTTCATGCCCGTAGGCATGATCTGGGTCGCCGCAACAGCGGCCCGCGCCAGCCGTGTCATGCGCGAGGAAAGCAAACGCTTGCAGGCCGCGATCGACGCGATCCGGCAGGCGTATATCGCGCAACAGCAAGGGCAGAACCTTGGCGCAGACGCGACCGTCGCGCGCAAGCTGGATGAAATCGCCGCCGCCGCCCGCAAGACCGAAAGCACGCTGGCCACCTTCCAAAGCCGCCGCGACGCCAGCACCCGCCTGGCGCCTCTCAAGCCTGCGGTGGTCGATGACCAGCCCGCGCTGGCGCTTGGCACCTCGGCCGCGGATATGACCCCGCCGCTGTCGCATGAAGATTTCATTCGCGCGCTGAATTTCCCCGAAACGGCAGAGGATACCGAAGGCTTTTCGGCGCTGCGCAAGGCGTTGAAAGACCGCAATGCATCCCAGCTGGTGCAGGCCTCGCAGGACGTGCTGACGCTGCTTAGTCAGGACGGTATCTATATGGATGACCTGCGCCCCGACCGTGCACGCCCCGAAATCTGGCGCCAATTTGCCCAAGGGGCCCGAGGCCGTCCGATCGCAGCTTTGGGCGGCATCCGTGACCGGTCCTCGCTCGCGCTGACCAGTGCCCGCATGAAGCAAGACCCGATCTTCCGCGATGCTGCGCATCACTTCCTGCGCCGTTTCGACCGCGCCTTTGCCGCCTTTGAAGCCGAGGCCTCTGACGCCGACATCTCGGCACTGACCGACACGCGCACCGTGCGGGCCTTCATGTTGCTGGGCCGCGTTGCGGGGACGTTCGACTAGCGGTCAGGTGATCCCGAAAGACCCATAGGGAATATAGCGCACCAGATCGCCCGGCTGGATGTCGGCCGCGGCGTCCGGGAGCTCCACCAATCCTTCGGCCCAAGCCAGCCCGCTGATCCGCCCCGACCCTTCAGAGGCAAAGACCTGCACCCGCCCGTCGCGCATTCGCGCGCGCAGATACTCGCGCCGCCCCGGTTTCTTGCGTTTGCTGAAATCTGCGGGCACGTCGAACCCCTGCGGTACAGGCCAGTCCTGCCCCGCCAGCCGCGCTAACGCGGGGCGCGCGAAAATCAGGGTGCAGACCATAGCCGCCACGGGGTTGCCCGGCAGACCAAAAACCGGCGCGCCTTGCCACATGCCAAGCGCTAAGGGCCGCCCCGGTTTGACCGCAATGCGCCACAGGTCAAGCGCCCCCGCCTCGGACAAAAGGGCCGACACGTGGTCCTCATCCCCCGCCGACGCACCACCGCTGGTCAGGATCGCGTCGACACGGCCCTGCGTCTCATCCAGCCGCCTGCGCAAAGCAGCGCGATTGTCACCCACATGCCCCAGATCCACCCCCTGATGGCCGAACTGCGATACCAACCCCAGCAACATCGGGCGGTTCGCGTCGAATATCTGACCCTCGGCCGCGGTCCGACCGGCCTCGACGATCTCGTCCCCTGTCGATAGCACACCAACGCGCAGCGACCGATGGGTCGACACAGACGCCGCCCCCGTGGCCGCGAGCAAGGCGATATCCGCCGCTGTAATCCGTCGTCCTGCGCGCAGTGTCACGGCACCCGCCGTCACATCCTCCCCCGCTTTGCGGGTATTGGCACCCTGTTTCACCGGACCGTTGAACCGCAGGGTGCGCCCGTCGATGGTCACGTCTTCTTGTAGCACCACGGTATCGACGCCTTCTGGCAGCGCGGCCCCCGTCAGCACGCGCATCGCCTGCCCTTCGGCAAGCGCCCCCGGCGCGTCGCCTGCCGCCGCGCGTCCCTCGGCCAGCGGCATCACATGGGCCCCGGCCGCGCGCCCGCCGGCAAAGCCATAGCCATCAACAGCCGTATTGGGCAGCGGCGGATTGGCGCGGCGTGCCAGCACATCCGCTGCGGCGATGCGCCCCAAGGCAGCAGCCAAAGGCACGTCTTCGACAGGGGTCACCGGATGCAGCCGTGCCCGCAGCTGCGCCAGCGCCTCGCCCACCGGCGTCCAATGCACGCCCGGCGGCAGGGCAAAACAGTCGTTGCGCAGCGGTGGCGGGGCCTTGAGCAGATGTTCGAACCCCAGACCGAAAATCCAACCCTCCTCCGCTGCCTCGACATCCAGCATCTGCGCCAGATCGGCGGCGGTGACGGCGGCCAGCTGCCGCGCCAGTTCCTGCACCTGCCAGGCATCCTTGACCCTGTTGTCAGGGGCGGGCCCTACGGTGAGCGACGGCCAGATCTCGGCAAAGACCACCTGCGCATCCGGCCTTTCAAACGGCCAGACCGCGACATGATCGGCAAAACGAGCACGCAGGCGTGACAGCACAGGCAGCCCCATGACCACCTGCGACCCGACAGCCCCTGCCCCGGCCATTTGCCAGCAGGTGAAACTGCCCTTGGCACGCTGTTCCGCCGCACGCTTGTCGGGAAACGGGTTGGCGTAGCCTGCCTTGGTGCGCGGCAGCCCTGCGATATCGCGGTTGGGCAGGCCGTTGGCCCAGAATGGGCCGCTGCCGTCGCCCAGACCCAGATTGATCTCTGCCACCAGATCGAAACGGTTGTTACGGTCTGGCGCGTCTTCGACCCGCGCCTCGAACCACTCCCACAGGGCGAAGGGATCGTCGCTGCCCGTCAGGGCCTCGGCAAAACCGCTGGGGTAGGCAAAGGGGAAATCGAAGCCGATGAACAGGCGGCGATCCTGCGCCAGCTCCGCTTCGATCAACGCGGCGATCCAAGCTTCTGCCTCGGACCGGTTGCGCAGATAGACGGGCGGGTCCGAGATGCCTCCCCGTGACACCCCTGCCCAAATCGCATCTTTGCGCGGGGTTGGTCCGGTGTCATTACCGCCGGACCAATCGACCACAACAAACGTGTCGAAATGGCTCACAAGCCCACCTCGGCCAGAATGAAATCGGCGATGGCGCTGGTATCATTCAGATCGAACACGGGGCGATCCAACGTCATGGGGGTGTCGCTGGCAATCGCCTTGATCGTCGGATCCTCCGGCGCGATCAGCGCATTACCGGTTTCGGCCCGATGCGCTTCGACCTTGGCGTGACCGTCGCGCTTGTAGCCTTCGACCAGCACCAGATCGACGGGCGCAAGCTTGGCCAGCAGCGCGTCGAGCGTCGGTTCATCCTCGCCCTGCAACTCATGCATCAGGGCAAAGCGGTTGCGCGAGGCCAGCAGCACCTCGCGCGCGCCAGCGACGCGGTGGCGGTGGCTGTCCTTGCCCGGATGATCCACATCAAAACTGTGGTGCGCATGTTTCACGGTAGACACTGAAAACCCGCGGCCCGTGATTTCGGTCACGAGGCGTTCCATCAGCCCCGTTTTGCCTGCGTTTTTCCAGCCGACAACGCCGTAAACTCTCATAGCATCTCCTGTGCGCGGGCCAGATCTTGGGGGGTGTTGATGTTAAAGAACGCGTCCTCATGGGGGAACAGCGCTTCGCGGCCCTCATGCGTTTGGGTCCACATCACGACCTTGCGCAGCCCCCCCTGCAAGGCGGCGCGCAGATCGTCGCGTAAGGCCACAGGCCAGAGGCCAAAGGTCGGATGCCGCGCGGTGCCGCGTTTGGCATCCGGCGTGGCGGCAAGCACCAGCGGATGGGTCATCCCCTCGCTTGCCAGCAACAGCTGCGGAACCAGATCACCGGGGAAGAACGGCGTGTCTGCCGCCGCCGTGACGATGGTATCCGCGCCTTGTTCAGCGGCCCAATCCAGCCCGGCCAGCACGCCCGCAAGCGGACCGGCGAACCCGTCGATACTATCGGGCAACACCGGCAACTTCAGCCCCGCAAACCGCGCGGCATCACCATTGGCATTCAACGCGACGCGATCCACCTGCGGGGTCAGCCGTTCAATCACATGACCCAGCACGCTTTGACCGCCAAGCTGCAACAGCCCCTTGTCGCCGCCGCCCATCCGCGTCGCCTGCCCACCGGCAAGGATCACCCCAAGTGGCTGTTTCATGCGCTGCCCTTTCGCCCAGATCGTTTCGGTTCATCCGCGATTCCGTCGGGGTCCGCGTCACGGATCAGACGGTCCTCGCCCGCCAGACACATAAAGCGTTTGCCCTTCATCCGGCCGATCAGCGTCAGCCCGACCTGCTGCGCGATCTCTACCCCCCAGGCGGTAAAGCCGGAGCGCGAGACCAGCGCGGGGATGCCCATCATCGCGGTCTTGATCACCATCTCGGAGGTTAGCCGCCCCGTGGTATAGAGGATCTTATCCTCGACCGAGACTTTTTCAGAGAGCATCCAGCCCGCGATCTTGTCGACCGCATTGTGGCGACCCACGTCCTCCATATAGACCAGCGGGCGATTGCCCTGACACAGCACCGTGCCGTGAATCGCCCCGGCTTCCAGGTACAGGCTCGGCGTGCGGTTGATCTGCGCGCTAAGGTCATACAGCCACGAGGTCCGCAGCGGGGTCGTGGGCAGGATCACGCCCTCCAGCCCCTCCATCATATCGCCGAAAACCGTACCGACCGCACAGCCGGAGGTACGGGTCTTCTTGCGCATCTTGTCTTCGTAATCGGTTTTGCGGGCGGTGCGGACCACGACGACCTCAAGCTCTTCGTCATAGTCTACACTAGTGATATCCTCACCGTCGCGCAGCATGCCCTGATTGCGCAAGAACCCAAGCGCGAGGTATTCGGGGTAATCGCCGATCGTCATCGCGGTGACGATTTCCTGCGCGTTCAGATATATCGTTAGCGGGCGTTCCTCGACCACATTGATCGTTGTTTCTGCCCCTGTTTGGTCGCGCCCGGTCACAGCACGGGTCAGCCGCGCCAACCCCGGTTGCGGTGCGATCAAATAAGCATCGGTGTCTGTCTTGACGGACAATTGCATCCCCCCAAAGCGGCAGTTAAGCATGTCCCGGCAATCTAGGGGGAACGCATGGCCATCACCACCACGAAATCGGCCTTTCGAAAAGGTCTTGCCGACGCCGCACCCTTTGTTCTGGTGATCATCCCCTTTGCGTCGCTGTTTGGCATCCTCGCCACCGAGGCGGGATTGAACGTATTCGAAACGCTCGCCTTTTCGGTTGTGGTCATTGCGGGGGCAGCACAGTTCACCGCATTGCAACTGATGCAGGAACATGCCCCGACGGCGATCGTGCTGGCCTCTGCGCTGGCGGTGAACCTGCGGATGGCGATGTATTCCGCGTCGCTGACCCCTTACATCGGCTCCGCCCCGCTGTGGCAACGCGCGCTGGCGGCCTATCTGACGGTCGATCAATCCTATGTCTGCGCGATGGCGCAGTACGAGAAACAGCCCGATATGACGATCCCGCAGCGGATGGCGTATTTCTTTGGCTGTGTGACCCCGATTGTGCCGCTGTGGTATTTATTCACCCTGGTGGGGGCGATGGTCGGCGCGCAGATCCCCGAAAGCTGGGCGCTGGACTTTGCGCTGCCGATCACCTTTCTGGCCATGATCGCGCCAATGTTCCGCACGCCGGCCCATGTGGTCGCGGCGCTGGTCGCCTCTGTCGCGGGGCTGCTGACGGCGGGTGTGCCCTATTCGCTGGGGCTGATCATCGCGGGGCTTGCGGGGATGATGGCCGGTGCGCAGACAGAGCTTTGGCTGGAACGGCGCCAGCCCCAACACCCTGAACAGGACGCGGTATAATGGATCATATCAACACCGGCACACTTTGGTTCGTGATCATCGCCCTTGGCCTTGGCAGCTTCGGGCTGCGCTTTGTCTTTACCGGATTGGTGGGCGACCGCGAGATGCCCGCATGGCTGCTGCGGCACCTGCGCTATACGGCGGTAGCGATCCTGCCCGCGCTAGTGGCCCCGCAGGTGATCTGGCCCGCAGCCACGGACGGGCAGCTTGATCTGCCGCGCATGGCGGCAGCAGCTGCGGCCCTGACAATCGGGGTGATCACCAAAAACGTGCTGCTCGCCATCATCAGCGGTGCAGCAACGCTTTACAGTCTGCTTTGGTTACTGGGCTAGAAGCGACGCCTGCACCGCGTCGATCACATCGCCTTCGTCATTCTCGTAGTATTTTGTCGTCGTGACACCGGGCAAGCTGGCGAACTGTTCGCTGAGCTTGGCCGGATAGAAGGTCTTGGAGATGCTTTCGAACCCTTGGACCTGCGACAGAATGCCCGAGGTCGCATTGGCGCAGAACGCCCCTGCTACCGTGCCGTTCGACATCACAAGCTGCAAGATCTGTTCCGCCTGCGCGTCCGTCACCTGAAGTTCCTGACTGACAACATGGTAGGTGCTGCGTGCGTGCGAGGATTTGTAGCCTTGAATCCACTTGGGCGTCATACCGTAAAGCACGTCGCCGCGTTCGATCACGCGCGGATCGCGGAAGGAACCGGCGGGGTCAAAGATCACCTGCTGCGAGCCATTGACCACCAGCGCCGTATGGCCGCCGCTGCCGGTGCGGTTGTTGATCATCGTCATCAACGTGATGGATCGCGGCCCCGGTGCCACATAGGCGGCCGCCGCGACTTCTGCCGGTGTGTTATCAATCCCGGTATCATTCGCACAGGCCGCAAGCAGCCCGACGCAGGCCAAAGCCATCCAAACACGCATAGAAATATCCTGTCGGTTAGGTTTGCCCGCCTTAGCGCGCGAAGATCGCCATAAAGACCAGAATGGCAATAATCACGATGCACGACCATTTGACGAAGTTCATGAAGCTGTCAAAAGTCTTCTCGTGCGTGCTGGTGTCCATCGAGCCGTGTTCATGTTTGGCCATTTGCGCGATCCTTGTCTTAACGTGCGTATGATTTGAACTGGGGAATACTGTATTCATCGGCCTATGTCACGGCATCAAAATGCGCGGGATCAAGTGTTTTCGTCTGTCTGTGCCGGCTCTTGCGTCTCAAGGTCTTGCGCCAAGCGGAAACCGATACGATTCGCGGGGGCTTCCTGCACCGCTTTGGGCAGCGCACGCAGGGCGACATTCAACTGGGTGACATGCTGCACCAGCTGCATCCGTGCCCCGGCGTTGTCCTTGCCGTAAAAGGTCACGATGTCCGGATCGAAATAGCCCATACCCTCGATCCGCAACACACCGGCGTCACCGCCTGCGAACCCCATCGCGACCTCGTGGTCGCCATCCAGCTGCTCTTCGAAATTTCTAAGGTAAAGCACGACCCGCTCGTAGGCCCATTGCGCCGGTGATTTCTGCGCGGCGGGCTTTTGGGTGATCCCCTTTGGCACCGGCTGGTCAGAGGCATTGCGTCTGTCGGGGTCCGAATGCACCTCGTAGAGGCGCGGCAGCGCGTCGGCCTCGATCGCCTCGGCCGCTGTCTTGATCTCGTTATCCATCGGTCAGCCCTTTGATTGATACACCCAAGCCCCGTCCAGCGCCCGCAAGCTGCGTGTGGCACGGCCCGTTTGGTAAAGATGGCTGAGATGGGCGACCGCTTCAACCAGCGCCAGACCGTATTCGCCTTCGCCGATGTTGCGCTTGAACAGGGTCGAGAAACATTCAGACGCCGACTTCGGCTCTGCAATCGCCTTTTCCAGACGGCGCAGGGCGCTGTGGTGATTCTCTATCAACTGGCGCATGCGGGTGGGCAGACCGGTGAAGGGCAGCTTGTGCCCGCCAAGCACCAGATGATCCTCGCGCGCCAGCAACGACAGACGGTCACAGGCCTCGATCCATTCGCCAATAGGGTCGGCCATGGGTTCGGTGGCATAGACGCCGACGTTAGGGCTGATGGACGACAGGATCTGATCGCCTGCAATCACCAGATTGTCATCACGGCTCCAGAAGGTGGCGTGTTCGGGGGCGTGGCCATTGCCCATATGCACGTCAAACACACGCCCCCCGATGGTGATCTCGTCGCCCTGTTTGATCCGTGTAAAGCCAAGCGGCAGAGGCGAGACGATGTCGGCAAAGTTGAATGGCCGCTCGGAGGCGCGTTTCTCGTACAGCGCGGCATCCATCCCCGAAAGTTTGTAGAAAGCCAGCGTCTCGGCTGGCGGTGCTTCTTGCGGGTCCAGGGTCAGCATCCGCGCGGTCAACCACGCGGTGCGCGTCGTCACCAGCTCTGCCCCGTGTTCGGTCTGGAACCAGCCCGCCAGACCGATGTGATCGGGGTGGTGGTGGGTCACGATCACCCGTGACACCGGCTTGCCGCCCAAGGGCCCCGCGATCAGGTCCGTCCACAGCGCCTTGGACTTTTTCGACGCGAACCCCGTGTCGATGATCGTCCAGCTGTCGCCTTCGTCAAAGGCATAGACGTTGACGTGATCCAGCTTCATCGGCAGCGGCAGACGCAGCCAAAGCACGCCGGGGGCGACCTCTATCGCCGCATCATGGGCGGGCGGCGTCTCCCAGGGGAAACGCAAACCGGTGGGTGCGGTATCAGGCATCAGGCGGCCAGTTCGTCAGCAGAAAGCGCGAAAAGATCAGCCTCGCCCGCTTGGGCATGGGCCAGCAGGCCAACATGTTCCGGCAGCAGACGCAGGATGTAGAACCGCGCCAGCTTTTCGCGTGGCCCGCCCTTATCGGCCAGCGCCGCCTTGAGGTGCATATGCGCGCCAAGCACCCGTGCAAAGGCCCGCAGGTATGGCACCGCTCCGGCAAAGCGCGTGTCCATGTTCGATTGCTCGGTCAGCCAGTCGGTCGCCTCCCGCAGGGTTTCCGAGGCTTGCCACAGGGCGTCCGTCATATTCGGAAAAACGTCGCGGGCGGCTTCGGCGTCTGCCTCGATCTCGTCCAGCAAACGGTTCGCGGCCTCGCCCCCGTCCATCATCTTGCGCGCGACCAGATCCATCGCCTGAATGCCATTGGTGCCTTCGTAAATGGCGGTCACACGCACGTCACGGCTGTACTGCGCCGCACCGGTTTCTTCAATAAAGCCCATGCCACCGTGGACCTGAACGCCCATTTCAGCAACGGCCATGCCGGTGTCGGTGCCAAAAGCCTTGGCGATCGGGGTGAGGAAGGCCGCGCGGGCTTTCCATTCGGCCTGACCGGTGGCGTTTGTCATGTCGATGGCCTTGGCACAGCACAGCGCGATGGCGCGGGCTGCAAAGGTTTCGGCCTTCATCGTCATCAGCATGCGGCGCACATCGGCGTGGTCCACGATGGTGCCGGTGCCGTCGGGGCGCGATGTCTTGCCCTGTTTACGGTCCAGCGCATAGGCCAGCGCGTGCTGATAGGCCGCTTCGGCGATGCCGATGCCCTGCCCGCCGACGCCAAGCCGCGCGTTGTTCATCATCGTGAACATCGCCGCCATGCCGCCTTGCTCGGGCCCGACCAGCCAGCCGGTCGCCTTGTCATATTGCATCACGCATGTCGGAGACCCGTGAATCCCCAGCTTGTGCTCAAGGCTCACCACCTTGAGGCTATTGGCATTGCCAAGGCTGCCGTCGTCATTGGGCAGGTATTTCGGCACAAGGAACAGGCTGATGCCTTTGGTGCCCGCAGGCGCACCGGGCAGACGCGCCAGGACAAGGTGGCAGATGTTGCCACCAAAGTCATTGTCGCCCCAGGTGATATAGACCTTCTGACCCGAGATCGCATAGGTGCCGTCGCCATTGTCTTCGGCCTTGGTCGCCAGTGCCCCCACGTCCGACCCCGCTTGCGGCTCGGTCAGGTTCATCGTGCCGGTCCATTCGCCGCTGATCAGCTTGGGCAGGTACAGCTCCTTGATCGCGTCGCTGGCGTGATGCTCAAGCGCTTCGATCTGGCCCTGGCTCATCAAGGGGGCAAGTTGCAGGGACAGGCAGGCGCCGCTCATCATTTCGTTAACGGCGGTCGTCAGGGTCATGGGCAGGCCCATACCGCCGAATTCGGGGTCGGCCGACATGCCGATCCAGCCGCCTTCGGCCACGGCCTTGAACCCGTCGGCGAAACCGGGCGAGGTGCGCACGACGCCGTTTTCAAGCTTGGCAGGGGTCTGGTCGCCGGCGCGTTGCAGCGGGGCCAGAACGTCATTGGTCATCTTACCCGCCTCTTCGAGGATCGCGCGGGTGACGTCTTCGCTGGCGTCCTCAAAGCGGTCGGTCTGACGCACAGCGTCCAGCCCTACGACATGATCAAACAGAAAGGCAAAATCTTCGACAGGGGCGCGATAGGGCATAGTTTTCCTCCATTAACGCGTTCGTCTGCTTGGCAAACCGAACAGCGACCTGATAAGCCCAAGGCGATACTCCGGGCTGTTGCGGCAAGAATGTCGCTCAAGCCTGCACACCGCAACCCAAAACGCGGCGTCATCCCCCGTGAGAGAAGCCAATGACCGAGATTCTTCCAGCCCACCCTTCCGGTATTTCCCGCGCCGCCACCCTGCTGCAGCAAGGCGCATTGGTCGCGCTGCCGACTGAAACGGTCTATGGTCTGGGGGCGGATGCGCGCAACGGGACGGCGGTGGCGGGCATCTACGAAGCCAAGGGGCGGCCCAGCTTCAACCCGCTGATCATCCATGTCGCCGATGTGGACCAAGCACGGCGCTACGGGCGCTGGTCCGACACCGCCGAGATTTTGGCAAGCGCCTTCTGGCCCGGTCCGATGACACTCGTGCTGCCCCTGGCCGACGGGCACGGGCTATCGTCGCTGGTGACGGCAGGGCTGGACAGCGTCGGCATCCGCGTGCCCGCGCACCCCACAGCCCGCGCCATTCTGCATGCGCTTGGCGGTCCGGTGGCGGCCCCCTCGGCCAACCCCTCGGGCAAGATCAGCGCCACGACGGCGCAACATGTTCTGTCGGGGCTGGAGGGGCGGATCGCCGCTGTGGTTGATGACGGCCCCTGCACGGTGGGCCTGGAAAGCACCATCATCGGCCTGAACCAGCCCCGCCCGACGTTGTTGCGCGCAGGCGGGCTGCCGTCCGAGGCGATAGAGGCAGCTTTTGGCGCACCGCTGGATGTGGCCGACGGGGCAGAGATTATCGCCCCCGGTCAGCTCGCCTCTCACTACGCGCCCCATGCCAGCGTGCGTCTGAACGCCCAAGCGGCGACGGATGGAGAGGTTTACCTTGGCTTTGGCGCGGCAAGCGGGAGCGGGCCGGATGACCTGACTCTATCGGCCAGCGGCGATCTGGTGGAAGCGGCAGCGCATTTGTTTGACCGGCTGCACGCGCTTGACCGGCTGCGAAAACCGATTGCGGTGGCCCCGATCCCTGAAACCGGTCTGGGCCGTGCCATCAATGACCGTTTGCGCCGAGCGGCGGCACCGCGTTAGGGCTTTTGCCCCGCAGATCCTCGCAAGTCAGGCGCGCCCTGCTGTCGCGCTGAGCCCCAGAGGGTCCACCCCGATAGAGGTCAGCGCCGCTTCCCATTTGCGCGCATCGGGCAGGTCGAAGAGGATAGCGCTATCGCCTTGGCAGGTCAGCCAGCCGTTCTGGGCAATCTCAGCCTCTAGCTGGCCCGCGGCCCAACCCGCATAGCCCAGCATCAACATCGCCCGACGCGGCCCCTTGCCGCGGGCAATGTCTTCGAGGATGTCCAGCGTCGCGGTCATCGCCACCCCGTCCGCGATATCCGTTGTCTGCATCACGGACCGGTATTCGGCGCTGTGCAGGACAAAGCCGCGCTCTTTCTCGACGGGGCCACCCACATGCACCCCCAGACCGGAAACATCGTCCATGTCCACATCGCTAAGCCGGTCAAGCACATCGCCAAGCTTCAGATCAGCGGCGGGTTTATTGACGATCAACCCCATCGCGCCTTCGTCATCATGCGAGCAGATAAAGATCACCGAATGATCAAACCGAGGATCCCCCATGCCGGGCATCGCCACCAGAAGCTGGCCGGTCAGATCCATTTTCATGCTGTCGTCCTTATGCGTCATCGCAATAGCATGACCTGCGACCCTGCGGCTTTCAACCCCCGCGACTGCAACACATCATAATGCAAACGTGACTTGGCAAACCGGGGGCAGATGGCCCATGAAAGCGCCATGACCAGAAAAATTCTTGGCCTGATGGCCGCTGCCCTTATCGCCCCGCTGCCCGCTTCTGCGATGGACGTGATCCACGGGGAAATCCTGCAAGGCTGGGTACTGCCCGATGGCAACCGCATGGCCGCGATCCGCATGACGGTGGAGCCGGGCTGGAAGACCTACTGGCGCGCACCCGGTGACATGGGTATCCCGCCCAGCTTCGACTGGTCCGGCTCGCGCAACCTGTCGGCGGTGGCCGTGGAATGGCCTGCGCCCACGGTGTTCCGCGAACCCAATCTGACCACGATCGGGTATAAGGATCAGGTCGTGTTGCCGCTGCGGATCAGCGTGCCCGACAAAGGGGCCCCCGTCACAGTCCAGACCACCATTGATCTGGGCGTGTGCAGCGACATCTGCGTGCCCGCCTCGCTTGAGCTGAGCGGCGTGATCGACACCACCACAACCCGCGCCGATCCAGCGATTGCCGCCTCATTGGCGCAGCGCCCGTTTTCGGCGAAAGAGGCCCGTGTGAAAGACGTGACCTGCACCATCGGTATGGCAGGCGCGGACCTGACCCTGGACGCCGCGATCACCCTGCCGCCCGCGGGCGGGCAAGAGTTGGTGGTGATCGAAACCGGCAACCCTGATCTTTGGGTCAGCGAGGCCGATACCACCCGCAAGGGCAACGTCCTGCATGCGCGGGTGGACGTGGGTCACGTCAGCGGCGGCCCCGTGGCACTGAACCGGTCGCACATCCGCATGACGGTCTTGGGCAGCAAGCAGGCCGTCGATATTGTGGGATGCAATGCGGGCTGATCACATGGCCCGTTTGCGACGCGACAGCAGCAACGCCACCGCGCCGACGATATAGCCCACTAGCGCGATCAAAGCCGCCCCGGCCAGGAACAGCAGCAGCGCCACGCTGCGCGGGGCCATCGCCCCGAGCTCAGGCAGCAGCTCGACCAGTGCGGGATGCAAGCCGCCCGTCACCGCGACCCACCCCAGCGTGGCCCCGCCCCACAGCATCACCAGCACCCAAAGCGCCAGAATGCCAAGGCGCAGACCCCCTGCCCGTGCCCGCATGGCCCGACGCATCGCACGGATCTGGCGACCGATATCATGCTGCGCCGCGACCAGCGCAGGCACGACCAGCAACACCAGAAACATGCCAAAACCCAGACCATAGACCAGCGTGATCACCGTGGGCTTCAGGAACTGCGCCTGCTGGCTTTGCTCATAGAGCAGCGGGGCCATGCCAAGGACCGTTGTCAGCGTGGTCAGCATCACCGGCCGCAACCGGTCCGCCGCGCCATCGATGATCGATGGGATCACTCCACGGGTGGCTCCGTATTCGTCAATGGTGCCGACCAGAACGATGGAATCGTTGATGATGATCCCTGTCATCCCCAACAGGCCCACGACTGTGAACATGCTCAGCGGCACCTCCCACAGGGCGTGCCCGTAGATTGTGCCGACCAGACCAAAGGGGATCACCGCCATCACCACCATGGGCCGCGTCCAACTGCCAAAAACCCAAGCGAGAACAAGGTAGATGCCCGTCAGCACAAGGATCAGGCCGGTCAGCGCATCCGACAGAAACGTATCTTCCTGCTCGCTCAACCCGCCGATGCGGAAATCCACCTGCCGTTCAGAGGCGATGCCCGGCAGGATATCCTCGCGCAGGGCCTTCGTGATCTCACTCGCGCGGGCGGGGTCATCCTCTGATATGTCGCCCGTGACCGAAATCAGACGAATGCCATTCTCGCGACGCACCGTGCTGAAGCCGGTGCGTCGGTCCACGCTGACGATATCGGCCAGCGGTACATATTGCCCATCTGGCGTGCGCATCTGCGTCCGTTCAAGGAAATCCGCGGTCAGCTCTCCCTCGGGCAGTTCAACCCGGATTGTCGCCGATCGTGGGCCGTCGGGATAGGTCGCCGCCTCGATCCCGCCCAGACGGTGGCGCAGCACCCGCCCCAACATATCAATCGTGAACCCAAGCGCCTGTCCTTGCGGCGTCAGATCAAGGATCAACTCTTCCTTGTCGTAGGCCAGGTTATCCTGCACCGCGCTGACTTCGGGATATTGCCGCAGGGCATCCTGCAGGTCCTGCGATGCGGCTTTCAACACCTGCGTGTCAGCGCCGTAGAACTGCACATCCAGCGCGTCCCCCCCGGGACCCGACCGCCAGCCGCGAAAGCTGACGGTTTCGGCAAGGGGATGATTGACCACCGCGTCTTGCAGTTCAGCGACAAAGGCGAAGCTGGAGTAAGGGCGCAGGTCGGCGTCGATCAGCTCGATCGAGATGCCGCCCAGCAGATCGGCGTCCTTGCTGTCGGCCCCGTCTAGACCGCGCCCCGCATTGCCCCCGATCTGCGCGATCACATAGTCGATGGGGTTGGTGCCGTATTCCTCGGCGTATTGCGCGCCCAGCGCTTCTGTCGCGCGTTGCATTTCGCGCATCATCGCCAGCGTATCGGCACGGGTGGCCCCTTCGGTCATGGCAAAATTCCCGGTCACCGACCCGCGTTCAGGCGCATTGAAGAACCGCCATTGCACGTCACCCTGGATGAACAGCGCCACCTGCGAGGCCAGCACAGCGACCACGCCGGCAAGCACCACATAGCGCGCGCGGATCACCCCCGCCATGAAGGGGCGGAACAGCCGTTCGCGCACCCAGAGAAACCCGCGATTGACCACTCGGCTGGGCAGGTCATACCACCGTTGCTTGGCCCCTGCTGCCATCGCATGGGCCATATGGTTCGGTAGGATCAGAAAACATTCAACCAGTGACGCGGCCAGCACGGCAATCACTGTGAGGGGGATATCCGCGATCAGACTGCCAAAGCGCCCGCCGACGGCAAGCAGACCGAAAAAAGCAATGATCGTCGTCATCGTTGCGGCAAAGACCGGCATCGCCATCCGCCGCGCCGCATTCTCTGCCGCTTGCATGGGGGGCTCGCCCAGCTCTTTGTGGCGATAGTCCGCGTGTTCGCCCACAACGATCGCATCGTCAACCACGATGCCAAGCGTGATGATCAACCCGAACAAAGAGATCATGTTGATCGTGATCCCCCCCGCATACATCAGCGCAATCGCTGCGGCCATCGACGCAGGTATGCCCGCGGCCACCCAAAAGGCCGTGCGTGCGTTAAGAAAGAGGAACAGCAACCCCACCACCAATGCGAGCCCCATCAGCCCGTTATCAATCAGCAGGTCCAACCGCCCGGTGATCGCCTCGGCCCGCGTGCGGATCAGCTCTATCGTCACGCCCTTGGGCAGCATCACAGACATATCCGCCGCGACGCTTTCGACGCTATGCTGGATACCGATGGCATCCCCCCCGTCAGAGCGGTCAATACGCACAGAGATTGCGGGATCATCCCCCACGAAATACCCTACCTCGCGGTCGGAGCCCTGCTCGATCACCCGCGCCACGTCCCCGACCAGCAATGACGACCCGTCCGCATTGCTGCGCAACACGACGCGAGACAGGGCATCCGCGCTACGCTTCGCGGTGCCGGTGCGCACGCGCGCATTGGCACCTGTCACATCACCGGCGGGGTTAGCGTCCACCTCGGCCGCGATTACGGCGGCGATTTCGGCCATGGTGATGTCGTGGCGGATCAGTCTGGTCGACGGCACCTCGATCAGGGTTTGCGGCGCCGCGACCCCCTGAATGGTACTGCGCGTTACACCCGCCGCGAACAGCCGCGTGACGAATTCATCCGCGAAACGACCCAGCTGTTCCGCGCTGATCGGGCCGGTGATCACCACATCAGTCACACGGTCGCGCCAGATACCACGCCGGACCACCGGATCTTCGGCATCTTCTGGCAGTGTGGTAACCGAATCCACCGCCGTTTGCACATCCGTCGCGGCGCGGGCCATGTCCCAATTGGGCTCGAACTCGAGCGAGACGGTCCCGCTGCCCTCACGCGAGGCAGCGGTGGAGCTTTCGACCCCTTCGACCGCCAGCAAGACCGGTTCAAGCACCTGAACGATGGCACTGTCCACATCGTCGGCCCCCGCCCCCTCCCAAACGGTAGTGACCGACACACTGTCGATGATCACATCAGGAAAGAACTGCGCCCGCATATTCGGCGCAGCGGCCGCCCCGCAGACCAGCAGCACCACAAGCAGCAAGTTGGCTGCCGTCCGGTGACGGGTGAAATACGACAGGATTCCCCCTGCACCACCGGACATGCTGCGCGCCATCTCCCTAGCCTCCCATCCGGCTTTCAAGGCGTTCGATCATACGCGCCGGCACCTGCGGCTCGGCCAGCTGCGCCAGCACGCGCGCCTTCGCCTCTTGGGGCATGCGGCTGTTCCCCTCGATAAAGGCCACAAGCTTTGCGCGACGCTCCTCTGTCAGGGCGATCATGCTGGGGACATCTCCCTGCGCGGTCTCATCCGCCCCCGGACGCAACGGCTTTACCGCGATACCGGCCCCCAGCAGGGGCGACCGCGCCTCGACCACGTCGCGACCTTCGACGGGACCACGGACCAACACGTCGTCGCCCACGCGGCGCAGAACAGAGACCTGAATGCTTTCCAATCGATTCTCCGCATCCAGCACCAAGACCGCTCCCGTGGCATCAAGGGCAGAGCTTGGCAGGCGGATCACATCGTCCAGCGCAGGTTCACGCACATGTACCGTCGCGAAATCCCCCGGTTTGAACCCCGGTGCCTGCGTCAACGAGGCAAAGATCAGACGCCCGCTGGCCCCCTCGCCCGCAGCGGCCCCCGCGCGGGTGATCTGGCCGCGGGCCTCAAGGTCCACGCCCGCGACATCAAGGCGCGCGGTGATCTCTGCCTTGATCAACCGGCCCTGCGCATCCAGCAGCCGCGCGTATTGCGCGGTCGAGATGCGGAAGGAAATCTCAAGATCATCCGGCGCAATCAGCTCTGCCAGCCTCTCGTTCGCAGAGACCAAGCGCCCCTCGACGACCGAGGTTTCGCTTAGCGCCCCATCGAACGGCGCGGTGATCGTGGTTTCCTTTAGCGCGCGCTGCGCATCCTCCAACGCAATTTGAGCGTTGGACAACAAGCGCACCGCGTTATCCACGCGCGCTTCTGTCTGGGTCACCACCTGTCGACGCGCAAGAACGGCCTGTCGTGCGCTTGAGGCAGCAAGCTCTGCCGTTTCCGTCGCCGTCGCGGTGCCGACACCGCGTTCGCCCAGATCACGCTGGCGGTCAAACGCGCGAGTGCGCAGCGCGGCCTGCTCTTCGGCGGCGGCAAGCTCGTCCAGTCCCAATGCCAGCGCGCGGTCCGCATCACGCCCCTCTGCCTCTGCATCGCGTACGGCACTTTGCGCCCGTGCTACCTCGGCCAAAGCATCCGACCGGTCAAGGCGCACCAGAACCTGACCCGCCGTGACCTGCCCGCCCTCTTCGAATTCCGGTGCCAGCTCGACCACGCGCCCGCCCACGGCCGCACGCAACTCTAGCGTGCGGCGGCTTTGCACCGCGCCAAAACTTTGCAGCACCGGCACTTCGGTCCCAGACTGCGCACGCACCACATTGACCGAGAATACCCGCTCACGCGGGGCGCGCTCGGGCGGCGTGTCGGTCAGACGCTGCTGAACCGCCCCGCCAATGAGGTCCGCCGCAAGCACCAGAAACCCCAATGTCGCCGCTGCCAGAAACAACCCGATCATGCTTTGCCGTAGAAAACGCATCTTGCCCCGATCCTATTTCGTCCATGCCAGCTTACCCCGCAGGCCTGCAGAACAAAATCACAGTTGTGACAGCCGCGCACGGCTTATCACGCGCATCGCAAAGCAGCGCGGAGGAATTGGGTTAAATTCATCGCCCCAGCTGCTATTTCCGGCGCTGGTGTTCATCCAGACGCGGCATGATCTCAACGAAGTTGCAGGGCTTGTGCCGATAGTCGAGCTGTTTGACCAAAATCTCGTCCCACGCATCCTTGCACGCCCCCGGAGACCCGGGCAGCGCAAAGAGATACGTCCCCTGGGCGACGCCAGCGGTGGCCCGGCTTTGCACCGCCGAGGTGCCGATCTTCTGCATGGATACGATCGTGAACACGGTGCCGAATGCATCGATCTCTTTCTCGTAGACATCGCGATGTGCCTCGACTGTAACATCGCGCCCCGTCAGCCCTGTGCCCCCCGTGCTGATCACCACGTCAATCTCAGGGTCGGCACACCAGTCGCACAACTGGTCGGCAATCTCGCCCCGCTCATCGCGGATGATGCTGCGTGCCGCGAGGAAATGCCCCGCTTCAGCGATGCGCTCGACCAAGACATCGCCTGACCTGTCTTCGGCCAAACCGCGGGTATCGGATACCGTCAGCACCGCGATGCGCACGGGGATAAAATCAATCGTCTCGTCAATCCGGCTCATGTCCGCTCCAATACTGCAAGGCGTGCGGCGAGGGCCACGAAAATACCGCTGCTGATCCAGCGCAGCGCCTGCCCGCCCCCGACCATCCGGCGGCCGAGGCCACTGGCAAACACACCGACCAAGGCGTTGATGATCAACCCACCAAGCGACAAGACCGACCCCAGCATCAGAAACTGCAGCAAAACCGGCCCCGCGTCTGGCACAACGAACTGCGGGACAAAGGCCAGCACGAACAGGATCACCTTGGGGTTCGTCAGGTTCACGATCAAACCGCTGCGAAACGCGGATTTCGGCGCAGGCACGGGATTTGCGGCCGCGCCGCTGCTACGCCAGGTCTGCACGGCCAGCCACAAAAGATAGCCAACCCCGACCCAGCGGATCACATCAAAGGCCCACGGCAGGGCCGCCACCACCGCACCAAGGCCAAGCCCCGCCAAGGTCACATGTACCATACCGCCAAGGGCGACCCCCGCACTGGCCGCAACCGAGGCGCGCGGACCAAAGCGCATGCCCTGCCCCAGACAAAACATCATATCCGCGCCCGGTGTCAGGTTCAGCGCCAAGGCGGCGGGCACAAAGGCCAGCAATGTGAGGGGATCAACCATGCGTCAACTTCGCCTTCAGTGAGAGTAAATCGGCCCAGGCCTCGCGTTTGAACTCGGGGCTGCGCAGCAGATAGGCGGGGTGGAACATGGGCAATGCGGGCAACCCCTCGGCTTGCGTCCACTGACCGCGCAAGCGGGTGATGCCACGTTTGCCCAGCAATGCCTGCGCGGACCAATTGCCAACGATGACCAATACCTCGGGCTTGGCCAAAGCGATATGCCGCGCCAGAAATGGCTTCATCATCGCGATTTCATCCGGCTTCGGATCGCGGTTCTGCGGCGGCCGCCAGGGCAAGACATTGGTGATATAGACAGGCGACGTCTGGTGATGACGCCCCATGTCGATGGCCGCGAGCATCTTGTCCAGCAACACGCCAGCACGCCCGACAAAGGGGCGGCCCTCGCGGTCTTCGTCTCGTCCCGGAGCCTCGCCCACGATCATCACCCGTGCCCCCGGCGTCCCGTCCGAGAAAACCATTTTGCGCGCGCCGCGTTTCAGCTCGCAATGCTCGAAGGCGGCCATGGCGGCACGCAATTCATCCAGCGTCGCAGCCCCTGCCGCGGCCTGTGTCGCCTCTGCCACCACGTCCGGCCCTTGGGCAGCCAAAGGCACCGGTCCGCTCTTGCCCTTTTGCGCCTTCGGCTTCTCGACCGCGGCGGGCACCTCGTAGCGGTTCACCGGCGCATCGCAAATCGCCTCGGTCGCGCCAAGTTCGATCTGCCAATGCAAAAGCGCAAGCGCCTGATGATAATCCACTGATTCCATGCGCCCAACTTACGCGCTGGTGTCGGCAATAAAAATGCCAACTTCCAAATGGTCTTAAATCCAACGCGGCCCCCACGGTCGGATGCCCCCGCCCGACGACTTGCCCCGCCCTGCGCCGCCGCCTATAACGCCAAAAATAACGTGGGGTCCCCCGTCATGAGTTTCGCACACCGCCATCTTCTGGGCATTGAACACCTGTCCCAGGACGACATCACAACCCTGCTTGATCTGGCCGACAGCTATGCCGATCTGAACCGCCAGCCCCATAAACACAGCGACGCGCTGAGCGGGCTGACACAGATCAATATGTTCTTCGAAAACTCCACCCGGACGCAGGCGAGCTTCGAGATCGCGGGCAAGCGGTTGGGTGCGGATGTGATGAATATGGCGATGCAGGCGTCCTCGATCAAAAAAGGCGAAACCCTGATTGATACGGCGATGACGCTGAACGCCATGCACCCCGATCTGCTGGTGGTCCGCCATCCGCAATCCGGTGCCGTCGATCTGCTGGCGCAGAAGGTGAACTGCGCGGTGCTCAATGCGGGCGACGGGCGGCATGAACACCCTACGCAAGCACTGCTGGACGCGCTGACGATCCGCCGCGCCAAGGGCCGCTTGCATCGCCTGTCCATCGCCATCTGCGGCGACATTGCCCATAGTCGCGTGGCACGGTCCAACATCATGCTGCTTGGCAAAATGGAGAACCGCATCCGCCTTATCGCGCCGCCGACGCTGATGCCCGCGCAAATCGGTGAATTCGGTGTCGAAGTCTTCGATGACATGGAAGAAGGGCTGAAGGACGTTGATGTTGTGATGATGCTCCGCTTGCAAAAAGAACGCATGGATGGTGGCTTTATCCCCAGCGAACGCGAGTATTATCACAGATATGGGCTGGACGCCGAAAAACTGGCCCATGCCAAGTCCGATGCCATCGTGATGCACCCCGGCCCGATGAACCGCGGGGTAGAGATCGACGGAACACTCGCCGATGACATCAACCGCAGCGTCATTCAGGATCAGGTAGAGATGGGCGTCGCCGTGCGCATGGCCGCGATGGACCTGCTGGCGCGCAACCTTGTCGACAGCCGCAAGGCCACCGCATGACCGCAGCCCCGCCCGAAGAACAGGACCTGCTGCACTGGCGTATCTCGCCGCGGGCGTTCTTTTGGCGGTGCGTGGCGCTGGCGGTGCTGACCATGTTGTTCACGCTGCCCTTGCTCATCTGGCTGGACCCGTTCACGTGGCTGCTTGCCTCGGTCCTGATTGCGGTCTTCTACATGTGGGTGTTTGAGGAATTCCAGATCTGGTTCAGCAATCGCAATACCGTCTGGCGGCTGACCAACCGTGCGCTCTACATCAACTCCCCCGATACGGCAGAGCCACTGGTCCTGCCGTTGACCGACATCCGGTCAATCGGGAAACTGTCCTTGTGGTCGATCAGTCTTGGCCTGCCCGACGGCCAGCGGATCACCTTGCCGCTGGTGCCGAACCGGGCAGAGACCAAGGCCCGCCTTGCCCAAGCGATAGAGGCGGCATCATGAGCGATCGTTTTTGGCAAGACCTGCTTGAACCTCAGGAAGAGCTGCTCTGGACGGGGCGCCCCCGCCCCAAGCTGTCGCTGCGCAATTTTCAGCTCTTCGGCCCCTTTGTCGGGGCCATTGGCACCGTGATCGCGGGGGCATTTGTGCTGCGGGGCAACACCCTGCCCGTGTCGCAATCGGTCGTGGTGGCGGTGATCGTCGCGCTGGTGGCGCTGTCGTTGCTGCGCGGGATGAAACGTCTGACCGACCTGCGCCGTACCCGCTATGCGCTGACCAACCACCGCGCCCTGTTTTTCAAACTGACCCGCGACGGCACCCGTGCCAAAGCTTTCCCCCGCAGCGCCGAGACGAAACCCGATCTGCGCCCGACCAGCCCGCCGTCGGTTTTCTTTATCCGGCATGAACAGCCGGGCAATCCGGCACGCGCCGTGCATCTAGGATTTGAATATGTCGAAGACAGCGACAGATTAAGTGCATTGATGGTAACCCCGTACAAAGGTGCAACACGATGACACAACTCGAAATCCCCAAGGGCGAGATCGGCCAGATCCGCCTGTTTGCCGTGAACCGCCCGATTGACGAATTGGCCCGCGACCTGCGCAACGACAGTAAAGAGGCGCTGATTGCTGATCTGCTGGGCCGCCCTATGCCCGAAGGCGCGGCCGAACTGTTCCCCGTGTCCGATCTGACCGGCGTGGGTCTCGCCTCCTATCTGGGGGATGGCTATGCGGTGCCGCGTGAACAGATCAGCCGCGACCGCGCGCGGTTGGATGCGCTGGACGGCTATGTATTGCTGCTGTTCTCCTCGGCCTTTGACGGGCAGGAAGCGACGCTGGACCTTGGCCCCGAACTGACGATGATCGGCACCTATGGCGAGGCGCAGCCCGATATGTCCGTCACCCCGCTTGAGGCTGACTCCGCGCAGCCCTACACCGGTGCCGCGGATATGACCCCGAAATCCCCGCCCAAGGGCGGTGCCGGCGGTATGATCCTGCTTTTGGCGGTGATCGTGCTGATCGGTCTTATTCTATGGTGGCTGCTGTGAAAGAACCCAAACCCGATCCCAAGATGTCCGGCCGTATCGCTATGATTGCCCTGCTTGTCGCCTTTGGCGTGGCGGGCATGATGGTGTGGATCGGGTCCTGACCTTTCTGACCGCCCCCGCGGCACCCCTGTTTTCCTAACGACGAAGGCCCCTCCATGACCCTGCATTTTATCAACGCGCAGCTGATCGACCCCGAAGCAGGCACCGTCACCCGCGGCACGATTCGGGTCGAGGATGGAAAGATCGCGGCAGTACTGGACGATACCGCACCGATCGCCGGGGATGCGCAGGTCGTGGATTGCCGTGGGAAATACCTGGCCCCCGGTATCGTCGATCTGGGCGTCAAGGTCTGTGAACCCGGGGAGCGGCACAAGGAAAGCTTCCGCTCTGCGGGGCTGGCAGCGGCTGCGGGTGGGGTCACGACAATGGTCACCCGCCCCGACACCGACCCCACCATCGACAGCCCCGAAGTGCTTGAATTCGTCACCCGCCGTGCGAACGAGGCCGCGCCGGTCAACGTCGTGCCCATGGCCGCGCTGACCAAGGGCCGCGAAGGCCGCGAGATGACAGAGATCGGGTTTCTCATGGATGCCGGTGCCGTGGGCTTTACCGATTGTGATCGCGTGGTGACGGATACCAAAGTATTCTCCCGCGCGCTGACCTATGCCCGTAGCCTTGGCGCGCTTGTCATCGCTCACCCGCAGGAACCCATCTTGAGCAAGGGGGCGGCGGTGACCTCTGGTAAATTCGCGTCGCTGCGCGGGCTGCCTGCCGTCTCGCCCATGGCGGAACGCATGGGGCTGGACCGCGACATCGCCCTGATCGAAATGACGGGGGCCCGCTATCACGCCGACCAGATCACCACCGCCCGCGCCCTACCCGCGCTGGAGCGTGCAAAGAAGAACGGTCTGGATATCACCGCCGGGGTCGGCATCCACCACCTGACGCTGAACGCGCTGGATGTGGCCGATTACCGCACCTTCTTCAAGCTCAAGCCCCCCCTGCGCGACGAAGAGGATCGCATCGCCGTGGTAGAGGCCGTGGCCTCTGGCCTGATCGATATCATTTGTTCCATGCACACCCCGCAGGACGAGGAATCCAAACGGCTCCCGTTCGAGGAAGCCGCATCGGGGGCCGTCGCATTGGAAACCCTGCTGCCCGCAGCCTTGCGACTGGTCCACTCCGAGATGATCGATATTGCCACATTGTGGCGTGCGCTGTCGTTCAACCCTGCGAAACGTCTGGGGCTGCCCGGGGGGCGGATGTCCGTCGGTGCCCCCGCCGATCTGGTGCTTTTTGATGATGGCGCGCCTTTCGTGATGAACCGCGAGGTTTTGCGGTCGAAATCGCGCAACACCCCCTTTGACGGGATGCGCATGCAAGGTAAGGTCTTGGAAACTTACGTTTCCGGCACCTGCATCTATAAGGCCTCCTGAATATGCCCCTGATCGACTCTTCCCTATTCGTGCTCCTGTTCTGGGCCGTTGCGGCCTATCTGATCGGGTCGGTCCCCTTTGGCATGGTGCTGACGCGCGCGATGAATCTGGGCGATCTGCGCAGCATCGGGTCGGGCAATATCGGTGCCACCAATGTGCTGCGCACAGGTTCCAAAAAAGCGGCGGCGCTGACGTTGATCCTGGATGGGGGCAAAGGGGCCGTTGCAGTGCTGCTGGCACGGCTCTTCGCGGGCGAGGACGCGGCCCAAATTGCCGCATTGGCCGCGATGCTGGGTCATTGCTATCCGGTCTGGCTGGGGTTCAAGGGCGGCAAGGGTGTCGCGACATTCCTTGGTGTGTTGCTGGCCCTTGCATGGCCCGTCGGCCTCGCCTGCTGTCTGGCGTGGCTGATCGCCATGGCCGTCACCCGCACCTCGTCCATCGGGGGGCTGGCATCCGCCGCGGCATCGACCTTTTTTATGATCTTCCTGGGCTACGGCAGCGCCCTGTTTCTGGGCATTCTGCTGACCCTGCTGGTGTTCTGGCGCCACCGCGAGAACATCAAACGCATCCGCGCGGGCACCGAACCCAAGATCGGTGCCAAGAAAGACTGACCCTGTGACGGCTACCGTCGACGCGCGCTTTTTGGACGCGTTCCACGCGCTGCCCGACGGCACGCACACCGGCAGATATCAAACCCGCCGCTATGTTTGGTCAAAAAGCACCTTTAATTCAGGTAAAAGCTGGAAACTGGTTGCCGAGGAATTGGGCGGCTCGGACTATATCAGCCTGAACCTCTATGCGCTCGCCAGCGGAGCACGTCTTTATCCCTGCGAAATGCCCGCGGCCAAGGTCATCGCCTTTGTCCGCGGGCTGATCATCGAGGATCAGTAAGAATAATAAGAATAATCGGCGTAGATCCGGCTGAGGTCGCCCTTCCACTTACCGTCATAATCCTCCAGCAGCTCGTCCGCGGGGACCTTGCCGGTCTCGATGCTCTCCTTCAGCGCGTTCAGGAAATGCGTTTCGTCCGGGACCATACCGCCCGCACCGCTGCGCGCCCGTGCTTTCAGCCCTTGTTCGGACAGGGCCACGGCCTCGCGCGCGATGTCGTGCATGCGCACGCCGCCCACCTTGGCCTGCAACCCGTCGACAGAGGCCGCGACCCGCAGCGCCTCGCGCGTTTCGGCATCCCAGCCTTTAACCAGATCCCAAGCGCCATCCAGCGCCTGTTGGTCATAAGTCAGCCCGACCCAAAACGCGGGCAAGGCACATAGACGACGCCACGGCCCACCGTCGGCACCGCGCATTTCGATGAATTTCTTGATCCGCGCCTCGGGGAAGGCCGTGGTCAGATGGTCCGCCCAATCGCTCAGCGTCGGCATCTCTCCGGGCAGCGCAGGCAGCTTGCCTTTCAGGAAGTCGCGGAAAGATTGCCCCAGGGCATCGATATATTTTCCATCGCGGTAAACAAAATACATCGGCACATCGAGCGCATATTCCACCCAACGCTCAAAGCCCATGCCGTCTTCAAACACCCAGGGCAACATGCCCGTACGCGCCGCATCCAGATCACGCCACACGCGGCTGCGCCATGATTTATGGCCGTTGGGCTTGCCTTCGAAAAACGGCGAATTCGCAAACAGCGCCGTCGCGACAGGTTGCAAGGCCAGTGCCACGCGCAGCTTTTGCACCATGTCCGCCTCGGACCCGAAATCAAGGTTCACCTGCACCGTGCAGGTCCGGCGCATCATGACCCGACCCATCGTGCCGACCTTAGTCATATATTCGTTCATCAGCTTGTACCGGCCCTTGGGCATCAGATCCATCTGGTCGTGGGACCATTCCGGTGCCGCGCCCAAGCCAATGAACCCCGCTCCGATCCGGTCCGCCACATCGCGCACTTCGCGCAGGTGGGTGTTCACCTCGTCGCAGGTCTCGTGGATGGTTTCGACAGGCGCGCCCGACAGCTCCAACTGACCGCCCGGCTCGAGCGAGATATTCGCCCCGTCCTTGACCAACCCGATCAGCTTGCCGCCCTCTTCCACAGGATCCCAGCCATGGCCGTCGCGCAGCCCTTCCAACATGGCGCGGATCGAACAATCGCCCTCATAGGGCAAGGGCAGCAGCGTCTCTTTGTTATAGCCGAATTTCTCGTGCTCGGTGCCAATGCGCCAATCTTCCTTGGGTTTGCACCCGTCCGCGAGATAGTTGACCAGCTGGTCGTAACTTTCGATCGGGCCGCCGCCGGATTGAGGGATAGACATGTGGGGTGGCTCCGAGTTCAATTTCTGTGGTCTAAGGGATGGTGCGATTTGGACGGGGTGTCAATGCAACAGGGTCGAGGCCGGCCGCATCGAACGCCGCTCCCAAATCACGACGGACAGGGTCTTGTCATCGGCCAATTCGGCCAACATTCTTTCGGTACGCAGCCCCGGAAGTGCGGCAAAAGCGTCAAAAAGCGCGTCCGCCCCCGCGGCATCCACGGGGATCATCACGGGATTTTGTCCAGGCTGTTCCAGTTTCCAATGCGCCGGATAGGCCCCGCGCTCAAGGCTCAGACGCTCCATCTCGCGTAGGGCGATGACGCCGCCGGTCAGGGGGCCGAAATAGGCGATCTGCCCCTCATCCACCTGCACCGCTCCGGCCCCGAGGCCGGTCTTGCGAAACCGCACGCGCTGCCCGCCGATCCAGACAAAGATCACCCCCGCAAGGATCAGCGCATAGCCCGGTATCGCCAACAGCAACCCCGGCCCCGCCACCAGCCAAAGCCCGATCAAAGCGACCGCGATTCCGCCAAGAACCTCGCGCCAACGCCACAGTTCAGCCTTCGCCTCAGGTCGCAGAAAACTCATCGTGCTCTCCTACTGCTGGCTTCATTTTGCCAGATAAACTCCACGGGGGCGTGGGGGTGTGAAACCCCCACTCCGACGCGCGTGCCAGAAACCGCACTCACGCCCAATCTCCCAATGTCTTTTGCCACAGGGTCATGGCCGCCACTGCTGCCGTGTCCGCCCGCAAGATGCGCGGCCCCAAGGCGACGGGGCGCGACCAGTCCAACCCGCGCAAACGCGCGCGTTCACTCTCCGAAAACCCGCCCTCTGGTCCAATCAGGATGGCCCAAGGACCAGGCCGCGCGGATGCGAGCCCCTCTTCCTCGCCCGCCAGCGCCTCGTCGCAGAACATCAAGGACCGCTCGGGCTCCCAACGATCGATCAGACGGTCCAGCCGGACCATATCGGCCACCTCCGGTACGAAAGTCCCGCCGCATTGCTCCGCTGCCTCGACCGCATGGGCTTGCAGACGATCGCGCTGCACGCGGCCGGCGTTGGTAAATTCACTTTGCACCGGCACAATGCGCCGCGCACCCATTTCGGCAGCTTTCTCGACAATGAAATCCGTGCGCGCCTTTTTGATCGGCGCAAAGATCAGCCACAGGTCGGGCGGCATTTGCAGCGCTTTCGTCTGCTCGGCACAGACCAGCACACCGCCGCGTTTACCCGCCTCGGCGACCTCGGCGCGCCATTCGCCATCAATGCCATTAAACAAAAGAACCGACGCGCCCACCGATTGGCGCATCACGCCAAAGAGATAATGCGCCTGCGCCTTATCCAAAGGAACGGATTGCCCCTGCCCCAACGGATGATCTACATAAAGTCTGATTTTCGCGTTCATGGGCACAGATATATGTACGACACCTCGCCGACACCAGATGGGAATGATGCGACACGCGTGGTCGATGCCCCTGCGGACAATTGGGTCGACCGTTTTGCGCCGCGTTTCACCCGCCCCTACCTGCGGCTCAGCCGCGCCGACCGCCCTATTGGCACTTGGCTTTTGCTGCTGCCCTGCTGGTGGGGGCTGACGCTGGCGATGCTGTTTGACCAGCAACCGCGCTGGTTTGACCTGTGGATCTTGATCGGCTGCGGTGCCGGTGCCTGGCTGATGCGCGGCGCGGGGTGCACGTGGAACGACATCACCGACCGGCATATCGATGGCAAGGTCGCCCGTACGCGGTCACGACCCATCCCCTCGGGTCAGGTCAGCGTCAAAGGTGCGCTGGCATGGATGATCGCACAAATGCTGATCGCGCTTGGCATTTTGTTGACCTTCAAC
Organism: Sulfitobacter sp. PM12; assembly: GCF_045586035.1. NCBI lineage: Bacteria > Pseudomonadati > Pseudomonadota > Alphaproteobacteria > Rhodobacterales > Roseobacteraceae > Sulfitobacter > Sulfitobacter sp. PM12. The sequence continues at coordinate 2,782,362 of NZ_CP151529.1, forward strand.
GGGGCTGCCATCGCCCTTGGTGTACTGACCCTGCTGCCTGTCGCCGTTTACCCTTTTGCCAAACGTTTCACGTGGTGGCCGCAGGTTTTCCTTGGCATCGCATTTAACTGGGGCGCGCTGCTGGCCTGGACCGCCCATACCGGCAGCCTCGGCGCGCCTGCGGTGGTGCTCTATGTCGCGGGCATCGCGTGGACGCTGTTCTATGACACGATCTATGCCCATCAGGACAAGGAAGATGACGCCCTGATCGGGGTCAAATCCACAGCCCGCCTGTTCGGAGACAATACCGGCCACTGGCTGCGGCGCTTCCTGATCGCCACCGTGGGCCTGATGGGGCTGGCGGTGATCTTTGCCCTGCGCGATTCCGCATCCTTTCTGGCGATGGTCATCGCCCTTGGCGGGCCTTGGGCAATGGGGTGGCATATGGCGTGGCAGCTGCGTGGTATCGACATCAACGACAATGACAAGCTTCTGCGCCTGTTTCGTGTGAACCGCGATACCGGCATGATCCCGCTGGTGTTTTTTGCCGCAGCCCTGCTGGCGTGATTGCACCCCTGTCCCCTCGGGCGTATCAAAGGCTCCAACGTTAACGGTTTCAGAAACGAGCTTATGCGCCTATCTGCACTCCTGATCATCGCGATGACCTTTACCGCCGCTGCGACCGTGTCATTGGTGGCCGCGAATTTTTCGGTAACCCTGATCGAGGAAAACTCCGAGATCGGCGTGCGTGATGCGCTTGATGCAAAAGAGATGACGTGGGCCGAAGTGCAGGCAGACGGGCTGCAGGTCACCCTGTCGGGCACCGCGCCGGACGAAGTCGCGCGGTTCAATGCGCTGAGCACCGCAGGCACCATCGTCGATGCTGCCCGCGTGATTGACCAGATGGATGTGACCGCGCAGGCCGCAATCGCCGCGCCGAAATTCTCGGTCGAGATCTTGCGCAATGATTCCGGCGTTTCGATCATCGGGCTGATTCCCACGACCACGGACCGCGATGCGGCCATCGACCGTTTCCAATCCATCGCCGGTCAAGATCATGTCGCCGATCTACTGGAATCAGCGAATTACCCTGCCCCCGACGGATGGGAAGACGCCTTTGGTTTCGCCATTTCCGCGATGGAGAAACTGCCCCGTGCCAAAGTCTCTGCCGAAGCGGGGCGTGTGGCGATCACGGCCATTTCCGACAGCGCAGAAGCCAAGGCACGGCTGGAAAACCAGCTGAAACGTGCCGCCCCTCCCGGGCTGGTGGTGACACTGGAGATCGCCGCGCCGCGCCCGGTGATCACGCCCTTTACCCTGCGCTTCCAGATCGAGGAAGACAGCACCGGTTTTGACGCCTGTAGCGCGGATACCGAACAGGCCATCGCCCGGATCCTCAAGGCGGCCGTTGCGGCTGGCGCACCGGGGTCGGCACGCTGCACGGTGGGTCTTGGCGTGCCAAGCCCGCGGTGGTCGGAAGCCGTGGAGAAAGCCATCGGCGCGCTGTCCAAGATCGGTGGCGGCTCCGTCAGCTTTGCCGATGCCGATATCAGCCTGATCGCCGCCGAAGGCACCGAACGCGCCGTCTTTGACCGCGTCGTCGGAGAGCTGGAAAACGCCCTGCCTGACGTCTTTGCTTTGAATGCCCGCCTGCCCCAAACCGTCGACCCCGACGCCGGCCCGCCCGAATTCGTCGCCACGCTCTCGCCCGAAGGTCAGGTACAACTGCGCGGCCGTCTGACAGACGACGCGCTGCGCGAATTGGCCGATAGCTACGCCAAGGCGAGCTTTGGCTCGGACAAGGTCTATACCGCCGCGCGGATTGTCGATGATCTGCCCGCCGATTGGCCGACGCGCGTGCTGTCGGCACTGGACGCGCTGTCCAAGCTCGCCAACGGCACGGTCATCGTGACACCCGATAGCGTCAGCGTCGCGGGCAACACCGGTAACCCCGATGCCAGCACGCAGATCGCAACCTTGTTGGCGGGCAAACTGGGCGAAGGCAAAGACTATGAGGTCAAAGTCGCCTATCAAGAAAAGCTCGACCCCGTTCTGGGCCTGCCCACCCCGCAGGAATGCGAAGCCGAGATCGGCAAAGTTGTGGCCAAGGGCAAGATCAACTTCGAACCCGGCAGCGCCACCATTGACGCCTCGGCGCTTGGTACGATGGATCAAATTGCCGAAATCTTGCAAGACTGCCGCGACATAGCACTTGAGGTACAAGGCTATACCGACAGCCAGGGCCGCGAGGAAATGAACCTCGCGCTCAGCCAGTCGCGGGCACAGTCGGTGCTGAACGAACTGCGCGCCCGCCGCGTAATCACCGGCTCCTTCGTGGCCAAGGGCTATGGCGAAGAATCGCCCGTTGCCTCCAACGACACCGAAGAAGGCCGCGAGGCGAACCGCCGGATCGAATTTAAGCTGATCAATGAAGGCCCGTCGGAAGATTCTGACGAAACAGCGCTGGAAAATGGCGCGGATACAGGCGATACAGACACACCATCCGACCAGACCCAAGAAGGCAACTAACATGAGCAGAACCGAATTTGTCATCGCGACAGCGATTATCCTATTCGTCGCCTTCTGCCTTGGATGGTTTGCCAACTGGCTGCTGCACCGCTTTACCCGCGTGGCGGCCGACGATGTCGCCCAGCTTGACCGGATGAGCCAGGAATTGCACGAAGCCGAAGAAACCCGCGATCAGGCGATCACCTATCTGCAACAGCGCGAGGCAGAGCTGACGAACCAGCTCAACCAGACCGAGGCAGAGCTGCGCGCGGCGATGGACGGGTTGCGCGATGCACGCCACGAAGCGGAAGAAATGCGCGCCTATATCGATCGTCAGCAGGCCAGCTAAAGGGCCGACGTGCCGCTTACCACCGGGCCAGCGCGTCTTCGTCTTCTGCCTTTGATGCAACCCAATCCGCCCCTTTGGCAGTGATCTCACGCTTCCAGAAGGGTGCGCGCGACTTTAGGTAATCCATCAGGAATTCAGCCGCTTCAAACGCATCCTTGCGGTGGCGCGCAGCGGTGGCGACCATCATGATCATCTCGCCCGGCAGCAGTCGGCCAAAGCGGTGAATGACCAGCGCATCCCCCAGCGAAAACCGCGCCATCGCGGTTTCAGCCATCTCGGTCAGGGCAGATTCGGTCATGCCGGGGTAGTGTTCAATCTCCATCGCCTGCAACGGATCATCGGGCAGATCGCGCACGATGCCGGTAAAGGTCACAATGGCACCCATATCCCGATGGCCGGCAGCAAAATCCTGGCTTTCCTGCCCCAGATCAAAACCCGCTTCCTGAACCGAGATCTTCATCTCAACCCCCTGTCATCGGCGGGAAAAACGCCACTTCGCGCACGCCTTCCAACGAGGCATCGAAATCGGCAAGTTCCTGATCCACGGCGACACGCAGGCCGGACAGATCGGAAAAGGCGACCGCATAGCGCTCTTCGCGCGCGCGCAGTTCCTCTACAAGGTCCAGAACAGTGCGCGCCGACGTCTCGACCTTCTCACGAGGAAGCCCGATGCGTTCGCGAACCCATGCAAAATACAAGATATTCATCAGCGTGGCTCCACCAGATGGGGCATGGATTTGCGCAGATAATCATAGCCGGTGATCGCGGTCAGCGCCGCTGCTATCCAAAGCAGCACCAACCCGATCCGGCCGGCCCAGATCATCCCGTGGAACTTCCAAGTGAGCCCTAGAACGTCCTCTTCCTCACCCGAGAGTATGGCACCGACCAAGGCATTATCCATGCCGAAAATCGACATGCCAAAGTAATGTTCAAACAGCCCCTGCCCGAACAACACGGCAATTGCGACCATCTGCGCGGTTGTCTTCCACTTGGCCAGCGCCGTGACCTTCAAGGTGCCAGACACATCCCCCAGAAACTCCCGCAGGCCCGAAACAAAGACTTCGCGAAACAGGATCACGGTGGCAGGAAGCACCAGCCATGGCGACCAGCTTGAAAACGCGACGATCACCATCAGCGCAATCACCACCATCGCCTTGTCGGCAATCGGGTCCAGCATGGTCCCCAGCTTGGTTTCCTGCCCCCATGCGCGCGCAAGATAGCCGTCAAACCAATCGGTGACCGCGGCGGCGATGAACAGGAACATCGCCAAAGCGTCCGCATAGGGACGCGTAAAATACAAGAACATCACAGCCACACCCGGGGCCGCGACAAGACGCAAGAGCGTCAGGATATTGGGGATATTCCACTTCATAGCGTCACCCTACAGTGGCAAGACGACAGGGGAAAGTGCCAAGACATCGCCTTCATTTTGCAAAATAAACTCCCCGCGGAGCGTCCTGCCCCCACCACGTGCCCGAAGGCTGAAATTTTGGGCTATCCGCGTTCATGGAAAAACGCATAAATCCGTTCGGCCAAAGCAACCGACACCCCGTCGACGGCCTTCAAGTCGCTCAAGTTCGCGCGACCAACGGCCTTGGCTGACCCGAAATGGGCCAGCAGCGCGCGTTTGCGGGCGGCACCGACGCCGGGCACATCATCAAGGGGCGTCGCCCCCACGGCCTTGGCACGTTTGGCGCGGTGGGTGCCGATGGCGAAACGGTGGGCTTCGTCGCGCAAACGCTGGATGAAATACAAAACCGGATCATTATGCCGCAAGGCCATCGGGCGCTTGCCGACGCGGTAAAATTCCTCTTTGCCCGCATCGCGGTCCACACCTTTGGCCACGCCGACCATCGGAATATCCTCGACCCCGTATTCGCGCATGATGGACGCCACCGCACTCACCTGCCCTGCACCACCGTCGATCAACAGCAGGTCAGGCCACATCCCAAGCGTGCGGTCCGGATCTTCCTTGAGCAATCGTTTGAAACGGCGGGTCAGCACCTCTTTCATCATGCCAAAGTCATCCCCCGGCGTCAGGTCATCGCCGCGAATGTTGAACTTGCGGTACTGGTTTTTCATCATCCCGTCGGGGCCGGCGACAATCATACCGCCAACCGCGTTCGTCCCCTGGATGTGGGAGTTATCGTAGACCTCGATCCGTTGCGGCGGCGCAGGCAGGTCAAAAGCGTCAGCGATACCTTTAAGAAGGTTCGTCTGGGTCGCTGTCTCTGCCAGTTTACGCGCCAAAGATTCGCGCGCATTGCGCAGCGCCCCATCGACCAGCTCTGCTTTTTCGCCACGTTTGGGGACCACGATGTCAACTTTACGCCCCAGCTTCCCCGACAGCGCCTCGACCATCAGATCGGGGCTTTCGATGTCGTTCGACAGGATCAGCTGACGCGGTGGTTCGCGGGTGTCATAGAACTGACCGATAAAGGCCTCCAGCACCTCGGCGGCATCCACATCGGGGCCCACACGGGGATAGTAGTCGCGGTTCCCCCAGTTCTGGTTGGCGCGGATAAAGAAGACCTGCACGCAAGCCTGCCCCTGATCCATGTGCAGCGCGATAATGTCCGCTTCTGCAACGCCTTGCGGGTTGATCCCCTGTGCCGTTTGCACCTGCGTCAGCGCCTTGATCCGGTCGCGCAGGGCGGCGGCGCGTTCAAACTCCATCGCCTCCGACGCCTCGGCCATCTCGGTCGCCAGCCTGCCCTGAATATCGGTGGACTTACCGTTGAGGAATTTCTCCGCGTCCTGCACCGTCTTGCGGTATTCCTCGGGCGAGATCTTACCCACACAGGGGGCAGAGCAGCGCTTGATCTGATGCTGCAAACAGGGGCGCGAGCGGCTTTCGAACATCGCGTCAGAGCAATCGCGCAGCAGGAACACCCGTTGCAGCTGGTTCAGCGTACGGTTCACCGCACCGGCGCTGGCGAAGGGCCCGTAGTAATTGCCCTTTTCCTTTTTGGCCCCACGGTGCTTTTTGATCTGCGGATAATCATGCGTGGCCGTTACCAGAATATTGGGAAAGCTCTTGTCATCGCGCAGCAGCACGTTGAATTTCGGCTTGAGCTGTTTGATCAGGTTCTGTTCAAGCAGCAACGCCTCGGTCTCTGTCTTCGTGGTCAGAAACATCATCGACGCGGTGTTTGATATCATTCGCGCGATCCGGCCCGAATGACCTGACGGCCGCGCGTAGTTGCTTACCCGCGCCCGCAGATTCCGCGCCTTGCCCACGTAAAGGACACGGCTTTCCGAATCGAGCATCCGGTACACACCAGGAGAGCCATCAATCGTTTTCAGGTACGATTGAATCACCTCATGGCCGGTTTTCGGTTTTTCGTTAGCGTCTGACATTGATTCGAGCGTTCGGACCTTTTGGCTGCAACAGTGTTAGCGGTAGGACAAGATTAAACATACCCACGACTCTTGTGGATAACCTTGCAGATAACTTTCAAACAGCGCGGATTTTCCCATGTATTAATGGGGCTTCCGGTGTTTGCCTAATTTTTAGGCATATGTGCAAGTCATTGATTTTAGACGTTATTTTTATTAACACTTTCCAACCCACTGAAAACACGCCCCTTTTTGTAACGGTTTTGTTACCGATGTGACCGCGGTGCACAACTTGCGTGGAAAGCCTATTCTAGGCCTTGCGCGTCGGGGGTTTTCCAGCCTAGGTGCTGCCCCCCGTCAGTGCAGATCAACTGCCCCGTGACCGACGGCGCATCAAGGAAATAGCCCAATGCAGCAGTAATATCGCGGGGATTCGCCCCCCGTTCGAGAATCACCTTGGACCGCTGCCGCGCAAAGTGTTCGTCGGTCTGCTTGGCCCCCTTCAGGGTCGGCCCCGGACCGATTGCATTGACCCGTATCGCCGGTGCCAGTGCTTGGGAAGATGTCTGGGTCAGCGCCCACAACCCCATTTTTCCGATGGTATATGTCATGAACTCCGGCGTGAGCTTGCGCACACGCTGGTCCAGCATATTGATGATCAGCCCCACGGCAACGGGCTCGTCCTGTGCGTCAGTCTCCGGCGCCAATCCTTGCGCGGCCATGGCCTGCGTCAGAATGAAAGGTGCCCGCAGGTTGCTGCCGATATGGCGGTTCCAGCTTTCCTCTGTCGCGGTAGAAATGTTGTCGTATTCAAAAATCGACGCATTGTTCACAAGGCAGGTGATCGGCCCGCCAAGCGCCACTGCCGCGCGTGGCAGCAGATCGTGCGTCGCGGTCTCGTCCAGCAGATCGGCTTGCAGGGCGACAGCCTGCCGGCCCTTTGCCTTCAACTCGGACACAACCTCGTCGGCACCGTCGGACGAGCTGTTGTAATGCACCGCAACGTCATACCCGCGATCCCCGAGATAAAGCGCCATCGCACGCCCCAAGCGGGCTCCGGCTCCGGTTACCAACGCGTGTTTCATACCGCACCTCTTTTAGATCAGAACAGCCGCCATATAGCCCGCATAGACGGCACATAGAACGATGCCCCAGATGCGGTTGATGTCACGCCCCAGATACACAAAGGGGATCAGCAGCAGCGACGCCCCCAGCATGACCCACAGATCGAACCGCAGGAATTCCGGATCAACATGGATCGGCCCTACAAGGCTCGCGATACCGATAATGCCCAGCAGGTTGAACAGGTTGGACCCGATCACGTTACCCAAGGCGACATCAGCCTGACGGCGCAGCGCTGCCATAACGGTTGTGGCGAGTTCGGGCATCGAGGTTCCGATCGCCACCAGCGTCAGCCCGATGACCGTGTCGCTTACCCCGTAGGCGCGCGCGATCATGGACGCATTATCCACCAGCAGCCCCGCCCCGAGGGGCAAACCCACCAACCCGAGCACAAGGAATACCGCAATGCGCCAGCCCGGCATATCGGGATCGGCCCCTTCGGGCTCTTCCAGGTCCGCGGCGGCAGCGTTTTTACATTCGCGGCGATGCTCTTTGCCGTCGCGGTACATGTCGTACAGCACATAGGCCAAGGCCCCCAGCAACACGAAACCCGCCCAGAAATCGAAAACGCCACGATATGCCAGCCCGATGAACAACACCGAAGCGGCAATCATCATGTTGAACGTCTTGCGCGTGCTACACTCTGACGTGTGCATCGTCGCCAGCAAGGCGGGCACCCCGAGGACCAGCAGGATGTTCGCGGTGTTCGACCCCACGACATTGCCCAATGCGATCCCAGGTGAATCGTCCAACACCGCCTTGATCGACACCAGCAATTCCGGCGCAGACGTCCCGAACGCCACAATCGTCAGGCTGACGATCAAAGCGGGCACGCCGAGGCGCAGGGACAGGTTAACCGCCCCCTTAACCAACGCATCCCCGGCCAGCAACAAAATCACCAGCCCCAAAACACTTAGAACCCAAGGCATAATCATCCGCGTTTACCCCCGCATCCGCAGGGAGATTTCCCAATGCGATAGCGTCCACAATTATTACATTTCTTCTGGCTCAGGCGCTTACCGCCCAACCAGTGCATCTTTCCAAACCATGCGAGCGTGCCCATGGCGACCAGAAACAATAAGACAATCTTAAAGACCATGCGTCAGAGCCCGAACCGCGCATAGGCCGCGCGCTCTTCAATACTGTCGACCGCGTCGCCGATGATCTGCGCACCAAAGCGGGACAGCAGCCCTTTTTTGGTGCCGTAGCGGTTGAACTTCACCTTGTCGCCAAAGCGTTGCTTGATCATCGGGCGCAGGTGGCCGATGCCGTCGATCAGCCCCAGCTCGGTGGCGCGTTTCGCCAGCCAGACCTCTCCGGTGAACAGGTCAATATCAGGCGCAAGCTTGCTTCCGCGGCGTGATGTGACGTGATCGATGAAGTTCCCGTGGATATCCTCCAGCAGTTGCTTCAAACGCGCGACATCTTCGGGCTTTTCAGGGCGGAACGGGTCGAGCATGGATTTGGACTGGCCCGCAGTATAAACCCGCCGTTCTACCCCGTGGCGTTGGATAAATTCATCCGCACCAAAAGACGCCGAGATCACACCGATGGACCCCAGAACGGAACTGGGATCGGCATAGATTTCATCCGCAGCCGCGGCCAGCCAATATCCGCCAGAGGCCGCGACATCTTCGACAAAGGCGATGACGGGGATGTTCTTTTCGTCGGCCAGACGCCGGATGCGCGCGCCGATCAACGAAGATTGCACCGGGCTACCGCCGGGACTGCTGATTTCCAAAACCACAGCCGCGGGTTTGCCGCGGTTGAATGCTTTGTCGATGGCGGGGCCAATGCCGCTGTCGTTCAGGCCACCACGGGTGCGGCCCCCGATCACGCCAGACAGTCGCACCACGGAAACCGTCGGACGGGAGGCCAAAAAGGGAAGGTATTTTCTCATACCTTCCCATGTAGAGTGCACCATACCTGCAAACAAGGAGGGCACCCGATACTTACTGCCTAATCCGCCAGCCGGTACGGAAAATCCAACCGATCACCGCAAGACACAGCGCCGTAAAGCCCGCGATGGCCAAAAGGCTCGTCACAATCGGCACATCCGCCGATCCGAAGAAGGCCCAGCGGAAGCCCGAGATCAGATACACCACCGGGTTAAAGTGAGAGATCACCTGCCACACCGGCGGCAGCATAGAGATCGAATAGAACGATCCCCCAAGGAAGACCAAGGGCGTCACAATCAACAGCGGCACAAGCTGCAACTGTTCAAAGTTGCCCGCCCAGATCCCGATGATGAAACCCATCAGCGAAAAGCTGATGCAGGTCAGCACCAGAAAGGCCACCATCCAGATCGGATGCTGAATGGTGATGTCCACAAAGAAGAACGCCGTGAGCAGGATGATCACCCCGATAAACAGTGCTTTGGTCGCCGCAGCCCCGACATAGCCACAGACAATTTCGATAAAGTTAACCGGTGCGGATAAAAGTTCGAACACGGTGCCGATGAACTTGGGGAAATAGATGCCAAAGGACGCGTTCGAGATCGACTGCGTGATCACGCTCAGCATGATCAGCCCCGGTACGATAAACGCGCCATAGCTTATGCCTTCGACCTCTTGGATGCGGCTGCCGATGGCCGCGCCGAACACCACGAAATACAGCGATGTCGACAACACCGGAGAGATCAGACTCTGCGTGATGGTGCGAAAGAAGCGCGCCATTTCAAACGTGTAGATGGATTTGACTGCGATCCAGTTCATGCCGCGTCCTCCTTGACCAGATCGACAAAAATATCCTCAAGACTGCTTTGCGACGTCTCAAGATCAGACAGCACAAGCCCCGCGGCCGCGACATCGGACAAGAGCTTGGTGATGCCCGTCCGCTCTGCCCGCGTGTCATAGGAATAGATCAACGCGTGCCCGTCGTCGGACAGGGTCAGCGCATCAGAGACAAGACTGTCGGGGATCGCGTCAATCGGTTGGGTCAGCTGCACCACCAACTGCTTTTTCCCCATGCGTGACATCAACGTGTCTTTATCCTCGACCAGCAGCAGCTCGCCGTGGGCGATCACACCGATCCGATCGGCAATCGCCTCGGCTTCCTCGATATAGTGGGTGGTGAGGATGATGGTCACGCCACTGGCCTTCAGGTCCGCGACGATATTCCACATATCGCGGCGCAGCTCTACGTCGACGCCGGCGGTGGGTTCATCCAGGAACAGGACGCGGGGCTCGTGCGCCAATGCCTTGGCAATCAAGACACGACGTTTCATCCCGCCCGACAAGGCGCGGATCTGGCTGTCTTTCTTGTCCCAAAGCGATAGCTGCCGCAGGATCTTTTCAACTGCTGCATCATCCTTGGGTTTCCCAAACAACCCGCGCGAGAAACGCACAGTGCTGATGACTTTTTCAAAGGGTTCAAGGTTGATCTCTTGCGGTACCAGCCCGATCATCGACCGCGCACCACGGTAGTCGTTTACCGTGTCGAAACCGCCCACAGTGACGCTACCGCCTGTGCCGGTCGTGATCCCGCAAATGGTTGAAATAAGTGTTGTTTTCCCTGCGCCATTAGGGCCAAGCAGGGCAAGGATTTCGCCCTCTCGGATGTTCAGCGACACGCCTTTCAGCGCCTCGAACCCATCTGCATAGGCCTTGCGCAGGTCGGTGATCTTTACGATGTCAGGCATGGGCGTCTCCGGTGTTGTTGGCCGGAAACTAGACTGATTATCCCAAAGTGAACAGGCCCTACCCGTCAGCTTTTGCTGCGGCCGAACCAGCCCTTTTTCTCGGCTGGTGCATCCGCTGCCTCTGCCGCTTCCGCCGGCGCATCCTCGGCTGGGCCCTCAAGCGTTTCTTGCAGGTTGTTAAAGAACTGGTCCGCCATCTTTTTGGCAAACCCGTCGATGATCCGGCTGCCAAGCTGTGCAAGCTTACCGCCGACCTTGGCCTCGACGTCATAGGAAAGCTCGGTCCCGCCATCGACAGCAGCCAGCGTCACGTCCGCCTCACCCTTGGCAAACCCCGCGGCACCGCCTTTGCCTTCGCCGCTGATCTTGATCGACTGGTCGGGCACCATATCGGTCATGGTGACCTGCCCCTTGAACGTGGCTTTGACGGGGCCGACCTTCTGCACCACGGTCGCCTCGAACCCTTCTTGCGGCGAACCGGTCACCTCGGTCGCGCCGGGGACGCATTTGATCAGCATGTCAGGGTCCAGCAGCGCGGCATATACCTCTGCCGGGCTGGCTGCGATCTGGCGGGTCTCTGACATTTTCATGGGGGCTCTCCGTTGATGGCTTTGCGACAACCTAGCGCACATCAATTGGCAACGCCAAGGTCAAACGCGCGGGTCCGGCTTTTGCGATAGGGCCGCAAAAGATATCAACAGTCGCCACATCGCCAATAAATCGCAGAACCTAGCTGACCCGTACGATGACCTTGCCCGTCGCCTTGCGCGTGCGCAGAAGATCCAGCGCTTCGTTCGCTTGATCCAGCGGCAGCACGTGGCTTACATGGGGTTTCAGCTTGCCGGCGCTATACCAGTCAATCAGCACCTTGAAGCTGTCTGTCAGCACCTGCGGTTTGAAATTCTTGTAGCCGCCCCAGAAAAAACCCAGCACGTCGATGTTCTTGACCAGCAGGATATTGGCAGGGATCTGCGGCACCTCGCCCGAGGCAAACCCAAGCGGCAGGATACGGGCCTCGGGGTTGCAGGCCCGCAGCGCCGCCTTGAACTGGTCGCCGCCGATCGGGTCATAGACCACATCTGCCCCGCCCAAGGATTTCACCACCTCGCGGATGTCATCGGTTTCTGAATCGATCAGATGGTCGGCCCCGGCAGCGCGGCAAATCTCCAGCTTGGCCGCACCACGGGCGCAGGCGATGACCTCTGCCCCCATGAGCTTGCCCAACTCCACCGCGGTCAGCCCGACCCCGCCTGATGCCCCCAGCACCAGCAGACGTTCCCCCGGTTGCAGCCGCGCCTTGTAGTCCAGCGCCACATGGCTGGTGCCATAGGCCACAAGAAAGGCCGCGGCATCCTCGGCCGGCATATCGTCGGGGATCGGCACGCAGACATTGGCGGGAATGGCGGCATATTCGGCCAGCCCCAGCAGGCCGCTATAGGCTGCGATACGTTGACCAACGGCCAGATCGGTCACGCCCTCCCCCACGGCGGCGACGCTGCCCGAAAGCTCCATCCCCAGCGTAAAGGGCAGATCCGGCTTTTGCTGATAGGTGCCCTTGATCATCAGCAGGTCACCAAAGTTCAACCCGCAGGCATCGACCTTGATCAACACTTCGCCAGCGGCGGGGACGGGCATTTCCAGCTCTTGTTCGGACAGGGGCTGGTCATAGGCGGTGACTTGCATGGCGCGCATCGGGGGATCCTTTTGCTATTTCACGCAAAAGGGCCAGAGCATTGGCGGCTTTGCAACCCCCTTGCCCCGGCCCTTGTGAAATTACCCAACGGCAGATGCCTGGCCCCGCCATGCTCCCCCTCAGGGCATGATCATCAATCGGATCCCATAGGCCACCAACCCAAGCGCTGCGACGCTCAGCACCCAGATCAGGACAAACCACCCGGTGCGTGTCATCCAGTTGCGTCGCATCAGTGGTAACCCTCTTCGGGGTCGATCTTCCCGCGGAACACCCAGTAGGTATAGATCGTGTAAGACAGGATCATCGGCAGCAGGACCAAGGTGCCGACCAAGGCGAACTTGAGACTGCTGTCTGGTGCCGCGGCCTCGACGATGGTCAACGACGAGGGCACGATATAGGGGTAGAAACTGATCCCGATCCCGATAAAACCCAGCACGAACAGCGCCAGCGCGCAGAGGAACGGCGTCACGTCCCAGTGGCGTTGCAGCCCGTGGAACAGCCCATAGACGGCCGCGGCCACCAAGGCAGGCACCAGAAAGCTGAAAATCGCGGTCGGAAAGGCGAACCAGCGGCCAAAGAAAGCGTCGTTCAGGAAGGGCGTCCAAAGGCTGACGAGCCCCATGAACACCAGTGTCGCAATGGCAAAGGGCCAGGCCAGCCGCCGCATATGCGCCTGAATACGCCCCTCGAGCTTCATGTTCAGCCAGGTCGCGCCCAGCATCGCATAGCCGACGGTCACCGCGAAACCGGTCAGGACAGAGAATGGCGTCAGCCAGTCCCACCAGCCGCCGGCATAGGCGCGGTTCTCGATCTCGATCCCCTGCACCAGCGCGCCAAGCGCGATCCCCTGACACATGGAGGCCACCAGCGAGCCCCCGAAGAACGAGATATCCCACAGATGTTTGCCCCGCACCGTGCGCCAGCGGTATTCGAAAGCGACGCCGCGAAAGACCAACCCCAGCAGCATCAGGATGATCGGCATGTAAAGCGCGGGCATCACCGTGGCATAGGCCAGCGGGAAGACGGCGAACAAACCGCCGCCACCCAGAACCAGCCAAGTTTCATTGCCGTCCCAGATCGGCGCGACAGAGTTCATCATCACATCACGTTCGCCCTCGTCCTTGGACAACGGGAACAACAGCCCGACCCCAAGGTCGAATCCGTCGAGAATGACATAGATCAGCACCGCAAGCGCGATGATGCCGGCCCAGATAAACGAAAGCTCTAATCCAAACATCTGCTGTCTCCTACTCTGACGCTGCTATGTCTTGGGTCTTGTCCTGCGCCACCGGAGTCGTCCCCGCCGCCCGCACCGGCCCGTCGGTGAGCTCTTCCTGCGCGCCCACATGGGGGCGTTTGCGCATCAGTCCGAGGATATAGAACACCCCCGCCCCGAAGACGAAGAAATAGACCACGATGAAAGAGATCAACGATGCGCCAACCGCAGGCGCGCTGACCGGCGCAAGGCTGTCACTGGTGCGCAGCAGCCCGTAGACGGTAAAGGGCTGACGCCCGACTTCGGTCGTGATCCAACCGGCCAACACGGCGACAAAGCCCATCGGCCCCATGACGATCGCCGCCCGATGCAACCAGCGCGAGCTGTGTAGCGTCCCGCGCCAGCGCGCGATCCCACCCCAAAGGCCAAAGCCCAGCATGGCAAAACCAAGCCCCACCATCACACGGAACGAGAAAAAGACGATGGCAACCGGCGGCTCGTCCTCGTCAGGGATCGTGTCCAGCCCGTCCAGCGGCGCGTTCAGGTCATGTTTGAGGATCAGCGACGACAGTTTCGGCACCTCGACGGCGTAATCGACCCGTTTTTCTGCCTGATTGGGGATGCCGAACAGGATCAGCGGCGCGCCGTCGGGGTGGCTGTCGAAATGCCCCTCCATCGCCATGACCTTGGCGGGCTGATGCTCTAGCGTGTTGATGCCGTGGAAATCCCCTGCCGCGATCTGCAAGGGGGTGACCAGCAGCAGCATCCACATCGCCATAGAGAACATGCGCCGCGACGCAGGGCCCTGATTGTCCTTCAGCAAATGCCACGCACCCACAGCGCCCACAACCAGCGCCGTCGTCAGATAAGCCGCCAGCACCATATGCAGCAAACGGTAGGGGAACGACGGGTTGAAGACGATCTTCCACCAATCCAGCGGAATAAACTGCCCCACATCGTTAAAGCCATAGCCCGCAGGGGTCTGCATCCAGCTGTTCACCGACAGGATCCAAGTGGCGGAAAGCAATGTGCCAAAGGCCACCATCGCTGTGGCAAACATATGCAGCCCCGGCCCGACCCGTTTCAGACCAAACAGCATGATGCCCAGAAAGCCGGCCTCGAGGAAGAAGGCCGACAGCACCTCATAGGCCATCAGCGGCCCGACCACCGGCCCCGCCTTGTCAGAGAACACCGACCAGTTGGTCCCGAATTGATAGGACATCACAATGCCCGACACGACGCCCATGCCAAAGGCCACGGCAAATATCTTTTTCCAGTAGTCGAAAAGCACCCTGTAGGTTTCGTCCTTGGTCCAAAGCCAAAGCGCATTCACCACAGCCAGAAAGCTGGCCAACCCGATCGAGAACGCCGGAAAAATAATGTGAAACGAAACGGTAAAGGCGAATTGGACCCGTGCCAGAACCTCGGCGGAAAACCCATCAAGCATGTCGTACCTCGTAGTGAATGGCCAAAAACAACGGGTTTCGGCCCTTACACCCTAGATAGCGCTGCACCCCCCATAAGTCACATGCTCAAATCGCCGCAGAAGACGGGCGTGCTATAGGGTGATGCGCACAAGAAGCCCCGGCGCGTTGTCCAGCAGCGCGATCTGCCCGCCGTGCAGCTTTACCACCCCCTCCACAAGGCTGAGCCCCAGCCCGTTGCCCGGCGTGTGGCGGCTGGCATCCAATCGATACAAGCGGCGCAGCACTTTGTCGCGCGCGTCTTCGGGGATGCCGGGGCCATTGTCGGCCACCTCGATCACAGGCCGCCCCTGCGTGCGGGAAAGCGTCAGGGTGATCTCGCTGCCCTCGGGCGTGTGGCGCATGGCATTTTCCAGCAGGTTCGACATCATCTGCCCCAACAGGTTCTTATCGCCCGAGACGGTGATTTGCGCGTCGGGCACGACGCTGTGCAACCGCTGCTGCTTGGCCGCGGCGGCGGGCTCGTACACTTCGGTGAGGGTCTCGCAAAGCTGGTTCAGATCGACAGACGCGAAATGCGTCTTGGGCGACCCTGCTTCGACCGAAGCGATCTGTAGCAGCGATTGAAAGACCGAAGCGATGCCCGCGACCTCCTCTTGCGCCTTGGCCAGCAAGATGCCTTCGTCCGTGTCTTCGGGCAGGCTGCGCGCCAGATCGTCCAGATGCACCGCGACGCGCTGGATCGGTGTCTTGAGGTCATGGGCAATGTCCGACGATACCTGCCGCAGCATCTGGGTCTGCGCCTCTTGTGCGCCTGCCATCTGGTTCACCTTACTGCCGATACGTTGCAGATCATCCGCCCACCCCGGCGACACGGTCACCCGCGCGGCAAGATCGCCGGTCGTCAGGTCATCCAGCGTGCGCCCGATGACATCCACATGCCGCTTGCTGCGCCGCGCCAGATAAAGCCCGCCCGACAAGGCGACCAGCACCGTTGGCAGCAGGCTGATCAGCAGGATGTTCAGGAACACCGTGCGCAGCCCTTCGATCTGTGCGCGGCTACGGGCGACGGTCAACTGCCCGCCATAAAGCGGCGTTGTCAGCGACAGGTAGACCCCGTCATATTCGGCCCGTCCCTCGGCCAGCGACACGATATGATAGCCTTCGTCATCCCGCGCGATGGCCCCGTTGCCATAGATGCGCCCCGACGGGGTGATATAGCTAAGCACAACGCGGCTGGGATCGGCGTCGCGCGATTCAGCGTCCACTAGCAGGGCCACGGCGCGGGCATTGGGGGCCGCGCGAAAGCCCGCGATATCCTGCTCAAGATCCGCACGGATCGCGGTTTCAAACGAATTCTGCGTCACCGCATAGCTGGCCGCCAACCCCATCAGACTGACGGTCGAGAACAGCAAGACCAGCAGCAGCGCCAACCGCACCGGCATGGACCGCCAAAGCTGCGCCAGCCGCGCGGTCATCCGTCGATCCGGTAGCCGGCACCGCGCACGGTCTGGATCAGCTCGCGGTCAAAAGGTTTGTCGACCTTGGCCCGCAAACGGCTGATGTGGGTTTCGACAACGTTGGTCATCGGGTCAAAGCTGATGTCCCAGACCGCCTCGAGCAGCATGGTCCGGGTCTGCACCCTGCCCTTGCGACGCAGCAGATGTTCCAGCAGGGCAAATTCACGAGGCAGCAGGTCGATCTCCTGTCCGGCGCGGGTCACCTTGCGGGTGATCAGTTGCATTTCAAGATCGCCTGCACGCAGCACGGTTTCCTGCTCCATCGCCTGCGGACGGCGCGCAAGAGCGGTGACACGCGCCGAAAGCTCGCCAAAGGCGAAGGGCTTGACCAGATAGTCGTCTCCGCCTGCGTTCAACCCGCTGATACGGTCATCGACGCTGCCCATGGCGGTCAGAAACAGCACCGGCGTCAGGTTACCCGCGCCACGCAAGGTCTTGACCAGCGTCAGCCCGTCGATCTCTGGCAGCATCCGGTCGACGATCAGCACGTCGTAAGCGCCCGAGGTCGCCTGTATCAGCCCCTCGCGCCCTTCGGCGACAAGATCAACGGTATGCCCTTCTTCGCGCAACCCCCGCGCGATATAGGTTCCGGTGGTGGCATCATCTTCGACGACAAGCAGTTTCATATACAATGGTCCATTGAGGCTTTGATCCTTCGATACCTGATATAGGGCGTGCTGCCACCTGCGAGAGACAAGTTTACACATTTGTATAGCCCGCAAAAACCCGCTGTTAGAATGGGCTGCCATTTGGGTGTCATCCCTGAAGACGAAGGAACCACGCATGACATCTCTTTTCTCCTCCCCCCGCCGCGCCGCACCCTTTGTGCTCGCAGCGGCCCTTGCCTCTACCTCGGCCATGACGCTTGCCCCGTCGGCGGCTCTGGCGGTCCCCGCTGGCGGCTATGCCGATCTGGTCGAACAAATCTCACCCGCTGTTGTCTTCATCGAGGTAACCGGCACGGCAGAGCAGGCCAGCGCGCAGGTGCAACTGCCCGAAGGCATGCCAGAGGAGCTGCGCAAACGTTTTGAACAACTGATGCCACAAGGACCGGCTGGCGCACAGCCGATGCACGGGCTTGGGTCGGGCTTTATCGTGTCCAAAGACGGAATGATCGTAACGAATAACCACGTTGTCACCGGTGCCGACACGGTCAAGGTCAAGCTAGCCGATGGCCGCAGCTTTGACGCCAAGGTGGTCGGCAGCGATGTGCTGACAGATATTGCCGTTCTCAAGGTCGAAGCGGATGTGGACCTTCCAGCGGTGAAATTCGGGTCTTCCGATGACATGCGCGTCGGCGACGAGGTGGTCGCCATGGGCAACCCGTTTGGTCTGGGTGGCACGGTCACCACCGGCATCATCTCGGCCAAGTCGCGCAATATCAACGCGGGCCCCTATGATGACTTTATCCAGACCGATGCGGCGATCAACCGTGGCAACTCTGGCGGGCCGCTGTTCAATAACGCGGGCGAAGTGATTGGCGTGAACACCGCGATCCTGTCGCCTGATGGCGGCTCTGTCGGGATCGGCTTTTCCGTACCATCCGATCTGGTGCAGGACATCGTGGCCGACCTGTCCGACGACGGGGAAATCACCCGCGGCTGGCTTGGCGTACAAATCCGTCCGATGACGGCAGAGGTCGCGCAAGTGCTGGGGCTGGACGCGCCGAAAGGGGCGGTGATCGAAGCCATCGGCGATGACAGCCCGGCCAAGAAAGCGGGTCTTGAGAAAGGTGATATCATCCTGTCGTTCAACGACACAGAGATCAAGGAACTGCGCGATCTGACCCGCGCTGTGGCCGAAACCGATCCGGAAGCCAAAGCCGAGGTCATGGTCCTGCACAAGGGCAAAGAGGTCACGCGGACGGTCACCATCGGCACATTGGCCGATCAAAAAGCGTAAGCGTCTTCCAGCGGGCTTACCTCGTTCCCTGCTGGATTTGCCCGACCGCGTTCCCCAACGCGGCGGGCCCCACCGCCCGTCCCCCCGGTGCGGCAGACCACCTCCGACGCAGACCGTCGGGGGTGGTTTTCTTTTGGGCCCTCTGCGGAAGTTTAGATTGTCGCCTCGAACAGCTTGCGCAGGTTTTCGGTGGTCAATGTCACGGGGTTGCCACCGCAAGACGGATCTTCAAGCGCCATCGCGACCAGATCGTCGATCCGGTCTGCGCTCACGCCCATGTCCGACAGTTTGCGCGGGATACCGAAGCTGTCGTTGAACTCCTGCACGAAGGCACGGAAGCCGTCATAGCCGCCGTTGATCCCCAGATACCCTGCCGCGCGGTCAAAGCGTTCGCGGATTTCAGGCTCGTTCAGGTCCAGCACCGCGGGCATGCAGACCGCGTTGGTGGTGCCGTGGTGCGTGTTAAACACCGCGCCGATCGGGTGGCTCATGGCGTGGATCGCGCCCAGCCCCTTCTGGAACGCCGTCGCCCCCATTGCCGCCGCCGACATCAGCTGCGCGCGCGCTTCGATGTCGTTGCCGTCTGCATAGGCGCGCGGCAGATAGTCGATAACCAACCGCATGCCCTCCAGCGCGATACCTTGCGACATGGGGTGGTAATGCGGGCTGCTGAACGCCTCGACGCAGTGGGCAAAGGCATCAAGGCCGGTGCCTGCGGTGATATGTTTGGGCATCCCTACCGTCAGTTCGGGGTCGCAGATCACGATGCTGGGCAGCACTTTGGGGTGGAAAATGATCTTTTTCACATGGGTTTCAGAGTTGGTCAGCACCGACGCGCGCCCCACTTCGGACCCTGTACCGGCGGTTGTGGGCACGGCGATGATCGGCGCGATGGCATCGGCATCGGCGCGGGTCCACCAATCGCCCACATCCTCGTAATCCCACACAGGCCGCGACTGCCCCGCCATGAAGGCGACCATCTTGCCCAGATCAAGACCAGAGCCACCGCCAAAGGCGATCACACCGTCATGCCCGCCCTCGCGGTAGACCTTCAGCCCCGCCTCGAGGTTCAGCTCGGTCGGGTTCGCGTCCACTTCCGAGAACATCGCGCGGCCAAAGCCTGCGCCGTCCAGCAGGTCCAGCGTGCGGGTCGTGATCTCCATCGAGGCAAGACCCTTGTCCGTCACCAGCAAGGGGTTTTTCATCCCCGTGGCCACGCAGGCCTCTCCGATTTCAGAAATACGGCCCGCGCCAAAGCGGATGGCGGTGGGGTAGGACCAGTTGTTTTGCAGTGCCATAAGGATCAAGCCTTTTTCAGGTGGTAAGATTTGGGGCGCGTCAGCGCCTGATAGCCAAGCTCGGACAGGCCCGCGCCCTGCCCTGTGTCCTTGCAGCCGGTCCAGCACAGGGCCGGATCAAGGTAATCGCAGCGGTTCATGAACACGGTGCCGGTTTCCAGCTGCGCGCCGATGGCATCGGCGGCATCCGCATCCTTGGTAAAGATCGCGGCGGTCAGGCCGAACTGGCAGTCGTTCATCAGCGCAATTGCTTCCGCGTCGTCCTTGACAGGCATGATGCCCACGACGGGGCCAAAGCTTTCGTCGCGCATCACGCGCATGTCGTGGGTGACGTTGGTCAGGATCTGCGGCGTGAGATACGCGCCGCCGTCATCCGCCTCAAAGGTATCGATCAGCGCGGTGGCACCGGCGGCGACGGCCTCGGATATCTGGGCGCGAACCTCGGCGGCGAAACGGACGTTTGCCATGGGGCCGATATCGGTATCCGCCTCAAGCGGGTTGCCAAGCTTGAGCGCATTGACCCAAGCCACGGCCTTTTCGACAAAGGCATCATACAGGCTTTCGTGCACATAAATCCGTTCGATCCCGCAGCAGCACTGCCCCGCGTTGAACATCGCCCCATCCATCAGCCCGTCAACGGCGGCGTCAACATCCGCGTCGGCGCGCACATAGCCGGGGTCTTTACCCCCCAGTTCGGTCGCGACGGGGGTGAAGGTGCCTGCGGCTGCAATCTCCATCGCCTTGCCACCCCCGACCGATCCGGTGAAGTTCACGAAGCCGAACTGCCGTTCAGCGATCAGCGCCGAGGTGGTGTCGTGATCAAGAAAGACGTTCTGGAAGACATCGTCGGGGATACCTGCGGCGTGGAAAGCTTCGGCCAGACGTTCACCCACTTGCAGGGTTTGGGTGGCGTGTTTCAGCACAACGGTATTGCCCGCGATCAGCGCTGGCGCGACCGTGTTGATCGCCGTCATATAGGGGTAGTTCCACGGGGCCACGACCAGTACAACGCCGCGCGCCTCGCGGGAGATCTTGCGGCTGGCCTTGTCGCTGTCTTCGACAATCGTCGGGGCCAGCGCCTTTTCGGCGATATCTGCCATATAGTTGCCGCGCTCGGCAAAGCCGCCAAACTCGCCGCCATAGCGCACGGGACGGCCCATCTGATGTGCCAGTTCCTGTGCCATACGATCGGTGGTTTTGCCCACCTCGGCAATGGCATCGCGCACCAGTTGGACACGTTCGGCCAAGGGGCGCGCGGCCCATGCGCCTTGTGCTGCCTTGGCGCGGGCGCAGACATCGCGTGCCGCCTCCAGCGACAGGACAGGGCGTTCAAGGTAAACCGATCCGTCAATCGGTGAGATACATTTCAAAGTGTTTGTCATGGTTTATGCTCGCTCAAATCCGCGGTTGATTTCCCAGTCGGTCACGACCTTGTCGTATTCCTCCTGCTCCCATTCGGCTGCGCGGGTGTAGTGGTCAACCACGTCGTCGCCAAGGGCCTCGCGCAGCATGGCAGAGTTGCGCAGCGTTTGGGTCGCGGCACGCAGGGTGCGGGGGATTTCGGTGACGTTGGCGTCTTCGTAGACATCGCCCATCGTCGGCTCTTGCAAAGGCAGCTTTTCCTCGATCCCCTTCAGCCCTGCCGCCAGCAACACAGCCTGCGCCAGATAGGGGTTCAGGTCAGACCCGCCGATGCGACATTCAACGCGAATACCCTTGGTGCCATCGCCACACAGCCGGAAGCCCGCGGTGCGGTTATCGACAGACCAGACGGTTTTCGTAGGCGCAAAGGTGCCTTTGGCAAAGCGTTTGTAGCTGTTGATATAGGGCGCGAAGAAATAAGTGATATCAGGGGCATAGGCGATCAGACCGGCCATGAAATGCTGCATCATCTGCGACATGCCCAGCTTGGCGTCCTTGTCATAGAACGCGGGCGTGCCGTCTTTCCACAGCGACATATGCACGTGGCTGGACGACCCCACCTTATCCGCCGACCACTTGGGCAGGAAGGAGGCCGAGAACCCCTGCTGATAGGCGATCTCTTTCACCGCTTGTTTCGAAATCGTGTGGTGATCGGCACAGGCCAGCGCATCGGCATAGCGGATGTTAAGCTCTTGCTGGCCGACCTCGGCCTCACCCTTGGTGCATTCGACCGGGATCCCCGCACCCACCAGATGGTTGCGCAGCGGTTGCAGGAAGCTTTCCTCTTTCGTGGTCTGGAACAGGCAGTAGTCTTCGTTGTGGCCGTTCAGGGGCACGAGGTTGGCGTATTTTTCTTTCTGCAGGGTGCGATAGTCGCCCTCGAACAGAAAGAACTCAAGCTCGGTCGCCATCATCGCATCAAAACCAAGCGCATCCAGACGGGCGATCTGCTTTTTCAGCATGGCGCGCGGCGAATGGGAGACAGGTTCGTGGGTGTGGTGATCCAGCACATCGCCAAGCACCAGCACGGTTTTATCCAGCCACGGCACATGACGCATGGTCGAGAGATCGGGGCGCAGCACATAGTCGCCATAGCCGGTTTCCCAGCTGGTCGAGGCAAAGCCCTCGGGCGTGGACATCACCAGATCGGTTGCCAGCAGATAGTTGCAGCAATGCGTCTCCGCATGGGAATGATCGATGAAATTCGTGACGTGAAAACGCTTGCCCATCAGGCGGCCCTGCATGTCCACCAGTGCCACGAGCACCGTGTCCACCTCGCCTTTGGCGGCCAGGTCCTTGAGCGTGTCGAAAGTAAGGTTGCCCATCTGCAAACGTCCCTTTTGATGTGAGGGGGCGGCACAGATGCGCCGCCCCGATGGTCATGATGTCAAAGCCGGATCAGCCGAAAGTATAGGGCGGGCCCGCTTTCGAGATGACGTTGTTATAGTCGCGGAAAATCTGCACGATCTTGGCGGCGGTTTCGCCTTCTTCCGCCATCTCGTCCCAGAATTTCACTGCCGCTTCCTCGACCACTTTCCATTCATCCTGCGGTACGGATGTCAGCTCCAGCTTCTCGCCCGATGCACGCAGGCGCGCCTCGCCGCCCCAGTACCATTGGTTGCGGTAGGTGTGGCTCGCCTCGATTGCGGAGTTCACGATCTGCTTGAGGTGGTCCGGCAGCTCTGCCCATTTCTCTGCGTTGACGAAGAACGACCCGATCCACGCCCCCGAGATGTTGTTGGTGCAGAAGTAGTTGGTCACATCGGCCCAGCCGACGGTGTAGTCTTCGGTGATGCCCGACCACGCCATACCGTCCAGCTCGCCGGTCTGCACCGCGACTTCGGCGTCCTCGTAGGGGATGTTGACCGGCACGACGCCGAATTGCGACAGGAAGCGACCCGCCGTCGGGAAGGTATACAGCTTCAGCCCGTCCATGTCTGCCAGCGATTTGATCGGTTTGACGGTGTTGAAGTTACACGGGTCTTGCCCCGCCGCAGACAGCCAATGCACGCCAACCTTGGCGTATTCCTCGCGCCAGATGTCGGCCAGACCGTATTGGTTAAACAGCACCGGCACGTCGAGCGCGTGTTTCGTCGCCAGCGGGAAATACCCGCCGAAGGACCGGACAGGCGTGGGCGACGCCATGGAGTCATCATCCGAGTGCACGCCGTCGATGGTGCCACGTTGAAGTGCTTGGAAAAGCTCGCCTGTGGGGACGATCTGGTCGGCATAGAAAAGCTCGATTTCCAGCTCACCTTGGGCAGCGGCGTTGATTGCGTCGATGGCCGGTTTCGTCACCTCTTCGCCTAGTGCAGACCCCGCATAGGTCTGGAAACGCCAGCGGATCGGCTCTTGGGCGTGCAGGATCGATGGTGCGGCAAGGGTTGCCGGACCGGCAACGGCGGCACCTTTCAGGAACTTACGTCTTGTTGTCATGTCTCATACTCCTTGTTGGGGTTGGGATGAAAAGGGCCAGTTGCTCTGACCGCTTGGTTGTTAATGCTTATTTTCCATAGACATAGTCCGGCAGCCAAAGCGCGATCTGCGGGAAGATCATGACCACCGCGAGCGCCAGCACCATGACCCCGACAAAGGGGATGATCGACCGGTAGATATCGCGGATCGTGATCTCTGGCGGGGCCATGGCGCGCATCAGGAACAGGTTATAGCCAAAGGGCGGCGTCATATAGGCGATCTGGCAGGTGATCGTATAAAGCACACCATACCACACCAGATCGAACCCGAGCGCACCCACCAGCGGCACGTAAAGCGGAGCCACGATGACCAGCATCGCCGTGTCGTCCAGAAACGTCCCCATGACCAGAAACGACAGCTGCATCAGGATCAGGATCACCCAAGGGTTCAGACCCCATTGTTCGGTAAACAGGTTTTCAATCGCCTTGACCGCCCCAAGCCCGTCGAACACCGCACCAAAGGCCAGCGCGGCGAGGATGATCCACATGAACATGCACGTGATCGCAAGGGTCTGGCGCACCGAAGTCTCGAACACCGCCCGCGTCATCCGCCCCTTGAGCACCGCAGCCAGAAAGGCCGCAATCGCACCAATGGCAGAGCTTTCGACAAGCGAGGTCCAGCCGTTCACAAAGGGCACCATCATCACGGCAAAGATCACAACCGGCAGCATCCCCGCGCGCAGCAAGCGCAGCTTTTCGGGCCAGCCCACATCGCGTTCCTCGGCGGAAAGGGCGGGGCCCAGATCGGGGTTCAGGCGGCAGCGGATGGCGATATAGATGATGAACATTGTGGCCATCATCAGCCCCGGGATCGCGCCAGCCAGCCACAGCTGCCCCACTGGTTGCCGCGCGATCATGGCATAGAGCACCAGCACGACCGACGGCGGCACAAGGATGCCAAGGCTGGAACCCGCCTGAATGACCCCTGTCACCATCAGCTTGTCATAGTTGCGTTTCAAAAGCTCGGGCAGCGCAATCGTGGCCCCAATCGCCATGCCCGCCACCGACAGCCCGTTCATGGCAGAGATCAGCACCATCAGCCCGATCGTCCCGATGGCCAGCCCGCCGCGCAGACCACCCATCCACACGTGAAACATTTTATATAGATCGTCGGCAATTTTACTTTCCGACAGCACGTAACCCATGAAGATGAACATCGGCAGGGTCAGCAGCGGATACCAACGCATCAGCTTGATTGCGGCAGAGAACCCGATGTCATAGCCGCCGCGATCCCCCCAAAGAAACAGCGCCGCAATCACCGCGACAAAACCGATGGCCCCGAACACGCGCTGTCCGGTCAGCAGCATCAGCATCATGGTCGAAAACATCAGGATGGCGATCAACTCATAGGGCATCGCGGGTCTCCTCTGCCGATTTGAGGAAAAGGATGTCCTTGAACAGTTCAGAGACAGCTTGAAGCAGCATCAGGGTGATGCCGATGCACATGGTCACTTTGACCGGCCACATATAGGGGCGCCACGCGGTCGGGCTGCGCTCCCCCCCGTATTTGAACGAATACATCGTGGATTCGATACCGCCCCACAGCAGGATCACCAGATAGATCAGCAGGAAAAAGACGGTGATACAGTCCGTCCAGGCCTTCTTGCGCGGGGTCAATTCGGCATAGAACAGGTCCATCCGCACGTTCGCGCCCATCTGCAAAGCATAGGGCCCGCCAAGGATGTAGTAGCCCACCATCACGAACTGCGCCATTTCCAGCGTCCAGATCTGGGGCGAGGCGAATGTCTTGTTATAGGACGACCACAGCAGGATCCCCATGAGCACAAAAATCCCGTACATCATGATCCGGCCAAGGCCATAGTTAAAGCCGTCGACCACCCGGATATATCTGCGCATCGCGTTCATTCTGCGGCCTCGCTGTCGGGGATGGGAAAGGCTTGGGTCAGGCTTTCGGCCAGATGCCGCGCCATGTCCTGCGCTTTTTCGGGTGTATCGATCAGATCATTGCGAATCTCGATCATCACGGCGGGCAGCGCCTGCGCCTCGCCATGTTCTTCAAGCGTATAGGTCACGCCATCCGTCGCGGCATAGGGTTCGTTCAGCGCCGAAGCATAACGCCCCCGCGCCTGTTCAACCGCCAGCAATGCCTGCGCGGCGGCGGGCTGCGCGTGGTAGAGAAAGCCAAGTTCAACCGCGCGGGTCGCCCCGTTATAGACAGGCGTAAAGCTGTGGATCGTGACCAGCACCGGTGCGGCTTGGGCGGGCTGCCAGCTTTCGCGAACACGGGCGACCGCATCGTGAAATGGCGTATGCACCTGATCAAAACGCTGCTGCCGTCCGGCATCCTCCAAAGCGGCATTTCCGGGGATGTCATAGATCTCGCTGCGCGCCGGAATACAGTCCGGGGCCTCAAGCGGGCGGTTGCAATCATAGACCAGACGGGAGATGTCACCGGCCACCAAAGGCGCGTCCAGAGCATCTGACAGCGCGTGCGCCACATCCAGCGCGCCGATGTCCCAGGCGGCGTGCGAACAGCTTGCCGCAGGGGACAGCCCCAACCCGTCCAGCGCATCGGGTATCCGGCGCGAGGCGTGTTCACACACCAACAGCCAGCCCCCCTGCCCCTGCGGGTTCACGATGTTTACGGCATTCCAGTCGGTATTGGTCACGGTGCCCCTAACGTCTTGTTGCCTCACAATCACTACAGAATTTTCTAGCCTGTCAAGATTTTTTCTGTAATCTTTGCTTCACACTGATCTGCGCTGTACCGAAAGGAACATGAGTTGCACAAAAAAGCACTGGTCCGCGATCTGCTGAAAGAAAAGCAGACCGAGCTAACGGCGGCAGAGCGTAAACTGTCGGCTGTTCTGCTGGACGACCAGTTGCTCACGGGGCTGCAATCCATCACACGGCTGGCCGAGCTGGCCGAGGTGTCATCGCCCACCATCATCCGGCTGGCGCGCAAGCTGGGGTTCGACGGTTTCTCGGATATGCAGGACGCCATCCGCGACGAAATCGGCGCACGGATGAAAAAGCCGCTGGCCAAGCTCGACACCCCCGGTGACAGCAGCGATCACATGGTGTCGCGCTTTATTCAGGCGGTATCGGGCAATGTGAACCGCACGCTTGAACGGCTTGATCTGGCTGAATTCGACGAGGTTGCGGCGCTGCTTTCCGATCCGTCGCACAGGCTCTATCTGCTGGGCGGGCGGATCACGCGGTCCAACGCGCATTACTTTTTCAACCACCTGCAGATTATCCGGCCGCAGGTCACCCTGCTCGATTCCTCCCCCAGTGCATGGCCGCAATCCTTGCTGGATATGGACGCGGGTTCGGTGCTGATCGTCTTTGACATCCGCCGCTATGAAAAAGAGCTGGAAAAGCTCGCCGATCTTGCGGTCAAGCAAGGCGCGACCATCGTGCTGTTCACCGATGCTTGGGGGTCGCCCATCGAAAAACACGCCCGCCACTGTTTCCGCGCCATGGTCGAGGTACCGTCGAGCTGGGACTCAACGCTGGCGATTAACTTTCTGATCGAAGCGCTGGTCGCCGACGTGCAATCGCGCAGCTCCGACCAGAGTGCCGAAAGGATCGCGGCGCTGGAACAGATGATCGGCGAGTCGCGCATCTTTCGCAGCAACTAAGCCCCAGCCGCCCCCCGCACGCCGGCACGGCGTCCTCCATTCATGAAACATCAGAGTTTGCGTTGAACGGCAACATCCCCTAATCGGAACGCGCACCGCGTCTGCGTCGTTTTGTAAAGGATCTGCCATGAAGACCCCGTATTATCTGATCGACAAATCCCGCCTTCAGGCCAACATGGAAAAGATCGCCTGGCTGCGCGAGGCATCCGGAGCGAAATCCTTGCTGGCGTTGAAATGCTTTGCCACATGGTCGGTCTTTGACTTCATGGCGCAGTATATGGATGGGTCCACGTCCTCCTCGCTCTATGAGGTCAAACTGGGATACGAGAAATTCGGCGGCGAAACCCACGCCTATTCAGTGGCCTATGACGATGACGAGATCGCCGAGGTGCTGGCCAATAGCGACAAGATCATCTTCAATTCCATCGGCCAGCTGGACCGTTTCGATGTGGCATCGGCAGGGCATACGCGCGGGCTGCGGGTGAACCCCGGTGTGTCGACATCGGAATTCGATCTGGCCGACCCCGCCCGCCCCTTCAGCCGTTTGGGCGAACATGATCCGGCGCAGATCGCCGCCGTGGCCGACCGCATCACCGGGCTCATGTTCCACAACAACTGCGAGAATGACGATTTTGACCGTTTCGCTGACATGCTGACGTTGATCGAGGACCGCTTTGGCGACACGATCCACCGGATGGACTGGATCAGCCTTGGTGGTGGCATCCATTTCACCGGCGACGGCTACCCGCTGGACCGTCTGGCCGCGCGGCTGAAAACCCTGTCGGATACCTATGGCGTGCAGGTCTACCTCGAACCGGGCGAAGCCGCGATTACCGGTGCCGCCACGCTAGAGACGACCGTGCTCGACACGCTGCACAACGGCAAGAACCTTGCCATCGTCGACAGCTCCATCGAGGCGCATATGCTTGATCTGCTCATCTACCGCGAGCCCGCCAAAATGGCCCCGAACACCGGCGACCACGACTGGATGATCTGCGGCAAATCCTGCCTTGCGGGCGACATCTTTGGCGAGTTCAAGTTCGACGCCCCGCTTAAACCGGGTGACCGCATTTCGTTTCAGGACGCTGCGGGCTATACTATGGTCAAGAAGAACTGGTTCAACGGCGTCAAGATGCCCGGCATCGCCATTCGTGAACTTGATGGAACGATCACATCGGTCCGGTCATTCGACTACGAGGATTTCAAATCCGCCCTCTCCTAACCCTTCCCTTACAAGAGGTGTACTGAATACATGAAACGTAACGTTCTTATCATCGGCGCCGGTGGCGTGGCTCAGGTCGTGGCGCATAAATGCGCGCAAAATAATGACGTGTTGGGCGATCTGCATATCGCCAGCCGCACCGTGTCAAAATGCGAAGCGATCATTGAAAGCGTGCATGCCAAAGGCGCGATGAAACAGGACGGCGTATTCAAGGCCCATGCGGTCGACGGGATGGACAGCGACGCGGTAGAGGCGCTGATCAACGACCTCGGCGTGCAGATCGTGATCAATGTCGGCTCGCCCTTCGTGAACATGACCGTGCTCGAAGCCTGCATCCGCACCGGTGTCGCCTATATCGACACGGCCATTCACGAAGACCCGACCAAAATCTGCGAAACACCCCCGTGGTACGGCAACTACGAATGGAAACGCCGCGAGGATTGCGCCAAGGCCAACACCACCGCCATTCTGGGGGCAGGTTTCGATCCCGGTATGGTTAACGCCTTCGCCCGTTTCGCCGTGGACGAATTCATGGACGACGTTAAATCCATCGACATCGTCGACATCAACGCGGGCAATCACGGCAAGTATTTCTCGACCAACTTCGACCCCGAGATCAACTTCCGCGAATTCACCGGCACGGTCTACAGCTGGCAGGAAGGCGCGTGGCAAGAGAACAAGATGTTCGAGGTCGGCCGCGAATGGGATCTGCCCGTCGTTGGCAAGCAAAAGGCCTATATGTCCGGCCATGACGAGGTGCATTCGCTCGCCGCGAACTACCCGCAGGCCGACGTGCGTTTCTGGATGGGCTTTGGTGATCACTACATCAATGTCTTCACCGTGCTGCAGAACCTTGGCCTGCTGTCTGAACAGCCCGTTGTGACCGCCGAAGGGCTCGAGGTCGTGCCGCTGAAGGTGGTCAAAGCCGTACTACCCGACCCATCGACCCTTGCGCCGAACTATACTGGCAAGACCTGCATTGGCGATCTGGTCAAAGGCACCAAGGACGGCAAGGATGTAGAGGTGTTTGTCTACAACGTCGCCGACCACAAGGACGCCTATAACGAGGTCGGCAGCCAGGGCATTTCCTATACCGCTGGCGTGCCACCTGTGGCGATGGCGATGCTGATTGCCGATGGCACCTACGACACCGGCACGATGGTGAACGTCGAAGAGCTGGACCCAAAGCCGCTGTTCGCCCTGCTCGACACCATCGGTCTGCCGACCCGTGTCAAACTGGCGGATCAGGATACCGGCTGGGACGAGGCCATCGCCTAAGCCTGCCGCCTGAGGCACCCACACCAACAACCCGCGCGCCCTTGCACCCGCGCGGGTTACCTCGCCCCGAGGGGCCATACCCCCATAAAATCAAACGATTAAACACAAACAGCCCAGCGCGCGATCATGCGTGCAGGGTTATCAATTTGATTATGAAAATTGCGGACGGTTGTGCCGCCAAGTTCAAAATCTAACGATGTTTGAAAGTGGCGGACCGAGGAGGATTCGAACCCCCGACCCCCTGATTCGTAGTCAGGTACTCTATCCAGCTGAGCTATCGGTCCGTTAAGGCGGGGTTTAGTTCTGGGCGCGGGGGTTTGCAACCCCTTCTTTTGCCTAACGTGAATTTTCTTCAAACAAATTAGAAAGACCCGTCGCCCTTGGGCAATGTCACAATGAAAACCGTGCCCGACGCGCTTGTCTCTGACAGTTTGAGCGTCCCACCGTGACCGCGCACCAGCTCTGCCGCGATGGCAAGGCCCAGACCGGAGCCCCCCTTGCGCGCACCGCCCTTGAACGCAGTAAACAGATGCTCCCGCGCCTTGGGGGGAAGGCCGGGGCCGTTGTCGCTGACGCGGATCACCCAGTCGCCGGCCTGTTCACTGGCAGCAACGATGATTTCGCCGGATTTACCCGTAGCGATGATCGCCTGTCGCGCGTTGCGCACAAGATTCGCCAAGACCCTGAACAAATGCTCCGGATCGGCGCGCACGTGCAAATCTTGCGGCACGTCGCAGGTGAACGTCAGATCCGCCCCGTTGATCGCCAGCCGCTCGCTATCAACGACGTCATCAACGATGCGCAACAGTGGCGTGACCGTCAGCGTCGGGCTTGGCTCTTCCGCGCGGCCAAAGGCAAGCGTGGATTCGCACAGGTGCACGGCGCGGGTGATTGAGCTGACCAGCTTGGGGGCCATGCGTTTGACCGTCGGATCCTCGGACATTTCGATCCGGTCGGTAAACAACTGTGCCGATGTCAGTATGTTACGCAGATCGTGGCTGATCTTGCTCACCGCCTGCCCCAGCTGCGCCAGACGCTCTTTCTGGCGCAGGGCTTGGGTCAGTTCGGTTTCAAGCTTCATCAAAGCTTCCTCGGCCTCTCGCACCTCTGTCACACCAGCAGAAGGCGAAATGATTCGTCGCGCATCCTCGGGGGCAAGCGCGTAGTTCTGCATATGCCCGACCACACCCTTGATCGGTTTCAGCAAAAACGCCCGCATGGTCAGAAACAGCAAAAACGCCGTGATCATCGAGATGGCGGCAGAAAGCACCAGAATGCGAATACCATAGTCAATCATGGCCGTCCGTAAGGAGCCTGCCTCCATCGTGATTTCGATCAGCAGACCCGCATCCTGCACCGGGGCACCGATCACGCGGATCACCCCCGGCTCTGTTTCGGCCAGCTGATGAAACGCATCGCGAATCAACACCCATGCGGAGGCATCGCGCAGATCGTATGTCTCTTTGATCGTCTGCGACATCGGGGACGACAGTGCCAACTGTCGTATACGGTCCCGCCGCAGCACCACATTAAACACCTGCGCGGTGCGCAACAGCTCTGCCTCAAGCTCGGGGTCGATCATATCGCTTGCGAGCAGGGTCAGCGACGCGATCTGCGCTCTCTCCAGCCGGTTCATCATGTATTCTTCGCGAAAGCGGGCGATAGAGGGCACAAAGATCAACACTTCCGCCAGCATCACAAAGATGGTGGTCAGAATAAGAAGCCTGCCGGAGAGGGATTTGAGCATAGGCGCGCGCTTTATGGGATGAACCGCTGCACCAGTCGAACGACAGTCTTGACCAAATCGCTTTCGAACAGACGCGGGCTGAAATACGCCCCCGCCGCACGTTTGTTGATTTCGCCGATGGTAGGGTAAGGTGCAACCATAGACGCAATCTGGCTCATTTTCATGGTATTTGCCAGCGCCAAAGCCCACAGGTTGATCAACTCTCCTGCTTGGTAACCGACGATGCTTGCGCCCACGGGGCGCCCCTTGACCACCATGACCTTGATCAAACCTTTGGTTTTACGCTCCGCGATGGCGCGATCATTGTGGTTATAGTGAAAGCGCACGACCTCCAGCTTGTCACCGTATTTCTCTTTGGCTTGCGCCTCGGTCAGGCCCACTTGCGACAGTTCTGGGTCGGTGTAGGTGGCCCAAGGGATATGCGCCGTCTTCGCCTTGGCAGGCAGGGCGAACATCAGCGACCGGATCACGACGCCGCCGTGATAGCCCGCAACATGGGTAAATTGCATCCCGCCTGCGACGTCGCCAATGGCATAGACCTTGCGGTTGGTGGTGCGCAGGGAATCGTCAACCTTGATCCCGTTCTTGATCGGTTCGATCCCCGCCTTTTCCAGGTCCAGACGATCCGTGTTTGCCTTGCGGCCGACGGCCACCAGAAGATGCGAGCCTTTGAAAACGCGCCCGTCTTTTGCTTCCACCTCTATCGCCCCGACATCCCCGCGGATTTCAGCAGCTTGCGCGCCTTCTGCAATCTCGATGCCTTCGTCCTTGAGCGTTTGCAAAACGATGGCGGCAAGTTCGGGGTCGTCCTTTGAAAGCGCTTTATCTCCCTCGATCACGGTAACCTTGCACCCCATGCGTATATGGGCCTGCGCCATTTCCATCCCGATCGGCCCGCCACCGATGATCAGCAGATGCTCGGGCTTCTCGCGCAGATTGAACAACGTCTCGTTCGTCTCGTATGGCGTTTTATCCAGACCTGTAATCGGGGGCACCAGCGGCGATGATCCCGTCGCGATGACGATGCGCCGCGCCTTGATCACCGTATCTCCGGCCTGCACTTCGTCTTCGGAGATGAAGCGCCCGTACTCCCGGATCACGTTAACCCCGAAGCCTTCGAAGCGTTCCTGACTATCGACGGGCGCGATCTGCGCAATCACGTCCGCCACATGATCTTTTGCAGCGGCGTAATCCACCTCGCCCGCCGCATTGGCCACGCCATATTCCGCGCTGTGCCGCTGCCCATAGGCCGCTTTGCCCGTAGCAATCAGCGCCTTCGACGGCACGCAACCAAAGTTCAGGCAGTCGCCGCCCATCTTGTGCCCTTCAAGCAGCACAACGTCCGCCCCCATTTGTGACGCCCCCGCCGCGACGGACAACCCGCCGGAGCCTGCGCCAATGATCAACAGGTCAGTTTTGATGCGGTTCATTTCAAAAGTTCCTTTTTGCCGGTGACAGCTTTCAACACGACGGGCAGCACCGACAAAGCGCAAAGCCCCAGAATGGGAAGCAGGATGTGAGGTTCGAATATAATGCCGAAGTCTGGCGTTTCACCCCGTGCAAAAACGGAACCCAGCCCAGCACCGATTGAGGTGAACACAAGCGACCCGGGAATGATCCCTAGAAAGGTAGAGATCACAAAGCGATAAAGAGGCACGCCCAGAAAGGCAGGAATAAGGTTCGCCACAAAGAAGGGCACCACGGGCACCAATCGTATGAAGAAAAGCATCGACCACTGGTTTTCGTCAATGCCCGCTTTGACCTTCCGCACAAGCCCCTCCGACGCGTCCATGCGCGCCTTCAATGTCTCTCCGAGACCCATACGCGCGGCAAGGAAGATCACAACCGCCCCCAGTGTCGCGCCGGTGACATTTGCCAGAACGCCGAACACTGTCCCGAATAGAAAGCCGCCAGTGATTGTTGCCACACTCGCCCCTGGAAGGGAGAACCCCACAATCATGATATAAATGCCCAGAAAAACGAGGATCGTCAGCGCATAGTGCTGGTCACGAAAAGCGATCAACGCCTCGCGGTTGTCGCGCAGCGTCTCGAAGGTAAGGTAATCGCGCAGGGCGAAATAGCCGATCACCGCGACCGCCAAGATGACCACAAAGGGCAAGTAGCGAAACCACGAAGGCTTTTCAGAGGCTTGTGCGGACATATTGTCGGGTCACTTTCAAAAGGGTATAAGTTGCTCCTTATTAGATGGGTCAAATATCGCCAGTCAGATAGGGTGCTCACGTGTGGTTGATGTGAAGGCGGCTTTTATGACGATGTCACGGCAATTCCCAAGAAAACTGTAACATTGCGCAGATAAGCTGGCTTAATTTGTTGCAAAGGCCGAAATAACGGCACCAAGGGTTTGACTTGCCCGTGCTGCAGCTTTAGGAGCAGGGCTTGAAATGACAGTGACGCGCCGAATCTGGTCGCGTGCTAAAGTATAAAGTGGAGTCGGAGCGATGAAACGCACCTATCAACCTTCAAACCTTGTGCGCAAGCGGCGCCACGGTTTCCGCGCACGCATGGCAACCAAAGCGGGTCGCAAGATCATCAACGCGCGCCGTGCACAAGGCCGGAAGGAACTGAGCGCGTAATACGCGACCTCGGTTTCAAAAAGATATGACACCGTCGGAGGCACCTATGGATGGCAGCATCGCCACACCAGAGGAAACGCTTCCGGCGGTTTCTTTACGTGTGCAAACGCTCAAAAATCGCCCCGACTTTCAACGGGCGTCCCGCGCCCCTCGGGTCGCCATGCCCGGTTTCATCCTGCAGATGCGTAAACGCGCAGCGGGCGAAGCCGATGGCATACGGGTTGGGTTCACCTGCTCTAAAAAAGTGGGCAACGCCGTCGCGCGCAATCGGGCCAAACGACGTCTACGCGAAGTCGCACGCCTGACGCTCCCTCACGAGGGACGCGACGGTATGGACTATGTCCTCGTAGGTCGCAGCGATGCCACGGCATCCCTCCCTTTTGACAAATTGCAGTCGGATTTCACCAAAGCCTTGGGGATCCTCCACGGCAAGCAACGCTCTGGTTCAAAAAAGTGACCCCTTTGGCGCGCGTTTTGGCGCTGCCTGTGAAAGGGTATCGCCTCGTCTTCAGCCCCTGGGTTGGCCACAACTGCCGATACCACCCGACATGCAGCGCATATGCGCTGGAAGCACTTGCTAAACATGGCGGCATCAAGGGCGGCTGGCTCACCTTGCGGCGCATCGCGCGCTGCCACCCTTGGGGCGATAGCGGCATCGACAACGTACCGGACTAGCCCTTCCGCTTCTCTCCTTTCTCTACATCACCAATCGCCGCCATACACATGCACTGGCGCTTGATCGGCAAACCCAGTTGCACTAAGCCAAGCCCATGCTTGATCATCCCGAAGAAATTCACCCGCTCTTCAACGGTGCCCCCCAAAGCACCGAGTTTCGCAAACTGCGCAAACGTCTTGTGCGACAAACGCGCGAGGCGATTGAGCAATACGGGATGATCGAACCCGGCGGCAAATGGCTGGTTTGCATGTCCGGGGGCAAAGATAGCTACACCCTGCTGGCCATCTTGCACGAGCTCCAATGGCGCGGTCTTCTGCCCGTCGAACTGGTCGCTTGCAACCTCGATCAAGGCCAGCCCAATTTCCCCGCCACGGTCTTGCCCGCGTTTCTTGAAAAGATGGGTGTCAAACACCGCATCGAATACCAAGATACCTATTCCATCGTCATGGATAAAATACCCGCCGGCCGCACATTCTGTGCGTTGTGCAGTAGGCTTCGTCGGGGGCACCTCTATCGCATCGCACGCGAAGAAGGATGTACCGCTGTTGTCCTAGGCCACCACCGTGATGATATTCTAGAGACGTTTTTCATGAACCTGTTTCATGGCGGGCGCTTGGCGACCATGCCGCCAAAACTCGTGAACGAAGAAGGCGATCTGTTCCTATACCGCCCCCTCGCCCATGTTGCGGAGGTCGATTGCGAAAAATTCTCTACTGCCATGAATTATCCAATCATTCCGTGTGATTTGTGCGGCTCGCAAGACGGTCTGCAACGCCAGCAGGTAAAATCGATTCTAGACGGCTGGGAGGCGAATAGCCCCGGACGCCGTCAGGTGATGTTCCGCGCGCTGATGAACGCACGCCCTTCGCATCTGTTGGATCCGAACCTGTTTGATTTTGCAGGACTCAGTCGAGACAAGTAAACCCTCGAAAAGCTGAGGGTTTAATTCAAATCCTTTAGATCAAAGGCAGAACATTAATCTTTTGGTCAGAGGCAAGGGCTATCGGTATGGCGGTAACACTGTCAGCCGAGGCTTCATTTGCAACACGATCTTAAACCCAATCTTTCGAGACGCAGCACAACCCGCCGCCATTTACCCGCTGGCCTCGTGCTCTTGCTGGGGTTTGCGTTGTCCGTGCTTTGGTTCGGCTGGCAGGGGTTAATTATCATCGGCTTTATCGCCCCCCCTTTGCTGTATTTGGCTTCAGATAGGTGGCGTAGTACACCATCAGAACCAATGCGAACGCGCCCCCTGGATAGGACGGCCACTGCCCGACCAAGCGGCGGCACCGATCCTACACCTCGGGAACCGATGCAGCACGCTCGAACTCTATTTCAGCCTCAGATATCCACCCATTCCGGCATGATCACCGGATTCTCTGCAGTTCCGACCTGCCACACCAGCATGAACACCGACATGGCCGCGCCGGTCAGCACCTCGGAAATTGCAGAGGATGAAACTCCTTTCAGTCACTTCAGCAATCTGACTCACGCGCTGCACAGGGCCAAAACCCTGCAACGAACGTCTCACTTTCCTCTTATCATCGCATGCAGCCTTTCTACCGAGCAAGTCGAGGACGTGCAGCTGGCGGCAAAACTGGAATGGGAACTTGATCGTCTCGACGTCAAACCCGCTACTTTGCGACTAGCCCTACCGCAACACCTTTGCCAGCATACGCCTTCTCACCCACTGATTTCCACATGCCGTGACCTTCGCACGCTAGGATGCGGTATTGCGCTTTACGGTTTTGGCAGCGGTCCACATTGCGTTGAGATCATTCAGAAATGCGGCGTTGACCTCGCTATCATCGAACCGTCTCTCACCAATGACGTTGATAAACACCCCAACCGCCGCCGCATCCTGTCAGCGGTAGTTGCGATGGCTCAGGATTTAGGCGTCGAAACCCTGGCCTGTGATATACGAACCGCCGGAGAGCATAGCTTATTGTCTCAACTGGGCTGCGACCATGTTCAAGGCGACGGCATCGCGCCGCCCATGCAGATACACGAAGCGACCACTTGGATGCATACACATAGCCAAAAACTGACACGCCTGCCCAGTGTGGTGGGTGCCATTCGTTGATGTTTGGCTTCGGCAGATCAGTGTGCACCAAAGGGGAAAAGGCGAATCTACTTGACCTTTGGTGCCTTACTCTGTTGAACCCACGCTGATATTACAGGCATCAGGTGACGGTCACATGGACGATCAAAACAAGAATCTCATTTTCGCGACGGTTCTAAGTTTCATAGTCATCCTAGGGTGGTTCGTGTTGTTTCCGCCTCCGGAAACCGAAACCATCACCGACCCGGCTGCCACACAGCAAGTGACGGACGCAACATCGACAGAAGCTGTTGTCCCTTCAAGTGCCGGTGCCGCCGACAATGTGACCGACGCATCGGACGAGGCAACGGCAGCTCTCGAAGAAGCGCCGCGTATTCCCGTTGAAACGGCTCGCATTTCCGGCTCAATCTCACTGCTAGGGGGGCGAGTCGATGACCTTCATTTGAAGGATTACAACACAACTATCGAAGACGATGCTCCCATCGTAAGCTTGCTATCACCTGCAGGCACACCCGACGCATACTATGCGCTATACGGCTGGGCTCCAGGTGCGGGGATTGCCCCTGAACAAGTTCCAGGACCAAACACCCTTTGGACGCTTAGCCAAGGTGAAACGCTGTCAGTCGAAACCCCGGTCACGCTCACTTGGGACAACGACGCCGGTCAGCTTTTCTCACGCACCATCTCAATCGACGAAAATTATATGTTCAAGATCGAACAGAAGGTTGA
The DNA here is from genome assembly GCF_045586035.1 of Sulfitobacter sp. PM12. Classification (NCBI taxonomy): domain Bacteria; kingdom Pseudomonadati; phylum Pseudomonadota; class Alphaproteobacteria; order Rhodobacterales; family Roseobacteraceae; genus Sulfitobacter; species Sulfitobacter sp. PM12. The sequence goes on from NZ_CP151529.1 coordinate 2,820,161, forward strand.
GAACACTTCCGAAAACTCAGTTTCGCTTGCACCTTACGGGCTAATTGCACGCCACGGTATTCCAAGCGACGCGCAGAATTTCTTCATTCTGCACGAGGGCCTTGTCGCCATGAACAATGGTGAACTGCTTGAGACCGCTTGGGATGACATTCCCGAGCTGGATGTCGTGAACGGCGTGCCATCCAAACGTATTGACGGTGTAACCAACGGCTGGATCGGCTTCACCGGGCATTATTTCATGACCAACCTGATCCCGGATCCGGCACAGCCAACGCGCTTGTCAGTCAAGTACCTGCCACGCACTGAGATTTTTCAAACCGAATCCGTGATGCCGACGCAAACTGTCGCAAGCGGGCAGACAGCAACGGTCACCACCCAGTTGTTCGCCGGTGCCAAAGAATGGGAAATTCTGCGCGACTATGAGGCGCAAGGCGTGTACAAGTTTATCGACTCCATCGATTGGGGCTGGTTCTTTTTCCTGACCAAACCGATCTTTTGGGTACTTCACCATCTAAACCTGCTGATCGGCAACATGGGTGTCGCGATCATCGGCCTGACGTTGCTGATCAAAGCTCTGCTCTTCCCACTTGCGTATAAATCCTACGTTTCGATGGCGAAGATGAAAGAGCTTCAGCCACAGATGGAGAAGCTGAAAAAGGACGCAGGCGACGACCGTCAAAAGCTTCAACAGGGCATGATGGAGCTATATAAACGCGAGAAAGTGAATCCAGCCGCCGGCTGTCTGCCGATTTTGATGCAAATCCCGATTTTCTTTTCCCTCTACAAAGTGATCTTCGTCACGTTGGAACTGCGCCACGCGCCCTTCTTCGGCCCGTTTCAGGATTTGAGCGCCCCAGACCCGACATCTATCTTCAACTTCTATGGACTGCTGCCATGGGCTGCGCCCGAAGCAGGGACCGTTCTTGCATTGGTCTTTATCGGGATCCTACCGCTGCTGCTGGGTATTTCGATGTTCCTGCAGCAGAAACTGAACCCGGCCCCTACGGATCCCACGCAGCAGATGATCTTTGCGTGGATGCCATGGGTCTTTATGTTCATGCTTGGCGGTTTCGCATCTGGCCTCGTCGTCTACTGGATCGCAAACAACACGATTACCTTTACGCAGCAGTACCTGATCATGCGCAGCCAGGGCTATAAGCCTGATATCCTAGGGAATATTAAAGGCAGCATGAAATTCGGACGGAAGGGTGATCCGAAATAATGACAACGGTGACCCAGCTCTATCGCCACCCGCTCAAAAGCCACGGTCGCGAAGAGCTGGATCATAAAGCGCCCTCCACGGGGCAGTCGATGCCGTGGAACCAGACCTGGGCGGTGGCGCATGGCGCGGCGCGTCTAGATGGGAACGAATGGGCGCATTGTGCAAATTTGAGCACCGGGTCAAAAGCACCATTTGGTTTGATACCGCAACACCATGGAGCGAGCTTGATTGGGTCGGGAACGACGTGTCACGTGGCGAAACTGTCCTACGTGTACGGGACCCCACCAAGCGGTGCCAAGCGACCACCGCGAATCGACACAACGGCGAGCGCGACATCGACATATTGCGCGTATTGAGCACTTGGGGTCACCAAGATTTCCGCGTATACGCTAAGGTCATTCACACAGGCTCCGTCGCACTTAGCGACCAGGTAAAGGTACTTTAACTCATGCAAGTCCAATTTAGCATCGCCGAAGAGCCTGATGCCTATGCAGCCGAAAAAGGCCGCATGCTATTTGCAGGCGAAACGCTGTTTGTGAAAGGCGTTGTCGCGATGGACGGCCTGCCACCCGCCGACCGGATGGAGGTGTGTTTCGCAGGGCGATCAAACGTTGGTAAATCGACTTTGATCAATGCCTTGACGGGCACAAAAGCGCTGGCAAGGGCGTCCAACACGCCGGGGCGCACGCAAGAGATCAACTATTTTACCGCGGCCGACGATCACTACCTCGTCGATTTGCCCGGGTATGGCTATGCAAACGCTCCTCTACCCGTCGTCGAAAAATGGCAACGGTTGCTGAAACAGTACCTTTCAGGTCGGCAAACGCTCCGCCGGGCGTTTGTGCTGATCGACGCGCGGCATGGCGTTAAGAAGGTCGATGACGAAATCATGTCCTTGCTGGATAGCTCAGCCGTGACTTTTCAATGTGTCCTCACGAAAGCCGACAAGGTTAAAGAAGCTGAGCGTCAGAAGGTTCTGGATCAGGTCCGCGGTGCGCTTGCCAAGCACCCAGCCGCCTACCCCGAAATCGTGGTTACGTCTTCTGAAAAGGGCTGGGGCATCCCTACGCTCCGTGCCATTATCGCGACGTTGGAGTGACGAGCACTTCGGCGTTTACCGAGGCAGAGAATGAGAAAACAAGACATGAATCGCGACTGGATCGCCACCGCACGCACCTTGAGCCAAGCGCTCCCCTACTTGCAGCGTTACGCTGACGCTACCGTTGTTATCAAGCTGGGCGGTCACGCCATGGGCAGCGACGATGCGATGGAAGAGTTCGCGCGCGACGTAGCACTTATGCGCCAGGTCGGCGTGAACCCCGTCATCATTCACGGCGGCGGCCCGATGATCAACGACATGCTCGGCCGGCTGAACATCAAGTCCGAATTCGTAAACGGCAAACGGGTGACCGACGCTGCTACGATGGAAATCGTTGAGATGGTTCTGTCGGGCCTTGTGAACGCCCGCATTGTGCAAGCGATCACGGCACAGGGTGGGCGTTGCGTCGGTGTGTCTGGCAAGGATAGCGGCCTAATTATCTGTGACCAAGAGGACCCAGAGCTGGGGTTGGTTGGCGCACCGACCGAAGTAAACCCCCGTTTGCTACGCGATCTAGCCGACAAAGGTATTATCCCGGTGATTGCGCCCCTTGGCATGGGCCGCAACGGCGAAACATTTAACATCAACGGCGATACTGCGGCGGGCGCGATTGCAGCTGCGCTGAAGGCAGACCGCTTGCTGCTGCTTACCGACGTTGCAGGCGTGAAGAATGCCGAAGGCGACGTGCTGACGGAGCTAACAGCGAGCCAGATACGCGAGATGGTGGCAGACGGAACGATTGCCGGTGGTATGATACCCAAAACGCAAACTGCGCTTGATGCGATCGACGGTGGCGTGCGCGCAGCGGTGATTTTGGACGGGAGAGCCCCTAACGCCTGCTTGTTGGAGCTTTTCACCGAACATGGTGCAGGCAGCATTATCCGCGGCCAGTAACAACCACTTTATAAATTACTGCATATTGCACCCTCCCCTGTTTCCGGCTGTCTGAGCTTCTCGTTTATGCGGCCGATACATTAAGGAAACGTTGATGAGACGCCTTATTCTGATGCGCCATGCAAAAGCAGGTTGGCCGGCGGGGATCGCAATGGACTTTGACCGGCCTTTGGATGACAAAGGTCGGCAAGACGCACATGCAATCGGGCAATGGCTCGACGCCGAAGACTACAGACCTGATCTTGTGCTATGCTCTGCATCTCGGCGAACGTCGGAAACGCTCGAATTTTTGGAAATTCCCTCCGCTGTTAAACGAATCTTCACAGACCGTCTTTATCTAGCAGATACAGAACGGCTGATGGCGGCCATACAGGGCGCTGAAGGGTCCACAGTTTTAGTTCTTGCGCATAACCCCGGCGTGGCAGAGATGGCGCACCTCCTGCCCCGTGTGGGTGCCACAGCTCATCTTGCAGCCGGAACCCCACCGGGTGCGACAATGGTGATGTCATTCGAAGTGGACGACTGGAGGGGTGTGCACTGGCACAGCGGCGACGTACAGGCGTACATGACGCCACGGATGCTTGCCCAATAAAAAAGGGCGGGGAAATCCCCGCCCTTGAAACTTAGTGGCCCAAAATCTGACTGAGGAAGAGCTTGGTCCTCGGGCTTTGGGGGTTGTTGAAGAACTCTTCAGGTTCGTTCTGTTCGACGATCTGGCCTTCATCCATAAAGATGACGCGGTTTGCCACCTGACGGGCAAAGCCCATCTCGTGCGTCACGCAGAGCATCGTCATGCCTTCCTCGGCCAGTTCGACCATCGTGTCCAGAACCTCTTTGATCATCTCCGGATCCAAGGCTGAGGTCGGTTCGTCAAACAACATGATACGCGGACGCATACACAGGCTGCGCGCGATCGCCACGCGTTGCTGCTGGCCACCAGAAAGCTGACCTGGGTACTTGTCCGCCTGATCCGGGATCTTAACCTTCTCAAGGAAATGCATCGCGATTTCCTCGGCTTCCTTCTTAGGTGTTTTTCGCACCCAGATCGGAGCAAGCGTGCAGTTTTCGAGGATCGTCAAGTGCGGGAAAAGGTTGAAGTGCTGGAAACACATCCCGACTTCGGAGCGGATCTTGTCGATGTTTTTAACGTCCGAAGACAGCACCGTACCGTCGACTTCGATCCGGCCTTTCTGATGCTCTTCCAAGGCATTGATACAGCGGATCAGAGTTGACTTCCCCGAGCCCGACGGTCCGGCAATAACGATGCGTTCACCACGGTAAACGGTCAGGTCAATATCCCGCAGTACGTGAAAAGTACCGTACCACTTGTTCATGTTCTCGATGCTGATCGCGACCTCGTTCGAGACTTTCAGCGCTTGTGCTTGTTCAGCCATAATAACAGCCTTTCCTTAATGGTGGTCGGTCTGGAGTTGACGTTCCAGCCATTGTGAATATTGCGAGATGCCGTAGCAGACGACGAAGAAGAGCAAGGCGGCAAAGCCCCAAAGTTCCCAGTAAACGCCGTTCCAGTCAGTCGACGCTAGGATCGGCCCGCGGATCATCCCAACCAGGTCGAACATCGAAATAATCGACACCAGCGTAGTATCCTTGAACAGCCCGACGGCCACGTTAACGATCCCTGGGATCGAGATTTTCAAGGCTTGGGGCAAAATAATCAGGCGCATGGCCTGCGCATAATCAAGGCCCAAGCTGTCTGCGGCCTCGTATTGACCACGTGGCAAGGCTGCTAACCCGCCCCTGATCACCTCGGCGATATAGGCCGACGCGAACATGGTGATCATGATGATAACACGCAGGATCAGGTCGAAGTTTGTGCCCGGTGGCAGGAAGTAAGCCAGGACTACGTTGGCAACAAAAAGCAACGTAATCAGAGGCACCCCTCGGATAAACTCAATGAAAACAACGCAGATCAGTTTGATGATCGGCAAGCTCGATTGACGACCCAGTGCAAGCAGAATGCCCATCGGCAAGGACAAAGACACGCAGATCACGCCCAAGATCATGTTGAGCATAAAGCCCCCCATGTTCCGCGAGGCGACCGGTTCCAGCGCGAGTACGCCGGATAGGCTTGGCGTAATGAAGCCGCAGATAAACCACGTCACGATGCCTGCGATGAGACCCGCGAAAAGGCCGCCTGCAAAGCTTGTCTTAACGATTCTGCTGTAGACCACATAGCCAACCACAACGGCCAGCAACGCCGACAATGGCACCAAAAGGGAACCGCCCCAGATCAACCAAAAGGCGATGAAAGGATAGATGACGGTAAAAAGGATGAGCCCACGTGGCAGATTGCTAAACAGCACCGGTGACACAGCGACGAACAGGAGCACGAATGCCAATGTCGGGCGCCAGTAGCCGTCCTGCGGATAGGCGATACCAAACAACAGTTGGTTCCAGCGTTCTGTCAGCACCGAGAAACAGCCGGCTTGGACACCGTCCAATACTTCGCGACACTCGCGAATGTTGGATGTCGTCCAAACGCCGCCCAGCAACCAAGGAAGGAAGCCGGAAAGGATCAGGTAGATAACGTAAAGCGCTGCGAGCGTGAGAATGGTGTAAGGGATCGACGAAAACAGGCTTTCGCGGACCCATTTTACAGGCCCCTGCGCGGTTGGCGGGGGCGCGTGCTGTGGCAACATGGTGTCCCGCACATAAGGGACGGAGGCGGCGTGTGTATCTGACATCTTACCGCTCCTTCAAGCTGACAGAGTTGTTGTAAACGTTCATGATCGCAGAGATCGACAGCGATATCGTGAGATAGAACAGCATCAGCAAAAGCACGCATTCGATCGCACGGCCGGTCTGGTTCAATGTGATCCCCCCCAGTGTCGCAGTGATATCGGCATACCCGACGGCAATCGCGAGCGACGAGTTCTTGGTGATGTTGAGGTATTGCGAAATCAGCGGCGGAATGATCACGCGCAACGCCTGCGGCAGAACCACAAGGTTCATGACCCGCTTCGGGCGCAAGCCCAGCGACGACGCAGCTTCGGTCTGCCCTTTTGAGATCGCCTGAATACCTGCACGCACGTTTTCGGCGATGAAGGCACCGGTGTATACGGACAAAGCCAACCACAAAGCGATCAGCGGCGCGCCGATCTGCAGACCACCACGGAAGTTAAAGCCCTTAAGCTCGGGGTAATCCAATGCGATGGGGCTGCCCATGATGAAGAACATCACAATCGTCGGCACCAGCAAGATCGCGACAGTGGGCCATCCCATAGGCAGCAGCTTGCCCGTACGGAACAGAAGGCTAACCGCATACCGGCGATAGATAATCGCGGCGATGATCGACAGCACAAAGGTCGCAACCACGATCATAGACCCCGGGCCCCAAACCGGTGCGGGAATGTAGATGCCGCGGTTGGTGAAGGCGAAGGCGTCGAAAAGCATGCTCGACGTGGCGTTGTCACCGCGGAACTTGTTGGGCGCGGGCAAAACGGCCGTCATCAAGGTGTAGATCATCAGGATCCAGATCAGCACCGGAATATTCCGGAAAATCTCGACGTAGACCGACATCAGTTTGGACACGAGCCAGTTCTTGGACAGGCGTGCCACACCGGCGATCACACCCAGAATTGTCGCAGTGACACAGGCCAGAAACGCAACAAGAAGTGTGTTGATGATACCGACCATTGCGGCACGCAGATTCGATGACTGGCTGTTATAATCGATTAAGGATTGGTTGATATCGTAGCCGGCTGGCACGTTCAAAAACCCGTAAGAGATGTTCAATCCGGCCTCTGCCAGATTTCGTACCAGGTTAATGCCCAGAAACGACATCAATGCGATAAGCAGTATCAGCGCGATAAACTGGAAGGTGTAGGATCTATAGCGGGTGTCGTTAAGCAACATCGACAGCCGGAACGAGCCCTGTTGAGGGTCGGACATTGTCGTCATCAGATTTTCCCTGTGTGCCGGACCTGTTTTTCACGCACCATTCGGTGTCGCGGGCCGGGTTTTATTTTTGCGTCGTATAGGCGCAAAGGGCGCGGAATTGCTCCGCGCCCCTCGACGGATGTGTTTAGCGGAAAGGAGGCGCGTACATCAGGCCGCCGTCTGTCCACTGAGCGTTCAGGCCACGGGCAAGACCGATTGGTGTTTCTTCGCCGATGTTCTTGGCAAAGATTTCGCCGTAGTTACCTTGCGACGCGATAGCTTTCTTCGCCCAGTCAGCTTCCAGACCCAGCATTTCACCCAAAGTACCTTCGGTGCCAAGCAGACGGGCAACTTCTGGGTTTGTGGTGTTTGTTGTCATCTCTTCGACGTTTGCCGATGTGACACCCAGCTCTTCAGCTGCGATCAGAGCGTAGAGAACCCAGCGGGTTACATCGCCCCAGTCGTTGTCGCCATGGCGAACAAGCGGGCCCAGAGGCTCTTTGGAGATGATTTCGGGCAGGATGATGTGCTCACCTGGGTTTTCAAAGGTCGCGCGTGTCGCGGCCAGACCGGATGCGTCGGTAGTATAGGTGTCGCACGCACCGGCCAGATACTGCTGTTGGCCTTCGGCGTTTGTTTCAACAGGAACGGGCTCGTAGCTGATGTTGTTGTTGCGGAAGAAGTCCGCGAGGTTCAGCTCGGTCGTGGTGCCGGTTTGGATGCAGACAGTCGCGCCATCCAGATCCTTGGCAGAGGAAACGCCAAGCTCTTTCGGAACCATGAAGCCCTGACCGTCATAGTAGTTCACGCCGATGAAGTCGAACTTGAGGTCGACATCGCGGCTGAAGGTCCATGTGGTGTTACGTGCGAGGAAATCGATCTCGCCCGAAGCCAGCGCGGTAAAGCGTGTTTTGCCGGTTGTGGGGATGAATTCGACAGCTGCGGGGTCGCCCAGTACAGCAGCGGCAACGGCGCGGCATACCGCCACGTCAAAGCCTTCCCATTCACCATTGGCGTTGGGGGCCGCAAAGCCAGCCAGACCGGTGGTAACGCCGCAGTTCAGCTTGCCGCGCGCTTTGACATCGTCAAGCGTGGACGCAGCAGCTGCGCCAGCCGCAAGGCCGGCTACTGTTAGCGCACCAAAAAATACGGATTTGTTCATTTTAACCTCTTCCTGATTTTCCGCCACGTTTTAGGGCGGTTCACCCGGCACCTTTTCGGACCGGAGATGTTTTGGCGGGGTTATCCCCGTCAGTGGAAGGGAGTTTGGGCGAATTTACGCCGGAACGTCAAGTCAGTGTGCTTAAAAAATGCCCTCAATCCTATGTATTGGGGTCACCGTGAAACCTATTCGGGCACGCTCAGGTCAAACATCAACTTAGCGTGTAAGAAACTAGTCTTTTTCACTGCGGCCAAGGCGTCTGCCTCGTCATCATTGCCCCACTGTTCGGCCTGCCAAATCTCGTCCAGACGCGAAATTTCCCAAATCGATTCCGCTTCCTTTGCGTCAAGCGCCGCCGCAAAGCCCAAGATCAACGAGCCAGACAGGCTCACAAGGTCGTGAAAGGCAGCGAGTTGAAAGTTGCTTAACGCATGGGTGCGCGCGGACAGGCGTGCGACATCCGCAGGTGACTGGGGTTCGTGCATGATCCCCACTCGGGTCTGCAAGCTCACGCCCAAAGCCTCGCGGGCCCAATCCAGCATGGGGTCCCATTGTTCGGCCTGCCGCGCGACCAGCTCAGCCGGGCTATCCGCGCGATAGCACAGCAGATCACAGTCGCCGTAGGCCGCCAACATATCCGCAACCTCGGCATGTTGCAGCGCAACCTTGTCGATCGCGGCATTGGCGGTTTTGGTGGCGGGCATGGTGTCGGGGTTGATCACCCCGTCCTGTGCCTGCCACTCAGCAGCGATTTTCTGCGCCATAGCGCGGGTTGGCACCACCAGTGCACGTTTGGCCGGCGTCTTGATCCCGCGCCCGTCAAGCTCGACAGTATAGCCACCCTCCGCCTCGACAACGGCCGCCTCTTTCCAGAAACGTTTCGCTTTCCAATCGCTCACCCCCAATCCTCCTCGAACGGGTCAGCAGGCACGTCGGAGGGTACCCACTGGAACGTGTCCCAGGTGCGCGCCATGTGGTCCGGCAGCGGGGCCGTGAGGTTCAGTCGCGCCTTGGTGACAGGATGCTCCAGCGTCAGGGATCGCGCATGCAGGTGCAGCTTCTTAGAGATATCACCCCCCAGTTGCGCGCCCCATCCGTCGCCCATGTTCTCCTGACCTGAACCGCCATATTTTCCATCTCCGACAATGGGATGCCCGATTTCAGCCATATGCGCACGTAGCTGGTGCGTCCGGCCCGTCACAGGGATCAGCGCCATCCAGCAGGTCCGCTTACCGGCCTGTGCGAGGGTCGCATAATCGGTGGTCGCGCGCTTGGCGCCTTCGGTTGTTTCCATGTCTTTCGGGTGGACGCAGTACATCTTTTCGCCCTCACCACGGGCGCCGTGACCGAAGGCTTTGACCAGCCCGAATTTGATCGTCCCGTTGCGCGGATGCGGGACGCCCGCGACCGCAGCCCAGTAGATCTTGCGGGTTTCGCGATGGCGGAACGACGCTGTCAGCGCGGCGGCAATTGACCGTGTCCGGGCCATGATCAGCACGCCAGAGGTGTCTTTATCCAACCGGTGCACAAGGCGCGGCTTTTCATCAAGCTCGAACATCAAAGCATCGGCAAGCGCGTCGACATGGCGGTCCGATTGACCAGACCCGCCCTGCACCGGCAGCCCCGGCGGTTTGTTTAGCGCGATGATGTGATCGTCGCGATAGATCACACAAGACCGGATAAACTTGGTATCCGCCTCTGATATCCGCGTGCGCTTGGGCGGCGGCGGAGCCTTTTCATCAGGCAGCGGCGGGATACGCACGGTCTGCCCGACCTCAAGCCGAGTAGAGGCTTTGACCCGCCCCCCATCAACACGGATGTCACCTTTCCGGCACATCTTTTCGATCAGCCCTTGGCCAATCAACGGAAAGGTCCGTTTGAACCAACGGTCCAACCGTTGTTCCCCGTCGCCTTCTTCTACGACCAGATGTTGAACCCGGCTCATGCAAATACCCCTCTGGCCACGAAAAGGCCCAGCATTAATCCTAGCACCGATAGCCCGACGGACAGTGCCACATATATCCCTGCCGCCCCGATCTGGCCGCGCTCCATCAACGTGACCGTCTCGAGCGAGAAGGACGAGAACGTTGTAAAGCCGCCAAGCACGCCGGTCATCACAAACGGGCTGATCTGCGTCAGCCCTTTTTGTGCGGCACACACCACAAAGAGGCCCATCAAGAACGACCCGATGATGTTGACCGTCAGGACCGCGATCGGAAAATCCGATAGCCCGACCAGCCGCGTCACGGCGACACCAAACAGATACCGCAAGGAGGCACCGATCGCGCCGCCCATAGCGACAAGGGACAGGGTTGAAATCATCTGCGGTCTCTCACGGTTCACGCCCCGAATGTCAAGTTTTCCGCGTTGCCCGCAGCTTTTCGAAATAATCGACGCGTTTTTTCAGGTCACGTTCAAAGCCTCGTTCGACAGGTTGATAGAATTGCGGTCGCTCCATCCCGTCGGGAAAGTAGTTCTGGCCGGAAAACCCGTCTTCGGCATCATGGTCATAGGCATACCCCGCGCCGTAGCCCTGTTCTTTCATCATCTTGGTGGGCGCGTTCATGATGTGCTTGGGCGGCAAAGAGGACCCGGTTTGCTTGGCCGCACGCCGCGCTGCCTTATAGGCCACGTAGGCCGCGTTCGACTTCGGGGCCAGCGCGAGATAGGTCAACGCCTGCGCAATCGCCAGCTCCCCTTCGGGCGAGCCGAGCCGCTCGTATGTCTCCCACGATTGCAGGCAAACAGACTGCGCCTGCGGATCGGCAAGCCCGATATCCTCGACCGCCATGCGCGTGATCCGGCGCATCAGATACCGCGGGTCTTCGCCCCCCTCCAGCATCCGCGCCAACCAGTACAGCGCCGCGTCAGGGTCAGAGCCGCGCACGGATTTATGCAGCGCTGAGATGAGGTTATAATGCGCGTCCCCCCCTTTGTCGTATTGCGCCGCGCGCCGCATCAAACGCGCCGAGAGGGCCTTGCCGTCCAGCTTGCCCTCGACCTTCCAAGCGGCGACTTGCTCTATCAGGTTGAGCAACGCACGCCCGTCGCCATCAGCCATCTCAAGCAGGTTTTCACGCGCAGGCCCGTCCAATGGCAAGCCACGACCCAGTTCCTTTTCGGCCCTTTGGGCCAGCCGCTCCAGATCAGCCAGCGGCAAGCGCTCCAACACCAGAACCTGCGATCGGCTCAGCACAGCGGCGTTCAGCTCGAACGATGGATTCTCGGTCGTGGCCCCGACCAGCAGGATCGTTCCATCCTCCATATGAGGCAGGAAGCCGTCCTGCTGCGCCTTGTTAAAGCGGTGGATCTCGTCCACGAACAGCAGTGTCCCCTGCCCGTTCTGTCGTCGGATTTTCGCCGCATCAAAGACCTTGCGGAGCTCAGGCACACCGCTGAAAATCGCGCTGATCTGCACGAAATGCAGGTCCGTCTCATCCGCCAGAAGTCGCGCGATCGTCGTTTTGCCAACGCCGGGCGGCCCCCAGAAAATCAGCGACCCCAGCGACCCCGACTGCAGCATGACCGTCAGCGGCGCGTCCGGCCCCAGCACCTGTGACTGACCGATGACCTCGCCCAAACTGCGCGGGCGCAGCCGGTCGGCCAACGGGCGGTGCCCGCTTTCCACAGCCGGCGCGTCCGATCCAAATAGGTCCGCCATCGCGCTAGACCCGGAATTGCAGCGACAGACGCTGCACGCCACGCTGCACCACCATCGACACCTGACGGCTGCCCGCCATCTGGTCGCTGACATCCGACGGTGTTTGCACCTCGGCCCCGTTCACGGCCAAGATCACATCCCCCTGCCGCAACCCCACGCGCGCACCATAGGGCCCGGTATCCATCACCGCCACACCCGCGACCTCAAGCGGGAGGTTCAATTCAGCCATCACAGCAGGATTGATCCGCGCCAACGCCAACCCCGGTAGCAAGCTGCTTTCATCCAGCGTGAGCGCGGCACGCGATGGCTCTTCCGGTGCGGCGATCAAGGCGACCTCAACCTCTTCCACCGCGCCATCGCGCAGCCGCGTGATCCGCGCTTGCGCCCCCATCCCGGCCACGCTCATGCGGTAGATCATCTCGGCGGGTGTATGTACCTCTTGCCCATCGACCGCCGTGATCACATCGCCGACAGCCACACCGGCCTTCAGAAACGGGCTGGCAGGGTGCATCCCAGACACGATGATGCCACCAGGCCTGTCCAGCCCCAGAGGGCCCGCCATATCCGCGTCCACCGGCTGCCCGCTCATCCCCGCCCAAGGTCGGGTAAATTCAACGACCCCGTCGCGCGCCTGCGCCATGAACGCCGCGATCAAATTGGCAGGTATCGCAAAGCCAATCCCGTTTGAACCGCCAGAGCGTGTCAAGATCGAGGTGTTGATCCCGATCAACCGCCCCTCTACGTCGATCAACGCACCACCAGAGTTGCCCGGGTTGATCGGTGCATCCGTCTGGATGAAGTATCCCTGCCCGCCACCGTTCATACCGCCAGACCGCGCAAGGCCTGACACGATCCCGCTGCTCACCGTTTGCCCGACCCCAAAGGGGTTGCCGATGGCCAACGTCAACTCGCCGACCTCGACGGTATCGCTATCGCGCAACGACAAAGGGGTAAGCCCGTCGACGTCATCGATTTTCAGGATAGCCAGATCGCTCTCTGCATCGCTCAGCAGCACACGGGCGGAAAACTCGCGACGGTCCGACAGGACGATCCGAATGTCCGTCGACATCCCGACCACATGATAATTCGACACCACAATCCCATCCTCCGACAGGATCACGCCGGACCCGAGCGAGTTCTGAACCCGCGGGCGGCCGGCGTCTGGCCGTCGGAAGAAACGTTCAAAGAAGGGATCAGCCTGCAGCGGCGTGCGGCTTTGCTCGACGATGGTGCGGGCGTAGATGTTCACCACGGCGGGCGCGGCTTCTCGCACCAGCGGCGCAAAGCTCAACTGGATCTGCGCGGCAGAGCTTGGCACAGTTTGCGCAGCGGCAGGGAAAGACAGAACGGTCAGCAGGATCAGAAGTATTCTCATGCCCCCAGATATGCGCAGCCATAGGCCCTTGCGCAACACCCGAGTTCCAAATGGATTTAAATCCTCGCCGAAGGCATAAAAGCAAAAAGCCCCTGCGTTGGCAGGGGCTTTCAGAATTCTTAACAAAAGCAGGTCGCTTTAGTCTTCGGCAACCTCATAGGCCGCTACGCGCGCCTTGTCGTTTGCACCCTTCGCGTCGCGGTCGCGATCTACGAATTCGATGATGGCCATAGGTGCCATGTCGCCATAACGGAAGCCCGCTTTCAGAACGCGGACATAGCCACCCTGACGGTCTTTGTAGCGTGGGCCCAGGATGTCGAACAGTTTCGCGACATACTGGTCTTGCTTCAGCTTGCTTGCAGCCTGACGACGCGCGTGCAGGTCGCCGCGCTTTGCCAATGTGATCATCTTTTCGATGATTGGCTTCAATTCTTTGGCTTTTGGCAATGTTGTTTTGATTTGCTCATGTTCGATGAGCGAGCCTGCCATGTTCGAGAACAACGCCTTGCGGTGCTCATGTGTACGGTTCAGGCGGCGGTAACCACGTGCGTGACGCATTTTCTAGTCTCCAATTTAATGCCCTCTACGGGCGGTTTTACTTTGTCTGGCTGGCGTGCGTAGCGCCAACTCTCCTTGGGGCCGATGCCCGGTCGTATTGTCGGGCGGGGAAACCCCACCCGACAAATCTCTTAGAACGAATCCTCGAACTTTTTCGCGAGGTCTTCGATGTTGTCTGGTGGCCAGTCCTCGACGTCCATACCAAGGTGCAGGCCCATGCCCGACAGCACTTCCTTGATCTCGTTCAAGGACTTGCGGCCAAAGTTCGGCGTGCGCAGCATTTCGGCTTCGGTCTTCTGGATCAGATCGCCGATGTAAACGATGTTGTCGTTCTTCAGGCAGTTTGCCGAACGGACGGACAGTTCCAGCTCGTCTACTTTCTTCAGCAGCAGCGGGTTGAATTCCAGACCGTCGTCGTCGTCCTGACGCGATGCGGATTCAGGCTCGTCGAAGTTGACGAAGATGCCCAGCTGATCCTGCAGAATACGCGCAGCAAAGGCCACGGCATCGTCAGGAGAGATGGAGCCGTCTGTTTCGACTTTCATCGTCAGCTTGTCATAATCCAGCACCTGACCTTCGCGGGTCGGTTGCACGTCATAGGACACTTTCTTGACCGGCGAATAGATCGCGTCGATCGGGATAAGACCGATGGGCGCATCTTCTGGCTTGTTCTTGTCTGCCGCAACATAGCCCTTGCCGGTGTTAACCGTCAGTTCCATGTAGACGTCAGCGTTGTCATCCAGGTGGCAGATCACGTGATCGCGGTTCAGAATTTCGATACCAGCGCTTTCGGAGATATCACCAGCAGTGACAACACCCGGCCCCTTGGCAGAGATCGACAGGCGCTTGGGCCCTTCGACTTCCATGCGCAGGGAAACGCCTTTGAGGTTCAGAACGATGTCGGTGACATCTTCGCGAACACCCGCAACGCTCGAAAATTCGTGCAAAACATTATCAATTTGTACAGATGTGATGGCGGCACCTTGCAGCGACGACATCAGAACGCGGCGCAGCGCGTTGCCCATTGTCAAACCAAAGCCACGCTCCAGCGGCTCGGCGATGACAGTAGCCTGACGTGCAGGGTCATTGCCCGGCTTGACGTCCAACTGCTGTGGCTTGATCAATTCAGCCCAATTTTTGTGGATCATACGTCCCTCCATTCCTGTTCTGCGCCCCATGTCCAAATGGCGAAGAACTCCCGAGGTTTCAACAAAGCAGTAAGAGGCCGTGCGCAAAGGCGCGGCCCCTTTTGTAACTTATACTCTTAGACGCGGCGGCGTTTCGGAGGGCGGCAGCCGTTGTGCGCCATTGGGGTCACGTCACGGATCGATGTGATGTTGAACCCGGCAGCTGCCAGCGCGCGCAGGGCGCTTTCACGGCCGGAGCCGGGGCCTTGCACTTCGACTTCCAGCGTTTTCACGCCGTGGTCCTGGGCTTTTTTACCTGCATCTTCAGCAGCCATCTGAGCCGCGTAAGGTGTCGATTTACGCGACCCTTTAAAGCCCATGGTGCCTGCGGAGGACCAGGAAATTGCGTTACCCTGAACGTCAGAGATCAGGATCTTTGTGTTGTTGAAGCTGGAGTTAACATGCGCCACACCTGCGGCGATGTTCTTGGAAACCTTACGCTTCGTCTTTGTCTTTTCGCGTGCCATTGATCAGACCCTCCCTTACTTCTTCTTACCGGCAATGGCCTTTGCAGGGCCTTTGCGCGTACGAGCGTTGGTGTGGGTACGCTGACCACGAACCGGCAGGTTACGACGGTGGCGCAGGCCACGGTAGCAACCAAGGTCCATCAGACGCTTGATGTTCATCTGCGTGTCGCGACGCAGGTCACCTTCGACGGTGTAGTTTTCGTCGATATACTCACGGATTTTCAGGATTTCAGCATCCGAAAGTTCGTTGATACGACGTGTGGAATCGATGCCAACAGCTTCGCAGATTGCAGCTGCGGAGGAGTTACCGATACCGGTGATATATGTGAGGGCGATTGGAACCCGCTTTGCAGTCGGGATGTTTACGCCGGCAATACGTGCCACGTGTGTGCTTCCTTTTCGTTGCGGGTCCGTCATGCCAGACCCTTTTTTCACAACGTGAAGCCCGAGGCGAATGTGCCGTCGGGCTCCAGCTGATCAGGTGTTCATGCGCAGGGCGTGATCGGTGCCCGTTGCAATTCGATTCTCTTACGAGATACGGCTGGTTATGAGGAATTGACCGGCGCGTCAACCCATAGCGGCTGAACGCCGCATGGATATCCCTTTCAATCTGAAAGCACCCCACCCTGCCCCATATAATAGCAAAACGGCGCGCTTCGAAAAGCGCGCCGTTGCCTATCGGTCGTAAGGTTGCATTAAGCGTCCAGAACCTTGGCGATGCTGTTCTGCACCTCTTTAATGTCCGCCAGACCGTCAACCCGCGTGAGCATGTTGTGGGCGTAATAATAGCCCAACAGCGGCGAGGTCTTCTTGTAGTATTCCATCAAACGATTGCGGAGGCTTTCCTCGTTATCGTCTGCACGGCGTTTGAAGTCAGACGCGCCGCATTTCTCGCACTTCCCGTCGGCTGGCTGCGGCTTGGTCACGTCGTGATAGACTTCGCCACAGTTGCCGCAGGTGGACCGACCAGAGATACGGGCGACCAGCGCCTCGTCATCCACGCCCAACTGGATCACGTGATCCAATGGCTTGCCCGTCGCTTCCAGCAGCTCACCAAGCGCGGTGGCCTGCGCCAGCGTGCGTGGGAAACCGTCAAAGATGAAACCGCCGTGGTCAGTGGTGTCTTCCAGCTTTTCGCGGATCAGGCCGATCACGATCTCGTCGGTCACCAGATCACCGCGCGCCATAACATCGGCAACCATGTTGCCCATCTCGGTCCCGCTGTCTTTGGCTTCACGCAGCATGTCACCAGTGGAAAGCTGTACCATATTGCGTGTCTCAACCAGATGACGCGCTTGTGTACCTTTACCCGCTCCGGGTGGTCCTAAGAGAATAATGTTCATCGACGTACCGGGCTCCGTTTTTTCCGTGGTTTGCCAGACTTACCGCGCAACTGGGAACGTTCAAGCAGACCTTCATACTGATGTGCAAGCAAATGGCTTTGTACCTGCTGGATCGTGTCCATGGTCACGGACACAACAATCAGCACCGACGTACCGCCAAAGTAGAACGGGATCGCAAACTGGCCGCGCAGGATTTCGGGCAGAATACAAACAGCCGCGAGGTAAAGCGACCCGAGCACAAGAATGCGGTTCACGACATATTCCAGATACTCAGCGGTTTTCTTACCGGGGCGGATGCCGGGGACGAAACCGTTCTGGTTCTTCAGGTTGTCCGCAACCTCGTCAGGTTTGAAGCTGACGTTGAACGTGTAGAAATACGCAAAGAAGACGATCATCGCGACAAAGAACAGCAGGTACAGCGGCTGGCCGGGGCCGAAGTTGGCCAGCAGAACCGACATCACCGGACCGGTAGAATTGCCCGAGAACGTGCTGATCGTGACCGGCAGCAGCAACAAAGAGCTGGCAAAGATCGCAGGGATAACACCGGCGGGGTTTACCTTGACCGGCAGGTGCGAAGAACCGCCATCGTACATCTTTTGCCCAACCTGACGGCGCGGGTACTGGATGTGGATCTTGCGCAAGGCGCGTTCCATAAAGACGACGAACATGATCGTCGCGATAACCATAACCAGCACGCCAACGATAATCGCGGGGCTGATCGCACCAGAACGACCCGAAGAGAAGAACTGCGCGATCGCGGCAGGAACCTCGGCGATGATGCCAACAAAGATGATCAGCGAGATACCGTTACCGATGCCGCGTGCGGTGATCTGCTCACCCAGCCACATCAGGAACATCGTGCCACCGACCAGCGTGATCATACAAGCGATGCGGAAATACATGCCCGGATCAGCGGCGATATCGCCGGCCTCAAGGGAGACAGCCAGGCCATAGGCCTGGAGCGTCGCCAGAGCCACCGTACCGAAGCGGGTGTATTGGTTGATCTTCTTGCGCCCCTGCTCGCCCTCTTTCTTGAGCTGCTCTAGCGCGGGCACCATCGAGGTCATCAGCTGAACGATGATCGATGCAGAGATGTAGGGCATGATACCCAAGGCAAAGATCCCCATACGGCCAAGCGCGCCGCCGGTGAACATGGAAACCATGCCGCCGATGCCTTGACCCGCGCTTTCCATAAACTGGCGCAGGGCGGTGCCGTCGATCCCGGGAACCGGAATGAACGTGCCAAGGCGATAAACGATCAACAACCCCAGAGTGAATAGAATCCGGTTGCGCAGGTCTGTCGCCTTGCCCAACGCGGACCAACTGGTGTTGGCGGCCATGCTTTCGACGGCTGATACCATGATATAGGGCTCTTTCTTTGCAAAAACGCCGCCCAAGCCGTTTTCCGGCGGGCGGCATTTGGGAAAACTCGATTGACTATGTAAGCGGGACGCGTCCCGCTCACAAGGCAAAAGGTCGGGTTACGCGTCTGCGTTTGCCGCGGCAGGTGCTGTGACGGTCAGTTTGCCGCCCGCTTTTTCTACGGCTTCAACCGCGGATTTGGATGCACCGGATACCTGCAGTTCAACCTTGGCGTTAAAATCGCCTTTGGCCAGAACGCGGATACCGTCCAACTTGCGACGAACCAGACCGGAGGAAATCAGGGCGTCCTCGGTGATCGCAGCGGAGGCGTCGATCTTTTTGGCGTCGATGAATTTCTGGATCAGGCCCAGGTTTACAACGGCATAGGACTTCCGGTTTGGCTTGGTGAAGCCGCGCTTTGGAAGACGTTGGTACAAGGGCATTTGACCGCCTTCGTAACCGTTGATCGATACACCCGAACGGGATTTCTGACCTTTGATACCACGGCCACCCATTTTACCGGTGCCGGAACCAGGACCACGGCCTACGCGCTTGCGTTTCTTGGTGGCGCCTTCGTTGTCAGACAGTTCATGAAGTTTCATGTCGCTTCTCCTTTTGCCGGATGTGGCCCCCAGCGACGGGAGCGGCCAAACGCGGCGTTGCATGATTCTTGTGGCGGATTGGTGGCCACTGGGGGCGTATAGACGGGAGGCCTGAAGGTTTCAAGCCCTGCCCCAACTCCCAGGTGCCCGAGACAAATGAAAACGCCCCGTAGTTTCCCACGGGGCGTCGATACCGAGCAACAAGACCATTATAAAGTCTCTAGCTTTCTAGGAAAGCGTTCAGCCTTTTTCTTCGATGATCTCAACCATGTGAGAAATCTTGCGGATCATGCCGCGAACGGAAGGTGTGTCTTCCAGTTCACGCACACGGTGCATTTTGTTCAGACCCAGACCAATCAACGTAGCGCGCTGGTCGGCGGGGCGGCGGATTGGCGAGCCAACCTGCTTGATTACGATCGTCTTAGCCATGCTTATGCCTCCTCAGCGACTTGTGCGGACGATTCAACATTGTCCTCACGCTTGGGCAGAATGTCTGCAACTTTCTTGCCGCGACGCTGAGCAACAGCACGTGGCGAAGATTCTTTTTTCAGGCCGTCCATGGTGGCGCGGATCATGTTGTAAGGGTTCTGGGTCCCGATGGACTTCGATACAACGTCCTTAACACCCAGCATTTCGAATACGGCACGCATTGGACCACCGGCGATGATCCCGGTACCTTCTGGTGCTGTGCGCATTACAACGCGACCGGCGCCGTGACGGCCTTCCATGTCGTGGTGCAAAGTGCGGCCTTCGCGCAGCTGAACGCGGATCATTTGGCGCTTAGCTTGCTCGGTGGCTTTGCGAATGGCTTCTGGAACCTCTTTCGCTTTACCTTTGCCGAAGCCTACGCGGCCCTTTTGGTCGCCAACAACGACAAGTGCAGCGAAGCCAAAGCGCTTACCACCCTTAACGGTTTTGGAAACGCGGTTGATCGCCACGAGGCGGTCGGCGAATTCGGGTGTCTCGTCGCGTTGGTTGCGGCGGTTGCCACCCCGGTTGTCATCTCTTGCCATGCGGCATCATCCTTTTGGTGCTGCGCTTGCGCGCGTCATAGAGTCAATCCAAGTGGGCAAAGCCCCCGGATCATCGAGGCGGCGCGAGACCCGCGCCGCCTACGTTCGCTTAGATTTTCAGACCGCCTTCACGGGCTGCATCGGCCAAAGCTTTGATCTTGCCGTGGAACAGGAAACCGCCACGGTCGAAATATGCTTCGCTTACACCGGCCTTCTTGGCACGCTCGGCGATCGCCGAACCAACCTTGGTCGCTGCTTCGATGTTGTTCTTGCCAACAACGCCCAAGTCTTTTTCCATCGAGGACGCGGAAGCCAATGTGACCCCGTTTACGTCGTCGATCAGCTGGGCGCTGATGTTTTTGTTCGAGCGGTGAACGGAGAGGCGAAGACGCCCTGCGTTGACCCGGCGAAGTTTGTTCCGAACGCGCAGGCGGCGTTTCAGAAACAGTTGTCTTTTGCTGTTTGCCATCTGTGCGATCCTTACTTCTTCTTGCCTTCTTTGCGGAAGACGAACTCACCCTTATAGCGGATGCCTTTGCCCTTGTAGGGCTCGGGCTTGCGCCATGCGCGGATGTTCGCAGCGACCTGACCAACAAGCTGTTCGTCAATGCCTTCTACCACAATCTCGGTCTGTTTCGGGGCTGTGACTGTCACACCTTCGGGTGCCACATAGTCAACATCATGGGACAGGCCCAGGTTCAGTTTCAGCGTGTTGCCGTTCATGGCAGCACGATAACCAACACCCTGGATCTCAAGCTCTTTTTTGAAGCCTTCGGTGACGCCGGCAACCAGGTTGCTTACCATTGTGCGGCTCATGCCCCACTGCTGGCGTGCGCGCTTGGATTTGCCGCGTGGTGTGATGGTGACCACGTTGTCTTCGACAGCCAATGTAACGTCGTCAGTTGCCTTGAAGGAACGTGTTCCCTTGGGGCCTTTGACTTCGATGGTCTGGCCGCTCACGGATGCTGTAACACCGCTTGGCAGGTCGACCGGTTTTTTACCAATACGAGACATTTTGCTCTCCTTAGAATACGGTGCAGAGCACTTCGCCGCCAACGTTCTGGCTGCGTGCATTCTGATCCGACATCACACCCTTGGGGGTGGAGACAATCGACACACCAAGGCCCTGACGGACAACAGGAATGTCATTGACGCCCATGTAGACGCGGCGACCGGGCTTGGAAACCCGCTTCAGCTCGCGAATAACAGGTTCGCCCTCGTAGTACTTGAGGCTGATTTCAATCGCGGGGTGGCCATCGGCGCCCGTTTTTGCTTCGTAGCCACGGATGTAGCCTTCGTCTGCAAGCACATCCAGAACCCATGCACGCAGCTTGGAAGCTGGTGTCATAACGGTGGATTTGCCGCGCAGCGAAGAGTTACGGATGCGTGTCAGCATATCTGCGATAGGATCGTTCATCTGATGCGCTCCTTACCAGCTCGACTTGACCATGCCGGGGATTTGGCCCGAAGAGCCAAGGTCCCGCAGCGCGATCCGCGAAATTTTCAGTTTACGGTAGTAAGCGTGTGGACGGCCTGTCAGCTGGCAGCGGTTGTGCAGACGCACAGCGCTGGAGTTGCGAGGCAGTTTTGCCAGCTTCAGGGAGGCGCGGAAACGCTCTTCCATCGGCTTGGATTCGTCGCTTACGATCTCTTTCAAGGCAGCGCGCTTGGCAGCGTACTTCTTGACCAGTGCTTCGCGCTTCTTTTCGCGCTCGATCATGGATTTCTTAGCCATATCTAAATCCTCCCCGCGCTTACGATGTGAAGGGCATGTTGAACGCTTTCAACAGTGCCTTCGCTTCAGCGTCGGTTTTCGCCGTGGTGGCGATCACGATGTCCATTCCCCAAGTCTCATCAACTTTATCAAAGTCGATTTCGGGGAACACGATGTGCTCTTTCAAGCCCATGGCGTAGTTGCCACGGCCGTCAAAGCTGTTGCCGTTGATGCCGCGGAAGTCGCGGATACGAGGCATTGCGATCGTGATCAGACGATCCAGGAATTCGTACATACGCTCGCCACGCAGGGTCACTTTCGCACCCAAAGGCATGTCTTCACGTACGCGGAAACCAGCGATGGATTTCTTGGCAACAGTTGTCAGCGCTTTTTGGCCGGCGATTGTTGTCAGGTCTTCCTGTGCGGATTTGGCTTTCTTGCTGTCACGAACAGCTTCTGCACCACAGCCGATGTTCAGAACGATTTTATCCAGACGCGGAATCTGCATTTCGTTCTTGTAACCGAACTCTTCCTTCAGAGCAGCGCGGATTTTGTCCGCGTATTCGCCCTTCAGGCGGGGTGTGTATGTTGCGTTATCAAGCATCGATCACGTCCCCCGTGGTTTTTGCAAAGCGCACTTTTTTGTCGCCTTCGATTTTAAAGCCAACGCGGGTTGCTTTGCCGTTGGCATCAACCAGCGCCAGGTTGCTCAGATCGATGGGCATCGCTTTGGGAATACGGCCGCCTTGCGACGTCTGGGACTGACGCGTGGCGCGGATTGCCATGTTGATACCATCTACGATTGCTTTGTTGGCCTTTGGGTCAACGGACGAGATGGAACCCGTCTTGCCCTTGTCCTTGCCAGCAAGCACGATGACTTTGTCACCTTTGCGAAGTTTAGCAGCCATTACAGCACCTCCGGCGCAAGCGAGATAATCTTCATGAAGTTTTTGGCGCGCAGCTCACGAACAACTGGCCCGAAGATACGTGTACCTACAGGTTCATTCGAGTTGTTCAGGATGACGGCGGCGTTACGATCGAAACGGATGGCTGTGCCATCTTCACGACGAACTTCCTTGGCAGTGCGAACGACGACGGCTTTACGCACGTCACCTTTTTTCACACGACCGCGAGGGATGGCTTCCTTGACCGACACGACAATAATGTCGCCGACGGATGCGTATTTACGCTTGGAACCACCCAATACCTTGATGCACTGAACACGGCGCGCGCCGCTGTTGTCAGCAACATCCAGGTTGGTCTGCATCTGGATCATTTGGTTTCTCCCGACCTTCTGGGGGGCGATGCGTGCCCTAACCCCAGGGTTTCGATTATATTGGTCTGCCCGAAATGGGCATCTCGCTCGTGCCTTTGGGCCTTGGCGCCCTCAGAGTCAAGGGAAACAAGGACCTCAGGTCCGAGCGAGCAGTACCTTAAGCCTCAGCGGCTTGCAGCACTTCCCAACGTTTGGTTTTCGACTTTGGTGCACATTCGATGATGCGAACAGCATCGCCCACTTTGAATGTGTTGTTCTCATCGTGCGCCCGGTATTTTTTGGACTTACGGATGGTTTTCTTCAGAACCGGGTGCGTAAAGCGACGCTCTACGGAAACGGTTACTGTCTGTGCGTTGGCATCGCTTGTCACGGTGCCTGTCAGGATACGTTTGGGCATACTCTCAGGCTCCTATTATTCAGCAGATGCCGCGGCAGCGGCTTTCTGGTTCAGAACGGTTTTGACACGTGCGACGTCACGCTTAACGGTCTTCAAACGTGCGGAGTTTTCCAGCTGGCCTGTGGCTTGCTGAAAACGCAGGTTGAAGGATTCTTTTTTCAGGTTAACAAGCTCATCGCGGAGTTGATCCGGCGTCTTGTCGTGCAGTTCTTTGGCGTTCATCGCCTCTTCCTTTCGACATCACCAGTAGGCCCCTTATGGGTGACCATGATTCTGGTGGAGTTCATGTGAAAGGTTCCTCTACAGGCCCTACCCCTGTTTGGCAAGCAAGCTTTCTATAAAACCGTATCGCCACCCAGAACAGGCTGATATAGAACGGCCCTATGTCACAGATAGAATCCCTTTTCGTCACCCGTCTTTACCGCGCCGCCCTGTCCGAGCACGGTCAACCCGTTGATCCGGCCGAGCTGGAGGCCGCGTGCCTGTCCATCGCCGAGGATGACGAGGCCGGGCAGGAATGGTGCGAGGAACATGATTTCCCGGGTTACACCAGTTATGCGTCGCTCACCGATCTGCCGTGGCGCTTCCCGATCTTCAAGACGGTGAAGAAAGCGCTGGATAAACACGTCAAAGCTTTTGCAAAGGAACTGGCGTTTGATCTGGACGGGCGCAAGCTCAAGCTGGAAGATCTCTGGATTAACATCCTACCCGAAGGCGGTATCCATACGGCGCATATCCATCCCCATTCGGTGATCTCCGGCACGACCTATGTGGCGATGCCCGAAGGCACGAGCGCGCTTAAGCTCGAAGATCCGCGGCTGCCGATGATGATGGCTGCCCCCGGTCGCAAGAAAGACGCTCCGCGGGAGCTGCGCCAGTTCGTCTATGCGGAACCCGTCGTCGGCGACGTGCTGCTTTGGGAAAGCTGGCTGCGGCACGAAGTGCCGATGAACATGTCCGAAGACGATCGCATCTCGGTCTCGTTCAACTACGCCTGGGGTTAACCACGTTTGGGCGGCGTTGCCTTGCGCGCCGCCTCTTGTTCTTTGATCGCGGCCTTTTCCTCTTTGGTCAGCTTATTGCCCCACTGATTATTGCTAAGCCCCAGATCATCCGGCATCGGCTTGGTCTTGCCCTTTTTGATCGTACCCCCCTTCTCAAGAAATGCTTTGATCAGGTCTTCGTCGGTGGTGGGCTTGGGCACATGTTTCATGTCAGCTCCTATAGGCAGGTTAGCCCGAGCCTATGCGCCACGCCTTGCGCTGGCTAGACCCTGCCGCCGCTTATTCATCATGCATTAATGTTTCAAAAATCGCGGGCTGGATCACGTCACCGCGGGTTCAGCAGCTTGTGACTAGGATTGCATGTGCCCCGGTGCCATCTCGACCCCGTTACCGTAAACGATGCGCACATAAGGAAGCCCCACGTGGATACCCCAAACCAAAGCCCCCTGCCCGCCCTTGCCCTTGCCGGTCTGATCGGCGAACTCACATTCGAGGCCTACGCATGGCTCGCCTCTCCCGCCCTGTTCGGCGTCAAGCTAGAACCCGCGAACCTGGTCATCGGGCTAAGCAAAAAGCTTTTGGGCCTCGACCTGGCTTACGGCGCGGCCTTCGCCGTCCACTTCCTGATTGGCGCGTTAGGATTTGCAGCGGTGGTCTATCTGACCAAGCGGATGACACAGTTCGGCTATATCGGCGCGGGTGCCCTGGCCGGCGTCATCTTGTGGTTTGTCGCCCAAGGCATTTTGGCACCGCTGATGGGGCGTAGCTTCATGATGGGTTTTGGCACCTACACGCAGTCATCCTTCGTGGGCCACGTGGGCATGACCATTGTCATCGCGATGGTCTGGCAGAACCTGGCACGCCGCCGCGCCAAGCTGTTTACCTAAACCCCGCACCGACCGACAAAAACAAAAGCCCCCGCTGATGTCTCAGCGGGGGCTATTCTATTCATTCCTCCGACAGATGTCGAAGCGAAGGTCTTACCAATCTTCGCGTACAACGACGCGGGTTTTGATAGGCAGCTTCATCGCGGCAAGACGCAGAGCTTCTTGTGCAACGTCCTCGGCGACACCGTCGATTTCGAACATAACACGGCCTGGCTTGACCTTGCAGACCCAACGATCCACGGAACCTTTACCTTTACCCATACGAACTTCGATGGGCTTTGCGGTGACAGGAACATCCGGGAAAATACGGATCCAGACACGGCCTTGACGCTTCATGTGACGCGTCATGGCACGACGAGCAGCTTCGATCTGACGTGCAGTCACACGCTCGGGCTCGAGAGCCTTCAGACCGTAGGTACCAAAGTTCAGGTCAGACCCGCCCTTTGCCACACCTTTGATACGGCCTTTGTGCTGCTTGCGGAATTTAGTACGCTTTGGTTGTAGCATCTTTCATTCCCCCTTAGCGACGACCGCCGGCACCGCGTGGTGCTGGGCCGTCTTGCATTTCTTGTGCCTTGCGGTCACGCGCAGCCGGGTCATGTTCCATGATCTCGCCTTTGAAGATCCAGGTTTTGATCCCGATGATGCCGTAAGCGGTCGACGCTTCAACATGCGCGTAATCGATGTCGGCACGCAGAGTGTGGAGCGGCACGCGGCCTTCACGGTACCATTCGGTACGCGCGATTTCTGCACCACCCAGACGGCCAGCAACGTTCACACGGATACCCAGGGCACCCATACGCATGGCGTTCTGTACCGCACGCTTCATGGCGCGACGGAAAGAGACCCGGCGTTCCAGCTGCTGTGCGATGGATTCACCAACAAGGGCTGCGTCCAGCTCTGGCTTGCGCACTTCAACGATGTTGAGGTGCAGGTCAGATTTGGTGATCTTGGCGATTTTCTGACGCAGACCTTCGATGTCTGCACCTTTCTTGCCGATGATCACACCGGGGCGCGCTGTGTGAATCGTGACGCGGCACTTCTTGTGTGGGCGTTCGATGATCACACGGGCGATACCGGCCTGTGCACATTCTTTCTTGATGAAGTCACGGATGGCGAGGTCTTCGAGCAGAAGATCACCATAGTCCTTCGTATCGGCGTACCAGCGGCTGTCCCAGGTGCGGTTGACCTGAAGACGCATACCGATCGGATTTACTTTGTTACCCATCAGGCTTGCTCCTCAACTTGACGCACGACAATCGTGATTTCCGAAAACGGCTTGATGATCTTGCCGAAACGGCCACGCGCACGTGGGCGACCACGTTTCATGATCAGGTTCTTGCCGACATATGCTTCGGCAACGACCAGTTCATCCACGTCAAGGTTGTGGTTGTTTTCGCCGTTCGCGATGGCGGACTGAAGGCATTTCTTCACGTCCTGTGCGATCCGCTTTTTCGAGAAGGTCAGGTCCGTCAGGGCCTTGTCTACCTTCTTGCCACGGATCATCGCGGCGACGAGGTTCAGTTTCTGCGGGCTTGTGCGAAGCATGCGCAGTTTTGCACGGGCTTCGTTGTCAGCCACGCGGCGGGGATTTTTATCCTTGCTCATGGCTTATTTCCGCTTCGCTTTTTTGTCAGCTGCGTGACCATAATAGGTGCGAGTTGGCGAATACTCACCAAACTTCTGACCGATCATTTCTTCGCTGACGTTTACTGGGATATGCTTGTGACCGTTGTACACGCCGAACGTCAGGCCAACAAACTGTGGCAGGATCGTGGAACGGCGCGACCAGATTTTGATCACTTCGCTGCGACCGCTTTCGCGGGAGGCTTCGGCCTTCTTGAGGACATAAGAGTCAACAAAAGGACCTTTCCATACTGAACGAGACATCTATTAACGCCCCTTCTTCTTGGCGTGGCGCGAGCGTAGGATAAGCTTGCTGGACGCTTTGTTCTTGTTGCGGGTTTTTGCACCCTTTGTGGGCTTGCCCCAAGGCGTAACAGGGTGACGACCACCCGATGTACGGCCTTCACCACCACCGTGAGGGTGGTCGATCGGGTTCATAACAACACCACGTACCGAAGGGCGGATACCCTTGTGACGCATGCGGCCCGCTTTACCGTAGTTCTGGTTGGAGTTGTCAGGGTTGGACACGGCACCAACGGTGGCCATGCATTCCTGACGCACCAGACGCAGTTCGCCCGAGGACAAACGGATCTGAGCGTATCCACCATCACGGCCTACGAACTGTGCGTAGGTACCGGCGGCGCGTGCGATCTGGCCGCCTTTGCCTGGCTTCATTTCGATGTTGTGAACGATTGTACCGATTGGCATGCCCGAAAATGGCATAGCGTTCCCAGGCTTGATGTCGGCCTTGGCCGAGGAAATCACCTTGTCGCCAACAGCGATACGCTGTGGGGCCAGGATGTAAGCCTGTTCGCCGTCTTCGTACTGGATCAGTGCGATGAATGCGGTCCGGTTAGGGTCATATTCGATGCGAGCGACAACCGCGGACATGTCCAGCTTGTTGCGCTTGAAATCGACGATACGGTAAAGGCGCTTTGCCCCACCGCCTGTGCGACGCATTGTGATCCGTCCGGTGTTGTTCCGACCGCCAGATTTGGTCAAACCCTGTGTAAGGGATTTGACCGGGCGGCCTTTCCAAAGCTCCGAACGGTCGATCAGTACCAGCCCACGCTGGCCTGGCGTCGTCGGTTTGTACGACTTGAGTGCCATGTTCTCTGTCTTCCGTTTTGCTTGTCCCCAGCCCCGTCGTGATGGTGCCGAGATGGTTGTAGGGCCCCGAAGGTCCCCAATTTGAAATGCCAGACAAAGAACCCCTTTGCCCAACCTCGCGCGTGGCTAGAACTCACCAATGCGCAAAACGACACAGCCCCGGACGAATCCGGGGCACTGCCGATGGGGTCGTTTAGGGGAGGATCAGCCGAGGGTCAAGGGAGCGTTCGGGAATAGTCGGGAAAACCCGACGTAGACCTACGCGGTGCCCTTCAGGACGCCATTGCCTTGACCTTGCGCGCGACGCTTTCAACCGACGGGTCGGCAGCCTTAGGTACAATACGGTAGACCGCATTCACAAAGCAGAACAGCGAAAACATCAGCAATCCGGCACAGAGCAGCCCAACCAGCACGCGCCCGTAGGCCTGCTGGTGCAACCATTCAAACGCCGCATCGATGCCGCCTGCACTCGACGCATTGGCACTTATCGCGGCATAGGCGATCAAACCACCGATGATCAGGACCACGACGCCCTGCGCAGCCACGCCGATACGCAACAGCGGGTTCCAATGCATAGTAAAGTGGTTCGCTTCCAAATGCTCGCGATACGACTGCGACGCTGCCTTGTAGAAATAGTAGAACCCCGTGCCCATCGTCGCCAGACCGATCCCGCCCACGACCCACACGCCCGCTGTGGTCTGCAAAAACTGGTTCAGCAGCTCCTTGCTGCTAGAGCCAGACGACGCCACCCCCAGCACCGTCACAGCCAGCGCACCGATGGCACCGTGGATCAGGCCGGTGACCAGCAT
The DNA here is from genome assembly GCF_045586035.1 of Sulfitobacter sp. PM12. Taxonomy (NCBI): domain Bacteria; kingdom Pseudomonadati; phylum Pseudomonadota; class Alphaproteobacteria; order Rhodobacterales; family Roseobacteraceae; genus Sulfitobacter; species Sulfitobacter sp. PM12. Next base: position 2,848,829 of record NZ_CP151529.1, read on the forward strand.
CCCGAACCGCGCAACGATGCCCTTGGCCCCGCTCCCATATGCCTCAAGGTCCCAAAAGCTATCAACTGCCCGCCAGATCGCATAGGCGAACATGCCCGTGGCGATCGCGAAGATCACTGCAAACCCCGTCGCGCCGTCTAATGACTGCAGCGTCGACTTGGTGCCCTCGGCCTGACCGCCAGATACAACGGACCAGAGCGACAGCCCGGCCACGACAAGGTAAACCAATCCGCGCCCGGCATACCCCGTCCGCATGATCGGCACGGCCCAGGCGAAATCGTCGGGGTCATTATGAGACAGGATCTCTGATCGGGTGGACTGGACGGAGTTGGTCGACATAGTGGCGCGATCCCTTCGGGCAAAGCCGGCCACCATTCAGCGGGGCCATTCCTTTGACGTGATGTGCAATGTCAACGCACCGTAGGTCGGCAAGTTCCCGCGCGACATGCGCAGCGGATATTATGCAGGCACCACCGCCCTCAAAACGGAAAAGGCCCCCCGCCTTGCAGCGAGGGGCCTTTTAACTTTTACGTCCAGGCTGACTTACAGACCGGTGGATACGTCGATCGAGTTACCTTCTTCGAGCGTAACGTAAGCCTTTTTCACGTCTTTCCGGCGACCCATCTGGCCACGGAAACGCTTTGCCTTGCCTTTGGTGATGGTCGTGTTCACGGCCTTCACCTTGACACCAAAGAGAGCTTCAACAGCTTCTTTGATCATTGGCTTGTTGCTGTCGATCGCAACTTCGAAAACGACTGCATTGTGCTCGGAAGCCATTGTCGCTTTTTCAGTGATGATCGGCTTGCGGATCACATCGTAATGTTCGTGCTTGGCGCTCATTTCAAACGGGCCTCCAGTGCTTCGATCCCCGCTTTGGTGATCACGAGAGTGTCACGCTTGAGGATGTCATAGACGTTTGCACCCATCGTCGGCAGGATATCCAGACCTTCGATGTTGCGCGCGGCTTGCAAGAAGTTCTCATTTACCGAGGCACCGTCGATGATCAACGCGCGCTTCCAGCCCAGGTTCTTAACCTGTTTGGCCAAAGCAGCTGTTTTCCCATCGGATGTGGCATCGTCGATGATGACCAGGTTGCCGGTTTTTGCCTTGGAAGACAAAGCGTGGCGCAGACCCAGTTTGCGGAACTTCTTGGTCAGGTCGTGGCCGTGGCTACGAGGGGTTGGCCCCTTGTAGATACCACCCGAACGGAAGATCGGTGCAGAACGTGCGCCGTGGCGTGCGCCGCCGGTGCCTTTCTGACGATAGATCTTCTTGGTCGAATAGCTGACCTCGGACCGTGTCTTGACCTTGTGCGTACCCTGCTGCGCGTTGTTACGCTGCCAGCGGACAACACGGTGCAGAATGTCGGCGCGTGGCTCAAGACCGAACAGGGCCTCGTCCAAGTCTACCGAACCGGCTGCGCCGCCGTCGAGTTTGATGACATCAAGTTTCATTCGTCACCTTCCTTCTTGTCCGACTCAATGGATGCTTCGGCTTCGGCAAGTGCGGCAGCTTCGGTCGCTGCTTGCTCTTCTGCCAAGCGTGCTGCTTCTGCTTCGGCCTCTGCAGCGGCTGCTGCTGCGGCTTCTTCAGCTGCTTTTGCGGCTTCGTCAGCGGCGGATTTCAAAGCGGCAGGCAGGATCGCGTCAGCTGGGAACGGCTTTTTCACCGCGTCCTTAACAGTCACCCAACCACCTTTGGAGCCTGGTACGGCGCCTTTGACCATGATCAGACCGCGTGCGCTGTCAGTTTTGACAACTTCGAGGTTCTGCGTGGTAACACGGGCAGCACCCATGTGACCGGCCATTTTCTTGCCTTTGAAAACCTTGCCTGGATCCTGACACTGACCTGTCGAACCATGCGAACGGTGAGAGATCGAAACACCGTGTGTCGCACGCAGACCGCCAAAGTTGTGGCGTTTCATCGCACCGGCAAAACCTTTACCGATGGAGGTGCCTGCAACGTCAACATACTGACCAGCAAAGTAGTGATCGGCGATGATTTCTTCGCCAACATTCAACATGGCTTCGGGGTCCACACGGAACTCCGCAACCTTACGCTTGGGTTCAACCTTTGCCGCAGCAAAGTGACCACGCATGGCCTGCGACGTCCGCTTGGCCTTGGCTGTACCTGCACCAAGCTGAACAGCTGTGTAGCCGTCCTTCTCGGGGGTACGCTGAGCCACAACCTGCAGTTTGTCGAGCTGAAGAACGGTCACAGGGATCTGCTTGCCGTCTTCCATGAACAAACGGGTCATGCCCATCTTTTTTGCAATAACGCCTGAGCGCAACATATTATTACCCTCCTACGCTTATGACTGCAGCTTGATCTCGACGTCCACACCAGCGGCCAGGTCGAGCTTCATCAGCGCGTCCACGGTCTGGGGGGTCGGATCAACGATATCCAGCAGACGCTTGTGCGTGCGGATTTCGAACTGGTCACGGGATTTCTTGTCAACGTGTGGGCCACGCAGAACTGTGAATTTTTCGATCTTGTTCGGCAGCGGGATTGGGCCGCGAACAGATGCACCGGTACGCTTGGCGGTGTTAACGATTTCCTGTGTGGACGCATCCAGCACGCGGTAATCGAACGCCTTCAAACGGATGCGGATATTTTGGCTTTGTGCCATATGTCATCATCCCTCATTGGGAGTAGAAACGAAGAGGAAGAGACGCCTCATCACGGCCCTTCATTGCGTTTTGTCGTAAATCAAACGGGGCGCGTAAAAACGCACCCCGCTGAGACTTGCGCTCTATAGGTCGAGTCGCGCCATGTGGCAAGGGGGGAATCCGAGGTTTCGCTCGAATCCGCCCAGTGCGACAGCAATCATCGGTCAAAGCGGTAGTGTCACAGCCAGCACCGCCCGCCCCCAAGCCACGAAAAAGGCCGCCCCGATTGGGAGCGGCCTTCGTCTTGTTGCCGGTGCGCGGGGTGACCCGCGGGTTGGCTTACTCGGTGATTTTGGAAACCACGCCCGCGCCAACGGTACGACCGCCTTCGCGGATCGCGAAGCGCAGACCGTCTTCCATCGCGATGGGGGCGATCAGCTCCACGTCGAACTGCAGGTTGTCGCCAGGCATAACCATTTCAGTGCCTTCTGGCAGCTGAACGGTACCGGTGACGTCTGTGGTCCGGAAGTAGAACTGTGGACGGTAGTTCGCGAAGAACGGCGTGTGACGGCCACCCTCTTCTTTGGTGAGGATATAGGCTTCGGCTGTGAACTTGGTGTGCGGCTTAACCGAACCTGGCTTACACAGAACCTGACCACGCTCAACACCTTCACGGTCGATACCGCGCAGCAGGGCACCGATGTTGTCGCCAGCTTCCCCACGGTCCAGCAGTTTGCGGAACATTTCAACGCCGGTACATGTGGTTTTCTTGGTGTCGCGGATGCCAACGATTTCGATTTCGTCGCCAACGTTGATCACGCCACGCTCAACACGGCCGGTCACAACGGTACCACGACCGGAGATCGAGAAGACGTCTTCCACAGGCATCAGGAACGGCTGGTCAACAGCGCGCTCTGGTGTCGGGATGTAGTTGTCGACTTCTTCCATCAGCTTGCGGATGGAGTTTTCGCCGATGTTCTCGTCACGGCCTTCCATCGCCGCCAGAGCGGAGCCTGGGATCACAGGGATGTCGTCGCCTGGGTAGTCGTAGGAAGACAGCAGTTCGCGGATTTCCATTTCAACCAGTTCCAGCAGCTCTTCATCGTCCACCTGGTCTACTTTGTTCATGTAGACAACCATGGCGGGGATGCCGACCTGACGGCCCAGCAGGATGTGCTCGCGGGTCTGTGGCATGGGGCCATCAGCAGCGTTCACAACCAGGATCGCGCCGTCCATCTGCGCCGCACCGGTGATCATGTTTTTCACATAGTCAGCGTGGCCTGGGCAGTCGACGTGGGCGTAGTGACGGCCTTCGGTCTCATACTCAACGTGTGCGGTCGAGATGGTGATGCCGCGTGCTTTTTCTTCGGGCGCGCCGTCAATCTGGTCATAGGCGCGGAAGTCGCCGAAGTACTTGGTGATCGCCGCGGTCAACGTGGTTTTGCCGTGGTCAACGTGACCAATGGTACCGATGTTAACGTGTGGTTTATTACGTTCAAACTTTGCCTTAGCCATGGTGGCCTCCTTGGTTTTCAAATTGGGCGGTGGGTTGAACACCCACCCTACGGTTTGGGTAGGGCGGGGTTATCCCCGCCGTCCCAGTTATTGCAACGCGCCAGTTACGCGAATTTCGCTTGGATCTCGTCAGAGATGTTCTGCGGAACAGGTTCGTAGTGCGAGAACTGCATGGTGAAGTTCGCACGACCCGACGACATCGAACGCAGCGTGTTGATGTAGCCGAACATGTTGGCCAGCGGCACCTGTGCGTCGATTGCGATTGCGTTCCCGCGTGTGTCCTGACCCTGAACCTGACCGCGACGCGATGTCAGATCGCCGATGATCCCGCCTGTGTAATCCTCAGGAGTGATAACTTCGACTTTCATGATCGGTTCGAGCAGTTTCGCACCAGCTTTACGCATGCCTTCGCGCATACCCATACGGGCCGCGATTTCAAACGCAAGAACGCTCGAGTCAACGTCGTGGAATTTACCGTCGATCAAAGCAACCTTGAAGTCGATGACCGGGAAGCCCGCCAAAGGACCGGAGTCCATGACCGAGTTGATCCCTTTTTCGACGCCCGGGATGTATTCTTTCGGAACGGCACCACCAACGATGCGGCTCTCGAAGGAATAGCCTTCGCCTGGCTCGGTTGGCATCAGGATCATCTTCACCTCAGCGAACTGACCGGAACCACCGGACTGTTTCTTGTGGGTGTAGGTGATTTCTGCTTCGCGCGAGATGGTCTCGCGGTAGGCAACCTGAGGCGCACCGATGTTCGCTTCAACTTTGAATTCACGACGCAGACGGTCCACCAGAATGTCGAGGTGAAGTTCGCCCATGCCCTTCATGATGGTCTGGCCGGATTCCAGATCCGTTTCAACGCGGAAGGAGGGGTCTTCTGCAGCCAGACGCGCCAGACCGGTGGACATCTTCTCTTGGTCAGCCTTTGTTTTAGGCTCAACCGCGATTTCGATAACCGGATCGGGGAAGGTCATTGTTTCAAGAACAACAGGATCGTTGACGGCGCAAAGCGTGTCACCGGTTGTTGTGTCTTTCAGACCTGCCAGCGCGATGATGTCGCCCGCGAACGCTTCTTGAATTTCTTCACGATCGTTGGAGTGCATCATCATCATACGACCGACGCGCTCTTTCTTACCTTTTGTGGAGTTCAGGAGCGTGTCGCCCTTGTTCAGCACACCGGAGTAGATGCGGGTAAAGGTCAGCGAGCCAACAAAGGGGTCGTTCATGATTTTGAACGCCAGACCGGAGAAGGCCATGTCGTCATCCGCACGGCGTGGGATGTTACGTGTCTCTGTCTCGTCGCCTGGTTTGAAGCCCATGTAGTCAACAACGTCCATCGGGGATGGCAGATAGTCGATAACAGCGTTCAACAGAGGCTGAACACCTTTGTTTTTGAACGCGGAGCCGCAGAGTACGGGGATGAACTTGATCGCCAGTGTCCCTTTACGGATCAGACCGCGCAGGGTGTCGACGTCAGGCTCTGCGCCGTCCATCAGGTAGTTTTCCATGGCTTCGTCATCCATCTCGACCGCAGTCTCGATCAGATGCGCGCGCCATTCGTCGGCCAGGTCTTTCAACTCGGCACGGATTTCGCGTTGTTCCCAGCTCGCGCCAAGATCTTCACCGGCCCAGACCCATTCTTTCATGGTAACCAGATCGATCATGCCTTCCAGCTCGGTTTCGGCACCGATCGGGATTTGGATCGGCGCAGGTGTCGCACCGGTACGGTCTTTGATCATCTTCACGCAGTTGAAGAAGTCAGCGCCGATTTTGTCCATTTTGTTGACGAAAACGATGCGTGGAACCTTGTAGCGGTCCGCTTGGCGCCAAACGGTTTCGGTCTGGGGCTCAACACCGGCGTTGGCGTCAAGAACAGCAACCGCGCCGTCAAGAACGGCCAGCGAACGTTCAACTTCGATGGTGAAGTCAACGTGGCCGGGGGTGTCGATGATGTTCATCCGGTACTTGGTGTCGGATGTCGCGTCGGCTGTGGGCTCTTCCTGGCGCTGCCAGAAAGTGGTCGTCGCAGCGGAGGTAATTGTAATACCGCGTTCCTGCTCCTGCTCCATCCAGTCCATCGTAGCGGCACCGTCGTGCACTTCGCCGATGTTGTGGGACTTACCAGTGTAAAACAGGATCCGTTCGGAGCAGGTTGTTTTGCCTGCGTCGATGTGGGCCATGATGCCGAAATTGCGGTAGCGTGAGAGCGGATAGTCGCGTGCCATTGGGCTGCTTCCTCGAATATATCTGAAACGGATAAATCGCGCCCCGGGGTGGGACGCGACGGGAACGGCTTATGCCGCCCGAATTACCAGCGGTAGTGGCTGAACGCTTTGTTCGCGTCGGCCATCTTGTGGGTGTCTTCGCGCTTCTTAACAGCAGTACCGCGCGATTGAACAGCGTCCAGAAGCTCACCGGCAAGGCGCTCTTCCATGGTGTTCTCGTTGCGGGCGCGGGACGCTTTGATCAACCAGCGGATCGCCAGTGCTTCGCGACGCTCGGGGCGCACTTCGACAGGAACCTGATAGGTGGCACCACCAACGCGGCGCGAACGCACTTCGACGGACGGCTTGATGTTGTCCAGCGCTTCGTGGAAGACTTCGATGGGCGCGCGTTTGATTTTGTCTTCAACACGGTTCATCGCGTTGTAAACGATACGCTCCGCAACCGACTTCTTACCGTCGATCATCAGGTTGTTCATGAATTTGGTGAGAACCAGATCACCGTACTTGGCGTCTGGCAGTACTTCGCGTTTTTCAGCGGCGTGACGACGTGACATTTAAAGCTCCTAATTGTCAGTTGCCGAGGCAGGTTTGGTCCAGTGCGTCTGGTGCATATTGCACCCCGATCGTCCGGCGCTCAGTCTTACTCGGCTCACTCCCTTACGGGAAAACATGGCGGGCGGCGGGATCCGGCATCGTGTATCCGCGATGCGCGACCCCAAACCGACCCAAATTACTTTGGCTTCTTTGCACCATATTTGGAGCGACGCTGCTTACGGTCTTTAACGCCTTGCGTATCGAGAACACCGCGCAGGATGTGGTAGCGCACACCGGGAAGGTCTTTTACACGGCCGCCGCGGATCAGAACAACGGAGTGTTCTTGCAGGTTGTGCGATTCACCCGGGATGTAGCTGATGACTTCGAAACCGTTGGTCAGGCGCACTTTGGCAACCTTACGCATGGCCGAGTTCGGCTTCTTAGGTGTGGTGGTGTAAACACGTGTACAAACGCCGCGCTTTTGCGGGCATTCTTGCAGGTGCATGGATTTCGAACGTTTGATTTTAGGCTGGCGCGGTTTGCGGATCAGCTGTTGGATCGTTGGCATTCCGGTTTTATCCCCGTTTAGCTCACATAAGTGGTGCAGCGGGGCGGACCCCAGTGCGGTTTCAAATTCGGTCACTTCGCACGTCCACGAAGCCTATCTTTCGCCCTACACCACTGGCGCAAAGCAAAATCACCGCAGCGTTCCCGTACCGAGGAAAACGAAGCGGTGGGGTAACAGAGGATCGAGTCAGCAGTAGACCGGATCGTGACCACAGTAGATATGATGTCGGCAAAGCAGGGCGACCCCCGCATCCGAGATAAGGGGCGTATAGGCAGAGTCGTCCACGCTGTCAACAGCCCCCGCCCCCAAGCCGCCCACGGCACGCCAAACGGGTATTCCACCTTGCAAGACACCCCGCCTACCGCGCATATTTATGCCACATTATTCGGACAGGGCGGATCACGATGCAGGTACTTGGGCTATGCCGCTTTTCCTATCCGGCGCTTGGCGGGTTTCAGGTCGGGCATGACACCACCGCTGATCGTATCGCCTACCTTTATGATCCTGCGCGGCTTGAAGAAAGGTTCCGCCTGTTCGAAACCGTCGCCCTGCCCTGCCTGATGGCGCAAACAGACCCCGATTTCGAAATGATCGTGCTGGTCGGCGATCGTTTTCCGCCTGTCCATCTGGAACGGCTCACGGCCTTGCTCGCCCCCCTGCCCCAAGCGCGGATTGTGGTAGAGCCGCCGCGCCCGCACCGCGAGGTGATGAAAGAGATTCTGAACAGGGCCCGCCACGCGCGCTCTGAACCCTGTGTGCAATTCCGCTTTGATGACGACGACGCGATTGCGGTCGATTTCGTGGCCAAGCTGCGTAAAGCTGTTGATGACGCCGCCCCGCTCCTGGTCCAGCACAAATCCATCGCGCTTGACTGGAACAAGGGCTACGTGGCCGAGTTCGGCGCGGATGGTATCGCGGCGACCCCGTCGTTCCGGCCGTTCTACACCGCGGCGTTGGCCATGTTCGTGAACGCGGGGTGTCCGCTTACGATCATGAACTTTGCCCATGACAAGCTGCCCCGCTTCATGCCCGCGCTCAGCTTTCCCGACCCTGCGATGTATGTCCGCGGCCACAATGGATTTAACGATTCACGCCAAAAGAATGCACGGGCGGTCGACCTATCCCCACTCAGCCCCGAGGAAGAGATCCTGTTCAAGGACCGCTTTGCCATCGACATCGACACTGTGCGCCGCGTCTTTGCCAAAGGTTAAAGCGGCGGCAGCGGGCGGGTGGTGATGCGCTCACGGTAGAGTGTGAACAGCCCCGTCGCAGCGACGATAGATGCCCCAGCGAGTGTTGACGGCACCGGCCAGTCACCGAACACCAACCACCCGAGAATAAGCGCCCAGATCAGCCCGGTATAGCGGAACGGCGCGATGAACGATACGTCGCCCACCCGCATCGTCTGCACGCTGAAATAATACCCCATCAGCACAAAGACCGCGGCCGCCGTAATGGCGATCCAATGCGCGGAAGAGACCGGAGCCCACGGCGTGGTGAACTGCGCGAAGGTCGAAAACCCCGTCACGGCCAGCACAGCGGCGAAGGTCACGGTCATCGACGGCACCTCTTTCGACAGGCGGCGGGTGCTGAGGTCGCGCACGGTGACAAAGAACACCGCGATCAGCGCGTAGATCGACCAGATGTTGAAGCCCTCGGTGCCCGGCTTGACGATCAGCATCACGCCGAAGAACCCCACAAGGATCGCAGAGAAGCGCCGCCAGCCGACCTTTTCGCGATAGACCAGCGCCGCGCCCAAAGTCACCGTCAGCGGCAGGGATTGCAGAATGGCGCTGAGGTTCGCCAAGGGCATATTGAACAACGCGGTCACGAAGAAAAAGCTCGCCCCGACTTCGGCACCAGACCGGATTGCGACCAGCTTCCAATCGCGCCGGCTAAGACGCAGATGCATCGGGCCAAGCCGTCCCCATAGCATCACGATCAACGAGATAGAGATCACACCGCGCAAGAACAGCAGTTGGAACAGGGGCACGGCCCCGCCGGTCGTCTTGGTCATCGTGTCGTTCAACACAAAGGCCGCCATGGAGCCCATCATGAAAAGTGCTCCGGCAAGGTTTGGCGACATCGGGTGGCTTTCCGTTTGTTAGGTTGGCTTATCATTGGCGCAAGCCGCGGTGGAAAACCAGCCCACCGGCGCAAATTTTCGACGCTATTTCATCCCCCTGCCCCACAACGAAAAACCCCCGCCGATCTCTCGGCGGGGGCTCTGTTGGTCAGGTTTCAAGCCTAGGCTTAGCTGCGGCTTTCGTCGTCGCTGGGGACGTTGTCGAAGACATCGCCACCAACAACATCGTCGGCTGTAGGCTCTGGCGCGGCCAGACGTGCTGCGGCTTCGGCTTCTTCGCGACGGGCCTCGATGACCACGTTGTCACGATCTGTCGCAACCTTGCGCATCTGCTGCGTCGCACCACCGGTACCGGCTGGGATCAGACGGCCCACGATGACGTTCTCTTTCAGGCCAACCAGCTTGTCGCGCTTACCCTGAACCGATGCTTCGGTCAGAACGCGTGTGGTTTCCTGGAAGGACGCCGCCGAGATGAAGCTGCGTGTTTGCAGCGACGCCTTGGTAATCCCCAGCAGGATCGGTTCGCCCTGCGCAGGACGCCCGCCTTTGGACAGCGCTTTGGCACAGGCCTGGTCGAACTCTTGCTTGTCGACGTGTTCGCCTTTCAACAGGGTGGTATCACCGCTGTCCTGGACTTCCCACTTCTGCAACATCTGACGCACGATCACTTCGATATGCTTATCGTTGATCTTAACGCCCTGCAGACGATAAACATCCTGCACTTCGTCGATCATGTAGTCAGCCAGCGCTTCGACACCCATAATCGCGAGGATGTCATGCGGCGCAGGGTTGCCGTCCATGATGTAGTCGCCCTTCTGGACAAAGTCACCTTCCGCAACGGGAATGTGCTTACCCTTGGGCACCATGTATTCGACCTTGTGATCCGGATCCTCGGACGACTCGATCGAGATACGACGCTTGTTTTTGTAGTCCTTACCGTAGCGGACGTACCCGTCGATCTCGGCGATGATCGCGTGGTCTTTGGGGCGACGTGCCTCAAAGAGTTCCGCAACACGTGGCAGACCACCGGTAATATCCTTGGTCTTGGCACCTTCACGCGGGATACGCGCAACGATGTCACCGGCCTTGATTTCAGTCTGGTCCTCAACGGACAGAATGGCATCAACGGACATTGGGTAGGTCACCGGGTTGCCCGCATCGTTGCGGACCGGTTCGCCATCGGCATCCACCAAAATGATTTCAGGCTTCAGCTCATTGCCTTTGGGTGCTGCACGCCAGTCGATCACGATCTTCTGTGTCATACCGGTTGCATCATCGGTTTCATCCTTGACCGCGATCCCCGACGTCAGGTCGACGAACTTGGTCATACCGGATTTCTCCGCGATGATCGGCAGCGTGTAGGGGTCCCATTCGAACAGCTTGTCGCCGCGCAGGATCGACTGACCCTCCTTGACGAACAGCTTGGTACCGTAGCCAACCTTGTGGCTGGCGCGCTCGTCGCCGTTATCATCAACGATGGCAAGCTTCATGTTCCGGCCCATTACCATGATCTCGCCTGCGGCGTTCTCAAGGGTTTGAGCGTTCTCGAACACAACCTTACCGGACTGCGATGCCTCGAGGAAGGACTGCTGGCCACCCTGCGCAACACCACCAATGTGGAATGTACGCATGGTCAGCTGCGTGCCGGGTTCACCGATCGACTGAGCAGCGATAATGCCGACAGCTTCACCTTGGTTCACCAGCGTACCGCGTGCAAGGTCACGACCATAGCACATGGCGCAGACGCCCTCTTCGGCCTCACAGGTCAGCGGGCTGCGGATCCGTGCGGATTGAACAGCCGCTTCATCGATGATGTCAGCCAGACGTTCGTCGATCACAGTCTGCGCAGGTACCAACACTTCGTCGGTCCCGGGGCGCAGGATGTCATCCGCCGCAACGCGACCTAACAGACGTTCCGCCAGCGAAGAGACAACCTCACCATCATTCACAGCCGCTTCAGCCGTGATCGCGGTTTCGGTGCCACAGTCATGCATACGAACGATACAATCCTGTGCCACGTCCACCAGACGACGGGTCAGGTAACCCGAGTTCGCTGTTTTCAAAGCGGTATCCGACAGACCCTTACGGGCACCGTGGGTGGAGTTAAAGTACTCCAGAACGGTCAGACCTTCTTTAAAGTTCGAGATAATCGGAGTCTCGATGATGTCGCCGTTCGGCTTCGCCATCAGACCGCGCATCCCGCCCAGCTGTTTCATCTGTGTGACCGAGCCACGCGCACCGGAGTGCGCCATCATGTAGACCGAGTTCGGCTCCATCACCGCGCCGTCATCGTTGCGACGTTCAGCCGAAATGGCCCCCATCATCGCGTCGGTGACCTTGTCGTTACACTTGGACCAGGCATCGACGACTTTGTTGTACTTTTCACCCTGGGTGATCAGGCCGTCCATGTACTGCTGTTCAAAGTCTTTAACCTGCTCGCGCGTTTCGTCCACCAAGGTCCACTTGGTTTCTGGAATCAGCATGTCGTCCTTACCGAAGGAAATGCCGGCACGGAAAGCTTCACGGAAGCCCATGGTCATGATCTGGTCACAGAAGATAACGGATTCTTTCTGACCACAGTAGCGGTAGACCGTATCGATGACCTGCTGCACTTCTTTCTTACGCAGCAGACGGTTCACCAGATCGAACGGCGCTTTGGCGTTCAGCGGCAGCAACGCGCCAAGGCGGATACGGCCCGGCGTGGTGTCGTAACGCTTCATCACCTCGTTGCCTTCGGCATCGATCTGTTTGATCCGCGCCTTGATCTTGGAGTGCAGGTGGATCGCACCGGCACCAAGCGCGTGCTCGACTTCCTCGACAGAGCCGAACACCATGCCTTCGCCCGGCATGCCTTCGCGTTCCAAGGTCGTGTAGTACAGACCCAAGATCATATCCTGTGACGGAACGATGATCGGCGCGCCGTTTGCAGGCGACAGAACGTTGTTCGTCGACATCATCAGGACGCGTGCTTCCAGCTGTGCTTCCAGCGAAAGCGGCACGTGCACAGCCATTTGGTCGCCGTCAAAGTCAGCGTTAAAGGCGGAACAGACCAGCGGGTGAAGCTGGATCGCTTTACCTTCGATCAGTACCGGTTCGAACGCCTGAATGCCCAAACGGTGCAAGGTAGGCGCACGGTTCAGCATGACGGGGTGTTCGCGGATCACTTCGTCGAGGATGTCCCACACTTCGGGACGCTCTTTTTCAACCAACTTTTTGGCTTGCTTCACAGTGGAAGACAGACCTTTGGCTTCAAGACGCGAATAGATGAACGGCTTGAACAGCTCGAGCGCCATCTTCTTGGGCAGACCGCACTGGTGCAGCTTCAGCTCGGGGCCGGTCACAATGACCGAACGACCGGAGAAGTCGACGCGCTTACCCAAAAGGTTCTGACGGAAGCGACCTTGCTTACCTTTCAGCATGTCGGACAGCGACTTCAGAGGGCGCTTGTTGGCACCAGTGATGACGCGGCCGCGACGGCCGTTGTCGAACAAAGCGTCGACGGATTCCTGCAACATCCGCTTTTCGTTGCGGACGATGATGTCAGGTGCGCGCAGTTCGATCAGACGCTTCAAGCGGTTGTTCCGGTTGATCACGCGGCGATACAGGTCGTTTAGATCCGACGTCGCGAAACGGCCACCGTCCAGCGGCACCAGCGGGCGCAGCTCTGGCGGGATCACGGGAATGACGGTCATGATCATCCACTCGGGCCGGTTGCCGGACTCGAGGAAGGATTCAACGACTTTCAAACGCTTGATGATCTTCTTGGGCTTCAGTTCGCCGGTCGCCTCTTTCAGATCGGCACGCAGCTGGTCTGCTTCGGCTTCCAGATCGATGGCGGCCAGCATTTCGCGGATCGCTTCGGCACCGATATTGGCGGTGAACGCGTCCATGCCATAGGCATCCTGCGCGTCCATATACTCTTCCTCGGTCATCATCTGACCATAGGTGAGGTCCGTCAGACCGGGTTCGATCACAACGTAGTTTTCAAAGTAAAGAACACGTTCCAGATCGCGCAGGGTCATGTCCAGCATCAGGCCGATGCGCGATGGCAGCGACTTGAGGAACCAGATGTGCGCAACAGGCGACGCCAGCTCGATGTGGCCCATACGCTCGCGACGGACCTTTTGCAGCGTGACTTCAACACCACATTTCTCGCAGACAACGCCGCGATACTTCATGCGCTTATATTTGCCGCACAGGCATTCGTAGTCTTTGATCGGGCCAAAGATACGCGCGCAGAACAGGCCGTCACGCTCTGGTTTGAACGTCCGGTAGTTGATGGTCTCGGGTTTCTTGATTTCACCGAACGACCACGACAGAATCCGCTCTGGCGATGCCAGAGAGACCTTGATTTCGTCGAACGTCTTCATCGGCGCGACGGGGTTGAACGGGTTGTTTGTCAGTTCCTGGTTCATCTTAAATCCTTAGATAAGTCTCGAAAGCGGAGGGAGTGAGGTGTTTCCTGCTTCAGGAAACGGTCCGGGGTTTATGAAAACCCCGGCGCGTGCCTCACTCGTCTTCCTCCGCATCCAGGAGTTCCATGTTCAGGCCAAGACCGCGTACCTCTTTCACAAGTACGTTGAACGATTCCGGAATACCGGCTTCGAAGTTGTCTTCGCCTTTGACGATGCTTTCATAGACCTTGGTCCGTCCGGCCACGTCATCCGATTTCACAGTCAGCATCTCCTGCAGGGTGTATGCAGCGCCGTAAGCTTCCAGAGCCCAGACCTCCATCTCACCGAAGCGCTGACCACCGAACTGCGCTTTACCGCCCAATGGCTGCTGGGTGACCAGCGAGTATGGACCAGTTGAACGCGCGTGGATTTTATCGTCCACAAGGTGGTGCAGTTTCAGCAGGTATTTCACGCCGACGGTCACCGGACGCGCAAACTGTTCGCCCGTGCGGCCATCGAACAGTACCGACTGACCGGAGCTGTCGAAACCGGCCCGTGTCAGGCTGTCGTTCACATCCGCTTCTTTGGCACCATCGAATACCGGCGTGGCGATTGGGACACCGCGCGCGACGTTCTTGGCGGCGTCCAGCAATGTTTCCTCGTCCATACCCGAGATGCCTTCTTCGTAGACATCGTCGCCATAGGCGTGGTGCATTGCTTCGCGCACAGGTGTCAGATCGCCGGAGCGTTTGTATTCCTGCAGCGCCTCGTCGATGTTGATGCCCAGGCCACGTGCGGCCCAACCCATGTGGGTTTCAAGGATCTGACCGACGTTCATACGCGACGGAACACCCAGCGGGTTCAAACAGAAGTCGACCGGCGTACCATCCGCGAGGAACGGCATGTCTTCCATCGGTACAACCTTGGAAATAACACCTTTGTTGCCGTGACGACCGGCCATCTTATCGCCCGGTTGCAGCTTGCGCTTCACCGCGACGAAAACCTTGACCATCTTCATCACGCCCGGGGGCAGATCGTCACCACGACGGACTTTTTCGACTTTGTCCTCGAAACGTGCATCCAAGGTCCGTTTCTGGATCTCGTACTGCTCGTTCAGGGCCTCGACGATCTTGGCATCATCTTCGTCGGCCAAAGCCAACTGCCACCACTGACCGCGCGACAAGGATGCCAGCAGGTCTTCGGTGATTTCAGAGTTTGCCTTGACGCCTTTCGGGCCTTTGACAGCCGTCTTGCCGATGATCATCGACTGCAGACGCGCGTAGATGTTGCGGTCAAGAATGCCAAGTTCGTCGTCCCGGTCACGGGCCAGACGTTCGACTTCTTCACGTTCGATCTGCAGCGCACGTTCGTCTTTTTCAACGCCGTGACGGTTGAACACGCGGACTTCAACAACGGTACCGAAATCACCGGGCTTCACACGCAGCGACGTATCGCGCACGTCCGAGGCTTTTTCACCGAAGATGGCGCGCAGCAGTTTTTCTTCTGGCGTCATCGGGCTTTCGCCCTTGGGTGTGATCTTGCCGACGAGAATGTCACCGGGTTCCACATCCGCACCGATGTACACGATGCCCGCCTCGTCGAGGTTGCGCAGCGCTTCTTCACCGACGTTCGGAATATCGCGTGTGATTTCCTCTGGCCCCAGCTTTGTATCACGGGCGGCGACTTCGAATTCCTCGATGTGGATCGAGGTAAACACGTCGTCACGCGATACACGTTCAGAGATCAGGATGGAGTCTTCGTAGTTGTAGCCGTTCCAGGGCATGAACGCGACGACCACGTTCTTACCAAGCGCCAGTTCACCCATGTCGGTCGATGGACCGTCCGCGATAACCTGACCCTTTTGAACCGTCTCGCCCACTTTCACCAGCGGGCGCTGGTTGATGCAGGTGTTCTGGTTCGAACGCTGGAATTTGCGCATGCGGTAGATGTCTACGCCCGCGTCGCCCAGTTCAAGGTCTTCGGTGGCGCGGATAACGATACGGCTAGCGTCGACTTGGTCGATGATACCACCGCGTTTCGCCATATAGGCAGCACCGGAATCCCGTGCGACGACTTCTTCGATACCTGTGCCCACCAGTGGTGCTTCGGCTTGAAGCAAAGGCACCGCCTGACGTTGCATGTTCGAGCCCATCAAGGCCCTGTTCGCATCGTCGTTTTCAAGGAACGGGATCAAGGACGCAGCGACCGAGACCAACTGTTTTGGCGAAACGTCGATCAGATCGACATTCTCGGAAGGCGACAGCGTGTAGTCACCGGATTTCCGTGTCGACACCAGATCGTTGACGAACTTCATGTCCTCATCAAGGTTCGCGTTCGCCTGCGCCACGGTGTGGCGCATTTCTTCGGTCGCGGACATGTACTGCACGTCATCGGAAACAACACCGTTCGTTACTTTACGGTAGGGTGTTTCGATAAAGCCGTATTTGTTGACGCGGGCGAATGTTGCCAACGAGTTGATCAGACCAATGTTCGGACCTTCGGGCGTTTCAATCGGACACATACGACCGTAGTGGGTCGCGTGAACGTCACGCACCTCAAAGCCGGCACGTTCGCGTGTCAGACCACCTGGCCCAAGCGCGGAGAGACGACGCTTGTGCGTCACCTCGGACAGCGGGTTGGTTTGGTCCATGAACTGCGACAGCTGGCTGGAGCCGAAGAATTCACGTACCGCAGCAGCCGCTGGCTTCGCGTTGATCAGGTCTTGTGGCATGACAGTGTCGATCTCGACCGAGGACATACGTTCCTTGATCGCGCGCTCCATACGAAGCAGGCCGACGCGGTACTGGTTTTCCATAAGTTCGCCAACGGAGCGTACACGACGGTTCCCAAGGTGGTCGATGTCGTCGATGTCGCCACGGCCGTCACGCAGATCAACCAGCGCCTTGATACAGGCAACGATGTCGTCACGGTCCAGCGTGCGCTGCGTGTCTTCTTTGTCGAGCGCAAGACGCATGTTCATCTTCACGCGGCCAACCGCCGAAAGGTCATAGCGGTCCGCATCAAAGAACAGCGTGTCGAACAGGTTCGACGCGGCTTCGACTGTGGGCGGCTCGCCCGGGCGCATCACACGGTAGATGTCCATGAGCGCGGTGTCGCGGTTCATGTTCTTATCTGCCGCCATGGTGTTACGCATGTAGGGGCCGACGTTGATGTTGTCGATGTCGAGAAGTGGGATCTCGGTGATGCCCGCGTCGATCAGCTCTTTTGCTGTACCGCCGATGAGCGTGCCGTCTTTGTCGTGCTCGAGCGTCAGCTCGTCGCCCGCTTCGACATAGATCGCGCCGGTTTCTTCGTTGATGATGTCACGCGCGGCGAATTTGCCCGCGATGTGACCGAAGGGCAGCAGCAGTTCTGTCACTTTGCCTTCGTCGATCAACTGCTTAACGGCACGAGGTGTAACCTTCTTGCCCTTCTCGAACAGGATCTCGCCTGTTGCGGCGTCAACCAGATCATACGATGGACGTGTGCCCCGCACACGGTCCGGGAAGAAAGGTGCAACCCAGCCTTCGCCGTCTTTCAGCGTATAGTTCACGGTGTTGTAATACGCGTTCATGATCGCTTCTTGGTCAAGGCCAAGCGCGTAGAGCAGCGTTGTTACAGGCAGCTTACGACGACGGTCGATGCGCGCGAACACGATGTCTTTGGCGTCGAATTCGAAGTCGAGCCACGACCCGCGGTATGGGATGATGCGGCAAGCAAACAGCAGCTTACCCGAAGAGTGGGTCTTGCCTTTGTCGTGGTCAAAGAAAACGCCAGGCGAACGGTGCATCTGGGATACGATAACACGCTCTGTACCGTTCACAACAAAGGTACCGTTTGGCGTCATCAGGGGCATGTCGCCCATGAACACGTCTTGTTCTTTGATGTCTTTCACCGATTTCGCACCGGTGTCTTCATCCACATCAAATACGATGAGGCGCAGCGTCACCTTCAAAGGCGCGCTGTAGGTCATGTCGCGTTGCTGACATTCCTCGACATCGTATTTGGGTTTTTCGAGCTCGTACTTGACGTATTCAAGCACCGACGTCTCGTTGAAGTCCTTGATCGGGAAAACCGATTGGAACACGCCTTGGATGCCGTCACCGTCTGTCGGTGTTTCCGCATCGCCGGAGCGCAGGAACAAATCATAAGAGGATTTCTGAACCTCGATCAGGTTCGGCATCTCCAGCACTTCGCGGATTTTGCCATAGTATTTACGTAGACGTTTCTGGCCAAGGAAGGTTTGCGCCATGTGTCTGTCACCTTTCGTATCTCTTGCCGAGCTCGCCATCACCGGGGCCGTGATGCGCGCCCATAAGAGCGGTAAATCCTGATCAATTCTTGAGGCACGTCCCACCGTACCTCTTCCGACCACTAGGACCTATCCAGAGAAGTATTTCGCGCGAAATACTTTTCAAAACAGATCAGGCTGGACAGGGAATTCCCCGTCCAGCCTTAATTTTTATGGGCTTGCCCAAAGCTTTACAAACTTCGGTCTGCTTTCATCAAGCAAAAACAGCACCCAGATCTAATGGCTTAGGCCAGTTCGATCTCTGCGCCAGCTGCTTCCAGCTTGGCTTTGATGTCTTCGGCTTCGGCTTTGTCGATGCCTTCTTTGATCTTGCCGCCAGCTTCAACCAGATCTTTGGCTTCTTTCAGGCCCAGACCGGTGATGCCGCGAACTTCTTTGATCACGTTGATTTTGGATGCGCCGGCGTTCTTCAGAACGACGTCGAATTCAGTTTTCTCTTCAGCAGCCGCGCCTGCATCGGCAGGGCCAGCCATCATCACTGCGCCGCCAGCTGCGGGCTCGATGCCATACTCGTCTTTGAGGATGGTTTTCAGTTCTTGTGCTTCCAGCAGTGTCAGACCAACGATGTCTTCTGCCAGTTTTTTCAGATCAGCCATGTTTAGCTCTTTCCGTTAACGATATGTGTGTTCCAACGCGAGTGTTCAACCCTGCGCCAGCTTGACGATATTGCTTTACGCAGCCGCCTTGTCCTCGATGGTGGACAAGATGGAAGCGATGTTGCTTGCAGGTGCGCCAATGGCCCCGGCGATGTTGGAAGCAGGTGCGCCCAGCATACCCGCGATGGTGGAGATAAGCTCCTCCCGCGAAGGCATCTTGGACACGGCTTCAACACCGGCGACATCCAGTGCGTTCTCACCCATTGCGCCGCCGAGAATGACAAACTTTTGATTCTCTTTAGCGAATTCCTGAGCGACCTTGGCAGCTGCCACGGGGTCTTCGGAATAGGTCAGAACGGTCATACCCGTCAGGAGATCTGCAATGCTTTCGCACGGCTTTCCGTCTAGGGCAATTTTGGCGAGCCTGTTTTTGGCAACACGCACGGCCCCGCCCGCAGCGCGAGCGCGCGCACGAAGGTCCTGCATATCAGCAACTGTCAGGCCGACGTAGTGGCTTACCACAACGACGCCAGAGCTTTCGAAGATTTGGCCGAGCTCTTCGACCAACTGTTCTTTCTGGGCTCTATCCACAGTTTCACTCCAAATCTGGGGGTTACCCCCCGGCTCAATTAAGTCCGCTTACGCGAACAGTCTTGGTCCATTTTACGGGAATAAGCCAAAATAGCCCCACGCTTACGCGAACGGTAATTCTTGCATCTCCCATCTCAGAAAGGAATTAAGGCTTGCGCCACCCTTCGTCTCGGACAGAAGACTCACCATGCGATGCATAGTGAATCGAGGGCTTCTTAGGGAATGCAGCGCGGAATGCCAAGGGGAAACTCGACTTTCTTGCGCCGAGTTTAGGCTAATCTGTTTCAAACGCCGTCAGACCGGGTTTATCCGGCCGGTTTGCGCATAAAAAATCCCCGCATCGGATGACCAATGCGGGGATCTGATAGCAGGCGCAGGACTGCGCCTATCGCTGGACCTTACTCGGTTACAGCGTTGTCGACTTCTACAGTCACACCTGGGCCCATTGTGGAGCTCAGCGCGATCTTTTTCATGTAGGCACCCTTGGAACCGGTAGGCTTGGCTTTGGACACAGCGCCAACGAAGGCACGTACGTTTTCAACCAGCTTGGCTTCGTCAAAGGACAGTTTGCCGATGCCAGCATGCACAACGCCGCCTTTTTCAGCTTTGAACTGAACCTGACCGCCTTTAGCAGCTTCAACAGCTTCTTTGATGTCCATTGTAACTGTGCCGACTTTTGGGTTTGGCATCAGGTTACGTGGGCCGAGAACCTTACCAAGACGACCAACGATGGGCATCATGTCAGGTGTCGCGATGCAGCGATCAAAGTCGATCTTGCCCCCTTGGACAGCTTCCATCAGGTCTTCGGCACCAACGATGTCGGCACCTGCTGCTTGTGCTTCGTCAGCCTTGGGGCCACGGGCGAATACAGCAACGCGAACGGATTTGCCGGTGCCGTTTGGCAGGCCGACAACACCGCGAACCATTTGGTCGGCGTGACGGGGGTCAACACCGAGGTTCATCGCGATTTCGATGGTTTCGTCAAATTTCGCGGTTGCGTTGGCTTTGATCAGGGCGACTGCTTCTTCAACGGTCAGATCTTCTTTGCCTACGAATGCTTCGCGTGCGGCGCGGGTGCGTTTTCCGAGTTTTGCCATCTTACTTAACCTCGATGCCCATAGAGCGGGCAGAGCCCAGAATGATTTTCATCGCGGATTCAACATCCACAGCGCTCAGGTCGGCCATTTTGGCTTCTGCGATTTCGCGCAGTTGCTTGGTGGTCACGGTGCCGACGGTCTCGCGGCTTGGTGTTTTCGCGCCGGAGTTAACCTTGGCAGCTTTCTTCAGGTAGTAGGACGCAGGAGGCGTCTTGATGTCCATGGTGAAGGACTTGTCCTGATAGTAGCTGATCACGGTCGGGCAAGGGGCACCTGGCTCCATGTCCGCTGTCTTGGCGTTGAACGCCTTGCAGAATTCCATGATGTTGATCCCGCGCTGACCCAATGCGGGGCCGACGGGTGGGGATGGGTTCGCTTGACCCGCTTTAACTTGCAACTTCATCGTACCGACGAGTTTCTTGGCCATTGGCCTTCTCCTTTTAATGTCGGTGAACTTTCGTTCACCCTATACAACCACATCGCGATGTGGCCGCTTGCTAGCGTGGTGCGGTTGGGCGGCGCGCCGCTGTCCCCTCCCACAAACGAACGGTGTTGCCACCGTATGGCGGGTCGCCCCGCCAATCGCTCAGACCTGCTTGTTGACCTGAGTGAATTCCAATTCGACCGGTGTTTCCCGGCCAAAGATCGACACCGACACCTTGAGGCGCTGGTTCTCGTCGTCGACCTCTTCGATCATACCGTCGAAGTCTTCGAACGGGCCGTCCGCCACTTTGACCTTCTCACCCACTTCGAAGTGGATCAGCGTGCGTGGTGCTTCTTCGCCCTCTTGGACGCGGCCCAGGATCGCGGTGACCTCGGCGTCACGCATCGGCATCGGACGGCCCTGCGGGCCTAGGAAACCGGTGACGCGGTTGATCGAGTTGATCAGGTGATACCCGCGATCGGACATCTCCATATGAACCAGCACATAGCCGGGCATAAAGCGACGCTCTGTCGTGACTTTCTTGCCGCGCCGGACCTCGATCACCTCTTCGGTGGGGACCAGCACTTCGTCGATTTGGTCCTCAAGCTCTTGCTCGGCGACCGTGGTGCGGATTTGCTCGGCAATCTTCTTTTCGAAGTTCGACAAAACACTGACCGAATACCATCTTTTCGCCATCTGAACTTGGTCCCTGTCTTGTGATGCAGCAACGGCCACATCTAATTCTCGTAAAAACCAGCCTGTCGCAGCATGCCGGCGATGAACAAAAAATCGGCGCGCAACACGAATCGCCGCACGCCCCTCTTGATCAGGTCTGCGGGATAGCCCGCAATCGCACATGTTTCAAGAGGGCCACGGCGTTTTAAGGTGCCGCGCCCCTGGATCAGCCGAAGGCGGCCAGGATGTACTGCAACCCGCCACGGATGAGGATATCGACAATCGCAAAGAACACCGCTGTCAACGCGGCAAGGATGAACACCATAACCGTGGTGAGCATGACCTCGCGACGGGTGGGCCAGACGACCTTGGATACTTCGGAACGCACTTGCTGGATGAACTGAAGCGGGTTGACTGTGGCCATGTCGGTTTTCCTGTATACGAACGATTGTGGGGATGTATCTGTCAAAAGCGCTGAATTCAAGGCTTCATATCAAGCTCGCCTACTGGCGAAGCTGGTACACCAAAGTGCGCGTTCTCACATGTGTTGAGACTGGCAGGGGCTGAGGGACTCGAACCCACGACCCTCGGTTTTGGAGACCGATGCTCTACCAACTGAGCTAAACCCCTATGCCGAGTGGTGAGGTAGTCGATATTCGCTGGGGGATCAAGGGCAGATAGACGCATTGCGCAGGAATAATGTCGCCCGCCTCCAAGCCACGAAAAAGGCCGCCCCGATTGGGAGCGGCCTTCGTCTTGTCGCCGGTGCGCGGGATGACCCGCGGGTTGGCTTACTCGGTGATTTTGGAAACCACGCCCGCGCCAACGGTACGACCGCCTTCGCGGATCGCGAAGCGCAGACCGTCTTCCATCGCGATGGGGGCGATCAGTTCCACGTCGAACTGCAGGTTGTCGCCAGGCATAACCATTTCAGTGCCTTCTGGCAGCTGAACGGTACCGGTGACGTCTGTGGTCCGGAAGTAGAACTGTGGACGGTAGTTCGCGAAGAACGGCGTGTGACGGCCACCCTCTTCTTTGGTGAGGATATAGGCTTCGGCTGTGAACTTGGTGTGCGGCTTAACCGAACCTGGCTTACACAGAACCTGACCACGCTCAACACCTTCACGGTCGATACCGCGCAGCAGGGCACCGATGTTGTCGCCAGCTTCCCCACGGTCCAGCAGTTTGCGGAACATTTCAACGCCGGTACATGTGGTTTTCTTGGTGTCGCGGATGCCAACGATTTCGATTTCGTCGCCAACGTTGATCACGCCACGCTCAACACGGCCGGTCACAACGGTACCACGACCGGAGATCGAGAAGACGTCTTCCACAGGCATCAGGAACGGCTGGTCAACAGCGCGCTCTGGTGTCGGGATGTAGTTGTCGACTTCTTCCATCAGCTTGCGGATGGAGTTTTCGCCGATGTTCTCGTCACGGCCTTCCATCGCCGCCAGAGCGGAGCCTGGGATCACAGGGATGTCGTCGCCTGGGTAGTCGTAGGAAGACAGCAGTTCGCGGATTTCCATTTCAACCAGTTCCAGCAGCTCTTCATCGTCCACCTGGTCTACTTTGTTCATGTAGACAACCATGGCGGGGATGCCGACCTGACGGCCCAGCAGGATGTGCTCGCGGGTCTGTGGCATGGGGCCATCAGCAGCGTTCACAACCAGGATCGCGCCGTCCATCTGCGCCGCACCGGTGATCATGTTTTTCACATAGTCAGCGTGGCCTGGGCAGTCGACGTGGGCGTAGTGACGGCCTTCGGTCTCATACTCAACGTGTGCGGTCGAGATGGTGATGCCGCGTGCTTTTTCTTCGGGCGCGCCGTCAATCTGGTCATAGGCGCGGAAGTCGCCGAAGTATTTGGTGATCGCCGCGGTCAACGTGGTTTTGCCGTGGTCAACGTGACCAATGGTACCGATGTTAACGTGTGGTTTATTACGTTCAAACTTTGCCTTAGCCATGGAGCAGCCCTTTATATTAATGAGGGCCTGAACCCAGACCCAAACCTATCTGGCGGGCGATGTATTGGGTCTGGCGCATAAAATCAAGCACCTGTTCGCCTCACACCGCCGCAGAATTCATGTAAATGCGCACTAGTTCGCTGTTACCGCCGGCGCAGAGGGGATTTCTGCGCGCTCGATGACCGCGTCCGCCGGGCGTTCGAACCAGCCTTCGGCCTTATTTTGCTTGACCAAATAGGTCTCGATCGACTTTGCCGCATTCTGGCTGAGGTTCTTAAGCTGTTCTTCAGCAGTCTTGGTGTAGCCAGACCCGACGATAGGCCCCTGATCAAGGGATTCGAAAACGGTGATCTGGTGCGGTTCGTCCGTAAGCTTCTTACCCGCGGCGTCGTCCCAAACGGTAAGGTTCAGGATCATGATCGACTTGGGCGCAAGCACAAGCGGAATACCCGGAGGGGCAAGAACATAGCCTTCGACACTGACGCCAAAGTGGTAATTGCGCGCGCCATCATAGCGGTCAAAACGTTCGGCAATGGCGTCTTTGACAGCCGTCGTCAGCACCTCTTCACTGACTTCGCGGCTGATCGGCAGTTTCTGTACCTTCGGCGCGACAACGATGTTGTGGTATAGATTAAAGTCACCCAAAGGCACCGCCGGTTTGTCGAGGTCGGATGCCCCGTTACACGCAGAAAGGACCACGATACTGATCAAAGCTGATAAAATTCGAACCATTTCATGCCTCCTCGGCGCATTTATGCCCTTTGCGATACCCTAAGGCTGAATAGGGTGCAACGTTTGCTAAAGTGGCACGCACCGGGAGGCGTGCTAACCTATATCCGTCTGATGAAGGATAATTGCCATGGATCGCCCCCTGCCCGCCCGCGTGGCCTTGGTTAACCAACCCCTAGGCCTGCTTCGCAGCCTTGCGATGGCGCGCCGTAATGTGCTTAGCATTATTCCTGAAATAGCTGTCAAACAGCCGATGGTCTCGGGCAAAATGGGCAAGCGTTGGCACATGGTTATGGACCCGACTGCCATCCGCGAGATGCTGTTGGATCGGGTTGACGACTACCCCAAATCCTTGGTGACAAAAAACCTTTTGCGCCCCGCGATCGGAGACTCCCTTTTCATTGCAGAGGGTGCGCATTGGCGCTGGCAACGCCGCGCGGTGGCACCGGCCTTTTCGCACCGCAATATGCTGAACCTGTCGCCCATCATGACCGCAGCAGCGCAAAGGTCGGCCGACCGGATCGCCGCCGCTGGCCCGCGGGCCATCAATATGCTGGACGAGATGGTCACGTCGACATTCGACGTCATCTCGGATGTCACATTCTCGGGCGGCGATGGATTTGACCGCGACGCCGTGCACCGCGCCATTGACGACTATATTGCAGAAGCCGGGAAACTGAGCCTTTTCGATATTCTTGGCTTGCCAGACTGGCTTCCGCGCCCAGGACGGGCGATGTCGGGCCGTGCCCTGAAAGACATGAAACGCATTGCCGACGGCGCGATAGATGCGCGGGCCGAACGGGGGCCCAGCGATACGCCGGACCTCCTGGATCTTCTCCTTGATGGCACCGACCCCAAGACCAAGCGTCAGATGAATACGGCCGAGCTACGGGACAATCTGTTAACCTTCATCGTCGCAGGGCATGAGACGACGGCCCTTACCCTGTCTTGGGCGCTCTATCTGATGGGCTTTGATCAGGCCGTGCAGCAGAAAGCCCGCGCCGAGGCGCAAACCGTGCTGCAGGGGCGCGCGGCGACGGGTGCAGACGTCGAAAACCTACCATACATCCGCCAAATTATCGACGAAACCCTGCGCCTGTACCCGCCGGCGGGGGTGATTTCACGCACCGCGCAGAGAAACGACACCTTATGCGGCAGGGAAGTTCGGCCCGGCGATACTGTCATGGTGCCGATTTACGCGCTTGGCCGCCATCAGCAGCTTTGGGATCAGCCCGACGTTTTCGATCCCGACCGTTTCAAAGATCGCAAAGCGATCGACCGATACGCCTACCTGCCCTTTGGCGATGGCCCGCGTATCTGCATCGGCGCGTCCTTTGCGCAGCAAGAAGCGGTGATCATCCTTGCGACCTTGCTTTCGCGGTTTCGTTTCACACCGGTCGCCGGGAAAAGCCCTGAACCGGTTATGATCCTGACCCTTCGCCCCGAAGGCGGAGTATGGTTAACCGCAACGCCTGCCTAGTCGCAAATCCGCCGCAAGTCGCCCCAGGCGTCCGCGTCGACAATAGCTGAGTATTCAGACTGCGCGCGCGCCGCATCTTGCGCTGCGGCGATGCGGTCATCGAATGATGGATGGCTCAGGAAATGGGCCATCAACGGGTTCGCTTCGCCTTGGGTCTGGCGCATGCGCTCGAACATGGCCCCCATCGCTTTCGGAGACACGCCCGCAGTCGCCAGAAGTTTATGCCCGAACGCGTCTGCCTCTGTTTCAGCCTGCTGGGTATAGTTCGCGCTGATCAAACGCTCTGCCAGAAACAACACCACGGCACCGCCTGCGAAGTCACCGAACAAAAGCCCCAACACGCCAATCGATCCGGCGGACCGCAACGCATGGCGTGTGGGGTCACGACTGACAACGTGACCAATTTCATGCGCCAACACAGCGGCGACCTCATCCGGGGACTGGGCTTGTTGGATCAGTCCGTCGAACAGCACGACAATCCCGCCGGGCAGCGCAAAAGCGTTAACCATCGGGTGGTCCAGCACCAGGACATTCAAATCCTGCACTGCCCCCTCGCCCGCGTTAAGCGCGGTGATCATGCTGGTGAGCGCCGCTTCGCCCGCCGAGCCGTCGCAAATGGCGAGGGGCTGCATGCCGCTTTCGTCCAAGGCCCTGCGGATTTGACCCAATGTCGCCTCACCCAAGGCGGCCTCTCCTGCTGGTGGGATGAAATTCGCCAAACGGTCCGCCAAAAAAGGCACCAGCGCTGTAATCTGAAGCACAACGGCCGCGACAGCTGCGATTGCCCAAGCGAACAACCTGCGTCGCCCTCGGGCCGGCGCAGGGCGGCGAGCGGCAGGAAGATGTCGTAGCAGCGTCTTATCCGCAACGATAAGCCGCGCCACCGGATCTGTAACTGAGCGCAGGGTATAGTCTTTCCCACGCGACTGATCGGACACCAACCGAATATCGCCAAGCCGCCAGAAAATAATATCTTCGCTATCCAGTCCAATCTGCAGATTATCGTTCGCAATATGCAGGCTGACATCTTCGGCAACCGGACGATCACCATCAAAGTATGCCGCCCCCATGCCGTTAAATCCGACGCTCATATCGCGGCTCCCAGGTCCAACGCCTCTGCAAACCCTTCGGCTTCGGCGAAGTCATCCCGCCCCGATTGGCTGATGCTTTGCAAACCGTCATACCGCGGAAGCGCACAGGTTTTGGCCATGTGACGCATTAACGGAAAGGTGACGAATGTGTTGTAGCAAACGTTCCACATCAAAAAGACCGAGAGGTAAAAGCCCGCCAACACCACGATCGCCAAAGCCCGCGGGATCGGAAGCGTTTCAATGTCGATCCCCAAATCAAACCCCATAAAGGCGCTTGGTCCAATCACGACAAATGCCCCTAACACTAGCAAAATCACCCCCAGAACGAGGACCGAATATGCGATAAAGCTGCCGAAAACGTAGATAAACGCGATACGCGGTGCGCTTAGCCTCGACGTTATGGCGATACCATTCGCTGACTTGTGGTTTGCCATTAGCCTTTTCGAAACAAATCGATAGTGCACTGCACCGTAGACCATGCCTAGCAGGCTCACGGGGAAAAGGAGCAACCACCAAGCGCCTTGCATAGAAAATGGTGCGCCTTGCCCGTCAGCCAGCGTTTCGAGCATCTTCGAGGCAAAGCCAGATGTGTCGAAAGTCTGGGACGCGGCAGATATGTACGCGTGGGCCACGCTACCAAGAAGCAGCAAGGTGAACAAAGCAAACGGAATCGCGGCACGATAGAGCATGCCCCAACGCCCCCCTTGATGCAGCTGTGCCGATCCGAAATAGGTGCGGTCCGTCGTGTATTTCTCAAGGTGGAAAGTCATACGTGGCCAAAGCAGCCCTAGCGAGAAAATGGTGACCAACCAATGCAGCATAGCGCGCCAGACATACCCCCATGCGCCTTTATCAAGGCCAAACCGCACCCCGCGCCATCGCGTCCGTCCCAAGACGTACCGTCGCGCACGATATCGGGCATAGAACCACAAAGGAACAACCCCGAATCCCGCTGCGAAGTACCCTAAGGTCGCGCTCGAAAACACCGAGAAGCTGACGAACATCAGAATCAGATTAATGATTCCGATGTAGAAGGTGAGGATCACAACGGCGATGAAGAAGCCCAATAGCTTTTCAATCGGATCGCCGACGTATTCCATCGGATGCCCGCCCGGCCGGATTGCGGACCAATACCATCGCCGCAAACGGGTCTTCATCCAGAACCGGTAGAACCCAAGCGTCATAATCGTGAGAAAACCGGTTTTGAACGCCAACCAAAAGAGCGCGCCGCGCCCCCCGACGAATTGAACCGACATCGCGGGTGCCGAACCACTGGGGTATGACAGCTCGGCGTCACTCACGTCGTTTGCGATCAACCGAAGCGGTTGTCACGCGGGAACCCACGCGGTGCCATGCGCCCCGCTGTCGCGCGCTTGCCAGTCCATTCGGTCAGGTCTGCTTCGGTGCGGGTCCGTCCTGCCGGATCCTGCCAGCTTAGCCCGTTCTCGCGGCTAAACGTGATCGCATCAGACATGCCCCCGTCTTTGTATTTTTGCAGCCGCACACCTTTGCCGCGCCCCATTTCGGGAAGTTCGTCCAAGCCGAACACCAAGACTTTGCGATTTTCGCCTACAACGGCAACGGCATTCGCATCACCGGTTACCGGCGCGCAAATCATTGCTTTCGCGTCGCCGCGCACGTTCAGCACCTGTTTACCGCTGCGTGTCTGCGCCAGAACATCATCCTCCGGCACGATAAATCCATCCCCGGCCGAGGAAGCCACCAAGAGCTTGCGCCCCGCCTTGTGGATCAAAATATCGACAATTTGAACTTCGTTGGGCAGATCCACCATCAACCGCAAGGGCTCTCCCATGCCGCGCCCGCCGGGCAAGGTCGATGCAGACACCGTGTAAAAGCGCCCGTTCGACCCGAAAACCAGCAGCCTGTCTGTTGTCTCTGCATGGAAAATAAAGCGGGGTCCGTCCCCATCCTTGAACTTCAACTCGCGGTTCAGATCGATATGTCCCGTCATCGCACGGATCCAGCCCATCTGCGAACAGACAACTGTAATCGGTTCGCGGTCGATCATCGCCTCCAGCGGGACTTCCTCGATCACGCCGGCTTCGGAAAAGCTCGTTCTACGACGACCGATGTTCTTACCGTCCAGCGACCAGTCCTTGCCGAACTGCTTTTTCGTCTCGCGCAGCTGGTCGATGATCGTATCCCATTGGGTACCTTCATTTTCCAGCAGATCTTCGAGGCCCGAGCGCTCCTCCATCAAGGCGGATTGCTCGCGCAGCAATTCGATTTCTTCCAACCGGCGCAACGACCGCAGGCGCATGTTCAAAATCGCGTCCGCTTGGACTTCGGATAGCGAGTTCTCAGCGGAGGGCGCTGGCGGTACATAGCTCGCCTCGTCCATCGCGCGCACGTGATCCTTACCCCAATCCTCGGCCATCAACGCCGATTTCGGGTCCTCGTCATAGCGAATGATATCAATCACGCGATCGAGGTTAAGAAACGCGACGATAAAACCTTCCAAGACCTCTAGGCGGTGGTCGATCTTCTCCATCCGGTGGGTCGAGCGCCGCTGAAGCACCTCGCGCCGATGATCAAGAAATGCGCGCAGCACTTCCTTCATCGAACATACTTTAGGTGTCACCCCGTCAATCAAGACGTTCATGTTCAACGAAAATCGCACCTCAAGATCAGAGCTGCGATACAGCATCCCCATCAGGACCTCGGGATCAACGTTCTTGGAACGCGGCTCGATGATCAGGCGAATATCGTCGGCCGATTCGTCGCGTACATCGCCCAGAATCGGAATTTTCTTGGTCTGAATAAGCTCTGCGATCTTTTCGATCAGCTTGGATTTCTGCACCTGATAGGGAATTTCAGTGATGACAATTTGCCAAGCACCGCGCCCCAGATCCTCTGTTTCCCACCGACAGCGCAGACGGAAACCGCCCTTACCCGTACGATAGGCATTCGCAATGTTTTCAGGGGGTTCAACGATAATACCGCCGGTCGGAAAATCGGGTCCGGGAACGTATTTAAGCAAGGTATCGTCGCGGGCATCGGGCGTTTTGATCAGGTGGATACAGGCGTCCACCAGTTCCGAGATATTATGCGGCGGGATGTTGGTGGCCATGCCAACAGCGATACCCGACGACCCGTTTGCCAGAAGGTTCGGGAACTGCGCGGGCAGAACCGCAGGCTCGGTCAGTGTGCCGTCGTAATTCTCTCTAAAATCGACAGCATTTTCATTCAGACCTTCCAGCATGGCCTCGGCCACGGCGGTCATGCGCGCTTCGGTATATCGGCTCGCAGCGGGGTTATCCCCGTCGATGTTGCCAAAGTTCCCCTGCCCGTCAACCAACGGATAACGCACGTTAAAATCTTGCGCGAGACGCGCCATCGCATCGTAAATCGCAGCGTCGCCGTGCGGGTGATAGTTCCCCATCACGTCGCCGGAAATTTTCGCCGACTTCCGGAATCCCCCGGTGCTGTTAAGCCTCAGTTCACGCATCGCGAATAGAATCCGACGGTGAACGGGCTTTAACCCGTCGCGCGCATCGGGCAGCGCGCGGTGCATAATAGTAGACAGCGCATAGGTCAGATACCGGTCGCCCAATGCACGGCGCAAAGGCTCTGACGAATTGCGAGAATCTGGATCGGCGGGGGTGGTTACATCTGACATCTTCATTGTTTAGCCAAGGCCGCGAGACGCGGCAAGCGACTGTTTGGTGCGCAGCGCCCCAGCACGGCGTGCGGTGTCTCTGTCATGCAACTTTGCAAACATATTGGAACGATTAGGCAGCATTTTATGTTATACTTGATAATACAGCCTTGGGGAGACCTGCTGCGGGTCTAGGCTGTCTGCTATTTCGAGGAATGTGTGATGAAGCGGTTTATTTTGTTAACCTTCGGGTTTCTTGGTTGGGCATTCTACGAGATGAGCGGCGGGGCCGATTTTCAACCCGCGAGCGCTCGGATGGCTGCGAATGCAGACCAAATGCCAGCACAAGAGAATGAAATCACCGCCGAAACCTCAAACGAACCAGTCGAGACAGCAAAGGTCATCCCGGCGGTCGCGACGGCTCCGGTTGATACGACCCCGCCAGGTTTTGAAAGCACCGCGCAAGCTGATGATGCCGAACGCGTTTCTGTCACCCTCACCACCGCATTGAATACCGCGGACACCGGTGCTGCGACTGACGTATCGTATGTGCCTGTCGCCCAGAATATCGCGGCGAACGGGGCGGACACGCCCGCAATTATTCCCAGCCTGATCGTTCCGAACGACAGCGGTGCCGCGATCGTAGAAGCCCGTGCTGAAACGAACCTGAGCAGCGAAGCGGATATTCGTTCTGTATCCGGCAACCGTGTGAATGTCCGTGGTGGCCCGGGCACCGAGTTTCAGGTCGTGACCAAGCTAGGTCGCGGCGATTCGGTCGAGATCATTCAGGATAACGGCGATGGATGGGTAAAGATGCGCCCCGTGGACGGCGGGCCAGAGGGCTGGATGGCCGATTTCCTGTTGTCGAACGGGTAAACTACTCAACAACTCCCGAGACAACAGTTAATGCAACAACGTACAATTTTAATTACCGGCTGCTCCTCCGGGATCGGCTACGCGGCTGCGCATACGCTGCGCGAACGCGGCTGGAAAGTTTTCGCTTCGTGCCGCCAAACACGCGATTGCGAGAGGCTAGCCGCCGAAGGATTTGATGCGCCCCAGCTCGACTATACGGATGCCAGTAGCATCGCCGCTGCGCTGGATCATGTAATTGAGCAAACCGGTGGCACGCTCGATGCCCTTTATAATAACGGTGCCCATGCGACACCCGGTGCCGTCGAAGACCTCCCCACAGATGCGCTGCGCGAGATATTCGAAAGCAATTTCTTCGGCTGGCACGAGCTTACGCGCAAGATCATCCCTGTGATGCGGGCACAGGGTCACGGGCGCATTATTCAATGTTCGTCCGTCTTGGGTCTTGTCACGATGCCGTGGCGTGGCGCTTACAATTCTACGAAATTCGCGCTGGAAGGCTTAACAGACACGCTTCGTATTGAGCTGCGCGACACCCCCATCCACGTGACCCTGATCGAGCCCGGGCCCATTACATCCAACATCCGCGCGAACTCTATCCCGCACTTCGAGCGTTGGATCGATTGGAAAAGCTCTGCCCGAAAGGCGCAATACGAAAGCGCGTTGTTAGACAGGCTATACACTGCGAGAGGACCCGACAGGTTCGAGCTTCCACCTCAAGCAGTCGTTGACAAGCTTATCCATGCGCTGGAGGCCGACCGCCCACGGCCGCGATATTATGTCACGACGCCGACGCGCATCTCGGGCATTTTAAAGCGTATTTTACCAACACGTGCCCTAGACTGGGTGCTCTCTCGATAAATTCGGGTTGCGCTACTGCATGACCCCGCTACATCTTTCAGCAACACAAAGGATGCTTATGTTCGCTGATCCGTTATATATCCTGACCGTCGTTGCCGTGATTGCGGTGGTTATCGTATTGATTTTTGGGCTTGGGGGCTTCGCTGGTGGCGGAGAATTCAATAAGCGCAATTCAAATAAACTTATGCGCATGCGCATCATCGCACAGTTCATCGCTGTCGTTCTCATCGTCATATATGTGTACCTGCGAAAGGACGCTGGCTGATGGTTGTTCTTAATAAAATCTACACCCGCACCGGCGACAAAGGCGAAACCGCGTTGGGGAACGGGGACCGTGTGGCCAAACACGACCTCCGGGTCGAGGCATATGGCACATCCGACGAATTGAACTGTTTTGTTGGTGTCGCGCGGCTTGAGGCGAAAGGCGAAACCGACGCCGCACTGTCGCGTATCCAGAACGACCTGTTCGACCTGGGCGCTGACCTGTGCCGCCCCGATATGGAAGCGGATGCAGATGCCGAATACCCGCCTCTGCGCCTCGCGGCGGAGCAGGTCGACAGGCTTGAACGTGAAATTGACGTGATGAACGCTGATCTGTCCCCGCTGAGAAGCTTTATTCTACCCGGCGGCACCGCACTTGCCGCGCATTTGCACGTGTGCCGGACAGTTGCCCGCCGCGCCGAACGGCTTGCGGTGCATTTGGCTGGCAGAGATTCTATTAATCCGGCCGCCGTCAAATATCTGAACCGGCTAAGCGATTGGTTTTTCGTCGCGGCGAGGGCTTCAAATAACGGCGGTAAGGACGATGTATTATGGGTGCCCGGAGCTAATCGCTAAGGCCATCAGTCAGAAACGCCGCGTCGAAAGACAATAAATTACTATTTTTGACTGTTTTGCATTCGATTGCTTCGTTACACCGACGAAGAGTTCACATGATCGGGGCCGAACCGGCCCGGATCGTCAACTGAGGAGAGAGAACGCTCATGAAGGTACTGGTACCTGTAAAGCGCGTGATCGACTACAACGTGAAAGTACGCGTCAAAGCGGACGGCACGGGTGTTGATCTTGCCAACGTAAAGATGTCGATGAACCCGTTTGACGAG
Source organism: Sulfitobacter sp. PM12 (assembly GCF_045586035.1). NCBI lineage: Bacteria > Pseudomonadati > Pseudomonadota > Alphaproteobacteria > Rhodobacterales > Roseobacteraceae > Sulfitobacter > Sulfitobacter sp. PM12. The sequence continues at coordinate 2,882,184 of NZ_CP151529.1, forward strand.
ATTTCCGTCGAACAAGCGATCCGTATGAAAGAGGCCGGCCAGGTAGAAGAAGTTGTGGTCGTCTCTATCGGCGTAAAACAGGCGCAGGAAACACTGCGCACAGCGCTGGCAATGGGCGCCGACCGCGCGATTCTGATCGTGGCGGCCGACGATGTGCACAACGATATCGAGCCTTTGACCGTTGCCAAAATTCTGAAAGGCGTCGTCGAAGAAGAGAAGCCCGATCTTGTTCTTTGCGGTAAGCAGGCGATCGACAACGACATGAACGCCACTGGTCAGATGCTGTCCGCTCTGCTGGGGTGGTCGCAAGCGACCTTCGCCTCCAAAGTCGACATCGATGGCGACAGCGCTGTTGTTACACGTGAAGTCGACGGTGGTTTGCAGACTATTAAGGTTTCCATGCCTACAGTCGTGACTGTGGATCTGCGCCTGAACGAACCACGCTATGCGTCGCTACCCAACATCATGAAGGCAAAGAAAAAGCCTTTGGATGAAAAGACACCTGCCGATTATGGCGTCGAGGTTTCCAACCGTTTGGAAATCATCAAGACGGCTGAGCCAGCAGAACGTGCTGCGGGCATCAAGGTCGAGTCGGTCGATGAACTGGTTGCGAAACTTAAAGAAGCGGGGGCTGTGTAATGGCTGTTCTACTCCTTGCAGAAGTAACTGATGGCGAACTGGCGCTTGACGCGACATCCAAAGCCGTTGCTGCGGCCAAGATGCTCGGCGATGTTACTGTTCTCTGCGCTGGTGGTTCCGCCGCTGCGGCGGGCGAAGCGGCGGCGAAAATCAACGGTGTTTCCAAAGTTCTGGTCGCCGAGGATGAGACCCTTGGCCACCGCCTCGCGGAATCCACGGCGGCGTTGATCGTATCGCTCGCCGGTGATTACGATCACATCACCGCGCCAGCGACCACAGACGCCAAAAACGTGATGCCACGTGTTGCTGCGTTGCTTGACGTCATGTTGCTGTCCGATGTGTCCGGTGTTGTCGATGCCGACACGTTCGAACGTCCCATCTATGCGGGCAACGCGATCCAGACGGTCAAATCCTCGGATGCGAAAAAGGTTATCACCTTCCGCACCACGACGTTTGACGCCGCGGGCGACGGTGGCTCTGCCTCTGTAGAGACGGTATCCGCTGCGGCCGATCCCGGCCTGTCTTCCTGGGTTGAAGACCACGTTGCAGAAAGCGATCGCCCCGAGCTGACATCGGCTGGCGTGGTTGTTTCCGGCGGCCGTGGCGTTGGCTCCGAAGAAGACTTCGCCTTGATCGAAAAGCTGGCTGACAAGCTGGGTGCCGCTGTTGGCGCTTCGCGCGCTGCCGTTGATTCGGGCTATGCTCCGAACGACTGGCAAGTTGGCCAGACCGGTAAGGTTGTCGCGCCCGAGCTTTATGTGGCGGTTGGTATCTCCGGTGCGATCCAGCACTTGGCCGGCATGAAAGACAGCAAAATCATCGTCGCCATCAACAAAGACGAAGAAGCGCCGATCTTCCAGGTCGCCGACTATGGTCTGGTGGCAGATCTGTTCGAAGCCGTTCCCGAGCTGATCGAGAAACTGTAAGCCTTTAAGGCTTTCATGGATAAGGCCCGCAATCACCTGCGGGCCTTTTTCTATTTCAGGTGTTCAATCGTTTGCGTGACCGCCTTCGCAATCTCTTGATGTGCCCGAACGCCGGGGAGCTGTAACGCCCGCTCTTTTTCTATTGCGGGGAACACCATCCCCGCCGTCCCCTCGGACATGGCCGCGAGCGACGGTGTCGCATATACCACCCCGGCCGCCAGTCGAGTCACCTGAGAAACCATAGCTTTGGTCACGAACAGAGGCCCCGCACGAGCCTGCGCGCCCATGTCCCGCGTGGGCTTTTCGGGACCAAGGTGAAGCAGCACGCATGGCCCCGTCATCCGGCCAAGCAGCAGGGTCATCCGTGCGATCCAGGCCTGCTGAAGCTCACGCACCACCATCGCGAACCGAGTGGGCGAGACTTGCTTGAGCGCTTCCAATAGGTGGCGTGTGAAATGAAACTCCGCAAAATCAACCTCGGGGTAGATGGAGCAAAGCAGTTTCGACGGTGCGGTAAATCTGTCGTTTCGACGAGGGTGTACTGAATAGTAACGATTCGACATGTTGTGTGCTCCCAACACTTGCACCACGGTCACATGCGCCCCGGCGGCGATTTTCATGACTTCGGCATCATGTAGAAACACATCCAGACCCGCATTTTGTAACCCGAAATTGATGCAAGGCACCCCGCTAGACAGTTCTACCAACGCGGGGAACGGAGTTTCGACGTAGCGGCCAAACGTCTGGGTGCCGCCAACAAAAACCACATAGGGCGCGGAAGTTCTCCGAAGAGGTCCGCGAAACAGTAGTTTCGACCTGCCATAGCGGCACAACGCGTAGTCCAACCGCCGCCTGCCATCATCCGTAGCGCCCATACCGTTCACCCTGTTCCACTGCTTTACGGACGCAGAATCGCCCTAAGTATTTTCGATTTCCTTAATGTTCGGATTTGAGAAAAGCAGTCGTGAATTCCGACCCTTGCGGCTGCTACCCCGCCCGCTTTATGCTGCGGCGAAACAAAAGGGGACAGCGCATGGATATCCAGACAATCGGCATCGTTGGCGCAGGCCAAATGGGCAACGGCATCGCCCATGTTATGGCTTTGGCGGGCTACGACGTGCTGTTGAACGATGTAAGCGCTGAAGCACTGCAAAAAGCGGTTGATACCATTACCGGCAACCTCGACCGTCAGGTTGGCCGCGGTAAGGTAACCGAAGCAGACCGTGACGCGACGCTCAAAAGAATCGTGACAACCCAAACACTTGCAGAATTGGGACAAAGTGATCTCGTGATCGAGGCGGCGACCGAACGCGAGACCGTCAAGCAAGCGATTTTCGAAGACCTGATCCCCCACCTCAAACCGACCACAATCCTGACGTCGAACACGTCGTCGATTTCGATTACAAGGCTCGCCAGCCGAACCGATCGCCCTGAAAAATTTATGGGGTTCCACTTCATGAACCCGGTGCCCGTGATGCAGCTGGTGGAGCTGATCCGCGGGATTGCGACGGATAAGGAAACTTTTGAGGCCTGCCGCGGCGTCGTTGATAAACTGGGCAAAACTGCGGCCTCTGCCGAAGACTTCCCAGCCTTTATCGTAAATCGTATCTTGATGCCGATGATCAACGAGGCTGTCTATACACTCTATGAAGGTGTGGGCTCTGTCGAATCTATCGATAGTTCACTCAAGCTGGGGGCCAACCACCCGATGGGGCCGCTGGAGCTTGCAGATTTCATCGGTCTAGACACCTGCCTGGCGATTATGAACGTGTTGCATGACGGGCTGGCCGATACGAAATATCGTCCCTGCCCGCTTCTGACAAAATACGTCGAAGCGGGCTGGCTGGGGCGTAAATCTCAGCGGGGTTTCTATGACTACCGCGGCGATGTGCCTGTTGCCACGCGATAAATTTGCAGCAAACAGCGGGGGCCAGCCCCCGCGCCCCCGGGATTTATTCCATTTGGAAGATAGCGTTAGTCTTTAAGCGCAAGTGTATGCGCCCGTAGCCACGCCATGAAACCGCGCGGGTCGTCCGCATGAGCGGCCATCTGCTCTGGCGAAAGCGGCGCGCCTACGATCGGGCCCTGCGGCTTGTCGCAGGCGTGCACAATCTCGTGGAGCAGAAGCCCCTGCCGCAAGATGGGCGAGATTTTATTCGCAATTTGATAGGCTCTGCTATTTTGCCCTGGAAAGCGCATTGGCACCACTTGCGCGCCCGAGCGCCGGATCATTTTCGCGGTGAAAACGTTCCATTCCGCCTCGATAGCAGGGCCGAACATGGTATCCGAAGCCGCTACGACCCCTGATGGGAACAGCGCGACAACACCGCCATCCTTCAGATGCGCCATCGCTTTGGCGCGCATTTCGACACCTTTGCGCTGCGCATCAGGGTCATGGGGAAACGGCACGGGGATCATATAGCTGCCCGCGACCTCATCGATAGAGGTCAACAAGGAGCGCGTCAGGATTCGATAATCAGGGCGTACCCGTCCGATCAGATCGGCGAAAATCATGCCATCGACCATCCCGTGCGGGTGGTTCGCAACAACGACCACCGGACCCGTTTTCGGAATGCGATCCAGCTGTTCCTGCGGGGTCGTCAGGTCGATACCCATCGTATCAAGTGCCGCGCGCCAAAAGCCCTGCCCTGTGGGCGCGCCCTGTTTCTCGAACTGTCGGATCAGGCGCAGAACCTTGAGCTTGCCGGTGAAAAGTTCGATAGCGCTGATGATCCCCGATTTGACAGGATGATCAAACGTGGATGCATAGGACAGGCTGCGGCGGTCATACTTCGTGAAGGTCACCGGTTCGCCGCTGCCATCGTTCAGCAGGGGCGCAGGGCCGGTTGGCGCATTCTCCGTCATGTGGTTAACCCTTTACGCATCACAGTGACCACCGGCCGCATTGCAAACACCGCCGTTACTGGCCTTCGCCGAACTTGTCAGCCACCAAGGCTGTTAACGCATCGGCCAATGCGTCCTGATCCGGGCCGGAGGTCTGTACATCAATCGTACACCCTTTGGACGCCGCCAGCATCAGCAGCCCCATAATGCTGTCACCAGAGGCGGACATCCCGTCCTTGCTGACTTCGGCGCGCGCATCAAAAGCCTCGACGACCTCAACCAGCTTGGCGGAGGCGCGGGCATGCAGGCCTTTTTCGTTTACGATTTTCAATGAAACTTGGGTCATACAATAGGGGCCTTGCTATTCCGCACTAACATTCTGGCTATCAATATATTTTCTGCCGGCCGCCAGGGCGGCGCGCACCGCCTCGGGCACTTCAAGATCACGTGACTTTGCCAGCTTGATCAACATAGGAAGGTTTGCGCCGTAAAGGATCCGACGGTTTTCAGGACGGCATGCAAGCAAACTGAGGTTCGACGGGGACCCACCGAAAAGGTCCGTTACGACGACAACACCATTGCCCGTATCCACGGCATCGGCAGCCTCGCAGATTTCGCGCTGCTTTTCGGTACGATCATGGTCTGCATGGATCGCAATAGCGCGCACGCCATTTTGCGACCCAACAACATGTTCGATCGCAGCCAAATATTCTTTGGCCAATCCGCCGTGTGCAACAATCACAATACCAATCAACGCGATGTCTCTTCCCGTTTACTACGATCCAGTTCGCGGTGTCTGATGGACACCTGCCAGCCGTCGTTCGAAAGTTTGAACGCCAGATGTTCGGCCAAAGTTACGGAACGGTGTTGCCCCCCTGTGCAGCCAAACGCAAGAGAGATATGCGATTTACCTTCAGTCTTGCAGGCTGGCAGGATCAATTGACACAGAGAGTTTACCTGTGCGGCAAAGCTTTCGAACAGCGGGTCGGCATGCACGTAATCGGCGACTTCTTTTTGTGTGCCGTTCATACCACGCAGGGAGGGTTCCCAATAGGGATTGCGCAAAAACCGGCAGTCAAACACCATATCCGCACTGCGGGGCAAGCCGCGCTTATATGAGAAAGACTGCACGGATACGCTGAGGTGATGCTCCCCATCAAGCGCGAACCAGCGCTCCACTTCCGCACGCAACTGGTGCACATTCAGCTCGGAGGTGTCGATCAGGACATCCGCCAGCGCCAGCACCGGTTCAAGCAGCTCTTTCTCGCGCACGATCCCCTCGACAGGCGTAGCGGTGGCCGCCATGGGATGGCGCCGGCGTGTTTCGGAGAAGCGCCGAAGCAGGACGTTGGTCGCACAATCCAAATATAGCAATTCAATATCTACATCGGGACGGGACCGCATGTCCGACATCAGTTCGATCACGCGATCGGTCGAAAAATCGCGGTTCCGCAAATCGACACCAAGAGCCATAGGACGCAGTTGATCCGGCGCTTCGAGCAAAGCGCGCAGCATCCGCATGGGAATATTGTCGATCGCTTCAAAGCCTGCGTCCTCCAACACATTGAGCGTCGAAGATCGCCCTGCCCCCGCGGGGCCGGTCACCAGCACCATACGCCGGTTGGGTGTTACATCATCAGTCATCTGCTGTGTATTTCATCATCTTTGCCATCAAGTAAACAGAGGCAGCAAAATGAGGCCCGTCGCATCGTTTCAGGCATCGGATTTGGATGCCCATCACGTTTTGGTATGTGATTTCGGGAAGGCGGTCGGGCTCATCTTGGTCAAGGTCTACGATAAGAAAGATCGGTATCGCACTGCGATGTTTCAAGGTCAGCAAGCCGACGCCTCGCGCCTCGATCAACCCTTTGATCGCGACGGGTGGGTGTGCGATAACTTGGGCATCCTGAACGATCAAATCCGTGCGGTCATCGGCAACCAGCTCGGCTCCCATCGCAATCATCTGCAACGCCAGCGCGGACTTGCCTTGACCCGAGCCCCCCCTGATCATCACGCCACGCCCATCAATCGCGACGGTGGTGGCGTGGATCGTGCTTTTGGTCATGGCCGGTTCAGGTGGGCAGGCCGACCACAAAGCGCGCGCCAAGGGGATCAGAGGAGATATCGGCGTCCGTGGGCCGGATATTTTCTGCCCAGATCACGCCGCCATGCGCTTCGACAATCTGCTTCGAGATCGCCAGCCCGAGGCCGGAGTTATTGCCAAAATGCTCTTCCGGGCGCTGCGAATAAAAACGCTTAAAGATTTTCGACAGAGCTTGCTCTGGAATGCCGGGTCCCGTGTCTTCGACGACCACAAGAACGCGATTTTCACGTTTACGTGCCCAGACCCGAATGGCATCGCCGTCTTCGCAGAACGAGACGGCATTGCTGATCAGATTCACAAAAACCTGTGCCAGGCGTGCTTCCAACCCGTGCACGATGATCGGCTGTTCGGGCAGATCGGTGATAAAATCGATGCCACGTTTGCGCGCATCTTCGCCAAGATACTGACCCAGATTGCTGATCATCATCAGCAGATCAAACGGCTCTTCCTCTTCCTTGACCAATTCGCTGTCCAGACGGGACGCATTCGAAATATCACTCACCAAACGATCCAACCGGCGAACGTCATGATCGATGACATCCAGCAGTTTTTCGCGCTGGTCCTCACGCTTGATCAGACGCAGCGTGCCTACCGCAGAACGGAGCGACGCAAGCGGGTTCTTGATCTCATGCGCGACATCGGCGGCAAACTGTTCGTTTCCGTCAATGCGGTTGTATAATGCGGAAACCATCCCGCGCAGCGCCCCCGACAAGCGCCCTATTTCATCAGGACGCGCCGTCAAATCAGGGATCCGAATGCGGCCCGGGTTCATCTTACGCGCATCTTTATCACGCCCAAGCTCTGCCGCGGCAGCAAGATCGGACAACGGATTTGCGATGGTCGAGGCCAGCACGAGGCTCAACCCGATCGAAACCAGCGTCGCAATCACGAACATCTGGAGCACCCTCTCCCGTTCGCCGCGAACCAGTTTGTCAATTTCACCCGCAGCCGAGGTGACGGCGACAACCCCGACGGGCAATCCGTTCTGCACGATCGGCGTAGCAACGGAGAAAAGCGTGCCGCCAGTGCTGACAAGATCGTTCCGCACCTTGGTCCCACCTACCAATGCCCCCGAGACCAACGGCTGCAACTGTTCCGCCAACGGAGCAGGATCTGCCGTGGCGTCGCTTTCGAAGGGTCGGGAGAGCAGCCCCCAAAGCCAGCTCAACCCATCGGAAATCAGCGCCGTGTCATCTTCGGCACCGACGTTATTTCGCGCGGCAGCACCCGCGTTCTGCGCAACAAGGCTTTCGGTAGAATCGAATACAAACACCTCGATCCCGCTGCGCAAATCAAGCCGGCCAAGGCTTGCATCTACATCCATCGCGTCGCTCAGGCTGTCAAGCGCACCCGCCGTTGCCAACTGCGCCTCAAAAACGTCAGCGATCAGTTCAGCTTCCGAAACCAGTGACGCACCACGCTGCACGGCCAGGCTATCGCGAGAAGAGTTAAGATAAAGAATACCGGCGGCCAAAACATTCAACGCAATCAAGTTAAATGTGATGATCTTGCGCGTCAGCGGCGACGCACGCAGAGAGAAGAGCCCCCGCCGCGCGCGTTTGCTGCGCAATTCATCTGTCGCGGTTTTGTCCGGAGCGACCCAATCGTCGCCCAATACAACATCACCGTCCCGATAAGGTGTGGTCATGTCTCGCACAAAATTCCTTTCGACAATGGCCATGGCTCAGGTCACTCTTCGTTGTATCTGTAGCCGATGCCATAGAGTGTTTCGATCGCGGAAAACTCGTCATCCGCAGTCCGCATTTTTTTGCGCAACCGTTTGATATGACTATCGATTGTACGGTCGTCGACGTACACTTGATCATCATATGCCACGTCCATCAACTGGTCACGCGACTTCACAAAGCCGGGGCGCTGTGCAAGCGCTTGCAGCAGCAGGAATTCTGTCACCGTCAGGGATACGTCCTTACCCTTCCAGCTGACTGCATGGCGCAACGGATCCATGCGCAAATCACCACGTTCGATCACTTTGGTTTCTTCGGTGTCGCCGACCTCATTGGTTTCCACCGCATCCTGCCGGCGCAACAGCGCACGGATACGTTCAACCAAAAGCCGCTGACTAAAGGGTTTTTTCACGTAGTCATCAGCCCCCATCCGCAGGCCGAGCACTTCATCAATCTCGTCATCTTTGGATGTCAGAAAGATCACGGGCATCGCGGTTTTCTGGCGAAGCCTTTGCAGCAAATCCATGCCATCCATGCGAGGCATCTTGATGTCCAACACCGCCATGTCGGGCAGCTTTTTGTTGAACGCATCCAACGCGGCTTGCCCGTCATTATATGTCTCGACTTCGAAACCTTCGGCTTCCAACGTCATTGAAACCGACGTCAGGATATTCCTGTCGTCATCCACCAATGCAATTTTAGACATTGCCTGTTCCTTTTATATGCTGCTCAACTGCCATAATATTTTTTCTTTCATTGATCATCAATTTACGCGGCCGAATCAATCGGAAACTGCGAATCGCTCCTCATCTTGGCCATAATCACGCCACAATTTGCTAATGAATGGCTAAATTGCCGCACATACAGGGTGCAGACGCCACGTTACCCCATAGCAGTTTACGTTCAATTAACGACAGTTTCCGCAAACAGTTACATGGTGGCGCTAACTGCGACTAACCTACCTGTTCATACTGTAAATCAACGTGCTAAGAGGCGGACACGACCCCTTGGGTCGAGCCATTTGTGCAAGAATTGGCACCTTTTCTCGGTGCAGCTACAGGAGACATCACATGACGTTAGGCCGCGTAAATCCGCAATTCCGCCTCGAAGACCAAGGCATAAGCGGGCTTGGTGATGTCTATTACAACATGATCGAACCCGCGCTGGTCGAAGCCGCGCTGAAACGGGAAGAGGGCACGTTAGGCAAGGGCGGCGCGTTTCTTGTGACGACGGGCAAATTCACCGGACGCTCCCCCAAGGATAAACATGTCGTAAAAACCGACAGCGTTGCCGATAAAATCTGGTGGGAAAACAACGCCGAGATGTCGCCTGAAGGCTTTGATGCGCTTCACAAGGACATGTTGGCGCATATGCAGGGGCGTGATTACTTCGTCCAGGATCTGGTCGGTGGGGCCGATCCGAAACACGCGATCAACGTGCGTATGGTGACCGAGTTGGCTTGGCACGGTCTGTTCATTCGCCACATGCTGCGCCGCCCCGAGCGCGACGCGCTGGATGATTTCATCGCGGACTTCACCGTGATCAACTGCCCGAGCTTTTCGGCTGATCCAGCCAAACACGATTGCCGCTCGGAAACCGTCATTGCGATGAACTTCGACAAGAAGATGATCTTGATCGGCGGCACAGAATACGCAGGTGAGAACAAGAAATCTGTATTCACCCTGTTGAACTACCTGTTGCCGGAAAAAGGGATCATGCCGATGCACTGCTCGGCCAACCATGCTACCGGCAATCCCGTTGATACCGCTGTATTCTTCGGTCTGTCAGGCACAGGAAAGACCACGCTATCCGCCGATCCGGGCCGGACGTTGATTGGTGACGATGAACACGGCTGGTCGGATAACGGGACATTCAATTTCGAAGGTGGCTGCTACGCCAAGACGATCAACCTCAGCCGAGAGGCAGAGCCCGAGATTTATGCCACGACCGAAAAATTCGGCACCGTGATCGAGAACATGATCTTTGATGAAGATACCAAAGAGCTTGATTTCGACGATGACAGCCTCACCGCCAACATGCGTTGCGCCTACCCGCTTCACTACATTTCTAACGCCTCGGCAAAAGCGACGGGTGGGCACCCCAAGAATATCATCATGCTAACCTGTGATGCCTTCGGTGTTCTTCCCCCTATCGCGCGTTTGACCCCGGCGCAGGCCATGTACCACTTCCTGTCTGGCTTCACCTCCAAGGTTGCCGGTACCGAACGTGGCGTGACTGAACCCGAGCCTACATTCTCGACCTGCTTTGGTGCGCCCTTCATGCCGCGTCGCCCCGAAGTCTACGGGAACCTTCTCCGCGAGAAGATCGCGGCGCATGGCGCAACCTGCTGGCTGGTAAACACCGGCTGGACTGGGGGCGCTTATGGCACAGGCAGCCGCATGCCGATCAAAGCAACGCGCGCGTTGCTGACCGCAGCATTGGAAGGGTCGCTCGCCGGGGTAGAGTACCGCAAAGATCCAAACTTCGGCTTTGACGTTCCCGTGGCGGTTACGGGTGTTGCTGACATCCTGCTGGATCCACGCCGGACATGGGACAACCCTGAATCCTACGATCGTCAGGCTGACAAGCTGGTCAAGATGTTTGCAGAAAACTTCGAACAATACCTCCCTTATATTGATGACGACGTGAAAGCGGCCGCCATCGGCTAAAGCTTACTAGAGCCGCGCCAATGCGCGGCTCTTTTTCCATGCGCAGACTATGCTGCTTTCGACGCTCGGTCCGAGAGCGGCATATCCAGAATAAAGCGCAAATCATCGCGCCCCATATAGGCCATGAACCCCTCGACCGGCGCATCCATTCCGTTGATGAACCACCGCAACGTGCCTGGCTCCGTATGCATATAGCCATGCCGCGCTGGAAAGCCCTTATACACGACCGAGTTGGTCATAAACGCGATGACATGGTCAGGATCCCAATGCTGCATCGCCTGCCAGAATGCATAGCGCCCCAGCACAGAAGATAGACCTGCGTTTCTGAACTCTCGCGGCGTTGTGCCCACCCAGAACTCCCCATGATAGCACACGTCGCCAGCGATGCGCTGCGCACCCGGCCCCGCCCGATACCGTGATCGAAGAAAATCGATGTCAACGCCGGGCGGCGGAAACTCGACAAATGACCGACGAAGATATTCGGCTAGCTTGGTTCCTTTCAAATCCAGCATACGCATTGCCTGCGTATGCATAACATCGCCTTTGGCATTTCGGCCGACAATCCAAAAGGCATTGGTTTCGTTCAGGTCGTGCGTTTCAGGGTCAAACGGCAGCCCTAGCAAGTGATCCGGACGCGCGTCCTGCAATATCGTCTTATACTCAGCAAAATCATAACCGACCGTTAATGTGATCCCGGCCTCCTGCAAAAGTGCGGAACTGCTGGCGATAAACCGTTCGCCGTCTTGAAAACTCAACAACGTCATACTGAACTCTCCTTTGATGCAAGCTGATCAAAGGGTAGCTTATTTATGGGGAATTTTCTTCGATTTTTAGGTAACCGGCTAAAAGCCGACGATCGCATCCTCGGGCATGCCAACCATCACGTCTTGATCCAACCCAGAGATGGTGACGTGACGTGATCTATCTACCGCGGATATCAATGCAAAGCTTCCGTCAGGGAAACGGCTCGCCATCAAAAGTCGTTTATAGGCCAATGGGATAAGCTCTCCGCCTGCCGTGTTCCTCGGCATTTGCGTCACAACTTCGTCAAGGCGGACCCCGCCATTCGCCTGAACCTCCCGAAAGGGGAAATCCAGCATCGCTTCAAACTCGGGACCGCCCGGAAAATTGCCGAGAGGGCGGCCAATACTGCTGCGCGCATTCTCCCAACCCCACCAACTTGTGTAAAATGATTCTTGTCCGACTTCGATACAGATCCAACCACTGGGTGAGTCGCGATACACTAGGACATATGGGCGAATTTGTTGAAAATTCTCATGTTCCAACCGGCCCTCGCTCTGCACCCAGGCCGAGAATGCCTCCTTGATCATTTCAGATTCACCGTCCCAAATCTGGGTAAGTGGCCGTTGCTGCTGATAAAAATTCCATCCGTTGGGTGTTTCGTGGGACAGCCGTAAAAGCCCACCCGTGCTCCGCGTGTTGCCCTTGATCCAGACCTTGCCCCGCGCGAGAAACTCACGCGCTTCTGGCAAAGCTTCTTCACCACGCTGTGTTAATTTGTACCGGCGCTCATCAACCTCAAACATCGGAGCCCCCAAGAACTCCTCAATTTGGGCGATATGGCGCCGAACTGTCTGCCGCGTACTTCCCAACAAGCGCACAGCTTGACTGAGGTTCAACGTATCCGCGAGGACGGTAAAAGATCTAACCATTTCATATAGTAACGGCGGAATTCGGTCCGCGTCAAAATCAACTGGCTTTGGGCTGTCGACAGTGTTCATTCGTCACCAATGGTAAATCAATCATACATTAAGGCATTATTCATAATACACCCTTGGCCACTTTGTAACCACAAATTGAATAAATCTATCCAATTGAACGGAAAGAGTGATTTGGGGATGACTAATTCAACAACAACCGGAGGTAATTAATATGTCGCATCCAGTGGACATCCACGTCGGCAAAAAACTTAAACAGATCCGTACGCTGCGTCGGCTTTCCCAAACTGATGTGGCCAAGCGGTTAAACCTGTCGTTCCAGCAAATCCAGAAATACGAAATCGGGTCAAACCGGGTCGCGGCAAGCCGCCTGTTTGAACTGTCCCAGATTTTAGACGTAACGCCCGCATATTTCTTTGAAGGTCTGCATGACAACACGAATGATGCGCCCAAAGCCGACCCGAGCATCGAGATTGTCAGCGCCTTGGCCGCAATAAACGATGACGCGCTCAAAACACGTATTGTGACGTTTATCGAAGATGTGTCTGGGCTGACGGTCGCGCGTCAGGGCTAAGCCTTAACCAAACACCCCTCGGCGCACCAAGTTTGCGCCTGCAATCAATAGGATGACCAGCGTCGCTTTCTTAAAGGACGCTTGGTCAATCTTATCCATGACTTTGCTGCCAAGCCACATACCGGTTAGCGACGGCAAGATCATGACGGCGGAAAAGGGCACGGTTTCAGCGCGAAGCACGCCAGATCCGAAGTGTGAAAACAACAATAGCACCGCGCCGAGTCCGTAGATGACACCCTGAACCCGCATTTGGTCGTGCTTGGGCGTGCCCAATGCGGTCAGGTAGGCGACGGTAGGCGGCCCCCAAACGGCCGATACGCCACCGACCGCCCCGGCGAAGGCACCTATAAATGCTTCTAGTTTTGTAGATCGGTGCGACAGGGTGAAGCTACGCCCCGTGACCTGCCACAGCGCGAACAATGTGATCGGAACACCAATCACCAGCAGCATCGTATCGGCGGCGAGAAAACGCACGGTCTGCGCTGACAAGCTAAGCGCTATGCCGCCCGCGATCAGAAAAACCTTAAACATTTTGACGGAGTCCCAAGCCGCGGCCACCCCCTGCCTTAGTGCCTGAAACATATTGGTAATTACAGTCGGGAAGATCAGCCCGGCAAGGGCAAGCTCAGGCGACAAGAACATCGTTAGCCCTGAGATTAGCACCAGCGGCATCGCGAACCCCACGACGCCTTTAATGAATCCCGCCACAAGGCCAATTCCAAAGGCGAACGCCCATTCTGACGGCGTCAATAAACTGAAAAACATGTCCATATCGCACGTCATACCAAGATTGCAGCGGAGCGCACGCGAAATCCTCAGCGTAATTTTAAACCAAATTGACGCAGCAAAACGTATCTTTATTGTGCTGCACCTGCGAAAAGGTTATGCCGTGCTTAACCAAACAAGGGAGCTTACAGATGGCACATGATGGACAAGACGTGATTTCTGGCGCGGACATCGTGATCGATGACCTGCTCGCAACCACCAGATCAACGCTGGCCCCGGTAGACCGCCTTTTAGAAGCCGCTAAATCCGCGGTTCGTGCGACCGTTTCTCAAGACGGGAAAGTGTCGAATGCACTGGTCGAAGAAAACCAAACCGCCGCGCATGGTCTTGCATGGCTTGCAACCTACGCCCAATCGCTTCACCAGATGCAGCTATGGGCAGAGAAGCTCGACGCAGATGGCACGTTTTCAGAAACAGAACAGCTGATCCATCAAATCGCATTCGGCGAATACCTGTGCCAGATTTCCGGCGGCATTCAGATGAACCAAGGGGAAATTCTGCGCCTGCACGATCTTGGCGTCTCTACCACAGATCAAAACGCGTTTTCCAATGCCGGTATCACGACACTGCAGCAACGAGGCAATTCGCAAGCTGCACGCACGCGTCTTGTCGAACTCATGCAAGAGCAAAGCGCCAACATCACCGTCGGGCGGTCCGGCCTTGACGAAGAGCTGGAGATGATCCGCGAACAGTTCCGTCGTTACGCTGTTGAAAAAGTGGAACCATTTGCCCACGAATGGCACCTGAAGGACGAGCTGATCCCGATTGAAGTCATCAATGAATTGGCAGAAATGGGCGTTTTCGGCCTGACGATCCCAGAAGAATTCGGTGGCTTTGGGCTGTCCAAAGCCTCTATGTGCGTCGTCTCGGAAGAGCTGTCGCGCGGCTATATCGGCGTGGGCTCGCTCGGCACGCGGTCTGAAATCGCGGCCGAACTGATCATCGCAGGCGGGACGGACGCCCAAAAAGAAAAATGGCTCCCGCGGATCGCAAGCGCCGAGACCTTGCCCACAGCCGTATTCACGGAACCGAACACCGGCTCTGACCTTGGTTCTTTGCGCACGCGCGCGGTGAAAGATGGCGACGATTATAAGATAACTGGCAATAAAACCTGGATCACGCACGCGGCCCGGACCCATGTGATGACGCTGCTCGCGCGCACGGATCCGCAGACGTCGAACTACAAGGGCCTGTCGATGTTCTTGGCCGAGAAAACGCCGGGCGACGACGCGAATCCTTTCCCTTCCGAAGGCATGACCGGCGGCGAGATCGAAGTGCTCGGCTATCGCGGCATGAAGGAATACGAGCTCGGTTTCGACGGGTTCCACGTCAAAGGTGAAAACCTGTTGGGCGGCGAAGAGGGCAAAGGGTTCAAACAGTTGATGGAAACCTTTGAAAGCGCGCGCATCCAGACAGCCGCGCGTGCCATCGGGGTCGCGCAATCCGCGCTCGACATCTCGATGCAATACGCGATTGATCGCAAGCAGTTCGGCAAGTCTCTCATCAACTTCCCTCGCGTGTCGTCCAAACTGGCGATGATGGCGGTCGAAATCATGATCGCCCGCCAGCTCACCTATTTCTCGGCGTTTGAAAAAGACGAAGGCCGGCGCTGTGATGTCGAAGCGGGCATGGCCAAACTGCTCGGCGCACGGGTCGCTTGGGCCGCGGCTGACAATGGCTTGCAGATCCATGGCGGCAACGGTTTTGCACTCGAATACAAAATCAGCCGTGTCCTATGCGACGCACGTATCCTCAACATTTTCGAAGGCGCGGCAGAGATTCAGGCGCAGGTCATCTCGCGCCGTTTGCTCGGATGAAGTTCGGGCAGCCTGACGCGTGAAATCGTCGGGCTGCCTATCCGGACCCCATGATCAAGCTGACCTCCCTCTTTCTGGCCATAGCCCTGACAACCCAGTGCAGTCAGGACGAAACTCTGCGGGCGTATGGGGCCGCCGATCGCCTATGGCGCTTGCAAGAACTAAACGGGGTCACGTTCTCAGCAAACACACAGCTGTTTTTTCCAGAAAAAGATCAGGTTACCGTTCAAGGCCCCTGCAATCGGATCTCCGGTACGAACAAGCTGCCCTACCCCTGGTTTTCTTTCACGCTCATATCCTCCACCAAAAAGGCATGTCCTGATCTCGGCCAAGAAAACATTGTTATCGACGCGCTCAACAACGCCACCCTCGTCGAGATTCTGAATGACGTCATGATTCTGTCTAACACCGAGAACCTTAATATGGTGTTTCGCGCCGTCGACTAAATGCCTCGACGTAGCGCGCGCGCGCCTCGGGTAGGGGCTTGCCCCCTAGATCGCGCGTCAGATGCCGCTCTAGGAAATATCCCGTGGTTTTGAACGCCAGCGCAATATCCGCATCGCTCGCATCCCCTTCCCCACGTAAAACGGGCGACAATGGCAGCATTTTATCAACCCACTCCCCCGCCCCTTCTCGGGTCACAGCACGCCCCGTTTTCGGGGATACAAAGACCAGCCCGCTGGTCCGTCCGGTCACCGCACAGGCGCTCAGATCAAGCCCATAGCCAAGCTCATCCAACAGGCTGACTTCCCATTGAAGATAGGCCAATGGCCACAGATCCCCCTGCCCCAATAGATCCAGAAGCGCTTCAGTTCGACGATATAATGGCGGATGCGCTTCGCGTTCGGGCAATGCAAAGGCAAGTAGCCCCGTCACCGCGTTCAACCCCGCAAGGCTAAGCCGATCATGCATAGCCAATGCGGCACGGCTGCGCACGGGCTCTACAGTAAACGCGCCGATATGATCCTCAAGCCGCGCGCGCCATGCGATGTCTAGCTGCGCACCCGGTTGGAGAATTGGGGCGATCTTGCGGCTGGTACCGCCGCGCACGATCCCGGCGTGACGGCCGCGCTCGGGGGTGAACACCTCGATGATGGCCGATGTCTCACCATGGCGGCGCGCGCTTAGCAAAATGCCTTGATCGCGCCATTCCATCAGCTCAGCCCGTCCTCATGCAGCAGATGCCGACCCTGCCTGTCTTCCACCTCGATCACCCAGAGGTCTGGATCAAAACTGCGCTGTCGGCTGATCGACGCATCAACCTCCTGCTCCTGTCCACTTGTCATTTCGACCCAGGTCCGCTCACCACTGATCAAATCGAAACTTTTCTGAAAAAGCTGTGCATTTCCATCGAGCGTTGCAAGCTTCACCAGAACAGCGCCGCCGGTGTCATCCCCATGCGCGACCACGAACGCGGGAATGTCATAGACCCGCAGCCGCGCCAGATAGGCATCGACCCAGAACCGCGCGGTCAACCGGACCATGACAGCCCCGTCGTTCCAAATGGTGTAAAATCCTCCCCGAAGGGTCGGGCCGCACCAGATCTAGACATTGCCGTCTTTGAACTCCAGCCCCATCTCGGAGTAGCGCTCCGCCTCGTCCAGCCAGTTCGGGCGCACTTTGACCTGCAAAAACAGGTGCACTTTCCGCCCGAGAAATTCTTCAAGCTCCTCGCGAGAGGCTTTGCTGACCGCCTTGATCGTCTCGCCCTTGCTGCCAAGCACGATCCCCTTGTGACCGTCGCGCACCACATAGATCAACTGATCCACCCGCGCAGACCCGTCTTTACGCTCTTCCCAGTTCTCCGTCTCGACCGTTAGCTGATAGGGCAGCTCCTGATGCAGACGCAGGGTCAGCTTCTCGCGGGTCATTTCGGCGGCGATCATGCGCATGGGCAGATCGGCGATCTGGTCTTCGGGATACAGCCACGGCCCTTCGGGCAATTCGCCCGCCAGCCAGTGGCGCAACGTATCCACACCATGCCCTCGCTCGGCCGAAATCATGAATGTTTCGGCAAAATCATAGCGGTCGTTCATCTCTTTGCTCAGCCCCAACAGGACCGGAGCTTCGACACGGTCGATCTTGTTGATTGCAAGCGCGACCTTGCGCCCCTGACCGATGTCAGCGAGGCCTTCCAGGATACGTTCGACCCCTTCGGTGATCCCGCGGTTGGCCTCGATCAGCAGAATGACAACATCGGCATCCGCAGCGCCCCCCCAAGCCGCGGCCACCATGGCGCGGTCCAGACGACGACGGGGCTGGAACAGACCGGGGGTGTCCACGAACACAAGCTGGCTTTCCCCTTCCATCGCGACGCCACGAATACGGGCGCGTGTGGTCTGCACCTTATGGGTCACGATCGACACTTTCGCGCCGACCATGCGGTTCAGCAACGTCGATTTGCCCGCGTTGGGCTCGCCGATCAGGGCGATAAATCCGGCGCGCGTGGTCATGAGGGTCTCTCCAATTGGGCCAAGAGCGTCTTGGCAGCGGCCTGTTCGGCCTGACGTTTCGATGGGGCTGACGCGACGGCGCTGGCCCCGTTTTCAATCCGGGCGGTGATGGTAAACACCGGGGCGTGGTCTGGCCCCTGCCGGTCAGTCTGAACATAGGCGGGGGGCGGTAATCCGCGCGCTTGCGCCCATTCTTGCAGCGCGGTCTTGGCGTCGCGGGCGTCTTGCTTGACCTGCATCACGCGGTCACCCCACAATCGCAGGATCAACGCTTTGGCCTCGTCAAATCCGCCATCCAGATAGACAGCCGCGATGATAGCCTCGATCGCGTCCCCCAACAACGCCTGCTTGCGGCGGCCGCCAGACAACATCTCTGACCGGCCAAGCTTCAGCACCGCGCCCATGTCGATCTCGCGCGCGACCTCGGCGCAGGCTTCCTTGCGCACCAATGCGTTGAACCGCGGGGCCAGCTGCCCTTCGGTTGCGGCCGGATCAAGTTTCAGCAGCGCTTCGGCCATCACCAGCCCCAGAACACGATCCCCCAGAAACTCGAGCCGCTGGTTGTCGTCACGATTTGCCGACGACATAGAGGCATGGGTCACCGCGCGGTTCAACAGCTCCGGCTTGGCAAAGTGGTACCCGATGCGGCCTTCAAAGGCCCGGAGATCAGCATTTAACTTCACTTGATCGCCTTAAAGAAACGATCGCTGCGCCATGTCCAGAAGAACAACATCGACCGACCCGCCGAGCTGAACATGATCCGATCCGCGCGACCGATCAGGTTTTCGTACGGCACGAAACCGACGCCACCGGCCTGCTGTGCCAGACGGCTATCGGCAGAGTTGTCGCGGTTGTCACCCATGAAAAAGTAATGGCCTTCTGGCACCGTGTAGACACCGGTATTGTCCGACGCCTGATTGCCAATGTTCAGGATCGCATGTTCGACCCCGTTAGGGAGCACTTCGATCTGACGGGATTTTTCACATACACCACCGGCGCCGACGGCACCGTTCTCGCAACGCGGACGCATGCCCTGCGGGCCCTGACGGTCCATCACCTCTTCGAAGACACCATCGTCACGCAGTTCGACCGCCGTGCCATTGATGCTGACCACACCGTCGGTGATCTGAACCTTGTCACCCGGCAAGCCGATCAGACGCTTGATGTAATCGCGACCAGACACGGGATGACGGAAGACCACCACATCGCCGCGCTCGGGCTCTGACCCGAACAAACGCGTGTTGTCGCCGTCAAACACACCGCAGACGTCTTTCGCGTCGACCTCAATGCCGAACCGCGGCATCATCACGCTGGGACAGGAGGCGTAGGAATAGCCATAGGCCATTTTGTTGACGAACAGGAAATCCCCGATCAACAACGTCTCTTTCATCGACCCCGAAGGGATCCAGAAAGGCTGGAAAAACAGGGTCCGAAAGACCCCTGCGATCAACAGCGCATAGACGATTGTTTTGATGGTTTCGACAAAGGTGTTGCCGGTTTTCTCTTTGGCGGCCATTTTGGCGCTCCTGTTCATGCGTTCGAGCGTTACATGCGGGTGCCATTGACGCAAGTCAAGCAACCCTGCCCCCGATCCATCGACCGAATGGGCTATGATCTGCCATTAGGTCTGAATACCTGCCTTGGGGCGGGCTTCGATGACGACAAAGGCCTGTGCCCAAGGGTGATCATCTGTCAGCGTGACGTGAATGATCGCCTCGTGGCCGTCGGGTGTCATCTTGGCCAAACGCTCCGCCGCCCAGCCGGTGACCTCCATCACGGGCTGGCCGGTGCGCAGGTTGCTCACCGCCATATCGCGCCAAGCGATCCCCATGCGCAGACCGGTGCCAAGCGCCTTTGAACATGCCTCTTTCGCGGCCCAGCGTTTGGCGTAGGTGCCCGCGACATCACGGCGACGTTCGGCCTTTAGCTGTTCGACCTCGGTGAACACGCGATTGCGGAAACGGTCGCCAAAGCGGTCCAGCGTGCCTTGAATCCGTTCGATATTCGCGAGGTCGGTGCCGATGCCCAAAATCATGCAGCGCCCTCAGCCCTTGCGGGCATCATCCATCAGGCGGCGCATCTCGGCGATGGCGGGGCCGAGGCCCAGAAAGATCGCCTCGCCAATCAGGAAATGCCCGATGTTCAGCTCTTGCACCTCGGGGAAAGCTGCGACGGGGCTGACGGTATCATAGGTCAAGCCGTGGCCCGCGTGCACCTCAAGCCCCAGACTATGGGCGAATTTTGACATCTCCTCGAGCTTTTGCAGCTCCTTTTGCGCTTCCTCCCAATGTCCTTCGGCATAGGCGTCGCAATAGGCACCGGTGTGCAGTTCGATCACCTCTGCCCCGATGCGGTTCGCCGCCTCGATCTGGCGCTGATCAGCGGCGATGAAGATGCTGACGCGGCTGCCCGCTTCGCGCAGAGGAGCAATGAAATGCGCCAGCCGGTTTTCCTCGCGTGCGACTTCAAGCCCGCCTTCGGTTGTCCGCTCTTCGCGCTTTTCCGGCACGATGCAGACGGCATGGGGTTTGTGGCGCAGGGCGATGGCCTGCATCTCTTCCGTGGCGGCCATCTCGAAGTTGAGCGGCACGTTCAACACCTCTTGCAGTCCTTCGATATCCGCATCTGTGATGTGGCGTCGATCCTCACGCAGGTGCGCGGTGATGCCATCAGCGCCGGCCTCTTGCGCGGCGCGGGCTGCGCGCAGCGGGTCCGGATAGGCACCGCCGCGCGCATTCCGCACAGTCGCCACGTGGTCAATATTTACGCCCAGCCGAAGCTTACCTTGTGCCGCCATGGTCTTTCCCCTCCAGAGCCGCCTGCTCTGCCTTGCGTTTCGCCTCTGCCTTGGCCGAGGCTTTCTTTTTCAACAAATCGAACTTGGCCTTGATCGCGCCCTTGCGCCGCTTTTGATAGGCCCGCAGCAAGGGCACGGCCAGATAATAGGCGATCGTGGCGCAGATCATGCCGGGCACGATCCCCCCGATCAGATACGGATAGAACACCTGATGCCAGAAGACCTCAAGCCCCGACCAATCCATGTCGCGGCTGGTAAAGATCGCCACAAAGTTGGCCAACAAGTCGTGACCGGCGTCAAAGAATTTGCCCCCGAAGGACCGATGCTCCCCCGTCCGCATGTGGGAGCCGAGAATCCAATGCCCCATGGACAGCGATGACAACCCGATCGGGACATAGGTCAGCGGGTTGCCAAAAAACGTCCCCATCAATGCGGCCAGCAGATTGCCCCGCATGACACGCGACACCAGCGCCGCCACGATAAAATGCATACCGTAGAAGGGCGTAAACGTGGTAAAAACACCCGCCCAGATGCCACGCGCAATGCGTTCGGGCGTATCGGGCAAGCGGCGCATCCGGTGTTTGACATAGTGAAACGCCCGCGTCCAACCACCCCGAGGCCACATGAATTCAGCCATCGCGCGCACTGTCGGCTTTGGATCGCGGCGTTTGAAAATCAACAGTTCGTCCTTGGGTCAGTGCAGTCCGGGCGGATCATGCGTCTTTGGTACCTGCCTTGAACAAGTCGGGGTTCCGGTATCGGCTGATCTCGGCGACCTCGCTCTCGGCCTCCAACATCGGGATCAAAGAATGCAGATGCGCAATGTCTCGCAGTTCTACGTAGATCAACAACCGGTAAAAGTCAGGCTTGCGGTCCAAAAATTCCAGATCTGCGATATTGGCAGAGGATTGGCCAATCAGCGTACAAATCCGCCCCAGCACGCCCGCCCCATTGCCGATGGTCAGATCCAGTGTCGCCCCATAGATCGCGGGATGTGGCCCGTCGTGCCAACGCAGGTCCAGCCAGCGTTCGGGCTGGTCCTCGTAATGCGACAGACGCTCGCAATCGATGGTGTGGATTTTGACGCCCTGCCCGCGGAAGGTGATGCCGACAATGCGTTCCCCCGGCAGCGCCTGACAACAAGGCGACCGGTCAAAGGATTGCCCCGCTTCCAGCCCCACCACCGCGCGCTTGCGGTCGACATGTTCCCCGGGTTTGGGTCGCAGGTTGGGATAGACGGCCTGCACCACCTCTTGGCCCGTCAGTTCGGCAGAGCCAAGCTGCGCCAAAAGCTCCTCCGCGCTGGAGAGGCGCAGGTTGCGCGCCGCGGTGCGCAGCACTTTCTCCGTCGCCGATTTATTCATCTGCTCGAAGGCAGAGCGGGCAAGTTCGCGCCCGAGGCTGACAAAGCGCGCGCGATCCAGTTCACGCAGCGACCGACGGATCGCCGTCTTGGCCTTGCCCGTCGTTGCGATATCCAGCCATGTCGCCTGCGGTGTCTGACCTTGTGCGGTGATAATCTCGATCGACTGGCCGTTTTTCACCCGCGTCCACAAAGGCACGCGCATCCCGTCGATCTTGGCACCCACGCAGGCAGACCCGATTCGCGTGTGGATCGCATAGGCGAAATCAATCGGCGTCGCCCCACGCGGCAGCTTGACCACCTCGCCCTTGGGGGTAAAGCAGAACACCTGATCGGCGTACATCTCAAGCTTGACCGCCTCGAGGAAATCTTCGTGATCCTCCTCTGAATCGAGCTGCTCTGTCAGTTGCGCGACCCATTTGACCGGATCAACAGCAAAGGGGTTCCGCGACCGTACGCCGTCACGATAGGACCAATGCGCCGCCACACCGGATTCAGCGACATCATGCATTTGCCGCGTTCTGATCTGCACCTCGACCCGTTTGCCGTCACGGCCAGAGACGGTGGTATGGATCGACCGGTAACCGTTCGTCTTGGGCTGGCTGATATAATCCTTGAACCGGCCCGGCACGGCACGCCAGCGCCGATGGATGGTGCCAAGCGCGCGATAACATTCATCCTCCGAGGTGGTGATAACGCGGAAACCGTAAATATCCGATAAACGGGAAAAGGATTGCTGCTTTTCCTGCATCTTGCGCCAGATCGAATACGGTTTTTTCGCCCGCCCAAAGACTTCGGCCTCGATCCCGGCTTTCTCAAGCTCGTGCCGCATGTCGCCGGTGATTCGCTGGATGACATCGCCCGTTTCGCGCTGAAGGGTGATAAAGCGCCGGATGATCGACTGCCGCCCTTCGGGGTTGAGCACGCGAAAGGCCAGATCCTCAAGCTCTTCGCGCATCCATTGCATCCCCATACGCCCCGCAAGAGGCGCATAGATATCCATTGTTTCACGTGCTTTCTGGATCTGCTTGTCAGGGCGCATCGACTTGATCGTGCGCATATTATGCAGCCGATCCGCCAACTTGACCAAAATGACCCGCAGATCTTTCGACATTGCCATGAACAGCTTGCGAAAGTTCTCGGCCTGTTTTGTCTCGTTGGAATTCAGTTGCAGGTTGGTCAGCTTGGTCACGCCATCGACCAGTTCAGCGACATCATGTCCGAACTTTTCATCGACGCTGCTATAGGACGCTTTCGTGTCCTCGATCGTGTCGTGCAGCAATGCGGTGATGATGGTCGCGTCATCCAGCTGCTGTTCGGTCAAAATGGCCGCGACAGAGACCGGATGCGTGAAATAGGG
The DNA here is from genome assembly GCF_045586035.1 of Sulfitobacter sp. PM12. Lineage (NCBI taxonomy): Bacteria > Pseudomonadati > Pseudomonadota > Alphaproteobacteria > Rhodobacterales > Roseobacteraceae > Sulfitobacter > Sulfitobacter sp. PM12. The sequence continues at coordinate 2,905,880 of NZ_CP151529.1, forward strand.
CTCTCCGGAATGGCGGAACTGGCCCTCGTGCATCTGCTGGCCATATTCATAGGCCAGCCTGATCTGATTTTCGTTCGTCTTAGGGTTATAGGCGCGCACAAGCGCGATAAGGTCGTCAGCCGTAATGTCGGCGGTATTCATACCTGTCCTGCCTATAAGCCCCGAAGGGCGCGGGCCTTAGCCCTGCCCTTGTGCCGCCATCAACTGCCGCAGCAGCATTTCTTCGGACATGCTGTCCTCTTCGGGCTTGTCTTGCTCAGCCCCCATAAGAAGCGCCATTGCGTCCTCTTCGGGTTCATCAACCTCGATCTGGTTCTGGTTGCTTTCGATCAGACGCTCGCGCAGCTCGTCGGCCGATTGGGTTTCATCCGCAATCTCGCGCAGGGACACGACAGGGTTTTTGTCGTTATCGCGATCAACAGTGACCGTAGAACCAGCCGCAATTTCACGCGCACGATGCGCGGCAAGCATGACAAGCTCGAACCGGTTTGGCACTTTATCTACACAATCTTCGACAGTGACGCGGGCCATGGGGATGCTCCAATCATGAATGCTGCAAGAAGCCGACTATTTAGAAGCCATCGGCGGAATTTACAAGGGCCTATTCCAGCGGCCATACCCCCTTTTTATCTGCCTCTGGCAGGTCATTCAACATCTCGCGAACGGTTTTGCCGATCAGGGGATGACGCCAGTCCGGCGCGATGTCCGCCAGCGGCACCAAAACAAAGGCACGATCCTGAAGCCGCGGGTGCGGCAGGATCAGCTGGTCAGGCGCTTTGACCATCTGCTGTTCAAGCGGAATCTCCCGCCAATCGGTCTGCGTCTGTACATCCGGCAACACCACATCCCCCATCGCGATCAGATCCAGATCGACCGTCCGAGGGGCCCACCGGCTTTGCCGCTCGCGCCCAAGCTCCGCTTCGACGGCATGAAGAATAGCTAAAACTTGATCCGGCTCCCCTTCTACCCTTATACTAGAGGTTGTATTTACGAAATTCGGACCTGACCCCGCAGGAAACGCATAGGTTGAGTAAAACGGGCTAAGAGCGACAACCCGCACGCCCATACCAACCATAATATCAAGGGCCCGACGCAGAGTTTCCGCCGGCCCTCCCGCAACTGATGATTGATTGCTCCCGAGGGCGATCAGCGCGCACTTGCCGATTTCACCCCCCTTGGGGTCAGGGTTGGCCAATGTCTTCACTTGCTGCCTCTCGAAAAAACCTTAGTTAGTATTGTATTCATAGTCGGAAACTAAATTTGAAACATTTCGTTTTATAGCGGCTCTACACGACGCAAATTTCCGAACGACGTGTATTAGGAAGGCACTTCATGTTCTACAAGGACGAACGGCTCGCTTTATTCATCGACGGCTCCAACCTTTACGCAGCGGCCAAGAACCTGGGTTTTGACATTGATTACAAGCTACTGCGGCAGGAGTTCATGCGCCGCGGCAAACTGCTGCGTGCCTTTTACTACACCGCTTTGCTGGAAAATGACGAATACTCCCCCATACGCCCGCTGGTCGACTGGCTGAACTATAACGGGTTCTCCATGGTGACCAAACCGGCCAAGGAATACACCGACAGCATGGGCCGCCGGAAGGTCAAGGGGAACATGGATATCGAGCTTGCGGTCGACGCGATGGAGCTTGCGCCACATCTTGACCACATCGTGATCTTCTCTGGTGACGGCGATTTCCGCCCGTTGGTCGAAAGCCTTCAACGTCAGGGCGTGCGCGTCTCTGTCGTCAGCACGATCCGCAGCCAACCGCCCATGATCTCGGACGAACTGCGCCGCCAAGTGGACAACTTTATCGAACTCGAAGACCTGCGCGACGTTATTGGCCGGCCTCCACGTGAAACATCTGACGAATAACCCGCGACGGCGCGCCTAAATCTCCGCATCGCTCATGCCCCCGCAATACGTGCGCGCGCATGTCAAGCATCAGACTGTGCCGCCGCTGGTCTGGACGATGCGCCGCGCAACCCTTACCTATGGCCCATGCCCAAGGAGAGTGTGATGACCAAACCGCCTTTGACCCTGTATCTTGCCGCGCCACGCGGTTTCTGTGCGGGCGTCGACCGCGCGATCAAGATCGTCGAAATGGCCATCGAGAAATGGGGCGCGCCGGTCTATGTGCGCCACGAGATCGTGCACAATAAATTCGTCGTCGACGGGCTGCGCGAACGGGGTGCGATCTTTGTCGAGGAACTGTCGGAATGCCCCGATGACCGGCCCGTGATCTTCTCGGCGCACGGCGTACCGAAAGCCGTCCCCGCCAAGGCCGAGGCCCGCAATATGGTCTATGTCGACGCGACCTGCCCGCTTGTCTCCAAGGTGCATATCGAGGCGCAACGCCACGCCGACGCGGGGCTGCAGATGATCATGATCGGCCACGCGGGCCATCCCGAAACCATTGGCACCATGGGGCAGCTCCCCCCGGGCGAGGTTTTGCTGGTCGAAACGCCCGCCGATGTCGAAACCGTCGAGGTGCGCGACCCGAGCAAGCTGGCCTATGTCACCCAGACAACGTTAAGCGTTGATGACACAGCCGAGATTGTCGCCGCCCTGAACAAACGTTTCCCGCAGATCATCGGGCCGCACAAGGAAGACATCTGCTATGCCACGACCAACCGTCAAGAAGCGGTGAAGGCAATGGCGCCGAAGTGTGATGCGATGCTCGTTGTGGGCGCGCCAAACTCATCGAACTCGCGCCGTCTGGTCGAGGTCGGATCGCGTGCGGGCTGCGATTACGCCCAGCTGGTGCAGCGCGCGACGGACATCGACTGGCGCAGCCTCGAGGGGATCAAAAGCATCGGGATCACCGCCGGTGCCTCGGCCCCCGAACAGCTTATCAACGAGGTCATTGACGCGTTCAAAGACCGATACGATGTGACCACCGAAATGGTCGAAACCGCGGTAGAGAATGTGGAATTCAAAGTCCCCCGTGTGCTGCGAGTACCCGCATGACCGGCATCCCCCGCGCGCCGCTTTGGCTTGGCCTTGCCGGGCTTACTCCCTTTATCTGGGGGGCCTTGACCGGGCTGGTTGATCCCTTGGCGAACTGGGGCGCGGCGACGTTCGGCGGCCGTTTTGTCGGGCCATATATCCAACTGTTCTACGGCACTGTTATTCTTTCCTTCATGTCCGGCGTGCTATGGGGATTCGCAACCAAGATCAGCGGGGCGAAGGCGACGGCCGGCTATATCCTCGCCGTGATCCCGGCGCTTTGGGCGTTCTTCATGACCAGCGGCGGCCCCGTGGGTGCGGGGCTGAACCTGATGTTCGGTTTTGCGGGTCTACTCGTCCTTGATGCCGCCTTCTGGCACTGGCGTCTTGCGCCGCGCTGGTGGCTAAAGCTGCGCACGCTTCTGACCGCGGTCGTTCTGGCGTGTCTGGCTGTGGGCGTCTTTCTGTAGCATCGAAACTTGCGGGCGGGGCTTAGATTAGGCTGGACGCCCCCACGCCAGACTGGATAAGGCAGCCCCATGACCAAGCTGATTGCATATACTGATGGTGCCTGTTCCGGCAATCCCGGCCCCGGTGGCTGGGGTGCCCTGATGCGGGCGATGGATGGCGACAAGATCGTTAAGGAGCGCGAGTTGAAAGGCGGCGAACCCGCCACCACCAACAACCGGATGGAGCTGATGGCCGCCATCAGCGCGCTCGAAGCGCTGGCCCGCCCGACCGAGATCACGATCGTCACCGACAGTAACTATGTCAAAAATGGCATCACCGGCTGGATCTACGGCTGGAAGAAAAACGGCTGGAAGAATGCCGCTAAAAAGCCCGTCAAAAACGCGGAGCTTTGGCAGCGGCTGGATGCGGCAAATGCGCGGCATCAGGTCACCTGGGAATGGGTCAAAGGCCACGCTGGCCACCCCGAGAACGAGCGCGCCGATGAATTGGCGCGGGCGGGCATGGCCCCGTTCAAAACCAAATGAGCCTGATCACCCTGCTGGAATATGCCTCCGTTCTGGTCTTTGCGATTACGGGGGCGCTGGTCGCCAGCCGCGCCCAGCTTGACCTTGTAGGCTTCGCCTTTATCGCCTGTCTCACGGCCTTGGGCGGCGGCACACTGCGCGACCTGTTGCTGGATCGAAACCCTATTTTCTGGATTGCGAACCCTACCCATCTCGCCGTGGGCGTCACTGCCGCGATGGTGGTTTTCTTTACCGCGCATCTTCTCGAAAGTCGCTATCGCGCGCTGCTATGGCTCGATTCCGTGGCGCTCGCCGTGGCGGTTGCTGCGGGTACGGGTGTGGCGATCTCGCTTGATCAATCCGCTGTGGTCGTGGTGCTGATGGGGATGATCACCGGCTGCATGGGCGGGTTGATGCGCGATGTTGTCGTGGGGGAGGTGCCGCTTGTTCTGCAACAGGGTGAACTTTATGTGACCGCCGCTTTCGCCGGTGCTGCAACCGCTGTCATCATCCGTAGCATTCTGGGCGATGATGCGCTGGCGCTGTTTGCCGGTGCCTGTATGACGTGGATTTTGCGTGCCGGATCGCTGTATTTCGGATGGCACCTACCCGTGTACAAAAGCCGCCCGCCGCGGGTGTAACGTTACTTTCGACGCCAGTGAAACGGCACGATGATCAGCGCCCCGATAGAGGATGCGATGGCGTTCATACCGGCCGAATTAAACCCGAAGCCGAACATCAACCGCACGAAATAAAACAGGAAAGCGCCGCCCACGCAGATGATGATCGAGGCAAGATAGCCGTTGCGGGTAAAGCCTGACTTTTCGGCGAAAAAGCCGACAAGCCCCGCGATCACAACCGTGCCGATAAGCGTCGGAAGCATGATTTACCCTTTGCTTAGAACTGTTCCCGCAGCAATCTGCGCACCACGCTGGAACGTTTGCGCATCTTGCGCCGCTTTCCCCGCACGTTGCAAGCGGATCAGCTGAACCGCACCCTTCCCGCAACCGACGCGCAAAGTATCATCCAGAACCTCGCCCGCTGCACCCTCGCCCTCGGCAAGCTTCGAGGCCAGCACCTTCACCCGCGTGCCGTCCAGATCGAACCATGCACCAGGAAACGGCGACAATCCCCTGATTTGCCGGTCCACCTCTGTAGCGGGGCGCGACCAATCGATGCGCGCCTCGGCCTTGTCAATTTTACTGGCATAGGTCACGCCCTCTTCGGGCTGTGGTTCCGGTTGCAGGTCAGGCAGTTGCCGAAGTGCTTCCACGATCAACTCTGCGCCCATGGCGCTTAGTCGGTCATGCAGTTCGATCGTCGTCTCGGTGGTGCGGATCGGCGTCGCGGCGCGCAACAGTACGGGCCCCGTGTCCAACCCCGCCTCCATCTGCATGATACACACACCCGTTTCAACGTCGCCCGCCATGATCGCCCGATGGATCGGCGCGGCACCCCGCCATCGGGGCAACAAACTCGCGTGGATATTCAGACACCCGGATTTCGGCGCATCCAGTACGGCTTGGGGCAAAATCAGACCATAGGCCACAACAACAGCGACATCCGCTTCGAGCCCTGCAAACTCCGCCTGCGCTTCGGCGGTTTTCAACGAAACGGGGTGACGTACCAGCAACCCCAAAGCCTCTGCCCGTTGCTGCACCGGGCTGGGGCGGTCCTTTTTGCCTCGCCCTGCAGGGCGCGGCGGCTGGCAATAGACGGCGGCGATTTCGTGGCCGGCCAAGACCAACGCATCCAACACTGGCACTGAAAAATCAGGTGTGCCCATAAAGATAACACGCATCGAACACTTCCCTTCAAACCGTAGAGGCAATCAGCCCTTGTATTTGCGCGCCTTGCGCAGCAGCATATCACGGCGCGTTTTACTCAGATTGTCGACAAACATTTTTCCAGCAAGATGGTCGATCTGATGCTGCACGCTGGTCGCCTCCAACCCGACGAAATCGCGCGTCACTGTCGCGCCCTGCTCGTCAAGATACTGCACTTTCACACCGCGTGGACGCCGGATCTTGGCCGATATTCCGGGCAAATTCGGGCTTGCCTCTTCGTATTCATTCATGATCGCCGAAGCGTCGATGACGACCGGGTTTGCCAATCGAATCCGCTTGTCCCGCGCTTGCGAGGCATCGACAACGGCGACCTGCAGCGACACCCCGATCTGCGGTGCGGCCAGCCCGACCCCCGGCATCGCGTCCATCGTGTCGATCATGTCGTCCCAGAGCGCACGAATTTCATCATTGATTTCTGCCACTTGGGCGGCGGGTGTCCGCAAACAAGCGTGCGGCCACGGAAGAATGCGACGAACGGTCATTGGCTTTGCTCCTGCGCGACACGGTCATAAATGACGATGCCATCAAGGTGGTCATATTCATGCTGCACGATCACGGCCTCTGCGCCGGTAAACTTTCGTTCGTGGGTGCCATCAGCATCCGTCCACCGCAAGGTAACCTCTGTTGCGCGGGCAATATCCATTGGCACGCCGGGGATCGACAAACATCCCTCTTCGCCAATCGCGCGGGCGTCAGACAGGCTGACGATCTGCGGATTGATACAGGCGACAGGCGTCGGGGTGCCTTCCTTCCAGCCCGCATCGAAAACGAAAATACGCTCGGTCCGGCCAACCTGCGGGGCCGCCAACCCGCGACCGGGCGCGGCATACATCGTCTCGAACATGTCATCGATCAGCCGGTCGATCTCGGGCGTGCGTGTGGCGACGGGCGCGCACACAGCTGTCAGCCGCGCGTCAGGCCAGGTCACGATGTCCAACACGCTCATCCGCGCGCCAGCTCGCGTTTCAGCTTGGTCATTTTGCGCGTGATCATCTGGCGCTTCATCGGTTTGAGATAATCGATAAAAAGCTTGCCATCCAGATGGTCGATCTCGTGCTGCACGCAGGTCGCCCATAGTTTTGTAAAGGTCTCGGTCTGCTCGTTCCCGTCGATATCGATCCAGCGCACGTCCACATCTGCGGGGCGCGTCACATCGGCAAACTGCTCGGGGATCGACAAACACCCTTCTTCATAGGTGTTCAGCGCGTCCGAGGCGGCGATGATTTCGGGGTTGAACATCACCAGCGGTCGCGGCGTCTCCCCCTCTTCCTTTACGCAATCCATGACGATCAAGCGGTTCATTACCCCGATCTGGGGGGCCGCAAGACCGATCCCCGGCGCGTCATACATCGTGGCGAGCATATCATCAGCCAAGCTGCGCAACTCGTCCGTCATATCGGTCACGGGGGCGCATGGCTTTTTCAGCCGCGGGTCAGGGTGTAGTAAAATATTGCGTATCATTTGGTTGATTTAGGCCAACACCTGCGCCGCTGCAACCTCGGGGCTTGCGGTCTGGTCGATTAGGTTTAGCGTGTCGGCCAAATCTGACAGGAGAACCCCATGAGCTTTGACGAAATCATCGACCGGCGTGGCACCCATTGCGCGAAATGGGACAAGATGGAGCCGATCTACGGCGTCCCCGCGGATACGGGCATTGCCATGTGGGTTGCGGATATGGATTTCCGCCCGCCTCAGGTGGTTCAAACCGCGCTACAAGATATGTTGGACCATGGCGTCTATGGCTATTTCGGCGATGACAGCAAATATCTGGGCGCCATCCAATGGTGGATGGAGCATCGACACGGCTGGAAAGTCGCGCCCGAGTGGATTTTCACCACGCACGGCTTGGTTAACGGAACCGCGATGTGTGTCGACGCCTTCACCAAGCCCGGGGACGGAGTTGTCCTGTTCACACCGGTTTACCACGCCTTTGCGCGTGTGATCTCCGCCGCAGGGCGGCAGGTGGTCGAATGCAAAATGGCGATAGAAGGCGGCCAGTATACGCTCGATTTCGATGCCTATGACGCGCAAATGACTGGCAACGAGACGATGCTGGTGTTCTGTTCCCCCCATAACCCGGGCGGGCGTGTTTGGTCGAGGTCAGAGTTGGAGCAGGTCGCAGCCTTTGCCAAACGCCATGACCTTGTCCTCGTCTCGGACGAGATTCACCATGATCTGGTGATGCCCGGTCATACACACACACCTATGGCCCTGATCGATGGCGTGGCTGATCGGTTGGTCATGATGACCGCGACAACCAAAACCTTTAACATTGCCGGTTCCCACTCCGGCAACGTGATCATCCCCGATCCGAAGCTCCGCGAAACCTTTGCGGCACGCATTGCAGCGATGGGGCTTTCGCCAAACTCCTTCGGTCTGTTTATGGCGACCGCAGCCTATTCGCCGGAAGGGGCCGCATGGGTTGATGATCTGGTCAGCTATCTGGACGGCAACCGGCAGATCTTTGACGCTGCGATAAAGGACATTCCCGGGCTGCAATCCATGTCGCTTCAATCAACCTACCTTGCTTGGGTCGATTTCAGCGGGACCGGAATGGACAGGTCAGAGTTCACCCAACGGGTCGAAAACTCCGCTGGGATTGCTGCAAACCACGGGCCAACTTTTGGCAAGGGCGGGGAAAGCTTCCTGCGGTTCAACATCGCCACCCCGCGCGCCCGGGTAGAAGAAGCTTGCAACCGTCTGCGCGAGGCGTTCAAAGACCTGCAATAAATCAATGCGGTGCGTCGACGGTGATCAAGCCCGCCGGCGCATCTGCAGCCCGTTCGAAATCCAGCGCCGCAGACTTCGCGACACGGGTTGCGCGTTTGAAATCAAACAGCATTTCGCCGCCCTCTTGCTCTACCGCGACGATCAAACATTGAAACAGATGAGCCGCGCCATCGAATAAATCGACCCGACCGCGCAACTGCGGTGCCGTCTGCGCATCAAGCGAGAAGCCAGTGTCCCAATAACGCAGGACCTTATGTTCCACCCCGTCCGCGTGTACCCGCAAACGCGACGATTTTCGCAGGCTATCCACCCGTGCGGCATCCAGCCCGGCCTGAATGTCTTTCGGCAATATGGCTTCCACAGCTTCCTCCCTCCAAAGGCTTCCAACATGAAGCGTGACGTGCTGGGATTCAAAATCAAGTGCGCCCCAAGAATTTATTCGACGTGCATCAACGCAGCCCCCCTGTGCGTCGCGTGCTATGGCCTTTCGCCCGTCTGAACTTACCTTGAACACAAACAAGTAAAGGAGTGGTGTATGGGACTGCTGATCGACGGAGAATGGCGCGATAAATGGTACGATACGGAGTCTACCGGAGGTAAGTTTGAACGCTCCACCTCCAAATTTCGCAACTGGGTCACAGCGGACGGCAGCGCGGGCCCGTCAGGAAAATCAGGCTTTCAAGCTCAATCAGGGCGGTATCACCTCTACGTCAGCTATGCCTGCCCTTGGGCACATCGCGCACTGATTTTCCGCGCGCTGAAAGACCTTACCGACCATATCAGCGTGTCGGTCGTACACCCCGACATGATGGAAGACGGCTGGACTTTCGCAACAGATTTCGAAGGCGCGACCGGAGACACCCTCTTTGGCAGTGACTTTTTGCGTGACATTTATATCAAAGCCGATCCAAATTTCACTGGCCGCGTCACGGTGCCTGTGCTTTGGGACAAGGCGCAAAACACGATCGTATCGAACGAATCGGCCGAGATCATTCGCATGTTCAACAGTGCGTTTAATGAAATCACCGGCAATACTGATGATTATTGGCCGACTGACCTGCGCGAACAAATCGCCGACATCAACGAACGCGTTTACGAGACCGTTAACAATGGTGTCTACAAGGCCGGGTTCGCGACGTCTCAAGATGCCTATGACGACGCGGTCCATCTGCTTTTTGACAGTCTGGCGTGGCTCGAGAGCATCCTCGAAAACAACCGTTTTCTCGCGGGCGACAAGTTGACCGAGGCCGACTGGCGGCTGTTCACGACCCTCGCGCGCTTTGACCTCGTGTATCACACCCATTTCAAGTGCAACCATAAGCGCCTTATCGATTACCCGAACCTTTGGGCCTATACCCGGCAACTTTATCAACACGCTGATATCGCCGAGACCGTGCATTTTGATCACATTGTTCGGCACTACCATTTCAGTCAGACCACGGTGAACCCGCATCAGATCATCCCGATTAACCCGACGGTCGATTTCACCGCCCCACATGGGCGCGATTAGGGACACGGGCGTTAGGCCACCAGCGTTTCTGCCTTCTTCAAATCGACAGAGACCAGCTGGCTGACGCCCTGTTCCGCCATGGTGACGCCGAACAGCCGATCCATTCGCGCCATTGTGACTGCATGGTGCGTGATGATCAAAAAGCGCGTGTCAGTCTGTCGGCACATCTCGTCCAACAGGTCACAAAAGCGCGTCACATTCGCATCATCCAAAGGCGCGTCAACCTCGTCCAACACACAAATTGGCGCAGGGTTCGCAAGGAACACTGCAAAAATCAGCGCCATCGCGGTCAAGGTCTGTTCGCCCCCCGACAATAGGCTAAGCGTGCTAAGCTTTTTGCCCGGCGGCTGGCACATAATCTCCAACCCCGCCTCCAGAGGATCGTCCGATTCGACCATCACAAGGTTGGCCTCACCACCGTTAAAAAGATGTTTAAACAGCATAGAGAAATTGCTGTTCACCTCTTCGAATGCGGTCAGCAAGCGTTCACGGCCTTCTTTATTCAGGCTCGCGATACCGCTGCGCAATGTCCGGATCGCCTCGGTCAAATCCGCCTTTTCGCCAACCAGAGTGTCGTGTTCCGCCTGAACCTCTTTCGCGTCTTCCTCGGCACGCAAGTTCACAGCACCCAAGGCTTCGCGCTGTCCCTTCAAACGGCTCAGCTGGTTTTCAAGAACCTCGACATCTGACATCTCATCAGCGTTGATCTCAAGCGTCTCTGCCAGCGCTTCGGGGGTCGTGTCACGTTCTTCATCAATGCGCTCTGCGGCAAGGGTTACCGTTTCCTTCGCCGCATCTGCGCGCGCCTCTGCCCGCGCCCGCGCCTCGCGCGCCTCCGAGGCCAAGCGCTCTGCGTCACGCTCAGCCAATGTCGTATCGCGCAAATCGGCTTCCCCGGTAGACAACTCTGCGCTGGCCGCCTGCTTGCGGGTCTCTGCCGCAGAAATTGCGCCCGTCAACTCTTCACGTTTCGCCGCGATCTCTCCGGGGGCAGAGCTCGCTTCGGTCAACTCTCTTTCCGATGCTTCTTTGCGTTCAAGAAGCTCGGCGCTGCGTTTTCCCGCCGTGTCCAGGCGGTTCCGCCAGCCGCCCAATTCCTTGGCGACGTCTTGGGCACGTCTCTCGCGCGCGGTGCCCTCGCGACGCAGTTCGTCCAGCGCAGAACGCCTCGTCATCATCGCAATGCGCGCACCTTCAACGGTCTGTCGCAACATCTCCACATCGGCGCGGGCACTTGATACGTCGTCAAGCGCGGCAAGCGCATTCTCTGCCTCCGTCACCAAACGTCGACCCTCGATCGCCTCTTCCTCGTGGCGGGCGACGGCCAACCCCAAACTGTCCAACCGGCTCTCCGCCAGGTTCCGATCCGCCTCAGCCCGGCTTAGGGCCCGTCCTGCATCGGCAACAGCACGGTCCGCATCGCGCCGCAGCGCCCGCGCATTTTTGTCTGCCTCTGCCTGAGCAAGCAGAAGCTTTTGCAATGTTTCATGTGCATCACGCGCGGCCTCCGCCCGTTGATTCGTTTGCTCTAGCCCCTGCTTGAGTACCTCTAAACGGTTAATTTGTTGCAAACGAAGCGCAGCGGCCGAGGGCGCATCCTCCGCCCACGCCCGGAAACCATCCCACCGCCACAAATCGCCCTCTGGCGAGACGAGACGCTGGCCCGGCAGCAGCAGCGGTTGAAGCCGCGTGCCGTCGTCCGCGTCGACCAGACCAATCTGGCTCATCCGGCGATTCAGAACGTCAGGCACCGAGACATGCGCCGTCAGCGGGGTGATCCCCTCGGGTAGAGGCTGGACCGTTGAATATGCAGGTAAATATGCCCACCCCGAGGGCCCGTCCGCATCGACATCCGGGGCGCGCAGATCATCAGCCAGGGCAGCACCAAGCGCTTTTTCAAACCCGTGCTCGACCTGCAGGCGGTCCAGAATTTGACCACCCTCGGCGGTGTCACGCTCTACCAGCTTCGCCAGCGCGCCTGCTTCGGCGCGAATGGCGTTCAGTTCGCCCTCGGCCTCTGACCGCTCGGCACGGGCATCTGCTTCGCGACTTTGGGTGGCAGCGCGGTCGTCCTCCGCCTTTTGCAAGGCTTCCTCGGCAGCGACAGAGGCCGCATGCGCCTGCGTCTCTGCAGCTTGAGCGGCGCTGAAATCGGCGTTTGCTTTCTCGAGTGCGGCGGCACTCTGCGCGACGGCGGCACGCGCTTTATCCGCTTCCGCTTCCGATCGTTGAAGCGTTTTGCGGTGATCGTTCAGCAAGCGTTCGGCAGAGCTGTGACGCGCGACCAAACGGGCGACATCCTCGGTCAGCTTCGACAGATCCGCTTCCTGTTTCTCTAGCACGCCGGCGGCCTCTTTCGCGCGCTCTGCCGCCTCCGCGACCGCAGCTTCATGCCCCTCGCCCGCATCCGACAGGTCACGTTCTTCCCGCTCCAACCGCGTGATCGTTTCTTCGGCGTCGCGGTTTAACTCACCTTCGCGCTCCAGATCACGGGTCAACTGCGCGATGCGTTTGGTCAAGGCGTCAATCGCGGCCCGGGCGCGGTTTTCCTGATCGCTCAAGGTATCGCGCTGTACACCAAGCCGCTGTACGATAGCGGCCGCGATCGCTTCTTCCTCACGCAGGGGCGGCAAAGCCTCTTCCGCTTTTTGCCGTGCCACAGTGGCCTGACGTACGGCTTTTTCCGCCTCGGCGGCGGTGGCCATCTGGCTGCGCAGCGCTTCGGCCGTCGTTTGACGCGCATCCTCGGCCACGCGCCAGCGCCGATACAGCAGCACCCCTTCGGTCCGGCGCAGGGCATCCCCAATATCGCGATAACGCGCAGCCTGACGGGCCTGGCGCGCCAATTGCGAAAGCTGACCGGCAAGCTGTTCAACCACATCGTCAACGCGCGCGAGGTTTGCTTCGGTACCATTCAGCTTCAGTTCAGCCTCGTGACGGCGGGCATAAAGCCCCGAAATACCGGCGGCTTCTTCAAGGATACGGCGCCGGTTCTTCGGCTTGGCGTTGATCAATTCCGAAATCTGGCCTTGGCGTACCAACGCTGGCGAATGGGCTCCCGTTGATGCGTCGGCAAACAGCATTTGCACATCGCGCGCGCGCACATCCTTTCCAGCCGCTTTATAGGCGCTACCGACATCACGGGTGATCCGCCGGATGATTTCGATGCTATCACCGTCGTTAAACCCAGCCGGCGCGAGACGTTCGGAGTTGTCGATATGCAACGCAACTTCGGCGAAGTTCTTGGCCGGACGAGAGGACGCGCCGGCGAAAATCACATCTTCCATACCGCCACCGCGCATAGCAGTCGGACGGTTTTCGCCCATCACCCAACGGAGCGCTTCAAGCAGGTTGGACTTGCCGCAACCATTCGGGCCAACAACGCCGGTTAGACCATCCGAGATGATCAGATCAGTGGGGTCTACAAAGCTTTTAAAGCCTGTCAGCCTGAGTTTGGAAAACCGCAATGTTCGTGCCCGCCTGATTCTTATGGATAGCCAGAATTGCGGATCATCGGGTTTAGAGTCAACGCGACCCCGCTAGGTAGAGCGGGAAGTAGCCGCCTTATCCACAAGATATTGTTATTCTATGTCTGTTATCGCGTCTCCCTTTCGCTATGGTTGTTTGACGGTTCTACCCCTCATCCGCAGTCCAGCTTTCCGACGGCAAGCGCTTGATCCCCCGCGACATGCGTGACCTCGCACCCGCTGACCTGCGCCATCGCCCGCGCCGCACGGTCGCGGATTGGGCCGAAGCGTGGGGCGTATTCCATATTGGTGCGTATCGCTTCCGCCTGATTGGCGTTAACGCGCACGTCAAAGTCGGATCCGTCGACCGTTATAGCAGTGGCAGGCAAGCCGCTGAAATGCGCGCTTGGCATGTTGCAGCCCGTGACAATCACCATCACCAAGGCGCACAGCAAGACGGTAAGGAATCGTGTATCTATCATCATGAGCCCATCTAACGCGCGGCACCCTAAGCAAGTGTTAATGCGGACCAACATTGTGCAGAAAACAATCGCGTTGCCGCCCCGCCCCTCCGGTCATATAATTTGACCAATCCAAGGAAACGCCGATGCCCTTTCAGCCTATTGCCTCCGAAAAACTGTCAGCCGCTGTCGTTAGGCAGGTAGAGCAGTTAATCCTGCGTGGCATTCTGCGGCCCGGCGAACGGCTACCCGCAGAGCGTGAGCTGGCAGAGCGTCTGGCCGTTTCGCGCCCCTCGCTTCGGGATGCTATTGCCCAGCTTCAGGCCAGCGGATTGCTGACCGCAAAGCCCGGCGCGGGGGTCTATGTCGCCGATGTGCTCGGCAGCGCGTTCTCCCCTGCCCTGACAGAGCTTTTTGCACGTCACGACGAAGCCGTGTTCGACTATCTTTCGTTCCGCCGCGACATGGAAGGGCTGGCAGCCGAACGGGCCGCGCGGCTTGGTTCTGACACCGACCTTGGGGTCATTCAGGCGGTGTTCGACAAGATGGAAGCCGCACATCAGAAGCGTAACGCAGATGACGAAGCGCAACTGGACGCGCAGTTTCATATGGCGATCACAGAGGCGAGCCATAACGTCGTCATGCTGCATATGATGCGGTCGATGTATGACTTGCTGCGTGGCGGCGTATTCTACAATCGCGAAGTCATGTTCAAACAGCGCACAACGCGCACCGCCCTGCTGGATCAGCACCGCGCCATCAACAACGCATTACAGGCACGTGATCCCGCCGCAGCACAAGCCGCAGTAGAGGCGCATCTGACGTACGTCGAGAACGCGCTGCGCGATCATCAAAAGGCCGAGCGTAATGAAGATGTCGCGCGACAACGTCTTCAACACGAGACAAACACCTAGCCCAACGTAAAAAGGCCCCGGTCAATACCGAGGCCTTTTAAAGTCAGTTCGTTAAAACTTAGTGAAGCTTTGTGTCGACTTCTGCAATTGCACTGTCGATCAATGCATTGCCTTCTGCGGCTGTCATCTTCTTGGCGATAACATCCTTGGCAGCGGCGATGGCCACAACGACAGCTTGATCGCGGACTTCTTTAACGGCAGCAGCCTGAGCGGAGTCGATCTGCTCTTCCGCGGCGGCCATACGGCGCGCGATGGATTTCTCCAGGTCGGCACGTGCCTGATCCGCGGCTTCGTTCGCTTCGGCCTTGGCCGATGTAACGATACGGTCCGCTTGCTCTTTCACTTCCTGCTGCTTGCGTTCGTAGCTGGCAAGAAGCGTCTGCGCTTCTTCACGCAGCGCACGGGCTTCGTCCAGTTCGGACTTGATGCCTTCGGCGCGGCTGTCGAGCATGCTGCCCATCATCTTTGGCACTTTGAAATAGATCAAAACACCGACGAAAAGCAGGAAAGCCAGCAGGACGATAAAGTCCGTGTTGCGCAGCGAAAAAAACACGTCACCAGCTGCAAAAGCAGGGGAGGCGACCAGACCGGCGATGAGGGCTGAGAAGGTCAAACGCATGGCTTATCCTTTCATCCGGGCATCGACGGCCGCGGAAATTGTTTTCGCATCAGCAGAACCACCGACGGCGGCGACGATTGCCTCGGCTGTGTCTTTGGCAACAGCTTCAACGTTCTCCATCGCGGAGGCGCGGATTTCGCTGATCGCTTTTTCGGACTCTGCAGATTTGGCGGCAATCTCGGCGTCTGCCTTGGCAATCGCCTTGTCCAGATCGGCCTGAATATCGGCTTTCGCGGCGGCGATGATCTGCTGTGCTTCTGCACGGGCGTCGATCAAGGCTTTGTCGTAAGCGGCCTCTGCCTCCGTCGCTTTGACCTTCAGGTCTTCGGCGGCGGCGATGTCATTGGTGATGGTGCCCTGGCGCTCCGCCAGAACAGCGCCGATGCGTGGCAGGGCAACGCGCGACAGAATAAAGTAAATTGCGACCAGAGCGACGATAAGCCAGAAAATCTGGTTGCCGAACCAATCAATGCAAAGCTGTGGCATACCAATGGCGCTGCCAAATTCGTTGACACATGTGCCAGCGATTTCCCTAGTAATCGGTTCCGTCGCCATAGCGGGCTCCTGTCAAAGCGTGGAAGTCTTTCGGGCAGCGCGCCATAGCGCACTGCCCGAAGCGTAAGGACGTAGGTGTCTTAAGCTTAGACAGCGAACATCAGCAGCAGAGCGACGAGGAACGAGAAGATCCCCAGGGCTTCTGCAAAGGCGATGCCGATGAACAGAGTTGCTGTTTGACCAGCAGCAGCAGATGGGTTGCGCAGTGCGCCAGCCAGGTAGTTGCCTGCAACGTTGCCCACACCGATGGCAGCGCCACCCATGCCGAATGCTGTCAGACCTGCGCCAATGAATTGGCCCATTTGTGCGAGTTCGCCTTCCATGTCATTTCTCCTTACAATGGAATTTTGGTGATTGGTCAGGCGGGAATATCCCGCCTTGGTGTTAGTGGTGCGGGTGCAATGCGTCTTTCAGATAAACGCATGTGAGGATCGCGAAAACATATGCCTGGATGAAGGAAACCAACACCTCGAGACCATACATCGCCGTGATCGCAAGAACCGAGAAGGGGGCGATGGCAGCAAGTGCCGCGAAGCCCGCGAAAACCTTGATCACGGCGTGACCCGCCATCATGTTACCCGCAAGACGGATAGAGTGGCTGACCGGACGTACAAAGTACGAGATCAGCTCGATCAGGGCCAGAACCGGACGCAGAGCCAAGGGCGCGCTGCTGACCCAGAACAGGCTCAGGAACGATGCGCCGTTCTTGACGAAACCCAGAATGGTCACACCGAAGAACACGGCAAAGGCCATCACGGCGGTGACCGAAATATGCGATGTCGGGGTAAACGCCATCGGCAGCAGGCCCAGGAAGTTCGAGAAGACGATAAACATGAACAGGGTCATGATGTAGGGGAAGTACTTCACCCCTTCTTTACCGCAGATATCCTCGACCATCTTGTAGATGAAGCCATAGGCCAGCTCAGCGACCGACTGCATGCGCGACGGGATAACCGACCGTTTGGAGGTGCCCAGAACCAGCAGCGCAAAGATCGCCAGAACGGCAACGGCCATCCAGACTGTTGCGTTGGTGATCGTGTACCAGGATACAGCGCCGTCGCCAAAGAATGGCTTGACGATGAACTGATCCATCGGGTGAAAAGCCAAACCGCCTGTTTCTTCGCCGTGTGCTTCTGCCGCCATGTCAGGGCCCTTTTTCTTCATCGGCCACATCGGCCATCTTCTTTTCCTGGATTTCCTGCGCGGAGCGGAGCATCGTCTTCACCCCTGCCGCAAGGCCCAGCATTACAAACAGCACCATGAAAATCGGGAGCGTTCCTAAGAACCAATCCAACGAGTATCCGATGCCAAAACCGATCCCCAGACCGGCGCAAAGTTCGATCACCATCCGCCAGGCCAGCGATGCCTGGGAATAATGTTCATCCGCCCGGGGTTTTGGAGCCTGCGCCCGTTTGGCTGCTTCGATCTTTGCCTCAAGCTGCTTTAGCCGCTGCTGTTGGTCCGGATCGGTCACGCCAAAATCCCTCTTGGATGTGTTGCGCAGTAGCTACTTTCACACCGCTTCAGAGTCAACTCTGTTCGCCGACCACCCAAGGGACTGTAATCAAAAGATTTTACGCTGAGCCGCAGTTCATATTCAGGTGCAAACTCCCCGCACCCCTTGCAAATTCGCGCGGCAATCATATTCAACCTTTTGGTTAAGCGTGGTTTCCGCTACCTCATAAGAACCGCCCCTACCCGCGCATCAAGGACATCCAGACAGCCGTGCCCCAACCGCCCGCCACACAGCTCGACGCGATTTTTGCCGCGCTCGCCGATCCGACGCGGCGCGCCATTCTGGCGATGCTTCTTGAGGATGATATGGCCGTCACAGACGTAGCCGACCCCTTCGGCATTTCGCTCGCTGCGATATCGAAACATCTGTCGGTGCTGGAACGTGCAGGTCTGATCGTGCAGGAAAAGCGCGGGCGGCTCAAATGGTGCAAGCTCGAGCCGGCAGCCCTAAAGGCCCCGTCCGTGTGGATGCAGGGCTTCGGTCAATATGACCCGATCAATCTTGATGATTTTGAAAGGTTTCTGGCCGCCGAGATACGCGAAACGTCAGGGGATGCGGCGCAGAATGATCCGGAGACGTCGGAAGACTAGGTAAATATTGGCCCTCCTGCGACGAGGTTTTACACAGAAGGGCCAAACTTGATGTTATTAAATGACGCCGAACGCAAAGCGCAGGATCGCCAGAACAACAACAATCAAACCGATCAGATAAATAATGCTACGCATTAGAATAGTCCCTTTATAAACTTTATGTGATCTTAACGCTGGATATGTCGGATCGGTTCCCGCCCTTTTGATCAAACCGCTTTGGTATCGTCCCGCAACAGCAGATACAGCGCTACAATCGTCAGCCCGACGCCCCCGAAAACAAGCGGGCCGGGTGCGCCATTGCCCAATGCGACTTCCCACAGAATAACCCAGCTGGGCGTCAGATAGGTATAGGCCATCACCTTGGCCGACGGCAGCCGCAGGGACGCAAATTGCAGCAATACAAAAGTCGCAGCAGACGCAGCGATCGCGACGTAGAGGATGGTGATCCAGACAATCGCGGGCAGCGCGGTCCAGTCCGTCCCCAGCACATCGCGCCAGCCATAGATGAACAGCAACGCACCACCGGCGATCAGCGTGCCCAAGGTGAACACCACCGCTGGCTCTCCGCGGTTCAGCTTGCGCACCATCGGCGTATAAAGCGCATGGCTTACGCAGCCGAGGAAATACACCGCTTCACCATACCCGAGCTCGAACCGGCGCAGCGCGGCCAGATCCGCGCGAAAAATCACCCAAAGGGCGCCGACCGCACCGATGGCCAGCGCCAGCGCCATCCGCCCTGTCGTCACCTGCCGCAACAAGAGCCACCCAAACCCCGCAGCAATCACGGGCGTCAACGTAAACACCGCCGCCGCACTGACGGGGCGCGCGGTCTTCAACCCCTCGAACATCAGCACGAAATAGACAGCGAAAAGCCCCCCAAGCACCAGATAGCGCCAAGGCGCGCGCGTGGCCCCTTTCGGCACACCCGTCGTCGCAGCGACCGCCACGGCAATCACCATGCCCGCGATCACGAACCGCGCCGCATTCAACGCCGTGGGCGAGATCAGATTGGCCGACAGCGACCCAAGCGAAAATGACCCCGCCACCAGCGCCGAAAATGCCAGCATCGCCAGATGCCCCTGCAGATCAGATCGCATCACAGCCCCGTCTTGACGGCTTTTTTCAGGTACGACAGCAAGGCCTGCACCTTTGGTGTGCGGTGCAGATCAACATGGGTGACCAGCCACAGCATCGAATCCCATTCCGGCAGATGCGGGTGCACCTCGACCAGATCGGGGTTGGCGCGCCCCTCGATCAGATCGACAAACCCGATCCCCGCCGCCTCCAGCACCGCAACGCGGAGCGCGTCTGCATGGAGACCGCGGAAGGAGATCGCATGGGCAGGCACCACCTCGCGCATCCATTTGAAGAAGGGCGCACGCATCTGCGCGTCGTCATGGCCGACAAACCGATGGTTGCCATACTCCTCGACCCCCGACGGCATCCCGAAGGCGGCGATATAGTCCTTATGCGCGAACAGCCCCATCTGGAACTGATAGAAAGGCTGCACCACATTGTCCGGCTGCTCGGGCACCTGCCCCGCGCGGATCGCGATATGCGCCTCGCCATACTCCAGCCGGAACAATCGCTCCCCGGTCAGAAAGCGCAGGGTCACATCGGGGTTTTCCCTCTGGAACGCGACCAACAAAGGGGTCATCCAGCTTGAAAGCTCCATCAGGGAGGTCACGACCAGCTCGCCCGACACCGCTTCGCCGCGCCCCTTGATGCGACTGGCAAGCTGGCTGAACTGGTCATCCGTGGCAGAGGCCACACGCAGCAGATCCTCGCCCGCCTCCGTCGTCTTGTAGCCGCGCGCGTGCCGTTGGAATAGCTTCACCGACAGCCGTCGTTCCAGCGCATCCACATGGCGGATCACGGTCGCATGATGGACCCCCAGAACCTCGGCCGCGCCACTGACGGTGCCCATGCGCGCCACCTGATAGGCCGTCTTGATTTCTTCCCAATTGTCCATTCTCGGCCCCTCGTCTGCCCGACTGTGCATTATTGAACACATCACCCGCAGTTTCGCCAGTTGCGTTCGCACGAGCAAGGGTCATGTAAAAGGAAGAAAGTTAACACAAAAGGATATCCTCCCATGTCTATCTTGCGTATCGATTCCTCTGCCAACACCACCAGTTCTGTGACCCGCGGCCTCACCGACCGGATCATCGCGCAACTGGGCGACAATGATGTTACCGTCCGCGATCTGGCCCTCGAACCCCTGCCCCAGATCACCGAAACATGGGCCATCGCCCGTGCCACCCCCGAGACAGACCGCACGCCCGAGCAAAGCGAAGCGCTGGTTGAATCCGACAAGCTCGTCGCAGAGCTTCTGGCCGCCGACACAATCGTCATCGGCGCGCCCATCTATAACTTCAGCGTGCCCGCGTCGCTGAAGGCGTGGATCGATCTGGTCGCCCGTGTCGGCGTTACCTTCCGCTATACCGAAAACGGCCCCGAAGGTCTGGTCAAAGGCAAGCGCGTGATCGTGGCGATGGCCTCCGGTGGCGTGCCCGCCGGCTCCGAGGCGGATTTCAACACCGGCTATCTCAAGGCCGTTCTGGGCTTCATGGGCATGACCGACGTGACCATCGTGGCCGCCGACGCGCTGGCAACAGATGCCGAAGGCACCATCGCCCGCGCGAACGAAGCTGTGGATGCGCTCAAGGCAGCATAATCCGCGGGCGGCGCCGCGGGTTGACTCAGACCCGCCGCTCGCCTAAACGATCCGCAATCTCCGGAAGCACCATGTCTTCCGGTCTCTGGCGCGGCCAGAGATCGCCCCCCACCAGCGTGTTACGCCCGTGGGGGCATTTGCGTATTCAACGCGGGCATCCTATCTGAGGGGCACCGCAACCGATCGAAGGGGGCCATGGCCCATGTTTGAGAATCTTTCCGAACGCCTCTCCGGCGTCTTTGACCGTCTCACCAAACAGGGTGCCCTCTCGGAAGAGGATGTGAAAACCGCCCTGCGCGAAGTCCGCGTCGCCCTGCTCGAGGCCGACGTTTCCCTGCCCGTCGCGCGTGATTTCGTCAAAGCGGTGCAGGACAAGGCCACCGGTCAGGCCGTCACCAAATCGATCACCCCCGGCCAGCAGGTCGTCAAGATCGTCCACGACGCGCTGATCGACACGCTGAAAGGCGAAGGCGAACCCGGCGCGCTGAAAATCGACAGCCCCCCCGCCCCGATCCTGATGGTCGGTCTGCAAGGTTCCGGTAAAACCACGACCACGGCCAAGCTCGCCAAACGTCTGAAAGACCGCGACGGCAAGCGCGTGCTGATGGCCTCGCTCGACGTGAACCGCCCTGCGGCGATGGAACAGCTGGCGATCCTCGGCGTGCAGATCGGCGTCGATACCCTGCCCATCGTCAAAGGCGAAAACCCCGTCCAGATTGCCAAACGCGCAAAGACGCAGGCATCGATGGGCGGCTACGACGTCTATATGCTCGACACCGCGGGCCGCCTCTCCATCGACGAAGAGCTGATGCGCCAGGTCGAAGCGGTGCGCGATGTCGCCAACCCCCGTGAAACCCTGCTGGTCGTCGATGGTCTCACCGGCCAGGACGCCGTGCAAACCGCCGAAAACTTCAACGACCGCATTGGCATCTCCGGCGTCGTGCTGACCCGCATGGACGGCGACGGCCGCGGCGGTGCTGCGCTGTCGATGCGCGCCGTCACCGGCAAACCCATCAAATTCGTCGGCTTGGGCGAAAAGATGGACGCGCTGGAAACCTTCGAACCCGAACGCATCGCGGGCCGTATCCTTGGCATGGGCGATATCGTCGCCCTGGTCGAGAAAGCGCAAGAAACCATCGAGGCTGAACAAGCCGAAAAGATGATGAAGCGCATGGCCAAAGGTCAGTTCAACATGAACGACCTGAAAATGCAGCTTGAACAGATGCTCAAGATGGGCGGCATGCAAGGCATGATGGGCATGATGCCCGGCATGGGCAAAATGGCGAAACAGGTCGAAGACGCGGGCTTTGACGACAAGATCCTCAAACGCCAGATCGCCCTGATCCAATCCATGACCAAGAAAGAGCGTGCCAACCCCGCCCTCCTGCAAGCCAGCCGCAAAAAGCGCATCGCCAAAGGCGCAGGTCTGGAAGTGTCCGAACTCAACAAGCTCATGAAGATGCACCGCCAGATGGGCGACATGATGAAAAAGATGGGCAAAATGGGCAAGGGCGGCATGCTCAAACAAGCGATGAAGGGCATGATGGGCAAAGGCGGCATGCCCGGCGGCATGGACCCGTCCCAGATGGACCCCAAAGCACTGGAAGCCGCGGCCAAACAGATGGGCGGCAAACTGCCTGGTGGTCTGGGCGGAATAGGCGGCGGTGCCGGCCTGCCCGGCGGCCTCTCCGGTTTCGGGAAAAAGAAATGATCCGCGCTTCATTTTGCCAGATAAACTCCCGCCGGAGGCACCTGCCCGTGCATCGCGCCCTCCCCTTCGCCGTGAAAGGAGCTGCCGCATGACCGATCCTGTCACCCGCGCCGCCGAGGTTCTGAAAGAACACCGCGCCTCCATCGACCGTCTGGACGCGATCCTGGTCTATACTCTGGGCGAGCGGTTCAAACACACGCAGGCTGTGGGGAAACTCAAAGCCGAACACGACCTTCCCCCCTCTGATCCGGACCGCGAAGCGAACCAGATCAAGCGGCTCGAAGATTTGGCGAAAGAGGCTGACCTCGATCCCGAATTCGCCAAGAAGTTTCTGAACTTCATCATCGCTGAAGTCATTCAGCACCACAAACAACACCAATCATAGGTCCGGGCGCGTCCCTGACCCCAGTCTCAACTAAAGGAAACTACCTATGTCCATGAAAATTCGTCTCGCCCGTGGCGGTTCCAAAAAGCGCCCCTTCTACCGCATCGTTGCAGCGGACAGCCGCATGCCACGTGACGGCCGCTTCATTGAAAAGCTGGGCACCTACAACCCGCTCCTGGCGAAAGACAGCGAAGAGCGCGTGAAAATGGACGTCGAGCGCGTTCAATACTGGATCAGCCAGGGCGCGCAGCCAACCGACCGTGTTGCACGCATGCTGGAAGCCGCTGGCGTGAAAGAGAAAACCGAGCGGAACAACCCCAAGAAGGGTACCCCCGGCAAGAAAGCGCAAGAGCGCGTTGAAGAGAAAGCAGCAAAGGCCGCCGCTGCTGCCGAAGCCGCTGCTGCACCTGCAGAAGACGCCGCCGAAGAATAGTCGGCACATCCCCCGGCGCGGTTCCTGCCGCGCCGGGGATTTCAGGTATATCCGACAGCCCGCATCTTTGCGCGTGCAGCCTGTCCGATGTACGTGGTACACGAAATGACACGTCCCGCCGCAGTGGCCCGCTCTCATCGGTCCCCTGCGCCCCGCCCCTGGACCAGATTGGAAGCTGACAATGTTTCGTCTTTTGCGCCTTCTTCTCATCCTCGGTATCGGTGTCGCCATCGGCATCTGGTTCGAACGCACCCTGATGAAATCGGAATGCCGCGCGGGCGAGGGTCAGTGGACCGGTACAATTTGCTTAAACTCGGAGCTTTTGCAGTGAGCGATAAAATTTCGGTGGGCGCGATCTCTGGCGCATATGGTGTCCGCGGGGAACTGCGGATCAAAAGCTACTGCGCGGTGCCCGAAGATATCGAAAGCTACAGCCCGCTCTCGAGCGAGGATGGCACGCGCAGCTTCAACCTCGCGCTGGTGCGTCCGGTCAAAAACGGCTTTGTCGCGCGCATCACCGATGTGACCTCTAAAGAGGAGGCCGACGCCCTGCGCGGCACCGTGCTGTTTGCGCAGCGCGACCAGCTGCCGTCGCTGCCCGACGATGAATTCTACCACACCGACCTGATTGGGCTAGAGGTCTATGACACCGGCGGCACGCTGATCGGCATGGTCAAGACCGTCCAGAACCACGGCGCTGACGATCTGCTGGAAACGCAGCTTGCGGGCAGCGCGCAGACCGTGTTCCTGCCCTTTACCAAGGCGGCGGTGCCCACGGTCGATCTGGCCACGGGCCGCATCATCGCCGACCCGCCCGAGGGCATCCTGCCCGATGCAAAAGACGTCTAAGCCCGTACGAAAGGCCCGCATGACACAGGCCGCGATCACATGAGCACCCCTTCACGCTCCCACGGGCGGCAATCTGTCCGTCCGACGTTCAAGCCGCGCGAGCTGATGCAGGACACACCCGATTACGCCGGCGTCTGGCGGGCCGAGATCGTGACCCTCTTCCCCGAACTGTTCCCCGGTGTGCTGGGGGCCAGCCTGACGGGCCGCGCCCTGCAAGAAGGCACATGGCAGCTGCGCACCCATGATCTGCGCGGCTACGGCGTAGGCAAGCATCGCAATGTTGACGACACCCCCGCGGGCGGCGGCGCAGGTATGGTCATGCGCGCCGATGTCGTCGGCCCCGCGATCGAGGATGCGATGGCCGGTGCCGCCGGACGCTGGCCCATCCTCTATATGTCTCCGCGCGGGCGGCGGTTTGATCAGGCGATGGCGCAGGATCTGGCCACCTGCTCCGGCGTGACCATCCTTTGTGGCCGTTTCGAAGGCGTCGACGAGCGGGTGATCGACCATTACGGCATCACCGAAGTCTCCCTTGGCGATTTTGTCATGACCGGCGGAGAGTTGGCCGCGCAAGCCATGATCGACGCCACCGTGCGGCTCTTGCCCGGTGTCTTGGGCAACGCCGATAGCGTGGTCGAGGAAAGCCATTCCTCTGGCCTGCTGGAACACCCGCAATACACCCGCCCCGCCGAGTGGAAAGACCGCCCCATTCCGCCGGTTCTCATGTCCGGCAACCACGGCGAGATCGCCAAATGGCGGCAGGCCCAGTCAGAAACCCTGACAGAACAACGACGCCCCGACATGTGGGCGAAATATACGTCCAAGAAGTGACCCCCACGGAAGGCAGACCATGACAGACCTGACCCGCACCCTTGATCACGCCCGCATTGATGAGCTGCCGAACCCCTATTTCGGCAAGGTGCGTGACTGCTACGACCTGCCCGACGACCGGCGCATCCTGATTTCCTCTGACCGTATTTCGGCTTTTGACCGTATCCTCACCTCCATTCCGTTCAAGGGTCAGGTGTTGACCCAGACCGCGCGGTTCTGGTTCGACAACACCTCCGACATCTGCCCCAACCATGTGCTCGACTACCCCGACCCCAATGTGGTGATCGGCAAGCATCTGACCATCCTGCCCGTAGAGATCGTCGTGCGCGGCTATCTCGCCGGCTCCACAGGGACATCGGTGCTGACGCTATACAAGAAAGGTGAACGGGAGATGTACGGCCACCGCTTCCCCGATGGCCTGCGCGACAATCAGGCGCTGCCCGCGCCGATCATCACCCCCACCTCCAAGGAATTCGACGGCGGACACGATGCCCCGCTGACCGCCCAAGAGATCGTTGCCCAAGGGCTGCTGACCCAGGCGCAATGGGACCAGATCAGCGACATCGCCCTAAAACTCTTTGCCCGCGGTCAGGAAATGGCGGCGAAAAACGGGCTGATCCTCGTGGACACAAAATATGAATTCGGCACCGATGCGCAGGGCAATATCCTGCTGGCCGATGAAATCCACACCCCCGACAGCTCGCGGTTCTGGCTCGCCGAAGGCTATGACGCCGCGCTGGAACACGGCACACGCCCGCCGTCCTTCGACAAGGATGTGATCCGGTCCTGGGTCGATGCCCGCTGCGACCCCTATCACGATGACATCCCCGAAATCCCCGCCGACCTGATCGCCGCCACCTCGCAAGTCTATATCGACGCGTTCGAGGCGATTACCGGCCAACGTTTCGTCCCCGATCTGGAGGGCGACACCGTGCTGGACCGCGTGCGGCACAATCTGCGCCCCTATTTCACCGGCTGAAAACATGCGCGCGTACGGGTGATACGCTCTTGATCTGAAGGGGCATCCCGCCTATACGACGCGCAAGTCTGGAATCGCGCACGTGCGGCTCCAGTCTTTTCTGCATCCGCAGATGACAAGCAAAGATGACCCTACCTTCGATGGGACGCCACGGCGGGCCCGCCAGACAGACCGAAGCTATTGGATCGCGCAAAACTTCGTGGACTAACCGCGAGCATTCATAGGAGACGATCAGATGAACCTGATTGCACAGATCGAGGCGGAACAAATCGCCGAACTGGGGAAAGAAATCCCAGACTTCCGCGCCGGTGACACCATCCGCGTGGGCTTTAAAGTGACCGAAGGTACACGTACCCGCGTTCAGAACTACGAAGGCGTCTGCATTGCACGCAACAACGGCCACGGCATTGCCGGTTCGTTCACCGTGCGCAAGATTTCCTTTGGTGAAGGCGTAGAGCGCGTATTCCCGCTGCACTCCACCAACATCGAAAGCATCACCGTTGTCCGTCGTGGCCGTGTGCGTCGTGCGAAACTGTACTACCTGCGCTCGCGTCGTGGTAAGTCGGCACGTATCGTTGAAAACGTACACTACAAGCCAAAATCTGGCGCGAACGCGTAAGGAGAGCTGTCATGAAAGCCGATACACACCCCGATTACCACACCATCAACGTCAAAATGACAGATGGCACCGTTGTGGAAATGAAATCGACCTACGGCAAAGAAGGCGACCAACTGGCGCTGGATATTGACCCCTCTGTGCACCCTGCATGGAACGGCGGCACATCCCGCTTGATGGATACCGGCGGCCGCGTGTCCAAGTTCAAAAACAAATACGCAGGTCTGGGCTTCTAAACCCTTTCCATTGCGGAATTCAGAAATGGCGTGCCCTCGCGGGCGCGCCATTTTTCGTTTCGCGACTGTGGCTTAGCCCGAGGTGCGACATCGCGTCCTTGCCCAAGGGTCAGGTCACATTTTACGGAACAAAGCGGCGGCTGTTTAGGTTTTAGAAAGCAACTACGGCCCATAGTCTTCTCAGCCCTCCACGAAAGGTTCGCTGATGCCCGCTTTCCCGCTCTCTACCCCACCCCGACCGCCTCGCGGTGCCAACAGCGGCAAGGCTCCGCGCGCGCAGGCTGCTCCCGCCCCCCTCCCGGCCGAGGATTTGACCGCCGCCCGTGATCTGGTCGCCCGTGGCAGCTATGCGCAGGCGCTGGTGCTTGCTGGCGCGCTGGAACGTCTGCACGGGCCTCATGATGCGCTGACCCAGATCGCCGCCGATTGCCGCGCCCATCTGGATGTGACCCAGGATACCGCCGTCGCGATCGACACCGGCGGCATGGGCGCGCACACCCCGCCGCTGCGCCGATCGGGCTAGCAGGCACTGCCCCTGCGCGGCGCGTTCCAGCGGGTGAATTTCGCAACAATAACCACAATCTAGAGCCACAAACGCTTTCAAAAGCGCCATCGCTGCCATATGGTTTTTCCCAATGTGACCCCGATAAAAACGGGGAGTGAAAGGGACAAAAGGCAATGGCGCATATCATCGTCGTCGGGAATGAAAAAGGCGGGGCGGGGAAATCCACCGTTTCGATGCATGTGGCGACAGCCCTTGCGCGGATGGGGCATAAGACCAGCGTGCTGGATCTGGACCTGCGCCAACGCACCTTCGGGCGCTATGTCGACAACCGTAAATCCTTCCTCGCCAGTGCCGAGCTTGACCTCCCCTCGCCCGAGATGCACGAATTGCCAGAGATCGAGGCAAGCAGCCTGCAGCCCGGCGAAAACATCTACGACCATCGCCTCAGCGCCGCCGTGGCAGAGCTTGAACCGACCTCCGATTTCATCCTGATCGACTGCCCGGGGTCCCACACCCGTCTTAGCCAGGTGGCGCATTCGCTGGCTGACACGCTAATCACGCCGCTGAACGACAGCTTTATCGATTTCGACCTGCTGGCGCGCACCGACGCTATGGGCGACAAGATCACCGGCCCCTCCGTCTATTCCGAAATGGTCTGGAACGCGCGGCAGTTGCGGGCTCAGGCGGGCCTTGCCCCGATCGACTGGATCGTCGTGCGCAACCGCATGGGCGCGCAGCGCATGGTGAACAAGGACAAGATGGAACGCGCCATCGCCAACCTGAGCAAACGCATCGGGTTCCGCATTGCCCCCGGTTTTAACGAACGCGTCATCTTCCGCGAGCTCTTCCCCCGTGGCCTGACCCTGCTCGACCTCAAGGATATCGGCGTCAAGCAGCTGAACATCTCGAATGTCGCGGCACGGCAAGAGCTGCGCGACCTGATGAAAGCGCTGGACCTACCCGGCGTCGACATCAACTTTTGAACCTGCGCGCGGGGGCATGTGCCCCCCGTCGCCCCCCCCTTCGCCCTCCGGCCCCCCGACAGCTCGCCGTCAACCCACGCTGCCCTGTCCCGCCGCCAGTTTGACCAGCAACCGCTTCAGCGTCTCCCGCTCCGCCGCCGTTAAATCCGCCGTCAGACGCGCGTCATAGGCCTTTGCCACCTCGTAAAGGTGCTCATAGGCCGCGCGACCCTGTGTCGTCAGGGACAGCATCTCGGTCCGTCGATCCTGATCCCCGCGCAGCCGCGTGACGAACCGCCGCTCTGTCAACTTTTGCACCGCACGGCTGATCTTGGTCTTATGCATATTCGCCCGCTGCCCGATATCGCTGGCCGTCATCTCGCCATAAAGCCCCAGATGAAACAGCACCCGCCACTCGGTCCGCAGCATCCCGTAGCGATCTTTATAGGTGCGCTGAAACGCCAGACTGCTCGCTTCCGCTGCCTGATTTAGAAGGTAGGGCAGGAAATGGGTCAGCTCGAAATTCTGGTCTGGCATCAGGGCAATCGCTTGTTAGTTACACAAAGGACTATTACCAACGAAGCAGATTTTGCAAGGTAGCTTTCCCGCACCCGCAGCGACACGCAAGGAACACCGATGACATTGCTGACCTCTTGGGTTGAAAGCGCGAACAGCGCCGACACCGACTTCCCGCTCAACAACCTGCCGTACGGTGTGTTTTCCACCGACACGCTCGAACCGCGCTGCGGCGTGGCGATCGGGGATATGGTGCTCGACATGGCCGCGGTAGAGGCCGAAGACCTGATCCTGCTCCACTTCGATCCTGTCTTCGATGTGCCCTACTGGAATGACGTCATGGATCTGGGCCCCGACGCATGGGCCACCCTGCGCGACCGCCTGACCGACCTGCTGGCAACCGACAGCCCCGACCAAGCCAAGGTCGCCCCGCATCTTGTCCCCATGGCTGACATCCGCCTGCACATGCCGATTGTCGTCTCGGAATACACCGATTTCTACGCGGGCCGGCATCATGCCACCAACGTCGGCACGATGTTTCGGGGCGCGGAAAACGCGCTGCCCCCGAACTGGCTGCATATGCCCATCGGCTACAACGGTCGCGCCTCGACCGTTGTGGTCTCCGGCACCGACATCCGGCGGCCCAACGGGCAAATCAAACCGGCGGACGCCGAGACCCCGCATTTCGGCCCCAGCCAGCGCCTTGATATCGAGCTCGAGATGGGGGCCATCGTCGGCACCTCCACCGATATGGGCGACACCCCCAGCGTGGCCGAAGCGGACGAGATGATCTTTGGCTATGTGCTGCTGAATGATTGGTCCGCGCGCGACATTCAAGCGTGGGAGTATCAACCGCTCGGGCCGTTTCAGGCCAAGGCCTTCGCCACCAGCATCTCTCCGTGGATCGTGACGAAAGCGGCGCTTGAACCCTTCCGCGCCTCCACGCCCGAGCGCGAGGTTGATCTGCTGCCCTATCTGGCAGAGCCGAAACCGATGCTATATGACATTGACCTATCTGTGATCATTCAGCCCGATGGCGGCGCACAACAGGTCATCGCGCGCACCAATTACAACACGATGTATTATTCCGCCCCGCAGCAACTGGCGCATCACGCGGCGTCGGGCTGCGCGATGAACGCGGGCGATCTGCTCGGCTCCGGCACCATATCCGGCCCCGACAAAGATGCCCGCGGCAGCCTGCTCGAACTTAGCTGGGGCGGCGCGGAGCCGATCGCGCTGAACGATGGCACCACCCGCAGCTTTGTGCAGGACGGGGATACGATGATCCTGACCGGCCACGCTGCAGGCGACGGGTATCGCATCGGCTTCGGGGCCTGTGCCGGTACGATCCTCCCCGCGAAACCCACGCGATAACCGCCCTTCATTTTGCCAAACAAACTCCCGCCGGAGGTGCCCAACAGCGCGCCACGGGTCGCGCGTCTGATCCTGAACCGGATCGGGCGCGCATTGCGTTTGGCGCAAACTCCGGTGACCGCCGCTGCTGTGGGTTGACGCACCGCCGCGCAATGCTTGAAACTCTGTGATACATGCTAGTTACATTCCTAGCCAATAAACGCAGCAAAGCTGCATCACCGCAAAGCATCCAGCGCCTGTGCTTGTGCTTCGTATCCGCCGCCCGAACCACAGGGGCAGCACCCGACCAGAGAGGAAGATCATGACGTTCTTAACCCGTACCGGCACCCCCTTACCCGCCGCCATCCACGCCTCTGCCGAAGCTGCCAAACGCGATCCGGTCAACCGACGCGAGTTTCTGGCCCTCGCCAGCGCCTTTGGGGCCACGGCGACAACCGCCTATGCGATGATCGGCATGGCAGCGCCCGCACAAGCGGCTGCGCATAAATCCGGCGGCACCGTACGGATGCAGATGGAGGTCCGCGCGTTGAAAGATCCGCGCACCTACGACTGGTCGCAGATCGCCAACATCACCCGTGGCTGGCTTGAATATCTCGCGATCTGGGAGAACGACGGCACCTTCACCCCCGCATTGCTCGAAAGCTGGGAGATCAACGAAGACGCCACCGAATATGTGCTGAATGTGCGCAAAGGTGTCACGTGGAACGATGGCACGCCCTTCACCGCCAACGATGTGGCGCGCAACATCACGGGCTGGTGCGATAAATCGGTCGAGGGCAACTCGATGGCCGGGCGCTTTGCCACGCTGATCGACGAGGACTCCGGTCAGGCGATCGAAGGCGCGATCACCGTGGTGGATGACCATACGGTCAAGCTGTCGCTGCCCCGCCCCGACATCACCCTGATCCCCGGCATGGCCGATTACCCCGCCGCCATCGTCCCCGAAGGGTTTGATCCGGAAACCATGCTCGACAACCCTGTCGGCACCGGCGCCTACCTGCCTGAATCCGTCGAAGTCGGGATCAAGGCCGTGTTGGTCAAGAACCCCGACCACACGTGGTGGGGCACCGAGGTCTACGGCGGGCCCTATATCGACCGGCTGGAATACATCGACTACGGCACTGACCCTTCGGCCTTTGTCGCCGCCGCCGAAGCAGAAGAGATCGACGCCACCTATTCCATCGAGGGTGAATTCATCGACGTGTTCAGCACGCTGGACGGCTGGAACCAGAACGAAATCGCCACGGGTGCGACTATTGTGATCCGCCCCAACCAACTGGCCGAGGTGGATGGCAAGACACCCTATGCCGATGCGCGTGTCCGCCGGGCGCTGGCCATGGCGGTCGATAACGCCGTGCTGCTTGAACTGGGCTATGCCGGTCGCGGGCTGGTGGCCGAAAACCACCACGTCGGCCCGATGCACCCCGAATATGCCGAGCTCCCCCCGCGCGAGGCGGACCCCGAAGGTGCCCGCGCCCTGATGGAAGAGGCCGGCATGGCCGACTACGAGCACGAGCTGTTTTCCATCGACGATGCATGGCGCAAGGACACCACAGATGCGGTCGCCGCACAGTTGCGCGACGCTGGCATCAAGGTGAAACGCACGATCCTGCCGGGGTCGACCTTCTGGAACGACTGGACGAAATACCCCTTCTCTTCAACCAACTGGAACGCGCGTCCGCTGGGGGTGCAGATCTGGGCGCTGGCCTATCGCTCGGGCGAGGCATGGAACGAATTTGGCTGGTCCAACCCCGAATTCGACGCCCTCCTGACCGAGGCCCTCTCGGTCGCCGATGTCGAAAAACGTCGCGCTCTGATGGCCAAGGGCGAAGCGCTGATCCAGAACGAAGGCGTCACGATCCAGCCTTACTGGCGCTCGCTTTATAATCACACCCGCGACGGGCTGGTCGGGGCCGGACACCACATCGGCTTTGAATACCACCCTGCGCGGATGGCCTGGACGTCGTAAACACCCGTTTGCCATTCCCAAAACAAAAGGGCCGCGTCAGACGCGGCCCTTTTTCATGTCACATCGCTGTGCCCCGTCAGGGCAGCAGGAACAGCGTGATCGCGGGGAACATCACCAGAATGATCACCCGCACGATGTCGGAGCCGACAAAATACATCACGGCCTTATAGGTCTCTGTCATCGGGGTTTCACGGTCCATCGAGTTGATGATGAACAGGTTCATCCCCACCGGTGGCGTGATCAGACCGACCTCGACCACGATCAGCACAAGGATGCCGAACCAGATCGCCAGATGCTCTGTGCTCATCCCGAAATCCATCGCCGAGATGACGGGGAAAAAGATCGGCACGGTCAGCAGGATCATCGACAGGCTGTCCATCAGGCAGCCGAAAACGAGGTAGAAGACAAGGATCACGACCAACACGAACCACGGGCTATAGCCCTGCCCCACGACCCAGTCAGCCATGAATTGCGGCACGCCCGACAGGGCCAGAAAGCCGTTATAGAACCCTGCCCCCAGCACGATGAAAAAGATCATCCCCGTGGTTTTCGCCGTGCCCATCAGGCTTTCGCGCAAGACCGCCCAGTTCAGACTGCCCGCCAGCAACGCCGCCAGACCGGTGCCCGCAGCGCCCACAGCCGCGCCTTCGGTCGGGGTGAACCACCCCAGATAGATGCCACCCACGACGACGAAAAAGATCACCAGTACCGGCCATGTATTCGCCAGCGCCTTGAAGCGATCCCCCATGGGCACCGCAGGGCGCACGCCCGCCGATTTGGGGTTCAGACGTACGTAGATCGAGATCGTGATAACATAGCCGATGGCCGCCAGCACACCGGGCAGGAAGGCCGCCAGAAACAGCTTGGCGATATTCTGTTCTGTCAGGATCGCATAGATCACCAGAATGACCGACGGCGGGATCAGGATGCCCAATGTCCCCCCCGCGGCCAGTGTCGCCGTGGAAAACCCGCCGGAATAGCCATAGCGCCGCAGCTCGGGCAGCGCGACCTTCGACATGGTCGCCGCTGTCGCCAGCGAGCTGCCGCAAATCGCGCCAAAGCCCGCGCAGGCCCCCACGGCCGCCATCGCCACACCCCCGCGACGATGCCCCAGAAAGCTTTCTGCCGCTTTGAACAGGGCTTGGCTCATCCCCGATAGGGTCGCGAATTGGCCCATCAGCAGGAACATGGGAATGATGCTCAGCGAATAGCTGGAAAACGTCGTGTAGGTCTCGGACTTGAGCTTTGACAGCAGCGGCGTGGGGTTGCCCCCCATCGCCAGATACCAGCCGCCAAACCCGCACAGCAGCATCGCCAGCCCGATGGGGGCGCGCAAAAAGATCATCAGCAGCAGCACAGGAAAGGACCAGAAGCCCAGTTCTAGGTTGGTCATTTTAGTGGGCCCCTTGTTCGCTGGGAAGAATATCGGTGCCGCGGATCGCCTCTATCACGCGGATCACGGCGCAATAGACCGACACAACGCTGGCAATCACGCCGGACGCAAAGCTGGCGGCATAGGCCCACCACACCGGAAATTGCAGGAACAATGTCGTCTCGCCATTGCCAAGATAGCGTTGCATCCCCTCGTAGAGACGCCAGATGATCAGCATGATCACCGCGGCCAGAACGACCTCCCAAAAGGCCATGATCCAACGGTTCACCCGCGCCGGCAGGAAAGAGGTAAACACATCCACCGTGGCATGGGCGCCGTAATACTGGCAGATCGGCAGGAACGAGAAGATGGCGAAGGCGACCCCCGCCTCCAGCAATTCATAATTGCCGTTGATCTCGCCGATGCCCATGTCAATCAGCCCCTGCGACAGGCCGGTCAGCTTCTCCTGAAAAAAGGGGCTATGCAGCATCTTGTTGACCGTGCGCCCGATGATAGAGGCCGTGGTCATCAGCACCAGCGCCATCAGCACCAGCCCTCCGATCACGGCGGTAAAGCGGGCAAGAAAATATATCAGCCGACGCATGGTTCTCTCAATCTTGTCTAGGTATTTTGGGGTGTATCAAGCAATCAGGCCCGCGGCGCAGGAATGCACCGCGGGCCTGCTATCGTCGTCAGGGATTATTTGCCGTAGGCATCCATCAGTTCACGCGCCTCATTGATCAGCGCCTGACCGTCGATGCCCTTGCTGTCCATATCGGCAATCCAGCTGTCATAGATCGGCTGCGACGCATCGCGCCAGACCTGGGTCTCTTCTTCGTTCAGCTCGACAATGTTGTTGCCCAGATCAACCGCGACCTGACGCGCAGGGCCATCGGCATCCGCCTGCGTGCCCCCCGCAAAGACCGAGAATTCCAGACCGGAGTTTTCATCCAGAACCTTCTTCAGCTCATCCGACAATCCATCATAGCGGTCTTTGTTCATCGCCAGCACGAAGGTCAGCGTATAAAGTGCGGCACCGTCAAATTCGGTGTGGTTCTTCACCAGTTCCGGCACTTTCAACGATGGCGTCACTTCCCACGGGATCGTGGTGCCGTCGATCACGCCCTTGGACAGACCTTCGGGAATCGCCGGAACCGGCATGCCCACTGGCGTCGCGCCGGTAATCTCGAGCAGCTGGTTCACCAGACGCGACCCGCCGCGAATCTTCAGACCCTGCATATCGTCGGGCGACCGCACCTCGGTGTTGGTGTGCAGCATGCCGGGGCCGTGAACCCATGTGCCCAGAATATGTACGTCCTTGAACTCGGTGTCTTTCATGTGCTTTTCGAACATCTGCCAATAGGCAGAGCTCGCCGCGCGGGCGTCGGTGACCATAAAGGGCAGCTCGAACACTTCGGTCGTGGGATAGCGGCCGGGGGTATAGCCCACCACGGTCCAGACGATATCGGCCACACCGTCAATCGCCTGATCCATCAGCTCAGGTGGCTTCCCGCCAAGCTGCATGGAGGGGTAGCGTTCAATCTTGATCTTGTTGTCGCTGGCGGCTTCGACCTTATCGGCCCAGACATCCAGAATAAGTTTGGGCACATTGGCCTGTGGCGGCAGGAACTGGTGCATGCGCAGGGTAACCTCTTGCGCCATCGCGCCGGTCGCGCTCATGCCAACGGCAAGGGCCGCACCCGCGATCCCCATCAGGGTTCTTCTCATCATCATTCTAATCTCCCGTGTTCAGTCAAAACGGACCGCTCTGTTGCCGAGCAGTTCCGAGCCTTTAGCTGAGTGACACTCTGACACCAGCGACAGGGGATTATCAATCACCTCCGGTACAAGCAGATGAAAAACACGCAGCTCGGGAACACGACACACGACACACGACCGGCCATGCTGAACAACAGCTATCCTACAAAAGTCATATCTATGCGGGGGGGGGAGATGGTGGCGTTACCTGGATTTGAACCAGGGACCTAACGATTATGAGTCGTTCGCTCTAACCAACTGAGCTATAACGCCATCGGCGCTCCGAGTATGACAGGCTTCGGCCCCCGTCAAGAGCCAAAGCCAATCTTATTTGATTATTCGCCCTCGCGCACCGTATCAATCATGCGCTGCACATTGTCAGGGTCGGCATCCGGCGTGATCCCGTGGCCTAGGTTAAAGATATGCGGGCCCTTGGAAAAGGCTTTGACGATCTGCCGCGTCTCATCTACCAGCGCCTGCCCGCCGGTGACCATATGGGTCGATGCAAGGTTGCCCTGCACGCAACCGTCCACCTGCACATGTTTGGCCGCCCAATCCGCCGAGACGGAATTATCCAGCGCCACACAATCCACCCCCGTCGCCTTGGCGAACCCGATGTATTTATCGCCGGCCTCGCGCGGGAAACCGATGATCGGAATACCGGGGTGGCGCTTCTTCAGCTCTTGCGTGATCTCGCGTGCAGGGGCCAGCGCGTATTTCTCGAAAGCATCGCCCGGCAGCGACCCCGCCCAACTGTCAAAGATCTTCATCACCTCGGCACCTGCGTCAATTTGCGCAGACATATATTCGATGGTTGCCTTGGTAATCAGGTCCAACAGCTTCTCGAACAGGGCGTTATCCTGGGTGCGCAGCAGATGCGCAGGCCCCTGATCCTTGGTCCCCTGCCCCGCGATCATATAGGTCGCCACAGTCCAGGGCGCACCGGCAAAGCCGATCAACGTCGTCTCGCGCGGCAGTTCACCGGCAAGGTTGCGCACCGTCTGATAGATCGGGTTCAACGTCTCGTGGATATCGCCCACGGGCCGCAGCTGGTCAAAATCCGCCTGTGTGGTGACCGTGGACAGGCGCGGCCCTTCGCCGGTGACGAACCACAGATCAGCGCCAAGTGCCTGCGGTACAAGCAAAATATCCGCAAAGAGGATCGCCGCATCAAACCCGTAACGACGGATCGGCTGCAAGGTGACCTCGGTCGCCAGCTCGGGGTTGTAGCACAAAGACAGGAAATCCCCCGCCTTCGCCCGCGTCGCCTTATACTCGGGCAGATAGCGTCCGGCCTGCCGCATCATCCAGATCGGCGGCACCGGCAGCGTCTCTCCGGCCAATGAACGCAGAATGGTTTTGCTTTGCGTGTCGGTCTGCGGCATCGGGGATTCCTACTCTTCAATGGTTTTGTCTTAGGTCAAGATGTAGCGCCGCGATGTCAAGGCAATGGCACCGCTTGTCAGATCAAATCCACACCCCTAAAGAAGAGCCATGACTGTGAACCTGCCCACCCCCGAAAACCCCATGCGCATCGGCACCCGCGGCTCGCCTCTGGCGATGGCCCAGGCCTATGAAACCCGCGCCCGTCTGGCCGCCGCGTTTGAAATTCCACAGGCGGCGTTTGAAATCGTCGTGATCAAAGTCACCGGCGATGTCATTCAGGATCGCCCGCTCAAGGACATCGGCGGCAAGGGTCTGTTCACCCGCGAAATCGAAGAAGACCTGCTGGCGGGCAAAATCGACATCGCTGTGCATTCGATGAAAGACATGCCCACGATCCAGCCGGGGGGCCTGCTGCTTGATACCTACCTGCCGCGCGAAGACCCGCGCGACGCCTTTGTCGCGCCCACCCTTTCGGCGCTGGACCAACTGGCCGAAGGCGCGGTTGTCGGCACCTCCAGCCTGCGCCGCCGTGCGCAGCTGCTGCACCAGCGTCCCGACCTGCAGGTCGTCGAATTCCGCGGCAATGTGCAGACGCGGCTGAAAAAGCTCGCCGATGGTGTGGCCGAATGTACCTTCCTCGCCGTGGCCGGTCTGAACCGTTTGGGCATGCAACACGTCCCCGCCACGCCGATCGACGACACGCTGATGCTGCCCGCGGTCGCGCAAGGGGCCATTGGCATCGAACGCCGCGCCGGAGACCTTGATACCGAAGCCATGCTCGCCGCGATCCACGACACCCCCACGGGCCAACGTCTGGCCGCCGAACGCGCCTTTCTGCTCACGCTTGACGGATCCTGCGAGACACCGATTGCGGGACTGGCCACGCTGGACGGCGACACGCTCCACCTGCGCGGCCAGGTCCTGCGCCCCGACGGGTCAGAGGCGATTGCCGGCGACCGCAGCGGCCCTATTGCGCAAGGCGGTCAGATGGGCGTCGACCTGGCGCAAGATCTGCTGGCCCAGGCAGGCCCCGGCTTCTTCGATTGGCACGTCAAAGGATAACATCCAAAATAAATTCGCGCTCTGTTTGAAACTAAGCGCAGCATGGCCCCGTTGCTTCGGCATGATCAACAAATGATCACGATATAAACCGAGGAGAACACCATGACTTTCGCTAAAAAGATGATGACCGCAACCGCAGCCCTGGCCCTGACTGCCGGTGCGGCTTTCGCCGACGAGATGAAGAACCCCATGGTCGGTGGTGCTGAAATGTTCGCCGACAAGAACATCGTTGAAAACGCCGTGAACTCTGCCGACCACACCACATTGGTTGCCGCTGTGAAAGCTGCCGGTCTGGTTGATACCCTCGCAGGCGAAGGCCCCTTCACCGTGTTCGCCCCCACCAACGCCGGTTTCGACCGTCTTGAGCCAGGCACCGTCGAAATGCTGGTCAAGCCAGAGAACAAAGAGCGTCTGACCGAAATCCTGACCTGCCACGTGGTCGGCAAGGCCGTGATGTCCGACGCGCTGCAAGGCATGATCAAGGACGACGGCGGTGAGCACCCCGTGCCGACACTGGGCGGCTGCACGCTGCAAGCCTCCTACGCCGATGATGGCCGCATGAAGCTGGTGGATGAAAACGGCAACGCCGCCTTCGTAGAGATCGCGGACGTCAAACAGTCCAACGGTGTGATCCACGTTATCAACGGCGTGATGCTGCCAAAGCAATAAGCTGATACCGGTTTAGACGAAAAGGCCCCCGACCTGCATGGTCGGGGGCCTTTTTCATTCCAAATGGCAGCTATCCCGGGGGAGCCCGCAGGGCGGGGGCTGGCCCCCTAGATCCACTTCGCCAAAGGCGGCAGGCTCATGAGAACCGCATTGGCGTCATGGCCGGTTTCCAGCCCGAATTTCGTACCGCGGTCATAGACAAGGTTATATTCCGCATAAAGCCCGCGATGCACCAACTGCGCTTCTTTGTCTGCCTCTGACCAGTCTTGCGTGATCCGCTTTTGCACCAGCGGCAGATAGGCGGGCAGGAAGGCGCGGCCGATATCCTGTGTCAGGGCAAAATCCGCCTCCCAATCGCCTGTCGCGTGATCATCCATAAAGATACCGCCGACCCCGCGCGCGCGGTGACGGTGCGGGATATAGAAATATTCATCCGCCCAGGCCTTCAGCCGCGGGTACAGATCGCCGCCATGAGGGTCCAGATGCGCCTTTTGCACTGCATGGAAATGCGCGGTGTCTTCGTCATATTCGATGCAGGGGTTCAAATCGGACCCGCCCCCGAACCAGCTGGCATGAGGGGTCCAGAACATGCGGGTGTTCATATGGACCGCCGGGGCATGCGGGTTCTGCATATGCGCGACCAGACTGATGCCCGACGCCCAGAACCGCGGGTCTTCGGCCATGCCGGGGATGCCCTTACGCGCCGCCATCGCGACCTGCGCGCGCTCTCCCAGGGTGCCGAACACCGTAGAGACGTTGACGCCGACCTTTTCGAACACACGCCCGCCGCGCATCACGCTCATCAGACCGCCGCCCGCGTCACTGCCGTCGTCGCTGCTGCGTTTGGTCGGGGTCACCTCGAACGTGCCGGGCGCGGCATCAGACAGCGGGCCCTCGGCGTGGTCACGCTCCAGCGTCTCGAATGCCTCCACGATCTGGTCGCGCAGGCTGCGGAACCACTCAGCGGCGCGGGTCTTCTCCGCCTCGAAATCAACGGTCATGCGCAAAGCCTTTCGTTACTGCGTATTCTAGTGTGCCGGCGCGTCCACGGCGTCCAGCAAGGACCGCCCCCCGTCCACAACGATCACTTCGCCTGTCAGGAAGCTGGAGCTGTCGGCGGCAAGATACTGGATCGTGTCGGCCAGCTCTGACGGCGAAGCGATGCGCCCCAGAGGCGTGTGGTTGCGGATGTCGTCGCGCCACTCGCGGTTCTCGGCGCAAGACGCTTTCAGCGACCCGCTCATCACCGACCCGAAAGCCACAGCGTTCACCCGGATGCGATGCGGGGCCAGCGTCAGCGCCATCGACCGTGTCATCTGCTCAAGCGCGGCCGCCGCCATGGAATAGGCCATCAACTCGGGCCGCGTGTGCCGCGAGGTGGTCGAGCTGAGGTTGACGATGCTGCCCACGCTGCCGTCTTCCTTGCCCTCGGACTGTTTGATCATGCGTTTGGCGACCTGCTGCGTCAGCTGCATCGCGGTCATCACGTTTTCCTGCCACAGGGTTTCAACGCTGGTATCATCACTGTCCAGCGCATCCGTCGGCAGGAACTGCCGCGAGGCATTGACCAACACGTCGACCTCGTCGAAAGCGTCAATGGTGGCAGAGACGAGGTTCGCAATCGTCAACCGTTGCCGCAGATCGCCCGCGAAAAAGCGGATGTTGCCGTCGTCCTTGGCATCGCCCAGCTGTTCGACCAGCGCTTTCTCGTCGATGTCGGCACACATCACATTTGCGCCCTTGTCGGCGAATTGCCGGGCAATCGCCAAACCGATGCCGTTCGCGGCCCCGGTGACGATGACGCTTTTGCCAGAGATTGAGAATGACATAAATCGTTCCTTAATCAGGCGCGGCCCGCCTATCGGCGTTTGCGCAAAGGCCGTGCCGCGTGAAACAGTTTGAACCGCGCATCGCCGCCGATTTCCTCGACATGGGCGAAACGGGTTTTCAGCTCTGCCTCATAGGGCAGATGACGGTTCGCGACCATCCACAGCTTGCCTTGCGGCGACAGGATGCGTGCTGCCGTGGCAACAAACGCCTGCCCGATCTGCGGTTCAGCCGCGCGACCGATGTGGAAGGGCGGGTTCATGATCACGCTGTCCATGCGGTGGGGCGGCTCCCAGCTTGTGGCATCCTCCCATGCAAAGGACGCGCGATCATCGGTGACATTGCGGCGCGCACATTCCAGCGCCATATGTCCCGCTTCAACAAGATAAAGGGTCTTGATGTCAGGCCGTGTCAGCGCGTGGGCCGACAAAAAGCCCCAACCGGCCCCCAGATCGGCAACCTCGGACCCGAGCTTCTCGGGCAAGGCATCCACCAGCAGTGCCGAGGCCAGATCGACACCATCGGCGGAAAAGACCCCCGGCGCGGTCCAGAACCCGCCTTCGGTCAGCTCCGGCCCCTGACGCCAGTCGGAAAAGAACTCCGCCGCCGGTTCCGAGATCCAGAACATCTTGCCGTGAGCCTTCGAGATCGGGCCCTGCACGGTCACACGGTCGCGCATCTCGCGCAGGACACTATCGGCACCGTCGGTCTTTTGCCCGTCGATCACAACGATCCCGTCGCATACCTCGCAGGCGGCGGCGATCACGGCGCGGGCTTCGGCCTTGGCGCGTGGCAGGCAGACGATACAGGCCGCATAGCGGTCCTTGATGGTGCGCACGACATCATAGCCGCGCGCGGCCCATGCGTCATAATCCGGTTTGAAATCATGGATAATCTGCACGCGGTCTTTGTCCAGACCTGGCAAATCACTGTCACGGGGGGGCTGAAAGACGGCAATCGTCCCTTCAGCTGGCAACTCAAGACCACCGCCGTCAAGCGCCAGTTGCAGACGTGCATCAATCACGTGTTATTCTTCTTTTTCCATGGTGCATTGCAGCGGATGCTGGTGACGCCGGGCGAAATCCATCACCTGCGCGACTTTGGTTTCCGCGATCTCGTGGCTGAACACGCCCACGACCGCCAGCCCTTTTTTATGCACGGTCAACATGATCTCGAAGGCTTGGGCATGGTTCAGCCCGAAGAAGCGTTCAAGCACGATCACCACAAATTCCATCGGGGTGAAATCGTCGTTCAACAGCATCACCTTGTACAAAGGCGGCCGCTTGGTCTTTGGTTTGGTCTTGGTCAACAGATCGGTTTCGTCGTCGTCCCGGTCTTTGCCCGCCATCATAAGATCATCAAGGCGCATTGCTGCTCCTGCCTGAGAAGTCGTTTCAAGTGAGTCGTGTAGGCGTCTATATAACCTTAAAGCAGAATTAGAAAAGAGGGCGCGCCAAAGATGGGCAATCCGCTAACGACCATCGGTTTTGATGCCGATGACACTTTATGGCACAACGAACGCTTCTTTGCTTTGACACAGGTCAAATTCGCGGAACTTCTTGCCGATTACACCGACCGCGACAGCCTGATGGACCGGCTGCTTGAGGCAGAGCGGCGCAACATCCCCCACTACGGCTTTGGCATCAAGGGGTTCACCCTCTCGATGATCGAAACCGCGATAGAGATCACCGAGGGCCGCGTGCCGGCCGATGTCATCTCCGAACTACTGGCGGCGGGGCGGGATATGCTGGCCCATCCAGTCGAACTGCTACCCGATGTGCGCGAAACCCTCGAAACCCTGCAAGACGACTATCGGCTGGTGCTGGTGACCAAGGGCGATCTGCTGGATCAGGAACGCAAGCTCGCTGAATCCGGGCTGCGTGATATGTTCACCGCGATTGAAATCGTGTCGGACAAGACCCCGCAAACCTACCAGCGCATCTTTGATACCCACGGCGACGGCCCGGCCCGCGGCATGATGATCGGGAACTCCATGAAATCGGACGTGGTGCCGATGATCCACGCGGGCGGGCATGGCGTCTATATTCCCCACGGCGTCACCTGGGCGCTGGAGCACGCTCCCGCCCCGAGTGATTCGCCCCGCTTCCACCAGATCACGCGCCTGTCCGAAGTGGCAGAATTGCTGCCCTGATCGC
Source organism: Sulfitobacter sp. PM12 (assembly GCF_045586035.1). Taxonomy (NCBI): domain Bacteria; kingdom Pseudomonadati; phylum Pseudomonadota; class Alphaproteobacteria; order Rhodobacterales; family Roseobacteraceae; genus Sulfitobacter; species Sulfitobacter sp. PM12. The sequence continues at coordinate 2,948,288 of NZ_CP151529.1, forward strand.
TGCTGTATTCTCGCCTTACCTTCGCTGCGTTGCCGCCCAACTCTCGCCACATTCCCGCCACAATCGCCCCTATAGTGGCGGAGTTTTGGGCACACGCTAAATGTGCTGCGCGGAAATCGCCGCTTTTCCGGGCTGCACCACATCGAACGCCTTTATCGAAAACACGTCCTATGGTAACCTTACCTTAATAATAATGGTCAGTTGAAAAATCGACGGCCGAGGCAGAGCAAAGGCAGTTATGATGAGAGTGCGGCGTGTGCAGCCAGCCCGGTATGGGCTATTTATTCTTGCGGCTATATGGATCTTGCTGATCCTGCCGCTCAGCGCAATGGCGGCCCCCTATGCCGCCTATGTGATCGACGCCCGAACCGGCGAAGTGTTGCACTCCCGAAACGCGGATACCCGTCTGCACCCGGCCTCCCTCACCAAAATGATGACACTTTATATCGCATTCGAGGCGATTAAACGCGGTGAGATCTCGCTCGACAGCAAGGTCAAGATCACCAGCCACGCGGCGTCCGAACCGCCCAGCAAATTGGGGCTGAAATCGGGCCAGACCATCGCCCTGCGCTACCTGATCCGCGCCGCGGCCGTCAAATCTGCCAACGACGCCGCCACCGCCATCGGGGAAGCCATCGAAGGGTCCGAAGCCAAGTTCGCCCGCCGCATGAACCGCACCGCCAAGGCGCTTGGCATGACCAACACCACCTTCAAGAACGCCCACGGCCTGACCGAATCCGGCCACATGTCGACCGCGCATGACATGACCATCATGGGCCGCCACCTGCTGTATGATCACCCCGAATACTACAACCTGTTCTCGCGCATCACTGCCGATGCGGGCGTGCGCAAGGTCAGCCACACCAACCGCCGCTTCCTGTCGTCCTACAAAGGTGCCGACGGGATCAAGACCGGCTACACCCGCGCCGCTGGCTTCAACCTCACCGCCTCGGCCGAACGGGGCAATGAACGCATTATCGTGACCGTCTTCGGCGGCACCTCAACCAGCGCACGGAACGCCAAAGTGGCCGAGCTGATGGATCTGGGCTTCCGCCGCGCCCCCTCCAGCGCGCCGCTGAAAAAACCCTCCAAACCCGCTTATGCCGATGTCGAAGATACGCCCGTCGCATCCGACGGGGCTGCGGGCAAGGTCATCCGCCTTGTGGGGGCCGTCACCACCTCCAAACGTCCCACATTGCGTCCGGGCCACCAGCCTCAGGTCGTGGTCGCCACCGCAGAGGTGCCCCAAGCGACCTCGCCGATCCTGAACTCAGACATCACCGCCGCGCTGAAAGAGGCGCAGAAAACCGCGCCGCCCGTCGTGGCAGAGGCCCCTGCCCCGACACCGGAACCCGCAGCAGAGGCGGAAACCCTGCTCGCCTCGGTCTCGGTCCGGCCCACGCTGCGCCCCTCGGCTGCCGCATCGCTGGTTGAAACCGCCGCGGTCAAACAGGTCACACCCAAAGCGCCCCCCGCCCCCGAGGTCATCACCCGCGTGTCGACATCCGGCGGGCGTCACTGGGGCGTGAATGTGGGCCGCTACCCCAGCCGCTATGCCGCCGAGAAAGTGTTGCTGAAAACCGCATTGTCCGAAATCTCGACCCTCGACGGCAGCCTGCGCAAAGTCGTGCGTCGCCCGCAAGGGTTCGACGCCAACTTCCTTGGCATGACCCGCGAGACAGCCGATCTGGCCTGTCGCCGTCTGGTCGCCCGCAATGTGAACTGCTTTATGATCGGGCCAAGCTCTTAAGCTTGGCCTGCTCAGGTCGTCGCCTGTAGCAAGGTGCGCGTATAGTCTGACTGCGGATTGTCATACAGCGTATCGACATCGCCATATTCGACCACATCCCCCCGCTTCATCACCATCACCTTATGCGACATCGCGCGCACGACCTTCAGGTCGTGGCTGATGAACAGATAGGCCAGCCCGTATTTGCGCTGCAGATTGCGCAGCAGGTCCACGATCTGCACCTGCACGGTCATATCCAGCGCCGAGGTCGGCTCGTCCAGCACCAGCAGCTTGGGCCGCAGCACCATCGCCCGCGCAATCGCGATCCGCTGACGTTGCCCGCCGGAAAATTCGTGCGGATAGCGGTCCATCGTGGCCGGGTCCAAGCCCACCTCGATCATCACATCGCGTACCAGTTCGCGCGGATTGCGGTCGGGGTCCACCTTATGCACGCTCAGCCCTTCGGCGATGATCTGCATACAGGTCATCCGCGGCGACAGGCTGCCGAACGGATCCTGAAACACGATCTGCATATCCTTGCGCAACCGCCGCAACTGCCGCGTGGACCAACTGCGCACGTCCTGCCCCATAAAGCTGATCCCGCCTTCAGAGGAGATCAACCGCATAATCGCCAACGCCAGCGTCGTCTTGCCCGACCCGGATTCACCCACGATACCCAGGGTTTCCCCCGCGCGCACCGACAGCGACGCGTCGTTTACCGCCTTCACGTGATCCACCGTCTTGCGCATGAACCCCTTCTGGATCGGGAACCAGACCTTCAGATGATCGGTGCTGGCGATCACGTCGGCATCGGGAGCAACCGGGTCCGGTCGGCCCGACGGCTCCGCCCCCAAAAGCTTGATCGTATAGGGGTGCTGCGGGTTGTCAAAAATCTCCTGCGTGGGGCCGTGTTCGACAATCTCGCCCTGTTTCATCACGCAGACGCGGTCGGCAATGCGGCGCACGATGCCCAGATCATGGGTGATGAACAGCAGGCCCATGCCTTCGCTGTCTTTCAGCTCTTTCAGCAAGTCCAGTATCTGCGCCTGAATGGTCACGTCCAAGGCCGTGGTCGGCTCATCCGCGATCAGCACATCGGGCTTGTTGGCCAACGCCATCGCGATCATCACACGTTGCCGTTGCCCACCCGACAGCTGATGCGGGTAGGCACCCAACCGGCTCTGTGCATCCACGATCCCGACCTTGTCCAGCAGTTCAAGGATACGCGCCCGCGCCTCGGCCCCTGCTACGCCCTGATGCAGCGCCAGCGATTCCGCCAGCTGCTTTTCGATCGTATGCAGCGGGTTCAGCGAGGTCATCGGCTCTTGAAAGATAAAGCTGATGTCATTGCCACGCACCTTGCGCAGCAGCTTGTCGCTCGCCCCGACCATCTGCTGCCCGTCATACAGCACCGATCCCGACACCTCGGCACTGTCGCCTAACAGCGATACGGTGCTCAGCGCCGATACGGATTTACCCGAGCCGGACTCCCCCACCAGCGCCACGGTCTCCCCGCGCTGCACGGCAAAGCTCACGCCCTTGACCGCATGGGTCAACGCGCCTTCCTGACGGAAGGAGACGCGCAGGTCATCCACTTGCAGCACCGCGGCGTTCTGGGTCGAAGGCGTCATGAGAACGTCTTTCTCGGGTCAAAGGCGTCGCGGATCCCTTCAAAGATAAAGATCAGCAGCGACAGCATGATGGCAAAGGTGAAGAATGCGGTGAACGCCAGCCAGGGCGCTTGCAGGTTCTGCTTGGCTTGCAACGTCAGCTCGCCCAGGGACGGGGCCGACGACGGCAGGCCGAAGCCCAGAAAATCAAGGATCGCAAGCGTGCTGATCGTGCCGGTGATGATAAACGGCAGCATCGTCAGCATCGCGACCATCGCATTGGGCAGCATGTGGCGGAACATGATCGTCATATTTCCCACCCCAAGCGCGCGCGCCGCACGCACATATTCAAGGTTCCGCGCGCGCAGGAATTCGGCCCGCACCACACCCACCAGCGATGTCCAACTGAACAGCACCAGCAAGAACACCAGTAGCCAGAAACTGCGCCCCAGAATGGCGAACATGATGATGATCACATAAAGCGACGGGGTCGAGGTCCAGATCTCGATCACGCGCTGGAAGATCAGATCCGTCCAGCCGCCAAAGAACCCCTGCACCGCCCCTGCGATGATCCCGATCAACGATGCGGCGCCCGTCACAATCAGGGTAAAGATGATCGACAGCCGGAAGCCATGAATGACCCGCGCCAGCACGTCACGTTTGGTGCCATCGGTGCCCAGCAGGTTCTGCCCGTTCGGCGGCAGCGGGGCCGCGCCGGGCCGGTCCACGGCGGTGTCAAAGCTATAGGGGATGGGGGGCCAGATCGACCAGCCCGCCGAAATCGCCTCGCCCGCGACCTCGCCATCCTGCGCGTCCTCGATAATCCCCTCGGGGTCGTCCAGACAGTCGATCAACCCGCCCGAGGCGATCAGACATTGCACTTCGGGGTCGCGGTACACCGCTTCGGTCAGGAAATCACCGCCGAATTCGGTCTCCGGGTAGAACTTGAAGATCGGCATGTAATAGTCGCCGCGATAGTTCACGAGGATCGGTTTGTCGTTGGCCACGAATTCGGCGAACAGCGAGATGCCAAACAGGATCGCGAAAATCCAAAGGCTCCAATAGGCGCGGCGGTTACGGGTAAAGTTACGCCAGCGGCGTTGGTTCAGCGGGGATAGCGCCATCGGGTTCAGCCCTCGCGTTTTTCAAAGTCGATGCGCGGGTCGACGACCACATACATCAGGTCAGACAGGATACCGACCAGCAGACCGATAAGGCCAAAGATGAACAGCGTCCCGAAGACGATCGGATAATCCCGCGCAACCGCCGCCTCGAACCCCAGACGGCCCAGCCCATCAAGGCTAAAGATCGTCTCGATGATCAGCGAGCCGCCAAAGAACACGCCGATAAACACCGCTGGAAAGCCCGCGATCACGATCAGCATCGCGTTACGGAATACGTGGCCGTACAACACCTTACGCTCCGACAGACCCTTGGCCCGCGCCGTGACGACATATTGCTTCTTGATCTCGTCCAGAAAGCTGTTCTTGGTCAGCAAGGTCAGCGTCGCAAAGGCCGAGATGGTCGAGGCCAGCACCGGCAGCGTGATGTGCCAGAAGTAATCCGCGACCTTGCCCAAGGGGCTCAGCTGGTCAAAATTATCCGAGGTGAGCCCCCGCAGCGGGAATATCTGCCAGTAGGACCCGCCCGCGAACAGCACCAGCAGCAGGATCGCGAACAGAAAGCCCGGGATCGCATAGGCGGCGATAATCGCGCCCGATGTCCATGTATCAAAGGCCGTGCCGTCCTTGACCGCCTTGCGGATGCCAAGGGGGATCGACACCAGATAGGCAATCAACGTCGACCACAGCCCCAGCGTGATCGACACGGGCAGCTTTTCCTTGATCAACTCGATCACGCTGATCGACCGGAAATAGCTGTCGCCGAAATCGAACCGCATGTAATTCCACAGCATGTTCACGAACCGCTCTACCGGCGGTTTGTCAAAGCCGAACTCTTTCTCAAGCTCGGCGATGAATTCGGGCGGCAGGCCCCGTGCGCCAACGTAATTCTCGTTGCCGCCGGTATCTGCGGCATTCCCCGCATCCGATCCCCCGCCAGAGAACCCTTCGAACACGTCACCACCGCCCTGAATACGCGCGATCGCCTGCTCAACAGGGCCACCCGGCACAAACTGCACCAGTGCAAAGTTGATCAGCATGATCCCAAGCAACGTCGGTATGATCAGCAACAGCCGTCGAAGAATATATGCGCCCATGGCCGGCGTTTACCTCAGTGCGCCTGCAGCGCGCAAGGCGTCTGCTTTATCGGCATTGTACCACCAGAAATCGAGGTAGCCCAAAGCGTAAGGCGGCTGCGTTTCGGGGTGTTCGTACTGGTCGTAATAGGCGGTCCAGAAACTGTCGTTATACCAGGTCGGGATCATGAAAAATTCATAGCGCAGCGCCCGATCCAGCGCCATCAGGCTGGCGTCCTCTTCCTCTTTCGTGTCGGCCGCCAGCGACGCGGTCACAATCGCATCCACCAGCGGGCTGGCAAGCCCCGCAGGGTTGAACAGCGAATAGGCCGCCGCCTCTGACCCATAGCGTTGTTCCAGCCCGGTGCCTGTGCCCAGAAACGCCCCATAGCTGTCATAGACCATGTCGTAATCGCGGTCCCGTTCGCGGGCCGTGTATTGGGAACTGTCGACTTTCTCGAGCACGGCATCAATGCCCATGTTCTGCAAATTCGACATAAAGTTTTCGATCACCGCCGACAGCGTCGCCGACCCCGAGGAGTTCAGCAAGAACCGCAACTGCAAGGGTTTGCCCTGCGCATTATAGCGTTTGCCGTCATCGCCCACGGCCCAACCGGCCTCGTCCAGCAGCTTCATTGCGCGGCGCAGGTTGCGACGGTCCGACAGGCGGCTCGCATCCGACGTATGCGGCATCACCGCATCTTCCGTCAGCAGTTCGGGCGGCACGACATCGCCAAGGCTTTCCAGCAGCGCCAGTTCCGCCCCTTGGGGTGCGCCCGTGGCCATCAGGGGCGTGTCCTGCGTAAAGGACGCCCGCTGTTTGAACAGCCCGTATTGCAGCGATTCATTGGTCCATTCAAAGTTGAACCCCAGGGCCACGGCCTCGCGCACGCGCTTGTCCTGCAAGACCTCGCGGCCAAGGTTGAATACGATGCCCGAGGGCGTAGGAGGCGACCCGTCGGGGATATCCTCTTTGACCACCTGCCCTGCGGTCACCTTGGGGAAGTCATAGGACGACGCCCATTGTTTCGAGCTGCCCTCGGTGCGGAAGGTATATTCACCCGCCTTGAAGGCCTCGAACGCGGAATTCTCGTCGCCGAAGTATTCAACGCGGATTTTATCGAAATTGTTGCGGCCCACGTTGAACGGCAGGTCCTTGCCCCAGTAATCGGGGTTGCGTTTATAGACGATGCGACGGTTCACATCGATGCTGTCGATCATATAGGGGCCCGACCCGGGCGAGGTTTCCAGCCGCGATTCGTCGAGCCGCGCGCCGGTTTCCTCGTACCATTTCTTCGACCACGCGGGCACGCCGCCGACCTGTTCGATCAGGCTGCGCCGGGACACGCCGGGGCTGAAATAGAACTTAATAGTATAATCGTCGATCACCTCGACCTTGGGGATCAGCTTGCGCACTGCATCGGCATAGGATTTCAGCCCCTGATCCAGCAGCAGGTTGTGGCTGAAGGCGATGTCATGGGCCGTCACCGGATCACCGGTCGAGAATTTCGCGTCCTTGCGCATGTGGAACACCACCCAATCCTTGCTCTCGGGGTATTCAAGGCTCTCGCACAGCAGGCAATAGGCTTCGCCGTAAACATCGGCGGGCACGATCTCTCCGCCGACGCCCTCGCCAAGCAGGCTTTCATACATCACCGTGCTCAACGCACCGCCACGACCCTTGCGCGAATAGGGGTTCATCGAATCAAACGTCCCGAGGGTCGAGATTGAAATCTCGCCGCCTTTGGGGGCGTCGGGGTTCACATAGTCGAAATGGGTGTAATCGGCGGGGTATTTCAGATCGCCGTAAAAGGAATAGCCATGCGCGGTGATGATCTTGTCACTACCCTGCGCGGCGTCATCCTGCCCCCAAGCAGCACCGCCCAGCATCGCGGCCCCGAAAACAAGCAAGGCCGCACCAGCAACGCGCAGCATGGGGGTTTGCGATTGTGTGTCAGCACGGGCATGGGTCCGGGGCATCGGGCGTATCCTTTATAACAACAGGCGATAGACAAGGGTCGTCGCGGCAGATCACTGCCGGATACACGCTAACGGCCCGACCGCCCAAGTTACAAGTTGCGAATATGTTACCTGACTGAAAACAGGGCACTTCACAGCAAAAGGCCGCCCACGAGGGGGCGGCCTAGCAATCGGGATATGGGGTGGATCAGTTGTCCAGGCTGTCGAGATAGGCGATCACATTCGCCCGGTCTTCGATCTTGGGCAGACCCGCGAAACCCATTGTGGTGCCTGGCGCGAAACCGGCAGGCTTGGTCAGGAAGGCGTTCAGGTTCTCGGGGGTCCATGTCTCAGCCGATTTCTCAAGCGCGCCGGAGTAGGACGCATACCCGTCAGCGGAATCAACCGGACGCCCGACAACACCGTAGAGGTAGGGACCAACCGCATTCGCACCATCTTCAACCTTGTGACAGGCCGAACATTTGCGGAAAACCTTTTCACCCTTGGCCGGATCAGCGGCCGCCATGATCTCGGCGAAATCGACTTCTTCAGCGGGCTCACCGCCACCAGAGGCGTCTGCCACTTCAATGACATAGCCTTGTTCGCCATGCGCTTCGGCATGATAAAGCTCTTCGCCCGCGAATTTGCCAAGCAGAAGGACAAGCCAAGCGCCAAACAGGCCGGCAGCGATTTTGGTAACGGTCATTGTATCGAACATGCGTGAAGGTCCATCGTTGGTATTCGGGCATCGTATTGCAGGCGTATCTATTGCTTTCCCTTCGTCGGGGCAAGGTGTAGTTACCGCGACCAAACGCCATAGTTGGCAACGGCTTGAAGAAGGATGCCCCTGATGACCAGTAAAACCGCGCCGCGCATCGCTTTTCAAGGTGCTTTGGGGGCCTATAGCCACGAAGCCTGCCTGCAAGCCCGCCCCGACATGATCCCCGTGCCCTGCATGACCTTCGAAGGGGTGATCCGCGCCGTGCGCGAAGGCCGCGCCGATCTGGCGATGCTGCCGGTTGAAAACTCGACCTACGGGCGGGTTGCGGACATCCACCGGCTGTTGCCGCAAAGCGGGCTGCGCATCATCGCAGAGGCCTTCGTGCGCGTGCGCATCAGCCTGATGGCCCATGACGGCGTGAAGCTCGAAGACATCAAACACGTGCGCGCGCATATGGTGCTGATCCCGCAGGCACGCAGCTGGCTGGACGCCCATGGCATCACCTCAGAGGCAGCGGCGGACAGCGCAGGGGCTGCGGCGGATCTTGCGGTGTCGGAGGAACGCGATGTCGGCGTGCTGGCAAGCGAGGTTGCGGCGGATATTCACGGGCTCAAGGTGCTGGCCCGCGACATCGAGGATCTGGACCATAACACCACCCGCTTTTTGCTGATGTCGCCCGAGCTGGACCAGACGCGCCGTGCGGAAAACATGCTGACCACCTTTGTCTTTCAGGTGCGCAACATCCCGGCAGCACTTTACAAGGCCATGGGCGGTTTCGCGACCAATGGCGTCAACATGACCAAGCTGGAAAGCTACATGGCGGGCGGGTCGTTCACGGCGACACAGTTCTATGCCGATATCGAAGGCCACCCCGAAGACCCCGCCGTCGCCCGCGCGCTGGAGGAGTTGGCGCATTTCACCAACTTCATCGATATTCTGGGCGTCTACCCCGCGCATCCCGACCGTCACGGCCAGTAAGTGCGGCAACCACCACACCCCCCCTAGCGGGGTTTGTGGTAGCGGTCTTCCATGTCCTTGGCATAGTCGCCGACACGTTTCTTGAACTTCTTGGTCAGCGAATTTTTGGCCAGCTTCAACGACTGCACCAGCAGACGGGCCGACAGGTTTTGCGGCTTGAGCTCTAGCGCGACCATGATGCGGGTGCGGCTGCGTGACAGGGCGACGAGATCAAAGCTCATGTCGCCGGTCAGCCCCTGCGAACGGGTGTTCAGCTTCATTTCGGTCGGGCGGTCAAAACGGTCCATCTCGACCTGAAGCTCGCGCCGTTTGCCGCGCATGTCAAAGGCAGCTTCCCACTGCATCCCCGGCCCCGCTTCTGCCAGCCGGTCCACGCGCTGCACCTCTGCGCCGCGGCGCATGGCGGCGCGTTCGAACTGGTCAAATTCGCACAGCATGTCGAATACCGCATCAATCGGCGCGTCGATGTCTTCTTTGGTGGAAAATTTCATGTTCTGCCTTGTTCGTCGTCTTTCCCGAAGGTTGCCTTAATCCAGAGTATCCGCAAGCCAGTTTTCCAGCAGGAAATGCGCAATCGCCCCCTTTCGGGCCGGTTTGATCTTGGGGTGTTGCCCGGCAAAGACATCCATCATGTCCTCTTTCGACACCCAAAACGCCTCTTCGATCTCTTTGGGGTCGATGGTGATCTCGTGGTTTGTCGCCTCTCCGGCGCAGCCGAACATGAGCGACGCGGGAAAGGGCCAAGGCTGGCTGGCAAGGTAGCTGACCTGACCGACCTGCACGCCCGCCTCTTCGAACACCTCGCGGCGCACGGCGGCTTCGAGCGTTTCCCCCGGTTCGACAAACCCCGCCAAAAGCGAGAACATCCCCTCGGGCCAGCCCGGCGACCGCCCCATCAGGACAGAGTTGCCGTGGGTAATCAGCATGATCACAACAGGATCGGTGCGCGGAAAATGCGACGCGCGACACGCGGGGCAGTTGCGTTGCCAGCCTGCGTCATTCACCACGGTTTCAAAGCCGCAGCGCGCGCAGTAGCCGTGGTTTTCGTGCCACGCCAGAATGGCCTTGCCTGTCGCGGCGAGTTCGGCGTCACGCGGGCTGAGCCATGTCATCACGCGGCGCATTTCGACGAAAGCATAGTCGGGCGGCAACATCGGGTGGCGCTGTTCGCTTTGATCGACGAAAGACCCCAGCTGGCGCGGGTCGAAGTCATCGGGCATCCACGGCGACAGGTCATAGGCAAAACGCGCGGCCCCCTCTTCGCGCCCCAGCAAGATCGGAGCAGAGCCGGCATCCGCCAGAACGGGGTGATCCAGTGGCAAACGCACAACAGACGCGGGGCGTGCGGGGTCGATCAGGACCTTGCCCCGCCAGAACAGAATGGCGCGGGCGGCGTCATCGGCGCGCAATGCGGCCACGGCCTCCTTGTCGGCGCGAACCTCTCCGGCGCGGTCAAGCGATGACCCTCCGAAAGTGACCGTTTCGGCGTGCTTCATGCGTATCCTCCCGTTTGCGTGCACCATGCCTATTGGCCAAACCGCGCGATGCCAAGGCTGCATGGCGCCGTGCCCGCTAAAAACGCCCGAGATAAAAACGCCTTTGGGCCCGTCTTGCATCCCATCCGGCCCTATACTATATGGGCGGTGAGAGGTTGGTGCGGGCAGGTGCCTCGCCAACCCGGTCAGATCCGGAAGGAAGCAGCCGTAACGAGACCCACTTGGGTCGTTATCAGCCTCTCACCCCAGCGTATTTTGCGCGGCAAAATACGCGTCGCCCCGCAGGGTCATCCAAAGGATGGCCCGAGAGGGGCACCCCACCCTGCCATAATATAGATTGCTTATTGTCCCTGCCCCGCAGCGCCCCGATGCGGTTGGCTATCGGCATTTCGGCACCTCCACAGACAACAGGTCAGGTTACCCATGGGTAACTTAACCTGTTGTTTATACTCATTATTTTTCTGTTATAGCACCGAACGTTGTTACAACTGCTCTGCCGCGAATGTGTCGCATTGGCCAACCTGACCGCTATCGAACCCGCGCTGGAACCAGCTTGAACGCTGCTCGGATGTGCCGTGGGTAAAGGTGTGGGGCTGGGGGACGCGACCGGCCTGACGTTGCAGGTGGTCATCGCCGATCTTGCGCGCGGCGTTCAATGCCTCGTCCAGATCGCCCCGCTCCATCAGACCTTTGACGTTCTTGGCCCAGATCCCCGAAAAACAATCGGCCATGAGCTCAAGCCGCACGGTCAGGGCGTTCGCCTCGGCGGTCGAGGATTGGCGGCGCAGCGCGTCAACCTTGGGCAGGATACCCAGTTCGTTCTGGACGTGGTGGGCGACCTCGTGGGCAATCACATAGGCGGCGGCGAAATCCCCGCCTGCCCCCATGCGCTGCGCCAGAAGATCAAAGAATTGCGTGTCGATATAGGCCTTTTCATCCGCAGGGCAGTAGAACGGCCCCGTCGCGCCAGAGGCCCCGCCACAGGCACTTTGCGTGACGTTGGAAAAGACAACGAGCTTGGGCGGCACGTATTCACGACCCAACTGCTGTGGGAAAATCTCGCCCCAGACATCTTCGGTGGTGGCAAGCACCTGCGCGGTGAACTGCGTGGCCTGCGCGTCAGAGTCAGAGACCGGCGCGCCCTGCTGGGTTTGCGGCGCGGTGCCCCCGTTCAGCAAGGGCGATACGTCGATGCCGGTGAAATAGCCGATCGCCAGCACCGCCAAGACGCCGACGATCCCCAGACCGCCCGCACGCCCGGCACCGCCCCCGCGCCCGCCGCGGCGGACCTCAACGTTTTTGCTTCTTCTGATGCCGCGCAACCGCATAAATCTGTCCCCGTTATGTCAAATATTATTGTCAGCGTAACGCGCGACGCGCACAATAGTTCAATGAATAAAAGCAATGATCTGGCCGAGAACCGCACCGACTGGGCCGAAGACCGCACGATTTTGGCGAACGAGCGCACCTTTGCAGGGTGGATGCGCACGGGGATGGCGTCGCTTGCGGTGGCGATCGGGCTTAAGGCGGTGTTCGGTGATTTTGACCCGACCTGGGCCGCGAAAAGCGTGGCGACGATCTTTGTCGTCGCGGCGGTCTATATCTTCTGGGCGGCCCATGATGCGGCGACCAAGACGCTGGACCGGCTGAACGACCACCATGCCAATGCGCAACCCAATGCGCGGATGAAGACGCTGGCGGTGATTTTCAGCTTTGCCTCGGTTGCGGTTGGCGGCATCCTTTGGATGCTCTAGGTTCAGGGCTTCAATCGAATCTTGCAGGATCGTCATGACAGCACCCTCTGCCTATCGCGTATTGGCCCGCAAATACCGGCCTGAAACCTTTGCCGATCTGGTCGGGCAGGACGCGATGGTGCGCACGCTGAAAAACGCGTTCGAGGCGGATCGCATTGCGCAGGCGTTTATCATGACCGGCATCCGCGGGACCGGTAAAACCACCACGGCACGGATCATCGCCAAGGGGATGAACTGCATCGGGCCGGACGGTAATGGCGGGCCGACGACGGAACCCTGCGGGGTCTGCGAACATTGCGTCGCCATCATGGAAGGCCGCCACGTCGACGTGATGGAGATGGACGCTGCATCGAACACCGGCGTCGGCAATATCCGCGAGATTATCGACAGCGTGCATTACCGCGCGGCCTCGGCCCGGTACAAAGTCTATATCATCGATGAGGTGCACATGCTGTCGACCGGCGCGTTCAACGCGCTGCTCAAGACGCTTGAGGAACCGCCCGAGCACGTCAAATTCATCTTCGCCACGACCGAGATCCGCAAGGTGCCCGTGACCGTGCTGTCGCGTTGCCAACGCTTTGATTTGCGCCGGATCGAGCCCGAGGTGATGATCGCGCTGATGCGCAAGATCGCCACCGCCGAAGGGGCCGAGATTGCGGACGATGCGCTGGCGCTGATCACCCGTGCCGCCGAAGGATCCGCGCGCGATGCCACGTCCTTGCTGGATCAGGCAATCAGCCACGGGGCGGGCGAAACGACGGCGGTGCAGGTGCGTGCGATGCTGGGGCTGGCGGATCGCGGGCGGGTGCTGGACCTGTTCGATATGATCCTGCGCGGCGATGCGGCTGGCGCGCTGGACGAGCTGGGCAACCAGTATTCCGACGGGGCCGACCCGATGGCCGTGCTGCGCGATCTGGCCGAGATCACCCATTGGGTATCGGTGGTCAAGATCACCCCCGATGCCGCCGAAGACCCCACCGTCTCGCCCGAGGAACGCAGCCGTGGCGTCACCATGGCGGAAACCCTGCCGATGCGGGTGCTGACCCGTCTGTGGCAGATGTTGCTGAAAGCGCTGGACGAGGTGGCAAGCGCGCCCAATGCGATGATGGCCGCCGAGATGGCCGTGATCCGCCTGACCCATGTCGCCGATCTGCCCAGCCCTGAAGAGCTTGCCCGCAAGCTGGCCAATACCACGCCCCCGCCCGCCCCGCCGCAGGGTCCGGGGGGCGGGGCCGCCGTGCCCGCCGGAGGTGGATCGACCAGCGCTATGGGCAGCCAGCAGATGTCGGGCGGGCCAGCGGGGGGCGCGACGATGGCGGCACTTGCCCCGGCGGTGGCGCAGGCTTTGGCGCACTACCCGACGTTTGAACATGTGGTCGAGCTGATCCGCAGCAACCGCGACGTGAAACTGTTGGTGGAGGTCGAGACCTCGGTCCGGCTGGCGGCCTATCAACCGGGGCGGATCGAGTTCACCCCCACCGACAGCGCCCCCCGCGATCTGGCACAGCGTCTTGGCACGCGGCTGCAACTGTGGACCGGCAACCGCTGGGCTGTGACCATCGTGGGCGACAGCAGCGCCAAAACCATCGCCGAGGTCCGCGACGCCAAGGAAAACGCCCTGAAATCGCAGGCGGAAAACCACCCGTTGATGCAGGCCGTCATGGCGAGCTTTCCGGGGGCCAAGATCCTGTCGATCCGCACACCCGAGGAAATCGCCGCCGCCGCCGTGTCCGAAGCGCTGCCCGAGGTCGAGGATGAATGGGACCCTTTCGAGGACGACTGATCCCGCCTGCCCCTGCTCTGCCCGCGACCTGTCCACGCCAGGGCACCCCTTGTCGGGGGGCGGCAAAGACCGCATATACATAAGCAAATAAAGCTACAGGAGACGACCACATGCTTAAAGGTTTGGGTGCCATGGGTGACATGGCCAAGATGATGAAGACGGCGCAGCAGATGCAGGGCAAGATGGCGCAGCTGCAAGAAGACATGCACAATATCATCGTCGAAGGGGAATCCGGTGCCGGTCTGGTCAAGGCGACCTGCACTGCAAAGGGCGAGCTGAAGTCGCTGGATATCGATCCATCTATTTTCAACGGCGACGAGAAAGAAGTCGTCGAGGACCTGATCCTCGCCGCGATCAAGGACGCGCAGACCAAAGCCACCGACCGCGCCCAGTCCGAGATGAGCAAGCTGACCGAAGGCATGGGTCTGCCTGCGGATATGAAGCTGCCGTTCTGATCCTTCCAAATGGGGTTAAATCCTCGCCGAAGGCATTAAAACTCTTTCACACCAACGCCATGGGGGTCCACAGATGAGCAGCACACGCGACATTGATGCGCTCATCGACCTGATGGCGCGGCTGCCCGGATTGGGGCCACGCTCGGCCCGCCGGGCGGTGCTGCATCTGATCCGCAAGCGCGCGCTGTTGCTGACGCCTTTGGCCGATATGATGCAGACCGTGGCGGCGACGGCGCGCGAATGCATCAACTGCGGCAATGTGGGGACCGCCGATATCTGCGACATCTGCACGTCGGAAAAACGCGCCAATGGCGAGATTTGCGTGGTCGAGGATGTCGCGGATCTGTGGGCGATGGAACGGTCGGGCGTGTTCAAGGGGCGCTATCATGTGCTGGGCGGCACGCTGTCGGCGCTGGATGCCATCGGCCCGCAGGAATTGCGCATCCCCCGACTGATGGACCGTGTGCGCGACGAGGCCGTGTCGGAGGTTATTCTGGCGCTGAACGCCACAATCGACGGGCAGACCACGGCGCATTATATCGCGGACCAGCTTGAGGGTCAGGTGCGGTTGACCTCTCTGGCCCAGGGTGTGCCGATCGGCGGGGAACTTGATTACCTTGACGATGGGACGATCACCGCAGCGATGCGCGCGCGCAAATCGATCTAGGGTCACGTGGCCTCAGGCTTTCCGATCCGCCAGCCGTTTGCGCATCTGTGCAAGTTCGATCAGGGCGGCGTCGCGTTCGGCCTCTAGCTGGGCGATGCTGCGGCCTGCGGCCTCAATGTTCACCCCGTCGACCAGACGCGCGCATGTCTCGGCGTCGAGCGTAGGCGCGCCGAGATTATCCCAACGTTTCTGCTGGCTTGGCCCGAGATGGGCCAGATAGCCCGCCATGCCCCCGGCACCCCCGCCAAGGTGATAGGCCATATGCGCCCCCAGCACCGACCAGCGCAGCCCCGGGCCGTTGACCAGCGCCTGATCCACCGCGTCGACATCCGCGATGCCCTCGGCGACGATATGCACCGCCTCGCGCCAGAGCGCCGAGGACAGCCGGTTGGCGATATGCCCAACCGCATCTTTTTTCAGCCGCACGGGCGCAGAGCCGAGGCTGCGGTAGAACCCTTCGGCCCAGTCGAGCACCTGAGGATCGGGGCCGTAGACTTCGACCAGCGGCACCAGATGGGGCGGATTGAAGGGATGTGCGGTGATCAGCCGGTCGGGGTGCTGCATCCCCGGCACAAGATCCGACCACGGGTGCGCCGAGGTGCTGGAGGCAATGATCACATCCGGCGCGACGATAGCTTCTATCTGTGCGTAAAGCTGGTGTTTCAGCGGCACGTTCTCGGGCGCGTTTTCCTGGATCATCACAACGTCGTGCAGGGCGTCTTGCAAACTCTCGTGGGTTGAAAGCGCGCCTTGGGGGGCCGCCCCTGCCGAGATTTCTTGCAGTTGCGCCAAGGGGCCCGCGACGCGGGCGGCGAAACCGTCGCGGGCACCTGTGTCAGGGTCCCACGCGCGGACGGTGTGGCCTGCGTGCTGGAACAGCGCGGCCCAGCTTGCACCGATCAACCCGCAGCCGATGACGGCCACGGTGCAGGGGGGCATCATCGAGGTCGTGTCAGTCAACCGACAGCACCGTTTCCTGCCCGTTTTCAAGCACATAGACGCAGCCCTGCCGGTTTGACAACTGGCCCAGCTCGGCGCGGCTCAACCCGCAGAGCGCACCGCGCAAAAGCTGGCCGCTAAGCCCGTGAGCGACCACGACGGTGGGCTCGGTCAGCGTGTCGACAAAGGCATTCACCCGCGCCTGAAACACGTCAAAGCCTTCGCCACCGGGAGCGGCACAATAGAATTCCATATGGGGGCTTTGCGCCGTGATGCCTTCGGGCAGGTTCTTGAAGATATCGGCGCGCAGGTGGCCTTCCCAATCGCCGGCGAAAATCTCTTTCAGGCGATCGTCGGTCTGGTAGTCCCGCCCGCCAAGCGCGATATCGGCGGTCTGGCGCGTGCGTTTGAGCGGCGACACGATGCAGGGCGGGTTATGCGCAAGGATCGGGGCCATCAGCTTGGCCTGCTGCTGCGCATGGACCCTGCCCCGTTCGGAGAGCACGGATTCGGTCTGGCCCTGCACCCTCCCTTCTGCGTTCCATTCGGTTTCACCGTGCCGCAGGAACCAGACTTTGGGATAGGATTTCATGACGTGGGGCCTTTTATCGCGTTGAGTTGCCTAGCACTTTGGCTCAAGCGCGCGCAGAACGCCACCCACACAAAAATCAAGCAAGAGCGGGCGATACACCATAGGGCTTTCGCGCCGATCACTTTGCGACAGGCCCGCAATGCGGATGCCACTTGCGACGATAGACACCATCGAGGACACGGTCAGCGACAGCACAGCGGCAAGCTGTTCACGGTCGGCATCAGGACGCAGACGCGCCATTTCATCAAGGTAGATAGAGGCGACGCGATCATAAAGCGGCCCTGCCTCGCGGTAATAGCGTTCGTCAGACATGATCCGCGCCACCAGCTGCGCATAGGCCCGCCATTGCGGATCCCCGCGCGAGGCGATTTCGAGATACGGGGTGACATAGGCATCGATCAGCGTCTCCAGCGTGAGCCGCTCCGTCGATTTGAGCGCATCGAGCCGCGCCATGCGCATGGCGTTGAGCGTTTCGACCCGCCGTTTCAGCACGGTCACGAAAAGCTCTTGCTTTGTACCCCCGTGAAAGCCGACCACCCCCAGCGTGACTTCGGCTTCGCGCGCGATCCGGCGGATGCTGACCGCATCAAAGCCAAGCTCGGCGAAGCAACGCTCTGCCGCGTCGAGCACGCGTTCGCGGGTGATCTCGCCGCGGGCGACGCGACCATCCTTGCTTGTGCCGTCTTCCTTTCGGTCCGTCATGACACCCCGGTCCCTCTGATCAGGCCATCAAGGTGCATGACCTGCGCGTTGCGCGGTCCGGCAGTGGTCACACATGCCCCGCGACTGTTATTATTGCGGCGCTTCAGCATTTTTCGCAAACTTTATCAAAAATCAAAGTAAACCAGTTCGTTGCCTCGGGATTTGGGTGCGCTTAGCGACATCGGCTTTGGTTTGCGACCAAGAATTGCACCGAATCACCTGTTACCAGAGGGCACATCCCCCTGATGGTTGAACAAATAAGCAGCGTGACACGGTATGGGTTCATTGCCCGCACTTACCGCGTGTGTGAGCGTTAACGGTATCAACCCCGCTCGACCCAAGGAGAGGTGAGTGATTCGTTTTGCAATGCTGCGGGGGGCGCTATGTGGTGGCTTGGGCATCGCCCTGCGCGTTTCGCCGCCGCTGGCCGCAGTTTCGCGACCTTCGCGACGCGGGGGAGGTGGATATTTCAAACTAAGTGTACTATCGCATACCAAACTTCAGGAAAGGCTGGATACCATGGCTGAGACACAGACACCCGACATCATTTACACGCAGGTCGATGAGGCCCCCGAACTGGCAAGCTATTCGCTGCTGCCGATCATCCGCAGCTTTGCCGATGCGGCAGGGGTTTCTGTGGGCACCCGTGATATCTCTTTGTCGGGGCGTATTCTGGCGGCCTTCCCCGACGCGCTGACCGAGGCGCAAAAACAATCCGACGATCTGGCGATCCTGGGCGATCTGGTGAAAACGCCCGACGCCAATGTGATCAAGCTGCCGAATATCTCTGCCTCGGTGCCGCAGCTGGTGGCCGCGATCAAGGAATTGCAGGGTCAGGGCTATGCGCTGCCCGACTATCCCGAAGCGCCAAGCACCGACGCGGAAAAGAAAGCCCGCGCGGCCTATGACGCGATCAAGGGCTCTGCGGTGAACCCCGTTCTGCGCGAAGGCAACTCGGACCGTCGCGCGGCCAATGCGGTCAAGAAATACGCGATGGCGAACCCCCATTCGATGGGCACATGGTCCAAGGACAGCAAAACCAAAGTATCGTCGATGTCGGGCGGTGATTTCTTCTCGAACGAGAAATCCCTGACGCTGACCGAGGCGCAGGCTGGTGCCGCCAAGATCGTGCATGTTGCCGCCGACGGGACCGAGACCGTGTTGAAGGATGGCGTTTCTTTCCCCGCGGGCACTGTCGTCGACACCACCTTCATGTCTGCCAAGGCGCTGGACACATTCCTGGCGGAGCAGATCGAAGAGACCAAGAAAGACGGCACGCTGTTCTCGTTGCACATGAAAGCGACGATGATGAAAGTGTCGGACCCGATCATCTTTGGCCACGCTGTGCGGGAATATCTGAAGCCCGTCTTTGACAAATACGGTGACGCGCTGAAAGCGGCGGGTGTGAACCCGAACGCAGGCATCGGCGACATGATGGAGCGGATCAAGGACAATGCCGAAATCACCCAAGCCGTCAAAGACGCGATGGATGCACGCCCGCCGATGTATATGGTGAATTCGGACAAAGGGATCACCAACCTGCACGTGCCATCCGACGTGATTATCGACGCGTCCATGCCCGCGCTGATCCGCGCTGGCGGCAAGGGCTGGGGCCCCGACAACAAGGAACACGACACCAACTGCGTGATCCCTGACAACTCATATGCCCCTGTCTATGAAGAAAGCATTAATTACTTCAAGGAAACCGGCGCGCTGGACCCGACGACCTCGGGCACAGTGCAGAACATCGGTTTGATGGCGCAAAAAGCCGAGGAATACGGGTCGCACCCCACCACCTTCGAGATCCCCGCGGATGGCACCGTGAAAATGATCGCCGCCAATGGCGACGTGATTTCCGAGCACAGCGTCGAGGCGAACGACATCTGGCGCGCGGCCTCGGCCCGCAAGGCCCCGATCGAGGACTGGGTGCAGCTGGCCATCGACCGTCAGAAAGCCGAAGGCTGCGAGGCGATCTTCTGGCTGGACGAGAACCGCGCCCATGACGCAGAGCTGATCGCCTACGTAACGCCGATCCTTGAAGCCAAGGGCGTGGCCGACAAGTTCCAGATCATGTCCCCCGCCAAGGCCACGCGCCAGACGCTTGAGACAATCCGTAAGGGCGAGAATTCGATCGCGATCACCGGCAACGTGCTGCGCGACTATCTGACCGACCTGTTCCCCATTCTGGAACTGGGCACCTCGGCCAAGATGCTGTCGATCGTCAAGCTGATGCAGGGCGGTGGCTTGTTTGAAACGGGTGCCGGCGGGTCTGCCCCCAAGCACGTGCAGCAGCTTGTTGAAGAAAACCACCTGCGGTGGGACAGCCTGGGCGAGTTCTGTGCGCTTGGGGAAAGCCTCAAGTTCCTCGCGGACCAGAAGGACAATGCCAAGGCCGCCGTCCTGGGCAAAGCCGTAGACGCTGCGACCCAGGGCATTCTGGACAACAACAAGTCGCCATCGCGTAAAGTGGGCGAGCCGGACAACCGCGCCAGCCACTATTACTTTGCCCTCTATTGGGCACAGGCGCTGGCCAGCCAGAGCGACGACGCCGCATTGGCCGAACATTTTGCCCCCATCGCCGAAAAACTGGCGGCGAATGAGGACAAGATCATGGCCGAGCTGGCAGAGGTTCAGGGCAAGCCTGTCGATCTGGGCGGGTACTTCCATTCGGACCCCGCCAAGACCGAAGCGGTGATGCGCCCCTCGGCCACGTTGAACGCCATCATCGGCTAAGGCACCACAGCATCGCGACCTATCCGCCCCGTCCTTTTGCAAAAGGGCGGGGCGTTTTCTTTGGGAACCATTCGCAGGCACTGCCGGTTGTTTGACCGGCACCTTGCCGCCCCGTCGGCAACAAACCGTCCCGCGCCCTTGCTGTCAGTTGATCCCTGCACGCATTCCTTCTATCGAAGAGGGCAGTATTTTAACGCTGATAGATCAGGATATTTCATGACCAAGCCGTTGCCCAAAGTCACGCCGAACACATGGGAATTTCTGCGCGACCCCATGATCGCCCCCACCGGTTTTCGCGAATATGACGCGCGCTGGCAGTACCCCGAGGCGATCAACCTGCCGGGCATCACCGCGCTTGGCCTTGGTCTGGGCACGCAGATGCAACAGCGCGGGATCGAGCCCGTTATCGCTGTGGGCAATGATTACCGCGACTATTCCCTATCGATTAAAAATGCGCTGATTTTGGGCCTGATGCAGGCGGGTATTCACGTTAAGGATATCGGCCCCTGCCTGTCGCCCATGGCCTATTTCGCGCAATTCCATCTGGATGCGCCAGCGGTGGCGATGGTCACCGCCTCGCATAACCCCAATGGCTGGACCGGCGTGAAGATGGGCTTTGAACGCCCGCTGACACACGGCCCCGACGAGATGGCAGAGCTGCGCGATATCGTTCTGGAAGGGCGTGGCGAACAGCGCGAAGGCGGCAAGTATGAATTCGTCGATGGCGTGCGCGAAGCCTATCTGGATGATCTGGTGGGTGACTTCAAAATGACCCGCAAGCTCAAGGTCGTCTGCGCCACGGGGAACGGCACCGCGGCCGCCTTTGCACCCGAACTGTTCAGCCGTCTGGGGGTCGAGGTGGTCGATAGCCACAACACGCTGGATTACACGTTCCCGCATTACAACCCGAACCCCGAAGCAATGGAAATGCTGCATGATATGTCCGACAGCGTGAAAGCCTCGGGCGCGGATTTCGCGCTTGGGTTTGACGGCGACGGCGACCGCTGCGGCGTGGTGGATGACGAGGGCGAAGAGATTTTCGCCGACAAGATGGGCGTCATCATGGCGCGCGATCTGTCTGCGATTTACCCCAACAGCACCTTTGTCGCCGATGTGAAATCGACCGGGCTTTATGCCTCTGACCCTGTTTTGCAGGCCAATGGCGTTACGGCGGACTATTGGAAAACCGGCCACAGCCACATGAAACGGCGGGTCAAACAGTTGGGTGCGCTGGCGGGGTTCGAGAAATCCGGCCACTACTTCCTGGCTGAACCCATCGGGCGTGGCTATGACTGCGGCATGCGCGTCGCGGTCGAGGTCTGCAAACTGATGGACCGCAACCCCGCCATGAAGATGTCGGACCTGCGCCGCGCCCTGCCCCACACATATTCCACCCCCACCATGTCGCCCTATGCGTCGGATGAGGACAAATACGATATCCTCGACCGGATCGTCGCCAAGTTGAAAGACGTGACCGAATTGGGCGGCCGCCCCGTGAAAGAGGTCGTGGCCGTGAATGGCGCGCGGGTGATCCTGGACAACGGCAGCTGGGGGCTGGTGCGCGCCTCTTCGAACACGCCGAACCTTGTGGTGGTCTGCGAAAGCTCTGAATCCGAGGAAGAATTGCGCGCAATCTTTGCCGATCTGGACGCGGTGATCCGGACAGAGCCGGAGGTTGGCGACTACGACCAAACCTTCTGATTGCATCAAGACTCGCCAGAATCCTCTAAGTTGAGTAAATACAGATGTGTCTGCCCCCTCGGGCAGGCACATTTTTCGTTTAGGGGCCCTGATGGTAAAACGCGCGCTGATCACCGGTATCACCGGTCAAGACGGGTCCTATCTGGCGGAGTTGTTGCTGGACAAAGGATACGAGGTGCACGGGATCAAGCGGCGGTCGTCATCTCTTAATACGCAGCGGATTGATCATATTTATCAAGACCCTCACGAGGATGACCCCGATCTGATCCTGCATTATGGCGATCTTACCGACAGTTCGAACCTGACGCGGATCATGCGCGAGGTGCAGCCGGACGAGGTCTATAACCTTGGCGCGCAAAGCCATGTCGCGGTCAGTTTCGAGACGCCCGAATATACGACAGAGGTGAACGCCAACGGGGCCCTGCGGTTGCTAGAGGCGATCCGGTTTCTGGGGTTGGAAAAAAAGACCCGCTTTTACCAAGCATCAACTTCTGAGCTGTATGGCTTGGTCCAAGAGACACCACAGACGGAGGAAACACCCTTTCACCCGCGCAGCCCCTATGCGGTTGCCAAGATGTACGCCTATTGGATCACAGTTAATTATCGCGCCGCCTATGGGATCTATGCCTGCAACGGCATCCTTTTTAACCACGAAAGCTCCCGCCGTGGCGAAACCTTTGTCACGCGCAAGATCACGCGCGGCTTGGCCAATATCGCGCAGGGGTTGGAGGCGTGTCTTTATATGGGCAACCTCGACGCGCTGCGCGATTGGGGACACGCCAAGGATTATGTGCGCATGCAGTGGATGATGCTGCAGCAGGACGTGCCAGACGATTTCGTGATCGCCACCGGCGTGCAGTATTCCGTGCGCCAGTTCATCACGTGGTCGGCGGCAGAGCTTGGGATCAGCCTGCGGTTTGAAGGCACGGGCGTGGATGAATATGCTGTTGTCGATAGCGTCATTGGGGAGGATGCCCCCGCGGTCAGCCCCGGCGATGTGGTGATGCGCATTGATCCGCAGTATTTCCGCCCCGCCGAGGTGGAGACGCTGTTGGGCTCGCCGGCGAAGGCGAAGAAGAAGCTCGGGTGGGAACCGCAAATCACCGCGCAAGAGATGTGTGCAGAGATGGTGGCGAATGACCTCAAGGTCGCACGGCGGCATGCGTTGTTGAAAGAGCACGGGCTGGATCTGCCGATCCCGCTCGAGAACGGGTAGGCCCATGCGGAAGATCTATATCGCTGGGCATCGCGGCATGGTCGGCGGGGCGATCTTGCGGCAGTTGCAGGCGCGCAAGGACGCTGGGGAGGCGTTGGAACTGGTGACGCGGACCCGTGCAGAACTGGACCTGACCGATCAAGCGGCGGTGCGTGACTTTATGCGTTCTGAGGCGCCGGATGTGGTGATCCTCGCCGCGGCCAAGGTTGGCGGGATCATGGCGAACAACACATATCCCGCTGAGTTTATTTACGAAAACCTGATGATCGAATGTAATGTGATCCATCATGCGTTTGCCGCTGGTGTTCAACAGCTGCTGCAACTGGGCAGTTCATGCATCTATCCGCGTGACGCGGCGCAGCCGATGGCCGAAAATGCCCTGCTGACCGGCCCGCTTGAGCCCACGAACGAGCCCTACGCCATCGCCAAGATCGCGGGCATTAAACTTTGCGAAAGTTATAATCGGCAATATGGCGTGGATTATCGCAGTGCGATGCCAACGAATCTCTATGGGCCGGGGGATAATTTTCATCCGCAAAACAGCCATGTTTTGCCCGCCCTGATCCGTCGTTTCCACGAGGCCACGCGCGACGGGGCGGCGGAGGTTGTGATTTGGGGCAGCGGCAAACCGATGCGGGAATTCCTGCATGTGGACGATATGGCGGCAGCGTCGCTGTTTGTGTTGGACCTGCCGCATGACGTGTACGCGGCCAATACGCAACCAATGTTGAGCCATATCAATGTCGGAACGGGCTGCGACATCAGCATCGCGGCGCTGGCGGGGATGGTGGCCGAGGTAACGGGGTTCAAAGGGCGGCTGGTGTTTGACACGTCAAAGCCAGACGGGACGATGCGCAAGCTGATGGATGTCTCGTGTCTGGCGAAAATGGGGTGGCGCGCGCGGATCGATCTGAAAGACGGGCTGCGCGAGACGTATGATTGGTTTTTGCGACAGGATCACCTGCGCAGCTAAATCTAAAGTATTTGATTAATCTCTCGTTAGAATTTTTCAG
Source organism: Sulfitobacter sp. PM12 (assembly GCF_045586035.1). Taxonomy (NCBI): domain Bacteria; kingdom Pseudomonadati; phylum Pseudomonadota; class Alphaproteobacteria; order Rhodobacterales; family Roseobacteraceae; genus Sulfitobacter; species Sulfitobacter sp. PM12. The sequence continues at coordinate 2,972,533 of NZ_CP151529.1, forward strand.
ATTAACTGCCTCTCATGATGCACGCTATTCTCCTTTGCGGCGGGTCGGGCACACGTCTTTGGCCCCTGTCGCGCAAATGCTACCCCAAACAGTTTGCCAAGCTGATGGGGGATGAAAGCCTGTTCCAGATTTCGGCCAAGCGTCTGACCGGCCCCGGATTCGCCCCTCCGATTGTGGTGACGGGCGACCCGTTCCGGTTCATCGTGACCGAACAACTGGCGCAGGTGGAACGGGCGGCGCAGGCGATCCTGATCGAACCGGAGGGGCGCAATACCGCCCCTGCGATCCTTGCCGCGGCGCTGTATATTGCGCGCACTGACGCGCAAGCGCTGATGCTGGTCGCGCCGTCGGACCATGTGATCCCCGACTGCGATGCTTTTGCCCAGACGGTGCAGGCCGCGGTGCCGCGCGCGCAGGCCGGTGATCTGGTGACCTTTGGCATCACGCCTACGCGGGCCGAAACGGGCTATGGCTATCTTGAGCTGGCCGAGGGGGCGGATGCGAGTGCCAAAACCCCGCAACCCCTTGCGCGCTTTGTCGAAAAGCCGGATCGCGCACAGGCGCAGGGGATGCTGCAGGCGGGGAATTTTCTGTGGAATGCCGGGATCTTCCTGTTCACGGCGCAGACGATTATTGACGCCTATCAGACCCACGCGCCCGAGATGGTGCGCGCGGTGCGCGCATCGCTTGACGGGGCGACCTCTGATCTGGGGCTGACCCGTCTCGCGCCCGAGGCTTGGGGGCAAGCCGATGATATCTCTATCGATTATGCGATCATGGAGAAGGCGGATAACCTCGCGGTGATGCCGTTCGCCGCCGGATGGTCCGATCTGGGCGGTTGGGATGCGGTCTGGCTGGAAAGCGGGCCTGACGCGGCGGGAAATGTCTGTTCGGACAATGCCACCGCGATTGACTGTGCGGGCACGCTGCTGCGGTCTGAAACCGACGGGTTGCAGCTGGTCGGCATCGGGCTGGACAATATCATCGCCGTCGCTATGGGCGATGCGGTGCTGGTGGCGGATAAATCGCAAGCGCAGCGGGTGAAGGAAGCGGTTGAGGCGCTCAAACGGCGGGATGCCAGCCAAGCGGTCCAACTGCCGCGCGATTACCGCCCGTGGGGCTGGTATGAAAGCCTTGTGATCGGCGGGCGGTTTCAGGTGAAACGCATCGTGGTGAACCCCGGTGCTGCCCTGAGCCTGCAAAGCCATCACCACCGGTCGGAACATTGGATTGTGGTCGAAGGCACCGCGAAAGTGACCGTGGACGATACCATCAAATTAATCAGCGAGAACCAGTCAGTCTACATCCCGCTTGGCTCCGTGCACCGGATGGAGAACCCCGGCAAACTACCTATGGTGCTGATCGAGGTGCAGACCGGCAGCTATTTTGGCGAAGACGATATTATCCGCTACGAGGATGTCTATGCGCGGGGGTAAGGCTTCGTCTGCCTTGGCAACGAAAAAAGCGCCCCCCTCTAGGGGCGCTTTCGCTGTTTCAGGCTTTGCGTCGGATCAGCTGCGCGACAGGACGCTGGCAGGGCGCGCTTTGGCCAGACCGCTGGTGATAAACCCTGCAAGCACTGCTTTGATCAGGTCGCCGGGAATGAACACGGTCACCAGCGCGGCGGATTCCAGCAGCGATTTATCCAGCGCGATCGACAGGCCGATGATCCCGAAGATATAAAGCACGACGATCCCGCCGATGACCGAAGCAACCGCCGCAACGATGGTCAGCGAGGGCCCGTACCATTTTTCGACGATCAGGCCGGTGACGAAAGCCGCCACGGGGAAGCCGATCAGGAAGCCCGAGGACGGCAGCATGAAGGCACCCAGCCCACCGTTACCACCGGCCAGAAGCGGCAGCCCCAAAGCGACCAGCAGCAAGAAGAGCAGCACGGCCAGCGCGCCGCGTTTGGCCCCCAGCACGGTCCCGCAAAGCATGATGCCCAAGCTTTGCGCCGTGATCGGCACGCCAAAGCCAAGCGAGAATTTCGGGATCAACGCAAGTGCTGCAATCAGGGCAGCGAACAGCGCAACGAGGGTCAGGTTACGTTCCATAACAAAGGGTCCTTTGCGTAAATTTGACGGCATGTATCCCCGCGATCACAAAATTAAGCAAGCGTCGTGATCGTGACCAAAGGTCAGCGCGGGCGTTATGCAACCGGTGCGGCACAGGCCAGCAGGGCGGACACGTCCAGATGGGTTTCCATATGGTCGGCCAGCGCGTCGAGCGTATCTTCCACGGTCTGACTGTAGGAGGTCGGCCCTGCCCCCAGCCCCAGTTGCGCCAACCAGGCACTGCGGAAACTGTCGTTGGTAAAGAGCCCGTGCAGATAGGTGCCGGTGATCTTGCCATCGCGCGATCCTGCCCCGTCGGGGATGCCGTTGATATGCGCAAAGGGTGTGGCGCAATCGGCCCCCACCGTCTGACCGATGTGGATTTCATAGCCGTCGATCTGCGTGCCCGTTGCGGCATGGTCGGCGGTGACGCGGGTCAGGGTCTTATCCGGGGCCATACGGGTTTCGACATCCAGCAGGCCCAGCCCCTCTTCGCGCCCTGCGGGGCCCTCGAAGCCCTGCGGATCCTCGATAAACCGGCCCAGCATCTGGTAGCCGCCGCAAATTCCCAGCACCGCGCCGCCGCGCCGCACATGAGCATAAAGGTCGATGTCCCAGCCTTGGGCGCGCAGGAAAGCCAGATCGCCGCGGGTGGATTTCGTGCCCGGCAGGATCACCAGATCGGCGTCCGCGGGCAGCGGCGTGCCGGGGGGGACCATGGTCAGCCGCACCGACGGCTCCGCCGCCAGCGGGTCGAGGTCGTCGAAGTTCGAGATGCGCGAGAGCATGGGGCAGACGATGTGGAACCCCCCGTCGGAGGGGGCGCGCGACAGGTCCACCGCGTCTTCGGCGGGCAGCAGATGCGCGTTGGCAAACCACGGCAATGTGCCGAACCCCGTCCAGCCGGTGCGGCGTTCAATCTCGCGGTAGCCGTCGTCAAAAAGGCTGACATCGCCGCGGAACTTGTTGACCAGAAAGCCGGTGATCATCGCCGCGTCCTTTGGGTCCATCACCACTTGGGTGCCCACGATCTGGGCGATGACGCCGCCACGGTTGATGTCTCCGGCCAAGACAACGGGTACACCTGCGGCGCGGGCAAAGCCCATATTGGCAAGGTCGTTCTGGCGCAGGTTCACCTCAGCCGGGCTGCCGGCGCCTTCGACGATGATCAGATCGGCGCTTTGCCCGAGGATGCCGAAGCTTTCGAGCACGGGAGCCATCAACCCTGCGCGGGCCTTGCTGAAGTCACGCGCTTGCAGGGTGCTATGGCGCTGCCCCTGCACGATCACCTGCGACCCGCTGTCGGTTTCGGGCTTCAGCAGGATGGGGTTCATATGCACCGACAGGGGCCGCCCGCAGGCAATCGCTTGCAGGGCCTGGGCGCGGCCGATCTCTCCGCCGTCCTCGGTGACGGCGGCGTTGTTCGACATGTTCTGCGGCTTGAACGGCGCGACGGAAAGCCCCCGACGCGTGGCCGCGCGGCACAGGCCCGCCACCAGCATGGATTTCCCCACATTCGATCCGGTGCCCTGGATCATGATGGCGCGGGTGGGCATGGCGGGACCTCGTGTTTTTTGTGCAGCCCTTGGTGTCAGCCTGCGGTGATCCCGTCAAGCATCCGCGGGTGCCCCCTGCGCATTGGCCACCATCGGGAAAATCCGCGCAAAGCGGGTTTGACCCCTGCGTTATGACAGGCGCAGCTTGACAGGGGCGGGCAAATGACCAATGCAGGGCGTATGTTGGTTCCTGTCCCAGACAGGCGAAGAGGGAACGCGATACGCATTGATCCAGCCTTGGGTCAGCGCCAAGCGCAGCCGCCCCCGCGACCGTGACCGGAGAGAGCTTTCAACCACTGGCCCGCAGGCTGGGAAGGTGAAGGTTCGCAAGGCAAGCTGCCTTAGATCCGCAAGCCGGGAGACCTGCCAGCATAGTTTGTAACGGGCGAACGGGGTGTTTCGCGACTGGCCTAGAACGCTGTTCGCATGTCGTTCGCTGCTGGCGATCCCCCTTGGCCCATCGACGTATGAGGCAAGATATGACCACCACGGATCAACCGGTCACCGTCACCATCTGCACCACCTGTCGCGCAGGTCAGATCACCGCCGAGGACGCGCCGCGCCCCGGGCAACAGCTGTTTGACGCGCTGTCGGGGCATCTGCCCGACGGTGTGCAGCTGCGCGGAGCCGAATGTCTGTCGGCCTGTTCGCGGGGCTGTTCGATGGTCCTGTCGGGTGGCCCGTCGCGCTGGACTTATGTGTACGGCGATCTCGACACTGACGCGCATTTGTCCGATATCGTGAAGGGCGTCTCTGCCTATGCCCAGACCTCTGATGGCGTGGTGCCCTGGCGCGAACGCCCCGTGGTCTTCCGCAAACAATCCATCGCCCGCATTCCCCCACAGGAGCCTACCGAATGACCAACCTTACCAAAATCCCCGTTACCGTGATCACCGGCTTTCTGGGCGCTGGCAAAACCACCTTTATCCGTCACCTGATGGAGAACGCGGGCTCCAAGCGTCTGGCCGTGCTGGTCAATGAATTCGGCACCGCCGGTGTGGATGGCGACATCCTGAAATCCTGCGCGATTGACAATTGCCCCGCCGAGAACATCGTCGAGCTGGCAAACGGCTGTATCTGCTGCACCGTGGCCGATGACTTTATCCCCACCATCGAAGCCCTGATGGCCCTGCCCGAAACGCCTGATCACATCCTGATCGAGACGTCGGGGCTGGCGCTGCCCAAACCCTTGCTCAAGGCGTTTGACTGGCCAGCGATCCGGTCGCGCATCACCGTGGACGGCGTGATCACCCTGGCCGATGCCGAAGCCGTGGTCAGCGGGCAGTTCGCCCCCGATCTGGAGGCCGTGGCCGCGCAACGCGATGCTGACGACAGTCTGGACCATGAAACGCCTTTGTCCGAAGTCTTCGAGGACCAGATCGCCTGCGCCGACATCGTGCTGCTGTCCAAGGCCGATCTGGCGGGCCCCGACGGGGTAGAGGCCGCGCGCAAGGTGATCGAGGCGCATGCGCCGCGCAAGCTGCCGATCATTCCGATGACCGAAGGCGTGATCGACCCCCGCGTTGTGCTGGGTCTGGAAGCCGCCGCCGAAGATGACATCGACGCGCGCCCCAGCCACCACGACGGGCATGACGATCACGAACATGACGACTTTGAAAGCGTGGTGATCGACATGGGCGAAGTCGCCGATGTCGCCACGCTTGAGGCTGCCGTGTTGCGCTTGGCGCGCGAACAGAAAATCCTGCGCGTCAAAGGCTATATCGCCGTTCAGGACAAACCGATGCGTCTGCTGGTGCAGGCCGTGGGCGAACGCGTGCGCAGCCAGTTCGACCGCCCTTGGGGGGACATGCCGCGCCGCAGCCAGCTGGTTGTGATCGCGGAACATGATCACGTGAACGAAGCCGCGATCCGCGCGGTGCTGGAGGGCTAAGCCGCCATGCATGTCGTCTTTCGCGAAAGCCACGGACTGGACCAAAGCGATCTGCCCCAAGACCTAGGGCAGACGCCGGCGGATCTGGTGGTGCTGTCTTTTTCGGACAGTGATCTGGGGGCTTTCGCGGCGGGCTGGCATCGTGCGGAAGGGGGCTTGCCGTCGTTGCGGCTGGCCAATCTGGTCGCGCTGAAACATCCGTTGTCGGTCGATACCTATGCCGAACAGACCCTTGCGGGGGCCAAGGCGGTATTGGTGCGGCTGATCGGGGGCGAAAGCTATTGGCCTTACGGGCTTGCGACCTTGCAGGATATGGCGCGCAAACAGCAGATCGCGCTGGCGGTGCTGCCTGCGGACGGCCAACCCGACCCACGGCTCGACGCGCTGTCGACGCTGCCGCATTCGACGTTAAGACGCTTGCAACATCTGTGCGATACGGGCGGCGCGGTGGCTGCGCAGGCGGCACTGGCGCAGCTGTCGCTGGCCGCGGGGCTTTACGCGGGGCCGGCCAAAGGGGCCAAGACCGTGCCCGAGGCGGGGTTCTACCGCCCCCACACCGGCGTGATCCCCGCGCCGGAACCCTCCGACAAGCCGCGCGCGATTGTGACCTTCTACCGGTCCTATTTGACGGCTGCCGATACCGATCCTGTGGATGCGCTGATCACCGCACTCGACGCGCGTGGCTTTGACGCCGTGGGGCTCTTCGCGCCCAGCCTCAAGGGAGACACCGCGCCGTGGATCGCGCAGCAGATCGCCCGGCTTGATCCGGCGGTGATCGTGAACGCCACCGCTTTCTCCGCCCAGCGCGGGCCGGATGAACCATCCGTTCTGGGCGCATCAGATTGCCCCGTGGTTCAGGTCGCCCTATCGACCGCGCGTCGGCGCGATTGGGCCGGATCAGAGCGCGGGCTGTCGCCTACCGATCTGGCGATGCATGTCGTCTTGCCCGAGGTGGATGGCCGTCTGTTCGGCGGTGTCGTCAGCTTTAAACAGCCCGGCAAACGGGACGAGGCGCTGCAATACAGCCGTTTCGCCCATCGCGCCGACGCGAACCGCGTGGATTTCATCGCCGATCGCGTGCAGCGCTTGCACCAGCTACGGGTGCAAGACAACGCGGCAAAGTCTGTGGGTGTGGTGCTGTCCACCTACCCCGGCAAAGACTGGAACATGGCCCATGCGCTGGGGCTGGATGCGCTGGCTTCGTTGCGGGAGATGACGGCCCAGCTGGCGGCGCAGGGCTATGACGTGGAGGCGGGGGATTTTACCGATACGCAAACGGTTGCCAGCCGTCTGGGCACCGAAACGCTCCGCTGGCCGCTGGCAGAGTATGCGGCCGCGCTTGCAAAGCTGCCACAGGCGTTGCGCGATGACCTGACCGAAAGCTGGGGCGCGCCGCAGGATGATCCGCTGTTTCACGACGGGGCGTTCTGTTTTCCGGCGCTGCGCAGTGGCAAGCTGCTGGTCGCCTTGCAGCCCGAACGCGGGGCGCTGGCCGAACGGGATGATGACTATCACGACCTGAGCCGCACGCCGCGCCCGGGCTATGTCGCCTTCTATCTGTGGCTGCAACAGCAGGCGGATGCGATGGTGCATGTCGGGGCCCATGGCACGCTGGAATGGCTGCCGGGCAAATCCGTCGCCCTGTCTGACGCCTGCTGGCCCGAGGCGCTGATCGGCCCGATGCCGGTGATCTATCCCTTTATCGTCAATGACCCCGGCGAGGCCGCGCAGGCCAAACGCCGTATCGGGGCCGTGACCGTGGGCCATATGCCGCCCCCTTTGGTGACATCGAAACTGCCCGATGCATTCGGACGGTTGGAACGGCTGCTGGATGAATACTCGACCGCGGACGGGCTGGACCCTGCGCGGCGCGACCGGCTGATCGCGGACATCCGAGCCGAGGCGCAGGGCCGCGGGGTTGAACAGGACCTCGGCCTTGATGCCAGCGCCAGCGCGGCAGAGGCGTTGACCCGCATCGACCGCTTCGTCTGCGACATCAAGGAAACGCAATATGGCGACGGGCTGCATGTCTTTGGCGCAGGCGATCATGGGACGGGTGAGATCGACGGGCTGATCGCGGCGCTTTCGGCGCGGTTTGTGCCCCCTGGCCCGTCGGGATCACCCTATCGCGGGCGCAGCGATGTGCGGCCCACGGGGCGCAACCTGTTTACCACCGATCCACGGGCCGTGCCCTCGCGTGCGGCCTATACCCAAGGGGTGAAGCTGGCCGAGGAATTGTTGCGCAAGCATTTGCAGGATCACGGCGACTGGCCCAAGGGGTTGGTCATGGACATGTGGGGCTCTGCCACCATCCGCACGGCGGGCGAGGAGTTTGCCATGGCGCTGCATCTGGCGGGTCTGTCCCCCCGCTGGGATGACGGCAGCGACCGTGTGAGCGGTTTCGACATTCTGCCGCTTGCGCTGTTGAACCGTCCGCGCATTGACGTGACCCTGCGGGTGTCGGGCCTGTTCCGCGATATGTTCCCCGGTCTGGCGCAGCTGTTCGAGACGGCAATTGCCAAGCTGGCCGAGCGTCCCGAAACGGCTGCTGATAACCCCTATCTGGTGCAGACCCCCCGTGTCTTTGGCCCGCGCCCGGGATCCTATGGTTTGGGGATCGGCACTGCGATGGACGACTATTCCGACGAGGCGCGCACAGCGGCGGGCGAGGCGTGGCTGGCTGCGTCGTCCTACGCGATCGACGCGCGCGGAGAGATCACCTATGCCCGCGACGCGCTTGAGACGCAGCTGACGCGGGCCGATAGTTTCGTGCACCTGCAAGACCTGCCCGAGACCGATCTGCTGATGGCAGAGGATTACGCCGCACACGAGGCCGGCTTTGCCGCCGCGATGCAGCGTTTGGGCAAGGGCGGGGCTGCCGCGCTGTACCATCTGGATGCCACCCGCCCCGACCTGCCTCGTGCCCGCACCCTGACCGAGGAGCTCGCTCGTGTGGTGCGCGCCCGTGCCGCCAACCCCGATTGGGCCACAGGCATGATGGCGCATGGTTTCCGCGGTGCCGCCGAGATTGCCGCGACGCTGGATCACCTTGCCGCCTTTGCGCATCTGGCGGGCGTTGTGCCGGACCATCTGTTCGACGCCATGTTCGATGCGACACTGGGGCGCGATGATCTGGTCGACTTTATGCAGGACGCCAACCCACAAGCGCTTGCTGCGTTGCGCGCGCGGTTTGATGCGTTGCACCGGGCGGGGCTTTGGACATCGCGCCGCAACTCTGTCCTTGCCGAATTAGGCACCCCCGCATGAGCGCGCCGCAGGTCTTTGGCTGGTGCCCCGGTGCGCTGCGGCCGATGATGTCGGGCGACGGGCTGGTGGTGCGGCTGCGTGTGCCGATGGGGCGGCTGAGCCCTGTCCAAATCCGCCGCGTTGCCACGCTGGCGCGCACCCATGGCAACGGGATGATCGACCTGTCGGCCCGCGCGAACCTGCAACTGCGCGGGGTGACAACGGATAGCCATGCCGCATTGGTCGACGGGCTGCGCGAGATTGGCCTTGTCGATGCCGATCTGGCGGCAGAGGCGCGGCGCAATATCACCGTGACGCCGTTCTGGCAGGATGGGGACGACAGCCACCGCGTGGCGCAAGCACTGGCCCATGCGCTTTCCAGCGAAGACGCGCCCGACCTGCCCAGCAAGTTCGGCTTTGCGATCGATTGCGGAGCGCGGCCTGTGCTGACGCGCACCTCTGCCGATATCCGGATCGAACGTAGTGCTGCTGGCCTGATCTGCCGGGCGGACGGGGCAGAGGTGGGCCAACTGGTATGCGTCGAGACTGCCGCAGATGCCGCACTGACGCTGGCCCGCTGGTTTCTGGACACCGGTGGCGTGACCGACGGAAGGGGGCGCATGGCGGCGCATATCGCGACGCGGGGGGCTCCGGTGGGCTCTGATACCGCCCCCCTGCCCGCTGCGCCCGTCCCTGAGCCCGGTGTGACCCCGCAAGGCACACTTCTCGGGTTTGCATTTGGCCAGACCACGGCGGAAAGCTTTGCGCAGCTGGCGGAGCTTGGCGCCCTGCGGCTGACCCCTTGGCGCATGGTGTTGATGGAAGGGGGCACCCCATCAGCTCCGCTGCCCGATTTCATCACCGACGCCCGCGATCCGCGCCGCCGTGTGCAGGTCTGCACCGGTGCCCCCGGCTGCCGTCAGGCTTTGTCGGACACCCGCGATGCCGCCCGCGCCATTGCCGCGCATCTCTCGCCAGACAGCGACGACACGATCCATATCTCGGGCTGTGCCAAAGGCTGCGCCCATCCCGCCCCTGCCCCCGTCACGCTGACCGCCAGCCATGACGGGCATTTCACCCTTATCCGCCACGGGCGCGCAGGCGATCCGCCGCAAAGCGCGCCCCTGACAGTGACCCAAATTCAAGACAGGAGGCTTTGAGTGCCCCACACCTACGAGACCAACGGTGCCGCGATCTATCTGGAAAGCTTTGCCACCATCCGCGCCGAGGCCGATCTGGCGCGGTTCACCCCCGATGAAGAGCGTGTCGCCGTTCGGATGATCCACGCCGCCGGTCTGGTCGGGCTGGAAAAGCACGTACAGTTTTCTGAAAACATGGCGCAGATTGCACGGGCGGCGCTGGCGGACGGTGCGCCGATCCTGTGTGATGCGCATATGGTGTCCGAAGGAATCACCCGCACGCGTCTGCCCGCTGACAACCAGATCATCTGCACCCTGCGCGACCCCAAGGTGCCAGAGCTGGCGCAGCAGATGGGCAACACACGCTCTGCCGCAGCGCTTGAACTGTGGCGGCCACATCTGGCAGGGGCTTTGGTGGCGATCGGCAACGCGCCCACGGCGCTGTTCCACCTGCTCAATATGCTCGAAGATCCCGACTGCCCGCGCCCTGCGGCCATCATCGGCTGCCCCGTCGGCTTTGTCGGCGCGGCGGAATCGAAAGAGGCGTTGATGCAGGATTTGCCCGTGCCGTCGATGATCGTGCAGGGGCGTTTGGGCGGTTCGGCGATTACAGTGGCGGCGGTGAACGCGCTGGCCACGTGGAAGGAATAACGATGGGCAAGGTCATTTGCATCGGGCTTGGCCCCGGCGATCCCGAATTGATGAGCGTCAAGGCGCACCGTTTGCTGACCGGCGCGCAGCACGTCGCGTTTTTCCGCAAACCCGGACGGCGCGGGCAGGCCCGCACCATCGTGGACGGCATCATGGCCCAGACGGCGGTGGAACACGCGATGGAATACCCCGTCACGACAGAGATCCACTTCAGCGATCCCGAGTATAACCGTCTGCTGTCGGCCTTCTACGACGATTGGGCCGAGCGTCTGACTGACCTCGCGCAGAGTGAAGATGTGATCGTGCTTTGTGAAGGGGACCCGTTCTTTTACGGGTCGTTCATGCATCTGCACAGCCGCCTTCAGGGCCGCGCCGAGGTCGAGATCGTGCCCGGCATCACCGGCATGTCGGGCTGCTGGACGGCCACGGGGCATCCGATCACCTGGGGCGATGATGTACTGACCGTGCTCATGGCCACGCTGGACGAGGAAGAGCTGGCCACGCGGGCCGCCAATACCGACGCGCTGGTGGTGATGAAGATCGGGCGCAACCTCGATAAGTTGAAGCGTGCGCTGACCAAGGCGGGCCGCTTGCAGGACGCATGGCTGGTCGAGAAAGGCACGATGGCGGGGCAGACGGTGCAAAAGCTGACGGAAGTTCCGGCCGACGTGCCCTATTTCTCGATCGCGATCGTGCATGGTCAGGGGCGGCGACCATGACCGGTTGGGTGCGCGTTGTCGGCCTTGGCCCCGGAGACGAGGCGCTGGTCACGCCAGAGGTGCGCGCCACCGTGGACGCGGCGACCGATATTGTCGGCTACATCCCCTATGTGCGCCGGATTGCCCCGCGCGACGGGCTGACCCTGCATGAAAGTGACAACCGGGTAGAGCTGGACCGCGCCGCACATGCGCTTGAAATGGCGGCGGCGGAGCGGCGTGTGGTGGTGGTGTCTTCGGGCGATCCGGGGGTCTTTGCCATGGCCTCTGCCCTGTTCGAGGCGTTGGAGAACGGCCCGGAAGACTGGCTGGCAATCGATATAGGCGTCCTGCCCGGCATCACCGCGATGCTCGCGGCGGCGGCGCGGTTGGGGGCACCGTTGGGGCATGATTTCTGCGCGATCAACCTGTCGGACAATCTGAAACCCTGGTCGCTGATCGAAAAACGGCTGCGGCTGGCGGGGGAAGCGGGGTTTGCCATGGCGTTCTACAACCCGCGGTCGGCCTCGCGGCCGCATCAGTTCGCCACCGCGCTTGATATTCTGCGAAAGGCCTGCGGGCCGGAGACCTTGATCTCTTTCGCGCGCAACGTCAGCCACCCGGACGAGACATTGCGCACCGTCACGCTGGCCGAAGCGACGCCAGAGATGGCCGATATGCGCACGGTCGTGATCGTCGGTAACGCCGATACCCGCCGCGTCGGGACACATATCTACACGCCACGGTCCGTCGTATGATCAAGCCACGCCAAGATATCGTCGAGCCGCGCAAATGTGGTGCGAGGGGGCACCGCGGGGCGCTGGATCATCAGCACCCGCAGCCCCAATTCGCGCGCGGCGATAAGCTTGGCCTCGGCCCCCGTGCCGCCGGCGTTCTTGGCGATGATCAGCTTGGTCCCGTGGTCGCGCAGCAGGGCGATGTCTCCGGCCACGTCGAAGGGTCCGCGGGCGAGAGTCACGGTCGTATGCGGCAAGGGCAGCGGCGCGGCGGGCTGGTCCACCAGCCGCAGCAGATAATGGTGCTGCGGATGGTTGGCAAAGACGGACAGCGCCTGCTTGCCGATGGCCAGAAAGACCCGCGTCGGCACCTGCGGCAGGGATGCGGCGGCGGCTTCGATACTTGGCAGATGGGTCCAATTGTCGGCGGCAGTCTCGGCCCACGGGGCACGCTCAAAAGCGGCCAGCGGGATGCCTGCCTGCGTGCTGGCTGCATGGGCGTTACGGCTCATCTGTGCGGCGAAGGGATGGGTCGCGTCGATCACGCGGGTGATATGGTTCTGCGCGATAAACGCCAGCAATCCGGCCACGCCGCCAAAGCCACCTACGCGGGTGGGCAAGGGCTGCGCCACGGGGGCCGCCGTGCGTCCGGCATAGCTGAACAGCGCATCATCGCCACGGTCGGCCAGCGCGCGCGCGAGGCTGGAGGCCTCTGTCGTGCCGCCAAGAATGAGGGTGCGCGTCATGGCTGATCCTGTTGCTGCCTGGGTGACCCTGATTGGTCTGGGCGAAGATGGCCTTGGCGGGCTGACCGATGCAAGCCGAAAGGCGCTGGCAGAGGCCGATGTGATCTTTGGCGGGGCGCGGCATCTGGCGCTTTGTGACGCGGGCGCGCGGGGGCGGGAATGGCCGTTGCCGTTCAGCGTAGCGCCGGTGTTGGAACATCGCGGGCGTGCGGTGGTGGTGCTCGCCTCGGGTGATCCTTTCTGGCACGGCGTGGGCGGTTCGCTGGCGCAGGTGCTGGACCCGTCGGAATGGCGCTGCTTTCCCGCGCCGTCCTGCATGACGCTGGCGGCTGCGCGGCTTGGCTGGCGGTTGGAGGAGGTCACGACCCTTGGCCTGCATGCGGCCCCGTTCGAGGTATTGCTGCCCCATCTGGCGGCAGGTGCGCGGCTGATCTGCACGTTGCGCGATGGAGCGGCCCCTACGGCGCTGGCAGATTATCTGACCGCGCAGGGTTTCGGCGCGTCCCGCCTGACGGTGATGGAGGCGCTTGGCGGTCCGCGTGAAATCGCGCGCGCGGCCGATGCCGCGACGTTTGACCTGGACGGCGTCGCCGCCCCTGTGGTGGTGGCGATTGCGGTGTCGGGGGGGGCTGGGATCAGCCACGCGCCTGGACGGCCCGAGGCGCTTTTTGCCCATGACAGCCAGATCACCAAATCACCCATGCGCGCGTTGACGCTGGCCGCGCTGGCCCCCCGCGCGGGGGAGCTGCTGTGGGATGTGGGGGGCGGGTCGGGCTCTGTCTCTGTTGAATGGTGTCTGGCCGCGCCGCAAGCGCAGTCCATTGCAATCGAGCCGCGCGAAAGCCGCTGCGATAATATCACCGAGAACGCCCGCCGCTTTGGGCTGGGGGGTCGGATGCGCTGCGTGCAGGGCACGGCGCCCGATGCGCTGGCCGATCTGCCCCTGCCCGCTGCGGTTTTTCTGGGGGGTGGCGCGTCAGAAGAAGTGTTGCAGGCGATCTGGCGCAGGATCACGCCGGGCACGCGGCTGGTGGCGAATGCGGTGGCACTTGAAACCCAAGCCTTGCTGATCCGCTGGCAAGGGACGCACGGCGGGCAATTGCTGCGGATCGATCTGGCACAGGCGGCCCCCTTGGGGACCATGCAGGGCTGGCACCCCAGCCGCCCGCAACTGCAATGGAGCGTGACCCGATGATCGTCGCGGGCATAGGATTGCGCGCGGATGCGACCGAGGCGGATTTACACGCGGCCCTTGCGTTGACGCGGCGCAGGCCGGACACGCTCGCGACCCTCGCGATCAAGGTGACGCCGGCGCTACGGCGTTTTGCCGATAGTCTGGGATTGCCGCTGATCGAACTGTCGGAAGCCGATATCGCAGACATCCCGACGCGTACCGTGTCGCCGCGCGTGCAGGCGCGGTTCGGGACCGGATCACTTGCCGAGGCCGCCGCATTGCGCGTTGCCGGTCGCGGTGCCAAATTGACGACCTTGCGTGTGACCAGCCCCAATGGCATGGCCACCGTAGCTATCGCGGAAGGAATTGCCCCATGACTGTTCACTTTATCGGCGCGGGCCCCGGTGCCCCTGATCTGCTGACCCTGCGGGGGCGCGACCTGATCGCGGCCTGCCCTGTGTGTCTGTATGCCGGATCGTTGGTCCCGTCTGAGCTGCTGTCCTACTGCCCTGCGGATGCGAAGATCGTGAACACCGCGTCGCTGTCGCTGGACGAGATCATGGCAGAGATCAAGGCCGCAGATGATGCGGGGCAGGATGTGGCGCGGCTTCATTCGGGTGATCTATCGGTCTGGTCCGCCATGGGCGAGCAGCTGCGCCGCTTGCGCGAGCTGGACATCGACTATGACATCACCCCCGGCGTGCCCGCCTTTGCCGCTGCCGCCGCCGCTTTGGGGAACGAGCTGACGCTGCCCGGTGTGGCGCAGTCGCTTGTTCTCACTCGGACATCTGGGCGGGCGTCAGCCATGCCCGAGGGTGAAACGCTCGAGAATTTTGCCGCCACGGGTGCCACGCTGGCGATCCACCTGTCGGTGCATGTGCTGGATGATGTGGTCGCGCGGCTCACCCCTCATTACGGAGAGGACTGCCCCGTCGCCATCGTCTGGCGCGCCAGCTGGCCGGATCAACGGGTGGTGCGGGCGACCTTAGGCAGCGTGATTGACGCCACCGACGGCGAACGCGGGCGCACGGCGCTGATCCTTGTGGGCCGCGCACTGACGGCAGAGGAGTTCCGCGAAAGCTGTCTGTACGCGGGCGATTACGACCGCCGCTTCCGCCCCGTGGGCACAGAGCCGCGCTTTCCCGAGGGCACAGAATGATCGAGACAACGCAACTGCCCAAGGGCCTGATGATTTCGGCCCCGGCGTCGGGCACGGGCAAGACCACCTTGATGTTGGGCCTGTTGAACGCGCTCAGCCGTCGCGGCGTCGACGTGCGCCCGTTCAAGAGCGGGCCGGATTACATCGACCCCGGCTTTCACCGCGCGGCCTGCGGGCGGTCGTCCTATAATATCGATAGCTGGGCCATGGGCTCGGGCGTGTTGTGCAATCTGATCGGCACCGCCCATGGCGGCGATCTGGCCCTGATCGAAGGGTCAATGGGGCTGTTCGATGGTGTGGCGCAACCGGGGGAAACCTCGAACGGGGCGAGCGCCGATATCTCTGCCATGACGGGCTGGCCGGTGGTGTTGCTGCTGGATGTATCGGGTCAGGCGCAATCGGCTGCGGCCACCGCCCTTGGGTTCAAGACGATGCGCCCGGATGTGCATGTCGCGGGTGTGGTGCTGAACAAGGTCGCCAGCCCCCGTCACGAGGCGCTGCTGCGTCTGGGGATGGAGCAGGTCGGCATCCCCGTTCTGGGCGCGCTGCCCCGACAGGGATCGGTCACGCTGCCGGAACGCCACTTGGGTCTGGTGCAGGCCGAGGAGCAGCCCGAGCTGATGAAGCTGCTGGATGCGGCAGGTGATTTCATCGCGCAGCATATCGATCTTGATCTGATCGTCTCTGCCGCCCAAGGGCGCAGTATTCCCGACGGGCCAGATGTGTTGCCCCCGCCCCCCGGGCAACGGATCGCTTTGGCCAAGGACGCCGCGTTTTCGTTCATCTATCCGCATTTGCTGGACCACTGGATCGCCGCGGGTGCGCAGGTGTTGCCCTTCTCGCCGCTGGCGGATGAGGCACCGGACGACAGCGCCGACATCTGCTGGCTGCCCGGTGGCTATCCCGAACTGCATGCCGGACGCCTTGCCGCTGCCGCGCAGTTCCGCGACAGCCTGCAACAATTCGCCACGACGCGCCCGGTGCATGGGGAATGCGGGGGGTATATGGCGATGGGGGCCGGTTTGGTCGACAAGGAAGGCGTGCGGCACCAGATGGCGGGGCTGCTGGGGCTGGAAACCAGCTATGAGAAGCGCAAGATGCATCTGGGCTACCGGCTTGCCACGCTGAACGAACCCGGCCCCGGCTATGACGCGGGCGCGCGGTTGCGCGGGCATGAATTCCACTATTCTACCATCCTGTCGCAACCAGACACGCCGCTGGCGCGGGTGGTCGATGCTAATGGGGCCGAAGTGCCCGAGACAGGCTCGCGCCGGGGCCATGCGACGGGCACCTTCTTTCACCTGATTGCGGGGGCGTCATGAGCGGTTTTGTCTCTTTCGTCTCCTCCGGTCCGGGTGATCCCGAGCTGCTGACCGTGAAGGCGGTAAAGCGGTTGCAAGAGGCCGAAGTCGTGCTGTTCGACGATCTGTCGGCGGGTCCGATCCTTGAACATGTCTCGCCCGAGGCGGATCTGATCGGGGTAGGCAAACGCGCCGGACGGCTGTCTCCGAAGCAGGATCACGTGAGCCGCCTGCTGGTCGAACACGCATTGACCGGCGCGCGGGTGGTGCGGCTCAAAAGCGGGGACGCGGGCGTGTTTGGCCGGCTTGAAGAAGAGCTGACCGCGCTGAAAGCGGCTGGCGTCGCCTTCGAGATCATCCCCGGTGTGACGGCGGCGTCTTCGGCGGCGGCGGCGGCGATGATCCCGCTGACCCGGCGGCTGACCGCGCGGCGGGTGCAATTCATCACCGGCCACGGCGAATCGGGGGCCTTGCCCGAAGATCTGAACATGGCGGCGCTGGCCGACCCTACGGCGACCACGGTCGTCTACATGGGCCGCCGCACCTTTGCGGGTTTCGCCGCGCGGCTGATCGAGGCGGGCTTGCCGCCCTCCACCCCTGCCCTGCTAGCAGAGGCGGTATCGACCCCCGATCAAAAGCTGAGCCGCCACACCGTGGAAAGCCTTGCCCATCTGCCGCTGGATCCCGCAACGTCAGCGCCTGCGCTGATCCTTTACGGGCCTTTGACCGAATAGATGACTTGACAAAACCGGCCCGAAAATGACCACCTATTCCGGACGGTTCCCCGTGCGCCTTCGGGCAATCGGGGTGAAAAGGGAATACGGTGCGGTGCCAAAGCAAAGGTGCCAAATCCGGAACTGCCCCCGCACCTGTAAGTGAAGAGCAACCCGCATTGCCACTGGGCCAGACCGCCTGGGAAGGCGCGGCACGCATGGACGCACAAAGTCAGGAGACCTGCCGTCATGGGGATGATCCCCGATCCAACTGGCTGCCCCCCGGGGCGGCTTTCACATTATGCCGTCGGGGAAGACGGTAAGGAGACCTGAATATGCATATCGAACCCGAAGTCGTGACCGGCGCCAAGCTGGTCCTGTCCTATGGCACCGCCGCCGGTGCTGCGGCCTATACCGCGAAAACCGCAATGGACTCTGTCCGTGAGAAAGGCGTCGTGCCTTTTGCGGGCGGGGCCATGGTGGCCACCGCGCTGACCTTTGTCTTTTTTCAGGTCTTCCCGCATTTCCCCGTGGGCGTGAGCGAAGTGCACCTGATCCTCGGGTCGACCCTGTTCTTGCTGTTCGGCGTGGCCCCTGCGGCTGCGGGTCTGGCGCTTGGTCTGCTGGCGCAGGGCGTGTTCTTTGCCCCCATCGACCTGCCGCAATACACGATGAACGTCACCACGCTGCTGGTGCCCTTGTTCATGGTCTCGGCGCTGGCCAAACGCATCATCGCGCCCAACACCGCCTATGTTGATCTGACCTATGTTCAAGCGCTCAAGCTGTCGACCGCGTTTCAGGCGGGCGTTGTGGGCTGGGTCGCCTTCTGGGCCATCTACGGTCAGGGCTTTGCCGCCAGCAACATCGCCGCTGTGGCCAGCTTTGGCGGGGCCTATATGATGGTCATCCTGATCGAGCCGCTGGTGGATCTGGCCGTGCTCGCCGCCGCGAAAACCCTGCGCGATTTCGCAGGCAGCGCGCTGTTCACCAAACGTCTGACACAGACTGCCGCTGAATAATCCAAGACCCGACGCGGCCCCCTATTCTTCGGGCCGCGTCACCCCCTGCCGGAGCCTCAAGATGTTTACGCTTTCACTGATCGGCATCGGGTCCGGCAATCCCAAACACCTTACATTACAAGCCATCGACGCGTTGAATGCCTGCGATGTGATCCTGATCCCGTCCAAGGGCGCGGGCAAGGATGATCTGGCTGGCCTGCGGCACGAGATTTGCGCCCAGGTGCTGCGGTCGGACGGGCCTGAAATTCACGAATTCACCCTGCCCAAACGCGACGCCGCCAACCCTGATTATCACGCGGGCGTCCACGATTGGCACGATGCCATTGCGCACGTCTGGCTGGCCGAGATGCAGCGCACCCTGCCCCAAGGTGGTCGTGTCGGTTTCCTCGTCTGGGGGGATCCATCGCTGTATGACAGCACCCTGCGCATTGCGGAGCGGTTGCAAAAGGTCGTCACACTCACCGTCGATGTCGTGCCGGGGATCACCTCGCTTCAGGTACTGACGGCGGGCCATGCGATCCCGCTGAACACCATCGGCAATCCCGTCACCATCACCACCGGTCGGCAGCTGCGCGATCATGGCTGGCCGCTGGGTGTGGATACGATTGCCGTCATGCTGGACGGCACCTGCGCCTTCGAGGTGTTGCGGCAGCACAGCGACATACACATCTGGTGGACCGCCTATGCCGGCATGCCGAACGAGCGTCGCATCGCAGGCCCGCTGGATCAAGTCTGCGACCGCATCATCGCAACACGGGCAGAGGCCCGCGCCGCCCATGGCTGGATCATGGATATCTACCTGCTGCGCCGGTAGACACGCGCGCTACAGCTTTTCGAGCCGTTGCAAGATCGGGCAATCGGGGCGGTCATCGCCAGCGCATTCATGCACCAGATGGGTCAAGGTCTGACGAATATCTTGCAGGTCCGCGATCTTGCTTTCGATCTGCGCCAAATGTTGCTGGGCGATGGCACGGACATCGGCGCTGGCGCGATCCTGATCATCCCAAAGCGCCAGCAGGTCGCGGCAATTCTCGATCGTGAAGCCCAAGGCCCGCGCACGGCCCAGAAACGTCAGCTTATGCACGTCGCTGTCGCAAAAGCTGCGATACCCGTTGGTGTCACGCGCGGGCGTGATCAGACCGATGTCTTCGTAGTAGCGGATGGTCTTGGCAGGCAGACCTGCGCTTTTCGACACGTCACCGATGTTCATGGACGTCTCCTTTCGTTGAATTAGGCGGTTGCTGCGGCGGCGATCCACCGCAGGCGCAGGGCGTTGAACAGGACAAAGACGCTCGACAAAGCCATGGCGGCGGCGGCAAGCACGGGCGACAGCAGCACGCCGAACAGCGGATAGAGCACACCGGCTGCAACGGGGATCAGCAGCGCGTTATAGCCAAAGGCCCAAAAGAGGTTCTGGCGGATATTGCGCATGGTGTGCTGGCTGATGTGCAGGGCGTTCACCACCCCTTGCAGATCGCCCGACATCAACACAACGTCGGCCGCTTCGATAGCGACATCCGTTCCGGTACCGATGGCGATGCCCACGTCGACCCCCGCCAGCGCGGGCGCATCATTGATCCCGTCCCCGACAAAGGCGACCTTGCGGCCCGCCTGTTGCAGGTCCTCCAGCGCGGCGACCTTGCCGTCGGGCAGCACTTCGGCGACCACGGTATCGATCCCCAAACGGTCGGCAATCGCCTGCGCCGTCGCCTTGTTGTCACCGGTGATCATCGCGATTTTCAGCCCCGCTTCGTGCAGCGCCTCCAGCGCTTGGGGCGTCGTTTCCTTGATCGGGTCGGCGACGCCGATCATCGCGACAAGCGCCCCATCCACGGCGGCGAAAAGCGGTGTCTTGCCCTCTGCCCCCCATGCTGCCGACCGCCCCTCTGCCGCGGCGAGAGAGACCCCTTCGGACTTCATGAAACGGTCCGCCCCGACAAGCACGCGACGCCCCTCGACCTCGGCGTGTACACCGTGACCGGTTTGCGAGGCAAAAGAGGTTACCGCTGCCAGCGACAGCCCCTGTGTTTCGGCATGGCGCAGGATGGCGCTGGCAATCGGGTGCTCTGACTGCGCCTCGACCGACGCAACGAGCCGCAACGCATCGGCCTGCGACCAGCCGTTGAAGACATCCAGATCCGTCACCTCAGGCCGACCGGCGGTCAGCGTGCCGGTTTTATCAAGCGCGATGGTATCGACCTCGGCCAAGACCTGAAGCGCATCCCCCTTGCGGAACAGCACGCCCATCTCGGCCCCTCGCCCCGTGCCCACCATGATAGAGGTCGGCGTGGCCAGCCCCATCGCACAGGGGCAGGCGATGATCAGCACCGCGACGCTTGCTACCAGAGCGTGCCCCAAGGACGGCTGCGGCCCGAACGCAAGCCAGACAAGGAAAGTGGCCGCGGCAATCGCCATGACGACGGGCACGAACCACATGGTGATGCGGTTGACCATATCCTGCACCGGCAGCTTGGCACCTTGGGCGTCCTCGACCATGCGCACGATCTGCGACAAGGTCGTGTCCGCGCCCACATGGGTCGCGCGGTAAACCAACGCGCCGGTGCCATTCACCGTCCCCCCGACCACACGCATGTCGGGCAGTTTTTCGACGGGCACGGGTTCGCCGGTGATCATGCTTTCATCGACATAGGAACTGCCACGTGTCACGGTCCCGTCTACGGCGATCTTTTCACCGGGGCGCGCATGGATCAGATCGCCGACGGTGATCGCGTCGATCGCAACCTCTGACACGTTGCCGTCCCGCTCTACCCGCGCGGTTTTGGGGCGCAGCCCGACCAGTTTGCGGATCGCTTGCCCGGTTTGGCCCTTGGCCCGCGCCTCTAGCGTGCGCCCCAGCAGGATCAGCGTGACGATCATCGCGGCGGCTTCGAAATAGACCGCTTGCGCACCGGCGGGCAGCAACTGTGGCAAGAACAGCGCCACGGTGGAAAAACCCCATGCCGCCGTGGCCCCCAGAAACACCAGAGAGTTCATGTCAGGCGTGCGTTTCAACAGCGCTGGCACGCCGGTGACAAAAAAGCGCCGCCCGGGCCATGCCAGCACGATGGTGGTCAGTACGAACTGGATCGACCAGCTCAGCTGCTGCCCCAGCGTCGACATCACCCAATGGTGGAACGCGGGGATCATATGGCCGCCCATCTCGAGCACAAACACCGGCAGGGTCAACGCCGCGGCGAGCAGCGTCATACGTTTAAGATGCGCGGCTTCTTCAACCTTGCGGTCCGGCGCGGGGGAAGATGCGGTGTCCGTCACAGGGGTGGCGGGGTAGCCCGCGGCTTGCGCAGCCTGCACAATGGCGGCATCCGGCTCTGCGGTAAGCGACTGCACCACGGCCTCTTCCCGGGCGAGGTTGACGCTGACATCGACCACACCAGGCACGGCCGCCAAGGCGCGTTCAACCCGCCCGACGCAGGATGCACAGGACATGTTATCAATGGCATAGCGCCGCGTTTGCACCGTGGCGGGATAGCCTGCGGTCGCAAGCGCGGCGACGGCATCCTTGGGGTCGAAACCCGATGCCACCTGCAGCGACGCCGTTTCCGAGGCGAGGTTCACGCGGGCGTCCTGCACACCCTCCACGCGTCCAAGCGCGGTCTCGACCCGCCCCACGCAAGAGGCGCAATTCATACCGCCAATGCCAAAATTTATCGCAACTACATCGCCCATCAGTCGTCTCCTTGGGGTGTCTTGCCCCTCAGATAGGGCTTCCAGTTAATGGAAGGTCAAGCGGTGATATGGATTTTATTCGATTTCGATGCGGATTCCGGTGTCTGCCTTAGGCCGGTTAAGATTTTGGAAAGATATCTGCGGGATGGTGAGCGTCAAACGATGAGCGGAGGGTGTGTATCGACGGATGCAATCAAAAACACTGGTGATCAAGGGAAAGGGCGGATTGGGCAACCGCATCCTGTCTGCGATCTCGGGTCTGGTTTACGCTGATCTCTCCGGCCGCAAGCCCGTGATCGACTGGCGCGACGGCAGCTATGCGCCGCTTGGCGAAAACGCTTATCCGCTGCTGTTCCAGTCTCCGATCGGGGGCGAAGCGATTGAGGGTGCCACAATGGATGACGGGGCCGATGTTTGCCCCGCGATCTGGGCTGGCAATCTGCATCGCCAGCCGCAAGACATGATCGACACCTATATGCCGCAGTCACATTCAAACCCCTGGGGCTATCGGCGGCTTTGCGTGGACCTCAAGCGGTTGGACCAGTCTCAGGCGGTGGCGGTCTATTGGTCTTACCTGCCAAAGCTGGGCCGCATGCGACAACACCTGCGCCGGGATGCACGCTTTGCCAAACGGGGGGAGCGCGAGGTTTTCGCCGATTATCTCGGCCGCTATTTTACCCCCAACGCACGGGTCCGCCATGCGCTATCGCAAATGCGCCCCACGGCAAAACTGCCCAGCATCGGGGTTCATATCAGGTTCACCGATCGAAAAATCCCGCTTGGCCCGGTGTTGAAGACCCTGGAACAGCTAAAGGCCCGCCATCCGACCGCGACCATCTTTCTTGCGACGGACAATGCCGAGATCGAGGATCGTTTGAAGCGTGCGTTCGACAAGGTCATAACCCATCCCAAACGGCTAGGCCTCGCCGGCGCGCGTTTGCATGGGCCGGATACAACATGCAACCCGCTGCAAGAGGCGGAAAATGCCCTGATCGACATGTGGCAATTGTCGCGTTGTGATCACCTGATCTATTCCCGCCGCTCGACCTTCTCTGTCACCTCCGGCTACCTGGGGCGTTTTGCCCCTGCGCGTATCCACGATGTCGAACGGTATTCTCCGACGCTTTGGGCGAAGGAACTGTTGCAACGCTATGCTTGATCATACCCCCGCAACCATGTCTTGCGGGCGGCCCAGACCGCCTCCCAATGCGCCGCCCGCGCCCGTCTTTGCGCATTGCGCGAAGCCACGAACGGCCGCGTGGCCAAATACCGAAGCGCCGACCAAAGCCACATCAGAAAGACCCCCGCCCCCTGTTGCCACGCAGGCCAGTGATCGCGGACCAATGACGCACGCGATGTCATCACCGCGATCGCCTTTGCCTCTGTCACCGTGGTAGAGGCCCCGACATGATGCACGATCTGCGCCTTCGGCGTGATCAGCGGCTGATACCCTAAGTGAATCGCGCGCAGGCAAAGATCGGCATCCTCGCCATACATAAAATATTTCTCCGAAAAGCCGCCCAGTTGATGCCACAAGGAACGGTCGATCAACAGAAAACACCCCACGACGATATCGACAGGGCGCACAGAATCCCGCGGCCAGCGCCCGTAGGCTTCGGGGTTAAACACCGCGCTGCGCGGAAAAGCAGTGCTGAGCCCGATCGCTTTGAACAACAGGCTGGCCACGGTGGGCCGCGCCCAACAAGACGCGATATTATGCGACCCGTCAGCAAAAATGGTGCGCCCACCCCATATCCCCGCCTGCGGATTTTCGAGCGCAAAGGCGACGAGTTGATCGACCGCATCGGTATGAAGCTCGGTATCAGGGTTCAGCAACAGTAAATAATCGGAACAACACTGCTGCGCGGCAAGGTTATTCGCGCGCGCGAAGCCCAGATTCTGCGCCGAGCGGACCAGCCGGACCTGCGGAAACGCCGCAGCTATCGCGTCTGCCGAACCGTCAGAGGAGGCGTTATCCCAAACAATACACTCAAATTGAGTCAACTGCGTATGTTCATACAGCGTTTCTATCGCCCGAAGCGTCAATTCCCGCGTGTTGTAGCTGACGATCACGACACTAAGGGCAGGCCCGCGATCAATCGTCGCCAGCTTCAGCACCCCGTCGCCCGCAATACGACACCCACGGTTGCCTTTAGTATTCGCAGATCCTCGGACAGTGACAGGGTGCTGAAGTATTGCGTGTCGAAAACTGCGCGCTCTGAAAACCTTGCTCTGTTCCGGGATGAGACCTGCCAGTTCCCACTGATCCCGGGCCGCAGGCTTTCGTAGTGGTCACCCTGATAAAGCCCCCTTTGAGACACCAACATGGGTCGGGGCCCGACGAGGCTCATCTCTCCTCTCAGCACGTTAACGAACTGGGGTAGTTCATCCAGTGACGTGCAGCGCAAGAACCGGCCCACCGTTGTGACACGGGGATCGTGACGCAGCTTCTGGTTTTGTCGCCATTCATCCCTGGCCTTTGGATTTTGTGCTAAATAGTCTCTTAACGAGTGTGGATCGTGGGGGTGCATTGTTCGCAGCTTCCACATCTTGAAGACCCGCCCATCTTTACCGACGCGTTCCTGGGTGAAGAACGGAGACTGCCCAGTTGCTGCCACAAGACAGGCAAGAAGGCTGATCATGATAACCACGATCGGTGCAGATAAAATGCAAAAGACGATGTCAAAGCAGCGCTTGCCATATAGACGATAAAACTCCCGATGCAGATCGCTTCGCTGCAGGGTGTCCACGCGTGGATAGGCTTGGCGTTTAAAGACATTCGTATGATGCACCGGAAATTCCTTCTGCGGCTCAGGCCAGGGGAAAGGTCGATGCATCAATGGTTATGGGGACAGGCTTACTACGGGGTTAAGGAAAAACATCCAATTTGAATGACTGTGTAGAAAAGCCGTTCATCATGACGTGTTCCAAACGCGAAGACGGCGATAAACCCGTTCCACTGCATGATGTAATTTACGGTAAACTATGGTTTGCGCCGGCCACTCAGCGCAGGCGCTTGTCACAAAGCCGCGTATATGCCGCCAAGAGATGCGGTTCGGACGAAGACCATGCCAGCGCATTCACGACCCTCTCGCGCCCGGTCTTCCCCATCGCCGCTCTTAATGACGGGTCGTCGATGAGCTGTTTAATGCAATCGGCAAATCGAATCGGATCATTTGAAGCCGCGTAGAGGGAGGCCGTTTCGGCGGTGCGCCGACCTTCGGTCAGGTCGAACTGAACGACCGGTTTGCCCAGCGCCATGTATTCAACCACCTTGTTCATTGATGATATGTCGTTCATCGCATTGCAGGGATCTGGGGCAAGCCCCATATCTATCGTGTTCAAAGCGTCCACCAAAGCGCGGCCATAAAGTGCGCCGGTGAACGTAAAGTAACCCGTCAGCCCAAGGTCATCGACCTGACGTTTCATGTCAGGCAATGAGGGACCAAAGCCGATAACCAAAAAGTGGATATCGCGCGTGCCCGAGGCCACAAGGTGATGCGCCGCGGAAAGCAACAGATCCATTCCCTCCTGCTGTCCGATCACGCCGACATACCCAAGCAGCGTCTCTCCCTCGCGCCGGTATCTCTGCGACCCTGGTCCGGGCGTAAAATCTGTCAGGTTCGGAGCGGAGCGCACAACGCATATGTCGTCGTGGCATTTGCCGCCCCGTGTCATCGCGATTTCGCGAAAGCTTTCATTCGGGGATATCACCACCGATGCAGCACGGTAGCTGAGCAATTCACACTTTCGCATGACGTGGTAACCTACGCCTTGTTTGTCGAACTTGGCGACAAAAAGTTCTGGGCAGACATCGTGCTGGTCAAACACATAAGAAACGCCCTTGCGTCGGTACCACATGGCAAGAAGGCAGATCAGATCAGGTGGGTTGCACCCGTGGATCGCCTGAAAAGGATTTTGCCGCCAAATACGCCGCGCAAGCCGAAACCAATGCCAGATTGCGCTAGCATATTCCCTTGCATATGAAACCGCGCCGCCCCCCGTTTCAGGAGCAGCGGGGTACCGGTAGATATCCACGCCTTCGCGCCGTTCAAATGGCGCAACCCATCCCTGACCCGTGGGCGAAATGATAGAGACTTGGTAGCCCGCGCGTACCAACGTCGTCGCTTCCAGCCAGACCCGGCGATCGAGCGGCACTGGTAGGTTTTCAACCACGATCAAGATATGACGCACGGGCGGTTCAGGCATAGGTCCTTCAACATCAGAATCAGATTGGCCTCCGTTTTGGCAGCCACGGGTGAACATGAAGTTAATTCCGAAGCGCCGTCGCCTTAAGTTGTCTCCAATAGGAAACATCACCGGTTGGTTCAGCCAATTACCCGGTATTTGCATCAATCTTGCTTGATTTGGGGGCTTGCCGCGCCCTTTCGCCCCGCGTATTCCAGCACGTGGGACACCCTTCCCCAACGAAGGGCGCTTATCTGAAAGGGTAGCTACATGGCTATTACGACACCGACCTCGCGGCCCACGAATCCGCGTTTTTCCTCTGGCCCGTGCGCCAAACCCCCCGTTTATGACCTGACCAAGCTTGCGAGCGCGCCTTTGGGGCGTAGCCACCGCGCGGCACCGGGCAAAGCGAAATTGCTTGAAGCAATTGAAACCACCCGCGAAATTCTGGGCGTGCCTGCCGACTATAAGATCGGCATCGTTCCGGCGTCTGACACTGGCGCTTATGAAATGGCGATGTGGTCGTTGCTGGGCGAACGCCCTGCGGAAATGGTCGCATGGGAATCCTTCGGCGCAGGCTGGGTGACCGACGCCGTGAAACAGCTCAAGATCGAGCATACGGTACATACCGCGGATTATGGTCAAATTGTCGACATGTCGGCGTTGAACTACGACAACGACGTGTGCTTCACTTGGAACGGGACAACCTCTGGCGTGCGCGTCCCAACGGGCGATGTTATCCCTGCCGACCGCAAGGGGCTGACACTATGCGATGCGACATCGGCTGCCTTCGCGATGGATCTGCCGTGGGACAAACTGGATGTGACGACGTTCAGCTGGCAGAAAGTTTTGGGCGGCGAAGCAGCACACGGCATGCTGATCCTCAGCCCTCGTGCCGTCGAGCGGCTTGAAAACTATACGCCTGCTTGGCCCCTGCCCAAGATCTTCCGCCTGACCAAAGGTGGCAAGCTGATCGACGGGATTTTCAAGGGCGAGACGATCAACACGCCTTCGATGCTTTGCGTTGAAGATTACCTGCTGGCGCTTGATTGGGCGAAATCCGTCGGCGGCCTGCAAGGTCTGATCGCGCGCGCCGATGCGAATACGGCAGCGATCACGGATTTTGTGGACACGCATGACTGGATCGAATTCCTTGCGGTTGATCCGGCGACACGGTCGAACACATCGGTCTGCCTGAAATTCAATGACGACCGGATCGCAGACGGCGCAGCCTTCGCAAAAGCTGTCGCGAAACGTCTCGCGGACGAGGATGTCGCATTGGACATCGGCGCCTACCGCGATGCCCCTGCCGGTCTGCGGATCTGGTGCGGCGGCACCGTCGAAACCTCTGACATCCAGGCCATGTTGCCTTGGTTGGAATGGGCTTTCGAAGCCGAGATCAACGCTTAATTTCGGGTTCCCCGCTTGGCGATCACGTCAGGCGGGTGGCTAACCCACGCCCCCCTTCTATTCAAAAAAGGAGCGCCAATCATGGCCCCCAAAGTGCTTATTTCCGACAAACTCTCGGACGCCGCCGTTCAAATCTTCAAAGACCGCGGCATTGACGTCGACTTCCAACCCGATCTTGGCAAAGACAAGGACAAGCTTGCCGCTGTGATCGGCGATTACGACGGGCTCGCCATCCGGTCCGCGACGAAAGTGACCGAAAAGATCCTCGCCAATGCGACCAACCTCAAGGTGATCGCCCGCGCCGGTATCGGCACCGATAACATCGACAAGGATGCGGCCTCGAAAAAGGGTGTCATCGTCATGAACACCCCCTTCGGCAACATGATCACCACGGCAGAACACGCGATTGCGATGATGTTCGCCGTTGCCCGTCAAATCCCCGAGGCATCGGCCTCCACCCATGCCGGCAAATGGGAAAAGTCCAAATTCATGGGGGTCGAGCTTACGGGTAAAACCCTTGGCGTCATCGGTGCCGGCAACATCGGCGGCATCGTCTGCGATCGCGCCCGCGGCCTGAAGATGAAAGTCGCGGCCTATGACCCCTTCCTGAGCGAGGAAAAAGCCAAGAAGATGGGTGTCGAGAAAGTCGAGCTGGACGATCTGCTGGCGCGCGCGGATTTCATCACGTTGCACGTGCCTTACACGGATCAAACCGCAAATATCCTGTCCAAGGAAGCCTTGGCGAAAACCAAAAAAGGTGTGCGGATCATCAACTGTGCCCGCGGCGGTCTGGTCGACGAAGAAGCATTGGCCGAAGCGCTGAAATCCGGCCATGTCGCTGGCGCAGCCTTCGACGTGTTCAAGGAAGAGCCCGCGACCGAAAACCCGCTGTTCGGCCTCCCCAACGTCGTCTGCACCCCCCACCTTGGGGCCGCCACGACTGAAGCGCAGGAAAACGTGGCACTTCAGGTCGCTGAACAGATGTCCGACTACCTGCTGACCGGTGCCGTCACAAACGCCCTGAACATGCCGTCCGTCACCGCCGAAGAGGCAAAGGTCATGGGCCCGTGGATCACTTTGGCGGGTCACCTTGGGGCCTTCATTGGCCAGATGACGGATGAAGCCGTGAAGGCGATCAACATCCTTTACGACGGTCAGGTCTCCGAGATGAACCTGAACGCGCTGAACTGCGCGGTCGTGGCGGGCATCATGAAACGTGCCAACCCCGACGTGAACATGGTCAGCGCCCCCGTTGTTGCGCGCGAAAAAGGCATCCAGATCAGCACCACCAATCAGGACAAATCCGGTGTCTTCGACGGCTATGTGAAAGTGACCGTTGTCACCGAGAAACGGGAACGGTCGATCGCGGGCACCGTGTTCTCGGATGGCAAACCACGCTTCATCCAGATCAAAGGCATCAATATCGAAGCCGAAGTTGGTGCGCATATGCTTTACACCACCAACAACGACGTGCCCGGCATCATCGGGACGCTGGGTCAGACCCTGGGTGCAAACGACGTGAACATCGCGAACTTCACCCTCGGCCGGTCCACCGCCAAAGGGGAGGCGATTGCCTTGCTCTATATTGACGGCCCACTGCCCGAGAAAGCGCTGAAAGACCTGCGTGATACAGGTCTGTTCAAGCAGGTCAAAGAGCTCGAATTCGAAGTCGCCTAAGACCCACAGCGCATCAAAAAAACGCAAAGCGCCCCCATCACCGGGGGCGCTTTTGTTTTGCCTGCTTCCAATTGGCCTAAATCCCGGGGGAGCAGCCAAAGGCTGCGGGGGCAGCGCCCCTACAGGCTCACCCCTACCGCTGCCCCCGACGCATCACGCGCCGGTCCAGTCCAGCACCACTTTGCCAGAGGCCCCCGATTTCATCGTCGCAAATCCCGTCTGGAAATCGTCGACGTCAAAACGATGGGTGATGATCTCACTTACGTCCAAGCCGTTTTCCAGCATGGCGATCATCTTGTACCACGTCTCGAAAATCTCGCGGCCATAGACCCCCTTGACGGTGATCGCCTTGAACACGATGCGCGACCAATCGACGGGCGATTTGCCCGGCGGGATGCCCAGCATCGCGATCCGCCCGCCCATGGTCATCGCCTCTACCATCTGATCCAGCGCGACCTGATTGCCCGACATCTCCATCCCGACGTCGAAGCCCTGTTTCATCTTCAACCGCGCGATGACATCGGCAAGGTCTTCGTGACGCACGTCGACGGGGACGACATCGGCGACCTTGGCGGCGAGCTCTAGCCGGGCGGGGTTCACATCCGTGATCACCACATGACGCGCGCCGACGTGACGGGCGACCGCTGCGGCCATGATACCGATGGGGCCTGCACCGGTGATCAGCACATCTTCCCCCACCAGATCAAAGCTCAGCGCGGTGTGTACCGCATTACCAAGCGGGTCGAGGATCGCTCCGATATCGTCCGAGATCGTGTCGGGCAGCGGGACGACATTGAACGCGGGCAGCCGCAGATATTGCGCGAAGGCACCTTGTTCATTCACGCCGATACCACGCGTGGCGGGATCAAGGTGGAACTTGCCGGACCGCGACTGGCGCGAGGTTTTTCCGATCAGATGCCCCTCGCCCGAGCAGCGCTGCCCGATGGTCAGATCCGTGACATTCCGGCCCAGTTCCACAATCTCTCCGGCAAATTCATGGCCGGTGATCAGCGGGACAGGCACGGTGTTCTGCGCCCATTCATCCCAGTTCCAGATGTGGATATCCGTGCCACAAATGCCGGTTTTGTTGATCTTGATCAGCACGTCACCCGGCCCGATTTCCGGCACCGGCGCGCGGGTCATCCACAGCCCCTCGCGGGGTTCGGACTTACACAGCGCCTTCATTTCGTTGCTCATGACAGAACCCCACAGGCTTTGCCCGCCACCTTGAAGGCTTCGAGCGCGCGGTCGAGCTCATCGCGGGTCAGCGCGGCATTCATCTGGGTGCGGATGCGGGCCTGACCGCGAGGCACAACGGGAAAGAAAAAGCCGCTGACATAGACGCCTTCCTCGAACAGGCGCGCTGCCATATCCTGCGCCAACTGCGCCTCGCCCAGCATTACGGGGATGATCGGATGTTCACCGGGCAGAAGGTCAAAGCCGAGGTTGGTCAGCCCCTCGCGCCAGTATTTCGCGTTCTCGAACAGTTGCTTGCGACGATCATCCCCTTGTTCGACCAGTTCAAGCGCCTTGATCCCGGCCATGACAATCGACGGGGGCAGTGAATTCGAGAAGAGATAGGGCCGCGCGCGTTGGCGCAGCAGGTCGATCACCGGCTGCGGCCCTGCGATATAGCCGCCGATGGCCCCGCCAAGCGCCTTGCCCAAGGTGCCTGTCAGGATATCCACATCGACCCCGAAATGCGCTGGCGTGCCCTCCCCCTTCGGGCCCATAAAGCCTGTCGCGTGGCAGTCGTCGACCATCACCAGCGCTTCGTATTTCTCGGCCAGTTTGGTGATTTCGGGCAGTTTCGCCAGATAGCCGTCCATGCTGAACACACCGTCGGTCGCGATCATGATAAACCGCGCGCCTTCCTCGCGGGCGAGCTTGAGCTGACCTTCAAGGTCGTCCATGTCCGAGTTGGCATAGCGGTAGCGTTTGGCTTTGCACAGGCGGATGCCGTCGATGATCGAGGCGTGGTTCAGACTGTCCGAGACAATGGCGTCCTCTGGCCCGAACAGGGGCTCGAACAGCCCGCCGTTGGCGTCAAAGCAAGCTGCAAACAGGATGGAATCATCTTTCCCGAGGAAGGCCGCCAGCTTTTGTTCTAGCTCGCGGTGTATGTCCTGTGTGCCACAGATAAAACGGACAGAGGCCATGCCGAACCCCTTGGGGTCCATCGCATCACGGGCCGCGGCGATGAGATCGGGGTGATCTGCCAGCCCCAGGTAGTTGTTTGCGCAAAGATTAATCACCTGACGCCCGCCCACCGTGATCTCACCGGATTGGGGCGAGGTGATCATGCGCTCTTGCTTCATCATACCGTCCGCGGCGATGCCGGACAGGGTGGCGTTGACGTGATCTAGGTAGGCTTGGGTCATGATAGAACTCCTTTTCTCAGGCAGGTTCTATCATATCGGACACGGTTCCGAAATAGAGGAAATCCCTTATAGCGGATTTTTTCCTATATCGTGGATTCTCCCACCATAGCCCAAACGGTCAGGCGTCCTGCACGACCAGAAAAGCCCGCACAGGGCCATCTGTCGCAGCGATCCGGTGCGGGACATCTGCGGGATAACGTGCGGTGTCGCCAGCGTGGACAGTGCCAACGGCATCGCCGCTCCGCAGTTCTACCGTGCCTTGCGACACGGTCAGATGCTCGCGCGCGCCGCGGGTATGGGGCTGGCTGTCCAGCATGCCGCCTGCGTCGATCAACAGTTCGTAAACCTCGTGTTTGCCAGCCTCTTCGGGGGGCGACAGGATGCGGATGCGGCAGCCGGAGCCGAGATTGTTGATCGTCGGCACCTCGGCCGCGCGCAAAACCTCGATCTGCGCGGGCGTTGGCGCGCTGTCCAGAAGGCCCGCGAAATCTACCTGTAGCGCACGGGTCAGGTTCCACAGGGTGGCGATGGTGGGGCTGCTTTCACCGCGTTCGATCTGGCTGACCATGGAGCGCGACACGCCCGAAAGCTTGGCCACCGCATCAAGGCTCAGGCCCTGAGCGGTGCGCGCGGCCTTCAGGCGGGCGGGAAGTTGCGTCAGTATAGCGTCTGGATTATCCGTCATGCCGGATAGATGGGCCGCAGCGTGCCCCTCTGTCAATGGCAGGCGCTAGCTGAGCGCCTGTAAAATCGCGATAATCCCCGTCGCCGTCCCTGCCCCGACAATCGCGGAAAGGATGATCCACCGTCGGAATGCCGGACGTTGTGGCGGTGTTTCGTCTTGCTGCCGGATCAACGCGTTTTCGACAAGCGCAGGCAAACGCGGGCCAAAACGGGCGAGGACCATAGCGGTCTTGCTCAGATCCTTGATCACGGCACGGGGGCCGATGGACTTAGAGATATAATCCGTCACGATCGGGTTCGACACTTCCCAGATGTTGATATGTGGGTTGAGCGAACGGGCGACGCCCTCGACGACGACCATGGTGCGCTGTAGCAAGATCAGCTCTGTCCGTGTTTCCATGCCGAAGCGTTCCGTGACCTCGAACAGGTAGGTCAGCAGCCGCGCCATCGAAATGCGGGTCGCGTCCATGCCAAAGATAGGCTCCCCCACGGCGCGCAGGGCGCGGGCGAATTCGTCGACATCCTTGTCGGCAGGCACGTAGCCCGCCTCGAAATGCACCTCTGCCACCCGTTTGTAATCCTTGCGAATAAAGCCGAACAGGATCTCGGCATATACGCGGCGGGTGTATTCATCGATGTGGCCCATAATGCCGAAATCATAGGCGATGATATCACCGTTCGGCGCGACCTTGAGATTGCCCTGATGCATATCCGCGTGGAAATACCCGTCGCGCAGCGCGTGATTCAGGAACAGCTGCAACACGCGGTCGCCAAGCGCCACACGGTCATGGCCCGCGGCATCAATCGCGGCGTTGTCACCCATCGGGACGCCATCTGCCCAGCCCAGGGTCATGACGCGGCGGGCAGAATATTCCCATTTGATCGCAGGCAGTTGGAAGCCGGCATCGCCCTTGGTGTTCGCCGCAAATTCCGACGCGGCGGAGGATTCGAGCCGCAGATCCAGCTCGCCCCGCACCACACCATCGAAATGTTCGATCACCTCCATCGGGCGCAGGCGGCGCGATCCGGGCGAGAAAAGTTCGACCATTCGCGCGGCAAGATAGAAGGCATCGACATCCTTGCGAAAGGCTTTCTCGATCCCCGGACGCAGCACTTTGACAGCGACGTCTTCCTGCGTTTCGGCGATGGTGGCGCGGTGCACCTGCGCGATAGAGGCAGCGGCGACGGGTTCGCTAAAATCAGAGAATATCGCATCGACCGGCAGGCCGAGCTCTTTTTCGACTTCTGCCTTGGCCTGTTCGATGGAAAACGGCGGCAGCTTGTCTTGCAGCACGCGCAGTTGCACGGCCAGCTCGTCGCCTACAACATCGGGGCGGGTAGAGAGCACCTGACCGAACTTGATATAGGCAGGGCCAAGCGCGGTGAGTGCACGGGTCGCGGGCGGCATGGACGGATCACCGGCATAGCCCAGAAACTTGAACGGTTTGCCAAGCGCCTTGGCGACAAAGCGCAACGCGGGCGTTGCATCAAAGGCGTCCAGCACGACATTCATCGCGCCGGTCCGCTCCAAAGTTGCACCGGTGCGGATCAACCGCCAGATATTATGAGGTCCGCGCATGGGTTAAATCTTCCAACCAGAATGAAGCGCCGCGATCCCCAGCGACAGGTTCCGGTACTTCGCCTGCCCAAAGCCCGCGGTGCGCAGCATGCCGAGGAAGGTTTCCTGATCAGGGAAGTTGCGGATCGATTCCACGAGGTACTGATAGCTATCGCGGTCGTTCGCGATCATCTGCCCCATGCGGGGGATGACGTTAAAGCTATAAAGATCATAGGCTTTCTGCATCATCGGATTGGGCAGCTGGCTGAATTCAAGCACCATGAGACGCCCGCCGGGACGCAGCACGCGGTAGGCTTCGTTCAGCGCTTCTTGGGGGCGGGTGACGTTCCGGATGCCAAAGCTGATTGTATAGACGTCAAAGGTATTATCTTCGAACGGCAGCGCCATGGCGTCGCCGACGACCCAATCAAGGCTATCGGCCATCGCTGCGGCCTCTGCCCGTTTGCGCCCTTCGACCAGCATCGGTTCGGTCAGATCCAGCACGGTGGCGTGGCCCGATCCGGCACGGCCCAGAAACTTGAACGACACATCGCCGGTCCCCCCGGCGACATCCAGCAGCTTTTGACCTGCGCGCGGTGCCAGCCAATCCATCATCGCCTCTTTCCAGACGCGGTGGATGCCGACGCTCATCACATCGTTCATGATGTCGTATTTGCTGGCCACAGAGTTAAAGACACCCTGCACGCGCCCGGCCTTGTCGCTTTCGGCTACGGTTTCAAATCCGAAATGAGTGGTTTTGTCGCTGTCGTTTGTCATGGGGTCTTGTAGTCCTTTGATCTGCACCTTTGTTATAGGGCGCGAGGGGGCAGGTACAATGCGCCCCTTTTGTCACAGGGGAAACAACCATGCCTGAGTTGCCAGAGGTCGAAACAGTGCGTCGCGGTCTATCCCCCGTGATGGAGGGTGAGGTGATCGCCCGCGCCGAGGTGAATCGCCCCGATCTGCGCTGGCCTTTCCCCCCAGATATGGCGGCACGGCTGACAGGGCAACGGGTGACCCAGCTGCGGCGGCGGTCAAAATATATCCTCGCCGATCTGTCGTCGGGGGAATCGCTGCTGGTGCATCTGGGGATGTCGGGGCGGATGCTGATCTCGGGCGATCCATTGGGGCAGTTCGTGCATAACCACCCCGCCCCTGAAAAACACGACCATGTGGTGTTTCATATGGGCAACGGTGCGCGGGTGACCTTTAACGACCCGCGCCGCTTTGGCGCGATGGACTTGTTGGACACTGCCAGCGCTGACAGCCACAAGTTGCTGTCGTCGATCGGGCCAGAGCCTTTGGGCAATGACTTCCACGAGGACCATCTGATTACCGCGCTCAGGGGAAAGAATACCCCGATCAAGACCGCGCTGCTGGACCAGCGGATCGTGGCGGGGTTGGGAAATATCTATGTCTGCGAAACCCTTTACCGTGCGGGCATCCACCCCGCGCGCAAGGCGGGGCGGATCGCGGCGAAACGGGTGGGCGGCCTGGTCCCGATCATCCGCGATGTGCTGAACGAGGCGATCACCGCAGGCGGGTCTACTTTACGCGATTTCAAACGCGCGGACGGTGAATTGGGCTATTTCCAGCACAGCTTTGACGTGTACGGCCGCGAGGCAGAACCCTGCCGCAGTGAAGGCTGCACCCATCAGATTGCACGAATCGTCCAGTCGGGGCGGTCTTCCTTCTACTGCCCGCAATGCCAAAGATAACTTGAAACACCCCGCCCCCGTGGTATGCACATCTTTCAAAGCGTAACAAACGAGAGCATTCTTGATGGCTTATGAAACGATCACGGTCGACGTCGACAACCACATCGCGCTTGTCACGCTGAACCGTCCCGATGCAATGAACGCACTGAATGACCAGCTGATGACCGAGCTGGCCGATGCGTTGAAATCGGCTCAGGAAAACGAAAAAGTCCGCTGCATCGTGATCACCGGTTCGGAAAAGGCTTTTGCCGCCGGTGCCGATATCGCCATGATGCGCGACAAAAGCTTCGTCGATGTCTTTGCCGGTGACCTCTTCACCCCCGAGACCGACCAGATCATGCGCGTGCGCAAACCCATCATTGCTGCTGTGTCGGGCTATGCCCTTGGCGGCGGCTGCGAACTGGCGATGATGTGTGACTTTATCATCTGCTCCGAAAGCGCCAAATTCGGGCAGCCTGAAATCAACCTTGGCGTTGTTGCAGGTATTGGCGGCACGCAGCGCCTGACCCGCGCCATCGGCAAATCCAAAGCGATGGACATGAACCTGACCGGCCGCTTCATGGATGCCGCCGAGGCAGAGCGTGCGGGCCTTGTATCGCGCGTCGTCCCCGTCAAGAAACTGATGGAAGAAGCCATGGCCGCCGCCGCCAAGATCGCCGAGAAATCGATGATCTCGACCATGGTGGTAAAGGAAGCCGTAAACCGGTCGTTCGAAGTACCCTTGCGCGAGGGCCTGCTGTTTGAGCGTCGTATTTTCCATTCGCTGTTCGCGACGGAAGACCAAAAAGAAGGCATGTCCGCCTTCCTTGAAAAGCGCGAAGCGCAGTTCCGGGACAAGTAAATGGCTTTGCGGGTTTGCATTGCGTGTCGGGTTGGACTATAGGCAGCCCTAATACATGCGCGTGCAGCCCGCTCTGGCTAGAATCACCTTATCGGATATCGATTCCGGTCGCTGGGTTTGTGTCGCGTATTTGCAATTTGAACATACCCAAGATGAAGGCTGATCCTCATGGCAAACACACCTCAGGCTAAAAAACGCGCCCGCCAGAACGAAGCACGTTTCCAAATCAACAAAGCACGTCGTTCGCGCATCCGTACCTTCCTGCGCAAAGTCGAAGAAGCCATCGCATCCGGCGACAAAGAAGCCGCAACTGCCGCTCTGCGCGCCGCTCAGCCCGAGCTGATGCGCGGTGTGACAAAAGGCGTTTTCCACAAGAACACAGCGTCGCGCAAAATGTCGCGTCTGGCGTCGCGGGTCAAAGCACTGGGCTAAGCCCAGTTGACCTAACGTCATCTTTTACAACTTAAAAGCACCGCTTCGGCGGTGCTTTTTTTGTTTCTGTAGCACTCGCATCACGGGAATGAGATTCTTTTGCACCAATCTCTGAGTCAAGTTTGAAGATGTGTTGTATCAGTCCGACCGAGATTGCTAACACTATCAAACGCGATTCACTTCGCTTGGGGGGACAGGCCCGAACGGTTCGAGATATTTGCTAGAATATCGAACAGCCGCCGGGGAAATTTGGATGGTCTTGCTAGGGGCCACCTGACGTCTGCAGATGCTGCTGCCAGCACATTTGCCCTGTCTTTTTAAAAACGACGAACGGTGTGTTCGGCAGCGACGTTTGGCGATTTGCTTCGCCAACGCACGCGTCAGGCATGCCTTATGTAAAAATGTCCGAAGGACGGCGGGCCGGTTCTCTGTGTGGGACCGGGTAAACGGTCTGTTGTCTTTTGACTGGGTAAAATAGCGTTTCAGTATGTGCTGAAGCGATCAAAGAATGGGACGGCAGGGCGC